>CATOTG010000006.1:0-892500 GCA_951813015.1 uncultured Thermoanaerobaculia bacterium | reverse complement strand
ACTCGTAGTCTCCCGGCTGGTAAAAGCCTGGCATCTCCGCGGTCTCGCCTCCGAGAAGCGCGCAGCCGTTGTCGACGCAGGCGTCCGCCACGCCCCGGAGCAGAGCCGTCATCGGCTCGGCATCCAGTTGCCCCGCACCGACGTAGTCGAGAAAGAACAGCGGCACAGCGCCCTGCACCAGGATGTCGTTGACACAGTGGTTCACGAGGTCGGCGCCGACGGTGCTGAAATCACCGGCCATCCGCGCGACCGCCAGCTTGGTGCCAACGCCATCGGCCGAAGCCACCAGCACGGGCTCCCGCATGGAACCGGGCAGAGCGAACAGGCCGCCGAAGGCTCCGAGCCCACTCAGCACACCCTCGGTGAAGGTCGACTTCACCAGGTCGCCGATGCCGGCCAGGGCTCGGTCCTGGGCCGCCAGATCCACGCCCGCGGCCCGGTAGGCGTCTGCGTTCTTCACCGTTGCCAGCCCGCTTCCAGGCGGAGCGGGAAAAGCTCCGCCTGCGTCTCGCCGTGACCTTCGGCCGGCACGGGATATTCACCTGTCCAGCAGGCCGTGCAGTACGTATCCGGATGACCGGAGACGCAACCGAGCAATCCCTCGAGCGAGAGATAGGCGAGGCTGTCGGCTCGGATGAAACGTCGAATCTCCTCAAGGGAGTGATCGGACGCGATCAACTCGCCGCGGGTCGGCGTATCGATACCGTAGATGCAGGAAAACGCCGTGGGCGGCGACGTGATCCGGATGTGAACCTCCGAGGCGCCGGCTTCGCGGACCATGCTGACGATCTTGCGCGACGTCGTGCCCCGCACGATCGAATCGTCCACCAGCACAATGCGCTTACCGGCAATCAGTTCACGAACCGGGTTCAGTTTGACTTTGACGCCGAAGTGCCGGATCGACTGTTGCGGTTCGATGAACGTTCGGCCGATGTAGTGGTTCCGGATCAGACCCAGTTCGAGCGGCGTCCCGGAAGCGCGGCTGAATCCGAGCGCACCGTAGAGCCCGCTGTCGGGGACCGGCACGACGAGATCCGCCTCAACCGGCGCCTCCTGGGACAAACGGGCGCCCATGAGGAGACGCGACTGCGCAACCGAGTCCGAGAACACCTCACTGTCCGGGCGCGCGAAGTAGACGTGCTCGAAGACGCAACGAGCCGCCCTCGAAACCGGAGGCACGCGGTAGCTCTCGATGCGGTCGCCCCGAGCCAGCACCACCTCGCCGCGGTCGAGCTCGCGCAGAGAACGTGCCTCCAGCAGGTCGAAAGCACAACTCTCGGACGCGAAACAGGGTTGACCATCGAGATCCCCCAGAATCAGCGGCCTGAACCCGTAGGGGTCGCGCGCAGCGATCAGGCCCTGCTGGGTGATGAGGAGAAGAGAGTAGGCGCCCCTTACCTCTCCGAGCACCCGCAGAAGCGACTCGACAATCTCCTCGTGAGGCCGCGTGGCCATCAGATGGAGGAAGACCTCCGAGTCACTGGTGGTCTGGAAGATCGATCCCGCCGCCTCCAGTTCGTGGCGGGTGGCCATCGCACTGACCAGGTTGCCGTTGTGGACGATACCGAGCGGACCCATCGAGGTCATGACCACGATCGGCTGAGCGTTCGCGATGACGCTCGAACCGGCCGTCGAGTACCGCGTATGACCGATCGCCCGGTCGCCCGGAAGGCCCGCCAGTTTGTCGGCGTCGAAGATCTCGGCCACCTTCCCCATGCCGCGCTCGGCATGAAGTTGCTCCCCGTCCCAGGAGACGATCCCGGCGCTTTCCTGGCCGCGGTGCTGCTCTGCGTAGAGGCCAAGGTAAGTGAGGTTTGCCGCGTCCGGCGCCCCCTCGATACCGAAGATCCCGCACATCTCGGTTCAGGTTAGCCGACGGCCCGCGGAAGCGCCTGGGCCCAAACGGCCCGGAGGTCGTCGATCGCGCCATCGACGACGCCGCCGTCATACCCCAGTACCAGACGATCACCCCCGACTTCGCCCAGGTCCGAGGCGGGCACTCCGAACTCTTCCGCGGTCGCGAAGAAATCGTCGACCCGGGCCGGCGCGAGAGTGACGAGCGCCCTCCCCTGCGCCTCCGAGAAGAGACTCAGCGGGCTGGCGCCCGTGTGCCCGCGCATTCCCAAACCCCAGGCGATGACGCACTCCGCCAGAGCCACGAGCAGGCCGCCCTCCGCGAGGTCGTGAGCGCCGCTCAGCCAGCCTGTCCGGCGCGCCCTGCGCAGCAACGCGCAGAGGGCGGCCTCCGCTCGAAGATCGACGGCGGGGGGACGCCCCGCCTCGACGCCGTAGAGCAATCGCTGGTAGGCCGAACCGCCGAACTCGTCTCCTTCGTTGCCCAGGAGCAGCACCCGATCGCCCGGGCGCCAGAAGCCGCAGCCGAGCAGGCGATGGATCTCGGCCGCGTCGCCAAGGTCCATCAGCCCATCGATCACTCCCACCATTGCCACCGTGGGCGTCGGCCGCACCGCCTCGCCCTCGGTTTCGTTGTAGAGGGACACGTTGCCGGAGATCACCGGAACGTCGAACGCCCGGCACGCATCGGCCATCCCGGAGATGCACTCGCGAAGCTGCCATGCGATCTCCGGGTTCTCCGGCGAGCCGAAGTTCAGACAGTTCGTCATTCCCACTGGCTCGGCGCCGGCCGTAGCCAGGTTCCGGACCGCCTCCGCGACAGCCTGCCGCCCCCCCGTCCGCGGGTCGAGCCAGCAGTAGGAGGGATTCGTATCCGAGGTCAGCGCGAGACCGGAGGGCGTGCCCTTGAGTCGAAGGACGGCGGCGTCGGCGCCCGGCCCGACAATCGTGTTCGAGCGCACCGTCGAGTCGTACTGCTGGTAGATCCAGGCCTTGTCGCCCAGTTCGGGCGTCCCCAGGAGGCGCTTGAGCGCACCGAGCGGGTCGTCCGGCGCCTCGGGCGCCACGTCCTCCTGGCGACGGACAAGGTCCCCGGGAGGCGCCGCGGGCCGGTCATACACGGGCGCACCGTCCACCAGCGGCTCCACCGGCATGTCCGCTACCTTCCGGCCGCCGAAAGTCAGCCGGGCGCGCCCGTCGTCCGTCACCCGGCCGATCGTCGAAGCCTGAAGGCCCCAGCGGGAGAGGATCGAGACGACGGCCTGCTCCTGTCCCTTCTGCGTGACGAAGACCATCCGCTCCTGAGACTCCGAGAGCATGATTTCGTACGGCGTCAGGGAGGCCTCGCGCAGCGGCACCAGGTCCAGGTCGATGTCCACACCCGCGCCGCCGCGAGCCGCCATCTCGAAACACGAGCTGGTCAGGCCGGCGGCGCCCATGTCCTGCACGCCGAGTACGACCCCGCTGCGCATCGCGTCGAGACTCGCTTCGAGCAGCACCTTCTCGGTGAACGGGTCGCCGACCTGCACGGTGGGCCGCTTGGCCTCGCTCTCGCTGTCGAAGGCCTCCGAAGCCATCGTCGCACCATGAATGCCGTCGCGACCGGTTCGGCTGCCGGCGTAGAGAATCGGGTTCCCGGCCCCTGAAGCGACCGCGGTGAAGACCCGCTCCCGACGACAGACTCCCAGCGCAAACGCGTTGACCAGGATGTTGCCGTTGTAGGAACTGTGAAAGCCCGTCTCGCCTCCAACCGTCGGAATGCCGACACAGTTGCCGTAGTCGCCGATGCCACGCACCACGCCGTCGACGAGGTGCCGCATCCGCGCGCCGCGCGCGCCGTCGATGTCGCCGAAACGCAGCGAGTCGAGGCAGGCGATCGGCCGCGCCCCCATCGTGAAGACGTCACGCAGGATTCCGCCCACGCCTGTGGCTGCGCCCTGATAGGGCTCGATGAAACTCGGGTGGTTGTGGCTCTCCATCTTGAAGGCCGCCACCCAACCGTGCCCGATGTCGACCACCCCGGCGTTCTCTCCGGGTCCATGGACGACCCGACGACTCCGGGTCGGAAACCGGCGCAGATGGATCTTCGACGACTTGTACGAACAGTGCTCCGAGTAGAGGGCCGACGCGATCCCCAGTTCGGTGTAGGTCGGGACGCGACCGAGAAGCTCGCACAGGCCGCCATACTCGTCCGGCGTCAGGCCGTGCTCTGCGGCGAGCCCGGCATCCACCAGCGGCTCGCCGGCAAGGGGGGCAGGGGGACCCGGCGCCGTCACGACTTCGATCCGGCGACCGCCGCCGCCAGGCGCCCGGCGCGACCGCCTCGGTCCGGCGTCGCGTCGAAACGCCGCGCGGGAGCAGGGCGCTCACCCTCGACCAATGCGCGCCACTCGTCGCCGCCACGGCCGAGGAGCGGCCCCCGAACCGCTCCGGCCAGCAGGGCGAGGCCGTCGCCGTTGCCCAGGACATCCTCGGCGCAGCGCTCCGGATGAGGCATCAAACCGAGGACGTTGCCCCTCGCGTTGCAGACACCTGCGATCGATCTCTTCGATCCGTTCAGGTTGGCCGCGGGCGCCACGCTCCCATCGGCATCCACATACCTGAAGACGACCTGGCCAGCTCGTTCCAGTTCGTCCAGGGCCGCGTCGGTGTCGACGTAGTTGCCCTCGGCGTGCGCGATCGGCATACGCAACACCTCGCCGCGACGGTAGCCGCAGCTGTAGACCAGATCGTTCCGCTCGACCCTCAGGTGCACGTCGACACTGAGGAACCGGAGGTTGCGATTCCGCCGCATCGCGCCCGGCAACAGGCCCGCCTCCAGGAGCATCTGGAAGCCGTTGCAGATGCCCAGCACCCGACCCCCGGCCTCGGCGTGGCGCCGCACCGCCGCCATGATCGGCGAATGCGCCGCCATCGAGCCGGCGCGGAGGTAGTCGCCGTAGGAGAATCCGCCCGGCAGGACGACCAGATCGCACTCTCTCAGCGACGTGTCCTGATGCCAGAGGAAGATCGCTTCCTGCTCCAGCACACGCTTGAGCACATGGTACACGTCATGATCGCAGTTGCTGCCCGGGAAGACCACGATCCCGCACTTCATTCCGAGAGCCACTCCACACTGCAGTCCTCGACGATCGGGTTCGCCAGCAATTGCCTGCACATGCGGTCGATCGCCTCAGACGCCTCCGCCCTGCTCAACGCCCTCAGCGAGACCTCGAAGCTCTTGCCTGCCCGAACGCGCTCGACACCGTCGAAACCGATCCGTCCCAGCGCGTCCTCGATGGCCCGCCCCTGGGGATCCAGAACCTCGGCACGCGGATAGACCAGCACCCGCACCAGGTAGCCGTTTTCATTCCGCGCCAACTCGACCTCCCCGGTTCCGTCCGTGCGCCCGCGGACGAGCGATCGGACTCGTCCGCCCGTGGCGCGGGTGAAATCCGACCGCTCGCGGACGAGCGATCGGACCGATTCGCGCGTGGCGCGGGTCGACGCCAGCCGGGATCGCGCCAGCCGGGATCAGCGGCCCGCGCCGCATCCCGGGCCGACCTCCAGCCAGGCGCCCGGACGATGCTGCTCGGCCACCACGAGCTTCGCCCTGGAACCCCGGCGGTCGAGGACCGGCTGCACCGCCGCGGCGGCAAACGCTGGCGAGTTGTTCGTTTCCGAGAGGTGACACAGGACGACCCACGACAAGCGATCAGACAGGAGTTCGTCAAGGCCCGCCGCGGCTTCCTCATTGCTGAGGTGTCCACGTGCCGACGCGACTCGCTCCTTCAGGCGCCAAGGGTATGGTCCCGTGCGCAACATGTCGAGATCGTGATTCGACTCGAGCAGCAAAACGTCGAGATCCCGGAGGCTGCGCCACGCCTCCGCGGTCCGGCGACCAAGATCCGTCGCCAGCCCGAGACGGTACCCACCGCCGCTCTCGATGACGATGCCGACCGGTTCGCGCGCATCGTGCGGCACCGGGAACACTTCGATCCGGAAGCCGGCCGCGGTGAGCGGCACGGCGGGCCCCATCGGCCGCGCGAATCGGCCGAGTTCGCGCAACTGGGGACCGCGATACGTGCCTCGCGTACCGTAGACCGGAACCTGGTGGCGGCGCGCGAAGCGGCAGGCGCCGCGACTGTGGTCCTCGTGCTCGTGGGTCAGCAGCACCGCGTCCACGTCGGCCGCCGACCGACCCACCAGGTCGATCCGCCGCTCCAGTTCCCGGCAGGAGAACCCCGCATCGAGTAGCAGGCAGCCATCGGCGCTCTCCACGATCGTGCTGTTGCCGCCGCTCCCCGATCCCAGGACGGCTGCCCTGAGCCCATCGCCGCCGCCGTCCAGACGACGCCGCGAGTGAAGCTTCGACTCCCGCGCGGCGGCCGCCAAGGCGCCGTCACCGAAGAGCGGGAGTTGGCCTCCAGCCATCGGAAATGTCGATGCCCGGCGCCGCTGCGAACTCTAGAAGCGCTGACCGATCCAGAACGTCGTGCGGCTGTCGCCCGACTCCTCGAGGTCCCACTGGGTCGCAAAGTCCCAGTGCAGATCGACGCCGAGCATTCTCACCGTGAGACCGAAGCCGTAGGCGGCGATCGCGTCGTCCAGCCGGCTGTTCTCGGAGTCCCAGACGTTGAAGTCCTGGACGCCGTCGAAGTACGCGCCGGCAATGTCGAGGAAGAATCTCCCCTGGATCCCCTGGAAGGTCCAGATCGGCGTGACGAAGAAGTCGATCAGCGGGAAACGAAGCTCGAGGTTCGTGAAGAAGCCGTGGTCGCCGACCATGTCGCGGAAGTCGACCCCCCGTACCGTGTCCAGGCCGCCGAAGTACACCGGATTGGGGAAGTTCCCGGTTCTCACGCTGCCGAACAGGCGAGTCGCGAAGACGCTGCGCCGGGTGAGCGGGAAGTACTTGCGGGCGTCCAGTTGGATCGTCTGGGTCAGCACGCCCGACGTCTCGAGGTCCGGGGCGTACTCGACCGACAACCGGTAGCGGTGGCCGCTCGAGGGCCCGGCCGGGCCGAACACGGTCGTGTCCCCGACCATGGCGGCCTGGATCACCGGATAGTCGTCCTCGCGCGGGGTGACGACGGGTATCGGCCGGCCGAAGTCGTCCCTGACCAGGCGCTCCTCGCTGTCGCGCGCATAGGCCTGGAAGTCCAGCTCGCGCCGGATATAGCCGGCGCCCACCTCGAAGCGCCGGTAGAAGCTCATCGGGTAGGAGATCGAGAAGATGGCGCCGGTCTGCTGGAAGAACGACCTGCCCCGCTCGTAGTACCCGAAGCGGTAGTCATAGCCGACGTAGAAGGCGCGATTGTCGAACAACGACACCTGCCACTGCAGCCTGTCCGACAGGTTCAGGTAGGTCACGTTGAACTGCGAGAATTGCTCGATTGACGCGAAGGTCGTGAACAGCCGACGGTCGCCGAGGAAGTCCGAGAACTGGAGGTGGACCTGGCCCAGGAAGGTCTGGTTGTCATCCACCCCGATGGCGGTCTGGGCGTCTTCCAGGAACAGCCTCCACCCGCGCTTGTCCTCCTTGTTCGACTCGTCGATCGAGACCTGGATGTCGGGCTCGAAGAGGTCGATGGCTGGAATCGGATCACCGCCGATCCCCACGTCGACGACCTGGACTTCGCCGATCGGTTCCTCGATGTCCCTCTCGTAGAGGTCGAAGCGGCCCTTCCAGAAGCCCGTGTAGACCAGGCGGTCATCGCTGCCGGCCGTCGTCAGGACGGTTGGCTGGAAGCAGCCGGTGATCGCGTTCGTGTACTGGCGAAGTTCGCCCGTATCCAGGTCGAGCCCGAAGATGTTCTCGGCCCCGCTCCGATCCGACGTGAAGTACACCGTGCCGTCGTCTCCCGAGAACACCGGATCGGTGTTGTGGTAGTCGTCGCTGCTGATGCGCTTGCGCTCCAGGCTCTCGAGGTCCAGGCGGAAGAGCTGGCCCGTCTCGCCCGGCACCGAGGAGAACACCAGCCATTTGCCGTCGTGAGAGTACGACGGCGCTCCGTCGAAGACCTCGTCGTTCGTCAGGTTGCGGATCTCGAGCGTGTCCAGGTCGAGCTCGAAGATGTCGTACTGCCCGTTCTGGTTCCCGCCGAAGGCGACCTTCCGGCCGTCCGGACTCCAGGCGGGCGCCGTCTGCTGCTCGATGTCCATGTCGATCACGCGACGGACGCCGCCGCCCAGCACATTGACGATCGCCAGCGAGTACCCCGCTTCCTTGCGCACGAAGGCGGCCAGCAAGTTGCCGTCCGGCGAGAAGGCCAGATCGCTCCCGTGTTTTCGCCCGAGGCTCAGCATCTGCGCGACGTAGTGGCGGAACTCCGCGGTGTAGCCCTTGGTCAGATTCCGGACCGGCTCGCGCTCCTGGGTGTCGAAGAGCACGATGTCGATGTCGCCCTGGTAGGTCGAGAAGGCGGCTACCAGATCACCCGAGGGCGAAGCCACGGGTGACGTTTCCTGACTGCCCTGGGGCCGCGTCCGGAACGGCCGCCCGAAGTCGCTCGGCTCGCCGGTCGCCACGAGTTCCGGCAGGTACCTGTTGCGCAGCCAGCGGCGGAACTCCAGGTCGAAGTCCTCCGGATCGATGCGGAAGGCGCGCTCGACCGCACGGCCGACGCGGGAGCCGATCGTGTTCCGGAACTCGAACAGGAAGTCGATCACGCCGTCGGCGCCCCACCTCTCTTCCATGAAATCGAACGCGGCGTGGCCATAGCGGTAGGCGAAGAAGCCGCCGGCCTGCCCCGACGTGATCGGCGGCAGGCGGTCGTTGACGACCGCATCCCGCAGGTACATGCGGTCCGAGGCGCTCTCATCCTTCGCGAAGTAGCTCGCCATCCCCTCCATCAACCACTGCGGCGGACTGCTGGCCATCGCCCGACCGAGACTGCCTCCAAAGAGGATGTGGTACTGGAAGATGTGAGTCAGTTCGTGGAGCAGCAGCTCGTAGAGCTCGATGTCCGGCAGGTCGATCGGCATCACCATCCGGAACCTGGCCGAGGTGGCGAAGGCCGCGACTCCCTCCGGGATGAAGTTGATCATCACGTTGTTCTGGAGGAAGTCCGAGTGGGTGTTGTAGATGATCAGCGGCGTCGGCTCCTGGATCTGGTAGTCCAGGTCGAGCGACAGTTGGTCGTAGGCGCTCTCTGCCAGTGACGCCACCTTCTGCAGCTGGCTCTCGCTCTCCGAGTAGTAGTAGATGTCGAAGTGGGTCGAGTGGTAGATGCGCCAGTCGAAGTCCTCGTAGCGGATCTTGTTCTTGCCGAAGCCCTGAGCCTGCAGGCCGGCGCCGGCGCCGACCAGAAGGGCACAGGCAATCGCGACTGCGCGGAGGGTCCGCGGTCGCGCAGGCCGTAGTACTGCTGAGTTCACTAGCTCCTCCCCTGAGGCCTCAGGGCGTGAAGATCACGCGCGCCACTTCGATGTCCTTCTGCGTGAAGACGCCGAGAATGCGGTCCTCGAGCGCGTACAGGTTCTCGAACATGCCCTGCAGCGGATCCGCCTGCTCGCCTTCGAAGCTCTTGAAGTCCTTGAAGTTGTCGTTGTAGATCAGTTCGCCGGTCTTGCCGTCGAAGACCATGACGACGATGTCGTATTCGAATCCCGTCTGCTCGACCAGCACCTGCCGGTACATGGTGCGGCCATCGAAGGGGGACGTGTACTCCTCTGTCCGGTAGCCCGACCGGTCCTGGATGTCGAAGTCCAGCGTGCCGGCAAGGATGAGGTCCGCCTCCGTCCGTTCCCCCAGACTGCGCCAGAAATCCTCGTCCCGCGCCAGCATCTCCAGATCGTAGGTCGGGTAGTCGATGCGGCCGGCCTCGACGATCCGCAGATCCGTCTCCCGCCGGAGAACCTTGTTCAGGTAGCGCTCGAACTCTCCCTGCACGTCGATGTCCGTCCCTTCGATCCGGCCTTCACCCTCCTGGCTGACGACCAGAAAGGGCGCCGGCAACAGGGTGTTGCGGCCGGCGAGATCGATCCGCGCCCGCATCGGCAGCTTGAGCCGCACTTCCACCGTGCCCTCCGCGGTCGCCGGCGCAACCGCCAGGAGGCCCAGAAGGCCCGCAAGCAGACCACTCAGGGCAACAACCGCCGATAGTCGGTTGCCTCGTTTCGTCACGTCACACTCCTAGCCATCCAACATCGACTGTGCAAGAACCATTCCACAGTCCCCGCAACATCGAGCACCTACTGTAGCCGGTCACGGACCGGAGGCGGGAGGCGCATCCGTGCTGCTGTCCGTCAACCCTGGAGCGGGCGCGGGCCCGCCGGGCCCGGATTCCTCCTCGGCGCTGTTGCCCTTGAAGTTCTGGTAGTACTCGACGAAGCGCGAGTAGTTCCGTCGTACGTCGCGTTCGCGGGGCGCCAACCTGAGGGCCTGCTGGTAGTAGTCCAGGGCTTCCTCGAACAAGCCCAGGGCCTCGTGAGCCACGGCGATGTTGCTCAGCAGCTTCGGGTGTTCCGGCTCGATCCTGCGGGCCTGTTCGAACCGGAACAGGGCCTCGCTCCAGAGACCGCGATTGGCCATGTCGACGCCGAATTGCCACTGCTGACGCGCTTCGGGGGCCACCTTGCGCTTCTGCGCATCGGCTACACCAGACGCCGTCACGACAAGGAAGACGCCGACGATCAGCGGCAGAACGCGCTGCAGACGTTGAGCAGTGCGCGTCACCGGCCGAGTATAGATCACAAGCCGGGAATCCGTCTCAGTCTCTGGAAGCTGATTTTCAGCCAACGCGACCGTCCCGATCCACCGAGGGAGACAGCAATGCCAGACGATCCGGCCACACACACCGGCCTTCGCGAGACGAACCACGAGGAGGTCCGGCGAGCCCTCATCGCTCTGAACATGGTGCACGAGGACCGGGGGCTGCTCTGCGCAGTGGCCCAAAGCCTGCCGGCGGAACGGGATCTCGCCTGTGACCGCTTCGCCAGTCGGGCAGCCGCCTGCCTGGAGGCATCGGTCGACAAGGTGCGTGAGACGCTGCGCGCCGCACGCTGCTGCCTCGGGAGCGTCGCCGACGAGAACGCGAAAGCGCAGGAGGCCGGCGCCACGATCGTCACGCTTGTCGATGCCGGGTATCCCTCCACCCTGGCGGACCTGGGCCTGCATGCGCCGCCGGTCCTCTATGTCCGCGGCAAGCTCGGCAAGAGCCCCGGTCTTGCGATCGTGGGTTCCCGCAAGGCGGACGCCTACGGGCTGGAAGTTGCCACCTGGTTCGCCAGACGGCTCGCCGCGGCCGGGCTGACCATCATCTCCGGGTTCGCACGCGGCATCGACCAGGCGGCCCACCGCGCCGCGCTCTCCGCGAGAGCCGGGACCGGCCGTACCGTGGCCGTGCTCGGTTGCGGTCTGGACGTCGACTACCCGCGCAACAGCAGGCGAACCGCCGCCGAAATCGCCCGCCGCGGCGCCCTCGTCACCGAGTTTCCTCTCGGTTGGCAACCCCGGCCCTGGCACTTCCCGATCCGCAATCGCATCATTGCCGCACTCGGCTTCGCCTCGATCGTGGTCCGCGCCGCCAGCCGCTCGGGCTCCCTGATCACCGCCCGTCTCGCCCTCGACCTCGGACGCGAGGTCTACGCCGTCCCGGGCTCCGTGCTTGTCCGCGAATCGGCCGGCGCCCACCTGCTGCTTCGGGACGGCGCCATCCCCGCGCTCGACCCGGACGCACTGCTTGAGACCCTGCCCACTGCCGTCCTGGAGGCGCTGGAGCGGGAAGCGCCGGAGCGATCAGCCGGGAACGCCAGTGGCGCCTCCAGCCTGACCCGGGCCGAGGCCGGCAGCGCCGACAACGAGGTCGACGGACTGCTCGTCGCGCTCAGGAACGGCGCCCGGACGCCTGAGGAACTGGCATCCAGGCTCGAACGTCCGATCCCGGGCGTGCTGGCCACCCTCGCCCGTCTGGAGATCGACGGCCTCGTGCGCCGCTACGACGGCGCGAACTACGCGCTGATGACCCGCTAGGGGCTTGCGCGGCAGAGACCGGGTGCGCCGCAAGCACCGACCACCCTGCCGCGCGCTAGCGCGTCTTCTTCTTCGTCGCGCGGCGCTTCCGGGCCGGCCGCCGCTTCGGCGCTCTGGGGTCCTTGCCCTGAGCCCTGAGCTTGTCCTCCCGAGCCGCCAGCAACTCGACCGCCTCCGCGACATCCACCTCCTGGGGATCCCGACCCTTCGGCAACGAGGCGTTCACCTGGCCATCCGTCACGTAGGGCCCGAACCGCCCCTTCTTCACTGAGAGGTCGAGGCCGTTCTCAGGGTGCTCTCCGAGTTCCCTGAGCACCGTCATCGAGGCGCCACGCCGCTTCTTCGGCTGACTCAGGAGGCCGAGTGCCTGCTCCAGGGTCACGGTCGCCAACTGCTCGTGGCGCTCCAGGCTGCGGCTCTCCTTGCCGCTGCGAACGTAGGGACCGTAACGTCCATCCTGCACGGTGACCGGCTCGCCGGTGTCGGGATGGCGGCCGAGATCCCGCGGAAACGAAAGCACCAGGACGGCCTCGTCCAGCGTCAGGCTGCCGCGGTCCATGGACGGCCACAAGCTGGCCATCTTCGGCTTTCCCGTCTTCGCGGAGCGCTTGCGGCCCTTCGTCTCCGGGGCCGGATCGCCCAACTGGACGTAGTCGCCGTACCGGCCCGTCTTGACGTAGATCGGCTCCCCCGTTTGCGGATGGCGCCCCAGCGGACCGCTCTGCTCCGCCGCCCCCTGAAGCAACGTCAGAGCATGCTCCAGAGTCACCTCGTCCGGCGGCACGTCGTCCTCGATCGAGACACGCTGCCCGTCGTCGCCGGCCTGCAGGTAGGTGCCGTAGCGGCCGACACGAACGGCCACGTCCCGGCCTTCCTCGTCCTCCCCCAGGCGCAGCGAACAGATCGCCCTGGCGTCGATGTCGCCCACGCCCTTCCCCACCATCGACTGGAGACCCCGGCGTCCATCGCCAGCCTGGTCCTTCTCGCGACCGTAGTAGAAGCTGCGCAACCAGGGCTCCGCTTCGAGGGCGCCGCCGGCGATCTCGTCCAGATCGCTCTCCATCCGCGCGGTGAAGTCCAGGTCGACGAGGTCGCCCAGATGCTCTTCGAGCAGCCGCGTGACGGCAAAGGCCAGGAACGTCGGCACCAGGGCCGAGCCCTTCTTCCAGACGTAGCCCCGGTCAACGATGGTCTGAAGGATCGCCGCGTAGGTCGACGGCCGCCCGACTCCCTGCTCTTCCAGCTCCCGCACCAGGCTGGCTTCGGTGTACCGCGCCGGCGGCTGGGTCGTATGCCCCTTCGGCTCGGCGCCTGCCACGCCGACCGTCTGGCCCTGGCGAAGCGCCGGCAGAAAGCGCTCCTCGTCTTCCGCTCGCGCCTTCGGATCGTCCCGACTCTCCACGTAGACCCGCAAGAACCCGGCAAAGCGAAGGACGCGGCCGGAGGCGGTCAGCCCCACGGCCTCCGCCGACGGCGTGGACGTCGAGAGGAGGACGCGGGTGCTCGTCCCCTTCGCGTCCTTCATCTGGGACGCCAGTGTCCGTTTCCAGATCAACTCGTAGAGGCGAAGGGCGTCGCGGTCCAGGCGCCCGCTGACCTGCTTCGGCGTCCGAAAGTCCGTTCCCGCCGGCCGGATGGCCTCGTGCGCCTCCTGGGCGTTGGCCCTCCCGGCGTAGAAGCGCGGCTTCTCCGGCGCATACTCGGACCCGTAGAGTTCGACGATCTGCCTCCGCGCGGCGGCGATCGCCTGGTCCGAAAGCGCGGTCGAGTCCGTCCGCATGTAGGTGATGTAGCCGTTCTCGTAGAGGCCCTGGGCCACCCTCATCGTGCGTTGCGCGGTGAACCGGAGCTTCCTCGCGGCCTCCTGCTGAAGGGTCGAGGTGATGAAGGGCGCATACGGCCGGCGGGTGAACGGCTGCTCCCTGACTTCGGTGACCACCGGTCGCGTCGCCGGCAGCTCGCGTCCCAGCTTGCCGGCCTCGTCCTTGAGCAGCAGGTGGGCGGCGGTCTTCAGCTTGCCGGTGTTCCGGTCGAAATCGCGCCCGCGCGCCAGAGCCCTGCCACCCAGAGCCGACACGCGGGCCGGGAAGCGCCTTGCCTCGCCGTCCTCCGTTTCAAGCTCCACTTCCACGGTCCAGTAGTCGGCAGCAACGAAGGCCATCCGTTCGCGCTCCCGTTCGACCACGATCCGGGTCGCCACCGACTGAACGCGGCCCGCCGAAAGCCGCGGCTGGACCTTCTTCCACAGCACCGGCGAGACCTCATAGCCGTAGAGCCGATCCAGTACCCGGCGCGCCTCCTGAGCGTCCACCAGGCGCCGGTCGATCTCCCGCGTATCGCTCAGCGCCGCCTCGACGGCGGCCTTCGTGATCTCGTGAAAGACCATCCGCCGCACCGGCACCTTGGGACGCAGCACTTCCTGCAGATGCCAGGCGATCGCCTCGCCTTCACGGTCTTCATCGGTGGCGAGCACCAGCTCGTCGGCGCCACGCAGCGCACTGCGAAGTTTGGTGATCTGAGCTCGCTTCTCGCCTGGGATCACGTACAGCGGATCGAATCCGCCCTCGATATCGACGCCAAGCCGTGCCCAGGGGCGCCCCCGGTACTTCTGCGGCACCTCGGCCGCGGTGCGCGGCAGGTCCCGTATGTGACCGATCGAAGACTCGACCTTGTAGCCGGGACCGAGGTAGCGCTCGATCGTCCGGGCCTTGGCCGGCGACTCGACGATGACGAGAGCGTTAGCCATGCGCGCGGGCCACCTTACCCCTTGCGGGCGAGGTTCGGATCGATATCGCGAGAGTCAGCCATGAGCGCGGGCACCTTAGTAGAGCAGTGAGCCTTGTCAAGCCGGCGGCCCCTGAGCCATGATGCACCGATGACCGCGCCCGTCGTAGTCGTTGGCGGCGGGCTCGCCGGCAGCGAGTGCGCCTTCCAACTCGCCTCCAGGGGCCGCGCCGTGACTCTGTACGAGATGCGGCCGCAGCGCTCCACGCCGGCTCACGCCGGCGGCGACCTCGCCGAGCTGGTGTGCTCCAACTCGCTGCGCAGCGACGACCCGCATCATGCCGCCGGACTGCTCAAGCGGGAGATGGAGCGCTTCAACTCGCTGATCATCGCCGCCGCGCGGGGCAACGCCGTGCCGGCCGGCGGCGCCCTGGCCGTTGACCGCGCGGGATTCGCCGCCGCCGTGACGGCAGCAATCGAAGCGCAACCGCTGATCGAACTCCGGCGCGAGGAACTAACCGCGCTGCCGGCGCCCGACGAGGGCGACTGCGTGATCGCGACCGGGCCCTTGACCTCGGAAGCGCTGACGCGGGAGCTCGAGCAACTGATTGGCGCCGACCATCTCTACTTCTACGACGCGATCGCTCCGATCGTCGCGGGTGACAGTCTGAACAACGAAGTGCTGTTCCGGGCTTCCCGCTACGGCAAGGGCGGCGACGACTACCTGAACTGCCCGCTCGACGAACCGGAGTACCGGTCCTTCCACCGGCGGCTGCTCGAGGCGGACACGATCGAGCTGCGCGATTTCGAACGGCCCCTGTTCTTCGAGGGCTGCCTGCCGATCGAGGAACTCGCCCGCCGCGGCGAGGACACCCTGCGCTTCGGGCCGATGAAGCCGGTCGGCCTCACCACCCCGGAAGGCGACCGCCCCCATGCCGTCGTCCAGCTCCGGCAGGAGGATCTCGCCCGCAGCCAGTACAACCTGGTCGGTTTCCAGTCGCGGATGACCTGGCCCGAACAGCGCCGTGTCCTGCGCACCCTTCCGGGTCTGGAAGCGGCGCGCTTCGTCCGCTACGGTCAGGTTCACCGCAACACCTTCATCAACGCGCCGCTGCACCTCGACCGCTGGTACCGCATCGGCGCGCGGCCCAACCTGAGGCTGGCGGGACAGATGACCGGCGTCGAGGGCTACCTCGAGTCCGCCGCCACCGGACTTGTCGTCGCGCTCTACCTGCTGCTCCAGGAGCGGGAGCAACGGCCGCCTCCGCTGCCCGACACGACGGCGCTGGGCGCCCTGGCGAGACACCTGACCGAATCGAACCCGAAGCGCTACCAGCCGACGAACATCAACTACGGCCTGCTCGAACCGCTCGGCCGACGGGTGCCGCGACGCGACCGCCGCGCCGCCTACGTGGCCCGTGCCCGGCAAGCTCTGGAAGACTGGGCCGCCAAGGAGCTGGCGCCGCAGAACGCAGCGCAGCAAGTCTGCGGCGATAGCTCCTCGGCGCGGACGGGATGGGCCGAAACACGGCGCCAGCGACGGGTTTCGGGGCGATAGCATGGACATCGGCGAAGCACCCTCATGGAAACCACCGTTCAGCGCGCCGGGACGCACGAAGAAGACGAGCGCCGCGGCGCGCTCGCGGAACTGATCGCGGACTTCCTGGAGTACCTCGAGTTGGAGCGCAACTGCTCGGAGCACACCGTACGCGCCTACGGCCGGGATCTGGCCGCCTTCGCCGACTTTCGCGCCGCCGGCGGCGGCAACGCCTCGGACCTCAAGGACATCGACCAGCTTCTGGTCCGGTCGTTCGTCGCCTCTCTGAACAGGCGCCGGCTGGCCCGTCGAACCCAGGGCCGTCATCTGTCGTCAATTCGGGGCCTGTTCCGCTACGCCTGTCTCTTTGGCCGCATGCAGTCGAACCCGGCCGACTCCGTGCCGACGCCGAAAGTCGAGAAGACGCTGCCCCGGCACCTGCGACCCGGCGAGATTGACGCCCTGCTCGAAGCGCCCGCCAGCCGCGCCGGACCGCTCGGCCTCAGGGACCGCGCGCTCCTGGAGCTGCTCTACGCCTCCGGTCTGCGGGTCGGCGAACTCGTCGCGCTGAACTGGCGCGACATCGACCTCGGCGCCAGGGTGCTCCGGGTCGTGGGCAAGGGGGACCGCGAGCGCATGACGCCCTTCGGAGAGCCGGCGGAGCAGGCACTCAGGCAGTGGCTCGACACCTGGGAAGGGGTGTTCCGGAGCCCAAGCGGCGGAACCGACCGGGACGAACCGGTGTTCCTGAACCAGAGGGGAGGCCGACTGAGCGCGCGCTCCGTCCGCCGCATCATCGACCGCTACGTCGCGGAAACGGCACAGGCGGCGGGCGCGCATCCGCACGCCCTGCGACACAGTTTCGCCACCCACCTGCTCGAGTCCGGGGCCGACCTGCGCTCGATCCAGGAACTGCTCGGCCACGCCTCCCTCGCCACCACCCAGCGCTACACGCACGTGGACACCGGGCGCCTGCTTCAGGTCTACCGGCAAAGCCACCCCCGAGCGAAGGGCGGCTAAAGGGGAGCCGCCCCTGCCGCCTCGTTCGAGGACACAACCTGCCTTCAACAGCCATCCCCGCAGCAGCCATCCCCGCAGCAGCCATCCCCTCAGAAAAGGAAACCGCATGAGACCTCCCATCGCCCGCAAGACAACGGTACGGGCGCTCCTGGCGACGGCCGCCGCCTTTCTGGCCGCCGCGGGAACCGCCGGGGCGCAGGACGACCTGCGTGGCTTTCAACTCGTCGGCGACTATCAGCTCTTCCTCCAGGGGCAGGAGGCCGCCGGCGCGCAGCTCTACCTCTCCAGGGCCGCCGGCGCTTTTCTCGTGATCGCCGACGATCTGCCCTCGCCGGTGCTGCTCAGCGCCCGCAACCAGGCCTCGTACAAGGTCCAGTTGCTCAAGATCTCGCCGGCGGGAGAGGACACGGTGGACCTGCTGCCCGGCGCCCTGTTCGGCTCCCCGATGCCCTTTCGCCAGATCCCCAAGGGGCTCGAGTTCGACGTCGACGGGGTTCGCGCCCAGCTCCGGCAACGACCCTCGCTGGCCGGCGAAGCGACACTCGAGGCCCTGTACGACCACGATCCCGCGTATCGCCGCTCGGCGAACGCCTACGAGAGCGACCCGGCAGTCGTCGCCGAGCTGGCCGAACTCGGCGCCGGCGTCGAAGTCAGGACCGTCTTCGGTTCCTGGTGCCACGTCTGCGAGCGCTTCATGCCGCGCGGCCTCAAGGTGCACGAACAGCTCCTGGAATCGCCGCTGCGCTTCACCTACTACGGCCTCGGCGACGACAACCCCTGGGGCGACGCCGAGGTCGACCGCCTGGGAGTCAAGGAACTCCCCACCGCGATCGTCTACCGCGACGGCAAGGAAATCGGCCGCTACGTCGGCGGCACCGGCTGGACCCGACCGGAGACCTCGCTGCGCAACATTCTGCGCGAGAATCCGTGAAACGAGGGCACGACCTCGCCGGCCGCCAACCCCAGCAGACCACATGACCACCATCCTGCTCGTCCACAGAGGCGACGTGACCTGCATGGCCAGCGACGGCCAGGTCACCAACGGCGCCGCGCATACGGTGGTCAAGGCACGCGCCCGCAAGGTCCAGCGCGCCAACCAGGGCCGGATTCTCGTCGGTTTCGCCGGTGGCGGCGCCGACGCCCTGGCCCTGTTCTCGCGCTTCGAAGCGAAGATCGACGAATACCAGGGCAACTTCGAGCGCGCCGTGATCGAACTAGCAATGGACTGGAGAACCGACCGCGCTCTGCGCCGGCTCGAGGCGCAGATGATCGTCGCCGACGGCCAGAAGAGTTTCCTCGCGATGGGCAACGGCGACCTGCTCGAGCCGGATGCGGGCATGCCGCTCGCCATCGGTTCCGGCGGGAACTATGCTCTCGCCGCCGCCCAGGCGCTGATCCAGCACACCGAGCTCGACGCGGAACAGGTCGCCCGCGAGGCCATGCGGATCACCGCCGATCTGTGCATCTACACGAACCACGAGGTCACCGTGGAGCGCCTCGAAGCGGGCGGGCCCGCGACATGACCGCGGAGCTGGCGCAGAGCGCCCAGTTCGTCGAGAACCTGACCCCGCGCGAAATCGTCGCGGCCCTCGACCGGCACGTCGTCGGCCAGAAGGACGCGAAGCGCGCGGTGGCAATCGCGATGCGCAACCGCTGGCGCCGGCAGCAACTCGATCCCGAAACCGCCGAGGACATCGCCCCCAAGAACATCCTGATGATGGGCCCGACCGGCGTTGGCAAGACGGAGATCGCGCGGCGGCTGGCCAAACTCGCACGGGCCCCGTTCCTCAAGATCGAAGCCAGCAAGTTCACCGAGGTCGGCTACGTGGGCCGCGACGTCGAGTCGATTGTCCGCGACCTGATGGAACTCGCGGTCGCGATGGTCGGCGAGGAGAAGCGAGCCGCGGTGGAAGCGGAGGCCGCGTCGAGAGCCGACGAGCGACTGCTTCAGCTCCTCGTCCCCCAGGCGCCCCAGCCGGCCGCCGACACGGACGACCCGGACGCCTACAGCGCACCGACCGAGACCCGGGAACGCTTTCGCGAATGGCTCGAAGAGGGGCGCCTCGACCATCGCATGGTCGAGATCGAAGTCGACGACGCCTCACAACAGCAATTCGAGATGTTCACGCCCCAGGGCGTGGAGGCGGTGGGGATCAACCTCAAGGACATGCTCCCGGGGCTGTTCGGCAAGCGCAAGCGCCAGATGGTCGAGGTTTCCGAAGCGCGCGAGATCCTGCGCCGGCAGGAGGCGGAGGCACTGATCGATCGCCAGGATGTCGCCGAAGAGGCGAGGCTGCGCGTCGAGCAGGCCGGGATCGTCTTTCTCGACGAGATCGACAAGGTCGCCGGCCGCAACGGCGGCCATGGTCCCGACGTGTCGCGGGAAGGCGTGCAGCGCGATCTGCTGCCCATCGTCGAGGGAACCACCGTGACGACGAAGTACGGCCCGGTCAAGACGGACCACGTCCTGTTCATCGGCGCCGGCGCCTTCCACGTCGCGAAGCCGTCCGACATGATCCCCGAGCTCCAGGGGCGCTTCCCGATCCGGGTCGAACTCGGCGCCCTCGGCGAGGCGGAGTTCGTGCGCATCCTGACCGAACCGGACAGCGCCCTGACCACGCAGTACAGCGCGCTCCTCGGCGCCGAGGGCCTGGACCTCTCCTTTCGCGATGACGCGGTGAAGGAGATCGCCCGCCTGGCCGTTCAGGTGAACTCCCAGACCGAGAACATCGGCGCCCGGCGGCTGGCGACCCTGATGGAGCGCCTGCTTGAAGAGGTCTCCTTCGAGGCCCCCGACATGGAGGGTGTCGCTCTGGAGGTCGACGCCGCCTACGTGACCCGGGCGCTCGCCGACGTGGTGGAAGACCGCGACCTCAGCCGCTATGTCCTGTAGGTCCAGCTACAGAGGCCCCATCGGCCTGGCGGCGATCGTCGCGGTCTTGCTGATCCTGATCGCCGCCGCCGGCTGCGGCCGAAAGGGCGATCCATTGCCGCCCCTGCGCGAGCCGGAGCCGGTCGCCGAGGCGGCGCCCGGCGAAGAGGAGGCGATCGGGGTCGAGCCTTCGGAATCGGCCGCGTCCTCGGAATCGGAGGGCGGAGACGAGGAGGACGACGGCGAAACCAGCTCAAAGAGCGACCCGAACGACGGCGGCGACGACGAAGACGAGGGGGAAGGCCACCCGGACGCCCGGACGCGCGGCGAGGACAACGAAGCCACGCCGGAATGACCGCCTCGAAGGGCCCGCCGTTCTTCCTGGTCTCAGGGGCCGGCAACGACTTCATCGCCCTTCTGGACCGTCCCGTTCCGGCCGCCGAGACGGTCAGGGCCTGGTGCCGGCGCGGCCTGTCGGTCGGCGCCGACGGCCTGTTCAGCCTCCGCCGCGCGGCCGCGGGACGCTACGTCCTCGACTACGCCAACGCCGACGGCGCCCGCGCCGACCTGTGCCTGAACGCGGCCCGCTGTGCCGCCCGGCTCGCCTTCGACCAGGAACCCTCGGCTTCGAGCGTGCAGATCGAAACCGCCGCCGGCGCCCTGACCGCCGAACCGCTCGACGAAAGTCGCACCGCCGTCCTGGTCTCCGCGCCCGGTCAGGGACGTTCGATGACCCTGCAGGCGAACGGCCACACTCTCCCCGGCCGCCGCATCGACGTCGGCGTACCCCACTTCGTTCTCTGGTGGCAAACGGATCTCGACCAGGCGCCGGTCGCCAGCCTCGGGCCGATCCTCCGCTCCCACCCGAATCTCGGAAAGGAAGGCGCGAACGTCCACTTCGTCGATCTCAACCTTCCGGAGGGCTTCCGGATCCGTTCGTTCGAGCGCGGAGTCGAAGCCGAGACCCTCGCCTGCGGCACCGGCGTCGTCGCCTCGGCCGCCTGCGCCATCGCGGAAGGCCGCCTTTCCCTGCCCCTGGTCGCCGCCACCCGCAGCGGCTGCGAACTGCGTCTGGAAGCGGCGTCGGCGGCGCCGGACGGCGCAGCGCGCTGGCGATTGTCCGGCGACGCCCGGATCGTCGCCTGCGGCCGTATTCGCGACCAGGCGACGCTGTTACCCTGCGGCCCATGAGCAGCTTCCCGCCTGTCTCCGAGCAGATGGAACTGCTGCTGCGCGGCGCGGTCGACGTCGTCTCCGGGGACTCCCTGCGGCAGCGCCTCGAAGAGTCTCGCGACGAGAACCGACCGCTGCTGGTCAAGACCGGCTTCGATCCGACCGCGCCCGATCTGCACCTGGGCCACGCGGTCCTGCTGCGCAAGATGGCGCACTTCCAGCAGCTCGGACACCGGGTCCTGTTCCTGGTCGGCGACTTCACCGCGATGATCGGCGATCCCACGGGGAAGAAGGCCACCCGGCCGCAGCTCTCGCGTGACGAGGTCCTGGCCAACGCGGCGACGTACCAGGAGCAGGCCTGGAAGGTGCTCGACCGGGACAAGACGGAGATCCTCCACAACAGCGAGTGGCTCTCCCGGCTGGGCGCCGAGGGGCTCATCCGGCTGGCCGGTTCCTACACCCTGGCCCGGATGATGGAGCGGGAGGACTTCCGCGCCCGGTTCGAAAACCACGAGCCGATCTCCATTCACGAACTGCTCTACCCGCTGACCCAGGGTTACGACTCGGTGGAACTCAAGGCCGACGTCGAGCTCGGCGGACACGACCAGTTGCTCAACCTCCTCGTCGGCCGCGACCTGATGCGCGCACGCGGCCTGGAGCCGCAGATCGCCCTCACCGTCCCGCTCCTGGTCGGGACGGACGGCGCGCAGAAGATGTCGAAGAGCCTCGGAAACGCGATCGCGTTCGAAGACTCGCCCCGCGAGATGTTCGGCCGCACGATGTCGATCCCCGATTCGCTGATGTGGGACTGGCGGCTGCTGCTGACCGATCTCGACGAGGCCGAAATCGACCGCCAGAAGGCGGAAGTCGAATCGGGAGACGCAAGTCCCAGGGAAGTGAAGGCCGACCTCGCGCACGACCTCGTACGCCGCTTCCACGACCGGGAGGCGGCCGACGAAGCGCGCGCCGAGTTCGACCGCATGTTCCGCCGCGGCGGGGTGCCCGACGAGATCGAAACGCGAGCCGTCCCGGCCGGTCAGGCTCTCTTCGCCGTGATCGCCGACACCGGGCTCACGGAAAGCCGAGCCGAAGCCCGTCGCCTGATCCAGCAGGGCGCCGTCCGCATCGACGGCGAGAAGGTCCTCGACCCCTTCTTCCCGCTTCCTTGCGCCTCCGATGCCTTGCTGCTCAAGGTCGGCAAGCGCCGTTTCCTGAACGTAAGGCCAGGATGACCGTGCCGCAGCCCGAACCTCCCCCGGACCTGCAGCCGCGACACTTCGTCGAGGACGAGCCCGAGCTGCCGCCCCTGCGGATCGGGGTACGCATCCTGCTGTTCGCCCTGGGCTCCTTTCTCGTCCTCTTCGGTCTGATCTTCGGCCCGCTGCCCCTCATTCCCGCGATCGTCCTCATACCCGCCGGTCTGGCCCTGCTGTCACTCGCCAGCAACCGGCTGAATCTCCGCCTTCGCGCCTTCGTCATGAACCGCTGGCCGAACGCCTGGCTGCGCATCCAGCGCGTCCGCGCCTGGCTCCACCGCCGGCTCAGTTGAGCCGCTGCGCCCGCTTCTTCAACCCGCGCAGGAACACTCCGTTCAGCGCGATCAGAACGGCAACCACAACGATCCACTGCGCGAACATGTTGCCGACACCCAGCGGCCCCCAGAGCGGCTCGTTGCGGACGCTCCAGCACATCCAGCCGACGAGAACCAGCGCCTGGACGACGATCAGCCGGATCGCCCAGTCCCACCAGGCGCCGATCCGGATGTCCTGGTCGGCGGTGTTGATCATCTCGGCACGGAAGCGGGTCACGCCGTAACGGATCACGATCAGCGCGAAGAAAAGGCCGCACAACATGAGCGCAACGCTCCAGACGTTGTCCTGGTTCAACCAGAACGGCTGCCAGAGGGCCGAGGGCACGCCGAGCACGAAGGCCGCCACGGCAAGCGAGATGATCGCCTTGCGCCGCTTTAGACCGGCCTCCTCAAGCGCCAGGCCGACCAACTGGAACATCGCGACGAGCGACGTCCAGGCGGCAAACACCAGGGCCATGAAGAACAGGATCATGAAGAAGGCGCCGCCCGGCATCGCGTCGAAGAGCTGAGGAATCCAGATGAAGGTCAGGCCCTCGTTGCTGGCGCCCACGATCTCGCTCGCAGCGGCAGCGGGCATCAGCGAGAAGAAGGTGCACAGGACCATGATCCCGGCCAACAGGGAGACGCTGTTGTTGCCGAATGCCAGCAGGAACGAGTTGAGGTTCGTGTCCTCCCGGCGGCGCGAGAACACCGCATAGGTCAGCACCAGGCCCCAGCCGGCGCCGGTGTCCCAGGCGTTCTGGGTCAGCGCCTGCAGCCAGATGTTCACGTCGAGCAGGTCGCTCCAGTTGGGCTTGAACAGGAATTCGAGCCCCTGGGACGCTCCCGGAAGCGTCACCGCACGAATCGCGAGCACGACGACCAGCACCAGCAGCGCCGGCATCAGGACCCGTACCACCGCCTCGATCCCCCGTATCCCCCGCAGCACGACGGTCACGGCCATCGCCAGGGCCAGGGCGTGGAAGATGAGCGCCGCGGGCGAGAAAGAGAACTCCTCCCAAAGCTCGGCCGAGCCCTCGCCCTGAAGCTGCATCGTGATGGCGGCCAGAAAGAAGCGCAGCGTCCAGCCCATGACCACCGCGTAGTAGAAGCCGATAGCCGCCGCCACCCACGCGATCCACGCCCCCATCCAGGCGAACCGTTCGCCCATCATCGAGGCGAATGTGCCCACCGTGCCGGACCGCACCCGCTTGCCGAGCGCGAACTCGGCCAGGATCAGCGGCACCGACCAGAGCAACAGGAAGACGACCCAGGCGACCAGGAAGGACCCGCCCCCGTTGGACGCCGCAATCCGGGGGAAGCGCCAGATGTTGCCCGTGCCCACGGCCATGCCAAGCATGGCGAGCATCAGTCCCCAGCGACTCGAAAAGAGCTGAACGCCTGCGGCCAGTTCCTGGGTCCTCCTGTCCGTTCCGACGGGTGTTCGCGCGAAGCGCCGACAGTATCAAGGCGCCTGAGCACGCCATGGGCAACGGCCAACGATGGCGCCTTGATGGCCGGCGTTCGCACGGCAGGCGTGATCACGATCGGCACCGCGACGATCGGCGCCTTCATCGGCGCCGGCGGCCTCGGTCAGCCGATCATCGCCGGCGTGCAACTCGTGAACATCCAGCAGATCCTCTCCGGCGCCATTCCGGCCGCTGTCCTGGCCCTGGTCGCCGACGCCGCCCTCGGCGGCCTGGGGACGCTGCTGCGTCCGCGCGGCGTCGGCCCGTAGGTGACCGAACTCGTACCGAAACAGCTCGTTCAACTCTCACGCCCATCGTTACCAGCTTCTCTCTCCGTTTGGGGGCCACGCCTTGGCTTGGCAAAGGCGGTAGAGAATCAGATAGCCGGCACCCTGGAATGCCGCCTGCATCACGACCCATAGTTCGAAGTTCCGGTCGTGGAGAAACACGGCCAACAGGATCACACCCAAGGCGATGATGCAAAAGCCGAGGAGAAAGGTCACAGGGGCTCTTCGAAGAGTGTCAAGAGGCTCCAAGGACCTAACCTCCTCCCACATCCCCAAAGTCCGACAGACTGCTAGCGAGGAATCCGCGTAGACCCGACCAGGTCGCAGCCGGCGAAAAAGAACGCGCGCTCGATTGCCGCGTTTTCCGGCGAGTCGCTGCCGTGGATCGCGTTGTTCTGGATGTTCGACCCGTAGAGGTTTCGGATCGTGCCGGGCGCTGCCTGGGTGGAGTCCGTTGCGCCCATCGTGTCCCGCAGGTGGGCAACAGCGTTGTCCCGAGCGAGCGCGACCGCCACCGCCGGACCGCTGGTCATGAAGGCGACCAGATCGGCGAAGAACGGCCGCTCGCGATGCACCGCGTAGAAGGCTTCGGCCTGCGCCTGGGCAAGCCGCAACCGCCGGATCGCCTGGACCTGGAACCCCTCATCCTCGAGGTGGGCGATGATCCGGCCGGTGTTTCCCGCCCGGACCGCATCCGGCTTGATGATCGTCAGTGTCTCTTCCATTCTTGACCGATCTCCCTTGAGACGAAGCAGGGCCTTCAGGAGGCGAGAGCCGCGGCGACGCGCGCACCCATCTCCGCCGGCGAATCGACCACCAGGACCCCGGCAGCCTCCAGCGCCTTCTTCTTCTCCGCGGCCGTTCCCTTGCCGCCGGCGACGATCGCGCCGGCGTGGCCCATCCGCCGCCCCGGCGGCGCGGTCGCACCGGCGATGAACCCGACCACCGGGATGTCCAGGCGCCGCCGAATCCAGGCTGCCGCCTCCTCTTCCGCGGCGCCGCCGATCTCGCCGATCAGAACGATCGCCTCCGTCTTCTCGTCTTCAGCGAACAGCGAGAGCACGTCGATGAAGCTCGTGCCGCCTATCGGATCGCCGCCGATGCCAACGCACGTCGTCTGGCCGAGCCCCTCGTTCGTGAGCTGCCACACGGCCTCGTAGGTCAGGGTGCCGCTGCGGCTGATCACGCCGACGTTGCCGGGCGCGTGGATGTGCCCGGGCATGATGCCGACCTTCGCTTCTCCCGGCGTGATCAGGCCCGGACAGTTCGGTCCCAGCAGGCGGCTGTTCCGGCTCGCGAGGAACGTCTTGACCTTCACCATGTCGCCCACCGGGATGCCTTCCGTGATGCAGACGATCAACTCGACGCCGGCATCCGCGGCCTCCATCATCGCGTCGGCCGCGAACGGAGGCGGCACGAAGATGAGGGTGGCGTTGCAGCCGGTCTCGCGCCGCGCCTGCTCGACCGAGTCCCACACCGGGAAACCCTCCACGGTCCCGCCGCCCTTGCCGGGCGTCACGCCGCCCACGACCTGCGTGCCGTAGTCACGGCAGCCCATCGCATGGAACAGGCCTTCGCGACCGGTGATGCCCTGCACGATCAGGCGAGTGTCCCTGTCAACGAGGATCGACATCGTCTCCGGCGCCTCAGGCCCCAAACGTCCGGGTCAAGAGCGCCGCCACGGCCTGCTCGGCGGCATCCGCCATGCCCCCCGCGACGATGAAGTCGAAGTCGGCTCGTTCGAGAACCTCGCGGCCTTCCTCGACGTTCGTCCCCTCAAGCCGTACAACGACCGGGACCTCGACCGGCGTGTCCGCGGCGGCGAGTTCCTCGATCGCCGCCACGACGCCGCGAGCGATGCGATCGGTGCGAGCGATGCCGCCGAAGATATTGATCAGCACGGCCTTCACCGACGCGTCCGAGAGGATGATCCGGAAAGCACTCTCGACCGCCTCCTGGGAGGCCGAGCCGCCCACGTCCAGGAAGTTCGCCGGTTCGGCGCCGTAGAGCTTGATGATGTCCATCGTCGCCATGGCGAGACCCGCGCCGTTGACCATGCAGCCGATGTTGCCGTCCAGCTTGATGTAGCTGATGCCGTGCTTCGACGCCTCGACCTCGAGCGGATTCTCTTCGTGGACGTCCCGCAGCTCGGCGATCTCCCGCCGTCTGAACATCGCGTTGTCGTCGAAGTTCATCTTCGCGTCCAGGGTGTAGACGTCGCCCACCCTGTCGACCATCAGCGGGTTGATCTCGACCAGGGAGGCGTCCGTCGCGAGGTACGCGGCGACCACGCTGGCGACAGCGGCCTGGATCTGGCGCGCCGTACCGCCCGAGTACCCCAGGCCCGACGCCACCCTGCGGCACTGGAACGGCAGTACGCCGAGTTGAGGATCGATCAGCTCGCGCAGGATCGCGTCGGGGTCGGTGCGCGCCACTTCCTCGATGTCCATGCCGCCCGAACGGGACGCCATCAACACCGGACGTTCGGCCGCCCGGTCGAGCGTTACGCCCAGGTAGAGCTCCTGCTCGATCTCGAGCGCCTCTTCGATCAGGACCTTGCGCACCTGCTGGCCCTCGGGACCGGTCTGGTGCGTCACGAGCTGCATGCCGAGGATCTCGCCCGCGAGCCGTTCCGCCTCGTCCGGGTCCGAGGCCACCCTGACGCCGCCCCCCTTGCCCCGGCCGCCGGCGTGAATCTGCGCCTTGACCACACAGCGGCCTCCGAAGTCGCCGCAAATCTCGGCCGCCTTCGCCGGATCGGAGATCACCTCGCCCTGCGGCACCCTGGCGCCGAATCCGCGCAGGACCTCCTTGGCCTGGAACTCGTGGATCTTCACGGGTTGGCCCTGGCCGGGAGCTTGCGGCGCCGAACGCTGCGCAGCGGGCGGCGCGGCTGCCTTGTCCCGGCGAGGCGGGGGTTGACGAGGTGGTGGCTGGGGCCAGACATGGAGGCTGCGACCGGTCTGGCGGCGCTAGTCGAGGTTCTCGACGATCGCCTGGCCGAACTCGGAGGTCTTGAGCAGGGTCGCCCCCTCCATCTGGCGTTCCAGGTCGTAGGTCACGCGCTTCTGGCGGATCGCCCGGCCAATCGCGTTCTCGATCGACCTGCCTGCCTCCTGCCAGCCCAACCAGTTCAGCATCATCACGCCCGACAGGATGACCGAGCAGGGGTTCACCTTGTCCAGGCCGGCGTACTTCGGCGCCGTGCCGTGGGTGGCCTCGAACAGGGCGACGCCGTCACCCTCGTTGGCGCCCGGCGCCATCCCGAGGCCGCCGACCTGAGCCGCCAACGCATCGGACAGATAGTCGCCGTTCAGGTTCGTCGTCGCGATCACGTCGTACTCGTCTGCCCGCAGGAGCACCTGCTGGAACATGGCGTCCGATATGCGGTCCTTGATCAGAATGCGCCCGTCCGGCAGCCGGCCGTCGTGCTTCGACCACAGGTCGTCCTCGCTCACCGTGAACTCCGCGAACTCCTCGGCAGCGAGCTCGTAGCCCCACTCCTTGAAGGCGCCCTCGGTGAACTTCATGATGTTCCCCTTGTGCACCAGCGTGACGCTGCTTCGTCCCTGGGCGCGGGCGTACTCGATCGCCTTCCTGACCAGCCGCTTGCTTCCGGTCACCGAGACCGGCTTGAGGCCGATGCCCGAGTCGGCGCGGATTTCCCCGCCCAGCCTGCTGCGGACGAAATCGATCAGGGCAGCCGTCTCCTCACTCCCCTGCTGCCACTCGTGGCCCGCGTAGACGTCCTCGGTGTTCTCGCGAAACAGGACCATGTCGACCTTCTCCGGCTCGCGCACCGGCGACGGCACGCCGTCGAAGTAGCGCACCGGGCGCACGCAGGCGTAAAGGTCGAGGAGCTGACGCAGCGCCACGTTCAGGCTGCGGATGCCGCCGCCCACGGGCGTCGTCAGCGGTCCCTTGATCGCCACCCGGTAGTAGCGGATCGCATCAACGGTCGCCGATGGCAGCCATTCCCCGGTCTGCTCCAGGGCCTTCTCACCCGCCAGAATCTCCAGCCAGGCAATGGAGCGAGTGCCCGAGTACGCTTTCTCGACCGCGGCGTCGATCACCACCTGGCTGGCGCGCCAGATGTCGGGACCGATGCCGTCGCCCTCGATGAAGGGAACGATCGGCCGTTCCGGTACGACCAGACTGCCGTCCCGCCAGCCGACTTCCTGGCCGCCGGCTGGCGGCGCAACCGGGGGTTCAGTCAAACCGGCAACCTCTCATTCGTGCGGTCCGACATCAGGGGCAGGACGGACCGCGAACCGTTTGGGTCAAGTGCGTGGGCACTACGCGAGAACTCAAAGCCAAAGCGCGGCGCAGGGTATCACGTTTCCTGTCCTCCGCCCGGCTCGGGCGTCCATCGAGCCCAGGACCCTTCCAAAGTCCAGCGCGCCACGCTGGGCGCGGGCGGGAGGCCTCCATTCCCGAGGGTCGAGAGCCGTGCCGGTGCGGAGTTGCCGATTCCGGAGTGGTTTCCTCACATCGGTCACCGAAGTTCCCGGCCTTGGAACGGCCCTGGTCCATCGAGCAGTCCATCGAGCGCTGCTAGGGTTTCTCCTGATGAACCGGCAACCACTCTTCCACCCGCCGGTCCCGGACCACGCAGCAACGCGGGAAGGAATTGACTGGCAGGCGCTCGTCAAGGTCGCGGCCGGAAGCCGCGAACGAGCCTACGCGCCCTACAGCGACTTCAGAGTGGGCGCCGCCCTGCTGGCTCCGAACGGCCGCATCTACGGTGGCTGCAATGTGGAAAATCGCGTCCTCGGCCTGACGCTCTGTGCCGAACGCGGCGCGCTGTCGGCGGCGGTCGTCGACGGACAGACTTCGTTCCACGCACTGGCCATCGTCACCGGCGCCACGCCGCCATGCGCACCCTGCGGTCAGTGCCGGGACGCCCTGGCCGAGTTTGTCCGCGATCTGCCCGTGGTCTCGGTCACCGCCGGCGACGATGAAGCCTCGAACTGGAGCCGTTTCACGCTCCGGAATCTCTTGCCCGAACCGTTCGTTCTGGCCGTCGAGAAACCCTGATCCCCGAAGGCCCGGGACGCGGCAACGCCCTAAGCCGTTCCCCCCTCAGGGGCGATCAGGCCGCGATGGGCGCCGGCACGGGCGCCCGGACGAGGCCTCAGTTCTCGGGTTCGGCGGCCAGAGCCTCCGCCACCGTGTCACAGGTCGGGAAGAGAGTCGCCACCCCGGCAACGGTCAGCAACTGGACGATCCGCTCGGAGGGCCGGATCAGGATCAGCTTGCGTTCCTCGGCGCGCAGGCGAACCAGGTAGCCCACGAGCTCTCCAATGCCCGTCGAGTCCATGTAGTTCACGTCCGAGAGGTCGAGCAGGACGTGGCCGTCTCCCTCGGACAGACTCCGCTTCAACGCGTCGGCAAGGAAACGAGCGCTCTGACCGAGCTTGATCACGCCCTCCACCGCCAGCAGGCTGGAATCGCCGATCTGTCGCTTCTTGATGATCATTCGTGTCGATCGCGAGGCCGACTCCGCTGACGAAGAGCTGCGGACAGGACCGCGTCTACCGACTGAAGCGGCCCACGAAGGAACTGCGCTTGCCGGGACTCTTCCAGGTGGCTCCCAGGCCCTCTCCCTGCCAACTGTGCTCGATTGCGACTCCCGGCGCGGCGCCGACCGTCGGGGCGAGGGGCGGGTAGAAGACGGTCTCGTTCCCGCACAGGTGGTCCCGGTGATCGAGAGGCCGGGTCCGCAGCGCCGCGACCTCGCCTGCGCTCACCGCCGCGGCCCCGTTCGCCAGCACGTCGAACTCGACCTCCGCTGTCTGAACCTGGGCGACATCCGCAAGCAACTCGCCGCCCATGCCGCGCGCGAAGCCCTCAAGAGCCCGCCGCTGCGACGGGTCCGCATTCGCGTCGACGATGAGGATCGACTCCGCGGCATCGGATTCGGCATACGGATCGCCGAGCGTGGCTTGGGAGCGCACGACGGCGAGCACCGAAAGCCCCGACAGATCCACGCCGTCCCAGCCGCCGTCATCGACCCGCCAGGCCATGATCGCCTCGTTGCCGACCAGTCCGACCTCCGAGTTGGCGAAGCATGGTCCGGTGTAGACATCGGCTGTGCGCGCCTCGACGTAGGTGCCCGAGATCTCCACCGCGGCGCCCAGCACCACGGCGGGCAGAAGCAGACCAAGGGCGGCGAACAGGGCCGCCTTCGGGCGAGTGCGCGCTGACGAGCGCTCTCCTGGTTCGCAGGCGGCGCGGAGCGCGCCGCCCGGGTTCACGCGATGCATCTCGGCAAATCTCATGTCGGCGAATCTCCGTGGTCCTGGCCGTATCATTCGATTCCTGTCGAATCTCCGAGGCGTTCGACTCCTGTCGAACCTCCGAGGCGTTCGACTCCTGTCGAACCTCCGTGGCGTTCGAAGCAACTGCGGCCCTCCCGGCACTGTTCCCTCGACGCTACCGCGCCGTCGGGTCCGAGACAGTTCATGCTGTGCGTACACCAGACGAAACCGTCGTCGATTTCGTGCTGCGGATCCACGTCGGCGGCCGGATCCGCCGGGGCAAGGGCCATGAACATCGTCTTCCAACGCAGCCTTCGGCACAGTTCCGGGGTACCGGCAGCCCCATCGAGTCGGTCAGCCATTGCCTCAGGCCTCCATCCCGGCAGCGCGCAGCAGCGCACGCCTCACTGCAACCGCGGCAAGTTGCATCTTGTACCGATTGCCGCTCATCGGCCGGGCCCCCTCCACCGCCGCCTCGGCGGCTTCAACGATTTGTTCCGGCGTCAGTTCACGACCAGCCAGCAGGTCACCGGCCGCGGCCGCGAGCCAGGGAGTCGGCGCCGCGTGGCCCAGCACGATCCGCGCCCGGTCCACCAACGGCAGCTCTCCGTACAGGGAGACCGCGGCGGCCATCAGCGGCCAGTCCAGGGACCGGCGCTGTCGTATTTCGTACACGGCCGAGCGGGCAGCGCCGACACTTGCCGTCACCTCGACCAGCAGCTCACCGGGCCCCAACGTGTTTTCCCGCTCTCCTTCAGCCCGCGGTGTCCGGTACAGCGCCTCGACCGGCACGCGCCGCTCACCGTCCGGTCCGTGGACCGTCGCCTCCGCCCCGAGGGCGACCAGGAGCGGCGCCAGGCTGGAGGGACTGACGAAGCGCGCATCGCCCTCCGGGAAGATCGCGTGGTAGCGGTTGTCGCCTGCTTCAACCATCGACCGGCCGTCCGGACCCAGCGCGAGCAGCCCGAAGCCACGCCGGTAGTACCAGCAGCGCGGGCGCTGGAGCAGATCGCCGCCGACCGTACCCATCGCCCGCAACTGCGCACTGGCCACGCCGTCGATCGCGAATCCGAGCGCCGGCACGGCGGCCATCGCCGCGGCGTGGTCCCGCAGCTCCTGCAACGTCGTCATCGAACCGATCCGGAGCCGGCCGCCGGAGGCGTCGATCCCGGACAGGTCTTCGATGCCGCGCAGAGCGACGAGCCGTTCCACCTGCTCGACATCGTCCTTGAGCAGGCTCAGGAGGTCCGTTCCGCCCGCGAGGACCTCGCTGCCCTCGACTTCCAGCAGGCTCACCGCCTGCTCAACCGTCGCGGGCGCCGCGTAGCTGAAGGGTCGCATCAGGCAATTCCCCCACGGCCTGCCAGCGCGTCCAGCACGCGGTCCGGCGTCAGCGGCAGCCAGGGCACGCGCACGCCGATTGCGTTCGCCACCGCGTTGCTGATCGCGGCCCCGGGCGAGATCACGGGCGGCTCGCCCAAGCCGATCACGCCCCGTTCGTCGTACCCGGGGCCGGTCATCATGTGCACTTCCAGCGATCCGACATCCAGGAGACCCGCCAGCTTGTAGAACTCCATGTCCGCGTTCAGCAGACGCCCGGTCACCGGATCCGGAATCCACTCTTCGAACAGCGCATAGCCGACGCCCATGATCAGACCGCCGTAGACCTGGCTCTCCGCGAGCCGCCGGTTGACGATCAGGCCGCAGTCCTGCACCGCGATCATCCGTTTCACCTGGACCACGCCGGTTTCCATGTCCACCTCGACCTCGGCGATCTGCACGCCGCCGACGCCGCTGGAAATCAGCCGACCGGGGCCCGGGTTGCGCCCCTGGGCACTGACCGGCGCGCCGCCGATTCGCGATGCGGCTTCGGTCCAGGACATCGAGCGCGACGGCTCGCCTTCCACGAACACGCGGCCGCCGGCCGCCGTCAACTGCTCCGGGTCCGCCTCCAGCCTTGGCGCGACTCGCGTGAGGACTTCGCGCAGGGCGTCCTGCGCCGCTCGACGGGTCGATGCGCAGACTCCGCCGACCGTCGAACTGCCGCCGGACGGACCCGACTGCGGGAACCGGTTGTCGCCCAGGGATACCCGCACCTGGGGCAATTCGAGGCCGAACGTCTCGGCCAGCACCTGGGCAACGATCGTGCGCGTCCCCGTACCGATGTCCTGAGAGCCGAGCCGGGCCTCCACCGCGCCGTCGGGATGCACGGTGACGTCGCAGTTGCTCGCATGGCCGCGCCCGCCCCAGGTGTGAATCGAAACGCCCAGGCCGCGCTGGAGAGCGCTGTCACGGGACCTCTTGCGCGGCTGCCAGCGTTCCTTCCACTCGGCCATTCCGGCGGCGATGCCGAGTTCTTCCCGGTACACGTCGGCGCGGCCGGTGAACTCCAGGTTCCGGTCCAGGAACTCGATCGGGTCGAGGTCCAGCTCATTGGCCAGATCGTCGAGGCTGGCCATCGTCAGGAAGCACGCCTGGGGATGATTCGGCGCCCGCCAGGCCCGCGATCCGGCCAGGTTGGTCGGCACGGACGTGTGGCGGAGGCGCCGGTTCGGCAACCTGCTGAACACATACGGCAGCGGCGTCTGGCTGGCGCCGGGCAAGCCGCCCGAGCCCCAGGAGTCCGAATCCCAGGCCACCAGCTTGCCCTGCTCGTCCGCCGCCACCCGGACCCGGGCGAAAGCGGACGGCCGGCTCCCGGCGACCGACACTTCCTGATCCCGGTCCAGGAACAGCTTGACCGGCGCGCCGGCCTCGCGAGCGAGTTCCGCGCCGACGATCCCCCAGCGGTCCGGCGAGAACTTGGAGCCGAACCCGCCGCCCATGTACTCGGTCCGGATCCGCACTTGGGTCGCCGGTATGCCCAGTTCCGAGGCGAACTGGCCCGCCAGAGTGGAAACCGCCTGCGTCGAGGCATGAACCTCGAGTTCGTCGCCGTCCCAGGCCGCGACCTGACCGTGCGGTTCGAGACACATGTGGGCCATCTGCGGCATCCCGAGCGTCTGCTCCACCGTGCGATGGGCGGAGGCGAAGGCGGCGTCCGGGTCGCCGTCGGTGCGCTCCGAACCCGGCTGGGCCGCCGGCGCGCGGTCGCGGTGCTTCTCCGTGACGAAGTGAGGCAGGACCTCGTACTCGACCTGGAGCGCACGGAGCGCGTCGCGGGCGATGTCCTCGGTGTCGGCAGCGACCGCGGCCACTTCGTCGCCGGCCCACTGGATCTCGGAACCCTCGCCCTGGATCACGTGGACGACGCGCACGCCGGGAATCGCCTCCGCCGCCGACGTGTCGATCCTGACGACGCGCGCGTGTGCGTGGGGGCAGGTCAGGATCTTCGCGGCCAGGAGACCCGGCGGATTCTGGTCCGACGGGTATCTGGCGAAGCCGGTCGACTTGACCGGACCGTCCAGGCGCGCCGGCCGGCGGCCGATCTGGCCTCTACGGTCCGCTTCGGGCCAGGAGTAGTCAGCCACCGACGTTCCCTCCGCCGTCTCCGCCAGCCTGGCCCGGTCCAGCGACCACGGCGCGGATGCCCATGTAGGTCCCGCAGCGGCAGAAGTTGCCGCCCAGTCCGGCTTCGATCTCCTCCTCGCCCGGGGCCGGGTTGCGCGCCAGCAGCGCCGCGGTGGCGACGACGAAGCCCGGCGTGCAGTAGCCGCACTGCTGCGCGTCGTTCTCGACGAAGGCGCGCTGGACCTCGTGCATGGCCTCCGGCGAGCCCAGTCCCTCGACGGTCGTGATGCTGCGCCCGGCGGATTCGATCAACAGGCGGCTGCACGCGTAGATCGGCTGGCCGTCCTCGAGCACCGTGCAGGCGCCGCAGGCGCCGCGGTCGCAGACTTTCTTCGGGCCTGTCGTGTCCAGGACATCTCGCAGCCCGTCGAGCAGCGTGACCCGCGGTTCCACTTCCAGGCGGCGGACGGCGCCGTTCACTTCGAGTTCGACTTCGACCGAATCCGGCCCGAGGATCGGGACGCCGTCTGCATCGTTCGCCGCGGCGGCAGCAGCCGCGTCGCCCGGCAGCAGCCCCGCCGCCAGGCCACCCGAGAGGGCCCCGGCGGCGCCGCCACGCAGGGAACGACCGGCGAGAGAATCCGGATCCCTTTGCTTCGTCGCTCACGCGCCCTTCCTTCAAGTGAGAGCTGCCCACTCTAGCAGCCCCCTTGCGCACGCTCCCGGGCCGCATCGCCTCTAGGGTTGTACCGCGCCCGAATCCCGATGCCGCAGCCGATTGCACACCTCGACAAACTGCGACAAGCCGTCCGCGGTAAGCATCCCACGCAGTTCGTGGTCCCGGACCACCCAGAGCGCTCGCGCCGAGCTTTGCAACTGCCGCAGCACCTCCATCAGGTCGCAGTCCTCGGTCACGGTCAGCGGCTGGCGGTTCATCAGTTCGAGCAGCGGCGTGTCGCCCGGGCAACGGGCGACCAGGTCGAGCAGGCGCTCGCGGTCCACCTCGCCCGCGACCCGTCCCCCAGCCATCCACGACCGGGAACTGCCGCTGGGTCGTGGAGAGCAGGAGACGCACCGCCCACTCGATCGTGTCCTGCGGCGCCAGCCGTTCGCAGCGGGTCATCATCGCCTCGCCGGCGCGGCGACCCTGCAGGACCTGCAGCGTCCGCACCAGGGAGGATTCCCGGCTGGCGCCGACGAGCACGAAGAAGGCGGTCAGAAGCAGCAGAATGCTGTACGCCATGCCCCCCGCCCACGGCACGAGCGCCGCCACGCCCAGCAGCGCGGCCAGCACCATCCCCAGCCGGGTCGCGATCTTCGTCGCCCGTTCCTGACCCAGGAAGGAGGACAGCGCCGAGCGGAGGATACGGCCGCCGTCGAGGGGAAACGCGGGCAGCAGATTGAGCGCGAACAGGCACAGATTGCCGAACAGCAACCACTGCAGTGCCGAAGGCAGATCGACGACGGGGCCGACGCCCCACGGCGGCAGCCCGGCCAGGACCAGCCCGAAGAAAAGCGTCGTCGCCAGACCCAGGTTCACCAGCGGACCGGCCGCCGCGATCGCCAACTCGGCCGTGCCCTGCGGATAACCGTCCAGGCGGGCCACGCCCCCAATCGGCGTCAAGACGATCTCGCGCGTCTCGATCCCGTACCGGCGAGCGGTCAGCGCGTGGCCCAACTCGTGAACGACGACACTCGCCAACAGCCCGACGACGACCAGGCCGACCATCGCGACGCTGCTCTGCATGCCCGGCGCCAGCACCGCCAGCCAGACCAGGAGCAGGATGAAGGTGAAATGGACCCGCACGCGGATGCCGAACAGATTGAACATCGGAAACGCGAGCCTGCCGATCAATGGTCTCATCCCGCGCGCCTCCTGCCGGCTTCTCCGGCGCCACTCAGCAGGCCGGCGAGCCGTTCCAGCCCCGAGGCCAGCATCTCGTCTCTGCAAGCGTACGACAGGCGGATGTGGCCCTCGCAGCCGAAAGCCGAACCGGGGGTCGTCGCCACACCGGCCTCATCGAGCAGACGGCGACTGAACGCCACGGAGTCGGGACAGTCCTCGTCGAACCAGGCGCTCACGTCCGGGAACGCATAGAAGGCGCCGGCCGGCGGCGGGCAAACGACGCCCGGAATCCGGTCCAGCTCCGCCAGCAGGCGCCGGCGACGCCGTGCGCACGCCGCCACCAGGTCTGCCGCCTCCGGCGGTTCGCTCTCAAGCACCGCCTCGGCGCCGGCCATCGCGAACGAGGTCGCGTTCGAGGTGACGTGGCTCTGCACCGCGGCCGCCGCGGCGACCACCGAAGGAGCGCCGAGCAGGTAGCCGAGCCGCCATCCGGTCATCGCGTACGTCTTCGAGAAGGAGCCCACAAGGACGACCGTCTCCGGATACCTCGCCGCCAGGGACGCCACGCTGGCGTGCCGCTTGCCGTCGTAGACGAACCGCTCGTACGTCTCGTCGGAGATCAGCAGGGCGTTGCGCTCGGCGCAGGCGGCCGCGATCCGCTCCAGATCGAGGATCGACACGACCGCGCCGGTCGGATTGCAGGGCGAGTTGACGATCACCGCGCGCGTACGTTCCGACATCGCCTCGACCAGCGGTTGGGCCCGGATCGCGAAGCCGTCGGCGGCCGCCATCGGCGCCGTGACCGCCGCGGCGCCCGCAAGCCTCACCTGGGCCGGGATGCTGACCCAGGCCGGCGTCGGCACGACGACCTCGTCGCCCGGGGACAGAAACGCCTTGGCGAGCTGGTACAGGGCAGCCTTGGCGCCCACGGTGACCAGCACGTTGGCCGCGCCCCAGGGTGCTCCCCGGGCGCCGTACCGGGCCGCGAGGCCGGCTCTGAGTTCGGGCGTGCCTTCGAGCACCGTATACTTCGTCCGGCCCTCGTCGAGGGCTCGTTGTACAGCCTTGACCGCTGTCTCCGGCGAGGGGAAGTCGGGCTCTCCGGCTCCCAGGTCGAACACCTCGACCCCCTCGCGGCGCAGCTCGGCCACCCGCCGGGAGACAGCCATCGTCGCCGACTCGCGCTCACCGGAAGGCATGAAGCAGGATCGTAGCAGCAGGTTGGGAACAAGAGCGGCAATTGCCGTCGCCGCGATCCTGTGCCTCGCGGCGGTCGCGGGAAGCCAGTTCCGGCCGCCTCAGATGGCTTCGCTCGAGGCGTTCGCCGACCGCACGTCCTACGCTCCCGGCGAAGCGGTGCGCATCGCCGCCGTGATCACGATCGAAGACGGCTGGCACATCCAGAGCAACACACCGAGTTTCGACTACCTGATCCCCACCGAGATCGCCTTCGAGTTGCCCGCCGGCTGGCCGCGGCCCGAGGTCCACTACCCCGACCACGTCATGTGGGAGTTCGGCTTCTCCGAGGAGCTGCTGGCTGTCTACGAGCACGAGACGGTGGTCCACGCGGACCTCGACCTGCCCGCGGACGCACCAGCCGGCGCCGTCGACGTGTCCGCCGAACTCACCTACCAGGCCTGCGACGACATCCAGTGTCTGCCGCCGGTCACCGCCGAGGCAACGGTTCAACTCGAGATCGGCGCCAGCGGCGAGCCAACCGGCCATCCAGCCTTCGACGCCCCTCCGGCAGGGTCGGACGGCGCCTCCGCCGGCGCCATCGGACTCTTCGCGGCGCTGATTCCGGCCCTGCTCGGCGGACTCATCCTGAACGGCATGCCGTGCGTGCTGCCGATCGTCTCGCTCAAGCTCTTCGGACTGGCCCAGGCTTCCGGCCGTCCCCGCCGGGAGATCACGGCGGGCGCCCTGATGACGACGCTGGGCATCCTCGTCTCGTTCTGGGTGCTCGCGGCGGCGACGCTTTTGGCCCGCTCGGCCGGCCAGGCAGTGGGCTGGGGAATCCAGTTCCAGAACCCTTTGTTCGTCACCTTCCTGGTGCTCGTCCTCACCCTGTTCACCCTGAACGTCTGGGGTCTGTTCGAGATCCAGCTGCCGCACGCGATGACCAACCGTCTGGGAGGCGGCCGCAGCGAGGGCTACTCCGGGCACTTCTTCTCCGGCGTCTTCGCCACCCTGATGGCGACCCCGTGCTCCGCGCCCTTCCTCGGCGCTGCGGTCGGCTTTGCGTTGAGCCAGCCGGGAACCACGATCGTGACCGTCTTCACCGCGGTCGGCGTCGGACTCGCGGCCCCCTACCTGCTGCTCGCCGCGGTCCCCAACGCGGTCAGGATGCTGCCGAAACCCGGCGAGTGGATGGCGACTCTGCGGGGGATCATGGGCTTTCTGATCGCCGGCACGACGGTCTGGCTGCTTTACGTTCTGGCCGCCCAGATGGACAGCGCCCGCCTCGCCTTTGTCGAGATCGGGCTTCTCGTCCTGGCCCTCTTCATCTGGTTGCAGGGCCGCGCACAGAGAACGGCGCCGCGCATCCTCGAACGCCTCGGCGCGGTGGCCGCGGCCGTCTTCGTGCTGGTTCTGGCGAACGGCGCACCGGCCCTTTCCGGCGGCGGCGGATCCGGACCCGCCACGCAACACGTCCTGAACTGGGTTCCGTTCGACCCTGTCCAGGCCGAAACCCTCGCCGAGGAGGGGCGACTGGTCTTCGTCGACGTCACCGCGGACTGGTGCGCCACCTGCAAGGTGAACGAACGTCTCGTCCTCGAGACCGAGGAGACGGCCGCCCTCTTCACCCGCTACGACGTCGTGGCGATGCAGGCCGACTGGACCAATCGGGACGACGGCATCGCCCGCTATCTGGCGAGCTTCGGACGCTACGGCATCCCCTTCTATGCGCTCTACCGGCCGAACCAGGAGCCGCACGTCTTCAGCGAGCTTCTTCGAAAAGGCAGGCTGGAAGAGGCGATCCGGAGTTCAGCCGGCGGCGAGGTCGCGGCGCAATAGGCCGATCAGACAGGCGGCCGCGGCGAGGCCACCTGCACGTCCCCTTCGTCCTCGCTCCCGAGCAGGAAGATCTGGTCCAGCCGCCGCACGGAGGCGCCGGCGGCAAAGTCCAGGCAGAGATCCGCTCCGTCCAGCATCCCCGTCTCGCCGTGCCCGGTCTCGTCGCCCAGCAGGACCACCCACCGGTCCCCGACCCGGACCAGGTCGCCCGGCGCCGGCGAGCCCGCGTCCGGGGCACGCCACGACAGGCTGCCGTCGAGCGACGCAAGCTGCCAGTTCAGGTCATCCCAGCCGACGCCACCGGTATCCAGCAGCTCCTGCAGCAGGGTCACGCGGCTGAAGGCGAGCCGGTCGCCATGGAGCGTCTGAAGGCGCGCCAGGGCCGCCTCATCCCACTCGCCGTCGCCGCGGACGATGCCCGGCAGCCCGAACACCGCCGACGGGACGCGCAGCGCGCCGGGCAGGCGCGCCTCGACCCGGGTCGCGCCTGGAAGGGCCTCGGACTTCACTCGTTGATCCGGAACCAGGGCGTTCTCGTCCAGCGAGGTCTCCACCCAGACCTGGTACCGAAGGGTTCCGAAGTCCCGCTCGACCGGCGGACCGTCGTCCTCCACCCAACTGTCGAAGTTGGCCTCGAGCGTGCCGTCGATTGACCACGCGCTACCCCACTCGGGACGAAAGAACTGATCGTAGCCAAAGCTCTCGAGGTCGGCGCCGTTCTCCACTTCGCGAAAGGGAAGGCCGTTCTCGACGCTGAACCAGAGCAATCTGACCCGGCCGAGCACGCTCAGCTCTTCCGCGGGCAGAGCGTCGACCTCCTGACCGTCGAGCACCACCCGGGGCGCCGCGCTGTAGTACACGGCCTCGCCGTCTCCGCCGCGCTGCGCCTCGACGACCGCATGCAACCGGAAGCCCTCGCCGGCGCCGAGTTCGACCGTGCCCGTCCTCGCCACGCCCTCGTCCCCGACCTCCACGCCGACCCAGGCCCGGGCCAGCCCGGGCGCCCTCGCCTCCTGCGCCTTCGGCGCGAACCACAGAACGACCGCCGCTACGGCGACGATGCCGGCCACGATCGCGAACAGCAGGAGATTCCGGCGCACGCCCGCGATCCTATGTCGGCAGCACGGAGCGGAAGGTGAGACGATGCAGCGGCGTCGGCCCCAGTTCCTTCAGCGCGGCGCGGTGATCCTCCGACGCGTACCCCTTGTGGCGGGCAAACCCGAAACCCGGGTACTGCCGGTCGTATGCCGCCATCAGGCGGTCCCTGTCCGTCTTGGCGATGATCGAGGCGCAGGCAACGGCGAAACTGAGGGAGTCGGCCCTCACCAGGGGCGCCAGGGGCACGTCGGCGCCGCACACGTCCACCGCCTCGAGCCGCACGGCATCGACTATGGCGACGGCAGGGCGTACGTGCAGTGACCGCAGGGCGCTGCGCATCGCCCAACGGGTTGCTTCGAGCACGTTGATGCGGTCGATCAAGGCGGCGTCGCCCCTGGCAACCGACCAGGCGACCGCCCGCTGCCTGATCGCTCCGGCCAACCGCTCACGCTGTCGCGCGGACAGCCGCTTGCTGTCGTCGACGCCCGGGATCAGGGTGTCCGGGGCGACCACCACCGCCGCCGCGACCACCGGGCCGGCCAGACAGCCTCTACCCGCCTCGTCCACTCCGGCGACAAGCCCGTAGCCGGCGGTCGCGAACTGCTGTTCGAGCCCGCGCATCAGGCGCAAGCGGTACGTCTCGGCGATCAGCGCCGCCAAACCCGTCGCGGACTTCGAGTTGGTCAGCGCTTGCGGAGCTCCTCGATGCGGGCGGCGCGGCCGCGCAACTTGCGGAGGTAGTAGAGCTTGGCGCGGCGGACCTTGCCCCGGCGCACGACCTCGATCTGGCCGATCACCGGCGAATGCAGCGGGAAGATCCGCTCGACACCGATGCCGCCCGAGACCTTGCGCACGGTGAACGTCTCCCGGGTGCCGCTGCCGCGGCGGGAGATCACCACGCCCTGGAAGATCTGGATCCGCTCCTTGGCGCCCTCTCTGACCCGAACGTGGACCTTGACCGTGTCACCGGCCCGAAAATCGGGCAGGCCCTGCTGCACGTACTCCTGCTCGACTTGCTGTAGATCGTGCATTGCGTGTCACCTGTGCCTGAGCCGCAGTTCTGACCCCGCGGCTTCGTTATCAGCGGTAGCGGCTTCGCGTCCCTCCTGCGAACCGGACGGCTCTTGCATCCAGGCTCGCACACCGCGAAGCGGTCAGGACGCGGATTATCGCCTGTTCGGCACCCTCCGCGCAACCTCTAGCGCTGTCCAGCGCCCGTTCCCGCATCCAGCGGCCGACCCGCTCGACGTAGTGGCCGAGTTCCCGGACGCACTCCCGGAGCGCCGCGGCCGTCCTCTCTCGATGGCCTGCGGCGCTTGGCCAAAGCCCATGAGCCGTTGGATGGCCTTCGACACCTTCGCCGCGGCCAGCGACCTTGAACAGGCCGGCCTCGACTCCGCTCAAAGCGGAGGCGATCCCGAAGACCTGGAGTTGCCCCGGTTTCGTGGACGGTTAGTGTTTGGGGATTCAGGCGGCTTCTTGGTGCGCCTTTTCGAAGTTGACCGGGGACTGGTGTCCGATGGATGAGTGCCTCCGGCGCATGTTGTACCAGCCCTCGATGTAGCGGAAGAGCTCGCCTCTGGCTTCCGCGTGGTTGCTGAAGACGGTGCGGTCAAGCAGTTCGCATTCGAGGCTGGCGAAGAAGCTCTCGGCCATGGCGTTGTCGAAGCAGTCTCCCACGGAGCCCATCGAGAGCACGATGCCGGCTTCGCGGCAACGTTTCCCGAACTTCAGCGAAGTGTACCTTGATTCGCGAATATCGTCTCGGGTTCTGAGCCAAGGTTGAAGCCGGGAGGGCCTTACGGGATGGGGTAGAATCGTGATTCGCAACCATCACAAACCCCTTCGACGAAAGGCCACTCCCAGTGCGGTATAGAAGAGCAGATCTGAAGCGTCGTGTCAACGGCAAGTTGGACTATCGGTTCGGACGCCAGGAGGTGACCTCCCACGCCGGCCTCGAGCTGTTGCGGGAGTACCTGAGGCGAAGCGGGTTCATCGATCTGCTTCGCAAAGCGGTCGGCTCCTCGTTTCCGACGACCGACTTCGGCGCTGTTGCGATGCTGCTTTCGCTGCTGGGCTTGATTCTCGTCGGCGGACGCCGAGTCCTGCATCTTCAGAACGAGCAAGGTGATCCGATCATGGCGCGCTTTGCCGGCCTGAGCAGGCCGCCGACGCCACGCACCGTCAGCTACTGGCTCCAGTGTTTGCGCAAGGAGCATGTGGAGCGGTTGTCGAAGGTCAACGAGGACCTGGTCGGCGCTCTGTTGCGGCAAACCGGCAGGCGGCGGCTCACCCTCGATGTGGACGGCTCCGTGATCAGCACGGGGTCCAAGGTGGAGGGGGCCTTTCGGGGGTACAACCGCCAGCGTCGGGGAGCGCGCAGCTACTACCCGATCACCGCCTACGAGGCTCAGGAAGGCCAGATCGTGCGCCTCTCGAATCGACCGGGCAACGTCAACGACGGAGCCGCCAGCGCACACCCTCACCGGGTCGGCGCTGCGCGACGGCCATGTTCAGAGCATCGATCACGAGGTCCGTCTGAAGGCTGGAGGCCATCGCCCAGCCGACGATCCGGCGGCTGAAGACGTCCAGCACGACGGCCAGATACAGGAACCCGGCCAGCGTTGGCACATAGGTGATGTCCGCGACCCACAGGCGGTCAGGAGCCTCGGCCGTGAACTCCCGGTCCACGAGGTCCGGCGCCGGTCGAGCCTTCCGATCGCGGCGGGTCGTCCCCGGCTTCTTGCGCCGGCTTACGCCGGCCAAGCCGGACTCTTGCATCAGCCTTGCGATCCGTTTGCGGCTCACAGAAACTCCCTCGTCGGCCAGCTCGGCCTGAATCCGCGGCGCGCCATAGGTCCCGCGGCTTCGCTCGTGGATCGCCCGCACACGCGCGGCGAGAAGACGGTTCGACTTTTCCCTGGCCGAGCGTGGCCGCCCAAGCCAGGCGTAGTACCCGCTCGTGGAGACGCCGAGCACGCGGGGCCATCGTCGTGACGTGGAACTCGGCCTGGTGCGCTCTCATGAACCGGAAGACCCCTTCGGTCCCGTCTCCCGAGCGAACCAGGCCGTTGCTTTTGCCAGGATTGCCCGCTCTTCCCGCAACCGGCGGTTCTCCCGGCGCAGCCGGCGCAACTCCTCACGCTCCGCCGTCGTGCTGCCGTCGCTCCGGCGGCCCTCGTCCCGGTCCGCCTGGGCCACCCAGTTCCGGATCGACTGCGCTGACGGCTCGAACTCGCGAGCCAGTTGGTCCGGGCTACGCCCGGACCGGACCAGATCTACCATCTGCTGCCGGTACTCCGGGGCGTACCGGGCTCTTGATCGTGACATCGTGAACTCCTCCTCCTCCAAGAATGAGGTGTCCACGGAACCGGGTCAACCCCAGACCATCCGTGTCGTTCTCCGGGGCGGAGCGACGAAGGCGCACTTGGCCGCGCTCGAACTGCGGCTCACATGGCGCATCCTGGGCGGCGTGGGCGAGCTGGCTGCTCGCAGTCGCTGTCGGCGTTGCCCGGCTGCTGTTCGCTTCGTGACGAGGCCCGGCCCTGTGACCCCCCGGGGGGTCCGCGGCCAGGGAGGAGCCGAAAACGGCAGTCTCAGACGCTGATCCACGTCTGAGACCGCCGTACATCTCCGTCCGAGGTCTCTAGCGGCGGCGGCAAGCGGTTCGGATCGCCCACCCTAGAGCCCACTTGTTGCCGGCAAGCGAAGAGGCGACTACGAACGCCAGCAGCGCGGCAACAGCAGAGGCCAAGCAAGCTACAAAGAGTAACAACAATTTGCCGTCGCCTTCCTATCCGAAATTGAGAGCGTACCAAGGCGCGAACGTGTTGGAGCACCAAGACTTCACCAGCGACGCGCCACCGAGCACGGCACCAACGACAGACAGTAACGCGCCGACCGGTAGAGCAATGATACCAACAACCCCCCCAGAGATGACCGTCGCCAGTGCGAGAGCTACACCCACGATCATCGCCGCGTAAGCGACGACCTCGATATGAAACCCCACACTCGCCAAACAGTCACACATGCCCTTCAACTCCCTGGCCATAGCGTGCGCTCTGTAGTAGTTGGTGCTGCTCGATACCGCGACACTGGTGGGGGTGACGGTGCCGCCGGTGCCTGGAACACCGATCTCTGGAGCCGTTGACGGTCTGGAGCTTTGAGCCGGCAATGGCCCGGCCACTAGCCCGAAGAACAGCGCGCTCAGCAGCGCGCCACGAAACCAACTGTCTTTGCTCATTGGAGGACCTCCGGTTGTGGAGGACCTCCGGTTGTGGAGGACCTCCGGTTGTGGAGGACCTCCACTGTATGTCCCGTTAGCTTAGCACGCGTGTCAAGCCCGTCAACAGCCTTGTCCCATGACAGATGAGCCTGAAGGGGCGATGTCAATCCCACGAGAGATGAGCCTGAGCGTGCGTCGCGGATCACCGGAGGATCCAAGCCAAGGCACGCCGCCGCCGTTCACGGCGCGCTGCCCTCGGGCGGCAGACAGTGCGGAACCGTCTGCCAGAGACCGACCCTGAACCGACAAGGATGGAAGCCTGTCTACTGCCGCCGACCCACACCGGAAAACGCTTCCTCCCGCGCGGAGCCTTCCCCGCCCAGCAGGTCCGGCCGCTTGCGGCGGGTCGCTTCGAGCGCCTGCTCACGGCGCCATGCGTCGATGCGGGCATGGTCGCCGGAGCGCAGCACTTCCGGCGCCTCGATGCCCTCGACGACCGGCGGGCGGGTGTAGTGCGGGTGATCGAGCATGCCGGTGCGAAAACTCTCGTTCGCGACGGACGACTGCCGCCCGACGACGCCGGGGACCTGACGCGATATCGCCTCGATCACGACCATCGCCGGCGCCTCCCCGCCCGACAGGACATAGTCGCCGATCGACAGTTCGGAGTCGACGACCAGATCGCGCACCCTCTCGTCGACCGCCTCGTAGCGGCCGCACAGGAGCACCAGCCGCTCCTCGTGCGCCAGAGCCTGGACTCTCGCATCGTCCAGGCGCTCTCCCTGCGGCGAGAGCAGGATGCGGTGGGCGGCGGAGTCCGCGCCGGCGATCGCCCGCACCGCCTTGAGCCAGGGCGGCGCGGTCATCACCATGCCGCCGCCGCCGCCGTAGGGCTCGTCGTCCACGCTGCGGTGGGGATCGTCCGTGTAGTCGCGCAGGTCGTGGACCCGCACGTCGAGCAGGCCGGCCGCCCTCGCCCGACCGATCAGGCTCGCCTCCAGAAACTCGCGGAAGACCGCGGGCAGGATGGTTACGACGTCGATCCGCATGCTTCCAGGAAGCCCTTGGGCAGGTCGCTGCGGATCAGACGTTCCTCGACGTCGATCTCCGGCAGCAGTTGGTTCACGAACGGAACGAGTACCGAGCCGCCGACTTCCGGCCGCGCCACCGCAAGCAGCACGCCGCCGCCGTCCTCGACCACCTCGGTGACCTCGCCCAGGTCGCCCAACGCTTTGTCCACGACCCGGCAGCCAACGAGCTGGAAGTAGTAGAAGCTGCCCTCTTCCGCCGCCGGCACGCTCTCCTCCGCAACTTCGAGCAGCGCGCCGCGGAGCGCCTCCGCTGCGTCGCGGTCCGACACGCCGACGAACTGAACCAGTTCCCGGCCCCGATGCGACCGGCTCGATGCGACCTCCAGCCGCCGCGGCTCTACCCCGTCCCGCACGAAGAGCTCCGAGCCGCGCACAAAGCGGGCCGGGTTCTCGCTGTCGGGCAGGACGAGCACTTCGCCGCGCAGCCCGTGGGCCCGCAGGACGGAGCCGACGACGATCATCTCCGACTCGTCGCTACGGGTCATTGCAGCGCTGCGCCTGTTCCATCCTCACGTCTGAACCCTCGAGCCCGGGATCGGCGACGGCTCAACCGTGGCTACTCCGGTTCGACGATCTCGACTTCGTAGTACTCGCCGGTCTCGGCCCCGCGCACCTCAAGCAGCGCGCGCAGCGAGCGCACGCTGCGTCCCTGGCGTCCGATCACGCGCCCAAGCTCATCCGGCGCGACCTCCACCTGCAGCACGATCGCGTCCTCTTCCTCGATCTCCTCGACCCGAACCGCCTCGGGTTGATCGACGATCGACCGAACGACGCCGGCGAGCTGATCGGCGACCTCCGACACGCCCTAGGATTCCGCCGCGGCAGAAGCTCTGCGCACCAGGCCCCGGACGGTGTCCGTGACCTGCGCACCCCGCGAAACCCAGTGGTCGATGCGGTCCGTCTTGAGCCGGATCACCACCGGGTCCTTGCGCGGGTCGTAGTGCCCTAGTTCCTCGATCACCCGCGACGAAGGGACCTTGCGGCTGTCCGACACGACGACGCGGTAGAACGGTCTGTGGCGCGAACCCATGCGCCGGAGTCTTATCTTCACCATCTCAGGATCTTCCAAGTTTGTTGGGGCGCCGGCTCCACAGCGGAGCTGGCGACGAGGCAGCGGCGCAGTCTAACATCAGAACGCGCAGGCCGGGGAAGCGGAGGCTGCTGCAAGCCGTCGGCCGCGGCTGCCTATGGCCGGACGCCCCGGATGCCCTTCATCCACTTGCCCTTCGTGCGCTTCATCAGCTTGCGCATCTGGCGGTACTGCTTGATCAACTGGTTCAGCTCCTGGACCGTTCGACCGGCGCCGCGGGCGATGCGGCGCCGGCGGCTGGCGTTCAGGATCGCCGGGTTCCGTCGTTCGCGCGGGGTCATCGAATCGATCAGGGCGGTGACTCCCACCAGCCGGCTCTCGTCGACGGCGCCGGCCACGTCGGCGCCCCGGAACTGGCCCGGCAGCAACTCGAGGAGTTGGGTCAGCGGCCCCATCCGGCGCAACTGGCGCAACTGGTCGCGCAGGTCCTCGAGCGTGAACTCCTGGCGGGCGATGCGCTCTGCGAGGCGCTCGGTTTCCTCGCGGTCGAGCACCCGCTCGGCCTTCTCGATCAGCGACAGCGCGTCGCCCATGCCCAGGATGCGGGAGGCGAGACGGTCGGGCGCGAAGGGTTCGAGATCTTCCAGCTTCTCGCCTACCCCGACGAAGCGAAGCGGGACCTCGGTCACTCCCCTGAGCGACAACGCGGCGCCGCCGCGGGCGTCACCGTCGAGCTTGGTCATCACGGCGCCGGTGAGCCGCGTTCCCTCGGCAAAGGCGGAGGCGCTCCTGACGGCGTCCTGACCGGTCATCGCGTCGCAGACGAACAGCGTCTCGCAGGGATCGACCCGCTCTACCAGCGCCTGGAGCTCCGCCACCTTCTCCGCGTCGACATGGAGCCTGCCCGCGGTATCGAAGATCAGCGTGTCGAAACCTGCGTCGCGCGCCGCACCAGGCGCCCGGTCGGCAAACGCGCCCAGCTTCTCGCCAGCCAGCGGCTCCAGCACCGGCGTGTCCGCCGCGGCCCCGACCTGCTTGAGCTGTTCGACCGCCGCCGCCCGCATCAGGTCTCCGGCTGCCAGCACGGGTATCCGGCCCTGGGCCCGCAGCCGGTGCGCCAGCTTGCCCGCGGTCGTCGTCTTGCCCGAGCCCTGCAGGCCGCAGAGCACGACCACCGCCGGCCGGCCCTTGAGTTCGAGTTCCCGTCCCGGCTCGCCGAGCACCGCGATCAGCTCGTCGCGCACGATGCGGACCATGTGTTGATCGGGGGTCAGGCTGCTCAGCACCTCATCGCCCAGTGCCTGCTCCTGGACGCGCCCGACGAAGGAGCGCACGACCCGAACGTGGACGTCGGCCTCCAGCAGGGCGAGACGGATCTGGCGCACCGCGCGCCGGACGTCGTCCTGCGAAATGCGGCCCTCCGAGCGCAGGGAGCGGAAGACTCCCTGGAGCTTGTCCTGAAGACCCTGGAACATCAGGCGACTTTCCCCGCGCGCCGCCGGCCGAGCGCGACCAGGGCCGGCAACAGGGTGATCGAGACCAGGGCGGTGGCGACCGCGCCGAGAATGGCGACGATGCCCATCGAGCGCAGGCCCGGGTAGTGCGAGAGGGCGAGCGATCCGAAACCGACGCTGGTCGAGACGGCGGCGAGCACGATCGCCTTGCCGGTTTCCCCCAGGGCCGCGACCAGACGCTCGCCCTGAAGCGCCTCGGGGCCGAAGCCGACCTCGCGCCAACGGTGGACCATGTGCACTCCATAGTCCACGCCGATGCCGATGATCATCGTGACGACGAAGACGTTGAAGAAGTTCATGTCCTCCCCGATCAGCACCATGATCCCGAGCATCCAGACCACGCCGATGCTCAGGGGCAGCAGGGAGAGGAGGGTGCTGACCACCCATCGATAGTCCAGGAACAGGAGCAGGGCAACCAGCAGGAAGCCGATGACGGAAGCCGTCACCGCGTCGACGCGAATGCCGTTTCGCAGCCGTTCGCCGACCACGTTCACGCCGGTGACCTCGGCCTGCGGGCCCAGTCGTTCCGCGAGCTCATGGGCCCCCGGCGGCGCGCCCCGGCGCCACATTCCCGGCGGCGGGTAAAGGTAGACGACCAGCTTCGTGCCACCCTCGTTGCGGCTCATGTAGCGCTCCAGCAGCCGTCCGATCTGGGGCGAATCCCGCAGCGTTGCCGCCGTCACGGGCGCCCGGCCGGCCCCGGCGTCGGCCAGCAGATCGATACCGCGCCGGAAGGGCTCCGCCCGCAGGCCCTCCTCGGTCGCATGGCGCTCGAACAACTCGTGCAGGCGCTCCCGGTCCAGCAACTCCCGGTGACGATCGAGCCAGTCGTGCGCCGCGGCCTGGCTGGCCGGCGAGGGCACCAGGCTGCCGATCCCGCGGATCCCCGTGAGGACCCCGCCGTCCACCAACTCCCGGGCCTCCTCCTCGGCCTGGATGGAGAGTTCCAGGGCCTCGGCTTCCGTCTCGCCCGAGAGCACGATCATCGTGTAGTTCAGCCCCGAGCCGAAGTACTCCGCCACCTCGTCCTGCACCTCGACGCCGGGATTCCCCTGCGGCCTGAGCTCCCTGATCGCGTCCTCGAACTCCAGGCGCGGCGCGAGGATGCCGGCGCCGGCAGTGACCGCCACGCAGGCGCAGATCACGAGCATCGGCCGCTCGAAGCTCCAGCGCACCAGCCGGCGGGCGCCAAGACCGTGCAGAACGAGCCGCGGCATCCGACCTCCGGGCCGCGGGTGATCCTCCCGCCACGCCAGCATGGCCGGAAGCAGCACGAGGACCGAAACCATGCAGAAGAGGATGCCGGTGCCGGTCAGAAGCCCCATCTGCCTGAGTCCGACGAAATCGGTCACGATGAACGCGTAGAACGTCGCCGCGGTGGTGATCGCGCCGGTCCAGACCGCGCGGCCCGAGGAACCGCTCATCGCCACCAGGGCCGCCTCGAGATCGGCGCCCCGGCGCCGCTCCTCGACGTAGCGCCCGTAGGAGACGATGACGAAGTCGATCCCCAGGCCGACCAGCAGCGCGGCGAAACCGCTGGTCAGCGCATTCAACTCGCCGAACACGGCGCCGGCGAAACCGAAAGCCAGCACCAGGCCGAAGGCGAGCGGCACGAAGGCATACGCGATCAAGCCGACGCGGCGGAACGCCAGGGCGAACAGGAGCAGCACGCCGACGATCGACGTCGCCAGGTTAGAGACCAGTCCGCCGACGATCGAGCCGGCGTCGGACACCGCCGTGACGTAGGTGCCGCCGAGGGCCACCTCCGGCGCCGGCAACGGCTCGCCGTCCGGTTCCTCGCCGGCGATCTCCGGCCAGCGCGCCAGCAAATCCGCCGTCAACCGGTCAATGTCCGCCAGCAGGCGGCGGCCAAACTCGATCTCCTGAGCCGGCTGCGCCGGGCGCGCGATCATCAGCGCCCGCGAGCGGTCCTCGGAAAGGAAGTAGCCCGAGGTCCAGTCGACGTCCAGGCCGCCGCGAGCAAGAGCGATCTGCTCCAGGAGGACCTCGTGGACGTCCAGCGGGTCCAGCAGCGTCAGGTCGCGCAGCGCCAGCGCCTGGGGGGAACGCAATCCCCGGCGCAGCTCGGCGACCTGGAGCCTGAGGCCGTCCTCGGTCAGCCGGCTCGCCACTTCCTCCCGGCCCTGCTCGTCGAGGTAGGCGAACATGTGGGGCCCGAACAGCTCGGCCAACTCGAGCAGCTCGCCGACGTCGTACTCGACGTAGTCGATCTCCTCGAGCGCTTCCATCGACGAGCCGAGTTCGTCCACGAAGAAGAGGTACGGGTCGAGCGGCTGGCCCTCCGGCAGGCGCACCAGCACCAGCAGGAAGTCCAGACTGCCGAAGTCCTCGATCGTCGACCGGAAGGTCGTGACGACCGGATCGTCGTCCGGCAGCAGGTTGAGGATCTCCGTGTCGAAGCGAAGCGTCGTCGCTGACAGCACGCAGAGCGCGACGAGCACCGCCGCGACGACGAACACAAGGCGGTAGCGGCGCCGGGCAAAGGCGGCCAACCAGGCCAGCGCGCGCTCGATCACGGCCGTGGCGCGCCGCCGAACGCGAGCAGCACCGTGCGGCCGTTGCGCACGAAGTACTCGATGCCGGAGTAGAGCGTCGCGGCCAGCGCCACCCACAGCGAAAACCGGCGCCAGCGCGTCGAACGCGCCCAACCGACCCGAGATGATCAGGAGCGAGATGGCGACGATCTGCGTCGTCGTCTTGACCTTGCCGGCAAAGCTTGCCGCCAGCACGACATCCTGGGCCGCGGCAAGCGAGCGCAGCGAGGAGACCGCGAACTCTCGCGCCACGACGACGACCACCATCCAGGCCGGGGCCAGTCCGAGGCCGACCAGGGAGATGAAGGCCGCCGAGGTCAGGATCTTGTCCGCCGCCGGATCGAGCAGCTTGCCGAGCGCGGTCACCTGCTTGCGCCGGCGAGCCAGGAAGCCGTCCAGAAAGTCGGTCAGGGACGCGACGAGGAACAGGCCCAGGCCGATGAACTGCCAGCCGCTCGTCTTCGTCAACAGGACGACGACGAGTACGGGCACGATCAGGATGCGGCTGAGCGTCAGCGCGTTCGGAAGATTCAGACCGGCCCGAACGGACGGCGCCGGCAGCGGCTGCGGGGAGTTGTCGCGCTGACTCGCCATCCGGACTCTTCCCGTCAGCTCAGGCTGTCTTCGATGTGCCGTTCGGCGGCGGCGAAGGCCGGCAGCAGATTCTCCGCCCGGCCCCCGGCCTGGGCGAAGTCCTTGCGGCCGCCGCCGCTGCCCGAAATCGCGGAACCCATCGCGCGGGCCACCGCCGACGCGTCGACCCGGTCCTGGAGATCCCTGGTCACCGAGGCGACAAGCTTCACCTTGCCTTCGTCCAGTGCGCCGAGGACGACCACGCCGGAGCCAAGTCGACTCCGCAGGACGTCGGCCAGGTTGCGCAGTTCGCCGACGTTCGAGGCCGGCACCTCGCGCAGGACGACGTCGACGCCCCCGACCTTGCGGGCGTCGCCGTCCGCCGACGGGACGCGGGCCGACTTCCCGTCGCCGGCCAGCAGCCCGAGACGGAGCTTCGACAGTTCGCGCTCGACCTCGCGCAGGCGCTCCTTGAGGGCCCGGATCTCGGCCGCGGCCTGCTCTCCGGAGGCGCCGATTTCCGACTCGAGCGTCGCCAGCAGACGGGCCCGGTCGCGGTGCAGGCGCTCCGCGCGGTCGCCCGCAAGCGCCTCGATCCGGCGCACGCCGGCGGCCACGCCCCGCTCGCCGACCAGTGACACGAGGCCGACCTCGCCGGTGTTCCCGACGTGGCAGCCGCCGCAGAGTTCGAGGCTGAAGCCCGGCACCTCGACCGTGCGCACGCGGTCGCCGTACTTCTCGCCGAACAGCGCCATCGCGCCGGCCGCCACGGCCTCGGCGTAGGAGCGCTCCGTGATCTCGACCGGGACGGCGCGCCGAACCCACTCGTTCACCGTGTCCTCGATCGCCTCCCGCTGTTCTTCGGTGACCGGAGCGCCGTGAGTGAAGTCGAAGCGCAGCCGGTCGGGGTGGACCAGGGAACCTGCCTGGCGCACGCCGGCGCCGAGATGCTGCCGGAGGGCGGCGTGGAGGAGGTGGGTCGCCGTGTGGTGGCGCTGGGCGGATTCGCGGCGCTCGCGGTCGACCTGGAGCCGAACGGCGGCGCCGACTTCAAGCACGCCTTGGGCTACATCGATCTGGTGGACGCTGACGGAGCCCTGCTTTCGAGTGTCCAGAACTCCGGCCTCGCCGCCATCCCAACTCGCCTGGCCCACATCTGCGACCTGTCCCCCGGCCTCGGCGTAGAAGGAAGTGCGATCGAAGACTGCGAAGCCAGGGCCCGTCAACCTCTCCACCCCTTGCGGCTCTTCTCCGCCGGTCTTGATCAGGCCGAGAACTCTTGCCTCGATCTCGAGATCGCCGTAGCCCACGAATCCGCTCTCCGAGCGACTCTCGATCTCCGTCGAGTCCGAACCGCTTGCCTGCGCCAGTCCAGTTGGCGACTCGCTGGAGTCGACCTGGCTCGCCGGCGACTTGAGCACCTTCCCGGGCTCCTCGGCCTTCAGCCGCAGCGACTCGGTCGCCTGCCTCAACTGCGACTCGAGCGCCTTTCCCACGTCGAGCTGCTTGCGTCCCGTCCGCGACCGCTCCCGCTGCTCCGCCAGCGCCGCCTCGAAGCCCGCCTCGTCGATCCCGAACTGCTCCTCCTCGGCGATCTCGCGCACCGTCTCGAGCGGCAGGCCGAAGGTGTCGTAGAGCCGGAAGACCTGCTCGCCGCCCAGCGCCGACCGGCCTCCGGCCCGTGCCTCCTCGATCGCCTGCTGGACCTTGCCGGCGCCGACCGCGACCGTCTCGAGGAACCGGGTCTCCTCGGCGGTCACCGTCGCCGACGACGGTTCGCGCGCCGCCTCGAGTTCCGGGTAGTGGCCGGCGAACGCCTCCTCCAGCGAGGGCAGCAAGGCGGCGATGAACGGTTCCTCGAACCCCAGCTTCATGCCGTGCCGCGACGCCCGGCGAAGGATCCGGCGCAGCACGTAGCCGCGGCCCTCGTTGCTCGGCAACACGCCGTCAGCGAGCAGGAAGCCGACCGCGCGCAGGTGGTCGGCGATCACCCGCAGCGAAACATCGGCATCCGGGTCGCGGCCGTACTCGCGGCCGGCCTCGGCGGCGACCGCCCGCAGCACCGGTTTGAACAGGTCCGTGTCGTAGTTCGACTCCACGCCCTGAAGCACCGCCGCCACGCGCTCCAGGCCCGCGCCGGTGTCGATGGACGGGTTCGGGAGCGGCTCGCTCCGGCCATCCTCGTGGCGCTCGAACTGCATGAAGACCAGGTTCCAGATCTCGAGATAGCGCCCCGATTCCTCGCCCTCCTCCCAGCCGACCTCGGGCAGGTGCGGCGAGGCGTCGACGAAGATCTCGCTGCACGGACCGCAGGGCCCGGTGTCGCCCATGGCCCAGAAGTTGTCCTTCTCGCCGCAGCGAAGGACCCGCTCCGGCGGCAGGCCGGAGATCCGCAACCACAGGTCCTCGGCCTCGTCGTCCTGCTCGAAAACGGTGGCGAACAGGTGCTCGGGCTCAAGTCCCCAGGGCCCGGTGACCAGTTCCCAGGCGGACCTGATCGCCTCTTCCTTGAAGTAGTCGCCGAAGGAGAAATTCCCGAGCATCTCGAAGAACGTGTGGTGCCTGGGACTCGGACCGACGTTCTCCAGGTCGTTGTGCTTGCCGGACACCCGCAGGCACTTCTGGGAGGTCACCGCGCGCGGCGAGCCCGGCTTCTCCACCCCGAGGAAGCAGTTCTTGAACTGGACCATGCCGGCGTTGACAAACAGCAGGGTCGGGTCGTCCCTCGGGACGAGCGGCGAGCTCGCCACCTCCGCGTGCCCGCGGCCGGCGTAGAAGTCGATGAAGCTGCGCCTGATGTCCCGACTCAACATGAGCTGTGTCCCCGCATTCCGGCCGTCTTGCCTGCCGCTTCCCCGCTTCCGCGGGAAGCGCCTTGGTCGACCGCCTCATCGGCCGAGTCGAACAGCACGGCGCCAATAGTACGGGGAGTGAAGCCGCGGCGCTCGAGATGCCGGGCCAGGGAGGGGACGTTCCGCCCCGGGTGCGCCCGGCGCCAGCGCGCGGCCACCGACCCTGCCCGCTCCAGTTCGTCCTCGTCGCCCACCTGCTCGAGGGCGGCGGCCGCTGCCGTCTCCTCCGCCCCGCGTCGCCGCAGGTCGAGTTCGAGCCGCCGCCGGCCGTAGCCGCGGCGCTTGAGCGAGCGGACCAGCATCCGCGCGGCCTCGCGCTCGTTCAGGTAGCCGTCCGCAGCCAGGCGCTCGATCGCACCATCGACCTCCTCCTCCGGATAGTCGCGGCGAGCGAGCTTCGTCCGCATCTCGGCCGCGAAGTGCATGCGCCGCGCGAGCAGGTCCAGTCCCCGGTCGTAGGCCGACTTGGGACTCCGCTTTCGTTTCGATTTCGACTCGCGCACTGTGGGTCCTCCAGCGGTTCGGAGACTAGCGCCGTCACGACCCGGCCAGGACCACGGCAAGCGCCGCGACCGCGGCCGTCTCCGCGCGCAGAACACGCGGGCCGAGGTCCGCGAGCGTGGTCCCCCGGTCGACGAACCACTGAATCTCCCGCTCGCTGAACCCGCCTTCGGGGCCGATCACCAGGGTTCGGATGCCGCAGACCGCCGCCAGGGAGGTCCCGGCGCCCGGATGCAGAACGACCGCTCCGGCAGAGATCCCCGCCTGCTCGAGGGCGACCGGCGCGCCGAGCCGCGGCAACCAGGCGCCCCCGCTCTGTTCGAGCGCGGACTTCGCGACCCGCGCCTGCCGAGCCACCGCACGTTCCGTGAACGCACGGCTCGTGCGCTCCGAGACGAACCACTGCAACTCCCTCACGCCGAGTTCGGTCGCCTTCTCCACCAACCACACCGCACGCTCGGGACGCACCACGGACACGAAGAGCGCCACCCGCCGGGCCGGCTCGAAGGTCGGCGCCGGCCCCTCGACCTCCAACCGGGCCCGTTCCGCGGTGACGCCGGCGACAATCGACCAGCGGGCCCCGCCCCGGCCGTCGACGAGACGCACCCGATCGCCGATTTTCAGGCGACGGGCGCGAAACAGGTGCCGGTAGTCGGCGCCCTCGACCTCGACCGAGTCGCGGTCGAGTTCCTCGCCGTCGACCAGCAGGTGGATCACAGGCCGCCTCGAACGGCTGTCAGGCCTCGGAACTCCGCTCCGCCCTCTTCGCGCCGGCCGCCGGCCCGGTCTTCTGGCCGGATCCCGCAAAGAAGGCAATCACGCGGTCGAGCACACTGCGCACCTCCCGGGTCGCGGCGCTCGTCGTGCCGTGGCCGTCCTCGTTCAGCTCGGCGAGCGCGCGCACATGCTCGAGTTCCTGCTCCGAGAGATCCCTGGGCGCCGGCACCTCGAGCCTCACTTCGACGATGTGGTTGCCGCGGCCGCGGCCGTCGAGGCGGGGGATGCCCTGGGATCTGAGAAGGAAGGTCGAGCCGTGCTCCGTCGCCGGCGGCACCTTCAGGCTCGACGTGCCGTGAATCGTTTCGACCTCCATCGTGCAACCGAGCACGGCCTGCGGGTAACCCACGGTTACCGAACTGAGGACATCGGCGCCGCGGCGAACGAACCGCTCGTGGGGTTCGACATCGATCACGACGAACAGGTCTCCCGGCGGACCGCCGTTGCGGCCGTGCTCCCCCTCGCCCGGCAGGCGGAGGCGGGCGCCGCTATCCACGCCGGCCGGAACGCGGACCTGAATCGAGCGCTGGCGCTCGGTCAATCCCCGGCCACCGCAGTCGACGCAAGGATCCCTGATCACCGTTCCGGCGCCCCGGCAGTCGGGGCACGTGCGGGCGACCGAGAAGAAGCCCTGGCTGAACTGGACCTGGCCGCGCCCATGGCACACGCGGCAGGTGGTCGGACCGGACCCCGGCGCCGCGCCGTTGCCGCCGCAGGTGTCGCAGTGTTCGAGTCGGGGAATGCGCAGCTTCGGGGCGACGCCGAAGGCGGCCTCCTCGAAGGAAAGCGGAAGGTCGTACCGCAGGTCCGCCCCGGCTCGATGGCGCCTGCCGCCGGCCCGATTCCCGAAGATGTCGCCGAAGACATCGCCCAGGATGTCCGAGAAGTCGGCGAAGGTGGACGGGTCGAAGCCGCCGCCCGACGGCGCGGCCTGGTGACCGAAGCGGTCGTACCGGCGCCGCTTCTCGGGATCGGAGAGCACGGCGTAGGCCGCGGCCGCCTCCTTGAACTTCTCCTCGGCCCCGCTGTCGCCGGGATTCCGGTCCGGATGGTGCCGCACCGCCAGCTTGCGATAGGCCGACTTGATCTGCTGAAGAGTGGCGGATCGTTCGAGGCCCAGCACCTCGTAGCAGTCGCGCGGCATGTCGGTCTAGCCGCCGCCGGCAGCGGCGTCCGATTCGGCCCCGGCGCCGTCCGGCGTCTCGACTCCGTCCGGCGGCGCACTGGCCGGCGAGGGCATCGCGACCCGGACCATCGCTGCTCGCAGCAGGGTCGACCGCATCGTGTAGCCCTTCCGGAGTTCCTGCACGACGGTGGGCTGGTCGACGTCCGTGCTCTCTTCTCGCGCGACCGCCTCATGGAGGTTCGGGTCGAAGGCGGCGTCCAGGCTCTTGACCGGTTCGACGTCGAAGCGGCGCAAGAGATCCGTCATCTGCCGCCGGATCATCTCCACGCCGGCGCGGAGGTCGTCCGCCGAGGCCTCGGCCTGAAGCGCCCGATCCAGATTGTCGACGACGTTCAGAAACTCGCGCAGCGGCGCCGAGAGGTAGCTCGTGCGCAACTGTTGCCGCTCGCGGTCCATCCTCTTGCGCTGGTTGTCCAAGTCGGCCAGTGCCCGCAGCAGCCGATCCCGGGTCGCCGTGAGTTCGTCGCGTAGCTGCTCAAGGGCGTCGGGCGTCGCGACACCCTCCTCCCCGGCCGCGTCGAGCGGCTCGCCGTCGGCCGGCGCACGGACTTCCGCCTCGGGGCTGTCCTGTCCGGCGACCTGACCTTCAGGTCGCTCCTTCGGCTCCACTGTCATCCTTCACGCTCCCGATTGGCTGCTAGACACCGCCGGCCAGGGCCTCGGAGAGGCGCTCACCCAGATAGTTCACCAGGGGCACCATGCGCGGATACTCCATGCGCGCCGGCCCGACCACGGCCACCGACCCGCTGACGCCGTTCCCGGCCCGGTAGCCGCGCACGACGAGGCCGAAGCCGAGTTCCTCCGTCAGCCGCGAATCCTGACCGAGCACCACGCGGACGCCATCCGCGTCGAGACAACGGTTCAGCAGACCCGCCAGGCGGGCACGCTCCGCGAACATCTGGAACATGCCCTCGATGCGCGAGATGTTCGGCAACGCTTCGAACAGGCTGTGCGTCCCCGAGGCGACCAGCGAGGGCGCGTGGCCCATGTTCATGCCGTCCCGGGCCAGTTCGATGGCGCGGTGCAGCAACTCGTCCAGGCGCGCCCGCTCGTCGCTCATCATGCGGAGCAGTTCCTCGCGGATCTCCAACAGGGTCCGCCCGGCGTAGTTCTCGGTCAGGTAGTTTGAAATGCGCACCAGGTCTTCGCGCGGAATCAACTCGTCCGTGACCACGAGCTTGTTCTCCACGAACCCGCTCTCGGCAACGACCACGCAGAGCACCTTGCGGCCGCTGAGCGGCACGAAGTCGATCGCCCGCAACACCGCGGATCCGAGAGCCGGCGTAAGCACGACGCCGACGTGGTGCGAAAGCTCGGAGAGCAGCTTGGAGGTCTCTTCCGTGAGTTCCTGTCCCGTGCCGCCGGCGGTCTGCAGCCGATCCTCGATCAACCGGCGATCGTCGTCGCTCACCTTCTCCGCCAGCATCAGGTCGTCGATGAAGAGGTGGAAACCGGCCTCGGTCGGCAGGCGCCCCGCCGAAACGTGCGGTTGGCGGAGGTATCCCATGTCCTCCAGATCGGCCATCACGTTGCGGATCGTGGCCGCGGAGAGCTGGATCTGCCGGTCCTTCGCGACTCGCCGCGAAGAAACCGGCTCGCCGGAAGAGAGGTAGGTGGCGATTACCTCGCGCAGGATCTCCCGGTCGCGCTCGCTGAGCTCGTCGTATGCGCGGTTCATGGGCGCCGCATGTTACAACGGCGCGAGGTCCAGCGGACCTCAGCCGGGAGGCAGGTTCGGGGCCGCTTGATGTGCGGCGCCGGCGCCCGCCGCAGTGCCGGGTGGTAGCGTTCACCCGCTGGCAGCCGGCACCCGGCCATGAGATGTCCCTTCTGCGCCGCCAACCATGACCGCGTGGTCGATTCGCGAGACGTCCGCGGAGGCGAGACCGTCAGGCGCCGCCGGGAGTGCCTGAACTGCAACCGCAGGTTCACGTCCTACGAGCAGATCGAGAACATCGCCTACCGGGTCGTCAAGTCGGACGGGCGGCGGCAGGACTTCGACCGGCAGAAGCTCTTGGGCGGACTCCTGAAGGCCTGCGAGAAGCGGCCGGTGGCCCTGCTCGCACTCGAGGAAATCGTGGATCAGGCCGAGGCCCTGCTTCACCGCAAGGAGGACCGGGAGATCGCGACGACCGAGCTGGGGAACTTCGTGATCGACCGCCTGAAGAACCTCGACCAGGTCGCCTACGTCCGCTTCGCCTCCGTCTACCGGCAGTTCGAAGACGTGGACGCCTTCATGGACGAACTCCGCTCGCTGCTCGAGGCGTCGCGCAGGGACTGAGCGCAGCAGCGGCCGCCGCTTCGCCGCGCGGCAAGTCTCGGAAGCCGGCCAGAACCCGGGGCGCGCCTGGCGCGACCCGTGAACCAGTCCGCGCGCCCGTCATCGGGCGCACGGACGGCAGGCCGGCGCACCCGTTTCTGCCGCGCACACTGCTAGCGTGGCGACATGGCTGAGCCGCTGGACAACGAGCAGTCGGACGTCATCGCCCTGCCCGACGTCCTGCCGGTGCTGCCGCTCAAGGACTCGGTCATCTTTCCCTACATCATCCTGCCGCTTTCGATCAGCCGCGACCCCAGCATGCTCGCGGTCGAGGACGCGCTGAACAACGACCGCATCATCCTCCTCGCGCCTCAACGCGACGGCTCGATCGAAGAACCCGAACACGACGATCTCCACGAGATCGGCACCGCCGCGCTGATCATGCGGATGCTGAAGCTGCCCGATGGCCGCGTCCGGATCCTGATCCAGGGTCTGGCGAGGGCACGACTGAGGCACGTGAGCCAGACCGAGCCCTTCCTGCGCGCCCGCGTGGTCGAAGTCGACGAGGACCAGGAGGCCCAGGACCAGCTCGAGGCCGAGGCCCTGGTCCGGAGCGTCAAGGAGGGCCTCGAAACCGCGGTCAACCTCGGCAAGGACATCTCCTCCGAGGTCATGGTGATCGCCGCCAACCTGGACCGTCCCGGCCGGCTCGCCGATCTCGCCGCGAGCAACCTGGGCCTCAAGCCGGAGGAGGCCCAGAGCGTGCTGGCGACGATCCCGCCGATCGAACGGCTGCGACGGGTAGGGGACCTGCTGACGCGCGAAATCGAACTGCTCAGCATGCAACAGCGCATCTCGGCGCAGGCCAGGAGCGAGATGGACCGGAGCCAGCGCGAGTACTTCCTGCGCCAGCAGCTACGGGCGCTCCTGGACGAGCTCGGAGAGGGCGACGACCTCCACGGGGACATCGACCGCTACCTGCGCGCGGTCGAGGAGCGCGGCCTGACCGAAGAAGCGGCGACCGAGGTGGAACGCCAGGTCCGCAGGCTCGAGCGAAGCTCCCCCGACAGCGCCGAAAACGCGACGATCCGGGGCCACCTGGACTGGTTGACCGGACTGCCCTGGTCGAAGGTGAGCGACGACCGGATCGACCTGGACCACGCCCGCACCGTGCTCGACGAAGACCACTACGACCTCGACAAGATCAAGGAACGGGTTCTCGAGTACCTGGCCGTGAGACGCCTCAAACCCGATGCCAAGGGGCCGATCCTCTGCCTGGTCGGTCCCCCGGGCGTCGGCAAGACCTCGCTCGGCCGTTCCGTGGCGCGGGCGATCGACCGCAAGTTCGTCCGCATCTCCCTCGGCGGCGTCCGCGACGAGGGCGAGATTCGCGGCCACCGCCGCACCTACGTCGGTTCGCTGCCGGGACGCATCATTCAGGGACTGAACCAGGCCGGAACCAGCAACCCCGTCTTCATGCTGGACGAGATCGACAAGCTCGGCGCCGACTATCGCGGCGATCCCGCCGCGGCGCTGCTCGAAGTGCTCGATCCCGAACAGAACTCCACGTTCAGGGACCACTATCTGGGGGTCGAGTACGACCTGTCGCGAGTGCTCTTCATCGCCACCGCGAACATGCTCGAACCCATTCCGCCGGCCTTCCTCGATCGACTCGAAGTGCTTCGCCTCTCCGGTTACACGGAGGATGAGAAGGTGTTGATCGCGCGCCGCCACCTGATTCCGAAAGCGATCACCGAAAACGGCCTGCCGGAGGGCGTTCTGGAGATCACCTCCGCCGCGTTGCGCGGCCTGATCCGCGGCTACACGAAGGAAGCCGGCGTGCGCAATCTGGAGCGCGAGATCGCCACCCTTTGCCGCAAGGCCGCCGTGCGCGTCGCCCGCGGCGACGAGCGCAAGTTGCGGGTCACGCCGGCCCGGCTGAAGGGTCTGCTGGGTCAGCCGCGTCACTTCAGCGAAGAACTGCTCGACCGCGACCGCATCGGTGTCGCGACCGGACTCGCCTGGACCGCGGCCGGAGGCGATCTCCTGTTGATCGAAGTCGCGGCCTCGCGGGGCAAGGGCAGGCTCGTCTTGACCGGTCAACTGGGCGAGGTGATGAAGGAATCGGCGCAGGCCGCTCTGAGTTGCGCGCGGTCCGCGGCGTCCGAGGGGCAGGCAGGCGGGGATTCCGACTACCTGCGTCGCCACGACTTGCACATTCACGTCCCGGCCGGATCGGTACCGAAGGACGGTCCGTCGGCAGGCATCACGATTGCCGCCGCAATCGTCTCCGTCCGGAGCGGGCGGCCCATCGACCACACGATCGCGATGACGGGAGAGATCACCCTGAGAGGCGAGGTCCTCCCGGTCGGCGGCCTGAAGGAGAAGCTGCTCGCCGCGCGCGGGGCGGGCATTCGCAAGGTGGTCCTTCCCGAACGGAACCGGCGGGATCTGTCGGAAATCCCGGCCGCGGTGACGCGCGGCCTCGAACTGCTCTTCGTCGACCACTTCGATCAGGTTCTTGAGGCCGCGCTGCTCGACCCGGAGCAACCGCAGTCATGGCCGGCGGCGAAGACGGGCTGACCGCCTGGCTGGCGAACCTCGCGGGTTCCGGCGACCGAATCGGCGACGACGCGGCCCTGCTCGAGTGGGGCGGTCGGACGTTCGCCCTCAGCGTGGACACCCAGCGCGCGAATGTCCACTTTCCAATCGATCTCGACCCCGCGGCGGCCGCGCGCCGGCTCCTCGCGGTCAGCCTCTCCGACCTCGCCGCGACCGGCGCCGAACCGCGCTGGGCCCTCCTGGCCCTGGGCGTCGACGACGACAGGACGGCGCGACGGTTTCTGGCCGCCCTGGTGCGCCGCAGCCGGCGCTACGGAATCGAGCTGATCGGCGGCGATACCGCCCGCCCCGGGGCGCCGGGGCGCCTGGACGCCAGCCTGACGGTGATCGGGGAAGTGCCGGCAGACGGCTCTCCTCTCGCCCGCGGCGCCGCCCGCCCCGGCGACGACCTCTGGGTCGGCGGCGCCGTCGGCGAATCCGCGCTGGGACTCGAGCTGGTCCTGCGCGGCGCCCGGATTGCCGGGCGCAAACCCCGGTTGCCGGCCGATCTGCCATCCGACCTCGCGCGAGCCGCGAGCCGGGTCGTGCGCCGGCACCTCGAGCCTCGACCTCAGCTCGAGCTTGGACTGGCCCTGGGAAAGCGGTCTCCTCCCGGAGCGGCAATCGACATCTCGGACGGTCTGGCCGTCGACGCCGCGCGCCTCTGCCGCTCAAGCGGCGCCGGCTGCGTCCTGCACGAGCAGGAACTCGTCCTCCGCCCGGACGCCCGCCGGCTGGCCGGCTACCTGGAACTCGACCCCGTCGCCTGCGTCCTCGGCGGCGGCGAGGACTACGTCCTCCTCTTCACCCTGCCACCCAACGCGGGCTTCACCCACCCCGGATGCCGGCCTGTCGGCCGCGTGACCGGCCAAGCCGGCATGAGCCTGCGGCGAGAAGGCGGAGCCCTCGAACCCCTGTACCCCAGGGGCTGGGATCATCTGGAGGCGACGACCAGCTTGGGCGGGAAGCGACCCTCGCTCCGCCGAGAACGTCAATCCTGATGGTCTCTTCCACAAGCGACGCGAGGCGAGATAGCATCCTCTGGTCGCCGCGGCGTTCTGCCTCGAAAGCGAGACGCTCAAGTTCAGAGGCCATTCGAGGAACATAGCCCGCAATCACCTTCGCATGTTCTTCTCTGTCCGCATCCGAAGACGAACTCGGATCCACGAAAACCATTTTCGCCCTGTACTGCGGCATCACGCAAGATGCTCTTGTCGATCCCATAGGATCGAGGAGCGGTCGCGGTAGCAACCAGATATGCGGGCCTTCAGGGTTTCGTGTGGAATGTGAGCGAATCGGGGTAGAGGTCGAGTCCGCCGAGACGATGTCCGCCACCACCGTCACGTACTCGTGACGCCTCTGAAACGACGTCTCGTCCACGCCAGGACAGCGACACGCGGACGCCGGGCCGCGACGCGCCAGACCACGGCACGCCGATCGTGTGCACTCCGTGCTCCGCGCAACGCACCCGCGGCACATCCGCCGTCAGGAGAGGAGTACACCTTAGCCACCTGTCCAGTCTTGCGGGACCATTTCACCCAAGTCCCACAGACTGCTAGCGGTCGGTCCGGAGCGTGATCGTGATCGGTTCTTCGAGCTTCTTCAGCACCTGACTCACCTGGGCCTCCAGAGTGGCCAGACGGCTCTCGATGCCGCTCAGAGCGCCGGGGGAACCGGTTCGCGGCGCGGGGGCCTTGGGCGCGGGGGCCTTGGGCGCCGGCGCCTTCCGCCTGCTCGGCGGAGCGGGCGCCTTCTTCGGCTTCGGGGGCTCGGCGGCCTTCGGCTTCCGGCCCCGCTTGCTCTGCGACCGGATCTCATTGAACACCTCCACGGCTTCCGGCCGGTAGCGACGCTTGCGGCCCTCGCCCTCGTGTGGAATCCGGTCCAGGTGCAACTTGATGTAGCGCTGAAGCGTCGGGCCGGAGATTCCCGTCTGCTTGCCAATTGCAGTGAGCGTCAGGAGTTCTGCGGCCGGGGCGCTCCTGGGAGCTGCCTTCGCCGGGGCTTTCCTCTTCCTGGCCGGGGCCTTGGGCGCCTCTGCCGCCTCTGCCTTGGGTTTGCGCCCCGGCTTGCTCTCCGCCCGAAGCTGGAGGAACACCGCGACCGAGTCCGGATGGTAGCGCCGCTTGCGCCCTTCGCCCTCGTGCGGGATCCGGTCGCCAAACAGCTTCACGTAGCGCTGCAGGGTCGGATAGGAAATGCCCGTCTGCCCGCTGATGCTCGAAAGCGTCAGAAGCGGCGCCCCGCCGGCAGCAGCCTTCGCCGGTTTCGCGGGGCTCCGCTTGGGACCCGTGGCTCCACGCTTCGAAACGCCTTCCTTCTTCCAGTCCCTGAACATCTTGACCGCAGGGATCCCGTATCGCTGCCTGCGTCCCTCGCCCTCGGTCGGGATCAGGTCCTGGTGCAGCTTCTTGTACCGCTGCGCCGTGGCCATGGAGACGCCCGCCCGGCGGGCGACCTCACTCAATGTCAACATCTTCTGTCTTCCAGCAGCCGCTGCACTCACGTCTGTACTCCCCTCGTCGCACTGGTTTCGCTTCCCCTGTTCCTCCATGGAAGGGTTCGCCGGACCTTAGCAGAAGCGCCGCAAGACCAAGTCGCATATCGACTTCTCAGAGGGAGTACCTCAGCTTCCTCACCAGGTACGACAGCGCCTGCCGGCTCATGCCGAGAGAGCGCGCCGCGCGCGCCTGGTTCCCGCCAGCCTCCATCAGCGCCTTTCGTATCAGGCCTCGCCGGTACCGTTCGAGCTTTCGGTGATAGCTGTCCCGGTCTCTCCTGGACGGGCTCATTCGGTCCATCGGGAGTTTCAGCATCTCGGCCGTGATCTCCGGGCCTTCACCGAGCGCCACCGCGCTCTCGATCGCGTTTCGAAGTTCTCTTACGTTCCCGGGCCATCGATACTCGCGGATTCCCCTGCGGGCGTCCTCGCTGAAACGACGCTCTTCCCGGTCGCCACTGAACGATCCGAGAAAATGGTGCGCCAGCAACATGATGTCCTCATCGCGATCACGCAGCGCAGGCGCTTCCACACTCGCCACCCGAAGCCGGTAGTAGAGATCCTCTCTGAACTCACCGGCCTCGACCATCGCCCTGAGATCCCGGTGCGTCGCCGACACGAGACGGAAGTCGACACGACGCACGTGGCTCTCGCCAACCCGCCGTATCTCGCCTTCCTGAAGTGTGCGCAAGAGTACTGCCTGCACTGCCAGAGGCAGTTCCGCAATCTCATCGAGAAACACGGTGCCGCCGTCGCCACTCTCGAACACGCCGACCCGGTCGCTCTCGGCGCCGGTGAACGAACCTCGACGATGACCGAACAGATCGGACATGACGAGGCCCTCGGGAAGAGCAGCGCAGTTCACGGCCTGCCAGGGCCCCGAGGCCCTCGCGCTTGAATCGTGAAGCCGCCGAGCCAGCAGTTCCTTGCCCGTACCCGACTCTCCCAGAATCAACACCGGCAGATCGTGCACTGCCAGCTTTTCGATCCGCTCCTGGGCCGCCAACAGCGCCTTGCTCCGACCTAGCATGCGGGGCGCGGCCGACTCCTTCGCCTCCGCCACCTCCACGACTTCCCGGCGACGACCCAATGTCGGGGGCGTTCGACCTGCGATCACGGCGAGGATGGCTCGCGTCGGCTCCTCGATACCGTCCGCACTCAGTACCAGCCGGCCGGCGGGCACGCCGACCGAGAATTCTTCCCCGCCGCCGGGGCCCTCCAGCAGGACTTCCGTGAACCCGTCCGGCTCTCCGCCGTCGCGGGACTCGTGGACCACGATGCGCGCCTCGGGGTGGCCGGCGGACGACAGCAGCGAACGGAACGCCCGCGCGTCGAGCTCGCCTGCGTCGAGGAAGGCCCCAAGCGCTCTCCATGGCCCCTGCCGAGCGGCGTCCACGCGGTGCGCAAGCGGTTCGGCGCCCGCCTCGGACAGAGTGTCCACCGCCGACGCGAGCAATCGGGCCGGCACGTTCTCGACTCCCAGACAGACCAGATCGTGAATCGCCATCGCGGAGTGGTAAGCCCCTTGTTCTTCCAGCCGTTGCCAATCGGCTGGGTCCGGCGCCCTGTCCTCGCTGACGGTCTCCCAAAGCCCGGCACAGGCGGAGCCCGCCGCAACCGCCCGCGCCTCTTCCCGGAGCCCCGCGAGAAGGAGGGTGGCGGCCAGAACGTCCCTTCCAGTTCGCACACCCGCCAACCCGTCCGAGACTGGCGACGGAAGGGCCGCCAGGAGTTCCTCGCCCGCTTCCTGCGTACGACCCAGGTGAACCAGAGCGCGGCCCGAGAGCAGGTGAAGCGCCCGCAGCCGGCCCCCTCGCAGCTGCCGCTTCCCCGACTCGTCCAGAGCGGACCTGCTGCACTCCAGGGCCGCACTCCACCGACCCTCCGCCAGGTCGAGGCGCGCTTCGAGCTGTCTCGCATCAACAATCCCGGTGGCGCTCCCTGCCATCAGACTCACCCGCTGGAGCGTGTCGATCGTCTCGCGGACACCGGACAGCCGACCGGAGCGAATCCGGGCCTCCGCCAGATTGCCATGTGCTACGGACCTTCGGGCCGGCCCGTCACAATGCCGGAAGAGCCTGACGGAGACGCGTGCGGCCCGCTCGGCGCCCGCCCAGTCGTCCACCGAGAGTCGATGCGTCGCCAACTCGTTCCACAGGCTGGCGCGATCATGGACCGGAAGGTCTCTCCGAAACCGCCCGAGCGCCGTCGCCAGCTCCTGCTCGGCAACCTCGAAGTCGCCGGCGTCCCTTGCAAGACTGGCCCGGGCCAGGCATGCCGTCCAGTCTCCAGGTTCCCCTTCCGGGTCAACCGGAGACCCCGGACCGGCCGCAGAGTCCGTCTCGACAACCTCATCGACCTCGCGCATCGCCAGCAGGGCGAGAGCCCGGCCTCGGCCGGCATGCGGACCGACCGCGGACTCGAGGGCCTCCTTGGCCCAGGCTCTGACCTGAGCCGGGCGAGCCGCGGCCGCATGGAGCCTGATCGCCTCCTCGCACAAGTCCAGTTTGGCCGCACCGGCGAGACGTCGACCCTCGAGTGCAGTCAGCGCGCGGCGAGCCGCCGCCATCCGGCCCATCCTCACCAGACCCTGGAGGCGGATCAGGACGTCATCCGTTCGGCGGGAACGTTCGACCAGTTCCAGGGCAGCCTCGAACCGGCCAATGTCGAGGAACGCCCGTGCCACCGCGCTCCGCTCACCTGGCTCGGTGGACACTGCCCGCGGGGACTCATCCACCGCGCGCCGCCAGTCACCCCGGGCAATCCAGTCGATCGGCCCACCCGAAGCGCTATCGCCAAGCCAGTGGTCCCGCGCCTCGTCACCTCCCACCACGATCGACAGCCGCTGCGCATCGGCGCCAACGGCGCGCAGCAGGGAGCGGCGCCAGCGGGAATGACCGACGACGACCACCTCCTCGCTTTCCGCGTGTTCGTGCACGGCGAGCAGGGACCGCCTCGCGTTTCCGTACTCACTGCTCCACAGGAAGGGGGAATGATCCAGAACGTCCACGACCAGACTCTCGGCCGGCAGCGGCATGAGGAGGTCGCGCCACGCGGCGACCACAGGCCGAAGTCCCGCTCGGGCGGCGCTGCGGCCAGGCATCTTCACACTCCCGAACAACAAGGATGCGAAGCGCCTCAGCACGACCTGGGCCGGCCGTTCGTCCGGCCCCGCCGTCACCATGCCCGACCCGACCCGGAGCACGCCCCTGGCGTCGACGAGCAGACCTTCCCAGGACTCCAACCGCCAGCCGGCCGCTCGCAGATGGGTGAGCAACGCCGCACCCTGAAGCAGCAGGGCCGCCCGTTCTCGATCGGTCAGGTTGCACTCGGCAAGACCGACCGCGCCGGCGTCTTCCGCAACGGGCGCCAGAGATTGATGACGAATGCGATGTACTGCTGTCACAGTGCGATCCCCTCCAGGTCGGCCCAGAAGCCGGGGTAGGACTTGCCAACCACTGTCGGCCGGCGAATCGAGAGCCCTCCTCGCCGGAGGCCGACGAGAGCCATGCTCATCGCGATGCGGTGGTCGTCGTAGGTATCGATCAAGACGCGCGGCGCACCCGGCGCCGCGGACAAAAAGGGGTTGCCCTCGATGCGCAGACCGTCCGGCAGCTCCTCTACCGGAACGCCCGACCGTCGCAGCTCCGTTCCGATAGCGGCCAGGCGGTCGCTTTCCTTGATCCGCAGATGCGCCACGTTGCGAATGTTCGTCACGCCGCGGGCGAAGGCGGCCACCGCGGCGAGCGTGGGAACCTGGTCGGGCATCCCGGAGAGGTCGCAGTCGAGCGCGCGAAGCCGGCCGTCGCCCTCGACCTCGATCTCGCCCGGCGCCGTGCGCACCGCGGCGCCCATCTGCTCGAGGACTCCGAGAAACGCGCGGTCGCCCTGGGTCGAGGCGGAAGCCAGGCCCCGCAGCCTCACCCGGCCGCCGCAGATCGCCGCCGCCGCGGCCGGGTAGGCGGCCGCCGAGTCGTCGCCGGCGACGCGGTAGCGACCGCCCGGCGCCACCGGCCTGTGGGGTTCGATCCGGAACTTCCGCCCCTCGCCCGCGTCGCCGGACGCTACGGAAGAACCGAAGTCCGCCATGACCTGAAGGGTTGTGTCCACATATGGACTAGAGACGAGAAACGGCGCGAGAAGCTCGACCGGCGCCTTCGCCCGCAGTCCCGCCATGAGCAGCGCGGACACGTACTGGCTCGACTCGCCCGCATCGATTTCGACCTTCCCGCCAGCCAGGGCGCCGCCGCGGATCCGGACCGGCGCGCAGCCGGGCCGGCCAAGTTCGTCGATCCGAGCGCCGAGCCGGCGCAGGGTGGCGAGGAGCGGTCCGATCGGTCGTTCGCGCAGCCGGGGCGACCCGTCGAGGATCCACTCGCCCGACGTCACCGCGCAGCTCGCAACGAGGAACCTCAGCAGCGTTCCCGCGCTCCCGCAGTCCAGCCGCACCGGCGCTTCCGGCGGCCCGCCCGGCGGCGGTTCGACCCGCACCTCGGCGCCGGAGACGCGCTCGAGACGCCAGCCCATCCGCTCAAGGGCGTCCCTGAAGGCCGCGATGTCCTCCGCTTCGAGCAGGTTCTCGATCGTCGCGGGCCGCTGCCCGATCAACGCCAGGTTCAGCGCCCGGTGCGAGATGCTCTTCGAACCCGGAGGCTCCACGACTCCCCCCACGCGCTCGACCCGCCGAACCGGCCAGGGGTCCGGCAGGGGATCGTTCAACCCAGCCACAGCAACTCCCTGTCGTTGAACCAGGCGTTCGCGATCCGCACCTCGCCGCCTTTCTCGAGCCACCTGCGCGCGGCGTGGAAGTGCCCGAGCAGGAGCACGTCGTGACCCTCAGCGAGACGGCGGGCGGCGTACCGGCGGATGACCCTCTCCGGGATCCGGCGCTTGTGCTCCTGGTTGGCGCCCGAGAGACCGCGTTCGGCCGAGGTCACGAGCCGGCGGCCAAGCGCGGACGGCAACCGGAACGTCAGCCACCGGCTGACCGGGTTCTTCGACAGCCTGCGCCAGCAGCGGTAGCGCCAGTCGCCCCGGTTCAACCCGTCGCCGTGCACGGCGAGGTAGCGGGCCCCGCCGGCCTCGAAGCGAATCTCCAGGCCGCAGTCGTCGAAGAGGTCGTCGTAGGCGCCGCCCGCAAGGAAGAAGTCCCGGTTCCCCTCCACGTAGGAAACCCGGATTCCGCGCCGCCTCAGATCCCGGATCACGGGCGCGAGCAGCCGCACTTCCGGCGTTTCGAAACGACGGGAACCGATCCAGAGATGGAACAGGTCGCCCAGAAACAGCACCCGCGCACAGCGCGCGGGCGTAAGCGCCCGGAGCTGGTCGGCGAGTTCCTCGCCGCTGCCCCCCGGACCACCCAGGTGCGCATCGGCGACCACAACGAAAGGCATTCCGCGACCGGCTCGCTCTAGACGATCGTCAACGTCGGTCGAGCGGAGGCCAGCTCCACGAGCCGGCGCTCGACCGCGCCCACGATGTCCCGGAAGATGCCGGCGTGCGCTCCGTCGGGCGCCGAGACGACGATCGGCACACCGGCGTCGCTGCCGCGCACCAGCGCGGCGTCGAGCGGAATCGTCCCCAGGACCTCGCAGTTCAGCAGGTCCGCGGTGCGCTCAACGCCTCCCCGCTTGAAGATGTCCGTCGTCTCGCCGCAGTGGGGGCAGACGAAGGTGGACATGTTCTCGACCATGCCCAGCACGGGAACCTCGACCTTGCGGAACATCGCGAGCCCCTTGCGGGCGTCGATCAGAGCCACGTCCTGGGGCGTGGAGACGATCACGGCCCCGGAAAGCGGCAGCTTCTGCGAGAGGGTGAGCGCCGCATCCCCCGTGCCTGGCGGCAGGTCGAGCAGCAGGTAGTCGAGTTCGCCCCAGTCCACGTCGCCGAGGAGCTGGCTCAGCGCCTTCATCACCATCGGCCCCCGCCAGATGACCGGCGTATCGGGATCGAGGAGGAAGCCAAGCGACATGACCCGCACGCCATGGCGCTCGAAGGGCTGAATCTTGCCGCCGACGATCTCGGGCCGGCGGTCGATGCCGAACATCAACGGGATGGAAGGTCCGTAGATGTCCGCGTCGAGCAGTCCGACCCGCAGCCCGGCTGCCGCCATCGCCGCGCTCAGGTTGGTCGCCACGGTCGACTTGCCGACGCCGCCCTTGCCGCTCGCCACCGCGACGACGTGGGAGACCCCCGGCAGCAGGGAGGGGTCGCGTGCCGTGGCCGGAGCGGGCGCCGTCGCCACCTCCAGCGAGACCTGCACGTTCGAAACCCCGTCGAGCGAGCCGACGGCATCGACGATGCGGCGCCGGATGTCCCTGGCGGCGTCTTCGTCGCGGGTCGGCACCCGCAGATCGACCACCACGTCGCCTCCGCTCACGCCCACCCGCTGGACGAAACCGAATGAGACGATGTCCCGTTTCATGCCGGGGAACGTGATCGTCCGGAGGCACTCGCGGACCCTGTTCTCGATCGCTTCAGCCATCACCTTCTCCCGCCGTCCCCAAGTCCGCCAACTCACCGACCCGCCGCTCGACATCCTGCATGAACGTTCGACGCCCCCGCACTCCCGCATTGGCCGGATCCATCACCTCTCCGAACAACACCTCGACGGTGGCCGGCCGCACGACCAGCGCTCCCTTGCGCCGGATGCGCCCCGTGCCGCGGATGCCGACCGGAGCGACCGGCGCTCGCCCCTTGAGCGCCAGCAGGAACCCGCCGCGCTGAAACGGCTTCATCCGGGGCCCGGAACTCCGCGTCTCCTCGGGGAACACGACCAGAGAGACGTTCGAGGCCAGCAGCTTGCCGGCGACCGCGAACGTCTCCGCCGCCCGGCTGCGATCCTCACGGTCCACCGGCACGAAACCCGCCGCCTTGAGTCCCCAGCCGAAACCCGGCGCCCGGAACAGGCTGCGCTTGGTCAGGAAGCGCACCGGCGATTCCAGAATCGCGAGCAGGGCCGCCACGTCGTACAGGCTCCGGTGGTTCGCCATGTACACGAGTGGACGGCCGGCCGTCGACGCGCGCCACGCTTTCCGGTCGCCCCCCGCGTAGTCGAGGCGCAGGCGGACGCCGCCTGTCACCAGCAGCCCGCGGGCCCAGAGCCGCGCGACCAGTCCGGCCCAGTCGCGGCCCGGCAGCCACGAAGCGATCGCCGCGGCTACCCCCATCACGACGCTGCCGGCGACCAGGTACAGGTTGCCGGTGACGGTCGCGACCGCCATCGCCCAGACCGGCGGCCGCGCCGACGACCCTCGACGGCCCTTCCCCCCAACCGGGCGTGAGTCCCCGTCCAGGTACGGGTTCCGGCCTTGTTCCGAGCTTGCGACTGTAGGATTCCGGTTCGACAACGTTCTGCTCAACGCTCCCTTGGAGGGGAAGCTAACACCAAGCACGCGCGGCGAGCGCGACACGCGCGAAGAAGGTGGCCCGCGGGCCGATGCAACAGGCTGCACCCAGGATTCTGTTCGATTTTGCGGCGCCGTTGCGCCATGTCGGCGCCCTGTCCGTTCTCGCCGGGCGCAGTCTCACCGCCCTGGTCAGGCCGCCCTACGAGTTCCGGTCATGGCTTCATCAGATGGAACATCTCGGCGTCAGCTCACTTGGAGTCGCCGCGGTCACTACCCTGTTCACCGGCATGGTGCTCGCCCTGCAGACCGCCTACAGCCTGCCGGAACTGGGCGTCAAGTACTACATCGGAAGCGTGGTTTTCCAAGTCGCTGACCAGGGAGCTCGGACCGGTCCTCGTCGCGCTGATCGTCGGCGGCCGGATCGGTTCCGGCATGACCGCCGAGCTGGGCACGATGAAGGTCACCGAGCAGGTCGACGCGATGCGCTCCATGGCGGCCGATCCGGTGAAGAAGCTGGTCGTACCGAAACTTGCCGCCAGCCTGTTCATGCTGCCCGTGCTCACCATCCTGGGCGACTTCCTGGGCATCCTCGGCGGCCTGTTCATCGCGACGAACCAGTTGAATCTGTCCTACGGCCTGTATGTGAACGACGTCCTCCAGGCCCTGACCCTGGGTGATGTGCTGAACGGCCTGGGCAAGTCCGTCTTCTTCGCCGGTTTCATCGCCGTCATCGGCTGCTACAACGGCCTGACGGCGACCGGCGGAGCCGAGGGAGTCGGACGCGCCACGACCAGAACCGTCGTCTGGGCATCCATCATCGTGCTCGTATCTGACTTTTTTCTGACGAAGCTGTTCCATGTCCTCGTCTGAGCGGCAGCCGCACCCGAACGGCGCCGAAACTCTCTTTGCCGTCCGCGGGCTCTGCCGTCGATTCGGCGACCGGGCGGTACTCGACGACCTGAGTTTCGACGTGATGCGCGGCGAATGTCTCGTGATTCTCGGACGTTCGGGTTCCGGCAAGAGCCTCACCCTGCGGCAGCTCAACGGTCTCGACGAGGCCGACGCCGGCGCCGTGCTGTTCGAGGGAACGGACCTCGTCCAGTTGACCGAGCGCCAGTTGTACCCCCTGCGACGACGAATGGCGATGCAGTTCCAGTCCGGAGCCCTCTTCGACTCGATCAACGTGCTCGAGAACGTCGCCTTTCCCCTCCGTGAGCACCACCGGTTGAGCGAGGAGGAGATCCGCGAGCGCGTCGCCGGCGCCCTGGCCTGGGTAGGCCTGTCCGGCATCGAGGACCGCATGCCCGCGGCCCTGTCCGGCGGCATGAAGAAGCGGGTCGCACTGGCGCGCTCCCTGGTTCTGAACCCCGAGGTCGTGCTCTACGACGAGCCGACCGCCGGCCTCGATCCCGTGACTTCGGCAACGATTTCGAGTCTGATCCGCAACACCCAGCGAGAGTTCGGCACGACGTCCGTCGTCGTCACCCACGATCTGCGGCTGGCCCGCGAGGTGGGCGACCGCGTGGCTCTCCTGGACGGAGGCCGGTTCCGCTTCATCGGCGCCTGGGAGCAGGCCGAACGCAGCACGGACCCGGCGCTCAGGGCATTCCTGGAAGTTCGACAGCCGTCCGCAAAGGAGGACATTGATGCAGCGTGACTCGAACACAGCCAAGGTGGGGCTGACCGTCGTCGGCGCCCTCGTCGTCCTGGCCGGCTTCATCCTCGCCATCGGCGAACAGAGCTTCCTGTTCCGGGCCAGCAACTCCTACCTCATCATGTTCCCCAACGCCGCCGGCCTGGCCGAGGACAACCCGGTCCAGTTGAACGGCGTGACCGTCGGCAAGGTGGACCGCATCCTGCTGAGCGAGCGGCCGGAAAGCGAGCTGCTGGAAGTGCGCATCAGTGTCGAGCGTCGCTACGCGAATCGGCTGCGCCGCGACTCCCTGGCCAGGATCAAGACCCTGGGACTGCTCGGTGACAAGTACGTCGAGATCACCTCGGGTTCGCCCGGCGCCGTGCTCCTCAACCCGGGCGAGGAGATTCCTGCCGCCCTCCCCACCGACGTTGACGACCTGATCGCCAGCGGCGCCGACGTGGTCGACTACGTCGTCTCCACCGCGCAGTCCCTGTCGACCATCCTCGCCCGCATGGAGAGGGGCGAAGGGCTGCTCGGCGAGCTGGTCACCGGGCGCGAAGACGAGAGGATCACCGACACCGTGATCCACACACTGGAGTCGATCGATCGCCTGACCAGCCAAGTGGAGGCGGGCAAGGGCGTGCTCGGCCGCCTGCTGACCGACGAGAAGCTGGGCGACCAGCTTGCTTCGTCCCCTCGACCGGATCGACCAGACCCTGACTGAACTGCAGGAAGGCGACGGTCTGGCGCCGGCCCTGCTCAACGACGCCGAACTGAAGACCCGGTTCGAATCGACGATGGCCGACACGGAGGCGGCCGCCGCCGACCTGCGCGCCATCGCCGCGGATCTGCGCGACGCAGACGGACTGCTGCCCCGCCTGCTGACCGACGAGGAGCTGAGTGAATCGCTGACGACCGAGGTGGAGGAACTCCTGCAGCGCCTGAACTCCACGCTGGAGCAGGTCTCCGAGGGCGACGGGACCGCGGCCAGGCTGATCAACGACCCCGCGATCTACCAGGCGCTCGACGATCTCGTCGTCGGCATCAACGAGTCGAAGCTGCTGCGCTGGCTGATCCGCAACCGCCAGAAGGCGGGGATCAGGAAACGCTACAAGGACGCGCAGAACGCGGCAACGGACGCCGGGTCCGGCGCGCCGGAGGAGGGCCGATGATCGTCTGCGCACGCTGCGAAGAGCAACGGGAAGCCCTGGGCGATCCCCCGTTCCCCGGTTCCCTCGGCGAGGAGGTCGCCGCCCGCGTCTGCGCCGGCTGCTGGGACGAATGGATGGCGATGGAAATCAAGGTGATCAACGAACTCCGACTGAACTTCATGGAACCGGAAGCCCAGGCGACCCTCTCCCGCCACATGAAGGACTTCCTCTTCCCGGCCGACGCCGACCCCGCGGGGCGGCTCGACTTTGACGCGATAGGCGAACCGGCGTAGCGGGCTGCAGCCGCCCGCGGCGGGCTGGCGCTGGCGCCTCGACATCGGCTGCACCCGCCTGCTTGTCGGGGCTCCGGAGGGAACTCGCCGAAGAACCGGGTGCGCAAACTCCAGGTTCCACGCGAGTCAGCGCGGCGCGGGCTCGCTTTCGGCGCTAGCGCCAGGGACGGCGGGAGGGGTCCCTGATGCGGCGGATCATCCGGCGGCGGCGGTTGGCCGGGTCGTTCGGGTCGTTGGAGAACAGCCGCATCACATCGCCGTCGCGGGCGAAGCGGTATCGGCGGGACGGCTTCTTGCCGTTCAGTCCCCTGGCCGTGCCCTTCGCGTACGTCCAGAGTTCGATGTCCGGGTCGTCGATGTTGCGGTGTTCCTCCCACTCGGTCTTCTCCGGCTCGCCGAACAGGACATGGACCATGCCGCGATCCGTTCGCCGGCCGAGCAGGGCCCGATTCCGAGTAGCGCTTGTCCGCCTCGGTGGCCCGCACCTCGAACTGCCGCTTCAGCTTGCCGTCTCTTCGGCTCCAGAACTCTTCGACGAAGGCTGCCGCCTCCTCGTTCGATTCGAGCAGCAGGAAGAGCGTCCGCTCCTCTTCGTCGGCGAGCTGGCCGACCGGCCCGACCAGCCAGCGGGTATAGGCGGGCCCCAGAAACGGGTTGATCAGGTCGTCCGGATCAAGCCGCTCGAGGCTGTCGGCAGCCACCGCCGCCGAGGTCGCTCCCAGAACCAGGGCCAGGACCAGAGGCACGGGGCGCCGCACTCTCAACGACCCTTCAAGAGATCCAGGAACTCCTCCCGGATCGGCCGCTCGTGGAAGATGCCGCGGAGCGCGGACGTCACTGTCATCGCGCCGGACTTCTCGACGCCTCGCATCTCGACACAGAGGTGGCGGGCTTCGATCACGACCATCGCGCCGCGCGGCCGGAGTTCCTCGTCGAGGAAGCTGACGACCTGCTCGGTGAGCCGCTCCTGAAGCTGCGGCCGCTTGGCGTAGAACTCGAGAATGCGGGCGAACTTGGACAGCCCCAGGATCTTGTCGCCGGGAACGTAGGCGATGTGCGCGTGGCCGTAGAACGGCACCAGGTGATGCGAACACATGGAGTAGAAGGGAATGTTCTTCTCCATGACCATCGCCCGGTAGTTCTCGTCGTTCGGGAAGGTCGTGACCCGCGGCTGCGACCCCTGGTCGAGACCGCGAAACATCTCCAGATACATCCGGGCCACCCGCTCGTGAGTGGTGCGCAGATTCGGTTCGTCCAGATCGAGGCCGAGTTCGACAAGCACCTCGCGGACGCGCTCCGCAAGACGCTCCACCCGCTCGACGCCCGGGCTCGCTGCCGCAAGCTCCTGCTGCCTTCGCTCGCGTTCCGCAATCGTCTCAACCGGCTCCAAGACTCGCATCGGCACATGCTACCGTAGGCCGCTCAAGACAACTGCCGAACCGGGACCCAAATGAGCCGAGTCACGATCGAATACTGCGTGATGTGAAACTACCGCCCGCGAGCCGCCGGTCTGGCGTCTCAGTTGAAGGAGCGGTTCAACCTCGATTCCGAGCTGGTCGACGGCAGCGGCGGCGTCTTCGAAGTCGCCCTCGACGGCCGATCCGTGTTCTCCAAGAAGCAACTCGGCCGCTTCCCCGACGACGGCGAAGTCGAGTCCGCGGTCGCCGAACTGCTCTAGCAGCCGGCGGACCGGCCGGAGGCTACGATCGGCCCGTGTCCGGCACGTTTTCCCTTCGCCTCGGCAAGGAGGACTTCAAGTTCTCCGCCGCGCACTTCACTGTCTTCGGCGACAGCGAAGCGGAACCGCTGCACGGCCACAACTACCGGGTCACGGTCGAGTTGAGCGGATCCGAGGTCGATGACCTGGACTTCCTGGTCCCCGCCACCACCGCCAAGCGGGACATCCGCGCCGAATGCGCCGCCCTGGACGAGAAGATCCTGCTGCCGGCGAAGTGTCCCCACCTCGGACTGACCGACCGCGGTGAGACGATGGCGGCGGTCTTCGACTCGCGGCGCTACGAGTTCCCGTCCCCGGAGGTCGTCCTGCTGCCCGTCGCCAACGTTACGGTCGAGGCGCTCGCGCGCTCCCTCTGGCAGCGTCTCCGGGATCGATGGGCGCACCTTCACCATCGGATCGATGTCGTGGAGGTCACCGTGACCGAGACCCCGGGGCAGGGCGCCAGCTACCGGCGCAGTCTCCAGCTTGCCGGTCGCCCACGGCCCGACCAGCCTCGCGATTCCGGAGCAGGGACCGCAGCAGCCCGGTCAAGTCTCCAGCTTGCCGGTCGCCCACGGCCCGACCAGCCTCCACGAAAGGAAGCCGCCCTGAACACCAGATTCGAACCTGACGACAGTCAACTCGCAACTCTCGCCGCGCTTGACCCCGAAACGCCCGTCGCCGCGCTCAACCTGTTCCAGTTCAACGAACGCGCGCAGTACAGCCCCGCCGACGAGGAGTACGGCACCGAGGCCGCGAACGTCTCGGGCCAGGAGGCCTTCTCCAGGTACGTTGCCGCCGCGGGCCAGGTCCTTGCCGACCTCGGAGGCCGCGTCGCCTTCAGCACGACGGTCGAGCAGGTGATGATCGGACCCTCCGACCCTCTGTGGCACGCCGCCGCCATCATGTTCTTCCCCACCCGAAAGGCGTTCATCCAAATGACGATGAACCCCGACTTCCGGGCCGCCTCCCGCCACCGCAAGGCCGGGCTGGCAAACCACTACCAGGCCCACCTCGACGGCACACCCTGGGTGACCGCGTAGGGGAACCCACTCCGCACTGAAGGGCCCGCGCACCTGGAGATGCACCCCGTCGCGGTGCAGCCGCAATCGCGGCGTCAGCCGCGCCGCCGCAACTGGACCACCGTCTCCAGGTGGGCGGTCTGCGGGAAGATGTCGAAGAACGTGATCGACTCGAGGTCGAAGTCGCGGGTCAGTTCGCCGAGGTCGCGCGCCAGCGTCGCCGGGTCGCAGGACACGCAGGTCAACCGGGCCGGGGCGGCGCGCAGCAGGGCCCGTCGGACGTTCCACGACAGACCAACGCGGGGCGGGTCGACGAGGACGCGGTCGAGCCCGGGCCGCAGGCCCTCGCCGCCCGTCCTGCCGTCGACCCAGCTCTCGATAGCCCCCCGCTCGACCTGGCAGTGGCGCAGGCCGTTCAGACGCAGGTTGTTCCGCGCATACCGGGCGGCCATCGACTCGCCTTCGACAGCCGTGACCGAGCGGTAGCGGTCGGCGAGACCCAGCGTGAAGAAGCCGACCCCCGCGTAGAGGTCAACCGCCGTCTCGCCCTCGAAGGCGCCAACCGCCGACCGCGCCAGCGCCTCCAGCAGTCCCCCGTGCGCCTGGAAGAAGCAACGCGCGTCGAAAGTGAGCCGACGCCCCAGCAGTTCGATCTCCAGTTCGCCGCCCGGCAACACTCCCAGCGGTGGAGCCGAAACGACCAGGCTGTCTTCCTCGAGGCCGTCCGTGGCCAGGCTCAGGCGACCCGGCCTGGACTGCCCGGCCCGCGCCGCCTCGTCGAGCAAGCGCGGCAACTCGGGCAACCGCGCTTCGAGCGCCGGCGCCAGAACCGGACAACGGTCGACGCGGATCAGGTCATGGCTGCGGCGACGGCGGAAGCCGACGCCGGTCGCCCCGTCTTCACCCTGTTCGACGTGGACCTGCGCCCGAACGCGATAGCCCCACCGCCGGCCGGCGACCGGTTCTCCAACGCGACACCGCTTGAGCTGAGCCGGATCGATGCCGCCGAGCCGGCGCAGGGTCTCCAGGGCGGCGGCCGCCTTGAGCCCGAGTTGCGCTTCGTCTTCGATGTGCTGGAGCTGGCAGCCGCCGCAGCGGGCATAGAAGGGACAGGGAGCTTCCCGCCGCAGGGGGCCGGCTGAGATCACCTGTTCGATCTCGGCGCGGGCGTAGCTCGGCCGGCGCTCCGTGATCCGCGCCGTCACCACATCGCCCGGCGCCGCTCGGGGAACGAAGATCGGCAGATCGCGCCAGCGCGCCAGACCGTCGCCGCCCAGCACGACCTTCTCGATCGTCAGCTCAAGACGGCTGATCCCCGCCAGCGCGGCGAGGGTCTCCAGGCGTTCAGCCGAAAGGGGCCGTCTCCGTGGGGCCGGCACAGCCGTTCTCCGCGATCTCAGAGGCCCGAGCTACGGGTCAGTCGTGGCCGCCGCCAGTATGGCGCTGGCCGTGCCTCCAGGTCGGATCCCGATTCGCGAACTCGTCCAGTTCGCCCGGCACCTCGACCAGCGTTCGGCTCAACTCCGGGTCGCATACATCGTTCTCGCACTCGTAGACGTACACGTTCCAGCCCTCGCGCCGGCGGTACGCGCACAGTGTCTGGTACGTGTCGCAATGCCCGCACTTGATCGAGACGTTGCGGATGTTGATCACAGAGCGGTGGACCTCCTGCGAGCGGAACGCGGGAACCGGGAATGCCGGAGCTCGGGCCTCAACCCGGGGAGGCGGCGAGCGCTTCCTCGATCGCGTTCCGCACGACGCTCGCCCCGGTCAGACCGATCGAGACATAAGACACCTCTCCGTGCGGGTTGAACACGAGGAGCGTGGGCAGAGCGGCGAACTCCGCGGCGCGCATCACCTCTTCCTCGGGGTCGAGCAGCACGGGGTAGGCAAACGGCTTCTCGTCGACGTGCTGCCGAACGGTTTCCGGATCCTCGCCCGTGTTCAGGGCCAGGAACGACACACCCTGATCCGCGTACTCCTCGTACAGTCCCTCCAGGATCTGGGCCTGGACATCGCACGGCTTGCACCAGGTGGCCCAGATGTCGACCACCACGACCTCTCCTCGCAAGTCCGGCGGCCCCAGGCGCGATCCGTCCAGGGTGTCCAGCCTGAAGCTCGTCAGGAAAGGATCGAGCTCCGACGGGTCCGGGGGCGACACGGCGAGCCCGAACAACACGACCAACACTGCCGCCGCCAACCCCAAGGCCGCCAGCAGCCCGATTACAAGACCCCTCGTCACCGGCTCAGCCTAGCAGCCTGCGAGGCTCAACTGCAGCCGCTGGTGGAGCCGCAATTCATGCACTTGTAGCAACTGCCGTTGCGCACCATGATCGATCCGCAGTCGTGGCAGGACGGCGCGTCCTGCTGCAGCAGGAACGTGACCGGGGCCAGTTGGCCCGCCCCGTCTCCGGTCGCGGCCTCTTCCGCGGTCGTGCCGTTCGCCTTCTTCGGCTGCTTCGCCTGCGCTCGCGGTTCCGCGCGATGGATCACTCCCGCGACCTCCTGCGCTTCCGGCGACAGGAACTTCGACGCCAGCCACCTGAAGATGTAGTCCATGACCGACTTCGCCATCGGAATCTCGGGGTTCTTGGTGAAACCCGAGGGCTCGAAGCGGCTGTGCGTGAACTTGTCCACCAGGATCTGGAGCGGCACACCGTACTGGAGGGCCACCGACACCGCCTGGGCGAAGGAGTCCATCAGGCCGGAGATCGTCGACCCTTCCTTTGCCATGAGCAGGAAGATCTCGCCGGGTTGACCGTCCTCGTACAGACCGACGGTGACGAATCCCTCATGGCCGTTGATCGAGAACTTGTGGGTGAGCGCCCGCCGTTCGTCCGGCAGGCGACGGCGCGAGATGCCGGCCGCGATGCGGGCGTCCACGGCCGCCTGCAGGTCGTCGCCCTCGGCCGGCGCGTCGCTTGACGTCGACAGGGGCTGCGAGCGCTTGCAACCGTCCCGGTAGACCGCCACCGCCTTGAGACCCAGCTTCCAGCCCTCGAGGTAGGCGTCCTGGATCTCCTCGACCGTCGACTCCTCGGGCATGTTGATCGTCTTGCTGATCGCTCCGGAGATGAACGGCTGCGCCGCCGCCAGCATCCGCAGATGACCGAGATGATGAATGGACCGCGAGCCGCTGGCAGGCTTGAAGGCGCAGTCGAACACCGGCAGGTGCTCATCGGCGAGACAGGGCGCGCCCTCGATCGTGTCGTGGTCGTCGATGTACTCGACGATCTGCTGGACCTCGGACTTCTCGTAACCCAGCCGCTCGAGCGCCAGCGGCACGGTGCGATTGACGATCTTGATCATGCCGCCGCCGACCAGCTTCTTGTACTTGACCAGCGCGATGTCGGGCTCGACCCCGGTCGTGTCGCAGTCCATCATGAAGGCGATCGTGCCGGTGGGCGCCAGCACCGAAATCTGGCTGTTGCGGATGCCGCTCTGCTCACCCTGCTCGACCACGCCGTCCCACGACTTCTTCGCCGCGTTCAACAGCTCGAGCGGTACGTGGGCCGGGTTGATCTGGCGCAGCGCGGCGCGGTGGTTGTCCATCACCTGAAGCATCGGCGCCCGGTTCGCCTCGAAGCCCTCGAACGGTCCCTTGACCGCCGCGATGCGGGTCGACTGCAGGTACGACGACCCGGACATCAGGGCCGTGATCGCGCCGGCGTAGTCGCGGCCGGCTTCCGAGTCGTAGGGAAGGCCGCGGGCCATCAGCAACGCGCCCAGGTTCGCGTAGCCGATGCCCAGAGGCCGGTACGCGTGGGAGTTCTCCTCGATCCTCGGCGTCGGGTAGCTCGCGTTGTCGACGATGATCTCCTGCGCCGTGATCACGATCTCGCAGGCGTGCCGGAACGACGCCGTGTCGAAGCCGGCGCCCGGGTCGTAGAACCGCATCAGGTTCAGCGACGCCAGGTTGCAGGCCGTGTCGTCGAGGAACATGTACTCGCTGCACGGGTTGCTGGCGTTGATCCGGTCCGTGTTCGGGCAGGTGTGCCAGTGGTTGATCGTCGAGTCGAACTGCATGCCCGGATCGCCGCAAACCCAGGTCGACTCGGCGATCATGTTCAGCAGATCGGCGGCCCGGTGGCTGTCCATCGGCCGGCCGTCGGTCACCGCCGTCGTCGTCCACTCCGCGTCGTCCACGACCGCCTGCATGAAGTCGTCCGCGGCGCGCACCGAGTGGTTCGCGTTCTGGTAGAAGATCGAGTCGTAGGCGCCGCCGGGGACGTTGAAGCCCGCGTCGTAGCCGGCCTCGATCAGGGCCCAGGCCTTGCGCTCCTCGACCTCCTTGCAGCGGATGAACTCCACGATGTCGGGATGGTCGGCATCCAGGATGACCATCTTCGCGGCGCGCCGGGTCTTGCCGCCGCTCTTGATCACGCCGGCGAAGGCGTCGAAGCCGCGCATGAACGACACCGGCCCGGAAGCCGTTCCGCCGCCGGCCAGGGTCTCGGCGGAGGACCGAAGCGCCGACAGGTTGCTGCCGGTGCCGGAACCGAACTTGAACAGCATGCCCTCCGTCTTGGCCAGACCGAGGATCGACTGCATCGTGTCCTCGACGGAGTTGATGAAGCACGCCGAACACTGCGGGCGCTCCTCGATCCCGACGTTGAACCACACCGGCGAGTTGAAGCAGGCGTACTGGTGAACGAGGATGTGGGTCAACTCCGCGTGGAAGGACTCGGCGTCCGCCTCGGACGAGAAGTAGCCACCCTCGCGCCCCCATGCCGCGATCCTGTCCGCTACCCGGGAGATCAACTGCCGGACGCTCGATTCGCGCCCGGACGTCCCCAACTGGCCGCGGAAGTACTTCGAGACGACCACGTTCGTCGCGGTCTGCGACCAGGCCTTCGGCACCTCGACGCCGTGCTGCTCGAACACGGATTCGCCCTTCTCGTTGGCGATCACGGCGTCGCGGATCTCCCACTCGACTCGATCGAAGGGGTGGACGCCGCGCCTGGTGTACCGCCGCTCGACGGTCAGACCGGCTGGGCTCGAGCTTGGCGCCGGCGCCCTGGTGGCTTCAGCCAACCGCGCGGCGCCGGCCGCAGCGGGCGCGGCCATCACCTCGCGGTCCGTACCTCGCGTGACTCCTGCACCGTTCCAGTTGCCGCCACCATCCGCCATGGTCCTCTCCCTTCCGTTTTGTCATCCCTTCCGTTTTCTCGAGCCCCGGCGTCGACGCACACCGACCCGGCGCGGCCTGCTCCGCGCCCTTCGAGAGCGTAGTGCCATGCCTTGGGGGGTGTGAGCTTGCATTGAAGCCAGACGTTGAGTCTATCGCCACCTAGTCCAACATGTAGTGGTCGTCAAGGGGTGAAGGTACGAGATATGGCGATTCATGGAGGCATGCGGACTCATGGATGAGATGGAGAAGTTGCGGAGACGCCGCTTGTTTCCTGCGGATTCGAGCCCCCGGCAACCGCTCTCCAGACCAGGATTCAAGGCGGCGATAAGCTCCTTTGCCGTGACCAGGAACCGCTCCACGAGCTCGGGTATCGATCTTCCGCCGTTCTTCGCGCCGGATGACCTCCCGCAGGAGCACGGCGGACCGGACGCGCCCGGCGAGTTCCCCTTCACCCGCGGGCTCTACCAGGACATGTACCGCAAGCGGCTGTGGACCATGCGCCAGTACGCCGGCTACGCCAGCGCCACCGAATCGAATCGCCGCTACCGCTACCTGCTCGAACAGGGGACGACCGGCCTCTCCGTCGCCTTCGACCTGCCTACCCAGATCGGCTACGACTCGGACGCCGCGGCCGCCCGCGGCGAGGTGGGTCGGGTCGGCGTCGCGATCGACAGCGTCGAGGACATGAGGACGCTCTTCGACGGCATCCCGCTCGGCCAGGTGACGACCTCGATGACGATCAACTCGACGGCGGCGACCCTGCTCTCGATGTACCTCGCCGTCGCGGAAGAGCAGGGCGTACCGTGGTCCGAGATCGGCGGCACGGTCCAGAACGACATCCTCAAGGAGTACATCGCTCGCGGGACCCACATCTACCCGCCCGCCCACTCGCTGCGCCTGGTCACGGACCTGATCGCCTTCTGCTCCGAACAGGCGCCGCGGTGGAATCCGATCTCCATCTCCGGCTACCACATCCGCGAAGCGGGTTCGACCGCGGCCCAGGAAATCGCCTTCACCCTCGCCAACGCGCTCTGCTACGTCGACCTGGTGCTGGCCCGCGGCCTCGACATCGACAGCTTCGCGCCACGACTGTCCTTCTTCTTCAACGCCCACAACAACTTCCTCGAGGAAGTCGCGAAGTTCCGCGCCGCGCGCCAGCTCTGGGCCGAGCTGGTCCGCGAGCGCTACCAGCCGCGCAACGAGCGCTCCTGCTGGCTTCGCTTCCACACCCAGACCGGCGGCTCGACCCTCACCGCCCAGCAACCCGAGAACAACGTCGCCCGCGTCGCCATCCAGGCCCTGGCGGCCGTCTGCGGAGGCACCCAGTCGCTGCACACGAATGGCGCCGACGAAGCCCTCGGCCTGCCCACCGAAACCTCGGCGCGGGTCGCGCTGCGCAGCCAGCAGATCGTCGCCCACGAGACGGGTGTGGCCGACGTCGCCGATCCCCTCGGCGGTTCCTGGGCGGTCGAAGCCTTGACCGCCGAACTCGCCGAACAGGCGCGAGGAATGATCGGGCAGATCGAGGAACTCGGGGGCGCCGCCCGGGCCATCGAGGAGGGCTACCAGCAGAACGAGATCGCGAGCGCCGCCTATCGCCATCAACTGGCGGTCGAGTCGAAGGGCGAGGTGATCGTCGGCGTCAACGCCTACACCCAGGACGAGTCCGGCGATGCCCGGTTTCTCGCCGTCGACCCCGCCGCCGAAGCGCGGCAGGTCGAGCGCGTGCGCCGTGTACGCGAGGAACGCGACACGACCGCCGCCACCGCGGCCCTCGACCGGCTGCAGCAGGACGCGGCTGGAGAGCGCAACCTCGTGCCGCGAATCCTCGACTGCGTCCGGCAGCGCGCCACCCTGGGAGAGATCTCCGACCGGCTGAGGGCGGTCTGGGGCGAGTACGAGAGATGACCGGCCACTCGAGGGATCAGCGGTGAAGTCGGCCTGGGAGAGGGCGCTCGAGAAGCTGGAGAGCAGCGGCATCGCCGCGCCGCGGCAGGACGCGCTGGACGAGGACCAGCGCCGGCGCATCGAGGACGAACGGACCCGCCACCAGGCGAAGGTCGCCGAACTCGAAATCCTCCACCGCAAGAACCTCTCCGCCGATCCGGCCAGGCGTCACCAGGAAGAAGAGAACTACCGCGCCGAGAAGCGCCGTCTCGCCGAGCGGATGGAGTCGAAGATCGAGCGCATCCGCCGCGGCGACTGACTGGCGTCAGTGCCTGCGCCCAATCGCACCTCGACCGGGCCGCGGCGCTGGTACGAACGAAGCGGGAAAAAGAGGGGAACGCCAAGGCCTGGTGTACGCGGTCAGCCACGGCGCCTCGGCGGCGCCCAGATTTCCGCCGGATGTGCGTCGGCTCACCAAGGATAGGGACTGTCCTCGCCGATCACCTCGCTCGCACCGCCCGTGCATACGATCCCTTGGTTCCTCTCCTCGCATCCGTCGCCTGGGCCGAACTCCAGGTGATGCTCCGCACTGCTGCCAGCAGCCTCGCGGACCACGCCCGATTCCATTGCGATACCCCTATTGTGGAACGGTGTCAGCACAATCGGGAGGCTCTCCTTCTCGAAGGTGCCTTGCAGCCAGGCGTCCAGGGGGGCCGTCGCAAGCAGCCGAGTGCCCGACCGCATGGCGTCCGTCAACATCTCCGCGCCGGGATGGAGGAACGAGATCGGCACTTCGCTACTACCGCTACGCGGCGCCTCCACGACGATGCTCCGTCCATACTCCCCGGCCTTGATCTCGACTCGGACGAGGACATCGGTGTAGTCGACACGGAACTTGTAAAGTCGACTCATATCTCCACTCGCATAGACGATTCGCCAGATATCCGAAGTCGTATCCAGGGGCACGAGGCCGTAAGGCCAGCCGAGCCGGCCTTGCGCCGCAACAAACACCTGTCCAGATTCCACGCGAAGAAGTTCGCCGGCCGCTTTGAAACCCACCGCGAAGATCGAACGCTCGGATGCTACCTTGGCAGCTTCGATGGAATCGATCACGACCTCAGACGTTCGAATGTCGATCAAGTCCCAGGACGAAGGCTCCCGCCATGGATCACCGGGCCTGACCATCAAGGGAGGTTCGGGCAAAGGCGGTGTGAACTTGTAACGAAGCAGCAGGGTCTCGCCGAACCGCACAGCGACCGGAAGGCCCAAGCGGTTTCTGACGAACTCTACGATCGAGCCGTGAGCATCCCTGGCCGCATCGAACAACGCCCCGCCGCAGCCACCGTCAACCCCACGGTAGCATGTAGCCGCCGGAAACTTCCTGTACTTCTCGGTTCGAGATCCTCCCCGATCATCGCTCACCAGAAGGCCGTCGGAGCTGATCACCGACGTAACCGTCATCGCTTGGCCAAAGACCTCGGTTGATTGACGCAACGAGAACTTTCCATTGAGTTCGAGCCGTTTGACGGCCCAGTCGGTCCTGACCTCCTGAACACCTTGAAACGCATGGCTCCCGTAGGTCCGAACTTCCGGATCGGCGACTGCTCCCGCGGTCAGACCGAAACCCTCCAGGAAGTCGTTTGCCTCGGACCGGGAAACGCCGGTGGCCGTAACAGTCACCGCGCCTGCCACACTGATGTCTTCTACCCAGTCAGGCTGCCCCTCGATCGCACGGGCGCCTGGCACGGGAGCGGTCAGGACCAGAAGGGCTCCGATGAGCGAGAGTATGCCTCTCTCCCGCCACCATCGTCCTGGACCGGCTTGTCGAACTGCCAATGGAAACTCCGCCTTCCGCTCTCTGGTCATCGGCTTTCTCCTTCGCCACTGGTTGAGTGGCATTTCGGCCTCTGAGCGAACATCTCGTCACTTGTCTCTGCGTGACCGTTCCGCTTCACGGCTAGTAACCACATGATCCTCTGATTGCGGCATCCATAGGACCCGAGTCCTCTGGCCCTGTCGCCTCAGGAAAAGTCGTATAAAGAAGACCACCATCACCGCCGGCGCCGCCGTCCTCAGGCCCCGGAGTTCCCTGACCCGGCCCCCCACCGGGAACAACGATCTCCCGGCAAGTGTCTTCGAAGATTCTCCCGTCTTCGTCGCCTTCACACACGAGCAGTCGAAGGTGTGGAGGACCGCCGCCCAGCGGCGTCGCAACGTAGTGCACCGTCTCGGTAGCCGTCACGGTCAGCGAGCAGTTCCCCGGACCCGGGTCGTACGGGTACACCACGACGCTGTGGTCCCCCTCCGTCAGGTTGCCGTTCCAGGAATCGTCCCGCGTGCCCCAGCGGTTCGTGCAGCGGCTGCTCCCGACACGGCAGTCGAAGTCGGTCGTCATTCCGGTCAACTCTACAGAGACCTCGACCCTGCCGGACAGCCTGAGCAGGTATGAGTACGGCGAGCTGCCTCTCCGAGTGCCGACTCCACCTGCTCGAAGGTCTGCCCGCGCCATTTCCGAGAACCCCGGCGACGAGTTCGAGGCGGCACGGCTGGCGGCATTGGCGGCCGTGGCGTGCGACCAGGTGGGCTCAGGTGCTGTAGGCGTTCATGAGCTCGAGTAGCCGATGGCACCAGGCCAGCGTTCCCGGAGTCGCACGGCCGCCGGCTCGCCACCCGGTGGCGCTCGTCAGGCTCTCGTTCAGGTAGCCCAGTCTCCGGTACTCCGCGCGGAGGTCGCGCCACCGTACCGGTGTCGTGGGCAGGCCGTGTTTCCGGGCGGTCCGGGCGAGAAGTCGAGCTTTCGACGGGGCATTCCAGGCCAGAACGACGCCGGCGGCCTCGAGCGTTCTGAGGAGAGGGTCGTGGACCTCGGACCAGGGCAGGACATCGGCGCCCCCGGGCAGGTTGCCGGCTGGGCCGTGGGCGGTTGCGACTTCCGCTTTGCTTGTTCCGGCGCCAGCGACCGCGACACGAGGCAGCAGCCCTCCGATGGCCGCAAACCTCGCCGCAAACCGAGCCGCGCCGGTCGTGTCGATCAGCGCGATCAGGACCGTGTCGGAGCGGCCAGTTGGCCGTGTCTGCGCGATGTCGAGGATCAGGGCGTCGGGGCGGTTCAGCAGGTCGCGCCAGGACAGGTTCGCAACCTGGGCCTGGCGGCCGCCGGAAACGGTTGACGGCTGCCAGAACCGCCGCCAACGACCGGGGTGGCTAGCTGTTGCGCGCAAGCTCAAGACCGTTGTGCAGTGCAGTCGTCAGGTCGTTGTTCGTGTTCAGGCCGTCTGGATCCGACACGGCAACCAGTCTACTGTCAAGGCGACGGCGACCGATGCAGGTGGTCGGGTCGCGACGGGAGCGAACCCTGTTCCGGTACCCTGTACCGCCTCCTTCCTCCCCTGACAAAGGAACCACGCTGATGACCGAACCCCGCATCGCGGCCCGAGTACCGGCAAAGATCGAACTGGAGGCCGGGACCTACTGGTGGTGCCGCTGCGGCCGGTCGGAGAATCAGCCGTTCTGCGACGGCTCTCACCCCGGCACGGAGTTCGAGCCGATGCGCTTGACCCTGGAGGAGGACCGCAGGGTCGCGCTCTGCCAATGCAAGCGGAGCAACAAGATGCCGCACTGCGACGGCAGCCACAGGTTCCTGGACTGAGTCGTCTCGGATTGACCCAGCGGTTCGTGCAGCGGCTGCTCCCGACACGGCAGTCGAAGTCGATTGTCAGGCCCGTCAGGGCAGCGTCTCCCTCGCCCGCCGCGTCGATGACGGGAACGAATCCCCGGAGGAAAACCGGTCAGACCGTATGAGTACGGCGAGCTGCCTCCGCTGGCTGCCGGAAACACCGTGGCGACAGACGTTCGCCGTCCACTCCTCTGCCCGGCGTCGGAAAGACTCACCAGGGGTCGGAACTCTCCTCGCCGATCACGTCGCTCGCGCCACCCACGCACAGGACGCGGTCGGCTTCAATCTCGCACCCGTCGGCCGGGCCGAACTGCAAGTGCGGCTCCACACTGGCAGCCGCGCGGACCACGCCCGGTTCCGCGCCAGCTTCCACTTCGACCAGGCCATAGCGCACCGCCAGCGGAACGAGACCCCTAAAGTGAAACGGCGTCAGGACGATTGGAAGACGTTCCTTTTCGAAGGCGCCATCCAGCCACGCATCCAGCGGCTCGGCAGTCCGCAGCCGTATTCCGAACCGCATGGTGTCCGTCAACATCTCGGCGCCGGGATGAATGAACGAGACCGGCGCCAGGCTCTCACGCCTGCGCGGCGCCTCCACCACGATGCTCCTGTCCCCTTCCGCGATCCTGATCCGGACTCGCACGAGCTCGTCGGTGTAATCGACACGGAACTGGCGGTTTCGACTCCTGCCGCCACTGGCATGGACTATGCGCCAGACGACGTCGGAGGTCGTCTCAAGGGGCAGGAGCGCGTAGGGTCGCCTCCGCGACCTCGGCACGGCGAACGCCTCTCCGCCCTCGAAGCGAAGAACTTCGCTGAAGCCTCGCAAAGCCACTGAAACAACCGGAAGCCCGGAAGCAACCCTGGCGGCATCGGCGGAGTCGATCACGATCTCCGAAGTTCGCAGGTCGATCAGGTCCCACGACGAAGGCTCGCTCCACCGGCCGCCGGCCTGCGCGCTTTCGGGAGGCGCGGGGAAGGGAGGCGTGGAGTTGTAGCGAAGCACCAGGTTCCCGCCGAACCGCACACCGACCGGCAATCCCTGGCCGTCTCTGACGACCTCGACGATCGAGCCGTGGTCGTCACTCGCTTCGTCGAACGTCGCTTGGAACAATGAAGGGTCAACGCAACCGCCGGGCCGAGTCCGCACCACATGGTGTTCGAGCTCGTCTCCCACGCTTCCCCGGTCGCATGCATCGGGCGGAAATCTCCGGTACGCCTCGGTCCGGGATCCTCCCCGATCGTCCGAAATCCGAAGACCCTCGGAGCTGATGACGGCCGTCACCGTCATCGCCTGACCGAGAACCTCGGTAGTTTCGCGCGATGCGAACTTCCCGTTGAGTTCAAGCCGATACGCGGCCCAGTCGGCCCTGGCCTCCAGAACGCCGTGAAACGCGTCTCTGCCGTGGATAGTGACTTCCGGGCCAAGGAGAACCTCGGCATCCAGGGCCAGACGCTCCAGACCGAAACGCTCCAAGTACTCGTACGTCTCCGCCGGCGAAACATGCGACGACCGATAGAACTCGGAGGTCATTCGCACCGAGCCCGCCGGCACCTTGTCGGCCAGGCTGAGTTCTTCCACCCAATCGGGCGGCCCCTGCATCGCCCGGGCAGCCCCTCCAGGCGCGGTCAGGGCCAGAACCACTCCAACGAGCATGAGCAACCGACTTCCCCGTCGGGATCGCCCCGGACCGGCCTGTCGATCAGTCGATGAGAGTCCCGCTTTCGGGTCGCTGGTCATTCGGTTTCTCCTTCCCGGCGCGGGACAGTCGACCACCTCGCCGTCCTTCCTGCACACGTAATCGTCCGGACCGGAACCGTACGGCATGACGACTGACACCAGAGAGACATCGTTCACGGCTACGGTGAGAGTGTAGTCCCCTGGTAGCCCGTGGCTGCCGTACGGATAGACCACGACTTTGTGTGTGCCGGCTGCCAGCGTACCGCTCCACGAATCGTCCGCACTTCCCCAGCGATTCGTGCACTTGCTGTTCCCCACCCTGCAATCGAAGTCCCGCGTGAGGCCGGTCAGGGAGACCGACACGCTGGAGCTGGAAGACAGGGTGAAGGAGTAGGACTGCCGGCTGGAAGTCCCGGTCTCGATGGCCTGCATGCGGAAGGACTGCGACCGTTCGCACCGGTTCGCAGCCGCAACGTAGGTGTAGCCCGACGTACAAGTCGGTGGCGGCGGAGGCGGAGGCGGCGTGACCGTCGTCTGCGTCTCCGCGCTGACGCTGAGCGTCCAGTTGCCCGACCCGCCGCCGCGTGGGTAGACGGTCACGGTGTGCGTGGCTGCCGCAAGCGTGCCGCTCCAGGAATCGGCGCTCGTGCCGCCCCGGTTCGTGCAGTTGGAACCGTTCACCCGTCAGTCGATGTTCCGGTTCATTCCCGTCAAGCTCAAGCTCACCTCGGTGCTGGAGTCCAGCCTGAAACTGTACGACTTCTCGCCCGAGACACCGGTCTCCGACACCGTGAACGGCAACGCGCGGACCCTCGTTGCAGGCACGGGCGTCGTAGCGCCGATCTCGGGGCATGTCAAACGGTAGCTTTGTCCCACGCTTGTCCCACGTGAGGTGAGCCTGAAGTGTCGACGTCAATCCCGGGAGAAGTGAGCCTGAGCGCCGGTTGGGGATCATTGGAGGATGATCCTGCATCTCGACATCGAACGGCTTCGGACCCTGGACGAGGTCCGGGACTTCATGGCCGGCAGCGCGCCGGTCGACTTCCGTTTCGTGGAGCGTGCCGGAGCGTACGGCTTCGCGCGGCGGGTTCTGGTGCGTACGCGGTACGTCGGGTTGTCGAAGCCCGAAAAGGGCGTTGGTGCGGCGGTTCCTGATCAAGGTGACGGCTTCAGCCGGGCTGAGGTGGCGCGGCTGATCTCCCAGTACCGGTAGAGCGGGCGCATCGAGGATCGGCGCCGGGGTCCGATGAGGTGGTCCCGGTTCTTTGGACAGTTTCAAGGCAGAGCTAAGGTGTACTCCATTGGTTGATCACGCCGCAGCCGCCGTCGCCGGGGCTGTGGAAAACTGCGGAATCTGCGGAAAACCCGATTCGTCCCGGAGGCGAGTGTCGGAAGTCGCATCGGGGCTGGCGCCGCGATAGACCTCGTTTGGGGTCTTTGCCCTGGTGGGATGAATGCGGCCGCTCGAGATTGTAGAAGGCGATCCACTCGCCGATCACCTGCCGCGCCTCGATGCCGTCGGCGAGTTCGTGCAGGTAGACGGCCTCGTACTTGAGTGAGCGCCAGAGGCGCTCGATGAAGACGTTGTCCAGACACCGGCCGCGCCCGTCCATCGAGATTCTGACCTTGGCGTCCTTGAGCACGCCGACGAAGTCCGCCGAGGTGAACTGGCTGCCCTGGTCCGTGTTGAAGGTGTCGGGCTTGCCCCAACGGGCCAGGGCCTCTTCGAGGGCCTCGACGCAGAACGAAGCGTCGAGGCTGTTCGACAGCCGCCAGGACAGCACCCGCCGGCTCGCCCAGTCCATCACCGCGACCAGGTAAAGGAAGCCGCTTCGCACCGGGATGTACGTGATGTCCGTGCACCAGACCTGATCCGGGCGTTCGATCTTGAGGTCCCTCAGCAGATACGGGAAGACCTTGTGCCCCGGATGCGGCTTGCTGGTCCGCGGCGCCCGGTAGATCGCCTGAATGCCCATCAGGCGCATCAGACGCCGCACCCGGTGACGACCGACGTGAATGCCTTCCCGGCGCAGGTGGCGAACCATCTGCCGAGAACCGTAGAACGGGTACAGCAGGAAGAGCTCGTCCATCTTGCGCATCAGATCGAGCGTCTCCGCACTCTCCCCCTTTGGCCGGTAGTACAGCGAGGAACGGCTGACCTTGAACAGACGACACTGCCGGCTCAAGCTCAACTCACCTTCCCCGCCGCGATCAATCATCCGCAGGCGCTCGGCCCGGCTCAATGCCCGAGCCCCCTGGACAAGAAATCCCGCTCGACCGTCAACTCCCCGATCTTCGCGTGCAGGTCCCTGATCTCCTCCTCGTGGTCCCGCCGCCGCTCCGGCCCGGCCGAAAAGGTCTCCTTCATCCCCTCGATCGCCTTGCGCTTCCAACTGCTCACCTGATTCGGGTGAATCCCGTGGCGCGACGCGACGGTGCGGGCCTTCCTGGGTCACGGCGAGTTCGGGGACAGGAGCTACTACGAGTACCAGACGGTGGTCGACAACGTGAGTTTGTTGACTCCGGAGGTGTTGTCTGCGGTGGGCAGATTGGTGGCGGAGAGCGGCCATGCGGTCGCGCGAAAAAAGCCTGGCGCGCCGTTGCGCGGGCGGTGTGACTCGTTCGTCGTCGAGACGGACGTGCACTATCCGACGGACGTGAGTCTGTTGTGGGATGCGATGCGCTGCATGCTTCGCGAGACCGGACGTGCCGCCGGCAAGCACGGAGTCACTGGCTGGCGTCAGTGGCGCTACCAGTCGAAGTCGGTGCGCCGGTTGTTCAACCAGGTGCGCGGCACGCGCCGGGCGAAGCGGTTTCCGTCGCGTGTGAAGGCGTACGTGGCCCGGTGCGAGATGCTGGTGGCGCGGTCGGCGGAGACGGTTGAGGCACTGCGGTGTGCGGGACACGAGGCTTCCTGCGAGTCGATTGCCGGATTCATCGCTCATGCGCGCCGTCAGATGGACCAGGTTGAGCGCCGGCTGCTGCTGGGGGAGACGATTCCTCATCAGGAGAAGGTCCTCTCGGTCTTCGAGCCTCATACGCGATGGGTGTCCAAGGGGAAGGCGGGCACGCCGGTGGAGCTCGGCGTTCCGGTAGCAGTGATCGAGGACCAGCACCAATTCATCCTGCACCATGAGGTGCTGTGGAAAGGCGAGGATGTCCATGTGGCGCTGCCGCTGGTGAGGGCGGCCCAGGAGCGGTTCCCGGACCTGCGTGCATGCAGTTTCGATCGCGGGTTCCATAGTCCTGAGAACCGGGCCCGGCTTGATCAGCTGCTTGACCTCGCCGTGCTGCCGAAGAAGGGATACTTGTCTGTCGCTGACCGGAAACGCGAAACCGAGGAGGCCTTTGCCGCCGCGCGGCGCAAACACCCGGCGGTCGAGTCGGCCATCAACGCCCTGGAGCATCGCGGGCTCGACCGCGTCCGAAGCCGCGGAGCAGATGGCTTCGAGCGGACCGTCGCCCTGTCGGTGCTCGCCGCCAACCTGCATCGGCTCGGACGCATGCTCCGGGCACGCGAGAAAAAACGCAGGCGACGGCGACCAGCCGCCTGACCCCAACGCCTCCAGAACACAACCCGCGACGAACCGCTTCAACCAAGTTACAGGCACCGCCACGCCCGAAAGCGCCTGATTCCGACAGATTCCGACACCCCCGCATCGAACTTCACGGCGCACGCCCCGGACACCCTTCCCACACGCCCGGATTCCCGCGCCAAGAGACATGAAGCCTCGCTCGAACGGGGGGTTTTCTGGCAGACACTACGTAGGCAACGAGGCCAAGGGTGCCAGGGCAGTCCAGCCCGCCGATGATTATTCGGCCCGCGGCCCGCGCAGTCGTGAGACGGCGGCTCGGAGTTCCCGGCCCCGGGGGTTGAGGAGTGTAGCGACGAGGCCCGAGCTATCGTCGAATTTCGTGTACGGGGGTTGATGTAGGCGGCGTGCCCGAGCCCTCTGATCCCAACGTCGAAGCGATCGACCCGGTCAAGCGGATGAAGGCGCGGCTCGCGAGCGCCGAAGGCCGCAAACTGTATGCCCGCCGCAAGGCAGTGGTTGAACCGGTCAACGGGCAGATCAAGCAGGCCCGGGGATTCCGTCAATTCTCGTTCCGAGGCCTGGAAGGGGTGCGCACGGAGTGGACCTTGGTCAGCCTGTGCCACAGCCTCCTCAAACTCTTCGGCCATCGCCTCCAGACTGCCCATGAGGCGGCACTCTCAGCTCAACTGGGCGCAAATCCACTGCTCCAAGCCGCCTGATCGACCGATCCCGCTCCACCACGTGGGCCTGACCCGCTCTTATGGGTTACACCAACACCGCGGAACCCCGGACAGCGCCTCAGCCCCCCAAGCAGAATCGCTGACCGCCCACAACGGCGCCGCCGGCAAAACCAATGGCCTACGGACTCCTAGGCCTACCGGGCCGTCGGCTGAAAGCCGCGGCCTTCGCTCGACCCTCCGCTCTCAGCGAGCGAGGCAACGCTTCCGCCAGCGGGCGGGAAGCCGGGCGCAGAACGGTTCCAGGTCCGGCGCCACCGCATGAGCCTGGTTGACGATGGACTGCCAGCAAGCCTCCGCCACGATCGACTCGTCCACCTCCGCGCAGAGGGCGACGCCCGCGTCCTGCTGCGTCGAGTCCCAGAAGAGCGTTCTCGCGGCGCCGTCGATGCAGTGGCCCCGGTGCATCAGGCTCTCCGGCAGCCGGCAGTACTGGACGACCAGGTACGGGTTCCGGCGGTGGACGGCGCCGACGTCCCGGCCGTAGCTCCCGAAGCAGGACCGCCGACTGCTCGCCGGCGCCTCCATGCAAGCGTCCGCGACCCTGCCCAGATCCTGGTTGAACACGGTCAGCATCTGCGACGTCTGGTACCAGTAGCAGTCGTTGACGTAGCGTTCCGGCAGGGCGTTGCAGGGGTAATGGGGATCCTCCGCGTTCACGTAAGCGGACCTCTGCCCGACCGCCCCCGACAGCCCGCTCACGACGTTCTCCATGAACACGCCGCTGTAGCAGGACCTTTCGCCCGACTCGTCGCTCAGCCGGCCGCAGATCCCCAGCGCATCCTCCAGTTCGTAGGCCGTCCACGCCATGACCCCGTGGCCGACTCCGTGAAAGCACTGGTGCCGGCCGAACGCGTCGCTCGCGTCCGGACACAACGCGTCGACATCGTCGGCCAGGTTGGCGATTCCCCGACCCACGAAGAGCTGCTCCATCACGCCGTGACGCATGCCGGACTGGCAGGTCTCCGCAAGACCCGACGCGGCCGCCGCCCCGTACTCCGCGAACGCCATCCGACCCAGATGATGCGCACTGCCGTGGCAGTCCAGCCCGGTCTCGACCTCCCCGAGGCGCAGGAGTTCCAGCGTCTGCTCCGGACCGTAGCTCCGCATGTACTCGCGCACTTTCTCCGTGTCCGAAAGCAACGCCGTGTAGTCCTCGACCCTCATCTCCGGCGGACTCGCCGAGGGCAACGCGTCCGGTTCCACGACCAGGGGTTCCGGCTTCTCGCCCGGCGGCGTCAGCGCCACGACCAGCGCCACATGGCTGGGCGCCGCCGCGTTGTGGAACCGCCAGTAGCCGCTCGTGTCGAACGTGCGGGCGAACCGGGGCTGTGAACTGTCGTCGCCCGAATCGTCCCGCGCCCAGAGAGGGTGGTCGCCGTGGTCGTGGCCGCCGTGACCGCCAGCTTCGGCGCGTTCGGCGGAGTCGGCGTGGCCGCCATGTTCGGCGAGGCCGGAGTGTTCAGCCGCATGCCCGACATGCGCAGCGCCATGGTCCACGTGCGCCGCGTGGCCGTCGGATCCCCCCGGGTCCAACGCCCCCTGCTGCCCGAGGCCGAGCCGGGGGTCCAGTTGCCCGCCCGACTCGTCCACCAGCACCACCCGGGTTCCGGTGTCCACGTCGAGGCGGCTCGGCACGAAGCCTTCGCCCGCGCGGTAGTGGACGAGCCTCTCGCGGTCGCCGGCCATGCCAGGGCTGTCCTGCCTGCCATGGCCGTGCCCATCGACTGACTCCTCCGCCGCCGGATCAGGATTCGGCACGCCGGTTCCTGGAGCGACACCCACCGTGCGGCAGCCCGGCGCCAGAACCGCCGCAATCAGCAACCCGGCAATGAAGTTCAGATCTCTGCAACCCATCTCGAACTCCCCCGTCGGGCGCCGCGCCCGAGTCAGATTCTCCCTTCGCAAAGCTCCGCCACGCCGATACCCCGCCTCGGTACCAGGCCGGCCCCGGACCCCTCACGCTGCGCCGAGGTCACGGCCGCAACATCCGGTCCCAGCCATTCGTTCTCCTCGAGAATCCGGCGCGCCTCCGGGAATCGCTCCGTCGACCAGAACTCTAACACGCCATCCAGGACCGGGCGGGGCACGGCGTCCAGCCGTCCCACGAGAGCAAGAACCTCCTGCAACTGCACGCCAATCGACCCGATCCGCTCTCGTACCGGGACGGTCACGCGAAACTGAACTTCGCCGTCCGGACCTTCGGCCCGCGTCCAGGTCTCGGATCCTCGCCGACTCGGGCGCTCGCCGGACAAACGAGCGTGGTCGGGGGCATCCGCCGCCGACACGATGCGGACCACCGTCGGGCAGTCGGCGCCGCTGCAATCCGCCAGAACCCCGCAATGGCGCTCCTTCTCCTGCCGCAGACCGATGAGCGCTTCGATCACATGCTTGCCGACATCAGCGTCCAGCGAGCGCAGGGAGGGGTCGTCAAAACCGGCGTACAGCAGGTTCAGCTTCTCGAAACAGCCGCCATCGGTCGACTCGCAGTAGAGGTCGAAGATACGCCTCGCGGTCTCGTCGGCCAGAGGCCGCTCATTCACCAGCAGCGCCACGGCAGCCTCCAGAGCCCTCTTGCTCGACCGCAACTCAAAGGGCAAGGCGCCGAGGTCAGGCCCGAGCTCCGCCGGCAGCTCCTCGGTCAACGCCAGCGCCACTCGCCGCACGCCGGGCGCAAGTGCGCGGCCCTCGAGCGGGTAGTCCGACTCGCCGAGTTCACCGCGCGCATTGAGCAGGTTCCAGGGCGCCTCGACCCCAACCACCCGTGCAGGAAGACCCTGAGCCTCGCGCTTCTTCATCCACTTCGCCCAGGCGGCGGCGCGCGTCTCTTCGGTACCCCAAAAGTCCTGCAAGAACACGAGACCCCCGAGAAGTACCTCAAGGACATCGTCGGAGCCGATCGTTCCCGAGCTTTGCCTCCGGTCGTACTCTTCCTCGACAAGCCGTGGGAGAGCCGCCCGGACCCGCCTCATCTGGCCCGCGAACACAAGCGCCAGGCGCCTGGCCTCGTCGTCCGGCACGCTTTCCGACAAATTCGCCAACAAGCCGCCGCCATCTTCCCTGCTGCGCAGACGCTCCATCGTTGGAACCCAGTTCCAGTGGTCGGGCCAGCCCTTGAAGATCTCCTCTGCGGAACGGTGGTTTTCCGCCGCGAACTCGATCCACTCCGGCACGAAGAGCCCAAGCCAGGCCACGAAAAACTCGCTAACTCCGTAACGCACTTCAGGACGACCCTTGGCCAGAACCTCGCCGAACCACGATGCAACATCCATGTCTTCTCGAAACAGAGCGCCGACCGAATCGACCGACCACGGGCCGCCATGACCGAACGGCTCCAACGGGCCATAAAGCGCGGTCCACAACTCCTGCAAGGCCATCTCGACGGTTGCCGCATCCTCGGACAGAACTGCCCGCAACACCCAATCGCGGTTGGCGGCGCCGCTTGGAGAAGCCGCCATGAACGTCAGCAGCGCGATCGTTGCGACTACACGCATCCATCCGTGCGCTATCGCCCTCGGACCAGCCCACGACTCCTGCCCTCGCAACCTCTCCATTGTCTCTACTGTCCGCGACATGCTAACCCTCCTTGGGGATTTCCGGTGCATTGGAAGCGTCCTCGTTTGTTTTTCGGTGGACCCAGACAGGCTGCGATTAACCCTGGACTCTTCAGGGTAGCGGCAGACGGCGCCCACGTGTACGCCGAGGTTCCCTCAATGTAGAGCTCGAAGGCCGGCATGCAGTCATGCGTTATCTCGCCGTCGATGACCAGCCCGGCCGTTGCGGACGTCCGAAAGTCCAGTTCCAGACTGGCGTTGATATTCGGCGAACCCAAGGCAAGTGGGTTATCCCCATCGAGTTCCACCGCCAGAACGTCGCCTCGCACTCTCGCGCTCCCAATATGGTCCTCCTCCAGCAGTCCGGTTCGGTGAAGCCGATCACAGTCCCCTTCCTCGTCGTAGTCGTCGTCGTCAATCACGCTGTCAGCCAGCGTTGTCGCCTTGTGGAACAGTGTCGTCAGGCCCGCCGACATGTCCGGGGCGCCGACTAGCCGCAACGCGGACTCCTCCGAGGGCGGCGTCAGAACGAGTTCCGCCTGAAGCCGGTACGGCTGAAGGGTCTTCACCGGATTCGTCGGCACGGTGCGCGCCGACGGATTCGCGGAAGGCCCGCGACCGTCGCCTCCAAAGATCATGGGGTCACGCCCACGCCGACAACGCCACACCGGCAACCCCGGCACCCAGGCCGACGGAATGTACGCCCGCAAAACGACGTCCAGGTGTTCCTCTTCTTCCTCCTCATCTTCATCTTCCTCCTCATCTTCATCTTCCTCCTCTGGTGGAGGAGGAGGCTGTGTCGGCGGCGGCGGCGGCGGCGGTGGTGGCGGTGGCGGTGGCGGCGGTGGCGGCGGCGGTCCGACCGGTGGCAGGGGCTGCGGCGGCACGGTCGGACGAGGCGCCGTCACGACCATCTTCTCATCGATCTGGATCTCGATGCACGAGCCTTCAACCACGTTCCCTTTCTCATCCTCATCGCAGATTGTCGCCGACATGCCCGTCGGCGTAGCCACATAGGTCAACGTTCTCGTGGCCGTCACCTTGAGCGAGTAGTCCCCGGCGCCGCCGCGGCCGTACGGATAGACGAACACCGTGTGGTCGCCCGCATCCAGCGTACCGCTCCAGGAGTCGTCCGCCGTGCGCCAGCGGTTCGTGCAGCGCTTGTTGCCGACCCTGCAGTCGAAGTCTCTCGTCATGCCCGTCAGCGCAACGTCCACCTCGGCGGAACCCGACAGATGAAACTTGTATGTCCGGCGAGACGAAACATTCGTCTCGCTTACGTCGACCGGAGTAGTCACCTCGGTGTTCGTTCCGGTGCTGCCGCCCGTGCTCGGTCTCTCGACAGTGACAGTAAGCGTATATTCGCCCGAGGCGCCATTGTCTGTATAGACCACGATCTTATGGGCGCCCGCATCCAGCGTGCCGCTCCAGGAATCGTCAGCAATACCGCCATGATTGGTACAGCGATTGCCCGCAACCATGCAGTTGAAGTCGGTCGTCATCCCCGTCAACTCCACGGACACATCAACCCGCGCGGACAGCTTGAGCAGGTACGTGCGCGACTCAGAGGCGTGCGGAGGCGCGGGCGGCGGAGGCGCGGGCGGCGGAGGCGCGGGCGGCGGAGGCGCGGGCGGCGGAGGCGCGGGCGGCGGAGGCGCGGGCGGCGGAGGCGCGGGCGGCGGAGGCGCGGGCGGCGGAGGCGCGGGCGGCGGAGGCGCGGGCGGCGGAGGCGCGGGCGGCGGAGGCGCGGGCGGCGGAGGCGCGGGCGGCGGAGGCGCGGGCGGCGGAGGCGCGGGCGGCGGAGGCGCGGGCGGCGGAGGCGCGGGCGGCGGAGGCGCGGGCGGCGGAGGCGCGGGCGGCGGAGGCGCGGGCGGCGGCGGGCCCGGAGACGGGGTCGGCGAAGGGCCGGGCGGCCGCCCGACGACCTGCGGCGCGGTCACGGTCGTGACGAAGCTGACCGAGTCCGTCGCGTTTCTGCTATCCATAACCGCGTAGGTGACCGTGTAGGTCGTGTCCGTCGTAACGGTCGGCAGCGTCCCCCTCGCCCGTCGCGTCGATGATGTGAACGCGATCCCCGGAGGAAGACCGGTCAGACTGTAGAAGTACGGCGGGCTGCCTCCGGTGGCTGACGGGAACACCGTGTCGACCGAACCGCCGGACGGCAGGGTGAAGTTCGAGATTGCCGGAACCGACAGCGGCGGTGATGAAGGTCCCGCCGGGGCAGCGACGACCGTCGTGAACGAGACCGACGCCGTCGCGCCCCTGCTGTCCCTGGCGGAGTAGGTGATCGTGTAGGTCGTGTCGATCAAGACGGTCGGGAGCGTACCGCGCGCCCGCCGCGTCGACGACGAGAACGAGATTCCCGATGGCAAGCCCGAAACTCCGTAGGAGTACGGCGAACTGCCTCCGGTGGCCGACGGGAACACCGTGTCGACCGAACCGCCGGACGGCAGGGTGAAGTTCGAGATTGCCGGAACCGACAGCGGCGGTGACGCGAGTTCGGCGGGCGTCAAGGACCCGCGCGGCCCCGTCACACGCCGAACGCTCAGAAAACTGAAGCGCAAGCACGCCGCCCGGGGCCGCGGCCAGGTCCAGGGCTTGAGGCGGGAGGCAGCGGTCGCCGCCGCCAGGCTTGCAACGGACGAAGGCACCGCCCTTGGCCTCCGCGACGCCGCGCTGCTGCGCCTGGGCAGCGACGGACTCTTGAGGATCAGCGAGCTGGTTGCCGTACAGGTGGACGATCTCGGTCCTCGGGAAGACGGCAGCGGCGTCCTGGCTCTACCCAGAAGCAAGACCGACCAGGAAGGCGAAGGCTCCACCCTCTACGTCTGCCGGGAGACGATGGCGGCCGTCGCCGCGTGGCTGAGGGTCTCCGGGATCACGGCCGGTCCGCTCTTCCGCCGCGTGCTTCGAGACGGGGTCGGCTGTTACCAGCTGAGCGGGGCCGCCGTGCGAGCGATCATCCAGCGGCGGGCCAAGACCGCCGGCGCCACCGGACGCGTGAGCGGACACTCTCTGCGGGTCGGCAGCGCACAGTCACTCGTCGCCAAGGGCGCTTCCACCGCCGAACTCATGCAGGCGGGGAGGTGGAACGACCCGAAGACCGCGGCCCGCTATGCAGCAAACGAACTCGCCGCAAACGGCGCCGTCGCCCGATACTTCGAGGGCGACGACTAAGCCTAGTGTCATGTCACACGTATTATGTCGTATGAATCGCATTATGTCGTATGAATCGCAGTAGACTCCGTGCCGTTCGACAACGGCTGGGAGTCTGGCATGAAGCGGTACGCAGTTGAAGTCGCTCCAGGCATCGTTCTCGGACTCCTACTCGCGTTTTGAGGAGAGGGTCGTGGACCTCGGACCAGGGCAGGACATCGGCGCCCCCGGGCAGGTTGCCGGCTGAGCCGTGGGCGGTTGCGACTTCCGCTTTGCTTGTTCCGGCGCCAGCGACCGCGACACGAGGCAGCAGCCCTCCGATGGCCGCAAACCTCGCCGCAAACCGAGCCGCGCCGGTCGTGTCGATCAGCGCGATCAGGACCGTGTCGGAGCGGCCGGCTGGCCGTGTCTGCGCGATGTCGAGGATCAGGGCGTCGGGGCGGTTCAGCAGGTCGCGCCAGGACAGGTTCGCAACCTGGGCCTGGCGGCCGCCGGAAACGGTTGACGGCTGCCAGAACCGCCGCCAACGACCGGGGTGGCTAGCTGTTGCGCGCAAGCTCAAGACCGTTGTGCAGTGCAGTCGTCAGGTCGTTGTTCGTGTTCAGGCCGTCTGGATCCGATACGGCAACCAGTCTACGTCAAGACGACGGCGACCGATGCAGGTGGTCGGGTCGCGACGGGAGCGAGCCCTGTTCCGGTACCCTGTACCGCCTCCTTCCTTTCGTGACAAAGGAACCACGCTGATGACCGAACCCCGCATCGCGGCCCGAGTGCCCGCCAAGATTGAACTGGAGGCCGGGACCTACTGGTGGTGCCGCTGCGGCCGGTCGGAGAATCAGCCGTTTTGCGACGGCTCTCACCGCGGCACGGAGTTCGAGCCGATGCGCTTGACCCTGGAGGAGGACCGCAGGGTCGCGCTCTGCCAATGCAAGCGGAGCAACAAGATGCCGCACTGCGACGGCAGCCACAGGTTCCTGGACTGAGTACCGCGAACCAGTCCGTGCGCCCGTCAGCGGGCGCACGGATGGCAGGCCGGCGCACCCGCTTTCTCCCGCGCCGGCTACAGCTAGCCGGCCAGACTCGGCGTTTTCAGTTCCTGCAGGCTCGTCACGAACAGGCGGCTGCCGCGCAGCGCCTCGATCGCGTCGACGGCCGCCATCGCGCCCGAAATCGTCGTCACGCAGGGGATGTCGAACTTGAGCGCGGTGGTGCGGATGTCCATGTCGTCCGCGAAGGACTCGCCGCCGAGGGGCGTGTTGACGATCAGGCCGACGTCGCCGTTGATCAGGTGATCGACAACGTGCGGGCGGCCCTCGGCGAGCTTGTTCACCCGCCGCGTCTCGATCCCGCGGGCGCCAAGGTAGGCCGCCGTACCCGCCGTGGACAGCAGTTCGAAGCCGAGATCCCGCAGCCGTACCGCCACCTTGAGCAGGGCCTTCTTGTCCCGGTCGTGGACCGAAAGGAACGCCGCGCCGCTGTCAGGCAGCGCGTGGCCGGCGCCAAGCCAGGCCTTGGCGAAGGCGCTGCCGAAGGAACGCCCGATGCCCATCACCTCGCCGGTCGACTTCATCTCCGGGCCGAGCACGGGATCGACGCCGTGGAAACGGTCGAAGGGGAAAACCGGCGCCTTGACGAAGAACCGGTCGACCGGCGGTTCGGACACCAGACCGATCTCGTCGAGAGACTCGCCGACCATGACCCGGGTCGCGATCTGCACCAGGGGCAGGCCGACCGCCTTGGCGATGAAGGGAACGGTCCGCGAGGCCCGGGGATTCACTTCCAGCACGTACACCTCGCCGCCGTAGATGGCGAACTGCACGTTCATCAGACCGACCACGCCGAGCCGCAGCGCCAACCGCACCGCGATGTCGCGCATGCGATCGAGGTCGGTCTCGCTCACCCGGTACGGCGGCAGCACCGCCGCCGAGTCGCCCGAGTGGATGCCGGCCTCCTCGATGTGCTGCATGATTCCGCAGACCACCGCGCGCTTGCCGTCCGAAACCAGGTCGACGTCGACCTCGAAGGCGTCCTCGAGGAAGCGGTCGAGCAGCACCGGTCGCCCGGGCGAGACGTCCGCCGCCCGGCGCATGTAGTTGATCAGCGTCGGCTGGTCGTAGCAGATGGACATGGCCCGACCGCCGAGCACGTAACTCGGACGCACGACGACCGGGTAGCCGATCTCGTCCGCCACGCTGCAGGCCTCGTCCAGCGACGCCGCGGAGCCGTTCGCCGGCAGCAGGATGTCCTCTTCCGCGAGCAGATCGCCGAAGCGCCGGCGATCCTCGGCAAGGTCGATCGCCTCCGGCGAGGTGCCCAGGATGTTCACGCCCGCGGCCTCCAGGCTGTGCGCGAGCTTGAGCGGCGTCTGGCCCCCGAGCTGGACGATCACGCCGAGCGGCTGCTCGCGGCGATAGATCGCCATCACGTGCTCCAGCGTCAGCGGTTCGAAGTACAGCCGGTCCGACGTGTCGTAGTCGGTCGAGACGGTCTCCGGGTTGCAGTTGACCATGATCGTCTCGAAACCGGCCCGCCGCAGCGCGAAGGTGGCGTGAACGCAGCAGTAGTCGAACTCGATCCCCTGGCCGATCCGGTTCGGCCCGGAGCCGAGGATCATCACCTTCTTGCGGTCGGTGGGCAGCGCCTCGTCCTCGACGCCGGGTGTCGAGTACAGGTAAGGCGTGATCGCCGAGAACTCCGCGGCGCAGGTGTCGACCCGCTTGAACACGCGGTCGAGGTTCCGCTTCGTGATCTCCCGGGCCACCAGGGTTTCCTCGCTGCCGAGCAGCGTCGCGAGGCGCTGGTCGCTCAAGCCGCTCAGCCGCGACCGGCGCAGGAGCGGATCCGGCACCGAGTCGAGATCCCAGCAGGCGAGTTCCGCCTCGCACTCGACGATCGATTCGATCTCCCGCAGGAACCACGGATCGATGCTGGACGCGGCGGAGACCTCCTCCACCGTCCAGCCCTGGCGCAGCGCGGCGAAGACCGCGAACAGCCGCTGCCAGTTCGGCGTGCTGAGGCGCCGGCGCAGACCGACCGGGTCGCTCACCAGCTCTTCCTGGCGCGGCCACGCGGCTTCCAGTTCCAGGCCGCTCAGGCCCTTCATCAGCGCCTCGCGGAAGTTGCCGCCAATCGCCATCACTTCGCCCACCGACTTCATCGACGTGCCCAGGGCGCCGTCGGCGCGCTCGAACTTCTCGAACGCCCAGCGCGGGATCTTGACCACCGTGTAGTCCAGGGTCGGCTCGAAGGCGGCGAAGGTCTTGCCCGTGATGTCGTTCGGGATCTCGTCCAGGGTGTACCCGACCGCAAGTTGAGCCGCGATCTTGGCAATCGGGAAGCCGGTCGCCTTCGAGGCCAGGGCCGAGCTCCGCGACACTCTCGGGTTCATCTCGATGACCACGCGCCTGCCGGTCCCGGGCTCCACCGCGAACTGGATGTTCGAGCCTCCGGTCGCGACGCCGACCTTCCGGATCACAGTGAAGGCGTCGTCGCGCATGTCCTGGTACTCGGGGTCCGAAAGCGTCTGCTGCGGCGCCACCGTGATCGAGTCGCCGGTGTGCACGCCCATCGGGTCGACATTCTCGACCGAGCAGACGACGATCGCGTTGTCCGCCACGTCCCGCATCACCTCGAGCTCGAACTCCTTCCAGCCCAAAACGGACTGCTCGAGCAGGATGAGGGACGCCGGACTCGCCTGCAGGGCGCGGGTGATCACGTCGTCGATCTCGTCGCGGTTGAACACCACGCCGCCCCCCTCGCCGCCCAGCGTGAAGCTGGGCCGGACGATGACCGGGAAGCCCAGCCGTTCGATGATCTCCCGCGCCTCCTTGAGCGTCGTCGCCGTGCCGCTCTCCGGCACTTCGAGCCCGGCCTCGACCATGGCCCGCTTGAACAGTTGCCGGTCCTCCCCCAGGCGCAGAGCCTCGACGCTGGCGCCGAGAAGCGTCATGCCGGAGTCCTCGAACACGCCCGACTCGGACAGCGCCAGGGTCAGGTTGATCCCCGTCTGGCCGCCGACCGTCGGCAGCAGGGCATCCGGGCGCTCCCGCTCGATGATCTTCTCCACCACTTCGGGCACCAGCGGCTCGACGTACGTCGCGTCCGCGAACTCCGGATCCGTCATGATCGTCGCCGGGTTCGAGTTGACCAGGATCACCCGGTAGCCCTCGCGGCGGAGAACGCGGCAGGCCTGGGTGCCGGAGTAGTCGAACTCGCACGCCTGGCCGATGACGATCGGCCCGGATCCGAAGATCAGGATCGATTCGATGTCCTCACGCTTCGCCATGAGCGCGCGGAGTGTATATCCAACCGGGCAGACCTCCCCGGGCGAAGAATCCGCAGAGATGTCGCCCCGGCGGTAAACACTTTCGCCTCGACTGCCGTATACTTCTTACACAGGCGGCACCGGGTCGCCGGCGTCAAGCCCCGACTCCCGTGTCGCGTCACCCACCGGGTTGCGACTGGACCGCGTCCGCGGCCAGAGGAACTGCAGCCCACCTTCCGGACACTGTCCGGACCTGCCTCAAACTTCAATCTCCGCGCCGGGCGGCTCGAACCGACCGGCGCGCGATTCAAACCAGGGAGGGGTTGCTTGAAAGCAACCCCTCCTTTCCTTTCAGCTCGGCAGCCGCCAGGAAGCTGCGCGGCAGAAGCGGGTGCGTCGGCCCTCTGGCCGGCTTTCGGCGCGCAGCGCCGCTTTCCGGCGTCTGCCGTGCAGCCTCCTGGCTGCACGCTACTCCCAGCGCAGGGCGCGCGCCGGCTCGACCGCGGCCCCCAGCCTTGCCGGCCACCAGCAGGCCAGCCCCGTCACCAGCAAGCTGAAGCCCGCCACCGCCAGCAGGTCCAGGGCCCGCACGTCGAACGGAACGCTGCTGATGAAGTAGATCTCGGCCACGCCCGGATCGAACCGCACGAGCTCGTAGCGGGTGACGATCACGCTGACCAGGGCGCCGAGACCGATGCCGAGGGCGGTCCCCGCGGCGCCCAGGCTCATCCCGCCGAGCAGGAAAACGCGCTGCACCCGCCGCGGGCCGAGACCGAGCGCGGCGAGCACGGCGGTATCCCTGCCCCGCTCCCGGACCAGAACGACCAGCGCGGACGCGATGTTGAACGTCGACACGAGCACGATCAGGCCCAGAATCAGGAACAGGCCCCACTTCTGAAGCCGGAAGGCGGTAAAGATGTCCCGGTTGCTGAGCCGCCAGTCGGTGACCACCGCATCGGCGCCGACGAGGTCCTCGATCTTCTCCCGCACGTCGGACACCGAAGCGCCGGACGCCGCAGTCACTTCGAGAACGACCCGGCCCCCGCCGACAGCCATCGCCGTGTCCCGGTGGACGACGGCGTAGCTGCGGTCATACTCCGAGAAGCCCGTCTCGAAGGCGCCGGCCACCCGGAGCGTGCGCTTGGCGATCCGGGGTCCGGACGAGCCGGGGGGCCCGACCGCCGTCAGCAGCACCAGGTCCCCTTCCTTCACGCCAAGGGTGCGCTGAAGCTCGCGACCCACAACCATCGCGTCGACCCCCGCATCGTCACGCGCGAGCTGGCCTGCCGTCGCGCCGAAGGACGAGGCGCCGGGCAGAACACCGCGCGTCCAGACATCGACGCCCGCCGGGTTGCCGCTGCTCGCCAGCAGGCCCGTCCCGGCCACGGTCACGGAGACCCCTTGAATGCCCGCCACGGGCCGCAGACGCTCGGCGATTCGGTCCGCGGCCGCCGGGTCCTCCTCCGCCTCGCCGAGGGGCGAGACGATCAACGGGCCCGCCTCCAGCAGCCGGCTCTGCACGCTGTCGCTGTAGCCGCTCATCAGCGCCATGGAGATGACCATGGCGGCCACGCCCAGCGCCGTCGACCCAAGGGCGGAACGCGCCGTGCCGCTCAGCAGCCGGCTGCGCGCTCCGAGCAGGTAGCGCGCCGCGATCCACCACACCACACCGTCCGCACGCCGACCCGCCCGCGACCCGCCCTGCCGGTCCGGTTCAGCCACAGACCTCCAGGAACTCTCCGAACAGCCTCGCCGCATCGTGCGGTCCCGGCGCCGCCTCCGGGTGGTACTGGACCGAGAAGATCGGTCTTCCCGTCGCCTTGAACGCCTCGACCGTGCCGTCGTTCAGGTTGACCGCCGCCACCCTGCAGTCGTCGGGGAGGCTGTCCGCGCTGAGCGCGAAACCGTGATTCTGACTCGTGATCGAGACCTGGCCGGTCTCCTCGTCCCGCACGGGCTGGTTGCCGCCGTGGTGGCCGAACTTCAGCTTGAAGGTCTTGCCGCCCAGAGCCAGGCCGAGCAGTTGGTGGCCCAGGCAGATGCCGAACACCGGCACCTCGGCCTCGATCAGCTCGCGCACCTCGCGGACGATCTCATGCAGGGGCTCCGGATCGCCCGGGCCGTTCGAGAGCACCACGCCATCCACGCCCATCGCCAGACACTCGCGGGCCGGCGTGCGCGCGGGCAGCACCGTGACCCGAGCGCCGCGGCGGACCAGGGAACGCAGGATGTTCTGCTTGACCCCGAAATCGTAGACGGCGAGCCGGACCTTCTCCTCGCCCTCCGCCTCCACGTCGTAGGCGGCCGCGCAAGTCACTTCGTCGACGAGAGCCCGCCCCTCCATCGTTGGCTGCTGGCGCACCTCCTCGATCAGTTCCGCGTCCGGACGTTCGCAGCTCGTGATCATGCCGCGCATCGAGCCGAAGTCGCGGAGCCGGCGCACGGCGGCACGGGTGTCGATGCCCGCCAGCGTCGGCACGCCGTTCGCTCGCAGATAGGCGCCCAGGTCGATGTCCCCCAGACCGGAGCGGCGGCTGGTGAACTCGCGAGCCACGAATCCCTCGACCCAGACGCGGTGCGATTCCTCGGCGTCGTCGTAGACGCCGTAGTTGCCGATGTGGGGCTGGGTCATGATCACGATCTGCCCCCGGTACGAGGGATCGGTCAGGATCTCCTGGTAGCCGGTCATCGACGTGTTGAAGACGATCTCGGCGAAGCGGCTTCCCTCGACCAGCGCCTCTCCAGAAAACACGGCGCCGTCTTCAAGAATCAGGCGGCCGCTCACGACCGCGACCCCGCCGGCTCCGAGAGTTCGACCAGCACGCCGCTGGCGCTCCGGGGATGGACGAACTGGACCGTCGCGCCCATGGCGCCCGGCCCCGGCCGCTCGCGCAGGAGTTGCGCGCCGTCTCCGCGCAGGGAGCGATCGTCCGCGTCGATATCGTCGCTCTTCAGACAGACGTGATGGATGCCCGGACCCCGACGCTCCAGGAAGTGCGCGACCGGCGAGTCCTCCGACAGCGGCTCCAGGAGTTCGATCCGGGCGCCGCCGCACGGGATCATCGCGACCCGCACGCCCTCGTGCTCGACTTCCTCGATTTCGGCAACCGACAGGCCCAGGTTCTCGTAGAAGGTCCTCGCCTCTTCGATCGACACAACGGCGATGGCGACGTGGTCGAGGGCAGTAATCATGAACGTTGTCCTCCGTCTCGCCTGAACCCGCCGACGAACCCGGCGACCAGCCGGTCGGCGAGGTCGTACGGATCCACGGCCCGGGGTCGGGCGTTTCCGGGCGCCCGATTCTGCTGCGATTCGGGCGCGCCGTCCAGCGCAAAGTCGACCGCGTCCATCGCGAGCCGCAGCACGGCGTGCCGGTAGAGATCGAGCACCCGGCGCCGGTAACGCGCCGAACGGCGGGCGGCGATGTGTCCGCCGGCCTTCAGTCCGGCGAAGCAGTCGGAAACCACGTCGAGCAGTTCCGCCGCCCCTTCACCCGCCCGCGCGACCGTCGAGGACACCGGCGGCCGTTCGCCGCGACCAGGCCCAACAGCATCCTCGATCGCGCGGCGCGCGGCGCCGGCGCCCGGAAGGTCGCTCTTGTTGACGACGAAGACGTCGGCGATCTCCATCGTGCCGCTCTTGATCGCCTGAACGCCGTCGCCCAGGCCGGGCGCGGTGACGAGCACGACCAGGTCCGAGTTGCGGCGGATCTGCGTCTGGGCCTGCCCCGCGCCCACCGTCTCCACGAGAATCCACGGAAAGCCCGCCGCGTCGAGCAGGTCGGCCGCCGCGGCCGCCGCCCTCGCCAGGCCGCCGGAGGCGCCTCGCGTGGCCATCGATCGGATGAACACGCCCGGATCCGTCTCGAGGTCGGCCATCCGAACCCGGTCACCGAGCACCGCGCCGCCGGTCAGCGGGCTGGTGGGGTCGAACGCGAGTACCGCAACCGGCTGGCCCCGGTTTCGGAGTTCACGGGCCAGCGCGGCGGTCAGCGTGCTCTTGCCGACTCCGGGCGGGCCGGTCAGACCGACCGTCACGGCATTGCCTGCACGCGGGAACGCGATCCTTGCCCAGGCGGCCTCGGCGCCGCTCTCTATCGCGGTCAGCGCCCGAGCCAGACGACGGGTCTGACGCCAGGGCTCCGGCCCGTCCAGCCAGACTTCTCCTGCTCCATCCGCCGTCACGATCCCGCTCACGATCCGGAGTGTCCAATGTCGACCGCTCCGTAGTAGTGCCAGAGAATCTCGCGATAGCTCAGACCGCGCTGCGCCATGAGGAACGAGCCGATCTGGCACATGCCGACGCCGTGCCCCCGGCCATTGCCTTCGAATCGCCAGCCCGCGACATCGCCGGCGCCGTTCTCCTCGGTTATCCGGACCACGTTCTCCGGCACGTCGAGAAGCCACCGGATGGCCAGACCGTCCACCTCGACGGAACGCCGTTCGCCGACCAGGTCGAGGCGCGCGACCCGACCCGAGACGCCCCGCTCGAGCACTCTCAGCGAAACCAGCCCCAGGCCGGGAAAGCGCTCTTCGACGGCGTCGCGCAGCGAGCTGCGGGATCGCCACACGGACCACGGAACGGCCTCGGGCTGGCCTCCCCTCACTGGCGTCTCGTGGACCACGAGGACCGCGCGCCCGCCGACGAGGTAGGCCCGAACCCGATCCCCGGGCGCCATGGCGACCGCCCCGACCGGAACCCCCATGTCCGTCGGCGACCCTCCGGGCGGCGTTTCCGCGGTCAGCAGGTCGGCCTCGGCCGCCAGCGGGACCAGTCGCCGGGCGCCATCCCTGTGCAGTTGCAGCCAGCCGCCGTCGACCCATCCCAGGTTCCCGGCCACGACCTCGAGGAATCCCCTGGACCGGGCCCGGTTCAGGCGCTCGGCGCGCCGGCGTGCGCGCACTCTCTTCAGGCCGAGCGCCTCCAGCAGGTGCTGTTCCGGGGTTCCACCGGCTGCGCCGACCAGCGGAAGGACTCCACCCTCGACACACAGTGCGGCGGTCGGACCGTCTCCCGCCAGGCGCGGAAAGACGTTGTCCACCAGTTCGGTGCGGCCGCCGCAACTCGCCGAAAAGAGGGCCTCGATCGGCCTTCCGGAAGCGACCAGAATCTCTCCCCTCGTCGCGGCCACCGCCGCGTCCGACCGCGGATGCTCTACCTCCAGTCCGCCATAGACCTGGCACAGGGGCGTAGCGCAGATGTCGTACCCCTCTTCGTCGTACTCGCCGCGATGCCGGACCGCATAGGTACGCGCCGCGACCGCCTGCGCCTTCGTCGCTTCGAGCTCCGGATAGAGCTCCGGTCCCAACTCGACCGGGACGACGGCGCGTACGTAGTCCTCGAGCGGCGCCGCGTTGACGACGTTGAGGCCGGCACGGTCGTTGACGAACAGCTCGAGCGCGCCGCGGTAGCGGCGGCCGAGAATGTCCACAACGCCCCCGGTCGACTCGAGCCGGAGCCGCCTGCCGGCAATCCAGCCCATCCCGTCGACTTCGAAGGCGGGATCCTCCAGCACCCTGCCCTCGACCACGATCCAGATGTCGTCGAACGCTTCGACCTGAAGTCGGCCACGGGCTTCCTCAGCCTGCTCCCGGCCGCCGTAGCGGCCCACGCGGACCCGATAGAGGCCGGTCGCGGCGTCGAGGACCGAGTTCGCGTCCTGGGCGAGCAGCTCGGCGAGACGGGCGGCGAGCCTCTCCGCCTGCCGCCGATCCCGGAGGGCCGCTACCTGGAGCCGATGGTCGCCCGGACTCGTCCTGCCCGGCGCCGTTCGCACGCTGAAACGCCCGTCGACCACGTGGCGTTCGCCGTCCTCGGCCACCAACCAGGAAGGCGACTCGCAGCAGGAAACCTCCAGGCGGTCCAGGTCCGTTGCCAGTCCCACCCGGATCTCCGCCGGCAGCGCGAGCGGCACGGTGACCAGGCTCGGTTCGGGAGCAGGAACCGGCCGAGCCGCGGCAATGAGCAGGCCGGCCGCCGCGGCCAGGCCGGCCATCGCGACCCACCGCCCCAAGTGCTTTCCCATCCGTTCTCCCATTCCGCCTCTCCATACGTTATTGCAAATAGCCGAAACACTGAGTGGACAGCTCGATCAGGACCATTCCAAAGTCCAGCGCTCCACGCTGGGCGCGGGCGGGAGGCCTTCATTCCCGAGGGTCGAGAGCCGTGCCGGCGCCGAGTTGCCGATTCCGGAGTCGTTTCCTCACATCGGTCACCGAAGTTCCCGACTTGGGAACGGCCCTGTTGGACAGCTCGCCGCCCAGGCGCCTGCCCGGCGGTTCTCCGTCGGGGTCAAACGCCCGCGCCACGGCCGGCCGGATGCCGGCGCACCAGGGTTGGTTGTAGCAGCCCGTGGCTGCTACCGGTGCTGATGGGCCTGGAGTTCGTGCCGGTAGTCGCCAACGGCGTCGATGGGAACCGGTTTCGCCATCTGGTGGAGGCGGCTGACCAGGCTTGCCGGGACCCGGCCGGTGAGCGTCCGGTCGGCCTGAATGTCCTCTCCGCCTTCTCCGGCGGCCAGGTAGTAGTTGCTGGTGAAGAGGGTCGGCCGCCTGGCCATGTAGCGGCTGTTGATCAGCAGGTAGAGCGTGTCCGAGACGAAGGGCGTCGGCCGCCTTGCCCCGAGCTCGTCGACGACCACCACATCCGCCTCCTGCAACGGTCGCAGCAGGTCCGCCTGGTTCACCTCGGCGCCCTGCCGGAAGGTGGCCTGAATGTCCGCGACCAGGCTGGTGAAGTCGACGAAGCGCCCCCGCACGCCGTACTGCTCGGCGAGTTCGTAAAGCACCGCGACCGCCAGGTGGGTCTTGCCGCGGCCGCTGGGGCCGACGAACACGAGGCCGGTCTCGCGCAGCGAGCCGTCTCGTTCCAGGAAGTCCTCGATGTACCGGTCGCAACTGCGGCGCGCCTCGAGCAGTTGATCGCCGACGTCACCCGCGAGACGGAAGTTGCTCAGCCGGCAGCCCTGGTACTTCGGCGGAATCCCGAGATCGTCCCGCCGGCGGGCTGCGGACCCGCGCCTGGTAGCAACTGCAACGACGCGCGCGGTTCGTCCCCAGGTCGACGATCCAGCCACGGTCCTGGCAGAACTCGCAACTCGTCTCGTTCAATCCTCGTCCTCGACCTTCACCAGGGCGCCGCTGCGCACCCAGACCAGTGCGTGACGCCGCCGGACGCCGCGGCGCCGGTCCGAAACGTCGCGCTCGACGATCTCGAGCAGCCGGTCGCGCTCCGCCTCCAGCCGCGCCAGCCGCTCCTGGAGAGTCAGAATGACCTCGACACCGGCGAGGTTGACCCCCATATCGCGCGTCAACGTGAGGATCGACTCCAGCCGGTGGAGGGCGTCCTCGTCGTAGAGCCGCGTGTTGCCGTCGCTTCGTTGCGGCCGGAGCAGTCCCTCCCGCTCGTAAAGGCGAAGGGTCTGCGGATGGATGTCATAGCGCTCCGCCACCTTGCTGATCATCACGTAGCGACCGCCCCCAACTCGCCGGCGGCGTGACGGGGGGCGGCGGTGCCGCGATGAGCCGGGCCGAACCATCTCCAGAGGGCCTAGTTTGCCTTGTCGTCCCCGGAAGAGTCATCCACGTCGACGAAGTCGGCGTCGATCACGTCGTCGGCAACGCCGGAAGCCGGGCCTTGTGGACCGGCGCCCGCTCCCGGCGCACCCTCCGGCGGCGCCTCGGCGCTCGTCTGCTCGTAGATGACCTGCGCCAGCTTGTGCGAAGCCTGGGTCAGGCTGGCCGAGGCGCTCGCCATCGCCGCCGCGTCCTCCGCCTCCATGCTCTTCTTCGCTTCCTCGATCGCCGATTCGATCTCACCCACATCGCTCTCGGACAGCTTGGCCCTGTGCTCGGCGAGGGTCTTCTCGGTGCCGTAGACCAGGGAATCGAGCTGGTTCCGGGCGTCGATGACCTCCCGGCGCTTCTTGTCCTCGTCGCTGTGCGCCTGCGCGTCCGAGACCATGCGCTCGATCTCGTCCTTGTCGATGCCGCCGGAACCGCTGATCGTGATCTTCTGTTCCTTGCCCGTGCCCTTGTCCTGGGCGGAGACGTTCACGATGCCGTTCGCGTCGATGTCGAACGTGACTTCGATCTGCGGCAGGCCCCGCGGCGCCGGCGGAATGCCCACCAGGTGGAAACGCCCCAGCGTCCGGTTGTGGCCCGCCATTTCGCGCTCGCCCTGCAGGACATGGACCTCCACGGAGGTCTGGTTGTCGCCGGCGGTGGAGAACGTCTCGCTCTTGCGCGTGGGAATCGTCGTGTTGCGGTCGATCAGCTTGGTGAAGACGCCTCCCAGCGTCTCGATGCCGAGCGACAGCGGCGTGACGTCCAGCAGCAGAACATCCGTCACGTCCCCCGCCAGCACGCCGCCCTGGACCGCGGCGCCTATCGCCACGACCTCGTCCGGATTCACGCCACGGTGCGGTTCGCGACCGAAGAACTCCTTGACCGTGTTCTGGACCGCCGGCATCCGGGTCTGGCCGCCGACCATGACGACCTCCTCGATGTCGGTGGTCGCAAGACCCGCATCCTTGAGCGCCTGACGGCACGGCCCGAGAGTGCCCTTGATCAGGTCCTCCGTGATCTGCTCCAGCTTGCTGCGGGACAGCCTGACGTTCAGGTGCTTGGGACCCGTGGCGTCGGCGGTCACAAAGGGCAGGTTGATCTCGGTCTCCTGCACTCCGGAAAGCTCGATCTTCGCCTTCTCGCCGGCTTCCTTGAGGCGCTGCATGGCCATCGGGTCCTGGCCCAGATCGATGCCCTGGTCCTTCTTGAACTCCGCCAGCAGCCAGTCGATGATCCGCTGGTCGATGTTGTCGCCCCCGAGGTGGGTGTCGCCGTTCGTCGACTTCACCTCGACGACGCCCTCGCCGACCTCCAGGATCGAGATGTCGAAGGTGCCGCCGCCGAAGTCGTACACGGCGATCGTGCGGTCGCCCTCCTTGTCCAGGCCGTACGCGAGCGCCGCCGCGGTCGGCTCGTTGACCAGCCGCTCGACGGTGAGGCCGGCGATCTGGCCGGCGTCGCGGGTTGCCTGACGCTGGGCGTCGTTGAAGTACGCCGGCACGGTGATCACCGCACGTTCGACCGGACCGCCCAGGTAGTCCTCCGCCGCCTGCTTCAGCTTCTGCAGCACCATCGCGGAGATCTGCGGCGGGGTGTAGCTCTTGCCCGCCGCCTCGATCCGGACATCGTCGCCCGAACTCGTGACCGAGTAGGGGACCATCTTCTGCTCCCCCGAGACCTCGGCCAGGCGCCGTCCCATGAAGCGCTTGATCGAGAAGACCGTGTTCTGCGGGTTCGTCACCGCCTGCCGCTTGGCAACCTGGCCGACCAAACGCTCGCCCTTGTCCGTGAATGCGACGATCGACGGTGTCGTCCGGCTTCCCTCCGAGTTCGGCACCACCTTCGGGTCCGAACCCTCCATCAAGGCGACGACGCTGTTCGTCGTCCCCAGGTCGATTCCAATGATCTTGCTCAAGTCCTCGCCTCCTCATCGTCCGCGCCGAGCGGCGCGAGCGGGTGTTCCATTTGTTGGTTCGCCGGAGGGCCCGTTCCGGGCATCGGACAACCGGGCATCGGCCCCAGCGCGCCAACCACCCTAAGACCTAAGCGTTCTCGTGTCAAGTCCCGCAGGGCCGCAATCTGATATTCACACACTCATGTTCCGGTGAAGACCGGTGCAGGCCTGCCCTAGCAGCCCGTGGCAGAAGTCCGTGTCGCACCGAGAGTGGTCAGGCGCCCGCCCGGCAAGGCGCGACGAGAGAGCATATCGGGCCATACTCGACCGAGGAGCAACCCGGGTGGCGCGCTCCGCGCCACCCGCGAACCAGTCCGTGCGCCCGTCATCGGGCGCACGGATGGCACGATGCCGGGCGGGATGCATGGCCGCTCGAATGCAGCGCGACTTCTGCCACGGGCTGCTGCACCCACCAGGCAACGGCGCAACCTCCGTCGACGTCGTCAGTTCCGGCTCTTCTCGACGTAACGCATACGGAGCTGACCGAGGAGGTTCTCCAGCACCGCGCTCTCCTCGGCGGTCACGTTTCCTCTTGTCTTCTCCTGCAGCACCGCCAGCAGGTCGATCTGCAGACGCGCCCGAGGAAGATCCTCGGCACTCTGCCCGTCCGGGAGTTGCGCGTCGCCGAGCAGGTAGGCGATCGGCTCGGCGAGCATGGCGACCAGGTCCATCAAGCCGGGGCCCGGCCGCGACCCGGCGGGAGGCGACTCGCGTCCGGTCGCCTCGTCGGCGCTCGGGCTTGGCGCCGCGGAAGGTCCGCGGCTCTCCGCGGCGGGCGCCTCCCGGACCACGGGATCCGCGGCCGGCGGCTCGGCCGAAGCGGCCGCCGGGGTGGATGTCCCGGGACCGCCGGCGCCCTTCTGTTGCTCGAGAAACCGGTACTCTTCGCGCAGCTCGCCGTCGTCCGTGAACATCCTCTTGTCGGTGACCTTCACAGCGACCTCCTCAACGAAGAATGCGCGATCGTACCAGAGCAGACGGCGCCGCCGACCCCTCCTCGCTGGCGCCAATCGCGACCCTGATCGACCGGCTGCGCGTCGACTGCCCATGGGACCGCGAACTGTCTCTCGCGGACCTGCGCGCCTACCTGATCGAGGAAGCCCACGAACTGGCCGCCGCGATCGACGAGCGCGATGTGGCGGCGATCAACGAGGAGCTGGGCGACCTTCTGTTCGAGGCCGTCTACGTCGCCCGCCTCGCCAGCGCCGAGCTCTCGGACGTATCCCCTGGCGACGCCATCCGGACCGTGATCGAGAAGATGGTGGCCCGCCACCCGCACGTCTTCGGCGACGAGGAAGCCGAGTCGGCGGCCGAGGTCGCGGCGCTCTGGGAGAAGCGCAAGCAGAGTGGCGCCGGACGCTCCGTGCTGGACGGCGTGCCGGCCTCGCTGCCGGCCCTGGTCGGCGCCTACCGGCTCGGACAGAAGGCGGCCGGCATCGGCTTCGACTGGAACGCGGCCGCCGGCGTGCGCGCCAAGGTGTCGGAGGAGCTGGCGGAGCTCGACCGGGAGATGACGGGGGGCGCCGCGGCTGACGGGCCGAACGCGGCCGCGAAGGTCGAGGAAGAGCTGGGCGACGTGCTGTTCGCGGTGGCCAATCTCGCCCGCCACCTCAAGGTGGACCCGGAGCGCGCCCTGGCGGCGGCGAACCGGAAGTTCCGGCGTCGCTTCGCCAGGGTCGAAGCGGGGCTCGAAGCAGGCGCCGCCGCAGAAACGGACGCCGCGCGGCGCCAGCGCATGGAGCTGCTCTGGGAGAAGGCGAAGCGGGTGTGACGCGGGTCTTGTGACCCGCGCCGGGAAGCCGCGCCGCGAAGCGGCAACCACCTACAAGCTCGCGGACTCCCCTGGAGCTTCCAGGATCCTGTCGATCGCGCCCTCGAGGACGGGATCCGACCCGTCCTCCGGATCGGCGAAGAAGAGGGCGCCGAGACGGTTCTCGCGGTCGATCCGGATCCTCTCGTTGAGCCGCTCGCCCTCCGGACCGGTATAGAAGGCCGACGTCAACTCGAGCACGCCGCCCCCCTTCGGCAGCTCGATCTCCTCCACCTCTCCCGCGTAGCCGAAGGTCGGCTCGCCGTACAGCGCGGCGCCGTTCGCCTTCTGCAGCACGGCGGTGAGAACTTCGGCGGCGCCCTGAGAGCTCCGGTCCACCAGCACCGCGATATCGCCCGGGAACAGGCCGCCCTCGCCGGCGAAGCTCTTCAGTGCGCGATCCTCGCGGTCGAGCAGAGACTGCCCAGGTCGCCCTGCGCGAACCGGCCCGCGACCGCGTAGGCGCCGGCAACCGACCCGCCGGCCACGCCGCGCAGATCGACCAGCAGGGAGTCGCCCTCGTAACCGGCGACCGCCTCCGCGACCAGTGCCGCCGTGCCGGCATCGAAGCTCGAAATCGTGAGCACGCCGATCCCGCGAACCTCCTTGAACTCCGGCGGCAGCGGTTCGTTCTCGGCCAGCACCAGCCCGATCTCGATCGGGTCCTCCTCGCTCGGCCTGACGAGCTCCAGCAACACCTCCGAGCCAACCGGGCCGGCCAACTGCCGGCGCACCTCCCAAAGCGGCATTTCGCGAGACGAACGGCCGTTGATCATCGACACGATGTCCGCCTGCTTGAGGCCTGCCTCGGCCGCCGGACTGCCGCGGTCCACCGCCGCGACGTAGGCCGTCCCGCGCTCCTTCAGCACCAGGAGGCCGCTGCGTCGACGCCCGATCTCCCGCGCGGCCCGGTAGGACTCCACTTCGCTCGCCGGCACGTAGACCGAGAAGGGATCCAGGGCGTCCGTCACGCCGTCCAGCGCGCCAGCCATCAGACCCCGGCCGTCGACCTCCTCCACGTACGAGCCGCGAATCAGCCGCAGGACCTCTTCCACAGCGTGATGAATTTGTAGATCGAGTCGGCGCCGGGCTCGTCGTCGCTGGCGCCCAGCCACGCGCCGCTGGCCAAGCCCAGGACGAGAAGCAGCGAGACGCCGAGGAACAGCAGTCTGCCGCCCAGTCTCTCCCCGCGTGGGGTCTTTGTCCGGCGGTCCCGCCGTGGACGCTCCTGCTCGCGTCCCTGTCCGGTTGCGCTCACCCGTCCGTCAGGACAGCGACGCGGCCGCCTCGTCCTCGTCCTTCGAGATGTCGAGCACGGTGACCAACTGGGTGATCTGCAGCACGCCGAGCACCCGCCTCGGCAGCCCGAACAGGCCGAGCTTGCCGCCGCGATTGGTGACCGTGGTGTAGGCGGCGACCAACTCGCCAACGCCGGAAGAGTCGATCGTTCGCACCCGGGCCATGTTGAGCAGAATGTTCACGGCGCCCGCGCCGACCGCTTCGTGAACGGCCTCCCTCAGAGCAACGTCTCCCTCGCCGATCGTGATCTTGCCCTGGAGATCGAGAACCGTCGCTCCATCCCGTTGGCGCTTGTCAATCTTCATTCCGCTCCTCCCTGGTCTCCTTCGGCGCCCACGGACGGACCGCCGAACTTCTTGTGAAGCCGGACCTTCGTGCCGCCCCCGGCGCAAAGTCGTACTCGATCTTATCCATGAACTTCCTCATGTAGAAGATTCCCCGGCCTTGTGTCTTCAGCAGATTGTCCGGCGCCAGCGGAATCTTCCACCGCCGCCGGGTCGAACCCGCCGCCCTCATCCTGCACCACGATGTCGATCGCGTCCGCGCTCACCTCCAGGCCGACCTCGACTCTCTTCTCGGGTTCAGCTTGTTGCCGTGCTTCATCGCGTTGGTCAGGGCCTCCCGCAGCGCGATCCCCATCCAGTAGCTGCTCTCTTCGTCGATCTCCAGTGGCTCCAGCACCTCGTCCAGAACCGCCTGCACCAGCTCGATGTTCTCGTACCGGCTGCCAACCCGGAGCCGGATGGTCTGCGGAACGGGTGAAGACACGATCGCCGGTCCCGTTCAGTTCCGGGCTCGCGTCGCGCCACGCTGATGTTGGTACTTGCTCCCCGCGCCCGGTTCGCCGTACGCGGTCTCCGGCTCCGACTCCATCGCGATGAAGATCAACTGGGCAATCCGGCGGCCGGCATCGAGAACGAACGGTACCGGCCCCAGATTCTGCAACTCGAGCGTGATGTTCCCCTCGAAGCCCGGGTCGCACCAGCCGGCCAGGGAGTGGTTGATCCACAGCCGGCCCAGGGTCGACTTGAGCTTCAGGTCGCAGGCCACGGACCGCGGGATGCGCACGAACTCGAGCGTCGTGGCAAGCAGGACCTCGTTCGGAAACAGCTTCACCTTGTCGCCGCGGAACTCCTCCGGATCCCGGGTCGGACAGATCCAGTGGTCGCCCACCCGAACGTCGTAACTCGCCGAGTTCACCTGGTCGGGTTCGAACGGCACGACACCGCCGCCATCGGCCCAGTCGCGAATCCAGTGGTCGGGCTTGATCACACCTGCAAGAGACTCCTAGTAGAAGAAGACGGGGCCGCCGCCTCGATCCCGATGAATCGTCTCCACGAAGCGGATGACGCCCTCCGTCAGCGACATGAGCAGCGTGGAAGTACGGTACCCGTCGCCGAAGAAGCGGACGCCGCGCAGCAGGTCGCCGCCGGTAACGCCCGTGCAGCAGAACAGGATGTCCTCGCCCGGCGCCAGCTCCTCCGTCGTGTAGATCCGGTCGCGGTCCTTGATGCCGACCTCCTCGAGCCGGCGCTCCTGCTCCTCGGAAAGAGCAGAGAGCCGGCCCTGGATCTCCCCGCCAAGACAGCGCATCGCCGCTGCCGTGATCACGCCCTCGGGTGCGCCGCCTGTGCCGATCACCGCATGGATTCCGGTGCCCCGCACGGCCGCGGCGATCGCGGTCGACAGGTCTCCGTCGCCGATCAGCTTGATCCGGGCCCCCGCGGTGCGGATGTCCCGAATCAGATCGCGGTGGCGCTCCCGCTCGAGCACGACGACGGTCAGCGCGCTGATCGCGCAGTTGAAGGCGCCGGCGATCGCCTTCAGGTTGTCCTCCACCGGCGCATCCAGGTCGACTTTGCCGCGGGCGGTCGGACCGACCACGATCTTGTCCATGTAGATGTCGGGGGCGTGGAGCAGGCCCCCACGCTCGGAGGCGGCAAGCACCGCCATCGCATCCGCGGCGCCGGTGGCGCACAGGTTCGTCCCCTCCAGGGGATCGACCGCGAAATCGACCGGCAGATCTCCGGCAGCGCCGCGGCCGACACGCTCCCCGACGTAGAGCATCGGCGCCTTGTCCCGCTCCCCTTCGCCGATCACGACCCGGCCGTCGATCGCCATCGTCGCCAGCGCTTCGCGCATCGCCTCGACGGAAACGTGGTCGGAATGCCGGCGGTCGCCGTAGCCCATCGTCTTCGCCGCCGCGACGGCAGCCGCCTCGGTGACGGCGACGAAGTCGTGCTCGCTCAGATTCCCGGTCACGAGCCGCCCCCCGACGCCACCGCGGCAAGTTCAGGGCCGGCGGCCGCCTCCCGTGCCTGATCGCGGCTCATCGGCGGGTTGAAGGACGGGATGCCCGTCACCGCGGCGCCGATCACCAGACCGTGGATATCGTGGGTGCCCTCATAGGTGTAGACCGACTCGATGTTCAGCATGTGGCGGACCACCGGATACTCGTCGGAGATGCCGTTCGCGCCCAGGATCTCGCGCGCCAGCTTCGCGCATTCGCGCGCCACCCAGACGTTGTTCCGCTTGCACATCGACACATGCTGCGGCTCCAATGTCCCGGCCGTCTTCAGCCCGGCCAACTGGTAGGCGAGGAACTGACCCTTCGTGATCTCGGTGATCATCCACGCCAGCTTCTCCTGGACGAGCTGGTGACTGGCAATCGGCTGGCCGGCGAACTGCACTCGCTGGCGGGCGTACTCGAGCGCCGTGTAGTAGCACTCCATCGCCGACCCGAGCCCGCCCCAGCAGATGCCGTAGCGCGCCTGGTTCAGGGTCTGGAGCGCGCTGCCGACGCCGCGGGCGCCCGCCAGGATGTTGTCCGCGGGAATCCGGCAGTTCTGGAACGAGAGTTCGCCGGTAACGGACGCCCGCAGCGAGAATTTGCCCTTCTGCTCGGCGCTGACGAAGCCCTCGGCGCCCTTCTCGACCAGGAAGCCCCGGATGCCTTCCTCCGTGCGCGCCCAGACGACGGCCACGTCGGCGACGCTGCCGTTCGTGATCCACTGCTTGGCGCCGTTGAGCACCCAGGAGTCCCCGTCGCGCCTGGCTCGGGTGCGCATCGCCGACGGATTGGAGCCGAAGTCCGGCTCGGTCAGGCCGAAACAACCGATCATCCGGCCGCTGGCGAGCCCCGGAATGAACCGGTCCTTCTGTTCCTTCGAACCGAAGGTGAGGATCGGATACATGACCAGGGAGCTCTGCACCGAGACCATGCTGCGGACGCCGGAATCGCCGCGCTCGAGTTCCTGCATGACCAGCCCGTACGCGACATCGCCCAGGCCCGGAAGTCCGTACTCGGAGAAGTTGGCCCCGACAGGTTCAGGTCGCCGATCTCGGGCGCCAGGTGCATCGGCGCCCGCGCCTCCCGATGGCACTGCTCGATGATCGGCTTGACCCGCTCGTCGACGAACTGGCGGACCGTATCCCTGATCAATCGCTCCTCGCCGCTGAGCAGCGAGTCGAACTTCATGAAATCAACGCCGGAAATCGCTCCAAGGCCACCCTCCTGGGTGGTTGACGGCAGCGCCGAACCCTAGCAGCCCGCGGCAACGTAGGATGCCCGCCGTGACCCTCGCCCGCTTCCTCCTGCCGCTTCTCGCCGGCGGCGCCTGCGCCTGGTGGATCGACCGTTCGACCGCGGCGCGCGGACTGCTGCCGCCGGGGTTCGCGGCCGCCTCGCAGGACGGCGTTCTGCGCCGCCTCGCCGCCATCGCGCTGCTGGGGGTGGTGCTCTGGGTCGGCGTGTTCGCGGCCATCGGCCGGATCGGGCTTCCGTCGGTTGCGGTTGCGGACCAGATCGACTTCGCCAACCTGTCGCCTCTCAATCTGTTCGCGATGCACGCGATTCTGGTCGCGACACCTGGCGGCGTGGCTGGCACTCGGCTACTGGCGCTGCGGGCACGACCCCTGGACCGTGATCCGAAGCCAGCTCGGACTGCGTCTCGGACCGGGCCAGAGCGTGCCCGGGGAGCTGGCCCTTGGCATCGGAGCCGGCGTCGTCCTCTGGGTCGCCGTCATGGCCGTCGTGGTGGTTGCTGCACTTGCCGTTGGCCTCGCCGGCGGCTTCGAGAACCTGCCCGACGAGGCGCCGAAGATGGTTCTCTGGATCGGCAGCCTGCCGATCCTGCTGCGCCTGATGGTGAGTCTCTCCGCCGGAGTCGTCGAAGAACTCTTCTTCCGCGGTTTCCTGATGCCCCGGGTCGGCTTCGGCTGTCGAACGTCCTGTTCGTCCTCGCGCACCTGAACTACGAGCAGCCCTTCCTGCTTCTCGGCGTCGCCCTGCTCTCCATCGCGTTCAGCCTCCTGGTCCGTTGGCGAGGGAACATCTGGCCCGCCATCGGTCGCGCACGCGCTCTTCGACGCGATCCAGCTGCTTCTGATCGTCCCGTCGCAGCCGACGCTGGCTAGCAAGCGCTACGCGCCCGGCTCAGATCAGCAGGCCGGCGATCGTCGCCCGTCTGCAGGCAGGCCAGGGTGCCGGCGATCATCGCGCGCAGGCCGAGGCTCGCCAGCTCGCTCTTGCGCTCCGGGGCGATGCCGCCGATGCCGCCGATCTGGATCGCGATCGAGGAGAAGTTCGAGAAGCCGCACAGGGCGTAGGTGGCGATCACCTGGGACTTCTCCGACAACTGGCTCTCGGCCGAGATGTCCTCGAAGCGGGAGTAGGCGACGAACTCGTTGGCCGCGGTCTTGAGGCCCAGGAGCGTTCCACACGGCGTCCGCTTCCGCCCACGGCACCCCCCATGACCCAGGCCAGGGGCCGGAACAGGAAACCGAGGATCATCTCCAGGTTCAGGCCGGGCAACCCGATCCAGCCCCCCACCGGCCCCAGCAGGCCGTTGACCAGCGCGACCAGGGCGATGAAGGCGAGCAGCATGGCGCCGACGTTGATCGCCAGCTTCATCCCGTCGCCGGCGCCCTGGGCGGCGGCGTCGATCAGGTTCGCCCACGGCGTCTTCACCTTGAAGTCCGTGTCCGCCGAGACCCGATCCGTTTCCGTCTCCGGGATCATCAGCTTGGCCATGACCAGAGCCGCCGGCGCCGACATCACGCTGGCGGCGATCAGGTGGCCGGCCGGAATGCCCATCCCGACGTAGGCCGCCAGCACGCCCCCGGCGACCGTCGCGAAGCCGCCGGTCATCACCGCCATCAGCTCCGAGCGGGTCATCTTGCCCACGTAGGAGCGGATCAGCAGCGGCGCCTCGGTCTGGCCAACGAAGATGTTGGCCGAAGCGGACAGCGATTCAGGACCCGAGGTCCCCATCACCTTCGTCATCACGACGGCAAAGACCTTGACGACGCGCTGAATGACGCCGACGTGGTACAGCACTGCGACGACGCCTCGAGAAGAAGATGATCGTCGGCAGCACCCGGAAGGCGAACGGGACGTGGTCGAATCCCTCGCCGAAGACGAACCGCGACCCTTCGTCGGCAAAGGTCAGGAACGTCGTCACCACATCCGTGGCGACGGCGAAGAACGCCTCGCCCGGGGCTGTCTTCAGGATCAACAGCGCGAGAGCGAACTGGATCGCAATGCCCGTGACCACGGTCCGCCAGCGAACCTTGAAGCGGTTTGTCGAGAGCAGCCAGGCGAGGCCCGGGATGACGAAGAGCCCGATGAGGCCGGTCATCTGTCGCCGGTCGGCAGCTAGGGACCGCTGGTCTTCAGGAAGCTGAAGTAGTCGCTGTCGGTCGACACGACCAGCCAGGTGTTCGGGTCGATCGTCTTCTCGAAGGCCTCCATCGTGCGCAGGAACTCGTAGAAGTTCCTCGACTGGGCCGACTGGTTGTAGGCCGAGGCGTAGATTTCGGTGGCCGACGCGTCGGCCCGGCCCCGGATCTCGGTCGCCTCACGGTAGGCCTCGGACTGGATCCGCTTCAGGTCGCGGTCCATGTTGCCGAGAATCTCGGACGCCTGACCCTGACCCTGCGAACGGAAGCGGTCGGCTATGCGCTGGCGCTCGGAGATCATCCGGTTGAACACGTCGGGCTCGACCTGCTCGCCGTAGTTGATCCGCCGGAACTGGACATCGAGCACCTCGATGCCCAAATCCGCGGTGCGCGCCTGGGCCGCCGCCAGAATGTCCAGACGGATCTTGTCGCGGCCGGTCACGATCTCCTCCAGGCCGCCAGCGGCCTCCGGATACGACTCGTCGGCCGCCGCCTCCCGGTTGGAGCTGCGGATCACCTCGATCAGATCATGGTTGGCGATCGCGTTGCGCGTCTCGCCGTCAAGGATGTCGTCGAGCCGCGACTGGGCGCCGCGCTCGTCTTGCAGACGCTGGAAGAACAGGAGCGGGTCGGAAATCCGCCAGCGGGCATAGGTGTCGACGAAGATGAACACCTTGTCCCGGGTCGGCAGCTCCTCCGCGGAGCCCTGCCATTCCAGGAAGCGGCGGTCGAAGTACTGCGCCCTCTGGATGAAGGGGAGTTTGAACTTGAGGCCGGGAGTTTCGATCGCCTCACCGACCGGCGCCCCCAACTGGATCTTGATCGCCTGACGGTCCTCGGGAACCACGAACAGCGCACTGCTCGCCACCAAGACCAGCACCAGAACAACGAGAACGACCACGATCTTCACGGCGATCCCTCCCCGGCCTGCTGAGCCGCCACCTGGCTTGAAGACCTCGACGCGCTGACAACCCTCGAAGCTCATGATCGGGGTCAGGCCCTCGACGTCCTCATCGACGACGATCTTCCGGCCGACCCGCGGCAGTACCCGCTCCATCGTCTCGATGAACATCCGCTTGCGCGTGACTTCCGGCGCCCTGCGAAACTCGTCGTAGAGGGCGTTGAAACGCGTCGCGTCGCCCTGGGCCCGGTTGACCCGATCGAGCGCGTAACCCTCGGCCTGCTGAATCGACTGCAGCGCCTGGCCTTCGGCGCGCGGGATGACGCGGTTGTACTCCGCCTCCGCTTCGTTGACGAGCCGCTCGAGTTCCTGCTCGGCCTGGTTGACCGCGTTGAACGACGGCTTGACCGGCTCGGGCGGGTTGTTGCTCTGGAGCACTACCTGGTCAATGCCGAATCCCGGTTTCGTACTGATCGCAGAGGTCCTGCAATTCGATCTTGACCGTGCCTTCGATCTCGGCTCGGGCCGACGGTCAGAACCTCATTCACGGTGCGGTCGCCGACGACCTTGCGCATCACCGCCTCGCTCATGTCGCGGAAGGTGGCGTCCAGGTTGCGAACCCGGAACAGGTACAGGTACGGGTCGACGACCCGGTACTGGACCACCCACTCGACCACCGCAGCGTTCAGGTCACCGGTGAGCATCTTCGCCTCGTCCGCGTTGGCAACGAAGGAACTCCGCACCGCAACGCTCTCCGCTGCGGAAACCGAACTCCTCCTTCAACTGGCGTCTCACCGGTACCTTGGTCAGCCGGTCGATCAACGGGATCTTGAACCGCAGCCCGGGTTCGGTGGTGCCGGCGTACTTCCCGAGCCGCAGGATCACTCCCACCTCTTCGGGCTGTACGGTGTAGACGCTGGACAGGAGCAGAAGCCCTGCCAGCACAACCAAAGCGACGATCTTCACAGGCCGCCCAGCGGTCACGCAGGACCTTTCCCACGTTCTCCAGGTCGAGCGGGCTGTCGCCGCCGGGAAACTTGTCTGTCATAAGGCTGCCGAGGCTATGCGATCGGCGCCCCGATGACAACCGATGAAGCGTCGAAAGGCTCCAACGCGGAAAGAGAATCGGGCGGCCCCCGGCAGTCTCGGGCGCCTGCGCATCCTTCGCCACGTCGAAAGGCCCCACGCGGAAGAGAATCGGGCGGCCCCCCGCCTCATCTCGCGCCCGTGCCTCCAGGCGGTAGGCTCGCCGCCATGCCGCCGCGCTTCGACGACGACGCGAGGACGCTCCGGCTATCCGTCGCGGACCTGCTCGACCATCGCGCCGCCAGGCACCTCGGCTTCGCCAACCGCGGCGGCTTCGAGCGGCTCTGGGTCGGCCAGGCGATCCACAGCCGCTACCAGGAGCGGGCGATGGAGCGAGAGTCGAGCTACCGGCGGGAAGTCGAGCTCTCGCTCGAGTTCGACCACCGCGGCTGGCAGGTCACCCCTGACCGGCCGCGCCGACGGCGTCTACCGGGACGCGGACGGCAGGCTCGCCATCGAGGAGATCAAGTCGGTGCGGCCGAACGCCGAGCCCTCGCCCGGACTGCTCGCGACCACCGGCGCCAGGCCGCTGTCTACGCCTGGAATCCTGAGCCGGTCCGGCGCGAACGGCGCCTTCGCGGTTGCCGACCAGTCTTCGAACGGCCACGTCGAGGGCAACGGCTTCCCCGCAATCCGTGCCGAGCTGGTCCTGATCGAGATCAGGTACCGCCGAGATCGAGCGACTCGAAGTCGCGCTCGACTGGAAAGAGCTCGAAAACCGGCATCCGGATCACGCTCAATGCCCTCGTCCGCGACCATGAGGCGGCCCGGGCGCACCGCCAGCGGCGCCAGCTCGCCGCGGAACGGCTCGAGTTCCCGTTCCACACGCCGCGACCCGGACAGCAGGAGATCACAGATCGGGCGGGTCTCGCCGTGAAGCAGCGCGAGCACCTGCTGGTCCAGGCGCCGACCGGTCTGGGCAAGACCGCCGCCGTCCTGTTCCCGGTGCTGCGCGAGGCGCTCGCCCGCGACCTGCGGGTGTTCGTCCTCACCGCGAAGAACACGCAACAGGCGATGGCGAACCGCGTCCTCGACCTGCTGAACCGCGAACGCGCCTTCCATTCCCTGCATCTGCGCGCGAAGGCGCGGATGTGCGCCAACGACGAGATCATCTGCCACGAGGACTACTGCCAGTACGCCCGCGACTACTACGTCAAGCTGCAGCGCAGCCGGCTCCTCCCGAGACTGCTGGCCGACCACAGCCTGCTGGAGCCGGAACGCGATCTACGCCGCCTCGAAGGGCACTCGGGTCTGCCCGTTCGAGGTCAGCCTGGAACTCGGGCGCCAGGTCCAGGTCGTCGTCGGCGACTACAACTACGCGCCCTCGACCCCTTCGTCAAGCTGACGGAGTTCCAGGGCGACGCGGACCTCTCCGGAACGGTCCTTGTCGTCGACGAGATCCACAACCTGATCGACCCGCGGCCGCGGCTACTACAGCCCGGAACTGACCGCGAAGAGCTGCCGCGACGCGGCGGCGGGGCTGCGCGCGGTCGGCCGCGGCACGGAGGGCGGGCCGACCGGGCGCCTGCGCGAGCTCTGCGCCGACCTCGAGGACCTGATCCGCACCCGGGTCGACGAGCAGCTCGATCGCCCCAACCGCGACGCGGTCGCCGCGCGGCCCCGGAGGAGGAACTCTGGCGCCTGCGTCCGGCCTTCGACCGCGGCTTCGTCGACTACCTGGAGTTCCGCCGCGACACCCGCTCGTTCGCCGCGAACGACGCCTTCGTCGAGCTCTATTTCAAGCTGCTCCGGTTCCTCAACACGCTCCAGCTCGCCACCTCGCCGAAGCACGTCGAGTCCTTCAGCTTCCTCTTCCGGCGCGCCGCCGGCGAACCCGGCTTCAGCCTCCTGTGCAAGGACGCGAGCGCCTTCCTCGGGGCGACGATCAACCGCTGCCGGTCCTGCATCGGCCTGTCCGCGACCCTCCAGCCGTTCGAGTTCTACCGCAACCTGCTCGGCTTCGACGACGCGCGGACCTCCACCCTCGAGGTGCCGAGCGCCTTCCCCGCCGGGAACCGCCGGATCGTCGTCGACACGTCCGTCACGACGACCTACCGCACCCGCGAGAACAGCTACGGCCCGATCGCCGAGCGGCTGGCGGAGTTCGCCCGCGCCGTGCCCGGGAACTCGATGGCGATCTTCCCCAGCTACCGGTTTCTCGCCGAGGTCGGGGAACGGCTTCCCGACTGCGGCCGCAACGTGGTGGTCCAGCAGCAGACGACCAGCGAAGCACGTCGCCAGGAGGTTCTCGACGCCCTGACGAGTCCGCTTGCCGGCGACGCCCTGCTGCTCGCGGTCGCTGGCGGCGTGTTCTCCGAGGGCGTCGACTACCCCGGCGACGCGCTGCTCGCGGTCGCGGTCGTCGGACCTTGCCTGCCGGCCGTGACCGTGGAACAGAAGCTGCTCCAAGCCTACTACGACGAGCGCTTCGAGCGCGGTTTCGAGTACGCCTTCGTCGTGCCGGGGATGACCCGCGTCGTCCAGGCCGCCGGAAGACTGATCCGCTCCGCCGACGACCGTGGCGTGATCGCGCTGTTCGACCGCCGCTTCCTCCAGTGGCCCTACCGGAAGCACCTGCCGGCCGAGTGGTGGCCCGCATCCGCGGAGGAGCAAAGCGCTTCCGGAGTAAGCGGCAGGGTCGAAGGCGCCGACCTCGCCGGCCACCCCGCCACCGCCGCGGCGGCCTTCTTCGGCGCATGACGGGTCTCCTCCGGCGCATCGAGCGCTTCGTTCGCGCCGGCGAGGGCAGCTTCGACCAACTCGCCCCGGCCGCAGCCCGCTTCGGATACGAGCGCGTCGAGCCCTACCGCCGCCTGTGCCAGCGCCGCGGTCTCTCCTGCGATGCCCTGGACGACTGGCGGTCGGCGCCGCCGGCGCCGACTTCCGCCTTCAAGTCGCTGCGCCTGGCCGCAGCCGAGCCGCGGGAAGTCTTTCGCAGCAGCGGCACCACCCGCGGGGCGGATCGGCGCAGCGTCCACTACCACCCCTTCCCCCGACCTCTACCGGACCGTGATCGACGCCTCCTTCGCCGCCGCCTGCCTGCCGCCCGGCCACGCGCGGCTGCCGATCCTCTCGCTCATCCCCGATCGCGCCGCGGTCCCGGACTCGAGCCTCTCCTTCATGGCCGCCCGCGTCTTCGAGCGCCACGCCGTGTCAGGCAGCGCCTGGGCCGTCTCCAGCGACGGAATCGACGTCGGCAAGGCGCGCCGCTGGCTGCAAACGCACACCGACGCCGAGCCGGTCCTGATCCTCGCCACCGCCCTCGCTCTCGTCCTCCTGCTCGACCATTTGGAGAGCGAGCCGGCCAACGCGCTCCGGCTGCCGGCCGGCAGCCGCGTGTTCGAGACCGGCGGGTTCAAGGGCCAGCGCCTCGAGACGACGCCGGGGGGACGTCCGGCGCCGCGCCCGAGCCCTGCTCGGCCTGAACCGGCAAGCGATCGTCCGCGAGTACGGCATGACGGAGCTGACCAGCCAGGCCTACTCCCGTCCCGGAGGCGAGCTGCTGCGCACGCCGCCGTGGATGCCGTTCCGGGTGCTCGACCCGGAGACCCTGGAGGAAGTCGAGGACGGCCGCACCGGGCTGCTCTCCTTCTTCGACCTCGCCAACCTCGGCTCCGTCTGCCACGTCCTGACGGAAGACCTCGGCGTCAGGGAAGGCGACGCCTTCCGCCTGCTCGGCCGCGCCACCGGCGCCGAACTCCGCGGCTGCTCGCTCACCGCCGAAGAACTGGGGGCTGCGTGAGCGACTCCTGCGACGCCCACACGCTGCGCCGGCGTGCCATCCGTGCGCCCGGTGACGGGCGTACGGACTGGTTCACGGCTGGCGCGGCTTCGCGCCACCCGGGCGCCCGCCGGCATCCGGTGCGCAGCGCCGGTCCGACATGAGCACACCCGAAGCTACAGCCCAACGCTTCACCGCTGCGGCGCCCGCCCTCCGCGCCATCCGCGCCATCCCCACTGACGACCTCCTCGCCGCCTGGAACGACACCCTCACCGCCTTCCTCGACCCAACGAGCCCCGAGCGCCGCCAACTCGACCCCGACCTCCTGGCCGCCACCGGGCTCTCACCCGCCGGCCTCGACCGCGGTCTCCGCACGATCGGCGCAGGCATGGCCGGCGAGCCCGCCGCCGCGGCGCTTCGCGGCGCGCCGAAGCAGGTCGATGACGGCTTCAGCCTCGTCATCCTGCCGGCCAGCCCGCCGGGCCTGATGCTCCAGTCCCTCCTCCCGGCCCTGGCCGCGCGCGCCCCCGTCCTGTTCAAGTCCGCCAGCGCCGAGCCTCACTTCGCCCCGGCCTTCCTTGCCGCCCTGGGCCAATGCCTGCCCACGCTCCGCGACGCCTGCGCCGCCGCTGCGTGGACCGGCGGCAACGAAGCGATAGAGACGCCGCTTTGCGCCGCCGCCCGGCTCGTCGTGGCCTACGGCGGGGAGGCAACGATCGACGCCCTCCAGTCCGCCGCCACCCGCCGGCTCATCGCCTTCGGCCCGAAGCTCAGCCTCGGCTGGGTCGGCGCCGACGCCGACCGTAATCGAGCGGCCCGCGGCATGGCGCTCGACATCGCACTCTTCGACCAACGCGGCTGCCTGTCCGTCGAGGCCGTGCTCGTCGAGCAGACCGCGGCCGAGCCCTTCGCCGACGCCCTCGCCAACGCCCTTTCGGCACTGGCGACCGAACTCCCGCCCGGCCGCGGCAGCGCCGCCGAGCGGGCCGGCGTCCGCCTTGCCCGCGAGGACGCAGATCTCCGCGCTCTTCCCTGGTACGGCGACGCCCTCGACGCCGGCACCGTGATCGTCGAGACCGACGCTCGGATCGGCCCCTCGCCCGGCCTCCGCACCGTCCGCATCCACGGCGTCTCGGACCTGGAACTCCCAGCGCTCGACGACTGGAAGGGTCGTCTCCAGGGCATCGCGTTCGCCGGCCGCATGCCCGCGACGGCCCGCCGCGCCTTCGAGCAAGCCGGCGTCTCCCGCTTCGCCCCCGCCGGCCAACTCCAGGCGACCGACGCCGCCTGGCGCAACGGCGGCATCGACCTGGCCGCCGAGTTCGCGGCCGGATCCTGAGCGCGCGCACCATCTGACGAGCAACCACGCGCATGTGTACGAACGAGACCGCTGGCGCTAGCATGCCCCTGTCATGAAGAAACGCTTGACCCGAACCGGCAACAGCCACGCGATCGTGTTGGACAAGGGCATCCTGGAGGTCACCGGGATCGACAGCGACACGCTACTGGAAGTTGCGACGGACGGTGACGTCATCCTGATCTGCCCGGTTCGCAGCGACGATCGCGTAGCGAAGCTCCGGCGCGGCCTGGATCGCATGCACAAGCGCTACGCCAGGGCTTTCCGGCGTCTGGCGCAATAGCCACAGGGCATTCGGGCCGAGTGGAGCCGGGAACAAACGCACGGCACTCGCCACGTGTCTCGCCTTCCTGTGGCTGAACGACCTCGAGGCGGTGGCAGATCCAGACGAAATCACGGAACTGGTCCTCGGGGTCGCCGACGGCAGCTTTGGGGAAGGCGCAGGCAGCGGTCCTTCTGGAGGACCGCTCGCGCCCGGTATGACTAAGGGCCGGGCGGCAGCCCCGACACCGTCTCGACGACCACGCCGTCCTCCACCCGGAACGACCGGGGCAGCGTCCGGTACAGGGGGTTCAGGAACGTCGGCGGCGCCTCGCGGATCTCGAAGGCCGGGCCCCAGGACCAGAAGAACGTGCGGTTCTCGTCCGGGGTCGCGGAACTGAGCACCCACATCCGGGCGCCGTCGAAGACGTGCTGGTTCAGGCCGTCGACGGCCTTGCCCAGGTCCTCGTCAAGGTCCGCGATGACCAGCCAGTGCTCCCCTTCCTCAAGCTCGGGCACGACGGTCGACAGGCACAGCCGGCTGTCGCCGTCGCCGCTGCAGATCCCGTCGATCGCAAGATCCGGCTTCAGCCGCGTCGCCAGGTTGTCGAGCGGCAGGTCCGGCGCCGCGCGGGCGAAGGCGAGCAGACCCACGGTCAAGGCGCCGACGACCGCCAATCGGAGCCACGGCAGGCCGTCCGCCGCCCGCCGGCCCAGGAACGCCAGCGCCAGCGCCGGGACCATGAGCGCCAGGTCCTGCCAGAAGGCCTCCGCCGGCGTGCGTTCGACCAGGTTGCCGAAGCAGCCGCAGCCGGCCTCGTCCTCGGTCGCGATGCCGCGCAGGTCGCGGTAGTAGGTGCGTCCGGTCAGGAACAGGAAGAAGGCGACGAGGAGCGCCGAGGGCCCGAGCACCCAGATCCGGCGCAGACCGAGGATCAGCGCGCTGCCCAGCCCGACTTCGAGCGCCAGCGCGATCACGGTGACCACCGCGGCCGGCAGCAGGAAGTCGAGACCCTCGATCTCGATCTGGCTGACGAACGCCTGCGGGTCGAGTGCCTTGACCGCGGCGCCGAAGACCAGAACCGCGCCCAGGAAGGCGCCGCCGGCCCATCCGACCACGCTCAAGAGAAGCTCGGAGCGGTCGCCCGGCGCTGCCGCCCGGGTCTTTCTGCGGACCCTACCGGGCATGGGTGTCTGTCATCGGTCTGGCATTCATCCGTTGCTATCCTGAACTCGGCCCGGCCACCGGCGAACAGCACCGCCACAAACCGGGTGCGTCGCCGTCCCCGCCGGCATCTGGCGCGATACCGGGAAGCGGCAAAGCCCGAACGTTTCCACCACGCACACTAACCCATGATCTCCATCTCGAACGTCGGCAAGAGCTTCGGCGAGCAGACCCTGTTCGAGGGCGCGAGCCTGCGTTTCGCGAAGGGCGAGCGCTACGGCATCGTGGGCTCGAACGGGTCGGGCAAGTCGACCCTCCTGCGCATGCTGACGGGCGACGAGCCGACCAGCGAAGGCTCGATCTCGGTGCCAAAGCGCTGCCGGCTGGGGGTGCTCAAGCAGGACCACTTCGAGTACGAGCAGGACACGATCCTCGACGTCGTGATGATGGGCAACGCGGAGCTCTGGCAGGCGATGGTCGAGAAGGACCGGCTGCTGGAGCGGGCCGACGAGCACTTCGACGGCGACCGCTACGCCGCACTGGAGGAAGTCGTCATGCGCTGGGACGGCTACTCGCTCGAGTCCCGGGCGGCCGAGATCCTGGAGGGGCTGGGGATCGAGACGGAGGTCCACCGCGAGCCGCTGTCGATCCTCTCCGGCGGCTTCAAGCTCCGCGTGCTGCTGGCCCAGACCCTGGCCGCCGCGCCCGACGTCCTGCTGCTCGACGAGCCGACGAACCACCTGGACATCCTCTCGATCCGCTGGCTCGAGAAGTTCCTGTCCGAATTCAAGGGCGTCGTCCTCGTCGTCTCACACGACCATCGGTTCCTCGACAACGTCTGCACGCAGATCGTCGACATCGACTACGAGACGCTCACCGTCTACCCGGGCGCCTACTCGAACTTCGAACGGAAGAAGGTCGAGGAACGGGCGCGCCGCGAAGCGGAAATCTCGCAGCGCCAGCAGGAGATCGACCACCACCAGAAGTTCGTCGACCGTTTCCGCTACAAGGCGAGCAAGGCGCGGCAGGCCCAGAGCCGGGTGAAGCTGATCAACCGAATCTCGATCGAGCCGCTGCCCCGGACCTCGCGCCGCTATCCGCTGTTCCGCTTCCAGTCGCGGCGGCCGTCCGGCAAGCGGGTGCTCACCCTCGAGGGGATCAAGAAGAGCTACGGCGACAACCAGGTGCTCGAAGACGTATCCCTGGAGATCGGCCGCGGCGAGCGGGTGGCGGTGATCGGGCCGAACGGCATCGGCAAGTCGACGCTGCTGAAGATCGCGATCGGCGAGGTCGGCCCCGACTGCGGCGAGATCGACTGGGGGTACGAGGCCCACCCCGGCTACTTCGCCCAGGACCACCGCCAGCAGTTGCTCGACTCCGAGGGCGCCGGGAAGAAGACGGTCGAGAGCTGGCTCTGGGACTGTTGCCCCGGCGAACCGATCGGCTTCGTCCGCGGCCAGCTCGCCGCGGTCCTGTTCTCCAAGGACGAGGCGATCAAGCGTATCGGCAGCCTCTCGGGCGGCGAAGCGGCGCGCCTCCTGTTCTGCCGCCACGTGGTGCTCAAGCCCAACATCCTCGTCCTCGACGAGCCGACCAACCACCTCGACCTCGAGGCGATCCAGGCCCTGATCGACGGCCTCCTGGACTACCCGGGCACCCTGCTCCTCGTCTCGCACGACCGCTGGTTCGTGAGCCGGCTCGCCACCCGGATCATCGAGATCTCGAGCGAAGGCGTGAACGACTTCGTCGGCAGCTATGACGAGTACCTCGACCGCCTGGGCGACGACCACCTGGACCGGGCCGCCGCCCTCGTCCGGGCGAAACGCGAGAAGCGGGAGCAGAAGGCCGCGGCGCGGGCCGTCTAGCAGCCCGTGGCAGAAGTCCGTGTCGCACCGAGAGTGGCCAGGCGCCCGCCGGGCAAGGCACGGCCGACTCCGCGGCCAACTACCGGGCCGTGTCGAAGCCTGGCGCTCCCTCCCCGCGCCACGCCCTACCAGACATGCCGCAACCCGTGGGATCGATAGCTCCTCATCCGACCATCCCGGCTGACCAGAATCAGGTTGCCGCGAATGCACTGGTGCACGAGCATCCGGTCGAACGGATCGCGATGCGTGCCCACCCGGGGCAGGACGTGGTAGCTCGCCGCGTCGCCGCTTTCCAGCGGGAGGATCTCGAAGCCGAGCCGGCGGCAGTGCTCGGGAACGTCGTCCGGAACCAGCGGATCGAGCTTCAGCTTCCCCAACCCGTACTTCAGCGACGCCTCCCACAGGGACACGGTGCTCACCAGCACCCGGTTGCGCGGGTCCTCGATGATCTCGCGAGCGGGAGCGGACAGCCTGTTCGATCTGCCAATCGCCCACAGCAGGACATGGGTGTCCAGCAGGTACGTCACGCGCCGCCCAGGAGCTCCTCTTCCGTCATCTCGAAGTCATCGGTGAACTCGATCGTGACCTCCCCGTCGAGGAAACCGAGTTCGCGCTTGCCGGCAGCCGCCGGTTCGTAAGGAACGATCATGGCAACCGGCGTCTTCGACCTCCCGTACAGGACGCCGATGCGCTCGCCCCGACGCACGTCAGCCAGGACCCTGGAGAACCCGGCCTTCAACTCGGCTACCGGAAGCGCTCTCATGGGCTGACTATGGCAACCAACCTGTCAAGTTGTCAAGCTGGGGCCGAGCGACACTCCACAAGCGCGGCTCAGGGGGGGGGGCTCGACGTCGGGCGCCGTGTCAGGCGCCCCATCCTCCTCTGGAGGAGTCGATGCTCCCCTCTCGGGCCGAGCGTGTGTCGGATAGTCCGGCGCGACGGGCCGATAGCAACTTCCGACCGGACGAACAGTGAAACGACCGCCATGATGGTGTAGTCGCCCTTTCGCCCCTACCCGAGTGGGACACCTGCATGCTGTGCGATGTCTCCGGCGGATCGGGGAAGCCGAGTTCGGCGCGGAATCGCTGGTGCAGCAGCTCGGCCGCGGCTTCGCCCGCTAGCCCTCACTGTTCCGGCTTCGCCGGCGCCTCCTCCTGGCCCTCCGCTTCCGCGGAAGCCGCCTCGATCGGTGGGCGTTCCGGCGCCAAGTCCAGCCCGAAGCGAAGCGCATACGTCTCGTTCTCGCCTTCTTCCGTACTGCGACTCTCAAGAACCAGCGCCTGCCGACCGTTCGGACTCACCGCTGCCGGGTGCGGTCCCTCCCGCCATTCGGACACGTGTTCCTCCCGCCAGTTCTCGGACTGGGGACTTCGCCAAGAGTGCTTTACCCGGTGCCGGCTTCCGTCCTTCTCTATCTCAACGAAGCCGCGAATCGGGTGCGGCGACCCATGGGCAGACCTTCGAAGAAACGGCGCCTCCGGAACGGCCAGTTCGTACCCGACATTCCACAGGTCGTAGGCAAGCCACTCGTCGCCTTTCCGCGCCCACAGCACGCGATCTTCCGCCTGCCACACAACATCGAGGTCGCCGCCGCGAGGATGCACGACATGCCGCAAGTGGTCGACGGGCCACGAATCCACTCCGTAATCATGGAATCGAAGCAGAAGAAGATCGGCCGCGTAGGATGCGAGCAGGATCGGCCCATCCGGGTCAACGATCTCGAAAGCAGACGTGTCGTCGTCACGCAGAAAGGCCGGATAGAGTTCCAGTGCCTCCGAACGCCGGGCCTTCCCCGACTTGGTCGTCCCGATGGCGAATTGTCTTCCATAGACCATATGCCCGTTCGGGGCTTCGCGGTGGAGGTTCTTCATTCTCACCCAGGTCTTGAAGTTTCTCGTAATCCTGGTCATACCCGCCTCAACGTCTTCCGGCGCAAGCTTGAGTTCCCGCTCGAGATGAAGCCCTGATCCTTTGAGCCGATAGACCTGATGGACGAAGAACGCGTCACCATACGTGTATGAGTCTTCGAAGGGGTCAACGCCGTCGACCAGTTTGTAGCCGTACATCCCGATGCGATCATCCGGAAGCAGCACCAGCTGTTTCCCTCCGACGTCGAGCGTCTGTACCTTGGAGCTTTCCGCCTTCCAGACCATCACAGACATCCGGCCGCGAACATCAGGAAAGTCGAGACCGACGACCGCATGTCCCGAGTCGGTCATGAGGCAACAGTCACGACTGAGCACGCTCCCCGGAGGAAGCAACGCACCGTCGTCGGCCGCGCGGGCGGTCCAAGCCATCAGCGTCAGAAGGGCAGCGGAGATTGCGGTTCGCATCGTCAGCATCCGTTCTCGTTGAGTTGCGCTGCTGTCGGCTGTCCTTCAGTTGGAAGAGCCGAAAAATACTCGATCTTGGCGCCACCCGCAAGCGTGTGCGTAATGTGCACGTGAGACCCCGTCACGCCCCTCCCGCGGTTGCCAACGTGACCGACGAGAGTTCCCGCACGCACTCGGTTGTCGTGCCCAGAGAACGAAGACGGAACGTTGAAGTGGCAGTAGCGGGTCTCGGAGCCGTCGCTGTGGTGTATTTCCACTCCATGTCCGCAGTGTGGGTTGTCGACCAGGCTGACGCTGCCACCCCGCCAAGCATACACGGGATCGCTCGGATTTCCCTGGATATCAACACCGGAGTGACTACGTCGGATGGTGTTGACTCCGCCATGGTCGCTGCCAAGCCGGTCGTTCTTGTCGAAGTTGGCAGCGCAACGGTCCGCCGTGGAAAGCACATCGCCCCAAGACGCCACGTACGTATCCGAATACGTATCCGATGAGGGAGTCGTCCCGCCGCCACCACCACCGCCACCACCGCCGTCGCCACCGTCGCCAGGCCCCGGAGGCCCCTCGCCCGGCCCGGCGCCAGGCGGCGGACCGGGATCGTCGCCAACCACCTTGAGCGTTTCATCCGGCGCGGGACAGTCGACCACCTCGCCGTCCTTCCTGCACACGTAATCGTCCGGACCGGAACCGTACGGCATGACGACTGACACCAGAGAGACATCGTTCACGGCTACGGTGAGAGTGTAGTCCCCTGGCAGCCCGTGGCTGCCGTACGGATAGACCACGACTTTGTGTGTGCCGGCTGCCAGCGTACCGCTCCACGAATCGTCCGCACTTCCCCAGCGATTCGTGCATTTGCTGTTCCCCACCCTGCAATCGAAGTCACGCGTGAGGCCGGTCAGGGAGACCGACACGCTGGAGCTGGAAGACAGGGTGAAGGAGTAGTACTGCCGGCTGGAAGTCCCGGTCTCGATGGCCTGCATGCGGAAGGACTGCAACCGTTCGCAGCGGTTCGCCGCCGCGACGTAGGTGTAGCCCGACGTACAAGTCGGTGGCGGCGGAGGCGGAGGCGGCGTCACCGTCGTCGGCGTCTCCGCGCTGACGCTGAGCGTCCAGTTGCCCGACCCGCCGCCGCGGGGGTAGACGGTCACGGTGGTCTCGTCGGCAGAGGCGCATGTCAAACGGTCGGCCCAACCCGACGGCGTTTCTTTCCTCACACGCCGAAGTACCGCGCGTCAGGGTGGTGAAACACCAACGCCGATACGGTGGCCTCCGGGTCCATCATGTCCCCTTCGGTTAGCTCGACACCGATGTCGGCGGGCTGAAGCGCCGCGAAGAGCTGACGCTGGCCCGCAAGGTCGGGGCAGGCGGGGTAGCCGAAGGAGTAGCGCTTGCCGCGGTACTTCGCTGCCAGGCGCTCGCGGGGCGTCATTTCCGGCGGATCGGGGAAGCCGAGTTCCAAGCGGAGTCGCTGGTGCAGCAGCTCGGCCGCGGCTTCGGCCGTTTCGAGGGCCAGTGCCGCGTAGGCGTGGCTCCTCAGGTACTCGCCTTCGCGCTTGAAGCGCTCCGAGGCGTCGCGCACGCCGGCGCCCGCGGTGACGACGAACAGCGCCACGTGATCGCCGGCCGGCAGCACGTAGTCCGCGAGGCAGAGGCCGTCCTCGCGTGGCTGGCGGGGCAGGCGCCATTCGGCCGCGACCTTCTTCGCGTCGCCCCCGCCGGGTTCGAGCAGGGTGAGACGGTTTCCCGCAGCCCGGGCCGGGAAGAACCGCCACACACCGTGCACCGCCATCTCGCCGCGAGCGAAGTCCTTGAGTTCCTCGACCACAGCCTCGACCTTGCGCAGCTTCCGGTCGCCGGCTTTGCGCAGACGCTCCACGGAGCCCTTGAGGCCCAGATGCTTGGCGTAGAGCATCTGCAGGTTCAGGTGGGGCCAGACCTCGTCGAGGTCGAAGCGCTCGGCGCGCCGATCAAGACGGGGAGGCCGGGGCGCCGGAACGTCCGTGCGGACGGCCGAACTGCGCCGCCGGGGCGCCGGCGCCGCCCGGGCCCTGGTCCGGGCCCGGAACGCGGCCGCGTCCCGCTCACGCAGCGACTCGACTTCCTTCAGCAGAACCCCCCTTCGACCCTTGTCGCACAGACGCTCGATCAGGTCGAGTCCGCTCATCGCGTCGCCCGCGTAGGTGCAGACGCCGCCGTACTCGGGGGCGATTCGGCCGTGGGTGAACCGCCGGGTCAGCGCCGCTCCTCCGACGACGAGGTCCGTATCGATGCCGGCGGCGGCGAAATCCCCGGCGGTCGCCACCATCTGCTGGGCGCTCTTGACCAGCAGGCCGGAGAGGCCGATCACGTCGGGTTCGTGCTGGCGCGCGGCCTGGATCAACTGTTCGCTCGGCACCTTGATCCCGAGGTTCACGACCTCGAAACCGTTGTTCGTCAGGATGATGTCGACCAGGTTCTTGCCGATGTCATGGACGTCGCCCTTCACCGTGGCCAGGATGATCCGGCCGCGGGTCATGCCCTCCATCCGCTCCATATGCGGCTCGAGGCGGTCGACGGCCGCCTTCATCACCTCGGCGCTCTGCAACACCTCGGCCACGATCAGCTCGTTGGCGTTGAACAGCCGTCCGACCTCCGCCATCCCGGTCATCAGCGGCCCGTTGATGATGTCGAGCGGGTCGGGCCAGCGCGGGTCCGCCAGCGCCGCGTCCAGGTCGGGCCTGAGACCCTCCTTGCTGCCCTCGACCACCGACCGGGAAAGCCGTTCCGCCAGCGGCAGCAGGTCCCGCGGCGCCTGCTCGCTCCGCCCCTTGCGCTCCCGGAACGCCGCGGTGAACGCCTCGACCGCGCGCTGCCCCGCCTCCACGTTCCCGGGCCGCAGATCGAGCAGCGCATCGGCGAGTACCCGCTCCGCGAGCGGAATCTCGGCGTAGCGGGCCAGCCCCTGGGTGTTGACGATCGCCGCATCGAGGCCGGCCAGGGTGCACCGGTAGAGGAAGACCGCGTTCAAGACCTCCCGCCCTGCGAGCGGCAGGCCGAAGCTCACGTTCGAGATACCCAGGATCGTCCGCGTGCCCGGAAACGCCTCGCGCACCACGCGCACCCCTTCGATCGTTGCCGCCGCCGAGCCGAGGTAGGCCTCGTCGCCCGTGCCGCACGGGAAAACCAGGGGATCCCACCAGATGTCCTGGGGTTCCAGGCCCCAGCGCGAGGTCAGAAGGTCGTAACTGCGCTTCGCGACCTCGAGCTTGCGGTCGGTCGACACCGCCATGCCCTGCTCGTCGATCAGACCGACGATCACCGCGCAACCGAAGTCCCTGGCGAGCGGAACCACCTGCTCGAAGCGCTCGGTTCCGTCCTCCAGGTTGATCGAGTTGAGGATCGAGCGCCCCTGGCACCAGGTCAACGCCCGCGCCATTACCTCGTGGTCCGTGCTGTCGATCATCAGCGGCGCCTTGACCCGGCGCACCAGGCGCTCCAGGAACCGCTCCATGTCGTCCAGTTCGTCGCGCTCCGGGTCCTGGAGGCAGATGTCGACCACCTGGGCGCCGTTCTTGACCTGTGCGCGACCGACCTCGGCCGCCGCCTCGTATTCGCCCTCGCGGATCAGCCGCTTGAACTTGCGGCTGCCGAGCACGTTCGTGCGCTCGCCCACCAGGAGCGGCCGGTTGTCCTCGGTCAGTTCCGCCGCGTCCAGGCCCGAAACCAGACAGCGCCCGTGATCGGGCGGCCGTCGCGGGGCGCTGCCGCGGACGAGGTCGCTGAACGTTTCGATGTGGGCCGCGGTCGTGCCGCAGCAGCCGCCGACCAGGTTCAGCCAGCCGTGATCGAGAAAGCGGGAGAAGACGGCCCGGAAGTCTTCGGGAGTCTGGGTGTAGAGGCCGTCCTCGTCCGGCAGCCCGGCATTCGGGACGCACGCCACCCGCGTGCGGCAGATCTCGGACAGCGCCCGAAGGTGGTCGAACATCTGGTCGGGGCCGGTGGCGCAGTTCAGGCCCACGTACAGAAGATCGCGGCGGTCCCGGTGCAGGAGCGACGCGGCCAGCGCCTCGATCTCCTGGCCTCCGAGCATCGTCCCCGTCGTCTCGATCGTCACCGAGACCGCGACCGGCAACCTCCAGCCCAACTGCTCGAACGCGCGCCCGATCCCGATCAGTCCCGCTTTCACGTTGCGCGTGTCCTGGCAGGTCTCGAGCAGCAGGTAGTCGGCGCCGCCGGAGGCCAGACCCTGCGCCTGGGTGAAGTAGTCGTCTCGCAGTTGCTCGAAGGTGACGCCGCCGGTCACCGAAATCGCCTTCGTCGTCGGCCCCATCGAGCCGCAGACGAAGCGCTCGGGGCCAGCTTCGGCGCAGGCCTGCCGCGCCAGTTCGGCGGCGCGCCGGTTCAGCTCGAGAGCGCGCTCCTGCAGGCCGTACTCGGCGAGCACGAGAGGCGTGCCGCCGAAGGTGTTCGTCTCCACGATGTCGGCGCCGGCTTCGAGGTAGGAGCGGTGGACGTCGAGCACGACATCGGGCCGGGTCGCCACGAGGATCTCGTTGCAGCCATCGAGTTCGGCGCCGCCGAAGTCGGCCGGGCCCAGGTTCGCCGCCTGGAATGCCGTGCCCGTCGCCCCGTCGAGGACCAGGATGCGACGCTCGAGGGCCTCGAGCAGGGCGCGCTCGCGGGAGGTGCGATCCGGCGGCGGTGTGTTCACTTCGTTGGTTCCGGTGGCTCGTCGGTTTGCCGGAACGGGACGCTAGCAGCGGGGAGGAATGGTTGCCGCTCTGCGACTACCGTCGATGCCGCGGCCTGATTCCCACCGCGAGCGCCGCGCCGGCGACGACGCCGGTCGCATCGGCGACGAGGTCCGTCCACTCTCCCGCCCGGTAGCCCAGCAGTATCTGGCAGAGCTCGATCGCACCGCCGTAGGCCACCGCACCCAGCGCCGCGAGAAGCACGCCGCGGATGCGGCCGGCGCGAGCCGGCGGCCGGCACCAGACCCAGGCCAGCCCCGCGAAGAGAACCGCATGGACGATCTTGTCCCAGGGCAGTTCCGCGGCCACCCGGCGGGCATCGCCCCCGAGCAGACCCGCAAGCCACCGCAGGCCGCGGTCCAGCGTGTCGGCGAAGGCGGACGCCGGCAGGAGCAGGAACAACGCGACCACCGCCGCGACAACCACGGATAGCGGTCGCCACCTGAGCGCCAGGCACCGAGAAGGGGAATCAGCGCGGTCCGACAAACCCCTCCTTCTCGAGGTGGAGGATGACCTGCTGCGCAGCCTCCTCGGCGGTGATGTCCGTCGTGTCGATCATCAGGTCCGGCTTCTCCGGCACTTCATAGGGGTCCGAGATGCCGGTGAACGAGTCGATCAGCCCGGCCCTCGCCTTGGCGTAGAGACCCTTGATGTCGCGTTCCTCGCACACCTCAAGCGGCGTCGCGACGTGGACCAGGATGTAGCCGCCGACATCCTCGATCATCTCGCGCACGTCCTGACGGACGCTCTCGTAGGGAGCAATCGGCGCGCAGATGGCAACACCGCCGTTCTTCGTGATCTCGGAAGCGACGAACCCGATCCGCCGGATGTTGATGTCGCGGTGTTCCCGGGAGAACCCGAGTTCCGACGACAGGTTGGTCCGCACGATGTCGCCGTCGAGCAGGGTCACCGGACGGCCGCCGGCTTCGAGAAACTTGACCAGGAGGACGTTCGCGATCGTCGACTTGCCGGCGCCGGAAAGGCCGGTGAAGAACACCGTGAACCCCTGGTTGCTGCGCGCCGGATGGCTGAGGCGCAGCTCCCGGGCCACCTCCGGGAAGGTGAACCACTCCGGGATCGGCAAACCGCGTCGCAGCCGGCGGCGGAGGTCGCTGCCCGAGATCGACAGGGTCCGCTCACCTTCCTTCACGGCGTCCACCGGCTCGTAGGAGTCGCGGTCCTCGACGTAGACCATCATCCGGAAGGGGACCATCTTCACGCCGAGTTCGGCCTCGTGCTCGACCATCAGCTCCTGCGCGTCGTAGGGGCCGTAGAAGGGCTGGCCGGAGGAGTCGACCCCGGGGCCCGCATGGTCGCGGCCGACAATCAGGTGGGTGCAACCGTAGTTCTTGCGGATCAGGGCATGCCAGAGCGCCTCGCGCGGTCCCGCCATGCGCATGGCGAGCGGCAGGAGCGCGAGTTCCGCCGTGTGGCGCGGGTAGTGGGCCAGAATCCGGCGGTAGCAGCGGACCCGCGTGTAGTGATCCAGATCGCCCGGCTTCGTCATGCCGACGACCGGGTGGATCAGCAGGTTCGCCTCCAGTTCCCGGGCCGCCCGCAGGGTCAGCTCGAAGTGCGCCCGGTGCATCGGGTTGCGGGTCTGGAATGCCACCGCCGTCTTCCAACCGAGTTGCGCGAAGCGGCGGTGCAACTGCGCCGGCGTCTTCCGCAGGCCCGGAAAGTCGTAGTGCTTCGGCAGTTGGACTCCCTCGATCCTGCCCCCCACGGACACGGTGTTCGTCCGCTGGTAGAGATGGGCCACGCCGGGGTGGGCCTGGTCGAGGGTTCCGTACACAAGCTCCGCTTCCTTGCGCCGGTCGTGCTCACGGACGTCATCCACCGTGAGCACGGCCAGCATCAGCCCTTCGGGATCGCGCAGGACCAGCTTCGACCCCGCTTCCAGCCCGTCGGCGGCCGCCGGAGTGACGTCCAGCGTGATCGGTATCGGCCACAGCGCCCCCGTGGGCAGGCGCATCGTTTCGCACACGCTGTCGAACGCCGCCTCGTTCATGAACCCGTCGAGCGGCGCGAACCCTCCGCAGAGAAGCAGCTCCAGATCGCAGATCTGGCGGGGCGTCAGCGTCCACGAGGGCCACTCGCGCGATCCCTCCCGCAGTTCGGTCAGGCGTTGGGGGGCGGCGATCAACGGCTGCGGCGAGCCGCTACGCCGCGCCACCTGCGGCTCGGTCATTATCTGCTCCCGTCGACGTCGTCGTGGTGCGGCCCAGCAGCGCCGGCCGGCCCGGCACTCTAGCAGTAGCATCGGCGTCCTGGGAGCCTGCACGGCAAGGTACAGGTACGCCGGCCTGCCATCCGTTTGCCCGATGACGGGCGCACGGACAGGTTCACGGGGGGCGCGGATCGCGCCACCCGGGTTCTGGCCGGCATCCGGCGCGAAGCGCCGGCTTCCGGACGTTCTGCCGCGCCAGAGGAGGAACCATGGTCTGGGAACGAGAGATCGAGGAGCTGAGGCGACGCCGCGAGTTCGCCCAACAGATGGGCGGCGAAGCCGGCATCGCGGAGCAGCACCGTCGCGGCAAGCTGACGATCCGGGAACGTATCGAGCTGCTGACCGACGAGGGCTCGTTCCAGGAGATCGGCGAACTCGCCGGCGTGGCCACCTATCAGGGCAACGAACTCCAGGACGTACGACCGTCGAACAGGGTCATCGGGCTCGCGCGCCTGGCTGACCGCAAGGTGGTTCTGAACGGCGGCGACTTCACCGTGCGCGGCGGAGCCTCCGACGCGTCGATAGGCGACAAGAGCGGCCACGCGCAGAAGCTCGCGCTCGGCTGGCGCCTGCCGTACGTGCGGCTCCTCGACTCCACCGGCGGCAGCGTGAAGACCTTCGAGAAGATCGGACGGACCTACATCCCGACCAACCCCGCCACTCCGGGCATCGAGGACCTGCTGTCCCGGGTGCCGGTCGTGGCCGGCGTGCTGGGTTCAGTCGCCGGACTGCCCGCGGTGGAGGCTTGCCTCGCCCACTTCAACGTGATGGTCAGGGGAACCAGCCAGGTGTTCCCGGGCGGGCCTCCCGTGGTCAAGGCCGCGCTCGGCATCGACATCACGAAGGAAGATCTCGGCGACGAGCGCACGCAGGTGTTCGGCAGCGGCGCGATCGACAATCTCGCCGATTCCGAGGAAGAGGCCTTCGCGATGCTCAAGCAGTTCCTGAGCTATCTCCCGGACAACGTCTGGCAGATGCCGCCGCGCGGCGACACGCACGACGACCCGGGGCGCCGCGAGCCGTCGCTGCTCTCCGCCATTCCCCGCGAGAAGAACAAGGCCTACGACCCGAGAGCGATCCTCGACGCGGTTCTCGACCGCGACTCGTTCTTCGAGATCACGCCGCACTACGGGCGCTCCCGGATCGTCGGACTCGCCCGTGTGGGCGGCCATCCGGTCGGCACGATGATCAACAACCCGAACTACCTCGGCGGCTCGATGAACGTAGCCGCCGGCACGAAGGTGATCCGCTTCCTGCAGCTCTGCGACACCTTCCATCTGCCGATGGTCTACTTCGCCGACGAGCCCGGATTCATGGTCGGCCCCGAGCAGCAGCGCCAGGGGATCGTCCGCGCCGGGGCGAAAATGCTCTGCGCGACGCTCAGGACGCGCATGCCGTGGCTCACGATCATCATCCGGCAGCTCTACGGCGTCGCCGGCCAGTGCCACGACCGCCCGAGCGGCATGTTCCGGCGCGTGGCCTGGCCGTCCGGGCACTGGGGCTCGATGCACATCTCAGGCGGCGTGACCGCCGCCTACCGGCGCATCATCCGGGAGTCGGACGACCCGTTGGCCAAGCAGAAGGAGATCGAGGACCGCCTCGAGGCCCTGGCGTCGCCGTTTCGCACCGCCGAAGCGTTCAACATCGAGGAGATCATCGATCCCCGCGAGACCCGACCGATGGTCTGCGATTTCATCGACACCGCCCAGGGGGTTCTGGAGACCCAGCTCGGACCCGGGCCGACGCCCTACATGCCCTAGCAGTATCCATGTTGTCAAGGGTGGGTCGTAGAGTTCATCGGCGGGCCGATCAGGAGGTGTGTTCCGGGTTGGTGGTTGTGGGGGTTTTCATGCTGCGGCGGTTCGTTGGGGAGGGTTCCAGAGTCTGTTCTGTGGCAGAACTCCGTGTCGCACCGAGAGTGGCCAGGCGCCCGCCCCGCAAGGCGCGACGAGGGAGCATATCGGGCCGCCCGCAATCCCGGGATCAAGGGCGACCAAGGAGCAACGATGCCGGGCGGAATGCATGGTTGCTCGAATGCAGCACGACTTCTGCCACGGGCGGCTAGACGCGACGCGGAGGGGCGGCGGGCTACTGGCTTGGCGTTTCCGACGGCCTCGGTTGCAACTCCACGACGAGGCCTCTCAGGCGCTGGCCAGGGAGGATACTAAGCGGTAACACGGCGTTGGCGTAGCCCTGCCGGGCGACTAGCAGTTGAGATGCGTTCGGACCGATTTCGAGCTTGAAGTCGCCTCCGGCCGTGCTGAAGGTGTAGCCCGCGATGGCCGGCAGGAACGTGCTCTCGTGCGCCGCCGGACCCGCGAGCGCGGCCGGGTCGCCGGCAGTCAGACTCGCGTTCACGATCGGCTGGCCGGTCACCGCGTCAATGACGACGCCCGCTATGGTGGCAGGAGGCTCAAGATCGACTATCAGGCCCTGCAGGTCGACCGAGAGGTCAATGAACCGCCGTTCGACGGTGCCGGTCGTCCGGCGAATCGTCAACTCGTAGCCGCCGACGGGGAGACCCCTCATCTCGAACCGCCCTCGGTGGTCGGTCCGAGTCGCTCGGACCTCCTCGCTCCCAGTCCGAACGGCGCTCAGGAGTCCGCCGACCAGCGGTTTCCCGGACGCAAGGACTTGCCCACTGAACCGGAGGCCGCGTTTGAACGGGAGTTCGACGAAGGCATCCTCGGAGCCGCTGCGAATCGTCACGGCGCGCTTCACCGTACGCGGGCCTGCGCGATCTCCACTTGCCGCCGTGACCGTCCATTCGCCAGGTGCCAGATTCGAAAACGCGAAGGCCCCGGCGTGATCGGGCGACGTCGTCTCCCGCTCGGCGAACCGCACCGCGCTGATCTCTACGTCGGCCAGACGAGAGGATTCCAGGCCCGTCACCACGCCGGTGATCAAGCTGCCGGGCGTCAGCACAATGTCGACATCGGCGGTCGATTGCCCGGCGATCTCGATCATCCGGTCGACCGCGTTCGCCGCGAATCCCGCCGCCCTGGCGCCAACGACGTAGCGGCCGGGCTCCAGACCAGTGATCTCAAACCAGCCGTTGCGGTCTGTGCCCGTCTCAACCGCGAGGCCCAGGGAACGCCGGGCAAAGGCCGGCAGCTCCAGGGACGTATCCGTGTGAACTACCACGGTCGCCTGACTCAGCGGAACCTGGTCCGCCGACCGCACGTAACCTCGTATGGTCCCGCCGGCGAACAGCCGGATGGCAGAATCGTTGACGCCAGGGGTGAGTTCGACACTTGTCGACTCTTCCCGATACAGCCGGTGCGTGACCTGGACGGAAGCGGCGCCGACGTCGACCGCGATGCGCGCTCGACCACTTGCGTCCGTGCTGCCGAGTACCGTGGCCAGCGGTCGGTCGGCGAACGCCACGCGTACCGAGGCGCCGGCCACCGGTCGTTTCGAATCGTCCGTGACCGTGATGGACAAGACGGACGGCTCGCGCAGTCGCAGGTCGACGTCTCGCTCCCATCCCGCCTGTAGCTCGATGCCGTCCGCGGAAGCCCGCGATTGCGCGTTGCTCGCACCGAGGGACCATCGTCCTGGCGCGACGTTTTCGAAACGAAATCGCCCTTCGCCGTTGGTTTGCGTGGCGTAGTCACGCGGGTTCCATGCGAAGGTCTGACCCCGGTTCTCGGAGTCGGGCAGCAGCCAGACGGAAGCGGCGGCAACCGGCGCGCCTGCGTCGTCGGTCACGCGGCCGGTCAGCAGTGCGCCGGCTGACAACTCGACCACGAGGGGCTCGTCGGCGCCTGGGCGCACCGCGAACACCGCCACCGGCGGATGACCGTCCGCCCGAACCCGCAGTTGGACGAGATCGTGCGCAAGTCCGCTGAGTTGAAACCGGCCCCCGGTGTCCGAAATCGCCGTTCGTTCCGGCGCTTCGGCACCCGAGCCAAGCGCGGTAATCGTCGCGCTCGCCACGGGGTCGCTGCGGGAATCAATGACCCGACCATGCAGCTTCGCGCCGGCGAAGAGAGTGAAGTTGCCAACGTAGCTCTCTACTTCTCCTTGCACTTCGGCGGTCGAGTCTCCGGTCCAGACGTAGTCGGCGTGCGCCACGACCACCCGGTAGGTACCCGCGCTGAGGGGCGGAAAACGGAACTGGCCTTGCTCGTCGGTCGTCGCAGGGTCCGCCGGGCCGGGGTGCCGGCACCCGAAACGCCGTGGCGCGCTCTCCGGCCAATGGAGCGTCACTTCGGCGTTCGGCACGGGATTGCCTTCGGTATCGATCACCCTGCCCCAGGCGCCGCTGCCGGCGGTCAGCGTGATTCGGAGCAGTCGGGCTTCAGGGCCGGGTTCAACCGGCGGAACCTCCATGAACTTGACCGGAAAACCAGAGGCGTGCACCATCAATCGGTAGGCTGTCCCCTGTGGGGATGCGTCGAATTCGGAAGAAACCGTCGCTATTCGACATAGTCAGTTGGATCCTTGGCGGGGGCCGTCGGGCCGGCCCGCAACCAGGGTGCGGCTCGGCGCGTATCTCGGCGTCGGCGACGGGCCGCTCGTAGGCATCCGTGACTTGGCCAACCAAGGTAGCCGCGGGAGTAAGGGCAACCACAACTTCCGACGCGGTACTGCGCCTTGGGCTCTCGGCGTCAACCTTGGCGGGGAGGTAGCCGGGCGCAATCGTCCGGAACGCGAGCGCACCCCGCCGCGGACGGGTCGTCAGTTTGAAGCCGCCGCGCGGCCCGCTGATCGCGTTGTGCCCGGGGGTCTCCCGGGACCAGACAGCCGCGTTCTCAAGCGGAAGCCCCGTCGAGGCCTCCAAGGCGCGACCCAGGATCCGGAATGGCGCCTCGAGTTGCACGTCCACGACCGGCGCTACGCTGATCGGGTCTGCCGCCCTCTGCGGCGGGGGTGCGACCCGGGCCAACGCCTGGTCCCCACGTTCGAACTCGTAGCCAGTGGCGCCGTCAGCGAGACGGCCGACCGTCGCCGTTCCCGATTCATCCGTCACCGCGAGAGGCGCCTGGAAGTCGTCGGCCGTGCGGATGACTACCCGAGGCGCGGGTTCACCGTCCGGGCCGGCGACCCGGTATCGGAACCCGGTCGAGCGCTCGAGCCGCACCGCTGTTTCGCGTGCTTCCGTGGTGACACGAGCCACGGCGAACCCGGGCATGCTAACGACCACCTTGGCCGACAACGTCGGCATCAGAAAACGGGCCGCACCCTCGCCGTTCGTAGTGGAGGCCGTACGATGGAAGCCAAGGCCGGTGCTTAGCCGCTCGTCGGCCGAGCTCCCGGCGAAGCAGCCCTCCCGGCGGCCCGCCCAGGAACTGACGACAACTCTCGCTCCCTGAACCGGCCGCTCGGCGGCGTCCAGCACCCGGATCGTCACAGGGTGACGCCGCAACAGCTTGAAAGGTTCCAAGGATCGATCTTCAGCCAGCGGGGCGAAGTCCCGGTAGAGGAAGGGAAGCTCGACGTTCGGCTGGTCGGGGGGTGCTAGAGGGCGGACCTCCAGACGGTAGGGACCTGGCAAGGGCGCAGTCAGTGAGAAGCGGCCGTCCGGGCCGGAGCGGGTCCGGTCGACGGCTTCGGGCAACGCGTTCGAGAAGCCGAGCAAGTCGAGGTCGATTTGGTGCTCGCTCGGACAGGGGCGAAGAACCACTGCGAATCCGGCAACGGGCAAGCCGCTTTGGTCGACGAGTGCACCGGTGACGGCCAACGGCGGGTCGGCGACCGGCTGGGTCCACAGGGGCGCGCAGACGAAACCGCCCGTCGCAACGGCCAGCAACAGGCGGGAGCGGTACTCAAGCCGCAGCATTCCTCAACTATAGGTGAGCGGAACGGTCCGTAGAACGCGCGCCCGGCTGCCGGAACGGCGAACGGGCCGTCAGCGACAGCCAGCGACCGGCCTCGAAGACGCGGCTATCAGTAGCGGTTCAGACAGGTTCAGACAGATGCGAGCCGGACGGGCTTGCAATGACACAGGTCGTGCTTCGCGGCGTCGCCGCCCTTCCACAGGACTTCGTGGTGAAGGCCGCTCTTCTTGTGGAACGCCACGTCCAGAGCCCCGAAGCTCTTGGCGTCGGCGAGGTTCTCTTCGAGGCGTTGCCGCCATCGAAAGCGGCACGCTCCGGTGCCGAGCCGTAGTGTGCGAGGTGGCGATTCAGCATCGGCAGGCAGCGCTCGCTGTCGGCCGGACTGCCTTCCCCGACGACCAGGTCGAGCACCAGACCGCTCTTGCCCGTCGCCAGATTGACCTTGTGGCCGTAGTACGTTCGTCCTGCCGCCCTTGCGGATGACGTCCCTATGCGGCCGGAACAGACTCACGACCTTCTCCTTGGCCGGCACCGTCTCACCCTGGATGACCCGCCGCCTGGTCTGAGCCACCACGCGCTCGATCAGCTCCCCGTGGTACTCCACCGCACGCTCCCAGGATCGACGAAGCTGAACAGACTCCTCGACGATTGACCGCTGCCGCGCATGGAACTGACCTCCTCAGGTCAGATCCGATGCCGCCAAACTGGACTTTTTCAGCAAGCCCTTAGAGGGAACATCACACCTATCGTATGCTGCGTGTCTGGTGCCACCCGGAACATCGGCGGTCGGCGCACCTGTCGGCAGGCGTTCTTCGCGGTGCGAACAACACCCGGGAGACGGGAGGGAGAGTGACTCGATGAGACAGTGGCAGTTGGCGTCGTGAACAGCAACGGTGGCGGTTAGCTCCTCGTCCTGAATGCTGAGGATCGGCCAAGGCCTTGCTCCTCGCGGCCTTGCCTTGAGCGCCGCTGTGGCCGCGCTGTTTGCCGCAACCGCTTGCCACTACGTGGACCCGCAGTGTCTGGCTGCCGACCTCGGCCACAGCGGCCAGCGAGCGCACGGCGTGGCGCTTCAGTTGCGGATGGACCTGCCGTACAAGGGATACACGGAGTCTCTCGACCTTGCCGTCAACGGAGCGGGCGGAGTCGTCTACACGGAGTACAGCGGCGACGTGACGACGTGCCGGCGCATGAGCGAGGACGAGAAGCAGGGCTTGGCACGCTTCTGGTCCAGCGAGACGCTCGGGATATCCATGCCGCGGTGCGGTCCGGGCTACGCCTTCCACCATCATGGCCGCCGCGCCTGCCGAGAGAGCTGGCCCGCTCTGCGAGAGCGCCTGGATGGCGGGCTGCCCTACGCCGAGATGGTCCATGACCGGCCGAACGAAGAGAGGATCGCCCTCGTCTGGGACATGGAGTCTCCGCTCCCGGAGGAACTGGAACTGACCTTCACCGGCACCTTGGGCCTTCTCTGCATGGAGAACCTGCGGTTGGCCAGGAACCTCCGCCGGAGCATGCCGGAGTTTGCCGCCAGGGTGGGCTGCTGACCACCTTAGGCGCGAGTCCGCGCCGCAGCCCGCCAGGAACGGTCCGGCCGCGCCGGCGCCGACGAGTCCCGGCGCCGGCGAGGGCGCCGCGTTCGTGTTCGCCGGCGCCTGTCAGCGCGGTGACCAGGGACCGCGCGGCGGGTCAACTTCATCCGGCCGTCAGACCGACCGCTTCGAGTTCGGCGTCGACCATCATCTCGACGAGCTGCCGGAAGGTGACCCTGGGCTGCCAGCCTAGACGCTCCCGCGCCAGGCCTGCATCGCCGCGGAGCGCGTCGACTTCGGCCTTGCGGAAGTAACGGGGGTCGACCGCGACCAGCACCCGCCCGTCTTCGTCCAGGCCCTGCTCGGAAGCGCCCGAACCGCGCCACGTCAGCGGCAGCCCGGCATGGGCGAAGGCGATCTCGCAGAACTCCCGGACGCTGCGCGTGTCGCCGGTCGCGATCACGTAATCCTCCGGCTGCTCCACGCGCAGCATCAACCGCATTGCCTCAACGTACTCGCCGGCGAAGCCCCAGTCGCGCCGCGAGGACAGATTGCCAAGGTGAACCCGCTCCTGCAGACCCGCCCGGATGCGCGCCGCGGCCAGCGCGATCTTGCGGGTGACGAAGTTCTCGCCCCGGCGCGGCGACTCGTGGTTGAACAGGATCCCGTTGACCGCGAACAGGCCGTAGGCCTCGCGGTAGTTGCGCGTGATGTGGAAGCCGTAGGCCTTCGCCGCGGCATACGGGCTGCGCGGATAGAACCGGGTCGTTTCGTTCTGGGGCGACTCGACCACCTGCCCGTAAAGCTCGGAAGAGGAAGCCTGGTAGAAGCGCGCCCGGGGACAGTGCCGGCGCATCGCCTCCAGCAGTCGCAGCACGCCGAGGCCCGTGACCTGCCCGGTCGCCGCCGGCAGTTCGAAGGAGACCTGGACGTGGGACTGCGCGCCGAGGTTGTAGATCTCGTCCGGCTGAACCGTCGCCATCGCGCGGTCGAGCGACGACGCATCGGCGAGATCGCCGGCGATCAGGCGAAGCCGGGGCCCCGACTCGTCGTTCCCCCGAAGCAGGTGGTCGATCCAGCGCGTATTGCCCGGCTGGGACGCCGGGCGCGCCAGACCCCAGACGTCCCAACCTTCGCCGAGCAACTGTTCCGCAAGGTAGGAACCGTCCTGGCCGGTCACGCCGGTGACCAGCGCCCGGGGCCTGCCGCTGCCGGAACTCATGCCGACCTGCGCACCCGGGTGACCACCCGGGCGAAGTCGACGGGCGCTCGTGGCCTGCGGCTGCCGGAACTCATACCAACTGCAGCAGGTGGCCCATCTTCTCGCGCTTGGCCCGGAGGTACTCGCGATTCGACTCGTTCGGCGCCACCTCGATCGCCACCCGCTCCACGATCTCCAGGCCGTAACCGGAAAGCGCGATGTACTTGTGCGGGTTGTTCGTCATCAGCCGCATCCGCCGGACACCGAGGTCGCGCAGGATCTGGGCGCCGATGCCGTAGTCGCGCTGGTCGGCCCGGAACCCCAGCTTGTGGTTCGCCTCGACGGTGTCGTGACCCTGTTCCTGCAACTCGTAGGCCCGGAGCTTGTTGAACAGGCCGATGCCCCTGCCTTCCTGCAGCAGGTAGAGCAGAACCCCGGTCCCCTCGGCCCCGATCCTGGCCAGCGCCTGGTAGAGCTGAATGCCGCAGTCGCAGCGCTCGGAGTGGAACACGTCGCCGGTCAAACACTGGCTGTGGACGCGCACCAGAATGTCCTCGTCCGGCGTCGGCTCGCCCATCACCAGGGCGACGTGCTCTTCGCCCGTCAGCTCCGCCCGGTAGGCGTACGCCTTCATGTCGCCGTACGGGGTGGGCAACGTCGGCGAGGCGACCCTCTCGACCAGGCTCTCGTTGCTCAGCCGGTAGCGGATGAGGTCCGAGACCGTGATCATCGGCAGATCGTGGTTCCGGCTGTACTTGACCAGGTCGGGCACCCGCGCCATCGTGCCGTCGTCGTTCATGATCTCGCAGATCACGCCGGCCGGCTTCAGCCCCGCCAGCGTCGCCAGGTCCACGGACGCTTCGGTCTGGCCGGCCCGCTTGAGCACGCCGCCCCGCTTGGCCCGCAGCGGAAACACATGACCTGGCCGCAGCAGATCCTGAGGTCCGGCGGCCGGATCGATCGCCGTCTCGATCGTCGCCGCGCGGTCCGCCGCCGAGATCCCCGTCGTCACCTTGCCACGGGCCTCGATCGAGACGGTGAAGGCGGTCTCGAACGGCGACGTGTTGTCCCGCACCATGAGCGGGAGGTCGAGTTCGTCGCAGCGGTCCTCGGTCATCGCGAGGCAGATCAGGCCGCGGCCATTCGTGGCCATGAAGTTGATCGCTTCGGGCGTCACCTTGTCGGCGGCGATGGCCAGGTCACCCTCGTTCTCCCGATCCTCGTCGTCCACGATGATCACCTGGCCGCCTTCCCGAAAGACGGCCACGGCCTCCTCGATTGGCGTGAAGACAGTCGCGTCGCGATCGGGTTCGGACATGACGCGATCGTAGCAGCGCCTGGACCTGGACGAGCTTGCGCGGCAGAAACCGAGTGCGCCGGCCTGCCCTCCGTCCGCCCGATGACGAGCGCACGGACCGGTTCACGGGTGGCGCGGATCGCGCCAACCCGGTTCTGGCGGCATCCGGGGCGAAGCGCCGGCTTTCAGACGTTCTGCCGCGCTAGCCGCCCCAGCCCAGCTTGCTGCGCAGGGCGTCGTAGTGGGTCTGGCCATCGACTCGCGCCAGCAGCGCCCTCGACCCCGACGCGGTCACGACCACCTGGTCGCCGCCCCCCATTCGCGCCCCCTCCTGGCCGTCCAGGGTGAGGTACACCTCCTCGTCCCGGCTGCCGAGCGTCATCGCGATCGTGCTGGTCTCCGGCACGACGATCGGCCGCATGGACAGGGTGTGCGGCGAAATCGGCGTCAGCAGCGCGACCGGCAGCGTCGGGTAGAGGATCGGACCGCCGGCCGAGAGGCTGTAGGCGGTCGATCCCGTCGGCGTCGAGACGATCAATCCGTCCGAGCGGTAGAACGCGACCGGCTCGCCGTCGATCTCGACCTCCAGGTGGATCATCCGCGCCAGAGCGCTCTTGTGGACCACGGCGTCGTTCAGCGCCCGGTACCGGCTCACGCTGCCCGCCTCGCGCCGCAGCTCGACATCGAGCAGCAGCCTCTCCTCGACCTCGAACCGGCCCTCGAGAATCGCCCCCAGGTTGGCGTACAGCCCCTCGCGTCCTATCTCCGCGAGGTAGCCCAGGGTGCCGAGATTGACCCCCACGATCGGCACCCCGGGACGGTTCCGCGCCACCGAGAGCAACGTGCCGTCACCGCCCAGGACCAGGATCAGGCCGGCCTCACCCGAGTCCGCGCCGACGACGGAGACGCCGCGGTCCCGGAGCCAGCGCTCCACCTCGGCAGCGGTCGCGGCGGCCCGCTCGCTGTCCCGCTTGGCAACGACCGCGACCTGGTCGATGTTCGTCATGTCACGAAGGGCGAGACGGTTGTTTCACGAAGGGCGGGACGGTTGTCTCACGAAGGACGGGATGGTCATGTCCTGAAGTGGGCGAGGATCTCTCGATTCCCTGCCGGTCCCCGAAGATCGCAGTCTACCGAGGCCCCGAACCGGAGCCCGAGGGCACTCAGTTCACCGATCCGCCGCGCGGCGATCCGGCGGCGCAACCCGTCGTCGCGCACCACGCCGCCCCTGCCCACCTGACCGCGCCCGACCTCGAACTGCGGCTTGATCAGCACGATCAGATCGGCGCCGGCCGCCAGGTGCGGCAGCAGCGCCGGGGCCACCTTGACCACCGAGATGAAGGAGACGTCCATCGTCGCGATCCGGCACGGCTCCGGAAGCGCATCGGCGGCGAGATGGCGCGCGTTGATCCGCTCCATCACGACCACCCGGGGGTCGCCGCGCAACCGGGCGTCGAGCTGGCCGTAGCCGACGTCCACCGCGTACACCCGCGCCGCTCCATGTTGCAGAAGGCAGTCCGTGAATCCCCCGGTCGAGGCGCCGACATCGAGACACACGGCGCCCTCGGGGCGGACCCCGAAGCTGCGCAGCGCCTGCTCGAGCTTCCGGCCGCCGCGCGACACGTACGGCTCCGACCGGCGCCGCACCTCGATCGCGGCGTCCGCCCCGACGGCGGCGCCCGGCTTGTCGCGGCGCTCGCCGTCCACCCGGATCTCACCCGCCATCACCGCCCGCTTCGACTGCTCCCGGCTGCTGAACAGCCCGCGCTCGACCAGCAACTGATCGAGACGGATCCTCACGAGCCCCGGTGAACCAGGAAAGCGACCAGGGACCGGAAGAGCCGGCGCCGCGCGGGGAGCTTCTCGACCAGGGCCAGGCACCGGTCGGCGGCCTGACGAGCCTTCTCCCGGCTGCCGTCGAGACCGAACAAATGCGGATAGGTCAGCTTGGCGGCCTGCCGGTCCTTGCCGGCCGTCTTGCCCAACTGTTCCGAACTGCCCACCTCGTCGAGGATGTCGTCGCCGATCTGGAACAGCAGTCCGAGTTCCGCGCCGATCCCGCCGAGCAACTTCGAACGATCGTTCCCGGCGCCGGCGAAGATGCCTCCCAGCCGGGTGCTCGCTTCGATCAACGCGCCCGTTTTCAGCCGGTGAATCCGTTCGAGGACCTGCGCGGCGCGCTCCCGTCCGGATCGACCGCCGAGGACAACGGCGCCTTCGTGCTCCAGGTCGAGGACCTGCCCCCCGATCATCCCCACGACACCCACGGCTTCGGCCATCAGCCGAACCGCCCGCAGCCGCCGCTCCGGCGACGCCGAAGCCGGCTCCGCGGCCAGGACGGCGAACGCCTGGTTCAGCAGCGCGTCGCCGGCCAGCACCGCCATCGCCTCGCCCTGCGTCTTGTGCAGCGTCGGCCGACCCCGCCGCAGGTCGTCGTCGTCGAGTGCGGGGAGGTCGTCATGAACCAGGCTGAAGGTGTGGATCATCTCGACCGCGGCGCCGCCCGGCAAGAGATCGCGGAGCGAAGCGCCGCACGCCTCGCCGGCGAGCACGACCAGGGCGGGCCGCACCCGCTTGCCGCCCGCGAACACGCTGTAGCGCATCGCCTCGGAGATGGCGGCGGGTTCCGTCGCCGCCGCCGGCAGGAGCCGGTCCAGCGCTTCGTCCACCTGTGGCCGCAGCGTGGACAGGAACGACGGGAAGTCCGTCACGAGTCGTTCGTCCGCTCGTTCTCCCCAGCCGCCTCCGGCAGGGCTTCCGCGGCGGGCAGAGCCTCCGCGACCAGCATGATCGGCATGTCGCTGACGACCGGATAGACGAGGCCGGATTCCCGGCACCACAACCCTTCGGAAACCACCGGCTCGTCGCCCGCGAAGTCCTCCCGGTAGCGGGCCACGAGCCGCTCGCACACCGGCGCCGGCAACCGCGTCACGGTCAGAGCGCCCTTCGACTTGGGGCACACGAGAAGTTCAAGCAGTTCGGGATCCACAGGCATCTGGGGACTACCTCTTACCTGGACCAGCGGAGAAGGAGGGAATTCACGCCCGGGTTGCGACGATAGTGGGCCGAGTTGGACAGATGGAAGAAGCCGAAGCTCAAGCGCGATCCGTTGGGCAGCCTCCGTCCGACCGCGATCCCGGAGCGAAACTCGAGCGCGCCGCCGATGTCCTTGCCGTCCCCCGCCTCGTAGAAACCGACGGAGGTGATCACGTCGATGAACCAGCGGCGCCCGATGCCGATCCGCTGGTCGGTGCCGGCGTAGACATAGAAGGACCCGTCCGCGGTGACGAAGGCGCCGACGTTGGGTCCCATGCCCAGGCACCAGTCGGTGGGGAACCGGTACCCGATGCCGACCTCGGCGGTCTCGTAGTCCTTGCCGAAGTCGATCACGCCGGTGCTGACGTTCAGGCCGGCCTCATCGGCCCGGTCAGGCTCATCATGCTCCGAGGCCGCGTTGCAGGCGAAGGCGGCCGGGTCGGCCAAGGCCCCCAGCAACGCCAGCAGAACGGGCGCTCCGTGGCGCGGACGGGGAAAACGCACGGCCGGGTAGCCTACAATGCGCGACGTGGGGGAAACGTCGGCAGACGCCCAGCGGCCGCCCATCTCGGCCCTGGTCACGACCTTCAACGAGGAGCGCCACATCGCGGACTGTCTGGCGTCCCTTGACTGGTGCGACGAGGTTCTGGTCGTCGACTCCTTTTCCACCGACCGCACTCCCGAGATCGCGCGGGCATGCGCACGCGCACGGTTCGTTCAGCGCACCTACTACGGCTCAGCATCCCAGAAGAACTGGGCCATGGATCAGACCCGGAACGACTGGGTCCTCATCCTTGATGCCGACGAGCGCTGCACGCCGCAACTGAGGCAGGAAATCGAGAACATGTTCCGGCACGGCGAGCCGGTTCACGACGCTTACACGATCAAGCGCCGGGTCTACTTCCTCGGCCGGGTGATCCGCTTCTCGGGCTGGCAGCACGACCGTGTCGTCCGGCTGCTGCGCCGCGACGCGGGCCGCTACCCGAACCGGCGCGTTCACGCCGACATGTCGACCCGCGGCCCGGCGCCTGTGCTGAAGAACTCGATGGAGCACTTCATGGTCGACGACCTGCTCGCCTACTCGCGCCGCATCCAGCGCTACAGCTGGTGGGGCGCCGCCCAGGCCTGGCGCGAGGGCCGAAGGTCCGGGCCGGCCGAAGTCCTGGGCCGCTCACTGTGGCGTTTCCTGCGCACCTACGGCCTTCAGCTCGGCGTGTTCGACGGCATGCGCGGCCTGGTGTTCTGCCTGCTCCAGGCATATGGCACGTACCTCAAGTGGTCCTATGTCTGGTCCTGGCACGTGAACCACAAACGCGGCATCGAGCCGCCCCTGCCGTCCTTCGACGACAGCAAGAACACCTGGCGCGGCCTGACGGAGATCGAGACCGGCACGGGGAGCTAGCAGCCCGTGGCAGAAGTCGCGCTGCATTCGAGCGGCCAGGCAGCCCGCCCGGCATCGTGCCATCCGGGTGCTCGATGACTCGCACCCGGAGGTGGGGCGCGTGTGGCGCGGAACGCGCCACACGGGCTCAGTTCCTCGGTCGAATATGGCCCGCCGCGGCAGAAGGGTCCGGGCGCCGGGCTACACGCTGACGAGCAGGGGCTCGATACCCGTGGCTCGGCCCGATGCTTCGTCGGCGTCGACCAGGACGGCGGCGAGCCGGACGTCGCGCCTGGCGACGTCGAAGCCCGACGGCGTATTGAGCAGAAACCGCTTCAGGGCGCGGTCGGCACGCACGCCGATTACCGAGTCGTACGGGCCGGTCATGCCGACATCGGTGATCAGGGCGGTCCCCTGGGGGAGGATGCGCGCATCGGCCGTCGGCACGTGGGTATGGGTGCCGAGCACCGCGCTCACGCGCCCGTCGAGGTGGTAGGCCATCGCCTGCTTCTCGCTCGTCGCTTCGGCGTGGAAGTCGACGATCACCAACCTGATCGCCTGATCGAGACCGGCCAGGATCCTGTCCGCGGCGACGAACGGCGAAGGCAGCGGCTTCATGAACGCCTGCCCTTCCAGATTGACCACCGCGTACGGCGTCCCGACGGGCAGTTCGCCGACGAAGACCCCGACGCCGGGATTCCCCTCCGGGTAGTTCGCGGGCCGCAGCAGAGTCGGCATCCGGTCGAAGAGCGGCACACCCTCCCGCTTCGACCAGGCGTGGTTGCCGGTGGTCATGCAGTCGATCGGCAGCGCATCGAACTCCTTGAGCACCGCCGGAGTCACGCCGCGGCCGCCGGCGGCATTCTCGACGTTGACGATCACCGCGTCGACGCGGTGGCGGTCGACCAACTCCGGAAGCAGGCGCGACAGGGCGCGGCGTCCCGGCTTGCCGACCACATCGCCGACAAAGAGGAAGCGGGCCATCAGCGCGCGTACTCGATCGACCGGGACTCCCGGATCACCGTGACCTTGATCTGGCCCGGATAGGTCAGCTCGCCCTCGATCTTCCGGGCCACGTCGCGGCTCAACCAGACTGCCTGCTCGTCGCTGATCTGCTTGCAGTCGACGATCACGCGGACTTCGCGGCCTGCCTGAATCGCAAAGCTCTTCTGAACGCCCTTGAAGTCGGCGGCCAGTTCCTCGAGCTTCTTCAGCCGCTTCACGTAGCTCGCGAGAACCTCTCTCCGCGCTCCCGGACGCGCCGCGGACACGGCGTCGGCCGCCGTCACGAGCACCGCTTCGACCGTCTCCGGATCGTAGTCGCCGTGATGACACGCCATGGCGTGGACCACCTCTTCACTCTCGCCGTGACGCCGGAGCAGGTCGATGCCGATCTCCAGATGGGTGCCGTCGATTTCGCGGTCCACGGCCTTGCCGATGTCGTGCACCAGCCCGGCCCGTTTGGCGACGTGCACGTCCGCCTTCAACTCGCTCGCCATCACCCCGGCCAGGAAGGCGACTTCCTTGCTGTGCTGCAGGACGTTCTGGCCGTACGACGTACGGAAGCGCAGGCGCCCGAGCAGCTTGACGAGCTCCGGGTGGAGCCCCGACAGGTTCAGCTCCAGCAGGGCCTCGCGGCCCTCGCGCTCTACGCGATCTTCGAACTCGGACTCGACCTTGGCCGCCACCTCCTCGATCCGGGCCGGGTGGATGCGGCCGTCGGCGATCAGGCGTTCCAGCGTGACTCGCGCGATCTCGCGCCTCAAGGGATCGAAGCCCGAGAGAATGACCGCCTCCGGCGTGTCGTCCACGATCAGGTCGACACCCGTGGTCAGCTCCAGGGTGCGGATGTTCCGCCCCTCGCGCCCGATGATCCGCCCCTTCATCTCGTCGTTCGGCAGCATGACGACCGACACGGTCGTTTCCGACACGTAGTCCGAAGCCGAGCGTTCGACGGCCAGGCTGATGATCCGCTGAGCCTCCCGCTGAGCCGACTCCCGGGCTTCGTCCTCGATCCGCTTGGCAAGGTGCGCCGCCTCCATGCGCACCTCGTGCTCCAGGCTGTGGCTCAGCTCCTCCCGGGCCTGCTGCACGGTCAGGCCGGAGACCCGCTCGAGTTGGCGACGGACTCTCCTCAGCCCCTCGGCGAGTTCCTTGCGCTCGGTATCGAGACGGCTCTCACCGTCCTCGAGCGAGCGTTGACGCTGCTCGACCTCCTCGGCGAGGCGCTCCAACCGGCTCGACTCTTCCCGCGCCCGGGCTCGGCCCTCGCCGACTTCCCGCTCCCGCGCTTCAAGCTTGCTCCTCTGCTCCGCCGACGAGCGCTCGAACTCGGCGCGCAGGGAAAGAGCCTCTTCCCTGGCCGCCAGTTCCAACTCGCGACCCTTGGCCGCACACTCGCGCTCAGTCTCTTCGATCAGGCTGTCCGCCCGGCGGCGGGCAGCCGAAATCAGCTGCGCCGCCCTGCGCCGACCGACAAGGCTCCAGAGCAGCCAGGACCCGACAAGCAAAGCCGCCGCGACCGCGACGGCAATCAGAGTAGTTTCTGTCATCAGCCCTCGATCCGGGCATAAAGGCATCCCCCGCGAGGCCGTGTGAACGCGCCCCGACAAAGAACCAGAGCGGGACCAGGTGGGTGTCCGCGCCACACGCCGTCAGCGTCCCCGTTCAAGCGGGGCTGGCACGGGCGAGCAGTTGAGAGACTCCCTTGAAAAGAGCGATGGTTCCAACCACGGCTTTCATCACGAACCCCGCAGGGGATGCAAAGTCAAAGTTACTTCAAGTGGTTGTCGAGTCGCGGCGTCCGCGCCGCGCTGACGCACACGAAACAGGTCTCCATGCGGGTCAGGAATCGAGCGCCGCCTCCAGTTCGGAGGTCAGGCTGGACACACGTTCAACCATCTCCACGAAACGGCCATCCTCCACCTCCTCGCCGTCCTCGGACGAACACGACGACTCGTTGGCGAGATTGACGGCGGCAAGAATGGCGATCCTCCCCGCATCCAGGCCGGGTGCGTGATCGGCCACTTCCCGCATCTTGCGGTCGACCCTGCGGGCGAGTTCCCGAATGCGCTCCGCATCGGTCGTTCCGTCCTCCCGGAGGGTGTACGAGACGCCGAAGATCTCGACCACCACGGTGGCCGCAACATCTTCCTGGCGTTCGCTTTCGGCCATTTCCTGGATACCCCGTCGACAACCCCCGAGGGCCGGCACTATAGCACTCGATCGCACCCGAACCGGTACCGCCGGGCGTGCGCTGACAAGGCCGCCGAGCGGCCTCGCGAGCCCCTGTGGCTTCAGGATTCGTCGCTGCCGAGAAGCTCTTCGAGACCCTCCGCGAGCGCCTCGACGCGCTGGCCGATCTCAGCGCGTTCCTCGGTGGCCCGCTGCTCCGAAGCCTCCAGTTCGGCGGTCAGTTCACGCGTCCGTTCACGCTCCGCCGCCAGAGCCTCCTTGGCCCGCTCGATCACTTCCTCCAGACGCGCGATTGCGTCGGCCGACGCCTCGGCCATCAGGACGAGGAGGCGGAACTCGAGGCGGCGCCCTCAGCCAGGGCCCCGCGGGCCACGGATGCCACGGCCGCGAAGCCCTCGGCGTCACGCACCGCGAGATCGGCGAGCATCTTCCGGTTCAGGTCGATGCCGGCGAGCCGCAGGCCGGACATGAAGCGGCTGTAGGACAGGCCGTTGAGGCGCGCCGCCGCGTTGATCCTCACGATCCAGAGGCTGCGAAACTGCCGCTTCTTCTGGCGCCGGTCGCGATAGGAGTAGGCAAGCGCCCGATCCACCGCCTGCTTGGCGATGCGGTGCCCCTTCGACTTGACGCCGTAGTAGCCCTTGGCCTGCTTGAGAATCTTCTTGCGCCGGCGCGCGCGCCGGCTGCCGCGTTTCACTCGTGCCATCGTTTGTGCTCCCGTGCCTCCTCAACCAGGAATCAGCGCCGCGCTGACATCCCGGGAACCGGCCGCGTACCGGGTGCGCCGGCCTGCCATCCGTGCGCCCGCCGACGGGCGCACGGACTGGTTCACGGCTGGCGCGGATTCGCGCCAGCCGGGTTCCGGCCGGCTTCCGCTTCGACGCGGCCAGTTCGCGAGCCGCCGGATCATCCGTGAATCATCCCCTTGACCGCCTTCGCGAAAGCGCCGGAGACGTCGCCCTGCTTGCGCAGCTTCCGCTTCCGCTTCTGCGACTTCTTGGTCAGGATGTGGTTCATCATCGAGTGGCCGCGCTTCACCTTGCCCTTGGCGGTGAGCTTGAAGCGCTTGGCCGCTCCCTTGTGCGTCTTCTGCTTGGGCATTCCAGAGCCTCCTCGCGGGGCTCAAGAGAGCCGCCGAACGGCAGACCCTAACAGCTTTCGCCCTGGAACGCAGCGCAGAGAGCTGTCCAGCGCTGTCCAGCGAGAAGTGAACGCGAAATCCGCGAAACACCGCGTCTTCCACAGGCCCGGCGGCTCCGGACTGCGGACTGGCGTGAGCGTCCTGACATCAACCTCCCTCGGCCTGAAGTGGAACACACAAGCGTGAGCCGGGTGGGATCGGGGATCATCGGAGGATGATCTTGACTCTCCAGACCCACGGACATCGGACACTTGAGGAGGTTCGCCGTTGGGCCGAAAACGCCGAGCCTGCGAGTGGTTTCGGGGCCCTGGCCGGAAACGCCGCGCGCGGCTAGCCGGCGCGTGCCGGCGCGCGGGTTGTACGGCAGGGCCTCCAGTTCCGCGTCCAGTGCTGGTCCGTCTGTACGTGACCCGCGCGAACGCTCTTGCAGATCGAGCGGCTGAACTCGGAGGCCGGGAATGAGCGTGCCAGCCGAATGACGACGCCTTCCCGTTCGCCGCCCAGGGCCGAGGCCTGGGCGTGGGCTTCACCTATGAAACTCTGCAGTTCGTCCTCGGTGCGGAAGGTGCCGTTGAAGACAACCGGCACCACCGGAATCTCGCGCCGCGCCGCGTAATCGGCAAGGGAGCCGAATGAAGAGAACAGACCGTTGCGGTCGCGAAGCGCGAAGGCGTAGAACGTCTCCTTTTCGCGCACCGGGCCGTACTCAATGCTGTGAACGCCGTAGATGTCCTCACCGTAGAGGAAGACATCGGGCTCGGTCACCTTCCAGGCGTGGTGCTTCTTGACCATCGCCATCCACTTCGCGCCGCTCGGTACATCCACGCTGCGGGCATAGACGGCGCCCTGATGGAGCAGCGTGCAACCGCCATCGAGCTTCTCCGTGACGACGACCGGCACACCAACAAAGCGCGAGGCGTCCGCCAGGCGGTCGCTACCAGCCTCAACAGACGGTGAGTGGGGCCAGTACGGGGTTCGCGGGTACTTCGGCGGACTGTCGACCACCACGTTGGCCTATGCGCCTGTGTCCGACTTGGCCGCGTACCGAGGGCAGAGCTGGACGACACTTACTCCCAGGCTCGCCGTAACCGCGGCGTTCAACGCCCAATCGCTGTCCGTGGCATTCACAACCTCTGCGCACCCCGACACGGCCGCCGCCAGGAACTTCTGGTCTTTGCCGAGAGTGTTCGGAGGGAGAGCATCCAGATCGACTGGCACCCGCCTGACTCGATCCTCGACCCACTCGTTCGTACAGACGTACTTGAAGAAGGTGGTACCCACTCCGATGCCTCTCTCCAGCCCATCCACGTATTCGTCAAGGATGAGGCGTCCATCATCCAGGACGACGACTCCACGCTCCATGACGCACTCAAGGTTACCTTGCCGAACTCCATCGAGAGTTCGCGCCAAGCCTTGAAGTTCTCGACCTGGAGTTCCGTCAGCATCGTGTCCTCCCTCCTGGTCTGAGCTTCACAGATCCAGCGACTTCGACGCTGCGCGCTCCGCGATCCGGGCAGCCAGTTCATCGACGATCACGGCGCCCTGATCCGCGGCGCCGCCCTCCGGCGCCTCGCGGAGCCGCAACGACACCGTGCCGGCTTCCTGTTCGCGGCCGCCGATGACGAGCATGTAGGGGACCTTCTGTTTCTGGGCGTCGCGGATCTTGTAGCCGAGTTTCTCGCTGCGTTCGTCGAGTTCGACCCGGACGCCGGCGTCGGACAGCCGGCCGGTCACCTCGGCGCCATAGTCGAGGAAGCGGTCCGAGACCGGCAGGACGACGGCCTGGACCGGCGCCAGCCAGACCGGGAAGGCGCCCCCCGTATGTTCGATCAGGATGCCCAGGAAGCGCTCGACGGAGCCGAGCATCGCCCGGTGCAGCATGACGGGACGCCGGGCGCCGCCGTCGCTGGCGGTGTATTCCAGGTCGAGGCGCTCCGGCATCTGGTAGTCCAGTTGCACGGTCCCCAGCTGCCAGCTCCGGCCGAGCGCGTCGCGGGCCTGGAAGTCGATCTTCGGGCCGTAGAAGGCGCCGTCGCCCTCGTTGACCTCGAACGCGAGATCCCGGCTGCTCAGGGCGCCCATCAGCGCGGCCTCGGCGCGCTGCCAGAGTTCCGCGCTGCCAATCGACTTCTCGGGTCGGGTCGAAACCTCGATCCGGATGTCCTCGAAGCCGAAGGTCCGGTAGATCTCCAGAATCGTCGACACCGGACGGAGCACCTCCGCCTCGATCTGCTCCTCGGTGCAGAACGTGTGCGCGTCGTCCTGGCAGAACGTGCGCACTCTCGTCAGCCCGGTGATCACGCCGGAACGCTCGTAGCGGTGAAGGCGGCCGAAGTCGGCGTAGCGGATCGGCAGATCGCGGTACGAACGCAGGCCGGTCCTGTAGATCAGGCAGTGGGTCGGGCAGTTCATCGGCTTCACCGCGTACTGCCGCTCGTCGACCTCGGTGAAGAACATGCTCTCGCGGTAGTTGTCCCAGTGCCCGGAGCGATGCCAAAGATCGACATCGAGAATCTGGGGCGTCCGCACCTCCTCGAAGCCATCGCGCCGGTTGAGGCCCTGGACGTAGTCGACCAGCAGGTTGTAGATCACCGTGCCGCGCGGATGGAAGAACGGACTGCCCGGTGCGTTCCGGCTGAAGCTGAACAGGTCGAGTTCCGGACCCAGGCGGCGGTGGTCGCGGGCCCGTCGCAGCTCGAGATCGGCAAGGTAGCCGTCCAGGCCATCACGGGTCGCGAACGCGGTGCCGTAGATCCGCTGCAACCGCTCCCGGCTCTCGTCGCCGCGGTAGAAGACGCCCGAACTCTCCAGCAGCTTGACCGCGCCGACCTGGTCCACGCGCTGCGCGTGGGGACCGCGGCAGAGATCGACGAACTCGCCGTGCCGGAACAGGGTGATCGGTTCGCCCTCCGGGATGTCCTCGAGACGCTCGAGCTTCAGTTCCTCGCCCATCCCGGCGAACAGCTCCCGCGCCTCCTCGCGGCTGATCTCGACGCGTTCGACCTTGTGCTTCTCCTTGACGATCTCGCGCATTTTCGCTTCGATCGCCTCGAGGTCCTCGGGCACGAAGGCGCGCGGGAACCGGAAGTCGTACTGGTACTTCTCGGAGTGATCGCGCCGCCCGACGTCGATCCGGGCGCTAGGCCAGAGTCTCTGCACCGCGTCCGCCAGGACGTGCTCCGCGGTGTGGCGCAGGAAGATCCCGGCCTCCTCGTTCTTCGTCGTGAACAGCCGGAACGGACCCGACGTTTCAATCGGCGTGCGCAGATCGACGAGGCGACCGTCGAGTTCGGCGCCGACCGCCGCCTTCGCCAGACCTGGCCCGATCGAGCGCGCCACGTCCAGCGCCGTCGTCCCGGGCGAGACGCGGCGCACCGATCCGTCCGGCAGAGTCAAGTCAAGCATCGGTCAATCATCAAGGGAGCGAGTTCGTCCGGAAGCGCGGGCGTACCCTCGCGGGCCGGTACCGCGATGGTAGGCGCTAGCGGACTCGAACCGCTGACCTCTACCGTGTGAAGGTAGCGCTCTAACCAACTGAGCTAAGCGCCTGCGCCCTGGTAGGCCCGAGCGGACTCGAACCGCTGACCTCTACGATGTCAACGTAGCGCTCTAACCAACTGAGCTACGGGCCTGAACTCGCGACCGCGAGAACGCGCAACGGTACATAGGGGACAGTCGCCCTGTCAACGCAAGCGAGGCCGCGTCGTCCGGTCCGGGCAGCCCTGGCGACGCCTTCCCCACTCGCTGGAACACGCGCCGGACGCCGCCTTGTTACAGAATGGCGAGATGATGTCCGGCCTCCAGATGGCGGAACTGATCGAAGAGGCGCGGCGGCGCATCGTCGATCACGTCTACCTCAGTCCCTGCGCCCGGTCGGAGTACTTCTCCCGGCTCTGCGGTCTCGAGGCCTACTTCAAGCTCGAGAACCTGCAGATGACCGGGTCGTTCAAGGAGCGCGGGGCGCTGAACCGCATCCTCACCCTCTCCGAAGACGAGCGCAGGCAGGGCCTGATCACCGCCTCCGCCGGCAACCACGGGCAGGCGGTCGCCTACCACGCCGGCCGCCTTGGCCTCAAGGCAACCGTCGTCATGCCGCTGCCGACGCCGCTGATCAAGGTCGCGAACACGCGCAGCTTCGGCGCCGACGTGCGGCTGGCCGGGGAGACGTTCGACGACGCGCAGGCTCACGCGCACGAACTCGAGGCGGAGATCGGAGCGACCTACGTTCACCCGTTCGACGACGTCCAGGTGATCGCCGGGCAGGGCACGGTCGGCTTCGAATTGATGGCCCAGGAACCCGATCTCGAGGTCATCGTCGTGCCGGTCGGCGGCGGCGGCCTGATTTCCGGCATCGCCGCGGCGTACAAGGCGCACCGGCCGCAGACGCGGATCGTCGGCGTACAGACCCAGGCCGTGCCTTCGATGAGGGAGAGCCTCGCCGCCGGCGGGCCGGTGGCCGTCGACCGCCGCCACACGATCGCCGACGGTATCGCCGTCAAGCGCCCGGCCGACTTGACCCTGAAGCTGGTCGAGGAACTCGTCGACGACCTGGTGGAGGTGGACGAGGAGGAGATCGCCAACGCGGTGCTGCTGCTCCTCGAACGCGAGAAAGCGGTCGTCGAAGGCGCCGGCGCCGCGGTGCTGGCGGCCGTCGTCAACGACCACGTCCCGCAGGCGAAGGGTCGCCGCACGGCGATGGTGCTGACTGGCGGCAACATCGACGTCACCCTGCTCAGCCGCATCATCGAGCGCGGGCTGACCAAGGACGGCCGCCTGGTGCAGCTCGACGTCTGCGTCAAGGACCGGCCAGGCGCCCTGGGCGCCCTGCTCAACCTGGTCGGCGACGCCGGCGCCAACGTGATCGAAACGCATCACGAACGCGCGTTCACCGCCCTCGACCTGAACGAGGTGCACATCGAGCTGCGGCTCGAGACCCGCGGCCCGGAGCACGCGGAAGAGCTGATCGCGGCCATCGCCGCCGCCGGCCTCCACGTCCGGAGGCAGGCCGAGCCGCAAAGCTGGCACGACTAGCTGCTAGGCTTTCCAAGCGTGAACGACGAAGCTTCGGACCCTTCGCCATCCGGCTCCAGTCTGGACGAACCCGACCCGGACTCCGACCAGCGCGGCTCGCCGCGGCCTGACTCGTCATCTTCACGGCTGCGGCCCCTTGGCCTTTCCCGGGCTGATCGCGGATGATGGCGAGTGTTCTGGCGGCGACCGGGCCGCCCATCAGTCTCGACATCCCCCTCGGCTGGGGGCTGGCGCTCGCGATCTTCCTCGTCGGCCTGAACGGTTTCTTCGTCGCCGCCGAGTTCGCGCTGGTCAAGGTCCGACCGACCCAGATCACACCCCACGTCGACACGCTCCGGGGCCGCATGGCGCAGCGGATGATCGATCATCTCGACGCCTACCTGTCGGCGACCCAGCTCGGCATCACACTCGCCAGCATCAGTCTCGGCATCGTCGGCGAGCCGGCGGTGAACCGGCTGCTGCAGCCCGCGTTCGATCTCGTGCCGACGTTGCCCGAGGAAGCGGCTCACTCGATCAGCTTGATCGCCGCCTTCGCGATCATCAGCATCTTCCACATCGTGCTCGGCGAACTGGCGCCGAAGTCGCTCGCGATCCGCAGGCCCGAGCCCACGAGCCTGTGGGTGGCGCTGCCGCTCTGGGCCTTCTACTGGGCCACGTACCCGGGAATCTGGGTGCTGAACCAGATGGCGAACGCCTTCCTCCGGCTGTTCGGCATCGAACCGGTCGGCCACGGCGAACTGGCCCACAGCGAGGAGGAGATCCGCCGCCTGCTCGCCTCCGAGGAGGACACGGAACTCTCCGAGCCCAAGCGGGAACTGCTCGACAACGTGTTCGAACTCTCCGACCGAAACGCCCGTCAGGTGATGGTCCCCCGCACCGAGGTCGTCTACCTCGACGCGACCGCTCTGATGGAGGCGAATCTCGGCTTCGCCCGCAGCAGCGGCCACACGCGGTTCCCGCTCTGCGAGGGCGACCTCGACCAACTGATCGGCATCGTCCACATCAAGGACCTGTTCATCGCCGAGGAGCCGCCGGCCTCGCTGCGCGACATCGCCCGCGAAACGTTCGCGGTGCCCGAGACCCTGCCGCTCGACCAGTTGATGGCTCGCATGCGCCACGAGCACGTCCACATGGCGGCGGTCGTCGACGAGTACGGCGGCGTGGCCGGCATCGTCACGCTGGAGAACGTGCTTGAAGAGATCGTCGGCGAGATCCAGGACGAGTTCGACGCCGAGGTTCCCGAGTTCGTCCGGCTCGACGACGGCGGCTACCAGGTCCTGGGCGGGATGTTGATCGAGGATCTCGAGGACGAACTGGAAATCGACATCGCCGAGGCGCGCGAGGAGGACACCGTGGCCGGCATCGCGCTGTCCGAACTCGGCCGCACCGCCGAAACAGGCGACACGGTCGAAGCCGGGCGTCTCCGGCTGGAGGTGATGGAGGTGGATGGCAACAGGATCGTGTCGCTGCGGCTGCAGGTGTTGCCCGAGCCAGCCGAAGAAGACGGCTAGCCGGCGGCGGGGGTCGCAGCCGGGGGTCTTGCGACCGTGGCGGAGGTGTTCTGACCCCCTGATCCGGATTCCCGGGCCACGCCCCGCTGCGCGGCGGGGGTCGTCTTCCAGGCGGCCCCGGGCCGGTCTTCTGACCGAACCGGATTCCCGGGCCACGCCCCCCTTACAGCCGACCGAGCACGGCCTTGCAGACCTCCTCCAGCGGCACGACCTCGCGCTCGCCGTCGCTCCGGTTCGAGACCTCGGCGCCCCCGTTCGCGAGCGAGCGCGCGCCGACCACGACCCGAACCGGGAAGCCGACCAGGTCGGCGTCCTTGAACTTGACGCCGGGCCGCACCGCGCGGTCATCGTAGAGCACGTCGAAACCGCCCGGCGCGAGCGCGTCCGCGAGTTCCTCGTAGAGCGTGTCGGCAGCCGAGCTCACGGCTTCGTCGCCGGGGTCAAGGGAACTGAGAACGACCGTGAACGGCGCCAGGGGCTTCGGCCAGACGATGCCGTCCCGGTCGTGGCCCTGTTCGATCGCCGCCGCCGCGGTGCGGCCGATGCCCAGGCCATAGCAGCCCATTTCCATCGGCCGAAGCCGGCCGCTGTCGTCGGTGAAGGTGCAGTTCATCTTCTCGGAGTACACCGTACCGAGCTTGAAGATGTGGCCGACTTCGATGCCGCGCGACAGCCTCAGTTCACCGCCGCTGCAGCGCGGGCAAGGATCGCCGTGGACCGCCGTCATCACGTCGACCCATTCCACCGGCCGCGCGCTGGCGACGTCCCGGTCCCAGCGTACGGAGGCGAAGTGCCGGTCGCCGCTGTTCGCCCCGCAGACGAAGCCGGCGAGGGCGCGGGCCGACTCGTCGACAACCAGACGCACGTCCGCGGGAAGGCCGACCGGACCCGAGAAGCCGAGGGGACCGCCGGTCGCGGCCTCCACCTGCTCGGCCGTCGCCAGGCGCAGGCCAAGGCCGCCGAGGACATTCAACAGCTTGACCTCGTTCACCTCGCGGTCGCCGCGGATTGCGACCGCGGCGAGGCCGTCGTCCGTTTCGCAGATCAGCGTCTTGACCACCTGCGCCGGTTCCTTTTCGAGCAGTTCGGCAACCTGCGCCACCGTCGTCGTTCCCGGCGTCGACACTTCCCTCGGGGCCTCCCCGCCGCCGGCGTCCGGCGCCGGCAGTTCGCCTGTCTCCGCCCGCTCGACGTTCGCGCCGTAGCCGCAGGCGGCGCAACTTGCGACCGCGCTCTCACCGGTGTCGGCGAGCACCATGAACTCGTGCGACGAGGAACCGCCGATCGTCCCGGAATCCGCTTCGACGACGGAGTACTCGAGCCCGCAGGCCTCGAAGATGCGCGAGTAGGCGGCGTGCATCGCCCGGTAGCTCCGGTCGAGGCCTTCCTCGTCGGCGTCGAACGAGTAGGCGTCCTTCATCAGGAACTCGCGGCCCCGCATGAGCCCGAAGCGGGGGCGGATCTCGTCCCGGAACTTGGTCTGGATCTGGAACAGGTTGATCGGCAACTGGCGGTAGCTCTTCACGTCGCGCCGGACGAGATCGGTGACCACTTCCTCGTGGGTCGGTCCGAAACAGAACCGCCGGCCGTGCCGGTCCTCCATCCGCAGCAGCTCCACCCCGTACCTGGTCCAGCGCCCGGACTCCTCCCAGAGTTCGGCGGGCTGAATCGCAGGCATCGAGAGCTCGACCGCGCCGGCCCGCTCGATCTCGCGCCGGACGATCGCCATCAGCTTGCGCAGGGTCCGCCAGCCGGCCGGCTGCATCGTGTAGATCCCGGCCGCGAGCCGCCGCAGCAGGCCCGCCCGGGCCATCAACTGGTGGCTGGTCACCTCGGCGTCCCTGGGCGCCTCGCGGGCGGTCATCAGGTAGTAGTTGCTCCAACGCATCGTCTTTCCGGGACCTCTGAAGTCGGTTCGGTACGGGAAGCACACCGCTTGCGCGGCAGAACGCCTGAAGACCGGCGCTGCTCGCCGGATGCCGGCGGGGACGCCGGCGCACCCGGATTCTGCGACGCAAGCTACTAGGCGCGACCGCGCACGCGTTCGATGATCCGCGCGGAGTCTTTCATGAACTCCATCATCCGTTCTTCGATCGCGCCGCCCCGGTCGTCGAGCCGGCGCGCCCGCGCCAGCACGCCGCGTGCCCGGTCCTCGTCGCCGGACGCCAGCAGCGCCATGCCCAGCCGGGTGAGTACCGTCGTCGACGGCCCGAGCTCGGTCGCCTGGGACAGGAAGTCGATCGCCTCGTCCAGCTCCTTCCGCTTGTAGTGGACCCAACCCAGCGCCGCGAGCGGAAACTGGCGCAGCTCCTCCGGCGCGTGCTCCAGGGACCGGCGGGCGAAGCCGAGCGCCTCGTCGAGGTCCTCGTCCATCTCGGCCAGGTTGTAGGCCATCTCGTAGTAGGCGATGCTCTTCGAGAAGTTCGATCCGCCCTCGTCCAGCAGCCGGCGGCCGACCTCGTTCCCTTCCAGGTACTTCCCCTCGCCGCGCAGGGACTCGATCAGGATGGCGTAGGCCGTCGCGCGCAGCATCTCGCCGGCATTCGAATCGAGTACGCGCCGGGTCAGTTGACGGATCTCCCGGCCCCGGTCGAGCCGAAGACAGGCAAGGGCGTATGTCGTCAGCACAGTCGGATTGTCGGGGTCGAGCGCAAGCGCCTCGCGGTAACAGCGCAACGCCTCCGATGCGTCGCCGGCGCCTATCGCCTCTTCGCCGCGGGTGACCCAGTCCGCGGCGGCCGGACTGGTTGCCGGCAGCTCGGCGCCGGTCCGGCCGGAGAGGTAGGCAACCAGATCGCGGTACCGCATTCGACGCGGATTGAGTTGCCGGGCGGCACGGAACGAGGCCAGGGCCTTGCGGTTCCATCCCCGGTCCAGGTAGCAGAGGCCGAGGAGGTGGTGGCATTCCTCGAATGAGGGATCGATGTCGACCGCCTGCCCGAGCGCCTCGATCGCCGACCCCAGACGGCCCATCTCGTAGCGGCAGCGACCGAGCAGGTAGAGCGCCTGCGGTACGCCGTCGATCTCGACCGCACGCTCCAGGAACGCCACCGCCGCCTTGACCTGGCCGCGGCCCGCCAGCGACGCGCCGAGGCAGAAGTGGGGCAGAAAGGCGTCCCGGTGGAGGACGACCGCCCGCTCCAGCAATTCCTGGCCGCGCTGCTGCTCGCCCTTCTGCATGCAGATCACGCCGCTGTACACCAGACCCTGGACGTGGTCGGGCTTCGTCGCCAGCACGCGGCTCCAGCAGTCGAGAGCCCGCTCGAGGCGTCCCTCCTGGAAGTGCGACTCGCCGAGGAAGTGCGCCAACTCGAAGTTGCCGCGGTCGACCTCCGCCGCCGCCTCGAGGGCTTCCATCGCCTTGACCAGATCGAGGCCGGCCAGGGCGCGCTCCGCTTCGTCGAGAAGCCGTTCGAAGGCAGGACGGCGCCGACCCTCGTAGAGCCCGAGGATGCGGTCCTTGACGGCCGCGAACCGCTCCCGCTTCTCGAGCACCAGGAACTGGTAGTCCATCTTGGAATCCCAGAGATCGCTCCACTCGGTCGCGTTGATCAACTCCTGACGCTCGAGAAGATCGCGAAGGGCCAGCATGCCCGCGTGGTGGACGAGAATGCTCTCCTCCTGCCGCTGCAGGGCGCTCAGGATCTTCTGCACCGTTTCGCCTACGCGCTTCAGCACCTCCTCCTGGATCGAGATCCGTTCCAGCAGGTGCTCGTCGAAGGAGAACTCCTCATCGCCGGCATCCAGCGGCTCCTCCGAGGGGACGGAAGCGCCGGACAGCACCATGAGTTTCTGCCCGCAGCGCTGGCAGTACTCCGCGTCGTCCTGGTTGCGCGCGCCGCATAACTGGCAGTACATCGGGGCGAGACTAGCGCCGCAGGATGGTCGTCGCTTCGCGGCGGGTCCCTTCGGGGCCCGCCGGAGGGCCGGCGCGCCTGTACCTTTGCCGGGTGGATTCTGGTCCCTGTCCGAGGCCGTGCCGGTTCCTGCGGCGCTCCTCGCGCCTTCGGCGCTTCTCAGGTCAGGCCGTCAAACCACGGTTCCCGCCGGCCCAGCCTGCTGTCCAGCGCGGCGCCGATCCCCACGCAGCTGACGACGGTCCACGTCCATCCGCCGAGATACGGCGTCATCTTGACCGCGCCCAGGGCGAGAAGTCCGACGAGCACGGCTGCCATCGGCCGGCCCGCGATCCCCGGGCGGTTCGGCAGCAGGCGCGTTCCCACCGCGATGAACACCGCCACCGTGCCCCACAACTTGCACACCATCGCCGCAGCCGCACAGACGACGAGCAGCGGCGCTCCGACCAGGGCCGGCGCCGTGGCGGTCAGGAGGCCGAAGGTCAGACCAACGGCGAGCACCGCGACCAGTCCGGCGAAGAAGTTCCGGAACGGCCGCTCCAGAACGCTCCGGGCAGTCACCGTCAGCGACGAATCGAAGCCCCACGCGAGGGCCACCGACACGAGCAACCAGGCCAGCAAGAGCGCGAGGTTGAGCAGCGCCGCCGCGGACGACAACGGCGAGCGGCCCAAGAGCGGCCCCTCGGCAAGGACCAGCCACGAAGACGGCGCCCGCGGCCAGGCCACGGTGCGACCCTCCACGGCCGCTCCGGATCCGGCCTTCACTTCGCCCCCGAGCACGAACACATCGCCGCGCAGCCGGGCCGGCGGTCCCAGGTGGACGTCGCCGCCGAGCACGATCACGTCGCCCGCCACCGTGCCGTCGATGCGGGCGTCGCCACTCAGGACGACGACATCGGAACGCGCCTCGCCGCGCAACTCCAGGTCCCGCCCCAACGCCACGACCTGATCCCGCATCACCGCGTCGGCTTCCACCACGACCGCCGCCCTGCCCCCCTCCGGCGCCGGATCGGCCGTCGCACAACCGGCCGCGACCGCGACCCAGAAGCACGCCAGCAGACCCGGGACGGCGGAGGACGGGCGCGACGCGGCGACGATGCTCCGAGATGGAATCCTGAATCGATTCAGCATCTCGATGCTGGTCGAGTGCCGGCGCTTTGCGGCGAAGGTGATCACGGAACGCCGTCGATCGTAGCGCCCGGCGGAAACGGGGACCGGGTCGCGCCGCACGAGGGCGTCCGCCGGCCGCGACGACGCCGCGAGGGGATCGTCAGCGCCGCTGCCGTTCGCGCGCCGCCGCCCTGAAGCCGCGTCGGAGCAGGGAGTACAGGAGTACCGAAAGGCCCATTGCCGCCAGGCCGCCGAACAGCAGGCCCGGCGCCGCGGGTTGGAGGACGGACGACGTCGCCGCGCTCAACCCCCGCCAGGAGGCATCGAGCAGACCGGCGCCGACGAGCCCGACGGCGACCGTGAAGTCGAACAGCGTCGAAGCGGCAGCGGCAGCGGACTCTACCCGGGGAGCAAGCCCGGCGAGCACCGCCAGCGCGCCGCCGAAGAGCCCTGCAAGGGCAGCAGCAGCAGCCACGGCCCCGGCGCCCGCGGGCGGCCCGCGCCGGCGCGCCGACAAAGGTCCCGAGCTGCTCCGGCGCGACACGTTCCGCGGCCAGCAGCTCCCGCAGGGCGGCCAGACCGCGCGCTTCGTCACGGCACTCGGCGCAAGCCTCGAGGTGCCGCTTTGCCTGCTCGCGCTCGGGCCCGCTCACGGCGCCGTCGACGTACGCATCGATCAACTCGGCGTGGGAACAGGCCGTCCTCTCGGAACTCGTCATCGCTGGAACTCCTCCCGTTCGTCAGTCGGTGAGGTATTCAGCCAACCGGGCCTTCAACATCCGGCGGCCGCGAAACAGCTTGTTCTTGACCGTGCCCAGAGGCATGCCCTTGAACTCGGCGATCTCGTCGTAGGTCATCTCGGCAAAATGCCTCAACTGGATGAGCTCCCGGTACTCGCCTTTCAGACCGTCGACCGCGGTCCCGATCGCATCGCGCCGCTCGAGGTTGCGAAGCACCTGGTAAGGGTCTCTCTCCTGACTCGGAAACTCCCGCTCCTGCGTGTCGCCGTCGAAGCCGACCCGCTGCATCGGAACCAGCTTGAGGCGCCGCTTGCGGAGCAGGTCGATCGCCGCGTTCTGTGCCACCCGAAACAGCCATGTCGAGAATCGGTACCTGGGGTTGTAACGGTCAAGGGCCCTGTAGACCTTCAGGAACACTTCCTGAGACAACTCCTGCGACTCGTCGACATTGCGGAGAAAGCGATTCAGGTAGTTGACGATGCGCCCCTGATACCTCTGCACGAGGTCGGTGTACAGGGCTGCCTCGCCGTCCAGAATCGCAGCCACCAACTCCTCGTCGGTCGCCCGAGTTGCCTCCACAGCCTTCACCTACGCTTACCGCGCTCGATTGTTGCGGGTTTGCCCCTCAGCCACCGCGAACACCGCGGCCCGACGCCGCTGACCGGGCGCGCCAGCCGGGTTCTGGCCGGCATCCGGACTGCAGCTGTACCCTCTGCCCGGGGACCCGCGTCCCGCATTCGCCGAAGAGAGTAACCGGGCCTGGCGGCTAGCAGCCCGTGGCAGAAGTCGCGCTGCATTCGAGCGGCCATGCATCCCGCCCGGCATCCTTGCTCCTCGGTCGAATATGGCCCCGATATGCTCCCTCGTCGCGCCTTGCCGGGCGGGCGCCTGGCCACTCTCGGTGCGACACGGACTTCTGCCACGAGCTGCTAGACCTTGATCCACGCACGCGGACTCGGCATTCGCTTCGGCTCCCAGTGGGCCCTCGCCCACGTCGACCTCGAGCTCTTGTCCGGCGACCGTCTGCTGCTCGCGGGCGCCAACGGCTCGGGGAAGACCACGCTCCTGCGGCTGATCGCAGGGCTCCGGCAACCGGCGGCGGGTGAACTCCTGGTCGACGGCCGGCGCCCGACCCGGGAGCGTTTCGGGGCCCGGAGGGCCCTGGCCCTGGTCTCCCATCACGACTATCTCTACGACCGTCTGACCGCAATGGAGACCCTGCGGCTCTGGAACTCGCTTTGCGGCGGCTCGGGCGAAACGCGGCTCGACGACCTGCTCGCGGAAGTCGGTCTCTCAGCCGCCGCCGACCGGCACGTCGGCGGCTTCTCGGCCGGCATGAGGAAGCGCCTGATCCTCGCCCGCTCCCGGCTGGAGAACCCGCGGCTGCTTCTTCTCGACGAACCCTTCGCCTCCCTCGATCCCGAGGGCCAGTCCCTGGTCGAGCGTTGGGTCGGGCGCTTCGTGGACGACGGCGGAACGCTGATCGTCGCGTCTCACGCGATCGAACGGGCTTCCCGGCTGTGCCGCCGGGCGGTTCTGCTGGAGCAGGGCCAGGTGGCCTGGCAGGGCGACGCCTCCGCCCTGGAAGCCGCCTGGGCCAGGAGGCTTGGCCGTTGAACCTGCTGCGGCCCGTTCTCCTGCTGCTGGCGAAGGACCTGCGGGTCGAGTGGCGGGGACGCTTCCGGTTCTTGTCCATCGTGCTCTTCGGGGGCATCACGCTGGTCCTGTTCTCCTTCGCCATCGACGCGGACGACCGCGCGGCGGCGACCATGGCGCCCGGTTTCCTGATCCTCGCCCTGCTCCTGAGTTCCACCCTGGGGCTCTCCGAGTCCTTCCGCGTCGAACGGGAGAACCGCGCCCTGGAGGGGCTGCTGCTGCTGCCGGTCGAACCGGCGGTTCTCTTCTACGCGAAGGCGCTGGGCAACTTCATCTTCCTCGCCCTGCTGGCGCCCGTCCTGCTGCCCTCGGCCATCGTCATCTACGGCGTCGACGCCGGGCTGAACGCTCTGCTCGGGCTCCTGCTTGTCTGGCTGCTGGCCGCTGCCGGACTTGCCGCGCCGGGAACGCTGTACGCGGCGATGACCAGTCGCGCCTCGAGCCAGGACGTGCTTCTGCCCCTGCTCCTCTTCCCCCTGGTCATTCCCGTGCTGATCGCCTCGGTCAGGAGCGCGGCCCTCGTGCTGCACGGAGATCCGATGGATCAGACGCGCAGTTGGTTCATCATTCTGCTCGCCTTCGATGTGATCTACTGGGCGCTGGGAGGCGTGCTGGCCGCCGTGGCGATGGAGGAGTGAGAGCCCGAGCGGGCAACCCGGCTTCCCGCCACGCAAAGGAGCAAACCGAAGGTGGAAGGCGTTATAGTCGGCGGTTGGGGATGGGTCGTTGCCGCCTATGGTTCGGCGGGGGTGGCTCTTGCCCTCTACACCTTCAGTCTGTTCGCCCGCCGGCGACGGACCCTTGACAACGCACCGGCGCAGACGCCTGCCCCCGGAACGTGGAGCAGGTCAACCGAGTCATGAGCACGGAACCCACGACCCCGACCAGCGAAACCCCTGACCGCGGCAACCGGCGTCTTCTCTTGCTGGCCGCGGCAGGCGCCGTGGCCATCGCGCTCTCTGTTCTGGCCTTCGGCGATGTCGGCGAGAACCTCGTCTACTACTGGAGTCCCACGGAACTTCAGCAAGCCGGCCCCGACGCCGTTGGCGCCAGCATCCGCCTCGGCGGTCTGGTCGAGCAGGACTCGGTGAGCCGGAGCGAGGACGGCCTGACCCTCGAGTTCACGGTCACCGACGGCACGTCGCAGGTCGACGTCCGCACAACCGCGGTGCCGCCGGCCATGTTTCGGGAGGGCATCGGCGTCGTGCTCGAGGGAACCCTCCGGAAGGACGGCCAGTTCGCCACCTCGCGGCTCATGGTGAAGCACGACAACGAGTACCAGGCGCCCGACGTCGAGGACCAGCGCGGCATGGAGGAGTTGATCGAATCCATGCAGTTCGACACGTGACCTCGGCCCTGGGCCAGGGGTTCGTGCTCCTGGGCTTGATCGCGGCGAGCTTCGGCGCTCCCTTCGGCTACGTCGCCGGCGTGCGGCGGTCGGCAAGCGGCCTGCGCTGGACGAGGCGTCTCGCCCACGTCTTCGCGGTGGCCATGGTCGGCGCCTGCGGAGTCATGTGGTACGCCCTCCTGAGCCACGACTTCTCCGTCTCCTACGTCGCCCAGGTCGGGTCGCGGGCGACGCCGCTCCACATCACGATCTTCTCTCTGTGGTCGTCGCTCGAGGGGTCGATCCTGTTCTGGGGTCTGATCCTGGGCCTCTACATCGCGGCCACGGCCATCTTCCAGCGGCGGGGCCACGAGGACTACCTGGCCTACACCCTGGCGACCCTGCTCGCCATCGGCGCGTTCTTCACCTTCCTGATCGCCAGCGTCGCCGACCCGTTCGCGCCCACCCCGGCGCCGATTCCGCCGGACGGCCCGGGGCCCAACCCGCTGCTCCAGAACCACCTGCTGATGGCGATCCACCCGCCCATGCTCTACCTGGGCTACGTCGGCATGTCGGTGCCGTTCGCCATGGCGGTCGCGGCGCTCCTCCGCGGGCAGCTGGGCGCCACGTGGCTGCGCCCCATGCGCCGCTGGCTGCTGGTTCCAACGTCGTTTCTCACCGCCGGCATCATGCTCGGCGGCTGGTGGTCGTACGAGGTCCTCGGATGGGGCGGCTACTGGGCCTGGGACCCGGTGGAGAACGCTTCCTTCCTGCCCTGGCTCACCGGCATCGCGGCGCTCCACTCGGGAGTCGTCCAGCAGCGGCGGGGAACGCTCAAGGCCTGGACCGTGATCCTGATCATGATCACGTTCCTGCTCACGATCCTCGGCACCTTCCTCACCCGCTCGGGGGTCGTGAACTCCGTCCACTCCTTCACCCAGAGCCCGATCGGCCCGGTCTTCCTCGGTTTCCTGGCCCTCTGCACCGCCGCCGTCGTCGTCCTGCTGTCACTGCGGATCGACACCCTGGTCTCCGAGCCCTCGAACGAACGCCTGGTCAGCCGCGAAGGCGCCTTCCTGCTGAACAACCTGCTCTTCGTCAGCCTGATGTTCACGGTGCTCGTCGGCACGATCTACCCGATCATCGCCGAGTCGCTGCGCGGGGTGAAGGTGAGCGTCGGCGAGCCCTACTTCAACCGGATGGCCGTACCCCTGTTCGGCGGGCTGCTGCTGATGATGGGCGTCGGCCCGGCGCTGCCATGGGGCGGCAGCAACCCGAAGCTGGTGCGGCGCGCCTTGCTGCGTCCGCTGCCCGCGGCCGCCGTTGGACTGGCCGTCGCGCTGCTGTTCGGCGCCCGCTCGGCGCCGGTGCTCCTCGTCTGCGCCTTCGCCGGTTTCGCGCTCTGGGTCACCGCGGACCAGGGCCTGCGACCGGCGCGCACGCGGCGCCGGCGCGAGGGCGGCAGGGGGCCGCTTGCCGCGCTTCTCGTGGCGCCCGACAAGCTGGGCGCCTACGTCGTCCACTTCGGCGTCGTCGTCACGTTCGTCGCCGTGGCCGTGTCGTCGAGCTTCCAGCGCGAGGCGGAGTCCACGCTGCGCGCGGGCGACACGCTGACCCTCGGCGGCTACGAGATGACGTTCCGCGGCGCCGAGCAGGTCCGGGAGCCGCATCTTCTGCGCCACCAGGCCCGGGTCGAGGTCTCGAGCAACGGCCGGAACCTGGGCGCCCTCTACCCGTCCCTGAACATCTATCCGAATCAGCGTGAACCGATCGGCACACCCGCGGTCCGCACGACGGCGGCGCACGACCTCTACCTGACCCTGATGAACGTCGGCGGCGACGGGTCGATCGGTCTGCGCGCGATCAGGACGCCGCTCGTCGCATGGATCTGGATCGGCGTCGTGATCATGGTCCTGGGCACCGCCTTGTGCCTGATTCCGACCGCCGCCGAACGGCGCGCGGCCGCGCCGTCGGGCGCCGTCCCGGATCTCGCCGCATCGTCCGCAGGGGGAGGTCGATGAACCGCAAGGTTCTCCTCGTCGGACTCGGCATCGCGGCGCCGCTGCTGCTGCTGCTCGGGTTCGGCTTCCGGCATGACCCGCAGATCGTCGAATCCCCGCTGATCGGCAAGCCGGCGCCGAACTTCCGGCTCGCCGACCTCGACGGCAACGTCGTCGACCTGGCGGACTTGCGCGGCCAGCCGGTCATCATCAACTTCTGGGCCACCTACTGCGTGCCGTGCTGGGTGGAGCACCCGCTGCTCATGGAAGGCGCACGACGCTGGCACGGTCAGATCGCCTTCCTCGGCATCGTCTTCCAGGACGACCCCGACCTGATCGAGGAGTTCAACGCCGAGAACGGAAGCTGGGGGCCATCGCTGGTGGACGACGGCGGCCGGGTCGCGATCGCCTACGGCGTCTACGGACCGCCCGAGACCTTCTTCATCGACCGCGACGGCGTGATCGTCGACAAGGCGATCGGCGCCGTCTCGCCGGACCAGCTCCTCGACGTCGCCAACCGCCTGCTGGCGCAGCCGGCCGAGGCGACCGGTTGACATGCGGCGCTCCGGTTCGACGCCCCGGCCGGACCGCCGGCGGTCGACTTCGTCGGCCGTGCTCCTGGCGCTGTTCGCCGCGTTTTTCTTCGCCGCAGCGGCTTGGGCTTGGGCCCAGCCGCCGGCTGCGCAGCCCGACCTGCTGCCGCCGCCGGCGGAAGGAGAAGGTCGACAGGGATTGGGCATCGAGGCATCCCATGAACTGGGCGACCCCCTCGGCCGACCCCTCGCCGGCGCCGAACTCGACCAGGCCGTCGCCGGCGTCGCGGCCGAGATCCGCTGCCCGAAGTGCCAGGCCCTTTCGATCGCCGACTCCGGCGCCCAGTCGGCACAGGCGATGCGCGAGCAAGCGCGGTCCCTGCTCGCCGCCGGCTACACCCGGGAGCAGGTCGTCGGCTACTTCGAGCAGCGCTACGGCGAGTTCGTCCTGCTCAAGCCGCGCGCCCGGGGGCTCAACCTGATCGTCTTTGGGGCGCCCGCGTCGATCGTTCTGGTCGGCGGCCTGCTGGTCGTGCGCCGGCTGCGGCGGCGCCGGCAAGGCGGCGACGAGGCCCTCGAACCTTACCTGCAACAAGTGGAGCAGGAGACGACAACCTGACTATCGTCGCGACGGTCGCACTGGCAGTCGCCGTCCTCGCCGGCCTGGGCATCGGGTTCGGGTTCCTGCCCCGCGAAGCCGCAACGCGCGCGGCCGCGCTCGAGCTTCAGCGCGCGGACCTGTTGAGCCGACGCGAGGATCTCATCGGCCGGCTGAAGCAGGCCGGGCTCGAAGCGGCCGACCGCCGCCGGCTCCAGGTCTCGACCGCCCGGGTGCTCAAGGAGCTCGACGAGGTCGAGGAGGCGATCGCCGGGATCGCCCCGCAACGCAGCGCCAGGCCGCAGGCGACGCAACCGGCGGGCGGGGCCTTCGTCCAGGCTCACTCGGACTTCGACGCGTTTCTCCGAGACCGGATCTCTCAGACGCAACCGGCGGGCCGGGCCTTCGTCCAGGCTCACCCCCTGCTCTCCGGCGTTCTGCTCGGCGGCGGCGTGGTCGGCCTGGTCGCCGCCCTCGTGATCTGGGCCCAGTTGGACGCCCGGCCCGATCCCGAGGCCGCGCAGATGGCCCAACGGCAGGCCGGCGGCGGCGCCGATTTCCGCGGCCAGGCCCCGCTCGGCCCCGAACTGGCCCGGCAGGCCGAGGAACTGCGGCAGCAGATCGAGGCCGATCCCGCAAACATCGACCTTCACCGCGCCCTGACCCAGCTCCTGCTGTCCAACGGCCGCACCTTCGACGCCTTCCAGCAGGCCCAGCGCATCCTGGAGATCGACCCGGAGGATCCCGACGGCCACTACGTCTCCGGCGTCGTTCGCCTCTCGATGGGCCAGGCCGACGTCGCGATGGATTCACTGGGCCGGTCGCTCCGGAGCGACCCCGGTCACGAGCAGGCAGCGCTGATGCGAGGCCTGCTCCTCCTCCAGCTCGGCGACCGCGACGGCGCGGTCGCCACCTGGCAGAACGCCAACGAAGCCCGCACCAGCCCCCGCCTCCAGCAGGTCACCGCGATGGCCCGCGAAGGCAGGACCTTCCAGGAAATCATCAACACCCCGATGTAGCCCTCGAGTCCCTGCGCCGAGACATCGTCGAAGGACTCCGGCAGTTCGAGTACCGCCTCTGGCGCGAACTGCGCGGCGCCGACACGGAACGCGTCTACCTCGGCAACTCCGATCAGGTTCCTCCCGGCGTGCGGGCTGGACGGCGTCGGAGTGGCGTCCGACCCCCGCTGGGCGCCCCGGCCCTCTGGCCGGCATTCCGGCCGGCGCGAAGCGGCGAAAGGCGCCAGCTTTCGAGCCCTATTGAGAACTCCGCGACTTCAGGCCGAGTCTCCGGATCACCTCGGCCGCGACGTCCCGCTTGCGTTCGGATCCCCGGGTCCGGATCCTCACGTCCGCCTGGCGGTACAAGTCGAGGCGGCTCTCGTACAGGGCCCGAGCCTGGTCCGGGGTTTCGAACAGCGGGCGGGGTTTGCGGGATTGCTGCGCGCGGCGGCACAGGGCTTCCCAGGGCGGGTCGAGCCAAACGCTGGCGCCCAGTTCAGCGATCAGTCGGCGGTTCCGTTCCAGAGTGAAAGCGCCGCCGCCGGTGGCGATCACCGCCCGGTCGAGTGCGGCGCAGCGTTCAAGCGCCGCCGTCTCGCGTTCCCGGAAGCAGGCCTCGCCGCGCTCGACGATCATCTCGGCCACTGGCTGGCCCTCATGCGCGGCGATGTCCGAGTCGAGATCCCGGAAAGGCCAACCGAGGGAACGTGCCAGCCGCCGGCCTATCCTGCTCTTGCCGGCCGCCATGAAGCCGACGAGGAAGACGCGCACGGCCTACCTGCGGGCTGCTAGCCGTCCTGAGGGCGGGACCGTTCGCTCTTGAGTGCCCGCACCAGGAAGAAGGTGAAGCCGCCCCACACGAAGCCGCAGATCAGGACCAGAACGAGAATGGCGAGCGGGGACATCGGCTTCAGGCAATCCGGTTGGACTATACGCCAGCCGCCGCCGGATGCCGGCCGGAGGGCCGGCGCACCCGGCAGGATGTCCAGCCCGGAGGGTGCGCACCGACGCCGGCGCGACGCCCCTCAGCGGAGCGCGCGCAGCAGGTCGCGGCAGCTCGCAGCGAGCCTGTGCGGCTTAAGCGCGGAGATGACGGCCACGACGTCGGCGCCGGCTGCAATCGCGCGGGGGGCGCGGTCGGCATCGATGCCGCCGATGGCGATCAGGGGTTTCGAGGTGACCGCGCGAGCTTCGGCTACCCCGGCGAGTCCGACCACCGGGTCCGGACGGTCCTTCGTCGTCGTCCCGAACACCGGACCGATCGCCAGCGCGTCGACCGCCGGGTCGGCATCCGCTTCCGCCGCCTGCTCGCGACTGTGGGTCGAGCGGCCGATCGGACAGGCGGGAGGAACCGACTGCCGGGCCACCGCGGGCGGCAGGTCGTCCTGGCCGAGATGGAGGCCTGTGCTCCAGCCGCCGGCCGCCAACGCGGATGCCGCCGCCGCGCTGTCGTTGATCCAGAGCAGCGGCGCGTCGCCCTCGCCGTCCACGCCCGAAGCCTCCTCGAACATCGGCCCCACCGCCTCGGCCAGCCGCCACGCGGCGAGGTCCGGCGCCCCCTTGGCGCGAAGCTGGATCCACCTCGCGCCGCAGTCGAGCAGCGTCCTGACCGCACCCGTGACGGACTCCGGTTCCGTGCCGACCAGCCCCGTGTCGACGATCGCGTAGAGCCGATTCGCGGGCGCTCGGAGCTCGCTCACTCTGCGTCCAGCCGACCAAGAAACCCGGTGTCGAGCCTTGCTTCGGCGAACGCCCGCGAACCGACGATCCGCCGCATCAGCGGCAGCGTGGTTCGGACGCCGTCGACGTCGAACTCCATCAACGCGCGGGTCATTCTCGAAATCGCCTCCTCCCGGTTCGCGCCGTGGGCGATCACCTTGGCCACCAGCGAATCGTAATCGGGCGGCATCGAGGCGCCCTCGAAGCCGTGGCTGTCGACCCGGATGCCCGGGCCGGCAGGAGGGCGGTAGCGGCGCAGCGTACCCGGCGAAGGCGCAAAGGTCTCCGGATCCTCCGCGTTGATCCGGCATTCGATCGCGTGGCCGCGGGTCGGCGTGCCGTCGGGCAACCCCAGCGGCTCGCCCGCCGCGGCCAGGATCTGCAGCTTGACGAGGTCGACGCCGGTCACCGACTCGGTCACGGGATGCTCGACCTGGATGCGCGTGTTCATCTCGAGGAAGTAGAAGCGGTCGCCCTCCACCAGGAACTCGACCGTGCCCGCGTTCGCGTAGCCGACATGCTTCGCCAGCCGCAGCGCGGCCTCGCCCAGGGATCGCCGCAGGTCGGCGCCAGTCGCGGGGGCAGGCGCCTCCTCCAGGAGCTTCTGGTGGCGGCGCTGAATCGAGCAGTCGCGCTCGCCCAGTTGCACCGTGCGGCCGAAGGAGTCGCCGAAGACCTGGACCTCGATGTGGCGCGGCCGTTCCACCAGCCGCTCCACGATGAGTTCGCCGCTGCCGAAGGCGGCGCGGGCCTCGCTCGCCGCCGACTCGAGGGCGCTTTCGAGTCCCGCGCGGTCCCGGACGATCCGCATGCCGCGACCGCCACCGCCCGCGGCGGCCTTCAGCATCAGGGGATAGCCGATCCCGTCGGCGAAGTCCGCCGCTGCCTCGGAACCCTCGGGCAGTGGACCGCCCTCGAGCACGGGCACATCGGCCGCGACCGCGGCTTCGCGCGCTCTGCCCTTGTCGCCCAGCGTGCGGATCGACGACGACGAAGGTCCGATCCAGGTCAGGCCGCGCTGCTCGACGGCGGCGGCGAAGTCGGCGTTCTCGGCCAGGAAACCGTACCCGGGATGGACCGCCTCCGCTCCGGTGATGTTCGCCGCTGACAGCAGGTTGCGCTGGTGCAGGTAGCTCCCGGCCGGCGCCGGCGGCCCCACGCAGACGCCAAAGTCGGCGAGGCGCACGTGAAGGGCTTCCCGATCCGCCGTGCTGAAGGCGGCGACAGTCGCGATGTCGAGGTCCCGGCAGGCGCGGATGATTCGCACCGCAATCTCGCCGCGGTTGGCGACCAGGATCCTGCGGAACGGCCGCCGGGAGTCGCCGGTCACCGGTCGCTCAACCCCAGGCATGCGCCGGACGACGGCTGACAGTCCGAACGGCAACGAGCATCCCGGGGGCTCAGGGAGTAAGGGCTGCTCAGGTCTGAATCACGAAGAGAGGCGCCCCGAATTCGACCGGGTCGCCGTTCGCGGACATCACGGAGGTGACGACTCCCGAGACATCGGCCTCGATCTCGTTCATCAGCTTCATCGCTTCGACGATGCAGACGACCTGACCCTTCTCAACCCGGGAGCCCACTTCAACGTAAGGCGGAGCGTCAGGGCCGGGAGCGACGTAGAACGTGCCCACGATCGGGGAAGTCAGTACGTGCCCGTCGAGCGCCGGCGCCTCTTCGGCGGCCGCCTCCTCGGCCGCCACCGGCACCGGCTGCTCGGCGAGCGCCGCCGGGGCGGCCCGTTCCACCCGAGGCCCACCGGACGCCCCTCCACGATCGCCGCCCACCCGCAGGTAGAGGCCGTCCACCTGGTACTCCACTGCGAGGTCCGAGCCGCCACGCCGCTCCTCGGCGATGAAGCGGATCAGCGCGTCAACTTGTTCATGGGTCAGCACGACGGCGGAGTGTATCCGCTATCGACGTCCCGCTGCCGCGGGCTTGCCCTTGCCGCGCCTGCGCAGGCCCTCCAGTCCTTCGCGCGCCCGGCGGTTGCCCGGGTCGGCCCGGAGGATCTGCTCGAAGATCTCCGCGGCCTCGCGGCGGTGTCCCTGGGCCAGGTACAACTCGCCCAGCGTCACCGTCGGACCCGGCCATCCAGAAACCACCGGGCCTCCTTCGCCCGCCATCCCGGATCCCGCTACTGACCCGTGACCTGGACGAACTTCGTCACCTCGTCGGAACCGAGCGTGTTGGTCGCCCGGAAGGTGACCGCGTACGTGCCTGTCTCGGCATAGGTATGGGTCGGGTTCTGCCGCGTGCTCGTGTTGCCGTCGCCGAAGGTCCAGAGCCAACTCGTCGTGCGGCCGTCCGTCGTATCTTCGAAGGAAACCAGCAAGTTGCGCGTGTTGAACGTGAAGTCCGCCCGCGGCAGCCGCTGAATGCTGACGTTCACGTTCGTCGTGACCAACTCGCCGCCGCCGCTGCCGACGTCGACGCCGACCTGGAAGCTGTCGCCCGTCACCGTGTCGAGATCACCCGACGTGACGATCAGCCGGTCCGACGCGGTGCCGTCGGCCCCTGTGGAGATCAGTCGCCCGCCCGAGTCGAGTGTGCCGACCTCGGTGCGGAAGTTGACCTCGGCGTTCTCGAGCGGCTGGCCCCGGTCGTCGCGAACGATGGCCAGCAGATCGGCCTCCCCGCCCGTCTCGGGCACGCTGTTCGGCGTCACCTGCACGGTGACCGAAGCCGGCGAAAGACCGAGCTGGACCTCCACCGTCGCCGTCTCCGAGCCGCCGGTGCTGGCCGAGACCCTGGCAACGCCGAACTGACCGCTGGCCTCCAGCATCGCCAGCGCCTCGCCACGATCGTCGGCGGGAACGCTAGCCGGGATCGAACCCAGCGTGGTCGCGAGCCGCACCAGGGTGCCGGAACTGACCGGCGTACCGTTCGGTCGCAGCGCCACGACCCGGATCTCCGCACTCCCGTCCGACGGGATGCGGTCCGGATTCGCGCTGATCGTGATCAGCGTGCCCGACGGGGCCACCGGGTTCGTCTTGTCACACCCCGCCAGGAGCGCCAGACACAAGCTGGCGACGATGACGGCAGGCAGGAATCGACGCCGGGTGTCCATCTCTCGAATCAGTATACGAACGCTGCGAAGGGAGCGTCTATTCGCTCGTGTCCGGGCGACCTTCGGCCCAGACCAGCCTGGTCACTTCGTCCGAGCCCACCGGGTTGCCGGCACGCAGGGTCACGGCGTAGTAACCGGGCCTGGCAAAGGCATGGGATGGACTCTGCGCCGTGCTCGTCGTGCCGTCACCGAAATCCCACTGTCTGCTCGTCACCTGACCCACGGAAGTATCGCGGAATGCGACGAGCAGACCGCCGGGACTGAACTTGAAGGCAGCCTCCGGCAGTCGCTGGATACGGACGCCGACATCCTGCGTGACCAGCTCCCTGCGGCCGGCGCCGACCACCGCCGTCAGCCAGAACCTGTTCTCCTGTACCACGGCAAGTTCAGCGGCAGTCACCGTGAGCCGGTCCGTGACGCCCCCGTCCGCGCCGGTTGTGACCAACCGTCCCGCTGAACCGAGGCTGCCGGTTTCGGCGAGGAAGTTCACCTTCGCATTCTCGAGCGGTTGTCCCCGGTCGTCGCGCACGAGAGCGAACAACTCGACCTCGCCGCCGGTCTCGGGCACGCTGCTCGGGCTCGCCTGAATGGTCACGGACCCGGCCGGACGTCTGTCCCCGGTGGCCTGCTCTCCGGCGTCCTGGGCCAGCGCGGCAGGCCCCAGGAAAGTCGCCGCGGCGGTCACCGCGGCAACGACGAGGTGGATTCGACGAGTCATCGACATGTTCTTTCCCTCCATGAGTTCGTGGGCAAGCTCTCTACTTCGTCTACGGCTCCGCACTCGACTCCGTCCAAGCCGTCAGCCGGCCGCCGAGGCCGGCGGCGCCCCCGGGCGGCGCTTCACCGTGCGGATTGCCGACAGATCTTCCAGCGACTGCCGGAGTCGGTTCAGGTGCTTGCGGTTGCGGACGTCGACCACGACGTCAATCGAGGCTTCGCCGTGGCCGCGGCTGCGGCTCTCGATGTGGCGGATGTTGCTGCCCTGCCTGGCGATGGCTTCCGTGACCCGAGCGAGCACGCCCGGCCGGTCGCGGGTCTCTATCACCAAGGTGACCGCGAACATCGCGTCGTTGCGCCGCGCCCACTCGACGCTGATCTCCCGTTCGGGGTGGTACAGCAGGTTGCGCACGTTGGGGCAGTCCACGGAGTGGACCGAAACACCCCGGCCGCGAGTCACGAAACCGATGATCTCCTCGCCCGGCAACGGGCTGCAGCAGCCGGCGAAGAACGCGAGCATGTCGTTCTCGCCCTTGACTACCAGCCTGGCCTGGTCGCGGGGCAGCACCTTGCTCACCGCCTGGCGCAGGCGGCCGGGCCCCTGATCCCGGCGTCGCAGGCGCTCCGGCGGCAGGACCGCGCGCAACACCGGCTTGACCGAACCGCGGCCGAAGCCCAGCCGGCTGAACAGCTCGTCGACGCTCCCGTAGCCCTCGCCGGCCACGAAGTCCGCCATCTCCTTCGACTCGAACACACGGCGAGGGCTCACCCGGTAGCGGCGCAGTTCACTGGTCAGCATCGTGCGGCCGATCTCGATCGCGCGCTTCTTCTGCTCGGCGTTGATCCACTGACGGATCTTGCTCCTCGCCCGCGTCGTGGCGACGATGTTCAGCCAGTCGCGGCTGGGTTCGCGGTTCGGGTTCGTCGTGATCTCGACGATGTCGCCGTTGTTCAGTTCGGTACGCAGCGGCACCAGCCGGCCGTTCACCCGCGCGCCGCTGCAGTGATGGCCGAGTTCCGTGTGAATCCGATAGGCGAAGTCGAGCGGCGTCGCGCCGCGGGGGAACGACAGCACGTCGCCCTTGGGCGTGAACACGTACACCTCGTCGGGATAGAGATCGATCTTGAGCGCGCTCAGGAAGGTGCGCGGGTCCGGCACCTCCTGCTGCCACTCGAGCAGCTGGCGCAGCCAGACGATGCTGACGTCGTTCTCGTCCGTGTCGAGCTGGCCCTCCTTGTACCGCCAGTGCGCCGCCACGCCCTCCTCCGCAAGCAGGTCCATCGCCCGGGTCCGGATCTGGACCTCGAAGGGCTGCCCGCCGCGGCCGAGCACCGTCGTGTGCAGCGACTGGTACAGGTTCGGCTTCGGCATCGCGATGTAGTCCTTGAAGCGGCCCGGAATAGGACGCCAGACCTGGTGCACGACACCGAGCGCGGCGTAGGTGTCCTTCACGTCGACCGTGATGATCCGGAAGGCCAGGAAGTCGAACAGGTCCGGCAGATCGATCTGCCTGCGGCGGAGCTTCTGGTAGATGGAGTAGTAGCCCTTGACCCGGTGACTGATCTCGGCTTCGATGTCCGCTTTCTCAAGCGCCTCGCGCAGGCGCTCGGCGATTCGCCGGGTCGTGCGCCGGGCCCCCTTGATCCGCTCGTCGAGCTGTCTCCGGATGTCCTCGTAGTGGTGCGGATGCAGGTACGTGAACGCCCGGTCCTCCAGCACGCGCTGAATCCGCGACATCCCCAACCGGTGGGCGAGCGGCGCGTAGATCTCCAGCGTCTCGCGCGAGATCCGCCGCCGCTTCCCGGGCGCGAGATGCTCCAGGGTGAGCATGTTGTGGAGGCGATCGACCAGCTTCACCACGATGACCCGCAGGTCGCGGGCCGAGGCCAGGATCAGCTTGCGGAAGCTCTCCGCCTGCACCTCGTCGCTGCGGACGTACTCGTGGCGGCCGATCTTCGACACGCCGTCCACGAGGTCGGCGATCTCGTCTCCGAACTCCGCCGCAAGAGCCTTCTTCGTGGCCCCGGTGTCCTCCAGGACGTCGTGCAGCAGGCCGACGGCGACGCTCGTCTGATCGAAGTTGAACTCGGCCAGCATGTGGGCAACACCGAGCGGATGGCTGATGTACGGGTCGCCCGAACGCCTGACCTGCCCGCGGTGGGAGCGCTCGGCGTACTCGTACGCGCGACAAAGCCAGGCTTCGTCGCAGACGCGCTCGTTCTCTTCGAGGCGACGGATGACCTCGCCGATCCCCACGTCCCCGGGCGCCCGCACCGGCAGCGGATCCTGGGGTCGGTTCGCCGGGGCCATCGCTTCTCCCTTACGCCGCGTTCACCCTCTTCTGACGCCGCTCGCGGCCGAACGAACCCTCCCAGATCAGCACGATCGGGCTCGCGACGTAGATCGACGAGTAGGTGCCGACGAGCACCCCGATCAGGAGCAGGAAGGAGAAGCCGCGGATCACGTCGCCGCCCAGGATGAACAGGCTGCCGACCGCCAGCAGGGTGGTGCCCGACGTCAGGGCGGTGCGCGACAGGGTCTGGTTCAGGCTCCGGTTCAGCACGTCAACCAGGTTCTCGCGACGGCTGCGCCGCAGGTTCTCGCGCACGCGGTCGAAGACGACGACGGAGTCGTTCACCGAGTAGCCGATCACGGTCAGGAACGCGGCCACCGTGGTCAGGTTGAACTCATAGCCGGCGAACGCGAACAGGCCCAGGCAGACGGCGACATCGTGCGCGAGCGCGACCAGGGCGCCGATACCGAATCGCAACTCGAAGCGGAACCAGATGTAGGCCAGGATGCCGGCCAGGGAGAAGCCGATCGCCAGCAGTCCCTTGCGCCGCAGCTCGCTGCCGATCTGGGGCAGGACGTTGTCGCTCGACAGCACGGCGAAGTTGCCGAAGGTTGCGCGCTCCCGGATCGCCGCGACGGCGGCGGCGCTCAGCGCCTCGCCCGGCTCGATCTCGGTCCAGTCCGTGATCAGGCCCTCGTTTCGCCGGCGCTCCATCACCTCGGCCGCCGCCCGGCGATAGTGCTCCCGGGCCGCGATGTCGTCGCCCGAGGCGCGCTGGTCGTCCGGATCGGCTTCGAGCAGCAGAGACGCCAACGCCTCCGTGCCCTGCCGGTTCAGGTCGAACCCGGAAACGCCGCCGTTGTACCTCTGCTGGAGCATCCCCTCGACCCGGACGGCCCCTTCCTGGCCGCCTTCCTCGGCGGTCGGGGTTCTGAGAATGACCGAGCTGTCCTCCTCGGCGCCGAACGACTGGATCGACGCGTTCTCGATCCCCGCGTCTTCCAGCAACCCGCGCAGTTCCTGTACATCCGGCGACTCGGCGAACTGCACGATCATCTGCGTGCCGCCGGCGAAGTCGATGCCGAGGTTCAACTGCCGGCTGAAGATGAAGCCCAGCGCGGCGACAACCACGACAGTGGACAGACCCAGACACACGCGCCGCAGGCGCATGAAATCGAAACTCGTATTGCGAAAGAACTCCATCGACGAATCCCCTCAGATGGACAAACGCTCGACGCGGCCTGAGCGCGAAAGGAGCAGGTCGAACAGGAGCCGGCTGTTGAAGACGGCCGTGAACACGGAAGCAAGGATGCCGACGGTGAGCGTCACCGCGAACCCGCGGATCGGACCGGTGCCGAAGTTGATCAGGAAGATTGCCGCGATCAGGGTCGTCAGGTTCGCGTCGAGAATCGACGACCACGCCTTGCCGAAGCCGGAAACGACGGAAGCCTTGACCGTGCGACCGTTGTGAAGCTCCTCGCGGATCCGCTCGAACACCAGCACGTTGGCGTCCACCGCCATGCCGATCGTCAGGATCAGGCCCGCGATCCCGGGCAAGGTGAGGGCGGCGCCGAAGTAGGCGAGGACGCCGAACACGAGGACGAAGTTGAGGGCCAGGGCGACCATCGCGTTGATGCCCGAACCCTTGTACACGAAGAGCATGACCAACAGGACCAGAGCGATGCCGTAGGCGAAGGCGCGCGTGCCCTGGTCGATCGAGTCCTGTCCCAGCGACGGGCCGACCGCGCGCTGCTCGAGGTACTCGATGCCGGCCGGCAGGGCGCCGGAACGCAGCACGGTCGCCAGGTCCTCGACCTCCTGCTGGGTGAAGGACCCGGTGATGACCCCGGAGTCCGAGATCCGGCTCTCGATCGTCGGCGCCGACTGCACCCGACCGTCGAGGACGATCGCCAGCGGCCTGCCGACGTTCGCGCCCGTCCAGTCCTCGAAGATCCCGGCGCCCTCGTGGGTGAGCGAGAAGTTGACCACCGGCTCCTGGAACTGGCCGAGGCTGGCGCGCGCCGTCTTGAGATCGCGTCCCGTGATCACGGGACGCTTCTCCAGCGCGTAGTACCCCTGGCCGACCACGTTGCCGTCTTCGTCCCGCAGGTCCTGGGCCACGATCTCGAGGTGATCGGGAAGCGTGCCGCCGTACTGGCCGAGGATCTCCTGGGTGTCCACGGCCGAGCCGCCGCCCGGCGGATACTCGGCGAGCCGGAACTCGAGGAAGGCAGTGTTCTTGATCAGGTTCTTCACCCGTTCCGGATCGTCGACCCCGGGCAGCTGGACGACCAGCCGGTTGCTGCCCAGGCCCTGACGCTGGATCACCGGCTCGGCGACGCCGAACTCGTCGACCCGGTTGCGGATCGTCTGCAGAGCCTGGTTGATCGCCATTTCGCGGATGTTGTTCACCTCGTCCGTCCGGCGGTCGAAGATCACCTCCCCGCCGCTGCGCCGGAAGTTCCAGTACGGCATGGTCTCCTCGAGGACGCCGGGCAGGAGTTCGTCCTGGTCGGGCGCCAGACCGGTGAGGCGGAAGCCGACCGGCGAGTCGATCGCGCCGGTGACCCCGGAGGCGCCCAACTCGTCGAGTTCCTGGACGATGCTGTCGATGTCCTTCTGGGTTTCCGCCCGAAGCGCATCGTCGGTCAACACCTCGAGCACGAGGTGAATGCCGCCGCGCAGGTCGAGCCCCAACCTGATCGAGTCGGCGAGCGGAAACGCCGAGAAGGCGCACATGGCGACGACGACGACGACGAGCGTGCCCCGCATGAGCAGGCTCCGCTTCATGACTTGGGTTCCTCCGCCAGGCCGCTCACTGCCGCCTTGGTCACCTTGACCTTCACGCCGTCCGCGATCTTGAGGATCACGGAAGTCGGCTCGGTCGACACGACCTCACCGTAGAGACCGCCCTGCGTGACGACGCGGTCGCCCCGCTTCAGCGCTTCGACCGTCGCCTGGAGCTGCTTTCGGCGGCGCCGCTCCGGAGCGATGAGCAGGAAGTAGAAGATGCCGCCGATCAAAATCAGCGGCAGGATCTGGATGAGGCCCGACGGCGCCCCCCCCGCGGCCACAAACAGGTTGGAATCAGGAATCATCTCGGGTGCTCCCAGTGGTAGTGCGGGCAGGCAACCGGGTGCGCCGGCCTTCCGGCCGGCGCCGAGCCTCTGGCAGCCCGCAACGCAGGGCGTACCCTATCGCCGTTCGGCTTCCCGCGTGTCCTCCGGCTGTTCTCCCCGCGCCGGGCCCGCCAGCCTGCCGGCCGCGATCTCCCGTCGCAGCCCGGCGATGAAGTCGAGAAAGAAGCGCACGTTGTGCTCCGTGGCCAGCACCTTGCCCGTGATCTCGCCGCAGCGGAACAGGTGGTGCAGGAAGGCGCGACTGTGCCGGCGGCACAGCGAGCAGCCGCAGGCGGCGTCCGGCGGGCGCGGATCGTCGCGGTAGCGGGCGGTCTTGATCCGCACCATGCCGGCGGACGTGAACAGCGTCCCGTGACGGGCGTTGCGCGACGGCAGCACGCAGTCGAACAGGTCGACGCCGAGACCCACGGCGTGGAGGATGTCCTCGGGCGTACCGAGACCCATCAGGTACCGCGGCCGGTCCTCGGGCAGCGCGGGCGCCACCCAGGACACGGCCTGCCGGCCCAGATCGCGATCCTCGCCGACGCTGACGCCGCCGATCGCGTAGCCGTCGAAGGGCAGCGCGGCCAGGTCCGCCACGCTGCGCAGCCGCAGGTCCTCGAAGAAGCTGCCCTGGACGATCCCGAACAGGCCGGCCGCTCCCGGGGCGCCGGCACGCCAGCGGTCGAGGGATCGCCGCGCCCACAACGTCGTGCGGCGCAACGATTCGGCCGCCGCTTCGCGCTCCACCGGCCACGGGGGGCACTCGTCGAGAACCATCGCGAGGTCGACGCCCATGAGATCCTGGACCTTGACCACCCGCTCCGGCGTCAGTTCCACCCGACTGCCGTCGTGGGGACTCCGGAACATCACCCCGCCGTCGGAGACCCGCCGCAGGCCGGCCAGGCTGAACACCTGGTAGCCGCCGCTGTCCATCGCCAGCGGACCGTCCCAGCCGATGAAGTCGTGAAGGCCTCCGAGCCCGGCGATGCGCTCTGCGCCCACCCGCTCCAGCAGGTGGAAGAGGTTGGTCATCAGGAGCTGCGCCCCGGAAGCCAGAAGCCGGTCGTGACCCATCCCCTTCACCGCGCCCAGGGTGCCGACCGGCATGAACGCCGGGGTCTCGACCACACCGTGCGGCGTGGTCAGACGACCCAGCCGGGCCAGCCCGGACCGGCGCTCGACGCGGAACCGCAGCCGACCGGAACGGGCGGACGACTCCGCCTCAACCTGGTCCACCACCGAAGTCAGGGCTTCTTCAGGTCGACCTTCGTCACTTCGACATCGTCCGGCAACGTGAGAATGAACTCCTCGTCGTCGATCGGCTCGTTCAGGACCATGTCCTCGAGCTCGATCAAGAGCTCGTCGCCGCTGGCCCCCACGACCTTGAAACTCCGTGGCAGAAAGGTCTCGGAGTCGATCCAGATGTCGATCGTCCTGGCGTACTTCTCGACCCTCCTGTAGTCCGCCGTCAGGTGCAGGTAGTACGGCGCCCCCGCCTCCTCGGGAAACTCCACCCGGACCGTGAAGTACTTCATCAGCGTCTCGAGACTGCCGGCGGGGCCCAGATAGACGAGCACCTGCTCCGAAAGGCGGCCGACCTCCGCCACCTTCGCCGTGCCGAGGTCGGCGTACCAGGTCGTCGCCACATCGCCCCGCACGGTCACCACCATGGGATCGGGTTCGACGATCTCCCAGCGGAGTTCCTCGGGCGGCCGGTAGCGGAACCAGCCCCGACTCTCCTCCGGCTCGAGCAGCAGCTCGCTGCTCTCGTACTGGACCAGGCGCGCCTGGAGGGTCTCGATCCTGTTCTGCTCGTACTTCACCCGCTCGACCAACCGGCTCATCCGTTCGCGCAGGCCGATGTCCTGAGCCCCCGGATCGGGCGGCGCCGCCGGGGCTTCCGGCGACTGGGCCCGGAGCGCGGGAATCGCGACCAGGGCCAGGAGCGCCAGGAACAGCACGCCCGGCCTCGACGCGCTGCTGCTGGAGCTGAACCCGAGGTACGTCATCGTGTTGGCCGGAGCCAGCCGTAGAGTAGCAACCAGTGACCCACCCGATGAACGCGTCTCCCAAGCTCGCCTTCCGCGATCCCGTTCACGGCTTCATCGAAGCCGACGAGCTGGAGGCCGCGCTGATCCGGACCAGGCCGATGCAGCGCCTGCGACAGGTCCGGCAACTCGGCCTGACCCATCTCGTATTCCCCGGCGCCGAGCACAGCCGCTTCGGGCACGCTCTCGGCACGATGCACCTCGCCGGGCGCGTCTACGACGCCCTGGCGCGGGCCGACGAGATGCCGCTCGACCCCGGGCCGCGGGCGCGCGCCCGGCGCCTGGTCCGGGCGGCCGCCCTGCTCCACGACCTCGGCCACGCCCCGTTCAGCCACTGGGCCGAAGACCTGTTCGAGGACGGGATCGACCACGAGGAGATGAGCCGGCGCCTGCTCGCCGGCGACGAGATCGGCGGCGTCTTCGAGCGCTTCGGCGACGGGGTCGAGGGCCCGGACGTGATCCGGCTGCTCGGCGACCGGCTCGAAGGGCCGCAGCGGTTGCTCTCGCCCATCGTCAGCGGCGAACTCGACGTGGACAAGATGGACTACCTGCTGCGCGACTCCCTCTTCTGCGGCGTGCGCTACGGCAACTTCGACCTGGACCAGGTCGTCGCCACCGTCCGGCCCCTGGTCGACGAGGCGACCGGCGAGCACCGGCTGGGCATCGACGCCGAGGGCCTGCACGCGGTCGAGAGCCTGATCCTGGCCCGCTACTACATGTTCACGCAGGTCTACTTCCACGTCACCGGCAAGGCCCTGGAGCTCCACCTGAACGAGTGGCTGCACGAGCAGGGGATCACCTGGAGCAGCGATCCCGACCGCTTCCTGGCCGACGACGACGGCGAGATGATGACCCGGATGCGGCGTTCGGACAGCCTGCACGCGCGCGCCATCACGGACCGCGCCCATTTCCGGCTTGCCCACGAGACCGAGGAGCACCTGGCGCCGGAACAGAAGCTCGCGTTCGAACGGCGCCTCGAACCCCTGCGCGAGCGCTACGGCCGGGATCTTCTGATCTCGAACTCCGCCAAGGACCCGCACCGGCTCGGCCGCGGCCGCGTCCCCGTCCGTCAGGCGAACGGACGACTGCTGCCGCTCGAGGAAGCCAGTCACTTCATGCGCTTTCTTCGGCGGATCGACCGTTACCGGGTCTACTGCAGCGAGGCCGTCTACGACGACGTGCGGCTCGCCCTCTCGAACTGACCGCCGGGCGTCGGGTCGACAGGCGCCCGCCGCGGCAGACGGCCCGGACGCCCCCCGCCGGCCGGCGCGACCAGGATCGACTCTCGCCCGACCGGATGGAGCAGGCTGGCGGCATCGGGCCGAAGCCCCGCGACCAGGCGCACGATCAAGCGCCCCTCCGCCTCGAACTTCGCCTCGTAGTTCGTCCGCGGCCCCTCGGGCCAGCCGCCGGAAAGTAGGTCGACGTCGACCGCGGGATGGGCCTCCAGCGTCTCCACGACCGCCTCGCCGTACTCGACGTGGTCGGTGGCGAAGCAAAGCCGTCCCGAAGTCGGCTCGAGCAGCGCGAGCACCAGATCGACCGTGCGCGGGTCCAGCAACCGGCGACGATGGTGCCGGCTCTTGGGCCACGGATCGGGGAAGTAGATGTGGACCGTACGGGCCATCCCCGCGGGCAGCAGCGTCGAAATCAGGTAGAGCGCCTCGCCGCGCAGCAGGACGAGGTTGTCGAGGGCCCGAGCCCCGGCCCGGCGAGCCGCCAGCCGGAAGTACTTCGACACGATCTCCACACCGAGAAACGGTCGCCGGGGCGCCGCGGCGGCCGACGCGAGCAGGAACCGGCCCTTGCCGAAGCCGAGCTCGACCTCCCAGTCCGAGCGCACCCCCAAGGCCGCCAGCAACTCGGACCGGCAGGACGCGAGGCCGCGGAACCCGGCGCCGCTCCAGGCCACTGGCGTCAATGCGCTCAGAGCAGACCCCGGCGGCCCGGGGCCGCGGATCGCCCGGTCCCGGCCGCGGGCTGGTCGACAGCGACACGAACAACTTCGCACCCGCGTCTCGTCGATGGCGAGAGCATGCCGCGCGATGCGGGCTGGTCGACAGCGACACGGACAACTTCGCACCGCGCTGGCCGGGCCGTGTGCCGCCGAGCGTGGCGAGCTGCCAGCCGACCAGCGTGAAGGCGCCGGGGTTGATCACCTGCAGGCCGCTGCCGCTGCACGAGCAGTTGCGAGGCGACCGACAGCGCGTTCAAAGCAACTCCCGGCGGCCAAGGGCCTGCAGCTTCTCGACCATGCGGCGCACGTCCTGCGCCCGCCCGCGCGGCACGACGAGCACCGCGTCACCGGTTTTGACGATGGCCAGGCCCTCGACGCCGATAGCCGCCACCGTGCCGGCGTCGGCGAAGAGGAGGTTGTCCCGCGCATCGACGGCGAAGGTGGCGCCAACCGTCCGGTTGCCGTCGCCGTCCACGGGCAGCGCCTCCGCCAGCGACGCCCAGGAACCGAGATCGTTCCAACCGCAGTCGGCCACGACGCAACCGATCGAGGACAGCCGCTCCATCAGTCCGTAGTCGATCGACACGGACTCGAGCTCCGCGTAGAGCGCCCGCCGGCGCTCCGGGTCGCTCCCCTCCGCGGCCAGACGCTCAAGGCCCGCGGCGAGTTCGGGCAGGTGCCGGCGGTAGAGATCGAGCAGAACGGAGCCCCGGAACAGGAAGATCCCGGCGTTCCAGAAGTGACGGCCGGACGCCTTGAAGCGAGCCGCCGTCTCCGGGTCCGGCTTCTCGGTGAACCGCGCCACCCGCTCGACACTCCCGGCCCCCGCGGGCGCCTCGAGCTCCAGGTAGCCGTAGCCGGTTTCCGCCCAGGCGGGTGCAATGCCGACGGTGACCACGTGATGGTCGCCGCGCTCGACCGCCTGGGCGCCCACGCGAAGCGCCTGCCGGAAGGCGCCCTCGTCGGCGACCCAGTGGTCGGACGGAAACACGGCGATCACCTCGGGCCGATCCTGTTCCGGCATCGAACGCACGGCCCAGCCGATCGCCGGCGCCGTGTTGCGGCCGGAAGGCTCGCCCAGGATGCGCGAGGGGCAAAGCCCCGGCAGTTCGGCCGCGACCGCGGGCGCCAGTTCCTCCGTAGTGCAGATCCAGATCCCGTCCGCGCCGCAGAGCGGCTCGATCCGGCGCGCGGTCGCGTCGAGAAGCGAACCGCCGCCGAGCAGGTCGAGGAGCTGCTTCGGGCGTCGCCGTCTGCTCACCGGCCAGAACCGCGAGCCGATGCCGCCGGCCAGGATGAGACCAATCATTGCTCGGGCCGCCTGATCAGTCGCCGGCGCCGTCGGTGCGCCACAGCGCGACTTCCGCCAGCGACTTGCGCCGCAGGTCGGGCACCTCGCAATCCGGCGCCGGATAGCCGACCGGAAACAGGATGTACGGCTTCTCGTTCGGCGGCCGCTCGAGAATCTCGCTCAGGAAGCCCATCGGGCTCGGCGTGTGGGTCAGCGTGGCGAGGCCCATTCCGTGCAGGGCCGCGATGAACAGGCCGCAGGCGATGCCGACGCTTTCCTTGACGTAGTAGTTCTTGCGCTTCGCTCCCTTCGCGTCGAAGCCGAACAACTCGGCGAACACGACGACGATCCAGGGCACGGTGGTCAGGAACGGTTTCCGCCAGTCGGTGCCCAGGGGCTTGAGCGCCTCCAGCCACTCGTCCGGCATCCGCCCGCCGAGATAGCTGTGCTTCTCTTCGGCCTCCGCCGCCTCCCGGATCCGCGCCTGGATCTCCGGATCGCTGACCGCCACGAACCGCCAGGGCTGGCGGTGCGCCCCCGAGGGCGCGGTCGACGCAGCCTCGATCGCCCGTTCGATCAGCCGCCGCGGCACCGGCTCGTCGGTGAAGAAGCGCACGCTGCGCCGGCTGTCGAACTCCTCGAAGATCCGGTCCGCCCGGCGTTCCATTTCGGCTGGCTCGACCCGAGGGGGCCGGTAGGAAACGAAGACCGGAGCGTCCGGCTCAGCCACCCGCCCGCTCATCCGGCATCAAGGTCCCTGGCCCGGTTCCGACGACTGTTCTCCCGCCGCGGTCCGAAGAAGTTCCTCCTCGACCACGCCGGCCAGATCTTCGTAGGCGACCGCGCCCGCGAGCGGCCGGCCGTTGACGAACAGGGCCGGCGTCCCGTTGACCCCGACCTGGATTCCGGCACGCCGGTCGGCCTCCACGCGCTCCGGCGTGTCCTCGGCCTCCATGCAGGCGGCGAAGGCCTCCGTGTCAAGCCCGGCGCGCTCCGCCTTCTCCTTCAGGTCCGACGCGGTCAGCGTGTCCTGCTCCTCGAACATCAGATCGTGAAGCTCCCAGAAGGCGCCCTGGTCCTGGGCGCACACCGCGGCCTCGGCGGCGCCCTGGGCGTTGGGATGGATCGCGTGCAGCGGGAAGTGACGGAACACGAGGCGCACCTCGGTCGGGTACTCCTCGAAGAGCTGCTCCAGGGTCGGCAGGACCTGCTTGCAGTATGGGCACTCGAAGTCCGACCACTCAACGATCGTCACCGGCGCCTCCGCCGCGCCCCGGGCCGGGCCGGTCCCGGGATCGACGGCGAGACGGTACGGCTCGAGCAGGTACTCGATCTCGTGCCCGTCCTCGAGCTGCTCCACGAACCGCTGCTGCGCCAGGTACACCCGGACCTGGTCCTCGAGTTCCTCCCGCCCGCCACGGATTCGGCCTTCGTTCTCGGTGAAGAAGGCGTCGATCTCCTCGTCCGTCAACTCGGCCTGGAGACGCTCCATCTGCCCCTCACGCCAGTCCTCCGGCGAGAGTTCCGCTTCCCCGGCCGCGGCGATCACCAGGCGGTCGCGGACGATCCCCTCGAGTGTCCGCTCGATCAACTGGTGCCGCTCCGAGTCGACCTGCAGGTCGCACTGGATGCGCTGCTGTTCCAACTGGTCCAACTGCGCGGCGGCCCGTTCCAGGGCCTCGTCGTGGCCGATGTCCACCCCGTCGAGCCGGGCCACGGCCCGAGCCTGGGGATTCTCCTCCTGGGCCGAAGCCCCGGATTCCGGGCGCAGGACCAGGAAGGCGATCACCGCCAGCAAGACGGCGTAGACGGCCGCATGAACGCCCCAGGCGGGCCGACTGTTGCTCTCGGAACTCTCTGTGCTCAAGTGGTCTCCTCCTGTGGAGTCATGTCGTCCCGGTCACGGGATCACGGATCTCCCGGATCAGGTCCCGGGGCCGGTATAGCAACAGCTTGTGGGCGCGACGACCTCCTCGTGCCGCACGGCCTCGTCCGCGACGATGAGGGCCGAGTGGCCGGGCGCCGCCCCGTCGGGAGCGAGGAACCCGGAGAGTTCCGCCGGGGCATCCGGGCGGCGAGCCGGCAGCGTCACGATCCGGCAAAGGTGTGCGGCCTGAAGTCCGGCGCGTTGACGATGCTGGCGCTGCTGCCGGTGGCCCGGATGACGAACAGCCCTCGACGCTCGGCATACTTCGCCACCGAGTCGGCGCCGTCCAGGTAGGCCACCGCGCCGAGGATTCGCTTGCCGCGAAACTCGGGACACCAGTCCAGGAACACGGACAACCTGGAAAGAAAGCCGGTCACGGCCTCGGACCGCAGGGTCGTCTTCACCTCCACGACCACAACCTCCCGCCCGTTCACCGCCAGAATGTCGACCTCGTAGTGGTCGCCGTTGCGCCGGCTCTGCAGCCGCTGAAGGGTCTTCTCCACTTCGATCCCGCGATCGTTCAACAGCGCCACGAGGTCGCCCCTGACCAGGCTCTCCATCAGCTTGCCCCACTGCGTCGTGAACAGATCCTCCGCTTTCGTCAGCCGGCGGTCGGTCTCCTTCATCTGGCGGTCGGTTTGCCTCTGCTGCTCGCTGATTTCCAGCAGATCTCTCATCAGTCGGTCATGATCTTCGGCCCGCTTGGCGTCATCCTCGGCCCGTTTGGCATCATCCTCGGCCCGTTTCTCGGCCCGTTTGGCGTCATCCTCGGCCCGTTTGGCATCATCCTCGGCCCGTTTCTCGGCCCGTTTGGCGTCATCCTCGGCCCGTTTGGCGTCATCCTCGGCCCGCTTGGCGCTGAGCTCGCGCATTTGCACGCCGACCTCCTCGAGGGTCGCGCGGATGTCGGCAAGGCTGCCGGGGGCGGCCGGCGTTGCGGTTCTGTCGTCAGTCGTCATGTCGGTCTTGTTCTCCGGGTTTCTGGCGAACGTCTCCAGCAGGAGACGTTCGCCTCACGGAGCAAAGGACAGATTCTTCCACGGTACGGCAGGGAAGCCGGCAAGGGCCTGAAGCCTATCCCCTGTCTGCGCGGATCCCGGCTCCGCGCCGCACTCATGGCAGGGCCGGCCGATGCCTATCCCCTGCCTGCGCGGGTCCCGGCTCGCTCAGGGCGGTCCCATCAGCTCGTTCACCAGGCTTGCGAAGCCGGTCTCGGGCCGGTCCCGCCGCAGGCGGCGCGCGGCGAGGCCTTCGATGATGCGATCAGGCCGGATCGAGCGCTGCCGCAATCGGTGGGCGTCCAGCAGGTCGGCGGACAGGGCCAGCGCAGCGGCCCGGTCGGCACGGTTGTTGAGGCCGCGGGCCGTGGACGCCAGCGCGCCGGCGACCCGCGTCCAGCACCGGCGCGCCCGGATGTCCTCGAAGCCTCCTCCCCGGACCAGACGCCCGGCGAGGGCCGAGACCCACAGGGCGAAGGCGCGGTCGCCGGGCCGTTGTCGCCAGAGCTCCACGAGGTCGGCCACGAGCTCCTCCTCCTCGTTGCCCGCGCCCTCGCCGGCCCCCAGATACACGGTCAGCGACCGGCTGCGCAGGGTGGGCAGCAACTCGTTCGCCGACGAAGCGAGCAGCAGGAAGTTCCGGGGCGACCTGTCGGCCGGCTCCTCGAGGGTCTTGAGCAGCACGTTCGCGCCGGCCGGATGCAACGTCTCCGCTTCGACGATGACGAACACCTGGCCCCGGGCCTCGAACGGCGACACCTGGGCCGTCTGCAGGAGGGCCCGGACCTTGTCGACGGCAATGACCAGCTCCTTCTTCCCGGGGTCGCTTTTCGTCGGCTCGCGGCGCACGAACACGAAGTCGGGATGAAAGACCCTGTTGTCCTCGAGGTCGATCCGTCGGCAATGCTTACACTTGCCGCAGGGGCGCCGGTCCCGCGCCCGTTCGCACAGCAGCGTTCGGGCGATCTCTCCGGCAAGGGCGAGCCGCTCTCCGGCCTCGCCTCCGTGGAGGATCACCGATGGATACAGTCGGCCTGCAGCAGCGAGTTCCCTCAGTCGATCCGGGGCACGAATCATGCGTTTCCTGCCCGGTCTCTCCGCTTCGGCTTGAGAAGGTCTCTCCCCGGCGGCTCGAGCAGGTCGCTCAGCGCTTCCTCGACGGCTTCCGCGACCGTTTCGATCGGCGCCGCCGCGTCGATGACGCGGAAGCGATCCGGGTCGCCGGCGATCCGTTCCCGGAACGCCGCCCGGACCCGGCGGTAGAAGGCGAGACTCTCCCGGTCGATGCGGTCGGCGGTACGGCCGCGCCGCCGCCGCCGCGCCTCCTCGGGCGAAAGGTCGAAGAAGAGCGTGCGGTCCGGCGCCCGGCAGCCGGTGGCGAGCCGGTCCACCTCGGCGATCAACTCCGGCGGCACGCCGCGGCCGCCGCCCTGGTAGGCGCAGGTGGAGTCCGTGAAGCGGTCGCACAGGACGACCGCGCCGGAGGCCAGGGCCGGTTCGATCACTTCGATCAGGTGCTGTCGGCGGCTGGCGAACACGAGCATCAGTTCGACCACGCCGTCGACACGGGACGTCTCGCGGCTCAGGAACAACTCGCGCAACAGGTCGGCGAAGGGCGTGCCGCCGGGCTCGCGGGTCACCACGTGGGCGACTCCACGGACCTTCAGGCGCTGCGCCAGGCGATCGAGTTGCGTCGACTTGCCGCTGCCGTCCAGGCCCTCGAAGGTGATGAATCGGCCGGTCATCCGGCCCCCGATGTTACGAGCATTCGCCACGCTGCGGCGCAGGGACCAGGCCACCGCGGCCGCGGCTGGATTCGCCGTCATCGTCGTTCTCTCGGATAGATGCAGATGACTGGTCACGGGCGGCAACATCCACCTGTGGGTCGCGGATCGCCAGTCGACTGCTAGCGGCGCCCCCCGGCCTGGTCCGGCATCCGATCCGGGCTCCGCAGCCGCGGCCATCGCCGCCGCAGATCCTCCGGCGCCACTTCGAGGCGGGCCGCGATCTGCTCATGTCGGCGCTGCATGTCCGTCAGGTCGACGGGGTAGACGTTCCGCCGCAGCGGGTCGGCGAGGCCGATCAGGTTGCTGGGTTCGATCGCGGGTCCGATCCAGTCCGTCAGGGCGCGGGCGCTCGCGGCGCCGGCCGAACGCTCGTCGAGTTCCCCGAACAGCCGGCGGCGGCGGTCGTCGCCGGCGCCGAGGAAGCCCTGCCAGCACCACCCCTCGTTCGGAGGGTCGAGCAGCCGCTGGCGCAGTTCGTCGAAGCTCGCGGCAGCGAAGTAGGCCATCGCGGCGGCGGTGAAGCTCTCGAAGTCGTCCATCGTCCGGTAGGCGGCCGCCAGCAGCCGGTCGATGTGGTCCGCCTCCGCGGCCAGCAGCCGGCCGTACCCTTCGACTGCCGCCGGCGCCGGCAACCCCCCGCGGCAGAGATCGGCGATCCGCTCGACGGCCAGCAGGCTCCACGCGATCCCGGTCGAGAACATCGGGTCGGCGAAGGCGTAGCTGTGGGGCAGGAGCAGCCAGCCCGGGCCGGCGGCTCGGTCGCGGCGGTAGGCGACGCAGGCTCGCGCCTCCAGGTCCCGCAGAGGCCGGTGGCCGGCGAACTGGCTAGCCAGCGACGGGTAGCGATCGAGCAGCCCGGCGAACACCGTTCCGGCGCCGGACGAATCCGCGTCGCCGCCGCCGAGTGCTTCGACCGCCGTGGCGGCAGCCGCGCGGCGCCCGCCGGCCAACCGCTCGATCGCCCCGCCGGCAGCCGGGCGATCCTCCGCAAGCAACACACCCGCGCTGATCGAACCGTCGTCGAAGGCGAGCTGGTACATCCACCCCTCCTCCAGCAGATGATGCGCGGCGCTCCAGCGCTCGGGAAAGGGCGAGTCCGGCCAGCCTCCGCGGTCGAAGGCAGAGACGCCGTCGAAGTGCGAGTACACCAGGGTCGTCTGCAACCGCGGCCGCAACGGGCGCGCGCCGAGATCTTCGGCGAGCGGCGATCCGCCCGTCGCGTCGATCAGCAGGTCGGCCTCCACGATGCGGGCGCCGGCCCGGATCCGGACCGGGGACGGGTCCGCCGGGGTCTGAACCGCCGGGGACGAGTCGACCGGGGACGAGTCCGGAGGGTCCGGGACAAGGATCACCTCGACCGCGGTCTCCTCCCGGCAGTCCACGCCCTCGGCCCGCGCCCGCTCGAACAGAAAACGGTCGACGTCCGCGCGCAGCCACTGGTTGTCGGCGGCATCGTCGTCCGGCGAGGCGGCAACGACCAGGCGCCGACTGTTGGCCGCGCCCGGCTCGAAGGCCCGGCCAGGGCGGTGGGCGTAGAAGCAGAATCCCCGCTTCAGCCCGCCGCCGACGTCGGGCAGACCGCGCCGCCAGCGCCCGTGAGCGGCCAGCGCCCACAGGTCCTCGAACCCGTAGCGCGCCGCGAGCCGCTCCAGGGCCAGGTTGGCGAGCGGCGTGGACGACTCGCCAAGCGCGAACCGCGGGTGGCGGCCGCGCTCGAGCAGCAGCACGTCGCGGCCTTCCGCCCGGAGCGCCCGCGCGAGGATGGACCCCGCAAAGCCACCCCCGGCAATGACGACCTCGCGCCGCTCAGCGCCCACACCCATCGCAACCCGTCCGCCGCGGCACACCCGTCCGGTTCATCTCCCGGATCGCCTCAAGCCGCGCGCGCCGGCAGGCGCCGCACGCCGAACCCAGCCGCTCAAGATCCCAGGGATCAAGCTGCACCGCTGGCTCGCCGCGGGTCGCCTCTACTCCCCGCACCAGCGACTCCATGCGACGCGGGTCTTCTGACCCGCGGGCGACACGCCGACGCGAAGCGGCCACCGCCTCCAGGCTCCGCGCCAACGCCTCCTCCACCAACTCCAGATCGGGCGCCCGAAACGACCCGAGCCGCTGCAGCCGTTCCAGCTCCCCGTTGCCGCCCCGCACCGGAATCAGCGCGACCGACCGGGCGCCGGCCAAAGCCGCATGCCGCACGCTCGCAGCCGCCCAACGAGCCTGCTTCTCCGCCGGCACGAAGGGCACGCCGACGAGGACGAACACCCGCAGGTCGATTCCGTCCGCGCGCAGCCGCGCGGCTGCGCGGTCGAACCGCTCCAGGGTCAACTGCTTGCCGAGCCGCGGCAGGGCCCTCGGATGAACCGTCTCAAGGCCCATCGCGACTTCCAGGCGACCCTCGAGCCGGTCGGCGAAACGGCGCACCCGGCCGTCCACGAGGCGCGGGTGGCACTCGACGACCACCCGCTCGAATCCGTCCGCGAGCCGCGCGATCGGTTCCAGGTCCGCCTCCGGCACCGCGCGCGGCTCGAAGAAGTTGCTCGCGTTGTAGAGCTTGAGCCGGTCGCAGCGCTCAAGACCCGCCTCGCGGAGCAGGCGGGGCAGGCCCTCCAGAGCCGATCGCAACTGCGCCGGCAGCGCGCCCTCCGGCGTCGGGCCGGGGATCGTGAACCGCCACAGGTCGCAGAAGACGCAGGTGAACGGACACTCGGCCCCGGTCAGGAACACGGTCGCCGCCGGGCACAGTTCGCCGTCGGGCTCGCGCTCGAGCTCCACCGTCACACCCTGGGGCCGCCAGGGGTCGAGCACGGGGCGCGGCGGCCGAAGCGCCCGCACGGCGCCGGGTGCGCCGCCCTTCTGACCACTGGGCGCCCCGCCCTTCTGGCCGCTGGGCGCCCCGCCCTTCTGACCGCCGGGCGCCCCGCCCTTCTGACCACTGGGCGCCCCGCCCTTCTGGCCGCTGGGCGCCCCGCCCTTCTGACCGCCGGGCGCCCCGCCCTTCTGACCGCCGGGCGCCCCGCCCTTCTGACCGCTGGGCGCCCCGCCCTTCTGACCGCCGGGCGCCCCGCCCTTCTGACCGCCGGGGGCGACGGCATTCTGGCCGCCGGGCGCGCCGCCAGTCGGACCGCCGGGCGCGCCGGCCCTCTGACCACTGGGCGCGCCGGCCTGCTGGCCGCTGGGTGCGCCGGCCTTCTGGCCGGCTCCGGCGCCGCTCAAGCAGCTACCCGTGGAGCGACTGGAAATGGCGGCGGTACTCGTCGGGCGGACGGTCGAAGGCGGCGGCGAACACGTCCGCCGACGCCGCGCCCTCCTGGAAGCGCCGCTTGGGGAAGACCGGGAAGTCAAGCCCCAGCACCCGCTTCATGCCGCGGCGCACGACTTCGCCCTTCAGCTCGTACAGCCCCTGGTGCGAGCCGCCGACCAGCGCGTCGAACGGGATCGCCTCGGCCACCGCGATGACCGCCGGACGGGTGAACGGACTGAAGCCCTCGAACCCGAGCAGCCGGGCCGGCGCGTGGGTGCGGACCGTCGCCCTCCCCAGGCCGCCCGAGTAGGTCTGGGAGTGCTTGATCGCATCGACGCCCCAACCCTCCTGGTAGAGCATCGAGTTGCCCACCACGCTGGTGATCGTCAGCTCGCCGTTCTCCTCCAGCGGGTAGTCCTTCAGGTTCTCGTCCCCGCCGTCGCCGTCGACCAGCAGCCGCCAGTCCGGGTAGCGCGCCCGAATGCCGCGCAACAGCGCCAGACCGACCGCGGCGCACTGGACGTCGAGCGGCTTGTAGTCCTCGATCACCTCGACCGCCCGCAGCGGCTCGACCGCCTCGGCGCCGGCCGCGATCTCCTCGCCCAGCAGCTCGAGGTCCACGCGCCGGAGGAACTCGCGCGCCTGGGCGGCGTCGCCCGCGCCGTCACCGACGCGAAGAGTGAACGCCTTGAGCCGGGTGGCGCTCGAACCACCATCGAGCAACGCGCGGTTGAGCGCCACCAGCACGGCGCCGCTGTCGATGCCGCCGGAGAAGCAGACCCCGACCGGCTCTCGCTCCCGGTCCTCCGGCATCGCGGCGAGCCAGCCGCGGAGCTCGAACATCAGGGCCTCGACGTAGCGCTCGCCGATCAGGTCCAGGTCCGGCGGCAACGTGCCGCGCGGCGGATCGAAGAAGCGTTCGTGGGTCGGGTTCGGATCGGGGCAGCCGATCAGGCGCAGCGTCGTCCGGTGATGCGCCGGGACCATCCGCGTGTAGGTCGGGTGAAACTGGTCGAGATACCCCTCGGCTTCGAGGCAATCCCGGATCTCGTCGATCCGCTGGGCGATGACGAGCATCGGCCCGGACGACTCCTTGGCCAGGAAGTAGCGCATCGGCCGGTCGAGGCTGCGGGCCAACACGACGTCCACTCCACGCCGCGCGGCTAGCGCGAACGACCCGTCGATGCCCACCACCGCCTCGGGGCCGCGCAGCAACCGTTGCCGGGCCTCGTCCGGCGTCAGGTTCCACAGGCGCTGTTCGCTGTCGTCGATCAGGTTGAGAACTCGTGCGATCGGTCTGTCCACCGTCTTCCTCCCTCCGTTGAGACCGTCGTCTGACTCTCCCCGCATGGTACTGTCCTCGCGATGTCCAGGCGCCTCCCCACCCCTGTTTCACCGGGCCGCGGGCGGCCCCGAACGGGGTTTTGGGGCGCCGTTTTCGTCTTGGTCTGTACAGGTGTCTCTACCGTACACATCGGCTGCCAGGGCGCGCCGGCGCCGGAGGAATCCGGCCCGACCGAAATCATCCTCGAAGAGATGGGGATCGGGTTTGCCGATCTGCCGGACGGCTGTACCCAGGTCGACTCGGTCGACGAGCCGCTGGAGCTTGCCTGCGAACTCCTCGAGACAACGGAGACGTCCGCGGGGCCAGTGGGCAGCGTCCGGATCGAACTGGGCGAGCCAACCGACTTCGGCATCGAACTGGCGGACGTCTCCGCCCTGGCCGTCCTCCGCGAGGAGCACCGGCCGCTGTTCGAGACGCTGCCCGGAGGCGAGTTCCTGGGCGTCGGCGGCGCGCTCTTCTACGGCCCCTTCGGCGCCGCGCGCTACACCCGCGGACGATTCCAGGCCGAGGACGGCGCAACGCTCCAGCGGATCCGGTTCTTCATGGTCCACCCCACGCAGAACCGAGTCCTCACTCTCGTCTATGACCATCCGGTGGTCGACAACGCGGACTCGGCCGCACGGATCAACAACCATCTCCTCATGCTCCTGGAGAACCTCAGAAGCTCGGACGATCTGCAGGCCGCCGCGGCCGAGGGCGAGGCGCCAGCCGAAGACTGAGTCCGCCGCCGCCCGGAGGAGTTGACCGGTGCTCCCCCGCTGGCTCGACGACGACGAGGCTCTCGGACCCGATCCGGACGCCGCCGAGGACGTACCCCGGCACGATCGGCAGGCCGCTTGGTGGCGGCCGGGCCAGCGCGTCGGCCCGAAGACGCTCGCCGTCTTCAGCCGCCAGTTCGCGGTCCTGCTCGACGCCGGTCTGCCCCTGCTCCAGAGCCTGGAGATCCTCGGCGTCGAGGGTCAGCACCCCGGCCTGCGGAGGATCCTGCTCGACGTCCGCGCCGAGGTCGAAGCGGGTTCCAGCCTCGCCGTCGCGCTGCGGCGCCGGCCGCGCGCCTTCGGCGATCTCTACGTCAATCTCGTCGCGGCGGGCGAAGCCAGCGGCGCCCTGCACACGGTGATGGACCGGCTGGCGACACATATCGAGAAGGTCGCGAGGCTCCAGGGCCAGGTGCGTTCCGCCCTGACCTATCCGGCCGCCATCCTCACTGTCGCCGCCGCGGTCGTGTTCCTCATCCTGTGGAAGGTGATCCCGGTGTTCCAGCACCTCTTCGACGACATGGGCGGCGACCTGCCGCTTCTGACCCGGCTCGTGGTCGGCGCGAGCGAGTTCATCGGCGCCTACGTGCTCGTGCTGGTCGCGCTTTTCGCGGTGGCCGGGTTCGCGGCGCCTCGGCTGCTCCGCACACAGCAGGGACGGCAATCCGCCGACCGTCTTCTGCTGCGGCTGCCCGTCGCCGGCAAGCTCATGCTGCGCATCGTCACCGGCCGGACCTGCCGCACCCTGTCCATCCTGCTCTCCTCGGGCATTCCCGTCCTGAACGCCCTGTCCATCGCCGCCGAGGCCGCCGGCAACGTCGTCGTCAGGAGCGCCCTGCACAAGGTGCGCCGCGAAGTCGAACAGGGTCGCCCCATCCACGAGTCCCTTCGACAAACCAGGATCTTCCCCGCCATGCTCTGCCAGATCGTCTACGTCGGCGAACAGACCGGCACCCTGAGCCCCATGCTCACCCGCATCGCCGACTTCTACGAGGAGGAGGTCGACAACGACGTCGACGCGATGATGAAGCTCCTCGAACCCGCCCTGATCAGCATCCTCGGCATCGTGATCGGCACGATCGTGATCTCGATGTACCTGCCGATGTACTCCGCGCTGACGCAGATAGGGTGAGGGCGGCCAAGGTGGCCTCACCCGCCGGCAGGGCTCGTCCGATTGACGAACGGCTGACCCCTCGGCTACAAACACCGCATGCTGTCACCCGAAGAAGCCTGGACCGCCATCGCGGCGGAAGCGCAGACACTCGAAGTCGAGCAGGTCTCCAGGGCGGATTCTGTGGGCCGGGTGCTGGCAGCGGACCTCACCGCGACCGTCGACGTACCCGCGCACGACGTATCGGCGATGGACGGCTTCGCCCTCGGCGCCGACGTCGAACCGGGAGCCGTGCTGCCGGTCGACGGAATCGTTGCCGCTGGAGACCCGCCGGGAGCGGAGCTGCGGTCCGGGGCGGCCATGCGGATCATGACCGGCGCCCCGGCGCCTGCCGGGGCGGACCGGGTGATCCCGATCGAACAGACCGAGTTCGATGCCGCGGCCGAAACGGCGACCGCGGGCGCCGTCCGCATCGTTGAACCGGCGCCGGCGGACAGCCACATCCGGCGGCAGGCCGAGGTCACCGCGGCCGGCGGGCCCCTGCTGGCAGCGGGCGAACTGCTGACGCCGGGCGGCGCCGGCGTGCTGGCGACACACGGCATCCCGGCGGCGCCGGTGTTCCGCCGGCCCACCGTCGCCACGCTCTCGACCGGCGACGAGATCGTGCCGGCCGAGGCGGAACCGGGACCGGGCCAGCTTCGGGACTCGCACCGGGACTTCCTGGCAGCCGCCCTCTCGCAACTGGGCATCGGCGCCCGCTCGCTCGGCATCGCGCGGGACGACCCCGCCGAGCTCCAGGCAAAGGTCGAACGCGGCCTGGAGTCCGACGTGCTCCTGATCTCCGGCGGCGTCTCGATGGGCGAGTTCGACTTCGTCGAGCAGGTTCTCGGCGACACGGGTCTCGGCTGCCGCTTTCTGTTCGACGCGGTCGCGATCCAGCCGGGAAAGCCCCTGGTGGCCGCCCGCCACGACCGGGGATGGGTGTTCGGCCTGCCCGGCAATCCCGCCTCGGCCATGGTCACCTACTGGCTGTTCGTGCGCCCCCTGTTGCGCGTCATGACGGGCGCCGACGACAGCTACTGGCAGGGCGCCCTTCGAGCCCGTCTCGACGGCGACCTCCCGGGCGCGAAGTGGCGCGACCGTTTCCTGCCGTGCCGGCTGCGAACCGAGTCCGGGAGAGTGCTCGCGGACCCGCGGCCGCCCCTCGGCTCCCACGACCTGGTCGCCTACGGCGCCGGCGCCGGACTCGTGCGGGTGCCGAAGCACAGCGCCCCTGCCGCAGCCGGGGATCCCTGCGAAGTCCTGCCGCTGTAACGCCGCCCTTCACTCCCCGCCTGCTGCTACACTCACGCGCCGCCGACCCGGAGGGGCCGTAGCTCAGTTGGGAGAGCGCTTGAATGGCATTCAAGAGGTCGTGGGTTCGACTCCCATCGGCTCCACCATTCCGGTCGGTCGCAATACTCACTCCGGCCGGGTGCTGTCGAGCATCGCCAGGAATGCCTGGCGCTGCTCTCGCATCGTGGACGCGGGTCCGACGGCGCGAAGGAACCAGGGGCCGCCGGGCGCTTCGATCACCGCGCCGTAGAGCGCGAAGTCCGGCTGGTCCGTCGTCGGGAAGCTGCCGATCGTGCTCGCCTTGACCATGCCCTCGAGTTCGATCCAGATGCGGCGGACGCCGTCGCTCTCGCGGCTCTGCGTGACCGGCTCGGGAGCGCCGCGATCAAGGACGACCTGGCTCTTCCAGCGTTCGATGTTCGCCGCCGCGCCCCCGCCGCCGCCGGGCCCGAAGAAGTACATCGAGATCTCGGCCACACCCCCCGAACCGGGGATTTCGGCCTCGAGCATGCGCATCGACGATCGGGGTTCGAGCCGGTTCCAGGCCGCCGGCAGCGCGACCGACACGCCGTTGGCGGTCACCGGCGCGGACAGCTCGACTGCCTCCGCTCCTTCCTCGGCGCCCGCGTTGCCCTGGGCCGGCGCATCCGGGCCGCAGGCCAGGAGCAGAAGCGCCAGGCCGAACGCCGGCACGCGGGGCAGCGAGGTAGCGGTCGGCTTCGTCATCGTTGGATTCCTCATGCGGTGTTGGACTCAGGCGAACAGCCGGTGGGCTGAGGATATGCTGCCCGGCGGAAGCGCTCGGGGGCTGGTGCCTCCTGCGGTCTTCAAAACCGTTGTCGGGGGCGTGATGCGTCTCCGGGGTGGGTTCGATTCCCATGCGCTTCCGCCACCGGCTCTGGCAGCCCGTGGATGGAGACCTGGAACGAGGAGAGTTGCTGGGCGAACTCGTCGCAATGCGCGGCATCGCGAGCGGCGCCGCTACGAGGCCGCCGCGGTCTTCGGGCTGTCGCTGTTCCCGGAAGAACCGGACGCTCCCGCCTTCTTGCCCGAGTCCGCGGACGACTCCTTCGCCGCGGACTTGCCGTTGCTTTCCGAGCCGCTGCCATTCGCCGCCGCGCGGTCGGACTCGCCTCCCCCGGCCGGACTCTTGTCCTTGCGGGCGTAGTCGTTCACGTACCAGCCGCTGCCCTTGAACTGGAACGCGGGCGCGGAGAGCAGCTTCTTCAGGCTGCTCCGGCCGCACTCCGGACACTCCTCAAGCGGCGGCGCGGAGAACGCCTGGATCGCCTCCAGCGTGGCCTCGCAATCCGCGCATCGATACTCGTAGAGAGGCATGACGACGGCGGATGATAGCAGTTGGCAGCAGTCTCCCGCGCAAGCTGCCAATCACCGGGGTGCGCCGGCTGCCATCCGTGCGCCCGATGACGGGCGCGCGGACTGATTCGCGGGTGGCGCGGGTCCGCGCCACCCGAGTCCTGGCCGGCAATCGGCGCGCAGCGCCCGCCTCCGGGCCTGCGCCTCCCGCCAGGAGCCGCTACAGCTAGAGCTAGAACTGGTAGGCCAAACCGACGTGGGCCGCGGCGTACGTGCTGGCGGCATCGATGTCCGCGTAGTGGCCCGACAGTTCGATGACGACCGAGAGCCGCTTGTTGATCGGGAAATCGCCGGACACGCCGAGCGTCAGACCGGGGCCCTCCTCCGAGTCCACGCCGTTGCCGAGCTGGTAGAGACCGAGGCCGAAGAACACCCCCGACTCGTAGTAGAGCTCCTGGAAGCGGTACTCACCGGCGATCGTCGCGTAGCGGAATGTCGGGCTCTCCAGAGTGCCGACCTGATCCCCGCCGAGATCGAAGCTCCCGAAACGAACTCCGACCACGGTGCGCGGCTGCGTACGCCATGAGAACGCCGCCTGCACGCCGCCGCTGTCGGTTCCCTCGCTGAAACTGCCGCCGAGCGACGGGCTGAGCGTGACCGTGTAGCTGTAGCGCTCCTGGGCCGCGGCCGAGCCGGCGCCGGCGAGCAGGAGGAGGAGCGCCGCCAGCAACAGGACAACGAAACGGCAGGCGGGTCGCGGCGCCCGCGGTCGCCCGCACCCGGGGCGGGAATGAGGTTCCGATGCGGTCAAGTGAATCTCCTTTCGGCGCGGTCCGGCACTCTAGCAACCGGCGCACCAATGGCTTGGGCGGAATGGCTTGGGTGGACGGCTTGGGCGAACAGCTTGGGCGGAATGGCTTGGCCCCAATGGCTCGGGCGAATGGCTCAGGCGGAATGACTCGGGCGGAATGGCTCGGGCGGAATGGCTCGGGCGGAATGGCTCGGGCGGAATCCGTCCTGGTCAACAGACATGACCGGGAACGAACCACCCACCCGAAGACTGCCTGCTTGGTTCTACGGATCTCGACGGCGAAACGTCCGTATCCGATTTCGGTCCGTGACCGTCCGCCTCCCCCGGACCCTCCGGAAATGCGCGCGGCCCTTCCGGAAATGCGTGAGGAGGAGCGCCGCCCTGGCCCTCGACCTCATCCTGCCCCGCGTTTGCCTCGCCTGCTCCGCTCCGGCCAAACAAGAGCTCAGTCTGTGCCTCGATTGCCGCCGCCTGCTCGAGCCGCCCCCGCACGCCCCCGCGGCCGGCGACCGGCTCGAGGGCTGCGACGCCTTCTTCTGGCTCTGGGCCTACCGGCCGCCGCTCGACCAGGTGATCCTGGGACTCAAGCACCGCCGTCTCGAGTACCTCGGAGGCCACCTCGCGGCGGAAGCCGTGAACGCCCTGGGAATGGAGTTGGGCCGCGCCGAGTTGATCGTCCCGATGCCCATGCACTGGCGACGCCGCCTCGTCCGTGGCCGGAACCACGCCGAGTCGATTGCCCGTCCGCTGGCCGGGAAGCTCGGCATTCCGTGGCGCGCCGCGCTGCGCCGCCGGACCCTGGGCCGACCCCAGGTCGGTCGCAGCCGGCGCCAGCGGCTCGCCAACCCGACCGTCATGTTCCACTGCCCCCGGCCCGCCGAGGTCCGGGATCGCGTCGTGCTCCTGGTCGACGATGTCGTCACGACGGGCGCCACGGCCACTCGCGCCGCGCGTTGCCTGCGAGCCGCCGGGGCGGCCGAGGTCATCGTCTTCACACCGGCGCGAACGCCGGGCTGACCGCCCAACTCTTCCGCTATAGTCGTTCGCTGAGATGAATAGCCGGAACCATCCCGGCGGCGCCCGGTCGACCGAAGCGCTCCCGCGCCTGCTCTCGGCGGGAGTCCTGGCGCCGGTCGCCGCGGTCGCCCTGTTCGCCGCCGCGCCCGTCCGGGCGGGCTTGGACGTGCCCAACCTCGGCGATCCGACCGCCGGCCGTCTGGTCGGCCGCGTCCACGCCGGCAAGGCGCCGCTGGCCGAGGCCCAGGTCTACGTCTACGACGTCGCGGACAGCAGCAAGCTTCTCGCGACGACGGATCGCTTCGGGCGCTACGCCTTCCAGCCCCTGCCCGCCGGCATCTACCGGGTGATCGCCCACCGGCCGGGTTACGTCCCCGCGGTGGCGGAACTCACGCGCACGACGGGCGAATCGGTCCAGTCCCTCGACTTCGAGCTGGGAACCCGGGCGCGTCGCTCCGGCAAGGACGGCAAGGACGACGACGAGGACTTCTGGTCGATTCGCGCCCGCATCCCCAGCGACGTGCTGCGCCAGATCCAGATTGCCGAGGCGATCGCCGACGATTCCGACTGGGCCCTCGAGACGGCGATTCAGCGGGAGCGATTCGAGGCCGAACTGAGGACTCTCTCCGGCATCGAGGAAGTCGGCGAGGCCGGCGCCCTGGTGCTGGGCAGCCAGATCGATCTCCGCAGCCGGTTCGGCGAAACGCAACTCGCCCTCCGCTCCGACCTGCGCGAGTTCAAGCGTCAGGCCTTCCGGGCCGGCGCCGCGCAGCAGCCGGTCGGCGACAGCCAGGCCTTCGCGCTCGACGTGAACCACCGGGGTTCGAACATCCAGTTCACCTCGCAACGCCACCGCTTCCAGGGTCCGCGGGCCGGCGCCTGGGACGACCTGGACTCCATGCCCGACTCCATGGCCGCCGGACTGGAGAGCTACGGGGTACGCGTGGAACAGGCCGCCGGCGGCGGCGCCTCCCACTTCGAGGCCCGCTACACCGCGGACAACAACTTCCACCACGGCTTCGGCGACCTCTACGCCGGCCCCAGCGGGGTTCACAGCCAGGCGCTGGCCGCGATTGATTCCCCCATGTCGTCGACCACCCTCGAGTTCCGCGGCGCCTACGAGCGACAGCTCACCGCCAGCACGTCCCTCGAGACCGGCATCAGCTACCGCGAACGCCAGGCCTACGGTGCCGGCCGGGTGTCCAGTTGGGGCGAGGATCCCCACGAGCGTTTCGACGTCTTCGGCCAGGGAGACTGGGAGATCCAGCCCACCGTCATCCTCGAGTACGGCATGTTCAGCACCCTGAGCGACGGCAGTCTCTCGTTCACGCCCCAGGCCGGCTTCGTCGTCGAACTCGGTCCACACTGGCAGGCCAGCATCGCGGCGAGCCAGCGGGTCGACTCCGAGCAGTTCCTGTTCCGCGACTTCCTGCCCGTGCAGTACCAGGACGACGAAACCTGCAGCACGACCTACGAGCACTGCTACCGGGTCAAGCTCAGCCGCCGGCTCGGCGCATCGGGCCAGGACCGCGGCTTCGAGTTCGGCGTCAACCGGCGGCAGTTCGCCGACAACGTCCGGCTGTACTTCAGCCGCGACATCTTCGACCGGCTGGAAAGCCTGCTGCTGGTCGACGGCGACCAGGTCGAGGAAGTCCAGTTCGGCCTCCAGCAGCGCCTGGGCGAGAAGATCCTGACCCGCCTCAGCACCTCGGCCGCCGTCGGCGGCGGCGGTCTGCTCCGGGCCAAGGACGGCGGCAGTCTCCGCAACGATGTCCGCTACCTGGTCGTGAGCGCGGACACGCGGTTCGAGCGCAGCTCGACCGGCGTCCTGGTGGCCTACCGCTGGGTCGAACAGGAGCTCTCGCCCGTCACCCACGGCGTCGCCGACTTCCGGCCCGCCGGCCTGGACACCGTGCTCGCAGTGGAACGCATCCGGCTCGTGCTGACCCAGGACCTGCCCTGGGTCACGGGCCTGCAGAACTGGGCCCTGCAACTCGAAATGCAGCTCAGCCGCGGACACGTCCCGACCGAGTCGAGCAACGACCCCGACCAGCTCCGCCGCCGCGTCGTCGCCGGCATCGCGGTCCGCTTCTAGGCGGAATCACCAAAGAGGTACGCCGGCCTGCACGCTCGTCGGTCTGAGGCGAAGCCTCACTAGACATCTTGAACCGGCGTAGCCTCTCCAGCTGAGTCAGATTCCGCCCACTGGGTGCGCCGGCCTTCCGGCCGGCATCCGCTCCGGCCTGCACGCTCGTCGGTCTGAGGCGAAGCCTCGTTGGGTCTCAGGTCCAGGGCTGGGCACCCGCCCGTCAGGGTGCTGGACGGCTGCGGCGTGAACGGCCACCGCTGGGTCGTGCGCCGCGTTCGCCTTGCTCCGTCAGTAACCGGACCGGCCGCCAAGGGAGTTCCCGGCACGCGGTACGATGACGGCAAGGCTTCGCGGAACGGCGAGGGCGGCAAGATGGCCGAGCGTTTCTTCAACACCTCCGGGCCAGTGGTTCCGGCCAAGCACTACAGCATTCCGCCGCTCGAGCGGTTCGACCTGGACGAGGTCCTGCGCCTCATCAGGGACGAGCGCTACTTCGTTCTGCACGCACCGCGTCAGACGGGGAAGACATCGGCGCTGCTGGCTCTGCGCGACCTGCTGAACGCGGGCGACGAGTACCGTTGCGTCTACGCCAACGTCGAGGGCGGGCAGACGGCGCGGGGCGACGTGGAGCAGGGGATGCGCGCAATCCTGACCGCCCTCGCCCGGGAGGCGCGCCTGACGCTGCGCGACCACTCGCTGGGCGAGCTGTGGCCGGGCCTTCTCGAAATCGCCGGGCCGCACGCAGTCCTGATGGAAACCCTGACCCGGTGGTGCGAGGCGGATCGCTTGCCCCTCGTCCTCCTTCTCGACGAGGTGGACGCTCTGGTGGGCGACACGCTGATCTCGTTACTGCGCCAGCTTCGCACCGGGTACACCAACCGTCCGGCAGCGTTTCCGCAGAGCGTGATCCTGTGCGGGATCCGGGACGTGCGCGACTACCGCATCCACTCGGAGTCGGGGGGCGAAATCATCGCCGGCGGCAGCGCGTTCAACATCAAGGCGAAGTCGCTGCGGCTGGGCGACCTGGACGAGGAGGACGTGCGCGCGCTGCTGGACCAGCACACGGAGGAGACGGGGCAGGAGTTCACGGAAGGCGCGCTCGCCGCGGTGTGGAACCTGTCCCGGGGCCAGCCGTGGCTGGTCAACGCGCTGGCCCACCAGGCCTGCTTCGAGACCAGGGCCGCCCGGGACCGCTCGCGGACGATTGACGAGGAAGCGATCATGGATGCCAGGGAGGAGTTGGTCCTGGGCCGGCAGACGCACCTGCACCAGTTGGCGGACAAGCTGCGCGAGGAGCGGGTGCGGCGCGTGGTCGAGCCCGTCCTGAGCGGGGCCGACGCCGGCAGAACCAGCCCGGACGACGTGGAGTACGTCCGCGACCTGGGCCTGCTGGCGCGGCGCGGCCCGCGCCGGATCGCGAACCCGATCTACCGGGAGGTAATCCCGCGGGAACTGATGTACGCCCGCGAGGACTCGATCCTCCAGGAGACGGAGTGGTACGTGAAGCCGGACGGCGACCTCGACGTGGAGGGTCTGCTGGCGGCCTTCCAGCGGTTCTTCCGGGAGCATTCGGAGCACTGGCTGGAGCGGTTCCAGTACAAGGAAGCGGGTCCGCAGTTGCTTCTTCAAGCGTTCCTGCAGCGGGTTGTAAATGGCGGCGGACGGATCGAGCGCGAGTACGCGCTGGGCAGCCGCAGGACCGACCTGCTGATCGTATGGCCGCCCGGCCGTTTCGCGGGCGCCGCCGAGCCGGGCGTGCCCGCCTGCCGGTACGTCGTGGAGTGCAAGATTCTGCGCGGCAGCCTGGACGCGACGATCCGCGAGGGCCTGGAACAGACCCTGGACTACATGGACAGGTGCGGCGGCGAGTCGGGCCACCTCGTGATCTTCGACCGGGACGGGTCGAAGCCGTGGGAGGAGAGGATCTTCCGGCGCGGTGAGTCGCTCGGCGGCCGGGCGGTGACGGTCTGGGGCGCCTGAGGCGCGGGTCCGGGAGCGTGGAGAGCCGGCGGTAGAGAGGCCTCGATCCGGGTCGGTTCAGGGGTTGGTTTCTGGAAGCGGCAGACGGTTCTGTACCGTCTGCCGGAGCGTGCGGTTCAACGAACCGTTCCACAATCAACAGATTGAACCCGTCCTGGGCCCCAAAACGGCAATGTGCCCTAGAATCAAGGGACAAGGGCCGTTCCTCGATGGCACAGCACGTGCTTGCGACATACTGAATCGGCCCTCCTCACAGTAGCCCCGCGCCGCGCCTGAGACGAAAACGCCACACCCCGAACGAGCAGGATCCCCAGTGATGCGCATCGAGTCCCGACCCGCCCGGCTCGGCCTCACTGCGGCGCTGCTTCTGCTGACGATCCTCGTTGTCGGTCTGGGGGGGTTCTCGGTCGGTCGCAAGGTGGCCTCCTTCCAGACGGTCGGCGTGGTCGCGGAGGCGACCGACAGCGGCCTGCGCGTCGTGTCGGCGGACGACGCATCGGACCTCGAGACGGACGACATCATCGTTCTCGTCAACGGGGAGCGGGCGCTGTCGGCCGACGAACTCGATCGGTTGCTGCGCTGCTGCAGCGAGAGCGACCTGCAGGTGCTCCGGGGCGACGAACTCGTTTCGGCCAGCCACAGCCTGCCGGGCGTGACCCTGGACTGGGCGTACGTCGTGCTCGCCCTGACCGGGATCGCCTACCTGCTGATCGGTCTGTACACACTGAGCCGGCAGCGCACGAGGCCGATCCTCCTCTTCCACCTCTGGACGTTGACGTCGGCCGCCGTCTACCTGTTGACGCCGGTCGCCCCCTTCGACGGCATTGACCGCATCTTCTACCTGGCCGACAGCGTCTGCCGCCTCCTGCTGCCGCCGCTCACGCTGCACTTCTTCCTCATGTTCCCGGCGCGGCCGCGCTCGCGCTGGCTGCGCCGCGCCGCCCCCTGGCTCTACCTGCCGGCGACCGCGCTCCTCGTCATGCAGTTCGATCAGATCTTCGGCAGCGGCACGCTGACCGGCGGGTTGAGCGCGGCGACCCTGGAGCGGCAGGACCGCATCGAACTCGTTCTGCTCGTCGCCTTTGCGCTGGCGGCGGCCGCGGTCCTGGGACGCAGTCTGCTGTCGCGTCACGGCTGGGAACAGGGCCGCCAGACCCAGTGGATTGCGTTCGGCGTCGCCGGCGGCTACCTGCCGTTCCTGCTGCTCTACGTGGTGCCCTTCTCCTTCGAGCTCCCGGCGCCCGCCTGGCTGAGCGTCGCCGCGACGACGCCGCTGGCGCTGGTGCCGCTGAGCTTCGCCTACGCCCTGTTGCGCTACCGGCTCTGGGATGTCGCCGTGATCGCCCGCGACGTCGCGACCTACGCGCTGACCGTGCTGCTGGCCGTGCTCGGGTTCTCGCTGCTCAGCCTGCTCATCCGCCGCGGCGTGCCCCAGGACATGGTCGTGGCAAGAGGCGTTCTCAACGCCAGCGTTCTCCTGCTCATCGGCACCCTCTCCATCCCGGTCCGCCACGGCATCGGCGCCAGCCTCCAGCGGCTCCAGTACCGGGCGCAGCAAAGCCGGCGCGCCCTGGAGCGGCTGGGCGAGGAACTGCTCCACGAGCGGGATCTCGACCGGCTCGCTTCGATCATGCTGAAGGAACTCGAAGAGGGGCTGGACGTGGAGCAGAGCAACCTGTTCCTGGTCGAGGGAGACCACCTCGTCGCGGTCAGGGAGGAACCGGAGGCGCCCTCGCTCGAACTCGGCGACGTGGACGCTGGCGTCTGGAACGAGCCGCACGTCCTGCTCGCGCCGGCGCCACTCGCCGACACGGCGAAGAGCACCCCGATGCGGCTGTCGGTCCTCGGCTACCACTGCGTCTTCCCGCTCGCGGTGCGCGAGCGCCGGGTCGGCCTCCTGTACGTCGGCCACCACACCGGCGGCGCGCCGCTGTCCAGTGACGACCTGGCCCTGATTCGCCAACTGCTGAACCAGGCATCCCTCGCGATCGAGAACGCGCAACTGCTGGAGCAGAGGCGACGCCAGCTGGTCCGCGTTTCCGAACTCAAGCAGTTCAGCGACGAGATCATCGAGTCCTCGCCCGCCGGCATCGCCGTCGTCGACTCGGCCGACCTCATCGTGACCGCGAACGGCGCCTTCGCGGCTCTCGTCGGGCTCACCCGGAGCGACCTCGAGGGCCGGGAGCTCGGCGACCTCATCCCTCTCGAACTCCTGCCGAAGCAGGGCGACCCGCCGGTCGAAGTCCGGTTCGAGGACTCTCGTTCCGGCCAGAAAGCGCTTCCCCAGGAAGCGGCAGGAAGAGAAGCGCTTCCCCAGGAAGCGACAGGAGAGAAAGCGCTTCCTCAGCAAGCGGCAGGAAGAGAAGCGCTTCCGCAGCAAGCGGCAGGAAGGAAGGCGCTTCCCCAGGAAGCGGCAGGAGAGAAAGCGCGTCCCCAGGAAGCGGCAGGAGAGAAAGCGCGTCCCCAGGAAGCGGCAGGGGGAAAGCACCTGCAGTTGTCCGTGGCCGAGTTCCTGGGCGCCGCCCACGGCCATCGGGTTGTCGTCGCACTGGACATCACGGAGCGCGAGGCGATGAAGCGGAAGCTGGCCGAGAACGAGCGGCTGGCGGCAATCGGAGCGATGGCCGCCGGCGTCGCCCACGAGGTGAACACGCCGCTGACCGGCATTTCGAGCTATGCCCAGATGCTCCTTGCCGAAACGCCCGACCGGGATCCGCGCCGGCGACTGTTGCGCAAGGTCGAACGCCAGACCTTCCGCGCCGCACGCATCGCGAACACCCTGCTCGACTTCGCGCGTCGCGGCCGGCACGAGCCGGCCGCCGTCGACATCGGAGCGGTCATCCAGGAAAGTTGCGACGTGCTCGCCGAGCGGTTCGCCGAGGCGGGCGTCGAAGTCCGGGTCGACATCGGCCCGGACGGCACGATCTGGGTGCTCGGCAACGAGACGGAGTTGGGCCAGGTCCTCGCCAACCTGCTGACGAACGCCGTCGACTCGATGACCGAGGGGGGCGCCGGACCCAGAGCACTCACCCTTGCGGTGGAAAACCCGAACGGCACGATCAACGTACATATCGATGACACGGGCCCCGGGATTCGGCAACAGCACCTCGATCGTGTATTCGAGCCCTTCTTCTCCACTCGCAAGGCCAACGGCGGCACCGGCCTCGGTCTCTCCATCAGCCAGGAGATCGTGCGCCGGCACGGCGGCGACCTCTTCGCAACCAACCTCGACCCTCGCGGCTGCCGATTCACCGTCCGGCTGCCGCAGATGGTCTTCCCGCCGCTAGCTCAGGCCGAGGAACACGGACCATGAACATACTCGTCGTCGACGACGAAGAAGTCCTGCAGGACGTTCTCACGGCCCTGATCCGGCAGGAGGGGCACCATCCGATCTGCTGCGCCTCGGGCCAGGAGGCGCTGACCGTGCTCGCCCAGGAGGAGATCGACCTGGTGCTGCTCGACCTGATGCTTCCGGACATGAACGGCAAGGAGGTCATGCGCCGGATCCGGCTGAGCGAGCCGGACCAGGTCGTCGTCATCATCACCGCCTACTCCTCGATCGAAGGGGCGATCGAGGCGATGCGCGAGGGCGCCTTTCACTACCTGCCCAAGCCGTTCAAGAACGAAGAGGTCCGGCTGACCATCCGCCAGGGTCTCGAACGCCGCCGGCTGACCGCCGAGAACCGCGACCTGAAGGAGCAACTGCGGGAACGCCAGGGCTTCGACAGGATCATCGGCAAGAGCCGCTCCATCCGCCAGGTGTTCGATCTGATCCGCAGAGCCGCGCCCTCGAAGAGCAACATCCTGATCCGCGGCGAGAGCGGCACCGGCAAGGAACTCGTCGCCAAGTCCATCCACGGCAACTCGAAGCGCACGGACGGACCGTTCGTCACCGTGAACTCGGGCTCCATGCCCAGCGAGCTCCTGGAGAGCACGCTCTTCGGCCACGTCAAGGGGGCCTTCACCGGCGCCGTCTCGCACAAGAAGGGCCTGTTCGAGGTCGCCGACGGCGGCACGATCTTCTTCGACGAGATCGGCAACATCCCGCCCGACACCCAGTCCAAGCTTCTGCGCGTGATCCAGGAGAAGGAGTTCATGCGCCTCGGCGGACTCGAAACGCTGCGGGCCGACGTCCGGCTCGTCGCGGCGACGAACGCCGACCTGGAGGCGCGGGTCGCCGACGGCGAGTTCCGCGAGGACCTCTACTACCGCCTCAACGTGATCACGATTCAACTACCGCCGCTGTCCCGCCGCGTTGAGGACATCCCGTTGATCTCCCAGCATTTCCTGCGCACCTACTCGACCGAGAACGAGAAGCAGCCGCGACGGTTGACCTCCGAGGCGATGGACCTGCTGATGGCCTACCACTGGCCCGGCAACGTGCGCGAGCTCGAAAACGTGGTCGAGCGGGCGGTCGTGCTCTCGACCGGTGCGGAGATCGGCGTCGACCTGCTTCCGGGCAACATCCGCAGGCCCGACACGACGCTGCCGCCCCCGGAGACGCTGCCGACCCGCGGCGTCTCGTTCAAGGAAGCGGTCAGCGCCTACGAACGGCAGTTGATCGTCAAGGCCCTGCAAGCCTGCGGCGGCGTCCAGAAGCGCGCCGCGGAGCGCCTGAAGGTCAAGCCCACGACGCTCCACGAAATGATGAAGCGCCTGCGGGTCACCGTCGAGAGCCGGGCGAGCTAAGCCTCGGCCTGAGACCCGCCGGGGGAGTCGGCGGTCGCCGCGTCGCCCTCGTCGGTCGGAGCGTTGCGGCAGCACTTCGGGAAGGCCTTCACGTCGACGATTCGCCCGCCTGCCATCCGTGAGCACGATGACGGGCACCCGGATGGCAGGCCGCCGCACCTGTACCTCTGCCGGGTGGATTCCGGTCCCTGTCCGAGGCCGTCCGAGAGGCGAGCAGTGGTCGAGGCTGCGGTAGCAGCCCGTCCCGGTTGTCTACGGTTTGACGAGGCCGTCGTAGGCGTCGGGTCTCCGATCGCGGTAGAACTGCCACACGGACCGCACTTCGTCGATCATCCCGAGGTCGAGGTCCGCGACCAGCAGTTCGTCCTCGTCTCCTGACGCCTGGGCGACGATCTCGCCCCTCGGGTTGACGAAGTAACTGCTGCCGTAGAAGGAACCGAGGTCCCAGGGCTTCTCCGTGCCGACCCGGTTGACGCAGCCCATGAAGTAGCCGTTCGCCACGGCGTGGGCCGGCTGCTCGATCGTCCACAGGTGGTCGGAGAGACCGGCCACGGTGGCCGACGGGTTGTAGACGATCTCGGCGCCGGCGAGGCCCAGGGCCCGCGCGCCTTCCGGGAAGTGGCGGTCGTAGCAGATGTAGACGCCGATTCGGCCGTAGGCGGTGTCGAACACCGGGTAGCCCAGGTTGCCCGGGCGGAAGAAGTACTTCTCCCAGAAGCCGGCGACCTGGGGGATGTGCGTCTTGCGGTACTTGCCCAGATAGCTGCCGTCGGCGTCTATCACGGCGGCCGTGTTGTAGAGGATGCCCGCGGTCTCCCGCTCGTAGACCGGCACGACGATGACCATCGCGTGGCGGCGCGCGTACTCCGCCATCCGCTCCGTCGTCGGGCCCGGAACCGGCTCCGCGGCCGCGAACCAGCTCGAGTCCTGGCCGGGGCAGAAGTACGGCGTACTGAACACTTCCTGCAGGCAGAGAACCTGAACGCCCTGCCGGCCCGCATCCTCGATCCAGGGGATGTGCCTGGCCGTCATCGCCTCGACCGTCGCGGCGACCTCGTCCGCGGACGCGCCGTCTCCGCAGGCGCCCTCAGGCAACGACATCTGGATCAGGCCCGACTTCAACATCCTGCTCATGTCGCTTCTCCCATGCCTGGCAGCCCGTGGCTGCTAGAAAGGCCCACCGAACAGCCCTCTCTTGATGAAGTTTCCGCCGCCCGTGCGCCCGTGCCAGACGTTGTCCTCGACGACGACCCGGCCGCGGCTGATCACGATCTCGGAGACGCCCTGGACCTCGGTGCCTTCGTAGGTGTTGTAGTCCACGGCCATGTGGTGCGTGTGCGGGTTGTTCACGCTGATCACCTCCCGCCGGTCCGGGTTGAAGACGACGATATCCGCGTCGCTGCCGACGGCGATCGTCCCCTTCTTCGGGAACAGCCCGAACAGCTTGGCGGCCGCGGTCGAGGTCAGCTCGACGAACTTGTTGACCGACAGCCGCCCGCCCGCGACGCCGCCGTTGTAAACCAGGCTCATCCGGTTCTCGACTCCCGGGGCGCCGTTCGGGATCTTGCTGAAATCGTCTATCCCCAGGACCTTCTGATCGTTGAAACAGAAGGGGCAGTGATCGGTCGAGATGCTCTGCAGGTCGCCGAAGCAGAGCCCCCGCCACAGGTGGTCCTGGTTCCACTTCTCGCGCAGCGGCGGCGTCATCACGTACTTGGCGCCCTCGAAGTCCTCGCGGTCGTAGTGGCTCAGGTCGAGGAACAGGTACTGCGGGCAGGTCTCCGCGAACACCTGGGCGCCGCGACTGCGCGCCAGGGTCACCTGCTCCAGTGCGTCGGCGCAGCTCAGGTGGACGATGTAGACGGGCACGCCGGCCACCTCGGCGATCGCAATCGAGCGGTGGACGCCCTCCGCCTCCATCCGGGTGGGGCGGGTCAGGGCGTGGTACCTGGGCGAGGTCTTTCCCTCGGCCAGCGCGATCTTGACGATCTCGTCGATCACGATTCCGTTCTCCGCGTGCATGCAGACCAGGGTGCCGTCCTCGCCGGCCTTGCGCATCGCGCGGAACAGCGTGCCGTCGTCCACGTAGAGCACGCCCGGGTAGGCCATGAACATCTTGTAGGAGGTCACGCCCTCGTCCGCCAGGCGCCGCATCTCCCACAGGCGGTCGTCCTCCATGTCGGTGACGATCATGTGGAAGCCGTAGTCGATGCCCGCCTTGCCGGCCGCCTTTTCGTGCCACGTCTCGAGCCCCTGGAGCGTCGACTCGCCCTTCGTCTGGATCGCGAAGTCGACGATCGTCGTCGTGCCGCCGAAGGCGGCCGCCCGGGTGCCGGTCTCGAAGTCGTCCGCGCTCGTCGTGCCGCCGAAGGGCATGTCCATGTGCGTGTGAGGATCGACGCCGCCCGGGATGACCAGCCGTCCCGCCGCATCGATCGTCCGGTCGGCCTTGACGTCCAGGGCGCGGCCGATCAGCGAAACCGTCTCGTCCTCGACGAAGACATCGGCGTCGTAGTCGTCCACCGCCGTCACGATGCGACCGTTCCGAATCAACAGGGACATCCTTTCTCCTCTCCGGCAGACCCGCCCCGCGGATCCGTACACTCTACCTCCGCCGTAGACGGACAACCCGCGCGATCGCGGCCAGGTCGAGAACCACGGCTTCCACCTCGAACCCGCCGCGCTCCGCCAGCTCGCGCACCCCGTCGAGCTGCCCCTTGCCGATCTCGACCAGCAACCGCTGACCCGCCGCGAACAACTCGCCGGCGCCGAACAGCCGGCGGTAGAAGTCCAGGCCGTCGCCGGCGAACAGCGCCTCCGGCGGCTCGTGGTCGCGCACCTCCGGCATCAGCGAGTGCCACTCGCCGATGTCGATGTAGGGCGGGTTCGAGACGACCACGTCGAACGCCTGCAACCGAAGGGCCGACAGGAGGTCCGCGCGGACGAGGCGCACCCTGCCGTCCACATCGTGGCGGCGGCAGTTCGACGCCGCCACTGCCAGCGCGCCGAGCGAAAGGTCCGTCGCGACGACCGAGGCGTCCGGGCGCTCCAGCGCCACCGTGATCGCGATGCAGCCGGACCCCGTCCCCAGGTCGAGCACCCGGGCGCCGGCGCCGACGCCGACGCACTCAAGCGTCGCCTCCACCAGGTGTTCCGTCTCCGGCCGCGGAACCAGCGCCCGCGGATCGACTTCGAAGCGACGGCCGTAGAACTCGCGCCGCCCCACCAGGTAGGCCATCGGTACGCGGTCCGCCCGCCGCCGGATCAACTGCCCATAGCTCACCTCGGCGGGCGCCGGGACGTCCTCGTCCGAACGGGCGTACACCTGCGCCTCTTCGAGTCCCAGCACCTCGCCCAGCAGCCGCGCAGCCTCGCGGCGCGGCATGTCGACGGCGCCGCTCAGGTGACCGGCGCCCAGGTCGAGCAGGTCGACGATTCGGGCGGCCCCGGCTGAGGGCTTCTGGCCGTCCGGCACCGGACGAGAACCTCCTCAGATCGCTCCGCTGTCGCCGGACTGCTGCAGCCGCTCCGCTTCGAAGTGCCGGTGCAGCGGGACGATCAGCAAATCGAGGTCGCCTTCGAGGATGGAAGGCAGCTTGTGGACCGAGAGCCCCGCGCGGTGGTCGGTCACCCGGTTCTGGGGGAAGTTGTAGGTCCGGATCTTCTCCGAGCGGTCGCCGCTGCCGACCATCCGCCGGCGCTTCTCGCCCATCTCGGCGCTCGCCTTCGCCTCCTCGATCTCGAGCAGGCGGCTCTTGAGCACCCGCATCGCCTTCGCCTTGTTCTTGATCTGGCTCCGTTCGTCCTGGCAGGTGACGACGACGCCGGTGGGCTGGTGCGTCAGGCGCACCGCCGAGTACGTCGTGTTGACGCCCTGGCCGCCGGGGCCTGACGCGCAGTAGGTATCCACCCGCAGTTCCGAGGGGGCAATCTCGATCTCGATGTCCTCCGCCTCGGGCAGCACGGCGACGGTGACCGCCGACGTGTGGATGCGCCCGGAAGCCTCTGTCTCCGGCACCCGCTGGACGCGGTGAACGCCCGCCTCGTAGCGCAGGGTGGCGAAGGCGCCCCGGCGGTCGAGAATGTTGACCTTCCAGCCGTGAGCCTCCGCGAAGCGGCTGTACATGCGGAAGAGCTCCGCGGCGAACAGGGTCGCCTCGTCGCCGCCGGTCCCGGCGCGGATTTCGAGGACGGCGTTGCGCTTCTCGTTGGGATCCTTGGGCGCCAGCTCCTGCTTCACCTTCTCCTCGAGCGCGTCGAGCGCCGCCTGCAGCACCCCCTTCTCCTCGGTCGCCACTTCGAACAGGTCGTCGTCGCGGTCGAGCTCGCCCAAGAGCTCCCTCGTCTGATCGAGTTCCTCGCGGGTCCTCTTGTACCGGTGGAAGAGCTCGACAACCGGGTTCAGCTCCGCCAGCGCCCGGCTCGCGTCGCGAAACTGCGCCGGGCTGGCAAGCACGTCCGGATCGGCGAGCCTGGCCGTCAGCTCGTCGTAGGTGTGCTCAATCTGTTCCAGCTTGTCGAGCATGGCCCCTGAGATCCTCCAGTCCGTTCCGTATCCTGCCACGGCGGGCAATGGCGGCAGCCGCCAACGGGTGCACCGGCCCGCCATCCGACCGCCCGTGAAGGGCGCACGGACTGGTTCGCGGGTGGCGCGGGTCCGCGCCATCCGGGTTCTGGCCGGCTGCCCCGAAGGCGGCCAGACAAACGCGCCGCGAAGCGGCGACCCTGCTGCGGCTGCCGCCGGAATGCCGGATTCCGCCTCGCGGGTTATCGTTTCGTATGGCCGCGACGATGATCGTCTTGACCCTGCCGCTGCTGGCGCTGGCGGTCGACGACGATCCCCGCATCCGCCTGGTCGAGCTCCAGGCCGCCGGGCAGCACCAGGCCACCCTCGACGAAACGCAGCGGATCCGCAGCGAGCAGCCCGACCTCGCGGCCGGGTACGGCCTCTGCTACCTGGAGGGACGGCTGTTCGAGGAGCTCGGTCGGCTCGAGGACGCCTCCGAGGCGTACGCGACCTGCCTGACCGAAACGCCGGCGCTCGAACCCTGGGCTCGCTACCGGCTGGCGCTCGCCCAGACCCGGCTCGGCGCACCGGAGATCGCAGCCGGCGTCTCGGCGACGCTGCTCGGCAACCGGCCGCCGCGGGTTCTGATCCGGCCCGCGGCCGAGCTCCTCGCGTCGAGTCTCGACCGGGGCGGGGACTGCCGGCTGCTCGGCGGAGTCGCCGTGTCCCGCATGCCCGCTTCCGAACGCCGGCTGCTGAGTCTGAGCCGCGCCAAGTGCCGGCTCGCGGCCGGCGAGCTGGACGAGGGCGCCCTCGACCTGCTCGACCTGCTCGAGGAGCGCTCGAACGACATCGTGGCCTTCGAAGCCGCCGAACGGCTGCACGCGCTCCGTCCGGAGCCCCCGAACCCGCAGGAACTGCTGCTCCTCGGCACGACCTTTCACGAACATCGCGCGTTCGACCGCTCCAATCAACTGCTGGGCCAGATCGTCATCGACGTCGACGTGCGGACGAACTCCGGCTTCGAGATCCACTACCGGTTGGCACGCAGCCACTTCTGGCAGGGCCGCCTGGACGACGCCGCCCGGCACTACGAAGTGCTGGCCACGAACGTCGGCTCGGCCCGCCACTCGGCGCAGGCGCTCTACCACAAGGCGAGATCGGAAGAACTGTCCGGCGACTGGGAGGCCGCCTCCGACACGTTCCGGCGGACCTACCTGGCCCATCCCCAGGGCAACTTCGCCGCCGCGGCGCTGCTCGGCGCGATGCGCCTCGACTGGCGGCGCGGGCTCGAGGACAGGGCGCTCGAGCTCTACTCCGTGCTGCTCCAGTTCCAGGGCGACCGTGCCGTCGTGGCTCGCGGCAGCCTCTTCCTCGCTGCTTCCGACATCGTCCAGGGACGCCTGGACCGCGCTGGAGACTGGCTGGCCGACGCGGAGCGCGCGAGTCGCAGCGTCGCCCTCGAGGTCCGCTACTGGCGAGGCCGGCTTGTAGAGGCCCGCGGCGGCCTCGACCGCGCGATCGAGAACTACCTCGACGTGCTCGCGGCCGACCTCTACCACCCCCTGGCGCAGGAGGCCGGGAAGCGTCTTGCCGCCGAGCCGCTAGCGGTTCACACCCGGCGGCTCGCGGGCGAACTGGCTCGTTCGCAGGACCCGACGATGCTCTACCGCGCCTGGCTGCTCTACGGCCGGCGCGGCGACGAAGCCGAAGCCGCGCGGCAGCTCCTTCAGGGACGCCTCGTCGCCGACGCCGGCGTTCGTTCCTTCCTGACCTTGCGCGGCGTGCCCCCCGACAGTTGGCCGCTGTGGACCCGGTCCACCTCCAGTCCACAGGAGCTGATGCTGGCGCTCGGCCTGTGGGGAGACGCGGTCGAGGTCGTGAACCGGCACTTCCCGGTGGCGAACCCCCGCCTCGCCCTGACCGCGGCCGAGGGCCTCGCCCGCAGCCGGCCGCGACGCGCCCTCCTGATCGCCGAGATCCTCGGCCAGCGCGCGCCGAGCCGGGTTCCGGCGCCGCTCCACCCGCTCACGCTCCGCCAGGCGCTCTACCCGCGAGCCTACGGCGAGTTGATCGACGCCGCCGCCGCCGAGCGCGGCCTCGACCCTTTCCTGATGGCGGCGATCATGCGCCAGGAAAGCCGGTTCGACCACCAGGCGGTGTCGGCGGCGTCGGCGCGCGGCCTGATGCAGTTCGTCTACCCGACCGCGGCGCGGCTGGCCGCCAGCTCCGGCAGACCGCTGCGCACGCCCCGCGATCTGGAAGACCCCGCACTCGCGATCGAACTCGGCGCCGCGTACCTGGCGGAGCTGCGCGCCCTGTTCGCCAACGAACAGCACATCATGGTCGCCGCCTACAACGCCGGCGAAGCGCAGGCCGGCCTGTGGCGCCGCCACTGCTACACCAGCGGCGCCGACGAGTACTTCACCAAGGTCGGCTTCAGCGAAACCAGGAACTACGTGGAGCACGTCCTCCACAACCTCGCCCAGTACCGCGACCTCTACGACCCCGTAGCGTAGAGCGATGGCCAGGATTCCCGGCCGCCTCCGCATCGTGGCCACGCCAATCGGCAACCTCGCCGATCTCTCGCCCCGCGCCCGCGACGCGCTGCTGACCGCCGATCTCGTCGCCTGCGAGGACACCCGCCGCACCGGCCGGCTGTTTCAAAGTCTCGGCGCCGGCGGCGCCGACGGCCGGCCCGCGATGCTGCCTCTCCACGACCACAACGAGGACCGGCAGATCGGCCGCGTGCTGCGCCTGCTCGAAGACGGCGGCGACGTCACGCTGGTCTCCGACGCCGGCACTCCCCTCGTCTCCGATCCCGGCTTCCGCCTCGTGCGGGCCGCGGTGGCCAGGGGTTTCGCCGTCGAGGCCCTGCCCGGACCCTCCGCGATCCTGGCCGCGCTCGTCGTCTCCGGCCTGCCTCCCTACCCGTTCACGTTCCTCGGCTTCCCGCCGCCCAGGCAGGGCCGCCGACGACGTTTCCTCGACTCGCACGCCGAACTGCCGCACACCCTCGTGTTCTTCGAATCCCCGCAGCGCGCCGCCGCCTCGCTGGCGGACGCCGCCGCCGCCTTCGGCCCCGACCGCGACGCGGCCCTGGCTCGCGAGCTGACCAAGCTCCACGAGGAGGTGCTGCGCCGTCCGCTCGGCGAACTCGCGACCGAAGTCGCGGAACGCCCGAAGCTGCGCGGCGAGGTGACGGTCGTGGTCGCCGGGTGCGGCCGGCGTGGGTAGAGTAGACGCAGCGTGGACGCCCCAAGGAGAGCCGCATTCAGCTCAGCGCCCTCTCGATCCAGCAACCGCCAAGGACCTGCGTGCCGCGGTAGAACACCGCCGCCTGGCCGGGCGCCACGCCGACCTGGGGTTCGCTGAAGTCGACCCGGCAGACACCGGCGCCGCCGTCCGCGCCGGGCACGCTCTCGACCCTCGCTGATGCGCCCGGATGTCGTGAGCGGATCCGCACCTCGACTTCGACCGTCTCTGCGCCGGCGGCCTCGGCCGCCGGGTGCGGCGGCGCCCCCGCGATCCAGTGCAGGCCGCGGCCGATCAGGCCCGGCGAAAGCAGCTCGTCGCGGTCGCCAACCACGACCCGGTTCTCCTGCGGCTGCACCTCGAGCACGTAGAGCCGGCGGCCGGCGGCAACACCCAGGCCGCGTCGCTGTCCGACCGTGTAGCGGTAGTACGGCGCGCCTTCGCCGAGTTCCTCGCCGTCGCTCGCGGTCACCCGGGCCGGACGCGTCGCGAGGTCGGGCCGCTCGCCTTCCACGAACTCCTGCACGCCACGGTCGACGAAGCAGATCTCCATGCTCTCGCCCTTCTCCGCGACCGCCAGGCCGGCCTCGCGAGCGATCTCGCGCACTTGTGTCTTCGTCAGTTCCCCCAGCGGGAACACCGCGCGGGCCAGTTGCTCCTGGTTCAGTTCGAACAGGAAGTAGCTCTGGTCCTTCGAGCGGTCGGCCGCGGTGTGGAGTTCGTAGCTGCCGTCCCCGCCGCGGCGGATCCGCGCGTAGTGGCCGGTCGCGATCCGGTCCGCGCCCAGCCGTCGCGCCCGTTCCCGGAAGGCCTCGAACTTGATCTCCGTGTTGCACGAGATGCACGGGCTCGGCGTGCGGCCGCCCACATAGCTGTCGACGAAGGGATCGACGACGTGCCGGCGGAACTCCCCGTCCATGCGCAGCGTGTAGTGGGGCAGACCGATCTGCTCGGCCACCCGCCGCGCGTCGCCCAGGTCGAGCGAACCGCAGCAGCGCCCGTGGCGGACCTGCTGCGAGCGGTCCCAGAGCAGCATGGACAGGCCCACCACCGGCATCCCCCCGCGCTCCAGCAGCAGTGCCGCGACGGATGAGTCGAGACCGCCGCTCATCGCCACGGCGGTCAGCGGCGCCGGCTCGGCGGCGGCGGCCGGCGCGGCGGCGGCCGGCGACACCGCGGCCTGGGCCACGGCGCTCATCCCGCCACCGCCCGGACGGCCGGCGCGGCGGACAGCTCCCGCAACGCCTCTACCTCGCGTGCCAGCACCGGCAGGAAGCGCGCAATCTCCGCCTCGTCGTTCGTCGTCCCCAGGCTGATGCGAATCGACGCCAGGGCCTCCGTCGGATCCACGCCCATCGCCAGCAGCGTCCGGCTCGGCTCGACGACGCCCGAGGCGCACGCCGCCCCGGTCGAGACCGCGAAGCCGGCGAGGTCGAGCCGGACGACAAGCTCCTCGCCGATCAGGCCACAAAACGCGACGTGGGTCGTATGCGGCAATCGCGGCGACGAGCCGCAGTGCAGCCGGGCCTCCGGGATGTCGCCGAGGCCAGCCTCGAGCCCGTCACGCAGTCGACGGAACCGCTCGATGCGATCGTCAAGTTCAGCTGACGCCAGTGCCGCGCACACCCCCGAAACCGACGAGAGCCGCGACGTTCTCCGTGCCGGCCCGTCGCCGCCGCTCCTGGCCGCCGCCGAGGATGAGCGGCTCGAAGGCCGCGCCCTCCCGGATCCGGAGAGCCGCCGCCCCCACCGGCCCGTTGAACTTGTGCGCCGCCACGACGAGGTAGTCCGCGCCAAGGGCGCCCGCGTCGACGGCGAGCTTTCCCGCCGCCTGCACCGCGTCGCAAAGGAGGGGCACGCCGTGCGCCCGGCACGCCGCCGACGCCTCGGCGACCGGCTGCACCGTGCCCAGCTCGTTGTTCGCCAGCATGAGGCAGGCGAGCCGCGTGTCCGGCCGCAGCGCCGCCGCGACCGCCCCGGCGTCGACGACCCCGTCTGCTCCAGGACGCAGCCGCGTCACCTCGACGCCCAGGCCCTCCAACCGGTCGGCAGCCGCGTGAATCGAAGGATGCTCGAGTTCCGAGATCACCAGGTGGCCGCCATCCCTGTCGGCGAACGCCGAGAACAGCACCGCGTTGTTCGCCTCGCTACCCGAGGCGGTGAAGACCACCTCCGGCGGCTGTCCGCCGACGAGCTCCGCCACCTGCTCCCGCGCGAGTTCGACCGCGGCCCGCGCCTCCCGGCCAAAGGCATGGACCGACGAGGGATTGCCGTGCCGCGTGCCGAGCCAGGGCGCCATCGCGTCGCCGACCCGCGGATCAAGCGGCGTCGTCGCGTTGTGGTCGAGGTAGACGGGCGCCGGCATGCTCGTCGTGGATTGTACTTTCTGAAGGGGACGTGCGGACCGGAGGAAAAGGAGCCGGCCCAGGAGGCGGCACGTTCCTGGCCGCCTTCGGCGGCAGCCGGCCAGAGGGCCGGCGCACCCCGTGTTGACCGGCCAGGCGGTACGCTTGAGGACCGATGAAAGCCGCACGCAGAGCCTCGAACCTGGCCCTGGCGGCGGGCCTCTTCCTCGTCTTCACCACGTCGGCCACGCCGGCGCCCGCGCAGGAAGAGCGCAAGGAGACCCGCAAGGAGCGGCGCGAGCGGCGGGCCGCGCTCGAGGCCGTCGAGGCGGCTCTGCCGCTCGAGTTCAAGACTTTCCTCGACGACGTCCACTTCCTGATCAGCGACCGGGAACGCGAGGCATTCCTGGAGGTCACGCAGGACTACCAGCGGCGGGCCTGGATCGAGCGGTTCTGGCGGCTTCGCGATTCCTACCCCGACACGCCGCGCAACGAGTTCCGCGCCCGCTGGGAGGAGCGGCTGCTCTACGTCCGGCAGGAGTTCGACGGACCGCGTTCGGACCGGACGCGCATGTACCTGCTCAACGGCGAGCCCGGCGGGCGGCTCAAGTTTCAGTGCACGATGGTCACCTGGCCGATCGAGATCTGGTTCTACCAGCGCAGCGACACGGTCGGCCACGAGTTCTTCCTGCTGTTTTACCGTCGCGCCAACCAGCCCCGCTACGAACTCTGGCATCCCGCTGACGGCCTGGACCGTCTACTGGACGTCGGCGTCAACGCGCAGGGGGCGGCCGGCGACATCCAGAGCTGCAAGGACGGCGACGTCGCGGCCTCCGCGATCAACTGGCTGCTGCGATCGAACGGCATGGAGTTCGCCATGCTGATGACGCGCCTGATCGAAGCGCCCGAGGCGCCTTCGGCGGAGTGGACGCTCACCTTCGAGGCGTACACCACGGACGTGCCGGAGGACGCCGAGCCGCTCGACGCCTCGCTCGAGGTCCGCTACCCGGCCCGCTACCAGGCGCGCACCGTGGTGGAGGCGGTGGTCGAGATCGAGCCTTCCTCCGCCCACCGGGACAAGGTCGGCGGACAGTCGAGCTACAACTTCTTCCTCACCGGCGAGGTGCTGCGCGAAGACGCGCTGTTCGAGAACTTCCGCTACAAGTTCGACCTGCCCCTGGGCAGAGACGACGGCGACGCGATCAACGACAGGAACGCGAGCGACGGCGGCCACACGAGCACGAATCACGCGCGTGACGACGGCGGCGCCGTGAGCAATGACGCGGCCAACGATGCCAACGAGGCCAACGAGGCCAACGGGGCCAACGAGGCCAACGAGGCCAACGAGGCCAACGAGGGCAACGCGAACCACGCGGGGGACCACGGCACCCCCATTCTGCTCACCCTCGAGCGGCGGCTGCGACCTGGCAACTACCGGCTCGTGCTCAAGATCGAGGACCTGAACAGCAACCGCTTCGCCCGCCTGGAGCAGCCGCTCGAGGTGCCGACGCTGGAGGCGCCCGCCGCCCGGCAACTCGACCCGGCGGTGCAGAAGATCATCGACCAGGCGGAGGCGGTGCTCAACAGCAGCGTGCCCACCGTGAAGCTCCTCGAGCCGTCGGGCGAACTCCAGACCGGCATGGTGCGCTTCGACACGCTGGCGACAGGCGACATCGCCGAGATGCGCTTCTGGCTCGACGGCCATCAGGTCGCCCGCAAGCGCAGCGCCCCGTTCTCCGTCGAACTCGACCTGGGGTCCGTGCCGCGTGTCCACGTCCTGCGCGCCGCCGCCCACGACGCGGACGGCGCCGAGGTCGCCTCGGACGAAATCACGATGAACTCCGGCCGCAACCGCTTCGCGCTGCGCTTCGCCCAACCGCGCGACGGCGTCAAGTACGCCGGGGAAGTCCAGGTCGAGGTCGATCTCGCGGTCCCCGACGGGAGCCTGGTCGAGCGTCTGGAGCTCTTCCTCAACGACGAACCCGTGGCCACGCTCTACCAGGAGCCCTTCAGCCATCGGGTCGAGCTGCCGCCCGGCGACGAGATCACCTACCTGCGCGCCGCAGCCTTCCTGACCGACGGCAACTCGACCGACGCCGTCGTCTACGTCAATGCGCCGGACTACCTGGAGATCGTCGACATCCAGTACGTCGAGCTCTACGCCTCGGCGCTCCACCGATCGGGCCGCCCGTACGAAGACCTGCAGCCCGACCAGATCACGATTCTGGAAGACGGCACGCCGCAGGAGGTCCTCCGCTTCCAGCGGGTCACCGACCTGCCGGTCCATCTCCAGGTGATGCTCGACGTTTCGGCCTCGATGGTCGACCGTCTGGGCACGGCCCGCGAGGCCGCCCTCGACCTGTTCCAGTCGGAGATCACGCCCCGCGACCGGGCAGCCCTGGTCACGTTCAACGACCATCCGTACCTCGCCGCCGACTTCACCAACGATCCGGTCAGGCTCGCCGGGTCGCTCGCCGGCCTCAAGGCCGAACGCGGCACCGCGCTCCACGACGCGCTCGTCTTCGGCCTCTACCACCTGAGCGGGATGAAGGGCCAGCGCGCCCTGCTGCTGCTCTCCGACGGCAAGGACGAGAGCAGCCGCTTCAGCTTCGAGCAGGCGCTCGAGTACGCGCAGCGGTCCGGAGTCGCGATCTACGCGATCGGGCTGGGCCGCCAGACGGGGCCGGCGAAGCGGGCCCTGTCCCGGCTCGCCGAACGGACCGGAGGCAGCTCCTTCTTCATCAGCAGCGTCGGCGAACTCGCCGGCGTCTACGGCCACATTCTCGGCGAGCTGCGCTCCCGCTACCTGATCACCTACCAGTCGACGAACACCGGCAGCGACCGCCGCTTCCGCGAAATCGAGGTCGACGCCGACGTTCCCGGCGTGTCTATCCGCACGCTGAAGGGCTACTACCCGTGAGGCGGATGCCGCAAGGCGCCGGCTGTCTCCTCTTCGCTTTCCTCGCCACGGCCGCCCCGACGGTCCCCGCCGCCGCCCAGGCCCAGGACACTGCCGCAACGGTCCCTGTCCTCGTCGCCGCCGCCGCGGCCCAGGAGGCGTCCACGACGGTCCTCGACCGGCGGCACGCCGACTTCCTCGATGCGGTCGACGTGATCCTGACCGACACGGAGCGCCGCGTGTTCGGCGAGCTGCGGCACGACTACCAGCGCGACGCGTTCATCCAGCGCTTCTGGAGCGTTCGCGATCCCTATCCCGAGACGCCGCAGAACGAGTTCCGGGAGCGCTTCCACCGCGCACGCGAAACGGCCGAAGAGCGTTTCGGCGGCGCCCGGGGCGTCCGTTTCGAGGCCCTGCTGCTGCACGGGGAGCCGCAACGCAGGTTCATCACCACGTGCCGCCTGCTCCGCACGCTCGAGATCTGGCACTACCTGCACAGCCCGGTCGTGCGCGGCGAGTTCTACCTCGTCTTCCTGCGCCAGGGCGGCGGCTACCGGCTGTGGACGGCGGCCGACGGGTTGTCCGCGATCGTGATCTTCGCCGCGGGCGGGCTCGACCGTTCCTCCCGGATCGAGGAGATCGGCCGGGAGTGCGCGCGCGGCGGCGACGTGCTGACTGCCCTGAGCCTCGCCCTCGATTGGGAGGCGATGGGCGGCGCGCCCGAACCGGGGAAGGCGAACGACGAATGGGCGCTCGCCTTCCTCGACCGCAGCACGGAGGCGCCCGCCGACGCCGAGCAGTTCGCGGCCGAAATCGCGATGCGCTACCCGGGCCGGCGCGGCAGCCGCACCGTGGTCCAGGCGATCGTCAGCATCGACCCGGCTCTGCTGCCCGAAGCCGAGACCGGCCGCCGGCGCTTCGTGCTCGATGGCGAGGTGCTGCGGCAGGGCGAGCTGTTCGAGAGCTTCCGCTACCGCTTCGAGCCGCGGACGCCGGCCGGCGTCACGGACCGCGAGGCAGACGGCGCGACCCGCGAGGCCAGCGACGCGGACCGCGAGGCCGGCGACGCGGACCGCGAGGCCGACGGCGCGGACCGCGAGGCCGGGGACACGGACCGCGAGGCCGGCGGCGCGACCCGACCGCCAGGTGAGACGGGCCGTGAGTTGGACCCGCGACGGACCGCGGAGACCGACGGGGAAGCGGTCCCCCTGGTCATGCAGCGCTACCTGCGTCCGGGCGCCTACCGCCTGGTCGTCAAGGTGCGCGACCTGGATGCGGGCAGCTACTTCGCCGCGGACGCCGACATCGAGGTGCCGCTGGTGCCGCCGACGCCGGCGGGATCCGCGAAGCCGCCGGAACCCGGGGCGTCCGGCCTGCCGGACTGGCTGGCCGAGACGAACGCGGCCACCCCGCGCGACATCGAGTCGGGCGAGCACATCCTCCGCATCCTCCCCCTGCCCGAACGGCTTCTCGTCGGCCGGGTCCGGATCGGCGCCGAGGCCCAGGGTCCGGACATCCACCGCGTCGCCTTCTCCCTGGACGACCGGGAGCTGATCAGCAAGCGACGGCCGCCCTACCAGGTCGAGATCGATCTGGGACCGACGCCCCGCGTTCACACCCTGCGCGCCGACGCCTACGACCACCAGGGCGGCGTGCTGGCGACCGACGAAGTGCTTGTCAACTCCGGGCCCCACCGCTTCACCGTCCGCCTCACCTCGCCCCGGCGCGGCGCCGTCCACACCCGGAGCGTGCGCGCGGTGGCCGAGGTCGAGGCGCCGCGCCACGAGCGGCTGGACCGGGTCGAGTTCTTCCTCAACGACACCCGCACCGCGACGCTCTACCAGCGGCCCTTCGAGCAGCCGATCCAAATCGACCCGGACGACCCCCTCTCCTACGTCCGCGCGGTGGCGCACCTTCAGAGCGGCGCCTGGGCCGAAGACCTCGTCTTCGTCAACGCGAGCAACCTGGACGAGAAAGTCGACGTCGCGCTGATCGAGCTCTACACCTCGGTCACCGACCGCTCCGGAGCGCCCCTGCTCGGACTCGGCGAAGGCGACTTCCAGGTCCTCGTCGACGGCGAGCCGCAGTCCATCCAGCGATTCGACCGCGCCGCCAACCTGCCGGTCCACGCCGGAATCCTCTTCGACACCTCGACCTCCATGGTCGACCGCATGGACGCCGCCGAGGAGGCGGCCCTCCACTTCTTCGAACTCGTCCTCGGTCCGCAGGACCGCGCCTGCCTGATCACCTTCAACGACCGACCCGAACTCGCCGTCGGCTTCACCGGCTCCCTCGCCGACCTGACGACCGAGGGCGAGACCGCCCTCTACGACAGCGTCCTCTACGCGCTCTACTACTTCGGCGGCCTGCGCGGGAAGCGGGCGCTGATCCTGCTCACGGACGGCGGCGACTCGAGCAGCGAGCACCGCTTCGACGACGTGCTCGACTTCGCCCGCCGCACCCAGGTCGCGATCTACAGCATCGGCATCGACATCGACCCGCGCGAACTCCTGGTCCGCGGCCGCCTGCAGCAACTCTGCGACGAGACCGGCGGCCGCTGCTTCTTCATCACCGGCGCCGGCGAACTGAAGCGCGTCTACGAACGGATCGAAACGGAAGTCCGCTCCCAGTACCTGCTCGTGTTCGAGTCCCCCGACGGCGAACCCGGCGCCTTCCGCAAGGTCGAGGTGAACCTGAACGACCCGCGCGCCCACGGCAAACGCGGCCTGAAGGTCCAGACCATCCCGGGCTACTTCCAGTGAGCAAGACCGTTTCACCGGGTGCGCCGGCCGTCTTGCCGGCATCCGCCGAAGGCGGAATCCGCCCAACTGCCGCGCCCGGCCCCCTCATCCTCGCCTCCGCCTCCCCCCGCCGGCGTGAACTCCTCGCGTCCCTCGACCTCGACTTCACCGTCCGCCCCGCCACCGTCGACGAGACCCCGAACCCCGGCGAACGGCCCCGCGACCTCGTGCGGCGCCTCGCCCGCGAGAAGGCCGAGGCCGGTGCCCGAAACCGCGAACAGGGCGCCTTCGAGGACCGTCGCGATGCCGGTCAGGGCCATGAATGGGTCCTGGCCGCCGACACGATCGTGGTCACCGAAGGCGAGGTCCTCGGCAAACCCGCCGACCGGACCGAAGCCCGCGCCATGCTGGAGCGGCTCCAGGGCCGCTGGCACCTTGTGCTCACCGGCGTCGCCCTCCGCCCCCCTGGCGGCGAAACCCTGCACGCCGTCGAGAGCACCCGGGTCCTGTTCGCCGAGCTGACCCCCGAGCAGATCGACTGGTACGCCGAAACCGGCGAGCCGGACGACAAGGCCGGCGCCTACGCCGTCCAGGGCCTCGGCGCCCTGTTCGTCTCCGAGATCGACGGCAACTACAGCAACGTCGTCGGCCTGCCGCTGCCGACGGTGCGGCAGCTGTTCGAGGGGGCGGGGAGCGACGTCAGGGCGTTCCGGCAAGCGTAGGTCCGACCGCGGCGGCCGGTCAGGAGGCCCGCAGCCTTCTGTCCGCAGGCCCTACGCCCCGAACTACGCCAGCTTGCCGGCGTTGGCCAGCAGCAGCCCCATCAACTCGCTCGACGGGATCGTGCCCACGGCGCCCCGAACCGCCTCCACCTCGCTGAAGCGCTTGCAGGATGCCGGCGCGGACCCGACTACTCGCGGCATTCGAAGGCGGAGGTATCTCTCGCCGGGGCCGCCACCTCTCCCTGGCGGTTGTGATGAGACCAGAAGCGACCGTCCCCGTCCGTTATGTGGAGATTGAAGGCCACGTCGGTCACCGGCGCAACGAACACCCACCGATGGCCGTTGTTGCCGCAGCCGTTCAGAACCTTGACCAGCACCTCCGCGTTGCCGGCGGTGAAGAACCAGAGCAAACCGGATTCGCCCGAGGCCCAGATGCCGCCCTTGCCTTCGCCGACCTCGCCAGCCGGCGTTTCGTAGCAGAACCTGACCTCGTAGCCGCCGTCGAACACGAGCGGCGTGGTCTCGGGCACACAGTTCGTGTAGCCCTCTCCGGAAGGCGGATCGGGGTACGAATCAGGTTCGGGGGCGGAGTCCGGACCCGAATCGTTGACGGCGCGCCGAACGCCGTAGGCGGTGACGTGGCGATCCCGTTCAACCTCCCGAGGCTGCCAGTCGTCGCCTTGCGCCGGAACAGCCGCGGTGGCGCGACCGCGGCACTCGAAGGCGGAGGTATCTCTCGCAGGGGCCGCCACATCTCCCTGGCGGTTGTGATGAGACCAGAAGCGATCGTCACCGTCCGTTATGTGGAGATTGAAGGCCACGTCGGTCACCGGCGCGACGAACACCCACCGGTGGCCGTTGTTGCCGCAGCCGTTCAGAACCTTGACCAGCACCTCCGCGTTGCCGGAGTCGAAGAACCAGAGCAAGCCGGATTCGCCCGAGGCCCAGATGCCGCCCTTGCCTTCGCCGACCTCGCCACTCGGCGTTTCGTAGCAGAACGCGACCTTGTAGCCGTCGTCGAACACGAGCGACGTGGCCTGGGGCACGCAGTCCGTGTAGCCCTCTCCGGAAGGCGGATCGGGGTACGAATCAGGATCGGGGTCAGGGTCAGGGTCAGGGTCAGGGTCAGGGTCGGGGTCGGGGTCGGGGTCGGGGTCAGGGTCAGGATCAGGGTCGGGATCGGGGTCAGGGCCGGGTCTGGGGCCGGGATCGGGATCGGGATCCGAATCGGGATCGGGATCGGGGTCCGTACCCTCATGATTGACGGCGAGCCGGATGCCGTATGCCCTGAGGAGCGGATCGACCTTCGCCAGCAGGGTTCCGTGGAGCCAGGACTCCCAGTCTCCGCCTGCGTTCGGAACACCCCGGTTGGCGCGAACGCCGCCGCCCGGCCCGGTCTGGTCCACCATCAAGACGTTCATCTTCCAAAAGTGCGGGTTGTCGGCCGGCATTTCGTCGAGCTGCCAGACGACGGAGACCCACACGTCGCCGCCAGCGAGCTCCAGGCCCTCCAGATCGCCCTGAACCTTGTAGCAGACGTATGACCCGGCCTCGAGTAGTTGTACTTCCACGTCGTAGCCGGCCAGCAGGGTTTCCGGCGTCTCCCCGCCGGAGTAGAGATTGACCGAGAACTCGACATCGGGGGTCCTGTCCCACGGCGGGCGGCCCATGCAGACCACCGCGTGGTCGACGGTCCCCGCCGCGCGCAAACGGAAGCGCTGAGCGAACTCATGCTTGAAGTACGGCAAGGTCGTTTCGAAGTCGAACTGGTACGCCGGAAACTCCATGCTGCCGTCGTCGTACCGGTAGAGCTCGGTGTAGGACTCGGTGACCGCCTGCGGGACGCCCACTGATCCGTCTGCTCCGTGCCGAGGCGACCGCACGTCGCGGGCATGCGCGGACACGGGAACTTCGCCCGCCTGCTCGGTGAGACGCCAGGGAACCACTTCGGCCTGACCCTGTGGTTCGCTGCCGACGGGAAGCAGCAGGTCGCGGCCCGTCTGGGCCGCGAGCGGCGCCGCGAGCATGGCAGCCAGCGCGGCGAGAAGGACGAAAGAACGACGATCCAGTATTCGGTGCAACACGGTAGCTCCTCTTCGGTTCTCCAGCTCCTCTTCGGCTCTCTTGAACGGGTCCCTGCGCGCGGCCGGCGAGCCTCCTGCGATCAAGCAACCCGGTGGGGACACGGCTCTGTGCGGTTCACTGCCGGGAACACTCTCGGGAGGCTCTCTCAAGGAACTGTACGGTATTTTCACCCTAGCACACTCACGAGAGCCAGAGTCGTCCAAAATCTGTCCCACGGGAGAGAATCATGGACGGTGGGCATCAGTCGACATCGGGCAGGCCCCGTCACCTGCCCACACAAGCAGCACAAACCCGGCGCCAGCCCTGATTCGCCGCCGAAGCCTTCAAGGGCAGGTGACCGTGAAGCTCAACGCTTCCCCAACGTCGCCGAAGCTCCCCCCTCCATCGCCCTCGCCATCGCCCTCGCCCTCGCCCTCGCCAGGCAACAGCTCGATGGGGGGGGTCACCTGGGCTTCGTAACCGGCCAGGGTGTCCATCTCCGGACGGACGATGACCGGCAGGGTGTAGTTGGCCGTCGTGCTGCAGTACACGTCGTCCTTCACGATGTAGATCTCGGCGGTGTGGTTCGCCAGCGCGAAGCTGACACCGCCTGCCGCCGCTCCACCCGCGCTGAGAACCTGCTTCGTCATTCCGCTGCCAACCTCCACGCTGTAGCTGACGTTGGTCAAGCGGTTGGCGGCCCTGCCTGTCGGGGTCGCTGCGAACTCCGGATGTCCGAGCGTTGGGCTACCGTCGACGGCGGTCGTGAAGTGGCCGCTCCCGTTCATCCACAGGTCGACAATGAGTGTCAGCGTGTCAGTCCCGCCGGGCCGCGCGACGGCGCCGCCGTTCTGGATCTGCACCGTCTCTCCGGTAAACCCGTCCGTGACCGTCGCCAGAGTCAACGTGTTGCCGTCGCCCGTCGTGCACTCGGAGAACCGGCGGGTGTAGCGCGGCGATGCGCCCGGCCCCTTGTCGTTGTAGCCGCACTTCCTGAACGACGTCGGCGGCTCCAGCAGGATGGCCGACAGGATGCCGAGACGGCCGGTCGAGGTCTCCTCGAGGAGAACAGCGCCTCGGCCCAGCGTCATCTTCACGCCAGGGCCGGCACTCAAGATGTCCGTCGGGGGGTTGTCGAGCCTGTTCTGGTCGACCAGGGAGCCCACGGCCGAGTTCCTGTCGCCCGTGATCCAGAACCAGCCGCCGTCCTTCACGGGGCCGAGCTGCAGATGGCCGCCTTCCGCGTCGCAGACAATGCCCCTGTCCGCGAACTGCAGCATGACGACGCCGTCCTCGTCGGGCTCGAGTTCACCTTGGTGGATGACGCCGGGACAGTCGGCAACCCAGGTCACCTTGTCCACGCCGTCGGCCTCCGCGATGAACCCCCCATCGCCCATGTAGATGGACACGTCATGGGTGCAGTCCTTGCATACGACGGTCTGGGCGAAGGTCATCGCCGGAATCGCCCAGAGGACCAGCGCGATCATGATTCGTTTCATCAGTTTCATCGCTCTTTTCTCCTTGGTTCCGCTAGTCGACGGGGAACGGGTTGTCGGGCACCAGTTCCTGGCCCTGACCCGCCGCCGAAGCCGAAAGACATACGACGGTGAAGCTCATTTCCGCAGCCACGCCCGCCGCGTTCCGCTTGACGGGGGGCGTCACGGTCGCCGCGCCGGCGTCGTCGATCGTTGCGGTGATGGTCACTGGCAGGGAAAAGTTGGCCGTTGTGCCGCAGTACTCGGTGTCCGCTGCGATGCTGACGAAGGCGGCGGCGCTGTCTTCCGCGTACGTCACGCCGGCTACCGCCGTGCTGGAAGCATCCGTGAGAGTCGCCCCCGGGGGGGAGCCGACTTTCACCGTGTAGGTAACGCCGGTCAAGCGGTGTTCGGCTCTGGCCGCGCTCCCCACGAAGGCCGCGTGTCCGAACCCTGCTGGATTCACCAACTCGTCGTTCGTGATGTGGCCGCCCCAGGCCATCCACAGGTCGACAACCAGGTCGACCGTGGCAGTCCCGGCGGGCCGGATGACGGTGGACCCGTCCGTGATCAACACGAGCCTTTCGGTAAGGTAATCCGTGCTCGTCGCCTGCAGAATCGCGCCGCCGTTGCCCATCGTGCACTTCTTGAGCAGGCGGCCGAATCCACCGTAGCCGCACGGTCCGAACGACGGCCCCGGCGCCTTCGGCAGGATGTTCGGCAGAATGCCGCGACGGCCGGTAGAGATCTCCTCGAGGAGGACGGCGCCCCTGCCATCCTTCATCGTCACGCCGGGACCGGGGTCCGTGGTGTCGGTCGTGTCGTTGCCGAGGACCGCCTGGTTGACCAGCGCGCCCACCGCCGAGCTTCTGTCGCCGGTTAGCCAGTACCAACCGCCCGCCCTGACGGGGCCGATCTGGAAGCGGCTCTCGTCCGCGTTGCAAACGAGGTCGGCGTCCTTGAACAGCATCGTGACGATGCCTTCGTCGTTGGCCTCGAGTTCGCCAGTCCTGATGACGCGGCCGCACTGGGAAACCCAGGTCACGATGTCGACGCCGTCGGCCTCCGCGATGAGCCCCCCATCGCCCGCGTAGATGGACACGTCATGGGTGCAGTCCTCGCAAACGGCGGTCTGACCGAAGGTCATCGCCGGAATCGCGCAGACAACCAGCGCGATCATGATGTGCTTCATCAGTTTCTTCCTCCTTGAGCGGCCTTTGCCGCCCTTCGTTTCGCGCCGGACTCGCCAAGCCCGACCAGAGGTTGTTCAATCCGAAGATCAGGCGCGGCGGCACCGGCTCTGTGCCGTATCGTCACCGTAGCATACTCACGGGAGCCATTGCCGTTCAATATTCGTCCGCTGGGAGAGGATTGTGGCTCTTCGCCGCCCGAGGCCTTCAAGGGCAGGTCGCTCCGGGGGTGTCTTCGCCGGCATCGCGCTCACGCGCGCGCCCGGAGCCGCCGTACCACACAGTCGGGGTGTGTCCTCCACGCCCCGCGCTCACGCGCGCGCCCGGAGCCGCCACGGACGCCGAAGGTCAGGCTTACCACGACGCGGCGCTCACGCGCGCGCCCGGAGCCGCCCGGAGCCGCCCGGAGCAGCGGACGCGGCGGACGCTGCTGGAGATAACCGACCCGCGCTCACGCGCGCGCCCGGAGCAGCGTGCCACGGCGCCAGGCGCAACTCGGCGACGGTCCGCGTTCACGCGCGCGACCGGAGCGGCGGTCTCGCGAATGGCCATCACCTGGCCGACGCCGACCTTCCCGCCGCTTCGCCTCGAGAACCTCCGGGCGCTCCGCCCGTCCGCGAGACCGCGCGCCGTTGACCACCACGACGACGTCCATCTCGAAGCCCGAAGCACCGGCGTCCCGGTGGAGCGCCGCCACGGCCGCCTCGAGCAGCGCCGGCGTGCGATAGTGGACGATGATGGCCGAGACAACGGGCCTGTGGGACGCTGGTCAGACCGGCGGCAGTTCCGCCGCACCGCCCTGACCCGTGTCCGGCCCACCGCTGCGTGGAGCAGCGGCGCCGGCAGGCGAGCGGCAAGCGCGCCGCCGCCGACCGTCGTGCGCGCAACCCGCAGCGCCCTCTACGCGGACAGCGCCGAACAGCGGCGCCACGCTGTCACGTAAGTTGACAGAGTGGAAGCCGCCTGTATAGTAAGTCGCCCGTTGACTGACGAATGGGACAGATTCCCCACACACGACCATGCCGCAGGATGACTTGCCCGGAGGAAGAGAACTCCGTGCAGCCAATCGGTGCGCCTGCCCTTCCTTCCCGTCTGCCTGGCACGGTCGCAGCCATGCTCCCGGCAATCCTGGTGGCGGCTGCGCCACCGGTGGCGGCCATCACCTGCATCCTGCCCAACGACGGCTCAATGGTCGATCAGACCGGGACGATCGTCCTCGGCAGGGTTCTCTCCACCGCAGCCGCACCTGACGGCCTGCCTCCAGGTTTCAACAGCCCTTGGCGGCTGGACCTTGAGGTCGCGTCCGATCTGCCCTCCGCCGCCCGCGTGACCCGCCGCGACACCGGATCCCGGAGCCGGCGCAATATCCCTGGAGTTATCCCCCGATGCGTTCCATCGCACTCTGCGCCCTCGCCATCGCGCTGACCTTCGCGCCCGCCTACGGACAGACCGTCTTCGAACACGTGAAGGAAAACGGCGAGGGGGACCTGCGTCTGGCTCACAAGGCTCAAGCGCTGACCGTCCTTGAACAGGTCAGGACAAGTCCCGAGCGCGGCCTGCTTCCGGAAGGACTTCCTGCTGCAGAGAGCAGGCTTCCTGATGGTGCGTCTGCCGAGACCGGAACCGACTTCACCGTACGAGGCTCCGGGGGAGGGGACGTGAATCTGCCCTATCCGCTCACCGACGGAGTCTGGACCGCTACTCTTGATACTGCCAGCACACATCATTCTATCTGGCTGAGAAACGCTCCAGACGAGCCTTACAGTACGGAAAACCTCTTTTGCACAGCCTCGGTCTGCTCGGTCCAGGTCGGCTACAGCCGAACGAGGCAGTGGTTCCTTGTCAGCGGCTCGATAAACATGCTCATATTGCCCCATATTGCTGTTGGTGATGCCTGGGCCATCCGGTTTGTCAAGGATGGGTCAAACCCATCATTTGCCGCAGCGAGCAACTTTCCTGAAGTTGTTTCTGCCGAGACCGAAACCGACTTCACGGCGCGAGGCTCCGGAGGCACCGTGGGCGGGGAGAACGTGAGTCTACCCTATCCGCTCACGGAGGGAATCTGGACCGCCACCCTCTCTACTGCCAACAACACTCAGCACACCTTTGTCCTGGACAGTGACGAGCCCTACAATTCGGAGAGGGTGTTCTGCTCGGCTTTGGCCTGCCAGGTCCAGGTTGGCAACAGCCGAACAGCGAACCGGCTTCTCGTAAGCGGTTCCATCGACATGTCCATATGGGTCAGAATGGATGCTGACGATGCCTGGGTCATCCGCTTTGTCAAGGAGAGTTCAACTCCATCGCCAGACCCCGACCCGAGCCCAGGCCCTTGTACTCCAACGACTGACGTGCTTCAGTTTGACGGCGGCTACGGGGTTCGCATGTGCTACGTCACCGGCGAAGGCGAAACCGGACAAGCGCAGGCAGGTGTATGGGCTTCCAGCCAATCCGGAATTCTCTGGTTCTTCAGCCGGGAGAACGCCGAGGTCCTGGTCAAGGTGCTGGACGGTTGCGAACACAACGGACACCGATGGGTCTTCGTGGCGCCCGTGACGGATGTCGGCTTCGAACTCCGCGTAACCGCGCCAGACGGCGAGACATGGAGCCACACCAACACCGCAGGCACGACAGCCTCCACCAGAAGCGACACAAGCGCGTTCAGATGCCGTTAGCCTGGAACGAGGCACGCGATCCCCGAGGAGAGCCTCCCGACGGCTCACTGCAGGCGGCGGGCTGAAGCTCTCGGAAGGCTGCGGGAATGAGGAATGTTCGGCGAGCGCCGTTCGCCATGGTGGTCCCCATCAGGGGGCCTTTCAAGATACAAGATACCTGAGGAGGATTGCCGTGTTGCGCCAGATACCGGATCGTTGTTCTTTTTTCCTTTTTGTCGCGGTGGCTGCCATGCTCGCGACGCCGCTGGCGGCCCAGACGGGCCGCGACCTGCTGCTTCCCTCCGGCCCCGAGCCACAGGCTCAGGTCGGGATGATTCCCTCGCGTCTCGTCGAGCAGGCGGGCGAAGTCCCCGTGTCCGTGCGTGTCCGCGACGTGCGGTCGGCAAGCCACGGAGTAGTCGGCGTACCGCAGGCGGCCACCGAACTCTACCGGTACGACGACGGCGGTCTGGAGGCGGCACTGTACTTGGTCAATGAGGAGACGGAGGAAGCGTTCTTCGAGTTCGAGCTGGCTCAGCGTTTCCGGCTGCGCGGTCCGGGGACAGTCGACCACGCGGTGGTCTGCATGGGCCGCGAGGCGACCGACACGGACGCCAACGTGGAGTTCTCGGTCAATTTCTATTCCGGCGGCGGCACGCCGCAAACCCTGTTGGCCGAGTACGGCGCGAGGACAGAGCTCGAAGCCGGGACATACGCCTGCTTCGAGCTTCGGGGCGATGTGCAGGACCTGGCGCTCCCCGGCGGCAACGTCTGGGTCGCCGTCTCCTGGCAGAGCGGTGACCCAGCGGAAAACACGAAGTTGTTGATGGCGGACACCAACGGGCCGGGCGGCGGCAGGCGCGCCTTCCGCGGGCGCGCAGAGGCTGGCGGCAACTTGCTGGCCTGGCAGGCCGACACGGGATCGGAGATCAAGGCCTACGGCATCCGGCTCGCCGTGAACCATCCCGATCCCGGCCCGGACCCGGATCCCGACCCGGACCCGGATCCTGACCCGGACCCGGATCCCGACCCGGACCCGGATCCCGGTGAAGAGGGCTATACCGACTGTGTTCCGGAAACCACCCCCCTCGTGTTCGACGGCGGCTACAACGTCCGGCTCTGCTACGAAACGCCGGATGGCGAGGTCGGCGAAGGCAAGGGCGGCATCTGGGCCTCGGGCGAATCCGGCTTGCTCTGGTTCTTCACCGCCGGCAACGCGGAAGTGCTGGTCAAGGTCCTGAACGGCTGTAGCTACAACGGCCACCGATGGGTGTTTGTCGCGCCGGTGACCGACGTGGCGTTCAATCTCCACGTGACGGACGGGAGGGGGCGCTCCTGGTCACATCGCAACCGCCAGGGAGAGACGGCGACCCCCGCGAGAGACACCTCCGCCTTCGAATGCCGCGAGTAGTCGATTGCCCCCGCTCCGTCTGCGGCCCAGGACTCGAGATGGACGATTCTCCTCGGCGGCGGTCTGCTGACGACCTCGGACGGGCCCTCGGGCGCTTCCAGCTTCGATCACGCCCTGTTCGGCGGCCCTCTCCGGGAGGTCGAGCGGGAAGCGTGGCGTCGACGCCAAATGATCGAGAACGCGGGCAGCCGGCTGTTCCAGGTTGAAGACTTCGGCGCACGAAGTGTGAGGATCACTCCAGATACGGCAGCTCAGTGGTGGAATGTGGCCACTAGGTGGTGTACAGTGGATTATTGTGAGTCGCAGAGGGCAAGCCTTTCGTGAGCCGGTGGAGCGCAGCCTCCGCCCAGGTGGCGGTGTTCTCAGCCGGGGGCGCCTCCAGGCGCCCGGCAGCTGTGGGATCGAAAGGCGGCTCGGCGCAGAATGACGGACGAAGACGAAGAGGTAGAACATCCAAGGAAGGGAGTTGGAATTTGAAGAGAATCGTGTTTTTCGCGGCGGCGTCGCTCTTGATCGGCGCCGCGCTGCCCGCGCAGACAGCGCCACAGAGGCAGGTCGTCGCGGCGACCTCGTCGCCGAGCGACTCGGTGGCCGTCATCCGGGCCAACGCGCTGCTTGAGGAGTTGGTCCGCACCGACGAGTTGGTACTGCGTTCAGCGCAGCCCGACCGGACTGTGCCGGGCCGGATTCACGAGTACTTCGCGCAGGTCCACCGGGGCGTGCCGGTCCGCGGCGCGGGGCTCGCCAGGCAGAGCGCCGACGGCGTGCCGGTATCGGTCTTCGGGACCACGTTCGCGGACATCGACATCGACACGGACCCCGGCCTTGACGCAGAGGCCGCCCTCGCCCGGATGGAAGCGCTCACGGGCGCAGCGCGGGCGACTGCCGAACCGGCCGAGCTGGTCATCGTGCCGACGATGCTCGGAGAGCTCGTTCTGGCGTGGAGCGCACCGCTGCAGGACTACCGCACCTGGTTCGTCGACGCGCACGACGGCGAATTGGTGCATCGCATCGACCACTTCTTCACCGAGGCCGCCGTGGGTTCGGGCATGGGGATCACCGGTGAGCGCCAGAAGATGAGCACCTGGAGTACGAGCGGCCGCTACGAAGCGCGGGACCGGTTGCGGCCGGCCGAGATCGTCACGATGAACGCGAAGGGAAGGCTGAGCACGATCGATGATGTGGCCAATGCGGATCCGGCCTGGCCGTCGCTGGTTGCCTTGGACGCCGACAACGAATGGGGGAATCCCGCCGTCGTCGAGGGCCACGCCAACCTGGGCTTCACCTACGATTACCTGTTCAAGAACCAGAACTGGCGCGGAATGGACGGCAAGGACGGAACGATCTACTCGCTCGTCAACCTGAGCTTCTTCAACGCGTTCTTCCTCTCCGCTCCCTACGGTCCGGAGGGCGGCGGCTTTGTCGCGTTCGGGGAGACGTCCGACGACGTTCCGCTCGTTCCTCTGGATATCGCCGCGCACGAGTTGATGCACGGCGTCACGTTTTCCGCGCTGAAGGAGCGCACGGGCAGTGGGCTGGTGGGCGCGCATACGGGCGTTCTCGGTCCGTCGACGATCAGTGTGAGGGGCGAGGTCATCCGCTGCGGCGACACCCATTTCATTGAGGAAGAGGACGAGGTTGAGGGCATCGTGGTAGTGCACGCACCGTACCTGTGCTACGACGAGGACGGGAACCCGACCACTTCCCGTAGCGGTCGATTCGGCTTGTTTCTGGCCCACGGCGGCGCGATCAACGAGGCGTACTCCGACATCATCGGAACCGCTGTCGAGTTCGCGACCCATCCTCCGGGCGAGGGCGACCTGCGGGCGGACTACCGGAGTGGCGAAGACGCGGGAGTGAACGGGCGGCGCATGGACAGGCCCAACTTGCTGCGAGTCGGCGGGGAGCTTCCCTATCCCGACGCGATGGGGAAAGAGTTCCGTTTCGTCGTCGCCCTGAGAGGAGAAAACCTCATCTCCTACACCCGCTTCGGTATGCAGATGCTGGGCAATCGGGTTTTCAGTCTCGACCAAGACGGCTACTCCGGCGTGCACTGGAACTCCACGATTCTGAGCCACGCCGCCTACCTCGCCATCGAGGGCGGTCGGCACAGCAGCGGGCGAACCGTCGAAGGCGTCGGTGTCGCCAACCGGGGTCAGATCGAGCAGGCGTTCTTCCGCGCACTGGTTGATCTGGCGCCTTCCCGCGTAACATTTCCGATCATGGGACGCATGATCCGGCAGGCGGCGATGGACCTTCACGGCGACGGGAGCGCCGCGTCCACCGCAATCGACCAGGCTCTGACCGCGGTGGGACTCTGATGATGAACAGGACGATTCCAATGAGACATTCTTTCGCCCCGGCCCTGCTGCTGGCTTCGTTGATCGCCGCCGCTCCGGCTGCGGCCCAGGACGACTCGAGATGGACGATCGGCCTCGGCGGCGGTCTGCTGACGACCTCGGACGGGCCCACGGGCGCCTCCAGCTTCGATCACCCGCTGTTCGGCGACGAGCAGGGCGAGTTCAATGCGGACTACGCCGGCGGCGACGCCTCGCACTACGAGCTCTCGGTCGGCGTGCGCCTGCGTGACCGGCTGGCTCTCGGGGTGACCTGGTCCGAGTCGTCCGTGAGCGACGATGCGGCGATCATGGCCCGGTTGCCGCATCCCCTCTACTACGATGCCCATCGGACCCTGGAGGCGAGCAGCGGCAGCCTCTCGCGTGACGAGACGGCCCTGCACCTGTCCCTGAAGTGGACGGTTCACGACGGGGAGGCGCTCCAGGTCGGCCTGTTCGGCGGCCCTTCACAGATCGAGCTCACGCACGACCTGGTGTCGGCTATTCGCTTCGAACAGGCCTACCCGTTCGATGAAGTGACCTATGAGGGCGCCGACATCCAGTCGGAATCGGGCGACGCGGTCGGTTACCACGTGGGAGCCGATGTCGTTTACTGGTTCGGCGAGACGTTCGGCCTCGGCTTCCTCGTCCGGTTCAGTGGAGCCTCGGTCGATCTGAATGCTCCCAACGGCGAATCGATGTCGGTCGACGTGGGCGGTCTGCAGGGCGCTGTCGATCTGCGGGTCCGGTTCTGACTCCAGAAGCCCGAACGATCCGTACCCACAGCACCCCATCGGCGCCCCGCGGGGGCGCCGATGGGCTCAGGGTCTTCCACGACACCGGACGAGCAGCTGTCGCCGGGGACTGATCGGACGCGGCCGGCACGGAATCGCCGGCAAGCCGTCGTGCGCCTCCGGGAGGTCGAGCGGGCGTGGCGTCGACGCCAATGATCGAGAACGCGGGCGGACCGGCTGCTCCATGGAGAGGAAGGGAGTTGGAATTTGAAGAGAAGCGTGTTGTTCACGGCGGCGTCGCTCCTGATCGGCGCCGCGCTGCCCGCGCAAACAGCGCCGCAGAGGCAGGTCTTCGCGGCGACCTCTTCGCCGAGCGACGCTGTGGCCGTCATTCGCGCCAACGCGCTGCTTGACGAGTGGATCCGCAACGACGAGCTCGTACTTCGTTCAGCGCAGCCCGACCGGAAACTGCCGGGCCGGATTCACGAGTACTTCGCGCAGGTCCACCGGGGCGTGCCGGTCCTCGGCGCGGGGCTCGCGAGGCAGAGCGCCGGCGACATGCCGGTGTCCGTCTTCGGGACCACGTTCGCGGACATCGACATCGACACCGACCCGAGTCTTGACGCCGAGGCTGCCCTTGTGCGGATGGAAGCGTTCGCGGGCGCCGCGCGGGCAACCACGGAACCGGCCGAGCTGGTCATCGTGCCGACGATGCCCGGCGAGCTCGTCCTGGCGTGGAGCGCGCCGCTGCGGGATTACCGCACCTGGTTCGTCGACGCTCATCACGGCGAGCCGGTGCGGCGCATCGACCACCGCTTCACGGAGGCTGCGGTCGGTTCCGGCCTGGGCATCACCGGTGCGCTCCGGAAGGTGAGCGCCTGGAGCACGGAGGGCCGGTACGAGGCGTGGGACCGGTTGCGGCCGGCCGAAATCGTCACGCTGGACGCGAGCGTGGAATCGGCCGAATCCATCGACTTCAGTCGGCCGAGCCCGGAGTGGCCGTCGATTGTCGCCTCGGACGATGACAACGAGTGGGCGACTCCCGGCGTGGTTGATGGTCACGCCAACCTGGGCCTCACCTACGACTACCTGTTCAGGAACCATGACTGGCGCGGACTGGACGGCCGGGACGGTCGGATCTTCTCGCTCGTGAACCTGGGCTTCCTCAACGCATTCTTCGCTCCCGCGCCCTACGGGCCGCAGGGAACCGGCATCCTGGGGTTCGGCGAGACGCCGGACGGCGTTCCGTTGGTCCCCCTGGATGTCGCCGCGCACGAGTTCATGCACGGCGTCACCTACTCCGCGTTGACCGAGCGCACCGGCCTGCAGCTGCTGGGCGAGCAAACAGTCATTCTCGGTCCGTCGACGATACGGGTGAGGGACCAGGTCATCCGCTGCGGCGACGTTCACATCTTCAGCGAGGACTCCTCCGGCCCGAACGAGGTCGGGCCGTATCTGTGCTACGACGACGACGGGAATCGGACCAGCTCCCGTGACGGTCGGTTCGGCTTGTTCCTGGCCCACGGCGGCGCGATCAACGAGGCATACTCAGACATCATCGGCACCGCGGTCGAGTTCTCCGCCCACTCTCCGGGGACGGGCGCCCTGCGGGCGGACTACCTGAATGGCGAAGACGCGGGAGTGATCCTGCGGCGAATGGACAGGCCTCGTTCGGTGCTGATCGAAGATGTGTCATTACCCTTCCCCGACGCGATGGGTCAGGAGTTCCGTTTCGTCCTGGCGTTGCAACCCGACGGACGGATGGTCACGTACACCGCCTTCGGCATGACGGGCAATCGGGCGTTCAGCCTCGAAACCGATGGCTACCGCGGCGAGCACTGGAACTCCACGATTCTGAGCCACGCCTTCTACCTCGCGGTGGAGGGCGGCCAACACAGCGGCGGGCAGACCGTCGACGGTGTCGGCGGCGCCAACCGGGATCAGATCGAGCGGGCGTTCTTCCGCGGGCTGGTCGATCTGGCGCCGGCCACGGTGACCTTCCCGGTCATGGGGAGCATGGTCCGGCAGGCGGCGATGGACCTTCACGGCGCCGGCAGCGCTGCATTCACCGCAATCGACCAGGCTCTGACCGCGGTGGGACTCTGATGAGCGGGAAGCGTGGCGTCGGCGCCAATGATCGAGAACGCGGGCGGGCGGCCATTCCAGGTTGAAGCCTCCGGCGCACAAAGTGTGAGGATCACTCCAGGTGCGGCAGCTCAGTGGCGAAATGTCGCCATCAAGTGGTGTACAGTGAACTTGCGTGAGTCGCAGAGGGCAAACCTTTCGTGAGCCGGTGCAGCGCATCCTCCGCCCAGGTGGCGGCGTTCTTGAGGTGAACCAGCAGGAGTCAGGGGAGCAGGAGGTCATCGTCAGGTGCAGCGCAGCCTCCGCCCAAGTGGCGGTGTTCTCAGCCGGGGACACCTCCAGCCGCCCGGCAGCTGTGGGACCGAAAGGCGGCTCGGCGCAGAATGGCGGACGAAGAGGGAGAGCAATCTGAGGAAGGGAGCTGGAACTTGAAGAGAATCGTGTTTTTTGCGGCGGCGGCGCTCTTGATCGGCGCCGCGCTGCCCGCGCAGACAGCGCCACAGAGGCAGGTCGTCGCGGCGACTTCTTCGCCGAGCGACTCGGTGGCCGTCATTCGGGCCAACGCGCTGCTTGAGGAGTTGGTCCGCGCCGACGAGCTGGCACTGCGTTCAGCGCAGCCCGACCGGACTGTGCCGGGCCGGATTCACGAGTACTTCGCGCAGGTCCACCGGGGCGTGCCGGTCCGCGGCGCGGGGCTCGCCAGGCAGAGCGCCGACGGCGTGCCGGTATCGGTCTTCGGGACCACGTTCGCGGACATCGACATCGACACGGACCCCGGCCTCGACGCAGAGGCCGCCCTCGCGCGAATGGAAGCGCTCACGGGCGCCGCGCGAGCGACCGCCGAACCGGCCGAGCTGGTCATCGTGCCGACGATGCTCGGCGAGCTCGTCCTGGCGTGGAGCGCACCGCTGCAGGACTACCGCACCTGGTTCGTCGACGCGCACGACGGCGAATTGGTGCATCGCATCGACCACTTCTTCACGGAGGCCGCGGTGGGTTCCGGCATGGGGATCACCGGCGCGCTCCAGAAGATGAGCACCTGGCGTACGGAGGAGGGCCGCTACGAAGCCCGGGACCATCTGCGGCCGGCCGAGATCGTCACGATGGACGCGGGCGGCGATGTGAAGAGGTTAGCGGAGATCGTTTTCGGAGTGGATGATCAGCTCTGGCGCTCGCTGGTTGCCTCGGTCGATGACAACGTGTGGACGAATCCCGCCGTCGTGGATGGTCACGCCAATCTCGGCCTCACCTACGACTACCTGTTCAAGAACCGGAACTGGCGCGGACTGGACGGCTTTGACGGGCGGATCTACTCGCTCGTCAACCTGGGCCCCGACGCCGCGCTCGTCGCGCTATACGTTTCCGCTCCCTTCGGGCCGGAAGCAACCGGCTTCCTCGGGTTCGGCGAGGCGCCCGACGACATTCCGTTCGTGCCTCTGGATGTCGTCGCGCACGAGGCGATGCACGGCGTCACGTTCTCCGCGCTGAACGATCGCACCGGTCAGGGGCTGCACGGCGAAAACATGATTCTGGGCCCGTCGACGATCCGTGTGGGGAACGACGTGATCAGCTGCGGCGACTCCCATTCCTTCGGTGTCGGTTTTGCCGACGGAGCGGCCGGGCCTTACCTGTGCTACGACGAGGACGGGAACCGGACGACTTCCCCTGGCGGTCGGTTCGGCTTGTTCCTGGACAGTGGCGGGGCGATCAACGAGGCGTACTCCGACATCATCGGCACCGCGGTCGAGTTCTGGGCCCATCCTCCAGGCGAGGGGCCTCTGCGGGCGGACTACTTGGCCGGCGAGGATGCGGGACTGACCGTGCGGCGCATCGACAGGCCCGGCTTGCTGCGAACCAACGGGGTGCTTCCCTATCCCGACACGATGGGCCAGGAGTTCCGTTTCGTCGCGGCTGTGTCTGGTGCAGAGTTCGTCGATTACACCCGCTTCGGCATGAAGGACGACCAGTGGTTCAAGCTCGAAAACGATGGCTACAAGGGCGTGCACTGGAACTCCACGATTCTGAGCCACGCCTTCTACCTCGCCATCGAGGGCGGTCCTCACAGCAGCGGGCGAACCGTCGAAGGCGTCGGTGTCGCCAACCGGGGTCAGATCGAAGAGGCGTTCTTCCGCGCACTGGTTGATCTCGCGCCCGTCCGCGTGACATTCCCGATCATGGGACGCCTGATCCGGCAGGCGGCGATGGACCTTCACGGCGCCGGGAGCGCCGCGTTCACCGCAATCGACCAGGCTCTGACCGCGGTGGGACTCTGATGATGAACAGGACGATTCCAATGAGACATTCTTCCGCCGCAGCCCTACGGGGAGGCGCTCCAGGTCGCCCTCGTGTCCGGAAGAGGCACTCTCGTGGTCGGCGGCAAGCTCCGCGAGGAACTTTCCAGGAACGAGGCGTTCAGTGCCTGGCTCCGTCAAGCGATCCTCGCGGGTAGCGCCACCAGCGTGCCGGATTCCCGCGTGGACCGGGACGCTCGGTCGCTGAGCACCAAAGCCGCCTGCCAGTCATCTCGACACATGGTCGTCGTCGGGCAAGCGAGCGCCTCTTCTCAGGATGATGCGCCCTCAGTAGGCAGAAACCTCCGCACGGCCGCGAGCGCTTCATCCTTCGGGAGCAGGCCGTGAACACGTCTGTGCCGCCCCTCGCCGGGGGCGCGGCCAGAGACCGCCGCAAACTGAATGAGATCATCCGGCAGGAACTTCATTGCCGATAGTCCGCCGCCCTCAAGCCCCCACTGGACCTGGAGCAGACCATCGGGGCTCAGGCCGATCTCGGGGGCAACAAGGCACTCTTCGCTCGCCAGGAAAAGGGCGAGTTTCCGGAGGGACGCCAATACCATCGCCGGTTCCTCGTCATCGTCTTCGGCCAGGTCGTGAAGGTAGCGGAGCCGCTTGGCGATGCTGCGAGGGCCGAGCGCCATCAACGCATCGATGATTTCGTCGTGCCGCAGCGCGGCGCCAATCCGATCTTCGATCCGGTTCCGCATCAGGCGGCCTCGGCCCAGTAGGGCTGGCCGTGGGCGGCCGGACTCGGAGGATGTCGTTGTTGATGTCGCCATGGCGTCCATCATGACATCGCCGGACAGTCACCTCGTCCTCACCGGTGTCGCCCTTCGACCTCTGGCGGCGACACCCTGCACGCCGTCGAGAGCACCCGGGTCCTGTTCGCCGAGCTGACCCCCGAGCAGATCGACTGGTACGCCGAAACCGGCCGAGGTGGCTCACTTTCCAAACGGTGGGTGGCTCAGTTCCGAGCGTTGCCAACAGCCGGGTTTCAGAGGGCCACTTCCACCGGGTTCAGAGCTCCATCCGCTGTCGTCGAGCCCCTTCAGAGTCCCAGTACGTCGCGTTCCGGTCGTACGACGTGGCGATTCGCTCCAGGACCTGGCTCACGAAGGGGAACTCGAAGGCAAGGGGTTGCGCCCACGCCCGGTACCTGGCTGCGAGTTCTCGCTCTTGGCCCCCGCCTTCCGCACGGGTTACGACGCCGCGAGAGTTCCGGACGCCTACATAGAAGCCGCTCGCCAGCGCCTCGGTCGCCACCACCTCCATCGCCTCGCACACCTGACGGCTTGGCCATGAGCTGCCGCCACGCGCCTCCTGGCAGAGAAGTTGGCCGATGCGGCAGTCCACTTCGTCGGCTCGACCAAGCAGCCGGCCCTGACGCCTCGCCTCGGACACCCAACCCTGAAGGGTCCCGACATCAAGTTCGCTCTCCCCAGTCTTGGCGCCCGGGATCCGGGCAACCTTCTCAAGCACCGAGAGGGCCAACTGACCAAGCCGCACGCTGTTCCGAGGGTGCGGCGCCGGCCATCCTTCGGGATCCTTCCCGCCGTCGCTGCGCTCGAAAGCAAGCGCCACAAGCCAGACGAAGTAGCCTGGGTCTTCGGCAACTCGGCGCTCAAGGTTGGGTACGCCGTAGTCGTCATGCTTCAACAGCTTGAAGAACACGAACTCCACGTCCGCCATCTCATCGGCCGTGACTCCGCTTCTCTTGCTCAGGGATTCGATCGCCCGGCAAACGTCGGACCCGTCAAGCCGGATACTGCGATCCGGCTCAGGGCCGTCCTTGATCCCGTTCAGCAACCGCCTGAGCCGCGAGGTCTCTACCGCATCCCAATCGAGGTGCAGGGCGATGACCGCGGCACGGGGCCGACCCGCAGCGAGGAGACGGTCGACCAAATCCGTGAGTTCATCGGTGGGTAGGCGGACGAGGGGGTAGGGCCAGACCTCTCGCCAGTACATCTCCTGGATGTCATCGTCCTGCTCGCTGACCAGGCGCCACGTCTCCGAGCCGAACGGTGCGCAGAGAAAGACTCGGGCGACCTGTTCCCGTGGCAGTTCCTCGGCCAGACCATGCAGCAACTCCACTCGCGCGTCCTCATCTGCTTCGCTGAGGAAGCCTCGAAGGAACCCGTCCACCTGGCCTTCCTCGAACTCAGGCCCGGCGGCCAAGTCGCCCGACAGGCAAGCTTGAACTACGCCAGCACGGGCGCGCCGATCGGGCGCGCACTGCCACACGAAAGTGCCCACCGTGCCGGCAGCGTTGCTGGAAGGAAGAAGCGAAAGCGCCCCCTCAAGGCCTTGATCCGACCAGATCTCCCCCATCGCTTCCTCCCGCCGCTTCGTTATGCGCTCCTCCCGCTCGGTGTAGTCCATCGCGTCATCAAAGCCCTCAGGCCACTCGTGAATCCAGTGTTCCGCGAACAACCACGCGTGACGACTGGCCGGATCCTGTGGCGCGAGCTGCTCGTACAGGTCCTTCGCCCGCTCTCTCAGGGCAAGCTTGACCGCGCGTGCGGGATGGGCACTCGCGTAACCGAAGCGCCGAAGCCGCTCCCGCAATGCTGCACGCTCTTCCTCCTCAGGTCTCCCTTCCAGCCAACCTTCGATAAGCGCCCACACCCGCTCCACGTTCTCGCCCGCCATGCCGCCGAGCAGATCGACCAGGTCGCCCAGTCTCCCGGCATCAAGCTCCTCTGGCCATTCAAGGAGCAACACCAGCGCCCGGCGCTCGAACTCGAAGCGCTCTTGGTGGGAAATCGGCTCGCCCGCGTCCGCGGCATCGCCCCGCCACCTCGGCCGATAGCTGTAGTCGCCTGTCCGCGGGCCGTCGCGGCACTGCCCCATGCAGATCTGCCAACCCACATCCGGGGTGCGCCCGCACAACAACTCAAGCGCCCGAAACCGATGGTCGAGGGACGCCGCCGTCAGCGGCATCCAGGACCCGAAGATCGCCTTCAGGCTGTTGATCGGCCGATTGGTCCAGTTGTCGTCAATAGGCGTCTTCGAGAGCTGTCCCAGGATCAGAACCACGCGCGAGAGATCCCGCGGGTTCCAGGCCAGACACTCCAGCGCCCAGAGAAGACCGGTACGCGGGCAGTCCGCGAAGGGATCCGGAGGAGCCGGCTTCAGGAGTTCGAACAGTGCCGAGTCGTCCCGCCTGAGGTCCCCTTCAAGGAGCTCAAGAAAGGCGTTCGGCGCCGCTTCCGCAAGCCTCGGAAGGTCGCGGTCATAGGACATCAGCGTCTCAACAGTCAACGGCGCCTCCACTCCGTCAGGCGCCAGGAGCCGCCTGACGAGGTCCGAGACCTGGGCTTCAACGTCGACCCCCAGCGACGTCTGGAGCAGGTCATTCCCATGCACAGACAGCAGAACGAGCGTTTCGCTGATCCCCGTCCTGAGTGCGTCCGAATGGTCACGCAGTTTGTCGTAGAGGGCCGCCGCCCATCTTTGATCCGGGGCGAGTTTCAGAGCAGGGTCGGCTTCAGACAGGACATACTCGGAAAGAAAGAGGAAGTCGTCCAGGTCTCTCCGTGTCATGTGCCGTGCTACGGCAAACAACGCATCGATCTTGGAAACGACACCGCAGTACCTGCCGGCGGACCAAACCGGACTGTCGTCCCACGTCCGCAGATCTGCCATGTGCTCACCGACCTCGCGAAACGACCGGTCGGCGAGAGTGGAGAGGACCTCTTGATCAGCCTTCGAGTCAACGTGCCATGACCCGACGAGGGCCATCGGAACGATCTTTCGAGCCGTCTCAAAATCGCCGGCCCACCGCGGCTGCTTGAGCGCGGCATTCTCCGAGAGACGGCGCCTCAAGATCGTCGGAGAGCGGCCCGACTCCCGGGCCAACGGGTCGACCCGTGCTCGACTAAACCCCATGGCCATCAGCGATTTCTCGAACGCCTCGTGCCCCAGCAGTCCGAGGTCGATGTCCGGCTTCGGGCCTACCGCATTGCGTGGTCGGACGACGATTGCGTGACGCTGCCAGTGAGCCAGTTCACGCTCTGCCCGGGCGTCGCTGACGATCGGGATGAACGACGAGGTGGCGCCTGCCAAGGTCCTCAGAGTCTGCGCCGCGCTGACGACGACAGCACGAGCGCCGGACTCTGCTGGAACGCCCTCGTCCCTGAACAAGCAAGCGAGGAAGGCGATTGCCTCGTCCGCGGAGTCTGCCGCGACCGCGAACGGCTCTTTCGGGGCCGACCTCCCGAGCCAGGAGACGAACTTTCCGCGATGTGCGCGAACGGCTGGCGCGAAGATGGCCTCTGAGAGCCGAGGCCGCGTGACTTCAGCCCATCGCTCCCATGCCCGGTCGAGAGTCATGCACTCTTCGACCGACGGCAGCTGGAGCTGTTCGGCGAGCCAGACCTGGCCCTCGATCGACTCCTCCAGCCACTGCTCGAGATCGCTCGCGTCCAGAGCCTTCACGCCCTTCCAGTGGCCCTCCGCCTTTCGCTTCTTCGCCCACTGGTTCTTCTTCGGCCAATTGCGCGACGAAACGAACACGAACGTGGTCTCGGCTCTCTCCTCCGCGGGCAGAGCCAGCCGATTCCTGAAGTCGGAGGTGGCCTTTCTCGCCGTATCCCTGGATGTACTCAGCTCCCAGCCCGACCGACCCTCCGGGATCCAGGGCGTCGCCGCCCTGGCTTCCACGCGACCGTCCCAGCCCCGTCGCTGCCCCTCGCCGTATGCGGGAAAGTCCACCTCCAGCAGGTCTCTGCCTGTTGACCGAATCAACCTCCGCACCAGAGCGGGCAAGCACCTGTCCGCGTTCTCGGCCTGGTCTGCCCAACCGTCGATCCGGGATGCCTTGATCGTCAGAAGCGGCGGTACGTATGTCCGAACCGCGATCGTCCGCTCTTCTGCTCGGCGGCGACCGCTCTCTGCCTCGGCCTGGATGCGGAAGAGTTCGTCCAGGTCAGCCCCGAAGGCCGTCTTCAGTCGAACGGCCATCTGCCGCGACAGCGAGGCTCTTCCGTTCAAGAGGTTCGACAGCGCGACTCTGCTCACATCCAGTCTCACGGCGGCCGCCGTGACTGTCATTCCGGCAGGAATCACCCGTTGCCTGATGTAGCCGCCCACGCCCTTCGGTTCGTCTCGTGTCCGCATAGCCAGAGAACTGTAAAGCGCCACTTAGCGCTTGTCAAGAGCCGCTGTGGTAACAGTCTTGAGCGGAGGGGGTGCTCTCTTTCGAGTTCACGAACCAGGCGACGGCCGGTCGCCAATCGAGAAGGAGATCCCAATGACCGACAAGGCGCTCGCGGAGGAGATCGCCTTCTACGAAGAGCACTTCGAGGAGTACCGCCGGAAGTACGCCGGGCGGTACCTCCTGATTCACGGCGCCGAGTTGATCGGCGTCTACCAGGATGAAGTGGAGGCCAACTGCGACGGCTACCGGCAGGTGTGGCGAACGAGGACCGAGGGTCGCGGTTACCTGGTCCTCAAGGCGGGCGAACCGGCTGTTCCCACTGTGGCGATGCCCGTCGTGACAAGAACCCTCTCGCCCTCCGATGCCGAGAATCCCGCTTAGGGAGCACTTCGGCGCCATCGTCCAGGTCGAGATTCAACTGCCGCTGAATCTGCGGCTGGAGAAGCAAGCTCCGGTCAACCTCCGCTGTTAGCATCCACCAGCGGCGTCAGTCGGACCCGCCAGTGGGTTTCCACCAGCCCTACGGAGAGCACCATGGCAACCACGGAACAGATCAGCGAGTCGTGGCGGAACGAAGCGTGGCTCGACTATCTCGACGCAGTGCGCCTCGAGCGCTACTACTTCAGGCTCTACACCCGCTATCAGCTCTGGCGGCGAACGATCCGTCTCCTCATCTTCCTGTCGGTCTCGGGAAACGTCGTCGGCGCCTTGAAGGACGCGCCAGCGGCGGTGATCTGGAGCGTAAGCGCGTTTGCCGCGGTTCTACTGGCTGTGGACTTTCTTGGAGACCACGCCAGGAAGGCCGCTGCATCCTTCGAAATCAGCCAGCGTTGCAGCGAACTGGCCGAGGACTACCGTCAGCTCTGGCATGAGGTCAACCAGCAGGAGTCAGGGGAGCAGGAGGTCATCGTCAAGCTGAGGCAGCTGTCCGAGAGCATTCTGAGAACGACGGGACGCGCAGGCGACGTGGACCTGCAGATGAACGAGCGGCTGAACGAGCAGTGCACCAGGGAGGCCGATCAGTTCATGGTGGGCAGGTATGTCGCGCAAGAAGCCTGGTAGCGACGGCAAGAGCCGGGGCGAACTCCGGAGCGCCTCTTCCGGAAAGCCGCCAAAGCCCCCGCCGCCGCCGCCCAAGAAGAAGTAGTCCCTGCCTGCCGAGGAACCGGCAGACTGCCAGGCGTGAGCCGCTGTCCGCCGGCCCTAGGCCCCGAACTTCGCCAGCTTCCCGGCGTTCGCCAGCAACAGCCCCATCAACTCGCTTGACGGGATCGTGCCCACGGCGCCGCGAATCGCCTCCACCTCGGTGAAGCGCGAACAGTCGTCCGCGAAACACGTCGCCGACCACAGGAGCAGCGGCGCCGGGTGCCAGCTGTGGGCCTTCATCGGCGCCGGGGTCGAGTGGTCGCCGGTGATCGCCAGGACGTCGGGCTGAAGCGCCAGCAGACGCGGCAGCAAACGGTCGACCTCTTCGATCACGGCGACCTTCGCCGCAAGATCCCCGTCCTCGCCGGCCATGTCGGTTCCCTTGACGTGGAGGAAAAAGTAGTCGAAGTCGCGCCAGCGTTCTTCGAGCCGGTCGAGGACCTGCTCGAACGGCTTGCCGCAGTCGACGACATCCATGCCGCAGACCTTCGCCACGCCGCGGTAGAGGGGGTAGCCGGCCAGGGCGGCCGCGCGCAGGCCGTAGAGCTCGCCGACGCCGGGCAGGGCCGGCAGGCTGGAGAAGCCCCGGAGCAGGAACGTGTTCGCGCGCTCCTCCGCGCGCAGCTCCCGCTGCAGCGCCTCGACGGCCGGCGCCAGACGGCGGACGGTTTCGCGAGCCGCCTCCCCTTCGTGATCGGCAGCTCGAACCGCTAGCTCACGGTGTATGCGGTCGCGGATACGGTCCGCGTTCCGCTGTAACGCGGGATGAATCGCCGGAGCTTCGCCGGCGCCGACGGCGCCCGACACCGTGGCCGCCTTGAGCGCCGGGCGCGTCGAGCCGGTTCCGGAAGTCCCTGACTGCGACCCGGCACGCGAATCTGCCCTGGCCGCCTCGGGCGCCGGCTGCGGCGCGCCGAACCGCTCTTCTTGAGCGGACGCGGAAACGGCGCGGGAAGCCACAAGCGCCAGCGGCGGCACGCCGAGCCGCTGCGGGTCCGTGTCCAGCAGGCCCGGATCGAGCGGCGGCGTCCCTTCCACCGCCCGGAACAGGAGGACGAAGCGATACGCCTCGCCAGGGTGCACCTCGACGTGGACGCCGTCGCCGAGCACGCCGCCGGCGGCGTCGAGCCGCCGGGCGAGAAGCGCGCAGATCCGCTCGCCCTCCGCGGTCGGGATGCGGCCGGCGCGCCGGTCCAGCAGCAGCCCGTCACGATCCACCGTAGCGAAGTTGCCCCGCGCCACGACCACGTCGGGCGGGAAGTCCAGGCCCAGGCCGAGCGCTTCCAGCACGCCGCGGCCGATGTCCGCATCGGGCGAGGTCGGTTCGTAGCCGAACAGGGCCAGATGACCCGGGCCGCTGCCCGGCGTGACGCCGGTTCCCGCCGGCGTCAGGCGGCCCAGCGCCGACCGCGCGGCCAGACGGTCCAGATTCGGGGTCCGCGCCTCTTCCAGCGCCGTCCGTGGCTGGTCGGCCGTGCGCAGGTCGCCAATGCCGTCGAGCACCAGCAAGACGATCCGGCGATCGTTCCGCTGCGCCAGGCGAGCGAGCAGCTCCCGCCGCGTCAAGGCGGTCACGCCGGTCGGCCTGCGGGACGCGGCCATGATCCGTCGCACCAACCCGCCGCGCACTCTCCGTCCAGCAGCGCCATCCGCGTCACGGCGGCGCCGTTCAGGCCACGAAGTAGGCCGAAGCCCGGATCTGCATCCGCGTGCGGGGCTGGAAGCCGCCGCCGTGAAGCCGCAACGCCGTGTCCCCCGACAGCACCGGCAGGACGATCCAGCCGTCGAAGGTCTCGCCCCGCTGGTAGGGCGACACGACCGGCTCCAGCTCGGCCAGCCGCGTCCAGTGACCGTCCTCGACGAAGTTCGCCCGCAGCTCCAGGTACGCCTTGTCCAGATCGATGTTCTTGCCTTCGCGCGGATGCCACACGGAGACGACGAACCGCATCTCGTCGTAGCGGAGCGTCTCCACCCGCTCCCCCTGCGCGTGCGTCAACGGGAAGACGAACGCCCCCTTGTTGTCGGTGGCGAAGATCTCCGGCGTGGCGGTGAAGGCCACGTGGAGCGGCTGCAAGTTCGAGCTCATACGAAGGTCATCGCCAGCAAAGCGACGCAGGCTATCAGCCCTCCAGCGACCGGATGCCGGCCGGAACCCGGGTGGCGCGGATCAGCGCCACTCGCGAACCAGTCCGTGCGCCCGTCCGCGGGCGCACGGATGGCAGGCCGGCGCCAGGCCGGCGCACCCGGTTACCGGAAGCCGCGGCGGAGTTCGTTGCGGAACGTCTGGAAGTTCTGGTCGCCGTGCAGGCAGACGACGACGCGCTCCAGCTTCGTGCCGCCCTGGAGGTAGCGGTGAACCTCCGTCAGCAGGATGCGGGCGCAGCGGTCGACCGGGTAGCCGAAGACGCCGGTGGAAATCGCCGGGATCGCGATCGTGCGCTGGCCGTTGCGATCGGCGAGGGCCAACGACGCGCGCACGGCGGCGGCCAGCTTGCGGTCCTCGTCGCCCTCGCCCATGCGGGGACCGACGGCGTGGATCACCTGCTTCGCCTTCAGCGTGCCGGCGCCCGTCATCACCGCCGTGCCGACCGGCGTGCCGCCGATGCGGTTGCACTCGTCCTGGATCGAGGCGCCGCCCTTCTCGCGAACGGCGCCGGCGACGCCACCGCCAAGCTTCAGTTCCTCGTTCGCCGGATTGACGATCGCGTCAACCTCGAGTTCCGTGATGTCGCCCTTGATCAACTCGAGCAACGTATCGTTCATCCTGACGGCCACAACGTACTCCCAAAGCTGCCCGCCAAAGGGCCGCACCGGTCCCTTCGTTCCGGCAGCCCGCGAGCGTTGTTGCGTAGCGAGCCGATTCTAGCGCACTGGTGCAGATTGGGTGTCGTCGCCGGGCGCTGGACGACCTTCCCGCCCGCCGCGGCTCAACCCGGATGCGCTCCCTAAAGGCCGAGAAGCGCACGAACTCGTCGAGCGTCATGGGCTGCTAGAACAGATCGCTGTCGCCCTTCGTGTAGTAGCCCTTGCGCATCAGCGACACGGCGTCGCCGCGGACGAAGGGCGCCAGACCGGTGACCAGCCCCTGGGGTTCGGGGCGCCGGACCAGGCCGAGAGCGTCCAGTTCTTTTGACAGCCAGCGCGGCCGATCGCTGAACCAGCCGGTGACCGGGAGGCCCGGCGACCGCATCTCGGCGAGCAGCGCCCGCACCGCCCGCCGCTCGGCGGGATCAACCAGGGCGTCGCCCCATTCCACCCGGTCGGGCAGCCGCGTCGCCGCCGCCCAGGCCACCAGCCGTCCTCGCCGGTACGCGGCGATCAACTCGGGGCCGCCGGCCGGACACTCGAGATAGCGCCAGCGCAGGTACTCGGAGGAACGCTCGACCAGCAGCCCGTAGCGGTCGCTCACGCGCCCGAACAGGGCATCGAACTCCGCGTCGACCCCGCAACGCTCCACGATCCGCCGCAGCTCGTAGCGGGCGCCCAGCCGGGCGTTGCGGCTGAGCGGGGCGTCGGGCGGCAGCTCCCGGTAGGGCGCCTCCTCCACCTGCCGCACGCCCAGGAAGCGGTTGGAGAACCTCTGGATGTTGCCCGTGTTGAAGCCGTAGTTGAACGCGACCCGCCCCTTGCAGTTCACGAGGCAGAAGTGCCGCGCCGCCCGCGCCAGCAGGCTCGTGGGCCCGCGGCCGACGGCGCGGGCGCTGCGGCGCGTCATCGTGTCGCCGACCTGGTGGCTGTCGGCGGGGCTGGTCGGCGGCAGGCCGCGCCAGCGCACCGGGTAGGCGCAGTACTGGCACGCGAGCTCGCCGTCGGGCGCGAACGCGAGCGAGATCCGGGGACCGCCCCGCGGGTTGTGGTGGTACTTCCAGGCCCAGCGCTCCAGGCTCAGGTCGCTGCCGAAGCTGTCCCGAAACAACTCGAGGATTGCCGGCTCGTCTCCCGACCGGTAGCTGCGGATGCGGTACCCGTCGCGGCGCGCCCGCACCACCCTGAACGGCGGCGCCGCCTCGTGCCCGGCGACCGGCGCCGGGAGACCGGCCCGCTCGGCCACCGGCCGGAACCCCGCCTCCAGCAGACCGAGGATCAGCCGGTCGTAGCCGCTCGGTGCGGACTCAAACGTCGCGGTGTCGTAGGCCCAGCCGATCACGACCTCGTCGGGCAGTTCCTCCGGCGCCGCGAGCGCCTCCGGGCCGCGCAGGAGGAGAAGCCCTTCCGGCCGCAGCGCCGCCACGCCGCCCCGGGGGAGCACCTTCGCCACCGCCTGGCCGAGACCGCCCTCCGGCGCCGCCCCCCGCCCGGCCACGTTCGAGACAACGATTCCAGGCCTCGACCGCCGCCGCGGCAGTCTCCGAGCCGCGCTCCGCGTTCACGGGCGCGATGGTACGAGATCGCGGCAGGCGCCGTCACTTGCCCGCAGGTGCAGCTCGGCCCTTGCCCCTTGCGCCACGTCCTCCGGCAGCTCGAAGTCCGCCGGCACGGCGCCGCGGTCCAGGCGGCAGCCCGCAGCCGGAACACCGAGGGGCAGCGGCGTGACCTCGACCCAGGTCTCGCCGCCGGCACGCCGCTGCGCAGGCTCTGCCGGCAACGGCCCCGGATCGGCGAAGCGCCGCGGCGCCCGTTCGATCAGCCGGAGCAGCGCCGCGAACCACGCGCCGTAGCGTCGACGGCGGAAACGAGCCATCGACTGCTCGAACCACATCTGCGCGCGGGGTTCCCGCTTCGCGCTCTGGTCGTAGGCATGAACCGCACGCGCGTCCGGCACGAGCACCGCCCTCGCTCCCTGCGCCCGAGCGCGCAGCAGCCAGTCCGTCTCTTCGAAGTAGAGCCGGTAGCCCTCGTCGAACGGCCCGACCCGCTCCCAGGAGTCCCTCCGGACAGCCAGGAAGGCGCCGGTCAGCTCGAAGCACGGCGCCGGTTCCCGGGCCGACCAGAACGCCCGGGCGCGTCGCCGCCAGCGGCGGCGGCAGGAACGACCCCAGGCGACCGATCGCTCGGCCCAGGCCGCGTCCAGTTCGGCGGTCCGCGTACGGACCTGCTGGGGCGGCAGCATCAGCCGGCAGCCCCGATCCCAGAACAGCCGCGGCCCGGCGATGTCCGCATCGGCAAGCGCATCGACGAGCGCCCGCAGGCACCCCGGTTCCACGACGACGTCCGCGTTCATCAGCAGCAACACCTCGCCTCGCCCTTCGCGCACGCCGAGATTGATCCCGCCCGCGTAGCCCAGGTTCGAAGCCGGCTCGAGAACCTCGGCCACAAGACGCGCCCCGTCGAGCCGGTCGTCCGCAGCCGAACTCGCGCCGTTGTCCACCACGACAACGTCCATCTCAAGGCCGGAAGCCCGCGCGTCCCGGTGGAGTGCCGCGACTGCCGCCTCGAGCAGCGCCGGCGTGCGGTAGTGGACGATGACCGCCGAAATCGCGGGCGTGGCGCCACCAAGCGCACCGGCGCTAGATCTCGTCGGCGATGCCATCCTTCAACCGGGCGAACAACCCCCCGCCCAGGACCACGGCGCCGGCGGTGCAGGCGAGCAGCGGAACCAGGCTGACCTGCAGCCCTCCGCCGAGGAACGCGGCTCGGTAAAGGTAGACCAGGCCCGTCAGCGGGTTGAGCCCCAGCACCAGCCGAATCGTCTCGTCGTCGAGCAGGTTCACCGAATAGATGATCGGCGTGACGTAGAACCAGGTGTTCAGGCCCAGGCCCGCGGCCTGGGCCACGTCGCGGAAGTAGACGTTCGCCGCCGCCAGAGCGAGACCCAGGCCGAAGGTCAGCGCGACCTGGACAGGCACGGCGACCAGCAGCAGAGGCAGGGTGGGGACGGAGAGCTCCCCCATCACGGCGAGAACGACGATGAAGGCCGCGGCGCCCACGCCGGCGTGGAGCAGGGCGCCGAGCACCAGGGACGCCACGAGGAGCTCTCCCGGCAGCAGCATCTTCTTGACCAGGTCGGCGTTGTCCGTGATCGCCGATGCCGAGCGGCTCAACCCCTCGTGGATCGCGAACCAGGGCAGCAGGCCACAGAACAGGAAGACGGCGAAGTTGTCCGTCGCCTCGCCCGGGAGCCCCAGGCGAACGATGTACGAGAAGACGAACGTGAACAGCAGCAACTGCCACAACGGGTTGAGCAGCGACCAGAGCAGGCCCAGCGCCGAGCCCGCGTAGCGTGCACGCAGGTTGCGAACGACGAGCTCGCGCAGCAGGAACAGCGACTGTCGGAAGCGGCGTGCGTCGGGTCTGGCGCGACTGGTCATGGCGCGGAGCCAGCGCGGCGCTACGCGCCGGATGCCGGCCAGAAGACCGGCGCGCCCGGTAGAGGCCGGGGCACCTCAGTGGACGCCGGTCAATCGACCGGGAAGGGGTTGCCCGGCGCCAGCTCGACGCCTCGATTGGCTGCCGAATCGGCCGGGCAGTTCACCGTGAAGCTCGCCTGCAGGCCGTCGGTGGGGAGACCGGGGATGACGTCCGTCACGGCCGGCACGTTGACCGGCACGGTCTGTGCGTTCAGGCGATCCGGGTCGTTGTTCGCGGGCAGGCAGCGATTGTCGTCGGCGCCAACCGTGACCGTCCACTGGAGGACGCCGGGCTCGCCCGCGCCGGGCGCGCCGCCGCTCGCACTGCGCAGGCCCACCGCCAGGACACTGCTGTGAACCTCATCGAGGTTGGCCGTCGCGGCGACCGTGCCCGTCGTGATGAACCTCGTCCCCGTCAAGGTCACGGTGACCTCCACGGCGGCGGCGCCGCCAGTCGGCCGCGTCACCGAGGAGGGGCTCGCCGCCAGGGACCAGCCGGCCGACGTCCCGAGGACGCAGTCGGCCGTCCGGTCGTCTGCCGCGCCGCTGCAGGCGGGCACCGGCTTGCGCGGCACGATGTGCGGGATGATCCCGACCCGGCCGCTCGGCTCATGCTTGGCGAAAGTCGCCGCGCCGCCTTCCAGCGACTTCAGGACGACTCCGCCCGGGTCCGTGGGCATCGTCTGCGGATGCCCCAGCGAGTCCTTCCGGATCAACGCGGTGACGGCCGAGTTCGTGTCGTCGTTGATCCAGTACCAGCCGCCGTCCTTGAGGCCATCGATCTCGATCGTGCCGCCGCCTTCGGTCTGGCAAGCGAGACCGTTCGCCTCCGTCAGCGCCTGCCGCACGATGCCCCCGCTGTCCGGCGTGACCGATTGCTCGACCGTCTTGTTGCCGCACACGACGATGAAGCTCACTTCGCCCTCGTTGACACCGGTCGTCTCAGGGTTGTCCAACACGGCTGCCTCGCCGACGAACCCGCCGACGCCCTCGAAGTAAGGCGCGACCTGGCAGGTCGCCTCCGGACATTCGACGCTGACCTGCCCGGGCAGCAGCGCCGGAAACGCGCCGACCAGGATTGCGGTTCCGAACATTCTCTTCACGGCCTTCTCCTTCCGCGGCCCGGCGGCCGCCGTACGAAGCGGGTGCGGCGCCACGCACCGCATATAGCACAATTGCTATATCACATCGTGCTGCGGCCGCCGTTGTCTCTTGCGAGTTGCGGTGGCCCTCCGCGTCCCTACTCCTCGACCGGGAACGGATTCTCCGGCACCAGTTCCCGGCCGGCCGCGGCGGCGCCCGCCGAATCGGCCGGGCAGTTCACCGTGAAGCTCGCTTGCAGGCCGTCGTCTCCGAGCGTCGGAATGGCCCCGTCCATCGCTTCGACCTTGAAGGTGATCTCCTGCGGCTTCCTGCGGTCGGGGTGATTGTTGCCGGGAAGACACCGGCTGTCGTCGGCGCCGACCCCCACGTGCCACTTGAGCACGCCAGCCTCCCCCTCTGCGGTCGCCTCGCCGCCGGTTTGCCCGAACACGATGCCCTGTACACTGCTGTCGTACTCGACTGCCGCCCTTACCGAGAGCGTTCTGGTGGTAACGAAGTTCTTCCCGTGAAGCGTGAAGACGACGCTCAGGTTCGCTCCGTCTCCGCTCGGCCGGGTCACCGAGGAAGCACTCGCGGCGATGCGCCAGTCTTCGGGCGACCCGAGATGGCAGTCCGTCGCGGACGCCGCTCCCAAGGCGCCCTCGCAGCCACGGATTGCCCTGGCCGCTACGACGTGGGGAATGATCCCGACGCGGCCGGTCGGCTCGTGCTTGACGTAGGTGGCGAGTCCGCCCTGCTCGCTGTCCAGGACGATGCCGCCGGGGTCGGTCGGCTCGAACTGCTCGTTGCCCATCGCTTCCTTCGGGATGAAGGCTGCGACGGCCGAGTTCTGGTCGTCATTGATCCAGTACCAGCCTCCCGGCTCCAGATTGTCGACCTCGATCCGGCCACGCGTCCCGGGCCGGCAGTACAGGCCGTTGTCCTCGGACAGGGCCTGGCGCACGACGCCGTCGCGGTCCGGCACAGCAGTCGACGAGATCGTCACGGCGCCGCAGACGAGGAAGAACTCGACGTCCGCCTGGCCACCGCCGCCGGCCGAGGCGCCGACGAAGCCGCCGACGCCGGCAAAGTAGGGCGCGACCTGGCAGCGCTCCTCAGGACACTCGACCGTGACACTCTGCCCGATGAGCAGCGCGGGAACCGCGGCAATCGAAAGGGCGACAGGGATGATCTTCTTCACGAGTTCTCCTGGTGCGGTCCGCCGGCCGCTTCCACAGAGGCCGAAAACGAGGACAAGGCCTTAGGCCGAACCGCATACGACGGTGAAGCTCGTGCCTCCGACCGCATTCGTCGTGCTGTTCCGCTTGATGGAGGGCGTCACCTGAGCCGTGCTTGACGCGGCGCTCATCGTGGCGGTGACGGACACGGAGGCGGGGTTGTTGTTGTCGTCGCTGCAGTAGTCGTCATCCGCCGCAATGCTGAACGTGACGACGTTCGGCGTGGTGGTCGTGTCCATCGTGATGCCGCCGGCCGCCGTGCCACTCACCAAGTCAGCCGCTGTCGGACCGGCGCCCAGCCGCGCCGAGTACGTGGCGCCGGTCAATCGGGCGACATCCCTGAGGGTGGTCGTCGCGGCCGCCGACTGTCCGAGCAGCGCATGTCCGGTCGCAGCCGTGGTGAAGTGGCCGCTGCCGTTTCCCCACAGGTCGACCGTGACGACGACAGAGCCCGTACCGTTCGGCCGGACGACGCTGGCCTTGTCGGCCACCGTCGTTGTCGCTCCGGTGAACGAGTTCGTCGTCGTGGCGAGGGCGACGGCCCCACCATCGCCCAGCGCGCACTCGCTGGCGCGGCGGGTGAACTGCGCGTTGTCCTGGTCCGCGGTCGCGGTTGCCGAGGTACCTGCCGTGCCCCTGTCGTTGTAGCCGCACTTCCTCGGCGGGTCCATCCGCGGCTTCGGCAGGATGTTCGGCAGGATGCCGACACGGCCGGTAGCGGCCTCCTTGACGAAGACGGCGCCGCTGCCCGCCATCATCGTGACGCCGTCGCCGGCGCTGGTCAGTTCGACCGTGTCGTTGTCGAGGATGTCCCTGGACACCAGGTTGCCGACGGCCGAGTTCGTTTCGTCCGTGATCCAGTACCAGCCCCCGTCCTTCAGGCCGGCAATCTCAAGGGAACCTCCTTCCCGGTCGCAGGCGAGGCCGTTGCCGTGGTTGAACAACTGCGCGGCGGCGCCGCCGGTGATCCGGACTGGCCCGGTGGTGATCACGCTGCCGCAGGAGGCGACGAAGACAACCTTGTCCGCGCCGTCGGCGACGGTTCCGATGAATCCGCCCTCGCCCTTGAACCAGGAGGCGACGTGGCGGCAGTCGGGGCAACTGACGGCCTGGCCGAACGCCGCGGCCGGAATCGCGCTGAGCACCAGCGCATGCGTGAGGCGCCTCATTCGTTCCGGATCGTTCTCTCTGAGGTTCCCTGAATAGACGAAGCCTCCGCGCCGGGTGTAGGCCCGACGCGGAGGCGTTGCTTTCGAAGTCGCTTCTTCCTCCGTCAGCTGCTGGAACAACCTCGGGGGAGGAATCGGCTGTTCCCTACTTGTCCGTCGGGAACGGGTTGTCCGGCACCAGCTCCTCGCCCATGTTGGCCGAGGACGAAGCCGCAGGGCAGACAACCGTGAACTTGGTGCCTCCCGCCGCATCCGTGGTGGCGTGGCGCGTCCGGGCGGGCGTGGTCTGAGTCGCGGACGCCTCAGCCAGCATGGCGGTCACGGCCACCGGGACGGGGTAGTTGTTGGTCGCGCTGCAGTGAGTTGCGGCGGCCTTGACCGTGAAGGTCACGGTGTCCACGTCCGGGGTACCGGCGCCCGCGGCACCGGCAGTCATCGTGATGCCGGCCAATGCGTCGCCGGCCACGAAATCCCCACCAGACGGGCCGGAGCCCATCTTCGCTGAATAGGTGACGCCGGTCAGACGAGCCATAGCTCTGGCGTCTCCCATCCCAAACGCCGGGTGTCCGAGCCGTGCATCGCCGTCCGCGGCGGTCGTGAAGTGACCGGTGCCGTTGGCCCACAGGTCGATCACGACGACGATTTCGCCCACACCGGCCGGACGGGTGATGGTGGCCCCGTTGGCCACCACCGTTGTCGCTCCGGTGAAGGAATTGGTGGTCGTCGCGAGGGTCATCGTTCCACCGTTGCCCAGCGCGCAATTGCTGGCCCGGCGCTTGTAGGTGGTACCGCTCACGTCGTAGCCGCACAGCCTGAGAGCAGCCACCGGAGGCTCCGGCAGGATGTTCGGCAGGATGCCGACACGGCCCGTGCTGGCCTGCTCGACCAGGACGGCGCCACGGCCAGTCATCATCGAGACGTCGGCGGTGCCGGCACTGGTCAGCTCGACCATGTCGTTCTCGAGAATGTCCATGTCAACCAGGTTGCCAACGGCCGAGTTCATGCCACGCGTGATCCAGAACCAGCCGCCATCCATGATGGGGCCGAGCTCAAACATGTTGCCATCGCCTTCCATCATGCAGGCGAGGCCATTGTCCATGCTGAACAGCGCGGAAACCATGCCGTCCGCGTTGGCAGCGAGCTCGCCGCTTCGGGTGACGCCGCCGCAGGTGGCGACCCAGGTCACCATTTCGGCGCCGTCGGCCATGGCGATAAATCCACCCTCGCCCATGTAGACGGACACGGCGTGCGTGCAGTCGTCGCAAGAGACGCTGGTCTGACCGAACGCCATCGCCGGAATCGCGCAAAGAACCAGCGCGATCGTGATGTGCTTCATCAGCTTCATCAGTTTGTTTTCTCCTTGAGCGGCTCTTCGCCGCCGTTCGTTGACCGGACCGGCCATATGCCGACCCGGCAGTTCCATTCGATCCGAAGATCAAAGCCGCGACGATGCGGACAACCCGCGCTGTCGCGACAGCTGACGTTCTCTCAAGATGGCTGTGAAGGCTCAACGAGCCGCCGACCGCCACCTTCGCTGATGCTGCGCATCACCTCCCGCTAAAAGACTTCAAGGCCGTCTGTTCAAGACGTGAGGGAACTGTAGCGGAAACGATGGTCAAGATCCAGTCACGCCAAGGCATCAGCCCTTAGGGCACGAACGGATCGAGAAGCTGCGTTCCAACCGAATCCAGCTCCTCCGAGGCACGACACTATAGGGCCTCCGACGGGTTTCGTCAAGGGTTCGGTGTGTGGGATTCAAATTACTGAGGGTGTTGGGGTTAGGGGCGCCGCCGAATGCCGGTTCGGCGGACGACGCCGGCCCGTCGGACGGCTGGATCCGGCCGCCGCGACGCCGGCCTGACAGACTACGCCCCGCCACGGCAGCCAAAAGGTCCACACGATGCGAAAACTCGAGGCGAGAGCCACTGGTGACCTGGGGATGTTCTTCCGCGCCCTGGGGGAGGAGGAGACGGCCGACTACTGGTCGCGGCAATGCGCCCGCGCGGACTACGCCCTGCCGAAGGTCGGGGTCGACTGCTCCTGGAACTACGGACCCTGCCTGCGCGCCGCCCGCGGCGACTGGCCGGCGGTACGCGAGGCGCTCGACCACTACTGGGCGCATGGCGCCGGCAACGAGTTCAACTCGCCGCTTTACTCCGGCCGCGTCTATCTCGCCGCCGCCCTGAGCGCACTCGGCGGAGGCGGTCATGCCGCGTGGGCCTTCCTCCACCGCTGGACCGGCTTTTTGGCGCTGCAGGCGATTCTCGCTCCGCCGCCGCCGCGGCGCGAGACGTTCCTCTGGGCCGGCGAGACGAGGCCGCTGCGCCACCTGCGCACCGGAGACGGCGTTGCGATTCCGCCCACCGGGCTGCGCACGAACGGCAACGCCCTCTGCAATCCCATGATCGAGCCGGTCCTGGCCCACGTCCTCGGAATCGGGCACGAGATGCGCCAACCCCGGCACTGGCTCAACTGGCGGGCGCCGCGCGACAAGGAGGAGTGGGTCCAGCGGGGATCGCCACCCAATCCGTTCGCCTGCCTGGAGGCGGTCCGGCAGGCCGAAAAGCGATCCGGCGCGCGGATCCGGGAGCAGCCGTTCAACACGTTCTGCGCGCGGGCGGTCCGGGGAGACATGGAGGCGTGGCTCGAACTCGCCCGAGCGGTAAAGCGCGCCGGCGTCCCCCTGCCGCGCGGCATCGTCCGCTTCGTCATCGAGCGACGCGCGGACGCCGTGGCCACGTTCTGGGAGGGCAAGTCGCCGACCCGCCAGAAGCCGTCCGTCGCGGCCGGGGCAATCGTCGGCAACCGCCGCCACATCCTGATCCCGGCAAAGTGGCAGATCCCGAGCACCCCGACGAGATCCCGGATCACCGATGCGGAGGTCCGCGCGCAGGCGGATGAAACGGACGCCATGCCGCGACTGGAGGACCCCGGCGGGACCTTCGAGCTCACCTAAGGGGGATAGGGCGCTGAAAGCCGGCCAGGACCCCTTAGGTGGCGCGGACCCGCGCCACCCGCGAATCAGTCCGTGCGCCCGTCCGCGGGCGCACGGATGGCAGTGACCACGGACGAAGCCTCCGAAGTCGAGAAGCCGCCCGTCCGCGGGCGCACGGATGGCAGGCCGGCGCACGCAGTGTGCGGCGGCCTGCCGTCCCGTGTGCAGCGGTTCAGGGCGGAGCGTCCCAATGGAAGGTCTCCGGATTCGCTTCGCCCGGCGCCGGCGAGGCCGCGCGCACTCGCTGCGCCTCCAGTGCCGGAACGAGCGTGCGGCCGGCGACGCCGAGGCCGTACCGGCTGCTCGTCGCCGCATCCTCCAGGCGCCGCACGGCGGAGAAGTGGACGCCTTCGCCGGTAACGAGCGGTCGTCCGTCTTCGCTTTGTTCGCCAACCGGCCGGTCGTAGCGGCCCAACAGGCGGTAGACGAGAGACATCGAGTTCCCCTGGCGACCGAGTTCGTCCGGGGCGAGGCCCCCGGCGGCCTCGGGCCGCAGGGCGAGACCCGCGGCGTGAGCCTTGGCCCACATCCAGAGCAGGGCGCGGTCGGAAAGCGCCGTGGCCGGCCGGCCGCCGCCGACATCGCTGTGCACGCCCGGGAACCAGAGTTGCGACACGTTCTGACCCGGGGCCGGCCGGTTGGTCCACAGCGCGGGGGCGAACGGGCGGCGTTCCTCGTCAATCGCAATCGCGTGGCAGGCGTGGCGGATGTGGCGGTCGAGCCGCACGTCGTGAAAACGGTGCCGGCGGGCGCCGACCCAGTTCAGCCAGGTGACGGGCACGCCGAGGGCGCCAACCGTGTCCCAGACGCCGATGAAGTGAACCGCGAACAGCGCATCGGCGCTGGTTGACGGCCGGTCGCCGCCGCCGCCGCTCAGCGCGAACTCTTCCACGTGGCGCCCGGCGCGGTCGGACCGTCCGGCGCCCGGGCGTTGCCGGTAGATCGCCATGCCCTGGTGGGCGACCACGGCGACAGAGCGGCCGGCCGAGGCGCAGCGCTCCGGGTCCGGGACGCCGCACAGACCGATCAGGCCGGCCAGGGAGCGCGCCGTGTAGGCCCCGCGGCTGTAGCCGAACAGGAAGAGTCGATCGCCCGAGCGGTAGTTCGAACTCAGCCAGACGTAGGCGCGTTCCACGTTGCGGGCGAGGCCCAGCCCCACGACACCGCCCCGCACGCGGTCGAAGCGGCCCGTGCCGACGCCACGGTCGTAGTAGGGAAGCTGCGGCGTTCCCGCCGCGGTCGAGGCGGGAAGCGCCTGGTGCGTCTTGACGACGTTCGTGGGCGACTCCCGGTCCTCGCTGTTCCAGGTGCCGTCGAAGCAGAGGACGATGTTGCGCGGGCCGGCCAAAACGGGCCTAAGGGGTTCGCTGCCCGACTCGGGGGCAGCAGCAGCGGAAACAAAGAGGCGGGATGCGCGAAGGTTAGCCCATGCGGAACAGGTTCTGCATCTGCATCGCCAGGCCCATGTCGCCGGCGATGCGCAGGCGGCCGGTCATGAAGGCCGTCATGCCGTCCAGGGCGCCGGAGGTGAGCTCGACGTAGTCGGCCGCCTCCATCGACACGGTCATCGTCGGCGCGTCGTTGGCGCCCTTGCTGACGGCACAGGCGCCGTCGCTGATCGCGCAGTGCCAGACGCCGCCGCCGTCGCCGGCGAGGTCGAACTGGATGACGACGTCGAGCCCGGCGGCGGCCTCCGGGTCGAGACGGTTGGGCATCTCGGCGAAGATGGCGCTGACGGAGGCGGCGGTATCGGTCATGGGGGTCTCCTGCGGTGGGGTAGTGGTTTGCGCACCCGGTGGTTGCTATGCCGGGCCGAGGATGGTGACGGGCTCGATGGGGCCGGCGGGTTCAAAGCCCAGGACCTGGCCGTAGAAGCTGAGTTCGGCTTCCAGGGCGCGGACGATGTTCCCGGCGCGGCGGAAGCCGTGCTGTTCGCCTTCGAAGAGGAGGCAGGCGACCGGGACGCCCCTGGCGCGCAGCGCCTCGACCATGGACTCCGCCTGGTTCGGCGGCACGATCCGGTCTTCCGCGCCCTGGAAGAAGATGACCGGGCAGGAAAAGCCGTCGCGGGCGGACAGCGGCGAGCGCTCGTCGTAGAGGTCGCTTTGTTCCGGGTACGGGCCGACCAGCCGGTCAAGATAGCGGGACTCGAACTTGTGCGTGTCGCGGGCGAGCGCCGAAAGGTCCGCGACGCCGTAGTGGCTGGCGCCGGCAGCGAAGGTGTCCTTGAACGCGAGCGCGGCGAGCGTCGTGTAGCCGCCGGCGCTGCCGCCGCGGATCAGCAGTTGGCGCGCGTCGACTTCGCCGCGGTCCGCGAGCGCTTCGGCGGCGGCCGCGCAGTCCTCGACATCGACGATTCCCCACCGGTCGCGCAGGGACTCGCGGTAGGCGCGGCCGTAGCCGGTGCTGCCGCCGTAGTTCACGTCGACGACGGCGAAGCCCCGGGACGTCCAGTACTGCACGCCGGTGTCGTACACGTGCTCGGCGGCTGAGGTCGGGCCGCCGTGACTCTTGACGATCAGCGGCGGCCTGGCGCCGTCCGGGCCGTGGGCGTCGTCGTTCTTCGGCGGGTAGAAGAACGCGAAGGCCCGCCGGCCGCCGGCGGAGGGGAAGTCGATCGGCCGGCCGCGCGAGAGATAGCGGGGGTCGGGCGAAGGACCGGTGGCGGCGAGGACTTCGAGCGCACCGGGCGCGCCGCCGGCGGAAAGGGAGAGTCGGACGAGCTCGGCGGGACGGTCGGGCGCGGCGCCGAGGAAGAGGACGGCGTCGAGACCGCCGGGTGCGCCGGAGTCCCCGCCGGCATCAGGCGCGACGCCGCGAAGCGGCTTGCGCGAGTTTCCTCCATCGGGCCGCCCGACGGAGCGCAGCCACATGATCGACGTGTACGGGGTCGGGATGGGGACGGCGGGCCCGGACTCGGGCAGAAAGAGGAGGCTCCAGACGCCCTGCTCGCAGCAGGCGGCGACGATGCCCGAGGCGGTGTGGGCGTAGGTGGACATGCCGAAGAGCCAGGGCGGGACGCCGAATTCGGCGGCGCGGGGGTGGAGGGGCTCGTCCAGGCGGTAGAGGTTCCACCAGCCGGTGCGGTCGGAGATGAAGGTGAGGCGGCCGTGGGCGTCGAAGGCCGGTTGCTGGACGGCCTCGGGGGCGGCCGGGTCGCCGCCGGCGACCGCGCGTGAGGCGGCCGGGCGCCCGGCGTCGTCGAGGTCGGCGAGGCGGAGCCTTGTGGCGTCCCAGGGCATGTCGGGGTGGTTCCAGCTCAGCCAGGCGAGCCTGGCGCCGTCGGGCGAGAGCCGCGGCGAGCTGTAGAAGTCGGCGCCTGAGACGAGTTCGGTGGGCGCCGGCGGGTCGGCGGACGGGGCCGGGGCCAAGGGAATCGCGACCAGGGCGGCAAGCTCTTCGCCGCCCGCGGGGTCCGGGCGCTCCTGAACGGCGATCAGGCGGTGGCGGCGCCGGTCGAAGACGAGGTCGGCGTAGTGGGCGCCGTCGGCGGGCGTGAGGGGGGTCGGGGCGGAGGTGGCGGAGGTGGCGAGGTAGACGCGCTGGTCCTGGAAGTTGACGAAGGCGTGGGGGAGGTCGGCCGGGGCGCCCAGCAGGCAGAAGGCGCCGCCGCCGTACTCGTGGACGCGGCTGCGGACGTCGAAGCCGTCCGGCGTCGGGGTGCGGGTTTCGCCGTCGGCGCCGCGGCGAACGAGAACGTTGCGTCCGCCCTCCTCCGGCCGCCGTTCGATCCAGCAGACGTCGTCGCCGGCGGCGCCGACGTCGTCGATGCGGCGGGCGCCCTCCGCCACGTCCCGCGCCGAAATCGGCGACGCCCACGCGCCGAAGGGAGTCGGGTTGGGCCGCGATGAGGCGTCGTCAGGCACCCGACGGACTGTAACGCGACCATTGGGTGCGCCGGCCGGAGGCCGGCGCCCCGCTACCGCGGGCCGATGTCCCCGCTGGAGGACAGGATCGCCCCGGTCAGCGGGTCGTAGACGGCGATGACGAAGGTGTGCTCGCGGCGGCGGAGTTCGAGGCCCGTCTCGTAGGTGAAGTACTGGCCCGGACGCGGCGCCTGGTTGCCGGCGATCCGTATCTTCTCCACCGGAGTTTCGGAACGGTTGCCGTCCTTGTCCATCACCGTGACGCGGTACTCCAGCTCGTTCTGCCACACGCCGGCGACGGGAAGAAGCGTCACTTCGTCGAGAGGAATCGAGACGGTGACGGGCACGACGATCTTCCCGAATCCGCGCCGCCGCGGCTTGCCGAAACGGACGCCGAGAGGCTTGGCGCTCGGCGGATTGCCGAAGAGCAGCGCGCCCTCGACCATCATCGTGACCTCGGAGGTGCGCGACATGTCCACATACTCCTCGCGCGAGCGCACGCGGTAGTCGGGATAGTCCACCAGGCGGACCTCGACGTCGTGGACGGCGTCGTCCTCCTGGCGCTGCGGCTCGAACCCGAGCCAGTAGTACGAGCGGGTGTCCGCCACCACGTCGGCCAGCGCCGTATCGCGTCCCGCGTTGATCAGCGGCACACCGCCGGTCGAGTGCGCCAGCAACTGGAGGGTGTTGTGCTGGAGCAACTCCCGCTCCTGGAAGGCGCCGGCGCCGGCGGACGGGTCGCTCGCCGAGTTGCCGTCGACCCCCGCCGAGGCATCGAGTCTGAACGTCGGACGGAATCCCGGCACGTCGACCGGGTAGAGCGTGTAGCCGATCAGGTTCGCGGCGGAGACGAGGGGACCGTAGAGGTCGTCATGGCTCATGATTCGGCTGTCGGAGGCGGCGCCGAGGCCCTCGGCGCTGATGCCGCCGCTGGCGATCGTGTAGAGCGCCGGCGACTGGGGCCAGCCCCCGGCGAGCAGGAGCATCACCTTGCGGCCCGGCCGGTTGGCGAAGCTGCGCAGGGTGGCCACCGCCGCCAGCACGGAGGTCTTCAACTGGCTCTCCAGCTTCGTCGCGTACCGCAACTCCGTGCCGCGCAGGCTGGTCCGCATCGTCTCCTCGGGCGTCTCGAGGCCGCCCTCCTCGATGAACCGGTTCGAGATCGCCCGCAGTTCCGACTGCTCGGACCGCTCCTGGTCGTTCGTGCGCAGTTCGCCCATCCGCATCAGGCCATGGGCCCTGCGGCGGCGCGCCTGCTGCAGGGCGTCGGCCAACCCGGTCGGCGAGTTGGTCCAGGTGGTAAGCATCGTGACCGTCTTGCCGTCGAAGGCGACGGCGGCCACCCGGTCGGCCGGACCGAGTTGGGCCAGGTCTTCCTCCAGGCGGTCGATCACCCGGTTCCGGTCGCGCTGGATCGAAAAGAAATCGTCGATGAACACGAGGAAGCTCGTGCCGACCGGCGTGTTCGGTTCCAGGTTCGGCACCCCCGCCACCCCCGCCACGTCCGCTTCCGCCGTCTCGCGGGCAAGGCCCTCCGCGATCTCCGTGAAGTAGTCGATAGGCGTCGGCTCTCCGTCGACGAGGAGTTCGAAGTCCGACGCGACGAGATCGTGGATGCGGTTCCCCTGCTTGTCCGTCACGACGACCTCGATGTTCACGACCCGGACGTCGATCACCTCCGAGAAGACGGCCGGCAGGTCGTCCTGCTGCGCGGCTATCGGGGCGGCGGCGGCGGCCAGAAGGAGCAGGAGCGCCATCGCAGCGAGGGTGCGGGGGACGTCGGCGGTTCGTCGGAGCTTCGTCATGGGCTCGGTTCCCAACTCGTCAGGAGCAACAGCGGTAAAGAAGACTACCGGAACGCGGGCGTTTGGTTCGCGCAAGCCGCTGCGCGGCGGCGCCCGGATGCCGGCCGGAGTCCCGGATGGCGCAGATTCCCGCCACCCGCGAACCAGTCCGTGCGCCGTCCGCGGGCGCGCGGATGGCAGGCCGGCGCACCTGTACCCGGTGGTTGGTCGTCACTTCGGGCTGAGGCCGCCGGTGGAGGTCAGCACGGCGCCGGTCAGCGGATCGTAGACGGCGATGACGTAGGTGTGCTCGCGGCGGCGGAGGCGCAGCTCGGTCTCGTAGTAGAAGAGCTGCCCGGGGCGCGGCCTCTCGGGGCCGGCGATCCGGATCTTCTCGATCGACATGTCGGCGCGGTTGCCGTTCATGTCCATCGCGGTGACCCGCACTTCGAGTTCGTTCCGCCACATGCCGCCGACGGGAAGAAGCTGGACCTCGTCGAGCGGAATCGCGACCTCGACGGGCACGGACATCCTGCGCCGGCGGCCGCCGACGGGCTCGCCAAAGGTGACCTGGAGCGGTTGCGCCGCGGGTTGGCCGCCGAACAGCAGGGCGGCTTCGACGGTTATCGCGACCTCGCGTTCGCGCGAGATGTCCACGTAACCCTCGCGGGTCCGGACCCTCAGGTCGTCGCGGTCGACCAGGCGGACCTCGACGTCGTGGAACGCATCGTCCTCCCGGCGGCTCGGCTCGAAGCCGAGCCAGTAGTACGAGCGCGTGTCCTCGACCACCCTGGCCAGGGCCGCATCCCGCTCGGCGTTGATCATCGGCACGCCGCCGGTCGCGTGGGCCAGCATTTCCAGGGCGCCCTGGACGATCTGCTCCCGGTTCAGCGCACCCGCGGTGACGCCGAGGCTGTCCGGCCCCACATCCTGACCCAGCGACAGGGAGGCATCGGCGGCGAAGTCCGCATTCGACCCCTGCAGATCGACGGGATAGAGCGCATAACCGATCAGGTTCGCGGCCGACACCAGGGGTCCGTACAGCTCGTCCTCACTCATCATGTAGCCGTCGCCCGCCGCGGCCGCGTTGATCGTGCTCTCGTTCGCCGCCGCGACGGTGAAGAGCGCCGGCGACCGGGGCCAGCCGCCGGTGAGCAGAAGCATCACCTTGCGGCCGGGCTGGTCGGAGAAACTGCGCATGCTCGCCACCGCGGCCAGCACCGAGCGGTGCAACTGCTGGTCCAGGCGCCGCGCGAACCGGCGTTCCAGGCCCGAGAGGGAAGAGCCCATCACGTCCTGCACGCCGGCGCCGTCCTGCCCGACCGTCCTGTCCGCGCTCGCCAACTCAGCCGCCTCGGAACTCCCGAACCCGGCCGGGGCACTTCCCTGACTGGTGATCTCCTCCCTCAGTTCATCCCCTCCAAAGGCCAGGTCGGCTACCGACTCGAGGATCGCCTCGGCTTCCCGGTCGCCCTCCAGCATCTTCTGCTCGCTGAGCCTCTGCAGGCCGTAGGTCTCCCGGCCGCGGGCCCGGTCGAGCGCCTCAGCCAACTGGTCCTGCGAGTCCGTCCAGGCGGACAGCGTCTCGATCGTCTTGCCGTCGAAGGCGACGGCGGCCACCCGGTCCGCCGGGTGCAGGCGCCACAGGTCCTCCTCCAGGCGGTCGAGCACCCGGTTCCGGTCGCGCTGGATCGAGAACAGGTCGTCGATGAAGACGAGGAAGTTCGTGCCCACCGGAGTGTTCGGGTCAAGGTTCGGCACGCCGGCCACCGCGCCGGCGGCGCTTCCCCGGGCCATGCTCTCGTCGATCTCGGTGAAGTAGCCGATCGGCATCCGTTCGCCGTCGACCAGGAGTTCAAAGTCCGACGCGTCCAGGCCGTGGACCCGCTCGCCGTCCCTGTCGGTGACGACGACCTCGATGTTCACGACGCGAACGTCGATCACCTCGGAGAAGACGGCCGGCATGTCGTCCTGCCGGGCGGCGGCCGGGACGGCGGCGGCGAGAACGAGCAGGACGGCGAGGGTCGCGCTCGCCGCTTCGCGACGGCGCCCGGATGCGGGCCAGAAGGCCATCCGTGCGCCCGCGGACGGGTGCACGGACCGGTTCGCGGGTGGCGCTGATCCGCGCCACTCGGGTTCCGGCCGGCATCCGGGCGACTTCATGAATCAGGCGTCCGTTACGCAGCCCGTCGACGCGGAGCTGACGGTCTTGATGTAGCGGTGGAGCGTGCCGCGCTTCGCCTTGAGGGGCGGCGCCTCCCAGGCCGCCCTGCGGGCTTCGAGTTCCGCGTCGTCGACCGCCATGTCGATCGTGTTGCGGACTGCGTCGATCTCGACCCGGTCGCCGTCGCGGACCAGGGCCAGGGGACCGCCTTCCTGCGCCTCGGGCGCCACGTGGCCGATCAGGAAGCCGTGCGAGCCGCCGGAGAAGCGGCCGTCGGTGACGAGCGCCACGTCGTCGCCGAGGCCGGCGCCCATCAGCGCCGATGTCGGCTTGAGCATCTCGGGCATGCCGGGGCCGCCCTTCGGACCCTCGAAGCGAATGACGATCACGGAACCGGCGCGGATCTCGCCGCGCTCCAGAGCCTCGACCATCGCCTCCTCCGAATCGTGGACCTGGGCCGGCCCGGCGAACCGCTCCCCCTCCTTGCCGGTGATCTTCGCCACGGCGCCCTCGGGGGCCAGGTTGCCGCGAAGAATCTGGAGGTGGCCGGTCGACTTGATCGGTTCGTCGAACGGCAGCACGACATCCTGCCCCTCGGCGAGGTCCGGCAGCGAGGCCAGGTTCTCGGCCATCGTGCGGCCGGTGACCGTCAGGCAGTCGCCGTCGATCAATCCCCGGTCGAGCAGCATCCGCAGCACCGCCGGGGCGCCGCCGACGTCGTGCAGGTCCTCCATCAGGTAACGGCCCGAGGGCTTCAGGTCGGCGAGGAAGGGAATCCGGTCGCTGACCTTCTGGAAGTCGTCAATCGATAGGTCGACGCCGGCCGAATCGGCGATCGCCAGGAGGTGAAGCACCGCGTTGGTCGAGCCGCCGAGCACCGTGATCAGCACCATCGCGTTCTCGAACGCCGACCGGGTCATGATCGCGCTCGGGCGGAGGTCCAGCTCGAGCAGGTTCTTGATCGCGGCGCCGGCGCGGCGGCACTCCTCCAGCTTCCCTTCAGCCACGGCGGGCGTCGACGAGCTGTAGGGCAGGGACATGCCCAGCGCTTCGATCGCGACCGCCATCGTGTTCGCCGTGTACATGCCGCCGCAGGCGCCCGCGCCCGGGCAGGCGCGGCGGACGATGGTTTCCCGGTCGTCGTCGGTCAGGGCGCCGCTGATCGCTTCGCCGTAGCTCTGGAAGGCGGAGATGATGTCGATCTTGTCGCCGCGGAACTCGCCGGACCGAATCGTGCCGCCGTAGATCACGAGCGACGGGCGGTCAAGCCGCGCGATCGCCATCATGCAGCCGGGCATGTTCTTGTCGCAGCCGGGAATCGAGATGTTCGCGTCGTACCACTGCGCCGCCATCACCGTCTCGATCGAGTCGGCGATCAGGTCCCGCGACTGGAGCGAGTAGCTCATCCCGTCCGTGCCCATCGAGATGCCGTCCGAGACCCCGACCGTGTTGAACCGCAGGCCCAGGCAGCCCGTCTTGTCGACGCCCTCCTTGGCCGCCGCGGCAAGGTCCAGGAGGTGCATGTTGCACGTGTTGCCCTCGTACCAGACGCTGGCGATCCCGACCTGCGGCTTCGCCATGTCGTCGGGCGTCAGACCGGCCCCGTAGAGCATCGCCTGCGAGGCGCCCTGGGACTTGTCCTGGGTGATGCGAGCAGAGTAACGGTTCAACTGGATCATGCCAGCGGACTATGGCATAGCAGCAAACACCGGGTGCGGCAGACCGCCGGGTGGCCGCAGGGCCGTTGCGCCGGCAGGAGCGCCCAAACGAAGAAAGCGGGCCCGAAGGCCCGCTTTCAAACCAGTCGCTGACCTGACCGTCAGGCGGCTTCGGCAGCGGCAACGGTCACGGTGACCGTGCCGTCGTCGGCCTTCATCGCCTTGCCGGTGACCTTGGCGGCCTTGCCGCCGAGGTTCTCGAGCGCCTTGATCGCGTCGGCGTCGGAACCGGCGCGGTCGATCTTGACGACGTCATCTCCGACGAGGAGACCCATGTCGTTGCCCTTCTTCAGGCAGGTCACAGCGCAGCCGGCATGACCGGCGCCCTTCTGACCCTGACCGAAGCAGACCATGTCGAGGACCTCGCCGGTCCAGGTTTCACCAGCCAGCGCCGGCGCGCCGACCATCAACGAAAGAGCCAGAACCGCAAACAGTGCCTTCTTCATGACGAATCCTCCAGTTGCTTCAAGGCGGGTTGGGTACCGTAGCGCAGATCAGAGTAGCACAGCGAGGAGGCGATCAAGGGCCTCGCGGCGGCGAAACCTCCGGCCAAACCACCGCACGCAGTCCTTTCTCAGAACCACAACCACGCTGCAAGCGCGGCGGCGGTCAACAACAAGGCCGTGAGCGGTCCGATGAGCACCCGCCACAGGGCCGGCGTCGGGCGCTCGCGGGCGAGCCGGCGGCGATGGCGGCCGAACCTCGACATCGCGGATTGCCACTCCGGCTCGGCTGGGCTGGCGGCGGAACGATCGGTCGCCGCAGCCGTCTTTCGGGCTTGCGTGCGGGCCACGCTGTCCACCGGCGGTCGGACCCGCGGAACGAGCTCCGCCTTGACCTGGCGCAGTCGACCGATCACGTCATCCAGCGCGGCGCGACGACGGTCGGCATCCCGGTCCAGCGCCGCCGCGAACACCGCCTCGAAAGCCTCCGGCGCGCTTCCGGGAAGGGCGCCGGCCAGGTCCAGGGGCTGGACTGCCACGGCTCGTTTCATCGCGCCGTACGTGTTGGCCAGGAAGGGCAGCTCTCCCGTCGCGAGCTCATGGAGCACGACGCCCAACGCCCACACGTCGTCCGCGGTCGTGAACGGCGCCGGGGCGCCGGTGATCGCGGCCTCGGCGCCGCCTATCTGCTCGGGAGAGAGGTAGGCCGCGGTCCACAGGCTCGGCGATTCGACCGCCTCGTTGGCCACCGCCAGCGTCACCGGTCCCTGGCTGGACGGCGCCAGCAGACCGACCCTGCCGCCGTTTAGCAGTTGGACGTTCGCCGGACGCAGGCCTCCGTGGACCACGCCGGCCCGGTGCAGACCCCGCAATGAGCGGGCCAGCGCCAAACCCGCTTCGGCGGCCTGCTCGGGGCTGAGCGGGGAGCGCTGGAGACGCCGACGGAGCATCTCACCGCCGCCCAGGGACCAGGCGAGATGCGCCGGAGGATCGAACGACCGATCGACCAGGGGCTCGAAAATGCGTTCCCCTTCGTCGCAGGAGACCGTCGCGAGAACCTCCGCCCGCTCCGCGGCGGCCTCGACCTCGGACCGCGGCGCGTCCTCGGGAAAGCGCGCGACCAGCACCCACGATCGGGCGCCGATGTCCTGGGCCCGGTACAGCGGCAACGGCAATTCGCCCGGCAGGCACGGCAACGACCCGTGCACCCGAAAGCGCGAGATGATGTCGCCAGCCTTCACCGGCGTCGATGTTGGCACGGAACGCCGTGGCGCCGACCGGTCTGTGCCCACTGGGGCAACCAGTGGGTGCGCCGGCCGAACCACTGGGAAGCTGCCGGTCCCGCGGAAAACGGCAAGCCGTTTCCCACCGGACCTTGGAAACCGTCCGACCGGTTTCCCACAGCTACCGCAGCCTCGACAACTACTCGCCTCTCGGACGGCCTCGGACAGGGACCAGAATCCACCCGGCAAAGGTACAGGTGCAACCAGTGGCTAGTTCGGCTCTCCGACTGTCTCGGTGACGCCGATTGTGCTCTCGAAGGGGTACTGCACGCCGATGCGCCGGCGGATCTCGTCCATGCGTTCCATCAGGGCGATCGATTCGGCGTGGGGCAACAGGGGGCTTTCGATCGCCCCTTCACGCAGCAGGCGTTCGACTTCCATCGCCTGGTACTCGTAGCCGTTGGCGAGGAAGGGGAACTCGGAGGTCGCGGCGCGAATCGAGTTGCGGTAGAGGACTGCCCGCCGGGCGCGCCAGAACTCCTCGAGCGCGATGCCGCCTTCGGTGCCCTGGATCGCGGCGGTGTGGTCGGTCTGACGATCGATCGAGCATTGGAGATTCGCCTCGGCGCCGGACGGGAACCTCAGCACGATGTGGCAGTGCTGGTCGACTCCGGTCGGGGCGAGTTCCGCCGTGACCTCGATTCTTGGGCCTTCGGCGCCGATCAACGCCTGTCCGAAGACGAGCGCGGCGAGGGAGAGCGTGTAGCAACCGATGTCGAGCAGGCTGCCGCCGGCAAGTTCGGGGTCGTAGAGCCGGCTCTTCGGATCGAACGGGGCCCGGAAACCGAAGGAGGCCGCGAGCTTTCGCGGTTCGCCAATCGCGCCGCTGGCCAGCCAGCCCTCGACGCGTCGGGTCGCCGGCAGGAAGCGGCTCCACATGGCCTCCATCAGCAGAACCCTCTTCTTTTTGGCGAGGTCGCACATCGCCCGGGCCTCCGACGCGTTGACGGTGAGCGGCTTTTCGCACAGGACCGCCTTGCCCTGCCGGAGCGCCAGCGAAGCGTGCTCCAGGTGGCCGGGATGAGGCGTCGCGACGTACACGGCGTCGACCGAGTCGCTGCTCGCCACCTGCTCGTAGCTCCCGACCTCGGCGCCGTAGTTGCGCTCGGCATTGAAGGCAACGGCCCGGTCGGGGTCGCGGCTGCCGGTAGCGGTGATCTGATGGCCTTCCAACGCATCGATGGCCGTAGCAAAGGAGCGCGCGATGGCGCCCGGGCCGAGGATTCCCCAACGAACGCCTGGTTTCACGACTAGATCTCCCCTCGCAGCGCCTGGAGGACCAGGTCCCGTGCCCTGCGCGGCTCGTAGATGAGCACCCGGCGGACCTTCGGCCCGACCCGATAGCGCCACCGGGCGAACCGCCTGGCCGGGCCGCTGCGCGGCCGGGCGACGCTGATCGCGTAGTGGGCTCTAGAGCGGCCGGAGCCTTTCGCCAGGCGCTGCCGGTCGTCGGCGGACACCTGGCGCCAGTCCACGCAGGAACTCAGAGGGGCAAACAGATCGCCGCCGTAGCGGCGGGCGGATTCGACCTGGAAGCCGGTGCGGATCAGGCGCCCCAGGTCTCGAGAACGGATGGCGCGGGCGCAGTCACCCGCGAGCGGAGGCAGTGGCAGGCGGTCGAGTCGGCGCGCGGCGGCCGGAAGCCGGCGAAAAGCCTCGGCGGCCAAAACGCCGGCCCGGCCGTTCCACTGGTGTCTGGACGGACCCACATAGTCATCTACGATCAATCTGCCCCCAGGTTCCAGCGCGTCGAGGATTGCAGTGAGCAGCCGCTCCAGCCGCAGGTGGGCGGAGAACCCGCCGATGGAGCAAACGGCCTGGTAGGCGCCTGGGGGGAGTTCGGGGCGGCGGGGGTCGAGGAAGAGGCGCTGGATGGGCGGCGGCTCGGCGGCGCCTGAGGCCGGCGCGCCGGATGCCGGCCGGAACCCGGGTGGCGCGGACCCGCGAACCGGTCCCTGCGCCCGTCCGCGGGCGCGCGGATGGCAGGCCGGCGTGCCCGGTGGCGGAGTTCGGGACAGGGCGATGTCGACGTGGGTGGCGAAGCCGGTTCTGAGGAGTTCCGCGGCCCAGGCTTCGTCGCCGATGAGGAGGACGCGGTCGTGGGGTTGGGAGGGGGCGTGCTCGGCGATCCAGTCGGCGGGGGTGGGGGCGGAGGAGGCGGCGCGCAGCTCGGAGGGAAGGCCCCAACTCGGGACTGGCGCCTCGGGCGCGCCGCTGCGCGGCATCGCGCGCTTGCTCCGCGGGTCAGAAGATCCGCCGCTGCTGGCCGGCGCATTCGGCGGCGGATTCGTCAAGGCCGGCGCATCCAGTGGCGGATCCGGAGAGGCCGCCGCACCTGGTGGCGGATCCGTCAAGGCCGGTGCATCCGGTGGCGGATCCAGAGAGGCCGGCGCACCCGGCGGTAGATCCGTTGAGGCCGGCGCATCCGGCGGCGGACCCGGAGAGGCCGGCGCATCCGGTGGCGAGGCTTCGGCAGTCGGGACGAGGCCGGCGGCGCCGGGGCCGGGGCCGAGTTGTTCGAGGCGTTCTTCGACCTGCTGGCGCCACTGGAGGCGGAAGTAGAGGGCGTGCTTGCGCTCGGAGCAGGTGCGGCAGGTGCCGCAGAAATTGCCGGTGCGCAGGCCGTCGGTGATCGAGGACAGGAGCGGCGAACGCTCCACTTCGGCGAGGGTCGTCTCGGGATAGAGGCCGATCGGCTGGTCTTCCCAGAAGATGCAAGGGGAGACGGCGCCGTTCGGCCGCACGACGACGGTGTGGCGGGGCCAGGCGCAACCCGCGACCGCGGTGCGGACCCGGCCGCGCAGGCGGCGGCGGTCGTAGAGCCCGGCGCGCCAGCGGAGCAGGTGGCCGCGGAGGCCGATCGGGCCGCCGTCGTCGAAGTCCGGGTAGGAGACGAGCTTCAGGCCCCGGGCGGCCGCGTCCTCGGCGGTGGCCGCCAGCTCGGCCCGCAGAGCCCCCGGATCCTCGTCGTCGAGCAGTTCGTCCTCCGCGGTGACGTGCGCGGTCGGCGTGACGAACCGCACGTCGAGCTCGCTGGCGCCGACTTCCTCCGCGAAGCGCGGCAGATCGGCGAGGTCGGCGCGGTTCGTCCGCATCCAGACGAAGATCAGGCGCAGGCGGGTCGCGCCGCCCCGCCGGACGTCGTTCAGGAGGTCGAAGCAGCGCGTCAGCCGGGCGAAGGTCGCGCCGACCCGGATCGCCTCGTAGGTCTCGGGCCGGGTGCCGTCCATCGACACGCCGACCGTCTTCACGCCCGCTTCGCAGATCGCCTCCGCCTTGGGCGGAGTGAGCGGCAGCAGGTTGGTGGGGAACCAGAGATCGGGGATGCCGTAGCTCCCCGCCTCGCGGACGAGGTCGATGAACTTCGGGTGAACCAGGGGCTCGGCGGCGCAGCCGAGCGCGACGCGGTGAGCGCGCGGAAAGAGGTCGGCCGCGATACGGCTGAAGGTCTCCGGCGGCATCATGCCGGTGCGCGACAGGCTGCGGTCGAAAGGCGGGAACTGCAGCCGGTCGACCGCCGAGAAGTAGCACATCTTGCACTTCAGGTTGCAGCGCTCGGTCGTGTCGAGGATGACCTCGAGGGGTCGGCGCTGGAGCAGGAACATTGACGTCACCAGGCTGGACGCGGATGCCGGCCAGAGGGCCGGCACACCCAATGGCGGAGCGGCGGAGGCCGACGCACCTGTACCTTTGGCGGGTGGATTCTGGTCCCTGTCCGAGGCCGTCCGAGAGGCAAGCAGTGGTCGAGGCTGCGGTAGCTGTGGGAAACCGGTCTGCCGGTCTCCCAAGGTCCGGCGGGAAACGGCTTTGCCGTTTTCCTCGGAACCGGCAGCTTCCCGGTGGTGGTCACGACAGGGGCGCCAGCATTGCTTCGCAGACACCGCGGCCGCAGCTTCGTTCGCGCCACACGGCGGCGATGCTAACCGGGTCTCGCTCGCCGCGGCGCCACGCAGCCTGCTCGTCGGCGATCGCGCTGGCCAGGGGACCCGCGCGGTGGGCGGAGGCGACCCGGCCGTACGCGCCGTCTTCGGACCAGCTCCGCAGGCTCGGGATCGGCGTGCCGACGATCGTCGCGCCCATGGAGAGGGCCTCGCAGCCGGCGTGGGGGGAGCCCTCCCAGCGCGAGGAGAAGACGATCGAGCGGCTGCCCGCGAGGGCCTCGGCCAGCACCGGCGGGTGCTGCGGACCGTGGTGGATCACGTTCGGGTACCGCCCGCAGAGGTTCCGGAAGTGCTCGTCCCCGCCGGGTCCGAAGATGTGGACGGGCGCATCGCTTTCGTCACCCGCGCCGTCGAGGTAGCGGCGAAGCGCCCGGGCCAGCAGCGGCGCGTTCTTCTGCGGGTCGTCCCAGCGCCCGATCGCCACCAGGCCGCGGCGCTCCCGGCCGAGGTCGGGGAACTCGCAGAAGACCCGGTTGATCGCGAGCGGCGCCACGTGGACGCGGTCCGCGCGGTCGCAGGCGCCGGCCTTGCGCAGGAACCGGCGGAAATGGTCGCGCGACTCCGCGTTGCCCAGGATCAGCACATCGGAGAAGCGGGCGCTGCGCAGGAACTCGGCGTCGAGCGGATCCCGGCGTTGAAACGAACGCAGGTAACGCACGGCGAGCTTCGCGAACTGCCGGCGCCGAACGCGGCGGTCGGAAACACCGGCGTAGACCATCCGCCTCATCGTGGCGAGCGGGAAGGCGCGCAACCCCATCTGCCCGTCCGAGTCGCCCAACGCGATCGTGCGCACGCCGGTCTCCACCAGCAGCTCGAGCAGATGGGACATCTGGTGAAAGGACGGCACGATCGCGGCCTCCACCTTGAGGTCGAGCCAGAACTCCCGGTTCGCCAGGCCCTCGCCAAGCGGCGGACTGAAGGTCGGCACGGGGAATCCGTCGTCGGACAACTGCGGGCAGACGACGAACGCCTCGTGGCCGAGTTGCTCCAGGCCGCGGATGTACTCCTCGAACCGGAACGAGCACTGGCTGAGGGGAGTGCCGTGGTTCCAGACAACGGCGATCCGCATGGTCGGTGACGCTACAGGACGGGGGTGGAGCTGCGGATGCCGGGCCAGAGGGCCCGGCGGACCTGGCCGCGGGCCAGAAGGGCAGGCGCAACGGCCGGCGCACCCGGCCGCGGAAGTCAGTTGCAGCGGAAGGCGGAAATGTCTTTCCGGGCTGCCGCCGCTTCTCCCTGGCGGTTGTAGTAGGGCCAGGTGTGGCCCTCGCTGTTTCGGACATAGAGATTGAAGGCCACGTCGGTGACGGGCGCCACGAAGACCCAGTAGTGGCCGTTGAGGGCGCATCCGTCGAGCACCTTGATCAGGACTTCCGCGTTGCCGCGGCTGAAGAACCAGAGCAGGCCCGACTCGGACGAGGCCCAGATGCCGGACTTCGCCTCGGCGGTGTCACCGGACGGCGTCTCGTAGCACATGCCCACTTCGTACCCTCCCGCGAACACGAGCGGCACGGTCTCGGGACGGCAATTCGCGTACCCCGGGCCCGTCGGCGGGTAGGGGAACGGATCGGGGTTCGGGTCGGGATCGGGGTCGGGATCGGGGTCGGGGTCGGGATCGGGGTCGGGGTCGGGATCGGGGTCGGGATCGGGGTCGGGGTCGGGGTCGTAGGCCGGGTCCGGATAGAGGTGCCGCGCCGCGGCCAGATCATCGCTGTTCAGCGCGGCGCCGCGCCCGTCGCCGTGGGCGGTCGCGCGCATCAGGGCCTCGTCCGTCAACGCATCGCAGGCAGGGCCGCCGCCCAGGGGACTGCAGGCATGGCCGATCCCCAGCGCGTGCCCGAGTTCGTGACCCATGATCTCCTCCAGGTCGCGGCGTGGGGTCGCCTTGGTGGCCAGCCAGTCCTCGAACCCGTCTTGCGTCGTGATGTTCGACTCGACGATCGCCAGCGCCTGTCCCGATCCGCCCCCCGGGATCCGGTGCGGCTCGGTCGCCTGGTTGCAGTAGAAGAACACCCAGTTGATCGCCAGAACGCCGCCGAGCCCCGGAGTGAAGGAGCCCGGAATCTCGTCGTGCGGATCCTCGAAGGTGATCGAGTTCTGCTCGTCGAAACGGAGGGAGAACTCCTCGTTCGACCTGCCAAGGCTGATCAGACGTGTACGGCTTCCCGGATCGTTGTTCCAGGCCCGCATCGCGGCACGCACCTGGGCCATGCCGCCGCCGGGCACACCGGGCTGACCTCCGGCCTGGACCACCAGACCGACGCTCCGGCCGCGGTCGAACTCCCTCCAGCGGACGGGGAGGCCGGCGCGGTCGCACTCGCCCGGCGACACGGTGAGCCGGAACGCCTCGGCGACCGCTGCCGGGTTCTCGCCCAGTTCAGGCGCGAAGTAGTCCGCCGGCCGTTCGAGACCGCTGGCGCGGTCGGCGATCCAGCGCCGGAACGGTTCCGCCTCGCGCAGCTGGTTCGACTGCCGCTGCGCTGCCGAGCTGCCGGGCACGGACATGTCCTCGACCAGCGACGCCTCGCGCAACAGCACGGTGCCGCCGGGCAACGGCGCCTCGAAGAACATGCCGAGGGACAACTCGACCGTCCGGTAGACGGCGTTCGCCGGATCGAGGAAGAGCAGCACCCGGTCGCCCTCGGCGAGGGCCGGCAGGCCCATGATCGAGCCGACCAGTCCGTCCGGCCCGCGGCCGCCCGGCTGGCGAACGAGGATCGTGCCGCCGGGAACGAAGCCCTTCAGCACCTCCTCGACCTCGACCTCGCAGTCGCTGAACGGCAGGCCGCCGGCCAGTACCGGCGCGACCGACCGGACCTCGCCGAACACGATGACCGGAGACCGGTCCACGAGGGACTCGTCCGTCGGCAGGACGTAGACGAGCGCCGCCGCGGGCGCCGCGGCGATCGTGAGGAGGAACAGGGCGGCGCTGCATGACCGCCAGGTCCGGGCGAGAAGGCGCCCGCGCGCCAGATGCCGGCCAGAACCCGGGTCGCGCCTGGCGCGACCAGTGAACCAGTCCGTGCGCCCGCCATCGGGCGCACGGATGGCAGGCCGTCGCAACCGGTTGTTCGCTACTCGCGGCACTCGAAAACGAAGGTGAGGAGCTTGGCACCGCCCACCGCGCGCCAGGGAGCCGGCGCACCCAGTGACGGGCGGCCGGCCCGCTTGGTTCGTGCCTACTGGACGCAGGGGAAGGCCATGAGGCTGGCCCTGATCTCGCCCTGATCACCCTGCTTGTTGTGGTAGGTCCACGTCGGGTTCCGGCCGTCGTTGATGTTCATGTTGAACGCCACGTCGGTCAACGGCGCCACATAGACCCAGCGGTGCTGGTTGATGCGGCAGCCGTCGAGCACCTTGACGAAGACCTCTGCGTTGTCGGGCTGGAAGAAGTAGAGCAGGCCCGAGTTGTCGGACCCGTAAACGGCAGTCGCGTCGCCCTTCTCTCCCATCGCCGTCTCGTAGCAGAGGCTGACCTTGACGTTGCCCTCGAAGGTGAGCGGCGCCACTGTAGGCCGGCAATCGGAATAGCCCTGGCCGAGGGGCGGCGGAACGTGGATACCCGGGTCGGGATCCGGTTCGGGGTCGGGGTCCGGGTCCGGGTCGGGATCGGGGTCGGGGTCCGGATCGGGGTCGGGGTCGGGGTCCGGGTCGGGGTCCGGGTCGGCGGGGTGCGTCGTTTCGAGCACCAGGCTGACGCCGATTGCCTTGAGGCCGCTGGTCGTCAGAGCGCTGTTGGTGCGGCCGTCCAACCACCCATCGTTGGCCGTGCCTGCGGCGACCGGCAGCGTCCGGCGCCTGATCTCCGTCGCGTGGACGGCGGCGCCGTTCCGGTCGGTCTCGGCTTCGTCGTCAGCCGTGTAGTGATCCCCGGCGAGACGCTTCCTCGTGGCCGGGTTCCACTCGATACCGACCCAGTGGGCGCCTCTTCTGAGCGACTTGCCGACCAGTTGCCCTGTCAGGCGAAAGCAGCGGTGGCCCCCCGCTGTCCTGATGTCCGCCTCGACGGGGTAGCTCAACCCGCTCCGGCGACCCGGGTAGTTCACCTTGGCCACGGTGTCGTCCGCGTAAAAGCGCAGAGTGAAGTCCACGGCTCTGCTCGTATCGCCATCGGGCCGGAGGAAGCACACTCTGACGCTCACCACCGTGCCATCGGCCTTCACCACGAAACGCTGCGCCCACTCCACCTTGGGGTCGAACGTCTGGTCATTCGGTACCAATGCGGAGTTCTCCGCAAAGTTCTCGAACTCGTTGTCGTCGTACTGGATCTCCTCCCTGCGGTGGCTCGCCCGAGCGACACCGGTCGGGGCCTCGTCCAGCACGGCGCGGACGGTTACCCTTGGTTCCGAAGCCCCGCCCCGCAGAACCTGCTCCGGGTCCAGCAGGTCGATTCCCTGCTGGGCAGCGAGCGGTACCGAGGCGCATACGAACAGGGCCGTCAGCCAGATCAGGTTTCGAACGATGCGGCGGTTGGTCGATCTCATGGTCTTCCCTTTCCGATGAGGCACCGGCGTTGGGTCAGAAGTGTAGGCCTGTCAGTAGATTACGCCCAACATATCGAAAAAGGCAAATCGCTTCGGAGCCGGGGGGGCGGCTACGGGGACGAACAGGAGAACGCCTTGATGTCCTGGATCGGCTGGAACGGCGTGCCGGCGGGATTCTCGTAGGGCCGCACCTCGCCCGTCTCGGTGTCCGTGACCGTCATCGTCACCGCCACGTCGGTCAGGCCGCCGGCGAAAACCCAGCGGTGGCCGTTGATCCCGCATCCGTCGAGGACCTTGATCACCATCTCCACGTTGTCCGGGCCGAAGAACCAGTAGAGGCCGGTGTCCGCGGTGAGCGGCCAGGCCGTCGCGTCGCCGGCGCCGGCCGCCGTTTCCCAGCGGGCCCGCACCGCGAAGCGGCCGTCCTCGAGACAGAGCGTGCGGGCGTCCGGCTCGCAGGCGCCGTTCCCCTGCGGCAACGCGACCCGGCCGGCGCCCGGCGCTTCGGCGAAGGACGAGGCGAACCGGGAGGTCCGGTTCGACCCTCCGCGCGCCGCCTCCATCTCGCGATCCGTCAGCAGGTAGCGGCTCTGGCCGTACAGGTTCCCGCCCTGGGAGCAGACGGCGAAGGACTCGTTGTCCTGAACCGGCCGGAAGGGAGTGCCCGGCGGGTTGTAGTACGTCGCGGCGACTCCCGTGTCCGAGTCGATCACGGTCATGATGACCTTCACGTCGGTCAGGCCGCCGGCGTAGACCCAGTAGCGCTCATTGAAGGAGCACCCGTCGAGGACCTTGACGACAAGTTCGATGTTGTCGGGCGAAAAGAACCAGAAGTCGCCGGTGTCGTTGGTCAGCGCCTCCGCGTCGCCCCGGTCGCGGTCGTCGGCGGTCTCCCACCGCACCTCGACACGGAAGCGGCCATCGTTCAGGCACAGCGTGTCGTCGTCCTCCAGGCAAGCGGCGACCTCGGCGAAGGTCGTGGCGCCCGCTTCGGGGGTCGGGTCGGAGTTGCCGCGGTTGTTCCGCGCGACGACCTGGTAGCCGCGGTAGGTCGCGGGCGGGATGTTCTCGATCAACAGCGAGGTGCTGTTCCGGTCCAGGGTTGTGAGGAGCTCGAAGTCGCTGTCGACCATCCGTTCGTAGATGTCGAAGGCGGTCTCGTTGTCGGAGCGATCCTGCCAGCGCAGTTCGAGTTCGGTCTGGCTGATCGCGGTGACGGTGAAGTCGGTCGCCGCCGCAGGCGCGACCGGACCCACCGGACCGATCTCGGGGTAGAGGGCGCGCACGGCGTTCCGGTCGTCCGCGTTGAGCCTCGCGCCGCGCCCGTCGCCGTGGGCGGTCGCGCGCATCAGGGCCTCGTCCGTCAACGCATCGCAGGCAGGGCCGCCGCCCAGGGGACTGCAGGCATGGCCGATCCCCAGCGCGTGCCCGAGTTCGTGACCCATGATCTCCTCCAGGTCGCGGCGTGGGGTCGCCTTGGTGGCCAGCCAGTCCTCGAACCCGTCTTGCGTCGTGATGTTCGACTCGACGATCGCCAGCGCCCGTCCCGATCCGCCCCCCGGGATCCGGTGCGGCTCGGTCGCCTGGTTGCAGTAGAAGAACACCCAGTTGATCGCCAGAACGCCGCCGAGCCCCGGAGTGAAGGAGCCCGGAATCTCGTCGTGCGGATCCTCGAAGGTGATCGAGTTCTGCTCGTCGAAACGGAGGGAGAACTCCTCGTTCGACCTGCCAAGGCTGATCAGACGTGTACGGCTTCCCGGATCGTTGTTCCAGACCCGCATCGCGGCAAGCACCTGGGCCATGCCGCCGCCGGGCACACCGGGCTGACCTCCGGCCTGGACCACCAGACCGACGCTCCGGCCGCGGTCGAACTCCCGCCAGCGGACGGGGAGGCCGGCGCGGTCGCACTCGCCCGGCGACACGGTGAGCCGGAACGCCTCGGCGACCGCCGCCGGGTTCTCGCCCAGTTCAGGCGCGAAGTAGTCCGCCGGCCGTTCGAGACCGCTGGCGCGGTCGGCGATCCAGCGCCGGAACGGTTCCGCCTCGCGCAGCTGGTTCGACTGCCGCTGCGCTGCCGAGCTGCCGGGCACGGACATGTCCTCGACCAGCGACGCCTCGCGCAACAGCACGGTGCCGCCGGGCAACGGCGCCTCGAAGAACATGCCGAGGGACAACTCGACCGTCCGGTAGACGGCGTTCGCCGGATCGAGGAAGAGCAGCACCCGGTCGCCCTCGGCGAGGGCCGGCAGGCCCATGATCGAGCCGACCAGTCCATCCGGCCCGCGGCCGCCCGGCTGGCGAACGACGATGATGTTCCCCGGGACGAACCCCTTCAGCACGTCTTCGACCTGGAACAGGAAGTCGGTCGAGAGCAGTCCGTCGACCGGCGCCGGCTCCGCCGCCAGGACCTCGCCGAAGACGATCACCGGCGACCGGTCCACGAGGGACTCGTCGGTCGGCGTGACGTAGACGATCGCCGCCGCGGGCGCCGTGATCAGAACGGCCGCGATGAGCAGCGCGGCGAGCGCAACGGATGGCAGGCCGGCGCACCGAGTGAGCGCGGAGCGCAGAGACATGGCGATCAGACGATGCCTGGACATGGTTCAAGATCCCGCCCGGCACGCAAGGCAGAGCGAAAGCGATCGGATTCTAGCACTCTCGCCAGTTTCGCGGGTCCTTGGGGGAGAAGACAGGACCATTCCAAAGTCCAGCGTTCCACGCTGGGCGCGGGCGGGAGGCCTTCCTTCCCGAGGGTCGAGAGCCGTGCCGGCGTTGAGTTGCCGAATCCAGAGTGGTCTCCGCACATCGGTCCCGAAGTTCCCGACTTTGGAACGGCCCTTGGGGGGAAGAACACCTGAGTTCAACGCCAGCCGGCGCCGGCTGATTCCGGTTCCTCCGGCGCGGCAGGAGCAACGATGCCGGGCGGGATGCATGGCCGCTCGAATGCAGCGCGACTTCTGCCACGGGCTGTTGCTAGGCAAGCAGACGGCGGGCCCGTGCGGTCAGGTGGTCGAGCCGGGCGCCGAGTTCGAGCCGGGCCTCTTCTCGCTCGGCGTCGGTCGAGCCGCGATCGAGCACGATCGGTTCCCCTGCCGCGACCGCCACCCGGGTGAACGGGGCGCCGACGATCATCCGGTCCCAGCTCCTCAACCTCAGGCTGCGGGACGCGGCGAGGCCGGCGGGGACGATCGGCGCGCCGGACATGGCGGCCAGAACGATGCTCCCGGCCTTCGGGCTGCGCGCCGGGCCGCGCGGACCGTCGGGCATGAGCAACAGGGTCGACCGGTGCTTGACCAGCTCGCGATAGAGGTTGAGCGCCGCCTCCCGGCCACCCCGGGAGGTCGAGCCGCGGGTGACCCGAATGCCCCAGGCCCTGGCCACCCGCGCCGCGAGCTCACCGTCGGCGGAGTGGCTGGCGAGGATGGACAGCGGGACGCCGGCCGGCAGCAGGCGCCGGCGCACGAGCAGCACCGACAGGGCCGCCTGCTCGTGCCAGCAGGCCAGCATCGCGGGCGGCTCGAGCACGCGGTCGAGGTGCGCGGCGCCCTCGAGGCGGTGCAGGCGGCAGGAGGCCGTTAGAATCCGGGAGAGGAAACGGACCGCCACGGCGGCGGCCGGAACGGCGACGCCGCGGACTTTCAACCGACACCGGCGGCGTAGTCGAGGACGTCGCCGACGGTCTCCAACGCAGCGGCGTCTTCATCGCTGATCTCGACGTTCAGGGCCTCTTCGAGTTCGATCAGCAGCTCGAGCTGCTTGGGCGAGTCGATGCCGAGGTCGGCCACGAGGTCGAGTTCGGGGCGCAGGTCGCCTTCGCTGCGGCCGCTGGCGCGGGCGAGTACCTTGCTCGCTGCTGCACGTAAGTCCACTGCTCTTCGGTTCCTGTGCCCATCCGGCGGCTGCCGGGTCCAGCGGGGCCCAGGTCAGAAGTCGGCCGCGAGGTCGCCTCGAAGGTACTGCTCGCGGAGCGACCTTCGCCGGACCTTGCCGCTGCTGGTGCGCGGAATCCTACCGCGTCGCACGAGGAGCAGATCGGCGAGCTGGATGCCCAGGGTGCGGCCGACGCTGCGGCCGACTTCGCTGCGCAGCAGCCCGGCGCCGTCCCCGCCGCCGGTCTCCATCACGAGGACTGCCCGCTCGCCGTGAGGCGCGTCGACGGAGAAAGCGGCGGCGCGCTCCCTGCCGCCGGCGCCGAGGACCGACTCGGCCACCCACTCGATCTCGTGCGGCATCACGTTCGAGCCGCCGAGGATGAGCAGCTCCTTCGTGCGGCCGGTGATGTGGACTTCGCCGGCAGGGCTCAGGAAACCCAGGTCGCCGGTGTAGAGCCAGCCGTCGCGCAGCACCTCGGCGGTCGCTCCGGGGTCGTTCCAGTAGCCCAGCATGGTCGAGGGCGACCGCAGCCGGATCTCTCCGACTTCGCCCGCCGGCAGGGCGCGCCCGTCGGGCGCGGCGATCTCGACCTCGGCGCCGTCCATCGGCGGGCCGTTCGACGTGACCTCGGGGCCGCCGCCGGACGGCGCCGCGGTGTGGAGGCCGTCGACGGTTTGGCTGATCGAAATGAGCAGGGTGTTCTCGGCCATGCCGTAGGCGGCGCGCAGCGCGCCCGGATCGAGGCCCGCACGCTCGAAATGGCGGCTGAACTCCGACATCGTCTCTTGCCGGACCAACTCGGAACCGCTGCACACGTCGCGCCAGCCGCTCAGGTCGAGCGTCTCGAGGCGGTCGGCGCCGACCCGTTCGACGCACTGGCGGAAGGAGAAGTTCGGGGCCGCCGACATCGCCGTCTTCGTCCGCCTGAACTGCTCCAGCCACACCCAGGGCCGGGCCAGGAAGGCGCGCGGGTTGAGCATGATCAGGTCGGCGCCGGTGAGCAGGGAACCGAGCAGGCAGCCGCCCAGCCCCATGTCGTGGTAGAGCGGCAGCCACCCGACGAGGGCGTCCATGAGCTGTCCGCCGCGGGGAATCGCCACCGCTTCCATGCTTGCGCGGGCGCTCCAGGTCGCCGCCGCGTGGCCCACGACCACCGCCCTCTGGTGACCGGTGGAACCGCTGGTCATCTGCAGGAAGGCCGGATCGTCGCCCCGCGGCGGCCGCGTGGCCGCCACGGGCGACGGGCTCGTCGCGGCCAGGGCGGACTGGGACAAGAGGTTCGGGCGCGGCCCTCCCGCGGGCCCGGCGGAAGCGATCTCCAGGACCTGGTCGCTGACGGCATCCGTACACACCATGTAGCGGGCATCGAGCAGCTGGTTCACCGCCAGCGCCTTCTCGATCTGGTTGCGGGGCGAGCCGAGCGCCCGCGGCGGAGCGACCGCCGCCGGCAGCGCGCCGAGGCGCACCGCGCCGAACCAGACCTCGAACCAGGGCCACGAGGTGGGCAGGCACACCAGGACGCGGTCGCCGGGGCGCACGCCGAGGGTGACCAGGCGGCCCGCGGCGGCCTCGATTTCGTCCAGCAGAAAGGGCCAGGTACGCCGCCCCTCCACCCGGCCGCGGCTGTCGATCAGCGTGATGCCGCGCTGCGGCCACACCGAGGCCGCGCGTCGCAGGGCCTCCAGCAGGGTCTCGGGCTGGTGCTCGCGGTTAGTTGCCGGCACCGCGGTGGTCGCCGCTGCGCGGCGCGTTTCTTTCCGGAAAGCCGGCCGGAACCCGGGTGGCGCGGATCCGCGCCACCCGCGAACCAGTCCGCGCGCCCGTCTGCGGGCGCACGGACGGCAGGCCGGCGCACCCGGCGGTTGCCGACGCACCTGGTGGTGCGGCGCCTGAATCAGCCATGGAACTGCAGGTCGTAGAGGCGCTTGTAGGCGCCGCCCAACTCGAGCAGTTGGTCGTGGGTGCCTTCCTCGACGACGGCGCCGCGGTCGAGGACGACGATGCGGTCGGCGCGCACGACAGTCGACAGCCGGTGGGCGATGACGAGGGCGGTGCGCCCCTCCATCAGGTTGTAGATCGCCCGCTGCACGACGACCTCCGACTCCGTGTCGAGGTGGGAGGTCGCCTCGTCGAGGATCAGGATCGGCGCGTTCTTGAGCAGCGCCCGGGCGATCGCGAGTCTCTGACGCTGGCCGCCGGAGAGGTTCTGTCCACCTTCGCCGATCACCGTGTCGTAGCCCTCGGGCATCGCCATGATGAAGTCGTCCGCGTAGGCGGCGGCGGCCGCCATCCGCACCTGCTCCAGGGGCAGATCGTCGCGGCCGTAGGCGATGTTGTTGCGCACCGAGTCGTTGAACAGCACCGTTTCCTGGGTCACGATGCCGATCAGGGAGCGCAGGTTCTCAAGCGGCAGGTCGCGGATGTCCGTGTCGTCGATCAGCACCCCGCCGGAGACGGGATCGAAGAAGCGGGGCAGCAGGTTGACCAGGGTCGACTTGCCGGCGCCGGACGGGCCGACGAGCGCGACCACCTCGCCGCGACGCAGGTCGAGGTCGATGCCGGTGAGGACGGACTTGCCGTGCCCGGTCTCTTCGTAGTCGAAGGAGACCTTGTCGAAGCGAACTCCCCGCTTGAGACCTGAGACCCGCGGCGCGGAGGGCCTGTCGACGATCTCGCTCTCGACCTGCATCAGTCCGTGAATCCGGTGGCTGCACGCCACCGCCTCCTGCAGCACCAGGTTGACCTTGTTCAGCTTCCGGATCGGGTCGTACATCATCAGGAGCACGACGAGGAACTGCATGAATCCCTGGAACGTCAGGCGTCCGTCCCGGATCATCAGGCCGGCGGCGACGACCAGGACGGCGCCGCCGAACGCCGCGGTCGACTCGATCACGGGGCTCGAGAGGGTCGACAGGAACTGCGCCCGCAGGTTGGCGAGCAGGTGGCCGCGAGTGGCCCGCTCGAACCGGCCGCACTCGAACTCCTCCATGCCGAACGCCTTGACCACCCGGTTGCCGCGGATGCCCTCCGTCAGGAGGCCGGAGAGGTCGGCCATCCGCTCCTGGCTGCGGTAGGTGACCTTCCGCATCCCCTTGCCGAAGCGAAGCAGCAGGTAGGCGAACAGCGGCGCCGCGAACAGCGACACGACCGCCAGGGAGAAGTGAATCGTGAGCAACGTCACGCCGAAGAACAGGAGCATCACGATCGACATGAAGATGTCGAAGAGCCGCGCCGCAACCGCGTTCTGGAGCTTGGCGACGTCGCTGACCACCCGGCTGTAGAGCTCGCCCGAGGTGTAGCGCTGATGGAACCGGCTCGACTGGTGGATGATGCGGCGGTAGAGGTCGTTGCGGATATCCGTCGTGATGCCGAGCCCGGCGCGCTGGAACGAGTAGCCCGAGAGGAAGGCCATCAGGCTGCGCAGCAGCAGGACGAGCACCATCAGAGCCGGGGCGAAGAACACCTCGCTGCGGCCCTCGATACCGGCCCACCGCTTCGAAACGTCGTAGAGATTGGCCGCTGCCGCTCTCAGGTCCGCGGTGAAGCTCTCCACGGGCTCGAACAGGCGCGCCACCGCCCCGCCGTCCTCTTCGGCGCCGCCGCCGCCCGGACCGCCGATCCGGACGTCCTGGATCTCGTCCTCCGTGGCGAGCAGGACTTCCTCGAACATCGGGTTGATCAGCCCGACGAAGGCCAGGGTCGCGACGCCGAAGACCACGACCCCCGCCAGGGCCAGCAGTCCCCAGTGGACGTATCGGCGGACGTAGGCGAGGAAGAAGCCGACCAACTCCATGAAATGGCAGCATACTTCGGCCGCGGGTGGGGGCGTTTCGCAGAGCTGGCGCCGGCCTGCGGCCGGCGCGTCTTCCGGCCGCCTGCGGCGGCAGCCCGCCAGAACCCGGGTGGACGCCCTGCGTCCACCCGCGAACCAGTCCGTGCGCCCGTCAGCGGGCGCACGGATGGCAGGCCGGCGCACCGGTGCGGCATCCGGCAGAATGTCGCGGATGACGGAATCGCCGGAAGCCCGGGCCGCGAAACTGCGCGAGGAACTGCAGCGCCACGAGCGGCTCTACTACCGGGACGCGAAGCCCGAAATCAGCGACCGGGAGTTCGACCGGTTGATGGCGGAGCTTGCAGCGATCGAGGAGGAGCACCCGGAGTTGCGGACGGCCGACAGTCCGACCCGGCGGGTCGGGGGCGAGCCGACGGAGGGCTTCGAGCAGGTCGAGCACACGCCGCCGATGCTGTCGCTCGACAACACGTACGACCACGAGGAACTCGAGGAGTGGTTCGGGAGACTGACCCGTCTGCTGCCCGATACGGCGTTCGAGTTCATCTGCGAACTCAAGGTCGATGGCATCTCGCTGTCGCTGCTCTACGAGAACGGCGTGCTGACCCAGGCCGCGACCCGGGGCAACGGCCGGGTCGGAGATCTCGTGACGGTGAACGCGCGCACGATCCGCTCGCTGCCGCTGCGGCTGCCGGCGGGAGCGCCCGCCCGGCTGCTGGTGCGGGCGGAGACCTACATGCGCCGGAGCGTGTTCGCCGCTCTCAACGAGGAGCGCGCCGCGGCCGGCCAGGAGCTCTACGCGAACCCCCGCAACACGACCGCCGGGACCGTGCGCCTGCTCGACAGCCGGGATGTCGCGCGGAGACGACTGAACCTGGCCTGCTACGAGTGGGTTCCGCCTGCCGGCGACGACGGTGAGGAGGGGCGCCGCTCGCACGGCGAGAGCCTCGCCGCCCTGGCCGACCTCGGCCTGCCGGTCGCCGATTCGTGGCGACGCTGCGCCAGCCTGAAGGATGTCGTCGCCTACTGCGACGAGTGGCGGCAGAAGCGCGGCGAGCTGGACTTCGAGATCGACGGCGTCGTCGTCAAGGTCGATGACCCCGGGCTGCGCGACCAGCTCGGCGCGACCGCCAAGGCGCCGCGCTGGGCAGTGGCGTTCAAGTTCGAGGCCGAACAGGCCGAGACGGTCGTGCGGGAGATCAACGCCCAGGTCGGCCGCACGGGAGCGGTGACGCCGGTCGCTGAACTCGAGCCGGTGCTGGTCGCCGGCACGACGGTCAAGCGCGCCACCCTCCACAACTACGAGGACCTGGCCCGCAAGGACGTACGGGTCGGCGACGCGGTCGTGATCGAGAAGGGCGGCGACATCATCCCCAAGGTGGTCGAAGTGATCGAGGAGCGGCGGGGTCCGGAGTCGAAGCCGTTCGAGCCGCCCGGGCATTGCCCGGCGTGCGGCGAGAAGCTCTGCCAGCCGGAGGAGGAGGCGCTGCTTCGCTGCGTCAACGCCGCCTGCCCCGCCGTCGTCCGCGAGAGGATCCGCCACTTCGCGTCCCGCAACGCGATGGACATCTCGGGGCTGGGCGACTGGCTGGTCGGCTCGCTGGTCGAGGGCGACCTGGTTGCCGATCCGGCCGACCTCTACGGCTTGACGGTGGAGAGGCTCGCGGATCTGAAGAAGACGAACGACGCCCGGCTGGGCGAGAAGGCGGCGGCCCGGACAGTTGCCAGCCTGGAGGAGTCGAAGCGGCGTCCCCTCAACCGGCTGATCTACGCCCTGGGCATCCGCTTCGTCGGCGACAGCACGGCCTCGCTGCTCGCGCGTCGCTTCGGCAGCGTCGACGGTCTCTTCGCCGCGACCGTCGAGGAACTCGAGGAAGTCGACGAGATCGGCGACCGCATCGCCTTGTCGGTCCGGGCGTTCTTCGACTCGGAACACAACCGGCGGCTCCTGGACCGTCTGCGCGAGCAGGGCCTTCAGTTCGAGGAGAAGTCGACCGGGGAGGATGATGGCGACCGGCCGCTTGAGGGCAAGGTCTTCGTCCTTACCGGCTCGCTGGCCGGGACGACACGTAGCGAAGCCGGCGTCCGGATCAAGGCGCTCGGCGGCAAGGTGACAGGTTCCGTGAGCGGCCGGACGGACTTCCTGGTCGCCGGCGAGAAGGCGGGTTCGAAGCTCAGGAAGGCGGAGCAACTGGGAGTGAAGGTGCTGAACCAGGCCGAATTCGAGGAGTTGCTGGTGGCGCACGGAGACTGATGTCGGCTGCGCCGGCCTGCGACCTCCTGGCTAGCAATCCTCCAGCGAAAACCGCTCTACCACCCGCCGGCCTAAGCACTATGGCGCCTCGCATCGACTAGCTCAGATAGCGAACGGCAGCCAGAAGCGTCTCGTCCGGTCGGCCTTCGAACACCGCCCGCCACCCGGTCAGGTCCGGCCTTTCGCCGAACAGGACGATCGTCTGGCCGTCCCGTTCAGGGCCCGGCCGCAGGCCGGCCTCGACGCGCCATCCTCCGGCGGCGCCCGGCGTCAGCGCGGCAGATCGCGCCCTGAGGCCCGGGGACCCCGCCGACCGCAGACGACGCGCCTCCTCCCTGCAGGCAGGGTACGACCCGGCGTCGCCGGTCAGGGTTCCCGCAGGCAACTCGGGGCTGGCCAGCTCTGCCGAACCAACGTCGACCGCCCACAGCGACCGACGCACATGGACCAGGTCTTCCGGGTCGCGAATGTCCTCGTGCCGCAGGAACTCGGCCCACGCGCCGTCCGGCGTATCGCTCAGACACTGCATTGGCCCTTCACCGTCCGCATGCCACCGGGCGCCCGGCTGTGCGCCCTGGCCCTCCTCCCACAGGAACGGAAAGCGGGGGTCTGCGTTGCGGTAGGCGATCATGTCGCAGGCGACCAGACCAGGGCCCTGGCCAGGTCGCGCACCCGCCGCGGGCCCGGATCCTCCGGCTGCCATTCGGGTTCCAGCAGCTCCGCCGGGGGCCCGGCCGCCCAGCAGCGTACGCGGCCGATCGAACCAGCGCCGTACGCCGATGTCGTTGTAGGCCCCTGCAAGGTCGCCCACAACCAGCGCCAGGAAGTGCAAACGCGCCGCAACGGAGTCCGGCACGGTGCGTTGGCCCGCCAGGTAGCGACGCAAGCTGACAACGGAAACTCGCAGCAATCGGGCAAGAAGTTCACGCCCCAGCAACTTGTCGAGCCGCGGCCCCTCCGAGGCCGGAACCGGCGAGGCCTCCAGCGCGTCGTTCAGTTGCTTGAGCTGCCGGACGAACCCCTCCCGTCCGCCGGCCGCCGGCGGAACGACTTCGGGCAGGTGTCGACCCACGCCGGCACGCCGTATCCGTTCCACCACGTTCACCCAGACCGACGCGTCCAGCCTGTCGATGGCGCCCTTGCCCAGAATCCCCATCGCTTCCGCTCGGGTGAGCACCTGCACCCCGAGCGGCAGGGCCTGGCGGTCATCGAACGGATCGTCAACGGTGCGGATACGGATGTCGCTCATATGTCCGAACCGTATCCAACGCCTGCCAGACAGTCAACCCGTGGGCGGGTTCGCCACCGGGTGCGCCGGCCTGCCATCCGTGCGCCCGCTGACGGGCGCACGGACTGGTTCCCGGGTGGACGCGGGTCGCGCCACCCGGGTTCTGGCCGGCGCCGCTGCGAGGGCCACGGCGCAAGAGTGAATTGCGGCAGCGCAAGGCAGGATGACGGCCGATGCACCCGGTGGTTGCGGCGTTAGGATGCGCTGCATGTCAGCCGCCCCATGGGTCATCGTGATCGATGACGAGGCCGGGTCGCGCCAATCGATGGCCATCGCGCTCGAACGGGCCGGCCTCGGCGTGCGCGTGTTCGACGACGCGGCGCCGGCGCTGGCGTTCGTCGAGCGGGAGTCGCGGGTGCGTCTGGCGGTGTGCGACCTGCGCATGCCGGGCATGGACGGGCTTGCGTTCCTGAACCGGGTGCGGGCCCAGGAGCTCGACCTGGCGGTGATCCTGGTCACCGGCTTCGGCACGATCGAGTCGGCGGTCGAGGCGATGCGGGTCGGCGCCGACGACTACCTGACCAAGCCGGTCGACCTCTACGAACTCAGGAGCCGGGTGCTCAAGCTGATCGAGAACTGGCAATTGCGCGACGAGGTGACGAACCTGCGCGAGATGCTCGACGAGCGTTTCGGCTTCGACGCGATCGTGGGCCAGTCGGCGGCGATGGAGCACCTGTTCCAGCAGATGCGCCAGGTCGCGCCGAGCCGCGCTTCGGTGCTCATCCTGGGCGAGAGCGGCACCGGCAAGGAACTCGTCGCCAAGGCCCTGCACCAGGCCAGCTCCCGCCGGCAGGAGCGCTTCCTGGCCCTGAACTGCGGCGCGATCCCGAACGAGATCCTGGAGAGCGAACTGTTCGGCCACGAAAAGGGGTCCTTCACCGGCGCCGTCGGACGCAAGATCGGCAAGCTGGAGCTCGCCGCCCGCGGCACCCTGTTCCTGGACGAGATCAGCGAGCTCGTCCCGGAGCTCCAGGTGAAGCTGCTGCGCGTGCTCGAGGAACGCCAGGTCATGCGGGTCGGCGGCAGCCGGATGATCGACGTCGACTTCCGGTTGCTGGCGGCAACCAACCGCAACCTCGAGGAGGCGGTGGCGAACGGCGCCTTCCGGGAGGATCTCTACTACCGGCTCAAGGTGGTCACCCTGGCGATTCCGCCGCTGCGGGAGCGGCTGGACGACCTGCCGCTGCTGGCGAACCACTTCCTGCGCGAGTTCGCGGCGCGGGAGGGCAAGCCCGAGATGCAGCTCTCCGGCAGGGCTCTCAAGTGTCTGTCGAAGCATCGCTGGCAGGGCAACGTGCGCGAGCTGAGGAACGTGCTCGAGACGGTCGCGGTCTTCCACGACGGCGGCAGGATCGGAGTCGGCGATCTGCCGGCAGATGTCCGTGAACGCGGCGACGCGATTCTCGAGAGCCGGGTCCAGAACGCCTTCGGCGAGCCCCGAACGATGGCCGAGATCGAACGCCAGGCGATCCTCGAGACCCTGGGACGGACCGACGGCAAGCGAGCGCAGGCGGCCCGGGCGCTCGGCATCGGCGTGCGCACCCTGCAGCGGAAGCTGAAGGACTATCGCGAGCAGGGGTTGCTCGAGGACGGCGAAGCGTGACCGCCCTGTCGGTGAACATCGATCACGTCGCGACCGTGCGGCAGGCGCGCCTGGCGGGCTATCCGGACCCGGTCGAGGCGGCGCGGCTCGCCGAGGAGGCGGGAGCGTTCGGCATCACGGTCCATCTCCGCCAGGACCGCCGCCACATCCAGGATCAGGACGTCGTCGAGCTGCGGCGGGTCGTCAGCGGCCGGCTCAACCTCGAGATCGCCTCCGACGAACCGATGCTCGCGTTCGCCGAGCGGGTCGGCCCCGAGCAGGTCACCCTGGTGCCCGAGCGGCCGGACGAGGTCACGACCGAGGGCGGCCTTGACCTGATCGGGCGCGGCGACCAGGTGCGCGGCGCGGCCAGGCGCCTCGTCGCGGCCGGCATCCGGGTCTCCGTCTTCGTCGATCCCGACCTGGGTCAGATCGCGGCGCTCGACGACCAGGACGACGTGACGGGTTTCGAGTTGAACACGGACGCCTACACGCGGGCTTCGGGCGCCGGGGCGACGGCGGAGTTCGAGAAGCTCGAGGCCGCCGCACAGAGTGGGCTGGCGGCAGGCCGGGAGGCGTACGCCGGGCACGGCCTGACCGTGGCCAACGTCGGTTTGGTGGCGGCGCTGCCGGGTGTGAGCGAGCTGAACATCGGGCACTCGATCGTGTCGCGGGCGGTGTTGATCGGGATGCGGGCGGCGGTGGAGGAGATGCTGGCGGCGATGGGGGAACAGGGTGAGGCGTCGGGAAGCCGGCCAGACCCGGGTCGCGCCCGGCGCGACCCGTGAACCAGTCCGTGCGCCCGTCATCGGGCGCACGGATGGCAGCCAAGGGTAGACAGTGACGCGCTCACGCGCGCGCGCCCGTCATCGAGCGCACGGATGGCAGGCCGGCGCACCCGGGCCGGCGCCGCCGGGCGTCGTCAGGCGCATCCGGTCTTCAGCCGAGTTCGGTTTCGAGGACCTCGGCGATCCGGCCGCACAGCGCCTCGATCTGCTGCTGGTCGGGGCCCTCGATCATCACGCGGGCGAGCGGTTCGGTGCCGCTGTAGCGCAAGAGGACCCGGCCGGAGGACCCGAGTTTGCGTTCCGCCGAGGCCACCGCGTCGGACAGACCGGGCACCGTCTCAAGCGGCAGCTTCTCCCGCACGGTGACGTTGTGCAGGACCTGCGGGAAGCGCCGGAAGCCGGAGGCCAGATCGGCCAGTGAGCGGCCGGACGCGGCGACGATCCCGGCGATGGCGGCGGCGGTCAGCAGGCCGTCGCCCGTTGTCGCAAGGTCCAGGTCGAGGAGGTGGCCCGATTGCTCGCCGCCCAGCCGGACGCCCTCGCGGCGCATCGTGCCGGCGACCTCCCGGTCGCCGATGCCGCAGCGCAGGACCTCGACGCCGCGCCGCTCCAGCGCGCGCTCGAGGCCCATGTTCGACATCGTCGTGGCGACGATCCGCCTACCCGGGAGGAGGTCCCGGGCCGCGAGGTGCGATGCCCAAACGTAGAGCAGAGCGTCGCCGTCGCAGATGCGGCCCCGGTGATCGCAGAGGATGGCCCGGTCCGCGTCGCCGTCGAGGGCCGCGCCCAGGTCGCTGCCGGTCTCGCGGGTGAAGGCGACGATCCGGTCGGTGCAGGTGGAGCCGCAATCGCGGTTGATGTTGCGGCCGTCGGGACGGTCGCAGGTGACGCGACAGTCGGCCCCGAGGGATCGCAAGAGGCGGGCGGCGTGGGGCGACGCGGCGCCGTTCGCGGCGTCGACCGCGACGCGGAGGCCGTCGAGGGGGAGGGCGGTCGGCGACGAGGCGCCGGATGCCGGCCAGAGGGCCGGCGCACCCAGTGACGCCCGGAGGTGTTCCAGGTAGCGGTCGGCGAGTTCCGCTTCTTCGGTCGGTCCGCCGGATGCCGGCCAGAGGGCCGGCGCACCCGGTGGCGGAGCATCGGACGGCGGCGCACCCGGTAGCGGAGCGCCGACGCGGTCTTCGATCGCCTGCTCGACGGAGGGATCGACCTTGAAGCCGTCGGGGCCGATCAACTTGACGCCGTTGTCCGTCCAGGGATTGTGGCTGGCGGAGATGACGATGCCGCCCATCGCGCCGAGTTCGGTGACGAGGAAGGCGACCGCGGGCGTGGGCACGACGCCGGCCGAGCGCACTTGTGCGCCCGCGGAATGGACCGCGGCGGCGAGCCAGCCCGTGATCTCCTCCCGGCTGTCCCGGGTGTCGCCGCCCAAGACCAGCAGCGGCCGCGCGCCCGCCGGCGCGGCCGCGGGCGGGTCCGTCCGCCCAGCCGCAAGCGTCGAGCGCCGCGCCGCCGAAGCCGAGTCGGCCGCAGACATGCCGAGGCGGGCGAACCAGTAGCCGACCGCCTGGACCGTCGACCGATCCAGCGGCGGCGTGCCGAACGCGGCACGCATGCCGTCCGTCCCGAAGAGGCTCAAGAACCTGCGTCGCCCCGCGGCTGGGGCGCCTCGATCATCGGCGCCTCCACGCGAACGAAGGTCGGAAACTCGACGACGACGTTGTCGCTCTCGAAGCGCACGCGCGCCTGTTCCACGACGAAATCGACGCCGCGGCCGTCCGTGTCGATCGGGCCGGCCAGTGCATACCCCAACCTGTTGATCTCGGAACGCGACCCCTGGACCGTGGCCTGGGGCGGCTCGATCTGAACGTTGTCGTGGTCGACGCTGAAGCCGCCGATCGGTTCGCCTGCCCACGCGACCTGCACCGGCACCTGAGCCGAGATCTCCTCGTCGAGCGTCAGAGTCAACTGCTCCGGCGTGAGCGACACGACCGCGATGCCCTCGGCGTCCTCGGGGAGCACGACGTGCTCCGTGCTCAGGATGACCTCGACCTGCCGCGGGCCGCCGTACGTCGTACCGCCGAAGAGGTTCTCTCCGAGCGGCACCCGGACCCGAATCTGATCCCGGTTCAGGGATTCGATCGCGTCCTCGCTGCCGCGGATCAGAACGGAGAGTTCCTCCTTGGGATCCTCGGGCGTGCCGAGGATCGGCGAACCCAGGACGACCATCTGGTCGTGATCCTCCGTCGTCACGCGCGCCCGCACGCTCTCCTCGACCGGCGGCTCGGTCATCTCCCGCACGCGGGGACAAAACGATGCCGGCAGCCAGACCCCGACCGCAATCAGGGCGGCGATGGTTCGAAAGGCCCAGCGGTTGCCGCTCTCGTTCACGACGAAGCCTCCCCGGTCAGCAGCAACTCGAAGAGCCGGTTGCGCAGTTCCCGCATCGTCAGATCTCGGGTCAGGCGACCCTCACGCGCGATCGAGATCTTGCCCGTCTCCTCCGAAACGACGACGACGACCGCATCGGTCAGTTCGGTCATGCCGATTGCCGCCCGGTGCCGCGTGCCATGCTCGATCGAAACGCTCGCGCTGGTCGTCAGGGGCAGGAAGCAGGCCGCGGCGGCGACCCGGTCCTTCTGCACGATCACGGCGCCGTCATGCAGGGGGGTGTCGCGGGCGAAGATCGTCAGGAGCAGATCGTAGGAGATCGAGGCGTCGAGGACGATGCCGTTCTCCACGTAGTCTCGCAGGCCGTCGACCCGCTCGATGACGATCAGGGCGCCCAGCCGGCGCTGGGACAGCGCCTGCGCGGCGAGCACGATCTCGAGAATCCCGGACTCCGGCGTCTGATCGCTCATCAGGCGCACCAGCGGGTTGCGCCCGACCCGGGCGAGAGCGCTGCGGATCTGGTTCTGGAACAGGACGACGATGACCACCGGCAGCACGGGCAGCAGGTAGTTCAGCGAGGCCTCCAGGGTGCGCAGCCTCAGGGTCGCCGCGATCCAGGAAGTGCCGAGCAGCACCAGGATGCCCGCCACGATCCGCATGCCCGCGGTGCCCCGGATGACCAGCAGCACGTTGTAGACGACCAGGCCGACGACCAGCAGGTCGACCAGATCCCTCCAACCCAGAAGGCCGAGCGGCTGTGCCAGGTCCATCGCTGCGAAACGCCCCTGGGTCGCTTGTTACCCGCGTTGGCCGGGAATCAGAATGGCTTCTTCGCCCGCAAGTCTCTAACGCTCCGGCTTCGGCAACGGGAGCGGCGCCCCCTTGGGTTCCTGCCGCTCGGCGATCGTCGCCGGCTCGGGCGTCCCAGGTACATCGGCTACCGGCGCGTCGTCGGCGGCGGGGGCCGGCGCGCCCTCGTCGGGCGGCTCGAGGTCGGGGATGGGAGTCGGCTTGTACACCGGGGCCACATCGAGGCCCGTCGCCTCGTGGATCATCTCGTACACCCGGGCGCCCTCGATCGACTCGTATTCGAGCAACTCCTTCGCCAACTGCTCGAGCAGGCTTCGGTGCTCGGAGAGGATCTCCCGGGCCTTCTCGTAGCCGCGATCGACGATCGCGTGAATCTGGCTGTCGATCGACTGCGCGGTGCTGTCGGAGTAGTCGGAGCGCTGCGAGAAGTCGCGGCCGAGGAACACCGGCTCGCTCTTCTCGCCGTAGTTCAGCGGTCCCAGGTCGGACATGCCCCACTCGCAGACCATCTGACGCGCCACATCCGTCGCGCGTTCGATGTCGTTGCCGGCGCCGGTCGTGATGTCGTCCTGGGAAAGCTCCTCGGCGACCCGCCCGCCCATCAGGATCGCGATCTGGGTGTCGACGTACTTCCGGCGGTAGGTGTGCTTGTCCTCCGTCGGCAACTGCATCGTCAACCCCAGGGCGCGGCCCCGCGGGATGATCGTGATCTTGTGCAGCGGATCGGCCTCGGGCATGAACGCGGCGACCAGGGCGTGACCAGCCTCGTGGTAGGCGGTCACCTCCTTCTCCTCCTCGGTGAGCATCATCGTCTTGCGCTCGGCGCCCATGATCACCTTGTCCTTGGCGAACTCGAAGGAGGCCATGTCGACCTTCTTGTGGTTGCGCCGGGCCGCGATCAGGGCCGCTTCGTTGACCAGGTTCGCGAGGTCGGCGCCGGAGAAGCCGGGCGTGCCGCGCGCCAGCACCTGGAGATCGACGTCGGGATCGAGCGGAATGTTGCGGCTGTGGACCTGGAGGATGCCGAGGCGCCCGGCGATGTCCGGACGGTCGACGACGACGCGGCGGTCGAAACGGCCCGGCCGCAGCAGCGCCGGGTCGAGCACGTCGGGACGGTTCGTCGCAGCGATCAGGATCACGCCCTCGTTCGTCTCGAAGCCGTCCATCTCGACCAGCAACTGGTTCAGGGTCTGCTCGCGCTCGTCGTGCCCGCCGCCGAGGCCGGCGCCGCGATGACGGCCGACCGCGTCAATCTCGTCGATGAAGATGATGCAGGGGGCGTTCTTCTTGCCCTGCTCGAAGAGATCGCGCACCCGGCTGGCGCCGACGCCGACGAACATCTCGACGAAGTCGGACCCCGAGATGGAGAAGAAGGGCACGCTCGCCTCACCCGCGATCGCCCGCGCCAGCAGCGTCTTGCCGGTGCCCGGCGGGCCCATCAACAGCACGCCCTTGGGAATCCGACCGCCGAGCTTCTGGAACTTCTGCGGCTCCTTGAGGAACTCGACGATCTCCGAAAGCTCCTCCTTCGCTTCCTCGATCCCGGCCACATCCTTGAACGTGACCTTCTTGCCGCTGGAGTTCAGCAGCTTGGCCTTGCTCTTGCCGAAGGAGAGCGCCCGGTTGCCGCCGCTCTGCATCTGGCGCATGAAGAACACCCAGAGACCGATGATCAGGAGCAGCGGACCCCAGGTCATCAACACCATGGAGAGCGTGTTCTCGCGCTCCGCCTCCGCGTCGATGCGGACTTCGTGCTCGAGCAGCAGGTCGACCAGACCGGGAAAGGGCATGAGCTGGGTGCTGAAGCTGCCGTCGCCGACGCTGTCGCGGGGGGCGTTCTTGTAGGTGCCCTCGGCCCGGTCGCCGGTGACCGTCACCTCCTCGATCCGGTCCTTCCTGACGTCCTCGATGAACTCGCTGAAGCTGATTTCCCCCCGCTTCGCGGCGCCCTGGCTGAACAGGTTGTAGAGGAGGATCACCATCACGAAGATGGCCGCCCAGAGCAGGAGGTTCTTGAGTGTCGCGTTCATCTACTTCCAGGCCTGCTCATCCATCTTCGGTCTGCCGGTCCACGTTTCGGTCCTGAGCCCGTCCACGTTCGGTTACCCGCATCGCGGAGAGACAACCACGATTCGGCCCACGGGATTCCTGCCCCGCAGGCAGCCGGACTGCGGAGGCCGGCCGAAAGGCCGGCGCACCCAGTCACTGCGGCAAGCCTGTCACTGTGTCCGCTGTTCTTCAAGCGATTCAATTCCTTGATCCACGGCGAACGACGAGCGCCGCAGGACCCGCAGCCGGTCCCGGCGCTGCTCCCAGCGCCAGCCGTCGCCGCAGTCGCAACCGACCGAGGCGCCCGTCCGGCGCCGCCGCTCGAGCTGCCGGCGGAGTTCGCCCCGGGCGGCCCGCGTCGGCGGATAGGCGGCGCCGGCGAGACGGTGGAGGCGGGCGAGCGCGGCTGGCCACAGCGTCGCCGGGAGGCGCGTCAACCCAGCCGTCTCAATCTCACAGCACTGCCGGCCCGGCCGCGGTTCGAGAGCCTGGTCGAGCAGACGGCTGATCGCCGGCTCGGCGCCCTGGGCGGCCTGAGCCACGCGGTTCAGCCGCGCGACGAGGTCGGGCGTTTCGGCCGCCAGCAGCGGCAGCAGACGGTGACGCACGAAGTTGCGTCGCGGCGCCGGCGCGCGGTTCGTCGGGTCGTCGACCGGGCAGACCCCCAAGTCGGTCACGTAGCGGCGGAGGTCCCCGCGCCCGACGTCGAGCAGGGGACGCAGCAGCGGCAGCCCGAGACGGTTCGACACCGGGCGCATCGCGGCGAGACCTGCCGCGCCACTGCCGAAGAGCATGCGCAACAGGACGGTCTCGGCCTGGTCCAGCCGGTGATGGGCGGTGGCGACCGCCGCCGCGTCCACGGACCGCGCAGCGACGGTCAGGAGACGATAGCGCTCGACGCGCGCCCACTCCTCGATGCTCCTGCCCGGCGGCAACGGTCGCGCCGTCAGGAGGTCGAAGGCGACCCCGAGTTCCCGGGCAATCCGCCGCGCCGCAAGGGCTCGCCGGCCGGACCCCTCGTCCAGCCGGTGGTCGACGTGAGCGGCGCGGGGGCTGAAGCCGAATCGGGAAGCGCAGTCGCCAAGGGCGGCCAGCAGCGCGGACGAATCCGCCCCTCCGGAGAAGGCGACGACCAGTGCGGCGCCGCGGCTCGCACGGACCAGTTCGGGACGCCGGGCGAAGAATCCGGCAACCGCCCGCTCGATCGTGTGCGAAGGCAAGGGATGGTGGCGGTGGAGGGACTCGAACCCCCGACACAGCGGATATGAGCCGCTTGCTCTAACCGGCTGAGCTACACCGCCCGACTCTTGCCGCACCCTACCGGAATCCGCCCCGGTTTCGGGATCGCGACCGGCCGCCCGAACGCGCCCGACCGGTGAACGACGCCCGCTCAGGTTGACGGTTTGCGCAGCGAGTTCTGGCAGCTCCGAAACTGGCCGAAGAAACTGCGCATCGACTCGGAGAGCGCCTCGTCGTTCAACCGGTAGATCACGTTCTGGCCTTGCCGCTGGTCGATCACCAGGTCAGCCTCCTTGAGCACCGAAAGATGCCGGGAAATCGTCGGCTGCGAGAGCTCGAACTCACCGACGATGTCGCCGACGCAACGCTGCTCGTCTTCGAGCAGGCGCAGTATCTCCTGCCGTGTCGAGTCCGACAGGGCCTTGAAGACCTTGGTCATTCTTCGGGAGCGACGGCGCCGGGGTTCGAGTCCGCTCAGCGAACCACCGAGACGTACGGGTCGAGGCTCTGTCCTGTTGTCCACGGTCTCAGATCTCCAGAAGTTCGGTGCTTTCCTGGCTTTGCCCTATACCCTGATCCGGGAAGGTCCGGCATGGAGGTGGGCCACAGGACCCAACGACCAAAGGGGCTAATGAACAGTTGCCCATTATGACATAAGCGGGGCGCTGCGTCTCGCGGAAACGTGTCCGATGCGCCAATCGGGCGGACGGCGGAGGGCCGGTTTCAGGCCCGTGAGCTGAGCCTCCCGGGCACCTCGAGCCCCCTGCGCCGCAGTTCGCGCCGCATGCGGCTGAGCACCATCGAGACGGTCGCCGGCGCCAGTTCGACCGCGCCGGCGGCTTCGTGCGAACTCCAGCCGTCGACCACCATCCGCTCGGTGATCCAGGTGTCCCGGAGACCTGTCGCGCGCTCACCCACGACGCACCAGCACTCCCGCCGGAAGCGGCGTCGGAGCTCCCGAACGTAGGTGTCGTTGAAGGGGTTCGCCGCCGCCTTGGGCAGCTCCAGCCCGTCGCCTTCGTCCGCCAGCAGGTCGTGGAAATCGAGGCTCAGCTCGGAGGCGGGGTCGCGCTTGAGCGCCCGCCGGGCACGCAGCCAGTCGACGAGGGCGCTGCGCGCGACGCTGCGCAGGTAGGCCATGATCGTCGATTCCGTGCGCCCCTTGCATCCGCGCAGCACACGGCGGTTGTTCTGCAGCAGGCGAACGTAGGTCTCCTGAAGGACCTCGTCCACGAGGTCCCGGGTCAGGGGCAGGCCGTAACTGCGCCCCAACCCGGCGAGCGTGCAGCGCAGCGCCGGTTCGACTCGCTGAACCAGGGGCGCCCAGTCGCCCTCACGGGCCGTGCACCTGTGCCAGATGGCTTGAAACTCCTGCGACTCCTCAACCTGCTGTTCCTCGGTGTTCGGATTCATGTTCCGCTCCATGAGAGAAGGAGCGGAGGCGCCCGTGAAACGGTCCGGGGATCCTGGCGATCGGGGCCGGAACGGCCTCGTCGGCAAAGCTGGAAAGGGCCGGCGAGAGTAGCACTCTCGACGGCCCGATGGGGGGTTCGGGGTGAAAGAACTCCCGGACCGGCGCCGCCGCTACGCGGCGGCTGCCGGCCAGATGGCCGGCGCACTCAGTGGCCGGCGCACCCGAACTGCTAGCTCTAGCCTCTGAAGCGGGCTGAAACGGCGTCCCAGTCGACGACGTTCCAGAAGGCGTCGAGATAGTCCGGCCTCCGGTTCTGGTAGTTCAGGTAGTAGGCGTGCTCCCACACGTCGACGCCGAGCAAGGGGGTCAACCCCTCCATCAGCGGCGAATCCTGGTTGGGCCGGGCAATCACGGCGAGGCCGTCGTCGCCGCTCACGAGCCAACCCCAGCCGCTGCCGAACTGTCCCATCGCGGCGCCCTTGAAGCGCTCCCGAAACTGGTCGAAGCCGCCGAAACGGATGTCCATCGCGGTTGCCAGGTCGCCGCTCGGCGCACCGCCGCAGCCCGGACCCATGGTCGACCAGAAGAGCGAGTGGTTGGCGTGGCCGCCGCCGTGGTTGCGGACCGCGCCGCGAATCGAGCCCGGCACCTCGTCGATGTTGCGGAGCAGGTTCTCGACGCTCCTCGCCGCAAGGTCGGGGTGGCCGTCCAGCGCCGCGTTCAGGTTCGTCACGTAGGCGGCGTGGTGCTTGTCGTGGTGAATCTCCATTGTCCGCGCGTCGATGTGGGGCTCGAGGGCGTCGAACGGGTATGCCAGATCCGGAACTTCGTGCATCGTCGTCGTAACTCCTGTGGGAAGGTGCCTGTCAGTAAGGGTGATTCGGCTGGGGCGATTCTGCCATGGAGTGACCCGGTCGTTGAACCGGCCGTGCTCTTCGTTGACGATGGCCCGCCCCTGCCCTAAGATCGCGCGGCCTGCGATGTCCGCCGGGCGTCCGGAGGGCCGGCGCCGGGGAGGTTAGCTCAGGGGAAGAGCACCTGCTTTACACGCAGGGGGTCGCGGGTTCGAATCCCTCACCTCCCACCACGGAGGTTCTGCAGTACGCGCGAAGCACAAGAAACGGATACCAACGGGGTCGTAGTTCAGCTGGTTAGAATGCCGGCCTGTCACGCCGGAGGTCGCGGGTTCGAGTCCCGTCGGCCCCGCCATTCCGCTCCACCTTCCCCCCGCGCCACCCCTTCGTCAGAAACACAGCATCAAGAAGGCGGCATCAGAGGTAACCACGTGAGAGAAAAGATCAAGCTCGTATCAAGCGCTGGTACCGGGTACTTCTACACGACGACGAAGAACAAGAAGCTCAGCCGCGAGAAGCTGAAGCTCAAGAAGTACGACCCGAGGGTCCGGCGACACGTCGAGTTCGTCGAAGAGAAGATGCGGTAGCGCCCACCGGGTGCACCCGGTCGCACCCGGTTACCGGGCGGCGACCAGGCCGGTGCTGCGCGTGCGGCTTCGACCGTCCTCGTCGAGGTCCAGGCGTTGCTCGAGGAGGTCTTCCGCCTCGTCGAGCAGCTCCAGCGCCCGGGAGAGCTGGTTGTCCAGTTCAGCTCCGGCCCGGTACCCCGCGGTCAGGCCGAACGCGGTGTTGAAGATCTCGTAGCGAAGCCGAACCCGGGCGTAGCGACCCACTTCCTCATCTTCCAGGGCTTCCTCGACTTCTTCCGCGGTGGCGAGCTCCTCTTCGACGACCCACTCCCAGAATCGCGCCAAGTACTCGTCGGACACCTGCCAGTCGGTCGATTCGACTTCTTCTCCGTTGCCGGCCTCGAACGGGAAGCGGTGGAAGACGCTCCGCGCCTGCAGGCGCCAGATGAGCGCGGGCGGCTGGTCCAGCTCGACGACGTAGTCCGGGGTCACACCGCCGCCGCCGAAGACCTCGCGGCCGAGGTCGGTGTGGAAGACGGGTCGCTCCTCCGCCGCAGGCGGCTCGAAGTCGCCGAGGGGGCCGTCGCTCCCGTCCGCTTCCAAAACGAGGGCCTCCTCGGCCGACTCTTCACCGTCCTCGTTGCTGCCGTTCACGTCGTACTCGGTGTAGTAGTCCCAGTACGAGGAGTAGTCGCGCTGGATCAACCTTCCGGCCGGCGTGTAGTAGCGGGCCGTGGTCAGTGCGAGACCGGCGCCGTAGGACAGCTCGTAGACGGTCTGCACGAGCCCCTTGCCCCAGGTCGACACGCCGACCACGAGACCGACGTCGTGATCCTGAATCGCCCCCGAGACGATCTCGGAGGCAGATGCGGAGCCGCGGTTGACGAGCACCACGAGGGGCAGACCGAGCGGCTCGTGTCGACCGGTGGAGTTGTAGGTCTGATGGGAACTCGGGATGCGGCCGCGGGTCTCGACGATCGCGCTGCCGCTGGGCACGAACTGGTCGGACACTTCGATCGCCTGATCGAGCAGGCCGCCGCCGTTCTCCCGAAGGTCGAGAACCAGGCGCTCCATGCCCTGTTCCCGGAGATCGTCCAGGGCGCGGGCGAGCTCACCGCCAGTGGAGCGCGAGAAGTCGGAGATCAGCACGTAGCCGATCCCCGGCTTCAGCATGTGCGCGTGCCGCACGGTTTCCTGCGGAATCTCGGCGCGCGTCACGGTGACCACCAGGGGCTCCTCGAAACCGGGACGCAGCAGGGTGACGGTGACGTCGGTTCCCTTCGGGCCCTTGAGATTCCGGATCGCCTCGTTCGGGCTCATCTCCTCCGTCGGCTCACCGTCGATCAGGTGGATGATGTCGCCGGCGCGGATCCCCTTCTTGTAACCCGGCGTGCCCTCGATCGGCGAGATGACGGTCAGGCGGCCGTTGCGCGTGCCGACGTAGATGCCCAGCCCGTAGAAGGAACTCTGCTGCCGCTCCCGCATGGAGTCGTAGGCGACCGGCGGCAGGAAACTCGTGTGCGGGTCGAGGCTGCGGAGCATGCCGCCAATCGACCCGTAGATCAGGTCGCGGTAAGCGACATCGGGAACGGCGTAGTGGGCGTGCGCCGCCTCGACCAGGTCGGTGTACTCGCGGATGGGAGCGAACTCGCCGCTGCCCACCGCCAGCAGGTTTCCCCCCGCGACGCCGCCGACGAGAACGGCCGCGAGGAAGAGAACGAGTGCGACGTTGCGCCAGGGTTTCTTCACGAGTCTCCCGCCATGATCTCCCGCGGCATGCCGCGTCGGTGAGTCAGCCGCCCGACACGGCGGGCGGCGCGAATCGGCGGATTGTACCAGCCGCGGCGACGGCGGACGGCGACGGCGCGGGTCGCGGAGGCGCTTTACTCGCTTCGGGTTGGCGTCGGGTTGGCGTCGGATTCAAGAGCTGTCGTCGTTGCGTCGCTCGTTCAGGGGCGCCGACCCCTCCTGACCCGACCGGGCGGGACGGCCCCGTGCTGCAAGCAGCCGAACCGCGTCCAGCACCGTCGGGGCCGACGGCGAACGCGGCAAGTACCCGAGCGAGTAACGGCGGCGCCTAAGCCCGGGCCGGGCGCCGATTTGTCGATCGGGGGCGCCGGCCTGGCGGAATCCGGGTCAGTCCCGTTACTCGGCCCACTCCTCTTCCACCTCTTCCTCGAGGCGCTTGCGTCGGCGCTGCACCAGCGCCGAGGCGCCGACGCCGACCAGGTAGAGGAGCAGCGTCGGCCCCGCCACGATCGTCATGTTCACGACATCCGGAGTCGGCGTGATCGCGGCGGAGAGGATGATGATGATGAGCACCGCCCAGCGGAAGTGGCGCATCAGGAATCGGGGCGTGACGACGCCGAGCTGCGACAGCATGAAGATGACGATCGGGAGCTGGAACATGACCGCGAGCCCGAGCAGAACGTTGACCGCGAAGCTCAGGTAGCGCTCGATCCGGATGTCGGCGTCCCAGTTGGCGTTGAGGCCCATGTTGACCAGGAACTCGACCGCGAAGGGCAGGGCGACGAAGTAGCCGAAGGCGCCGCCGCCGAGAAAGAAGAAGGAGCCGAAGAAGATGAAGGGGATCGCGTAGCGCTTCTCGCGGCGATAGAGGCCGGGCGAGACGAAGCCCCAGAGCTGGGCGACGAGATAGGGGGCCGTGACGAAGACGGAGGCCAGCAGGGCGACCTTCACGTAGACGATGAACGGATCCGCGACGCCGTCGAAGGCGAGCTGATCGACGTGAGGCGCGATCGGTTTCGCCAGCAGCGTGTAGATCTCTTCGGCGAACGCGAAGCAGCCGAAAAACGCGACGAGGACGACGATCAGCGTACGGAGAATGCGGCGGCGCAGCTCGTCAAGGTGCTCGAGCAGCGTCATCCGCGGGAGTTCTTCTTCGTCCTCCTCGGGCTTCCTGCGATCAGGCTGCGTCGGCGGCAGCCGCTTCGGTTCCGACTCCTCGGCCGGCTGCCCCTGTTCGGGCTCTTCAGGCGGCGGGATCACTGGGCGTCCGGGCGCCCGATTCGCCCGCCTTCTTCGCGTCGTCCGCGCCCGCGGGCTTCGCTGAACCGGTCGAAACCGCGGTCTTCGTGCTCTTGTCGATCCGGCGAGCAGGCGGCGGGCGCTTCTGGTCGTCGAGCTCGACGTCTATCGAGCGCTTCAGGTCGCTCGTGGCGCGCCGGAACTCGGCCATCCCCCGTCCGAGCGTGCGGCCCAGTTCGGGCAGCTTCCTGGGGCCGAAGATGAGGAGAGCAGCCGCCATGATGAACAGCATCTCCTGCATGCCAATTGGGCCGAACATGGGCCGGCATGATACGCCAACCACATGCGTCCGCGGGTACCGTCCAATCGCTACGAGACCGGGCCGAGGGCGTCGATGATCAGGTCGACGAGTTCGCGGGCGGCGCCGCGGCCGCCGGGGGCGTCGAGGACGAGGTCGACGGTTTCGCGGACTTCGGCGACGGCGTCGGCGGGGGCGGCGGAAAGGCCGGCGGCGCGCAACACGGGCAGGTCGACCAGGTCGTCGCCGACGTAGGCCACTTCAAAGGCCCGGAGGCCGCGGCGCTCGAGCAGGTCGGCGAAGGCCGCGGCCTTGTCGCGGCAGCCGAGGAGCACCTCGTCGAAGCCGAGGTCGGCGGCTCGGCGCGCGACCGCCGGGGAGTCTCGTCTGGCACTCAGGAGGCCCATTCCCAGGCCGGCCTCGCGGGCTCGCCGCACCGCGAGGCCGTCCCTCGTGTCGAACGCGACCGCGATGTCGTCGCCGATGTAGTAGAGGCGGCCGTCGGTCAGCACGCCGTCGACGTCGAAGAGGAGGAAGCGGAGGCGCAGAACAACGGAGGAGAGCATGGAAGACATCGTCGTGCCCTACTTGCGGCGCAGGCCCCAGAGGTCGTGGATGTGGACGAGACCGCGCAGGCGGCCATCGCCGTGGCAGATGAACAGGGACGTGATGCGGTGTCGCTCCATCGCCTCGAGGGCGACGGTGACCAGGGCGTCGGGCTGGATCGTCTTCGGTTCCGGCGTCATGTAGCGGCACACGGACCGGTCGAGGAAGGCGCCGCCGGCCGGCCCGCCCGCTGCCGGGTCCGTGTTCAGCAGGCGCCGCAGGTCGCCGTCCGAGACCACGCCGCTGAGGCCGCCGGCCTCGTCGACGATCGCGGTGATGCCGAACGACTTCGCCGTCATCTCGAACAGCGCCTCGCGCATCGAAGCCTGAAGCCCGACCCGGGGCACGGCTTCGCCTCTGTGCATGACCTGGTCCACCGTCATCAGCCGTCGGCCGAGGGCGCCGCCGGGGTGCAGCGTTGCGAAGTCTTCGAGCGTGAACCCGCGCGCCTCGAGCAGCGCCATCGCGAGCGCGTCGCCCAGGGCCAGGGTGGCCGTCGTCGACGCGGTCGGCGCGAGGTTCAGGGGGCATGCCTCCTGGTCGATCGCCGCGGACAGGTGGATGTCGGCGCGCTCGGCAATCGGGCTGTTGGCGGCCCCGGTGATCGCGATCAGGGGCACACCGCGGCGATGGAGCACGTCGATCATCCGCAGCAGTTCTTCCGTGCCGCCGGAGGACGAGGCGGCCAGGACCACGTCGCCCGGCACGATCATGCCGAGGTCGCCGTGGATCGCCTCGGCCGGGTGGATGAACAGGGCCGGCGTGCCGGTCGAGGCCAAGGTGGCCGCCACCTTCTTCATCACGTGGCCGCTCTTGCCCATTCCCGTGCAGACCACCCGGCCGCGGCAGTCGCGCATGCGGTGCACAGCCTCGCCGAAGGAGTCCGCGAGCTGCCCGATCAGGCCGCGGATCGCGGCTGCCTCGAGTTCGAGCACGGCTCGGGCTATCTCCAGGCTGCGGTTCGGCTCGGGGGCTGGCTGCTTCGGGCGTTCGGTCATCCCAGGCGGCGCGCCTTGCCTGGCGGAAGCCGGCCGGAAGGCCGCCGCACCCGGTGATTTGCGGGTCACTGGACCCAGGGGCCTTCGGCGGCGCGGGAGCGGTGAATCTCGAGGGCCGACAGGAGCAGCTTCTCGGCGCGGGCCAGCGGCAGCTGGGTCTCCCGGTCGCAGCGCGCGCTGTCGGGGTCGGGGTGCGTCTCGAGATAGAGGCCGGCGGCGCCGGCGGCGATCGCGGCTCGGGTCAGCGGCGCCGCGAACCGGCGGTCGCCGCCGCTTTCCTTCTCGCGGGCGCCGGGCAGTTGCAGCGAATGGGTCACGTCGTAGAGGACGGCGATGCCGTGCTCCGCGAGGATGGAGAAGCCGCGCATGTCGACGACCAGGTTGTGGTAGCCGAAGGAACTTCCGCGCTCGGTCACCGCGACCCTCGCGTTGCCGGTGGCTCGCGCCTTGTCGACCACGCGCACCATCTCGGCCGGGGCCATGAACTGGCCCTTCTTGATCAGCAGGGCCCTGCCGGTGGCGGCCGCCTCGACGACGAGATCGGTCTGGCGGCAGAGGAAGGCGGGAATCTGGAGCACGTCGCAGACCTCGGCTGCCTTGGCGCACTGACCCGGTTCGTGCACGTCCGTCAGCAGCGCGAGTCCGGTCGCCTCCTTGACCTCGGCGAGCGCGGCCAACCCTTCGGTCAGCCCCGGGCCCCGGAAGCTGTCGCCCGAACTGCGATTCGCCTTGTCGAACGAGGACTTGAAGATCAGCGGCAGGCCGATGCGGTGGCTCATCGCCTCGAGCTGCTGGCCCACGCCGACGAGCCAGTCGCGGCCCTCGATCACGCACGGACCGGCGATCACGGGCAGACCGCCGCGGCCGAGGGCGATTCCCGGCGCGAGTTCGAAGCTGTCCGCAGTCACGGGCCGCCGCTCAGTTCGCCTCGGCGCCGCCGGCGGGAAGCTCGTCCCCGGCGCACGCCGCCGCCGCGGCCGTGCGCTGCTTCTGCTCGACCGCCGCCCGGATGTAGGAGATGAACAGCGGATGCGGATCGGCCGGACGCGACCGGTACTCGGGGTGGAACTGGCAGCCGAGGAACCAGGCGTGGTCGGGCAGCTCGACGATCTCGACGAACTTGCCGTCGGGGCTCCGGCCCGAGACGACGAAGCCGGCGTCCTTGAGAGCGCCGAGGTACTTCTGGTTCACCTCGTAGCGGTGCCGGTGGCGCTCGCTGATCAGCAACCGGCCGTCCCGGGAATCCGCCGTGCCGCCGTAGACCCTGGCGGCCAGGGTGTCCTGCTCGACCACGCAGGGGTAGGCGCCCAGCCGCATCGTGCCGCCCATCTCCTCGACGCCCAGGAGGTCGCGCAGCTTGTAGATCACCGGGTCCGCCGCGGCTTCGTCGAACTCCGTCGAGTGGGCGCCTTCCAGGCCGCCCGCGTTGCGCGCCAGCTCGATCACCATGCACTGCATGCCGAGACAGATGCCGAACATCGGCACGTTGTGCTCGCGCGCGTAGCGGATCGCCCGGATCTTCCCCTCGACGCCGCGGGGACCGAAGCCAATCGGCGCCAGCAGGCCGTCGACCTCGAACATCTCCTGCGGCCAGCTCTCCATTTCCAGGTCTTCGGCGTTGATGTAGACCAACTGGACCTCGACGTCGTTCGCGATGCCGCCGTGCATCAGGGCTTCGTTCAGGCTCTTGTAGGCGTCGGGCAGTTCGACGTACTTGCCCACGATGCCGATCCGCACCTGGCCCTGGGGGTGGCGAATGCGGTGGACCATGCGCTCCCAACTCGCCAGGTTGCGCGGCGATCCCGGCAGACCGAGCAACTCCATCAGGGACTCATCGAGGCCCTCGCGGCAGAACATCAGGGGCACTTCGTAGATCGTGTCCACGTCGCGGGCGGCGACCACGTTGTGGGCGTCCACGTTGCAGAACAGGGCGATCTTCGCCTTCATCTCCTCCGGCAGGTCGCGGTCCACCCGGCAGAGCAGGATGTCGGGCGAGATGCCGATTGCCCGCAACTCGCGCACCGAGTGCTGGGTCGGCTTCGTCTTCTGCTCGTCGGAGGCCGCGATGTACGGCACCAGGGTGAGGTGGAGGTTGACCGCGTTGTTGCGCCCGAGCTCCTGGCGGAACTGCCGGATCGCCTCCAGGAAGGGCAGGGATTCGATGTCGCCGACCGTGCCGCCGATCTCCACCAGAACGACATCCGCGCTGCCCGCCAAACGGCGCATCCCCTCCTTGATCTCGTCCGTCACGTGGGGAATGACCTGGACCGTGTTGCCGAGGTAGTCGCCGCGGCGCTCCTTGTTGATCACCGTCTCGTAGATCTTGCCGGTCGTGTAGTTGTGCTTCTTGCTCGTCTTGCAAGTCGTGAAGCGCTCGTAGTGCCCGAGGTCGAGATCCGCCTCGGCGCCGTCGTCGGTGACGAAGACCTCGCCGTGCTGGTACGGCGACATGGTCCCCGGATCGACATTCACGTAGGGGTCAAGCTTCATCATCTCGACGGTGAAACCGCGCGCCTCGAGAATCGCCCCGACCGAGGAGGCGGCCACGCCCTTGCCGAGCGAGGAGACGACGCCGCCGGTGATGAAGATGTACTTGGTTGCCATGGCGTGTGCTCCCGTCTTCTCCAAGGGTTTCTCAGGAATTCTCGTTCGCCCGCTTCGCCGCCATCCGGCGCTCGGCCAGCGCCAGGTCCGTCGCCGTGTCCACTCCCAGGGGCGCCTCGTCGACCGGCAGCACGCGGATGCGGATGCCGTTCTCGAGCGCGCGAAGCTGCTCCAGCTTCTCCGAGCGTTCAAGCGGCGAGGCGTCGAGGTCGGCGAGCCGCAGCAGGACGTTGCGGCGATAGCCGTAGACGCCGACGTGCAGGAGAACCGGCGCGGCCGGAGCGGAGTCCGCAGCTTCCCGGCGGTAGGGGATTCCCGCGCGGCTGAAGTAGAGGGCGTAGCCGTCGCCGCCGCAAACGACCTTGACCTGGTTGGGATCCTGAAGCGCCCGCTCGTCGACTTCGGCGGCGAGGGTGACCATCTCCTCGCCGGATTGGGCGCGCAGGTGTTCGGCGAGGTGCGTGATCGCGGCGGGATCGAGCAGCGGCTCGTCGCCCTGCACGTTGATCACGGCGTCGGCGCTCCAGTTGCGCGCCGCCCAGGCGATCCGGTCCGTGCCGCTTCGGCAGTCCGCCGGCGTCATCTCGCAAGCGCCGCCGAAGCTCTCGACAGTCCGGCGAATGTCCTCATGGTCCGTCAGCACGACTACGGCGTCAAGACCCGAAGCTTCGCTCGCCCGTCGGTAGACATGCTCAATCATGGGCCGGCCGCAGATCGGCAGCAGGGCCTTCCCCGGTAGTCGGATGGAGCCATAGCGAGCGGGAATCGCACAGACGACGCCAACCGCTTCCGATGCGGGCCGAGCACTCGACACGGGCGACCCTACCCGCGCGGCGCGCCGCCGGTCAAACCTGAGATCGTCCGCGTCGCCTCGTGTGACGGCCGAACCGGGCGGGTTCCCTCAGGACCCCGGAATTCGAAGAACGGTCGTCCCGCCCTCGTCCGGAATCCGGATTGACGGTTCACCCTCACGGGGCGCTTCGACAACAACGCGCGGGCGTCCCGCGCGATCGCGCAACGTGAGGCTGGCTTCACCGCTCGGAGTCGAGCCGAAGAATGCCCGGTTCGTGCCGAACAGTTCTCGCATCCGAGGTCTGCCCGCTGGCCGCTAAGGTTGAAACGCATCGGCCTTTCTCTTCACGACGATCGAGGTCATCGCCATGACGTCAAGCTCCTGCCGGGCGCCTGGACTCCATCCCCTCGCCATCGCCTGTTTCCTCGGCGCGGTCCTCACGGCCTGCGGCGGGGACTACCCACCGCCGCCCGAGACGGAGCGGATCCCCTTCACCGAGACGCTCCACGGCGTCGAGTTCGAGGACCCCTATCGGTGGCTGGAGGACCAGGACAGCGAGGAGACCCGCGCCTTCATCGACCGGCAGAACGAGTACGCCGAGCTGATCGTCGGCGACCCGCCGGAACGGCGATGGGCGAAGCGGCGGCTGGCCGAGCTGATCGACACGCCGGCCATCGGCAACCCGAACAAGGCGGGCGACTACGAGCTCTTCACCCTGCGCCGGGCCGGCGAGGAACTGGCGTCCATCGTGCGCCGACCGGCGCCGGAGGATGTGGAGGCCGGTCCCCCGAAGATCGATCCGGCTGGCGAGTACGAGGTCGTGATCGACCCGGCGGAAGCCGGCAGCGAGTACGCGCACCTCGGCATCGTCGCCGTTTCGTCCGACGGAGGGGAGATGCTCTACAACGTCCGCATCGGCGGCGAGGACGAGACGACGGTCCGCCTGCGCGACCTGGAGCAGAACGTCGACCTCGACTTCGTCATGCCGCGGGCGCTGAACGACCAGGCCTTCTTCGCGAAGGACGGCAGCGGCATCTACTACACGGTCCGGAATCGACACGAGGGTTCACGCGTCCGTTTCCACCGGTTCGGGACGGACCGGGCGGACGACGTCCTCGTGTTCGGCGAGGGAATCGGGCCGCGCTCCTTCGTCCGCGCCGAGCAGCTCGACGAAACGAAGCTGCTCGTCGGCGTCCAGCACGGATGGGCCCGCAGCGACCTGTACCTCGTGGAGAAGGGCCGTTCGGGGCGTCTCGGGACTCAGACCGCCGGCCGGGCCGGGATCGCCGCTTCCGACAGGCCGGAGCTTCCCCCGGAAACCGTCGATCCTGGCGGCGGGGCGGGTGTCTCCGGGGATGTCGAGGCAGAGGTGTGGGGAGCGACGCCGATCGTCGAGGGCCTGGATGCCCGCTTCCACACCCACCACCACGATGGCCGCCTGTTCGTGCGCACGAACCTGGGTGCGCCGCTCAACCGGTTGATGGAAATCGATCTCGACCGGCCCGGGGTCGCGAACTGGCGCGAGGTCGTGCCGGAGGCCGAGGACGTCCTGCAGGGCATGTCGGTCATCGACGGCAAGCTCTACCTGACCTACCTGCACCACGTCGCGAGCCGGATCCGCGTCTTCGACCTCGACGGCACGCCGGCCGGCGAGGTCGAGGCGCCCGACCACCACAACGCCACGATCCGGGGGGCCGGCGAGGGCAGGGCGCTGCTGTCGCTCGCCTCCTACCTGCAGCCGCCCGTCACCTACCTGCTCGATCTCGACACGGGCGAGCGCGAGGTCTTCCGGGAACCGCAAGCGCCTTTCGACGGCGCCGGCTACGTCCTGAAGCAGGTCCGCTACACCTCGAAGGACGGGACCTCCGCGCCGATGTACATCGCCCACAAGAAGGGCTTCGAGCCCGACGGGAGCACGCCCGCCCTGCTCAACGGCTACGGCGGGTTCAACGTCTCTTTGACCCCGCGGTTCAATCCGCTGGCGGCGCTATGGCTCGAGGCCGGCGGCGTCTACGCCGTCGCCACGCTCCGGGGCGGCAGCGAGTACGGCGAGGAGTGGCACCAGGCCGGGATGCTCCACAACAAGCAGACCGTCTTCGACGACTTCATTTCGGCCGGCGAATGGCTGATCGCCGAGGGCTACAGCGACCCGGATCGCCTGGCGATCCACGGCGCCAGCAACGGCGGCCTGCTGGTGGGCGCTTCCCTGACCCAGCGGCCCGACCTCTACCGCGCCGTCCTCTGCGGCTTCCCCGAACTCGACCTGATCCGCTTCTACACCTTCACCGAGGCGAACAACATGCCCGCCCTGCTCGAGTACGGCGACGGCGAGATCCCCGACCAGTTCGAGTCCCTGCGCGGATTCTCCCCCTACCAGGCGATTCGCGACGGCGTCGCCTACCCGGCCGTCATGCTGACCCAGGGCGACCGCGACACCCGGGTGCCGCCGCTCCAGGCCCGCAAGGTCGCGGCCCGGTTGCAGGCGGCGACCAGCTCGGGCCTGCCGGTCATCATGCGTTATCACCGGTATGCGGGCCACGCCGCGAGTCGCGGTCTGCCGATGTCGGAACGGATCGAGTTCGTGGCCGCGGAGGCGACGTTCCTGTTGACGCAGACCGGGTTGGGGGCGCCCGGGGCAGGGATCGGTTCGTCTAGGAATCCGTAGGCCATTGGTTTTGCCGGCGGCGCCGTTGTGGGCGGTCAGCGATTCTGCTTTGGGGGGCTGAGGCGCTGTCCGGGGTTCCGCGGTGTTGGTGTAACCCATAAGCGGGTCAGACCCACGTGGTGGAGCGGGATCGGTGGATCAGGCGGCTTGGAGCAGTGGATCTGCGCCCAGTTGAGCTGAGAGTGCCGCCTCGTGGGCGGTCTGGAGGCTATGGCCGAAGAGTTTGAGGAGGTTGTGGCACAGGCAGACCAGGGTCCATTCGGTGCATACCGCTTCCAAGCCCCGAAACGAGAATTGACGGAATCCCCGGGTATGCCCGCATGGCTGAAGAGCCATCTGCAGACTGAAGTCACGCGCCTTCACAACCGCGCGATTGACCGCGGCGGATCCGGCGTCTTGCTCTTCGGCGTGGAGAAGAGCGGCATGTTCCTGGATCACCTGAAGGCACTAGACCACAGCGGTCGCGAGGGTCCGCGGGGCCGAATTGTGGACGGATCTGCGCTAGCTCCGGATCGGGAGTACATACACCGCCATATCGTTCTGCGCCCTCCGGACGCCAAGCCACACGGTGACGTGACGGACTACGGCCGGCGCGTCCTGTACAAGAACAAGTTGGGTCAGCACTCGGTCGTGATGACGCCCATCGTGAACGCTCAGGGACACAATCGAGACTGCGTCGACGAAGCCGCATACCCGCGGCTCGGGGAAGCACTCGACATCATGGACGAGTTCTCCACCTATCTCTACGAGGATGGCTTCGCTCCGGTGGTTCGGGCTCACGCTCATGCGGCCATACCGCTAAAGACGGGCATCGGTCTCCTAGCCCAGATCTTCGAGGACGAATGAGCACGAACGGTCCAAGGGAGGTTCCGCCCCTGACTGGCTTCCGCACAGCGGAAAGCCGCTGGGCGCGGCTCGGTCCCTACTACGCCATGTTCCCCATTGAGTTCGCGAGGCAGGTAGTGGAGGCGTTGAGCAAGCAAGGCGACACGGTTCTTGACCCGTTTTGTGGGCGCGGCACAGCTCCCTACGTCGCCATGGTGTCAGGCCGCGGCGCCGCAGGCTGCGACATCAACCCCGTGGCGTGGCTGTACGCGGCCGTGAAGACTGACCCCCATCCCTCCCTCGCCGACGTACAGAAGCGCATCGACGAGATCGCCACAACTGTTCGAGACAAAGACGGCCGGCCGACCGATGAGTTTCAGACGCTCGCGTTCGGACGGCGAGCCTTGGGCTTCATCAACGCTGCGCGTCGCGAACTCCAATGGCGCGCCAACGTCCTTGATCGCACCGTCTCGGCGTTTCTCGTCCACTACCTCCACGCCAAACTGGGGCAGGGCCTATCCAACCAGTTGCGCCCGACGAAGGCGATGTGCCCCGACTACTCTGTGCGATGGTGGCGAAAATGTGGTCTCACTACACCGCCCGACATCGATCCAGCCGCCTTCCTTCGTGATCGCGCAGCCTGGCGCTACGCGAAGGGAGTACCGAGACATGCAGGCAGCGCCAGTGTAGAACTCGGCAATGCCACCGAGGTGCTGCCCGACATGCCGGCCGCGGCTAGTTTGGTTCTTACATCTCCGCCATACATAGGCGTCGCCAACTATCGGGCCGACAACTGGCTGCGTCTTTGGGCGCTCGGAGTTGGGCCGCCACGCCCCAACTGGTCGATCGACCAGAAGTTCTGTAGCGCTCGAAAGTACGAGTCGATGTTGGGTGCCGTGCTGCACGCGGCATACTGTCGATCCCGCCAAGACGCTGTCTGGTGCCTTCGCGTCGATGCTAGAGAACGAACCCTAGACATCGTTCGCCGAGTCATGGCCGGCCTGCTACCCGACTACCGGACCTATGAGCGGCCATCGCCCTCGCCCCGGCACACCCAAACCAGATTGTACGGCGACGACCGCAGGAAGCCCGGGGATGTCGACCTCGTCTATCTGCCCCGCTCCAAGCGCAAACCGGCGTTCTTGAGGAGCTTCAAGTTCGTGAGGTCGGTTGCTCGACGCGGGCAGCGCGCGAAGAAGCGCCCCTAGTTGCGAATCTGGCAGCGGGCCGTATCCTACGCCGCATGGATGAACCTTTCAGCGATCTCCCGACGCAGGCCACCCTCGACCTAAACCTCCAACTCCCCGCCGGCGAGTGGCTGCGGCGCATTCGTCAAGACAGCCGCACAGAGGTCGAGAAGGGCCAGTGGTTCGAGAACCTCTTCGCCCGCCTCGCCCGGAACGAGCCAGAGTTCGAGCTTGAGGGAATCTGGCGATGGGCAGAGTGGCCTGAGCGCGAGCGTTTGACGGGCTTGAGCGGCCAGGACGTCGGGGTTGACCTCGTGGCCAAGCACCAGGACGGCAGCTGGATCGCGGTCCAGTGCAAGTGCTACGAACCGAGCTATCGCGTGACGAAGGCAGATGTCCAGAGCTTCCTGGCGGGCTCGCAGCACGAGGTTTTCGCCCTGCGCTGGATCGTCGCCACGTCCCGGTGGGGTGGGGTCGCGGAGCGCATCATCCAGCGGACGAACATCCGCCGGATCGACTTCCGCAACTACCACGACAGGTTGATAACCGACAAGCTCGAACGCCCGGTCCGCGAGCCCTGGGCGTTACAACGTGAGGCGATCGAGAACGTCTTGGCTGGGCTCGATCATCACGACCGCGGTCGACTCATCATGGCCTGCGGTACCGGCAAGACGTTCACGGCGCTGCGCATCGCGGAGGACTTCGTACCGGACAGCGAGGCGATCCTGTTCCTTGCCCCGACGATCGCGCTCGTGTCCCAGGCACGCCGCGAGTGGCTAACTCATACCACGAGGAAGCTGAGTTCCCTGCTCGTCTGCTCCGATCCCTACGCCGGCGGCAGGAACGAGCAGGAGGACATCCGGATCTCAGAACTCGAGTGCCCGGTCGTGTCGAAGCCGGGCGAGATCGCGGCCAAGCTCCGGGCCGCCCGGTACACGCAGGTCGTCTTCTGCACCTACCAGTCGCTCATGAGAGTCGTTGAGGCACAGAAGGAACACGCCTTGCCGCCTTTCGCCCTGACGATTGCCGACGAGGCGCACCGCACCACCGGCGTTCTGAATCGCAAGCGCGAGAAGGTGGACTTCCAACTCGTCCACGATGCAGAACGGCTGCTCTCTAGCAAGCGCCTGTACATGACAGCCACGCCGCGCATCTACACTCGGAAGTCGAAGAGCCGGCTGGCGAAGCGAGAGATCGCGGTCGTCGACATGAGCGACGAGGCGACCTACGGGCCCCAGTTTCACCGCCTGCGTTTCAAGACCGCCGTGGACGACGGCAAGCTCTCGGACTACCGGGTCATCGTGCTCGGCGTGGACCAATCCCGCGTCACGCCTGGGCTTCGCGCTCGGCTGGAAGGCCTTGCCGAGGGCGACAAGAAGAGCCAACCGACACTGACCGACATCACTCGTGTGCTCGGCGTCTCTCTAGCGATCAACGGGTTGAGCGAAGGCAAGGAGATCGAGCGTCCGGATCGGCTCGCTCGCACGATGGCCTACGCGAACAGCATCAAGCGCTCCAAGTGGTTCACCGCGGCGTTGATGGACTCCCAGGTCAAGCGGGCGACAACCAGTCGGCTTCACGGTGAAGAGCGAGCCTGGTCCGTCGAGGCGCAGCATCTCGACGCCTCCGCGAGCGCGCTGCAGCGCAACCTGGCGCTCCGGGATCTCAGTCAGGCCGGCAAGGACGGCACGCTCCGCGTCGTCTGCAACGTGAAGCTCTTCACCGAAGGCGTGGACGTGCCGAGCCTCAACGCCGTAGCTTTCCTCGATCCGCGCGACAGCCAAGTGGACGTCGTGCAGGCGGTAGGCCGCGTGATGCGGAGAGCCGACGACAAGAAGTTCGGCTACATCGTCGTGCCGGTCGTCGTCCCGCCTGGCATGGACGTCGCGGACGCCCTTCGGAATAGCCCCGAGGGCTACCACACCCTAGGCAAGGTGCTTCGGGCTCTGCAAGCGCACGACGAGCGGCTTCACGAGGACATCGCGCGCTTTGTACAAGTCCACGAACCGAAGCCGCCCAGTCCAGACGCGCCGGGCGACCCGAGGGACGACCAATCCGACATCTTCGATGGTCTTGAGCTTAGACCCGCCGACGAGGGCATCTTCGCCCATGTCGCCGCGGCGTCTGGCCTGGGCCAACCGGGCAAGTTGGTCGCCGACGAGATCGAGTGGGCCGTGCAGCGGGCCGCGGAGATCTTCCAGAACGAGGAAGTCGAAGAGCCGCTGGCCGAAGCCCTGGACCTGCCGGCGGACAACGACCAGGCCCGGAAGGCAGCTCGTACGATCGCGGCGTTGCTCTTGTGCAACGCCTGCTTGATGCACCGCCGCCTGCGCGACATACCTGAGATGAGGATGCTGCCCGGCCTCGGCCGGGTCGGCGCCGAGGACGACCCGTCTAGCGTGCTGCTGGCGTCCTGGAGCACGATCCTCAATCTGGACTACAAGCCGGTCTTCGAGCCTGCGCTCGCGGCGCTCAACGCTCTTCCCGCGACCAAGAGAATCCGAACCGCGCTGCGCGGCTTGTCGGAGTGCGCGGACAACCTGGCGGACAGCCTGAACGACCTCGGCTACGACCACGCCGGACCGCTCTACCACCGGATCCTCGGCTCGGCCAAGAGCGACGGCGCGTTCTACACGAACAACATCTCGGCCCTGCTGCTGGCGCGCTTGGCTTTCGACGATGCGTTCGTAGACTGGAGGGACCCGCTGGCTGTGGCGAAGCTGCGAATCATCGACCCGGCCTGCGGTACAGGCACGCTCCTCATGGCCGCGCTCCTCACCATCAAGGAACGGATGCGCGAAGCAGGCTCCCTGGGCGAAGGAAGCGACGAATCGCTACACCGAACTCTGGTCCAGGACGTCCTGTGCGGACTCGACATTAGCCGCCATGGCGTTCAGCTTGCCGCCTGCAACCTCACGCTCGGCGCGCCGTCGGTCGACTACGAACGGATGAACCTGCAAACCATGCAGCACGGGCCTCAGGACGACGGGACCGTCCGGGCAGGGTCGCTGGAGATCTTGAGGCAGCGCGAAGACGGCCTACAGCCGACGCTGTTCCGGATGGCTTCAAGGCTCCAGGGAACGGACGCGCTCGGCGCACGGTGGGAGGCGGCCGAGACGAGCGGCGACTTCCCCCTCAAGGACGTGGACCTAGTGATCATGAACCCGCCTTTCACTCGGAACACCAAGCGCGGTGAGAAGTTCATGGGCGACGCCAAGAAGCGGATGCAGGAGCACGAACTGCGGATCCGAGACGAGCTACTGAAGCGAGACCAGAAAGCCGGCGACGTGATCGACACGAACAGCATACGCACCTCCTTCACCCCGCTCGCCGACCAGTTGCTGCGGGACGAGCGCGGCGTCATCGCCAAAGTGCTCCCGGCGACTGCCTGCATCGGCGCCTCCGGGGAACCCGAGAGGCGGTTTCTTGCCGAGCGCTTCCACATCGAACGCATCGTCACCTCGCACGACCCAAAGCGCATCAACTTCTCCGAGAACACCAGTATCCACGAGAGCCTTCTGATCTGTCGGCGGCGAGAAGACAAGACGCAGACGGTGCCGACCGAGTTCGTCTCGCTCCGGCGCATGCCGACGACGGCAACGGAGGCTCTCGACGCCGCCGACGCCATCGCGGCCGGCAGGGAAGCCTGGAGCTGCCGCATGTTCTGGCCGGCAGAGAGGGTACAGGCCGGCGACTGGACACCGGTTCAGTGGTACGACGGCTCTTTGGCCAACGTGGCCAAGGAGATTGAAGACTCCCCAGGGCTTGAACCACTGGGTGTACGCCATGCTGTTGGACCAGCAGGCCGACGCATCCAGGACGCTTTTCGGCGATGCGAAGCGAGCGCCGAAGGTGCAGTGCCGGGGTTCCACTCCGTCAGCAGTAAGCTCCGGCGAACGATGTGCGGGACAAACGATGTCTGGTACCAACCGAAGCCCGGGAAGGAACGTCTCGCGGCGCGATACCTAGAACAGCGAAGTCACTTACTGCTTCCGTTCCGGTTCCGCACAACGAACGGGCGCCTTACGGCAGTCTGGACCGCAACCGCATCCTTCGGGTATTGGGTGCCCGTGGAAGTCGGGGACGAGCGCACCGCGACGGCTCTTGCCGCTTGGTGTAACTCGACGCCGGTTTGGCTCATGCTCCTGAACCGACGCGCCCGAACCCTCACCTATCCCGTCTGGGTGCTAGAGCATCTTCGCCAAATCTGCATCCCCAAGCCTGACAGCTTCGCCTGGAACGCTCTGGCCGCCTCCTTCACCGAGGCTTGCGACCTGGAACTCCGCCCAATGCGCCAAGCAGAGGAGTGCCGAGCCCGCAGAATCATCGACCGCGCCGCCGCCTTAGCGCTCAACGTTGACGAAGCAAAGATAGCCGAGTGGCGACGTAGGCTCGCCAAAGAGCCAACCGTGAGCAACGAACCGGCGCCAGGCTGAGGCTCATCGCTGACGAGCCAAGCAGTCGTCTTGCTCCGTGCTCCCCCCAACCCGACTGTCCAGCCTGGGACGCTCTGTCTGCCGCAGCCGCAGAGAGTCCCCGCGCTGATCACCGTCATCTTCCGGTCGACCTCATGCCGAAATCTCGTGTTCAAGTACTGGGGCCGGTGCTGGTGCCCGTGTAGCCCAAGGTTGAAGCCGCGATCAATCAGATTCTGTATGAGGTCAGGATCCATATGGCCAACGCGATTGGGTGACCCTTCGACACTGTGATGCCAAGCCGCCACGCGCAGGCGACTAGCAAAGACGTCTGGCGCAGATAGGTTCCCACCTCCGCTATAGGTGTCTGCAGCGGCGGCAGCCGACCAGAGGGCCGGCGCACCCAGTGGATTGCGGGGGTTACGGCAGGAGAAACTCCTCCATGTACCTCTCGTAGCCGGGCTCGACGTCGATCTCCAGCGAGTTGAGGACGCGGACGACGGCGTTGTAGTAGGAGACGATGATCGTCAGTTCGACGAGGAGTTCGGCGTCCAGGTGACTGCGTAGAGCGTCGAACGTCTCGGTGCTGATGCTGAGGCCCTCGGTCACTTCGTCGGCGGCGATCAGGACGAGGCGTTCGAGTTCGGGGAGCGATTCGGCATCGGGTCCTGCGATGACGGCGCGGATGTCGTCGTCGGACAGTCCGAACTGGCGTCCGAGTTCGATGTGGTGGCTGTATTCGTAGTCGGTGCGCGTGATGACGCCGATGCGCAGGATGGCCATCTCTCGGAGCCGCGAATCGAAACGGGACGTGTTGCGGATCCAGCCGCCAGTGTGGCGGAAGGCACGCGTGCCATCGGGGCTGTGCGCGAGCATTCGCGCGAGGTTGATCGGCCGGTCGAGCAGCTCCCGGTCTTCGGGGGCCAAATCGTCCACTTCCAGGTACGGAAGTCGGGCCATCGCGGTCCTCTCCTGCGGGTCAGAGTCGCCAGTGGGGTTCAGGTCGTTGGCGCAGGTATGGGGTTGGCCGGCGCCGGTCAACGGACGGGAGAGAGTACCGTCACGCCGCCGTCGACGACGAGCGCCTGGCCGGTGATGTAGCGCGCGTGTTCGGAAGCCAGGAAGACGACCGCCCGACCGACGTCCCAGCCGGTCCCTTCGATCCGCAGCGCCGAGGCGTTCTTGCGCCGTTCGCGGATTTCCGGCGTCATCGTCGGGCGCTGGACCATCGGCGTCCAGACCGGGCCCGGGAGCACGGCGTTCACGCGGATGCCGTCCCCGGCGTGGTCGACGGCCATCGCCCGGGTCAGGGAAACCACCGCGCCCTTCGACGTGGAGTAGGGCGTAAGGCCCTTGGGACGGATCGCGGAGATCGAACTGATGTTGACGATCGAGCCGCCGCCGGCCTCCTCCATCGACGGAATCAGTGCCCGGGACACCAGGTACATCGATGCGACGTTGACCTTCATCACCCGGTCCCAGAAGTCCGGCTCGGTGTCGAGGACGGTGCCGGGCGCTCCGATGCCGACGTTGTTGATCAGCACGGTGGGCAACGCGGAGCCTTCCCGCGCGAAGGCCGCCAGGGCCGCGCAGTCTTCCTCGCTCGTCACGTCGCCGACGAAGAGACGAGCGGCCCCGCCCTCGTTCTCGATCATCTCGACGGTGCCGCGGCCCGCCTCTTCGTTGAGGTCTACCACGACGACGTCGGCGCCGGCGCGCGCGAGGAGGATAGCGGCGGCGCGGCCGTTGCCGATTCCATCGCCTCGCGCTCCGCCTCCGGTCACGACGGCGGTCCGGCCGTCGAAGTCGATTCGATCCCCGGTCGAGGGAACCTGTTCCAAGGGAATCTTCATCGATCCGGTACCTCCATCGTTGCCGCTTCGCGGCGCGCTTCTCTGGCCGCCTGCGGCGGCAGCCGGCCAGAGGGCCGGCGCACCCAGTCTGCCGCTACGGCAGCGGGAACTCCTCCAGGTAGCGCTGGTAGTCGGGCTCGACGTCGATGTCCAGCGAGTTCAGCATCCGAACGACGCCGTTGTAGTAGGAGAGCGCCATCGTCAACTCGACCATCATCCCCTCGTCGAGGTGACCCTGCAACGCCTTGAAGGTCTCGGCGCCGATGCCGACACCGTTCGTCATCTCGTCGGCCGCGGTGAGGACGAGTCGTTCGACTTCCGTCAGCGATTCGGCCTCCGGCCCTGCGACGACGGCCCGGATGTCGTCGTCCGAGAGACCGAATTCGCGGCTGAGTTTGATGTGGTGGCTGTACTCGTACTCCGTGCGAGTCACGGCGCCGACTCGAAGGATCGCCATCTGGCGAAGGCGCGGATCGAGCCGGGTCTTGAAGCGAATCCAGATGCCCTGACGGCCGAACGCTCGGGCGCCCGGAGGGCAATAGGCAAGTACCCTGAACAGGTTCATCGGGGGATCGAGGAGTCTCCGGTCTTCGGGGGCCAGGTCGTCCACATCCAGGTAAGGGAGTCGGGCCATTGAGTCCTCTCGTGCAGGTTGGGCGTCGGTCAGCGTGAGGTAGAGAGCGGCGCGATACGGCCGTCCACCACCGATTCGTCGCTCTCGGCAAGCTTGCGGCGGCTGCGGTCGAGGAACGCGATGGCGTCCGCGAGCGACATCTCCGTCGCCTCGTCCATGATCATGTGGCCGGTGCCGGAGTAGAGCTCGAGGGTGCTCCCCGCGATGCCGGCGTGGAACTTCTCTCCGACTGCCGGTGGAACCAGGGAATCCTCGACTCCGATCTGGATGAGGACCGGCATCTCGAGTTCGCCGAGCCGGGGCTCAAGATCGCGGGGATCGTGCATGACGGCCGCGTGCTGACGGAACATCAGCGCGACAGCATGGCGGTTGCCCCGGTGCCGGAGGATGCGGCCGAACCTGGCCGCGAACTCCGGCGTGACCAGACCGTCGTCAGCCACCATGTACTTCAGGGTCTCGCCGACAACCCATGGGCTACCGATCAGCGCCAGGAGCCGGTCCAGAAGCGATAGCTCGACATCCTCCACCGCGATCTCGTCCGGGGCTGCGTCCGGATCGATGAACACGCCTTCCACGTCGTATCCATCGTCCCCCGGTACACCCTCCGGGCCGATCAGGATCAGAGCTTCGACCTGCTCCGGGTGCTCCAGTGCGTAGAGCAGTGCTACGCCGCCGCCCATCGAGTGGCCGGCGAGCGCGAAGCGGTCGACGCCGAGTTCGTCGAGCACCCCGCGCACGAACTCAACCATCGACTCACGGCTGTAGATGTCTCCCGGAATTCGCCCGGTCAGGCCGTGCGCGGGCAGGTCGATGGAGATCACGCGGTGATTTTCCTCGAGCGCCGGAATCCACGGTTCCCAGTTGTGCAGTGAGCCGAGACCGCCGTGGACCAGTACGACCGGCGGCGCTTCCCGCGCTCCCTGGTCGCGGTAGTGGACGGTTGCGCCGGACGGCAGTTCGAGGAACCGCGAGTCGTCGCTCACGTACTCGCTGAGCTGCTCCCTGGACAGATCCGAGCGAAGAAACAGACCGGCCGAGAGGCCGACCACGAGCACCAACAGGCCTGCCAGGCTCAGGATCGTGATCCGGAGCCAGCGCTTGATCCGTCGGGATCGCTCGGGCGGCCTGCCGCCCGTGCTCTCAGTGTTCGTGTTCATCGGTCGAGGACATCCTCCCTGCACTCGAAGCTCGCGGCGTCCCCGGGGTCGCCGTCGCCCGAGTAGACCGCGGACTTCGGGTAGCGGCAGATCGGCCGCGATTGGAGAACCTCGCCGTCGTCGTTCCGACGCGCGGCGTACAGCGTGTCGGGTAGAACACCATCCTCGACCCAGCGGACGAGGGCGGCGAAGGGGTTCTCGGGGGTGATGCCGGGCATGTCGCGGCAGTGCCTGGCGCCTGGCGCCATGAACAGGCGAAGGAAGTCGCCGGTGTCGTCCATGCGGTTCTCGACGCCCTCGAACCAGTCGACCGTGCCCTGGGCGTAGATCAGGGGATCGTTCCAACCGTGCCAGACGATCGCCTTGCCGCCGCTGTCGCGGAAGCCGGACAGATCGGTGCGGTCCGTGCCGAACACGCGCCCGAACTCTTCGACTGACTGGTCCCAGTACTGCTCGTAGGAGGCTTGGGTGAGGCCGGTCCAGTCGAAGTCCGGGTCGCGCGCCAGGAAGTAGCCGAACCAGTCCAGGGTGATCCGCATCGGTGCTCCGTCGATGGGGTCGCCGGCGGTCTGATTCAGAGGAAGGAAGTCGGTTCCGTGCGCCAGGCCGTACCAGAGGAAGGAGCCGTCGCGCCTGCGGGGACCTTCGTGGATCTTCCTGAGGACGGCGATGTCGGCCTCGGTGATCGGCCCGCAATCCCCGGAGTCTGCGCCCAGGAGTTCCGCGGGATCGAACAGGCACTGCCGCGGCGCCGGGATCACGCCGTCGGCGACGCCGTCCTGCAGGTCGCAGGCTTCGACCGCCCTTGCCTGGGCTAGTCGGAAGGCGCACGGGCGCACGAAGTGGCCCGCTTCCAGCATGACGAGCTGTCCCCACATCTGGGCGAGGTGCAGCCGGTCCCAGTTGATCGCGGGCGCGCCCGAGAGCACGCCGTCGTAGTCATCGGGGTAGCGCTGGATCTCCATCAGCCCCTGGCGGCCGCCGGTCGAGCAGCCGCGGAAGTACGAGTACTTCGGCTGCCGGTCGTAGAAGGCGGCGGTCAGTTCCTTGCCGACCCGGGTCATCGCGTGGATGCCGAGGTAGGCGTTGTCGCGGATCAGCATCCAATCGAGAGCGCCGTCGGCGCCAAGCGCGAAGCTGCCGCTCGCGCCCTCGTGGCCCGTGTCGGTGGCGGCGGCCGCGAAGCCTTCCCGAACAGCGGCCGGGAGCGGGCGTGGACTGCCGCCGGAGAAGCCGCCGCCGCCGGCGCCGAGGAAGCGGCCGTTCCAGCTTTGGGTCGGGAGAGCGACCCAGATCGTGATGCGGTCGTTGGCCGGCGGGTGGGTGGCGGCGACGGTCGCCTGGCAGTAGGGAGGGCCGGCAGGGCCGGCGGTTTCGAGAGTCGCCGATTCGACGGTGGCGTCGGCGAGTTCGACGTCGGTGAGGCTCTCGCAGGTGCGGGCGGGCTCGGTGGAGGGGTAGAGGGGCGGCGGCAACCGTTGCGCCGCGGCAGGTAGGGCGGCTGCCAGGGCGAGGGCGGCGAAGGAGGCGATCAGGGAGTACTTCACAGGTCGGTCGCAGAGCTGGTGGCGCAGCATGGTCGCCGCTTCGCGGCGCGTCCTCTCGGAAACCGGCGGGAACCCGGGTGGCGCGGTCCACGCCAGCCACGAACCGGTCCGTGCGCCCGTCATCGGGCGCGCGGATGGCACGCCGGCGCACCCAGTGCGCGACGGCCTTGGGGCATCGCAAGCCGGCGGGGACGCCGCACGCAGTGTGCGACTACTCGGTACGTGTAGCCGTGAACTCGCGCTCGCGGCGGGGGCCAATCATCTTGCCGGTCATCGTGTCGCCGTCGACCGTCGCCTCGAAGTTGAGGTTGAAGGTCTGGCCGCCCATGCTGGCCTCACGGCCGAACTTGAGCGTCTCGCCGTCCCAGGACACGTTCTCCAGGTCGCCGTTCCGGCGCGGGTTGGTCCAGGCGCCCTTGAGTTCGCCGTCGACTTCCGTGAACTCGTACACGACCTCGAAGGTACCTTGGGGTGTCTCGGTCTTCGACGCCCACTTGCCGAGGACGGGGGCGTTGTCGGCGGCCAGCGCGGCGGGCGCGAGGGCAAGAAGGAGGGAGACGGCGATCAGGATGGACTGTTTCATGGGGGGGGCTCCTCCGGTTGCGGGTCTGTTCCTGCGGCGCACGTTCCTGGAACCGTCCTGCGTTGCCCGGGGAGTGTTTTCCAACAGAGAAACGAGCGTGGAGCGGCGACGGTAGAGAGGCTTCGATCCCGGTCGGTTCGGGGTTGGTTTCCGGAAGCGGCAGACGGTTCCGTACCGTCTGCCACCCTAAGGGTATCGCGCTGGGCACTGGCGTGCCCGCACAGTTGGTCAAGCGCCTCGTCGACCCCTTGGGCCCGAAGACGGATGTCGGTCTTCGTGTAGCGGCGACGGAAGGCATGAGCCTGCGCGCCGCGGCGGTGCGGAGTTGCCGATTCCGGAGTGGTTTCCTCACATCGGTCAACGAAGTTCCCGACTTTGGAACGGCCCTGCCTCTCGCTGGACAGCTCTACGCGGACAACGTGGATGCTGCTAAGCTCCATTGTGCCCGTCCTGAACCGCCGAGGAGCCACTGATCCAATGAGTGAAGCGCTTCCAGATACCCCGCCCGGCAGTGAGAGACAGATCTTCTTCGAGTCACTGGAAGCCGCAGAGGAAGCGGCTCGGCTGCGCAAGAGGGACGCCGCCGCGTCCGGCTGGGTGATTCGCGTCGAGCGTTCGCCATATGGCGCCGGATACGTGGTGCGCTCGGTTCCTCTTGGCTTCCTCAGCAGGCCACGGCTCCGGCCGCTTCTCCGGCCGCTAGCGCGAAATTACGGCCAGTGACCGAAGGTAAGGGGCTGAGCAGGCTCGGGGCGATCAGGGATCTCATTGAACTGGAGCAAGGCCGAATCGACCGGGACAATCGCAGAACCGACCTTGACCGGTTGCGCTGGAGCTGGCAAACACTCAGGACGAACGCCAGTTCCAGTACCACTCCAGAGCCCTGGAGATCGAAGCGACCAGCGAGCGAGAGCGGCTCGGCTTCGCTCGGTTGCTGATCTGGGCGTTTCTTGCCTCGCTCCTGGTAGCAATCGCCTTCCTCCTCTAAATGGCATTCCTGGGGAACGACGTCCAGCGGGAAACCGCCACCAGAATCGCCACTGCCGTGCCTGTCGGCCTGGCCGGCTGGGCTGTGATCACCGGCCTGTCCAGGCTGCTGCAGGTCGTCGTCAAACGCCCGTGACTGGAGGCCTTCCGACGGCTTGCTCCGAAACCGCGTGACAGGCCAATCCCGTCACCTCTCGTTCCGCCCAAGGTCACCACGGCGATTCGGTGAGCCCCGCGGCTGGGGAACGCGCCACCCGGACTCATGCCACGGGCCGGTAATCCAGCCGATGCCGCGGCCGGGGATCCGCCGTCAGTGACGGCGAGCCCTCCGCAATCGGCCGAATCCGACCACAGGGGGAACCGATGAAGACAGATCACTTCATGTACGCGGTTGCCGATCTCGACCAGGGCATGGCGTGGGCCGAGGACGTCTTCGGCGTGGCGCCGGCGGTCGGCGGCTCGCACGAGGGGCTCGGCACGCGCAATGCCTTGCTGAGCCTGGGCGACACGTACCTTGAGATCATCGCGCCGGACCCGGCGCAGCCGGTCGAAAGTCAGATGGTCGCCGGCATGGCCGCGATGAGCGCCGGAGGGCTCGTGACCTGGGCGGCGCAGGGCGATCTCGTCGTCACCAAGGGGTTGCTCGAGGAGGCCGGGATCCCGTCGACCGGCCCGGTGGAGACGAGACGCCGCACGGCAGACGGCGGACTCCTGGTGTGGGACCTGCTCTTCCCGCAGGCGGGCGGCTACGGCATGCCCTTCTTCATCGACTGGCGGGACGCTCCCCATCCGGCCAGGACGACACCGGTGGGCGGGACGCTCGTGTCCTTCGGGATCTCCACGCCTGATGCGGACAATCTCGGTGCGGTGCTGGCGGGCTTGGGGCTGAACGCGGAGGTGTCGGCGGGAGCGCCGGAACTGCGGGTCGCGATCGAAGGGGCAAATGGTCTCGTGGAGCTGGCTTCCACGGAGGAGACCCGACGGCTGCAGCCCGGTTCGCGGCGTTGAAGAGTCTCCGGGGGGAAAGCCGCCGATCAGGATCAGGACACGCTGCGCGGCGCGGCGGCTTCGGCCGTCTCGAGGGCCAACGCCGCGGAGAAGCCACCGATCGCGCGATCGGATTCACGCTGCGGTACACGCCGCGGACCCGTTCAGCGCCTGGTTGAGTGGCGGCCCGGTATGCTCCCAGGTCGCGCCTTGCCGGACGGGCGCCTGACCGCTCCCGGTGCGACACGGATTTCTGCCAGCTGAGCTGCCAGGGAGGAGAGAAGAGATGACCGAGCGGACCCTGAACAACGGCTTCTTCCTGACCTGCACTTTCCTTGCGGTCGCGTTCACCGCCCTCGCCGCCATCCCTGCCGCGGCTCAGCTCGACATCGACGACTGGGCCAGACAGGCGGGCGAACAGATCGTCTGGCGCCAGACGCAGTTGAGCGACACGGTCTACCTGCTCCTGCCCGAGCCCGGGCTGGCGGGCAACCTGGCCGTCTCCGCGGGCGAGGACGGCATCCTGATCGTCGACGACGCGATGATCCCGGTGGCGCCGAAGATCAAGGCGGCGGTGGCGAAGATCCAGGAGGGCAGGATCGACTTCGTCGTCAACTCGCACTACCACTTCGATCACGCGGGCGGCAACGCGGCCTTCGGCGCGGATTCAGCGATCGTGGCGCACGCGAACGTCCGCAAGCGGCTGCTCGAGAACCGGCACGCCGGGGCGAACTTCTCGGCCACGCCGTTCCCGTCCGAGGCGCTGCCGATCGTGACCTTCAACGAGAGCGTCACCCTGCACTGGAACGGCGAAGCGGTCGACGTGATCCACTTCGGCAACCCGGCCCACACCGACGGCGACGCGGCGATCTTCTTCCGCGACTCGAACGTGGTTCACGCCGGCGACCAGTTCCCGAACCTCGGCGGCTATCCCTACATCGACCGGGACGTCGGCGGCAGCGCCCTCGGCCTGCGCGACAACATGGCCCAACTGCTCGAGATCGTCGACGACGAAACGAAGATCATCCCCGGTCACGGACCGCTGGCGACGAAGGCCGACCTGCAGAGGTACCACGACTACGTCGCGGAGACGATCGACCACATCGCCAGGCAGAAGAGCGCCGGCAAGTCGCTCGACGATGTCCGCAAGGACGGCCTGCCGGAGGAGTTCGCGCCGTACGGCAACGGCCCGCTGTCGCCCGAACCGGTCTGGATCGGTTACGTCTGGGCCAGCCTCGACGACTAGGAGGCAGCGCTCGAAACCCGGGCTCCTTGCCCGCGTAGGAGGGCCTGAGGCTGAAATGACAGGCGTCTCTTCCCTTCCATCGTCCCCGTCACCTGCGGCGATGACCAACGACGTCGTCATCGACGTCCGGGACCTGCGAAAGAGCTACAAGGACCTTGTGGCCGTCGACGGGGTCTCGTTCCAGGTCCATCGCGGCGAGATTTTCGGCATGCTGGGCCCCAACGGGGCCGGCAAGACGACCACGGTCGAGATCCTGGAAGGACTCCGCCAGGCGGACGGCGGCGAGGCGTTCATCGACGGCGTCGGCGTGAAGAAGAACCGGCGGCGGGTCAAGGCCATGATCGGAGTCCAGCTTCAGCAGAACGCGTTCTTCGACAACCTGACGCTCCGCGAAACGGTCCAGCTGTTCGCAACCCTCTACGGCTCGGACGCCTCGCCCGACGACATGCTGGCCAGGGTCGACCTGGCGGATCGGTCCAGGTCGCGCTACAAGCACCTGTCCGGGGGCCAGAGACAGCGCTTTTCCATCGCGGTCGCCATGGTCAACGAGCCGGTCGCGATGTTCCTGGACGAGCCGACAACCGGGCTCGACCCCCAGGCGCGGCGCAGCATGTGGAAGCTGATCGACGGCCTGCGCTCCGACGGCATGGCGATCATGCTGACCACCCACTACATGGAAGAGGCGGAGGTGCTTTGCGACCGGGTGGCGGTCATCGACCGCGGCGCCATCGTCGCGGTGGATGCGCCGCAGACCCTGATTCAGCAGTTGACGGGCCGCGGCGGCCAGTCGGTCCGCAGGGACGGCGCCCTGACGCTGGAAGACGTCTTCCTCGACCTGACCGGGCGCCAGCTCGTCGAGCAGACGCCCAGATGAAGATCTACCGTGCGTTCATCGCCGCCGAGCTGAAGATGTTCTTCCGCGACCGGGCGGCGCTCTTCTGGTCGCTGGCCTTTCCGACGGTGATGATGGTCATCTTCGGCCTCTTCGACTTCGGCAGCTTCGCCCCGCCGAGCGTGGGCATCGTCGACCAGGCGAAGAACCAGGCGTCGACCCTCCTGGTGTCCGCGCTGAAGGGCGACCTCGGCGGTGAACCGCTCTTCAACGTGCCCGAGGCCGACGACGCCGAGGCCCTGCGCGCCGAGGTCCTCCGGGGCAACCTCACGGCGGTGATGGTGATCCCCCAAGGCTTCGGCGAACTCGGTGCGGCTTCCACGATCGACCTCACGTTCGACGGCAGGAAGGCCCAGGAGGCGGAGGCGGCCCGGTCCATTCTCGGCCAGGTGCTCGAAGGGGTCTTCCAGTCCGTCGCGAACGTCCCCGCGGAGTACCGAGTCGAGAACTGGGCGACGATTTCCCCCAACGAAGTCGCGGGCCGCGGCCAGGGGTACAAGGGGTTCATCGTGCCCGGCATCGTTTCGCTGTCGATCATGCAGAGCGCGCTCTTCGGCATCGTTTTCACGCTCGTCCGACTGCGCAACCAGGGCGTGTTGAAGCGTCTGCACGCTACGCCCATCGGCCCGAATCACTTCCTGGCGGGCTCGCTCGCGACCAGGCTCCTGCTGCTCGTGATCCAGACGAACGTCCTCCTGCTCGTCGGCATCTTCGTCTCCCGCGTCGACGTCGCCCCGGGCTATCCCCTGTTCTGGCTCGAGGTGATCCCCCTCATCTTCCTCGGCGGCTTCGTGTTCGCCTCACTGGGCCTGGCGATCTCCGGCATCGCGAAGACGGAGAACACGGCGGCGCCACTCGCCAACATCGTGTCGCTGCCGATGATGTTCCTGTCGGGCGTGTTCTTCTCGCAGGCGGTGCTGCCGGACTGGCTCCTCGGGTTCGCGAAGTTCCTGCCGCTGACCTTCCTGGCCGACGCGATGCGAGCCATGGTGAACAGCGGCGAGACGCTGCTTAGCCAGGGCGGGCCGATCCTGGGGTTGGCCGCCTGGGCCGTCGTCTGCTTCGGGCTCGCCGTGTGGGCGTTTCGGTGGGAATGAGGCGCCAGGCTCGCCGCTTCGCGGCGCGTTGTCTCCCCCGCGCGGGTCAGACGACCCGCGGCCAAAGCCGGCCAGAACCCGGGTGGCGCGACCAGCGCGACACGTGAGCCAGTCCGTGCGCGCGTCAGCGGGCGCACGGATGGCTGCCCGGCGCACCCGGTGGACCTACTCGCCGCCGGAACTCTGCGGCTGGTCGTACTCCGATTCAAGCAGGCGGGCCCCGCGCAGAACGTTGCCCATCGCGTAGTTGCCCTCGTGGCAGGCGTACTCGTAGACGCGGCTGTCCTTGGCCTGCCAGGTGTACTCGCCGGCCCAGGGCGCCGTCCACGACTCGGGATCGTCGACCCGGAAGTGGTAGAGCAGATTGCCGTCCTCGGTGCGGGTGAAGCGCTCTTCCACGTGCATCGTCTCGCTGCCGCCGGGGAGGCCGGTCTGGTTGCGGAAGTGGCGCGTGCTGACGACGAGAGTGTCGCCGTCCCAGTGGCCGACGCCGTCGCCGAGCCACCAGTTCACGTCGTCGGGGCTGTGCTCGTCGTCGATGCGGACGATCCGCGCGTCATGGACCATCTCCGCCATGATGACGACGTGGTTCTCGGTCTGCACGATCCGCGCGTAGTTGTTGTACAGGCTGGGCAGCAGCGGAGGTCCGCCGACGAAACCGAGCAGGCAACGCTCGGCCAGGGCCAGGGTCTCGGGACCGTCGAACGGTCCGGGGCCGTCATGGTCGAGCCAGGAGGCCGTGCCGTCGTTGTCGTGAATGAACGACGCGAAGTTCGTCGCCATCCGGCGCATGGCCGCGGGCGTCATCTGGGGCCGCCGACCGTTCTTCGGCTCGTAGATGATCGAGGTGCGGAACCTGCCGTCCACGACGACCGCCTGGGAGCCCGGATCGATCCAGAACGCGTTGTAGCCGCCGACACCGCCGCCGCCGAAGCGGTTGTCGCCGTCGCCGCCCTTGACCGGCGCGGTCCGCTCGGCGCCGCCGCCCTTGCCCTCCTCTTCGACTTCCCGCCAGAACGCCTCTCTCTCCTCTTCCATCGCCTGCGCCTCCTCGGGCGCCAGGTACAGGTTGTCGCCGTACTGGGGCGGACGGTCGACGGGGGTTACCGTGCCGGCGTCGTAGACGCCTGACAGATCGGGCTTGCCGTTCGGCATCCGCTTGATGCCGTCTCCCTCCGCGGCCAGGGCCGGCAGGGCGATGAGGAGGAGTGCGACGCCAGAGGAGATGATGAGCTTGCGCATGGCTTGGGTCCTTCCCTTGGGGAACACGGGTCCGTCGATGCGACCGGGTCGGCATGTTAGCAGCCCCTCGGGAACTCACTTCGAGCGCCGCGTTCGTCGGTTACAGTGGTTCGCGAAGGCTTCGACAGGGAGATGACGACGAGGCAGGAAGGCTCTTCGGCGCCGCGCTCAAGGAATCCTGCGCGCTGCGCGCTCGGGCGCGGCGGCCTTTGCGCATTGCTCCTGGCGCTCCCTGTGGCGGTCGGGCCGCAGGATCCAGCAGAGGAGGCGGTCGAAAGGGTCGAACTGAACGGCGTCCTGTACGAGGTGCCGCCCCCGTGGCGCAGCAACCGAATCACAGAGGCAGCCGACCCGACCGCGCTGGCGAAGGCGCCCGGCGACCTGACCGGCGAGTTCGAGATCTACGTCACCCCCGAAACGCGCGACGCCGTGGTCGCGATGGCTGCCGCGGCCCGGGACGACGGGATTGCGCTACAGGTGGACTCGGGTTTCCGCAGCTACGGCTTCCAGAAGAGACTGCTGGAAGGCCTCCTCAAGACCGGCCGACCGTTCCTCAACGCCGTTCGCTGGACCGCGCCGCCCGGCTACTCCGAGCACATCACCGGCCGCGCCGTCGACTTCGTGCCCAGCGACGCGGAGTTCAAGGACGTACCGGCGTACCAGTGGCTGAAGGAACGCGGGGCGGACTTCTGCTTCACCGAGAGCTACCCCCTGGGCAACGCCGGCGGCTTTGACTGGGAACCCTGGCACTGGCGCTACGAGGACTGCGACGAGTAGCGTCCGGCTGCCGACGACCGACCGGAATCCGGCGCGAAGCGCCGGCCCTCTGGAACCCGCAGCACGAACGCTTCAGGCGTCTAGCAGCCCTCCCGATCCTCCAGGATCTCCGCGAGCCTCTCCTTGGTTGGCCCTCGCTCGCGAGCCGGCGCTCCGACCTGTTCGCAGACGTGATCCGGCACGATGCCTGGCGGCTCCGGCGCTTCCAGAACAGCAAGGACGACCTCCGGCGTGATCCGAAAGTCGGAGCGGAGGAGTCGCTCGAACACATCGCGAGCGGACTCGATCAGGCCGCGCCGGCGAGCGAGCCCGACGATGGCTGCCGTGCCCGCCACACCGAGGCCCGCTGCCCGCGCCTCCCGTCGGGCCAGACGATCGTCCACGAGCACGAGAACCTGCCCCGTGTGCTCACGAGCCGCGACGATCGTGGACCACTCGCCAGGACCAAGGTGAGGCGGAGAATCGCCGAGCGGCTCACCAGGACGGGTTCGAAGCCAGCCCTGATCCAGGGCCGAGGAAATGGGCGGCGCCAAACGTCCTCGTTCAAGTTCTTTCCGAACGGCCGACGTCATCTCGACCGTTCCGAAGAGTTCTCTCAGCCAGTCCACTCCCCCAACTCGAGAGAGTCCAACGAGAGGACTGGCGTCGGTCAGGACGTGGCGAGCCATTCCTCGAGAGTCTCGAGGTCCGCCTTGGCATCGTCGCGGTCCCCTTGAACCGCTGCGACGCCCAGCCGGGACAGGTGGCTGATCATCGCCCCTACGGAGACGCTCGCTACACGGGCCGCGCGGCCCAGAGAGACGGCGCCGCTCTGGAACAAGGCGGCCCCGAGGGCCAGCAAGACATCCGGCTTGTCGGGCAGCCGTTCCAGATCGAGGTGAAGAAGCAGGGCTTCCGGGTGATCGCCCTTCAGCACGAGCACGGGTGCTTCCGCGGCGCTACGAAGAGCCTCGGAGGGATTGTTCTTGAGCTGCCTGACGTTGACCGACTGCATGGGAACTCCACGTAGGAAATGTGTGTAGGAACGTAGCGCAGGATCTCTCTTCGGTCAACTGTGGCTATCGCAACCCGTCGGGCAGTTCCTCGCGAGTGCTGCGAGTAGGCTGGGCAGCAGGAGACAACCGCCATGAAGAAGATCGAGCATCACGTCAATGGAAGCCGCCTCGCCGCTTGCTCCGGCAGGACCCACGCGGTCTTCAACCCGGCTACGGGCGAACAGACGGCGGCAGTCGGCCTCGCCAGCACGGAGGAAGTCGACGCAGCAGTGGCCGCGGCCAAGGACGCCTTCGGCGACTGGCGGCGCACCTCGCTCGCGGTGCGGACCAAGCTGATGTACGCCTTCCGGAACCTGGTCGAGGCGCACACGGACGAGGTCGCCCGGCTGCTGACGAGCGAGCACGGCAAGGTGCTTTCCGACGCCGCCGGCGAGGTGGCGCGTGGCATCGAGAACATCGAATACGCCTGCGGACTCGCCGACCTGCTGAAGGGGTCCTACAACTCCCAGGCTTCGACCGGCGTGGACGTCTACTCGGTACGCGAGCCCCTCGGCGTCGTCGCCGGGATCACGCCGTTCAACTTCCCGGCCATGGTGCCGCTGTGGATGTTCCCGAACGCGGTCGCCTGCGGCAACACGTTCGTGCTCAAGCCCTCGGAGCGCGATCCGTCGGCGCCGCTGCTCCTGGCCGAACTGTTCGAGGAGGCCGGGTTCCCGCCCGGCGTCTTCAACGTGGTCAACGGCGACAAGGTGGCGGTCGACCGGCTGCTGACTCACCCGGACATCGCGGCGGTGAGCTTCGTCGGCTCGACGCCTATAGCCCGCTACGTGTACGAGACGGGCACCGGAGAGGGCAAGCGGGTCCAGGCGCTCGGCGGGGCGAAGAACCACATGGTGGTACTGCCCGACGCCGATGTCGACCTGGCCGCCGACGCGGCGGTCTCTGCCGCCTACGGCTCGGCCGGCGAGCGCTGCATGGCGGTGTCCGTCGTCGTCGCGGTCGGCGGCGTGGGCGATCCCCTCGTCGGCGCGATCCAGGACCGGATGGGAAAGCTCTCCATCGGCCCCGGCCTGGACGGCAAATCCGAGATGGGCCCGCTGATCACCAGGGAGCACCGCGACCGGGTCGCCGGCTACGTCGGCGCCGGCGCGGAGGAGGGCGCGACGGTCGTCGTCGACGGGCGCGAAGCCGTCTTCGAGGACGACGGGTTCTTCCTCGGCGTGTCGCTGCTCGACAACGTGACGCCGGACATGACCGTGTACCGCGACGAGATCTTCGGACCGGTGCTATGCGTCGTCCGCGCGGACAGCTACCAGGAGGCGGTCGAGCTCGTCGAGCAGAACCCCTGGGGCAACGGCGCCGCGATCTTCACCCGCGACGGCGGCGCCGCCCGCCAGTTCCAGGAGGACGCCGACGCCGGCATGGTCGGCGTCAACGTGCCGATTCCGGTGCCGGTCGGCTACCACTCCTTCGGCGGCTGGAAGCAGTCCCTGTTCGGCGACACCCACATGTACGGCCCGGAGGGCGTCCACTTCTACACGAAGGCAAAGGTCGTCACGGCGCGGTGGCCGGATCCCGCGGATAGTCGGGTGGACCTGGGGTTCCCGCGGAATCGTTAGCCCTTTCGACTCGCGCACGCCGCTTCGCGGCACGACGTGTCTCGCGGGTCAGAAGACCCGCGCCACGGCCAGCGCACCCAGCGGTTCAGTCGAAGGTCCACCCTTCGGCCGCGTGAGTGATGAACCGCGCGTCGTCCGCACGGCCAGCGCACCCAGCGGTCTAGTCGAAGGTCCACTCCTGGGGTTCCTTGCCCTCTTGGGGATGAACCTCGCGGACGGTCACGGACGGAGACTTGCCTTCCTCGTACGTGAACACGTACTTCAAGGCCTTCCGGTTCTCCTCGGGAACGGGGTCGATGTGGGTGGCGAGTTCCGGGCCGTCGAAGACGTTGATCTTGCAGAACTCCTCCCCCCGGCACACGCCCTTCCCCATCTGAACCCAGTCCTCCATCTTCGTATCGGGCCGAATCCAGGCGCCCCAGGCGAGGCCCGTCAGGCCGACCGGATTGAGCGGCGGCCCATCCTGCTGCGCCGGCGCCACAGCGGGGAGCGAGAGGAGAAAGGCGATTGCGATCGCAAAGGGTGCGCGTCGATTCATGGCTGGGTCACCTCGAAGAAACGGTCCCATAATGCCATGCGCCGTTCGTGGAGCTTGCTGCCCGGCTCGATCGTCGAGCCGAACTCCAGGTGCCGCGCCCCGTCTTTCTCGTACTCCGGCCACGCCGGAAGGTCCGATCCGCCCAGCGGGTTGGGGTCGCCGGTGGAAGCGAAAGCGACCCAGTAGCCGGACATCGCCTCGGCGAGTTCGCGGTCCTCTTCCGCGTACTCGTACTCCAGCTTGTCCAGGTTGTCGAACGCGTAGGCGATCTCCGCCGCGTGGTAGGCGCCGTAGAAGTCCTTCTCCGGGTGCGGCGGGGCGTGCGTGAAGAAGTACAGGTAGGCAGGCGACGGCACGGTCTCCGAGAGAACCGCCCAGGTCTTCATCTGCCAGGCGAACATGCGGTCGGAGAAGGCGTCGATGAAAGCCCTCCTCGCCTCGTCGTCGGTCGGCGCCGGATAGGCCTCGAAGAACTCGTCGGCCACGTCGGCGAACTGGCTCTTGACCAGGAACTCGACCGCGGACTTCGTGGAGGGCAGCATGCGGCCCATCAGGCTCGTCGCCTCATCGCGGTTCGAGCCGACGAGCACGGGCACGTCGGCCTGTTCGCCGGCCCGGTAGATCTCGGCGACCTGCTGCGGCAACACCCAACCGTCGACGTTCGGCCTGGTCGCGAAGGCGCCCTGTTTGGAGGCCTCGGCGAGGATCGTCTCGGCGTCCAATTCGCGCAGGCTGGCGGCCGCGCCTTCGCCTTCGATGCCGAGACGCTTCACGAAGGCCTCGCCGGCGCTCTCGGCCGAGCCGTCCCCGGACGACCGGAGTTCCGGCAGCCCGTCGAAATAGCCGCCGCTCTGGCCGATCACACGGTGGAACAGGCCCCGGGCCAGCGGCGAAGCCTGCAGCACGTTGACGCTCCAGGACCCGGCCGACTCGCCGAAGATCGTCACCCGGTCCAAGTCGCCGCCGAAGGTCGCGATGTTGTCCCGCACCCACTCGAGCGCGAGGACCTGGTCAAGGACGCCGTAGTTGCCTGATGTGCCCTGGTCGGACTCGGCCGACAGGGCGGGATGGGCGAGATAGCCAAAGGGCCCGAGGCGGTAGTTCACCGTCACGACGACGACGCCTTTCCGGGCCAGCGCCGTTCCGTCGTAGAGCGGCAGCGAACCCGACCCGCGGGTAAGCGCCCCGCCGTGAATCCAGACCATGACCGGCAGGCGATCATTTTCGGATTCCGCCGCCGTCCAGAGATTGAGGTACAGGCAGTCCTCACTGACTTCCTCCAGAGGCTGGGCATGGAAGCTACCCTCACGGTAGGGCGACTGCATGCACGAGGGCGGCTCGAAGAGCGCGTCGATGGGCACCTCCGGTGGCGTCGGGTGCCGCGGCGGCCGGAAGCGCAGGTCCCCGACCGGCGGTTCGGCGTAGGGAACGCCGAGGAAGACCCGGACGGACGCGTCGTCCTCGGAAACGTACCCGATGACGTAGCCGCTCGAGGTCAGCTTGACCAGTGGCGGCAGGGTTTGGGCGCCCGCGGCGGCGACCGCCAGCAGCATCGTGCCGGCCAGAACCCAACCGGGACGACGCCGTACGGAGAACCTCATCGACTCGTTCCTCCCGTCAGGTTACCTGGCAACGTCGTACGACGTCAGGAACGCCTGGTCGCGGATGTAGAACGCTCCGTTGGCAACCACGGGGTGCGTCCAGGTGGGGCCTCCGCGCTTCTCGATCTCGAAGCGGCCGCGCTCCTCGTAACCCTCGGGCGTCGCCAGGGCGAGACCGACCTTGTTGCGCTCACTCAGCATGAAGAGCTTGCCGTCGGCCATTACCAGGGAACCCTTGCCGACACTCCGGGTTCGCCAGTGGACCTCTCCGGTCTTCGCGTCCACCGCGGTCAGCGCCGGACCGAAGAAGCTGTAGAGAGTTCCCTCGTGAGCGACGACGCCGCCGTGGTGGTTCTGAAGGCGCGTTCCGAAGTACGCCTCCTCGCTGTGAAAGGCGCCGCCTTCGTCCTCGGCGGTGATCGCGAGCGCGCCCCCGCCGACGCCGTACGACGCCGTGTAGAAGACCAGGTTCTCCACCAGCACCGGAGTCGTGATGTTGATCGCGTGCTGCGTCGACGGCCGCTCGTAGCGCCAGAGCAGCTTCCCGTCGTCGGCGCGAACGCCGACCCCGGCCTCTCCGGTGAAACCGAGCAGGACCTCGGCGCCGCCGATCTCACGCAGGATGAGGGAAGAGTAGGAAGCCACGTCGCCGAGTTCGCTGGAGCGCCAGATCGTGCTGCCGTCGGCGACCGAGAGTGCGGCGATCGCACCGTCGCGGCCGCCCGGCATGACGAACACCCGGTTGCGCACGACGAGCGGCGACTCGCTGATGCCCCACCGGGTGTTCGGGCTGCCGAAGCGCTCGAGCATGTTGAACTGCCAGATCACTTCGCCCGAGTCCTTCGCGATCCTCGCCGCCTCGCCCATCCCGTTCAGGACGAAGAGCGAGTCGCCAACGATGGTCGGCACGGAGCGCGGACCGTCGCCCCTGTTCGGGTGGTCGTAGAGGGGGCCCAGCTTTCGTATCCACTCCTCGCCGCCGTCGGCGGCGCGCAGGCGGAAGACCGCACTCTGGCCGTCCCGGGCGCCCTGGACGTAGATCGCCTCGCCCTCGACGGAGACCGTTCCGTAGCCATGGCCGAGCGTCTCGATCTGCCAGTTGACCGCGGGACCTTCCGGCGGCCACTCGTCGAGCAGGCCGGTCTCGGTCGAGATTCCGGCGCGGTCGGGGCCGCGCCACTGCAGCCAGTCGTCGGCGTGGGCCGCAGAGCCGAATCCCGCCGCAACCAGGCCTGCCGCGAGCACGCGAACCCCTGTTCTGAACGTCGGTCGCATCGTCGCCTGGCCGTCTCCGCCAGGGACCCAGGAGTGCCTGCCAGGGCGAACTCCTGTTCTGAACGTCGGTCGCATGGTCGCCCCTTCGTTTACTGGCTGGCCGGCCAGCATTCGACCGGACCCGCCGTGTGCGGAAGCCGGATGGTACTCGAGCGGCGTGGGCGTTCGATGCAGGCAGCCGGTATCGTGCAGCTCACCATCAGGACCAAGCACGGAGGAGCACACGACATGGAGTTCTGGACCAAGACCGTCGCCGCGCCAACCCGCGCTGCCGAGTTCGCCCTCGAGGCCGAGGACCGGGGCTGGGACGGCGTAGACGTCGTCGATTCGCAGAACCTCTCCGGCGACCCGTACGTCTTTCTCGCCCTGGCGGCGACGACGACCAGGAAGTTGGGGCTTGCGACTTCGGTGACGAACCCGGTCACGCGGCACCCGGCGGCTACGGCATCCTCGGCCCTCTCCGTGCAAACGCTGTCACGGGGCCGGATGGTGCTCGGCATCGGCCGCGGCGACAGCGCTCTGGCGCACCTCGGCCGGGCGCCTGCGCGCCTGGGATGGTTCGAGGACCATCTCGCCAACCTGCAGACCTACCTGCGCGGCGAGGAGGTGGACTTCGAGAACACCGGCGTTTCGGACGACGCCGCGCCGCATGCCGAGAAGCTCGGGCTGGCGCACGGTCCCTCGGCCAGCGCGATCCGCTGGATCGGCGACGGACCGAAGGTTCCCGTCGAGGTCGCGGCCACGGGTCCGAAGGTGATCGGAATCGCCGCCCGCCAGGCCGACCGGGTCGTGCTCGCGGTCGGCGCCGACCCGAAGCGCGTCGCCTGGGGAATCGAGACCGCCCGCAGTGCCGCCGCCAAGGCCGGCCGCGACCCGGCGTCGCTTCAGTTCGGCGCCTACGTGAACGTCGTCTGCTGCGACGATGTGCGGGTCGGCCGTGAACTGGGCCGCGCCTCCACCGGCCTGTTCGCCCGCTTCTCCGTGATGTACGGGGAGATCGCCGGACCCGCCGACGAGCAACAGGCCGACGTGTTCCACAAGCTCCACGACAGCTACGACATGACCGCCCACGGCCGCGAAGGCGGGCAGCAGACCGCGGCGCTCACGGACGAGTTCATCGACGAGTACGCGATCATCGGCAGCCCGGAGCACTGCGCCGCACGGATCGAGGCGCTGCTCGATCTGGGTATCGACAAGTTCGCGGTCACCGGACCCAACTTCGCCTCGCCAAGCCCCCCGGCGCGTGAAGCCGCCGAGCGGTTCACGGACGACGTCCTGCCGCTCCTGCGGGGCTAGCAGTCCGTGGCAGAAGTCGCGCTGCATTCGAGCGGCCATGCATCTCAGCCCGGCATCGTGCCATCCGGGTGCTCGATGACTCGCACCCGGAGGTGGGGCGCGTGTGGCGCGGAACGCGCCACACGGGCCAAGATCCTCGGTCGCCCTTGTTCCCGGGATTGAGGGCGGCCCCGACTTGCTCCCTCATCGCGCCTTGTGCCACGAGACCGGCCGCCACCGTGAAGCGCAGTGCGCGCCCCGTCACGCGTTGCGCTTGATGTCGCGGAACGGGCCCTGGTCGGCGCGGTAGCCCTTCGGCATCCCGAGTACGCGCTCGGAGATGATGTTGCGCTGGATCTCGTCCGTGCCGCCGGCGATCGAGATCGCCGGCACCGAAACGAGGACCTCGGCGACGATCCCGTCCGCGGCGGAGTCGGGACCGCTCAGCATCGCGTCGGCGCCGGAGATCATCGTGTGGACGTGGGAAGCCTGGCGCGCGATGACGCTCGCCGCGAGCTTGCCGATCGACCCGGCCGGGATGATCTCCGTGGCGCCGGCCTTGCGCCTGGCCTCCGCGCTGTCGGAGGCGAGCCGCGCCCCGGTGTGCAGGCAGATGAGCTTGGCGATCTCCTGCCGCGTCGCCGGATCGTTGATCGCTCCGGTCTCCCGGGCACGCGGCAGGACGAGGTCCACCCGACCCTCACGCTGCGGATACCAGGTGTAGGGCTCGGTCGCGATACGCAGTTCCTCTTCGTACTCCGCGTAGATGGGCCCCTGCTTCGGCCCGTCGAGCGAAGACCCCCGAACCCGGCGGCTGAAGCCGCGCCGTTCGAAGGAGAGCGTGGTCTTCGCCACGTGCCAGCCGTTGCCCTCGCCGCCGATCAGGTCCTCGGGCAACACGACGGCGTTCGTCATGAAGACCTCGTTGAACGACTGGTGCCCGTTCATCTGCCTGAGCGGCCGCGCCTCGACTCCGGGCTGCCGCATGTCGAGCAGGAAGTAGCTGATCCCCTGGTGCTTCGGCACGTCCCGGTCCGTGCGCGCGACGAGCAGCCCGAAGTCCGCGTGATGGGCGCTCGTGTTCCAGACCTTCTGGCCGTTGATGATCCACTTGCCGTCCTCAAGCTCCGCCCGGGTGCTCAGGCCCGCGAGATCGGAGCCGCTGCCGGGCTCGCTGAAGAGCTGGCACCAGGTGTGCTCGCCGGTCAGGATGGGTCGCAGGAACCGCCGCTTCTGGTCGTCCGACCCGCAGGCCAGGATCGTCTCGGAGGCCAAGCCCCGCGGACCCACCTGAGCGGCCGGGACCACGTCCTTCTCCCTGAAGACCTCGGCGACCACCATCGTCTGGTCGAGCGTGAAGCCGCGTCCGTACCACTCCTCGGGCCAGTGCGGCGCCGCCCAGCCGCCTTCGAGCAGGATCTCCCGCCATTCGATCAGGGGACGGTCGACGCGCCAGTTCGCCTCCAGCCAGGCCGAGACCTCGCGCCGAATCCGGTCCGGCGTCACGCCGCGCCCTCGAGCATCGTCATCATCCGCTCGCGATGGATCGCCGGCGTGCCGAGCAGCACCTCGGAACCCTTGGCGCGCTTGAACCAGAGGTGGGTGTCGTTCTCCCAGGTGAAACCGATGCCGCCCCGCAACTGGATGCCGGCTCGCGCCGCGCTCATGCAGGCGTCGGCGGCTGCCGCCTTCGCCATGCTCGCGGCGTAGGGCTCGCCCTCGCCGGCGGCCAGGCAGCGCGCGGAATGGTGGGTCAGCGCACGCGCGATCTCGATCTCCAGCAGCAGGTCGGCGCAGCGGTGCTTGAGCGCCTGGAAGGAACCGATCGGACGGCCGAACTGGAAGCGTTCCTTGGTGTAGTTCACCGTGGTTTCGAAGAGGCGCCGGGCGCAGCCGATCATCTCGTGGGCCAGCGCGGAGGACATGAGGTCCCAGAGCCGGTCGAGCGTTTCGCCGTCTACTTCGCCGATGGCCCGGCCAGCAACGTCAGCGAACGTGACCCGGGACAGCTTGCGCGTCAGGTCCACGACCTGCCGCGGCTCGATCTCGAGGCCCTCCGCGCCGGACTCGACCGCATAGAGCCCGAGGCCGGCGCTCGCCCTCGCCACCACGACGAACAGATCGGCCACATGGGCGTCGACCACCATCGCGGCCGTTCCGGAGAGTCGGCCGCGGTCCGTCGCGCGGACCGAGCCGCCGACCCCGGACGGGCTGTCCAGATCGTCGAGGACGAGCGTCCCGGTCACGGAACCGGACGCGACTCCCGGCAGCAGCTCGGCCCGCGCGGATTCCTCCGCCGCTTCGATCAACGCGTTGCCGGCCATCACGGCCGAGGCGAAGAACGGACCGCAGAACAGCGTCCGCCCCATCTCCTCGGCGACGATGCCGAGTTCGACCGGCCCGCCGCCGGCGCCGCCGCAAGCTTCGGGAACGTGGATGCCGGCCAGTCCCGCATCCCCGCCGAGCTCCCGCCAGACGGCCGCGTCGTAGCCCCTGTCCGTTGCCATCCACTCGCGCACCGCGGCGGGCGGCGACTTGTCGCGAAGCGCCCGCGCCACGACATCGCGGAGAAGCTGCTGTTCGTTCGAGAACTCCGTCTGCACGCTTCTTTTCTCCAGTCCCTTCGGCACTGCCTGCAGGAACCAGGTCCGCAGCGTAACCGAAGAGGCATCGGCGCCTGGAACGGGGTGCGGGATAGAGTCGACGATTGTCTCAAGAGCCGCAATCCGACAACGAGTGATGAGTCACGATCTTGCTTGATCCAGGCCAGGCATGCGAGAGGCTGGCCGCTTGACCTCGGGAACCAAGACTGGAGGTCGCCGTCATCCGCGCCGCACCCAGGCGGAACGTCGGGCCGAATCCGAGCGCGAGATCCTGCTCGCCGCCGTGATTCTCTTCGGGCGTCAGGGATACACCTCGACCACCCTGGAGCAGATCGGGAAGAAGGCGGGCTATTCGAGTGCCCTCGTGTCGCTGCGCTTCGGCTCGAAGGAGGGAATCGCCGAGGCGATCGTCGCCCGCCTGCAGACCCGGGCCGGCAGCGACGTGTTCGAGGCGGACGACGCCACGGCAGGCCTGGCCAGCCTGAACCGGATCTTCAACGGCTACTCGGAACTGCTCCGCAATGCCGAACAGTGGATGCGCGCCCTGTTCATGCTGATGACGGACTCGCTCGGGCCCCTCAACGGCAAGATCGACGTGTTTCGGGCCGGTAACGAGAACTTCGCCGCCGCGATCGAACGGGCCGTCCGCGAGAGCCAGGAGGCCGGCGAAATCCGAACCGACCTCGACCCCGCCGAAACCGCCTTCGAGGTTCTGGCGGCGATTCGGGGCGCCACCCTCCTCTGGCTGCTCGATCCGAAGAAGGTCGACGTCGTGGACGCGATTCAGAGGCTGCGGGTCAGCACGGAGGAGCGCCTCACGTCCAGATAGCCGTACCCCCGGGCACGGTCACCCGTCACGCACGAAGACGACAGTGGCGCACCCTGGAGGAGTCGAACCCCCAACCTTCGGATCCGTAGTCCGACGCTCTATCCAGTTGAGCTAAGGGTGCATTGAGCCGCCGCTGGGCACGAGTGCGGAACCCTAGCAGTTTGCGGGGCCCACCGGGACCCGGCCCGGCCGGATCCCGCCTGCGGCGGATGCCGGCCTCCGCCTAGCAGCCGAGGTCGATGAAGCGGTCGCACTGGCCGCGCACCTGGGCGTTGGCGCCGGCTCCACCGAGGCCGACCACCTTGACGCCGTTCTGCTGCAGCTTGGCAACCAGGGGCAGCATCTGGATCGATGACGCGGCGAGCACCATCGTGTTCACGCCGCGCTTCGTGTAGCAGAGTTCGAGGGCGTCCACCACGATCCGTACCGCCGAGGAACAGCCGCGTTCCTCAGGGTTCGACGGCACGTCGACGACTTCGGCGCCGCCGCGGTGAAGCGCGGCGCGATCCAGATCCCGGTCCCGCGCGTCCGCGTAGACCCGCCGCAGGACGAGTTTCCCGAGGTCCCCGTCGAGGCGCGCGAACAGACCCTCCGGGTCGAGCACGGCGGCTTCGCCCAGGTCGCGCTTCAGAGCGCCGAGGTCGAGGAGCACGGCTGCCCGTCCAGCCTCCGGACTCGCCGCTCGGCGTCGCCCGGCAGGTGCGGGTGCGGTCTTGTCCTTCACGCTCGACTCACCGTCCAGTTGCGCCGTCCGACCGCGACCGCGACCGCGACCCCGGCCACCACGCCGGCGGCGACGCCGCTTTGCCGGCGCCGGCTTGTCCTCGTCGGCGGCTGCCGTCCTGGCGGGTTTCGCCGGTTCGGTAGCCGCCTCGAGGGCCGGGGAAACACGCCCCTCACCGGCGTCCTTGCCGTCCGCCGCGTCCGGAGGCGAGTCCTCCCGAGCGGCCGGATCGGTCACGGTTTCCGGCGCGTCACCACCCGCTTCCGCCGGGGGCGCCGCATCGACCAGCAGAGACGATGAGTCGTCGGCCGGCGCGCTCTTTGCCTTGGCGGACCCTTCGGGCGCCTCGGCAACCACCTGAGCGTCAGGCCCGGCGGCGGGTTTTCGTGCCGTCTCGCTCTTCTTCTTCTCGACCGGCGCCGGGGCGCGGCCTCTCTTGGCCTTCGCCCGGACAGGTCCATCCTCCGCCGCCGGTCTCCGCCACCAGGGATCCACGTCACTCGTCCCCCTATCGGAAGTTCTCCTGCTGCCACTTCAGGCCCGACGAACCCGCCGCCCCGACGGTCCGCCGCGCCGACGGGGATTGTATAGTCCGCGCAGTGCCCGTTGACGCGCTTGTGTATCGGTACCTCGCGGTCGACGGACCAATCGGCGTCGGCAAGACGACCCTCGTCGAGATGCTGGCGCAGCATTTCGAGGGCGTGAAGATCCTCGAGGATGTGGACAACCCGTTCCTCGAGGCCTTCTACCGCGACCGTCCCGGCACAGCGTTCCAGACCGAGCTCTACTTCCTGCTGACCCGCTACAAGCAGCAACTGGAGCTGGCCCAGGGCGATCTCTTCGATCCCATCCGCCTCGCCGACTACACTTTCACCAAGAGCAAGGTGTTCGCCTACCTCAACCTGGTCGACGACGAGTTGATGCTGTTCGAGAAGCTCTACGACCTGCTCGAACCACAGCTGCGCGGACCGGACCTGTTGATCTTCTTGACCGCCGACGTGGAAACCTGCATGGCCCGCATCCGCAAGCGCTCGCGGGACATCGAACAGAACATCTCCACCCGCTACCTGTCGGAGCTGATCGAGGCCTACAACCACTACTACTACCACTACGATCAATCGCCGCTTCTCGTGGTGGACAGTCGCAACCTCGACTTCGAGCACAAGCCCACGGACTTCGACGAACTGCTCTACCAGATCACCCGACCGATCCGGGGCACCCGGTACGTGGTCCCCGCGCAGAGCACCTGACACCCCAACCGCCTATGACCAAACCGGAGCCCCTTGTTGTCGCCGGGCGCGAGTTCCACTCGCGGCTCATCCTTGGAACGGGCAAGTACCGCGACGAGCGGGTGATGGTCGAAGCCTTCGACGCGTCGGGCGCCGAAATGGTGACCGTGGCCCTGCGCCGCGTGAACCTCGACGATCTGGGGAAGGGCTCGCTGATCGACCACATCGACCAGGATCGCTACCTGCTGCTGCCCAACACGGCCGCCTGCTACACCGCGGACGACGCGATCCGGACCGCCCGCCTGGCGCGAGAACTCGGTGGCTGGAACTGGGTCAAGCTGGAGGTGATCGGCGACGAGAAGACCCTCTTCCCGGACAACGAGGAGCTCCTCGCGGCGACGCGGGAACTCGTCGGCGACGGATTCGTCGTGCTCCCCTACACGACGGACGACCCGATCACCTGCCGCAAGCTCGAGGACCTCGGCGCCGCGGCCGTCATGCCGCTCGCGGCGCCCATCGGTTCCGGGATGGGCATCCGCAATCCCGCGAATCTCCGGATCATCGTCGAGCAGGCCAACGTGCCGGTGATCGTGGACGCCGGCGTCGGCACCGCCAGCGACGCCGCCCTGGCGATGGAACTCGGCGCGGACGGCGTGCTGATGAACACCGGCGTCGCCGGCGCCGACGATCCGGTGCGGATGGCGCGGGCGATGAAGCTGGCGGTCGAAGCCGGCTGGCTCGCCGCGAACGCGGGCCGCATCCCGAGGAAGCTCTATGCGACCGCGTCGTCGCCGCTGGAAGGGGTCGTGGTCTAGCAGCCCGTGGCAGAAACCGGGTCCGCTGGCCGGCATCCGGCGGGAAGCGGCGGCTTCCGAACCTTCTGCCGCCGGGTCAGAAGACCCGGGTTACAAGACGCCCGCCGCGAAGGGAATCCGGCTCTCCGCGTCTGCGGAGCGCGGATCGTCCGCGTCGCCCATGCGAAGGCGCAGCAGTCCGGCGTGCGCGATCATCGCCGCGTTGTCGCCGCTGAAACGCAGCGGCACGAGCATCACTTCGACTCCGCGTCGCTCGCCCCACGCAGTCACCTCCCGCCGCAGCAGCCGGTTCGCCGCGACGCCGCCCGATACCGAGAGGCGCGCCACCGGCCGCTCGTCCCGGAGGCGGTCAAGGCGCTTGATCAACTGGGCCACCGCCGCGTGCCTGAAGCCCGCCAGCAGGTCGAGCACTTCCCGCGGCCAGGCCGCGTCGTCGCCTTCGAGCGCCGACCGCGGGATCTCGGTCCTGGTCTCGATTTCCCCGAGCGCACGCAGGGCCTGACTCTTCAGGCCCGAGTAGGAAAAGGCCAGCTCGTTCGAGCTGATCCGCGCCGTGCCGAACCGCCACACGGACGGATCGCCCAGTTCGGCCAGCCGGTCGACTTCGGCGCCGCCGGGAAAGGGCAACCCGAGCCGGCGCCCGACCTTGTCGAACGCCTCCCCGACCGCGTCGTCCCGGGTCTCCGCCAGGCTGGTCACGGCGCCCGTCGCTTTGTCGACGTCGAGCAGGCTGGTGTGGCCGCCGGACACGACCAGCCCCAGCATGGACTCGGGAACCGGCAGGCTGGCGCCACCCCACCGCAGCAGGGGCGAGAACAGATGCCCCTCCAGGTGGTGGACCGCAAGGAAGGGCGCCCCCAGCGAGTAGCTGATCGCCTTGCCGAGGGAGAGGCCAACGAGGAGCGACCCCACCAACCCAGGTCCGCGGGTCGCGGCGACCGCGCCGATGTCGGGCCAGCCGATCCCGGCCTCGGCAAGCGCCGCTTCGGACACCGCCGGCCAGTTCCGCAGGTGCTCGCGCGACGCCGCCTCCGGCACGACGCCTCCGAAGGCGCGATGGACCTCGAGTTGGCTCGATACCTGGGAGGAGAGCACCCGACCCTCGCGGTCGAGCACCGCGCAGGCGGTGTCGTCGCAGGAAGTCTCGATGCCGAGAACGAATCCCCGAAACCCCCCTGTACTCCGAAGCGGGGCGGACATGCCGGCGACGTTATCCTCCGCAGTCTCGCGCCCGGTAGCGTTGTGCGAGCCGACTTGCCGTGACTCCTCCCATCAGCCTTCAAGCCGCGCTAGCCGACGGCGCCCTGGACCTTCGCGGCCGACGAGTCGTCGTGCGAGTCGACTTCAACGTCCCGATGGCGAACGGACTGGTGCTGGACGCGACCAGGCTGCGCGAAGCGGAGCCGACGATCCGCACCCTCTGCGATGCCGGCGCCCGGGTCGTCCTGCTCTCCCACCGGGGCCGGCCCCAGGGCAGGATCGACCCCGAACTCAGCCTGCGCCCGGTGGCCGAGGCGCTGGCGAAGGTCCTCGACCAGCCCGTCGGCTTCGCCGGCGACTGCGTCGGCGCGGTAGCCCGGGGGGCCGCGGCCGCTCTCGCCGACGGCGCCGTCTGCCTGTGCGAGAACCTCCGGTTCCACGCCGGAGAGGAGCGCAACGATCCGGCGCTGGCAGCCGAACTCGCGGCCCTGGGCGCAATCTACGTGAACGACGCCTTCGGCGCCGCGCACCGGGCTCACGCGTCGACGGCGGCCATCTGCGGCCAGGTGGACCAGGCGCTAGGCGGTCTGCTCCTGGACCGCGAACTGCGCCAGCTCGGCCGCCTGCTCGACGATCCGCCGCGGCCCTTCGTGCTCGTCGTCGGCGGCGCGAAGATCCGCGGCAAGATCGACGCACTGAGACGGCTGCTGCCCCTGGTCGACCGGGTGCTCGTCGGTGGAGGCATGTCGAACACCTTTCTCGCCGCCCGCGGGGTCCCGCCCGGATCGTCATTGGTGGAGCGGGAGGCCCTCGACCTGGCGAGGGAGATCGAGACCGGGACGGCCGCGCACGGCGCCCAACTCCTGCTGCCCACCGACCTCGTCGTCACCGACTCGCTCGACGCGCCAGAGAGTGAACGGCAGTGCCGTACCGTCCCGGTCGACGGCGGGGTGCAGGCCGGATGGCTGGCGGTGGACATCGGGCCGGAGACCCGAGCCGCCTTCGCCGCGGCGATCAAGGGCGCCGCGACGCTGTTCTGGAACGGACCGATGGGCGTCTTCGAGACGCCGCCCTTCGACGCCGGCAGCCGCGCGGTTGCCCAGGCCGTCGCCGCCTGCCCGGGCTTCGCCGCGGTCGGCGGCGGCGAGACGGTTGCCGCCGTGAAGCAGGAGGGCCTGTTTGACCGCATCGATCACGTTTCGACCGGCGGCGGCGCCTCCCTGGCGCTGCTCGCGGGGGAACAACTGCCGGCGGTCGAAGCGTTGCGTGAGGCGGCGGCGCGCACGGCACGGAGAGAACCGGAGCGGATGCCGGCGCACCCGGCAGAACGATGAAGCGCGAGTCCACCGCCGCGAGGAGCCGGCCTGGCGGGAACACAGGAGAGAACGGTTGAAACGCAAACCCGTCGTGGCCGGCAACTGGAAGATGAACCTTCTGGCAAGGGAGGTCGCCGCCTACGCCGAAGCGCTCGCGGCTGCCGGGCCGGCGACGACGGTCGACATCGTCCTGTTCCCGACCCCGGTCTACCTCGATGGGGCCGCCCGGGCGATGCCGACGTGGGTCTCGGTCGGAGCCCAGGACGTCCACGCCGAGGAGAAGGGCGCCTACACCGGCGACGTCGCCGCCGCCCAGGCGCGTGACGCCGGCGCCACCTGGGCGCTGGCCGGGCACTCGGAGCGCCGGCAATGCCACGGCGAATCGAGCGCCGAGGTGGCTCGCAAGGCGGAGCGGGCTCTCGCCGCCGGCATGACGCCCGTCGTATGCGTCGGCGAAACGATCGAGCAACGGGAACAGGGCGAGACGGAAGCCGTCCTCGACGACCAGTTGGCGCCCGCCCTCGCGGTGCTCGACACAGCCGACGCGGGCGCTGGGGCCGGCGCCGGCGCCGTGCTCGCCTACGAACCGGTATGGGCGATCGGCACCGGCCTGAGCGCTTCGCCCGAGGTCGCGGCCGCCGTCCACAGCCACCTGCGGGGCGCGCTGAACGCCCACCGAGCCGGCCTCGGCGACGCCGCCCGCATCCTCTACGGCGGCTCGGTGGGCGCGGAGAATTGCCGCGATCTGCTGAGCCGCCCGGACATCGACGGCTTTCTCATTGGCGGCGCAAGTCTTGATCCTGCCTCGTTCCTGCGTATCATTCGTCTTTCTGCGGGTTCCGGCAGCGGCGCCGCAGCGCCCTGACGAACGGGAACCTACTCAAGGAGACCCTCGTGATCCTCGTCTTCTACACCGTCCATATTGCGCTCTCGCTGTTTCTGATCCTCGTCGTGCTCCTGCAGCAGGGCAAGGGCGCCGACCTGTCTGTGTTCGGCGGCGGCGCGTCCCAGGCCGCCTTCGGGGCCCGGGGAGCGGCAACCCTGCTGCACAAGCTGACTGTCGTCTGCTTCGTGCTGTTCATCATGACGACGCTGAGCATCAACATCGTGCAGAAGCAAGGCGCTTCGTCCGTCATGAGCGGTGTCGGCTCCGTCCTGGACGATGTCGAGGCCGCCGAGCCGGAGGCTGGCGTCGCGCCGGCCGCTCCGGCGGACGAGCCTCAGACCGCGCCGGCGGAGGACGGCGGCGACGCGACCGACGAGCCCGCCGAACCGGACGCCGGGGACCCAAGCGGCAGCCAGGGCTGACTCGAGCGACGTGACTGAGCCGAAGTGGCGGAATTGGTAGACGCGCACGGTTGAGGGCCGTGTGGGGCAACCCGTGCCGGTTCGAGTCCGGCCTTCGGCACCACCTTCAGAGAACTGACGCCTGTCTCGGAGAACTCGGTCCACGACCTTGACCCGCGAGCACGACCGTCGCGGCGGCGGCTTCCGCCGCCGATCCGTTCAGGGTGCCAGCCCTGGCGGCCCAAGCCGGCAGCGGCACTACTGGCGCTTGGCGCTCTTGATGACCACGGTCTCGACTGGTTGGGCATCGCTCAACTGACCCGGCCTCTTGACGTCGACCTTGGCGATGGCGTCGACCACCTCGATGCCCTCGACCACTTTGCCGAACACCGCATAGCCACCGCTGTAGGTGTCCAGGCTCTCGTTGTCTTTATGGTTGATGAAGAACTGTGCGGTGGCGGAGTGCAATTCGTCCGTCCGAGCCATGGCGACTGCGCCCCGGAGGTTCGAAAGGCCGTTACCCGCTTCGTTCTGAATCGGCGGACGCGTGATCTTCTTCTGGTTGCTCGTGTCGAAGCCGCCACCCTGGATCATGAATTCGTCGATCACACGATGGAAGATCGTGCCGTCATACCAGCCGCGATCCACGTAGTCGAGGAAGTTCTCGACCGTGATCGGCGCCTTCGCCGGGTTCAGTTCCAGCACGATCGTGCCGTGGTTCGTTTCGAGGGCGACCCTCGGGGCCGCGTCCTGGCCCATCGCCGGAGCGGCGAGCAGAACGGTCGTAGCAGCGTAAATCAAGAAGCGACTCCATGGTCCAGCTTGTGAACTGTGCATCTGAAGGGTCTCCAGAGATGAATCCGCCTGAGGCCACATGCCGCAGGCGCGGCGCAGCCTACCAGTCCACCCGGTTGGAGCGCGGCGATTTGATGGCGAAGCCGCTTGTCGGGGTCGTGCTGGCCGGGGGTGCGGGTAGCCGGCTGGGGCAGAGCAAGGCGGGCCTTCGACTGCCGGGTCGGCGGGGGGACGAGGCGGGGCCGACGTTGGCCGAATGGGCGGTCGATCGACTGGCAGCGGTCAAAGGGGTCGAGAGAGTCCTCGTGGCCGCAGGAAACGCCGGCATTGGGAGCATCCCGGCGGGAACCGACGTACCGGTCGAGGCCAGTCCGGACGGCCCCGGCGCGGGACCGGCGGCCGGCGTCTTCGGGGCGGCGCGGTCGCGGCCCGACCGGGAGTTTCTGGTGCTTGCCTGCGATCTGCCGCTCGTGCCGGTCGAGTTGCTGGCTGCCCTCGCCGATAGCCGGGCTGACCTGGCGGCGGCGGCTCTTGACCCGGCGGATCCGTGGTCGATGAACCCCACCTGCGCGCTGTGGAAACCGCCCGCCCTGGAGTTACTCGAGCGGCGGTTCGCCGCGGGCGACTTTCGCCTCTATCCGACGCTCCAGGACTCCGGTCTCCGGGTCCAGGCGATCGACGCCGGCGGGTTCGGCGATCCGGACCACGTTCTGCTGAACGTGAACACGGCCGACGACTGGGCTCGCGCTCGACGCCTAGCCGTCCTTGCCGACCCCCCTCTCGCCGGCCTGTGATCTTGCCGCCCGGCACTCGTCGCACGGGCAGAGGCGGCGCAGGAGGTCGAAGCGGTAGATGCCGGTCCAGTGGCCGTCGGACCAGGCGACGCCGAGCGCGTAGTTGCCGACCTGGGACACGGTGTGGGCGGTCACCGGCCGCGGCGGCGGCTGATACCGGAGCGGGCCCGCGTTGTGGCCCTGGCACATCGCGCACGGGCAGTAGCCGCGCAGGACGTCGTACTCGTAGTCGCTCTCGTGGCCGTCCTGCCAGCGGACGCGGAGCAGCCGCGCCGCGTGGTCTCTGCGAACTTCAACCGGCCAGATGGTCACAGATCGCCCACCGTGGGGTCGGGAGACTGGCCGAGCCAGCGGACGCGGAGCAGCCGCGCCTCGTGGTCTCTGCGAACTTCAACCGGCCAGATGGTCACAGCTCGCCCACCGTGGGGTCGAAAGATCGGCCGAGCCTGCGGACATGCAGCAACCGCGCCTCGTGGTCTCCATGAGTTTCAACAAGCAAGATGATCACAGCTCGCGCGCCGTGGGGTCGGGAGACCGGCCGAGCCAGCGGACATGGAGCAACCGCGCCTCGTGGTCTCCATGAGCTCCAACAGGCCAGACCGTCACCGTCCCTGACTCCGTGGGGTCGGCAGACGCGCCGACGGCGGGTCGAAACCTCTCCCCCGGGGCCGGGATCCTCCACGGACCGGGCGGCAACGACCCTCTCGACCCGCGCGGTCGGTTGCCCCCGTGGGCAGGAAGGTCCGCGGACACCGGGTCCACCGTGCCCGGCTGCGTCCACGGCCCGCAGCGTGCCAGGCGCGCCAGGCTGCGCAGGCCGCCGGCCGCCACCCCTCGCGCCCGGATCGATGCTCGGGCGTACTCGCTGCACGAAGGCTCGAAGCGGCAACGAACACCGGCGCGGGAGAGGAGTGGTGACATGGCGGTCCGGTACACGTCGATCAGCGCTATGGCTGCGCGGGCCGAAAGCTGGTTCTCCGGGAGCCGCAGCAGATCCAGGCCGCACGCCCCGCCCACGACGACGATAGCCAACACGAGCCAGGGAGGCGCGATCCGCCGCCTCCGCCAACGAGTCCGCGCGGCCGTCATCGGGCGCACGGCGGGAGCGCCCTCGTCCGGGAAACCCCAGGCGTCCGGCTTCCACCACGTCGAAGTGGCAGGCGGAGAGGAAGGCGGCGAATGCGGTTCCCGACCCCCGCATCGCAGCCGGTTGCGTCACTCCATCCGGCGCCACTCCATCCGGCGCCGCACAGCGCGTGAAGCCCACCGCTCAGAAGCGGTCGACCAGCCGCGAAAGCAGGGGAAGCTTCAACCGACCGCCGCGCAGGCCCTTCACGATGCAGGCGAGCCGCACCACGACGAACGCGACGTACGCCATGAAGATGAACGGCGCCAGCAGGCAACCGAGGCCCCCGGTCACGAACACCCCGAGCTGCATCACGAGCCACAACGCGATCTCCGCGCCCAGCAGGACAAGTCCGAGTTTCGCGTGCCACTTGATCTCTTCGTCCTCCTCCTCGACCATGAGCGGTACCAACGCGAAGACCCAGAGGTAGGCGAGAATCACCATCAGATTCCCGTACCACCCCGGGGCCGAAGGAGGAGACGCGGGAGGCGGCGATGCCGGAGGGGGCGGTGGGGGTGAAGTCGCTGCCGGTTCAGTCATGCGTCTGCCTTCCCATCGAGCGCCTCGCCGGGCCTAAGGCGCGGAGGCGCCTCCGGATGTCAGTGTAGCGCGGTAGATCTCACGGTACCGCGCCACGATGGCGTCGCGGTCGAACCGGGAGCGGGCCCAGCGACGGCCGTCCCGGGCAAAAGCCTCCCGGCGCGCAGGGTCGGCGAGCAAAGCGATGCAACTCCCCGCGAGCGCCTCCACGTCGCCGACCGGACTGAGCAGTCCGTTCCGGTCGTGGCAGACCACCTCGGGCACTCCGCCAGTGCGCGTCGCCACCACGGGCACGCCGCAGGCCAGGGCCTCGAGCGACGCCAGTCCGAAGCTCTCGGTTTCGGACGCCGACAGGAAGAGGTCGCTGCGTTCCAGGATCGGCTCGACCCGGGCCTGGTTGCCGACGAAGGAAACATCGTCCGCGATCCCGAGTTCCCGGCATTGGCTCTCCGCGGCGGGCCGTCCCGGACCGTCGCCGACCAGGCAGAGCCACGCAGGCAGTTCGCGCCGTACCAGGGCGAACGCCGCGACGACGTCGGCCACCCGCTTGACCGGACGGAAGTTCGATACGTGGACGATCTGCATGCCCGAACGAGACGGACCGGCCGTTCCCGGGCCGACACCGTCGGGCGCGCCGCATGGCGCCGAACTCCGCTGAGACCGGGTACGCAGGCCTGCCATCGGTGCGCCCGCTGACGGGCGCACGGACTGGTTCGCGGGTGGATGCGGGTCGCGCCAGCCGGGTTCCATCGGTGCGCCCGCTGACCGGCGCAGGGACTGGTTCGCAGGTGGACGCGGGTCGCACCACCCGGATTCTGGCCGGCATCCGGCGCGCATGTTCTCCGCTCCCGAGGCTTGCGCCAGTGCCTGCGATTCGGGATCCTGCGCCACGGGCACGAAGTTCGGGATCACCTCGACCGCGTCGAGAGCGAACCGCTCCGCGACCTCCTGCTGCAGCGCGTAGCTGGGGACCGTGACGCAGTCACTGCCCCTGAGCGCCCATCCCACGATGTCGCTGTAGTTCGGATGGGCGCCCACGAGCGTCACGTCCGTTCCATGGACCGTGGTCACCACCGGGCACGTCCTCGGCCCGCTCGCGTTGTGCGCGAGCATCTCCCGAGCCAGCAGCGCCGCCACCGCGTGCGGCGCCGCGTAGTGAACGTGAATCAGGTCCAGCAGGCGATCCCGTGCTACCTGGGCGAGCCGATTCGCGAGGGCCAGCGTGTAGGGGGGATGATCGAAGAGCCCGTACTCGAGGATTCCCGAACCGTCGACCGGGTGATGGTGAACGCCCGGAGCCTCCACCAGGCGCGGAGGCCGGGCCGAGCTGACGACATGAACCTCGTCCCCGCTCTCGGCCAACGCAAGCGCAAGCTCCGAGGCAACAACCCCCGAGCCCCCGAAACTCGGGAAGCAGCAGATGCCAACGCGCATCGGACTCCCTTCTACGCGGTCTCTTCGCCCGGTGTTGCAGTGTCCCGCGGCCCGCTCGCGCCCATTGCCAGCGGCTGAAGCCGCCGCGGGTCCAGGTCGATGGACGACAGCCGGCGCACGAGTTGCGAACCGTAGCTTGCGAGACAGTGGAGCGAGGTGAACTCGCGCTCCTGCAGATGGCCGTTCGGCAGGCAGTGCGCGCGCAACCTGTCGATCCTGCCCTTGAGGACATCGTCGCGGCGAGCGGCGGCGGCCACCACCCTGCGCTCGAACTGGTCGAGCGCCCGCCTCAGGTTCGCTCCAGTCTTGCTCCAGGGGCCGGCCAGGGACGGGTCGATCGCATCGTGGCCGGCCGCCAGGTCGTCCATCGCCGCATCGACCTTGGCCCGGGCGGCGGCGATGAAGCCCAGTTCCTGGCGAGCCGCGAGGCGCCGGTCGAGTTCGTCGGGCCGGGAAAGGACGTGCGCGAGGTCGATTCCCTCCTCCTCGAGCCGCTCCAGCCATCGGCCCTCGCGCGCTCCCAGCAGCAGCACCTGCGGCCGCAGGGTAATCGTCGGCGCCGGTACGTCCAGTGCTTCGTAGAGCGCGCGCGCCTGGGTCATGTAGGCCAGCTCCCCGGGGCCCAGGATGTTGAGCGCGGCGCCGAAGACGGCGTCCTGAACCGCCGGACGCGCCAGCACCCCGGGGCTCAGCGCCTCGGGCTCGCGGTTCAGGGTGTCGGCCAGCTCCTCCAACGTTCCCGAGCCGCCGCCGCGCAGCCGGTAGCCGCCATTCGCGTCCCAGACCACCCGCCGCCGCTCGCCGTCGCCGATGAGAAACAGCGGCGCCTCGCCGCTTCTGGACCGCACCGGAAGCCGGATGTTCCGGCGCTCCAGCTCTGCTGCCGCCTCCCCCAGGGCACGATCGACGGCATCCCGCCGTTCAATCAGCCGGCTGAGCACGGGCGCCGAGGCCGACTTCAGCGCGGGGAGCTGCGAGTCGACCAGGAGGGGGCAGCGATCGCCCAGAAACCGGATCATGAGGCGGGCGAATGACTCGGTAAAGCAGCGGTCCGGGCGAAGATGCTGCCGGCAATCCTCGATCCGCCGTCGATAGTCCTCGCTCGGCGCCGCTTCCACCACCCGGTCCAGCAGACCCTCCGCCGCCGATCCCAGAGGCCGGTCGCCGACGGGCCTGAGTGGCGCCGGATCGTCGCCCAGGGTCAACGCACTGGCGCCCGCGGGTGGAAAGTACGCGCGCGCCACTTCGGCGTAGTCGTGGTCCTCGGAGGCCATCCAGAACAGCGGCACCGCAGGTCGGCCCCGGCGCGTGAGCTCCTCGGCCCAGAGCGTGCAGGCCGCCGCCTTGGTCAGCGTGAACAGAGGCCCGGCCCCGAGGCCGCACTGCTGACCGGTGATGACGACCAGCGTGTCCCGATCGGCAAGCGCCTCGGCGAGCCGGGCGGCATCGGCGTGGCCGTAGCGTTCGTTCCGCCGGCGGAGTGCGGCCGCTACGGGGCCACGATCGAGCGCCCGGGAGGCCGGCGCGGTCAGGGTGTCCACGTCCCCCGGCAGCGCGAATCGCAGCGGCTCGAGCAGGTCCAGGTCACGCCCGTCGAGGAACCGCCGCGGCAGATCGCCCAACAGCCCGCACGCGCACAAATCGGGGGCCTTTGCGGCGGCAGTGGAGGGGCGGCGCGACACGGCGGCTGATCCTACCGCCCGGCCCGCCGTACCCCGCAGCCGCAACAGCGGCGTAGAATCGGGTTGCCATGACTTCGCCACCCTCAGCAATGCCGCCGCTCGAGCCGATGGTCCTCGGCCAGGGCGAACGGGCGGTCGTGATCGACCCGCCCCTGTTCCTGGCGCCGATGGCCGGCGTCACGGACCGTGACTTCCGCCTGATCGTGCGTCGGATTGGCGGCGGCGGTCTCGTGTCGATGGAGTTCATCTCCTCCCGGGCGATCGTGGACGGCAACCGGCACACGCGGGATCTCATGCACTTCTCGGAGGAAGAGCGTCCGCTGGCGATACAGATCTACGGTGCCGACGTGGACACGATGGCGGAAGCCGCCGAGATCGTCGAGGAACTCGGTCCCGATGTCTGCGACATCAACATGGGCTGCCCGGCGAACAAGGTGCTCAAGGGTTGCGCTGGCGCCGCCCTGATGGGCGACCTCGACCTCGCGGGCCGGATCATCGGCGAAGTGCGACGTCGAATCCGGCTTCCCCTGACGGTCAAGTTCCGCCTGGGGCTCAATCACGCGGAGACGAACTACCTGGACCTGGGCCGTCTGTGCGAGGACCTCGGCGTCGACGCGGTGACCATGCACGCACGCACCGCGAAGCAGATGTTCCGCGGCGAGGCGGACTGGACCCACCTGGCACGGCTGAAGGAAACGCTGTCGATTCCCGTAATCGGCAACGGCGACATCGTGGTTCCGGGCGACGCGGAACGTCTGCTCCGGCAGACCGGCTGCGACGGCGTGATGATCGGCCGCGGCGCGACGAAGAATCCCTGGATTTTCCGCCAGATCACGAGCCACCTGCTCGGTGAGGAGGCGCCGGCGCCGACCCTGATCGACCGGCGCGACCTGATCCTGGGCCATTTCCACATGGTGGCGGAGCGTGAAGCGAACCGCTTCGCTCTGCACAAGCTGCGCAAGTTCACCGGCTGGTACACCCACGGACTGCCGAACGGCAAGCGCCTGCGCCAGCAGATCCAGCAGCTCGACACGGTCGAGAAGTTCCTCGTCGCGGTCGAGGAGTTCTTCCGCCAGCAGCTCGACGAGATGGCCGCATAGCAACGCCGAACGCCCGGCGCAACCGTGCTTTCACAATACGAGATCGAGCTGGAGCTGACTCCGGACGAGGCGCTCGAGGCGCTCTCCGAAGGCGCGGAGGCATGGAACGGCGCCTGGAACCGGCAGGGAACCGGTGGCCAACTGACCTTGCCCGTCGCCGCCGGGGTCCGCACCGGCATCCTGCACGGCTCGGTCTCCGTGCGGTCGAGCGCACAGGGAGTACACGTCGTCTTCCACGTCGAACGCTCCGACTACTCGACCAACGCCGCGGCGGTCGGCATCCTGGCCCTCGGGGCCCTGGGCGTCCTGGCGATGTTCGCCTGGCCGCTGCTGCCCGGCACGTCGCCGAATCTGGCCGGGAGCGGTTTTCTCCTGATTCTGCTCGCCTGGCTCGTCGTCGGTTCACGGCTTCGTCACAGGAGTGCCGCCGATTTTCTGGCCAGCCTGGGGCCGCGCCCGGGCGAGCAGCCCTAAGCCCAAGGGCGGCCGGTTAGTGGCTCGGCCCGAGGGCAGCCGCCGTGAGGGGCTGCGTGAAGGGCTGTTCAAATTCAAAGCCCGGTGCATCACGCCGAGTGCGGGCGGGAGGCCTCCATTCCCGGACGTCGAGAATGGCGCCGGCACGAACCTGCCTATTCTGGAGCGGTCTCCTCATTTCGGCCACCGGAGTTCCCGACGTTGGAACAGTCTTGGGGACCTGCGTGACCATGGTCATGACCATGGCCGGATCCGTGATAGGTTCGCCGGTGCCATGGAACGGACAATCAAGGCCTCGGAGTTCAAGGCCACCTGCCTCAAGCTGATGGACGAGGTCGCCGAAACCGGCGACGAAGTGGTCATCACGAAGAACGGCAATCCGGTGTCGCGGCTGGTGCCGTACCGGGGGAAGCCGAAGAGCCTCTTCGGCTGTCTTCGGGGTCAGATGAAGATCACCGGCGACATCATGTCTCCGATTGAAGACGAGTCGGGCGGATGGGACGAAGAGCGGAAGCTCGCCCTCATCCTGGGCGAGGATCCGGACTGAGCCCGTTGCTGCTCCTCGACACTGGCGTCCTCCTTTGGATGATCCGCGGCGACCGGCGCTTTGGCGGCCGTGCCCGCCGCGCGGTCGACGAGGCGATTGTCGCCGGCAACGCAGCGGTGTCCGCCATCTCGTTCTGGGAAGCCGCAATGCTCGTCAGGAAGGGTCGCATGCAATTCGACCTGGCCGCGGAAGCGCTACGCGGGTATCTGCTGTTCCACGGCCTGAACGAGATTCCGGTGCACGGCGACATCGCGCTGCGCGCAGGCCTCATCACCGATCTTCACGGCGACCCGGCGGACCGGATCATCGTCGCAACAGCGCTCGAGGGACACTGCCTGGTCACCGCCGACCAGCTCCTCCTCGACTGGCCCGGACAGATTCAGCGCCTTCGGGCGACCGACTGAACGCGACTCGCCACACTGGGACCTTGGAAACCGGCAGACCGGTTGCCACAGCTACCGCAGCCTCGACCACTGCTCGACTCTCGGACGGCCTCGGACAGGGACCAGAATCCACCCAACAAAGGTACAGGCGCCCCGGCGTCCCCGGCGGCTGCCGCCGAAGGCAGCCTCGGGACGCGCCGGCCGCCAGGCCGGCTCCGCTCTGCGATACTCCCCCCAATCCATGCCCTTGAGCCACATCTGGACGAGCCGGCTTGCCGCGGCGACCTTCGCACTCGCAGCAATCGGGTGCGGCGTCGACACGGACACCAGGCCAGGCGCCAGGCCAGGCACACCGGCTAGCTCCACGGGCGCGCCCGACTGGGCCGCAGATGTCGTGATCCACCGCGACGAGTGGGGCGTGCCGCACATCAAGGCCTCGACCGACGCCGCGGTCGCCTTCGGCTCGGCCTGGGCGCAGTGCGAGGACCACTTCTTCCAGCTCGAGGACACCTACATCAAGGCTCTCGGGCGCTACGCGGAGGTCGTCGGCGAGTCCGGGTTCCGCAGCGACCTCGAGGTGGCCCTCTTCGACCTGGTTGGGACCTCCCGCCGCGACTTCCCCGGCCTGCCCGAGAACATCCGGCGGATTGCGGAGGGCTTCGCCGCCGGTTACAACTTCTACCTGGAGAAACACCCCGAAGAGAAGCCGCGCCTGCTCGAGCGGATGGAGCCCTTCCACGTGCTCGCCTTCGAGCGCTACATGATCCTCGGCCGGCTGCTCGGCGCCGCCCACGCGCCGCGCGGGCGACTCCCGCGTCTGGCGGAGGAACTCGCCGCGTCGCTGGGCTCGAACCAGTGGGCCGTCGCGCCGTCGAAGACGCGCGACGGCAACGCGATGCTCTTCATCAATCCCCACCAGCCCTGGTACGGCTCGGGCATGTTCACGGAGATGCACGTGGTGAGCGACGAGGGCCTCAACTTCTCGGGCGCCATGTACCCGGGCGGCCCGTTGCCCACCGCCGGCTTCAACGAGCGGCTGGGCTGGGCATACACCGTGAACGCCGCCGACATTTCGGACACCTACCGCCTGACCTTCGACCATCCGACCGACCCTCTCAAGTACCGCTACGGCGCCGGTTATCGCGACGCCGAGGAATGGAGCGCCACGATCCACGTCCGCGAGAGCGACGCGCTCGTGCCGCGCCGGGTGGTCCTCCGGCGCTCGCACTACGGCCCGATCATCGCCCGCGAGGACGACGGGCACTACCTGGCTGTCCGCGTGCCCCGGCTTTACGAGGGCAGCCGCATGGTCCAGGCGCTGGCCCAGGCCAAGGCGCGCTCATTCGAGGAGTGGTACGCCGCGGTGTCCATGCAACTCCTGCAGACCTTCAACACGACCTACGCCGACGCCGACGGCAACATCTTCTACCTCTACAACGGCGCGATCGCCCGTCGCGACCCGTCGGTCGACTGGACCAGGCCCGTAGACGGCGCCGACCCGAACAACGAGTGGGGCCCGTTCCACCCCATAGACGAGCTGCCGCAGGTTCTCAACCCGCCGTCCGGCTACGTCCAGAACTGCAACTCGTCGCCGTTCACGACCACTGACGACGGCAATCCGTCGCTGCTCGACTTCCCGCCCTACATGGTCGAGGACAAGCACGACGACAAGCGCCGGGCCAAGATGGCCCGCTACCTGCTGCGCAACGCCAGCGACATCACCTTCGAGGACTTCCAGGCTCTCGCCTACGACACGACCCTCTACTGGCCGATGACCGAGCTGCCTTCGTACGCGCGCAGGCTCAGGACGCTCGAAGGCGCCGACCCGGACCTCGCCGCCCGCGTCCGCCCCTACCTCGAGCACCTGCTCGACTGGGACGCCAGAAGTTCGCTGACCTCCACCCAGGCGACCCTGGCCGTCGGCTGGTACGAAGAGCTCTACGGCCGCGGTTACCCCGTCGAGACCCTGAAGCCCGAGTACGTGAACGACATGCCGGCGCGGTTCCTCGCCCTCGAGCGGGCGGCGCAGAAGCTCACCGAGCTCTACGGCGACTGGCGCGTTCCCTACGGCGACATCCACCGCATCCAGCGCCACGCCAACCGGCCCTCAGCGGGCGCCGTCCCCTTCTCCGACGACGAGGCGAGCCTGCCGCTCGCCGGCGTCCGCGGCCCGCTCGGCGTCGCGTTCACGCTGTACCACTCGCCGCCCACGACACTCGAAGACGGCGAGGTCCGCAAGCTGCGCTACGCCGCGACCGGCGCCTCCTACATGGCCGTCTACGAGTTCGGCAAAAAAAACCCGAGGCGCGAGCTACCTCCACTACGGCCAGAGCCACCGACCCGATTCGCCCCACTTCTTCGACCAGGCTCGCCTGCTGTCGGAAGGACGGTTCAAGCCGGCGTGGCTCTACTGGGAGGACGTGGAGGCCTACACGGCGCGCGCCTACCGGCCGGGCGACTCACGGTAGGTGTCCACCGGTCATCCGGGTCAAGTCACCGCAGGGCCGACGGTGACCGGTCCCTGACCGGTCCCGCAGGGCTGTTCCAAAGTCGGAAACTCCGATGTCCGAGGTGCCGAGACCACTCTTGGGTGGAAAGATCGGTGCTGGCACGACTCTCTGCTCTCGGGAACGCGGGTGCCCTGCCCGCACGCGGCGCGAAGCGTCGGACTTTGGACCGGTCCCGACAGCACGTTGAAAGTCGATAGCTCATGGGCTAAGTTGTACGCACAGAATTCTGCTGAACCCGATCCACAACCGGAGGAACCATCGTGCAGCCGATCCCCACGGAACCCAGCCGGTCGGGAAGTGTAGTTCCAGGCGCGTGTCTGTAGACGCATTGCCGAAGCAGACCGACGCCCAAAACCAGAAGAACGACAGCAGCGAGAGGGCTAACGGCGACCGACTCCGGGTGACTGGATCCGGGGCTCTCTACGTCGAGAACGTCGGCGATTTCCTCGCGAGCAAGCGGGTGCAGAAGACGATCTCAAGCGTCAACCGGAGTATCGAGGTCGCGGGGACGGGCGACGGCGGGGAGTCCGAGCGGAAGAGGAAGCTCGAGTAAGTGCCTGCTTTGGAGTTCTTCGTCCCGGCTCTCGCCGGGTACCTACTCCTGCGCTTGACGAACATCTGGAAGTTCGGTCTCCGGCGAGAATCCGGCTACCACGTCGTCTTCAGGGCGACATTGGTCGGACTGGCTCTCTATCTGGTCGCTGCTGTAGCCGGGCAGTTGTGCCCTGGCCTGTATAGCTGGCTCGATCTCCTGCCGGGGTGGTCAGCGTTGCAGGTGAGCGGCGCGGCAGTCGGGAGCTTGCTCCTCGCGGCGCTGGCGCCTGTGCCCCTGAACTTGTGGTACAAGCCGCTCCGTGCTCGGCGGCAACTGGCGGACAAGAAAGGCGACCTCGTTGACCAGCTCATCTGCGACACCTTCGATGACGGCAGTCTTATCGAAGTCGCTTTTCCGAGCGGCAAAACGTACTTGGGGTTCATCATCAAGAGCAGCACTGCCGATGACGGCAGCGACACAGGAATCCTCCTCGTGCCGCCTCTCCGCGGTTACCGGGACAGCGATCAGCACCTGTGCCTGACCACCAGCTACGGTCGGGTCGTCAATGAGCGGTGGCAGCGACTCGCGCTTGCGATTCGGTGCTCCGAGTTGAAGTGGCTCCGCCGGTTCGGTCTTCGTCGTGACGCGGACTCGGCTTGGTGCGCTCTCATGAACCGGAAGACCCCTTCGGTCCCGTCTCCCGAGCGAACCAGGCCGTTGCTTTTGCCAGGATTGCCCGCTCTCTACCGCGGCAATACGGTAGAGTCACCGGTCCTTGGGGGCGCATGGCTTCGACGGGAGATCATGCGGTTCGGGGGTTGCGTGCCGAGTCCGACTCGTAAACCGGACACTTACACTCGCCAACGACGAATTGGCACTGGCGGCTTAGAAGCCGTCACGGTCCTGCCGGAGCCTTGATTCACGGCGCCGTCAGGATTGACACTCAAAGTGGATCGAACGCCTGAGCGAGGCTCTGAACTCAGGCCGGATCACTTCGGGGCTAGACCGCTGGCCGTGGTGGCCTTCTACCCAAGCCGGCGGCGACTGATCGAGTGAAGGCTACGCACGTAGATCCCTCGCGCCGAGTCTCGCGGACGTGGGTTCGATTCCCACCGCCTCCACCAACTTCCCCTCCTCGGCCTCCGGTGAAACGCGTCATGCCGGTGATCCGGGAGTTGTAGAGCGATCCCACGGCAGTGCCGAGGGAGCGACGTGGGCGTTGCAAGACGCCAGGTCGCCCGGGGCACGACTTGTCGGGCGCCGTTCTGACTTCTCGGTTTGACAGCCCTACCCCCCCCCAATACAGTGAATCCATTGAACACCGTTTGAACATTGGCCGTTCGGAGCGGCGCAAACCCTGGGGGACGAACTCATGCAAGCACTTCGTCAACGACGCCTTGTTCTCGCCATAACCCTCGTTCTCTGCGCTCCCATGTCCCTGTGGGCCGACGGACCGCAGACGGGGACGATCGAGGGCCGCGCGCTCGACGCTCAGGGTGGGGCCCTGCCCGGCGTCACGGTGACCCTGACCGGCCCTCAGGGAACCAAGACGGCAGTCACCGATGCCGACGGGAACTACCGCTTCGCCGTGTTGCCGCCGGGCGCCTACGAGGTCAACGGCGCGCTCGAGGGCCTGGGTCAGGCCAGCGAAACGGCGCCGAGTACGGCCGCTCCACCAGTGGGATCGTCAATACCGTGATCAAGTCGGGCACGAACGACTTTCACGGCGATGCGCTCTATGTCGGCCAGAACCCGACCTGGCGCGCCGTCTCCGAAGTCGCTCCGGACCTTCCTCGCCCGGACGACCAGCTCAACTCCTGGGAGGCCTCACTCGGAGGCCCCCTCTGGCGCGACAAGGCGTGGTTCTTCGTCGCCACCGGTGAGAGCTTCGACGGCTACTACAGTGAGACGAACACTGGTTTCGTTGTCGAGACTGCTTCGCGGGGCGAGCCGGTCGTCGGCAAGTTCAACGCTCAGGCTGGAGACCAACACGCTTTCTCGTTCACAGGCCTCAAGGCACCGTCCGACTCGCAGGGCGCCGGATCCAGCGGGGACATCTACTCCCTCTCCGTGACAGAGATCGACAGCAAGCTCTACTCTGCCTCCTGGAACTTCAGCGCCACCCGGAACCTCTTCCTCGAGGTGAAGGTCGCGGACAGCACGGACAAGTTGACGCGCGGGGTTACGCATCGTCGCGAGATCGACCCCAACGCTCCGCCGGATAGCCCGCTCGCCACCAACTTCCGCTACCAGGACCTCAACGACCGGGTGAGGTGACGTTTCGATGGACGCCCCAGACTTCAGGCCAGGACGACTGGCCCTCGCCGTCGTACTGCTGTCCGCCACAGTGGCGGCCGCCGTAGCCCAGACAACAGGAACCGTCGAAGGCGTCGTCGTCGACGCGGACGGAAGCCCCCTGCCCGGTGTCACCGTCACGGTGGCCGGCCCGGGCGTGCGCCAGGAGCGCATCACGCAGTCCGACGGCGCCTACGCGAGCGCCGGTCTTGTGGCGGGCGACTACGTCGTCACGGCGGTTCTGCCGGGCTTCGAGACAGCCGAGACTCCGGTTTCGCTGGCTGCTGGCGCCACCGAGAACGTCCGGCTCGTCCTCCAGATCGTCAGACTGCTCGAAACAGTGACCGTGGTTGCCGAGGAGCCGCGGACCTTCGCGCGCAACATCGTCTCCCAGCCGATGCTGCTCCAGCAGTCGAAGATCACCAACGTGACGTCGGTGGTGGACAACCTGCCGGGCGTGTCCGTCCAGGAGGGCGACTCGTACGGCTTCGACGACTGGTCGTCCAACGTCGCCATGCGCGGCTTCCAGGTGACGATCAACGACGTGCAGATCGGCACCACGATCGATGGGATTCCGAACGGCACGTCGGACTACTGGAGCGGCGCCAAGGCGAACCGCTTCGTCGATCCGATGAACCTCGGGGGAGTCGAGGTGTCTCAGGGGACGGCCGACATCGCCTCGCGGTCGGTCGAGGCGCTGGGCGGCACGTTCAACTACCTGACGGACGACCCGGCGGACGAGCGGACCTACACGGCGTCGACGACGCTGGGCGAGTACCAGGGCCAGCGCTTCTTCATACGCGTCGACACCGGGCCGATCTTCGGCGGCAACACCCGCGCCTGGATCGCCGCGACCCGCCAGGGTGCGACCGACTGGATGGAGGGGTCGGCGCTCAACGAACGCGAGCACGTCGCGATGAAGCTGGTCTCGTCCCGCGGCCGCGTCGATCTGACGAGCTACATCTCGTACGACAACATCCACGAGGACGTCTACCAGCGCCTCTACAGCGAGAGCGACTTCCGGGCCAACCCGCGCTGGGACCGGCTGATCGGCGACTGGCCCGGCGTGCCGTACCTGAACCAATTCTACCGGCGCGGCTGGCAGACCCGGCGCAGCAACACGTTCGGCTACCTGAAGGCTGACTGGTCGTTCGGCGACGCCCTTTCGCTGAACCTGGCCGGCTACTTCCACCGCAACCGGGGCCGGGGCGACTGGCTGCCGCCCTACATCGTCGACGTCACCGACGATCGCGGCGGCGCCGAATCGGAACTCTTCGGCGGCCCGCCCGTTCGGGGCGGCTCGCAGCTCGGCGTGATCCGCTTCGTAGGCCCCGACCGAGCCGCCGTGGGGCCGGTGGCGGGTTGTACGTCGTCGTTCCTCTTCAACTACTACGGGCCGGGCGGGCCGGAAGTCGATCCGGCGTGCCATCCGGGCGCCACGGCGGTGCAGTCGTACCGGCACAGTCACTACGGGAAGGACCGCGTCGGCGTCACGCTCGACCAAGAGTGGCTGACGACGATCGGCAACACGGGCAGCAAGCTGCGCGCCGGCATCTGGTACGAGGACTCGAAGCGCGACCTCGGACGGGACTGGCACCAGATCCTCGATCCGGCAATCAACTTCCAGTGGAACGCGACGCCCTACTGGCGCCAGTACGAGTGGGAGTTCCCGCAGAGCGTGATGATGCTGTACGCGGAGGAGACGCTCTACGCCGGGCGTTTCACCCTGGCCGGCGGCGTCAAGAAGTACATGGTCGACGTGTCACGCGAGGACCTGTTCCACGTCGATCCGAATCTCTCGGTCGATTCGGACTCGAGCCTGCTCCTCTCCGGCGGCGTCACCTACGAAACGCCGGTCGAAGGCCTGGACCTCTTTGCCGGCTACGCGGAGAACTTCCGGGCGATCGGCAGCACGCTGCTCGAGGTGCCGGGGCGCAGCCTCGCCGCTCTCGAGCCGGAAACCGCATCGAACATCGACCTCGGGCTGCAGTACTCCGCCGAACGGATCGCGCTGAGCGCCACGGGCTACGTGATCGACTTCGACAACCGGATCTTCTACCTCGGGCCGCAGACGCCGGCCGGGCCCAACTACCTCATTCCGGGGGGCGGCGCCTACTTCAACGCCGGCGGCATCGAGACCGACGGCGTCGAACTCTCGGCGACGGTGCAGATGCCCCACCAGCTCTCCCTCTACACCGCGTATACCCTGAACAACTCGGAGTACGTCGGCAGCGGGGACGCGCTGGTCGACGCGAACCAGAACATCATGCCCGGGACCGACGTCACCGGCGTGCCGGATCGTCTCTGGGTCATCTCCCTCGACCGGTCCGGCCCCCTGAGCGCGGGCATCAGCGCGAAGTACACGTCGCCGCGCCGGGTCAGCCTGGTCGCCGACTGGACCACGGACGAGTACTGGATGCTGGACGCGTATGTCACGTTCTCGGGCGAGGTGCTGAGCGACCTCCTCCGCTCGACGACATTCGAACTCGTGGCCAACAACCTGCTCGACGAGGCCTACCTCTCCGCCATCACCGAGAACGCGGCCTGGCTCGGGGCCTCGCGGTCCGTGTCGATGACGGTCACCTTCTCGTTCTGACGGGAAACCGGCCCCGGGTAGGGTGGAGCCGGGAGAATCCCCATCAGGTCCACCAGGAGAGTCCAGTATGAGAGCGTCTCGAATCGTTCCGGTGTTCGGGCCCCCAGTGCTGCTCGCCGGCCTGCTGGCCGGGTGCGGCGCCCCGGTCCAGGACGCCGCGGAAGTCGCGTCGACCGCGGCCCCGGCGGACGCGCCGCTGTACTTCCCGCCGGCCGATGGCCCATGGGCCACGGTCGACCCGGGCGACGTCGGCTGGGACGCCGCGAAGCTCGAGGCGGCGCTCGACGTCGCCGCCCAGGGCGCGCTCGACAAGAAGCTGTACGTCGTGCCGTCTCTTGATCTCGTCGTGACGCGGCTGGGCGATCGCGGCTCGATCGAGGGATCCTCGTTCAACGACGCGTTCTGGGACCTGCTCATCCAGGCAGCACCCCCGCAGCGGAACCCTGAGTAGAGCTCACCGCTGGCCGGAAGGTCCGCGCGGCTGCTCGCCGCCCGAGAGGATCGGGCACTGCGCGGCCAGCGGGTGTTCAACTCCCCTGCACGAGCAAGTGCTGAACCGCCCGGAAGAGCAGCTGAGCTACAGGCAGATTAGGGAGCCGCAGCAGCAGCGTGGTCGCACCGCAGCCTTTGAACGGACGGTTAGCAGGTGGTCCGTGACCTCGACCACCGCGTACACGATCGTTCGGTGTTCTTCGTGTCCGTGAAACTGCAGGTCAAGCGACGATAAAAGACGGTCCAGCCAGACTTGTGGCACTCTCCGCTCACTCCACAGAACGGATGTCGAGCTAGGCTCTGCGAGCGCATCGCGGACATCGAACTTGGCCGCGAACCGCCATGTCACTTCCCGGGTCGGTAGCTGTCTCGGCAGCGAGCCTCTTTGGTCTCTGTTCTCCGGAGCCAATGTGTTGCGTGGAAACCTGGGCCGTGGCAGACCAGAAGTACGTGTAGGGACAAATGGGCTTCCGGTAGTACTTGATGCCGGCGCAAAGGTACGGGTTCATGCCCGACGAAAAGGCGCCGCACGTGAAAGGCTGGCCTGCGGAGAAGGGTCCTAAGATCGTGTCCCCGCCGATCGCGCTACATCCAATCCCAATGATGCAGACTTGGTTTTGGTGTGCAGCTTGTCGGTTGAAGATCCCTATGCCTTGGTGGAAGGCCGTCGACGAAGCGGCTAGAGAGCCATGTTCAGAGTACACCGGCTCAGGGCCAGGTGGGGCCGCAGCAACCGTTCCGGAGCCCCGGAAAGCAAATAAACTGCGCGGGTGCGGCGCTGGTCCCTGCAGCGACGAAGGCTCCACAGGTGAGAGCGAAAAGGGCAACCGAGCGAAGTAGGCGACGTAGGTTCACCGAGCAGGAACTCCAGATCGTTCGTTGAACGGGCTGGCGTGTGGGCACTCGAGCGAAGAGTGGGTCTCGGATCGACCGTCACCAATGGTAGCGACGAGATAACGGCGAAGCGACAGCCAATCTCCGTCGCCGAGCGCAGATCGGAGTCGAGGCAGTGCCCTAACCATCAGGTTCTGGTTGATGTCCCGCTTCCAGAGTTCGACCCACTCGAACCAGTCGGAGTAGTTGCCTTCCATGACTTGTGACAACAACAACGCATCGCCCCGGCCAGCTTCAAGATCATCGAGAGCCTGGAACCCAGCCAGACTGGTTGCTTCTCCACTACTCGAGGAGTCTGATGAATTCGATGCCGAGCGAGCCGAGCGGCTGAATTCGACCCAATCGCTCGGTAAAGGGTGCTTCTGGAGAAACTGGTCGACCGCGCCTATCGAGGGTGCGAGGGCTTGCTCCCGGGCCGCTTGACGGCGCACGAGCTCATCGGCCGAGCTCCGCCCCCAGTCGGTGACCGTGGTGATCCCGTAGTCGGACAGGCCAGCTTCACGGAGGTCGGAGTGCAGGAGGTCAACGGGTGGCCTGTGGCTTTCCGGAATGCCCCACTGGAAGAAGATCCACTGGTCAAGCGCGTACCATAGCGGTACAAGCTCAGGGTTGGCACCGCTGTTCACGAACTTCGCGGGCACGTAGTCAGGGCCGCAGTCTGGGACTTCGCCACGCTGAACCGCTGCTGAGTAGCGTGCAGCCACCGCATCAGCCTGATGCTCTCCTCGCAGTTCTGCGGCACTGATGCCATCGAAGAGCGGCCACCAAAGCGGTGACTCCGCAGGCCTACTCGGCTCCGTGTACTGGCTGCTAGCAATCGCTGGGAAGACAGCGAGACAGACCAGTGCCGCTAGGAATCGTCGCCGCCACGCCTCTCCGTTTCTGTATGGGTTCAGGCACATAGTTAGTTTAGTTACTTCCTTGGTGGTGGCCGTCAAGATGGGACGGCGTCTATGTTGCCCTCGCCGCCACCGTACCATGCAGCACCGCACAGCGGTCCGGGCAGCCTCGGACTCGTGCCGGGCCAGCCTGAAGCCCAGCCGGTATCCCGGCGGCTACTGGCTCGTAGATGCCTGTTTCGTGTTGTCGAGTGAGCTAGGGTCGACGACTGGCGCGGTGGGGGTAGGTGTCGTCCGGCGGCTTTCGCGTTGCCGGTGCCTCACTCCGCGTCATGGCTCCGTTTCCAGTCGCCGCTCATCGAACCGGACGTGCGGTTCTCCCGCATCCGGCTCTCGGACGGGATCATGCCTTCGCTCACGGAAAGCATGCCGTGCGCACGGTCAGGTGAGTAAGTCCGTACTCCTTCCAGAGCAACGCGTCGGGGAAGCGCACACGCTTCGCCGCTCGGGCGCGTGCCGATGTAACTGCGGCCCGTGTCCCGGCGATGGTTGCGTCCGATCCGGTACCCAAGAAACTCGATCGGCTCCTCAGGCACCCGGCAGCATCGGGTCCTCTCTGCGTCGATCGGCAGCTTCAGACGGCCCATCAGCAACTCGACCGCAGCCAGCATTGAAGTTGACGGCGACTTGCCGAGCACCACGAAGTCGTCCGCGTAGTTGACGATCTCAGCATCGAAGTGCCGGGCAAAGCCCAGCGCCTTGCAACGGCGGCACCGCGGGTGTGGACGGCGAGACGTTGGCGGATGTCGAGTCGTTTGGCCGCCATCGCCGGCGAGCGCGGTCTCCTGACGTTCGACGACGCCGTGAGCGACCACCTGGGCGCAGGCTGGACTCAGGCGCCTGTGGAACAGGAGGCCGCGATCTCCATACGGCATCTCCTGAAGATGACGAGCGGCCTGACGCCGCAGTTGGCGTACGAGGCGGACCCGGATACGCGCTGGCGCTACAACACGCCCGCCTATCACCACCTGCTGCGGATCATCGCCGGCGCGGCGAACCAGAGCCGCGAGGCCGTGACGAGTGACTGGCTGACGGGCCGCATCGGAATGCGCGACTCGGGCTGGGCGCCGCGGCCGTGGGCCGATGCCGACATCGCCGTCGTCGAGGATACGCGCGCCGTCGACGAGGCGACCCGGCCTTCGCAGGACCTGAATCCGGCGTACGGCTACCTCTGGTGGCTGAACGGGCAATCGTTCCGGCTGGGCGCCGCTGGCGCGTCCCGGAACGACGGCCCGCTGATCGCCAGCGCACCGCCCGACCTGGTCGCCGCCCAGGGCGCGCTCGACAAGAAGCTGTACGTCGTGCCGTCTCTTGATCTCGTCGTGACGCGGCTGGGCGATCGCGGCTCGATCGAGGGATCCTCGTTCAACGACGCGTTCTGGGACCTGCTCATCCAGGCAGCACCCCCGCAGCGGAACCCTGAGTAGAGCTCACCGCCGCGCGGTCACTCCCCACTCGATCCACCAGCCGTGCGGAGAGGCGCGGGCGAGCAGTTGCGTCTCGCTCGAACCATGGCGGTACCTGGTCAGGGTGAGGCTCGGCGGGTGGACGCCTTCAAGCGCAACCTGCCAGACGGGCCGCTCACGGCTCCGGGCCTGCAGGATGGCCCTGACGCGTCGCCGGCCCTCACGAGGAACCTGGTAGAGCGCGATCGTGGAGTAGACGACCAGCGCCACCTCGGACGGGACACGTTCCAGCAGATGCGGCAGATCCCGAGAAGCGTCGCCGCGATGGAGACGGACCGGGCTTTCGTCCAATTCGGCCGCTGCGTCGACAAGCTGGGCGTGGCGCTCCACGTGCTCCGGCCATATCAAGGCACGCAGCCAGAGCAACTCGTCCGGGTCCGCGAGGTCGATGGGGTTCAGGTCGATTCCGTCGCGGCTGACCACCGGGATTTCCCGTGGCGGTTCCGGCACTGTGCCGGGGCCCCGCAGGTCGGCTTCGAGCTCGACCCGTGCCGCGCCCGCTCCCCAGCGCAGGACTTCGCTTCCGGCCCGCAGGTATCGGTAGGCGTAGCGGTCGAAGTTCAGGTTCAGACCGGCGCTGGCGCCTACATCGATCAGGGCCAGCGGCGCCGCAGCATCGCGGTAGACCATGCCGAAGGCCAGTAGAAGACAGGTGCAGCGCCGTACGACCTGGGTCTGGGTGCGACGGGTGGCGACGAGGTCCCCCACCTCGTCGCGGTGTTCGAGACAGAACTCGCGGAACGGCGCGAACACGGGCATGATGTCCCCGCCCGCAGGGCCGGATGGCCCGGGCGGTTGCGCGCCGCCCGAGAGGAGCGGGTAGTGCGCGGCCAGCGGGTGCTCCACTCCCTTCAGGAGCAGGTACTGGACGGCGGCGAACAGCATGTTCGGCGCCGGCTGACCCTGTTGCCGTTGCGCCGCCAGCGCCAGCAGTTCGTCGTCTCTCGCCACGCCCGCCGCAAGCTCCGCGTAGGTCGGCGAGTCGAGGTCCGGCGCCTCGACGCGCGCGAACTGCTCGAAGGCGGCGCTGAGTTCCGGATGGGCGCTCAATGCCCGGAGCCGCCGCGCTCGCTGAACGCGGCGACGATCGACTCGCCGTACGGCGGCCGCAGCACGCCGGCGTCCGTGATCAGCGCGGCGACGAGTTCCGCCGGCGTGACGTCGAAGGCCAGGTTCAGGGCCTCCGTGTCCTGCGGCGCGATGCGCTTGCCGAAGGCGTGGACCACCTCGTCCGCGTCGCGCTCCTCGATCGGGATGTCGGCGCCGGACACCGTGTCGCGGTCGATCGTCGACAGCGGCGCCGCGACGTAGAACGGAACGCCGTGGCGGGCCGCGAGCACGGCGACCGGGTAGGTGCCGACCTTGTTCGCGACGTCGCCGTTGGCGGCGATCCGGTCGGCGCCGACGACGATCTTCTGGACCCAGCCCCGGGCAATGATCGCGCCGGCGCTGTTGTCGGTGATCAGGCGATGCGGGATCTCGAGCCGGCTGAGCTCCCATGTCGTCAGCCGCGATCCCTGGAGCAGCGGCCGGGTCTCGTCGACCCAGACGCTCGCCAGGCGCCCGGCCGACCAGGCCGCCTCGACCACGCCAATCGCCGTGCCGTACCCCGCCGTGGCCAGGGCGCCCGCATTGCAGTGGGTCAGAACCCGGTCGCCCTGCTCGAACAGCTCCCGGCCGAACCTGCCGATCCGGCGGTTCGCCTCGACGTCCTGCCGGTGCAGGTCGCGGGCCCAGGCGAGCAACCGCGCGCGCAGCTCATCCGCCTCGCCGGCCTCGATGCAGCGGTCACGGAGCGCCCGGCCCTGTTCCAGGGCCCAGCGCAGGTTGACCGCCGTCGGGCGGGTGGGGAGGAGCAGGTTGTAGGCGGCGTCGAAGTCGCCGGCGCCGAGCACGAGCCCATAGGCCGCGGCGACGCCGATGGCCGGCGCGCCGCGCACGGACAGACGCCGAATCGCCCCGGCAACGTCGCGCGGCCGGCTGCAGGTCAGCCACACCTCCTGCTCGGGCAACAAGGTCTGATCCAGCAGGAGAAGTTCATCGCCAGACCACCGAATGGGCGAGAAGCCCTCCGCGGTTGCTCCTGGCTTCGGCGCCTCCATCCCGCGAAGCGTAGCGCGCTCCAACGGAGGCGCAACCGGCGTGCTCGAGTCCGGCTCAGGACCATTCCAAAGTTCAGCGCTCCACGCTGGGCGCGGGCCGGAGGCCTTCATTCCCGAGGGTCGAGAGCCGTGCCGGCGCCGAGTTGCCGATTCCGGAGTGGTTCCTCACTTCGGTCACCGAAGTTCCCGACTTTGGAACGGCCCTGTCGAGTCCGGCTACAGCCCCTTCCAGTGTTCGCGGTCGCGGACGTAGCGGAGGATCTGGATCTTCCCCGTGCGGTTGTAAACCCGTACCGCGAACAGGTGGTAGCCGTCGGTCAGGAAGGCTGTGCCCGGGCTCGCGGTGCCGAACGGGCTGAAGGAGGCGATGTCGCTGCGGCCGAACCTCAGCGGATCGTCCAGGCGGTCAAGCCGGCCGGAGCCCGTGAACTCCCTCGGCTCCAGGTCCTCGGGGATACCGAAACGGACGCCGCTGCCGACGTGAAGGAGTCGCGCCGGACGCCCGATCCGGGGATCCGCTCCCGTGCTCAGGTCCGCGGTCCGCACGCCGTCGCCGTCGCCGTCCGCGTAGAGCGAGAAGGCCGTGACCGTGGTCCCCGCTTCGGACTCTCGCACGTCGAAACGAACAGCGACCGCGACACCGTAGCGGACGGCACTGCTTCGTGCCGTCCACAGCGTCGAGGCGACCTCCGCGGCCGCGAGCCGAACGCGATGTTGCGCGATCTGCTGGCGCAGCGGGGGCACCGCAAGCGTGGCCACCAGCGCGAGGATCGTCGTCGCGACGAGGAGTTCGAGCAGAGTGAAGCCGCCCTTGCGCATCGCCCCTTGGCCATCCCGGCGGAAACATGGAGGCGGGCCAGAGCCGCCCGCCTCCATGCCGTCGAGTCCTACGACTCCGCGCGGGTCACGGGCCGTCAGTGGGACCATCCGACTCTGGCGACTCGGTTCGCTCCCTGGGGATACGCACCTTCTCCATCAACGTCGTCTCGCCTTCGATCGCAACGTACGAGCGCATGCGCTCGAACGAGCGTTCGCCGATACCGCGCACAAGCATCAAGTCCGCGGCCGCCTCGAACTTGCCGTTCTCGGTGCGAAACTCCACGATCCGCCCCGCCGTGGAAGGTCCCACCCCCGGCAGGAGGGAGAGCTCGGCAGCATCCGCCGTGTTGATGTTGACTACGCCTTCCGCCGCTACGGCAGGCAGTGCACCCAGCATGCCAAGGATGAGCACTACCGCCGACACCGTCTTCTTACCTCTTGTCATCTTCATCTCCGTTGATCCCGTAAGGGGTTCTCGTGTTCGTCAAACGTCCATCCTGGAGCAGAGATCGGGGTCCATCCTGGAGCAGGGATCGGCAATGTCAGGGGGGCGCCGGAGCGCCCCCCTGATTCCCTTGCCAACTTGGTTCCCTGCTTGTTCCGTGGACACCTCCTGGCTCCTGGATGACTAGATGACGCCGCTTGTTTCAAGTTCCCGGCCAACCCGAAGAGGCGCTCTCAAGTCCTTTGTAAACCAACAGATTGCGGCGAGTCCGGAGAAGGGCAGGGAAGCCGTCTTGTCAAGAGACCTTTGCCCGTTCCACATGTCCGGGCCACAAGTCCCTCTGCCGGCGGGAGAACCGGCCGACAGGGGCTGCTGTCAGAAGTGCTGGACCGGTTCCAGGACTGTTGACTCGCGAAGGGCCGCCGATTGCGCCTCCGCGGCGGCCTTGCCGGAGCCCCGCTCGTGTAGATTAGCCAGCCGATGACGAGCGCCGAGAAGAAGCCTCCGGAATCCGCGGGTGGGCGTCGCACCTCCGTGGTCCGCGAGTACGTCGAGGCCCTGATCGTCGCGGCGGTGTTCCTGGGCTTCACGAACAACTTCGTCCTGAAGACCTTCTACATCCCGAGCGGCTCGATGGAGGAGACGCTGCTGATCGGCGACCACCTGTTCGTGAACCGCTACATCTATGGGCCGCGCCCTTCGAAGCTCGAACAGGCGCTGCTGCCGGCACGCGACGTGCGGCGAGGCGACATCGTCATCTTCCGGTCGCCCGAGACGCCGAAGATCGACCTGGTGAAGCGCTGCATCGGCCTGCCCGGAGACGAGCTCCGGATGGCGGACAAGCAGCTCTTCCTGAACGGCCAGGAAGTGGACGACGATGCCTACGCGATCAACACCGACGACAGACTCTTCCGTCCGACGAGTCCCTTCGGGTCGTACAGCGTGCGGCGCGACAACTGGGGGCCGCTCCTCGTCCCCGACGATCACCTCTTCTGCCTGGGCGACAACCGCGACCACTCCCACGACTCGCGCTACTGGGGACCGGTGCCGCTCTCCCACGTCAAGGGTCGGGCGGTCATGGTCTACTGGTCGTACGGAGGGGAGACCTCGGACGGCACCTGGCACGGCTTCGGTCATCGGCTGAAACAGCTCGCGAACACGGCTCTCGGTTTCCTGACCAAGACCCGCTGGACGCGAACCTTCAAGGTGATCGAGTAGCGACGCCACCGCTTTGATGAGACTTCGTCTGAGCACCGGGCGTCTCGGAATGTGGGGCGACGGCGCCGAGGTGTTGCTCCTCGCGGCCATCCTGGCCCTGTTCGTGCGGACCTTCTTCGTTCAGGCCTATCGCATTCCGTCCGAGTCGATGGAGCCGGCGATGATGGTCGGCGACCATCTCCTGATCAACAAGTTCATCTTCGGCGCCGGGGCCGGTCGCTGGGGGCCGCTGGTACCCCAGCGTGAGGTGCGGCCGGGCGACCTGGTCACCTTCCGCGGCATCGAGGACCCGGAGCACGAGCTGTTGAAACGCTGCGTCGCGACAAGCGGCGCGGAAGTGGAAATCGACTCGAAGAAGCTCCGGGTGGACGGCCGCCCGATCGATGAGACCGGCTACGTCGACCACTCGGACGAGCGGGTCTATCCGCGGTCGGAGTTCCTCCACGAGAGTTTCTGGCGCCGCGATGCCTATGGACCCGAACGCGTGCCGGACGGCTCCCTGTTCTGTCTCGGCGACAACCGGGACATCTCCCGCGACTCCCGCTTCTTCGGCCCTGTCGGAGCCGAACTCGTGCGCGGCCGACCGTTGCTCGTCTACTGGTCGCGCGACGCGGAAGCCGGGAGATGGTCGATCCGCTGGCGGCGGACTCTCCACATCCCCCGTTGATCCGCCTCAGGAGCGGCGCCGGCGTTGGCTCAGGCGCCGGCCGCCGCCAGCGCCGCCAGCGCCGCTTCCGGGTCGGCGGCCCGGGTCAGGGGCCGCCCGATCACCATCAGGTCGGCCCCGGACCGTAGCGCTGCCGACGGCGTCGCGACGCGACGCTGATCGTCACCCGCGGAATCGCTGAACCGAATCCCCGGGCTCACCAGCAGCAGCTCCGGGCCAAGTCGGCGGCGCAGGGACGCGAGTTCGAGCGGCGAGCAGACAACGCCGGCGCAACCGGCCTGCTGCGCCGTCGACGCCCAGGCCTGTACCCGGTCCGCGGCCCGACCCGGCAGGTCCATTTCCTCGAGATCTTCCGGCGCGAGATGGGTGAGGACCGTGATCCCGAGCACACGGACCTCGTCGGCGGCCGCCTCGGTCGCAGCCTCCATCATGCGCCGGCCGCCGCCCGCGTGCACCGTGAGATAGGAGACGCCCAGTTCCCTCGCCGCGCCGACCGCGCCCGCGACGGTACTCGGGATGTCGTGAAACTTGAAGTCGAGGAAAACCTCCGCCCCGGTCCCTGCCGCCTCCTCGACCGCCGATCGCCCCCAGCGCAGGACAACCCGCGGCCCCACCTTGAGCACTCCGACGCGAGGACCGAAGAGGGAACACCAGCGACTGAAGGTGTCCCGGTCGTCGGTGTCGAGCGCAACGGCGACCCGTTCGAGTCTCGCGCCGCTCACTGCGGCCGCGCCGCCGCCCCGACCAGGGACCCGACCGAGGCCACGCCCTCGGCCAGCATCCGGTCCCGCAAGCCGTCGACAAGCCGCTCCGCCGTGCGCGGGTCGCGAAACAGCGCCGTTCCGACCTGCACCGCCGAGGCCCCCGCCAGCAGGAACTCCAGCACGTCGTCGACGGTCTCGATCCCGCCGATCCCGATGACGGGCAAGTCGACCTCGTGCGCGACATCCCACACGATCCGCAGAGCCAGCGGCTTGATCGCCGGCCCGGACAGCCCACCGCGAACCGTGGACAGGACCGGACGCCGCGACCTCGTGTTGATCGCCATGCCGACGAAGGTGTTCACCGCCGACAGAACATCGGCGCCGCCGGCGCTGGCGGCCTGGCCCAGGGCCGCCGGCGAGGTCACGTTCGGCGACAGTTTGACGATCACCGGTTTGCCGGTGGCGGAGCGCACCCGCCGGACCAGTCCGCACAGGATCTCCGGGTCGTGACCGAACTCGATTCCGCCCTTGCTCACGTTGGGACAGGACACGTTCAACTCCACCGCGGCGACGCCACGGTGGCAATCGACCCGCTCGGCCAGGCGTACATAGTCGTCCTGGTCGTACCCGAACAGGTTGACGATCACCTTCGGCGGCAGTCCGGCCAGGTCCGGGAGGACATCGTTCAGGAACCGGTCGACGCCGATGTTCTGCAGACCGATCGAGTTCAGCATGCCGCCCCGGGTTTCAGCGATTCGCACCGGCGGGTTTCCGGCCAGGGGCTCGAGCGACAAACCCTTCGTCACGAGACCGCCGAGCCGCCGCAGGTCGGCCCTTTCGGCGAACTCGAGGCCGTAGCCGAACGTGCCGCTCGCCGTGAGGATCGGGTTCTGCAGGCGCAGCGGACCCACCCGCGTCGACAGATCGGTCACAGGCGCGCCGGCGGCCGTCGTCACCAGGCCACCTCTCTCAGATTGAATACAGGACCATGCCGGCAGCACAGAGCGTAGCCGCCCTCCTCCAGCTCAACGGCACAGCCGAGGCAGGCGCCATAGCCGCAGCCCATCGGGGCCTCCATCGCGGCTTCCCCCTCGATTCCGTGTTCGACGGCGATTCGCGCCACGGCAGCCATCAGACCGTGGGGACCGCAGGTGTAGAGCGCCTCGTACGCGCGCCCCGTCTGCGCCGCGGCGGCCTCGAGAGTCGCCGAAAGCGCCTCGGCAACCAGTCCTCGGGCACCCGCCGTACCGTCCTCCGTCGTTCTGAGCAACCGCCCGCCCGTGCTCTCGCTCAGGCGCCTGAACTCCTCGGCCTCCACCAGATCGTCCGCGCCGCGACCGCCGTAGTAGAAGTCGAACGGCCTTCCCTCGCGCGCGAGCGCCTGCGCGAGCAATCCCAGACCCGCCGATCCTATGCCCCCGGCCACCAGGGCGGCGCGGCCGCCGTGCAGACCATGAACTCCCATACTGTGGAATCCTCTCCCCAGAGGGCCGAGAACGGGGATGTGCTGGCCAGGGAGGCAGGCCGCCAGTGCCGCCGTTCCCGGGCCGATCACCTTGCCGAGAAGCGAGATGGTCAGGGCCCCGGTTCCGACCGGCTCCTGGTCGTAGACCGAGAAGGCCCGCCTCAGGTAAGGCTCCGCCTGGTTGGCGCCGGCCACCATGACGAACTGTCCGGGCGCGGCGGGCTCCATCCCGGCCACCCGGATCCGAAGCAGGAAGTGCTGAAGCGGCAACGCGCGGACCTCGAGTACTTCTCCCCTTGAGTCCAGCGCCGCCATGGCGCGGGCGAGGGTAGCAGTCCAACAGCGTTCCGGTCGAAGGCGCCGGCGCCGGCCCTCCCCCCCGGTAGAGTTGCCCAGGTGAACAGGGAACGGCTGCTGAGTTGCGCTGCTTGCGGGATACCCGGGCTCTTGGCCGGAATCCACGTGACCGGACTCCTGTTCTTCCTCAACCCCCACTTGCCGTTTCAACCAGGACCGGTCTTTTGGACCAGCGCCTACTACGGAGTCCTCGGGGCGCTCACCACGATGGCCCTGTTCATCCCCTTTTCCTGGCGGGCGCCTGAGCGAGCCAGGCGTCTCCTGCCGTGGTGCCTGGCGGGCGTGTTCGTCGCCGCGGCCGGCCTCGACCTGGCCCATGCGGCCTTCTACGATCACTTCCTGCCGCCGGGAATCCACGATCGCCTGGTCAAGGCCGGTTTGTGGCTGGTTCTGGCGGCGGCGGTCACGCTCTACACGGCCTTCCTTCACAGCTACCGCCGGCAGAAGCCTTACGGCGCCCGCAGCCGGTTCGGGATCGCCAGCCTGGCGGTGCTCACCGTGTATTCGGTGTTCGAGCGGCGCGAGGCCTTCGAGCCGCCGCCGCAGCGCAAGCCTCGAGCGGCCGCGATCGAGTCCACGCCACCGCCGAACCTTCTGATCGTCGGTCTCGACGGCGCCTCGCTCGACGCGATCCTTCCTCTCTCCGAGCAGGGGCTGCTCCCGTTCTTCTCACAGACCATGCGAAGCGGCAGCTACGGTCGCGCCGAGTCGATCGAACCCGCGAGCCGTCTGCCCCTCTGGACGACGGTGGTCACGGGCAAGTACCCTTTTCGGCACGGCGTGGTGTCCGAGGAGACGCGCGGCGCGCCCTCGCTTCGCGGCGAGCGCTTCCACCTGGCGCCCCGCGCGATCGGTTTCGGCGTCTGGGGCGACCGCGGCATGACCGAGGGCGGCCCGGCAGCTTTGCCTTCCGCTCCTTCCCTCTGGCAGATCGCGGCGGGGTTCGGTATCGACGTGTTCGCACTCGACTTCGGCATCGGCCTCACGCAGTCGGCGGGCGCCCGGGCCGCGGCCCTCGGTTCGGCGATGGAGGATGAGCGACTCGCGCGGCTCGGAGACGGACCGCCATCCGCGCTCTACACCGCCGCGCTCCGTGATCTGGACACCCAGACCCGGTTGATGGAGATCCTGCGGTCCAGGTCGCGCGAAGACGATTCGGGGCTCGTCCTGTTCGCGGTGATGGACGGCCTCGCCGCAGTGTCGCGCCTGTACTACGACTCCTATGAGGCGGTCCAGTTCGACGGCGACCAGGAGCAGGCGCGAGTCGACCAGGCGCGGTGGCTGAGCGCCTACTACGCCTTCGTGGACGGCCTGTTGGCCGAGGCCTGGGAAGTGTTGCCCCCACCCAGGACGCTGGCGGTCGTCAGCGCCTACGGCTGGAGGCGGTCCGGACCGCTGCGCAGCCTCTTCGGCCCGCGGGGCAAGGCGCCCGGCGGAGCAGGCGTCTTGCAGAACACGCCGGACGGGCTGCTCCTGCTGCGAGGGCAGGGAATCAACGAGGACCTTCTGCTGACCCGTCTCGGAATCCAGGACGTCGCGCCGACCCTGCTTTACGCACTGAACCTGCCGACCGCGCTCGACATCGACGGCCGCGTGATCACCGAGGCCTTCGAACCGTCAACGCTGGCTCGACGGCCTATCGCCTTCGTGCCGTCCTACGAAACGACCGCCCGCGCCGCCCGCGGGCCCGGGCGGCGCGATCAACACCGGCCGTGAACCAGCCGATGACGCGCCCTCGGGCGGCATGGATGACCCGCAGCCGGCGCCGGGCTACTTCGACTGCCCGGCGGCGCCGTCGGCGGCCGCTGAATCGGTCGACGAACTCCCGCCGTCGGGCAGGGCGAACCTCTGGAGAGCCGGGTCGGAGTCCTCTGCCCCCGACGCCGGCTTGCCACCACCAACCACGGCGGGCTTGGCGGGACGGGCCTTCTCGGCAGGAGCCATGTTGCACTGGCCCTGGAAGAACGCCCCACTCGCGATGACGAGCACCGGCGAGGAGATCTCCGCCTCGACGTGACCGTTCGCGCCGATCTCTATCCGCTTCGAGGCGTCGACCTGCCCCTCCAGCCGGCCGGAGACGATGAGTTCGCCTACCTTGACGACGCCTTCGACCACGCCCCCTTCTCCGACGATCAGCTCGCCTTCGGATTCGACCGTACCGCTGAAGCGACCGTGAACCCGGAACGTGGTCTCGAATCGGAGATCTCCCCGGACCTCGCAGCCGGCATCGAGAAAACCGTTCAGGTCGCCTGGAGAGTTGTTCTTGAGGATCTTCGACATACCGGTATTGCTCCGATTCTCGGTGATCACTCCGCCGAAAGCCGCTCGTAGATGCGGATCAACTCCGGTTCGGAGTGGAAGTGGATCTTCAGGACGCCACCCCCTTGGCGGCGACGCTGGATTTCGACACGAGTCTGCAGTCTTCGCGTTAACCGCTCAACGGCATCCGCGGTGTGCGGATCGCTCTCTGGAGCAGTCTTTCGGCGCCTTGTGGCGGTCTTCCGCCGCCCGCTGGCCGCGATGCGCTCCAGTTCGCGCGCACTGAGGGACTCGCGCTCGGCGCGGGCGCCGAGTTCAACCTGACTCCGTTCGTCGCCGAGCGCCAGCAAGGGACGAGCCTGTCCGGGGGTCAGCGCGCCTGATCGCAACTGAGCCTGCACCGCGTCAGGCAAGCGAAGCAGCCGTAGGGCATTGGCCACCGCGGTCCTGCTGCGGCCCACGCGACGAGCGACTTCCTGCTGCGAAAGGCCGAACTCGTCGCCAAGCGACCGAAAGGCCTCCGCCTCTTCCAGCGGGTTCAGGTCGGAACGCTGGAGGTTCTCCACCAGAGCCAGCTCCAGCAGTTCCCGCTCGTCGTCCACGTCCCGAAAGACGACCGGCACCGTCTCCAGCCCCGCCTTCACCGCGGCCCGCCAGCGACGCTCACCGGCGACGATGCGATACCGGCCTCCGGAATCGGCCCCTCCGGTGACGACGAGAGGCTGCAACACACCGAGCTGTCCGATCGAACCCGCCAGCTCGGCCAACTCCGCGTCGTCGAAGCGAGCGCGGGGCTGCCGGCTGTTCGGTTCGAGCTGCGCCACCGGCAACTCGCGTTCCGGGCGCGGCGATGCAGGAGAACGGGCGCCGCTGTCGGCGAACAACTCATCCAGTCCTCGGCCGAGGCCCCGCCGTCTGCTACTCATGGGATCCGGCGGCGCGATCAGGGGCGGCGAGTCGCAAGTTCCTGCGCCAGGGCCAGATAGGCCCGGGCGCCCTTGCTCTTGATGTCGTATTGGAGAACCGGCATTCCGTGACTCGGCGCCTCGGCCAAGCGGACGTTGCGTGGAACGATCGTATCGCAGACGATCGACCCGAAGTGCTTGCGCACCTCCCGGGCGACGTCCCGGGACAGGTTTGTCCGATCGTCGTACATCGTGAGGATCACACCCGCGACCGCCAGGTCCGGCCGACCCAGTTCCCGCACTCGCTGAACGGTCGCCATCAGTTCGCTGATGCCTTCGAGCGCGAAGTACTCACACTGCAGGGGCACGACGACCGCGTCCGCGGCATGAAGAGCGTTCAGGGTCAGCCGGCCCAGCGCTGGTGGACAATCCACGAAGATGCGTTCGTACTCGTGACCGAGACTTCCGAGCGACGACCCAAGCCGCCGTATCCAGTCGCGGTCGCGCTGCAAGCCGAGTTCCGCTCCCACCAGGTCGCGGTTCGCCGGCAGCAGGTCGACGAAGGGAAAGCCGCTCGGAACGATCACGTCCGCAGCATCTGCTTCGCCCGAGAGCACTTCGAACAGGGTCGGCGGTCGGCCCGACCAGCCGAGACCGCGGCTCGCGTTCCCCTGCGGGTCGCTGTCCACCAGGAGCACTCGCCGCTCCAGGGCGCCGAACGCCGCCGCCAGGTTGATCGCCGACGTCGTCTTGCCCACGCCACCCTTCTGGTTGGCTACCGCGAGAAGATCAGCCACGACGCAAGGGCCGCAGGCACAGAATCCGCCGGTGCTGGCTGTCGGGCAGACTCATCTCTTCTTCCACAGCACAGGTCTCCACCAGGCCGGACCCGAGCTGCCGGCCCACCCAGACAACGAGGCGCCCATCACCGGGCAGAGCCTGGACCAGGCGCGTCATCGTGGCCTCCGGAAGCCGAAGACCCCGAATCGTCGCGCACTCTACCGCTCCCCCGAGCCCCACCGCGAGTTCCGCGTCAAACCGGTCCCGAAGGACCCGCACGCGAGGAAGATCAAGCTCACGCGCCGCCTCGGCGAGGAAGGCCGCCTTCCGTTCCCGGGCCTCCACCAGGGTCACCGGCCGCTCGGGATGAAGCGCCGCCAGCACGAGACCGGGAAATCCCGCGCCGCTACCGACATCGAGAAGGCGGGGCTCACCGTTCTCCGCGTGCTCTGAAGGCCGCCAGAACCTCCGAGCCGCCGCCGACTCCGCGTAGTGACGCCTGACCCAGTCCTCCGGCCCCGCCTCCCCGACAAGGCGAACCACCCGGTTCCACCGCTCCAGGAGCTCGGCATGCCGCACCAGCCGGTCAATCGCCTCCGACGCCAGTTCGCCACCAAACTCCCGGAGAAACAGATCCGCATGTTTCACGTGAAACACCTCAAGACGCTCACAACCCGATACCTGAGCTTGCCCCGGTTTCGTGGACACTTCATCCTTGGAGGCGGAGGTACCCACGATGCCAGGATCAAGACCTCGGTACCAGGCAGAGTACCGGCAACAGATGGTGGATCTGGTCCGGTCCGGGCCCAGCCCCGACCACCTGGCCCGTGAGTTCGAGCCCTCGGCGCAGTCCATCCGCAACTGGGAGGCCCAGGCAGACCGGGACGAGGGCTGACGGACTGACCACGGCGGAGCGCGAGGAGCTGCAGCGCCTGCGCCGCGACAATCGCCGGCTGCGCGAGGAGCGGGAGATCCTGGCAAAGCAACGGCCTGGTTCGCTCGGGAGACGGGACCGAAGGGGTCTTCCGGTTCATGAGAGCGCACCAGGCCGAGTTCCGGGTCACGACAATGGCCCGCGCGCTAGCCCGAAGTCCTCAGCGTCAAGTTCGGGAATCCCTTGCAGGTGAGGGGATTCTGCGTGGATTCGGTGTGTACGGTACTGGGTACGGGGCCTGTCAGGCTCGGACGCCGAGCAGGCTGAGAGCCCTTTCCTGCAGGGGTGTGGGCCGCGCGAGGACGTTGGCGGTCTCAGCGCCGCTGTCGGGCATCCTGACGCGGTTTCTGGTCAGTGTGGCGAGGTCGTCAAGAAGCGTCTGGAAGTTGTGCACGGGAAGTCCGTCGTGGGTGCGGCCGGAGTTGGCCTTGATCCTGGCCGCGGCCGATTTCCGCGCCGGCTGGACGGGGGACCCGGTGTTCTCGGTCTTCTGGTCGTCGTCGAAGAGGATGGGCGCGAGTTGTCTTCGCATGTGCCACTCAACGTAGTAGGCGAGGGTGCAGAGGAGGACGTGGGCTCGCACGCGGTCGGCGAGCCGCTGGTGCACGGGCCGCTCCTTGAGGTCGACGCTCTCGAGACTGCGGAAGGCGCGTTCGACGCGGCTGAGGCTCTTGCAGGAGCGGACGGCCTTCTCTGCTGGCAGGTCGTCGACCGGTACGTTGGTGCGGATGACGGAGAGGCCGTCGAGCGCCGCCTCATTGTCGATGCGCTCCTGGTTGCGGCTGAAGCGGAAGCGGTCGTCCGCGATCTCGATGTCGTAGTGCTTGGCGACCTTGTACTTCTGCAGGGCGCGGTCGGCTCGCACGGCGATCTTCTCGCTGCCGCGCAGCGGCCTCTTCTGTCGCCTTGTGGCCTTTTCGACGGCTTCGAGGAGGCGGTCGGTCCGGTCGAGGAGTTCCAGGCGCTTGCGGCGGCGTTCCGCGGCCAGGAGCGGGTTCCGGCACACGATCAGGCGTTCCGAGGGGTACAGCTCCGGGACGCTGATCTCCGCCATGTCGCGCTGGTCGAAGAGCGACAGTTGCAGGTGGCCCTGCTCGGCCAGGGTGCGGACCCGAGGCGCGCGCAGGGCGCTGATCCAGGCCAGGCCCGCGGGTTCGAGGTCTTTCTCGATGAGGGCGTTGGTGATCAGCCCGCGGTCTTTGACGATGACGATCCGATCCAGCGAGAAGCGGTCGCGAAGCTTGTGCAGCTGACTGCTCAGGGCGGCGGGATCGGCGGTGTTGCCCTCGAAGACCTCGACCGCGACCGGGCATCCGTCCCGGTTGCAGAGCAGGGCGACGACCTGGAGCTTCCCCTTCTTCTGGTCCCTGGAGTAGCCGTGTGCTGCCAGCTTGCACTTCAAGCCTTCGAGGTAGACCGCGGTCAGATCGCAGAGGACGAGGGCGCCGTTCTCGAGATGCCGCCTGGCGAGTCCCCGTTCGATCTTCCGCTGGCGGGAGAGCAGCCAGTCCATCGCTTCGTAGAGATCATCGGCCGAGGCGTCTTCGACGCCGAGTTCCTCGGCGAGGGTGTGGTTGGCGGTTTCGCCGGCGAATCCTCGGGCGGTGGCGAGTTTGGACCGCGGTTCGATGATGCGCGCCGCGATCATGGCGACTGTGAGGGCGCGTTGTTGCGACGGGGTGCGGTCGAGCAGTCGTTCGAGGCCGAGCCTCTTCAAGGCGCCGAGTACGGCGGCGACGTGTCCGTGCGGTTTGGCGCGGACAATCTCGAAGGCGGCGTCGAGCGAGGGCAGTGCGACGCCTCCCTTGAGCAGGGTTCTGAGCCCTTCAACGAGGTGGTCCGGCCACTTGGAGAGGTTTGCGAGTGTGCGTTTCTTGACCTTTCCGTCCTGCCGGTAGGACTCTCTCAGCAGGACGGCTGGTGGGGAGTTGCGGTTGGGCACCCGTTCGATGTACATGGCTTCGGATTGTAGTCCAAATGGACTCCAATGCCTATCTCCAATGCTGCAATTACATGGCTACAAACGACACAAACGAGAAGCCGCTCAACGCCCGGAAACCCAACTGGGACAAGGCCGAACGCACCGCCGGAGCCGCCGGAATGCGCAGAACTTCGGGCTAGCAGCCCGTGGCAGAAGTCCGTGTGGCGCCGAGAACGGTCAGGCGCCCGTCCAGCAAGGCGCGACGAGGGAGCATATCGGGCCGCCCGCAATCCCGGGAACAAGGGCGACCGAGGAGCTGAGCCCGTGTGGCGCGTTCCGCGCCACACGCGCCCCACCTCCGGGTGTGAGTCATCGAGCACCCGGATGGCACGATGCCGGGCTGAGATGCATGACCGATCGAATGCAGCGCGACTCTTGCCACGGGCTGCTAGATGCTGCTGATGTTGACGCGTTTGAAGTAGCCGTTGCCGTGGCTTTCCGTCTCGACGTCGGGGTCGTCGGCGAGAGTGATGTGGACGATGCGGCGGTCGGCCGGGTTCATCGGCCGCAGAGTGCGCGTACCGCCGCGAGAAACGACCTCGTCGGCAACGCGGCGGGCGAGACCTCTCAGGCGCTCTTCCTTCCGCTGCTGATAGCCGCCGCTGTCAAGGTGGCACGGCACGATGCGGCCCAACCTCCCGTACATCACCCGCGGCAGGAGGTGCTGGAGCGCGAGGAGAACCTGACCCTCGTCCTCGACCAACAACTCCTGGTCCACGCCCTCGATCTCGACTTCCAGCCGCCCGTCGGCGAGGACCATGTCCGCAGAGACCTCGAGGTCGGCCAACTCGAGCAGTTGCCGAAAGGCGCTCCGGGCGATCTCCAGGATCTCCTCCGCGTCCGGGTCTGGTTCATCCCATCCCTCGTCCGTCGCCGAATGGTCCACCGGCGTCTCCTCCTCGAGGCTGGGCGTTGCGTCTTCGGGCGCCGAGGGTGCAGGCGCTGCGGGGGATTCCTCGACCGCCGCCTCCTGACGGGTTTCGACCTCGGCCTTCTCCCCGGCGCCGGTTCCGACCTGTTCCGGATCGACCCGGATCACGACGCGACGGCGCTTCACGAAGCCGTGTCGCTTCTCCACCCGATCAAACACCACCTGATCCGGCGGCACCCCAAAGTGATTCGCGGCCGCCAACACGGCCCGAGCCTCCGTTTCACCCGAAAAGAACACGCTATTCGTCGTTGCGTTCATCAACTCTCGTCCTGCCTCACTTCTTGGTTTCGGCCGCCTGCGCCGCCACTTCGCCGCCCAGGTAGCCCGCCTTCTTCAGCTTGTTGTAGACCCCGGTCTGCACGATTCCCAGCAGATTGTTCGTCAGCCAGTAGAGGACCAGTCCGCTCGGGAAGCTGAACGAGAAAATCGTGAACCAGATCGGCATCGTGTTGATGATCAGCTTCTGGGTCTTGTTCGCGGGCGGCGGCAGCATCCGCTGCTGGAAGAACTGCGAAGCGCCCATGACCAGGGGCAGCACATAGATGGGATCCGGCAGCGCCAGGTTGTGGATCCATCCGAGCCACGACGCGTCCCACAGCTCCACCGCCTCACTCAGGAGCCGGAAGAACCCGAAGAACACCGGCATCTGGAACAGGATCGGCAGGCAACCGCTGGCGGGATTCACGCCCTCCTCGCGAAACAGAGCCTGAATCTCCTCGTTCATCTTGCGCTGCATGTCCATCCGCGGGCGGCCCTTCCCGTCCTTGAGCTTGGGCCGGTACTTCGCGCGGATCGCCTCCATCCGCGGATTCAGCTTCTGGATCCGCTGCATGGACACCTGGCTCTTGTGGGTCAGCGGGAACAGCACCAGGCGGATGAGCACGGTCATCAACACGATGCTCCACCCGTAGTTCGCGACCACGTTCTCGTGAATCCAGCGCAAACCGAACTGCAACGGGCGCGAGATGACACCGAAGAAGCCGTATCGCACGGTCCTCTCCAGTTGCACGCCCATCGTCTTCAGGGCGTCGTACTGTTTGTCCCCGAAGTACGCCCGGCCCGCGAGTTCGCCGCCCGACGAGCGCAGAACCAGCATCAGGTCTCTTGTCAGGCCCGCTGTGGCAGCGTCCGCGGCCTCGAACATGGCGAAGCCGCCTAGGCTGCCGTCGATTTCCTCCAGGTTCGCGACCGGCCGCGCCTGAACGGTGCCACGGGCGCCGGCCGGGATCACCGCAGTGATGAAGTACCGGTCCTCGAGCGAAACCCAGCGGGGATTGCCTCCCAGATCGAACGGATCTTCTGCCTTCCGAGGCTCCAGGGACTCGAGGTCGCCATCCGCGAACCAGGTCGCCGCGCGTCGCTGCTGGCTCGAGAGTCGGCTCTCCAGCTCGTCCACGCTCGGATTCCGGATTCCCGGACCCAACACCAACCCCCAGGAATCGCCGGGCGACTCGATCTGGTACCGGAAGGTCAGCCCCCCGGTCTGAACCGTGTTTTTCGGAATGTGGAACGTCTTGGTCGCTACACCCAGGTCACCGCTGTAGCGGAAGCTGAGCCGCGTGTCGCCATCTTCGGACGTGCGTTCGACGACGAACAGCGCGTCATTCAGCGCCGAACCGCGCTGCGAGCCCTGGAAGCCGAACGGATAGGGCTGGCCGGCCTCGCGCCTGCGCACCAGCTCCACCGGCTCGCCGCCGTTCGGCCGGCGCAGCTCGAAGGACAGCAATTGGGCGCCGCGGTTCGTGAACTCGAGCGTCGCGTTGCCCGACTCCAACACGACGCGCTGCTCGGCGGCGGCCTCTGCCCTTGCCACCACCGCGGGCGGCGAAGGAGTCGGCGCCGTCCCTCCACTCGAAACCGAAGGCGCCGAAATCGGCTGAGCCGAGGCTTCGCCGTCGACCGCCTGCCCGGTTTCGCGGATTGCAACCGGCGACTGCTCCACCGGCGGCGGCGGCGCGAAGAGAAACTGCCAGAGGAGCAGAACGCCCAGGGAAAGGACGGCCGCGAGTAGAAGTCGTCGGCTATCCATCAGCCGCGGCCCTCATCTCGATGGGCCGCCTGAAACCGCCCAAGAGCCGCACCTGCAGGCGGCAGATCGATGCCTCCGCGGCCGAGCGGCTGGCAGCGCACAACCCGGCGGACCGTGAGCCAACTCCCCGCCAACAGGCCGTGGCTCCGCAGAGCGATCTGCCCGTACTCCGAGCAGGTAGGGCTGAACCGGCAAGCGCGCGGCAGCAGCGGCGACAGCCACCGCTTGTACCCGCGCAGCAGCGCGACGGCGGCCCGGACGGGGAGGTTCATCGCCGCGACCTGCGGCGGGAGCGACCGGCCTTGCGCCGGGCTACCGCGCGAAACAGACGATTCAACTCGCTGTAGAAACGGCTGCGGTCGGTCGCGGCCGCGGCGGTCTTCAGATGGACCACGACGTCCACCGCGGGCAGCAGATCCCGGCTGACCTGCTGACGGTAGTGCTCGCGCACGCGCCGGCGCAGCCGGTTGCGCACCACGGCGCCGCCCACCCGCCGGCTGGCCGTCAGCCCGAGCCGCGGATGGCCGACGTCATTCGCCCGCACGTGGAACACCGCGATCTCGCCGTGCAGACGACGGCCCCGGCGATAGACCCTGCGATAGTCGCGGCTCGACCGGATACGCTCTACTGCCGGTGCGACATCGGGGTCGCATCGCGGGCTGCTCGATCGGCCCAACGTCAGACCGTCAGGCGCTTGCGGCCCTTGCGGCGCCGGCGGGAGAGAATCGCCCGCCCATGCCGCGTCCGCATCCGGGAGCGGAAACCATGCTTCTTCTTGCGACGCCGGTTGTTCGGCTGGTATGTCCTCTTCACGTTCTTTCCTTCCTAGGGTGCGGGTCGGTGGAGCAATGGCGGAGAGGGTGGGATTCGTACCCACCGACCGCTTGCACGGTCAAAGGGTTCTCGTGAGACCGCCCGGTCTCGGCCAACGGTTGGCGGAGAGGGTGGGATTCGAACCCACGGACCGCTTGCACGGTCAACGGTTTTCGAGACCGCCCCATTCGACCACTCTGGCACCTCTCCTCGTTCGTCGCCCTTTCGGCGTATTCCGCCTTCTCCTGCCCCGGAATGGCGGAGAGGGTGGGATTCGAACCCACGGTAGAGTTGCCCCTACACATGCTTTCCAGGCATGCACCTTCGACCACTCGGTCACCTCTCCCTACAAATTCGATCGCCCGCCCGACCGTAGACGCCGGAAGAACGAGCGCAACAATTCTGAGCTCTCCTCCGCCAGGACGCCGGAGCATACCGTGATTTGGTGATTCAGTCTCGGCTCACGGACGAGGTCCCCGACCGAGCCGCAGTAGCCACCCTTCGGATCCCGCGCCCCGAATACGAGTCGGTCGATGCGGGCGTTGACCATGGCGCCGGCGCACATCGCGCAGGGCTCCAGGGTGACGTACACCGAGCAACCCTCCAGCCGCCAGTCCTGCTGGCGCGCGGCAGCCCGGGCCAGCGCGATCATCTCGGCATGCGCCATCGGATCGCCCCAGGACTCCCTGCGGTTGTGGCCCCGACCGACGACCTCCTCATCCCGCACCACGACGGCCCCCACCGGAACCTCTCCGGCGGCTGCCGCGCGACGGGCCTCGTCGAGGGCCGACTCCATCGCCGTTCGATCGTCCACTCGGCGAGCAACCGTAGCAGCACCCGCTCCGGCGTCGCGCCGCATCGACGACCCGCTGCGGGCTGGTACCATCCGGTTCGATCCTCGCCTCCACGCCGTGGCGCGGGTCGAGAGGTGACCGAAGGGTTCGGGCCCTGTGTATCGACCGGCCCCGAACCTCGTCAGGCCCGGAAGGGAGCAGCGATAGGGTGTTCGTTTCGAGGGCGCAGTTCAGCCGGAACCCTTCAGTGACTTCTCTGTCCCGGTCGGCGATCACACCGTCAGGGTCGACCGGCGCGGTTCCGGCGCCGGAGCGATCCGTCGCGCGACACTTCCTCCGGGCTGCCAGGTAGGCCATGGCGTACCAGGCGCTGGCGCGCAAGTGGCGCCCCCAGACGTTCGCCGACCTGGTCGGGCAGGAGGCGATCGTGACCGCGCTGGGGAACGCCCTGCGCGAGGGGCGAATCGCCCAGGCCTACCTGTTCTCGGGCATCCGTGGCGTCGGCAAGACGACCGCCGCGCGCATCCTCGCGAAGGCCCTGAACTGCGTCGGAGAAGACGGTTCCACCACCGCACCGGTCGCCGACCCCTGCGACAAGTGCCTCGTCTGCCGGGAGATCAGGCAGGGCGGAGACCTCGACGTGCTCGAGATCGACGCCGCAACCTACTCCAAGGTCGAACAGGTTCGCGATCTCACCGAGAGCCTCAAGTACGGCCCTGCCCGGGATCGCTACAAGGTCGTCGTGCTCGACGAGATCCACCGGCTGTCCAGACAGGCCTTCGACGCTCTGCTCAAGATCGTCGAGGAGCCGCCCGCCCATCTCAGCTTCGTCTTCGCGACCACCGAAATCGAGATCGTGCCGGCAACAATCCTGTCCCGCTGCCAGGAGTTCCACTTCCGCCGCGTGCCCGCCAACCCGATGGTTGCCCATCTTGCGAGGATCTGCGAGGAGGAGAAGATCGAGGCGAGCCGGGCAACCCTTCGCCTGATCGCGCGGGCTTCGGAAGGCAGCATGCGCGATGCGGTGGCCTTGCTCGATCAACTCGCCACCTTCGGCGGCGGCAAGCTTGCCGACGAGGATGTCGGCAGGCTGCTCGGGGGAATCGACGCCGAGCTGCTCTCCGGTCTCCTCGAGGCCATCCTCGCCGGCGAGGGCGCGCGCGTCTCCCGGACGATCCGGTCGATCGAGGACGACGGAACCGACCCGCGGCAGGTGTTCACCCACTTCCTCGGATTCCTGCGCAGCGCCCTGCATCTGGCGCAGGGTCTCGACCCGGAGCAACTCGACCTGCCCGCCGAGGCCGCGACCGGACTCGCGCGGGTCGCGTCCGGCGCGGGCTACGAGAACCTGCTTCGGCTCCTGCACCTGTTGCTCAGCAGCGAGTCCGTCGTGAGGCGCGCCGACGCTCCCGGCCTCGCACTCGAGGTCGCCCTGCTCCGCGCGGCCGAACTGCCGCGGCTGGTGCGCATCGAGCAGCTTGGCGCCGCTCTGCCGAACCCTCCCGAAGCCGGCGCACCGCCACCAGAGCGCAGGTCCTGCGCACCGGCCTGCCCCGGCGTCGGCTCGGATGCGACGGACGAGATCAGACGATTCCTCGCTTCGAACCATGCTTCGCTGGCCGGCCTGCTCGACTTCCACAAGGCCCACTTCGCCGTTCAGGGCAGCACGCTCGTCGTCACGGCCGGGCCGGCGCTCGATGACGCGCTACGCGATGAGGCGAAGGCCGGCCAAATGAAGGCCGCCGCACGCGCGGTCCTGGGGCCCGCGGCCGCCTGGAAGACGACCCCCGCCGCGCCGCGCCCGCCGGAACGCGACTCCGAGCCCGCGGCCGGCCCCGCAGCCTCCACGCCGGCGCCGGCGCCGGCGCAAAGCAACGCCCGCGGCGGCGCGCAGAAGTCGAGCGCCGCCGCGCCCGCCGGCCAGCCAGCGCGGGCGCCAGCCAGCCGCACGCCCCCGCCGGGCGCCGAAGGCCGCACCGCCGCCGAAAAGGATCCGACCGTGCGCGCCGTGCTCGATATCTTCGGCGGCCGCGTGGTCGACGTCAGACCCCGAACCCGTTGACTGCTCTCGAGCTCAACACCCGACAGGAACAACCGCGATGAACATTCAGAAGCTGATGCGACAGGCCCAGGAAATGCAGCAGCAGATGCAGCGTGATCTGGCCACGGCCGAGTTCACCGCCAGCGTCGGCGGCGGCATGGTCGAAGTGCGCATGAACGGCGAAAAGGAGGTGCTCGCCGTTCGCATCGATCCCGAAATGCTCAACCCCGAGGATGCGGACATCGTCCAGGACCTCGTGCAGGCCGCCGTGAACGAAGCCGGACGCAAGGTCAACGAGTACGTCGGCCAACGCCTCGGCGGCATGGCCGCCGGGATCCCCGGCCTGACCTGATGGCGGCAGATCCTCTGTCCAGCCTGGTAGAGGAGCTCGCGCGCCTGCCGGGTATCGGCCCGAAGACCGCCCGGCGACTGGCCCACCACCTTCTCCGCGTCGACCGGGCACGGGCGGAAGCGCTTGCCAAGGCGGTCATCGACGTCAAGGACCGGATGATCCACTGCTCCACCTGCCATCAGATCACCGCGGTGGATCCCTGTTCGATCTGCAGCGACCCGGAGCGCGACCAGTCCAAGCTCTGCGTCGTCGAGGAGCCGTTCAACATCGAACCGATCGAGCGCACCGGTGAGTTTCAGGGCATCTACCACGCCCTGCTGGGCTCCCTCTCGCCCCAACGCGGCGTCGGGCCCGACGAACTGACCGTCGCCTCCCTCCTCGACCGGCTCGACGGCGTCGAGGAGGCGATTCTCGCGATGAACCCGAACGTCGAGGGCGAAGCCACCGCCCTCTACCTCGCCGGCCTCCTGGGCAAACGCGGCGTACGCGTCACCCGGCTGGCCTTCGGCCTCCCCGTCGGCGGCGACATCGACTATGCCGACCAGGTCACCCTGGCCCGGTCGCTGGCCGGCCGCCGCTCCCTGTAGCCTGGCATCCGGCTGGCGGAGGACGCCAAGCCTCCGGCGGTCTGCATGGTCTCTCCTGGTTCACACCGACTCGACCGCGGCGATCAGCTTCCGCGAATGCGAACGCTGCCTCCGGGGCCACGTGCGCGGAAGGCAGCCGCACGGCTGGACGCGGCCGAGGCGCCCGGGATCAACACCCTGACAGGCGGAGCCACGGCGATGCTGTGGGAGGAGGCGCTTGGCAGCAATGTGCTCGATATCGACGGCAATCGCTATCTCGACCTGACGGCAGGCTTCGGGGTCGCGGCAGTTGGCCACCGGCATCCGGACGTCGTGTCGGCGCTCAAGCGGCAGGCGGATCGTCTGCTCCACGGGCTCGGTGACGTCTACGCGCATCCGGCCCGCCTTGAACTGAGTGAGCGCCTGGGTTTTCTGGCGCCTCTTCGCGAGCCCCGCGTCTACTTCGCCGCCTCGGGCGCCGACGCGGTGGAGGTCGCTCTCAAGACGGGCCGTCTCTACAGCGGTCGTCCCGGAATCCTCTCCTTCACGCCGGCCTACCACGGCACAACGCTGGGGGCCCTCCAGAGCGCCTCGAGGCCGGCTTTTCGGACTCCCTTCACCGAGCCGCTGGAGAACCGGGTTCACCGTCTGCCCCATGGCGCCAGGCTTGACGAGGTGCAGCACCTGCTGGAACAGCAGCCGTCGGTCGGAACCTGTCTGGTCGAGCCGGTGATCGGCCGCGAAGCGACCCGATGGCCGCCTCCCGGCTGGTTGGCCGGATTGGCCGCGACCTGCCGCGGGCACGACGTGGTGCTGGCGGTTGACGAAATCTTCACCGCCTTCGGCCGCTGCGGCGAGTGGTTCCTGAGCGAAGAGGCGGGCATCGAGCCCGACCTCATCTGCTGCGGCAAGGCCCTCGGCGGCGGTCTCCCGATCGCCGCCGTGCTCGGAAAAAAGGAGGTCATGGCCTCCTGGCAAACAGACGGCGAGGCCCGTCACACCGCGACCTTCGTCGCCCACCCACTCGCCTGCGCCGCCGCTCTCGCGACCCTCGAAGTGATCGAGAGTGAAGGCCTGATCGAGCGTTCCCGGCGAATGGGCCGCCGCTTCGCCCATCGCGTCGAACCGCTCGCGCAGCACCCCGGCGTCGTCGACGTCCGCGGCACAGCACTCCTGTGGGGCGTCCAACTCGACGGGCGCGAGCGCGCTTCCCGCCTCTCCCGGCGCCTCCTCGAGCGCGGCCTGATCGCCCTGAGCGGCGGCGCCTCCGGCACGGTCCTGCAGATCGCACCGCCCCTGGTCGTCACCGGGCGCCAACTTGACTACGCAGCCGACTCCCTGATCCAGGCTGCAGCCTGCATGGCTCCTGATCCCTGAGAGCCCATCCGGACCCAAGACGGGCGGGTGCAACCTCCGTCAGGCGGGTGCAACCGACGCTTACGTGTTCGCGATGCGGTTGCAGATGCGGTCCAGCGCCGACTCGTCGAGGTAGGGGTGCATCGGCAGGCTGACGACGCGGTCCGCAAGGCTTTCGCTGGTGGGAAGTGAGCCCGGGCCTCGGCCGTACGGCTCGTACGCCGGCTGCAGGTGCATCGGACGCGGGTAGTAGACCGCGGTCGGAATCCCGGCCCGGTCCAGATGGCCCCGCAGCGCATCCCGGGTAGATGCCGACGGCCTTGTGTCCCGGTCGTCCACGCGCAGCGTGTACTGGGCCCAGCTCGACTCCACCCCGGCGCCGCACACCGGCGCCGCGACGCGCCAGGGCGCGCTCATCGACGTCGACGCGGCCTCCAGTCTTTCCGTATAGCCCGCAGCCACCGCGCGGCGGGCCGCGAGCTCCTGCTCGAAGATCGTGAGCTTGGCCAGCAGCACCGCCGCCTGCAGCGTGTCCAGCCGCCCGTTCATCCCGAGGCGCACGATGTCGTAGCGGTCGACGCTCTGGCCGTGCTCCCGGATCGAACGGACCACATCCAGGATCGCAGGTTCCGTGCCGAGAACCGCGCCACCGTCGCCATAGCCGCCAAGCGGCTTGGCCGGGTAGAAACTCGTCGTCGTCAGCTTCGCCAGCGATCCCACGGGCACGCCCCCGAGGCGCGCCCCGAAGCTCTGGGCGGCATCCGAAATCACCTCGAGGTCCCTTGCCGCCGCCCATTCACCGAGCGGATGCTCGGGCATCGGCTGGCCGAACAGATCGACGGTGATCACGGCCCTGGGAACAGCGCTTCCGCTGCGCATCAGCCGGTCGAACTCCTGACCGAGCGAATCGAGGTCGAGCAGAAAGTCATCCTCGCGCACGTCGACGAAAACCGGCACGGCGCCCGCCAACAGGACGACTTCGGCAGTCGCCGTGAACGTGAAGGAGGGCACGAACACCGCTTCGGGCCGACCCTCTCCGCGCCCTATGTCCAGCGCGAGCAGGGCGATCAGGAGCGCGTCCGATCCGCTCGACACGGCGACGGCGGCCGCGCCGCCCAGCCGCCCCAGTTCCGCCTCCAGCTCCTCGATTTCAGGACCCATCACATAGCGGCCGTGGTCGAGGACGGTAGCGATCCGTCGTTCGATTTCCGGTCGCAACCGCCGCGACTGAGCCGCCAGGTCGACGAACGGAATCCGCTTCTCCCGGGGCGCGGGGACCCTGCGGTTCGTCATGCGCCGGAGTGTATTGGCATCCGGGCCAACGACTTGCCCAGCAACGACGACGTCGGCAAGCCGGCGACCTCCTCCGGAGCGAACCACCGGAGGCGGCCCGGATCCGAACCCGCGTGGGGCGCCGCCGCTTCAGGGGCCGGCCGCCAGCGCGCAAGCGCGACCCGCACCAGGAAGTCCCGGTAGGTGACGGCGTGGCGCACCGCGACACGGTCGACGTCGCAATCCCACGCCCCGCCGAACTCCTCCCGGAGCAGCTCGGCCGCTTCGCTTGCCGATTCATCGCCGCTCGCGAGTTCAACCGTCGGCAGATGCCAGCGGCCGGCCAGCCAGTTCGCGTCTTCCGGGCGGCGGTGCAACAGCAGGCCGTGGCCGCTCCTCACCACGGCCGTGAAGCAAACGACCTTCGCGCGAGCCCGCCCGCGTGACGCGGCGGGGAAAGCCCGGGGATCCAGCCCGTCGCTCTGGAAAGCCTGGCAACCCGGAGCGAGCGGACAAACCGCGCAATCCGGGCGTCCGCGACGGCAAACCAGCGAACCCAGCTCCATCAGGGCCTGATTCGAGTCGCCCGGCCTCCCGGGATCCAGCAGCTTCGCGGCGGTAGCCAGCAGCAGCCGTCGGGCTCCGGCACGCTTGGGCGGCCGCGACGAAGCCAGGAAGCGGCTCAGGACGCGCTCCACGTTGCCGTCGAGCACCGGCACACATTCCCCGGCCAGCCGGCTGGCCAGGATCGCCGATGTATACGCGCCGACTCCGGGCAGCTCGCTCCACTCCGCGGCACTCTCGGGAAACTCGCCCCGCTCGGCCACCAGGCGCGCCGCCCGATGGAGGTTCCGGGCCCGGCGGTAGTAGCCAAGGCCCGACCACGCGGCCTCGACTTCCTCGACTTCGGCAGCGGCCAGTCCTTCGAGCGTCGGGAAGGCGGCAAGGAACTCCGGATAGCGCGATGCGACGACCTCGCTTCGGGTCTGCTGGAGCATGACTTCCGCAACGAGCAGCTCGTACGGATCCTCCGAGTCGCGCCACGGCAGATGGCGGCGGAAACGGTCGAACCAGGCCAGTAGCTCTTGCCCGAGCCCCGCCGGTCGAACTAGCTCCAACAAGGGCCTGAACCTGAGACCGGAGCCGACCTCGCCGCCAAGGACGAGATAAAGAAAGTGCCAGGAAACCTCTTGTTCCCTCCAAGGCTCGCTGCTATCCTGCCTGTCTCGCGCAACGGAGACCGCCCGGCCTGGAGAGACAGGACGTTCGCTTGTCCGAGACCCGAATTTTCGCGCCGGTCGCCCCAAAGTTTTCCACACTGTGCGGAAAACCTGCGGAACATAGCTCTGAGGAGCGACCGGCCCCTGGCGCCCGCCTGGGGAACAGGTAGTGACCGGGCGATTGGTGTCCGGGGGGACAGGTGCGACTTTGGGAAGAGCAGGGAGAAGAGGGAAAAGAACAGTTGGCGGTCGTCCTCGAGGGCGCGATGCCACTCTGTCCCGGGGCGGCGGAAGACGGGCGTGAACGGAGTGCGCGACATGCCTAGTTCCGTGTGGCCGACTCTACGCCGGCAGTTGCGTGCCGACCTGCCGCCGGATGAGTTCCGTACCTGGTTCCATCCGCTCCGGGTCGCCTCGGAGGATGCCGAACAGTTGGTCCTCGAGGCGCCGAACTCCCGCTTCGTCGCGGCGCTGGAGGAAGGCTTCCGGCCCATCGTCGACTGGGCGATCGCCGATCTCAAGGGGCCGACCTTCCAGGTTCTCTTCAAGAGCAGCGATGCGGTCAGGCGACCCGCCCGGCCGGCGAGTTCTTCGCGGAAGCCGTCGGCGGCGGTCGAAGACGACGCGTCAGCCGGCAGCTCCCTCAACCCGCAGTACCGCTTCGGCTCGTTCGTCATCGGCAACTCGAACCGCTTCGCCTGCGCTGCCTCCCAGGCCGTGGCGGAGAAGCCCGGGATCGCCTACAACCCTCTCTTCCTCTACGGCGGTGTGGGCCTGGGCAAGACCCACCTGCTGCACGCGATCGGCAACCGTCTCCGCGGAACCGCCCCCGGAACGCGCGTCGTCTACCTGGCCGCCGAGGATTTCGTGAACGACCTGATCACGTCGATCCGGTTCGAGCGGATGCCCGCTTTCCGGGAGCGCTACCGGACGATCGACGTCCTTCTGGTCGACGACATCCAGTTCCTGGCCAAAAAGGAGCGGTCGCAGGAAGAGTTCTTCCACACGTTCAACGTGCTCTACACGCGACAAAAGCAGATCATCGTCACGTCCGACGCGCAGCCGCGGGACCTGGCCGACATGGAAGAGCGGCTGCGGAGTCGCTTCGGATCCGGTCTTCTGGCCGACATCCAGGCGCCGGACCTGGAGACCAAGGTCGCGATTCTCCAACGCAAGGCCCGACAGCTCCAGGGCCTGGAGCTCGACACGGATGTCGCCCTGTTCATCGCCCGCCAAGTGCACTCCAATGTGCGGGAGCTCGAAGGACTGCTCAACCGCGTCATCGCCTTCGCGTCGCTCTCCGGCGCCCGGCTCGACCTGGACTTCGCCAAGGAGGCGCTGCGCGACGTCCTGCCCGAACAGGACCGCCCTGTCTCCGCGGCGCAGATCGTCAAGTCCGTTGCCCACCACTACGGGCTCAAGGTGCGCGAGATCAAGAGCAAGAGCAACTCCCGGCAGATCACTTATCCCCGGCAGATCGCGATGTACCTCTGCAAGCAGCTGACCGAGATGTCGTACCCGGAGATTGGCAGGCTGTTCAACGGCAAGCATCACTCGACGGTGATGTACTCCGTCGAGCAGATCGAACGGCGCCGCGCGGAGGACGACCGTCTGGCCGCTCAGTTGGAGCGCTTCGCCCGCCAACTCAGTTGAACCGGGCTTCGACTTCAGTTGCGCAGCCGCTCGCATCCCCTGTGCCGCCGAACATCCTGCGGAATCCCGGCGGATCCACCGCGAGCCGGTTGCGTGGTGGCGGCGGATTGCACCGGTGTTCGCTTCGGGCTGTCTGCGGACGGAAACCGCCTCGACTCCGACCGGTGCGCGAATTTCCGCAGAATGCACAATGGCTCCACTGCTTCGCCCACCGCTTACCGTCAGGCAATCTGGACCGTAAGTTCCTTTGTTTGAATGGTTTATATGAAACGTCCACAGACGTCACGGGCGCCTGTTACGGCTACTTGGATAGTATGTATTGACTTCCTGAGGAGAGCGTAGATGAAGACCAGGGTTGAACGAGGAGAGTTGCTGGCCGAACTCGTCGCGATGCGCGGCATCGTGGAGAGCAAGTCGACGATTCCGGTGCTGTCCCACCTCCTGTTGCGGGTTCGGGAGAACCGGCTGGAACTGGCGGCGACGGATCTCGATGTCTCGCTCACTTCTTTCTGCGCGGCCGAAGAGGGCGCGAGCGAGCCGGGCGCCACGGCGGTTCAGGCGCGCAAGCTGCTGGAGATCGTCCGCGCCCTCGCAGATGGTCCGGTCGAGTTGTCGACCGGCGAGTCCAACTCGCTCCACATCGTTGCCGGCTCCTCGCGGTTCCGCGTCAACGGTCTCTCGCCCGAGGACTTTCCGACTCTGACCTCGGTCGATCCTGACTCCGCCTCGGCTTCTTTCGAGGCGCCCTTCGCCGACTTCAAGCGCATGATCGGCAAGGTGATCTTCGCCGTGTCCGCCGAAGAGTCGCGGTTCCAGTTGAACGGTGCGCTGCTCAAGCTCAAGGAGGGCGCAGTCGAACTGGTGGCGACCGACGGCCACCGCCTGGCCCTGATCGAGGTGGAGATGTCCGGCGTCACCGAGGCCGACGGCGTGCTGGCGCCGCGCAAGGCGCTGCTCGAACTGTTGCGGTTCGACAGTGACGAGAACGTCACGTTTCGCCGCGGCGAGCACCATCTCGCCTTCGTGATCGGGCGTCGCGAGTTGACCTGTCGGATCCTGGACGGCACGTTTCCCGACTACGAGAAGGTCATCTCGCAGGACAACGACCGGAAGGCGTCCTTTGCCCGCCAGGAGCTCGCCGAGGTGGTGCATCGGGTTGCCCTGCTGACCGGCGATCGGGCGCCGATGGTGAGGTTCAGGTTCAACCCGCAGTCGCTGCTCGTGTCGTCGTCGAACCCGGACCTGGGGGAGGCCGAAGAGAGCCTCGAATGCGACTACGAGGCGGAGAACATGGAGATCGGCATGAACCCCGCGTACGTGCGGGACTTCCTGGGCGCCGTCGATACCGACCGGGTCGAGTTTGCGCTGAAGGACGAGAACAGCCAGTGCCTCGGACACCCTGTTGGCGGCGCCGATTCGCGCTATCTGTGCGTGATCATGCCGATGCGAATCTAGCCGGGTGCGCCGGCCGTCTGGCCGGTATTTGGCGCGCAGCGCCGAACTCCGCCGGTTCTTCTGCTTCAGCCATCTTGGAGCGCTCTTTGGGTGCGGCTGTAAACCCTTTGTTTTCAGTTAGTTAGCGTCCGCGATGAGCAGCCCCGGGAAACTGGGGATCTGCGCCGTCGTGTGATAGTTTTCCGTACATGGCGGACGCCGGAACAAGCGGTGTTCAGACGGTGGCCGAATCCGGGTATTCGGCGAAGGACATCAAGGTCCTCAAGGGCCTTGAAGCGGTCCGCAAGAGGCCCGGAATGTACATCGGCGATACCGATGACGGCTCGGGTCTGCACCACATGGTGTTTGAGCTCGTCGACAACGCAATCGACGAGGCGCAGGCGGGTTTCTGCGACCAGGTAGAGGTCACCATCCACGCCGACGGCAGCGTCTCGGTGACCGACGACGGCCGCGGCATTCCGGTGGGCCTTCACGAGGGCGAGCAGCGGTCCGCGGCGGAAGTGATCATGACCGAACTCCACTCGGGCGGGAAGTTCGACCAGAACTCCTACAAGGTGTCGGGCGGGCTGCACGGCGTGGGCCTGTCCGTGGTCAACGCCCTCTCGGTACGCCTCGAGCTGGAGATCGACCGGGACGGTCACCGCTGGCAGCAGACCTACAGCCGCGGCGTGCCGGTTGGTTCGATCGAGGCGGTTTCCGATCTGGCGGCGGCCGATCCGACCGGTACGCGGATTCGCTTCACGCCGGATCCCGACGTCTTCACGCAGCTCGCCTTCGACTACCAGACCCTCCTCCAGCGTTTGCGGGAGTTGTCGTTCCTCAACCGGGGCATCGCCATCCGGATCGTCGACGAGCGGACCGGCAAGCGGGCCGACTTCGAGTACGAGGGCGGCATCAGCAGCTTCGTCGCCCATTTGAGCCGGAACAAGACACCGCTGCATCCGCAACCGGTCTACCTGGTCGGTCAGATGGGCGAACCCGGTTCAAGCGAGTCGGTCGAGGTCGCGCTGCAATGGAGCGACAGCTACCAGGAACGGATCCTCTGCTTCACCAACACGATCAACAATCGCGACGGCGGCACCCATCTCTCGGGCCTGCGCTCCGCGTTGACGAGGACGGTGAACAACTACGTGGCCGCCTCGGGTCTCGGCAAGAACCTCAAGGAGAAGCTCTCCGGCGAGGACATCCGCGAGGGGCTGGTCGCGATCGTGTCGGTGAAGGTCCAGGACCCCAAGTTCTCCAGCCAGACGAAGGAGAAGCTCGTCTCCTCGGAGGTGCGCGGCTGGGTCGAGTCGACCGTCGGGGAGCAGCTCGCCAGTTTCCTGGAGGAGAACCCGCGCGACGCCCGGCGCGTGATCGAGAAGGCGGTCGAGGCGGCCCGGGCGCGCGACGCGGCGCGCAAGGCGAGGGAACTCACCCGGCGCAAGGGTGCCCTCGACAGTTCGAACCTGCCGGGCAAGCTTGCCGACTGCAGCGAACGCGATCCGGCCGTCGCGGAGCTCTTCCTGGTCGAGGGCGACTCCGCCGGCGGTTCGGCGAAGCAGGGCCGCGACCGGCGGTTCCAGGCCGTCTTGCCGCTCAAGGGAAAGATCCTGAACGTTGAGCGCGCGCGCCTCGACAAGATGCTCTCCTCAGAGGAGATCAGGACCCTGATCCAGGCCCTGGGCACCGGCATCGGTTCCGAGGACTTCGATGTCGACCGGCTCCGCTACCACAAGCTGATCATCATGTGCGACGCCGACGTCGACGGCAGCCACATCCGGACGCTGATCCTGACCTTCTTCTACCGCCAGATGAAGGAGATCATCGACCGGGGCCACCTGTTCATCGCTCAGCCGCCTCTCTACAAGGTCACCGAAGGCCGTCGGTCGAGCTACCTGAAGGACGACGAGGAGTACCACGACTACCTCGTGAAGAGAATCCTCAAGGGCTGGCAGGTCGCGCTCCCCAACGGCGACGTGGGCGATCCGATCGTGTTCGAGGGAGCGGGCCTGAGTCGCCTGCTCGACCATCTCGCGGCTTTCCGGCGAACCCTCGAGTCCCTGAGTGCGCGCGGTGTGCCGGCGGATGCTCTGCGGGCGGTGATCGCCGGTGGAGTCAGGAACAGGGACAGCCTCGCCGACCGCGAACGGCTGCAACGGATCGCACGGATCATCGAGGCGTCCGGCTTCCACGACGTCGAAGTGGCAGACGGAGAGGAAGGCGGCGATGGACTGTTCTCGATTCGTTTCCGGTCGCGGCGGGACGGCGTGGACCGGTACGTGACGGTGGACGAGCAACTGGTGAGCGGCAGCGAGTTCCGCTCCCTGGTTGCCAATGGGCAGGCGCTCGAAGCGTGGAACTCGCCGTCTATCCAGCTCCGGCAGGTGAACGGCGGGGGCGGGGAGCACCGCGAAGTGCAGTCGCTGGACGAGGCGCTGGACGCCTTGTTCGAGGCGGCGAAGAAGGGTCTGGGCATCCAGCGCTACAAGGGTCTGGGTGAGATGAACCCGGCTCAGCTCTGGGAGACCACGATGGACCCCGAGCGCCGCCGCATGCTGCTGGTTGAGATCGACCACGAGCGGGACGAAGCGACGAACGACATCTTCGAGACCCTGATGGGCGACAAGGTGGAGCCCCGCCGGCAGTTCATCGAACAGAACGCGCTCTACGTGACGAACCTCGACATCTGATCGGCAAATCGTGACCAAGGGCGAACCCCCCAACGCGTTGCCTCCGGACGTGCCTCCGGACGGGTCGGAAGCCGGCCGCCAGACCGAGCCCGTTCAGCTCGAACGGGAGATGCGCAGGAGCTACCTCGATTACGCGATGAGCGTGATCATCGGCCGCGCTCTGCCGGACGTGCGGGACGGTCTGAAGCCGGTTCATCGACGGGTGCTCTACGGCATGTGGGAGGCCGGCAACACGGCCGGGCGCGCATACAAGAAGTCGGCGCGCATCGTCGGCGACGTGATGGGCAAGTACCACCCTCACGGCGACGGCCCCATCTACGACACGGTGGTGCGTCTGGCGCAGGACTTTTCCATGCGCTACCCCCTGGTCGACGGCCAGGGCAACTTCGGGTCGATCGATGGCGACAACCCGGCCGCGATGCGCTACACCGAGGTGCGCCTCACGCGGATTGCCGAGGAGATGCTGCGCGAGGACATCGACAAGGACACGGTCGACTGGATACCGAACTACGACGGTTCGGAACAGGAACCGTCTCCCCTCCCGGCCCGAATACCCAACCTGCTGGTCAACGGTTCAGCCGGCATCGCGGTCGGCATGGCGACGAACATCCCGCCCCACAACCTCGGCGAATCGATCGCGGCGGTCAAGCTGCTGATTGACCGCCCGCAAGCTTCGCTGGACGAGCTGATGGAACTCGTTCCCGGGCCGGACTTCCCTACCGGAGGGTTCATCCACGGCCGGGCCGGCATTCGCAGCGCCTACGAGACCGGCCGCGGTTCGATTCAGGTGCGCGCCCGCGCCGACATCGTGGACAGGGGTTCGGATCTCCAGTCGATCATCGTCTCCGAGATTCCCTACCAGGTGAACAAGGCCCGGCTGATCGAACGGATCGCCGAACTCGTGCGCGAGAAGAAGCTCGAGGGCATCCGCGATCTGCGCGACGAGTCGGATCGCGACGGCATCCGCATCGTGATCGACCTCAAGCGGGGCGAGGTGGCCGAGGTCATCCTGAACACGCTCTACAAGATGACCAAGCTCCAGGTCAGCTACGGCATGAACATGCTGGCGATCGTCGACAACCAGCCTCAGGTGCTGACGCTGCACGACGTGCTGCGCCACTTCCTGGACCACCGCCGTACGGTCGTCATCCGGCGCTGCCGCTACGAGTTGGCGCGGGCGGAGAAGCGAGCCCATGTGCTCGAGGGCCTGCTGATCGCTCTCGATCATCTCGACCAGGTGATCGCCACGATCCGCGCCAGCCAGACCCCGCCGGAGGCCCGGGTGCGGCTGATCGAGGGTTTCGCCCTGACGGAGCCCCAGGCGCAGGCGATCCTCGACATGCGGCTGCAGCGGTTGACCGGACTGGAGCGAGGGAAGATCCAGCAGGAATACGCGGAACTGATCGCCGAGATCGGTCGGCTGCGCGCCATTCTGGGATCCGACGAGCTGCTGCTGGCCGAGATCCGGGGCGAACTCGAGGCGATCGAGAAGCGCTACAGCGATGCGCGCCGCACCGAGATCATGGCCCACTCCTCGGACATCACGATCGAGGACATGATCGCCGACGAGGACATGGTCATCACGGTGACGCGGTCGGGCTACGTCAAGCGGTCGTCGCTCAGCCTGTACCGGGACCAGCATCGGGGCGGCAAGGGTCGAACCGGCATGGCGACCCGGGACGGCGACTTCGTGGAGCAGCTCTACGTCGCGTCCGCCCACAGCTACATCCTCGTGTTCACCGACCGGGGTCACTGCTACTGGCTCAAGGTGCACCAGATCCCCCAGATGGGCCCGGCGGCGCGGGGCAAGGCGATCGTCAACCTGCTGCAGCTCGACAGCGGCGAGGGAGTCGCCGCTACCGTCGCGGTCCGGGAGTTCCCGGAGGACCGGTTCCTGACCTTCGCCACCGAGACCGGCGTGGTGAAGAAGACGGCGCTGTCGCAATACTCGCGCCCCCGGGCCAGCGGCATCATTGCGGTCCGGATCGACGAGGGCGACCGGTTGCTGACGGTGAAGTTGACCGATGGCGGCAGCGACCTCGTGCTGGCGACACGGATGGGCTATTCGGTCCGGTTCCCCGAGAACGACCTGCGCTCCCTGAGTCGCGCGACACGCGGCGTGCGCGGGATCAGCCTGCGCCGCGGAGATCGGGTCGTCTCGATGGAGTGCCTGCTGCCGCCGGGGGAGGACGGTGCGACACTCCCTGCGGAAACGACGCTGCTTACCGTCAGCGAGAACGGCTTCGGCAAGCGGACGGCGCTCGACGAGTACCGCCGCCAGTCGAGGGGCGGGCTCGGGATCATCAACCTCAAGGTCTCGGACAGGACCGGGACGGTGGTCGGTGTCCGCGAGGTGGCGAACGACACGGGTCTGATGCTGATCACCCACGAGGGGAAGATCATCCGCATCACCGCGGGCAGCGTGTCCCTGATCGGCCGCGCCACCCAAGGGGTCAAGGTGATGGACCTGGACGACGGCGACCGCATCGTCGCGATGGCCCGGATCCCGGATCGGGGTGAGGAGGAGGAAGAAGGCGCCGTCTCCGGCGCCGAAGAAGCGCCGGAAGCAGAAGCCGCAGAGACGGAGCCGATCAACTAGAGAGTCGCGGCGTCCGCGCCGACGCACGGGAACGGAGCCTTTTTTCGCAAGCCGCTTCAGGAGAGATTCACGGATGAAGTTCTTTCTCGACACTGCCGACATCAAGGAGATCGAGACCGGCCTGGAGTGGGGCATGGTCGACGGCGTGACGACGAACCCGAGTCTGATCGCGAAGCAGGGCAAGCCGTACCTGCCGACGGTCCGGGAGATCGCCGAACTGACGCCCGGCCCGGTGAGCGGCGAAGTTCTCGCCACCGATCTCGAAGGCATGCTCGACCAGGGGCGCCGGCTCGCCGGTCTCGCCCAGAACGTGGTCGTCAAGGTGCCGCTCGGTCCACCCGGACTCACGGCGGTCCAGCGCCTTGCCGCGGAGAACATCCGCTGCAACGTGACGCTCTGCTTTTCGCCGTCGCAGGCTCTGCTGGCGGCGAAGGCGGGGGCCGCCTACATCTCCCCCTTCGTCGGACGGCTCGACGACATCGCCCAGGACGGCATGGACCTGATCCGGCAGGTGATCGTGATCTACTCCCGGTACGACTTCGAGACCGAGGTCCTGGTCGCTTCCGCCCGCCACCCCGTCCACGTCGTGTTGTCGGCGGAGCTGGGCGCCGATGTGATCACCCTGCCGTTTGTGACCCTCAGCCAGCTCTACCGCCACCCGTTGACGGACATCGGCCTGAACCAGTTCCTCGCCGACTGGGAGAAGACCGGGCGCAGCTTCGATGACTGACCGCCGCCGAGCCTGGTCGAGATGAGTATCGAGTCCGTTCTGGAGCGCGTGGACCGGGAGACCGGCGCCAGCCTGGAGCAGTTGAAGGAGTACCTCCGGATTCCCTCCGTCTCGACGGATCCGGCCTGCACGGGAGAGATGCAACGCTGCGCCGGATTCGTCCGGGAGCGTCTCGCGACCTCCGGGCTCGAAGCCGAGATCATCGAAACGGCGGGCCATCCGCTGGTCTACGGCGAGTGGCTCGGGGCGCCCGGGCGCCCGACTGTCCTCTTTTACGGCCACTACGACGTGCAGCCGGTAGACCCCCTGGACGAGTGGCGGAACGACCCGTTCGAGCCGACGATCGAAACCGGCGAGCGCGGCGACCGGATCGTGGCCCGCGGCGCCACGGACGACAAGGGCCAGTCCTTCACCCACATCAAGGCGGTCGAGGCGCTGATGGCGGAGACCGGCAGTCTGCCAGTCAACGTGAAGTTCCTCATCGAGGGCGAGGAGGAATGCGGCGGAGAGGCGATCGAGGCGTACGTGCGGAGCCCGGCCGCCGAACGGCTCGCCTGCGACCTGGCGCTGGTCTCGGACACCTCGATGTACGGACCGGGCCAGCCCTCCGTTCTTTATGGCCTGAAGGGGCTGCTCTACACCGAGGTCCGGGTTCGCGGGGCGGCGCGGGACCTCCACTCCGGCACCTTCGGCGGCGCGGTGGCTAACCCGCTGAACGCCTTGGGGACGATGCTGGCGGCGCTGCGCGACCCGGAGGACGGGAGGATCCTGATCCCCGGCTTCTACGACGACGTGCAGCCACTGGGCGCCGGAGAACGTGCCGCGTTCGCCGCGCTGCCCTTCGACGAGACGAAGTACGGTGAAGAGATCGGCGCGAAAGCCCTCTGGGGCGAGGCGGGCTACACGACTCTGGAGAGAGTCTGGGCTCGGCCGACCTGCGATGTGAACGGGATGTGGGGCGGCTACCAGGGGCCGGGCGCAAAGACGGTGATCGCCAACCAGGCCGGCGCCAAGGTGTCCATGCGCCTCGTTCCCGACCAGGAACCGGAACGTCTCTTCCGCGCGTTCGCGGAGTACATTCATTCCATGGCGCCTCCCGGCATCGACGTCGAGGTGGACAACCTGAACGGGGCGCCGCCGGTCCTCGTCGATCTCCAGGGGCCGCTGGTCGACGCGGCGCTCGAGGGCATCCGGGAGGCGTGGGGCCGGGCGCCCGTGCGCGTCCGTGAGGGCGGGTCGATTCCCGTCGTCTCGACCCTGTCGGAGGTGCTTGACGCGCCGGTGCTGCTGGTCGGATTCGGGCTGTCGGACGACCGGCTGCACGCGCCGAACGAGAAGATGGACCTGGCGAACTTCTACCAGGGCATTCGCACTGTGGTTCGGGTCCTCGACCGCCTCGGAGGTTGCGCGGCGGAGGCGGTCCGCCCTGGCGCTTGAACGAGCGCGAAATCAAGATCCCGGTCGCCGACCTGGACGCTGTCAGGGAACGGTTGCAGGTTGCCGGAGCGGATCTGCAGCGGCCCGCCGGCCTGGAATCGAACCTGGTGTTCGACCTGGTCGACGCGCCGGTTGATCGGCGTCTCCGCTCTCGTCGCGAACTGCTCCGCCTGCGCTCCGACGGCGGCGGAAGCCGGCTGACCTTCAAGTCGGCGCCGCGCATGGTCGACGGCGTGAAGGAGCGGCTGGAACACGAGTTCGCGGTGGACGACCCGGACGCCGCGCGGCTGCTGCTGGAATCGCTGGGGTTCCGGGTCGCTGCGCGGTACGAGAAGGTCCGCGAGACGTGGCGGTTGCTCGACTGCGAGATCGCGCTTGACCGAACGCCCATGGGAGACTTCGTGGAAGTGGAGGAGCTGGCCGACGATCTGCCGCGAGGGCGGATCGAGGAGGTCTGCCGACTCTGCGGCCTGCAGGCCGAACGTTCGGCGCCGGAGGACTACCTCGCTCTCTATCGCGCCTACCGCAGGGATCGGCCGGATCTGCCGAGGGACATGGTTTTTCCTCCGGAGAGGCAGTGAGCAGCGCCCGGACGGGTTCGCGGGTTCGGGCGCTCGTGCTCTGCGCCGGGCGCGGCGAACGGCTGCGGCCGCTGACGCTGCAGGTGGCGAAGCCACTGCTGCCCGTGGCCGGCTGCCCGGTCGCGATGCGTACGATCGACATCCTCCACCGCGCCGGCTGCGAGACGGCAGTCAACCTGCACCACCTGGCGGGCTCCGTCCGGGATGGACTGGAGTCGGAAGCGGCAAAACGGGGAATCGAGCTGAGCTTCGCCGTCGAGCCGGAGTTGCTGGGAACCCTGGGCGCGGTCGTCAATCTGCGCGACTTCCTGGCCGATGGCGACGACATCGTCCTGGTGAACGGCGACTCGCTCTGCCGCTGGCCGATCCGTGACGCGCTGGCCCGCCACCGCCGCAGCGGCGCCGACGTCACCCTTCAACTGGGCCGCGAAGCGCCGGACCAGCGCCTGGGCGGCGGCGTGGAAGTCGATCAGCGAGGGCTCGTCACCGGGCTTCGCGACCTGCTGGTCGGCTCGGTGCGCGGCCGCAGGCGGACCTTCCAGGGTCTCCACGTCCTGTCGCGCAGGGCCCTCGAGGCGATTCCGTCGCCCTTGACCTCCAACGACATCGTGGAGGGTCTCTACCAGCCGCTTCTGGAGTCGGATGCCCGGATCGTTGGCTTCGGCTGCCGTCGCCGCTGGCACGACCTCGGCACGCCACGCCGCTATCTGAACGGAGCTCTCGACTGGGGGCGGACCGCCGGCGGGCGCAAGCGTCGCCGGCGTTTCGTGGCGCCCGGCGTGAAGGCGGACACGAGCGCGGCCATCGAGCGCAGCGTGATCGAGAGCGGTTGCCGCCTGGGCGCCGGAGCGCGGGTGGAGCGGAGTCTCCTGATGCCGGGGGTTCGCGTCGGCGCCGGGACCACGATCCGCGACACGGTTGTGGCGCCTGGGGTCCGGGTGCCACCCGGGATTGACCTCGACGGCAAGCTCGTCACGCCGGCGGACCGGGGCATCGGGCCCGGCAGTCGCTGCGAAGAGGGGGAGAGGCTCGTCTGCACGGCCCTGGATCCGGCCTAGCCTAGCCTGGCCCTGAAGCTGCGGACCGGAGACCGTCGCTGACGCGCCGGATGCCGGCCAGAGGGCTAGGCGCACCTGGTCCTTTGCCGGGTGGATTCCGGTCCCTGTCCGAGGCCGTCCGAGAGGCGAGCAGTGGTCGAAGCTGCGGTAGCTGTGGGCAACCGGTCTGCCGGTTTTCCAAGGTCCCGGTCCTTTGCGGCGCTCGGTCCCGGCTCAGGCTACGAGAGCAGAACCTCTCGCAGTGCCGGCGCCTCCGCCGGAATCTCGACGATCCGCTCGGGCAGGTCGGCGCATCGCGCGAGCGCGGGCGGCAGGGGCGGCTCGATGCCGACGGCTTCGCGGATCACGTCGGCGAACTTCGCCGGGTGTGCCGTCGCCAGCACGACGCCGGCGCCGCCGCCCCTTGCCTCGAGTTCCTCCTTCAGGCCGAGGTAGCCGACCGCCGTGTGGGGGTCCAGGAGATAGCCGTGGCTCTCATGCACGTCGCGCAGCGCGAGCCGGGTAGTCGGGTCGTCGAAGGAGCGGCCCGCCAGGTCGCGGCGGAGGGCCTCGAGGGGATCGTCTCCGTTCGAGTACAGATGCCGGATGCGGGCGAAGTTGCTCGGATCGCCCACATCCATCGCGTTGGAGATCGTGGCGGCCGCGGCGCGGGGCGCGTAGCGGCCGCTCTTGAGGTACGCGGGCACGGCGTCGTTCACGTTGGTGGCCGCGACGAAGCGGGACACGGGCAGACCGATCCGCTTCGCGACGAGGCCGGCGGTCAGGTTGCCGAAGTTGCCGCTCGGGGTCGAGAAAACGAGCGGGCTGTCGGCGTCGGCGAGTGCCGAGGGCAACTGCGCCCAAGCGTGGAAGTAGTAGAAGACTTGGGGCAGCAGCCGACCGACGTTGATCGAGTTGGCGGAAGCGAGAGGCCGCCGCTGGCGGAGTTCGCCGTCGGCGAACGCGGCCCGGGCCAGGCTCTGGCAGTCGTCGAAGGCGCCCGCGACGGCGACCGCGGTCACGTTGCCGCCGAGGGTCGTGAACAGGCGACGCTGGGCCTCTGTCACCAGCCCGCGCGGGTAGAGCACGCAGACCCGGAAGCCGGGAACGCCGCTGAACGCATGGGCCACCGCGCTGCCGGTGTCGCCGCTGGTCGCCACGACCACGGTCGTCTCCGGACCGTTGGTGTCGACGAAGCGCGACATGAGGCGGGCCATGACCCGCGCCGCGATGTCCTTGAAGGCGAGCGTCGGTCCGTGGAACAGCTCCAGGCAGAAGATGCCCGGCTCGAGCTGACGCAGGGGGATGGGAAAGTCGAGGGCGTCTTCGAGCAGCGCGGCGAGTTCGTCCTCCGGTACGTCCGCCCCGAACAGGTGACTGCCGAGGATGCTCGAGATGCCGGTCAGGGGCATGAGTCTCAGCAGGGCCAACTGTTCGGCCGTCAGCGCCTCCAGGCGCTCGGGAACGTAGAGGCCGCCGTCGGGCGCCGGTCCCTCGAGCAGCGCCTGACCCAGCGAGGCCGCCGGCGCCTGTCCGCCGGTGCTCACAAAGCGCACAGTCAATCTCCCCGGGTTTCGTCGCCGCTGTCGATCACCCGCGCTCCCGGGGAGGGAAGCGGCGACACGAGCCGGTCGCAGTCGACACCCGCCGCGTCCTCGAAAGCCGTCGCCATCGCCGTCGCGACCTCCCGGCCGCGGTCCAGCCCGTCGCAGAGGGCGAACAGGGCCGGGCCGCTGCCGGACAGGCTGCAACCGAGGGCGCCGGCATGGATGGCGGCCTTCTTGGCCTCGTGGAAGCCAGGCACGTTCGGCCCCCGGACCGGCTCGGCGACCACGTCGACGAGGGATCGGGAAAGCAGTTCCAGGTCGTTGCGGTAAAGCGACGCGACGAGAGCCGCGGCATTGCCCCACTGGGTCACGGCGCGCCCTAGCGGCAGATGGCGGTCGAGGCGGGCGCGCGATTCACGCGTGTTGACCTGGGTGTGGGGCCGGGCGAGCGCGCAGGTCAGACGTTCGGGCACTGGCAGCGCCACGACGTCCGGCGCCGGGTCCAGAGAACGGACCAGGACCAGGCCACCGAGCAGGGACGGGGCCAGGTTGTCGGCGTGGGCGCCGCCGCTGGCCAGGACCTCCCCGGCCAGCGCGTACCGGAGCAGAGCGGCATGCGGCAGGTCGAGGCCCAGCAGGGCGTCGACGGCGACGACCGCCGCCACCGCGCTGGCGGCGCTCGAGCCGAGGCCGCTCTCGAGCGGCATGCGTTTCTCGATCTCCAGGTCGACGCTGGCGTCGGGCGCCTCGGCCTCGATCAACGCCGTGGCGGCGACCGCGGCGGTGTTGCGTTGCGGCCTCAGCGGCAGCCGCCCCTCGTCGCCCGCGATGGCCGTGATCCTGACCGGACCGCGAGCTTGGGCGCCGGAACCGGGTTCCCTCGCCGTGACCACGTCGCCGGGGCCGGAAGTCGCGCTGTTGTCGCCGTCCGACTGCAGGGCGAACCCCAGGATGTCAAACCCGCAGGCCATGTTCGAAACCGACCCGGGCGCGAAAGCTCTCGCCCAACGGCTCATTCGCCGCGCGCCCTGTTGGAAGCTGCTGGAGCGAAGGCCCGCGCCCACCGTGTCATGCGCGGCTGTCCCTGTTCGAGGCGGACGCCGGGGCGAAGGCGCTCATCGGGCGACTCGTTCGCTGCCGTGCCGGCCGCAACGGGCGACGGCGAGTTCCGCGGCCAGCAGCGCCCCGCCTGCGGCGCCCCGCAGGGTGTTGTGCGACAGGGCGACGAAGCGGTAGCCGAGGATCGGGCATTCACGCAGCCGTCCGATCGAGGTCGTCATGCCCTGGCCGAGGTCACGGTGCACACGCGCCTGCGGCGGGGTGTCGTCGCCGAGATAGACGATCGGTTGAGCGGGCGCCGACGGCAGGCCGAGTTCCTGGGGCGCGGCGCGGAACGATCCCCACGCCTCCTTGACTTCCTTGAGCGTCGGCGCCCCCAACAGATCGACCGAGACGCAGAGTGTGTGTCCGTCGACCACGGGAACCCGGTTGCACTGGGCCGAAACGGCAAGCTCGGCCGGCGCGATCGTGCCGCCGCTGACCCGCCCCAGGATCTTCCCCGTCTCGATCTCGAGCTTCTCCTCCTCGCTGGAAATCCAGGGAATCACGTTGTCCAGGATCTGGTAACTCGAGATGCCGGGAAGGCCGGCGCCGGATACCGCCTGCAGCGTGACCACCGAGACGCGTCCGAACCCGAAGGCGGAAGCCAGGGGCTTGAGCGCCAGCACCAGCCCGATCGTCGAGCAGTTCGGGTTGGCGACGATGCCGTGCGGCAGGTCGGCGCCGTCCCTGGCCGGAGGCAGCAGCGCGAGGTGGTCCGGATTCACCTCGGGCACGAGGAGCGGGACGTCTTCGTCCATGCGATGGGCGCTGGCGTTCGTGACGACCAGGCACCGGCGGGCGAACTCGGGCTCGATGTCTCTGGCCACGCTGGCGTCCAGGGCCGAGAACACGATGTCGAACTCCCGGTCCTTCAGCTCGTCGATCGTGTGGACGGGCATCGCCGCGACCGTTTCGTCGATCGGCCGGGTCTGAATCCAGGTGACCGCGTCGCGGTAGGCCTTCCCCGCGGATCGCTCGGAGGCGGCCAGCGCGGTCAAGTCGAACCACGGGTGCCCCTCGAGCAGGGTGACGAACCGCTGGCCCACGGTGCCGGTGGCGCCGAGAACGGCGGCGCGGAAGGGTTCGCTTCGAGTCGTCATGGCGGGGCTCCCAACTTGCGGCCGGCGCCGCAGCCGGGCCGATTCACTCTGCCACGGGCTGCCAGGGAGGTCATCGGGCGGATCCCCGCTGCGCCCAGGCGCGAAGGATGTCGGCGAACACACCGCCCGCGGTCAGGTCGGCGCCGGCGCCCGGACCCTGGACGACCAGGGGGCGTTCCTGGTAGCGCTGGCTGCTGAAGACGAACATGTTGTCCGAGGCGGGCATCCCCGCGACCGGATGGTCGGAGGGGACGGCGCGCAGTCCGACCCGGGCAGTGGCCGAATCGCCTGTCGTGTCCAGTTCGGCCAGGTAGGCGAGTTCGAGGCCCGACGACGCGGCATCGGCGAAGCGGCCCGCCATCGAAACGTCGGCTTCAACAAGCCGCTTCCACCAGGCCTCCAGCGGCAGGTCGGCGAGGTCGGGCCGATCCAGCATGGGCTCGACCTCGATGTCCTCCAGGTCGAGACCGCAGCCGCAGATGCGGGCCAGGATCAGCAGCTTGCGGGCCACGTCCAGGCCGCCGAGATCGTCCCGGGGGTCCGGTTCCGTGTAACCGAGGCCGTGGGCTTCCCGGACAGCTTCGCTCCACACGCTGCCGGCGCCCAGCTTCCCGGTCAGGTAGGCGAGCGTGCCCGAGAACACGCCGGAGATGGAGTCGATGCGGTCCCCGGCGCCGAGCAGCATGTCGGCGGTGTGGAGCACGGGCAGGCCCGCGCCTACGGTTGCTTCGTGGAAGACGTTCTGAGCGCTGGCGGGCCGGAAGGCACGGAAGTCCTCGATTGGCCCGGCGAAGGGGAGCTTGTTCGCGCTGGCGACCGCGGCGCCCGCGGCGAGCGCACGATGGTAGACGGCGGCCATCGAACCGTTGGCCGTGACATCGACGAGCACGGTGCGCCCGCCGCCGGCCGCCGTCTCGCCGAGGTGTTCCAGCAGGCGGTCCAGGTCGGCCGGTTCGCCGCCGCGCTCGAGCGTGGACCGCCAGCCCTCGGGGTGGCTCGCGGCGCCGGCGTCGAGTCTCCCGCCGCGGCGCGGCCTAAGGTGCATGAAGCGGGAGCTGGCCAAGCCCCGCAACTGGAGATCGATTCCCTGCCGCGCCAGTGCGTCCCGTTCGGCGTCGAGTTGCCGGAGCAGCGCCGAACCGACGCCGCCGACGCCGAGCACGTAGACCGCGAGCCGGCCGGAAGCGGCGTGATGGAAGAACTCCCGGTGGATCCAGCGCACCGCGCGGCCCTCGTCGGCCCGCGCCACGACCATCGAGATGTTCCGCTCGGACGAGCCCTGGGCCACCGCCCTGACGTTCACGCCGCGCCGGCCCAGGATGCCGAAGAGGCGTCCGGCGATGCCGGGCCGATCCCGCATGCCGTCGCCGACCACGGCCAGGATCGACTGGTCCCGCTCGACCCTGATCGGCCTGACCGACCCGGCCTCGATCTCGGCCTGGAACTCGGCGTCGACCGCCCGCCGCGCCGCCTCGGACACGCCGGGTTCCACCGCGAAGCAGATCGAGTGCTCGCTCGAGGCCTGGGAGATCAGGATCGCACTGGCGCCGCAGGCGGCGAGGGCGTCGAAAAGAACGGGCTGCAACTCCCGGTGTGCCGACCAGGTTGTCGCCGACAAGGAGCATCAGGTGGACGTCGTCGATCGAGGAGATACCGGTGACCGCTGTGCCGCGGGCCCTGTCCCCGACCTCGCCGTCGTCGCCGATGAGGGTTCCGGGGTGCTCGGGATCGAGGGTGCTGCGGACCAGCAGCGGAATGCCGTGGCGCCGCGCCGGCGTCACGGTCGGCGGATAGACCACCTTGGCGCCGAAGTGAGAGAGTTCGAGCATCTCTTCGTAGCTCAGTCGCGGGATGGGCAGGGCATCCTCCACGCGCCGGGGGTCGGCCGTCATGACGCCCGGAACGTCGGTCCAGATCTCGATTTGCTCGGCGTCGAGCGCGGCGCCGACGAGAGAGGCGGTGAGGTCGGAGCCGCTGCGTCCCAGGGTCGTCGTCTCACCGTCCGGGCTGCTGCCCAGGAAACCGGTCACCACCTGCAGCGGGGCTTCGGGCCCGAGGTTCGCGAAGTGGGTGGCGATCGCCTCCAGGGTCCGCTCCGGATCGACGATTGCGGCCGAGAACGAGCGGTCCGTCGACACCAGGGGACGCGCGTCACAAGCCTCGGCAGGCAGGCCCTCGGCGCGCAGGGCGGCGGCGAGGAGCCGGGTCGACAGGAGTTCGCCGTGGCAGACGACCCGGTCAACCAGTGCCTCGGTCGAGCGGCCCGCCGTGTCCGAGCCGGGCTCGCAGTCGCGCACCCGCCGCCTCCAGGCCGTCGCAGAGGGCTTCGACCTCGGCCGCCAGGGCCGGCCGATCGTCGTCCGTCGCTACCTGGGCCCCGATTTCCAGATGATGAACGCGCAGGGCCGCTGACTCGCGTGCCGCCTCAGCCGGATCGCTGCCCTCCAGGGCGTTGGCGGCCATCGCCAGCAGCCGGTCGGTGACCCCGCCCAGCGCCGACACGACGACCGCGCCGTTCACCGCGGAACCAGCGAGCCGTCGCCTGACGATCCGGGCGGCCGCCTGGAGCCGGGGTGCATCGGCCACGGAGGAGCCGCCGAACTTGAGGACGATCATGGTGGGATCCGAGAGCAGTCACGTCTTGAGTGCGCGAGGGGCGCGAAGGGCGCAATAGCGTACACGCCCACGGGCGCCCGCGCCATGGCGGGGTATTGCAGCTTGCAGCCGCCCGCTTTGAGCCGGCGGAGGATGCACCCGCCCGTCTTGGGGCAGGAGGGGTTCGCTCCCAGGTGACGTTCGCGCTCGGAGGAAGATGGAAGGGGGGTGCCCTCACTCCGCTTCACTCGCCTCCGGTTGGTCGGTGGTGGCTGCGATGTCGTCGGGGGTCGCTCGTTCAGAGGCGCCTGGGAGCTGACCCCTCCTGAACCCGACCGGGCTGGACGGCGTTGCCGAGGGGGCGGCTACCGTCTTGTCCGGGTCGGCGCCGGATCTGGTCGCGGGCAGACCGGTGCGCCGCTTCAGAAGAGGGTGTCGCGGCCCTGCAGGCCCAGGTGTTCGTATGCGCGCCGGAGTGGCCACGCGGCCGCGGGGGGTGCGCTGGAGGAATCCCTTCTGGACGAGGTATGGCTCATAGAAGTCCTCGATCGTGCCCTGGTCTTCGCCGACCGACGCAGCGAGCGCCTTGAGGCCCGCGGGGCCGCCTCCGTAGTGTTTGATCAGCAGGCGCATGATCCTGCGGTCGACCTTGTCCAGGCCGTACTCGTCGACTTCCTGCTGGAAGAGGGCCCTCACTGGCGGTGGCGCGGTCGATCCGGCCGTCCGCCTCGATCTGCACGTAGTCGCGCACCCGGCGCAGGAGCCGGTTGGCGATGCGGGGTGTGCCGCGGCTGCGCCGGGCGATCTAGTTGGCGCCTCCCTGGTCGACCGGCACTTCAAGCAGCCCGGCCGAACGCTGGATGATCACGCTCAGGACCTCCGGACTGTAGAAGTCGAGACGGTGGACGATGCCGAACCGTGCCTGAAGCGGCGGTGTGATCAGACCGGCGCGGGTCGTGGCGCCGACCAGTGTAAAGCGGGGCAGATCGATGCGCACCGTCCTGGCCATCGGCCCCGAGCCGATGACCAGGTCGAGCTGGAAGTCCTCCAGCGCCGGGTAGAGGATCTCCTCGACGGTTGGGCCGAGGCGATGGATCTCATCGATGAAGAGAACATCTCCGGCTCCAGGTTGGTCAGGATGGCTGCCAGGTCGCCCGCCCGTTCAAGGACGGGACCGGAAGTGGACCGAAGGGCGGAACGCATCTCCCTGGCGACGATGTGCGCCAGGGTCGTCTTGCCCAGCCCCGGGGGACCGAACAGCAGGACGTGATCCAGGGGCTCGCCCCGGCCATGCGCCGCCTGGATGTAGATGTCGAGCAGCTCGACGATCTTCTCCTGGCCCAGGTACTCCTTCAGGCACTGAGGCCGAAGCGACGGCTCGACGCGGCGATCTTCGCCGTCCGGCGCCGGCGAGAGGACATCGTGTTCACTGTCGGCATCGCCGGACCCGGCCATGGGCGGATCGTATCGCGGCCACGGGCAGTTCCGCCGGCGCGGCAGCCGCCCCCCTCCGGCAACGCCGTCCAGCCCGGTCGGGTTCAGGAGGGTTCAGCTCCCAGGCGCCTCTGAAACGAGCCACCCCCGACGACATCGCACTCATCACCGACCAACCGGAGCGAGTGAAGCGGCACACCCAATCTGCTTGCGATCAGGTCCAGCGCCGACCGGGACAGTACGGCCGCCGCCCCCCTCCGGCAACGCCGTCCAGCCCAGTCGGTTCAGGAGGGGTCAGCTCCCAGGCGCCTCTGAAACGAGCCACCCCCGACGACATCGCACTCATCACCGACCAACCGGAGCGAGTGAAGCGGCACACCCAATCTGCTTGCGATCAGGTCCAGCGCCGACCGGGACAGTACGGCCGCCGCCCCCCTCCGGCAACGCCGTCCAGCCCAGTCGGGTTCAGGAGGGGTCAGCTCCCAAGTGCCTCTGAACGAGCGACGCCCGACGACATCGCAGTCACCACCGACCAACCGGAGCGAGTGAAGCGGAGTGAGCGCACCCCCCTTCCATCTCCTTCCAAGCGCGAACGTCACCTGGGAGCTGACCCCTCCTGAACCCAAGACGGGCGGGTGAGCCCCGCGCGTCTCAGGCGTTCCGTGAGCCCCGCGCGTCTCAGGCGTTCCGTGAGCCCCGCGCGCCTCAGGCGCTCCGCGCGCTCCGCTTCCCTACAGCCGGGATAGCTGGCGCAGACTCAGGCGCAGGAGTTCCTGGAACTCGACTTCGGGGTGCTCGCTGAGGACGCGGGCGACCGCGCGCTGGGCTTCGCTCGGGCGGTAGCCGAGGTTGATCAGAGCGCCGGCGATCTGGTCGTGCTCGCTCTCGAGCTCCGGCGCCGGCTCGGCCGGCGGGGGTTCGGCGCCGGACTCGGCCAGCAACAGCTTCGCCTTTTCCTTCAACTCGAGGACCATTCGCTCGGCGGTCTTGCGGCCGATACCCGGGATCCGGATCAGGGCGGCGAGGTTGCCGCCGGCGACCGCCGTCAAAAGATCGGCGGTCGACCCGCCGGAGAGGACGACCTGGGCCAGCCGGGGCCCGATGCCGGTGACGCTGAGGCAGTGCTCGAACAGTGTCCGTTCCGCCTCGCTCCAGAAGCCGAAGAGTTCGATCGTGTCGGCGCGAACGTGGGTGTGAATGTGCAGTCCGAACTCGGCGTCCGCCTCGAGCCGGTCCAGCTCGAACCAGGTCGACAGCGGGATCCGCACCGAGTACCCGACGCCGCCGACGTCGAGAACCAGGAGTTCGGGCCCCAGGGCCTGGCGACGACCGCGCAGGTAGCCGATCAAGCGGGGGTGGGCCGCCCGGCGGCGGTCAGGTTCCGGCCGCCTCGGTCTCGCCGAGACCGAAGTTTTCGATGAAGTCCTGGGTGTAGCTGACGCCAAGCTCTTCGCGCAGGCGCCCAAGCACGGACTGCAGCAAGGTCAGCGTGCGTTCGGAGAGCAGTTGACTCCGCGTGGCCTCGGGGTCGAAGCCGACCGGATCGAACGTTTCTCGTTCCGAGACCTCGAACAGGACGCCGCCGAACGGTGTATCGATCGGGCCGCCGAACTGGCCGGCGGAGAGGGCGAAGACCTCCCGGGAGAGTTCCGGCGCCGCACCCAGGGCGCCGATCGGCTGGCGCAGGCCGAAGCTGCCACTTTCCTCGACCGCGGCGTCGAACTCGGTCGCCGCATCGTCCAGGGCGAGTCCTCCTTCCAGCCGTGTCTTCGCCTCGGCGAGCGCGGCGGTCAGGAGTTCACCTTCCTTCTGCTGGCGCAGGGCCCCGCGCACGTCTGCCTCGACCTCCGCGAACTCGGCGTCGCGGGGCGGCAGCACCTCAAGCAGCGACAGCAGAGCCCACCCCGCCGCGATGCGTACCGGCTGCGACCACGCGCCGGTTTCAAGGCCGAACGCCTCGGAGGAGAAGTTGAAGTTGCGGCCCACGCCGGGAATCGCGTCATCCTCGGCGAAAGGCTCGGTGACCTCGAAGCTGAGTCCCTCGGCGGCCGCCAGTTCCCGGGCTTCGGTCTCGCCCTCGAACGGTTGGTCGCCCAGTCTCTCCGCGAGGGCGTCGATGCGGCGCTGGCCTTCCTCCTCCGCCTTCGTCGCCAGGAGCTGGACGCGGATCAGGTTGCTCACCTCCTGAAGCGTCTGGCGGCCGCCTTCGCGACGATCCTGGATGAGGATCAGGTGATGTCCGGTACGGGGTCCGAGTTGATTCTCGATCGGGCCGACAAGATCGCCGCTGGCGGCCGCGAAGGCCGCCTCCTCGAACTGCCGGGTCATCGCACCGCGGCCGAAGTAACCCAGGTCGCCGCCGGCCGCGGCGTTCGCCTCGTCCTCCGAGTACTCGGTGGCCAGGGCGGCGAAGTCCTCGCCGGCCTCGATGCGACGGCGCAGGTCGTTCAACTGGGCCCGTGCCTGCTCGCTGCTGCGACTCGCCGTCTCGAGCAGGAGGATGTGGCTGGCCCGCACCTGTTCGGGTATCTCGAACTGCTCGTTGTTGTCGGCGTAGTACTCCTGGACTTCCTCGTCGGTCACTTCGAGTTCCGCGCGGACGGTGTTCGTGTTGACCAGGAGGTAGCCGGTCCGCCGGCGTTCGGGTAGCCGGAAGTCGTCGCGGTTCGCCTCGAAGAAGGCGGCCGTCTCGTCGGCCGAGGGTTCGGCTTCGGCGGCGTAGCGGCTGGCCGGAACCTGGATGTAGCGGATGGCCGCCCGCTCGGCCGCGTCGCGGGCATGCTTCTCGACTTCGGCGTCGGAAACGTGCGCCACCTCGCTCAGTGCATTCTGCAGCTTGGTCACGAGCAGGGAGGTCCGCAACCCGGCCTCGAACTCGTCCACGGTGTAGCGGTTGCTGCGCAGGAGCTGCTGGTATTCGCTCGCGCCGATGAAGTTGCCGGCGGCGTCGGTCAGGCCGGGAATCGCGAGAATCTCCTCCTGCAACTCCTCCCTGCTGACCGTCAGTCCCAGCCGTTCGGCTTCCCGGATGAGGAGGCGGTCGTTGATCAGCGCTTCGATTGCCTGAACGGGCAACTGCAACTGGTCGGCGAGGTCGGCGGTGAACGCGTCGCCGTAGATCTCGCGGTAGCGGTTCTCGGCGTTCCTGTAGCTGCGCTCGAACTCGACGAAGGTGATGTCCTCCCGGCCCACCTTGGCGGCAATCGGGTTGGCCTGGGTGCCGTCCAGCGACTGGAAGTCGGTGAAGACGAGGAGTACGAACACGGCCGCCAGCCCGATCGCCAGCGGATAGAAGCTCTTGATGTTCTTGCGGATGACGTTGAGCATTGAAGTGCTTCCTGCCGGATGCTCGAAGAGTTGGCGGCGGTCTGACGTTCCGGAAGCGCGGGTCGGAAGAACCGCGTCAGGTCCTGCCGCGGACGAAGGCGGCGCCGATGGTAACAGGATAAGGTTCCGGCCGATGCGCTTCCTGCAGTGGTTCTCGAGCGACCTGGCAATCGACCTGGGGACCGCGAACACCCTGGTCTTCACCCAGGCGAACGGCATCGTCGTCCGCGAGCCGTCGGTCGTGGTCGTGAACAACCAGAGCAACCGCATCGAGGCAGTCGGCACCGAGGCCAAGGAGATGCTGGGCCGTACGCCGGGCATTCTGGCACTCGTGCGGCCGATGAAGGACGGCGTCATCGCCGACTTCGACATGACCGAGCAGATGCTCAAGCACTTCATCCGCAAGGCCCACCACGGTCGCCGCTTCGCCCGCCCGCGAATCGTGATCGGCGTGCCTTCGGAGATCACGCCGGTGGAAAAGCGCGCGGTCCGGGAGTCGGCGATGAGCGCCGGCGCCTCGGAGGTCTACCTGGTCGAGCAGGCGATGATGGCCGCGATCGGGGCCGGCCTGCCGATCACCGAACCGACCGGCAACATGATCGTCGACATCGGTGGCGGCACGACGGATGTCGCCGTCATCTCGCTCGCCGGAACGGTCTACAGCCGATCGCTGCGGGTGGCGGGCAACGCGATGGACGACGCGATCGCACAGCACCTCAAGCGCAAGCACAACCTCCTGATCGGTGAGCGGACGTCGGAGGGAATCAAGGTGGAAATCGGTTCGGCCTTTCCGGTTCAGAAGGCGCTGCACATGGACATCAAGGGTCGCGATCTCGTCCAGGGCGTGCCGCGCAGCCTGAAGATCTCCGACGGAGAGATCCGGGAAGCGCTGGCCGAGCCGGTGAAGGCGATTGTCGATTCGGTCCTCCAGGCGCTCGAACGGATGCCGCCGGAACTGTCGGCGGACGTGATGGACAAGGGCATCGTGCTCTCCGGAGGTGGAGCGTTGCTCCACTCTCTGGACCAGCGCCTGCGCGAGGCGACGGGGCTGCCGGTCTTTGCCGCGGAGGATCCGTTGGCTTCGGTCGTGCTCGGAGCGGGCCGGGTGTTGAGGGATATCGACCTGCTGCGAAGGGTTTCCGTTCGATAGCGCCGCCGACCTGGCGCTGCCGAACGTTTCGCAGGTTCCTGACGGGAGAGAAGATCCATCATGAGCGAGCGTTGGGTAGCGGTCCTGTTCGCCGTGTCCCTGGCGGCTCTCCTTGCGCTCCTGACGCTGCAGGCGCCGCAGCGCGCGGGCGATGTCGCGCTTTGGCTGGAGGGACCGATCAAGCGGTTCGTCGCGGCTGCCGGCGGCGCCGTTGATCGGTACCGGGAGGACCGGTCGTCGAGGGCCGCGCTGGAGCGGGACAACGAGGATCTGCGGACCCGGCTGCTCGAGGTGGAATCCGCCTATGCGGCCATCGTGGGCCTGGGCCTGGAGGCCGGCCTCGTCTCCGAGCCGCTGCGCTACGAACCGCCCGCGGGCGCCGATCTGCTGCGGGCGGACATCGTCTATGTCGATCATCGGTCGTGGCGACGAACTGCCATCCTGCACCTGCCTGATGGCCTGAACCGGGAAGACTGGGGTCGGCGGCCGGTAACCACGATCGACGGCCTCCTGGGTCGTGTCGTCTCCTCGACCGGCGCCTACGCGCGGGTGCTCCTGGTCACCGACCGGGCGTCGTCGGTGGGTGCGATGATCGAGCGCACACGCCGCCAGGGCATCGTCCGGGGCACCGCCGACCCCGGCGCCCTGTCCCTCAACTTCCTGCCGCTGCAGGTCGATGTCCGGCCTGGCGACCGGGTGATCACGGCCGGCATCGACGGTGTGTTCCCGGGCGGCGTCCCGATCGGCACGATCACGTCCGTCGAGTCGAACGGCGATCTGTTCCACGACATCCGGATCGTCCCGAGTGTGGATCTCGGCTCGCTCGGCCATGCCTTCCTGTGGCGCCGCGAACCTCTGCCCGAAGGCATGATGGATGGGGCGGATGGCATCGGCCGGTAGGTTCGCCGGCGCCCTGGCGGCGGTTGCCCTGGTCGAACTGCTGCTGGGCGGGTTGCTTCCGGCTGCCGCGGAAACCGTCGATTTCTTCGTGCTGCTGGTTGTTCTGAACAGCGTGCGGGGCGATTCTCTTCAAGGCTTCGCCGGCGGTCTGATCGCCGGTCTGGCACAGGACGTCGTCACGTCGTCGGTCTTCGGTCTGCACAGTCTGGCGTGCTGCGTTCTCGGGTATGCAGCGGCGCGCGTCTCACAGCGAATCCTCGCCGCCCAGCGGGCGGTGACCCTGGCCCTGATTGCGACCGGGGTGCTGGTTCATCAGGTGATCGTGATCGGTCTGCTCGCGCTGCTCGAGATTGCGCAGTTCAGCCCGGGCCCGGTCGCCGTGCTGCTGCGCGTCGTGGCGACCACGGTGGTGGGCCTGGTCGTGATCTGGTCGATGGGCAAGGCGCGAGGCTGGATGGAGACGCGGACGAAGCGGCGTAAACTGCGACCGGCACGGGCCCGTCTTCGCTGATCGATTCCCGTCCGGGCTCGTCACGGTGTTTGGAAGGTGAACCTGGAAACTCCTGGCCACGAACACAGCGCCGACCGCGTCGTGCTGCTGATGGCGACCCGGCTGAAGCGGCTCGCCGGATCGCTTGCGGTGGCGTTCTTTGTTGTTCTGAGTTCCTACTGGTACCTCCAGATCGTTCGTTCCGAGCACTACTGGCGGCTCGCCGAGAACAATCGGCTGCGGGTTCTTCGGCTGGAGGCGCCGCGCGGCCTGATCCACGACCGTTCCGGTCACCTTCTGGTGGAGAACGTCCCCTCGTTCCGTCTCCTGATCGACCGCAGCCTGAGTGCCGACCTGGAGGCCAGCCTGGTCTTCGCGGCGAACATCCTGGATCGGGACGAGGAGGGCCTCAAGGAGTCGCTCCGGCGCTACCGGGGGGCGCCCCGCGATGTGCCGGTGCTTCTTGCCGAGGAGCTGGAGTTGAACCAGGTCGCGCTGTTCGAGGTTGCGATACCGGAGCACCCGGAGTTCGAGATCGCCGCCACGCGGCGCCGCCTGTACCGGTACGGAGACCAGGCGGCGCATCTTCTCGGGTACCTGAGTGAGCCGACGGCGGCTGAACAGGAGCGGGACCCGACACTGGTTGCCGGCGACATGATCGGCCGCAGCGGCGTGGAGCAGTTGCGGGACAGGGAACTGCGCGGGACCGCCGGCGAGCGGACCGTGGTCGTCGACAGTCGCGGCCGCATCGCGGCGAGCGAAGACGTTGATCGAACCGATGCCCGGGCGGGAGAGTCGGTCACCCTGACCGTCGACCTCGGGCTGCAGCAGGAAGCGCAGAAGCTGCTCGAGGGCAAGGTCGGGTCGATCGTCGCCCTCGACCCGCGCGACGGCGCGGTGCGGGCCATGGTCTCCTCGCCGTCCTTCGATCCGAATGGCTTTGCCGGCCGCCTCGACCAGGAGGACTGGGAGCGGATCGTCGGCGCACCGAACAAACCGCTTCAGAACCGGGCGATCCACAACGCCTACCCGCCGGGTTCCGTGTTCAAGATCGCCATGGCCGTGGCCGCGCTGGCCGATGGACTGATCGATCCGAAGGAAGAGGTCTACTGTGGTGGTTCCACCCGGCTGTACGACCGCCGCTGGCGATGCTGGCAGGCGAGAGGGCACGGCCGCCTCGACCTCCGCGGGGCTCTCCAGCACTCCTGTGACGTCTACTTCTACCGGCAGGGCAGAAAGATGGGGATCGAGAGGATCGCCCGGTACGCCCGAATGCTGGGCCTCGGTCGGCGGACCGGCATCGAGTTCCCCGCCGAACGGGCGGGGCTGGTGCCCGATCCCGAATGGAGTCGGAGCAGCCGGGGCCTGCCCTGGTATCCGGGTGAGACGATCTCGGTGGCGATCGGCCAGGGACCGGTTCTCACTTCGCCGCTGCAGATCGCGGTGATGACCGCGGCGGTGGCGAACGGCGGCTTTCTGGTGCAACCCCACGTGTTCGAAGGCGGCGCCCGGCCGCCGGAACCGACCGGGGTGGATGCCGACGTGATCGCCTTCGTCACCGAGGCGTTGGCGAACGTCGTGGCGGCCGGGACCGGGCGCACCGCCGGCACGCCGATCGTTCAGGTCGCGGGCAAGACCGGTACCGCCCAGGTCATCGCCCAGGCGACGTGGACGCGGTCCGAGGACCTCCCGTTCGAGCACGCGGACCACGCCTGGTTCACCTCCTACGCGCCGGTCGAGGCGCCGGAACTCGTCGTCGTCGTGTTCGTGGAGCACGGAGGGCGAGGCTCGGAAGCAGCGGCGCCGCTGGCGAGGCGAATGGTCGAGACGTACTTTGGTTCTCCCGTCCAGACATGACCCGCGGACCCTGGCGCGCCAGGTCCGTCCCATCTCATGGCAGCTCTTCGGCTCGGCGTTCGGCCTGTCGGTCATCGGCCTGGTCCTGATCTCGAGCGCTTCGGCCGAACTGACGACCGACTACGTCTCACGCCAGTCGGTGTGGATCGTCGCCGGGGTGCTGGTCCTGGTCGCCGCGGCCCTGGTCAACTACTCCGTGCTGCTTCGGCACGCCTTCTGGATCTATCTGGCTTCCGTGGCGGCGGTAGCCGCCGTCACGTTCTTCGGCCACGAGGCGGGCGGCGCCCGCAGTTGGATCGGCATCGGGGGGTTCGGGGGCCAGCCGTCGGACTTCTGCAAGATCGCGACCGTTCTGCTGCTGGCGCGACGTCTCGCCGGCTACCGGAGCCCGGTTCCTCCGCGCGGCGGGCTGTGGGCAACCGTGGCGATCGTGGCGGTTCCGGTGCTGCTCATCGCGAGACAGCCGGACCTGGGCGGCGCCCTGATGTTCGTGCCGGTGCTCGCCGCGATGGCGGCCGTCACCGGCGTCAGCGTACGGTCGGCGCTCGCCGCCGCCGCCGTTGCCCTGGCCCTGGGCGGCGCCCTCTGGATCTTCGCGCTGCAGGACTACCAGAAGGACCGCGTCCTGAGCTACTTCCGGCCCCAGGCGGATCCGCTGGGGTCCGGCTACCAGGTCCGTCAGAGCAGGATCGCGGTTGGTTCGGGCCAGGCGCTCGGCAAGGGTCCCGGCGAGGGGACGCAGTCCAACCTGCGCTTCCTGCCGACTCCTCACACCGACTTCGTGTTCGCGGTGCTGGCCGAGGAGTACGGGTTTCTCGGCGTCACCCTCGTCCTGGTCCTGTTTCTCCTCTACCTGGGGAACGGCGTCCGCGTTGCACTGGCGGCGCGGGATCCCGCGGGTCTGCTGCTCGTCGTCGGACTCCTGGCCTTCATCGCCGGCCACGTTCTCTACAATACGGCGATGGTGGTCGGGCTGTTGCCGATCACTGGCATTCCGCTGCCCTTCCTGAGCTACGGCGGCTCCTTCATGCTTTTCTGCTGCGCGGCCACCGGACTGATCATCGGCCTCGACCTGCGTCGGTTTGTCAACGTCTGATCGGCCTGCGCCCCGGCGGACGGGGATCGCCTGCCTGAAGGAGATGAGCGATTTGGACCGCAAGCCCTGTGCCCCGCGGACCCGGATCGCCTGCGTTCCATGAACAGAGAACTCCTGGTGGAAAGCGACGTGCTCCAGACGCGGGTAGCTCTGCTCGAGTCCGGCCAGTTGGTTGAGCTCTTCCTCGAGCGCCGCGGCCGACGGGGCCTGGTCGGCAGCCTGTTCAAGGGACGGGTGCGTCGGGTACTCCCCGGCATGAGAGCCGCCTTCGTGGATCTTGGACTGGGACGGGATGGCTACCTCTGGGCCGACGACGCGGGGGGCGCGGAGACCGCGCCGGCGATCGACCGCCTGCTGCGGCGTGGCCAGGACCTGATCGTCCAGGTCACCAAGGACGGGCTGGCCGGAAAGGGAGTGCGAATCACGAGCCAGGTCACGCTTCCCGGTCGCTATCTCGTGTTGACGCCGACGGCTGACCGGGTGGGGATTTCGAGGCGGATCGAGGACCCGGACGAGCGGGATCGCCTGAGGCGCCTGGTTCTGGCCGGTCGTGCCGGGTCCGTCGCCTTGCCGGGCTGCATCGTGCGTACAGCCGCGGCGGGGGTGGCGGGGGAACAGATCCAGGAGGAGTACGCGGAGCTGGCCGCGACCTGGCGACGGATCGAGGAACGTTCGGCGGCCGTCGCGGCGCCGGCTCTGGTCCAGCGCGAGGACGAGCTCGACGTGCGCGTGATCCGGGACCTCTTCTCCGCGGACTTCGACTCGCTGCTGGTGGACGGCGCCGACGCCTACCGGCGCATCGCGGAGTACCTGGGAGGGGTGCAGCCGGAGCTCCTCGAGAGGGTCGAGCGGACGCGGAGAGGGCTGTTCGAGCGCTATCGGATCGACGAGGCGGTCGAGGCCGCTCTGCGGTCCCGCGCGCCGCTGCCGTCCGGCGGCTGTCTGGTCATCAATCAGACCGAGGCTCTGGTCGCGGTCGACGTGAACACCGGCCGCGATGTCGGCGCCGCGGACTTCGACGAGACGGTTCTGCGGACCAACCTGGAAGCGGTCGCGGAGGCGGTCCGCCAGATCCGGCTGCGCGATCTGTCCGGCATCCTGGTCATCGACCTGATCGACATGGAACGCGAAGACCACCGCGAACGGGTGTTCGCCCGCCTGGAGGAGGAACTCGAGAAGGACCGCGCCCGGCACAGGGTGCTCGAAATCTCGGAATTCGGACTGGTCCAGCTGACTCGCCGGCGCAGCCACGCGAACCTGGAAACGCTGCTGACCCGGGAATGCCCGACCTGTGGGGGTGGGGGCCGGATCAAGTCGGTTGCGACGATCTGCCTGGAGCTGCGACGGACGTGCCTCGCGCGGGCCGGGAGGGGCGTCCGCCAGTTGGCGGTGCGGGTCCACCCGGAGGTCCTGGACGGTCTGCGCGGCGCCGAGTCGGCGGTGCTGGACGGCCTGCAGGGAGCGTTTGAGGCGCCGGTCCTGGTGCAGGCGGACCCGGAGCTGCAGCGCGAACGCTTCGTCGTCGCCGACGTGCAAACCGGGGACCGGAGCTGACCGCCGGAACAAACGGGCCGGAGCGCCGGTTCGAACTCGACGGCTTGAGCGGCGCCGTGGCTCCGGAGGCCTCCTCGGGCGACCTGGATGCCCGCTTCGAGGCGGAGGTTCGGCGCGTTCTCGAGCCGGCGAACGCCACCCGCAGCCTGCACTGGGGCAGGAGCTACCTGTACGAGACGGCGTGGCGGAGGCGGCGGGACGAAGACGAACTCGCCGTCGTCGTGAAGCAGTTCCGGCACGACGACCTGCGGGCCAGGCTTCGCCGGCGCCGGCGGGGCACGCGGGCGCGGCTGAGCTTCGACGCCGCGCTCAGGCTGCGGCGACTGGGCGTCGCGACGCCGGAACCGCTTCTCTACGCCGAGTCGAAGACGCTGGACGGTCCCGCATGGTTCGTGTGCCGGCTGGTGCCGGAGGCCCTGGAGTTGCGCTACGTGCTCAGAGCCCTGAATGCCGGCGAGGGCCCGGCGCGCTTTCCCGCGATCGACGGCGCCGCTCTGCTGCGGCGCGTCGGCGGCCTGGCCGCGGCTCTGCACCGTCACGGCATCTGGTTCCGTGACCTGACGTCGGGCAACGTGCTGCTGTCGGCCCCGGCCACGGACGCGGAGTTGTACCTGGTGGACCTCAACCGCGCCCGCTTCCGCCGCCGGCTGTCCCTGAGCCAGCGCCTGCGGGACTTGAGCAGGATGCCGGTGTTGCGGCCGGCCGACCGCGCGGAGTATCTGTCCGGTTATCGCTCAGGGGGGCTGCCCCGCTGTCAGCGGCTCCTGTTCGAGGTCTTTCACTACGGTTTCCGCCTCAAGATCCGATCGAAACAAGGCGCCCGCAGGGGCCTGCGCCGCTTTTCCGATTTCCTGCTGCCGCGCCGCCGCGCTCATCCCCACATACCGGAGGCCGACCGCGGGGCGAAGCCCCAGGAGCGGGCCGTCTGGGATCCGCTGACGGACCAGCCGCATCAGCAAGCGACGCGCGGCCAGCGCCTCGGTGTCCGGTTGCGCGACGCCGCCCACCATGCCCGCCCCCTGCTTCGCGCCGCGGGGCCGCTGCTCAGGTCGATCGTCGAGGGCAAGCGCCTTCGCCGCCGGCTCGAACGGGTTCCGGCAAGGGTCTCCTTCCAGGGCCTGGGCGTCGCGGTGGGCCCGAACTCGGCGCCGGTCGGCGCCCTGGTCGAAGCGATCGGCGATCTCGGGGTGGAGAACGTGCTGCTGCGCTTCCATCTCTGGCAGGGTGTGGACGGCGACCTCCTGCGCCTGGCGGAGGTCCTCCGGGGAGGGGCGCCGCAGCCGGTCGAAACCGTGTTCCAGCTCTGCCAGGACCGGTCGCTGGTACGGGACAACCGGCTCTGGCGACGGCGCGTGGAGGAGGCCGTTGCCGCGCTCTCTCCCTTCGGCGACAGGTTCCTCATCGGCCAGGCGCCCAATCGAAGCAAGTGGGGCGTGTGGCGCGCGGACGAGTACTGGAGGCTTCTGGCCGCGGGCGGCGAAGCGGTGCGGGCGGGGAATCCGGATGCGTGCGTTCTCGCGCCGGCGGTCATCGACTTCGAGCCTCACGCGACGGCCGGACTGGTCCATTCCGGTCGCCCCGAGCATCGTTTCGACATCCTCGCGAGCCAGCTCTACGTCGATCGGCGGGGGGCGCCCGAGAACCGGCAACTCGGCTTCGATCTGGCCGGAAAGCTGGCCCTGATGCGGGCGGTCGCCCGCAGGGCGCCGGACTGCGCGTCGGGTCGGAGCTGGGTCACCGAGTTCAACTGGCCGCTCAGGGAGGGGCCCCACGCCCCTGCCGGACGCGATGTCGCGGTGGACGAGGACACCCAGGCCAGCTACCTGGTCCGCTACTGCCTCGAGGCCCTGGGCACCGGCCTCGCCGAGCGCGTGTACTGGTGGCAGTTGTCGGCGGCCGGCTACGGGCTGATCGATCCCCGGGGCGGCGCCCTGAGGCGGCGGCCGGCCTACCGCGCTCTGCGCCAGCTCCAGCGCGAGGTGGCCGGCGCCCGGGTGGAACGCCTGCTGTTGCCGGCTGGAGTGCGAGGCTACCGGGCCGTCACGCCGAGCCGCGAGGTCCACGTGCTGTGGGCGCTGGACCGGCGCGGCCGGGTCTGGCGCCCTGCCGTCGGCGTTCGCGCCGCCCGCGACCGGGATGGGGTGGAACTGGCGTCCGGCCCGGTGCGGCCGGGTCCCGCGCCGGTGTACCTGGAGATCGAGCAGGACGCCGCCGGAACCCAGGATGTCGGCAGTCCATGATGGCGGCTGCCCTTCGATCGGGGGCGTTGCCGGGACGTGGGATGTCGGCAGTCCATGATGGCGGCTGCCCTTCGATCGGGGGCGCTTCCGGGACGTAAGATGTCGGCTGTTCATGATGGAGGTCGCCCGATGTCTCGTTCGCTGCCGCGGCCTGCTGTGGACCCTGGTCCAGCGGGAGTTGCGGGCCCGCTATCGGGGCAGTGTGCTCGGCTTTTTCTGGTCCCTGCTCAACCCTCTGCTGCTGCTCGCCGTCTACTCCTTTGTCTTCGGCACGATCCTGAAGCGGGGCGACCTGGTTGACGTCGAGCCCTACGGCGTTTTCCTCGTCACCGGCCTCTTCCCCTGGATCTGGTTCTCGACCTCGTTGCTCGAAGGCTGTTCGTCGCTGACCGGCAACAGCGGGTTGATCCGCAAGGCGGTCTTCCCGGTCGAGGTGCTGCCCGCGGTCGCGGTGGCGTCCAACCTGATGCACTTCCTGCTCGCGTTGCCGATCGTGGCTGTGGCCCTGGTCGCCGGCAGGCTGCTCGGCTATCCGATCGGCGGCTGGACCTGCGTCCTGCTGCCGCTCGTGCTGGTCGTCGAAACCGTCATGATCGCGGGCCTCGCGTTCGGCCTGTCCGCGTTGGGCGTCCACTTCAAGGACGTGCGGGATCTGCTCGGCAACGTGCTCCTGCTGCTCTTCTTCCTGGCGCCGATCATCTACACCCTCGGCGACATCCCGCCCGAACTCGCCCGGCTGGTCCAACTGAACCCGATGACCTCGTTCACCGTGGCGATCCAGGACCTGCTGTTTCACGGACGCCTGCCGGCGCCCCAGGTGTGGTTGACGATGACCGCGATTGCGGCGGCTTCCTGGGCCGCGGGCGCCGGCCTGTTCTCGCGGCTGAGCGACACGTTGGCCGAGGCGGTCTGAGTGGGCCGGCCGGCGGTCGCCCTGCGGGCTGTGGGCAAGCGCTACCGGCGCGCCGCGGGCGGCTACCGGCTGCGGACGCTGAAGAGCGCGCTTCTCGAGCGCAGCCTGACCAGTGGACTGGCCGCCTCGGACACGGTCGAGGCGCTTGCGGACATCAGTTTCGAGGTCGCCGCGGGCGAGGCGGTCGGCATCATCGGCGGCAACGGTTCGGGCAAGTCGACGCTGATCAAGCTGGTCGCGGGCCTGCTCCGGCCATCGGCCGGCGAGCTGACGGTCAACGGCCGCGTTGCCGCCCTGATCGAGTTGGGGGCCGGCTTCCATCCCGAGATTTCGGGCCGGGAGAACGTCTTCATCAACGGCGCCCTGCTCGGTTTGAGCCGGCGCCAGATCGAGGATCGCTACGACGACATCGTCGAGTTCGCGGGACTGGGCGACTTCATCGAGGAGCCGATCAAGAACTACTCTTCGGGCATGTACGTGCGCCTCGGCTTCTCGGTGGCCATCCATACCGACCCCGAGATTCTGCTCGTCGACGAGGTCCTGGCGGTCGGCGACGAGGAGTTCGTTCACCGCTGCATCGCCCGCATCGACGAGCACCTTTCCCAGGGCGGCACGTTGCTCGTCGTGAGCCATTCGATGGGGTTGATCGACGAACTCTGCGACCGGGCGGTCTGGCTCGACCAGGGGCGGCTTCGCGCGATCGGTTCAACGCGGCGGGTGATCGATGCCTACTTCGAGGCCGTGGCCGCGCGCGAGGGTGAGGCTCACGAGCGGCGCCGGGCTCTGGCCGCCGAAGGTGGCGAGTCGCAGACGGGGGCAGAAGAGACAGCGCCGGAGGAGGAGGAGATCCTGCGCTGGGGGTCCGGCCAGGCGCGGATTGTGGCGGCGCGCCTGGTGGCCGGCGCCGCCCGCGAGGAGCGCTATCACCTGCACTGCGGCGAGGCGGCGGCGTTCGAACTCGAAGTCGAGCCGCGGGAGGAACTGGACGACTTCGTCTTCGGGGTCGGTGTCAAGACGCCGCGCGGCGTGGACTGCTGGGGCACGAACACCGATCTCGCCGGTTACGAACCGCGCCGCCTGAGCGGTCCGGTACGGGTACGCCTGGCGTGCCCGGAACTCCGGCTGGCGCCGGGCGAGTACACGGTCGATCTCGCGGTTCACGCCCGCGACGGCAGGGCCTACGACTACCGTCGCCGGGCGTTGCGGTTCACGGTGGCAGAGAGTTCGGCGTTGCGTAGCATCGGTCTCTACCTGCCCGACCACGAGTGGCATGTGGAGGCGTTGGGCGGCGGCGCCGGTGACGGAGCGGCCGACCGGCAAGCGGCGATCGATTGGCGTTCGCCAGACCATTCAGAGAGCGCGCCCCCGCGAAGCGGCGGCGCACCCAGTGATTCACGGAGGATGGAATGAGCGAGCGACCCAAGGATGAACAGGCCGACCAGGATTCGTCATCGTCGATCAACGTGAAGATCGGCGATGCGGAACTCAAGGGGGCCTACTCCAACCTGCTGCGCATTACGCACACGCGCGAGGAGTTCATCCTCGACTTCATCAACGTGGTGCCGCCGCAGGGCATCGTCAGCGCCCGCATCGTGACCAGCCCGGGCCACCTGAAGCGGATCATCAGGGCGCTGGGCGCCAACCTCCGGCGCTACGAGGACGTTCACGGCGTGATCGAGGAGGCGCCGGACCCCACCGATCTGTCCGGCCGGGTGAACTAGCAGCCACGGGCTGCCAGCTAACCCACTCGCTGGCTCTTCAGGTACATCGAGGCGATCACGTCGCGGTAGCGCTCTGCGACGATCTTCCTGCGCACCTTGAGAGTGGGCGTGATCTCGCCCTCCTGAATCGTCAGTTCGCGCTCCAGCAGCCGGAATCGGCGCACCCGTTCATGGGCGGGCAAGCGCTCGTTCACCCCGTCGAGCAGTCGCTGAATCGTCTGCTGAAGGCGCGGGTCGCTCCGCAGCTCCTCCGGGTTCAATCCCTCGAACGGCGGCGGAGGCTCCGCGTAGTTCGGGACCACGAGGACGTTCAGGTAGGGGTAGCCGTCGCCGACCACGACGACCTGGGCGATCGCCGGGTGGATCACCATCATCTGTTCGATCGGTTGGGGGGCGATGTTCTTGCCGCCGCTGGTGACCAGCAGGTCCTTCTTGCGGTCGGTGATGTAGACGTAGCCGTCGTCGTCGATGCGGCCGATGTCGCCGGTGTGGAACCAGCCGTCCGGGTCGATCGCCTTGGCCGTGGCCTCGGGTTTCTTCCAGTAGCCCTGCATCAGGCCATCGGTGCGGGCGAGGATCTCGCCGTCGTCGTCGATGCGGAGTTCGACGCCGGGAGCGGCCGTTCCGACCGATCCCCGCCGCGCCGCGCCGGGGTATTCCACGGCCAGCACCGGCGCCGTCTCGGTCAGGCCGTAGCCCTGGTAAAGCCGGATCCCGATCGCGTCGAAGAACGCCCCGACTTCGTCGGCGATCGGGGCGCCGCCCGATATCGCGAAGCGCAGGCGGCCACCGAACCGTTCCTTGACCTTCCGGAACACCAGGCGGTCCGCGATCAGGCCCTGGAGCGCGGCGCCGCCGCGCTCCGCCCGCCGCCGGCCGACCTTGAGCGCCCAGTCGATGAGCCGCCGCCGGGTCCGCGGCTGCGACCTGAAGGTGGCCTGGATGCGCATGTAGGCGCTCTCGTAGAGCCTGGGCACGGAGCACAGGACGGTGGGCCGGACAGTCGGCATCAGGCCGGCGACGCGCTCGATCGCGGGCGAGTAGTGAATCGCAACGCCCCGGTGGAAAAAGAGGTAGTCGACCGTGCGCTCGAAGACGTGGGACAACGGCAGGAAGGAGAGCGCCTGATCCTCTTCGCCGAGGGGGTAGAGCTTCTGGCACGCGAGGATGTTCGAGACGAAGTTCCAGTGGGTCAGGATGACGCCCTTGGGATCGCCGGTGGTGCCCGAGGTGTAGATGATGCTCGCCGTGTCGTCGCGGCCGACCCGCCCGCGGAAGGCCTCGAGATCCGTATCCGGGGTGGGCGGCGGGTCGCCGATCAGCGCTTCCAGGTTCGTTCCGCCCTCCGCGGTGGCGTCGGCGTCCAGGGCGACCAGCCGCAGGCCTTGCTGCTCCGAGCCGTTTTCGCCCGCGTCCCGGGGGACGAAGCCGGCAAGAAGATCACGCTTCGCCCTGTCGTCGTAGAAGACCCACCCGGCGCCGCTGTCGAGCAGGATGTAGGCGACCTGGGCGGCGGTCAGGGTCGGGTAGATCGGTACCGGCGCCGCTCCCAGCAGGTGGCAGGCGAAGTCGACCACGTGCCATTCCGGCCGGTTGGTCGCGAACAGGGCGATGCGGTCGCCCTTGACCACACCGTGAGATTCAAGCGCGACCGCGGTCCGGCGAACCGCGTCGACGAACCCGGCCGCGGACAGCGACTCGGTCCGGCGATGCCGCCGGATGGTGAGCAGGTCCTCGCGGTCGCCGTAGCGTTCCGCGACACGGAAGAGGACGTCGGAGAGGGTTTCCAAGGGTGGCGCCGCCAAGCGCTTGCTGGCCGCCCGCGACGAAGGTCCGTGTCGAACCGACACCGGTCGGGCGCCCGTCCAGCAAGGCGCGGGAAACAGCATATCGGCGCTCGTCCGACGGTCAACCCGTCCGGCGGGGACCGAACAGAGCCGAACCGATCCGCACGTGGGTGGCGCCTTCGAGCACTGCGGCCTCGAAGTCCGCACTCATGCCCATGGACAGCCAACCGTCGCGGTCGCCGAAAAGGCCGCGCAGGCCCAGTGCGTCGCGTAGCCGACGCAGGGCCGCGAAGTCGCCGCGGGCCTGCCGCGGATCCGCGCGTCGGGGTGGAATCGCCATCAGCCCGCGGACCGAGAGGTGGCCCAGTTCTGCCAGGCCCAGCATGGTGTCCGTCTCCTCGGGCAGGAACCCGTGCTTGTTGGGTTCGCGACCGATGTTCACTTCCAGCAGGCAGGCCCGCTTCCCTGCGCGGCGGTTCTCCAGCACCCGGTCGAGCCGCCGGGCCACCTTGACCCGGTCGACCGCCTCGAACACGTCGAAGACACTGCATGCCCGCGGCGCCTTGTTTGTTTGCAGCGGTCCGATCAGGCGCCACTCGACGTGGTCGTGACCGGCCTCGAGCAGTGCCGCCTGGTGGGCTTCGCCCTCCTGGACCTGGTTCTCGCCCAGGACGCACAGGCCCGCCTCGACCGCCTCGAGGATGCGCTCGAGGGGCTGGCGCTTGCAGGCGCCGACCAGGACGACGTCCTGCGTGGCCCGGCCGGCGCGCCGGCACGCCTCCGACAGCCGCTCCGTCAAGGCGGCATAGCGCTCCGCGGTTGTCGTCCCCGGCGCTTCGCTCAGTCGGTTTCTCCGTCGTCGAGGTAGAGGATTCGTTGGCAGGAGTCACAGGGAACGAGAGCTCCCTGGGTCTGGATCTGCAGGACGACCTGGGGTCGTATCCGGTAGTTGCAGAACGAGCAGTGCCGGATCGGCGCCCTGGCGCTTTCGATCACCCGAATGACGGCCAGCGGCGTTCCGCCGTGGCGCTCGAACAGTCGCTGGTACTGGTTCAGGGTCGCTGGGGGCAGACGTTCGCGAAAGACCTCGATTCGCCCCTTCAGCACTTCGGTCCGCTCCCGCATGGCCGGCTTCTGTTCTTCCCAGGCGGCCAGGGCCTCCTGGTACTGCGCGTCCAGGCTCTCGAAAGTTCCGCGGAGTTCGTCGAGCCGCGTCGTAGCCTGATCCTGGCGCTCCAGGGCCAGCAGCGCCCTCTCGTCGGCCTCCCGCATCTGCGCGCGGACGGTGTCGATCTCGCTCAGCAGGGCTCCGTACTCGCGCTGGGTCGTGACGCGGGAGGTCTGCTCCTGATAGCGCTCGACGCTCTCCTTGCCCGCGGCCGACTCGGCTTCGGCGGCGCGGCGCTCGAGCTCCGCCTGCTGGTGTTCCTCCTCTAGCTCTTCGATCTCGCTGCGCCTGCTCTCGTGCTCGTCGTGAAGTTCCTGCATCGACTCGGGAACCCCGTCGAGCAGGGTGAGGCTGCGCGCAAGTTCCACGCTTGCCTCCTGTAGTTCTACGATCGTGTCAAGGACTCTTTCCATTCAAATCCGTTCCGAGGCTCCCGCGGCCTGGCCGCGATGTTGACCCGCCGGTCTGGCGCCGTCCACCGGCGAAGCATCATTCTGTGAGAAGTTGCAAGGAGTTGGCAATCGCAGGATCCGTTGCCGCGCGGTATGGGTCCACCTGGATTCGAACCAGGGACCTGCCGGTTATGAGCCGGATGCTCTAACCGCTGAGCTATGGACCCTTCGGACCCGAGCGCAGTGCCGCAGTATAGCCCCAGGAACACCCGGCTCCGCCCGGGAATCCTGGCCCGGCCCGTCGTCGCCGGGAGCGGGCCGCCCGGGATGGACTCGTCGCGTTGCGGCGCAGGCTCGTGACCCTTTGCCTGCCGCCCTTGGGGTATAGTGATCGGCACGTGAACAGCGATCCTGAGGAGGCGCCGGAATGTTGAGATTTACTCCAGTCAGGCGGCCGGGTCGGGCGGTTTCAGCCGCCGGCGCTGCCGCTCTTCTTTTGTTCACTCTTCTGGCTGGGTGCGGCCCTTCCGAGGAGGAGCGGACGTCAACCGCAAGGGCGGAGGCATGGGCCGAACTGGAGGCGGCTCAGGCCGCCCTGAACGCCAAACGGGGCGAACTGGAGCAGTTGCGCGAGCAGGCCGCGGCGCCCGCCGAGGGGGAGGACGCCGAGGCTCCCGCCGCCCGCGTCGACGCCCTGGACGAGGAAATCGGCGCCGACGGCGAGGCGTTTCAGCAGAAGCTGGTCAACTACATCAACGAGGCCGAGTGGGAGCTCGACGGGGAGATGAACGAGGAGCAGCGGGCGGCCTTCGGGATGATGTCCGGCGAGCAGATGTACTTGGCCCACGAGTACGTGGTCAAGGGCGGCGACTACCGGCGGGCGATCGAGATTCTGCAGCGGGCCACGGTGAACGACCCGGACAACCCTGACCTCGCGGCGAGGATCGCCGAGTACGAGGCAGACCGCTACATCACGGCCGAGCGGCTCGCGGAGGTCAAGCGGGGCATGACGGAGGCCGAGGTCGAGGGCGTCCTGGGCAAGCCCTTCCACAGCTATGTGAGGAAGTTCTCGGACGAGAACGTGTTCGCCTGGTTCTACCCCAAGGACCCGGAGCAGCACGGGAGCGGCGCCGCTGTCGGCGTGTTCTTCAACGAGAGCGATCGCAAGGTGTACCGCACGGATCCCAACGCGGTCGAGGGCAAGGACGAAGAGGAATAGTCCCGGGTCGAGTGCGGCAGGAGCCCCTCAGTCCTTGACGGCGACGGGGCTGCTGGTGCACAATCCCCAACTCTTGCAGGTCGTCGTGCGCCGACGGCCTGCAGGTCGGACCCAGGTCTGAGTTCACAAAGAGAGGACGAGTCCAGGCTATGCCGGTAGTGCAGGTACGCGAGGATGAGAGCTTCGAGAATGCGCTTCGCCGCTTCAAGCGGAAGTGCGAGAAAGAGGGCATCCTGACGGAGCTCAAGAAGCGCCAGCACTTCGAGAAGCCGTCCGTCAAGCGCAAGCGCAAGGTGATGCAGGCGCGCAAGAAGATGCTGCGCAAGCTGGCTGAGGAGCGCCGCGCCGGTCTGGTCTAGTACCGCGCCGCGCCTGTACGCGCGGAACCACAGCAGAGTGCCGCAGCAGAGTGAGGTCCGCTCGCTCGCCACTTCACCAGCCGTGAATCGGCAACTGACATGAGCTGTTGCAGCAGCGCGACTTCCGAGGCGCTCGAGTTTCCGGCGTTGCTCCGCGTCGTGGCGGGGCTTGCGGTTACCGACGCCGGGAAGCGGCTGGTCCAGGACATCGCGCCGTGTATGGACCCTGACGAGATCGAAGGTCGCCGGGTCCGCTACAGCGAGATTGCCCGGGTGATCGAGGAGGGGGGCGCCCTTGTACCGGTGCTCGACCAGGAGCTCCTTGACCTGCGGCGCGAGTTGGAGACCGGCGGCCGCCGGCTGGGCGGCGCCGCTCTGCTCGACCTCGCGACGGTGATGGAAGCCGGCGAAACGGTGCTCGAACGGCTGAACGACCACGAAGAAACTCCAACTTTCGCGGCGGAGGTCGAGCTGTTGCGCGCCCTGGAGGTCGGTGCGGCCGGCGAGCCGATCGGCTGCGCTGCTTTGGCGGCGCGCCTGCGGCGGACCCTGAATCGCCGCGGCGGGGTTCGGGACGACGCGTCGGCCCGACTCAGAACACTGGTGGGTGAAGCCCGCCGCGTGCAGACGTCGGTCGAGACCCAGGTACAGGCCTACGTCCGGGAGCATGGTCACAGGCTCGCCGACGACTCGACGCCGTTGCGCGGCGGCCGGTTCTCCGTCCTGCTGCCGTCGGGTAGCCGGGGTCGCCTCTCCGGCCTGGTGAGGGGACGCTCCGCTTCGGGCCGCAGCTTCTACTTCGAGCCTTCGCAGGTCGTGGAGAGCAACGACGAGCTTGAGCGGCTCGCCGCGGACAAGGACATCGAGCGAGCTCGCATCCTTGCCGAACTCGTGCGGCTGGTGCTGGAGCTGACGCCGGCGATCCTGGCCAGGATCGAGTTCCTTGCCGCGGTCGACATGCTGCAGGCGGTCGCGCGCTTCGCGGCCGCGGTCGCGGCCGCGCCGGCCGCCATCGCGGCGCCGGATCAAGACGGCGCGGCGGCCGCGCTCGAACTCCGCGGCGCCCGTCATCCGCTTCTCGACCCGCGGCTGGCGGAGCATCGGGAACAGACCCTCGGCGCCGCCGGCAACCGCGGCGAGGTCGTGCCGCTCGACCTGGCGCTGGACGACCGCCGCACCCTGGTCCTGACCGGACCCAATGCCGGCGGCAAGACCGTGGCGCTGAAGACGGTGGGCCTGCTCTGTCTCATGTCCCAGGCGGGGATGCCGGTGCCGGCCGCGCCGGCCAGCCGGTTGCCGGTGTTCGACCATCTCGTGGCGGTCGTTGGCGACGACCAGAGCGTTCTGGACGAACAATCGACGTTCAGCGCCCGCCTGCTGCGTCTGCAGGAGGTGTGGCGGCGCGCCGGGCCGCGCACCCTGGTGCTGCTCGACGAGGTCGGCGCCGGCACGAATCCGGAAGAGGGCGCCGCGCTCGGGATCGCGTTGCTGGAGGGGCTGGTCGAGAGTGGCTCGCCGGGGATTTTGACCACCCACCTGACCCAACTCGCCGCCGCCGCCCTCGAGTCCCCGTCGGCTTCCTGCGCGGCGATGGGCTTCGACCCGGAGAGCGGCCTGCCGACCTACCGGCTGGTGGTCGGCCCGCCCGGCGGCAGCCGCGCTCTCGCACTGGCCCGGCGCCTTGGCCTGCCGGCGGCCTGGCTGGAGCGAGCGGAGCACTTTCTGGGCTCGGAGCACCAGCAGTTGAGGCGGGTGCTGGAGCGTAACGAGCGGCTGCGTGAGCGGTTGCTCGAACGGGAAGCGGAGCTGGCCCGCCTGACTGCCGAGACGGAAGCGGAGCGCGCTCGCTTCGAAACCCGTCAGGCGTCCCTGCAGGCAGCCAGGAAGCGGTTGACCCTGGCGGTCCGGCGCGAAGTGGATGCGTTGCGCAAGGCGAATCGCAGCCGGCTGGATCAGGCCCTGGCCGAGTTGGCGGCGCAGCCGCGACCGGGCAAGCGGGCGTTTGCTCGCGCCGCCGGCGGCCTGCACCGGGAACTCGACCGCGAAGCCTCGGCCGCCGACGAACGGGCGGCCGCCGGGACGCCGGAGTCCCAGGCCACGCCCGCGCGCTCGCCCCCGCTCGTCGCCGGGGCCGAGGTGCGTCACCGCTCCCTCGGCTGGGTCGGCGAACTCCAGGAATTGGCTGAAGATCGGGCCACGGTCGTCGTGCGGGGCAAACGCGTGCGGACGTCGCCCGCGGCACTGGAGGCCGTGGCGCCGGCGAAGCGAACCGTGCCGAACCGGGTCCGGGTCCAGGCGTCTGCGGCGACGGCGGTCGAGTCGGAGTTGATGCTGATCGGCCAGAAGGTGGCGCCCGCGCTCGATTCGCTGGACGCCTGGCTCGACCGGGCCCTGGTCTCGGGCCGGGAACGGGTGCGCGTGGTCCACGGTCATGGCAGCGGACGGCTGCGCCGGGCAGTCCGCGAGCATCTGCGCGGGCATCCGGCGGTAGCCGGGTTCGATCCGGCGCCGCCCTCGGCGGGCGGCGACGGCGCGACCGAAGTCGTGCTGCGCTAGGGCCTGCGCCAGGGACGGAGGATGGTCGCCGCTTCGCGGCGCGTTGTTCCTGAGCCGGCCGGAACCCGGGTGGCGCGATCCGCGCCACCCGCGAACCAGTCCGTGTGCCCGTCATCGGGCGCACGGATGGCAGGCCGGCGCACCCAGTAGCATGAGCGATCATGCAGCGGCGGGGCAGGCTTACCGAGGAAGCGTTGGACGCGGTGCGCGAGGCGGTCGACATCGTGGACATCGCCAGCGAGCACACGAAGGTCGAGCGCCGGGGCCAGCGCTTCGTCGCCCTGTGCCCGTTCCACAAGGAGAAGACGCCCTCCCTGTCGCTCGATCCGGAGCGGAAGCTCTACTACTGCTTCGGCTGCGGCGCCGGCGGCGACGCCCTCGGCCTGCACATGGAACTGACGGGAGACAACTTCGCCACCGCGGTCGAACATATGGCCGACCGCTACGGGGTGCCTTTGCCGCGGGCGGCGCCGGCCCCCGGCGACGAGGCGCGGGCCGACCGGTCCGAGCGGATCCAGGCCGCCCTCGACGCGGCCTGCGCCTTCTTCCGCGCCAAGCTGCGGACCGAGGCGGCGCCGCAGGACTACCTGCGCCGGCGCAAGGTGTCGTCGGAGTTGATCGCCCGGTTCGGCGTCGGTTTCGCGCCGGACGGATGGCAGACGCTGGTGAGCGACCTGGGTCGCCGCCTGGCGATTCCCGACCTCGAGGCCGCGGGGCTGGTGGCGCGCAGCCGGAAGAACCCGGATCGTCCCTACGACCGGTTCCGGAACCGGCTCATGTTTCCCATCCGCTCGCCATCGGGCCGGCTGCTGGCGTTCGGCGGCCGGACCCTGGGCGACGACCCGGCGAAGTACGTCAACACGAACGAGACCGACCACTTCCGCAAGGGCGCCCTGCTCTACGGACTCGACTCGGCTCGCCGGGCCATTCGGGAGCAGGGCCGCGTCCTCCTGGTGGAGGGCTACTTCGACGTGATCGGGGCCGCCCTGTCCGGCATCGACTGGGTGGTGGCGAGCATGGGAACGGCGTTGACCGTGGGGCAAGTGCGGTTGCTGTCCCGGTACACGGACGAGGTCGTCCTGGGCTACGACGGTGACCGGGCCGGTATCGAGGCGGCGCGCAAGGCGGCGTCGCTCATGCTGGAGGCCGGTCTTGTCGTCCGTCGCGCGCGCTTCCCGGCCGGCCAGGATCCGGACTCGCTTCGACTCGACGATGGGCCCGAGGCGGTGCGGAGCGTGGTGGACGAAGCCCGGGACGCGGTGGCGCTGGAGATCGACGAGCTGCCGAGTCGGGGCGAGCTCGACCCCCGGCTGAGGGCCCGGGAAGCCGCGCGGGTGCGCGTGCTGATCGACCGGGTAGGGGATCCGATTGCGCGCAGAGGGTACTTCGAGAACGCGGCCGAGCGGCTGGGAGTCAAGGTGGAGGTGCTGCTTCGTGAGTCGGCCGCCGTCCCCGAGCGGTCCGCGGGCGCCGGCGCGGAGGAGACGCGCGCGGTGCGGAGGCCTCCGGCAACGGCGTCGATCGAAGAACAGGTGCTGCGGCTGATCATCGCCGCCCCGTCACATGACGGTTTCGACTGGCCCGAGTCCGGCGCGTTCTTCGATCCCGTCCTGCGAGCGATCTATCGTGCCGTCAGGGAACAGGCCAAGGCGGGCGTTGACCCCATCGACTCGACGGCGCTGGTCGGGGCACTCGGGCGGCGCTCCGGCGACGGGAACGAGACTGGCAACCCTGTTGACCGCATCGCCAGCCTTTTGCTACAACGGTCGTCTGCTTACTCTGAACAGGAACTCCGAATCAGTCTCGTCGAGTTGGGTCGGCGCTTCGCCAAACAGCGGCTCCACCTGCTCGCTCGGGAGATCAATCGCGCCCAGCGCGAGGGCGACATGGACACCCTGCACCGCAGGATCGAAGAGAAGCAGGAGCTCAGCCGTGCCCTGTACCGGCAACCCGCAAACTAGGGACATTCCGTGGCGCTGAGCATCGCAACGGTCGAAGCTGGTCCGGTCGAGCCGATCGAAGACCGTCACAGTTCGGTTCGCGGCGTGTTCGCCCTTGGCCGGGAAAAGGGCTACCTGCTCCGCGACGAGCTCCACGATCGGTTGCCTGACGAACTACTCGCCGAAGCCAGGGAGATGGACGAGGTCAGAGCTCGTCTGGGCGCGCTCGGCGTTGACCTGATCGGTCGCCCCGAGGTGTTCGTCAACGCGGTCGACTCGGATTCCGCGCCGCTTCTAAGCGGCGTCGAGAGAAAGGAGCCGGAGCCGCCGGCCTTCGTCAGCCAGGACCGGACGACGGATCCGGTGCGCGTCTATCTGCGCGAGATGGGCCGCGTCGACCTGCTCGATCGCGAGGGCGAAGTGGAGATCGCGAAACGCATCGAACGCGGCGAGTGGATTGTCTTCGAGGCGCTCTGCGACAACCCGGTCGTGCTCAGGGAGCTGCTGCGGATCAACGAGCTGGCGCGGCGCGACCACCGGTTGATGCGTGAACTTCTCGCCGACGGCGGCGCGAATCTGGACCAGAAGGCGAACAAGCGGATCGCCAGGAATCTCGGCATCTTCCAGGCGATCGACGGACTCGATCTGAAGGTGCGCCGGCTGCGCCGCCGGCGCGAGCGGTGCTCTCGCGGTGGCCAACGGTTCCTGGAGATCGAGCGCGAGATCGACCGGACCGCGGGCAAGATCACCGAGCAGATTCGCTCGATCGAGTTGACGGCACAGACCCGAGCCCGACTGGTCGAGATTCTGAAGCAGCTCTACGCGGAGATTTCGCGCCACGACCGGGATATCCGGCGGGCGAAGATCGCTCTGGACCGGGAGCGGGACACGGAACTCGGCGCGTTGCAACGGCGTCGAATCGAGAAGTACCGCGCTCGCCTTCGGGCCGCGGAGGAACGCTACGGGACGACCCTGGCCCAGGTAACCGCCACCCTGAGCAAGGTCCGCCGCGGCGAGGCGATCTGCGAGCAGGCCCGCTCCGAGATGATCCTCGCCAACCTTCGGCTGGTCGTTTCGATCGCCAAGAAGTACACGAACCGGGGTCTGCAACTGCTGGATCTGATCCAGGACGGCAACATCGGCCTGATCCGCGCGGTCGAGAAGTTCGAGTATCGCCGCGGCTACAAGTTCTCGACCTACGCCACCTGGTGGATCCGTCAGGCGATCACGAGGGCGATCGCGGACCAGGCCAGGACGATCCGGATTCCGGTCCACATGATCGACACGATCAACAAGCTGACCCGGACCAGCCGCGCCATGGTGCAGGAACTGGGCCGCGAGCCGACCGTGCCGGAGATCGCGGAGCGCATGGACATGGATGCCGTGCAGGTGCGCGAGATCATGCAGATCTCGCTGGAACCGGTCTCGCTCGAAACACCGATCGGCGAGGAGGCGGACTCTCACCTCGGCGACTTCATCGAGGACAAGAAGGCGATTTCGCCGCTCGACAGCCTGATGGCGAGGAGCCTGGGCGAGCAGACCGCGGAGGTGCTTCAGACGCTCAGTCCGCGCGAGGAACTGGTGCTCCGCATGCGCTTCGGCGTCGGCGACGGCGCGGAGTCGACCCTGGAGGACGTGGGCCGCTCCTTCAACGTGACGCGCGAGCGCGTTCGCCAGATCGAGTCCAAGGCGCTCCGCAAGCTCCGCCATCCGAGCCGGGCCCGGCGGTTGCGGGCCTTCCGAAACCCCCTCTAGCAGCCCGTGGCAAGAGTCGCGCTGCATTCGATCGGTCATGCATCCCGCCCGGCATCGTGCCATCCGTGCGCCCGATGAAATGCGCACGGACTGGTTCACGTGTGGCGCGGACCGCGCCAGCGCCGGACCGGTGGTCTGCTGCCGCAGGGCCGTTCCAAAGTCGGGAACTTCGGTGACCGATGTGAGGAAACCACTCCGGAATCAGCAACTCCGCACCGGCACGGCTCTCGACCATCGGGAATGAAGGCCTCCCGCCCGCGCCCAGCGTGGAGCGCTGGACTTTGGAATGGTCCTGTCTGCTGCCGATTGACAGTTGCCTCGGCGCCTCCCTAAGATCACCACGTGTCGCCCGCCCGCTTTGCCTGGAGCCGGCGGATTCTTCCTCGGTAGCTCAACGGTAGAGCGTTCGGCTGTTAACCGAAATGTTGGGGGTTCGAATCCCTCCCGAGGAGCCATGGCTCGCGGCTTGCGGTGACGTGGGGTACCCTCTCGCGCCGGATCGCCTGAGGTAGAAGAGATGGCCGACGTTTCCCGGGAGTTCCTGACAGCTTGTCGGGGCACTGTCTACTCACGCCTGAGCGTGGCTCGGCTCTATGAGGAGGCCGTGCGGCGCGGTGAGGCCGCCATCGCGGCCGAGGGGCCCATCGTGGCCTCGACCGGCGAGCACACGGGCCGGTCGCCGAACGACCGGTTCGTCGTGCGCCGATCGCCGTCAGCGGACGCCGTCGACTGGGGGCCGGTCAACAAGGCCCTCGATCCAAAGCACTTCGCCCGGCTCTACGACAAGATGCTGGCCGCTGCCGCCGAGCGGGACCTGTTCGTGTTCGACGGTTTCGCCGGCGCCGATCCGGGCTGCCGCCTGAGCGTGCGGGTGATCTCCGAGAGGGCATGGCACAGCCTGTTCGCGCGCAACATGTTCCTGCGCGCGGCCGACCCTTCAAAGCTCGAAGGCTTCGAACCCGACTACACCGTCGTCGACATTCCCGGTGTCCTGGCCGATCCGGAGACGGACGGCACGAACAGCACGACCTTCATCGCCCTCGACCTGGAACGGCATCTGACCCTGATCGGCGGCAGCGAGTACGCCGGCGAGATCAAGAAGTCGATGTTCAGCGTGATGAACTTCCTGATGCCGCGCCGCGGCGTGCTGAGCATGCACTGCAGCGCGAACTACGGCGCCGACCGCTCCGACTCGGCCCTCTTCTTCGGCCTTTCGGGCACGGGCAAGACGACACTGTCGGCCGATCCGAAGCGCACCCTGATCGGTGACGACGAGCACTGCTGGTCCGACGACGGCATCTTCAACATCGAAGGCGGCTGCTACGCGAAGGTGATCCGGCTCGATCCCGAAGGGGAGCCGGAGATCTACGCGACGACGCGGCGGTTCGGTACGGTGCTTGAGAACGTCGTCTTCGACCAGGAATCGCGCGAACTCGACCTGGACGACGATTCCCGCACGGAGAACACCCGCGCCAGCTATCCGCTGAGCCACCTGGAGCACGTCGACGTCGGCGGGATGGCCGGTCATCCCGGCGCGGTCGTCTTCCTGACCTGCGACGCGTTCGGCGTCCTGCCGCCGATCAGCCGGCTCACCGAGGCGCAGGCGATGTACCACTTCCTGTCCGGCTACACCGCCAAGGTCGGCGGCACGGAACGCGGAGTTACCGAGCCGACGGCGACCTTCAGCGCCTGCTTCGGCGCCCCCTTCATGCCGCTGCCGCCGTCCGCCTATGCCCGACTGCTGGGTGAGAAGGTGCGACGCCACGGGGCCGCCGTCTGGCTGGTGAACACGGGCTGGACCGGGGGGCCGTACGGCGTGGGCCGGCGCATCGAGCTGGCCTACACGCGGAGGATGATCCACGCCGCGCTGGACGGCAGCCTCGACGACGTGCCGATGTGCACCCACCCGGTCTTCGGCCTCGCCTACCCGACCGCGCTCGACGGCGTCCCGGCAGAGGTGCTCGATGCACGCAGGAGCTGGGCCGACCCGCAGGCCTACGACGAACATGCCCGCCGTCTGGCGACGATGTTCACGGACAACTTCGCGGGTCTGGCGGGCACCGTCTCGGCGGAGGTGCTTGCCGCGGCGCCGTGCCTCTAGCTCGAGGCCGGGAGCGTCGCCTGTCGCTCCGTTCCGACTCGACTCGTCGGATGGCGGGCGGCCCGATATGCTCCCGCGTCGCGCCTTGCTGGACGGGCGCCTGACCGCGCCCGGTGCGACACGGACTCTTCGCCACGGGCTGCTGGCCGCCTGTGGACGTCTGCCGCGGGCTGCCTGCCTGGCCCGCAAGGAGAATCGGATGATCCCCGTCAAAGCCGCGATCTCGGAGAGTGGCCGCGCCCACGTGGACGGCATGGATGCCTACCGCAGGCTCTACCGCGAATCGATCGAGGATCCGGACCGGTTCTGGCTCGACCAGGCCGCGACCCTCGACTGGTTCTCGCCGCCGCGGTCGGCGGGGCGCTGGGATTTCGACGCCGTCGACTTCGCCTGGTTCGAGGACGGCGAGCTCAACGCCTGCGTCAACTGCGTCGACCGTCACGCCGCGACGCAGCCCGACAAGACCGCCCTGATCTGGGTCGAGGACGAACCCGGCCGCTACCGGCGGATCAGTTACCGCGAACTGAAGCGCAACGTTTGCCGCATCGCGAACGTGCTGACCTCTCTCGGGATCGGTCAGGGCGACCGGGTCTGCATCTACCTGCCGATGATCCCGGAGCTGGCGTACACGATGCTCGCCTGCGCCCGGGTCGGCGCGGTGCACTCCGTCGTCTTCGCGGGGTTCTCCGCGGACAGCCTGCGCGAGCGGATCGTCGACGCGGGTTGCCGGCTGCTCGTCACCGCGAACGAGGGCCTGCGCGGCGGCCGGACGATCCCGCTCAAGGCGACCTGCGATCAGGCGGTCGAGGGTCTGGACCTGGTCGAGCACATGCTCGTCGCCCGGCGGACCGACACGGAAGTGCCGATGGCCCCGGGCCGCGACCTCTGGCTCCACGAGGAGACGGCGAAGCAGCGGGCGACGGCGCCGGTAGCCCGGCTCGACGCCGAGGCGCCCCTGTTCGTCCTCTACACCAGCGGTTCGACGGGAAGACCCAAGGGTCTGCTCCACACGACCGCCGGCTACCTGCTGTACGCCTCGATGACTCACCGGCTGGTTTTCGACCACCACGACGACGACATTCACTTCTGCGCCGCGGACATCGGCTGGGTCACCGGGCACAGTTACATCGTGTACGGCCCGCTCGCCAACGGGGCGACGAGCGTGATGTTCGAGTCGGTGCCGACGTATCCCGATCCGGGCCGCTACTGGCAGGTGGTGGACGACCTCGGCGTGACCCTCTTCTACACGGCGCCCACGGCGTTGCGAGCGATCGCGCGCGAAGGCGATCAGTGGGTCGAGGCGTACGACCGCGGTTCGCTGCGCGTTCTCGGGTCGGTCGGCGAACCGATCAACCCGGAGGTCTGGAGGTGGTACCACGACGTGGTGGGCGACGGGCGCTGCCCGGTCGTCGACACCTGGTGGCAAACCGAGACCGGCGGCATCCTGATCACGCCGCTGCCGGGCGCCACGCCGCTTGAACCGGGCTCCGCGACCCTGCCCTTCTTCGGCGTCGAGCCGGTGCTCGTCGATGCGGACGGCAACGAGCTCCCGGGGAACGACCAGAGCGGCAACCTCTGCCTGAAGCGGTCCTGGCCGGGACAGGCCCGAACGATCTACGGCGACCACGGGCGCTTCGTCGACACCTACTTCAGCACGTACGGCGGCATGTACTTCACCGGCGACGGCTGCCGGCGCGACGGGAACGGCTACTACTGGATCACCGGCCGCGTCGACGACGTGCTGAACGTGTCGGGACACCGGCTGGGCACGGCGGAGATCGAGAGCGCCCTGGTCGCGCACGATGCGGTCGCCGAGGCCGCCGTCGTCGGCTGCCCGCACGAGATCAAGGGCGTAGGCATCTACGCCTACGTGCTGATCACGCCGGAGGCCGAGAGCCGGGACCAGGCGGAACTGGCGGCGGAGTTGCGCCAGCAGGTGCGGAGGGTGATCGGGCCGATCGCAACGCCCGACCGCATCCACGTCGCCGCGGGTTTGCCCAAGACGCGCTCCGGCAAGATCATGCGCCGGGTCCTGCGCAAGATCGCCGCGGGCGAGTACGACGACCTCGGCGACGTGACGACGCTGGCGGAGCCGGCGGTTGTCGACGGTCTGGTGGCCGACCACCGCGCCGCCCTGAGGGCGGGATCCTGAACGCGGAGCGGGGACGCCTCGACAGGATGTCCTCGTCCGACGAATCTCCCGCCGCCTGAGCCCGGCAGGCGCGTCTCACGCCTGCCGCGACCCCATCCGCGTGTCCGTCTGCAAGCCCCGCAGATGACATCCGGCAGACGGCGTACCGCACCCGACAGGCAGCTACACTCGGAGTCGGACCTATGGCAGCGAAGTCAGACGAGCCGCGCCGCGATTTCGGGACGCCGATCTGGGTCCTGGTCGTCGCCGCGTGCGTCGTCGTGCTGGTGGCGGGTCTCCGGGCCGCGTCATCGGTCATCGAGCCCTTCCTGATCGCTCTCTTCGTCGTCACGCTCAGCCTGCCGGTGCTGTTCTGGCTCGACCAGCGGCTGCCGGCGATTCTGGCCGTGCTCGGCACGATCCTGCTGGATATCGCCGTTCTGGCAGCGGTCGGCTCCCTGGTTGGAACCACCGTCAACCAGCTAGCGGGCGACATGGACAAGTACGAGGGGAGGCTGACCGAACTGATCGACAACGGCTCGGCGTGGTTGGAGGAGCGCGGCCTCCAGCCCGAGTGGCTTGCTGCACCGGCCGCGTCGCGGGAGAGACCGAATGCGCCACAGAGGAGAACGAGTCCGCCGAAGCCAGCGGCGGCGGGCGCCGGTGCTGACGAGTCCGCCGCGGGCCCGGAGTCCGGGAGCGACGGCGGTGCGGCAGCCGGTACGGACACGCCGCCGGTAGCGCGCGCCGCCGGAGGCGGTTCGGAGGCGCCGGGTCTGCTGTCGCGCCTGGATTCCAGCCTCCTCTTCGACTTCGCCAACCAGGCGCTGCGGTACACGGCGACGGCGTTCTCGTCGTTGCTGATCATCTCTTTCATCGTGATCTTCATGCTGGTCGAGGCCGCGACCTTCAGGGCCAAGGTGCGGCTGGCATTCACGAGCGAGGATGCGGAAGAGCGATTCTCCCGCGTCATGCACGAGATTCGGCACTACATCGGCATCAAGACCGTGGTCAGCGCGGCCACCGGCCTGCTGATCGGCGCCTGGGTCGGGCTTCTCGGCGTCGACTTCTTCATCTTCTGGGGCCTGGTCGCCTTCGTCCTGAACTTCATCCCCAACCTGGGTTCGATCATCGCCGCCGTGCCGACCACCCTGCTGGCGATGGTTCAGATCGGCGTCGGCCGCGGACTCCTCGTCGCGTTCGGCTACCTGGTCGTGAACATGGTGGTCGGCAACCTGATCGAGCCGCACCTGATGGGCCGCCGCCTTGGCCTTTCCACCCTGGTCGTCGTCCTGTCCCTCGTGTTCTGGGGCTGGGTCTGGGGCCCGATCGGGATGCTCCTGTCCGTACCGCTGACCATGGTGCTCAAGATCATGCTCGAGAACACGGAGGAGTTCCGCTGGGTCGCCGTGCTGCTTGGCGACAGCAGGGAGGCGGAGCGGATGGCGCCGGCGTCCGGCGGGGACAAGGAGGCGTGAGGGTGATCGCCCGTGCCGCTTCAGTCGCCGCTCTCCTCGGGTCCTCGCTTGCGGCGGCCGCCTTCGCGCAAGGTGAGGTCCTCGACAACGGGGACATCGTCAACCTCACCGAGGCGCGGACGCTGGCTTCCTGAGGCGCTGGCCGGACCGGAGAGACGCTGTGAGCCGCCCGGCGCTGTTCTTCGACGAAGTCCGCCACCGGGCGGAGCAAGTCCTGGACGAGGTCGAGTTGCTGGCCGACATGCCGAGGGTGTATCTGGTTCGGAGCTTGTTCGGAAGGCTTGGGGTTGCAGTCCCCGCAAGCGCCAGAGCGACATGCGGCGAGCCCTGTCGCCAGGTCCTGGATCGCCTGGCGTCAGCCCTGCGGGACCGACTTGGAGCCTACGCACGCGCCGACGACGGTGCTGTGCTGTGGGTGGACGATGTCGAGGATTCGAAGAAGACAGGACGTTTCTGGCCGCGCGACTGGTGTTTCGCCGTGCGGTCGATCACGCTATGGCCGTTCTACGTGACGTTGCTCGTTGTACCCTTGGCGGGACTCTGGTTCGTCCGCGTGACCGGGGGCGGAGTGTGATCAAACGGAGAGTCTTCTACAGCTTTCACTACACCGCCGACAACTGGCGCGCCGCCACCGTTCGCAACATCGGCGCCGTCGAGGGCAACCGGCCGGCGACGGACAACCAGTGGGAGGAAGTGAAGAAGGGTGGAGACGCCGCAATCCAGGCGTGGATCAACGGGCAGTTGAAGTCTCGGTCCTGCACGCTCGTGCTGGTGGGGTCGGCCACTGCGGGCCGGCGCTGGATCAACTACGAGACAAGGAAGTCGTGGAAGGAGGGGATGGGACTCGCCGCCATTCGCATCCACGGTCTTCGTGACCGTCGTGGCCTTGTTGCCCGGCGAGGCCGTAACCCTTTCCAAGGCTTCCAGGTCCAGGATCGGGCGGGGTATTCGAGGAATCTGGACTCCGTCGTGAAGTGCCACGACCCCGCGGGATTCGACAGCAGGCAGCGCTACGCCTGGATAGCGGACAACCTCGCCGATATCGTTGAACAGGCCATCGACATTCGGGCGGTGTATCCGTGACCATGCGATGGGAGGGAACGCCTTTCCGCGCCCTCGAGGATGTTCGGGGTTCGCTCCGCTCCTCGTCAGACTCCTTGAACAAGGGGCCTCTTCTGAGCTGCTTCGACAACGCCATGGCCGAGAGCTTCTTCGCCAGCCTCGAACGCGAGCTGCTCGAGCGGGCCGTTAGCGTTGGCTCCTGGCCGCCTTGAACCGGGCAACCGCTAGCGCTAGCGAACGGAGAGACCGGCCGCCGCGCAACCGTTTCCCCGATCTCCCCGAGCGAGACCCTCGCATCGGCGAAATGGTGCGGGTCCGTACCCGCCGCTGGCTCGTGGAGGACGTGACGGCGGCCGGCAATCCGGGCGAGGGATCATCCACTTGAAGCGAGCCGCGCTTCCGGAGAGCGACGCGAAGGCTGTGCCCGGCGAACGGCACTTCGAACGACGCCGAGGCCGTGTCGGGTTCCGCTGACGTGGGGGGAGTTGGGCTCACCGGTCGACAACTCGACCGGACTGTCTCCGAGGGCGCGACCGTTCTGCGCCGCCGCGCCCCGGCGGCCCGGCGCCGCGGACCCGGGATCGGCCCGGCGCAGCGGATAGTCCCGGAAGTTGATCACGTCTTCGAGACCTTTCCCTTCCCCGAGAACTGGGAGACTCACTCCGACCTCGAAGTCGCCGGCGCCGCGTACCACGGTCTCCGAGCCGACCTGATGCTTGGGAGCGACGAGGGCCTGACGACGACGTACAACCGCTTTCATGACTCCGAGGAGCAGAGTTCGGGCATCACCCGACTCCGTGAGCTCCACGCGGCGATGGACCGCGCCGTCCTCGCCGCCTACGGCTGGACCGACATCGGCACGGCCTGCGAGTTCTTTCCCTAACACTCTGAAGACCCCGCCGGCGAAGACGCTGCCGGAGGCAGTAAGCGCTATCGTTACCGCTGGCCCGACCCGGTCCGCGACGAGGTTCTGGGCCGGCTCATCGCCCTGAACGCGGAACGGGCAAAGGAGGAGCGTCGCGAAGCGGCCCAGACGTGAGAGCCTCGTACCCGCATACCGCTGCCCCCGAGCCAACGGTGAGTGGCTCGGCGACAGCTACTCCATCGGAGAGCCTCGCGCCCGCACCCCACCGCTGCCCAACACGATGGCCAACGCGATGCTCTCCGACAACCAGCGCAAGGCGGGGATGGCCCACCCATGCGCCTCCGCGTTGGCTGCAAGCCCCGTACCCAGTACCGTACAAACCGAATCCACGCAGGGATGGCCCGCGCCTGCGTCTCCGCGTTGGCTGCAAGGGCCGGACACACCCTGCAACGCGGGCCCGATCCCGTCATCGGCAGCTCGGGGCTCGCGCCGCCTTTCATTCGCGACCGGGAGGTGCCGCCATGAACTCGAAGCCGAGCGAAATCACTCTGGCCAGGACCATTGGGCTTCGTGGCGTTCACGCGTATCTGGCCAGCAACGGCAGGAAGCTTGCGCCGCGGAACACCCACGCAGCAAATGGGGCGGCCCGGGGTCCTGTTGAGTTCGGGGCCGCCGCCAGACACGGAGTCTCCGACGGAATTGCCGGATGTGGATGGAGACTGACGATCTCCCGGTCCTTCTCCGGCATCGGACAGCCGTGAGTCCGTCAACGGTCCCTGCGTCCCTCAGCTCACGCACGGTCCGCGACGCCCTCACCCGGGCGCTTCATCTCGACCTGATCGGGCCCGGACCCGGCCGCGGCGACGAGCACGCCGAGGAGTGCCTGCCCGGCTGGGAGCGCCCCTCGATGTGGTATCTGACCGGCTTTCTCGTGCCAACCGGAACCCCCGCGCCTCAGCGCGGCTACGCCTTTCAGGCCCGGTTGGCGGTGGAGTGCGAGAACCACTTCCACCCGCGGCACGACCTTTCCGCCCGGCATTCCGACAAGTGGGACAGACAGGTCGCCGACCTCCACTACGCCGACACCCCCGCATACGCGACCGGTCACGGCGTCTCGGCCGACTGGACGGTCAAGGACGGCGTATGCACCCAGGTTCGCACGTCCTGGATCGGGAGCGCGGAGGTCGAAGCGACCAGGCCCCGGCCGGTTGAACGGGTCGAGCTCTCCATGCGAAGGCTGGGCGAGCTGGCCGACGGCCCGGAGGCCCGGGACGCGCTTCAGCCCCTGGTTGGCGAGTACCGGAGCTGGATCGATGCCCGGGCGAAGGAATCCGCCGGTCTCGAGGAGCAGGACCGCGCAACGGCCGGTCGGCTTCTGGCCAAGGCACGCAACGCAGCGGACCGCATGGCGCGGGGCGTGGCCGTGCTGGCCGGCAACCCGGATGCCCTCGACGCGTTCCGCATGGCGAACCGGGCCGTCCAGCGGGCGTTGACGCGCCGCATCGGGGTCGAGGATCCGGAGTGGCGGCCGTTCCAGCTCGCCTTTCTGCTCCTGAATCTTCCGGGGATGGCGGATCCCTGCGACCAGGACAGGGAAACCGTCGATCTGCTGTTCTTTCCCACCGGCGGCGGCAAGACGGAGGCGTATCTGGGGCTGGCCGCCTTCGCCATGGTCTATCGGCGGCTCCGGAATCCGGCCGTTGGCGGGCGTGCAGGTGCGGGAGTCAGCGTGATCATGCGCTACACGCTGCGCCTGCTGACGCTCGACCAGCTTTCGCGGGCCGCTTCGCTGGTGTGCGCGCTGGAGCTGGAACGTGCAGCGAGCCCCGATCGTTACGGCGAGTGGCCCTTCGAGATCGGGCTCTGGGTGGGGAAGGCGGCCACTCCGAACCGGATGGGCAGGAAGGGCGACAAGGGGGACACGGCGCGCCGGAAGACCCTGCAGTACAAGGCGAACCCGCGGTCGAGACCGGCTCCGATACCGCTCGAGAGTTGTCCCTGGTGCGGCACGCGGTTCACTGAGGAGTCGTTCACGCTGCGACCGGATGCAGACCGCCCCCGCGACCTTCGGATCGCCTGCACCGACTTCGAGTGCGATTTCTCGGGCGAGCGGATGCTCCCGATCGTCGCCGTGGACGAGCCCCTCTACAGGTCCGCCCTTTGCGCGCCCGGCTGGAAGATTGCCTGACGGAGATCCTCCACGAACGCCTGAAGCAGCAGCGGATTGAAGACCCGGAAGAGCGGCAGGAGGCAATGGGCTCCGTTCGCAGCCGGGTCGCGGACCTTCTGGACTCCTGGACCAGGGTCCTCGACGATCATCACAGGGACAGCGTCCGTCTGCAGTACCAGCGCTACGAGGAGCGTCCGGCCAAGCCGCTGCTTCACCACCTCCTGGATCCCGAACCCGAGGGAGAACACGAGCGGAAGTTCCGGGTCAACCGGTCTCTTCGGGACGTGGAGCCCGAGGTGCACGTCTATGTGAAGAACCTGCGTGACGCGAGGCGGGCGGGGTGAGTCTGAAGTCCACCGGCCAGATTCGGCGCAGTCAGGTCATCACGACCTATGGTCCGGGCGCTCTGATCGACCTGCCGCACGACTCCGCCGTCGTGGCGGGAATCGACGGCTGGGGATTGGCGTTGGTCCGGCTCGACGAGCCTCGCGTTCAGCGGATCCTTGCCCGCATGACCGGCGTGAAGAATCCCGACTTGCGGGTCCCGCCGACACCTGACCCGGCCGAGTTCTGGTCTACCGCGCCCAGGGGAATCGACGCCTACCGGTTCCCCGAGTGGTTCGTCACCGTCTGCGCGAGGTACTGGCGCTCGGAGGGTTCACCCGCCTGGAAGCCCCGATGCCGGACATCGACGGGGAGTACCGCGACGATGTCGAGCGGGCCGAGATCTCGATCGACCCGCGGTGGTTTCCCGCGGTGGAGAACCGGGGCGAGGGAGTCCTGCTTCACTTCTCGGCCAGCGCGATTCGCAAGTGGCGGGCGCGGCCGGGAGTGGCGCGGAGGATCAGGGATCTCGAGATTGGCCACACGGAATGGGCGAAGGCCCGCAAGCTCCAGCTGCGCTTCCCCGGTGGGAGCTATGTGATGCTGCACACGCTGTCCCATCTGTTGCTGCAATCGGTCGCGGACCGCTGCGGCTACCCGGCCGCCTCGATCCGGGAACGTGTGTACGTGGACGACGAATCCCGCCGCTACGGAGTTCTCCTGTACACGTCGAGCCCCGATGCCGAGGGGACGCTGGGCGGGCTGGTGCAGCAGGCGCGGCAGATCGAAGACCACATCGAACGGGCGCTTCGCACCGCGGCGCTCTGCTCCAACGATCCCGTCTGCGCTCAGCACGATCCGGCGTCGAGTATCGAATGCCGCTGGCTTCACGGGGCGGCATGTCACGGGTGCGCTCTCGTCGCGGAGACGTCGTGCGAGATGCGCAACGACTACCTGGACCGCGCCCTGGTGGTGCCGACTCTCGACGTGAACGACGCGGCCTTCTTCCCCGGTCAGCACTGACGGCGACGGACCCTCCGGCTTCGTTGCCGACCTTCCTGCGGATGCGGCTTGTACCCGGACGAGCGCCGGCTGACGAGACAGGCGCTCAAGGAGCCTGTTCTTCCGCGTCGACACGCGAAGACCGGGAGCTGCGAGTAACGCGTTTCCTCTTTCTTGGCCGCGGCAGGAAGCGCTATCCTTGCCGCTGGCCCGACGCCGGTCCGCGACGAGATCCTGGGCCGCCTCATGACTCTGAACGCGGAACGGGCGAAGGAGGACCGGCGCGAAGCGGTGCAGGAGTGAGAGCCTCGCGCCCGCATTTCATGGCCACCCAACACCCTGTGACCGACGCGATTCTCACCGACAACCAGCGCAAGGCGGAGATGTCCCATGCCTACGTCTCCGCGCTCGCAGCAAGGGCCGGATACACCCTGCAACGGGGCCCCGAGCCAGACAGTGACAGCGTCGATGCGACGCTTCGGAGTGGCTCGCCGAGCCGGGAGATGATCGACCTTCAACTGAAGGCCACGGCGGCCCCGGACGAGAAGTCCGACGGACTCCACTTCCGCCTGAAGCGGAAGAACTACAACGACCTGGCCATGCAGCGCGCGGTACCCTTGCTGCTGGTGGTCCTTGAGCTTCCAGCGGACGAATCGGAGTGGATGGACTGCACCCCGGAACGCCTGATCCTCAGGAAGTGCGGGTGGTGGTTGTCTCTGGCCGGGAACGATTGCGTGGAGGCGGAGTCCCGGACGGTCGTCATTCCCCGATCTCAGCGCATCGGCAGGTCGGGACTCGCGCCGCTGTTGAAGTGCGGCCAGGAGGCGCCGTCATGAACTCATCGGCGAGCGAAGTCACCCTGGCCCGGACCATTGGGCTCCGTGGAGTTCATGCGTATCTGTCCGCCAACGGCTGGCGTCGAGCCGATGCCCTGCGGCGGGAAACGGCCGATGTCTATCTTTGTACCGAGGACGACCGGGAGGCCGCGTTCGTGCCCGCTTCGGAGGAGTACGGCGACTACGGCATCCGGATCTACCAGATCGCGGAACAGATCGGCCGCATGGAAGGCAGGCGGCGGCAGGCGGTACTTGCCGACCTCTCGCTTGCCGAATGGGACCTCGTGCGTCTGCGTCTGCCGACCGCCTACGGGGACAACACCGTCAGGCTCGCCGACGGTGCCGCGGTACTCGAGGAGTCGAAGAAGCTACTGCTGGCGGCGGCATGCTCGGCCAACCGACCCCGGCGAATGTACCGGGCCGGGCGAAACAGACGGGCTACCGAGTACCTGGACAGGGTGCGGTTGGGACAGACCGAGCCCGGCAGCTTCCTGATCAACCTCCTTGCGCCGGTGGCGCCTGATCTCGGCGAACAGGGAACGCTGCTTTCCGAAGAGCCGTTCGAGCGCAAGGTGACCCGCAAGCTCGTCTCTGGTTTGCATGCCTCGCGACGGGCAATGGACCGGGTGAACCGGGGCGTCGGCGCCATCGACGAATTCGAGAGTCGCTTGGGGGAGGGAATTAGTGCGAACCTCTGCCAGTCCGTCGCCAGGCTGACCGAAGCGGGCGGGGGGCTTGAAGTCTCCGTGAGCTGGGCCATGACGCGGCCCGCCAACGGAGCGCCGGGAAGGCGGGCCGTCGTTGTCTTCAGGCCGCCCGACATCGCCGTTCTCGACGAAGCTGCGCGAGTGCTGTCCGACCGCCAGGAACGCACCGACGAGGAGGTTCAGGGGTACGTGTCGCGGCTCACGCGGGACAAGACCGACCCAAGGGGAACGGCCGCGATCAAAGCCTTCGTCGATGGAAGGCTGGTTTCCGTTCAGGCGATCTTCGATTCGGGGGACTACCGCGAGATCGCGCGCGCGCACGAGGCGCGCCTGAGCGTGTCGCTGGAGGGGGATCTCCACCGGGAAGGCCAGCGGTGGCATCTGCGGAACCCCCGGGGAGTGACCGTGTTGGAGGACGAGGATGGGTAGCGCCAGGAAGCTTGCGCGGCGTAGCGCCGCGCAGCAAATGGCGCGGCCTGGAGTCCTGTTGAGGTGGGGGCCGGGGCTTAGGCCCTGACGCCGGCTGGCGGGCGTGAACCAGGACATGGGCCGTCTCTGGCCCGCGTGATATCGCATGGTTCGCGATCGACACGCGGCGTTCCCGTGCTACTCTCTGAATCGGGACTATGCGAGTCCCGGTTCCGTTGATACTAGGCGCCGGGGGCTCGATCGGAAGCGGCAGGTCCCGCTCGCCGCACCGCCTGAACGACCCATCGACGACACACCGTCATGATCCGACTGACCAAGCAAGCCGACTACGGCATCGTCCTCGTGACCCAGCTCGCGCAGACCGGCCGGGCCGCCGCCGCCGAACTTGCGGTGCATACGCACCTGCCGGCGCCGATGGTCAGCAAGATCCTCAAGCTGCTGGCGAAGGATGGGCTGCTGACCTCGCACCGGGGCGTCCGTGGCGGCTACGAACTGGCGCGCTCGGCGGCCGAGATCAGCGTCGCCGACGTGATCCTCGCCCTTGAAGGGCCCATCGCCCTGACCGAGTGCAGCGAGCACTCCGAGCACGAGTGTTCCTACGAGGCGTTCTGCCGGGTCAAGGAGAACTGGCAGCGGATCAACCAGGCGGTACGGGGAGCGCTCGAGGACATCACGATCGCCGACATGGCGCGGCCAAGCTTCCTGGCCGGGCAGGTTGTCGGTGACGCCGAGCCCCTGATTTCGCTACGGAGCAGTTCCTGATGGCCACCGCGACGGACACGATCGAAGCCCTCGCGCAGCGCGACTACGAGTACGGCTTCGTCACCGACGTCGAGCAGGACACGGCGCCGCCGGGTCTGAGCGAGGAGATCATCGAGTTCATCTCGGCGAAGAAGAACGAGCCCCGGTGGTTGCTCGACTGGCGGCTGGACGCTTACCGGGGCTGGCTGAAGATGGTCGAGCCGGATTGGGCCAACGTGCGCTACGAGCCGGTCGACTACCAGTCCATCTGCTACTACGCCGCGCCGAAGAGCGACGACGACCGCCCGAAGAGTCTCGACGAGATCGATCCCGAGATCCTGGCCACCTACGAGAAGCTCGGCATCCCGCTCAAGGAGCAGGAGATGCTGGCCGGCGTGGCGGTGGACGCGGTGTTCGACAGCGTCTCCGTGGCGACGACTTTCCGCGAGAAACTGTCGGAACTCGGCGTCATCTTCTGCTCGTTCTCCGAGGCGGTGCAGGACCATCCGGAGCTGGTCCGCAAGTACCTCGGCACGGTCGTGCCGCGGCGGGACAACTTCTTCGCCGCCCTGAACTCGGCCGTGTTCTCGGACGGTTCCTTCGTCTACATCCCGAAGGGCGTGCGCTGCCCGATGGAACTCTCGACCTACTTCCGCATCAACGCGATGAACACGGGCCAGTTCGAGCGCACGCTGATCATCGCGGACGAGGGCAGCTACGTGAGCTACCTCGAAGGCTGCACGGCGCCGATGCGCGACGAGAACCAGTTGCACGCGGCCGTCGTCGAGCTGGTCGCCCACGAGGACGCGCGGATCAAGTACTCCACGGTCCAGAACTGGTACCCGGGCGACAAGCAAGGCGTGGGCGGCATCTACAACTTCGTGACCAAGCGCGGCCTCTGCGAGGGCCGGCGCAGCAAGATCTCCTGGACACAGGTCGAAACCGGCTCGGCGGTCACCTGGAAGTACCCGAGCTGCATCCTCAAGGGCGACGACTCGGTGGGCGAGTTCTACTCCGTCGCGGTGTCCAACAACCGGCAGCAGGCCGACACCGGGACCAAGATGATCCACGTCGGCAAGCGGACGTCGAGCACGATCGTCTCCAAGGGGATATCGGCCGGCGAGGGCCAGAACACGTACCGCGGTTCGGTACGGATTCTGCGTTCAGCCGAGGACGCCAGGAACTTCTCGCAGTGCGACTCGATGCTGATCGGCGACCGCTGCGGCGCCCATACCTTCCCCTACATCGATGTCGCCAATCCGAGCGCCCAGATGGAGCACGAAGCGTCGACGTCGAAGATCGGCGAAGACCAGATTTTCTACTGCAATCAACGTGGCATCGAGACCGAGGATGCCGTTTCCATGATCGTCAACGGGTTCTGCAAGGAAGTGTTCCGCGAACTGCCGATGGAGTTCGCGGTGGAAGCACAGAAGCTGCTCGAGGTCAGCCTCGAGGGCAGCGTCGGCTGATCGACGCCGACGTTGGCGGAACCACAAGCGGCAGCTTCGGCGCCGCACGGAGAGATGAAGCAATGCTGAGGGTGAGTGGCCTTCACGCGAGGGTTGAAGAACAGGAAATCCTGCGGGGCGTCAACCTCGAGGTCAGGGCGGGCGAAGTCCACGCCGTGATGGGTCCGAACGGCTCCGGCAAGAGCACGCTGGCCCAGGTGCTCGCCGGTCGGGAGGACTACGAGGTCACCGCCGGCTCAATCGAGCTTGACGGCGAGGACCTGCAGGAGATGGCGCCCGAGGAGCGAGCCCACGCCGGCCTTTTCCTCGCCTTCCAGTATCCGGTCGAGATCCCGGGCGTCGGCAACAGCTACTTCCTCAAGGCGGCGGTCAACGCGACCCGCAAGGCGAGGGGCGAGCAGGAGCTCGACGCGATGGATTTTCTGCAGTTGCTCCGCCAGCGCGCGAAGCTGGTCGACGTGGATGAGGCGCTGCTGCGGCGTCCGGTCAACGAGGGATTCTCGGGCGGCGAGAAGAAGCGGAACGAGATCCTCCAGATGGCGGTGCTCGAGCCGCGGCTCGCGGTGCTCGACGAGACGGATTCCGGGCTCGACATCGACGCCCTGAAGACGGTGGCCGCCGGCGTCAACGCCCTCCGGAACGGGGACCGGGCGTTCGTCGTGATCACCCACTACCAGCGGCTGCTCAACTACATCGTGCCGGACCACGTCCACGTGCTCCAGGGCGGGCGGATCGTCCGCTCGGGCGGCAGCGAATTGGCCCATGAACTCGAAGAGAAGGGGTACGCCGGGCTGAACGGGGACTCGGCGGGCGCCTGACCGGGACACGCGATGACGGCCGTCACCCCCACTCCCACCGCGCAGTACCTGGACCTCTTCGCCCGCCGCGGCGAACGGTCGGGTGAGGCGGCGCCGGTCCGCCTCAGGCGGCGTCAGGCGATCGAGCGCTTCGAGGCGGCGGGCTTCCCGGGCCGGGGCGACGAAGAATGGCGGCAGACGAACATCGCCCCCCTGTTGCGCTCGGCCGTGACGGAGGCTTCGCGCGAAGAAGTCGGCGCACGGCAGGCGCGACGCTTTCTCTACCAGGGTTGCGACCGGCTCGTGTTCGTCAACGGCCGTTTCGCGGTCGAGCTCTCATCGATCCCGAAGGAGATTGCCGTCTCATCCCTGGCCGATCTCGAGGCGACGGGCGGGGCCGCGGACGCGGTCGCCGAACATCTCGGCGCCACGGTCGACGGTCGCGCTTCCTGCAGTGCCGACGCCGTTGTCCATCCCTTCGCGGCGCTCAACACGGGCCTGTTCGAGGACGGCGCCGCGATCGTGATTCCGGCTGGCGCCGCGGTGGAGCGACCGTTGCAGGTCCTGTGGCTCAGCGCACCGGCGGCGGGCGCCGCGGCGGACTCGCTTGAGGTCAGCTTCCCGCGTCTGCTGGTCGTAGCGGGCGAGAACAGCCAGGCGTCGATCATCGAGACGTTCGTTGCGGTCAACGGCGCTGCCGGCGGCTACTTCGTCTGCCCCGCGGCCGAGTTCGTCTGCCGGGCGGGTTCCGTGCTCCACCACACGCGGCTCCAGGCCGATGCGTCGGACGCGTTTCACCTCGGTTTTCAGCATACGGAACTCGAACGGTCCGCCGTCTTCGACTCCTCCTCGCTGACGTTCGGCGGCGGCCTGGTGCGTAACGACGCTGTTGCACTCCTTGACGGCGAGGGCGCCCATTGCACCCTGGACGGCCTCTACGTGGTCGCCGGCTCGCAGTTCGTGGACAACCACATGCGGGTCGAGCACCGCCAGCCGCACACGACGAGCCATCAGCTCTACAAGGGCGTCCTTGACGACCGGGCGCGCTCCGTCTTCAACGGTCGCATCTACGTGCACAAGGCGGCGCAGAAGACGGACGCCAAGCAGACGAATCGGAACCTCCTGCTGTCCAGGTCCGCCCTCGCCAACAGCAACCCCCAACTCGAGATCTTCGCCGACGACGTGCGCTGCACCCACGGCTCGACGATCGGCCGGCTGGACGAGGATGCGCTCTTCTACCTGAGGGCCCGCGGCCTTCCCCGCGAGCAGGCGTACGGAATGCTCGTCTACGCGTTTGCGCGGGAGCTGGTCGAGAAGACCTCCTTCGAGCCACTCCGGCAGGACCTGGAAGGCCGGTTGCGGGCAAGTCTGAACGGCGGCCCGGGCGGCGGCGAGGCCGCGTAGGCCGATGACGGCGCCGGCGAGCCTGGCGGAGCGGGAGCGGCCGGCGGCGGCCGCGGCCCTCGATGTCGACCGCCTGCGTGAATCGTTCCCGATTCTCGATCGGGAAGTGCACGGCCATCCGCTGGTCTACCTGGACAACGCGGCCAGCGCACAGCGTCCGGAGGTCGTGATTGACGCGGTCAGCGACTGCTACCGCACCTACTACGCGAACGCTCACCGCGGCGTTCACGCCCTGTCCGAGCAGTCGACCGACGCCTACGAGGCCGCCCGCGGCAAGGTCGCCCGTTTCATCGGCGCCCCGAGCAGCGGCGAGCTGGTCTTCACGCGCGGCACGACGGAGAGCCTGAACCTGGTCGCCCGGAGCTGCGCCCGCCCCCGGCTGGGCGAGGGCGACGAAGTGCTGCTGACCGGGATGGAGCACCACTCGAACATCGTGCCCTGGCAGCTCGTCTGCGAGGAGACCGGCGCCCGGGTTCGGGCGGCGCCGGTCACGGACGACGGCGACCTCGATCTCGATGAGCTGGCCGAGATGATCGGCGAGCGGACGAAAGTCGTAGCGCTCGCCCACGTCTCGAACGCTCTCGGCACGGTGAACGACGTCGCCGCCGTCGCCCGTCTGGTTCGGGAGCGCTCGAATGCCGCCGTCGTCGTCGACGGCGCCCAGGCCGTGCCGCACATGGAGGTCGACGTGTCCGCCCTCGGCTGCGACTTCTACGCCTTCTCCGGCCACAAGATGTACGGCCCCGGCGGCATCGGCGCGCTGTGGGGTCGCGCGGAGCTGCTGGCGTCGATGCCGCCCTACCACGGCGGCGGCGCGATGATCACCCGGGTCACGTTCGAGCGCAGCGAGTACACGGCGCCGCCACACCGGTTCGAGGCGGGAACGCCTGCTATCGCGCCGGCGATCGGGCTCGGTGTCGCCGTCTCGTTCCTCGAGTCGGTCGGGCTGGAGCGGATCGAGCGGCACGAGCAGGAACTTCTTTCCCATACTCTGGAACAACTGAACGATCTACCCTGGGTGCGAGTGCTGGGGCACGCCCCTGGCGCCGGGTCGGCGCGGGCGGCGGTCGTGTCGCTTGTGATCGACGGCTCGCACCCCCACGATGTGGCAACGATCCTCGACGAGCAGGGAATCGCGATTCGGGCGGGCCATCATTGCGCCCAGCCGCTGATGGAGGCGCTCGGCGTCCCGGCCACCGTGCGCGTCTCGTTCGGGATGTACAACACCCACGAGGAAGTCGACCGGCTCATCCTCGGCCTGCACGAAGTGCGGCGGATCTTCGGCTGAGGGACGTTAGGCTCCGAGTCCGAAGACGATGTCCGATCTCCGCGATCTCTACCAGCAGGTCATTCTCGACCACTACCGGGCACCGCGGAACTTCGGCCCGTTGGAGCCGGTGTCGAGCTGCGCCGAGGGCTACAACCCGCTGTGCGGCGACAAGGTCAAGGTCTACCTGCGGACCGATGGCGAGCGAATCGAGGGCCTGACGTTCGAGGGCGTCGGATGCGCGATCTCGACCGCTTCGGCGTCGCTGATGACGGAGGCCGTCCGCGGACTCGAACGCTTCGAGGCCGAGGCGCTGCTGGCCTCCTTCCTGGCCCTGATGACCGGGGACGGTGAAGGCGCCAACGGCGTGCCGCTCGGCAAGCTCGAGGTCCTGAGCGGCGTGAAGGACTATCCGGTCCGGATCAAGTGCGCGACCCTGGCGTGGCATGCTCTACGCGCCGCGCTTCAAGGCGGCGACGCGGAGGCGGTGTCCACCGAATGAGGTGGCCGCGCCGGCGCAGAACGGAGGAACGCGAGATGGACAAGGCGGCAGAAAAGATGACGCCGGCGACGGCGAGCGATCTGGAGGCCCGGATCGTCGAGGCCCTGAAGACGGTCTTCGACCCGGAGATCCCGGTGGACATCTATGAACTCGGCCTGATCTACGACGTGAGCATCGATTCCAGCGCCCACGTCAAGCTGCAGATGACCCTGACGTCGCCGCACTGCCCGGTCGCCGAGTCGCTTCCGGGCGATGTCGAGCGGACGGTGCAGGGAGTCGAGGGCGTCGACGGGGCCGAAGTCGAGGTGGTCTGGGATCCCACCTGGAATCCGGCGATGATGAGCGAAGCCGCCAAACTCGAACTGGGGTTCTTCTGATGCGCAACCTCTCCCTTGCGACCGCCCTCTCCACCCTCGCCCTGGTCCTCGCAGCGCCCGCAGCCTTCGCCGAAGAGAAGGACCACGGTCTGCAGAACGCGAAGCGCCCGGAACCGAACGTCCTCTTTGGCGGCCAACCGACCGAGGCTCAACTCGAGGCGATGGCCGCGGACGGCCTGTCCTTCGTCCTGGACCTGCGCGCCGAGGGTGAGAACCGCGGCTTCGACGAGCCCGCGGCGCTCGGGAGTCTGGACGTTCCCTACCTGAACCTGCCCGTGGACGCGGAACGGCTGGAGCAGCCCGAGACCTTCGAGCGTTTCATCGAAGCGATGGAAAAGCTCGATGGTCCGACGCTCGTTCACTGCGCCTCGGGCAACCGGGTCGGCGCCCTCTACTACGCCTACCTCGTGGCCGGGAAAGGCGAGGACCGGGAAGCAGCCCGCTCCCGCGCCAGGGAGAACGGACTGCGCAGCAAGGCGCTCGAGCAGGCCGTTGATCGCTACCTGGATTCGAAGCCCTGATGAGTGAGCTGGAGGCCGCCGGAACGCCGGGCGCCGGAGCGCCTCCGCTGCGTGCGCCGCTGGACGTGGCGACGGACACGCTGCGCTTTCTCGCTGTCGACATGGTCGAGCGGGCGAACAGCGGCCACCCGGGCGCACCGATGGGCCAGGCGGCGATGGCGGCGCTGCTGTGGACGAAGTACCTGCGCTTCGCGCCCCAGGATCCGCAGTGGCCGAACCGGGACCGCTTCGTCCTCTCCTGTGGCCACGCCTCGGCGCTGATCTACGGTCTCCTGCACCTCGCCGGTTACGACCTGAGCCTCGACGAGATCCGCAACTTCAGGCAGTACGGTTCGCTCACCCCGGGTCACCCGGAGCACGGCCTGACATCGGGTGTCGAGGTGACGACCGGCCCGCTGGGCCAGGGCATCGCCGCGGCCGTCGGCATGGCAATCGCCGAGCAACTGCTCGCGGCGCGCTTCAACCGGCCCGGCTTCACCCTGTTCGACCACCGCACCTGGGTGCTCGCCTCCGATGGCGACCTGATGGAAGGCGTCGCCTCCGAGGCCTGCTCGATGGCCGGCCACCTCGGACTCGGCAAGCTGAACGTCCTCTACGACGCGAACCGGATCACGATCGACGGCCCGACCGACCTGAGCTTCACCGAGGACGTGGTCGGCCGCTACGAGGCCTACGGCTGGCACACCCTGTCGGTCGACGACGGCAACGATACAGACGCCCTTGCCGCGGCGTACGACGCGGCGCTCGCGGAATCCGGCCGCCCGACCCTGATCAAGGTGAGCACCCACATCGGCTACGGCAGTCCGAACAAGCAGGACACCGCGGCCTCCCACGGCGCGCCCCTGGGCGCCGACGAGGCGGTGGCCACGAAGGAGGCCCTCGGTTGGCCTCTCGAGCCCGAGTTCCTGGTGCCCGACGCGGCCCGCGAGGCGTTCGCGCCGGCGGCCGACTTCGGTCGCGACGCGGCGGCGGAATGGGGCCGGCTGCTTCAGTCCTACCGCCGCGCCCACCCCGAGGAGGCGGCTGAACTCGACCGCCGCCTGGCCGCGGCGCTGCCCGACGGCTGGCGCGACGCGCTTCCCCGCTTCGATCCCGAATCCGGTCCGATCGCCACCCGCTCCGCCTCCGGCGTCACGCTGAACGCCCTGAAGGACCTGTTGCCCGAGCTCGCCGGCGGCTCGGCCGACCTGACCGGCTCGAACAACACCCTGCTCGAAGGTGAAGGCGACTACGCCGCCGGCGCACCGACGCGCCACTTCCGCTTCGGCGTGCGCGAACACGCGATGGCCGCGGCAATGAACGGCCTGGCCCTGTCCGGCGTGTTCCGCCCCTACGGCGGCACCTTCCTCTGCTTCCTCGATTACCTCAAGCCCAGCCTCCGCCTGGCGGCGCTGATGGAGCTCCGGGCCATTTACGTGTTCACCCACGACTCCGTGTTCCTGGGTGAGGATGGCCCGACCCACCAGCCGATCGAGCACCTGGCTCACTTGCGCGCGGTGCCGGGCCTGGTCGTCGTCCGTCCGGCCGACGCGAACGAGACCGCCGCCGCCTGGGCGCTGGCGCTCGAGACGCCGGGCCCCTGTGCGCTCGTCCTCACCCGGCAGAAGCTGCCGGTGCTCGAGGCGACTGTCGGAGGCGCGGTCGAGGGTGTTGCCCGCGGCGCCTACATCGTGGCGGATAGCGCCGGCCAGCCCGACCTGCTCCTGATCGCCACCGGCTCCGAGGTCGCCCCCGCACTAGGCGCTGCAGCCGAGCTGACAACCGAAGGCTACGGGGTCCGCGTCGTCAGCATGCCCTGCTGGGAGGCCTTCGCCGCGCAGTCAGAGGCGTACCGCGACGGGATCCTGCCGCCGGGCGTCCGACGCCGCCTCGCAGTCGAGGCCGCGGCGACCCTGGGCTGGGAACGCTGGACCGGCTCCCAAGGCGCCGTCCTCGGCCTCGACCGCTTCGGCGCCTCCGCCCCCTACAGCGACCTGGTCGAGAACCTGGGGATCAACGCAGCGGCGATCGCGGAACGCGGTCGGCGACTGCTCAAGACCTGACCACTGCGCAGGACTGCACCTGCCGGGCGAGGGCGGCTGACCGCTCCCGGGGGGCACTTCGATGGCTGAAGTTCCGGCTGCAGAACGGCCGACGCAGCAGACGAGCCGACTGCGGCGATCAGTGCCGTAGACGTAGAAGAACCCGGCTTCCCCGCTGGCGACGCCCCCCGGAGGGTTCCCGTGGTCGCGAATCGCCTGCTGGCCGCGGTCGATGAAGTCGAACGGGATGATCGGGCCGCGCGCCAGCGCCTGGCGCCTATGCCGGCAGCAGCCGTGCAAACTCCTCGAACGGCAGCACCTCGACATCGTCGATCTGCTGCGGACGGCGCCCCAGGTAGACGACGATCCGGCGCCGGAGGCGGTCGGTCCGCTCGGCCAGGGAGCGAAAGCCGCGAAGAACCGAGCGGTCGGCGCGCCGGCTGGCCTTGACCTCGATGCCCCAGAGTTCGCGGCCGACTTCCAGCACGAAGTCGACCTCGGCGCCGTGCCGGGTCCGGTAGTGGTAGAGGGCAGCTTCCGGCCAGAGAGTTCCCAGGCGGCGGTGCAGCTCATAGGCGACGAGGTGTTCGAGCAGGAGACCGCGCTCGTCGTCGAGCGGCCGGTCAAGAGGTCGCCGCAGCAGGGCATTGCGCACCCCGAGATCGAACAGGAAGAGCTTGCCGTGGCGGACCAGGGAAGAGCGGTCCGAGCCGCTCCATGCCGGTACGCGGAAGGCAACCAGGGTGTCGTCGAGGACGTCGAGGTAGCGGCGGGCGGTTTCAAAGGGGATGCCTGCGTCCTTGCACAGGGAGGTCAGGTTGAGGATGCGGCCGGATGCGGCTGCGGCCAGGTCGAGCAGGCGGGCGAAGCCGCCGACATCGCGGACCAGGGCCTCCGCCTGGATCTCGGCGCGCAGGTAGGCATCGACGTAGCTCCTCAGGTCCAGGGCGCGGGTCGCGTCGTCCGTCTCCGAGTAGATGCCGGGCAGGCTGCCGTGGGCCAGAACCCGGTCCAGCTCGAAGGCCGATCCCAGCTCGGTGACGAGCAGCGGGTGCATGTAGTGGACGTGAATGCGCCCAGGCAGCAGGTTCACCTGGCCTCGCCTCAGTTTTCGGGCGCTCGATCCGGACAGCAGGAAGCGGAAGCGTTGAGGCCGTTGGTCGAGCAGCACCTGGACGACATCGAGCAGAGCCGGAACACGCTGCACTTCGTCCAGGAAGACCGTCCCGGATTCCTCAGGCGCGGCGGCAAGCTCCCGGGACAGCCGCTCGGGCTGGGCGACGTAGTCCCGGAACGCTCCCGGGTCCGCCAGGTTGACGCTGAGATCCGGCTCGAGCGCGGCCAGGAGCGTCGACTTGCCGACCTGGCGAGGGCCGAGAACCAGGGCGCTGCGCGGTGACGAACGGAGGACGGGAGCCAGCGAACGGTCGTACATGCGGGTAAAATAGCGGCAGTTTTACCCGCACACAACAACTTTCTGCCGGTGCGGGCGACCCGCGGCCGCCGCCGGCGCTCAGTCCGGCAGGCTGAACGCGATGTACTCGCCCCCGGAAGGTCCGCCCGTGCGCCCGCCGCCGGCGGCGATCACGACGTACTGCTTGCCGTCCACGCTGTAGACGGCCGGGGTCGCGTAGCCGGCGGCCGAGAGCTTCGTCTCCCAGAGGATCTCGCCGTTTTGCGTGTCGTAGGCGCGGAACATCTCGTCCGGCGTCGCGCCGATGAAGATGAGGCCGGATGCGGTCACCACCGGGCCGCCGTAGTTCACGGCGCCGTAGCCGAGGCCGGGGTGGGAGGGGTAGTCGCCGAACGGCGCCTTCCACGCGATCTCGCCGGACGCCAGGTCGATGGAGTTCAGCGTGCCCCAGGGTGGCGAGTTTCCCGGGAGGTTCTCGTGGTCGCGCAGGTAGACGTAGCCGCCGAGGGCGTAGGCGACCTCGCCCCTGGGCTCGTCTTCTTCGGGCTCGGGATCGAGAATGTACGCCTCGATGGCGCCGAGCTCGACCCGGTTCAGATGGTCGAACCCCTCCATCCGGCCGTTGCCCTCGCGGATGATGCGGCGCATCTCCTCGCGCTCGAGGCGCTCGCCGACGCCGAGCAGGGGCCCCGCCATGTCCGTGCCCTCGAGCTTGAGCCCGTGACAGCGGCCGCAGTGGATTGCGTAGGTGCCGTACCTGCTGAAGCCGACGGGCACTTCGGTGAGGTTCAGAATCCCGGCGACGTCGTTCGCATTGACGATCAGGTGGTTCGTGTTCGGGTCGAACGCCGAGCCGCCCCACTCGCCGCCGCCGTCGTACCAGGGCATGAAGAGCACGGTGCCGACCTTGGGCGGCGCCCAGGGCCGCAGGTCCCAGTCCTTGATCCGCTCCTCGACGAATGCGCGCGCCTCCGGGGTCCGGTTCGTGATCTCGAAGTCCTGCCGGCTGATCACGACGGCCGACATCGGCTGCGTCGGCGCCGTGACTTCGCCCGGCAGCGTGCTGGGAATCGGCGTCTCGATCTCGTGGATCGGGTACATCGATTCGCCGGTCTCCCGGTCGAACACGTAGAGCTGCCCCGTCTTCGTCGTCATCGCCACGGCGTCGATCACGCGGCCGTCGCGCTCGAGCTGAACCAGCGTCGGCGGTGAGGGGTTGTCCTTGTCCCAGAGGTCGTGGCGGACGACCTGGAAATGCCACAAGAGGTCACCGGTGCGCGCGTCGACCGCCACCAGGGAGTCCGAGAAGAGGTTGTCGCCCAAGCGGTTCGCGCCGTAGAAATCGGGCGTCGCCGATCCTGTCGGGGCGAACACGATGCCGCGCTCCTCGTCGAGCGCCATGCCGCTCCAGACGTTGGCGCCGCCTGCCCGCTCGAGCGACCCTTCCGCCCAGGTCTCGGAACCGAAGTCGCCGGGCGCCGGAATCGTGTCGAACCGCCAGACCAGACTGCCGTCCACGGCGCTGAACGCCCGAATGGAGCCGGGGAACGCGTTCGCGTCCTCGTTGGTCGAGAAGCCGAAGATCAGCTTGTCCTCGAACACGACGCCGGGGACAGTCACGTAGATCACGCCGTCCCTGTCCTCCTTCGGCGTGAGGTCAAGGCCGCCGCCGTCGCCGAAGCTCTCGACCGGCGTGCCGCTGTCCGCGTCGAGCGCGATCAGGTCCTTGCCGTGGGTGAAGAAGATCCGCTTGTCCTCGCCCTTCTCCCACCACATGAGACCCCGCTGGGCACTGCCGGGCAAGCCCAGATCGGAGCGCCAGATCTCCTCGCCCGTCGCCGCGTTCAGGGCGAACGCGTCGAGCCGGGGCGACAGCGCGTAGAGCACCCCGTCGATCACGAGGGGGCTCGTGTACATCGTCGCGCCGGCGCCCCGCGGTTCGCCGGAGTCGTAGACCCAGGCGACTTCGAGCCGGCTCACGTTGTCCCGGTCGATCTCGGTCAGCGGGCTGTAGTGCTGGCGGCCCGAGTCGCCGAGATAGACGGGCCAGTCCTCGTCGGCGGGACCGCAGGCGGTGATCAGAAACGCCGCAAGAAGGGGCGCGGCGAGCTTCAGGGTCGGTCGAGCGAATCGCATGGCGAGCAATCGTACTTGTTCGCGGGAGCGTGTTCCTGGTCGGCGGCCTCCACCCGCTCGACCGCTGGCCCAGGGCCGATCTCCTCGCCGCCCGGCAGCCGGCGCCTGGTCGTCATCGCCTCGACGCTGTCCGGCGCCACGACGTCGCCACGCGCTACTCTGTCGAGATGCCAAAATCGAAGCGTCCAGCAGCCTCGCCGAAGTTCCTTGCCGCAGGGCCGCTCCGGGGCGCGCCGCCGGCCCTGGCGGTGTTCCTGAGCCTCACCGTTCTCGCCTGCGCCGACACCTCCCTGTCGATCGACGACTACGCCGAGGCGCCGGCGCCGGCGTCGCCGACCGAGGGCTACAACGAGCAGCGCAACGTCTACTTCGGCGACGTCCACATCCACACCCGGTATTCCTTCGACGCCTACCTGCTCGGCAACGAGGTTACGCCCGACCAGAGCTACCGGTTCGCCAAGGGCGAGGAGATCGAGAGTTCGTTCGGCGAGCCGATGAAGCTCCGCGAGCCGCTGGACTTCTTCGCCGTCTCGGACCACGGGTTCTTCCTGGGAGTCGTGCCGCACTGGGCCGACTCGTCGACCCGGGTCGGCCAGGTTCCCGGCGCCGAGGCCTTCCACGGCGTGAACGAGGGCGACAACCTGAGCCCGTACTCCGTCCAGATGCGGTCGGTCCTGTTCCGGGAACGCTTCGGCCGCCAGATGCGCACCGACGGCGGCTTCCTGCGGCGGCAGCGGGCCGGGATGGCGAACCACCCGCAGATGCAGTACGCGTCCTTCGACGATGACGCCCACCGTTCGGCCTGGGAGGACTCGATCCTTGCCGCGGAGCGACACAACGATCCGGGCAACTTCACGACGTTCATCGCTTACGAGTGGACCTCCTCGACGCCGGCGCCCGAGTCGGCGGCGTACCACCGGAACGTGATCTTCGCGTCGTCGAAGGCGCCGGCCCGGCCGTTCACGCGCATCGACTCGCACGAGCCGGAAGAGCTCTGGAGCTGGATGGACCAGCTGCGAGAGCAGGGAGTCGACAGCCTGGCGATTCCGCACAACATGAACCAGTCGCACGGCCAGGTGTTCCGGCTCAAGTACTCGGATGGACGCGCCGTCGACAACGCCTTTGCCGAACAGCGGATGCGCAACGAGCCGCTGGTCGAACTGACCCAGGTCAAGGGCGCCTCGGAGACTCATCCCAAGCTGTCGCCGGACGATGAATGGGCCGATTTCGAGATCCTGAACACCCGCAAGGGCAAGATCACCTCCCACAGCGATCCGAGCCGGAGCTACGCGCGGCAGGCCCTGGCCAGCGGTCTTGCGCTCGAGCAGGAAGGGCGCGGCAACCCGTTCAAGATCGGCTTCGTGGGCTCCAGCGACACTCACAACGGCGCGCCGTCGTTCGACGAATCGAACTACTTCGGCTCCGCTCCGACCTCGGTGAGTCCCGAGAACCGGGGTACGGTGCCGGTCTCCCGGGAACGGCTCGACTACATCGCCGGCCTTCCGCCCGCCGCGCGGGCACGGGGCGCGGTCGTGGACGACGAGCAGGGACCCTACTTCGGCATGCGGAGCATGCAGTTCTCGGCTTCCGGCCTCGCCGCCGTCTGGGCCGAGGAGAACACCCGGGACGCAATCTTCCAGGGGATGCGCCGCAAGGAGACCTACGCCACCTCGGGCACCCGCATCCGGTTGCGCTTCTTCGGCGGCTTCGACTACGAGGGCCTCGATACCGCGAGTTCGGACCTGATCGCGCAGGCCTACGCCGGCGGCGTACCGATGGGCGGCGACCTGGTCGCCGACAGCCACGCGGCGCCCCGCTTCCTCGTCTGGGCCCAGCAGGACCGGCACAGCGCGCCGCTGCAGCGGATCCAGATCGTCAAGGGCTGGTACGACAGCGGCTACCGCAAGGAGACGCGGGAGCGGGTCTACGACGTGGGCTGCGCCGATGGCGGCGTCGTCGCCCCGGAAACCCATCGCTGCCCCGACAATGGAGCGACGGTCGATCTCTCCGACTGCTCTTTCAGCGAAGACCTGGGCGCCGGCGAACTCGCCACGGTCTGGGAGGACCCGGACTTCAATCCGGGCGCCGACGCCGTCTACTACGTACGCGTGCTCGAGAACCCGACCTGCCGCTGGACCACCTGGGACGCGCTGCGGGCGGGTGTCGAGCCGCGCGGCGGCGTTGCGCCAACGATCCAGGAGCGGGCCTGGTCGTCGCCGATCTGGTACTACGCCCCGCGGTAGAAGGCTCAGGGACCGCCGCTTCGCGGCGCACCCGGTCTCCGCAAACCGCTCTTCCACGGCGCCGGCGGTGTCGTGGCTCAGGGGCCGCCGCTTCGCGGCGCACCCGGTCTCCTGTTCCGCCACGGTACGGATCGGCCCTGGTGGGCCGTGAGGGGATCGAACCCCCGACCCTTGGATTAAAAGTCCACTGCTCTACCAACTGAGCTAACGGCCCACCGCAGTATACGACCGCCGGCAGCTCTCGGACCGCGATCCGCCACCGGGTGCGCCGGGGCGCCGTCCGTGCGCCCGATGACGGGCCCACGGGCTGCTTCACGGGTGGCGCGGCTTCGCGCCACCCGGGTTCCCGCCGGCATCCGCCGCAGGCCGAATCCGCCCTACTCGCCGACCGCCGCCCGTACAGCCGCAAACCGCCCGCCCAGCCACTCCTCGAGCCGCCGCCCGCCGCTCACCACCGTTTCCTCGCGACGCGGGCCGGAAGAGATCAGATCCGCGCTCGCGTCGAGTTCCTGCTCCAGGAAGTCGACGTAGTCGAGGGCGGCCTGCGGCAGGTCGCTCCGCTCCAGCACGCCGCGCGTGTCCTGCTTCCAGCCTCGGAACGTGCGGTAGATGGGCTCGGCGGCCTCCAGACGGTCGGTCACCGCCGGCAGGTTCCGCACGACCTCGCCGTCGATGCGGTAGGCGACGCAGACCTTGAGTTCGTCCAGTTCGTCGAGTACGTCGATCTTCGTCAGCGCCAGGCAGCGCGCCCCGTTGATCCGGCTCGCGTGGCGCAGGACGACCAGATCGAGCCAGCCGCAGCGGCGCGGCCGCCCGGTCGTCGTGCCGAACTCGTGTCCGCGGTCCCGCAGGTGGAGGCCGACGCCGTCCACGAGCTCGGTGGGCATCGGCCCTTCGCCGACCCGGGTCGTGTACGCCTTGACCACCCCGACCGCGCCGTCGATTACGGTCGGCGGCACGCCGCTGCCGGTCGCGGCGCCGCCGGTCGTCGAGTTCGAGCTCGTCACGTAGGGATAGGTCCCGTGGTCGACGTCGAGCAGCGCGCCCTGCGCGCCCTCGAAGAGCACCGTGCCGCCGTTGCGGATCAGGCTGTCCAGTTCGACCGACAGGTCGCAGAGGTAGGGCGACAGGCGTTCGGCCCAGCGGGCGAGGTCCGCGGCGGCGGCTTCGGGGTCCAACTCGGCGCCCTCGGCAGCCGGACGCTCGAAGTCCGCGACCCGCACGATCTGCCGGTTCATCATCGCCTCGCCGCCGGCCACGAGTTCCGCCAGGCGGATGCCGGTGCGGCCGATCTTGCTCTCGTAGGCGGGACCGATGCCCTTGGCCGTCGTGCCGATCCGGTCGGCGCCGCGCGCCTCCTCGCGCACGACATCGAGCGCCACGTGCACCGGCGTCAGGGCGTGGGCCCGGTCGGAGAGCCGCAACCGGCCGGCCGTCTCGATGCCCCGTCGCTCCAGTTGGGCGACCTCGCCCAGGAAGGCGTCCGGGTCGATCACCATCCCGTTGCCCAGGTAGCAGGCAAGCCCTGAGTGCAGGATGCCGGACGGGATCAGGTGCAGCGCGAAGTGCTCGTCGCCCTCGCCGCTGCCGAACTTCACGGTATGGCCGGCGTTGTTGCCGCCCTGGAAGCGGACCACGGCGTCGAAGGCCGGGCACAGAAGATCGATGATCTTGCCCTTGCCTTCGTCACCCCACTGCATGCCGACGACGACTACGTTCGCCATGTCCGTTTCCCTGGAGCAGCTTGCGGTTCGGCCCGCATCGCCGCGACGCGGGGAGCGCGACCCTAGCAGCGATGGGCGGGCGCCCGGCTCCGTGCTCGCCCGTCGCTGCCGTATCATCACCGGTCTGTGCCCGAACCTCCGGACGCATCGCCGGCAAGCGGCGCGACCTTCGCTGCCTGGCGACGCGATTCGACCGTCGGCCTGCTGTACGGCGCGCTTCTCTTCGGCGGGCCGATCTCGGTCGCCCACGTCGTGCACAACCGGGTCGAGAGTCCGCTCGCGGCGCTCGCGGCGCTGATCCTGTTCTTGCTGCTCTACGGCTGCGGCGTCGCAGCGTTGCTCGGCGCCGTCGGATGGTTGCTGCGATTGGCGGCGTTCCCCCGCTTCCGGCTGACCGGTGCCCCGGCGGTCTGGGCCGCTTGTTTGCTGAACCTGGCGATCTTTCAACCGGTCCTTTTCTACGGGCTGACCTACGGGCAGGTTCCCGGGTTCGAGCCGCGGACCTTTGCCGGCATGGCGTCCTTCCTTGTCGCGGCCGGCCTGTTGCTGGGGGCCCTGGTCTGGGGGGCGACGCTGATCGTCGCGGCCGGTGTCCGGCGTCTCGCCGACGCCGGGCGACTCCGGCGGCTTCTGGCCGCGGTCGCGGTCGTTCTGGGGGCCGCCCATCTTGGCTTGCCGATCGCCTTCCGGCTTCTGCCCGGTGACAGACCTGGACTGTTCGACCCGGCTGCACTCATCGCCCGGCCCGCACAGCCCGTCGCCTACCTCGGCTTCGACGGCCTGGATCCGGGCTTTCTTGTCGACCTGATCGACGACGGCGAACTGCCGAACCTTGGTGAGTTCGTCCGGGACGGGACCTTCGGCCGTCTCGAGACCTTCCGCGGCGCGAACTCGGCCGTGATCTGGGCGTCGCTGTACACGGGAGAGGCGCCCGACCGCCACCACGTCCACGACTTCTACCGTGTCCGCTTTCCCGGTTCCGGCGCCGGCCTGTTCCCCGTCCACCGCACGTACTTCAAGGAACTGGTCGATCTCCTCGCCCGGGCGCCGGGGATATCGAGGCGCTTCGTCAACCGCCTCGACCTCGCCTCGCCGCCGATATGGGAGATCGCGGACCGCGCCGGACTGCCGACGGTGGTCGTCGACGGCTACTTCTACTCGTTCCCGGCTCAGCCGATGCTCGAGCCCTCGAGCCGGCTCCTCGGTTACGGCCTGAACGACACACTTGCAGCTTCCGGCAGCGCGAAGACGACGCTCGAGTGGTTCGTCCAGCCGCCCGAGCTGCCTCAGGAGGTGATGGACGCGGCCGCCGGCCGACCGGACCTCGACTGGCAGCACCGGGCCGTCATCGCCCTGCTGGAGCACCGCTCCCGGCAGGGCGAGCCGCCGCCGCGGTTCCTCAACCTCTACACGCACGAACCGGACACGGTCTCGCACCAGCGCTGGCGCTGGGCCCAGCCGGAGCGGTTCCCCTTCGTGTCGCCCGCCGGCATCGACGAGCACGGCGAAGCGGTGGCCAACGTCTACCGGCAAATCGACGCTTTGGTCGGCGAACTGCGCGGGCTCCTGGGGCCCGAGACGGTCTTCGTCATCGCTTCCGACCACGGCCAGTCGCCGACCTTCGTCCACCGGCTGTATACCCAGCATCGGCACGGCCCGGACGGCGTGCTGTTGCTGTACGGACCGGGCGTTCGCCCGGGTCATCGGCTGGAGAGCAGCCATGTGCTCGATGTCTTTCCGACCGTGCTGGCGCTGTTGGGGCTGCCCGTGCCGGCCGACGCGGAAGGTCGAGTGCTGGATGACGCGTTCGAGGTTGCCCCGAACGTCGGTGACAGGTCGCAGGTCCGGACATACCGGCACGCCTGGGAACCCGTCGACACGGTGGGCGGCACGAATGTCGAACGGACCCGCCAGGAGATCGAGCGCCTGAAGGCGATGGGGTACCTGTAGCGGCTTCGCGCAGAATAGGCCCATGTCGTCCGTCCGGCAGGTCCTCTCCACCCTCGACCGCGACGCGGTCGGCCGGTCGATGACGGACCTCGCCGCCGAGCTCTACCCCATCCCCCGCAGCCTGACCGGCCACGGCGTTCGAGCCACGCTCGAGCGGATTGCTCGCCGGATCTCGCTCGAAGTCCACGAACTCCCCACCGGCACGCCCGTCCTCGACTGGACCGTGCCGAAGGAGTGGAACCCGCGCGAGGCGTGGATCCGGGATCCCTCGGGCCGTCGGGTCGTCGACTTTGCCGACCACGGCCTTCACCTCGTCGGGTACAGCGTCCCGATCCACTGCCGGCTGCCCCTGAACGAACTGCGACCGCGCCTCCACAGCCTGCCGGACCAGCCGGCCCTGATCCCCTATCGGACCTCGTACTACGAGGAGTCCTGGGGCTTCTGCCTGCCCCACCGGCGCCTCGAATCCCTCCCGGACGGCGAGTACGAGGTCTTCATCGACGCCTCGCTCGAAGACGGTTCGATGACCTGGGGCGAGTGCCTGCTGTCGGGGTCGACCACCGAAGAGGTCGTCATCTCGAGCCACGTCTGCCATCCCCAACTGGCGAACGACAACCTCTCCGGCATCGCCGTCGCCGTGCATCTCGCCGAAGCCCTGGCCGCCGTGCCCGAGCGCCGCTACAGCTACCGCTTCCTGTTCGCCCCCGGCGGCATCGGCGCGATCGCCTGGCTGGCCCGGAACCGCGACCGGCTCGACACCTTCCGCCACGGTCTGATCGCCGCGAACCTGGGCGACGCGGGCGCCTTCCACTACAAGAAGAGCCGCCGCGGGGACGCCGAAATCGACCGGGCCGTCGTGGCGGGCCTGGCCGAACTCGGCGAGGAACTCGTGACCGAGGACTTCTTCCCCTTCGGCTACGACGAACGCCAGTACTGTTCGCCCGGCTTCGACCTGCCGGTCGGCGTGCTGACCCGCACTCCCTGGGGCCGGTATCCCGAGTACCACACCTCAGGGGACGATCTGTCGTTCGTTTGCGCCGACGCGCTGGCCGGCTCGCTCGCCGCGTACCTGGGGACGGCCGCGGTGCTGGAGGAGGCGCGGGAACCGGCGCGCCAGCCACGCCTGGGCCGGGATCTCCCGAGTTCCGGCGAAGGCTGGCGCAGCCGACCGGCGGCCGCACGGACTGGTTCGCGGACGGTTCCCGATGGCGCCCGTCGAGAGCCTGATTCCGGCCTTGCGAGGGCGCTTCCCGCCGTTGCCCGAATCGCGCCGCCGGGGTCCCCGCCGGCGTCGGCGAGCGGTGTCGGGAACCCCGGCGGCCACCGCCGCTACCGCAACACGGAGCCCTTCGGGGAGCCTCAACTCGGTCGTCGCGGTCTGTACGGCGGCCTGGGCGGCGCCGGCCGCAGGGACCGCGAGATCGCCATGCTGTGGGTACTGAATCAGAGCGACGGCGAGCGTTCGTTGTCCGACATCGCGGAACGCTCCGGGATGCCGCTCGAGGCGATCAGCGAGGCCGCGGACGCTCTTCGGGGGGCGGGGCTGCTGGAAGAAGCGGACGAGGCCCGGGAGGGCCGGGCGGAGGCGCAGGCCCGGGACCGGAAACAGGGCCGGGATCGGGACCCGCGACCCGCATAGGCAGACGCAACGGCGTCACGCCGCGGCTCGCGAACCACGCGACCTGCTCGTAGACGAGGTCGATCTCCAGGGTGTACTCGCCGGGTTCATCCGGCACGCGGACAGTCAGCATGATCGTCTCGAAGGTGTCCGGATCCATCCGCGGCAGCAGAGTGCGCGGACCCTCCGGGCCGACCTGGGGGCCGGGTTCCTCATCCTCGCCTTCCGCCGGCGCGAAGCCCTGGCGCCAGCGCGACCCCAGGTTGACGCCGACCGCTCCCTGGCGGTCCCACGCCACTGCGGCCTCGTTGGTCACGCCAACGGGGAGTGGAACCTCGGCGCCCGCCGCAAGCGTGGCCGGCGCCAGGCCCACGGTGCCGATCCGGGCTGCGAAGACGTCGGCGTTCAGGTGCTGCTCACTGCCCAGGATGCGCAGCTCCGCGCCGAGATGGAAGGTCTCCTCGGTCTCCCGGTTCCATCCATACGCGGAGCACGGGGCCGGCGGCCGGACCCGGGTCCACTTCGTTGGCGTGCCCCGCGTGGTCTCGATGCTGACGCGGTGGACGTGGCTCCGCGCCCCGTCGCGTCGCCTCGTCTTGTGGGGCTTGCGGGAGCGCAGGACGACCCGCTGCGGCTGGTCGGCTTGCGCAAACTCGACGTCGACCGGCGGGCCGCCGTCCAGCCGCAGACGGACGCGGTTCCCCGCCACCGGCGAGGAGACGGAGAGCACCAGGTCGTCGTAGCGGCGCCGCGACTCGAGGAAGAGCTCGCTCGGCCCGCGCGCGGCGACCCACCAGGGGCCGCCCCGCGCCAGCACCCGGTCCGCTCGGCCCAGGACCGCCATCCCGGCGACGCCCCTGCGTTCATAGCCGGGCAGATTGCGGAGCGAAAACTCGAACGGCAGGTAGCGAAGCGGTGCGTTCCGCGTGTGCGCCTGCAGCGTCGGCGAGGGGACGCTGACGCCGAACGGCGCGAGGACCATCGCGCCGACGAACAGGCCGGCCGCAGTGAAGCCGGCCGGGACCGTCCAGGGCGGGATCCGGCCCGGAACGAGAAACAGGAAGGCCGGGACGACGCTGACGAAGTAGCGGTTGCCGATGAAGCCGCCGCCGCCCTGCCAGTTCCAGCCGATGAAGAGCAGGAAGTAGCCGGCGATCACGACCAGGGACAGGAGCAGCAGCCAGCGGTCCCGGTCGCGGCGACCGCCGAGCAGGAACAGGGCGAGGACGATGCCGGTGAAGGGGTGGTAGGGCAGCAGGCCGGCGTGCCGGCCGACCAGGAAGTAGCCGACGTTCTCGACCACCTCTCCCACCGACTGGCGCGGGATGCGGAACAGCCAGGTGAAGGCGTTGCCGGTCGGCGACTCCGGGATCACGTTCGACGTCGTCGAGTCGGCGGCCGGATCGGGCTCGCCGGCGCTTCGCGCCTCCTCGATCCGTCGAGCCTCGAGGATCTCCGGCGGCCAGTCTCCCGGCTCGCATACGCGCACCGCGGCCCGCACGTCGGACCCGAGGTAGGGCAGGAGCTGGCCGGTCATGCCCTGCGACATTCCCGCCAGCAGTGCCAGGGTGACGGTGAAGCCGGCGGTCCAGACCGCGGCGGTCTTCCACTGCCGGCGCAGAAGGAACGCGCCCGCAAGCGGCAGCGCGATGGCCGCGAACATCGGCTTGTTGTAGGCCGGCAGGGCGAGCAGCACGCCCGAGAGTGCGGTCAGCCACCAGGCTCGCCGGCGGTTCTCGAAGCCCCAGTACAGCGCGCCGAAGACGCCGAACATGCTGAACACCTCGGGCTGCAGCCAGAAGACGTAGCGCGAACATGCCGAGAGCAGCAACAGGCCGCAGGCGACGGCGGCGGCCGTCGCGGGCGCGGTGCGGCGGGCGAGGAAGACCGCCGCCAGCCACACCATCGCGACGAACAGCGCCATGTTGAGGAACACCATCCCGTTGGCGCCGAAGAGCGCGGCAAAGGGCGCCGCGAACAGCGGGTAGGCCAGCGGCTTGCCGTAGTGCGCGCTGGTCCAGCCGTCCGACGTCATCAGGATCAGGTTGTGCGTGGAGGCGAAGGGGAACTCCTCCAGCAGCCGGTCGCCGTCCGCGGGTTCGTAGCGCAGGTCGAAGTCGCGGGCGAGGCTCAGCGCCATCAGGTAGTAGGCGGGTTCGTCGGCCTTGAGCGTCGCGGGCTGGCCGGGTTTGCCGATCGTCAGCGGCACGGCCAGCAGGAAGCAGCTCAGGGCGGCCAGCGTCACGACCGTGGGCCGGCTGGCGAACAGTCCTTCGCGATTCCGGAGCAGGGACCGCAGCCGCCCGGTCAACCCTCGGGCCCCGGGGATCACGGCCGGACTCCTGGCGGCGTCCCAAGTGTCGAGCGCCAGCCGCCGGCCTCCGGCCAGCGCGCGCGCGGGAGCCCCGAGGAAGGATCGAAGTCGATCACGGGCGGCGCTTGCGTCGCCGCGGCGAACTCCACGGACGACACGGGTCCGACGGCCCTCCACGTCCGCGTCGACCCGCGCAGGAAGAGGAGCGTGTCGCCGTTGCCGACCCATTCGGGGTAGAGCGAATCGGGTGGCGCCGCCCACCTTTCGGCCAGCCACTCTCCCCGTTCGAACCGGGCCGTCCGCACCCGGTAGACGTTCCCGTCGTAGCGGCTCCAGGCGACCGCGGCGCCCTCCGGCGTGACCAGCAACCGGGGCGTGATGTCGGGCGCCCGGTTGTCCAGGGAGACGCGGCCTCCGCTCCAGCTTCCGTCCGGCCGTCCCTGCCGCCAGACGAGATCGTCGTCGTTGCCGTCGAAGGCGGACCACACGAGGAGCCAGGAGCCGTCGGCGAGCACGACGGCGTCGAGCGCGGTCTGCGAACCGGGTCCCGCGCCGACCAGGCGGGTCGCGGCCTCGAGTTCTCCGTCGCGACAGGGAGACAGCCACACCTCCTGCGAACGGGGCCGGGTTGCTTCGAGCCACGCGAGGCCCTGCAAGGGTTCCGCCCCTTCGGTCGCCAGCCAGCGAGCGGAGGCGATCTGGACCGCGCCCTGCCGGCGGTCGGGCGCAGCGATGGGGCGCACGCGTTTCCCGCGGCCGCCGAGCAGACTCAGGCGGGGGCCGTTCCTGTCCACGGCGACTCCCGCGACCGCCCACTCCTGCATGCCCTCCGCGTCCCGGCCGAGCAGCACCAGGTCGTCGTAGCGGACGGGCGCCCCCGGCGGTTCCGTCACCGGCAGTTCCACCGCCAGGTCGGCGCCCAGCCACAGGGTCGGCTCTGCATCCGTCGCCTGGAGGTGAGCCCAGTCCTGTCCCCGATAGGCGGTCAGCCCGTCGGCGACGAGGCCCGGCGGGCGCCCGGCGGTCCAGGCAAGGAATGCCAGCGTCAGGCAGAGCGGCCTTCGCATCGGTGTCAGCTTACCGGGCGGTCCCACGCGGTGCTGCACCGCGCGGCGCCCCGCGGGAAGCGGAAGCCTCGCCGGGTGCGGGCCGGTAAGCTGCGCGCGTGCCCGGCGGTGCAAGCAGGTTCAGCGAGCAAATCGCGGTCGTGGCCGGGGCCACCGGGGCGATTGGCGGGCAGGTCGCTCGCCGGCTGGGCGCCGAGGGTGCTTCCCTCGTTCTCATGGGTCGGGACCGGGCGCGCCTTGGGGTGATCGCCGGCGAGCTGGAGGGAGCGGCCGGAGTCGTCCGGACCGTGGCCGGGGACCTCGCCGAAACCGCCGTGATCGGCGCCGCCGAAACGGAGTCCGCGTCGCTCGGCGACGGCGTCGATTTGCTGGTCCACGCCGCGGGCGCCTTTCGCGCTGGTTCCTTCGAAACGGCGCCGTCCGCCGACCTCGACCACCAGCTCGCGGTCAACGCGCGCGCTCCCTACCTGCTGACCCGGCGGCTGCTTCCCGGTCTCCGCCGACGCGGAGGTCTGGTCGTGTTCGTCAACTCGACGGCGGGCCTGGTTGCGGGTGTGGGGAGCGCCGCGTACGCGGCCAGCAAGCATGCCCTGCGGGCTCTGGCCGACGCCCTGCGCGCCGAGGTCAACGCGGACGGCGTTCGCGTGCTGAGCGTCTATCCCGGGCGCACCCGCAGCCGGATGCAGCAAGAGGTCTGCCGCAGTTTGGGCCAGCGGTACGACGCGGAGCGGTTCCTCGACCCCGCCGATGTCGCCTCGGCGATCGTCGACGCGGCGGCTCTGCCCGCCTCGGCCGAGGTCTGTGATCTGCGCCTCAGGCCCGCCGCCAAGCCGCGGCTGTAGCGCGACACCTGCCTACCTCCCGTCCACCGCCGGCTGCTTCGGCGACGTCACGACGTACCCGAGCGCTTTCAGCCGCTCGAGTTCCTCAGCGCGACGCCTACCTCCCGTCCGCCGCCGGCTGCTTCGGCGACGTGACGACGTACCCGAGCGCCTTCAGCCGCTCGAGTTCCTCCGGCGCCAGCACGGGTTCGCCGCGCTCGGCGATTCGGGCGGCGCGGTCTGCGCCGTTCGCCGCCAGCCAGCGACCCTGCAGCCGGCGCGCGAAGTCGTCCTCGACCGGTACCGGCTCGACCCTTCCTTCCGGCGACCACGCGAACGACTCGAGCTGCGGGGCGGCTCCCGAAGCGCCCATCAGGGGCGGAGCTGTCTCGAACTGTCGCTCGAGCCGGGCCACAAGCGCCTCCGGCGCCTCGGCCAGCGGTGCCGATGGTTCGCCGTCCGCAAGCGCCAGCATCGCGTCGTAGTAGCGGTCCTCCGTCGGGGCGAACCGGCTCTTCCACACCATCTGGCGCCCCTCCTCGACCAGGGACATCTGATTCGCGCCGTTGCCCAGGTAGAGTTCCGACAGCGCCCCGGCATCGCTCGGCTCGAACAGGCTCGGCGGACTTCCCGGCGCCGGCGTCCCGCCCGCTGCCTCGACGAGGGTCGAAAAGAGCCGATAGTTGGCCACCACGGGTCCGGGGTCGATCGACCGGGTCCAGCCCGCCGGCAGCTTGACGATCAGCGGCACCTCGATCAGCACCCGGTGCAGGCTGCTGCCGTGCAGAACCTGGCCGTTTTCGCCGAACTCCTCGCCGTGGTCCGAGGTGACGGCGATCAGGGCGTCGTCGAAGTGCCCGCTCGCGCGCAGCGCCTCCAGCATGGCGCCTGCCTGGGCGTCCGCGTGGGCCGCGTTCAGCTGGTAGAGCTGCCAGGCGCGTTCCCTCAGGTCCACGTCGAGCGGTACGGCCGGATCGGCGAACTGCCGCATCTGCAGAGGCGTGATCCGCTCCGGCAGATCGTCGCGGGGAGTCGTCAGGCGGTCCAGGTAGGCAGGATGAAGACGGTACGGCGCGTGCGGCGGCAGCACGTGCAGCCAGACGAACTGCGGCCCCCCGTCGAGGGCGCCGAGAATCGCGGTCACCCGTTCCATGCGGGTCACCGGGCCGAAACGCTCGAAACCGCGCGCGTAGCCGAAGGTCTGCGTGAGCCAGCTGTTGGAGCGGAAGGCCGCGTTCCGGAAACCCAGATCGCGCAGGATCTCCGGCAGGGTCGGCAGGTCGTCCCGAAGACGGGCGCGCCTGCTGTGCCAGCCGCCATGCCGCCAGGGCTGGCGGCCGGTGAACAGCGACGCCATCGACGGCACCGTCCAGCTTGAACTGGAGATGGCGGCGCCGGCCCAGTCCGCGTCGGCGGCCAGGCGGTCGAGGTGCGGCATCAGGCCCGTCCCGACGAGGTCGGCGCGCAGTGCATCGATCGTGATCAGGACGATCGGTCCGCGGTGGACCGGCGGCGGCTGGGCGCAGCCGGTCCACAGGGCCGCCGCGGCGATTCCTGCGGCGATTCCTGCGGAGACTCGGATTGCGTCCGGGCCCTTTCTCATCGGGTTACATTACGGGACGTGTTCCTCGCTGCTGACGGCTCGTTTCCCGACCCCTCCTCGTACGACTGCTTCGTCATCGGTTCCGGGCCAGCGGGCATCACGACGGCCGTGGAACTCGCCCGGGCCAACAGGAAGGTCCTGCTGTTCGAGTCGGGGAACGCGGGCGAAGGGCGCGAGGGCATGCTGGATGCCCTGAACGCAGGCCACTTCAGCGACGGTTGGTGGGATCTGCACTCGGTTCGTGCGCTTGGCGGCACCTCGCGGGTCTGGAAGGGCTGGTGCGCGAGCCTGATGGAGCGGGACTTCAACAACCCTGCCGCCGGCGTCCGCTGGCCGATCGCCAGAGCGGATCTGACCCCCTACTACCGGCGCGCCGCTCCGATTCTGGACCGGAGCCCCTCGACTCTCGACCCGGAGAAGCCGTGGATTCCCGGGTTCCTCGCCAGGCCGTACTCGCTGCTTCCCGCAACCCGCTTTGGCGCCAGGTACTTCGATCTGCTGCGAGACTCCCCGGCCGTTCACGTTGCGCTCTCGACTTCCGTCCTCGCTCTCGACGCGAACTCGGGACGGTCGGCGGTCCGGGGCCTCACCTGCCTTTACCACCCCGGCGACGTCGCCCGCCAGCTCGCGGTCCGGCCCGGACAGTCGGTCGTTCTCGCCGGGGGCGGCATCGGCAACGCGGTGCTGCTCCTTCAGCCGCGCCCGGACGGCGCCGTTCCGGTTGGCAGCGAGAGCGGGCTCGTCGGGAGGTTTCTGATGGAGCATCCGCATTTTCGCCGGACCGTGGAGCTCGTGCTCGACGAAGACCTCGATGAGCGGCCGCTGCCGGAGGCATTCGGCAGCGCGGGTCATGCGTTCGTGGCGGACGACGAGCAGGCTGCGGCACACGGACTGCTGGGGTGCAGCGTTGTCTGCTACGCCAGATCCACCGATCATCCGATGGTCGACTACCTCTCCTGGAAGTACGGGAAGCCTTCTTCCACTACCGAACGGAAATCCGGGCCGAGATGTCGCCTGCCGCCAGCAATCGGGTGTTCCTGACCGAGGAACGCAATCGGTCCGGGCTCTATCGGCCGAGTGTGAAATGCGTCGTCGACGCGGAGGATCGTCTGAGCGTCGACAGGACCTTGCGGCGCCTCGGGCACTCGCTGATCGAGACGGGGAAGGGTCGAGTCCGGATCGACAACGGGAGGCTCTACCGGAGTGTCACCGGCGGCGGCCACCTGATGGGGACGACGCGGATGGGCGCGACGCCTTCCGGTTCCGTGGTCGACCGGGACTGCCGGGTCCACGGGTACACAAACCTGTTCGTGGCCGGCTCTTCGGTCTTTCCTTCCGGCGGGTACGCGAATCCGACGCTGACGATCGTGGCGCTGGCGCTGCGACTGGCGGATGCGATCGCGTCTGAGCCATGAGGACGTCGGCCCGGGCCGCGGACGGACGCGCGCAATCTCGTTCTGGCGAAGCAGATACGATCGTGACGTCAGGAGTCATGAAGCGCCCTTTCTCACGGAGAACGCTCCTGGCCGGGGTCGGCGGCGCCGCCGTCTCGGCGGCGGCGGCCTGGGAACTCGTCGGGCCGGGGTTCCGGCTCCGCCCGCCCGGCGAGGAAGAGCGGTTCGTCGAGGAGCACGGGAACCTGACGGAGCACGATGGCTGGCTTGTGACCGTGCCGGACAAGCGTCTTCTGGAGTACCCGGTGCGCTATCTGGAAGGGTGGTATCGGGAGGAAGGGAACTCCGAAGCGACGTGGCGATGGTCTCGAAAGGCCGCCAGCATCCTGGCGCCCAACCTTGGGTCGAGGCGACGATGCATCTCGACTACGACAGCCGCGCCGACCTCTTCCGGGACCGGCCGAGAACGATCACCGTCAGCCTTGGCGATCAGGTGCTGGAGAGCTTCGTGGCCGAGGCTGTCGGCCGGCAGAGGCGTGGTATCGCGCTTCCAGCCGGCACTTCGGAGCACAGCGAAGTGCTGGAACTCACGCTCGCCGCGAATCGCACCTTCGTTCCGGCCGAGCACATGGCCGGTTCGCAGGACCGGCGGGAACTCGGTCTCCAAGTCTACGGCGTGGAGATTCGCGAGGGAGGATTCTCCCGCTGGCGCTAGCTGGCGCGAGCAGCCCGCGGGACGGTCCACACCCTGGCAACCGGTTGCGTCAGTTCTTGCGAACTCGCAGCTTGATGTTGCTGTAGGTCCAGCCCCATTGCGGCGGCTCGATGGCCTCCCTGCCGTCGCTGCCATGACCAGGACCAGTCGGTCGGAGGGGTCGAAGGTGAGCGAGTCGACGTTCGCCGTGCCGCGGGAGCAGAACCGCGTCTGCCGATTGTCGGTCACGCAGAGGGAGACCTCCCCGCCGGCGTTGTAGCTGTAGTTCAGCTTGTACGTCTGGTTCGGCTTCAGCGCGCGCGGCAGTTCGAGGCGCGCCTTGGCGGTGTGGGTGACGCCCAGACCGTGGCGGACGAACAGGTCGTTTCGTCGCTGAACGGTGAATCCGAGCAGGTCCCGGTGGCGGTTGATTCCGAGCCAGAAGATCTGGGCTCCCGCCGCGTCGATGTCCGTCGTGCGCAGGTCGAACGCCAGCTCGACGGCCCGATAGCTGCCGGCCTCCAGGCCGGCACGGAGGATGTACTGGAGATCGTTCCTTCTCACCGTGTGGCTCGCGCGGTCGGGATCGAGACATGTCCAGCCGCCTGGGCAGCCGCCGTTTGGCGGCCTCAGGCTGGATACGCCGCTCTGGGATGGTTCCAGGAGGGAAATCCGGCTGAACGAGCGATCGGTGACCAGCGCGGCGACGTAGAAGTTGTCGGCGCACCTGGTCGAGATCGTGTAGCGGTCGCCCAGTTCGACGCCGGCGACGAGAAGCACGTCGGAAACGTAGGTCAGGGACAGGGGCCGGTGACTCAGTACGGTCGACTCCCGCGCCCAGTGGCCCTCGTGGCTGCGGACGCGATGCTCGCACCGGTTCTTTGCGTGGGACAGGTTCAGGATCGCGTAGTCCGAACGGTCGTAGGAGTCGCGGCGCAGACCGCTGACGAACGCCCACGAGCCGCCGCGGACCAGGCTTTCCGAGTCGACGATCGGGATCTGCTCACGCAACCCGACCCGCTTGCCGCTCGAGTCCAGCGGCAGCAGAAACGCCTGGAAGGTGAGTTCTCCGTGGGCCGTCAGCTCGACCATCGAGGGGCCGCCCTGTGCGAGGTCGGAATAGACCATCGTGCGGCCCGCCGGAACCGCGACCCGGGTCGAGGGCGTCGGGCGACTGATTCCGTCCGTACCCGCGGCGATCGGTAGGATGTCGAAGCTCTGACTCCGGCTCGTCGGGTTGTGGACGCTGAGAAGAACGTCCCTGGTCTCATCGCTGTCGCCGATCAGGACGTATGACGTTCCCTGGGCCGAAAGGGCAGCGGGAACACCGAGTGCCGCTGCCAGAACCAGACTACAGGTTTGCCTCATCATTCCGGTCTTCTCCTCCGCGGGCACGACGGGCCGAGTACAAGGAAAACTGAAGTGCGTGCAAACATGCACAATAGCACATAAGTTGACAGGAAGGAACCCATCGAACAGTCCGGGCCAGGACCCTTCCACAGCTCCCTCAGACACGCTGTAATCAGGCAGATCAAGCGGACCAACCCCGACCGGGACCAGGAGTTCAAGTCCAGCGCTCCACGCTGGGCGCGGGCGGGAGGCCTTCATTCCCGAGGGTCGAGAGCCGTGCGGGCGCCGAGTTGCCGATTCCGGAGTGGTTTCCTCACATCGGTCACCGGAGATCCCGACTTTGGAACGGCCCTGACAGTCCGGGCTCGACACTTGTAGGATGGCGGCCATTGGCCGGTAACACCTTCCTCGGGATGTCGGGAATTCACCCTCGGGCGCTCCGGCTCGCCGCCGCGACCCTCGCTGCCGCCACGCTCTGCGCCGGCGCAACGGCCCAGACGCCCAATCGCTGCAAGGCATTCGGCGACAGCATCACGGCCGGCGTCGGCGATGATCCGGGGCGGGCGTTGCCGGCTACCCGCAGCGCCTGGAGGAGCTGGTTCCCGACTTGTCGTCGACAACCGCGGCGTGGGCGGGGAGCGGACGCCGGAAGGCCTGGCCCGAATCGGCGGCGTGCTGGCGGAGCCGGGGGACTGCCTGTTGCTGATGGAGGGCACGAACGACATCAGCCGCGGCATTTCAGCCGAAACGACCCTGTTCAACCTGGACCAGATGGCCGCGCAGGCGTCCGCCGCCGGCTGGACGCCTTACCACGCCACCCTGATTCGCGCTTGCCGAATGCCCGTTTCGACCCGAACAACTGGCAGAACCAGGATCTCGTCCAGTCGATCCGGCGACTGGCGGCGATCCGGGGCCGCGGCCTGATCGATCCGTTCGAGGTCTTCGCGACGCAGCGGAGGCTGTTCCACGCCCTCTACTACGCTGGAACCGAGGATCCCGTAGGGCACCCGAACGGCGCCGGCTACGACCTCCTCGCTTCCGTCTTCGCCGACGTGCTGCAGGCCGCGGACACGGTGCCTCCGGTGCCGACGCGGCTGATCCCCGCGCACGGCGCGGAAGGGATTCCGGCCACGAGCGCCGTGGAGGTCTCCGTGCGGGACTTCGGCAGCGCGATCGACCCGGATTCCGTGATGCTCCTGATCGATGGTCTGCCGGCGCCCGAACCCGGGGTCGGCGACGACGGTCGTTGGCTGCTGTGGCGCTTCTCGCCGGCAGCGCCGCTGGACGGCGTGGTTACGCTTTCCCTTCGCGCCGCCGATGCCGAGGGCAACGTCACCGATCGCGCGGTGGGTCGGTTCGTCGTCGAGGGCGCTGTTCTGCCGCGGGGCGACATCGACCGGGACGGTCGGGTGGACGGCCGGGATCTCGTGTTCCTGGGTCTCGCTTTCGGGGCGGGACCGACGTCGCGCCGCTTCGACGCGGATGCCGATCTCGACGGCAGCGGCCAGGTGGACGGCGAGGATCTGGCCATCCTCGCGGCGAACTTCGGCGCCAGCGTCTGACTCCGGCGGAAAGGAAGGAACATGCAACTCGGCATTCTGGGCCTGCCCAAGTCGGGCAAGACGGCGCTGTTCAACGCGCTGACTGCCTCCCGGCAGGCAACCGGCAAGTTCCGGGCCTCGAACACGACGAACGTGGGAGTCGCAGCGGTAGGGGACCGCCGCCTGGAGCAGCTCCGGGACCTCTACCGGCCGAAACGCTACGTGCCGGCGCAGGTCCGGTTTGTCGATGTTCCCGGTATCGACCGGGGCCGGGGGGAGACACTGGACCTGGCCGAACTGCGGACGATGGACGCCCTGGTCCACGTGGTGCGGGCGTTCGAGGACGCGGAACTGCTGCACCTGGCGGGCGACGTCGACCCGCAGCGGGGACATCGCGACGATCGACCTGGAGCTGATCCTCGCCGACTACGAGGTGGTGGAGCGGCGGCTTCTGCGCCTCGTTCAGGCGCAGAAGAGGGGGCTGACCGACCAGGAGAAACGGGAGCGCGCGCTGCTGTCGGATCGCGTCCTGCGGCGCTCGAGGCGGAAACGTCGCTGCGGCGCCTGGACTTCGATGCGGAGGAGGAGAAGCGGCTCCGCGGCTACGGTCTTCTGTCGCGAAAGCCGATGCTCCTGGTCCTCAATGTCGACGAGGAGTTGGCGGGCGATCCGGATGCCGCGGCCGGCGTCGATGCACCGCCGTGTACCGATCTGCTGGCCGTGAGCGCCCGCCTGGAAGAGGAGATCTCTCGCCTCGACCCGGCCGACCAGGGCGACTTCCTGGCCGAAGCGGGTCTCGACCAGCCGAGCGCGGTCCGCGTGGTCCAGGCGGGCTACGAGCTGCTGGGGTTGATCTCCTTCTTCACGGTCGGCGAGGACGAGGTTCGCGCATGGACGATTCGCCGCGGCAGCACCGCGGTGACCGCCGCGGGCGCGGTTCACTCCGACATCGAGCGTGGCTTCATTCGCGCCGAGGTGACCGCGTGGCGGACCTGATCGACGCCGGGTCGCTGGCCGTCTGCCGCGAACGCGCGACTCTGCGGCTGGAGGGCAAGGGGTATCCCGTGCGGGACGGCGAAGTCGTCCACTTCCGGTTCAACGTCTAGCAGCCCGCGGCAGAAAACCGGGTGCGCCGGCCCTGCCATCCGAGCGCCCGCTGACGGGCGCACGGACTGGTTCGCGGGTGGACGCGGGTCGCGCCACCCGGGTTTCATCCGTGCACCCGATGACGGGCGCACGGACTGGGTTCACGGGTGGTGCGGGTCGCGCTACCCGGGCTCGGGCTGGCATTCGGCGCGAAGCGCCGGCTTCCGGATCCGGCCGCGACGGTAGCGGTAGCCTGTGGGCAATGGAGCATTCCGGACCCTTCCGGCTCGACGATCGCCGGTTCGCGTTTCCTCCGCCGCGGCTGGCGGATCCGAGCGGCCTGCTCGCGGTGGGCGGCGACCTCGAGCCGGAGAGGCTGCTCGCGGCCTACCGCTCCGGCGTCTTCCCCTGGCCGCTCCTGGGCGCCGACGGCCCCATGCTGTGGTTCTCGCCCGACCCGCGGCTCGTGCTGTATCCCGAGCGGTTCAGAACGTCGCGCAGCCTGCGCCGCGAACTCCGCCGCGCTCCGTTCGAGGTCACGATCGACACGCGCTTCCGGGAGGTCGTGTCGGCCTGCTCCGAGAACCCCCGTCCCGGACAGCAGGGCACCTGGATCACGGCTCCCCTGATCGACGCGTTCGAGCGCCTGCACCAGCGCGGCCACGCCCATTCGGTGGAGTGCCTGCAGGACGGCGAGCTGGTCGGTGGCCTTTACGGGGTTTCGATTGGTGGCGCGTTCTTCGGTGAATCGATGTTCACCCGCCGATCGAACGCGTCCAAGATCGCGCTGGTTCGCCTGGTTCGCTGTCTTGAAGAGTGGGGCTACGCGTTCGTGGACTGTCAACAGGTCACCGAGCATCTGCTCCGGTTCGGCGCCGAGGAGGTCCCGCGCAGCCGCTTTCTGGACGAGCTCGAAGCGGCTCTCCCGCTGCCTGGCCGGCCTGGTTCGTGGCGTTCTCACTGAACCCCGGGTCAGGAGTACGGGGCCACCTGCGCCAGACGGACGACGACCGCGTCGGCTATCTGTGCGCCCACGTCCGCCCCGAAGACGAGAAGGTCGCTCGCCGCGCCGTCGTAGGCCTCCGTCCAGAGTACGGTCCCGTCGTCAGCCCGGACCAGACGGGCCCAGACCCGGAGACGATCCTCCTGCCGTCGAACCCGACCGTCGAGAAGGAAGTCGGCGCCGAGCGCCCTTGCTCCGCGGCCCGAGTCGGGGAAGGGGCGGAACTCATGGCCGACGACCGCCAGCCGTTCGGACGCCTGCCGGCCGAGCGAGGTGATGAGCTCCTGAGCCAGGCCCTGGCGGAACGGCTCCGCACCGGACCAGGAGCCCACTGCCGAGAAGGGCAGAACCGCCAGCACCTGCCGGGTCGAGTCGCCGGCGCCCGATTTGGCGGAGTTCAGGGCGATCCACACGAGGATCGTGGCAACGATGCCGAGGATCACTCCCAGAGCGGCGAGCGCGGCGGCTGGTCCTGGCCGCCAGCGGCGCGCCCCGCGGCGCCGGGCGGGGACCGGCTCGTTGCCCTCGTTGATCTCGCTCACGGGCTTCAGAAAGCGGTACCCGAGGCGCGGCAGCGTCTCGATGTACTCGGGGGCCTCGGCATTGTCGCCGAGTGCGATCCGGATCCGTTTGACACACGAGTTCATGCTCTGGTCGTACTCGACGTGGACCTTGTCGGGCCAGAGATGGCGGCGGACGGTTTCGCGTGGAACCACCGCTCCGCGGTGTGTGATCAGCAGTTCGAGCAGTCGGGCTGGCTGGGGCTGAAGCCGCACCGACCGGCCACGGCCGGAGAGTTCCAGGGTCTCGGGATCGAAGCGGAACTCTCCGAACTGGAGGCGACGCGGCCGTGGAGGAAAGTTGCCCGCCTTCGTGCCTGGCCGTTCCTCGTGCGACATGCCGTTATCGCGCTGCATGAGGTCGCTGTGGGACTGTTGGGAGTGAGCTCTTGTCCGGTGTTGCCGAGGCCCCGATGGGCTCTTCCGTTTGCGAGGCCCTGGACTGGGAGGACACAAAGGAACACTACGCACGGACGGTTCCGGGCGATGCGTGACAGTTGTGTGACGAGTAGCTGACCTACATGGCCTGTGCCGTTCACCTGTTGCAGCTGGGGCGGATCGCTACGTGGAGTTTCCGTCGCCAGGGGAACGACGCAGCGTCAGGTACCGATGGTCGGCGGCCCTTGGCTTTGAGGGAACATCGGAAGCGTCGTGTGTCCGAGTCCTGGTCGGCCTGGCTTCTCGATTTGCAACGCGCGGCCGGTCGTCTGCATTCCCCGGCCCGGCAAGGCGCGACGAGGGAGCATATCGGGCCGACCGCAATCCCGGGAACAAGGGCGACCGAGGAGCTCAGCCCGTGTGGCGCGTTCCGCGCCACACGCGCCCCACCTCCGGGTGCGAGTCATCGAGCACCCGGATGGCACGATGCCGGGCGGGATGCATGGCCGCTTGAACGCAGCGCGACTTCTGCCACGGGCTGCTAGCCTAACTCATTGAGGTGGTTGCACTTACCTCGTTGTCGTGCTAGCTTCTTCGGGCCAAGAAAAAAGAGGATAGGGACCGCTCCGGGATTCCCACCCGAATCGACCTGAGTCTCTCATCCCTCGCTCGCGTTTCCTCGACCCTTCAGCTTGGCGGGCATCCGGTCGGGGAGCGCTTCGCGCGCCACCGATCCTCCGTTCCAGGCTGGTTGCCCTTGCCTTGCGGCGCCGGCGGTGGAACCTTGCGGCCCCTCCAGCCCCGTCCGGATTCGCCGGGACTCCCCTTCTTTCTCCCGGCGCCTTCGGATTCCCCTCTCCGGCTTGCGCCTTCGCGGTGAACCCTCCGGCTCGGGTGGTCCGAAAGGTCCGCGACCTCGTTCCGCTTGCTGGCCGGCTCATCGGCTTGCGCCTTTGAACCAGTCACCTCGCGGCCCGCTGTCGCGGGGGCTCCTTGCCTCACTCTTCGCCGACTCGGCGCCCTTGGGGGTACTTCGTCGCTCAACTGGTCGGGTCTCACGACGAAGCCCCCGAGCGTCTGCCGATGAAGCGCTTCAGTTCCCGATCAGCCTTCCGTTGCCGCCGGGCAACTTCCGACCGTTCGCTTCCCTGAAGCCACTCCCCTGGTTCAGGCGCCTCCAGACTTGCGTCTCTCGTCACCTTTCCCCCGGGAAGCCTTCGGCTACGGGAGCCACTCGCCGGCTGGAACTCCCTGGCGTCGGGATCTCTTCGGCTTGCGCCTCGGTGTCCCCCGGCTCCAGGTGGCTCCTGCCACCGAGCCCGGCTTCGAGTCGTGACCTTTCCGACCCTCGCTCTGGAAGCGCGCCCGCCACACGAACGTGACTTTCGCCCTTCTCAGGCTCCGATCCGAGGGTCGCGGCTCTTGGACCGGTGGATTGGGTTGCGATCCTTGGTCACAGTCCCTATCCGTCAAACAACGTATAGGGCGTATTGAGGCTAGTCAAGACCAGCCGCAGTACATGTGCCTGGCCCGATGCCGGTGGGAGACAGGTAACTATTCAGCCTAAAGAAGTTGGCGCGCGAGACCGGATGTTCGAGCGGTTCGCGGCGGTCTGCGGATTTCCTGCGGAATCGGATGGCGGCCGCAGAAGAGGGTTCCTCGCAAGCTCCTGTCGGGGGGGCGCTGGGGGGGCGCGCATGGTGCCCAGGGGCGGATTCGAACCACCGACACCCTGATTTTCAGTCAGATGCTCTACCAACTGAGCTACCTGGGCAGGTCGCGCGCCGGACGGGACGCTGGCGCTGCGTGTTCTAACAGGCAAGCGGCGAGCCAGTCAATGGAAAGTGCGCGGGCGGCGGGTCTCGGTACCTCCCTCGCGTGCTACTCTGCGCCGACTCCGATGCTTCCCGTTCGCCGCGCACTGGTCTCGGTCTTCGACAAGGCGGGCCTTGAGGAACTCGGTTCGGGACTGGCCGATCTGGGTGTCGAGATCATCTCGACGGGCGGCACGGCGCGGCAGCTCCGGGAACATGGCGTAGCCGTCACGGCGGTGTCCGAGGTGACGGGACACCCCGAGATCCTCCATGGGCGGGTCAAGAGCCTGCACCCCCGCATCTTTGGCGGCATCCTCGCCGACCGGCGACGGCCGGAACATCAAGCGGAGCTGGAGCGCCACGAGCTTCCGGCGATCGATCTGGTGGCCGTGAATCTGTACGCCTTCGCCGCCGCGGCTTCGGCCCCGGATGCGACGGAGGACGGCACGGTGGAGATGATCGATATCGGCGGCCCGAGCATGGTCCGGGCCGCGGCGAAGAACTTCGCCAACGTGGCGGTCGTCGTTGACCCGGCGGACTACCCGAGGATCCTCGAAGCGCTCCGGGCCGAGGGCGGCCTGTCGGCAGAGCTCCGGCGCGAACTGGCGCTCAAGGCGTTCCGGCATACCCGGGACTACGACACCGGGATCGCCGAATGGCTGGAAGGCGGCGCTTCGCCGGTTGCCGAATCCGGTTTGCGAGGGAACGAGCAAGACACGAACCAGTCCGATCGCCCGTCCGCGGTCGGTCAGATGGACGACGCGTCCAGGTCGTTGCCGGAGTCCGTCCAACTGGAACTCGAGCAGGTGCTGGCGCCGCGCTACGGGGAGAACCCGCACCAGGGCGCGGCGGTTTACCGGGAGGTGGGCGGCGCCGGCGTTCTGGGCGGTTTCCGCCAACTCCAGGGCCGGGAACTCTCCTGGAACAACATGCTCGACGCGGACGCGGCGCGGAAGCTCTCCGCCTTGTTCGGCGCCCCCGAGGACGATCCGGCGGTCGTCATCGTCAAGCACAACAATCCGTGTGGCGCAGGCCGTGGCGCGTCGCTCGTGGAGGCCTACGAGAGGGCGCTCGCCTGCGATCCCGTCTCCGCGTTCGGCTCGATCATCGCCGTCAACCGACCCCTCACGGGCGCCCTGGCGGAGGCGATGCGAAGGCTCTTCGTGGAGGTCATCGTGGCGCCCTCCTTCGCGGCGGACGCACTGGAGCGGCTGGGGCGGAAGAAGAATCTCCGCTTGCTCGAATGCCCACCCTTCACCGCCGGGAACGGCGCCTACGAGTTGCGGGCCGTCGACGGGGGCTTCATCGGCCAGCATCTCGACGCGGCGCCGGAAGACCCACGGGAGTGGACCTGCCCGACGCGGACGCAGCCCGGCGAGGCGCAACTGCGGGCCCTTGATTTCGCCTGGCGCGTCTGCAGGGCAACGAAGTCGAACGCGATCGTCGTGACCAACGAACACCAGACGGTCGGTATCGGCGCCGGCCAGATGAGTCGGGTCGACTCCTGCCGCATCGCGCTCGACAAGGCTCAGCTCGACGTTGCCGGCACGGTGGCCGCTTCGGACGCCTTCTTCCCTTTCCGGGACGGTGTCGACACGCTGGCCGAAGCCGGAGTGGCCGCGATCGTCCAGCCCGGCGGCTCCGTCCGGGACGACGAGGTGATCGCGGCCGCCGACGAGCACGGCATCGCCATGCTCCTGACCGGGCGCCGTCACTTCAAGCACTGATGCGGCCCGCCATCCTCGCGGCGGTTTGCCTGCTTGCCGGCCTCCCCGTCTTCGCCGACGATCCGTGGACCGTGCTCGACGACTTCCGGCGGTCACTCGAGGCGCAGGCGCCGCTCTCCGCGGGCTTTGTCCAGACCCACGTGCCCTACGGATTCGATCCGGAGGACGGCGACATGGAGCGCGGCGACCTCGCGATTGGCCTGCCTCGCTGCCTGCGCTGGGACTACTCGCCGCCGTTCGAAACGGCCTTCCTGCTGTGCGACCGGACGGTGCACCACTGGAATCCCGGCGAGCCGGTCGGCCAGCGCTATGACTTGTCGGAGCAGCCGGCCCCGGGCCTCGACTTCTTCCTCCTCACGACCGACGATCTCCGTGGCCGGTACGAGGCGGAACTGGACGCGGCGTCCGGCGACGGCCTGCGCCTGGTCCTGCGCCCGCTCGAACCGAGCGAGGAGTTTCCCTGGTGCAGATCGTGATCGACCCGGAAGAGCGGCGCCTGCGCGAACTGACCTACTACGACGCCCAGCGCAACGAGAACCGGTTCATCATCGGCGACTACCGGCGCGGCGCCGCGCCCGGCCGCTTCGAACCGCCAGCCGAAATCGAGTGGGAGGAGCCCTAGCTCCACTGGGTTTCCCACATCCGCTGCCTTTAGCTCCGCACCCTCGCCGCCCGCAGCTCCTTCACCCCGTACACGACCACGGTGTCGAAGCTGCGCGCCGCCGAGTCCCTCCAGGCCGCCTGCCGGCGACCGGCACCAGCGGCCGCCGCTCGCAGTCACTCCCGCGACACAGGCGGAGCAGGCGGTCGTCGCCCGGGTCCTCCGGTCGGAACTCGAGCTGGAGCACACCGGTGACCTCCCGGCCGAAGTCCACGAGCCAGTACCTCCGCTCCGCGGGCGACACACCGAGACCGGGGGCCGCGGACACGCGGACGATGCGGCGGGCCGCCGCGGCGCCCCAGATCGGCTCCGTCTTCGCCAGTTCGCCGCGAGCCACCCGGCCCCACCGGCCGACGGGGGGCCGGCCCCAGGCGCGGACGCTTACCAGTGCCTCCGTGTCTCCGGCCGGCCCGTCGCCCTTCACGACGGGCGGGTCCCAGACCTCGAGGACGCGCCATGCGCCGTCGGTCACCACGGGCATCGAGCCGTCGGCGAGTTCGATGCCCGCGAGCGCACCGCCGTCGCCGTAGGGAGTGCGCGCCTCGATCGTCAGACGGTTGGTCCCGCCGCGGAGCAGGTGGGCGACCTGGAACTCGTCGATCGGTTCGCCGCGCCGGAAGCCGCCGCGCGCGATCTGGCGGCCGTTCAGGTGGACCGCGTACTCCCGGTCGGCGGTGACGAACAGGCGTGCTGCCGCCTGCGGCGCCTCGTCCAGCTCGAAGTCGGCCAGCAGCAGGTAGGCCGCCGGCTGCCCGGCCTCCGAGGCCGCCACCTCGGGCCATATCCATTCCGCCGCGCCGGTCGACGGCGACCCGCCCCCGCAGCCCGGCAGCAGGCAGGCCGTGACCAGGGCGAGAACACGCAGGGTCCAGTACACGCCGCGAGCGTATCCGGCGGCCGACGGCGGCGACCGCGACCGCAGGTAGTGTTTTCCATTGACCAACCGTGTCGCGTCTGGCACAGTGACCAGCGTGAGCACTCCGCTCAAGCGTGTCGTCGCGGTGGCCATCCTCCTCGGATGCCAGACTCCGGGTGCGTTTGCGGTCACTGCCGGGTTGGACCTGGCAACCCATCTCTTCGCGTCCGGGCACGAGCACGACACCGCGGATCTGGCCAGGTCGGCGACCCACGGGCATCACCACGACGACGAGGTCGTGCCGGACCACGACCACGACGTCACGCTGGACTCGGAAGCGGGCGTGCAGCGGCCCGGCCCGTCGGCGACGGCGGTGCTCGCCCTGCCATCTTCGGCGTTTGTGACGCCAGGCGAGGGAACGCCCTACGAGGCGGCGTCCCGGCGCGGACCGCCGCCGCTCCTGTTCCGGTCTCACTGCGCGCTGCTGCTCTGATCCACGGCCTGAGGGCCCGGGTGCGATTCGTGCCCGGAACCTGGACGTGGAAAGGAGTCAGCATGCATCGTTTCAGCCTGATCGGCCTCCTTGGAGGCTTCTTCGCCGCCGCCGTCGCGGCCCAGAACGGACCGGTCGTTGCCGAGGCCGAGTTCCTGTCGGTCCTCGACGAGACGCACCCGGCCGTTCGCGAGAGCGCCGAGGCCGTGGGGCGCGCGGAGGCCGCTGTGCTCGAGGCCAGGACGTTCAGCAATCCCGAGCTGGGGGCCGTGCGGGAGGATCCCGGCGGGCCGATCGGGCAGACCGACATCCTGGTTTCCTGGCAGCTTCCGGGCGTCGAGCGCGGTCCGCAGATCGAGGCTCGGGAAGGGGAGGTCGAGGCCGCGCGGAGGCGTTTCAACCACGAGTTCCTGACCCACCGACTCGCGATGAGAGCGGCCTACGCCGGTTGGGCGGTGGCCGCCGCGCGCCAGAACCGGCTGGCGGCCCAGGCAGAGCGGGTCGAATCGCTCGCAGAGCGCGAGGCCGCACGCGCAAAGAGAGGAGAAGCCTCCGGGCTCGAAGCAAGTCGGCTCCAGCTCGCCGCCGCCACGCTCCGGTCCCGCGTTGCCCTTGCCGGTGTCGCGGGAGAGGAGGCGCGAGCGGAGGCGGCAGCCTGGCGCCCGGGCCTGCCGGTGGACGCGCGGCCCGTCCTGCCGGAGCTGCCGGAGGCGCCGTCGCTCGCCGGCGCCGATACGCTGATCCGCGCGGGCCAGGGCAGACGTTGCCGCGGCCGAACTGGCTGAGTTCGCAACCCGGCCCATCGTTGCCTCGCCTGAGGTCACTCTGGGCTGGCGACGGCAGGATCGCACGCCCGGCGCCGCTGACGGGCCGATCTTCGGCGTCGCCTGGTCGGTGCCGCTGTTCGACCGCCGACAGGCGGCCCGGAGAAGCTCGGGCGCCGCTCTCGAGGCTGCCCGGGCACGGCTCGAACTGGCCGAACGCGAATCGATCTCCTCTCGCGCCGCCGCGAGCAACAACTTCACTCGGCTTGCCGCCGCACTCGCGGAGGCCCGCGAAGAGCTCGGCGGCGTCGAACAGATGCTGGACGGCGCCGAGGCGGCCTTCCGCCAGGGCGAGGCCGGGCTGACCGATCTGCTGGAGACGCACCGTTCGGTGACCGAGGCGGAGCTGGCGGTGCTCGATCTCCACGGGGCGGCGCTCGCGGCGCACCGGGAGCTGGAACGGCTGGCGGCGGCTCAGGAAGGAGGGCCGGGGTCATGACGTGGATTGAAGGCTGGCGCACCTGTACCCGGTGCGTGGCGAATTCGCTGTCCCTGGCGCTCCTCTTTCTGCTTGCCTGCACCGCCGCTCCGCCGGACGCGTCGCACGACCACGGCCACGGCCGTGGCCACGGTCACGGCGATGGCGAAGCCTGGTCGGTCACGGTCCTCGGCGAACGCTTCGAGGTCTTTCCCGAGATCGACGCTCTGGAGGTCGGGCACACCGCGATGGCCCACACCCACGTCACGCGCCTCCTTGACTTCGCACCCCTGGTGGAGGGGACCGTGGAGATCGTTCTTGTCGATGGCGAAGGCGAACAGATCTTCGGCGCCGACGGCTCGGCCGATCCCGGCCACTTCGCCATCGAGGTCACCCCGCGACGGACCGGCGAGGCGCAGCTTCTCTTCCGGATCGACGACGGGGCCGCAATCGAGGAGATCCCGGGCGGCCGGGTCCGGGTCGGCGAGGCGCACCATCCGGAAGGCCTGGTGCGGGCGCCGGAGCTGCCGGCCGGTTCCGACGGCGGCGAGCCGGTGTCCTTCCTCAAGGAGCAGCAGTGGCAGGGCCGTTTCGCGACCGCCTGGGTCGAGGAGGGGCGCCTGGCCCGCAGCGTCTCCGGCGTGGCGACCTTCCGTCCGCCGGCCGGCGGTGAGAGCACGGTGACCGCGCCGGTCGACGGCGTCGTGCAACCACCGGCGGAGTCCCGTTCCTGGCCGTTCGTCGGACGCCGCGTGGAGTGGGATTCCCCGCTGTTCCGCGTGGTTCCCCTGGTCGCTTCCGAGCGGAGTCTGGCGACGCTCGAAGCGGAAGTCGAGACCCTGGCCGTGGAGCTGGAGAGCGCGCGAGCGCGGAGCGCTCGGCTACGTGAACTGCTGACGCTCGAAGCGGTCAGCGAGCGTGAGGTCGGGGAAGCCGGCGTCCGCGCCCGCCTGCTGGAGACGCGCCACCGTGCGGCGGAGCGGGACCTCGAGTCGGCTCGGTCCTCGCGCGAAGGCGGAGCGGACGGCGCCGGCATCTCCCTCAAGGCTCCGTTCTCCGGACGGATCGCCGCCGTCAGCACAACGCCCGGCGCGACGGTCGCCGCCGGCGACTCCCTGGCCCGGTTGGTTCGGACCGACGTCGTGTGGATCGAGGTCGCCCTGCCGCCCCGGGATGCGCGGCGGCTCGCGGAGGCCGGCCTGCGAGGCGTCGTCCTCGACGACCCGGAGAGTGGGCCGTTGCGGATCGACGAGGGCCTTTCCCTCGTGTCCGTTTCGCCGGAGATTTCCCCCCGGACCGGCACGGTGACCGTCCTGCTCGAGGCCCCCGGCCTCGCCGGCACGGGTTTCGCCCTCGGGTCGACCGTCGCGGCACAGGTGCTGATGGCCGGCGAGGACAGCGGCATCGTCGTGCCCGCTTCGGCGCTGGTCGACGACGGCGGCGTGCCGGTCGTCTTCCTGCAACTGGCCGGCGAGGACTTTCAGCGGCAGACGGTGACGGTGCTCGGCCGGCAGGGCGACCAGGTGCTCGTTGACGGTCTGGCGCCCGGCCAGCGCCTGGTGACGCGGGGCGGCGCCGCGATTCGCCGTTCGTCGCTCATGGCGAGCGGCGAAGCCCACGGCCACGTCCACTGAGGCCGGAAGGATGGGCCCTCTGGAGCGACTGCTTCGCTTCTCCCTGCGCCATCGGCTGCTGGTCGTCGCCGGGGCGGTGCTGCTCACCGTGGGTGGAGCGGCCTGGATCCTGAGTCTGCCGGTGGACATTTTCCCCGACCTCTCGGCGCCCACGGTGACCGTGATCACGGAAGCCCCGGGAATGGCCGCGGAGGAGGTCGAGCTCCTCGTGACCTGGGCGGTCGAGTCGGCGATCAACGGCTCGCCCGGGGTGCGGCGGTTGCGGTCGATCTCGGCCGACGGGATCTCGGTGGCATGGGTCGAGTTCGATTGGGGAACCGACATCTACCGCGCCCGTCAGGTCGTGAGCGAGCGCCTGCAGCGGGTCGACCTTCCGGCGCAGGCCGAGGCGCCGGAGCTCGGACCGATCTCGTCGATCATGGGCGAGATCACCTTCATCGCGATGACCTCTACTCCCGTCAAGGACGGCGGCGTCAGTTCGATGGAGCTGCGCCGGGTAGCGGAGACGATCGTGCGGCGGACTCTCCTGTCGCTCCCCGGGGTGTCCCAGGTCGTTCCAATCGGCGGCGAGCAGAGGCAGCTCCAGGTCACGGTGCGCCCCACCGTTCTTGCCCAGAACGACCTTCCGCTCGCCGACGTGATCGACGCCGTGGCCCGGTCGAGCCGCAGCCTGGCGGCGGGCTTCCACGTGGAGGCCGGAGAAGAGCACATCGTGCGGGTGCGCAGCCGGGCGCGCAGCCCGGAGGAGGTAGCGGCCGCCGTCGTGCGGGTCGACGGCGGGATCCCGCTTCGCGTTGGCGACGTCGCGGACGTCGAATGGGGGCCGGCGCCCGCCCGCGGCGCGGCTTCGTACCGCAACCGTCCGGCGGTCATCCTGTCGGTGCAGAAGCAGCCGGGGGCGAACACGCTCGACCTGACCGCGGCGATCGATGAAACCCTCGCGCGGCTGCAGCCGACTCTGCCCGAGGGGGTAACCCTGGAGGGCGAGAACTTCCGTCAGGCCGACTTCATCGAGGTGGCGATCGGCAACGTCTCCGAGGCGCTTCGCGACGGAGCGATCCTGGTCATCGTCATCCTGGCGCTCTTCCTCGGCAGCGTCCGCACGACCTTCATCTCGGCGTTCGCGATCCCGCTCTCCCTGGTCGCCGGGATCCTCGTGATCTCCGCCTTCGGGCTGCAGCTCGACACGATGACGCTGGGCGGCCTGTCGATCGCGGTCGGCCTCCTGGTGGACGACGCGATCATCGCGATCGAGAACATCTTCCGGCGGATGAGAGACGAACGCCGCTTGCCGGAAGGCGAGCGTCGGGCGCCGGAAGAGGTCGCGGCCGCCGCCACCCGGGAAGTGCTGAGCCCGATCCTCCTGGCCACCCTGATCGTCGTCCTCGTGTTCGTTCCGATCTTCTTCCTTCCGGGACTCGAGGGCCGGCTCTTGCGGCCGCTCGGGCTCGCGTTCATCGCGGCGCTCGCAGCTTCTTTGGTCGTGGCGGTGACGGTGACGCCGGTGCTCGCGGTGCTGTTCCTGGGCCGGGGGCGGGCGCTCCGGGTCCGGGGACCGTGGCTCCTGCGCGCCTTCCAACGGGCTTACGCCCCGACCCTCGACTGGTGCCTCTCGCACCGCTGGGCGGTGCTTTCTTCATCGGCCCTGCTGGTCGTGCTCGCGGCCGCCCTCCTGCCCGGGCTGGGGCGCAGCTTCCTGCCGCCGTTCAACGAGGGGTCGCTCACCGTGTCCGTGGTCAGCGCGCCCGGCATTCCGCTCGCGGAGAGCGATCGGCTGGGAAGCCAGGTCGAAGAGGCGCTGCTCGCGTTTCCCGAAGTCGTCTCGACGAGCCGGCGGACAGGTCGCGCGGAGAAGGACGAGCACGTCCAGGGCGTGAACGCTTCGGAGATGGAGGTCGTGCTGTCCCGGCTCGAAGACGGCCGCTTGAAGGACGAACTGGTGGCGGAGATGCGCCGCGCCGTTGCCGCGATTCCGGGCGCCGCCGTCACCTTCGGGCAGCCGATCAGTCACCGGATCGACCACATGATCTCGGGCTCGCGGACGAACCTCGCGGTCAAGGTCTTCGGCCCCGATCTCGCCGTGCTGCGATCGCTCGCGGCGCGGATCGAGCAGGTGCTCGGGGGCGTGCCCGGAATCGTCGACCTGTCGAACCAGGAGCAGTCGCCCGTGCCGCAACTCGTCGTCGACTTCGACCGCACGGCGATGGCCCGGTACGGGCTGAGCCTGGCGGATCTCGGCGAGGCGGTGGAGGCGCTCTTCCAGGGCGTCGTCGTCGGCGAGATCGTGGAGGAGGGGCTGGCCTCCGACATCGCGGTCCGCCTGCCGCCTGATCTCCGGGCCGAGCCGGACCGGGTCGCGGCTCTTCCGGTCTCGACGCCAGCCGGTGATCTCGTGCGCCTGGGCGCGGTTGGCAGCGTGCGCCACGCCCTGGGTCCGTCGCTCATCCGCCGGGAGAACGCCCAGCGGGTCGCGATGGTCACGGCGAACGTCGCGGGCGCGGACCTCGTGGGCACGGTGGAACGCGCGCGGGCCGCCGTCGACGCGGAAGTCGATCTGCCGTCTGGCTACTTCGTGACGTTTGGCGGGCAGTTCGAGGAGGCCGCCCGGCGCTTCTCGACGATGGGCCTGCTCGTCGCACTCATCCTGGCCGGGATGTATGGCCTGCTCTACCTCGAGTTCGGCAGCCACCGCGACACGCTGGCGATGCTGGTCAACGTCCCGCTCGCCCTGGTCGGCGGGGTCGTCGCGGTGGCTCTCGGCGGCGGCGTCCTGTCGCTCGCCACCGTCGTCGGCTTCGTCACGCTGTTCGGCATCGCGACGCGGAACGGCGTCCTGCTGGTCGGCAACTATCGGCGCCTTCTCCGCGAAGGACTGTCCCTCGAAGAGGCCGTCCGGCGCGGGTCAAAAGAGCGCATGCCGCCCATCCTGATGACCGCGCTGACCGCCGGGCTGGCGCTGGCGCCGCTGGTCTTCGCCGCCGGCGCCCCGGGCAACGAGATCCTGAGTCCGATGGCCCAGGTCATTCTCGGCGGTCTGCTGACGTCGACGTTCCTCAACCTCGTCGTCGTGCCGGTGCTGTATGTACGATCCCTGAAGCGATGAAGACCACGTCAGCAGGCGGGCGTTTCGTCAGAGACTGCGCGCTATTCTCGGCTACGTCAGATCAAAGACAGGGAGGAGCCCATCATGCGCAGACCCGGAGTCCCCGGCGCCATTCTCGCGACCTTCGTCATCGCCGTCGCCCTTCCGGCGTGTCAGACCGACCAGGTCGACGATGCCGTCGCTGACACCGAGGTGGACGTCCAGCACGAAGAACACGAAGAAGACGAGGGCGAAGGCGGCCACGAGATCCACTGGTCCTACGAAGGCGACACCGGCCCCGCCATGTGGGGCTCGCTCGACCAGTCCTTCGCGGCCTGCGACGACGGCGCGCGGCAGTCGCCGGTGGACATCACCGGGGCTGTGGCCGGCGGCGAGAGCGAACTCGAGATCCGCTGGCAGCCCGGCGACGCCGAGGTGGTCGACAACGGCCACACGATTGTGGTCAACGTGGCGGAGGGAAGTGCGATCAGCCTGGAGGGACGGGAGTTCGCGCTGCTGCAGTTCCACTTTCACCATCCCAGCGAGCACACCGTGGAGGGAAGCGCCGCCCCGATCGACATCCACTTCGTGCATGCCGCCGCCGAGGACGATCTGGCGGTAATCGGAGTGTTCCTGGAGGCGGGCGAAGCCGATCCGACGATCCAGAGCATCTGGGAGGCGATTCCCGCCGCCGGCGAGCCGCCCGGAGCACTGGCGGCGCTCGATCCGCGGGCGTTGCTGCCGGAGGGGGGCAGCCACTATCGCTACCCCGGTTCGCTGACCACGCCTGGCTGCTCGGAGATCGTCAGTTGGGTTGTGATGACCGAGTCGGTCGCCGTTTCGCAGGACCAGATCGACGCGTTCGCGGCCCTCTATCCGATGAACGCGCGCCCGGTGCAGCCGCTGAACGAACGCACGATCGAACGGAAGGACTGACTCGGTCCGATCTTCGCCAGGAGTCCTGACCGCGGGGTCCAGAAGGCCGACGCACAGTCGGCGTCGCAGGCCAGGGCGACGAGGTGATGGGCAGCACAGGCGGATGCGTACGTCGCGCTGCTCGATTCCCTGTCGATCGACGAGGTCGTCATCATGGGCCTGTCCGGTGGAGCACGCCAGCTTCCTGGCGGATAGGGTCCCGCAGGTACAGTTGCACATCATCGAGGGAGCCGATCGCCTGATGCCCGTCTCGCAACAGGAAGAAGTCGTCCGCGTCGTCACCGAGTTCATCGCCGAAAGCCCTACCTCGTGATGGGGACCTGCATGAGATACGCCCTGAAGTCGTTCTACGGCGAGAGCATGCACTTCGGCATCTCGACCGCCGCGCCCGCGCGTCAGCAGGTGCTCGATTTCTTCGACAGCCGCTGCCTGGACGTGGAGAATTTCGAGTCGCTCGGCCGGGAGGCCGGTCGCAGCGCGCCGATCGGCGGTTTGGTCCTCGCGGCCGTGCCGGACCCGTCAGTTGCGGATCGGGCATGACGCCGAAGCTCCATCCGCTCAACCAGGACTTTCGCTGGGCTCCCGGAGGCGGTCCGTACCGGCGCATCTCTTCCGCGCAGGCCCGCCAATGGAGCGAGCAGGGCTTCTTCGTGCTTGAGGACGCGGTCGAGCCGTCCACCCTCGAGCGTCTGATCGCCGAGATCGACCCCTGGGAAGCCGAGGCCGAAGCGGCGTTGCGCAAGCAGCCACAGGGGCGCCGCTTCATCGCCCGCGCCGACGAGATCACCTTCACCGTCCACCTGGTGAAGCGCTCGACCTTTCTCCGTGACTTTTGTGCGGGGTCAGTCTTTCGCGATCTCGCCTGGGACCTCGTGGGTCCCGACGTGCGGCTCTACTGGGACCAGGCGGTCTACAAGAAGCCGAGCGTTCCAGCCCCCTTTCCCTGGCATCAGGACAACGGCTACGGGTTCCTCGAACCGCAGAGCTATCTCACCTGCTGGATCGCATTGACCGACGCCACGGTCAGCAACGGGTGCCCCCAGGTGCTTCCGGGACTGCACCGCCACGGCACGCTCGAGCACTGGACCACCGATCTCGGCTACTGCTGTGCGGACGAAGATGCCGAAGGGCTCGCCGCACCGGCAAGTGCAGGCAGCATCGTTGTCTTCTCCTCACTCACGCCGCACGCCACCGGGCCCAATCTCACCTCCGAGGTCCGCAAGGCCTATATCGTTCAGCTCGCCCCCGACGGGGCCTGCCGCATGGAGCCCGACGAGAGCGCCGGCGGCTACCGGCCCGTTCTCCAGGACGACCCGGATAGACAGTTCTCGATTCTGGTTGCCGGTCGGTCACCCAAGACCTGAAGGGCGGTATTGTCGCCGTCCCGGCCGACGATGGCGACGCACCCCCGGAACTTCCAGTCTGCGCGCCCTGGCTGCCTACGCGGCCGACATCGTCGCGATCGTAGCGAGGCGATGATGGCCGCCGTTCCGCGGCAGGAACTCCTCGCTGCCCATCGCGCCCTCGCTGACTGCATCGAGGTCCACGGCCTCCGGCGTTCTACGTTTCTCTATTGTCTATTGGAAAACGCTCATGACGGAGGTACCTGTCCGAGTTGCGTGAAGACCTCCGGCCCCGCAGTGGAGCGGATCGCATGTGGCGCGGGCTCGCGCCACATGGGTTGCTCCCCGGTCGCCCTCGTTCCCCGAATCGAGGGCGGCCCGATATGCCCCATCTTCGGGCCTTGCTGGCTAGATCGCCAAGTCGTTCAGGTTGTAGTCCCGGATCACCCGTTCGAACGTCTCGTCGTTGAAGCGGAAGTCGTCCTCCAGGCCGGCGAAGGGCTCGTAGACGAACGAGCGCTCATCCGGCCGGTGCTGCCGGCGGGCGTCGACCGCCACGGCGATCACGGACGAGCGATCGAAGATGCGCTGAGCGTCGTGGACGACTTCGTCGGCTTCAACGCCGAGCGCGCCCTTCTGTCCTTCGACCGACTTGCGGCGGTGGAAGCCGAAGGTGAGCGAAATGCGCAGCTCCGATGACGTGTTGGCGAACGAGGCGTGGAGCATCTGGCGGTTGACGATCGTCACGTCGCCGGCGTCGCAGACGAGCGGCAGGGCCCCGGGGAGCTGCTCGCTTCCTCCGTTTTCCCGGACCCGCGCCTCGATGTCGATCTTCCCTTGCTTGTGGGTGCCCGGCACCACCCAGAGGCAGCTCGCCGGAGCCGTGGGGTAAAGCTGCACCTGGAAGTTGAAGCCGTGGATGCCTTCGTCCCAATCCGGAGAACCCCAGTGGGTGACGCCGTCCTGGTGCCACGCCACGGAACCGCCGAGACCCGGCTGCTTGACGAAGATCGAATCGTTGAAGGGCACGAAATCGTCGCCGTTGATCGCGGCCGCGATCTCGAGGAGGTGCGGGTGGCCGTAGAGCCGCAGCCCGGACGGCATCGCCTGGCACATGGAGCTCATCAGGAAGACGATGTCCGCGGGCGCGTCCTCGTCGGGTAGCGGCTGTGTCATCTGCGTCGGGTGACGTCCGCTGAGAAGCCCGGTGCCGCCCCAGGGGTCGGCCAGAGGCTTGGCGAAGAGATACGGCCGGCGGGCGTAGTCGAGCCCCAGCGCCGGGCGCCCCCGTGCATCCACGTCCGCATCGGGACCCACCGGCGCGCGCTCCAGCATCTCGTTGGCGTCGCGCCGCAACTCGGCCACCTCGTCGCCGTCGATGAGCCCCTCGAAGACGTAGAACCCGTGCTTCCAGTACGCCGCCAGGATGTCCGGATGGAGCCTGCCGCCGTCGGTCAGGCGAATCGGGCCCCGGTTGCCGATGTCCGCGGCGAGCCGCAGCCCCGCTTCCTGGTAGGCCGCCATCCCGGCCGCGTGCTCCGCCCGAGTCGGCGCCGTCACAGGTTCGCTTGCGCTCTGCGTGTCGTTCATCACAGTGGAGGTGATTCTAGCGCCAGCCCTGCTGGACGAACTCGCGCACCTTGGCGCGCACGGCCCTTGTCTCTTGTGGAATCTCGAAATCGATCAAACGTCTCTCCTTCAGTGATTGCGTCGCCGACCGTCGCAGGGACGATCGCGAAGTCGATCTTGTGGCAACCCTCAAAAGATCGCCAGTGCGTTGACCGGCGAGCCGGTTCCGGTTTCGACGGCCAGCGGCCCCGCCACGAGCAGGAACTCCCAGCGACCCAGCTCGGCCGCCGTCTCGGCGACGGCCTCGAGGTCCTGGTTGTCGAAGATGTCGATGCCCATCGCGACGATCGTCAGGACGTGAACCGGAAGGTCGACGCCCTCCACCAGCGAGGGAACGACGTCGAGCGCCGCATCGGAGCCGATGAACGAGATGTCGCGGGAGCGAACCCACGGCATCGTCGAGGCGTGGAGGCCAGCCGCGTGCTGCGACACGGCCCAGGGCCCGAGCTCGGCGCGCCGCGCCCAGCGCCCGGTGCGAATGAAGACGGCGTCGCCGGCACGGACGCGGAGTCCAGCCATCTCCTCGAAGGCCTCGAGGTCCTCGGTGTAGATGGGCGTCCCCGGTTCCAGGTACGGCACGCCCTTGAGGCGCGGGATGTCGAACACGATGCCCCGCGTGACGATGCCGCCCCGGAGGTTGAAGATCGAAGAACGCGTGCAGCCCTCCGCGGTCACCGTGTCCTGCGAGTAGCCGTTGTACATCTTCCCCTTGTAGAGGATGTGGCACAGGGCGTCGATGTGGCTGTGCGAGTAGCCGTGGTAGCTGATCTCGTAGCGATCGCTGACGCCGCCGCGAAACGCCGGCTCCTCGTCGGGATCGGGGAGCCCCAGGATCGCGCGCTCGAACGGGAACGGCACGTCGACGGCTTCCTCGATGATCAGGGGATGGGCGAGCGAGACGGAGATGCCCTCCGTCGCCAGCGCCAGAGCCTCGAGGCGCTTTTCCGGGGTGATCAGGTTGGCCGTCCCCAATTGGTCGTCGTCGCCCCAGCGGCCCCAGTTGGAGAGTTCCTCCATCAGCCGCTCGATGTCGGCCTGGACGAGATCGCGCGATTCGGGCGAGTAGCTCGGAGCGGGTTCCGGCGAGGATGCCGCTGCTTCTGTGTCCGATGCCGGTTCGGTCTCCCCGTCCGGGGCGGTTGCACAGGCGCCAATCACGCCAATCAGCAGTGTGCATGCAATGCCGAGCCTCAGATGTGTGGCCTTCATATGCTCTCCTCCATGTTGCCGGACCTGAACCGATCCCTGGGCCGATTCTGCCGCACCTGAGGGGTTGTATCGTCGTGATATAGCCATACGCGTGCATCCGCAAGGAATCCAGATCGGAGCCCACCATGCGACCTCCTCGACTCCTTCTACCGGCGACTCTGGCGACTCTCCTGGCGGTCGCGCCGCTCGCGCCTGCCGGAGGGCAGGAGCGCTCGGCGTTCTTCGGCGACCTGCACGTGCACACCGCGTACTCGTTCGATGCCTTCTCGTTCGCCACGCGGACGACCCCCGACGACGCGTACCGTTTCGCTGCCGGGGAGGCGATCCTGCATCCCTCGGGCAACGAGATCCAGCTCGACCGGGCCCTCGACTTCTACGCCGTGACAGACCACGCGGAGTACCTCGGGGTCCTGCGCGCCCTCGCCGACCCCGGCCACCCGCTCGCGGACGACCCTGACGTCAGGCGCTACGTCGACGCGACGACGGTCAAGGCCCGGGGAGGCTACCTGCCGGGCGCCCAGGAGTTCGTTGCCCTGCACGCGGATCCCGAAACCTTGCGGACGGCCTGGCAGGAAATCGTCGCCGCCGCGGAACGCCACTACCGGCCGGGCGCCCTGACGACGTTCATCGGTTATGAGTACACCACCTCGCGGGAGGGCGGCAACCTGCACCGGAACGTGATCTTCAGGGACGGCACAGCACCCCGGGAACCTTTCAGCCGACTCGATTCGGCGAATCCCGAAGACCTCTGGAGCTGGATGGATCGCCTGCGTGACCAGGGCATCGAGGCGCTGGCGATCCCGCACAACTCGAACGCCTCGGACGGCTGGATGTTCCAGACCGAGACGTTCGCGGGCGGTCCCCTCGACGCCGACTACGCGACGAAGCGGATGCGCAACGAGCCGCTCGTGGAGATCACGCAGGTCAAGGGCACCTCCGAAACCCATCCCTTCCTGTCGCCCAACGACGAGTGGGCCGACTTCGAGATCTACCCCTTTCGCGTCGGCCGGTGGGCGAGGAGCCGACCGAGGGGCAGCTACGTCCGCCAGGCGCTGCTTGCGGGCATCGCGTTTCAGAGCCGGGAGGGTTTCAACCCGTATCGGTTGGGGTTCGTCGGCGCCAGCGACACCCACAACTCGGGCTTTCAGTTCGACGAGGAGAAGCACACCGGCAAGGTCGGCGTGCAGGACTTCGACCCGGTCAGCAGGGGCTCGGTCCCTGCCGACGTCATTGATGGCGTGCCGACGTATCGCGAGGTCTTCCGCCGCTACTACAGCAACTCGGGCCTGACCGGCGTCTGGGCCGACGAGAACACCCGGGAGGCCATCTACGAGGCCCTGCGCCGCAAGGAGACCTTCGCCACCTCGGGGACTCGCATCCGGGTGCGGATGTTCGCCGGCTACGGCCTGCCCGATGACCTTCACCGCCGCGACGACATGGCGGCGGTCGGCTACGAGCGCGGCGTCTCCATGGGAGGCGAGCTCGCCGGCGACCGAGGCGGCAGTCCCACCTTCGCGGTCCGCGCGCTGCGCGACCCGTCCGGCGCCCCGCTCCAGCGTCTCCAGATCGTCAAGGGGTGGGTCCAGGACGGCGACCGGCACGAGCAGATCTTCGACATCGCCTGCTCCGATGGGCTGCAGCCGGATCCCGGGGTCCACCGATGTCCGGACAACGGCGCCTCTGTCGACCTGTCCAACTGCGCGATCAGCCACGACGTGGGTGACGCCGAGCTGGCAGCGACCTGGAGCGATCCCGGTTTCGACCCCGAGCATCACGCGTTCTACTACGTTCGGGTCCTCGAGAACCCGACGTGCCGCTGGTCGACATGGGATGCCGTGAAGGCCGGGGTTTCGCCGCGCGTATCCTTGCCGGCGACGATCCAGGAGCGTGCCTGGTCGTCGCCGATCTGGATTGTTCCCGGCAACCAGCTGTAGCCGGCAGGTCACGGAGGCAAGCGATGAGAAGCGCGACTGCCGAACAAAGCGGTGCGAAACGGGGCGTGTTGTCCGAAGACCGGATCAAGCGGGCCAAGGCCTCGCCCAGCGGCTTTTTCGACTGAAGCGCCCCGAGCAAGAGCGGAAACAAGCTACTTGCCCTCCAGGCATGACGGCCTGCTGCACTCCCTCGCGCAATCCCGGTCGGCCGGCCAGTGGCGCGGGCCCGGCCGCTGCGGCGCCGGCCTCGGGAGCGAACGACCGCGACATGGTGCGACTCGACGGCGGCCGATTCCTCATGGGAACCGACTCGGCCGAAGCCATGCCGGGCGACGGCGAGACCCCGGTGCGCGAGATCTTCGTCGACCCGTTTCGCATCGACGCCTGCGCCGTCTCCAACGCCGACTTCAATGCCTTCGCCGACGCTACCGGCTACCAGACCGACAGCGAGCGGCTGGGCTGGTCCTTCGTCTTCGAGGGTCGCCTGTCGCGCAGACTCCGGCGCACGGCGATCGAGGACCGTCTGCCGGGCGCCCGTTGGTGGTGCAAGATCAGCGGCGCCGACTGGCGTCATCCCGAGGGACCGGGATCGTCGATCGCCCGGCGCCGGGACCATCCCGTCGTCCAGGTGTCGCACAACGACGCCGTGGCCTATTGCGCCTGGGCGGGATGCCGGCTCCCGACCGAGGCGGAGTGGGAGTTCGCGGCGCGCGGAGGAGTGGAGCAGACCGCGCTGCCCTGGGGCGAGGAGCTTGAGCCCGATGGCGAGCATCGCTGCAACGTCTGGCAGGGCAGCTTTCCCGACCGCGATTTTGGGCTCGACGGCTGGCGCGGCACTTGCCCGGTCGATGCCTTCGAGCCCAACGGCTTCGGCCTCTACAACGTCAGCGGCAACGTCTGGGACTGGTGCGCCGATTGGTGGAGCGCCCGTCCCCCCGCGCCGGGCGCTCGCAACCCGCGGGGTCCCGCCACCGGCACGGCACGCGTCATCCGCGGCGGGTCGTACCTCTGCCACGTCTCGTACTGCAGTCGCTACCGCCTGGCGGCCCGCACCCACAACACGCCCGACAGCGCAGCGGGACACATGGGCTTTCGCTGCGCCGCCGACGTCGGCCAGGCGCGGTAGTAGGCTCTGGCGGTCAGGTTGCAATGCCCCGCAGGATCGACTGCGGATGAGGGTTCGCGTGATGTCCTCGACGCGGCGGGACAGGGGCGGTAGTTGATGCCTAAGTCCCTTGGGGTCAATCATCTCCAGGGCGGTAACGTACGCTGGAGCTGCTGCCGGTGAAGATCCTCGTCATCGCCGACGTCCACGGGAACGCCGAGGCGCTCTCGGCAGTGCTCGACAAGGAGCGGGACGCCGATGCGACGATCTTCCTCGGCGATACGGTGCTCTCGGGACCGCAGCCGAACGAGACGATGGCGCTGCTCGGGGGCGTTGAGGGAGTGTTGATCGAGGGCAACCACGACATCGAGATGCGGGCGCCGGAGCGCTTCGAGGGCTGGCCTGAGCCTTGGCTGGCCTACACGCGGTGGATCCTCGACACGCTGGAGCCGGCGGGTTGGGAGCTGGCCCGCAGCCTTCAGCCGGAGGGCGAGTACGAGGTTGGCGGCCACAGCGTGTTCCTGCACCACGGCGTGCTGCCCGACGAGCTCCGGCAGGCGTTGCCCGACACGGCCGATGAGCGATTGGCCGCGCTGGCCGGGGGCAGCGACTGTCCCGTGGTGCTCTTCGGCCATTCCCACATTCAGTTCCGGCGCATGATCGACGGGAGGGAGTTCATCAACCCCGGCAGCGTCGGCCAGCCGCGCTGCGGCCGGAGGGTCGCCTGCTACGGGATGATCGAGGACGGTGTGTTTCGCCACTGCCAGGTGGAGTACGACCCCGGTCCCTGGCTCGAGGCGCTCGATCGTGTCGAGCCGCTTGGCGAGCACCCGGAGTTCCGGGAGTGGCTGAAGCGGGCGCTGCTCAGTGGGTACGGGATCGGCCAGCGGGCGCCCTGGACGCGGTTTGCGAGGGAAGGGTACGTGTAGCGGAACTACTCGGTGCGCTTTCCGGCGCAGCTGTACCCGGTGGTCAGAGTTCCTCTACTGCAATCGCTCGCACCCAGGTCGCTTCCAGCCGTTCCACGTTGAGCGGCATGCCGATGTAGAAGGCGCGGTCCTTCTTCAGCTTCTCGACGTTCACGAGGGGGTAGCAGACCGGGATGTTGTTGCCCAGCATGTTGCGGTGGGTCGGTGAGTTGTTGGGCTGCGGGGTCTGGAAGTCGGACTCGAAGCGGATGCCGGGGTAGCCGACCGCCAGCAGCTTGATTCCCGTGTCGGCGAGCCACTTGCTCGTTTCCGCCGGCAGGGTGGGCTGCTCCCCGTTGCGGAACGGGCTGCCGAGGATGACGATGTCGCCCTTGCCGACGCCTGTGAGGTGTTCGGGCAGGATCGGTTGGCCGACCTTGACGAGTTCGCCTTCGTCGTTCTCCTGCTCGACGGGCTCGAGCTGGTCGAGGTAGCAGACCGCCGCCGGGCCGAAGAACGTGTCGAGGGGCATCTCCCACAGGCCGAGAATGCCGTCCGGCAGACCTTCCCAGTGGTCCATGTGGCCCTTGCCGCCCTCGGTGTGCGATCCCCCGCAGTGGCCGCTGACCCGTCCGGGCGGCCAGTAGGAGTCGCCCTCCTTGCCGCCAATCAGGGTGTAGAGCGTGTCGTCGTAGGGGACACGGCCCTCTTCGAGGATCCAGGGAAGCCCGAAGACGTCCTTGTTCCCCTCCTCGACCGACCCGTCGAGCCGGGTGATGCGTCCGACCATGCGAGGGCTGAGGTCCACCACGTTGTGTCCTGCGAAGTCAATCATCGTTGCCGTTCTCCTTCTCCGGGGACCACTCGCCCAGAGTGGCCAGTCCGTTCATGCGGGCGCGGTGGCGAAGCGCCGTCTGCCCGCTCGATTCGTCGGTCTTGCCGTCCCAGCCCTCGACCGGCGCTCGCCCGATGGCGCGGCCGAACGAGAAGCTGAGCGCCCAGGGCTGCGGCGCCAGCCTGTTCATCGCGTCGAGGTGGGCGGTCGCGTCGCGGTCCGACTGGCCGCCCGACAGGAAACCGATCCCCGGCAGGGAGGGCGGCACGACCCGGCGCAGGCAACGCAGCGTCTCCTGCGCCACGATGTCCACGCCGGCCTGTTCGGGACAGTCACTGCCCGAGACGACCATGTTCGTCTTCAGCACGATCTCTTCGGGCAAGATGTCGTGTTCGTACAGGGCTTCGAAGGTGCGATGCAGGAACCGCTCGGTGACCTCGAACTGGCGTTCGATCGTGTGCTCGCCCTTCATCTCGACCTCGGGCTCGACGATCGGGACGAGACCGAACTGGTGCGCGAGCGCCGCGCACTCGGCGACGCTGCGGGCGTTCGAAACGAGCGCGCGCTCGGTGGGAAGGCCCGGCCTTACGCGAGCCGCGACCCGCCACTTGACGAAGGCCACGCCGCGCTCGCGCCAGGCTTCAAGCCGCTTCGCCAGTCCGTCGAGGCCGCGGGGCACGTACTCGTGCTCGGAGCCTCCGAGGAGCTGCCAGCCCGTGGTCGGCGTGATGCCGAGAAGCACGCCCTGCTCCGCGATGAGGTCGGCCAGCGGCGTGCCGTCGCCCGCCCGCCGGTCGAGCACGTCGGGGAAGACGATGATGCTGGACAGGTGCTCGCCGAGTCCGGCCGTGCGGCAGATCATCTCCTGGAAGTCGGCGGCCTCGTCCTCGGTCCGGGCATGGACCGTCTCGCCCCACCAGCCGCGCACGAGGCCCTTGAGCGGCACGTCGGCGGCAAAGATGCCCTTCCCGGGGGCCACCATCCGCCGCGCGGTCGCGGCCAGGGTCGATTCGGTCGTGACGAGTGGCCCTTCTTCGCTTCCGACCCCGGCGCGCCAGCGCGACCGGAGGCCGTCGCTTCGCGCCGGATGCCGGCCAGAACCCGGGTGGCGCGGCCCCGCGCCACCCGTGAACCAGTCCGTGCGCCCGTCAGCGGGTGCACGGATGAAACCCGGGTGGCGCGTTCGCGACACCCGCGAACCAGTCCGTGCGCCCGTCAGCGGGCGTACGGATGGCAGGGCGGCGCACCCGGTTTCCGCCGCCGCGAGTTTGCCGCGGTAGAACTCGAGCCCCTGGCGCGCCGCTTCGTCGAGGTCGCGGTCGTCCGTCATGTCGCGCCACACCGCGAGCAGGTTGCCGACGCCGCCGCCCATGTGGACGATCGGCTCCATCACCGTGTCGCGGTCGAAGTCGATCGCGCGCAACGCCGCAACGACCTCGTCCCAGGGAATGTGGCCCCGGCCGGGCGGACGGCGGTTGTTCTCGCCGATGTGGAAGGTGCCGAGCTGGTCGCCGGCCCGGACGATCGCCTCGCCGAGCGAGTCCTCCTCGATGTTCATGTGGTACGTGTCGAGCATCATCTTCAGGTTCGGGCTGCCCACCTCGTCGATGAAGCGCAGCGCCTCGTCGCAGGTGTTGATGAGGAAGTGCTCGAAGCGGTTCAGGACCTCGATGTGGAAGGTCACGCCGAGGTCCTCGGCGGTCTTCGTCGCCTCGCGCATGGCCGCCGCGGCGTGGGCCCGGCAGCGCTCCTTGTCGCGGCCGTCGAGCCCCTGGCGCATGACGGCGGTGATCGCGCCGCCGACGTCGGCGCCGCCGCCCCCGGCTATCTGCTGCATTTCGCTCGCCTTCTCGGCGAGGGCGCGCAGGTGGGCGACGCCCCGGCGCCGGTCCTCCTCAAAGTCCGAGTTGATGTCCTGCTTCGGGCCGAGCCCCGCCATGTAGTTGATCCTGATCCCGTGTTCGGCGGCGGCACCGAGGAAGCGCTTCTTCTGCTCCGGCGTGTACAGGAAGAGCACGTCCTGGGAGAAGGACATCAGGTCGAAGCCGATGGCGGCCGCCCGGGCCATCCGGCGCTCGTACTCCTCGAGGTCCTCCATCCAGTCGTTGCCCCAGTAGTTGAAGGTGATGCCGATTCTTCCCATGCGTTTCTCCCGGGAACCATTCAGGGTGAAGCTGCCGCGGGCGCCGCGGGCTTCTGCCGCGGGTTGCCGGCGCCGGGTTCCGCTGGTTCAGCGGTGCGGCGCGGGGTCGAGGCAGGCGATCGGCCGCGCCCCCATCGTGAGGTGCCGGGCTCCGCTGGTTCTGCGGTGCGGCGCGGGGCCGCAGGCTGTGCGGCCATCAGGGCCTCCACCTCGTCCATCGACGGAATCCCCTTGCGGTTGCCCAGCACGGTGCAGTGAAGCGCCGCCACCGCCGACGAGAACGACGCGCAGCGTTCGAGGCTCCAGCCCCTGGCGAGCCCGACGAGGTAGGCGCCGTGGAAGGTGTCGCCCGCACCCGTCGTGTCGACGACGTCCACCTCGAACGCGGGAGTGTGGAACTCGGCGTCGCGGGCGCCAGTTTGTCGGGCTGCCGTGTAGCTGCCCGCGGCGCCCTCGGTCTGCACGACGACTCGCGGTCCGAGGTCAAGGGCGGCGCGACCCGCCTCCCGGATGTCGTCTTCCCCGGTGAGCATGGGCGCGAAGCCCGAGCCGCAGATCAGGACGTCCGTCTCGGCCACGAGGGCGCGGGCCGGTTCGAGGACCTTGTGGCTGGTGGCGGCCGCATCCAGGACCACCGTGCCGCCCGCCCGCTTCACCCAGCGCGCCGCGACGAGGGCGGCTTCGGCCTGACTGCCGTCGAGGTGAAGGATCCGAGCCGACTCGATGTACTCGCGGTCGAGTTCAGCGGCGGCCAGGGGCCGCGACAGGAACCCCTGCCGGAACGAGAACACCCGCTCGCCCGTCGACGCGTCGACGTAGACGACGACCACGTGGTCCTCCGGTCCCTCCCGCGGCACGAGGCGGCTGGTGTCCACGCCGCCGCGCTCGAGCGACCGCCTGCGGTGCTCGCCGAGTTCGTCGTCACCCACCGTGTCGACGAAGCCGGTGCGCAGCCCGAACGTCGAGGCGACGAAACACGCCGTGCCGGCGGGCCCGCCGTCGGCGAGGGCGAAGTCCACCAGACCGCGAGGGTCGTCCCAGTCCGGCATGCGGTCGACCCGCAACACGACATCGACGATCGCGAGGCCGAGGCCGACGACCTCCAGGGGTCCCTTCAAACTCGTCTACCCTGCAAACCTTCGTAACCTGCTTACTCGACGCGCTTGCGGCGCGCACCCACCGCGGAGTGCCTGCGTTCGAGGCGGCGAAGCTCTTTCTCGATGCGGGGTCGCACCTGCGGCTCCGCGAAAGCGAGCAAGGTCACGTAGAAGCCGCTGAGGCTCCTGAGCCGGAAGGCCTCGTCGTCGAGAACGCCGAATGCCCAGAGGTCGAGAGCCAGTTCCCAGGCCACATGGAGTTGTATCTCGAGGAACTTCAGGCCGACCACGTTCCGCAGTTGGCCGCCTTCGAGGGCCGCGGTGATCGCGGCGCGAACCGCTTCCTTGGACGACTTGAAGTGCGCGCCCTCGTCCTGCTCGACGAGTCTGGACCAGGAACCGGTCCGGAAGTCGGCCGCGATGAGCGGCCGCAGCAGGTCTCCGTTGTCGATGACGTACTGGAGGATGCCCTCCATGGCTCTGGTCGCGCGGCGCAGCGGGTCGCGGGTACGGCGAGCATCGGGCGCGGGCTCCTCGAGCCGCCCGACCGAGTCTCTGATCAGCGCCTGCAGGATCTGCTCGCGGGACCCGAGGAGGTTGTAGAGCGTGGTCACGCTCAATCCGGCCTGGCGGGCCAGCTTGCGCATGGAAAGCCCTTCGGGACCTGCTTCCTTGAGCAGTTCACGGGCAGACTCCAGGATGCGCTGGCGTCGCGCCGCCACGTTGGCCTCGCGCCGGCCCGTGCGTGCGTCGGCGGTGGGGCTCTTGGCTTCGGGGTTCGTCATGTCTGACAGTCCGGAGATGATATGCGCGTCCGGCGGATGACGCCGCGCCGCGGCGCCGACGGGATTTGGAGCCGTTCAGGGCTCCCGGGGCTCCCGGGTTCCCACGCCGCGTCTTGCCGTTCGCCGGGCGATCCCGCTTGAACACGTTACACTGTTTCAAGTTTGCCGCGGGCGGCCGTGGAGGCGCGGAGATTCCGGTCCGCTGCGGCCGCAGGCGGCCAGGCAGATAATCGGGTAAGAGAACGACAACACGGCAACTGTGGTTCTCAGGGTGCGGGGACCTTCTGGTCCATTGCCGCCGCAGGCGGCCAGGCAGGCGATCGAGTAGAGAGCGACAACATGGCAACAAGGGTTCTCTGGGTCCGCGGGCCTTCCGGTCCGCTGCCGCCGCAGGCGGCGAGTCAGGCAACTGAGAGGGGAGGACGAGTGTGAGCGACATCAACGTGGCCGAACTGGAACCGGTCGGGGAGTTCGGCTCGAAGGCGTGGTGCGAGGCGTGCGCCCGGTACGGGGTGCAAATGCTCGAAGAGGGCGACCTTCCGGCCGACACGGCGTGGGGGTTCAGCGAGATCTACACCCATCCACCGGCGAGGCTGCTCGAAGGCGGCCGCGAGATGTCGGCGTACTACCTCATGGTCAAGGACGGCCGGATCACGGGCGGCGACGGCGCCCCCGAGGAGTGCCGCGCGCTGCCGGGCTTCCACGTCAAGCTCCCTTGGGCCTCGATCTGCAACCAGTCGCGCACGAAGTACGGCCGCGAGGGTCAGATGCGCCGTTCGGGCCAGGAGAAGGTCATGTTCCAGCAGATCGAGGAGTACGTCGGTCGGACGAATCCTCTCGGCCTGGGCGACCGGTCCAACCATGTGTGGCCCCGCGAAGTCGGCATGGCGCTGGGCAAGGGCGCGGAAGAAGGCGGCGGCCTGCACAACATCGCCGCGAGCCTGCAGACGTCCTCGCCCGAGTTCGCGGACCTCCCCGTGACAGACATGGCTGTCCCGGACTTCGACGCGATGAGCGAGGAACAAAAGCAGCGGTTCCTGGCACTTCTCGCCGTCGACGTCTGAGCGGCGTCGGAGCCCCCGCTCCGGCGCCCGGCCACGGACCGTGCTCCAGCTTGGGGCGCTGAGCGGGTTCGACAACCGCTTGGTGTACTCGGTCTGAATCGCAACTCCTTCTCACCCGTTTCTGGAGGCCACCCCATGACGCTCCCCACTCTCGTCAAGGACCTGCTGCGGTCCGACTTCACGATTCCGTTCGGCACGGACCGGAACGGAAACGCCATCCGCGCAACCATCGACTCGCAGAACCTGAAGGCGGCAGACGCCATGCTTCAGCAGCTGCAAGGGGTGAGCGACGAGGTTACGCTGGAGCTCCCCGACGTGGCTGCGCTGTTCCGTCCGTTGATCACGCATGTCACGGTGACGCACCCGAAGACGGAGAAGCCGGTCCGGTACAAGGTGTCGCCGCTGTCGCGGTCGGAAGTGACCAAGCTCTGCCGGAACGCCGGGGCGATTGCCTTGGCGGAGTCCCTGACGCAGGCGATGCTGCTTCTCGGCGTGGTGACCGCTGAGCCCCAAGCGGACCGGGTGCCCGACCCTACGGAGTCCAGCGAGTCAACCTGATCGTCGGGCGACGAACCCTTCGAGGGCATGGACGCCGCGAGCGCCCGAATCGTCATCTCGATCCTGCGCCAGATGGCCGAACAGAACGGAACTGCTGTCTTCCTGACCTCGCACATGCTTGATTACGTCGAGCGGGTCGCGACCCGCTTGTCCGTGATCAAGGACGGCCGGGTGCTCCTCTCATGTACCCGAGAGGAGTTCGAAGAGCACGCCAGGGTGTTGCGAAGGCGGACGATGGCGCAGGCAGGCTTGAGGAGTTCATTCTCAGCATTTCAGAGACCAAACGGTCGCCACGGCTTTCTTGGGTCGGCAGGCCCTGCTACTAGGGATTTGTCAGAGGCGGGAGAGGGCGGTTGCGGGGTTTCGGCGCCGCCGGTACCGCTCAGGCAGATCTTGAGCTCCGCGTCGACCAATTTCAGCGCCAGAGCGAAGGCCTTTTCCGGGCGCACACTTTCTCTTGCCACAGGCTGGTAGCAACACACCCAACTCCGCAACGAACTGAAACCCCGTCGTGAGCCGCAAGTTCCTCGCCTTTCCAAGCCTGAAAGCGATCGTCGCAGTCGCATCGGTTGTCCGCCTCGACAAGGCGCGAAGCCGCTCGAAGGCGCGTTTCTGGAGGTTGGCGATTCGTGCCACATGGTTCGGGCTCGGCTTGTTCTTGTGCCTGACTCTGGCAGTGATCCTGGAGATCGAAGACGACGCGCTGCGACGGAACGTACTGAATCTCGTCGCTGGCGTGGCGACTCTGGCGTGGGTCGCGGCAGGGCCTCTGCTGCGCGTGAACCTCTCCCCCATCTTCGACTTCAGTCAGTTTCTGGCACTGCCTGTCGGGTTCAGGACCTTTTTCGGCCTGCGGGTCGTGTTGGGACTGACTGGTCTATGGGTGTTGATCTTCGGGCCATCCATCGTCTACGCGGTTGTGAATCGAACCGGAGGTTTGCTTCACTCCATGGTTGCCCTGCTGGCCGTGGTGGCCCTGGTGATTCTGCTTGGGCGCGTGGTTGCGATCGTCACGCTGAAGGTCGGCGATCTGGCCTCGAGTTGGCTGGTCACGGTTCTGTTGCTCGTAGTGGCTGTGGCTGCTCTGTTCGCTCTTGAGCCGACGATCAGGAGACAGCTACACGAACACGCCCGGTCGGAGCAGAACCACGTCGTTGATCAGCTGTTCACTCTCAAACCGCCGGTCGGGAGACAGCTGCTCGACGTGTCGCCGGAGCCTGGCCTGGCCCGTTTGGCTGAACGGCTCCGGGATTCGCGTCTGCTGGCCTTGGCGGGCTACCTTCCCGGAGGCTTGGTGGTCGGAATCCTCGACAGGCCTGAAGAGCCTGGGGCGAACCTGGCTCGTCTGGCGGGTCTGTGGTTTGCCGCGCTTGCCTGTATCTCCCTGGAGTACCGAGTCCTGTCCCGCCACCTGCTGGGCGGGTTGCGGACCGCTTCATCTGGCGGTGGAGTCCACTTTTCGCTGGCGCCGATTCTGCGCCGATCCCGTCGTCTCACCCCGGAGGCCTGCCTGTTTCTGATTGAGTTCGAGACTCTGATGCGACTGGGGTGGTACAGGGTGATGGCTCTTGGCTTGCTGTTCAGCATGGCCCTGCTGCAGACTGGCAGCGTCTACGTCCTTCTGGTCACGGTAGCCTTGTTGAGCAGTGCGTTCCTGAACGTCCGGAGCCAGTCGTATGGACACGCACACCGCTACCTCGGCGAGCTCTTCGTCATGCCGGTCCGCTTGATCGCGCCGGCGACTGCGTACAGCAGGGCACTGGCCGTGCTTCCTGCCGTCACGTTCGTGGTGATGATCTGCTGGGCCTGGTATCGGACCGGATGGCCTGGGCTCGCCACCTTGAGTCTCTGGTTCGCTCTACCTCTCTGTATCCTGGTGGGAGGCCACGGCGACGGCGTCTACCATTCCGCCCGCTCGCCTGGTCCCTTCGACTTCACGCCCTACGCAGGGAAGTTGCCTTCCTCGTTGGTCTGGTCTTCTGTCGCGTTCAACCTGACTGTGATGGCTGCGCCTGCGTTGCTGGCCTTTCTCGCGCCGAGAACCTCCTGGGGGCCTGCAGCCGCTGTCGGTACTGCGACAGTGCTTGTTGTCGGGGCCGTCATCTTCAACAACCGCAGGCTCCGTGCAGCGGACCGTATCGTGCGCTCGGACCCCCAACGGATCCTGGCCAAGGTCTGTACGTCCCTTTTGTCCTGAAGTGATCGTGAACGGGGAGGGCCGTAGGTTGCAGGCAGCAACGCCTCTACTCCGGGTGCGCGGACCTTCGCGGGTCCGCCGTCGCCGAAAGTGGCCAGAACAGGCGGGCAAGCCGCGCATCGGCTCAGTCCTCGAACAGGGTTCTGAGCCACTGCACGAATCGCCGGCCGAGGCGCGCTTCGATGTCCAGGTCGCCAGCGCCAATTGCCGCCCCGATCCGCTGCGGTTGCTCTCGCGAGGCGATCCAGGCGTAGAGATTCGCTCTCGAGAGCTTGCCGGGTTTGAACTTGCGGTCGTGTTCGGGAATACCCGCGATGTACCGCTTCGCCAAGGGCCATACGGTGTCCTCCGACGGGATCAACTCGCGGGCGAAGTCCTCCAGTTCCCCAGCGCGGAGATTGTCCGGCATGAGCCAGATGCCCACTCGCGGCGGGCCCTCAACCATTGTGCCTGACGCATCGGGCACGTCCGGCAGGGACACGGCACACTTCTTCGCCGACGCGGCGAGTTCCTGCCACCTAGCTTCGCGATCGTCGTCGGCGTCGACGACAACACCCAAGGTCTGGAGGCCAGATTGCTTGAGGTGCACGCCAAGAGCCTCAAGTAGTTTCTCGTAGCCCCGCTGGTTCACGATACGGAAGTTCGGTTCAATGCCACAGGCTTTCTTGTAGAGATGCCTGACGACATGCTCGTCGTCCTCCCCTTCGACCAGCAGGATCCGCTCGTTGGCCACGAACGCTCGCCTACCGGACTTCGATTCTCTGCTCGGCGGCGACCTGGAGCTCGTCCTCGGAGTAGACGACAGCACGACACCCGGGATCCTCGGCCTCCAGCCGCACCAGCACGCCGTCCGCGCGCCGGCAATCCGTGGCGGCTCGCGCAAAGCCCACGATGCAATCCCAGCTGTGAGTGGTCGCGAGAACCTGAATGCCCCCTTCCCGCGCTGCTTTCAGCACCATGCGCCAGAACGCCTCGTGGACGGTGTAGTGGAGGCCGTTCTCGGCTTCATCGATGACCAGAAGGCCTCCTCGACTACGCGTCAACGCCAGGGCGGCGCCGAAGAGCCGCGCCGCACCGTCGCCGAAGCGCTTGAGAGGCACGGGGCCAGGGTGTCCGCTCAGCTTGACGATGACGCGGCGGTTCGACCGCGAGCCAGGGCGCGGTCCGCTGTCGTCGACGACGGCGAGCCTGTCCACACGCTCGTCGAGAACGAGCCTGAGGGATTGAACCAGGAAGTCCTCGTCATCGGTCAACGCGATTCTGCCCCAGTGAGCCAGATTCTCCGGCACGCCGGGGCCAAGAGACTCGCACCAAAGCGCCGGCGGCCAGTCGCGCGGCATGTAGTTCCAGGAGGGCCTGCCCTTCAGGAGCGCTCCGGGCACGATGTCGCTCCAGCGGTCGTAGTTGATTCTCACGGCCGCGACGTCCGCGCCCAGCGGCAAACGCGCAAGGCGTTTTCTCTCCTCATCGGTCCAGTCATCTGGCTGCGAGGCCTCCAGTGCAAGGCCCTCCTCGCCTGCCGGGCCGATCGCGATGCGCGTGGCCCGGTCCTCACCCCGCCGGTGGAACAAGGCCGCAGCGTCCGGGGCGACCACTAGCCTTCGATCCTCCACCAGACAGGCAGCGAATTCGTCACGCTCCGCAAGAAGGTCGGCGAGGACCCTCGGAAGGCCCCGTGCTGCAAACAGCCGAACCGCGTCCAGCACCGTCGTCTTGCCCACGGCGTTCCGCCCGGCCAGCAGCGTGACGCGCCCCAGACGAGGAATGGTCAGCCGGTCAAGCCCCCGGAAGCCCGTGATCTCCAGGCTCGGAAGAGGGAGAGTTGCGCTGGTCTCGGTGTCCATCGGCGCTGATCAGGTGTCTCGCGTTCCGGAACCTCTGCGGAGACGGCGTGAGACTATCCGAGGCCTCGTCGCTTCGCGTCCGCCTCTCGGGAGCAGTTCCGGCGACAGGTCGAGCAGATCGCGAGGCAGGATGAAGGAGCGGGCCGGCTCGAGAATCTGATTCTGAGCCTTTCGCGCCGAGAGAGGTTCTCTCGCGTCGACGGCCGGCAGGGCTACGCTGATGCTGCGGGGAAGGGCCGGGACCAAGCCTCTCCTGGATCGGCAGCAGGTCGCAGACCAAGGTTCAGGACCGATGAGTGCGGGACGGCTTTCAAGTCACGAGAGCATCAGCCCGGGTCAGGTTGTTTGGCGTCCAGGTCGAAGCGCACTGCCGTCCTGTAGGTAGCCCCCACCGGCTCCCCGTTCTCCATCGCCGGCCGGAAGACGGCCCGCCTCATCGCGGCGACGGCGCTCTCGGTGAGGCCGTGCGGCAACCGTTCGAGCACTTCGACGTCGACGACGCAACCTTCCTCGTCGATGCTGACGCCGAGGCCGACCACGCCCTCGACGCCGGCCTGGATCGCTTCGTCGGTGTACTCGTGGGCGACCTGGTAGATCATCGCGCCCGGCCTGCGGTCCGAGTCGGCGACGGCGTCCTCCGACGGGTTCGTGGCCTTTGTCCCTGCCGAAGCCCGCGAGCGACAGACGAGGATCCTCGCCCGGTCGGGGATCGGGCCTTCCGGCGAGAGCGCCAGGATGCCCCGGGCCTCGGCGACGCCCTCTTCCGGGCGGCCGGAATCGACCAGCAGTCTGGCGAGGCTGTAGCGCGGCGCGACGGACGCCTCGTCGTCCATCACCGCGATCACGCGGCGGAAGGCGTCCTCGGCCTCGACCACGTCCTGCTCCGTGCGGTCGGGCTTGTCGAAGAGGGCGACGCCGAGCGCGTTGTACGCCCGCGTCCGCAGACGGAGGTCCTCTCCGGAGCTCGCGGCGGAGCCGCGATTGGTCAACTCCAGCGCCCGTCGCGCGGCGTTGGCCATCGCTTCGAGTTCGGAGCGCTGGTAGTGGCCGGCCGCCTGGGCGAGCCACTGCTCGGGCGTATCCGGCGGGGGCGGCGCCTCGGGCGCCTCGGAGGTCGCGGCTGGCGCCTCAGCGACCGTCGCCGGCGCGTTGCCGGCGTCCAGGTCGAAGGTGACGACGGAGGTCGTGGCGGCGAGATCGTCGCGCACGCCGACGGCGACACGATGCGGTCCGGGCGCCGTGACCACGTCGATCGCGAACGGCCAGGAGAGCCGCCGGGCTTCTTCGAACTCCCCCTCCTCCACCACGACGGGGACGGCATGCTCCGTGACCTCGGAAACCCGCCCTTCCTCGTCGATCACCTGGATCCACAGGCGGACCCTGGCCTCGTGACCGTCGGCGACCGGGGCCAGGGTCAGCGGGCCGATCGGGATCGTGACCAGCATCCTCGACTGGATGTCGCCGTTTTCGAGCCGGGCCTCGCCGCCCGGGCCGCGGACCGGCGAGACCCGCACTCCCATCGGGTTGGCGGCCTCTCCCATCGAAAGGGCCGCCAGCGTCAGGTCGGTCATCCGGGCCGAGGCGGGCTTGTCGACATAGCTGTCGCGGTGGCGGATCGACAGGCGTCTCCCGTAGCGTCGCCGCGCCTCGTCGGTCAGCTCGACCTCGATTTGATGGGTGGTTCCCGGCTCGATGTCCGCGGGCGGTCGCGTTCGCGACGAACGCGGGGACGGGGCCGACGACGGCCGCGGCAAGTACCCGAGCGAGTAGCGGTTCCGGAGGTCGCTCGCGATGCGGTCGAACCCGCCCGCGAAATTGCGCGTGTTGACGATCGCCCGCCCGCCGGTGCGATCGGCCAGGCGGAGCAGCGGCTCCTCGAGATTGGCGGCGCGGGCGAACTGGATGCTGTTGGAGAAGCGGAGGTCCGCGGTGTTCATCCCGCTGACTCGGGCGCCGGCGGCGGCGACGCTGTGGAAGGTGACGCCGTTGGCGTTGGCGAGCGAGGCAAGCTCGTCGAATCGCCGCGCGAGGTCGTACTGGTAGGCCTCGAGGGAGGCATTCGCCGCGTCGATGCTCCTCGGATTGGCGCTGGCGCCTGCGTCGACGAAAGGCCCCGGGGAGGCGACGCGCCACCGCCCGCGCGTATCGTTGAACCGCTCCTCCAACGCCCGGAAGAGATCCTCTGCCGGCCGCATGGGCAGCCCGTTGCTGATGTACAGGATGGCCTTGCGCCCCGGCAGCCCCGCCATCGTCCGAATCGCGTTCTCCATGTTCACGACCGAGGCGTCGACTTCGCTTCGGACCATTGCGGCGAAGTCGCGGATCAACTCCATCACCGCGTTGTAGCGGGGCGGGGGGTAGTCGATGTTGAGTTCGCGCAGGATGTCGAGGCGATGCGATTCGATGCGGTCGCGGCTGCCGATGGCCCTCGCGACCTCCTGGGTCGCCTCGGCGACGCGCCAGGCCTCGGTGGTGAAGGGGATCGCGATCTCGAAACTTCCCTGATCGTAGACGGCGAGCATCGCGCGGTCGTACGGGCTGAGCTGGACGCTCAGGAAGTTCCGCAGGTAGGGCAGCAGGCGGTTGCGGTCCGTCGGCGTCAGGTTGTAGTTGTCGATGTAGACCATCAGGCTCAGCCGGTGCTCCGGCGGCGGCGGCTCGGCCGGGATGAAGCGGTTCAGGTCGCTCGGCTGACCGTCCCGGCGGGCGGAGGCAGATCGCTCCCGCGCGGCAACGTCCAGACCGTCGGTGAACTCGAAGAAGTTCGAGAGCTCGACAGGGCGGCCGTTCTCCCGCACCTCGAAGTCGTCGGCCGCAAGGCCCGTCACCGGGTTGCCGTCGCGGTCGGTCACCCAGACGTCGACGTTGACGACGCGCACGTCGATCGTCTCGGCGAAGGTGGAGGGCGCCGCCTCGGGGGCGGACCGGGGCTGGGCCACGGTAGCGCCGGGCGCCAGGCACAGCGAAAAGAGCGCGGCGAGGGTCGCAGTACGTTTCATCCTGGGCGAAGCGTATCGCCGGGTGGTCGCCGGCCTTTGACGGACGTCGTCGTCGTGAAGCCCACGGTGTACGTGCCCACCGTTGCCCGGATGAAGCGCCCGGGCGGCACGCCGCCCAGGACGGGGGCGGCGATGCTGCAGAACCTCGCCGTCTTCATCGTTGGCCGGCCGGCCGCAGGTCCGGCGCCACCTGGACGACAGTCCCTCAAGCCTCCTCGTGCAGGGTCACCACCCCCGCGTCTCCATCGACGCTGATCTCCTGCTCAGGCGCCACCCGCTGGGTGATGTTCCCCGTGCCCACGACCGCCGGGATGCCGTACTCCCGGGCGACGATCGACCCGTGACCGAGGATGCCGCCGATGTCGGTGACCAGGCCCGAGGCGTGGGCGAACAGCGGCGTCCAGGCGGGGTTCGTCATCGGACACACGAGGATGGAGCCCGACCGCATCCGGTCGAACTCGGGCGGCGACTTGATCAGGCTGGCCGGCGCGGTCACGGCGCCCGGGCTCACGGGGACGCCGCGCAGCGTGGGGCTGTTCGGGTCGTTTTTGGCCTGCGTCTCCTTGAAGGCGATGGACGGGAGCTCGCTCGCCTCCTCGGGCACGGTGCCGGGCGGGTGAAGACGCCTGCGCGCCTCACGCAGCTCGCGGCGTTCCGCGGCGAGCTCGCCCAGGTGCGGCCGCGCTTCGCCCCGCGCGCGCGCCTCGACCGCTTCGCGGAGCTCTTCGGTGACGCAGTAGTAGACATCGTCGGCCTGTCCGAACGTGCCCGCTTCCACCAGGCGCTGTCCCAGTTCCGCCGCCAGCGAGCGCAGCACCGGCCAGGCGCTGCCGAGGTAGAACATCGTCTCCTCGCGGATGGGGTAGAAGCGGTAGGTGAACCAGAGCCGGAAGCGGAACTGCCAGTACTCGAGGCCGTCGAGCAGCCCTTCGATCCTGGCAAGCGCCTCTTCCTTCTTGCGGCGCGCATCGATGTCGTGCTTCTCCGGGCTGTAGTCCCGGTTGGCGACCATCGTCTTGAGCGACGCAAAGAACGGCGTCGGGTCTTCGGATTGGGGCGGCTCGACGAAGTCCAGGGTGTAGCCCTGGTGCCCGAACGTTGAGAGGTAGTCCTGGATCGCCTCCAGGGCGGGGCCGCTCGCCGGGTGCAGCTCGAGCGCGTCCTCGAGCCGTGACGCCGGCGTCGTCATGACGAGCTCCCACAGCGACTCGTCGGCCCGGATGCGCTTCGCGACCTCGTAGATCGCGTCGTTCGCTTCCATCGTCTTCGACTTGAAGCCGCTCAGGAACTGGCCGCTGGTGAAGTGGTGGTCCGGCAGGGTCTCGCGGAGGAAGCACTGGAGCTGGTCGTCGGTCGACTTGGCGACGCCGAAGGTGTGCCCGGTGTCGTTCGACCAGTAGTCGCCCTCGGCGACGGCGAGGTCGACGATGCCCTTGAGCAGGGTCTCGTCGGACGCCGTCGCCGGATCGACTTCGCGCCATTCGCCGGCGATCCGGACCAGGCGCGGCATCGTCTCTTCCCGCCACTTCCTGAGCACGCCCTCGTTCCACTGGGTGCGGTTGAAGGCGATGTAGGTGGGGTTCCTGCTCTCGGGCATCGTCACCCGCTGCGCCAGCGCCTCGCCGAGCTTCGCCGAGGCTGCCCAGGCGTCGAAGGCGCGGCGGTCCTCGTCGCCGAGCGAATCCCGAAACAGTTTCAGGTCGTGCTCCGCCATTTCCAGGTTCTCCGCGGGGGAGTCCTTGCGCCGCTCGGCCATCGCCCGTTCCGCGGCCTCCAGTTCGTCCTCGGTCGGCTTCTTGATCTCCTGGTTGTTGCCGTCCGGGAAGAGCATTTGCCAGTCGCCGCGCTGGTAGGCGAAGCCGTGCATCGTGACGAAGACCGGGCCGCCGCCGATCATCATGCTCTTTCCCTTGCGGGCCTTCTCGAGACCGATCGTCAGGTAGAGCTCCTCGAACAGCGGGCAGATGGGCTCGGGCATGTTTTCGACGATCTGGCGGCGCGTCAGGATGCGGGCGGGAGGGGTCGGCGCCCACTCCACCTCGATCGGCTGCGGCGGCAGATTCGTGATCGGCCGCGATTGCAGCAGGAAGAGTTCGCCGCCGCGAAACGCCCACTCGATGTCCTGGGGAACGCCGCTCATCTGCGCCTCGACGGCGCCGCCCAGGTCGACGAGTTCGCGGATGGCCTCCGGCGACAGCGACGAGCGGCCGCGCTCGGCCTCGTCGATCTCTTCGAGCCGCGTGCCTTGCTCGCCATCCTGGACGATCTGCTGTTCCTTCGTGCCGATCATCGTCTCCTTCGCTTCGCCCGACGCGCGGTCGACGACGAAGGTGTCCGGCGTGACCTGGCCGCCGACGACGGCTTCGCCGAGGCCGAAGCTGGCGTTGACGATCGCCTCGGAGCGCTCGCCGGTCGCCGGGTTCGCGGTGAACAGGATGCCCGAGACGTCCGATGGCACCATGATCTGCACGACGACCGCCATTGCCACGGCGCCCTGGTCGATGCCCATCTGGTGGCGGTAGGCGATCGCGCGCGGCGTCCACAGCGATGCCCAGCAGTCGCGGACCGCCTGAACCACGGCGTCCTCGCCGCGCACGTTGAGGTAGGTGTCCTGCTGGCCGGCAAACGAAGCCTCCGGCAGATCCTCGGCGTTGGCCGACGAGCGCACGGCCACCGGCGGGTTCCGGCTCCCCGCGAACGCGAGCCCGCCCGTTTGCGGCGCGATGGGCCGGTCCGGCCGCCTCAAGGCTTCGGTAGGCGGCGGCGATCTCGGCGGCCGCGAGGTCGGAGAGGGCCGGCGTGCCCAGGAGTTCCTGGATCGCGGCCGACGCCCTGTCGAAGGAGACGGCGCCGTTCATGAGCTCGGGCTTCGCCAGCGCCTCGATGCGTTGCTGCAGACCGTGCTCCGCGACGAAGGCCCGGTAGGCGGCCGTGGTCACGTGGAAGCCGTCCGGCACCGCGAAGCCGGCGCTCTTCGTGCGCGCCAGCGAGCGGCCCTTGCCGCCAAGGAGGTCGAGGGCGTCGTCGGCAGTGTCGAGTGGACGAACGAACCAGGCCGCAGTCGGGGCGGGCGCCTTCATCCACAAGCTCCGAACCTGGGAACGCGGGCATCTTGCCCGCATCCGGCGCGCAGCGCCGCTTCCGCCTGGCACTCCGGCACGAGGAACGTCATGGCGTCAGTTCCAGAAGCGGTCCAGCCGCGTCCAGGACCGGATCGGGATCACCTCGCCGGTGAGGAGCGCCGAGGCCGGCGAGGCGAGGAAGAGGCAGAGATCGGCAACGTCCTCGGGCCCCGGTGGCCGCTCGAGGCGCGGGACGTGAGTTCCGTCCTCCTTCTCGGCCGCCTGGATGACGCCCCACTTGACCATCGCGGGCGTGGCGATCAAGCCCGGCGCCACGCAGTTGACGCGGATGTTGTGCTTCGCCCACTGGAAGGCGAGGTTGTTGCTCAGGCTGATCACGCCCGCCTTGGCGGCCGAGTAGTGGAGCATGCCGGGGTGGCCCTTGGTGCCGGCCACCGACGAGATGTTGATGATGTTGCCGCTCTGCTGCTCGATCATCTGCTTGCCGGCGGCGATGCAGCACAGCCAGGTTCCGGTGAGGTTGAGGTCGATGATGCGCTGCCACTCCTCGTAGGGCGTGTCCTCGGGCATGCGCGGCGTCGCGCCGCCGCCGGCGTTGTTCACCATCACGTCGAGCCGCCCGAAGGCTTCCACGGTCGCCGCGATCAGGCCGTCAACCTGCTCGGGAACAGTGATGTCGCAGCCGATGGCCAGCGCCGTTCCGCCGGCCGACTCGATCTCGCCGACGACGCCGTCCAAGTTCTCCTTCTTGCGCGAAGCGACGACGACCTTGGCCCCGGCTTCGGCGTAGGACTTCGCGATGCAGGCGCCGATGCCACCGGCGCCACCGGTGACGATGGCGACCCGGTCGGTCAGATCGAGCTTGGACATATTGGTCATCCTCTTGAGGCGGAGCTTCGCCGCGCTACCGGGTGCGCCGGCGTGTCATCGTTACGTCCGATGACGGACGCACGGGACTGTTTCGCGGGTGGCGCGGAGTCGCGCCACCCGGGTTTCATCCGTGCACCCGCTGACGGGCGCACGGACTGGTTCGCGGGTGTCGCGGGACCGCGACACCCGGGTCCTGGCCGGCATCGGGGCGCCGCCGCGGGGCGGCGAGCGCGATTCACTTGCGGAACCGCGTTCAGTTCGAGTCTCCCGGCAGCCGCCCGGTCGGTATGCGACCGCCCTCGCCGCCCTGGTCTGATCCTTCGACGACACCCCCCGGGCAACCCCCGCCGGGTGGAATCAGCCAGTCGCAGCCCGGCGTGTTCGCCGGGCCGGCGTCGTGGCAGGCGAGGAGCGCCGCGTACTCCGCCTTCAGGCTGCCGGGTCTGCGCGGCGGCATGAACTCGTTCACGTGCACCTTGCCGGCTTCGAGCAGCCGGGCGGTTCGGGTCGGCGCGCGGTGGCAGTCGAGGCAGGCGTTGCCCTCGATGTGCGGCGTCCTCATGTCCCAGTGCGTTCCGCCGACGACCCAGTAGGGCGCCTCAGGGTCGACCCACCCCGGCAGGACGGGCTCGCTCGGGTCGGACGGCAGCTTTGCGCCGTCAATCCACGGGTCGTGCAGGAAAGCGTTGTTCTGGTGGCACTGAACGCACTGGACACCCGGAGGCGGCGGGATGAAGGCGTCGTCGAAGTCCTCGGAATCGGGCCCGGGAAGCTTGCCGGCCAGGAGACCCTGGTCGTCGAAGTGGAGGTACTCGGCCTGTCGGAGGTCGCCAACCCCGTCCGGCGATTCGAAGAAGCAGGTCGCCCCGGTCGTCTTGTTGTGGCCGATCATCTGGACCGACGCGATGCCCCGCTTGAAGAGCTCCTTGCCGGCCGAGCGGCAGAGGTACGCCCAGACAACGTCTTCCAGCGGACTGCCGTCGGCCGCCTTGCCCTCTACCCTGCCGATCCGCGAGCCGACGTTGCAGTTGCCCTTGAAGTCGGGCGTGTCGCACTCGCGGGGGCCCACACTCTCGAAGACCTCCACGCCGTCGACGTGAATCGGGATGCGCACTCCCGCGCCGCAATCGATCGTCGGCGGCACGCCGACGTGCGGCAGGCACATCGCGGCGTACTCGGTCGCCGTCTCCGGCATGGTCGTTGCCTTGCCGCCGGGTATGCAGGCGTCTTCTGCCCGTGCTCCGGGCTGCGCCAGAAACGCCAGCAGCGCAGCGGCCGCCCATCGTGAGATCGCTCGAAGGCTCATTTCATCCTCCTCGTCCAGGCAATCAAGTGTAGCGAACTTGTAACAGTGTCTCAACTTGAACGGCTGTCCACGCGAAGATGATGCCGTCCGCACCGCCGCACCGGATCGGCAGAAGAACGCGTTGCGACAGCTCCGGCGACGGCCGCCGCTGCGGAACTTGCGGCGAACGTGAAACGCTGTATCATGTTCCGCGTAGCCTTCAAGAAGGGACCATGGCCGCCTGGCACGCGACGAGCTGTGCAATCGGCTGCCGTGGCTTGATGCCGGAGCCGAGAACCCGAGAACCCGTACGACCGAGAAGCCGCGATTCCCAGACACCCGGAGGCCATGAGGATGGCCAGGAGGACAAGCATGGACCACCAGCATCGCGACGGCCTGAGAATTCGGAAGTCCATCCTGCCGGCATTCCTCGTTCCGGCCCTGCTCGCTCTCCCGGCCGCGGCCCAGGAGGGGAGCGTCTCGGGCACCGTCTTCGATCGCGAGGGCGGCGCCCTGCCCGGCGTCACGGTCAGCCTGCAGAACGCCGACGGTGACGACATCGGCAAGAGCACCCAGACCGACGCCGCCGGCGGCTTCCGCATCGACGGCGTGGCGGACGGCGCCTACACGGCGACCGCCTCCCTGCAGGGCTTCCGGTCCTCCAGCGAAGAGGTCGAGGTTTCGGGAGGAATGGCCTCCGTCGAATTCGCGCTCGGTCTCTCCGTCGTCGAGCAGATCGTCGTCCAGGGCGAACTGGGTGAGGAGAACGTGCTGAGGCGCCCGATGACGGTCACCGGCTTCAACGAGGGCATGGTCGTCGAGCTCGGCATGAACAACAACAACGACCTCGAAGCGCTCACTCCGGGCCTGCAGATCGGCCACCAGTCACCCGATTCAGGCCATGGCAACCACCTCTACCTGCGCGGCATCGGCTCGCAGCGGAACCAGGAGTTCTTCCAGGCCACCGCGGTCGCCACCTACGTCGACGGCGTCTACACCGACGAGCTCTACGGGCTCGAGCCCGGCAACCTCTTCGACGTCGAGAGCATGAACGTGGCGCGAGGTCCGCAGGGAACCACCGGCGGCCGCGCGGCTATCGCGGGGGCGATCAGCTTCAACACGATCAAGCCGACCGCGCAGTTCGACGTCAACGCGCTGGCCGAGTACACCGACCAGACTTCGCAACGCGGCGACATCGCCCTCGGCGGGCCCCTCGGCGACAGCAAGGTGAGCTGGCGGTTGACCGCCGGAAGCTGGCAGGGCGAGGGCGCGCAGCCCAACATCGGCCCCGGCGGCGACTACGACGAACCGGACAACACCCACTGGGCGCCGCAACTCCGTTATCTCGGCGAGACGGTCGACTTCAACGTCCGTTACGCGGGGCGGGAGGACAGCGGCGCTCCCCGCACCTCGGTTGAGTTGACCGGACGCGACGTGACGACGGAGTGCCTGCTGACCGGTACCGACCCGGAGGGCAACCCGACCTGCCTGTTCCCGAATCCCTTCCTCGGCGCGGCGAACCAGGCGCCATCGGTGAGGGACTGCGATCTCAGCGACCCGAACAAGCTCATCTGTGACGGCGACGACCTGCGCAACGTGGTCGACTACAACACGCCCGGCAACGAGGACTCCGAGCTCCAGATGGCCGTGGCCGACCTGAACATTCGACCCAGCCGCGGGCTCTCACTCTCCTGGAAGAGCGGCTACCGAGAGTCCACGGAGAACGCCCAGACCGACACGGACGGCACCTCGCGAACCGGCGGTCCCGACAATCCGTTCCTCGACGCGAACGGCTACCCGTTCTCCGAAACGATGACGAACTACTTCCGCTACTCGGAGCAGACCTCCCACGAGGTGAGAATGGCCTCGAGCTTCTCCGGCGACTTCCAGTTCGTCCTGGGCGCTTACCAGCGGGACGGCGACGAGCCCTACGACGCGCGCTTCTTCGACTTCTCCGACCCGGTGTTCAACACGAACACGCTGGCGACCTGTCAGGCGCTTCTCGGGACCTACGGAGTGCCTCTCCTCGAGGATCATGGCACGACCTCGGCCCAGTCGGGTCAGGGCGGCGTCTGGGCGTGCCCGGGAGAACTCCTCGACTGGTCGAACGCGGGCGCCATCGGCGCGTACTCCGACGGCAACATGAACGGCCATTGGCTCGACTTCTACGGCCACTCGCGGTTCGAGACGCGGGCCTACTACGGGAACGTCGAGTTCCAGGTCGGCGACAGGTGGACGCTGTTCGGCGGCATCCGCCACGACCAGGACATCAAGACCCACGTGCAGAACGACGTCCGGATCGGCATCGACTTCGGTTTTGCGGTCGACCTCTGGATCTTCCGCAACGCCGCCGTGCCGGGCTACGAGGGCAAGAACGACGCGGAGTGGAACCAGACCACCTGGAACGCGGGCTTCCAGTACTCGGCCAACCCCGCCAGCATGTGGTATGGCCGCGTCTCCAAGGGCGGCCGCCCCGGCGGCTTCGTGGGCTTCGGCAACCAGGTCGACGTGACCTTCGACTCGGAGGAACTCGTCAACTACGAGGGCGGCTGGAAGGGCCTGCTGGCGGACAATCGCCTGCAGTTGGAGGCCGCCGTCTTCTACAACGACTACCAGGGCTACTGGATCAACTCCAGGCGTCTGCTGCCGGTCGAGCGGCGGATCCCCGGCGAGAGCATCTTCGAAGGCGAGATGAACACGATCGACGGCGGTTGGATCTCGGGCCTGGAACTCACCGCGGCCTACCGGGCCACCGACCGCTTCACGATCCGCGGCTGGTACAACTACCTCGACTCGGCGATCGGTGACTTCGCCACCACGTACTGCTGCGACCCGGCGGCGCCGACCGAGACGGTCGAGTTCCAGGACCGGGAAGGCAACACCTTCACGCAGGAGATCGCCAGCCTGACCAACTTCGGCGGCAACCAGATGCCGCTGCAGCCGAAGCACAAATTCTCGTTGACTGCGATCTACGACCTGGGCAACCTCCGTTTCCTGGGCACGCTCGGCCACACGACGGACAAGAACACGGACATCAGCAACCTGCCGAAGTACAAGATCCCCGAGTACACGCGGCTCGACCTGCGGGCGATCTGGTTCACGCCGCGCGAGGGCCTGCAGGTCCACGTGTTCGCCAAGAACGTGCTCGACCAGATCGCGGTGCAGCAGTGGCGGCCGAACGAAGGCTACGGCTGGGGCACCGGCGTGATCCGCGGCTCGCTCACCGACGAGCGAGAGGTCGGGGTCATGGCGAGCTTCCGGCTCGGCGGCGGCAAGACCCTCTACGGCCTCGGCGGAGGCATGGGCCCGTCCGCCGGCGGGAAGTAGCGGCACGGGACTTCCTGATCGCAAGTCCCGCGGTTCGTTCCACGTTCCCTCGTCTGTGCAGCCCCCTGTTCAGCCGACCGGCACGACCAACCTCGACTCTGAACCAACCGCCCGGCAAGGAGCGCTCCCGGTTACACGAGGGAACAGATCGAGGAGCTGCCAACTCCGAAACGCCGCTTTCTGCGGCGTCGGCCCGCGGAGCGCGGTCGCAAGAGCGCGACGGTCAGTATCCATCTGCGCGCCACCGACGACCTGCGCTGGCTCGTCGCCACGATCACAATCCAAGAGAGCGACGCCCGTTGCACGGGCCACTTCCTGCCACGGGCTGTCAGGGCTCGATCAGGCCGAAGTCATCGATGTGGAAGGTCCGGGCGCCTTCGAGCCACTGGTCGTACAAGAGGTATACCTGGTTGATTCCGTTGGGGTCTGGCAGAGTCGCGTATCTGATCCGGTACGTCCCGGGGCCTGGAGCGTGAACCGTTGCCTGACCGGTTGTGTCGACGGCAACTGTTGCCAGGGCCCCGAACGCGTGGTCGCGTTCATGATCGAGGCCGTGAATCGTCAGTGTGCCGGGTCGGTTGCCCACGAAGTGGAGGGTGGGAAGCGAGCCCAGGTCGATGTCGATGCGCTTCCGGTCGCCTTCCTGCGTGAGGGCAAGGCGGCGAAGGAGGGTGATCTTCTCGCGGCCGCTCGGCACGCCGTGGTCCAGGACCAGCCGCCATTCGCCGACCGGAAGTTCCGTGAACGCGAAGGCGCCTCCGCCGTCGATGGTCAGTATTCGCTCGTCCGCGGTTCGAGAAATCGCTGTCAGGCGCGGCCCGGAGCCGAGTTCGAACGGGTCGATCGAACCCTCGATGACCGAACTGTCCGGCACCAGCTTCAGCTCGACCGGGCGGGCGGCGACCCCTGCCTGCAGGACGACCTGACTCTCCAGGGACCGGTACCCGGGCGCAGTCGCGTAGAGGTGGTAGGGCCTGGAGCCGGTCGACAGGTTCTCGAACAGAAACGCCCCCTGCACTGCCTCCGCCTTCTTCCTGGACCAGCGCGTCCAGACGTCCGACTCGGCGCCCGCCGCCAGGTGAACTTCCGCCGTGGGGCTTCCGTCCGGCAGACCATGGACCAGCCCTTCGATCCTGCTCCCGTTCCGCAGCGTGATCTCGACTTCGTTGTCGCCCGGCTTGAGCTTGTGAATGCTGGACTCCGCGTGTCCCGCCCAGGGCCGAACGGTGAACTCGATCTCGCCCGGCGGCAGGGCGGTGAACAGAGCCGCCCCCAGTACGTTCTCCTGATCGGATCGGAACGCGCCGGCAGCGTCGGTTCGGATCGTCTGGCCTCTCTCCAGGCGCCATAGAGCCAGCTCGGAACGGTCGCGCCCTCGCGGCCGGTGCTTCTTGCAGCCCTCGATGCCCGCGAAGTTGCGAGGCAAGACGATCGGTTCCCGGCCGAGGTAGCACCAGTGAACCATGGCGTCTTCCACGGGCTGGCCGCTCGGACTCCGGACAACGCCGGCAACAGCAGCGCCCTGCCGGGCCTCGATCGCGAGATCCGGGGCCGGGCCGTCGGACAGGTCGACGTGATGTGCGGGGACGAAGTAGCCCGTGTGCACCACGCTGACGAAGAAGGCACTCGGGCGATCGACGACGAGCTCGAAACGACCTTCCTCGTCGACGACGCGGACCGCGGCGGGCTTTGGATACGTGCCGTAGCGGTACCTCGACAGTTCGAATTCGTCGAATGCCTGCACCCGGGCATTCTCGAGCGGTTGCCCGTTGGGCGCCCACGCGGCGCCGGCTATCGCGAACCCCGGACGCAGCGTGACCACCGCTTCGAGCGGATCGTCGCGGTTCCAGTCGAAGTCACCTGCGACCATGCCAGGCGCCGAAACCTGGCCCCAGATGCGCTTGCAGCCCTCGGGAATCCACAGAATCGTGGTTTGCTGCGGACCGACGGGGGTGAGTGTGGTCCCGCCGCCAGGTTCGTCGTCGAAGCACAGTCCCCTGGACCACCAGACCTCGCCCGTGCGGCCATCGAGCCCCCGGACTTCCAGCGCGAACTCCTCGACCGTGCCCAGCATGCCGAGGTCGAGGTCCTCCTCCGGCTCCAGGAAGAACTCGGCGAGACTCTGCTCATCGGCGTGGATGTCGTACCAGCCGGAAGGCAGTCGCCCCCGGGAGTAGCTGGACCCCTCCTGCTGGAGTCGCAGCCGAGCCATCCGGCCCAGGGCGTAGTCCCGGACGTTGGACCCATCCGGAAACCTGAGGAAACGGAGTTCCAGCCGGGCCTGGGGGGTCGCTGAAGTGAACGTCACTGAAGCGCCCTCGACCTGAATGACGGCGGGCGAGTCCGAGAGGACGTGCAGACTCGTTGCGATGAGGGAGTTCGCGCGGAACATGGCCAGCAGGAGCCTCGAAGTCGAGGGAGGAATGCCGTGCAGCGCGAAATCCCCGTCGCTCCCCACCATGGCCGCGGCCACGATGTCCTCGTTGTCCCCGCCGGACTTCGTGTGAGGTACGGCGGCCACCAGGTCGTAGCCCACCCATGTCCCGTCGCCTTCAACACGACCTCTGACCGTCCGGGAACGGGTCAGCGGGACGGTTCCTGAGCGGTCTGGCGTGACCACGCCGCCGACGAAACCGTCGGCGGCCGCCACGGTTCCGAAGACCCGCAGAGCAAGAGGCAGCACAGCCGTGCCGTCGGAGTCTGTTTCCAGGAGGCACACAGCGGGCTCGACGCGGCCCTGATCTGCCAGCAGGAGCAACCGCGCTCCGGGTATCGGCCTCTCTGTCGCACCGTCGATGACGGTGACTTTGCTCGTCACCCGTGAGCCGCCGCGGTCGTCCTGAACGAGCCCGAGCCGGCTGCTCGGGAGACGCAGGCCGTACCTGGACCGCCCCGTGTTCGTGTCGATGATCCGCGCCAAGCCGAAGCTGCCGCGCCTGACGACGGTTGCTCGCTCCGCCGTGAATCCCACGAGTCGCTGCCACTCGATGTCCGCGGGGTCGTGGCAGCCCTCCAGGTTGGCCGATTCGACTGCTCCTTCGAAACGAACCTGACGCTTGGACGTCACACCGCCCGCGAGGTCCTGCATCATCGAGAACGCGGCTTGGACCGGTGGCTGCGCGGCCGCTTCCCCTTCCTGCGCGAGTCCGACGCCGACGGGCGCGAGGAGGCTGATCAGCGCTGCGGGAACCACATTCACCTGACGGGAATCATACGCCCGCGACCTGACGCGGTTGAAACCCGAATCAACGAGCGGGTCGACCTGGTGCAGCGGTGGTGCGGGGCCGAATGTCTGCGCAGAGAGTCCAATGTCTTCGGCCCAAAGAGGTGCCGGAAACAGGGCCGTTCCAAAGTCGGGAACTTCGGTGACCGATGTGAGGAAACCACTCCGGAATCGGCAACTCCGCACCGGCACGGCTCTCGACCATCGGGAACGAAGTCCTCCCGCCCGCGGCCAGCGTGGAGCGCTGGACTTTGGAATGGTCCTGGGTGCCGGAAAGCAGCAGACGGTTGATCCGTTCGCTATTGTGCCGAATCGTGTACGGTGCCTGTTCCGACTCGATTGACCCCGTGACCCGCTTCGCGCTTTCCCGTCGCACCGCCGAAACGCCGGGCGAGGCCGGAGTAGCGGATCGGCAGGCCGTCGCCCATGCGCGAGCTATCGAGGATGCCGCCGCCGATTGCGCCGGCAGTTTCCTTGTCCGGGCAGGCGCCCGGGATCGCAGCCAGCGGGCGGCGATCACAGTCCTCGCCGCGCTGGGCTGCCTGAGCGCGGCCGCTCCGGTCGTGGCCCAGACGAGCTCCGGACCCGGCCACGCGATCGCCTACTTCGGCGAACCGAAGTACGCCGCGGACGTCCCCCACTTGGGTTATGCCAATCCCGACGCGCCCAAGGGCGGCGAGATGAGGCTCTTCATCCCGGGCACGTTCAACAACCTGCACCCGTACTCGGACAAGGGCCGCCCCGAGATCTTCAACTGGTGGCGGCGCTCGACGTTGACTCTCGATCGGCTGATGCTGCCGTCCGAGGACGAACTCTCTACCCTCTACTGTCTGCTGTGCGAGACGATCGAGGTCGCGGAGGACTACAGGTGGGTGACCTTCACCCTCCGGCCCGAAGCGCGATGGCACGACGGCAACCCGGTCACGGTCGACGATGTCGTGTGGACCTTCGAGACTCTCAAGGCCGACGGTCCGGTCGGCTTCAAGGCCACCTGGCGCCATGTGGAGGGCATCGAAGCCCTGGGCGAGCGCTCGTTTCGCTTTCTCTTCGCCGCCGACAGGAGAAACCGCAGATCGGTGATGGAGGCGGCCCTCTTCTTCCCGATGCCGAAGCACTACTGGCAGGACCGGGACTTCACGGCGACGACCATCGAGCCGCCGCTCGGCAACGGCGCCTACCGCATCAGCGAGGTCGACACCGGCCGGCGCATCGTCTTCGAGCGGGTCCCCGACTACTGGGCGAAGGACCTGAACTTCAGGCGCGGGTACCACAATTTCGATCGCTTCGGCGTCCTCTACTTTCGCGATATCAAGGCGGGCATCCAGGCGCTCAAGGCCCGCGTGGTCGACTACTACCGCGACCAGGACGAGCGTGAGTTCGCCACCGCATACGACTTCCCTGAGGTCGATATGGGGCTCTTCAACAAGGAGACCTACCGGATGGGGACGACCTACGGGATGCACTGGTCGGTCGTCTTCAACACGCGCCTGCCGCTGTTCCAGGACATTCGCGTCCGCGAGGCGCTGACCCTCGCCTACAACTTCGACTGGGGCAACCGCACGCTGCAGTACGGCGCCCTGCGGCGCAACACGACGTTCTTCCTGGGCTCCGGGATGGCGGCGCGCGGTCTGCCGTCGCCAGAGGAACTCGCGCTGCTCGAGCCGTTGCGGGAACACATCCCCGAGCGCGTGTTCACGCAGGAGTTCACCCTGCCCGAAACCGACGGCTACGGCCGCAACCGGGAGGCGCTCCTGCGTGCCGGGGAGCTGCTCGACGAAGCCGGCTGGGTCGTGCGCGACTTCCGGCGCGTCAACGAGGCGACGGGAGAGCCGCTCGGGTTCGAGATCATGGTCCAGTTGAGGGAGCACGAGCGCATGCTCGTGCCGTACGTGGAGAACCTGAAACGGCTCGGCATCCAGGCGACCGTCCGCCGCGTCGAGGCGAACATCCACACGAATCGGGCGCGGCGTTACGAGTTCGAGATGACGATGCAGAAGATCTACACGCATCGCATCCCGCAACCGACGCTCCTGCGCAACCTGATGCGGTCGGACGGCGCCGACCTGCCGAACCTGCTCAACTACGCGGGGATCGACAGTCCAGCCGTGGACGCCCTGGTGGAGGAGGTGATCGCGGCCGAGACGGAGGAGCAGATGAACATGGCCGGCCGGGCGCTCGACCGGGTGCTCCTGTGGAGCTTCTACGTGATCCCCGAGGGCGCCCCGAAGGGTCGCCACCTCCTCTACTGGGACCGCTTCGGCCATCCGCCCCTGGGGCGCGAACACCTGAACTGGACCGGCTTCCCGCAGCTCTGGTGGTTCGACGCGGAGAAGAGCGCCCGGGTCGACGCGGCGCTGGGCGAGACCCGCTAGCGGGCAGCCTCAGGCCTTCCATCGCCGGAGTTGGTCCAGGCGATCGCGATCCACCAGCCGCACTCCCTTGCGGTGCGCCAGGCGTTCAGCGCCGCCGGTGAAGCCGGCGCCGCTTGTCACTACGATCGGCACCGGGCTCCCTTCAATCTCGTAGGCCCCCAGAGCCTTCAGAACCTCTCGGACTGCCGACTTCCCGCACTTGTGGTGAGGATCAAGGTGCTTGCACTGCACGATCAGAGTGTGCGCCTTACCGCTGCCACGCGAGTAAAGCAGACCGTCCGCACCCCGGTCCCCGCTGGCGGGCGTCTGCCTGGGCTCATAGCCGGCCGTCGCGAGTTCCTGCAGCACCCAGCGCTCGAACTGGATCGGGTCCAGGAGATCGACCTCACGGGCCGACCCGCCTCCCAATGCTGCGAGGTCATTGTCAGCTACCGGTTCGCTCACCGTGACCTGGTCTTTCGCCGGCTCGACTACCGCTGCTTGGTAGAGATCCCGCAGTTCATCCCTGGACGGCGCCACCGGCGCCAGGACGCGCCGGTTCACCTCCCGCTTTCGTTTCAACAGCAGGTCCAGCTTCAGGTCGAAGCTATGCTCGCCAAGATCGGGGTGACGCGCCAGAGGCAGGTAGACTTGGACCTCTCGTTCCTGGCCGATGCGGTGCGCCCGGTCCGTGCACTGATCCTCCACCGCCGGGTTCCACCAGCGGGACAGATGGATCACATGGTTCGCCGCCGTCAGGGTCAGGCCCACGCCTCCGGCGCGTGGAGACAGGACCATCACGTCGAAGCCCTTGCGTCGCTGGAACACGTCGACTCGCTGCTTGCGGAGGCGGCCGGCGATCGCGCCGTTGATCACCAGGGGATCCTCGCGCAGCCCAAAACGGCGCCTCAACGCGCCGATCAGGAAGCCCTGCATTGACAGCGATTCGACGAACAGCAGGGCCTTCTCGTTCTGGTTCGCGATTCGGCCGAGAATCCGGAACGCCTCCGACAGCCGGGCCGACTCCCGGATGTAGCTGTCGTCCGGCTTGTCCTCGTCGCCGGGGCGAACAGGATGCAGCGAGGTGCTGCGGAGCTTCTGCAGGACCCCCAGGATGCCTCCCTTCTTCTGAAGCCCGGCATCCGTCCCGATCTGTTGGCCCTGCTCGACCGCCCGTTTGTAGACCTCAGCCTGGGGCTGCGGCATGTCGACCTCCAGTCGGTGGATTCTCTTGGGCGGCAGGCCTTCGACGTGATCCTCCTTCAATCGCCGCATCATTAGCGCCGGCGACGCGACGGGCGCCCTTTGTCCCGTGTCGGCCTGGTCGGCGTCGGGTTCGTACGGCTCGATCAGTCGCTTCCTGAGCTCCTTCAGTCGATCCACGTCGTCGCCGTTGTCCACCTCGAAGCGTTTGCTGAATTCCTTCAGGGTGCCTTCCCGGCCCGGGGCCACGCGGTCGAGAAGCGACCACACGTCGGCAGGTCGGTTCTCGACCGGCGTTCCCGTCAGGAGCAGGGCGAAGTCCGTGTTCATCGCCAAGGCGGCCTCCGTCAGCTTGGCGCCCGGGTTCTTCATCTTGTGCGCTTCGTCGAACACCGCGGCGCGCCAACGGACACGCCCGAAGCTGTGCTGATAGTCGCGCAGGGTCTCGTAGGTCGTCAGCACCCAGTCTGCTCTCCGAAGCCGCTCGACGTCGAGGAGTTGCAGAGGCACGCCGGTGGAGGCGGCGTCCTGAGTCTCCTTGCCGCCTGGCCCTGTTCGCAACTCCCGCAGACCTTTGCCGTGGGCTTCGAGGGGAGCACCGAGCCCCGGCTCGCGGAGGTGGGCGGCATGTTCCGCCGCCCAGTTCCGGAGCAGTCCGGTCGGGGCGACGATCAGGATCGGCCCGGCGTTGTTGCCTCCCGGAGCGTTCTTCACGCAGTACAGGAAGGCCAGGGCCTCGAGAGTCTTGCCGAGTCCCATGTCGTCGGCGAGCAGGGCGCCCTGGCTGCCTGCCTCCCAGTGGCGGAACAGCCACTTGAGCGCTTCCTTCTGGTGCCGGTAGAGGGCTCTCTCCGGCTCGAGATCAAGGGTCACGTCTCGGATGCCCGGCGGCCTCTGCTGTCGATCGGTCCGATACTGGATCTCTTCCAGGTTGTCCAGGATGAGCAGGACGACATCGTCCTGGGGAGGTTTCGGTGGGAGCGGCGGCCTCGGCGCCGGCGGCACGACCGGCGCCGTCTCGCGGATCAACCGCTCGACCGCCTTCAACGTCTCCGGCTTGGCAGGAATCTCGACGCCCTGTACGTTGACCATGGAGCAGCCGTGCTCGACGGCGCTCTGAAGACGTTCGCGAAGACCCGGCAGCTCTTCGGGATCGAGCTGTACAGTCAGTTCGCCGATTCGGAGCCCCAGTTGCTCGGGCGGCAGCCAGGAATTCCCCGAGCGGCGGATCCACGGAAGCACCTTGGGCTCCCAGACACCGACGTCTCGCACGCGGTCGCTCAGGTCGTGGTCCCAGAACACTGCGTCGACCTCGATCGGGTCGGCGGCAGTCTCGACGCCGTTGCCGCCGCCTGGGTCCAGGGCCCGCCGCAGATAGGGCGCCGGGTTCCGGAGGAAGTCTCGGCGCTCCTCGCGCGAGCCCTTCTGGGCCTCGCGAACGGCGCCCAGCGCCCGCTCCACTTCCGGCGTCAGCATCACGTACGTGCTGTTTCCCACCGGGTATCGGGGCCGCACCTGTTGGTAACGACGGAAGTAGGCCGCGAATTCACACTGGCGTGCCGGCGGCAGACTGCGATTGAAGCGCTGCTCCTCTTCGCCGCCGGCGTTCGTCGCAGTCTCCAACTGACCTATGACCGGGTCGAAGTCCGGTTCACCACACTCGTTCTTCAAAGGATCGAGTTCAAAGGTCGACGCCACGAAGATCTGAAGATCGCAGAGGTGGTCGTCCGTGACCGCGTCCTCCGGCAGCATGTCCGCAATGCGGCCCCAGGCCAGCATCCGCCGCTCCAGGGCGGTCTCCGGTGCGGCGGGGAACGCGTCGATCGCTTCGGTGATCGCATGGATCGGGTCGAGCAGCACGAAGGAACGGTCGCCGACCTCGAGCCAGGCGCCGATCCTTCTGGCGCCCGGCACTCTTAGGCCCGAGTGGATGAAGCCGTACCGGATTTCGAAGTCAGGATCGTGAATATCCCCGGTGGCGACGACATCGAGGGCCAGGGGTGCGGCGTCCGGCAGTCCCGCGTACTGCAACTCCTCGACACCCAGACCCGCGACGCCGGACCACGAGACGAGTAGCGATTGACCCCGCTCCGACGACGACTCCGACAAGGGGACCCCTTGATCGTCGCTTTCCTCAGCGGCGCCTTCGTCGCGCAGCCGGAGGAAGATCCCGGCGCCGGCCGGTGCACCCTTCGTGGTCGTCCAATCGGGCACCGGAACCGGCGGATCGACGTCCAACCGGACGACCAGTCCGGCGGCGGTGGGCTCGAACGCGAATCGATTCGTCACGTGTGCCTCCATCCCCTGTGCCGGTCCGCAGGAGGAGCGCCGGGAGTGGTCGCGACGTGACCTCGGCACAGAGTCACCATCCCTTGGCCGGTCCGCCCTTGAACTTCCCCGGGAAGCCACTCCGATCAATCCGTAGGCCCGTGTTCTGGTACAGCCAGTCGGCGAGCGCCCTTTGCCAGGCGCCAACATCGCTGCCGTCGTGACGTTGGCGATGGTCCTGGCCGTGAAAGACGTCGGAGCGCGCGTAGGCTGGCTCGTACATCTTCGGCGCGTGGGTATTCCCGCGCAGCCACATCCGGCAGGCCCCGTTGTGGCTCCACTCGGCGACCGTGACCCCGTTGACCATCCGCATGAGCAAGACGGACTGCGCAGGTTCAGCTACGGTCAAGGTGGCCGTCGTCTCCGCCGCATCGTCGTCCTGGCTCACGTGTTTGAGGTGATCCCGTGCGCGGCTCCCGAGGACGAACCAGACATCGTCGATCAGATGGTCATCGAAGCAGGTCCGCCAGAAGGCCTTCCGGTAGCGCCAGTGCCTGTCGAGCGCCGTGTCCTCGACGACCCGGAAGAACAGATCGATCGACTGCTCGTTCAGCCAGCGAATGACGACCCGCCGGACCTTCTCCCGCGCGACAGACCAGTTCGGGCGCCCGGACGGCAGTCGGGGATCGCCGTAGCAGCGCAGGAAGAACCGTTGTAGAGCCTCCTTCACCGCGGGCGCCGGTGCATCCACCTCCGTTGCGATGGGCCCGAGGAGGCTGTCGGCCATCGCCTTCCGGGTCGCCGGTTCGCGGAACCGCAGGTCATCTTCGCATTGGAGCAGGGCGAGCAGGCGTTCCAGTTTCCTGGTATCGCTCCCCAGCACCAGTTTCGATACCTCCTCGGCGCCCGAGAGGTACCTGAGCAGGCCTTCCCGGATGAATGCGCTCCGCTCCAGAGGACCGTCGAACCCGGCGGCCACCAACACATCGTTCACGGATGTCTCCACGGCCTCTTCCATGTCGATCGCCTTGCCGATGAACGACTTGCTGCCGTCCTTCTCCAACAGGTCGTTCCGGCGGCAGCGACGCGTCCAGTCGGAAAGCGAGGACTCCTCGCGCCTGAACACCTCCTTCTTCAGGATCGACCGCAGATTCTCGAAGGTTTCGAGCCGGACAGGGTAGTCGCGCAGGAACACGTGGAGCAGCGTCCGTACCGCCCGGGGTCGGCCGTTCCTGCTCAGCCACTGGCCGTACTCACGAAGCAGTCGCCGGTCTTCGGCGAGCCAGGGGCGCGACTCCCACGCGGTGTCCGCAGGGCCCCGATCTGGCGAGTAGCAGAGCACCCACGGCAGCCTTCGCAGGTCGAGGGCGCCGAGGTCCCGTGCACCACGACCGGACCGCCACGCCGCCCGGACCCGTCGATGGAGCGAATCCAGGTCGTAGCGGGCGGGCGCGGCTCCCATTTGGCCGTCGCCGAGTTTCCGCTTCACTTCCTTGGCTGCGGCCAGGGTTCTCTCGGGTGTGAAGGAGGAATCCAGCCGGGGCAGGCTGTGGCCAAGGTCCAGCGCTTCCCGCAGGGCGCCCTCGCTCATCGGGGTCCGGCGCCCATTCGCTGGCGGAGTTCCCGTGCCACCTCGACCTGGTTCCGGGCGAAGACACCTTCGGGAGGTTCGAGCAGAAAGCGCAGATCGATCCGACGATTTTCGTGGAACCTGACCGGATCCAGGCTCGCCGGCCGGGTGTTGCCGTAGCCGCTGGTGGACAGGATGGGGTGATCCTGGGTGTTCCGCAGTCGCGCGACTCTCGGCTCGCAGGCGGTGATCATGCGGTGCACGGTCGCCGCCCGCATCGAGGAGAGTTCGAGATTGTCGCGAAAACGGCGTCCGGCGGCGACCGGCACATCGTCCGTATGACCCTCGATCAACAGCGTCTCGAGCAGCCACGGATGGCGGCGTTCCTGGCACTCATGGACCGCGGCAGGCGGTCGGGCCGTGCACCAGGCCGGGGCTTCACCATCCGTTGGGGCCGGGTCGGGCTGGTTTCCGCCTGCGGCTGGCGCGAGCGCCGGGGCTGGTCCGGCAGCCGATGCGGCACGGTCCGGTGACACGTAGCAGGGCACGATTTCGGCGATGGCCTGAGCCAGGATGCCGACGTGCCCGACGTGTTCGGTGATCGGCGTCTCGCCGCCGGAGGGGAAGTTGATCGCGTTGTCCGACAGTCTCAGGACCCCCTGCTCGCCCAGCACTTCCACGCGGATTCCTGCGTCCATGAGGCGGTTCGCAATCGCCTCGAGGATTTGGTCTCGCGTCTCGCGGCCAGCGGTCAGTTCCTCGGTGACGCTCTCCTGCTCCTCGGTCACGTTGGCGAGTTGATACGCGAACACCGCCAGCATGATGATGAACACGAAGATCAGGGCGGATACGAGGTCGCTGACCGTGGCCAGGTAACTCTGTCCGGTAGCTGCTGGGGATCGTCCAGATCTGCCACTGCTCATGGTTTCCCGTTCCGCTCGTCCATCACCTCGACCAGTTCCTCGATCGACTCGTTGAGACCACTCGTGGCGCTTGCCAGGCTCTGGATCGTGTTCGAGGTGGTGCCGTCCAGTTGGCTGGCGAATTCCTGCACGAGGTTGCAGTAGCCAGTGAGAGCCCCGTCCAGGTTCTCGAAGACCTTGGCGAGCGACGCGTCGATCCCCTCGAATCGCGTCTGGTACGACGTCCAGGAGGCCGACGCGAACTCCTGGTATTCGCCCAATGCGCCCACCATTTCGTCCACCTGCTGCACGAGTCCATGTGTGCTCTTCAGCGCGGAGGCTACCCGGTCGCTGGATTGCCGAATCGTGTCGGCGGCTTTGTCCATCCTGGCCGCCGCACCCCCCATCGACTGCTCGGTCTCCTTGATCGTGCCCCCGACCGTGTTCAGCTGGTCGATCACCGCCCCCATGGCATCCAGCAGTTCGCGGCTTTGCTGTGTGGAAAGGAGGAGGTTCTGCGTCGCTGACTCGAGCCCGTGACCCGAGTCCGCAACCTTGATCGACACCTCATCGGCCGCCGCGGCCATTTTCGCAGCGGCCCGGTCCACGTTGGCTTGCAGTTCCGCTGCCGTTTCGCGGTTCGCGTTGCGCACCTGTTCCGCAGACTCGGCCGCTGATTGGCGTAGCTCCTTCGCCGTTGCCGCGGCCCCCTGCGCCACCGAATCAACCACCGTAGCGAGGGCTTCGCCGACCTCCTTCTGGGACTTCTTGAGGTGCTCGGAGGAATCTGCCAGGGTGCGGTTCAGGTCCTCCAGCACGGTGGACATCTGGTCGAACTTGTCGCCGGACTTGGCTTCCATGACCTCCGTGAAGCTGTTGGTCGCCACTTCCATCAACTTCGCGGCGTCGGTCGAGCGGTCGGTTCGAAGTTCTCCCACGGCATCCACCAGCTTCTCGAGCAGTGGCGAGAGCCGCCCGGCGACTTTCTCCTCGAGGGCCTGCCCCAAGGTGATGGCCAGGTCGGTGTTGAACCGCGCAACCTGTCTTGCGGTGCGGCTCTGTTGCTTTAGCTGTTCCAGGGCTACGCCAGCTGGTGTGACCCGCTCAAGGCGCTTCTCGATCGCGCCGACCCAGGCGTCCAGCGCCTGCTGGAGAGTGCGGGTCGATCTGCGGTGGGCGAAGACGAATCCAATGGACGTTGCCACACCGGCGATCGAGGTGAAGAACGCGAGCGACGCGCCTTGGAGGAGTTCCCTCAGCGCTGCGGTCATCTGGTCCGGATCGCCGGAAGCGACACCGCCCGCCGCCGCGCCGACTCCAAACGACAGGCCGATGAAGGTACCGAGGATGCCGAAGCCCGTAAGCAGATTCGGCACAGACTGGTAGAAGGCCAGCGATACCCGCGGTGCGACGATCGTGGTCTCGTTCAAGTACCCGGAGACATCCCCTGTGTTGCGGATCGGATCTCCCGAGTCCGGCACCGGCATGACCAGGGTCTCGACGAACTCGGTCCAGGTCAGACCGAAGGCCTGCTCGGCCTTGGCGTTGTATTCCTCGAACTTCGCGACGAAACCCTGCTGGCCGTCGATGTCGCCGAGTTGTTCGGTCAGGCGCCGGAGATCGCTGCCAACTGCCCGCGCCCCCGCTGTGAGCCTCCACCACTGCCTGCCGAAGAAGGCGACGATCGACAAGCAGTAGAGGAGGACGAACGGCCAGGCGAGAACGAAGTCGGCCAGGTTGCTCAGCGACACCGCTGTCTCACGATCGACCGCGGGCAGGCCGACTGAACTCCTGGCAGCCAGCCTGGGTGAGCGTCTCCACGCCTTCGGCGCCGGCCGCTTCGGTCAAGCGCCGGTCCAGGCTGGCCAGAGCGCAGCCCTCGCGGATCGCCAGCGCCAGGTAGCTCGCGGGTAGGCCGTCAGGCGGTGGTCTCGCGCCAGCGCCATGACGTGACGGTCTTCCGCTTCGCCGGGGCAGTGGATTGGCAGCCGGCGCAGCCGTGCCATGGGAAGGTCGGCGTGGCGGTTGTCGATCCGGCCACGCCGTTCGGCGGACAACAGCAAATTTCGCGGCTCGTGCCAGAACACGTCCGGTACCTTCGCCGTGTCGTTGCCCAGACGGTCCGATGCCAGATCGGCCAGCGTGGCTTCCTCGTCCGGCAGCACCCAGGCAACCGCCACCGAAGCGTCGGGAACGAATGCCATCAGCGCGTGTGTCCTTCGTGGCGCCAGGAAAGGAGTTCCGATGTCGTCACCGCGCACTGTTTCGCCCGTTCCCGACGCAGCGTCCCGCACAGGGCGGCGTGCTCCCGTCCGTCGAAGATCGGCGTCACATGGGCAATCGGCGTTGCGCCGCGACAAAGGACCAGATCCTCACCCGCTTCCACCTCCGCGAGCAGCGCTGAGAGGTGCGTCCTAGCTTCGCCGATCTTCACGTAGCGGGTCATGTTACTCGAATCGGTTTGTTCGCTGTTCGTCCCGGGATTCTCGGATCTCCAAGCCGAATCCCCCTCTGATCCGAACCCGAACGGGAGTAGGCCCCGGACGACACCTGGTCAAGTACCCGGTTTGGTGCGGGGTTCGCAGAGGGGCAGCGCAACCTCACGGCGTCCGGGGTCGTCTGTGGTCGAATAGACGAACCGCGTCCTCCCATGCTCCTCTACGTCCTGCGCCGGATTCTCCTCATGGCGCCGACTCTGGTCGGCGTGCTGTTCGTCAACTTCGTCATCATCCAGGCGGCGCCCGGCGGACCGGTGGATCAGGCGATCGCTCGCCTGCAGGGAACCAGCCTCGACGCGGGAGTCGGCGTGCTGGGCGGCGGGGCGGGCGCGACCCTGGAGACCGAGCTCTCCGCGACCGGCGGCATCGACCCGGCGCTGATCGAGGAGTTGGAGCGGCAGTTCGGCTTCGACAAGCCCGCGCATGTTCGCTTTCTCATCATGCTGCGTGACTACCTGCGCTTCGACCTCGGCGAGAGCTTCTACCAGGATGTGCCGGTGATCGACCTCATCTTCGATCGGCTGCCGGTGTCGATGTCCCTTGGGCTCTGGACCCTGCTCATCGTCTACTCCGTGTCGATACCGCTCGGCATCCGCAAGGCGACCGCCGACGGTTCCCGCTTCGACATCTGGACGAGCGTGGTGATCCTGGTGGGCTATGCGATCCCGGCGTTCATCCTTGCCGTTCTGCTGATCGTGCTCTTCGCGCGTGGCGGGATGATCGAGTACTTCCCGCTGCGCGGCCTGGTGTCCGACGACTTCGGCGATCTGGGACTGTGGGCCCAGGTGAAGGACTACTTCTGGCACCTGGCGCTGCCGATCACGGCCCTCGTGGCGGGGAGCTTCGCCACGCTCACCATGCTGACGAAGAACTCGTTCCTCGACGAGATCCACAAGCAGTACGTGCTGACGGCGAAGGCGAAGGGGCTGAAGACGCAGCGCGTGCTCTACGGCCACGTCTTCCGCAATGCGATGTTGATCGTCATCGCGGGCTTCCCGCGGGCTCTCGTCGGCGCGCTGTTCACCGGCGTGCTCCTGGCCGAGATCATCTTTTCGCTCGACGGTCTGGGGCTCCTGGGCTTCGAGGCGATCGTGACCCGCGACTACCCGATCATCTTCGGGACCCTCTACATCTCGACCCTGCTGGCGCTGGTGCTGCAGCTTCTGACGGACATCACGTACACGCTGACGGATCCGCGGATCGACTTCGAGAGCCGAGAGGTTTGAGCGACCTCGGCCGCAGCGCGGAAGACGTCCCGGAGGACGGCGCTTCGCGCCGGAAGCCGGCCAGAACCCGGGTCGCGCCTGGCGGGACCCGTGAACCAGTCGGTGCGCCCGTCATCGGGCGCACCGAAGGCAGGCCGGCGCACCCAGTCCCGGAGGCCGGAACGCGGGCCAGAAGGCGCGCGCAACGGCCGGCGCACCCAGTCCCGGCGGGCGCGGAACCGCCCACTCTTGGGCAGAGGCGATGGGCCGCGTTCAAGGCAAACCGCAGGGGCTATTGGTCGCTTCGGATCTTCCTCGTGATCTTCGGCGCCACGCTGTTCGCGGAGGTCCTCGCCAACGACGAACCCCTGGTCGTCCGTCACCAGGGGCGGTTCTACTTCCCCATCGTCGCGACGTACGCGGAGACCGAGTTCGGCGGCGTGTTCGAGACGGAGGCCGACTACCGGGAGCAGTTCGTCCAGGAGCTGATTCGCGGCAGCGGCGGCTGGATGATCTGGCCGCCGATTCCCTACGCCCACGACACGATCGACTACGAGCTGCCGGGTCCGGCCCCCTGGCCGCCGTCCGCACGGCATTGGCTGGGCACGGACGACGTCGGCAAGGACGTGCTCGCGGGCCTGATCTACGGGACCCGGCTCTCCTTCCTGTTCGGGCTGGTGCTTACCGCGCTCAGCTCGATCATCGGGGTGCTGGCGGGCGCGGTCCAAGGCTACCTGGGCGGCAAGGTGGACCTCTTCGGCCAGCGCCTGATCGAGATCTGGGCCGGCCTGCCGGTGCTCTTCGTGCTGATCATCCTCTCCAGCATCGTGGAATCGAACGTGTTCTGGCTTCTGGGCATCCTCGTGGCCTTCAGTTGGATGGCGCTCGTGGGCGTTGTCCGGGCCGAGGTGCTGCGGGCGCGCAACTTCCAGTACGTGACCGCGGCACGCGCTCTGGGGGTGGGAGACCGCACGATCGTCCGCCGCCACGTGCTGCCCAACGCGATGGTCGCCACGCTGACCTTCCTGCCCTTCATCCTGACCGGGTCGATCACCCTGCTCACCTCGCTCGACTTCCTCGGCTTCGGCCTGCCGGCCGACTCGCCCTCCCTCGGCCGGCTCCTCGCCCAGGGGCGGATGAACTTGCACGCTCCCTGGCTGGGGCTCGTCTCCTTCTTCACGCTGGCAACGCTGCTGACGCTCGTCATCTTCATCGGCGAAGCGCTCCGCGACGCCTTCGACCCGCGCCGCACCTGATGACTGCATCGACACAGACTGGGCGTTGCGGTCTCCGGACTGGGTGCGCCCGCCTGCCATCCGTGGGCACGATGACGGGCGCACGGACTGTCTCACGGGTCGCGCCAGGCGCGACCCGCGTTCCGGCCGGCTTCCGGGCCTCTGCCGCTAGCCCATGACCCCACAACCCCCCTTCCTCCGGATCGCCGACCTCGCCGTCGCTTTCGACGGCGTCCAGGTCGTCCACGGACTCGACCTCCGCCTCGACCGCGGCGAATCCGTCGCCCTCGTCGGCGAGTCCGGCTCGGGCAAGTCGGTCACCGCGCTCTCGATCCTGCAACTCCTCTCCTACCCGCGCGCGTCGCACCCGAGCGGCTCGATCCTCGTCGAGGGCCGCGAAGTGATCGGCGCCGCCGAGCCGGAAATGCGAGCCCTCCGCGGCAGCCGGATCTCCATGGTCTTCCAGGAGCCGATGACCTCGCTGAATCCGCTCCACACGATTCGGCGGCAGGTGGAGGAAGTGCTGGCCCTTCACGCCGGGCTCCGCGGACCCGCGGCCCTGGAGCGCACCGTCGAGCTGCTGGAACTCGTCGGCCTCCAGGAAGCGCGCGAACGGCTCAACTCGTACCCGCACCAGCTCTCCGGCGGTCAGCGGCAACGCGTGATGATCGCGATGGCGATCGCGGGCGACCCCGATCTGCTGATCGCCGACGAGCCCACCACCGCGCTCGACGTCACGGTCCAGGCGCAGATCCTCAAGCTGATCAAGGAACTGCAGGAACGGCTGGGCATGGCGCTGCTGCTGATTACCCACGACCTCGGCATCGTCCGCGCGATGGCGGACCGCGTGTACGTGATGGAGCAGGGCAGGGTGGTCGAGGAGGGCGCGGCCGACGAGGTCTTCCAGCGCCCGCGGCATCCCTACACGAAGAAGCTGATCGACGCCGAGCCCCGAAGCACCTGCCCGATCCCTGAGGACGACGCGCCGGCCATTGTCGAGGCGACGGATCTGACCGTGGAGTTCCCGCTGCGCGGCTGGCCGCGGAAGAAGTCCCTCGTCGCCGTCGACGACGTGTCGCTCCGCGTCCGCCAGGGGCACAGCCTCGGTGTCGTCGGCGAATCGGGAAGCGGGAAGACGACCCTGGCGATGGCGATCGTCCGGCTGCTCAGGAGCCGCGGCGAGATCGTCTTCGACGGCGGCGCGATCCACGACCTGGGCTTCAAGCAGCTCAGGCCGCTGCGCCGGTCGATGCAGATCGTCTTCCAGGATCCCTACGGCAGCCTGTCCCCGCGGCTGACCGTGGAGGACATCGTCGCCGAGGGCTTAGGGGTCCACGAACCGGGGCTCACAGCCGCAGAACGGCGCCGGCGGGTCGGCCGGATCCTCGGGGAGGTGGGCCTGGAAGCCGGGATCGGGAGTCGCTATCCGCACGAGTTCTCGGGCGGCCAGCGCCAGCGGATCGCCGTCGCGCGGGCGATGATCCTGCGGCCCCGCTTCGTTGTGCTCGACGAGCCGACCTCCTCGCTCGACATGACGGTGCAGGCGCAGATCGTCGAGCTCCTGCTCGACCTCCAGCGTCGCCACGGCCTGACCTACCTCTTCATCAGCCACGACCTGAAGGTCGTTCGCGCCCTCTGCGACGAGATCGCCGTGATGAAGGACGGCCGGATCGTCGAGTTCGGGCCGGCCGACGACCTGTTCGAGGCGCCGCGCGAGCCGTACACGCGGGCGCTGATGAACGCCGCGCTGGACCTCGGGAGCGAGTTGCCGTGACCGATTGCGCCGGCAAGCCGCGCGGGGCCCCACACCGGGTGCGCCGGCTGCCGGCGAAGGCGGCCAAATGACGCGCCGGCCCAACGGCCGGCGCCGATCTGGCGGGACAGCCATTTGGATGACAAGGCTCGTGCGCGCCGCTTCGCGGCTGCGCGCTCCACGCCGGCCAGAAGGCCGGCGCACTCAGTAGTCGCTATGATCCCCGACCGGATCTGATGAGATCGCCGCCACTGCCTGGTCGACTGGCAAGCCCCTGCAGTGTTGCGGGTATTCGTGGTAGCGCGGTCATCATGAATGCGAAGGAGACGCATCGATGACCTGGATGACGAGGCGCCCGTTCCTGGCCGCGGCGGCGGCCACCGTGATCATCCTGCTCGCGCCGACCGCCGGTGCGGCTCAGGAGGAAGACGACCACGACCACGACCACGAGTCCGAGGTCGCCGAGGAGGCCGGTGAGCACGCTCACTTCGACGAGCAGATCGTCGTCCTCGGCAGCCGGTCGCACCCCCGCTCCGTCACCGAGTCCCAGGTTCCCATCGACGCGATTCCGGTCGAGGACATCACGCGCCAGGGCGCGACGACGCTGGACTACCAGTTGCGGAACCTGATCCCCTCCCTGAACGTCGCGACCCATCCGATCAGCGACGCGGCGACCCTGGTGCGGCCGATGAGCCTGCGCAACCTGGCGCACGATCACACGCTGATTCTGGTCAACGGCAAGCGGCGGCACCGGTCGTCGGTCGTCGCCTGGTTCGGCGGCGTGACGGACGGGGCGCAGGGGCCCGACATCTCGACGATTCCGGCGATCGCCCTGCAACGGGTTGAAGTGCTGCGCGACGGCGCGTCGGCGCAGTACGGCTCGGACGCGATCGCGGGCGTGATCAACTTCCTGCTCAAGGACGACGCCTCCGGCGGCGCCATCGAGCTGAACAGCGGCAGCTACATCCGCGGCGACGGCGAGGGCTACAGCGTCGCCGGCAACTTCGGCTTGCCCATGGGCGCGAACGGCTTCGCCAACCTGAGCTTCGAATACGGCGGCGCCGACCCGACCGACCGCAGCGTTCAGCGTCAGGACGCGGCGGCTCTGATCGCCGCCGGCAACCACAACGTCGCCCAGCCGGCGCAGATCTGGGGCAACCCGGCGGTCGACGACGACGTGAAGCTGTTCGCCAACATAGGCAGCCGTTCCGGCGGCGGCCTCGAGTTCTACGGCTTCGCGAACTACGCCGAGAAGACGATGACCGAGGGCTTCTTCTTCCGGAATCCGAACTCGCGCCAGAGCATCTACAGCCTCGACGGCGGCCAGACCCTGCTGATCGGCGACGTCCTGCGGGCGCAGGGCGCCGGCTCGGCGAACTGTCCCGTCGTCACGGTGACGGACAACGTGCCCGACCCGGACGCCCTCGCCCAGGTGTTCGCCGACCCGAACTGCTTCTCCTTCCAGGAAATCGCGCCGGGCGGCTTCACCCCGCAGTTCGGCGGCATCGTGAGCGACAGCTCGATCGCCGCGGGGCTGCGCAAGGAGTTCGACAGCGGCTTCGCCTGGGATCTCTCGGCCAGCTTCGGCTCGCACGAGTCCGACTTCTTCTTCCGGAACAGCGTGAACGCGTCGCTCGGCCCGGACACGCCGCGCGACTTCGACCCCGGTCTGTACGAGCAGGAAGACGTCAACCTGAACTTCGACATCTCGTACTCCGTGTCCCACCGGGTCAGCGTCGCGGCCGGCGCCGAGTGGCGGGACGAGAGTTTTGCGATCGGCGCCGGCGGGCGGCCGTCCTGGGAGGTCGGCCCCTACGCGGAACAGGGCTTCATTCCCGCCTCGAACGGTTTCCCCGGATTCCCCGACTACACGGCCGGGACGTGGAGCCGCGACAACGTCGCCGTCTACGGCGATGTCGAGCTGCACGGAGAAGACGACCGCTGGGGCCTGGGCGCTGCCGTCAGGGTCGAGGACTACGACGTCTTCGGCAACACGACGAACGGCAAGCTGTCGTTCCGCCGCGCGCTGAGCGATACCGCCGCGGTCCGCGGCGGAGTCAGCACCGGCTTCCGCGCGCCGACGCCCGGGCAGCAGAACGCGCTCAACGTGCAGACGACGATCGATCCGGTGACCCTTGAACTCGTCGACAGCGCCACTGTGCCGTCCACCTTCGTGGCGGCGGAACTGCGCGGAGGCAAGCCGCTCGAACCCGAGCAGTCCGTCCACGCGACGGCCGGCCTGGTGATCGACACCGGCCCGTTCACGCTGACCGCCGACCTGTTCCACGTCGACATCGACGACCGGCTGTCGCTGTCGCAGGTCATCACGCTGACCGAGCACGAGCGCGAGCTGCTGCTCTCCCAGGGCATCACCTCGGCGCGGAACCTGTCGTTCTTCCGCTTCTTCATCAACGACTTCTCGACCCGGACCCGGGGAATCGACCTCGTCTCGACCTGGATTCCGGTCGCCCTGGACGGCGACACGGAGTTCAGTTTCACCCTGAACTACACCGACACCGAGGTCACGAAGGACGCCGCCCTGCTGAGCCCGGCGGACGTACTCTCCATCAAGCGCGGCGTGCCCCGCCTGCGCTGGAACTTCGCGGTCGGCCAGCAGGTCGGACCGGTCAACCTGCTGGGGCGGCTGAGCTACTACGGCTCCTGGATCGACTACTACTACACGCGGCTGTGGGTGGACTCGGCCCCGCCGGTGCAGGACACCGCCTACATCGTCGACTTCGAAGCCAGCATCCCGGTCGCCGCAGACACGACCCTGGCGGTCGGCGCGCAGAACATGTTCGACGTGATGGCGTCGGCGCCCGGGCCGCTGGTCGACGTTCTGGGTTCGCGGTACAGCCCGGTCACGCCATGGGGGCTGAGCGGCGGGTACTACTACGTGCGGTTGAACTACCGCTGGTGAGGCAACCCGCTGGGCGCGCCGGCCAACCGGCCGGCATCAGGCGCGCAGCCGCGAAGCGGCCCGCACGAGCCTTGTCATCCAGGTGGTCCCGCCAGAGCGAAGCCGGCCGCACCTGTACCTTTGCCGGGTGGATTCTGGTCCCTGTCCGAGGCCGTCCGAGACGCGAGCAGTGGTCGAGGCTGCGGTAGCTGTGGGAAACCGGTGTGCCGGTTCTCCAAGGTCCCAGTGCGTGGCGCACCCGAGCAGGGCGGCTCAGTCCGCCAACAACCTTCGATACTCATCCTCCACGACCCACAGCCGATCCTGCCCCCAGATTGCCACCGACCCGACCCGGAACGACGGCACGCCCCACAGCCCGAGATCGAACAGCTCCTCCCGGTTCCGCTCCGCCTCTTCCCTCCAGACCGGATCGCCCAGGCAGCGACGACCCTCCGCCCAGTCGAGCCCTGCCTCCTCGACGATCCGCCTCAAGCCCCGGTCCGATCCCGCATCGACTGCCTGCGACCACACCAGCGTCATGAACGACCGGAAGTACTCGATGCCCTTTCCCTGGTCGATCGCCCAGGGCAGCAGCGAGTAGCCGCGCTCGACCGGCTTGCCGACCGGGTCGGAGACGGGACCGAACTGAACGCCGTTGCGCCGCGCCTCGCGGGCCGCGTCGAGGAGGATGTAGACGCGCTTCGACCGCTTCACCGGCAGGCCGCGCATGACCATCGGCAGGACGAACCGGATCCTCAGGTTGACGTCGAACGCCTCGGCGAGACGGATCACCCGTTCGGTCGAGATCCAGGTGTACGGGCTCCGGAAGGAAGCGAAGAAGTGGAGGTCGGGCAGGCATGCCCCTTCGAGAGCCTCGGCCGGCGCCGGCTCCTCCAGCAGCCGCGGCTGCTCGTAGATCGGCGTGTCGGCCTCGCCTGCCGCGCCGCCGCCCGCACCGGGTGGGCCGGCCCTCTGGCCGGCATCCGCCGCAGGCGGAATCTGCGCTGTCACTGCGCCGCCCGACCGGCGCGCCCCCAGATCGGCGAGCCGCTCCTCCAGGTACGCAAGCCGATCGATCCCCCAGGTCCACTCGCCGCCGTAGAAGCAGGTACCGCCAAGGTAGTGCCCAAGTTCCGCCCGCCGCTTTGTGCCGGCCCGAAGTGCAGCTTCGAGCCCGACATCGGTCGCCGACTCCGCCGACTGGGTGCGGCGGCCAGCCGGCCGGCTTCCGGACGGCTCGCCGAGAGCGGCCGTGTCGGTCACGGCTGGCTCTTTGGCGTCCGACTCCATCTCCCAGAGCCCCTCCCCCAACGCCACAACCGCCTCCAGCGTCGCCCTGGACCCCGGATCCGCCGACGCCGGCAGCGTTGCGGCCAGTTGTCGCTGAACCTCCAGCACCTTCTCCGGCCCCGGCCGCGTCTTTGAGCTCGGATGCAGCCCCGCCTTCACCGCCAGCCGCCGCGCGTCAACCAGCGAGTAGGAATCGAACAGCGCCCGCGCCGGCGCCGCCCAGTCTTCGGGCGGCTCAACCAGCCAGGTCGCCACCTCGACCTCATAACGCTCCTGGAGCTTCACCAGCGCCTGAGCCAGCAGATGCGAGTACGGATCGTCGACCTGGTGGAAGAACTCGATCCGATGCGGCTCTCCCCGGCGCCGGCGCTCTCGCTCGGCACGTGCCCGGGCCTTGTTCTGCCTGCGCTCGCCGAGCAGGTGGGTCGAGAACTGCCTGGAAGCGAAGGACTTGATTGACATGGATGCTCCTTAGGCCCTTTGGCACGGCGAGGCTACCGCTGGATGCAGGAAGCCCCACACCGGGTGGGCCGGCCCTCTGGCCGGCTGCCGCCGAAGGCGGCCAAGGTAACGCGTCGCCGAAGGCAGGCTCGCTCTGACAGGACCGCCACGGTTGGATGGCCAGGCACGTGCGCGCCGCCTCGCGGCGAAGCGCCTGATGCCGGCCGGAGGCCGGCGCGCCCACTGGAGGGGCGCTACGGTCTCCAGGCAACATCAACCCCAGCCCGCCGGCCATATTCGACCGAGGAGCAACGATGCCGGGCGGGATGCTTGGCCGCTCGAATGCAGCGCGACTTCTGCCACGGGCTTGTCTGTTTAGCTTGGCCTTCCGGTACCGCGGGAGAACCCGGCCCATCGGCGCCCCCGCGGGGGTGCCGATGGGGGGCGGTGGCTGGTTGCCAGGCGACTGCGTGGGGCGCGTCACCCGCGGCGGCGCGCTCCGTCCCCGGCCTCGCCTTCGCCGAACACGGCCCGCGCGACCTGGGACTCTCCTACGGCCACCTCGAAGGCCGCGCCGACCCGCCGCTACCCCCCGAAGTCGTCGCTGCCGGCGACATGGTGCTGGAGCTGACGAAGGAGCGGGGGATGTTCTTCCTCGACAACGTGCTGCCGGAGAACGTGACGGGGCAGCTTGACCGTGGCGTAATGATCGGCGCGGGCCGGCGGGAGGATTCGGCGGAGGTGGGGAGGGAGTACAGCGGGCGGACGATGCCCTGGTAGGGCCTCAGGGCGCCGCGACGTGGGGAAGGCGCTGCATGGCTGCGTCGAACCTGTAGACGCCGTCCTGCGGTTCGCCGTCGCTCATCGCCGGGTCGCCGGCGACCTGCCGCAGAAAGCCCCTGGCCGCGCCGGCCTCTTTCCGCACAATGGTGATGCGGCCGTTGGCGACGAAGCAGCGGTACTCGTCGCCGGGTTCGATGCCGACTTCCCTGCATTGAGCGATGGGGAGCGTGATCTGGCGTTTGGCGCTCACTCGCGGCATGATTTCGTCTCTTCCCGGATGGCCGATGGGAGCGGGGCTGCCCTGTTCTTTACTGCAAGTCAAGAGGTAAAGAACGCTGCCGCCCCGGCGACCGCGCGAAGCGGGGAACTACGCGAAGAAGGCGAGCCGGACCAAGGCAGCCGCGACCGGCGCGCCAACAGCCGCCACGACGCCGACGAGGATGCCCAGCGTCCACTTCAGCGTCCGAAGTTCGCCTAGCACGCCGTCCATCTTGCCCTCCAGGCTGCCCATGCGGCCGTCCATCTTGCCCTCCAGGCTGCCCATGCGGCTGTCCATCTTGCCCTCCAGGCTGCCCATGCGGCTGTCCATCTTGCCCTCCAGGCTGCCCATGCGGCTGTCCAGGCTGCCCTCCAGGCTGTCCATGCGGCTGTCCAGGGCGCTCATGCGGCGGTCGACACGTGCCTCCAGTGCCTCGAACTTGGCCGTCAACTCGAGCCGGAGCGCGTCGTTCCTTTCCCTGACCTCCTGCCGGAGACCTTCGACCTCCTGCCGAAGGCCCTCGACGACCATGACGAGGCCATCGATACGCCCCTCGACCGACGCCATCCTCACCTTCAGCTCGCCCAGGTCGCTCTTGAGGATCGCCACGTCGTTCTCGTAGGCGGTCATGCTCTCGCTCGTCACCAGCCTGCTCTCCCGCTCGGCGATGAGGTCGACCAAGGCACGAGCCTGCCCGGGCGCGAAGCCGGCTTCTTCCAGCATCCGGCCGGGATCCCCATGCCGGTAGTGTACTTCCGCGTTCTCTGCCGTCACTCGGTTCTCCTTCGTTCGCCCTTCGTTCGCTCGGGTACGGGTCGTCCGCCGGAACCGGCGGACAATCCTTGGCTTCTGAAGACCAGGACGGAATTCGGGGCTGTTTCGTCGATTCGGCCGCAGCCGCCATCGCCGGCTCCATGCGCCACGCTTGACAATCTGGCGAACAACTGGTGATGTCATGACATCACAAGCATGGAGGCGATGACATCATGCGGAGTACGGTGCGGATAGACGACAACCTCATGGAGGCACTGCGCGCTCGCTCCGAGGAGGAGGGCCTGAGCATGACTCGCATGCTGAACCGGCTGTTGCGGTCCGGCCTGGCCGCGGAGATGGCGGCCACCCGCCGGCCGAGGTTTCGACAGGCAACCGCGCGCATGGGCCGGGCCCAGGTCGGTCTCGACAAGGCACTCTCGCTCGCCGCTGCGCTCGAGGACGAAGAGATCGTCCGCAAGCTCTCCGTGAGGAAATGACCGACCCATGATGATCGTCGACGTCAACGTCCTCCTGTACTCCGTCAACGAGGACGCCGAGAACCACGAGCCGGTCCGCTCCTGGTTGGAGGATGCGCTGGACGGGGACGAGACGGTGGGTCTGCCGTGGATCGTCTTGCTGGGCTTTGTCCGGATAGCGACAAACCCACGGGTGTTCCCGGCGCCGTTGCCGGTCGACGAGGCGCTCGACAGAGTGGAACAGTGGTTGGATGCGCATGTCGTCACGGTCGTCACGGAGAAGGCCGACCACTGGCCCGCGGTACGGGGTCTGCTCGACTACACGGGAACGGCCGGGAACCTGACAACCGATGCGCACCTCGCGGCGTGCGCCATCACCCACGACGCGACGCTGGTGTCCTGTGACGGCGACTTCGCGCGCTTCGAGGGCCTTCGATGGAAGAATCCCCTGCGAGAGACGCCGGGATGAGGAGCGGTTTCATCGTGTCGGGGCTCGTCGCGGCGGTCCTCCTCGCGGGTTGCAACGGAGCGACCGACGAGGCGACCGAAGCGGGTCCCCAGCAGTTCGACGTCGTCTTCCAGGGCGCCCGCGTCATCGACCCCGAGCGGCGCCTCGACGAAATCCGCACCGTCGGCATCCGCGGCGACACCATCACCGCCCTGACCGAGGACCCCCTCGCCGAATCCCTCGCCGACGGCGGCGTCCTCATCGACGCGTCCGGCCTCGTCCTCGCGCCGGGCTTCGTCGACCTCCACGCCCACGGCCAAGGCCCGGCGTCGCGCGAGTACCAGGCAAGGGACGGCGTGACCACCGCGCTCGAGCTGGAATGGGGCGTCGCCGACGTGGGGGCGTTCCTGGATGCCAGGCAAGGGAAGTCGCTCGTCAACTATGGCGCCACGGTCAATCACGGCGCGCTGAGGGGCCTGGAGATCGTCCCGCAGGAGGAACGGGCGGACCTCGAGGCGGCATTCACGGCGGCCAGCTCCGCCGACGAGCCGCTCAGCGCCGAGCGTGACGCCGCGGACAGGACGTACTACTCCAAGCTGCCGCCCGAGCGGTTCCCCGCCATGCTGGAGCGTCTGGAGCAGGGACTCGAGGAAGGCGCCCTGGGGATCGGCCTCGCCGTCCAGTACTACCCGGGCGCGAGCCGTCGGGAGATCGTCGAGGTGTTTCGCTTCGCCGGCGAGAAACGGGCCACCATCCACACGCACGTCCGTTCGATGACGATCGAGGCGATGCAGGAAGTCCTGGCCAACGCGGTCGCGACCGGGGCGCCCTTGCACATCGTGCACGTGAACAGCATGGCCCTCGGCGAGATCGACACCGTGCTCGACCTGATCGGCGGCGCGCGCCGCCTGGGGCTCGACGTGACGACGGAGGCCTACCCCTACACCGCCGGCTCGACCAGCCTCCACAGCTCGATCTTCGACGAGGGCTGGCAAGGCCGCCTGGGCATCGACTACGGCGACCTCCAGTGGGAGGCGACGGGAGAGAGGCTGACCAGGGAGACCTTCGAGCGCTACCGCCGCGAGCGGGGCGCCGTCATCCTGCACTTCATGAAGGAAGAGTGGATCGAGACCGCGCTCGGGAACAACTGGGTGATCGTCGCCTCCGACGGCATGCCCTACGCCCCGAAGGCGCATCCCCGAACGGCCGGCGCCTACTCACGGGTCCTGGGCCGCTACGTCCGCGAGCGAGGCACGCTCGACCTGATGACCGCTCTGTTGAAGATGACCCTCCTGCCGGCCGACCGCGTGGCGTCGATGTCCGAACAGATGAGGCGCAAGGGCCGGATCCAGGTCGGCGCCGCCGCGGACATCGTCGTCTTCGATCCCGACACGGTGATCGACACCGCCACGTTCGAGGGCGGGCTGTCCTTCTCGGAGGGGATCGTCCACACGATGGTGAACGGGGTGTTTGTGGTGCGGGATGGCGAGACGGTGGAGGGGGTTGCGCCGGGGCGGGCGATTGTTGGGCGGTTTGTGGGGGCGCCGTAGTCGCAGGCGATCGAGCGGGCCACCGAAACCTGTCGTCCCGGTCTCGCTCTCCCTCGACGCCAACTTGAAGCCGCGGAATCAGGAGTCCGCGGTCAGGAAAGGCCGGCGAGCGTCCTCAGGCTGCTCCGACGAGCTCTCGAGAACTTGTGCTGACAACGGCGAAGTTCCAGGCTTGCATTGATCGCGGTGACGAGATGGTCGTCCGGCAACGTGTCGTCACCGAGCCTCGTCGTGAGCCAGTGCGTGACGTCGGACCAGCGCCAGAGCCGGTAGCGGCCGCGCGGGTCGGTGACGGGCGCCGGGAAGCCCCCCGGTCCCCGCGCTCCGGTGACAAGCAGCCTGACACTCTCGCGAGTACGTCCCAAGCGGGTGGCGATGTCGGTCATCGATACGAGCCCTGCATCGGCGACCCGAGTTACCTGAACCCCGTCGACCTTCTCGACGTCCCGCACCGCGGAGATGATCGCCTCGCCGAGGTTCTCCGCTTCTCGGTCGAAGTCGACGTACTGAACGCCATCAACTCGCCCAACAGTCGCATCGTCGCAGCCTGCTTTGAAGAGGGCGTCGATGGACGGTTCGCTCTGCAGATCCGTTCCGTCAACGATCAGAGTGAAATGCTGGATGGGCATACGAGTCCTCCCTGGCGTCCGGGCTCCCTGCATGTGGACAACGCTTGACGAAGCGCCGAAGTTGATCGGCGTGGCGGCCCGCGCTCCGCGGCGTCGACCAGATGGAAACCTGACACCCGGAACGGCTGGCTTCACCACACTTCATGACGCCCCAGCGGTGACCGGATGACGTGGGTGTCACGGTCCAGCCGGCCGCCTCAGCTTGCCTGAGAGCCACCTCGACATCCTTCTTTGGATGCCGTGCCCTCATCGCGTTGACACGATACAACAGTTGGCCGCACCGTGGAAGCCGGGTTCCCGGGAGGTACCCGGTGGCTGGGTCCTCGTCCAGCCCGTGCTCGGGCTCGTGGGCGCGAACATCGGCGGGCAAGTCTGTGCCAAGGTGGCGTGCTGCTCGCTGCATTCCCGCAACGAGCCATGCGCTGGGGGCGACTGATCCTGGCCTCGCAGACAGCCATGCGCTGACGCTGGTTCGTCCCACCCGGTGCTTGGCGCTCCTGGTGACAACGGTGAGCCCGATGCTGCCTCAGGGGTCCGTGCTACCGTGACGCTCGTTTGCGTCTGGCTGGCTACGCGGCCGACCCGGCGTTGGCCCTGAACCCCTTAGGCTCAACTGGCTGGAGCAACCGCCTGCCAAGCGGAGCGCCATCGCTGACCTGCCGCTTCAGGGAGGACAATGATGCTCAAGAACATCCTCGCTGCCATCGTCGGCTACATCGCCATGGCCGCGGTGCTCTTCGCGCTCTTCTCGCTTCTGTGGCTGACGGTGGGGCCCTCGCGCGCCTTCGAGCCGGGTTCCTGGGAGGTACCCGGCGGCTGGGTCCTCGTCCAGCTCGTCCTTGGGCTCGTGGGCGCGTACATCGGCGGGCAAGTCTGTGCCAGGGTGGCGCGCGATGCCGGGGGCGCCACGATGCTGATCGGCCTGGTAATCGTGCTCGGAGTGGTGAATGCCCTGATCCCGCCGGAGGTGGCGGCAGGACCGCGCCCCGACGACGTGTCGATGATGGAGGCGACCGCGGGCGCCCGCCAGCCGGCATGGTTCAACTGGCTCAACCCGCTGATTGGGGTCGTGGGCGTCTGGTTCGGAACGCGGAAGTTGCGCTCGCGGTCAGGAAAGGCCCGCTAGCGCCCTCAGACTGCTTCGACGAGCACCTGAGAACTCGTGGCTCTCCCCTGCGGTTGTGGCTGAGGTCATGAGACTTGCACGGGAGACAGACTCATGAAGAAAGAACAGACGGTAGGCGCCAGGCTGCCCTTGGGGCTGGTCCGGGAACTCGAACTCATCGAGGAAGTCGAGCAGTCCGATCGCTCGACGACGGTGCGCCGGTTGCTCGCGAGCGCCGTTCGCGACTGGAAGCTCGAGCACTACGCCCGGCAGTACGGCGAGGGCAAGGTCACGCTCGCGCGGGCGGCGCGCGATGCCGGTGTGTCGCTGTGGGAGATGATGGACCATGCCCGCAGCAGGAAGGTGCCCGCGCAGTACGAACCGGAAGACCTGCAGCAGGACTTGAAGACCATCTTCGCTCCTACAACCTCCCCGTAGCCCTCGCCCGCTCCAACACCGGCCGATAGATCCGCAACGTCGCCGCATCCACCAACTGCCCGCCCTTGCCGCCGGCCCCGGCGCCCTTCGCCACGGACTCGTTGTACAGGTCGACCATCTTCTGCGCCTGCTTGATCTCCCTGGGCGACGGCGCGAAGACGTCGTTGGCGAGCGGGATCTGGTTGGGGTGGATGCACCACTTGCCGACGGCGCCGAGGGTGGCGGCGTAGGTGGCTTGCTTCATGTAGGCGTGATCGTTCCTGAAGTCGCCGAAGGGGCCGTCGATCGCGTCGATGCCGGCGGCGCGGCAGGCGGCGATCATGCGGACGCGGTGGGCGGACCACATGTCGCCGGGGTAGCGGTAGTCCTTGTCGAGTTCGTGGCCGAAGCGCATGCCCATGCTGCCGGAGAGGTCGCCGAAGCCGAGGATGAGCGCTTCGAGGCGGGGCGAGGAGGTGGCGATGGCCTCGACGTTGGCGAGGCCCTCGGCCTCCTCGATCAGGGCCTCCAGGCCGATCTTGCGGGTGAGGCCGAGCTTGAGCTCGAGGCCGTCGAGCATCGTCTCGAAGAACCAGATGTCGCGCGGCTGCTTGACCTTGGGCAGGATGATGACGTCGAGGTTCTCGCCGGCGCCTTCGACGACGCTGATCACGTCGTCGACGGCCCAGCGGGTGGTGTGGTCGTTCACGCGCACGGAGCGCACCTTGCTGCCCCAGTCGAGTTCGTTCAGGCCGTCGATGGCGATCTGGCGCGCGCCCTCCTTCTTGTCGGGGGAGACGGCGTCCTCCAGGTCGAGGAAGACGAGGTCGGCAGAGCTTCCGGCCGACTTCTCGACCATCCTGGGGTTGCTGGCCGGCACCGCCAGCTCGGAACGTCTCAGTCGCATGGCTTACTCTCCTTGGGCGGGTCTTCCCGGTCCGGCCCGGCGTCGATCCCGGCGTCGATCCCGAATTGGGCGAGGATCTCTTCGCGGTGCTCGTCGAGCAGGGGCGCCCTGCTGCGCACGCCGGTCTTCGTTTCGGTGTACTTGATCGGGCTGCCGACGATCCTGACCGGCTCGTTGTCGCCCGGCAGCTCGACTTCGGCGACCATCTCGCGGACCGCGGTGTGGGGGCTCTCGAAGATGTCGGCCGCGGTCTGCACCGGGCCGCAGGGGACCCGGCCGGCGAGCGCCTCGACGACCTGGTCGCGGGTACGCCCGCCGGTCCACTCGGAGACGACGCCTTCCACGAACTCCCGGTGCTTGCGGCGGGCCGCGAAGTCCTTCGTGCGTTCGTCGTCGACGAGTTCCGGCCGCCCCATCTCGCGGCAGAGGATCTCCCACTGGGCCGGCACGGGTGCGGCGACCGCCACGCCGCCGTCCTTCGCGTCGAAGATGCCGAACGGGCACAGGCTGTGGTGGTGCCTGCCGCGCGGCCCGAGCTGGTTGCTCTTCGCGGCGCCGTAGTTCGCGAAAAGGGACTCGCACAGCAGGTTGACGCCGTCGACCATCGCGACGTCCATGAACTGGCCCTTGCCGGTGCGCCGCGCGTGGTGGACCCCGGCGACGACGCCGAGCGCCATCAGCGTCCCGGGAAACAGGTCGCCGACGGACGCGCCCCCGGGGTAGCCCCCTCCGGATCCGCCGTCGCCCGCGGGGCCGTTGATGTGGGCGAAGCCGCCCATCGCCTGGGCCACGATGTCGAAGGCGGGCCAGTCGGCGTGGGGGCTCTCGCCGGTCCGCGGGTCGCCGAAGCCGCGCAGCGCCGCGTAGACGATCCGCGGGTTGCGCTCGCGGATCGTCTCGTAGCTCAGCCCGAGCCGGTCCATCACGCCGGTGCGCATGTTCTCGAGCACGGCGTCGGCCTGCTCGCACAGGCAAAGGAAGGTCTCGCGGTCGGCCTCGTCCTTCAGGTCGAGCGAGATGCTGCGCTTGTTCCGGTTGATGCTGCCGAAGTAGCCGCCGAAGTCGCAGCCGCCGTCGACCCCGGCCTTGCCCTGAGCGGGGTTGATGAAGTCCGGCGGAGTGGGCGGCGAGGGGCGCGACATGTCGCCCGTCGGCGGCTCCACCTTGATCACGTCGGCGCCGAGGTCGGCGAGGATCGCCGAGCCGAACGGCCCGGCGAGCGCCATCGTGCAGTCGATGATGACGAGGTCGGAGAGGGGGCCTGACCCGCCGCCCACTACGACCCCCAGTGCGAACGGCGCTTGATCAGGACCTCGCGCTCGCCCTCGAACACGATCGTGCCGTCCTGCTTCGTGCCCCAGTGCTTGAAGCGGACGACGCCGGCGTCGTCGCGGTCGGCGTCGCGGGTCTCGAGCACCTCGGTGTAGGCGGTCAGCGAGTCGCCTAGGAAGACGGGCGCGCGAAAGCGCATCCGGTCGAGGCCGAGCTCGGCGAGGGCGTTCTCGGCCGTGTCCTGGGTCGCCAGGCCGATCACCGTCGAGCCGGTGACCAGGCCGAAGACGAGGCGCTGGCCGAAGGGGGACGCCTTCATCTTGTGCTCGTCGAAGTGGCCGTCGGCGGTGTTCAGGACGAGCTTGGTGAGGAGCTGACTTTCGACTTCGTCGATCGTGGTGCTGCGGGCGTGGCGCATCTTCTGGCCGGCGGCGAAGTCTTCGAAACAGGTGGAGGGGGAGGTGAGGGCTGTCGTCATCGCGTCGGCTCCCGGCGCTTGGCGACCAGGTTGGTGCGCTGGTAGGTCAGCACGACGTGGCCGTGCTGGTTGCGGGCCTCGGTCTCCCATGTGACGATGCCGAAGTGGGGCCTGGAGCCGGACTCGCGGCGGCTCACCACCCGGCTCCTGCCGGTGATCGTGTCGCCGGGGTAGACGGGCTGGTGGAACTTCACGTCGTTCACGCCGAGGAACGGCCCGCCGCCCTCGGAGAGGTCCTCGACGGACATGCCGACCACGGTGCAGAGCACGAGCAGCGGGTCGATGACGACCGAGTCGTGGCCGTGGGCGCGCGCGTACTCGGCGTTGAAGTAGAGCGGGGTGTACCGCATCGTCGCCGTGGCGAACAGCGCGTTGTCCGCCTCGCTCAGGGTGCGGCCCCAGTGGTGCTCGAAGGTCCGGCCTTCCTCGAAGTCCTGGTAGCGGTTGCCCTTCTTCTTGAGCGGGAAGGTGGAGAAGTCCGGATCGGGCATTGCGGCGAAGTTTCTACCACGGGGGTGGGGAGCAGGATGGCCGCCGCTTTGCGGCGCACCCCGTGGCGGGCCGCGCCCAGTGGTTCCACCGCGCTACGATTCCTGGATGATTCCCTGGAACATCCTGAAGTCGACTCTCGAACAGGATCCTGAGTTCCGCTACACGATCCGGCACTGGTCGGCGAGCCTGCGGCTGAGCGTGGGTGACCGGCACCACGCGATCCGCTTCGAGGACGGCGCCGTGGCGGCGGTCGAGCCGTGCGAGGCGGACACGCCGACCGACGTCTTCCTCGCCGGGCCGGAGGCGGAGTGGCGCGAGCTGTTGCGCAAGGCGCCGCGGCCCTTCTACCAGGACCCGTTCTTCGCCAGCGTGCATCACGGCATCGAGTTGAACCGCGATCAGCTCGCGTACGCCGCGTACTACCCGGCGCTGCGGCGGCTGGTTCAGGTGATGCGCGATCTATCCGACCCAACCGAGGGAGCTTCCGCATGAACGCGTTTCGCCTGCTGCTTGGCCTCATCTTCGGCGTGATCGTCGTCTACACGGTACTCGTCGCGAGGGAACACGGCCTGGGCCTGTTCGCCGTCTTCTTCGGCGACATCGCGGAGGGGGCATGGCCCGGCCAGTTCAACCTGGACTTCATGGGGATGCTGGTTCTGTCCGGCTTCTGGATGGCCTGGCGCAACCACTTCAGGCCGGGCGGGCTCTTGCTCGGCGTGGGGGGCCTCTTGCTCGGCGCGCCGATCCTCACGCTCTACCTGTTCATCCTGAGCCAGCAGACGAACGGCGACGTGAAGCGGATGCTGCTCGGCGACCAGAGGGCGGCGGCCTGATGCCCACCTTCGCGCGGCGCGTCGGCCGCTACCTGGACCTGGACGTCCATGGCGTTTCCTACGAGGTCTACTTCGAGTCGGCCGGGAACCCGGACGGCATTCCGCTGGTGCTGCAGCACACGGCGGGCTCCGACGGCCGCCAGTGGCGGCACTTGTTGGAGGATGAGCGAATCGGCCGGCACTTCCACCTGCTGGCCTACGACCTGCCCTACCACGCCAAGTCCGTGCCGCCGGCAGGCGTCGAGTGGTGGAAGCAGGAGTACAAGCTGACGAAGAGCTTCCTGCTGGACTTCGTCGCCGCCTTCGTGGGCGAGCTCCAGCTCGAAGACCCGGTCTACATGGGCAGCTCGATCGGCGGCCACCTCGCACTCGACCTCGCCCTGCACCGCCCGGGCCTGTTCCAGGCGGTCATCGGCCTCGAGGCGGCGATCAAGTCGGATGCCGGCAACATCGACCTGCTCGACCACCCCGAGATCAACAACGGCTACAAGGGCGACCTGATGATCGGAATCACCTCGCCCAAGGCGCCCGAGGCGTACCGCCGCGAAGTCGGCTGGTGCTACAGCCAGGGCGCCCCGCGGGTGTTCCGGGGCGACCTCTTCTACTGGGGCGCCGACCACGACCTGGGCGACAGGGCCTCGGAGATCGACACCTCGCAGACGCGGGTGTTCCTGCTGACCGGCGAGTACGACGCCGCGACGACGCCCGAGATGTCCAGGGAGGTCGCGGGGCAGATCAAGGGCGCAACGTACCGAACGATGGAGGGGCTGGGCCACTTCCCGATGTCGGAGGACCCGGAGCGGTTCTACGGCTACATCGAGCCGGTGCTGGCGGAGCTTGTGGGGGATCAGACGCGGTTGGGGTCGCCGGCGTTCTCGCCGGCAACTGCCGGTTAGGACGTTCCGCAGCGGTCACCATTGGGTGCGCCGGCCTTCCGGCCGGCGTCCGAACTGTGGCGCAAGGCCGCGGCGCACTTGCGTGTTCTTGCGATCGTTCCGGACGAGATCAGGAGCTGCGAGCGAAGCACCATGCTGCGGCTCGCAGGGTCTCGTTGTCGTCCCTCGTAGAGACATCGCTCAAAGAGATGACGCGGGAAACCGCTCCCCGCACTCCTCAGGAGTTGTCACGAGGTCAGCCTGAAGCCCGGCCCAACCACCGTCGAAACGCTACGTCGTCAACGACCAGTGGCGCTTCGACCGTCTCTTCCGTGTCCCGGTCCTCGGCGTACCACGAACCTGTAGCGTCCGGCCCGAACTCGATCTCGAGGTCGACTCCTTGTCGGCGCCACTCGAGTTGAAGCCCTCCGCGAACCGTCGGCACAACGGCTGGTGCGACGACGTTCGGGATAGCTGGAATCGCTTCGACTAGAAACGCAATCGCAGCTTCCACGGCTTCGTTCGCGATCGGCTTGGCGCCGTATGAGTTCCAACCTGGTGGTAGGTGAAGCAGTTCCGACGCCTGACGGATCACGTTCACGATCGGGTCGGGCGGTGCGGGTGAATTCACGCGGACGACAACGCGAGATGGAGCCGCCGCTGAATGTCCGGGAATCGCCGTTCTGAAGGGCCATGGCGTGACAACGTCCGAAACGTCCCACGACGCGAGGTCCCCGTCCCACGAGCCCTCAGGCTGGGTAAGCAAGCCGTTGGTCCATTCAGCCAGTGCAGGCATCTACTCTCTCCCAGTTACGGTGCATTGACTCGGTAGTCAGATCCGCAAAACCTCGCACGATCCACTCGCGTCCCATATCGAAGAACCCGAACGCGCCTTCGATTCCGTCCTTCGTTGGCTCGGCGCGCGCCCCTGATGGGCGAAAGAGCCCGCCTCTGGCCAAATAGGACGCCGCGACGGTGGGCCGAGGCTACTCGTCGCGGCCTACCGGATCAGTTGCTTCACACCGTGGCCGAGCCTTAGTCACTCGCATAATCACTTCTCGGCACTGGATGAAAGCTTTGGGGATTCCCGTTGAAAACCGGATGCCCTTGCCGGCGTAGATCAACACGCCTTCGTCCACGAATAGGGGTTGAAAGAAGATGGACATTGCGCTGTCGGCGGTGCCGTCCCTCGCTTCCCCGATCGCACGGTCGTCAATATGTTCTAGAGCGTTTCGCATCCTGCGCAGCGGTTCTCTGAAAGCGCCGACGCTCTCTGGAATCCGGAGGTCTAGGCAAGATCTCTCTTCCAGGCGATACAGCATTTCCACTACCCGAGACAGAGAAATTACGGTCACTTCAGCCATCGCAAGCGAATGAAACAGCTTCGCTCTTCTATCAATCCCGTCCAGAGTATCGGCTTCCTCAAGCGCATCGAGGGCAGCAGACCAGAAGACATGCGTAGCGTCAAGCCGCCTGGCCGCCGCCAAGAGCAGCAGCAGGAGACTCTGGTCTTCGGCGCCGACCACCTGGCACCAAGTCCAGATCGTGTCAGCTACCGGGGCGTACCCACCACGTCCTTCCGGGCTTCTGGCGTCAATCTCGTCCAAGCTGATAGACAGGTCCCCAGCCCGAAGAACCACTCGCTTTCCGGCGGGGACGTGTACTGCCTCCCCGGAGTCTTCCTCGCCGGGTCGGAGAGCCCTCATGAAGACGGTACTCTCGTCACTCCCCGCGGGAACCACTCTTGCGACGTGCAGCAGTTGATCGTCCGGGCCCAGGTTGAGTAGTGTCATCGGTTTTCCTCCAACATCCAGGTACTGGATACGGTTTACAACGGGTCGGCCTCGGGCCGAATCAGCTGACCGGCTGCCAGTTAGGCCCTGAGAATATGAGGATTGCTCCCTTGCTTTTTGCCACGGCAGATCGTCTCGATGACGTCTCTACGCCAACATAGGCCCAAGGCCGCTTCGTTTTCACGTGCGGAGGCTCGACCGCTGTAACAGCCCACAAACCGTGTGCCCTGGCTACCCCATAAGGCTACGTCCTTCCTTTCCCAGAATCCAGGTTCGCTCGGGTCAACCTTTCGGTAAGGATCTGCCTGGTCGCAGGCACCGTGATAGCGAACGAAGACGGGAGACCCCGACATCCCGCTTCGAGTTTGGGCGTCTATGAAGAAGGCAGGCATTCGAACACCGCCCGAGAACTCTCCGTGACTCGACAGCTTGACGCCAAGGTCAACATCGTAGTGTGGCTCCGACGCGACATAGCCGGACTTCCACAATGGCCAGCCGAAGCCAACTCTCAGGGCGTGCGGAAAGCCGATCACGAAGACGGTGCAACCGGGCTCGACGGGTATGTCGTCCGTGCTGATGCGGTTTGCCGCGTTGTGCATGAACTCTGGACATGAAACTGGTCTTGCCATGGGGATCGCCACCACGTCACAAGAGGCGCCGAGCTCTGGATGTTCAAACCAGACCGGCTGCTCTCCGCGATAGAGGGGCTCCTCGTATGGCACGATTCCGAACGTGCCGTCCTCTCGGCTGCCAACGTCGTACGAAGCCAACTTGCAGGTCAGATGGAAGGGCTCAACGAACGGCTCGGCCAACGGCTCGGCGTCCAGGAAGTTGCGACCGCTGACAACGTGCCAGTTTGTGATGAGGAACCACTCATCTTCCGTTTCGAAAAAGAAGGCAGTGGCGGCGGAAAGGACAGCCCCATCGTGACTGCGTACTAGCAGCTGAAATGGGCATTGCGAGTACGTGCTCCTGATGCCATGCTCCGGCATGCGACCCTCCGTTCAGTAGGTTTCATCCATGGTTCAACGTTGCTGGGTGGGCTCTCCAGCAAGTGACGTGCGCGCCTTGTGCCGGGTTCGCGGTGCTGCTCCGCGGGCCGTTGCGGTGCGCCGCCGATTGGCCTGAGCTTGGCGGGCTCACTCCACAGTCCCTCTGTCGAAGGAAAAGCGCGTGGCAACGTACTTCCCGGCGTCCTTCTCGCCAAGACGAACGGTTCCCGGGCCGCTCCGAACGTAGAGGTCGCCGTCCGTCGCCTTCTCCAGACCCTTCCACCGCAGGTACACGGGCTCGGGGCTGCGCTCGCAACTCACCAGGCACACCGTCTTGCCCTCCACGATCTGCGTCTCGGGATCGATGCAGGTCCCCGCGCGGTCGCCCAGTCCATTCCGCACGACCTGGGCCAAGTGCCGCATGAACTTGTCGTCGCTATCCAGGCGATCGTGGTCGATCCCGAGCACCTTGCGGTCGTCGTCGACGCCGATCAGCAGGTCGCCGCCTTCGGTGTTGAGGAAGGCGGCGATCGTCTTGAGCGCTGCGTGGGTGACGTGACGGTCGTCCTTGCGATCCTCCTTCAGGCTCCAGCGCAGGCTGGACTTGAATTCGAGCGTCCTGGACTCCTGGAGCTTGAGAAGTTCCTCGGCCCGCCGGTGTCGCCGGATGTAGTCCTCGAACAGGACGTCCTTGAGCGCCTGGCCGAACTCGGGGTCGTCGGTGATGCGCTTGTAGAGGTCGAAGTTGGTTTCGACGATCTCCTGGATCTTGTCCTCGACCTTGGGATCGAAGGTCAGGCGCACGTTCTCACGGGTGTTGACGCGGGCACTCGCGGTGAGACCAGCGTCCTTGTCCAGGGCGGACCGGATCTGTTCGAGTGTCACGCGGTGCTCGTCGGTGAGGTTGAGGCCGAAGCGCTCATTCAGGCCCTCGATGATCCGGGAGAGAGTTTCCAACTGCTCCCCGCCGGCGCCGGATCCGGCCTTGCTTCCAGCGGGCACGAGCGGCCGCACCTGCCGTTCCAAGGCGATGCGGCCGCGGCTCGTTCGCTGGATGCGGAAGGACTCCATGTCGATGTTCTGCTGCACCTCAAGCGGCAGCGTCTCCCGGCCCACGGACAGGAGACGGCGGATATGCCTGGCGAACTGGTAGAGCTTCTCGAGGTCGGTGTCGGCGAATGTCAGGACCTGGGAGAGGAAGGCGTAGCGGCGCGTGTACTCGGTGAGTTGGCCGAGAAAGTCTCGTCCCTCCTCCTCGGCGAGCTCGGCGAAGCGTTGGCGCGCTGGTTCCAGGGCGGTGTAGATCCGGTCGGGTGTCGCCTCCTCCATGTCCATGAAGTAGACCTTGGCGAATCTCCGGATGTCCTCTTCCGCGAAGACGCCGAAGTCGAGCAGCCGGCCCTGGACTTCGTAGAGGAGGTTGGGGTCGGTCTCTTCGGCCAGCAGGGTCGTCTCGTAGTACGGCTCGAAGGCCTTCTGGATCACATCGGGCTGGTTCGCGAAGTCGAGGACCATCGTGCCGGCCTTGTCGGGGTGCGTGCGGTTCAGGCGGGAGAGCGTCTGGACCGCGTTCACGCCGCCGAGCTTCTTGTCCACGTACATGGTGTGCAGCAGGGGCTGGTCGAAGCCGGTCTGGAACTTGTTGGCGACCACCAGGAAGCGGTACTCGGGCTTCTCGAATTCGGCGGCCGTCTGCCGCTCGCCGATCGCCCGGTCCGCACCGACCGAGTTCATGCCGGACTCGGTGTAGGACTGGCCGCCGTCCTTGACCGTTTCGGAGAACGCGACGAGCGCCTTCCAGGGGTGGCCCTTCTCTTCCAGGTAGCGGTCCAGAGCGAGCCTGGTACGCACCGCGTGGAGGCGGGAGCGCGTGACGATCATCGCCTTGGCGCGGCAGCGGACCTCAGGCGCGACGAGTTCGGCGAAGTGCTCCACGCAGATGGCGATCTTCTCGCGAATGGCGTGCGGGTGGAGTTCGACGAAGGACTTGAGCAGGTGCTCGGCCTTCGACTTGTCGTACCGGGGATCTTCCTCGATCCTTCTCTTCAGGCGCCAGTAGGCCTTGTAGGTGGTGTAGCTGCCGAGAACGTCGAGAATGAACCCCTCTTCGATCGCCTGACGCATGCTGTAGAGGTGGAAGGGCTCGAACTTGCCGTCCGGTTGCTTCTCGCCAAACAGCTCGAGTGTTTTGGGCTTCGGGGTCGCCGTGAAGGCGAACGTCGAGAGGTTCGGAAGCCGGCCGCGCTGGCGGATCTCCTCGTGGACGCGGTCCTCGATCTCCTCTTCGGGAGTCGCAGCGCCTGCCTCTGCCCGCTCGGCCTCCTCGAGGCTCTCCGTGTCGAGGACCGCCTTGAGGCTCTTCGTGCTCTCGCCCGATTGCGAGGAGTGCGCTTCGTCCGCGATCACCGCGAAGCGCTTTCCGGGGAGCTGGCCGATCTCGGCGGCGATGACCGGGAACTTCTGCAGCGTGGTGACGATGATCGTCCGACCGGCTTCCAGAGCCTGGCGGAGTTGACGGGAGGTCTGGTCGATGTTCTCGACCACGCCGAGGGTCTGCTCGAACTGCCGGACCGTTTGCTGGAGCTGGCGGTCGAGCACGCGGCGGTCGGTGACCACGACGACCGAGTCGAAGACGCGACGGTCCTCGTGGTCATGCAGCACGGAGAGCTGGTGGGCGAGCCAGGCGATCGTGTAGCTCTTGCCGCTGCCGGCCGAATGCTGGATCAGGTAGCGCTCGCCGGGGCCGTGGTTGCGCGCGTGGCTGACCAGGCGGCGTACGCAGTCAAGCTGCTGGTAGCGCGGGAAGATCATGAAGCGCCTGCCCGTCCGGCGGTTGCGGTCGTCTTCCTCCTCGATTTCCTGGATGAACTGCCGAATCAGGTCGAGGATGCTGTCGCGCGCCCAGATCCGCTCCCAGAGGTAGTCGCTGGGGTAGCCGTCGCGGGTGGGCGGGACGGGCGGGTTCCCCGCGCCTCTGAAGCGGCCCTGGTTGAACGGCAGGAACCGGGTATCCGGTCCTGCGAGGTGGGTCGTCACGAACACCTGCTCGGGGTCCACGGCGAAGTGAGCGAGGCAGCGGCCGTAGGCGAAGAGCGGCTCGCGCGGGTCCCGGTCGGTCTTGTACTGGCGGATCGCGTCCCTGACGTCTTGCCCGGTGAGCGGGTTCTTGAGTTCTGCCGTGAAGATGGGGATGCCGTTCAGGAAGAGCCCGAGGTCGACGCTCTTCTCAGAGTCCTCGCTGAAGCGGAGTTGGCGTACGACGGCAAAGATGTTCGCTCCGTGGAGTCGCTGGAGTTCTTCGTTGAGGCCGCTCGCCGGCTGGAAGTACGCGAGTCGGAACTTGCAGCCCGAGTCTCTTACGCCGTTTCGCAATACGTCGAGCGCGGCCCCGCCGAGTGATCTCGCGGGAGAGGCGGCCCAGGAAGCGCGGCTTCACGTCGGCGCCGTAGTGCTGCTTGAGCTTCTGCCACTCCTTGGGCTGAGTGGCCAGGAGGAAGTCGAGGACGTCGGTAGGGACCAGGCAGAGCTTGCGGTCGTAGTCGTCCTTGCTGATGCGCTTGTGGAAGCTGCCGGGCAGTGGGTCGTCGCCGTATGACGCGGTCGGCTCCCGCAGTTCTCCTGCGTCCTCCGGGTAGGCGTCAGGGCCGTGCCGCAGGAGCGCCCGCTCGATGGCGTCTTCGAAGGCGCGTTCGGAGATGTCGGGGGTCATGTTGTGCGGTGGGCTTGAAGGATGCGGTCTGGGCGCGGTGCCGTGTCACAGCTCGATGTCACAGCTCGTCGTAGCTCGGTGTCGCAGCTTGTCGCAGTTCGGTGTCGCAGTTCGGGTCCAGAGCAGGGGCGAGGCGCGGCCGTTGCCGGCCAGAAAGGGATGAACATGAACGAGCTGGAACTGGCCGATTCGGTGACCAGCACCGGATGCGCGGCGTCTTCCCGGTTCAGCCAGTCGACCAGTTCGCGTATCAGGATCGGCACGTCGCAGGCCGGCGGCGGCACGATGGCGCCTGTGGCGGAGTTCACGACGTAGTTCTGGAGGCGCCGACTCTCCCGGCCCGGCGAAACCGCCGCGGACGCCTTCGACCAGGCGTCTGTGGCGGTCTCGCGGACCAGTCCCTCCGTGATGGGTTCTCCGCTGTCCAGCCAGCCGGAGACGAACTCGAAGGCGTCCCGGTAGTTCAGTAGCTCGCGGACATCGTCCGGGTTCGCGCCGGGTACTGCCTCGCCGGCAAGCAGCCGCTCGGATTCGCGGCGGGTTAGCTGCGTGCCTTCGATGTGCGTCGTGTGGTGGGCCTCCAGGACGAGTGCCTCCGCAGCCATCCTGCGGATCCAGTCCGCCGACAGCGTCGCGGCCTCCAGGAACCCGCGTGCCCGCTCGGTCCGCGTCAGATCCGTGGTGACCTTGTGGGAGACGGTGAACCGTGGATCGAAGCTCATTGCGAAGCGACTTCCCGTACGTCGATCTTGCCGGTGACCGTAACGGAGATCAGGGCGGTGCGGAGTTCGTTGAGGTGATCGATGGCTTCGCGGACTTTGGCAATGAGCGCGTCGATCTTGTCTGTCTCGTGGTTGAGGTAAGCGACAATCGGGAGTTGCTCCACCAGAGGTGGGACAAGTATCGGACAGCCGGCAAGCGTGTCTCGGTTGACCTTCGGCATGGCCACCCTCATGGATTCGTCGACCATCAGACGAACGAACGGCTCGGAGAGCATGAAGTAGAGAAGGAACCGAGTTTGGAGCCGACTGTCAGTGATGGAGACGGGGTACATGTCCGCGCTGCAGAGCCAAGAACCGGTTGCGACGCAGAGCTTGTTCAAGGCCGGTCGAATCTTGGAGTAGATGATGTTCCCCGGCGCTACTAGGTACTTTCCGCTAATCGCCCCTTGTTCTTCGGCAGACTCCGTATAGAGCACTCGGCCTGTTCCGGACTCGACGTGATTGGGTGCGATCAGCGTCATCTCGCGAAACTGCTCATCTTTGGGTGCAACCTGCCCCGCTTTGATCCGGCAGCAGTAGCGCCATCGCATCACACCCCAGTGCGCGGGAATCTCGCCCAACCACTTGACGCCGGAGTCCTTCACGGGAACGGTGGGGTCGAGACCCCGGGTGACGGCACGGGTGATGAGCCCGGTGCGCTTTTCCTGAAGCAGCTCGATGAGGCGCTCCTTCTTCGCCACCAGCGCGTCGATCCTGGCCGTCTCGCGGTCGAGGAAGTCTGCGATGATGCGTTGTTCTTCGATGGGCGCGACAGGAAGGAGGCCCGTCCGGATTGCGTCTCCTCCCAGACCGAACCTTGTGATGCCGTTCGCGGCGAGATGAAACTGGTCTCGCACACCGATCGCTGAGAACTGGCGGGCAAGGAACCGCCCTTCAAGGCATGGCAGTGGCTTGATCAGCGCCAAATGATAGCCACACACGACGCCGGCAAGCTCTTCCGTGACGACGGCAGCGACCGCGATGTCGTCCAGGTCTCAGAGTCCTTTGTGACCAGGACATCGCCGGGGTGAAGCCGGAAGCGGCGCACTTGGCTGGGTGTTGCGGTCGCGTTCATGAACGCGATTTCGGCCGTGATGAAGTCGTTGTAGTAGACATCGACGTAGTTGCAGAGTCTGACCGGAACTTGGCCTTCTGTGGACTTCTTGTCGACATTGCTCAGGCGGACAGAGGCCAGGGTCTTGAGCCGTTCGAGCTTCCAATGAGCCGGAATCTCTCCCAACCACTTGACGCCGGAATCCCTGTACTCGGGGTAGGGAGCAAAGCGCTGCAGCGGATGCGGCCCGAGCCGACCGGTCTCGGCGGTCACGGTCCTTCGCCTCGTCCTGGCGCCTTGGCAGCCCGTCGCGGAAGTCGCGCAGCGTTCGAAGGGCCATGCATCTCGTCCCGCCTTGTGCCGTCAGTGTGCTTGACGACTGGCGCCCGGAGGCGGTTCCCGGTTGGCGCCGGCGGCGCCACCCGGGTGTCAGCCGCGTGCTCGCTGACTCGGATCCGGAGGTGGTTCGCGTGTGGCTCCGGCAGCGCCACACGGGTTGCTCCCGGGTCGGCCCTGTTCCTCGGACTGAGAACGGCCCGATGTGCCTTCGGGTCGCGCCTTTCAGGACGAACGCCTGAGGGCTGTCGGTGCGTCATGGACATTGCCGCGGGCTGCGGGTTCCCGGTCGCCAAGGCCCCCCGGCGGGCCAGGCCTGCGTGAACGGGCCGCCTTCGATCATGCTGTCGCATGGCGGCCCCAGGAAGCGCAGCAGTTCCTCTCCCGCTTCCACCAGCAGGGCGGGCCCGTCGGCCGACGCGCCAACCTGCCCCTGCAGCACCTGCCAGCGTTGCGCACGCGTGCCATCCAGGTAGTAGTCGCGCATCAGTGCTACTGGCCTCTCGGCCGCGAGCGGTGTCCGGCGTCTCCGGAACGTGTCCTCTATCGCGGTGCGCAAGGTCTCACCGTCGAACGCGAAACGCCTTGCGAGGCAGGCGATGTCCCATAGGTCTTTCACGCGAGTGTTCGTCATGCCCCGGCTCACCATCGCTTCGAAGTTCTCCGCCACGAGAGTCTCGCGCGGGTAGGTCCACAGGCGTGGCGCCGGAAGGTCGAGAAGGGTCGGGTAGTCGCGCTCCTCGCGCTCGGGCGTGATCACGTCGCCGAAGCCGATGTCCACCTGGAGGTGGAGTCGCGCCTGGCCGAGACGGCCCTCCATCTGCACCCGCACACCGCCGTAGGGCTGTTCTTTACGGATGTCGCTCATCTGCATCGTCGCCGGGTCGAAGATGACGCCGTCCTGGGGGCACGGCACGGCGCAGATCGCTTCGAACGAGGTCCGCAGGGCCGCATGGTCTTCGGGTGCAGACGCGAGAAAGTCGATGTCGCGGGTGGGTCGCAGTTCCTGTCCGGTCCATATCCGGAACAGAGCGGCCCCCTTCAGGGTGAATCGATCTACTTCACTGGAGGCGGCGAGACGGTACAGGAACCGCTCCATTGCGTAGCGCTGGAGCAGGACATTGAAGCGAATCCCCTGGCAGTGGGCAAGGTTCAGCAGGCGTTGGTGAATGGACGCTGGAACGTTGCGGATCGGCCCCTTGCGCGTCATTCCGACAGCTCCTCCAGCACCGGACCGACCAGCGACTTGGCGCGACAGACTTCCGCAGCCCGCCAGATTTGGTCGGCGGTTGCCTTGCGGTTGCGCAGGGCGTCGCGAAGCGCCTCCAGCGCCACGTCTTTCCCGACCAGTCTGCGGAAGCGAAAGCAGTCCACGACCGTTCGGGCCGGGCTCGTGATCCGAGTCGGAACCCCCTCGAAGGTTGCCCTGACGACCCCATAGTGGAGCGAGGCGCCGGAGAAGCGAACGATCTTGACCGGTAGCTCGCCAAGTCGAGGTGCTCTGGCCTTGTGCGGAATGGCGATCCACTCCTGCCACGGGAGCTGGGTCCCGAGGCCGTGGACGCTCAGCGCGGACAGCAGGCAGACGATCCCGTTCGGGACCCGGGCGCAGACGGCGGCCAGCGTGTAGTGCTCGGTGGGTTCGAGGTCGGCAAGCCGGTAGAGACCGCGGGCAACTCTCTTGACCGCCCCGACATCCACGAGTTGGCGTAGTTGGCGGGAGTGGACCCCGAGCTGGGCAGCGTCGCGCTGCCGGAAGAACGCTCTCGCGCCGAGACGCTGTCTGGCGGCCCGATCCGCGGCTCGCTCACCGACGAGCGGGAAGTCGGCGTCATGGCGAACTTCCGTCTCGGCGGTCGGAAGACCGTCTACGGCGTTGGCGGAGGAGCGGGTCCGTCTGCCGGCGGGTCTGGCGGCACTCGGTTGCCGATCGCGATCGGAATTGTCGGCAATCGGGGACATCTGCCTGCTTTTCTCTCCGGCCATGCCGAGAGCATAGGCTGGTGTGCCCTAGTGTGTCAAATTGTCGGCATACGAAGACGGTTGCCGACGTTTCAGTGCCTATGATCGCCGTTTCACGCGACACCGCGCCGTCTCCATGGGTCAGGCGCCCAGCGTCACGGGTCAGCGTGCCCTGCCTTCGTGAGGCGATGGTTGCGCCCAGATGGTCAGGCGCAGCTCTTCTCCGAAGAGCTCGTACTCAGGCCGCCGGCCCGCATGTTCCTCGCTCGCTTCCAGGATGCCGCGCACGCCCTCTCCCCTCGACTCGAGGTAAGCCCGGCCCGTTCGGCGGCTCGTCATGCGCGACAGGAAACTGACCAGAAGTTGATTGCGGGTGAAGACCCGGTAGGGCATCGTCTCGATGGTCAGCGTGTTGGGGAGTCCGCCCGGGCTGTAGAGCTCCATCCTGTCTGCGAAAAGAAAGAGCCGAATCTTCGCGCCAGCCAGCGAGTAGTCGCGGTGTGCCAGCGCGTTCACAACGGCTTCGTGGACCGCGCCGATGTCGTACTGGGGATAGTCCGTCCTGCCGGCCGCCTTGCGGGCGGGCCGCAGCATGAAGCGGTCGACGAACCCGACCGAGTCGTCGATCTGGTCGCGGACCTGGCCCTTGATGGACTCGGCATGCACGAGGTGGTCCGACGTGAGGCGGTGTCCCCGGTAGACCGCGGCTTCCACGAATGCTGACGGCAGGTGTGCCTGGGGTCTGGCGCCGAATGCCAACAGACCTGCGACGGTAGGGCGTTCCACCGGCCCGTCCTCTGCGGTCGCGACGCGCGTGTTCCGAAGCAGGTCCTGCCAGGGAATCCTCGGAGGCCTTGTGGCGAAGAATGCGGCCATGTCGTCGCGGTCGAGATCGTCCATCGTCGCCGTCGGTACCGGTTGCTCGTCGAAAACGAAGGTGCGTCCACGCTCCTGAAAAAGGCGCGCCAGGCCTGCGCCCTGCAGGAGTTGCTTCGTGGAGCCGATGCGAACGTGGTGGCGCCCGCCGCTGGTGCCGTGGACGTACAGCCCGTGTCCAATCTGCACGAGAACCACGAGTCGATCCGAACCATCCGGGCCGGCCAGCCGCTCTCTTCGCAGAATCGGACGAATTGGGGGATCGCAGTTGTTGCTGGCGATGTTGATGGCCCAGGCTTCCACGTCGCCCACCCGGTCGGTTGGAACGCCGCGCACCACGCCGTCGTCGTCCACGCCGAGGAAGATCACGCCGCCCTCGGCATTCGCGAAGGCAACCATCTCGCCGGCCACATCCTCCGTGTTCGGGGACCGGACGCCGCGCTTGCCCAGCTCGACTTCCTTGAATTCTGCCCGGCTGTCCTCCTTGACCTCGAGTTGCCTTCGAATCTCTTCCAGGGTGTCGAACATGCTCCCGGAGTCCCCGCTCAAGAGTCGTAGCAGCCCGTGGTGAAGTCCGCGTCCCGCCGAGAGCGGTCAGGCGCCCGTCCAGCAAGGTGCGACGAGACAGCATACCGGGGCTGCCCTCAATCCCCGGAACAGGGCGGCCGGGGAGCCTGCCCGTGTGCCGCGTCCCGCGCCACACGCGACCCGCCTCCGGTCGTCCCGGCCGCGTGCTCGTGGGCCCGGATCGTGAGCGGTCAACCCGCCATCTCGCCCAGCATCGCCACGATGTCCTTCTCGACCCGCCGGATATCGGCCTCGATCTCCTCCAACGGACGGGGCGGGCGATACACGTAGAAATAGCGGTTGAAGTTGATCTCGTAGCCCACGAGCCCGACCTCGCCGTCCTGGGGGTCCGTGCGGTTCGGGTCGATCCAGGCGTCGGGTACGTGGGGCTTCACTTCGCGCTCGAAGAACGAGTCGATGCTCTCCGAGAGGGGCACATTCTCGGTGTCGCGGAGTTTCGGGTCGGGCTCGGGGCGGCCCTTCCGGTCGCGGCAGATCCCGGCCTTCTCGTTGCGCTCGGACAGAGCGGCGAGCACAGCCTTCCTGATGGGGGCGGCGAGCTTCAGGTCGGCCGCCCGGCACGCACGGTCCAGTTCGGCTTTGAAGGCCGCCCTGTCCAGGAACAGCCGATCGGGCAGGGTCTCCAGCAAGGCGCGGATCGCTGCCTGCTTCGCTTTTCCGGCCTGCTCGTCCCTCGCCCTGGCTTCGGGATCCCGCTTGCGCGAAACCGCGAGATTGGCGAAGGCGCGCACGTCATCGAGCCGGGCTATGCGCTCGGGGCTGGCCTGGAAGTCGAGCCGGAGGGGCCGTTCCACGGTGATCTTGCGGAAGCCGAAGTGCGTCGTCGGGTAGATGCGGCTGACGACGACCTCCCGCTCCCCGCCGTCCTCGACGACGGTCCGGGTGGCGCCGTCCTCGTAGTCCCGGAACAGCCGCAGGATGTCGTGCTTCCGCTCGAACGGGATCTCACGGCGCTTGGCGCCCAGGCTCTTGCGCAGCGGGACCCGGAACGAGGTCGCGTCGATGAGCTGGACCGTGCCACGGCGGTCAGGCCGCTTCCGGTTGGTGAGCACCCAGACGTAGGTGGCGATGCCGGTGTTGTAGAAGAGCTGCTCGGGGAGAGCGACGAGCGCTTCGAGCAGGTCGTTCTCGAGGATGTGGCGGCGGATCTCGCTCTCGCCGCTGCCGGCGTCGCCGGTGAAGAGGGGCGAGCCGTTCATGATGATCGCGATCCGCGAGCCGCCTTCGGCCGGCGCCTTCGCGTGGGCGAGCATGTGGAGCAGGAACAGGAGTTGTCCGTCACCGATCCGCGGAAGGCCCGGAGCGAAGCGGCCGGCGGCGCCCCGGTCGTGCTCGGTCCGTACCGCGGCCTGGTCGCGCTTCCAGTCCTTGCCGTAGGGCGGATTGGCGATCATGTAGTCGAAGCCGGTTTCAGCGTGCCGGTCGTTCGAGAGCGTGCTTCCGAACCGGATTTTCTTCGCGTCGCCGCCATCCTCCGACTTCATGAAGAGGTCCGACTTGCACAGGGCGAAGGTCTCGGGGTTCACCTCCTGGCCGAACAGGTGGGTGTGAGCGTCGGGGTTGACCGGGTCGCTCAGGCGCTTGCCGTCCCGAATCTCGCCGAGGGTCGTGTGCTCCTTGGCGATCGTGAGCATTCCGCCTGAGCCGCAGCAGGGGTCGTAGATGCTTCGCGCAGCGCCCTGGGTCCGCAGGTCCTCCTCGTCGCCGGCCAGCATCAGGTCGACCATGAGATGGACCACGTCCCGGGGGGTGAAGTGCTCGCCGGGGTTCTCGTTCAGGGCCTCGTTGAACTTCCGGATGAGCTCCTCGAAGATCGTGCCCATCGTGAAATTGTCGATCTCGTCGGGGTGGAGGTTCACCTTCGGGTCGCCGAACCGCTGCAGGACCTGGAAGAGCAATCCCGATTCGTCCAGTTTCGAGATCGTGTTGTCGAAGTCGAACTTCTCCAGCACCTCGCGCATGTTGGGGCTGAAGCCGGCGATGTACGCGCGCAGGTTCTTCGCGAGATCGGGCGCATCGGCGAGGAGCTTCCCGAAGTCGTACGGGGACGTGTTGTAGAACGCGAAACCGGAGGCACGGCGCAGCAGCCCGTCCAGATTCCCGAGTTCGTCCTTGTACCGGGCCTGTGTCGCCAGAACCTCCGCCTTCGTGGGCGCCAGCACGCAGTCGAGCCGGCGCAACACGGTCAGCGGCAAGATCACGTCCTGGTACTTGCCGCGCTTGAACGTGTCGCGGATCAGGTCCGCGACGCCCCAGAGGAAGCTGACGATCTGGCTGTGGTCCATGGTGGGAGCGGTCGGAATGTAGCGGATCGGTGTACGCCGGTCACTCCCCCCATTGCGCTGTGCGACTGCGGGGCCGGCCGCGGGCTCGGCGGCCTGTCTCCGCACCCATGCCGGCGGCTGGGCCGGCATCCTGTCGAACCGCGAGTCCTCCGCAAGCGCGCCGACGCTGTCCTCAGTCGGCATGGTATCGCTACCGGAGCCGCGCGATCACGTCGGCGGCCGGCTGGACTTGGCCGGCTTCGATCTGACGGTCGCCCGGCACGAGTATCTTGAGCAGAGCCTGCGTTTCCAGCCGCTTCTCTGACGCTACATGGGACTGCTCGACGGTTTCACGCATGATCGTCCTCGCCGTAGTCGGGCGACGAGAAATCGATCGGGTCGTCTGCTTCGCGCGCCGGCGGGTCGAGATCGAAACCGTCGTCGTCGGCGATCCGGCGGATCACTGTGCCGACCGGTTTCTCGTCCATTGCCGCGTTCTGGAGGAGTGCCGAACGGTCTCCTCCAGGGACAGGGATTCCCGCTCCGCGCGAATCTTCGGGCGGTGGGCAACCTCGCTGTCCAGGCGACGTACACACAGCTTTGCCATTGGTCCGCTCCGCGGGCTTCGCGGTTCGCGGCGTTGGCAGCAGGCGCCAGAGCTACCGCACCTGAGCCATGGTGCTGCCGGTGATCATGGCTGGCCCCTGTTACGGTTGGAGCGCACACTAACCATTCTGGGAGGTCCAGATCGTGTCCGGGACAGTCGAACTGGAGTTCAAGATCGGCGTTCACTCGCCCGAGACGATGCCGATGGAGCGGTTGGTGCAGTATCTCGGTCATCTGGCCAAGGTGCTCGGTCATCGGGAGCACGTGCACTTCGTGGAAGTGCGCAGTGGGAGCACGACCCCGGTTCTGCGTGTGGATCAGGAGGTTTACCCGCAAGTGGTTCAGCGCGTCGAGCGCGCTCAGCGGGGGGAAGGTCCCGGAGAAGCAGTCGGCGCTTTGGACGCGATCGAACGGGATCTTCAGGCTGACGCCGCAGGAGACAGCGAGCTGTCGGGACAGTCAGGCCAGCTTCTGTCGTTTCCCTCAGTGGCGCCGGCAGGGCGCGAGTACGGGCCGTTCAAGCAGGCGGGCACTCTCGACGGCGTACCGGTCGTTGTCGGTGGGCAGAACGATCCGGTGCCGGTTCACCTTCTGACGGCGGGGCGGGTGTACGTCTGCTTGGCGAGGCGCAAGTTGGCGAAGCGGATCAGCAGGTACTTGTTCGAGACGACCTTGCGGGTGTCCGGCAGTGGAATCTGGACTAGGAGTCGTCGCGGGCAGTGGAGCGTGCGTCGGTTTCGGATCGAGGGTTACGAGGTGCTCTCGCATAAGACGGTGGGTGACACCGCCTTGGCCCTCCGGGCGATCAATGGGGCTTGGAAGGAAAGGCCGGATCCGTTGGGCGACTTGATGAAGGAGCGGGAGCCGGAAAGCTCCACGTGAGGGTTGCCTTCGACACAGTCGTTCTCGGCGCGTGCTGTCATCCTGACGCTCAGTACCCGTCCAGGGTGTCACGGGCGCCGGAGCGGCTTGAGTATCTCCTGAGGACCTTGGAGGAGGCTGGGGCGACGATCATCATCCCGACCCCGGCACTGGCGGAGTTTCTCGTGCTCGCCGGGAACGAGGCGCCGCGATACCTGAAGGAGCTGACGGGCAGCACAGTGTTCGACATCGTGGCGTTCGATCAGAGGGCGGCCGTTGAAGCGGCTGAAGCGGAGATTCGGGCTCGGGAATCGGGCGACAGGAAGGCTGGTGCACAGGGCCCTTGGCAGAAGATCAAGGTCGATCGTCAGATCGTCGCGATCGCGAAGGTCAGTGAGGTGGATTGCCTGTACTCGGAGGATGCCGATGTCGTGAAACTCGGTGCGCAGATGGGCGTCGACGTTCGGGGCATGTCCAAGCTTCCCTTGCAGCCCGAGGACCCGCAGCGGTTCATGTTCGCTCCCGACGCAGACTAGAACTCGAGAGGATTCCGGGGACGGGGTTGTGGTTTGGAAACCCAAAGTTCCGGCGCAAGGACAGCCGATCTTGACGACAGCCCTCCGAGCGATCATTCTGGAACGCTGAACTCGATTCACACGGAGGGCTGAATGCGCTCAACTCCTCTCGCTTTCCTGCTCGTGGTCCTCGCGGCTCCGGCCGGGCTCCAGGCCCAGGCCATGGAATCGGCCGAACCCTTCAAGGTCGGCACCTTCCGGATCGGCGGGGAGGCCGTCGTGGGGCTCGTGCTGCGGGATTCGCTGATCGTCGACATCGGCGCGGCGAACACCGCGCTGGAGCTGGATTCAATCTACCCGCGCCTCGCCATGCCGGCCGACATGCTCGAGCTGATCGGCCGCTACGAGTACGGCCTCAAGTACCGGCTCTACGAGATCGTCAACGACCTCGTCGCCGGGAACCGGCTGTCGGAGGGCACGCGCGCCGCCTGCGTCCACCATGTCGACGACGTCAGGATCCTTGCGCCGATCCTGTATCCGAGCAAGCTGATGAATGCGGCGGTCAACTTCTACACACACGCGTGCGAGGGCTGCACCGAGGAGGAGCTGGAGGCGCGGACCAGGGAGAGGCAAGAGAACCGGGGCGTGCCCTATCTCTTCCTGAAGCCCACCCGCGGCGCGATCATCGGCAGCGGCGAGGACATCGTTATGCCTTACGGCCGCGACCGGATTGAATGGGAAGTCGAAATGGCCATCGTCTTCGGCCGCGCGGGCAAGTACATCTCCGCGAGCCGTGCATACGACCACGTGTTCGGCTACATGGTCGCCGTGGACATCTCCGATCGTGGCGGGCGGCCGCCGGGTGGCTTCGGCGCCGCCCTCGACTGGTTCGTCGGCAAGGGCCATGACACGTTCGCGCCCCACGGGCCCTGGATCGTTCCGAAGGAGTTCTACGGCGACCCGATGGAGCGCCTGCACCAGACCCTCGTCATCGACGGCGTGACCGTCCAGGAGGCCAGAGCGGGAGACATGATCCACAACATTCCGGAGCTGATCGAGTACGCGTCGTCGCTCATTACCGTGTTCCCTGGTGACGTTCTGCAAAGCGGGACGTCCGGCGGAACCGGCGCCGGTCGCGTCCAGCGCGCGACAGGCGCCGGGTACCTGCAGGCGGGCGAAACGATCAGCGCCAGCATCGAGGGAATCGGCACGCTGACCCACACCGTCGTAGCCGAGGAGAGCGTTCCGGCCGACCTGTCCGGCTCGCAGCTTCCCCCGGTCGAGTCCTATCGCCCGCCACGCTGACGGGACGCACGTGCATTCGCTGGCGCTGGCGGGTGTCCGGCGCCGCGGAGGATTGCCTGACGGCTGAAGGGCACTGCCAATCCGTGTCGCCCATGGGTTCTCCGACAGTAGAGCCGGCGTCACATCTGGCGGTCACAGCCGGGCGCGACCTGGCTCTGCCTTGACGGGTTCCAGGAGGGGAGGTGGTTCGGTTGCCGTCAAGCGTCTGCACGTATACGATGTTCGGCATACGTATTGACGTGCGGGGACGGCCAGACGATGAAGAGCAAGCTGACAATCACCGTGGACAGTGAGTTGGTGCCTGGAGCCAAGCAGTACGCGCGGGCTCGGGGCGTCTCGCTGTCGTCTCTGATCGAGGTATCGCTGAGAGAGATGGCGGGTGAGAACACACCCTCGTTCGCGTCGCGGTGGCGGGGTCGATTCAAGCCGGCACGGCGGGGGGACGGCCGCTACGCAGCGCTTGCCCGCAAGTACCTCTGATGCTGCTGGACACCGACGTCCTGATCGACGTCGCTCTCGATCGGAGGCCCCACTCGGGACCTTCTACCGAACTTCTCGACCGGATCGAGCAGTCGTCCCGTCGTGTTTTCGTGGCGTGGCACAGCCTGTCGAACTTCTGCTGCCTGGTGACTTCGGAGCGTGGAGACAGCGACGCTCGCGACTTCATCGCCGAGTTGATCCGTTTCGTGGCCGTGGCGCCCGCGGATACGGCGGCTCTCCGCTATGCGATCTCCCTCCCGATGACGGACTTCGAGGATGCGATGCAGGTTGCCGCCGCACGGGCCTGCGGGGCGGAGTGCATCGTGACGAGGAACGTGAGGGACTTCGTACGGTCGCCGATTCCCGCAGTGACCCCGCGAGAGGCGCTGGCCCGGTTGTTCTGAGGGCGCCACGATTGCGCTCCGCTCCCCGTCACCCTAAGCTGAACGGCCACTCATCAGTCTCGGCCAGGGAGGACGACCAGCAGTGGACGTCAACATGAATGAAGCGCAGAAGACGGTCGGCTACATGACGCCGGAGCGCGAGATGCTGCGCCGGATCGCGCGGGACTTCACGGACAAGGAGGTCCTGCCCGTAGCCAACGAGCTCGACCCGAAGAAGGAGGCGATCCCGCAGTCGTTGATCGACCAGATGGGCGAGCTGGGCTTCTTCGGCATCGTGATCCCGGAGGAGTACGGCGGCGCCGGGCTGGGGGCGTTCGAGTACTGCCTGGTCGCCGAGGAGCTGGCGCGGGGCTGGATGAGCGTGGCGAGCATCATCGCCCGCGGCAACGGCTTCTACCGGTCGATCCCCTTCGAGGGCGAGGAGCGGCTCAAGCGGATCAGACTGATGGCACAGGGCAAGTACCTTGGCGCGCTCGCCATGTCGGAGCCGGAGGTCGGCTCGGACATCTCGTCGATCACCTGCCGGGCGCGGATGGAGGACGACCACTGGGTGATCACGGGCAACAAGTACTGGTGCACCTTCGCCGACGGCGCGAACTTCATCCAGGTCATCGCGCGGACGGAGGGCGATCCGACGAAGCGCCACGCCGCGCTGACCGGGATCGGGATCGAGAAGCCGCCCGGCGAGCTGCCGGAGGGCGTGACCGGTTCGCCGATCCCGAAGATCGGCTACCACGGCTGGAAGACCTGGGAGCTTCACTTCGAGAACGTGCGCGTGCCGATCACGAAGCGCCAGAAGGAGGCCAAGGGCCAGGCGTTCTACGGCATGGCGCGCGGGCTGGAGAGCGCCCGGGCGCACACCGCGGCGCGGTCGATCGGCCTCGCCCAGGGCGCGCTGGAGCAGGCGATCGCGTACTCCAGGGAGCGCATCCAGTTCCGGCGCCCGATTGCCGACTTCCAGGCGATCCGTTTCAAGATCGCGAACATGGCGGCCGAGGTCGAGGCGGCCCGCCAGTTGAACTACTCCGTCTGCGCCAGGATCGACAGTGGCGTTTCGGCCGCCAAGGAGGCGGCGATGGTGAAGTACTTTGCCGCCGAGATGTCGGAGCGGGTGTGCTCCGACGCGCTGCAGGTCCTGGCCGGCGCCGGCTACACGACGGACTACCCGGTGGAGCGCTACTGGCGCGACGCGCGGCTGACGAAGATCTTCGAGGGGACGTCGGAGATCATGCTGAAGATCGTGTCCGACGCGCTGCTGGGGAAGCCGTCGAGGAGGAGCTAGACATGCCCGGGCCGCGCCATACCGGGTTCCGGCCGGCATCTGAGGGCTGTCGGGAAAGCCGGAAAGTGGAGGAAACACGATGAAACTTGCCAACCACCTGTGGGACCGCTTCGGCCGCATGACCCTGGACGACATCCCGGTGGAGGCTCGCACCGTGGCCGGCCAGTGCGTGCTCGACTGGTTCGGTTGTGCGCTGGCCGGCAGCCGTGAGCCGCTGTCGGAGATCCTGCGCGATGAGCTGGGTGGTCAGGCCGGCCCGTGTTCCATTGTGGGCACGGACCTCCACTGCGCGCCCGGCGTCGCCGCGCTGGTCAACGGCGCGGCGGGCCACGCGCTCGACTTCGACGACACGCACAGCATGATGGGCGGTCATCCCACGGCGCCGGTGTTTCCGGCCGCCCTGGCGCAGGCGCAGGAGATGGGCGCCAGCGGCGAGCGGCTGCTCGTCGCGTTCGTTGTCGGCGTGGAGGTGGAGTCGCGCGTCGGCGCGTTGATCGGAGGCGCTGCCTACGCCAGGGGCTGGCACTCGACGTCGACGATCGGCGTGCACGGCGCCGCGGCCGCCGCGTGCCGCCTGCTGGGCGCCGGCAACGAGCAGTTCGGGCACGCGCTCGGACTGGCCGCTTCGCAGGCCGGCGGCCTCAAGGCGAACTTCGGGACGATGACGAAGCCGTTTCACGCCGGCCACGCCGCCGAGCGCGGCCTGCTGTCGGCGCGGCTCGCGATGCGGGGGTTCACCTCGAACCCCGAGGCCGTCGACGGCCGGCAGGGCTACGCTGATGCCGCGGGCAAGGGCCGGGACCAGGTCAACTGGCAGCGACTCGAGGAACAGGACGGCCGCTTCCTGATTGAGGACACGCTCTTCAAGTACCACGCCGCCTGCTACCTGACCCACGCGGCGATCGAGTCGGTGGGGCGGCTGCGACCGCAGTTGGCTGCCGAAGGGATCTCGGCCGGCGATGTCGAGAAGGCGGTCGTCACGGTGCATCCCGGGCTGCTCGACGTATGCGGCATCCCGGAGCCGAAGACCGGCCTGGAGGCGAAGTTCAGCCTGGTCGCCGCGACGTCGTTGGCGATGCTGGGGATCGACACGACGGATACCGGCACGTTCGTCGACGAGACGCTGGATAGTCCGGAGGTCGCGCGAATGATCGACAAGGTCGAGGTCCGGACGGATCGCGGGCTTGGTCACACGCAGGCCCGCGTTGAGCTGCGGGCGAACGGGCATGGCCTGGAGGAGTTTCACGACACGGGGATTCCGGCCACCGACCTGGAGGCCCAGGGAGCGAAGCTGGCGGCGAAGATGACGGGACTGACGGCGCCGTTGCTGGGGGCGGAGGCGAGCGATCGGTTGCGGGAGCTGTCGTTGCGGTTGGAGACGGTGGGGGACGTGCGTGGCCTGGCGAGGCTCGTAGCGGGTTCTCGGGAAGCGGCTTGAGGGTCGGCGGATAAGCGGAGCCGGCCTTGCGTCCGGCGCGTTCTCTGGCCGCCTGCGGCGGCAGCCGGCCGGAAGGCGCCCGCCTCGGTGCCGTCGCCCATCTTGATCCCGGCCACGGCCGCGGCGAGTCTCTGCGAACTCGTCGTAGACGCCTTCCTGGACGAGGATGCGGTTGGCGCAGACGCAGGTCTGGCCCGCGTTGCGGAACTTGCGGATCCATGGCGCCGGCGACCGCCGCATCGCGTTGGGGAAATTCCAGGGGATTCTGCCGGCCTTGGCGCCCGTGTCGCGTGGCAGAGAGGCTAGAGATAGTCGTTTGCCAGGCTTGGGTTTGCGGGTTGTTGGCCGGTCGTTCGGGGGCGCATATCGTAGCCATGTAACTGCGAGAGAGGAGGTAGACAGGCATGACGCTGGAAGCCCAGCTAGGCTATGTTAGGCGTCCCGACGCTTGAAGAACGGTGTGCCGCTCGTTTCCCCGCTGGCGGCCAGCCAGTTCCCCAACCGGGGCGGCGAGAAGAAGATCGACGACGCCAGCGGGAACGAGGGGACGAACCTGAGCTTCACCGCGACCTATTCGAGGTTGCCCGCTGCCGGGTCGGTCAGGTCGGTCCAACTGAGCGTCGCGACCGAGGACGACGCGGCCTCGAATGTGGACTACAGGTACACCGGAAGTGCAGCCCCCTCTGTGGGCATCGCCTCGGGCGCTGCCTCCGGGACGACTGCAATCGCAGTGGAGGCCCTCGCCGACTGCGTCGTCGACGATGGGGAGACCTTCACGATTTGGCTTACGGCGGCCGAACCTGGCTCCACCTCGCACGTGCTCTGGAGCTACGACATGTCCGCCACGGGAACGATCAACGAAGTGGCCGCGCTTCCCGCCTGCGTGCCACCGACGCCGCCGCCGACGCCCGACCCGGACCCGCCCCCCGGTCCCGGTCCCGGTCCCGGTCCCGACCCGGAGCCGGAACCCGAGCCGGAACCCGAGCCGGAACCCGAGCCCGAGCCGCTTGATCCCAACCGGTTCGTCGCGCCGTACTGGCGGGGCACCGGCGGCATCGTCGTCAAGCCGGCCAACGGCCGCTCCGTGACGTTCGAGATGTCCTGCCGGGGCGCCGGCACGACGGAGACGCTGTATGCGAACGATGACGGCCTGATCGTCCAGTTGGTGCGCCGGGACGCGTGCATGGACGATGACGGGAATCCCGTCCGCGGCGACGTGTCGGTCAGGGACATCGAGCCCGGCGGCTGGTACTGGGTCGACGGCCCCCGGAACGCCGCCGTCGCGCCGCTGGTCTCCGAAGTCGAACTGGGCGGCGCCGCGGCGACGATTCCCGCCGGCGTAAAGACGGACGTGACGGCCAACGGCACGTTCTTCGAACACGAAGTCGCACAGCTGATCGGCATCGTGCCGCACCTGCCGAGTCCCGAAGACGGCGCGTGCAGCGAATACGTCAGCCCGTACTGGCGGGGTAACGGCGGCATCGTCGTCAAGCCGACCGACCGCGAATCCGTCGAGTTGCAGACCACCTGCCGCGGCGAGACAACGACGCAGACGCTGCAGGCGAACGATGACGGCCTGATCGTCCAGTTGCTGCGCGAAGACGGCGAGTCCTGCACCGACGACGCCGGGAATCCGATGCGCAGCGAGCTCTCCTTCGAGGGCGTCGGGCCGGGCGGCTGGTACTGGATCGACGGCCCGCGGAACGCGGCCGTCGCGCCGCTGGTCTGCAGGGACCTGCTGTGCGGGCCCTCGGCGACGGTCCCGGTCGGCGTGGACGCGGACGAAGCGGCCGAGGGCACGCTGTTCGAGCACCACGTTGCAAGGCTCATCGGCATCGTGCCCCACCTGCGCCGCCCGCCCGAGGAATAGCTGGCGCACCTGTACCTTTGCTGGGTGGATTCTGTTCCCTGTCCGAGGCCGTCCCGGTTTGGCTGCGGACAATCCTCGCGGCGTCTACTCGCCGCCGGTGGTCGCGGTCACGGCGCCAGCGCCAAGCCCGCGCGCCGCGGTTGGATCCTCGTCGCGATAGACGCAGGAGATGAAGCCCATCAGCATCTCGTCGGTCGACATCGGGCCGAACACGACGTCGCGGTCGGGGTTGAAGCCCCAGCGCTCCGCCTCCTCGGGGGAGTTGTCGAACCACATGTCGATCCGCAGGCGGGTGCCCGCCGGCAGCACCTTGGGCTCGGAGTACCAGTAGATCTCCTGCCAGTCGAAGTCCCAGTCCGGTACGTGGAGGATGAGCTCCTCCGTGCCGTCCGGGTAGAAGGCGGTGTACTTCGACTCGCGGCCGCGCATATGCATGTGGGGAAGCATGCCGAGGACCGTCACCTCACGGTCGAAGGTGCGCTCGGCGGTGTCGTGCCAGTAGTCGTGGCGGGCCGGAATCTCGAACTCGTAGTTGCTGATCGGGAAGAAGTGGATCGGGTGCTCGACCGGCTTCGTCGCGAACTTGAGTGCGATGGACGACTGGTCCCAGCCGCCGCTGCCGGGGCCCGGTTCCTTGTGGTAGTGCAGGTCGAACGTGAGCGTCGCGCCGACTTCGAGCAGCGAACCGTAGCCCTCCGGCCACACGTGGGGCGGTGAGCCTGAGGTGGCGCCGCCGAGGTAGTCGCCGTCGCCGCGAGTCTCCTCGTCGTTCGGCCCCTTGACGAAGATGTTGAAGTGGTGGACGAGCTCGCTGCCGCGCCGGAACTCGATCTCCTGCACCCACTTGTCCTCGGGCAGGAGGTCCGGCGTCAGGACCAGGCGGTGCTTGGTGTAGATGTCCTTGATGTCGTCTTCGACGTAGTAGGGCTCGGGCATCTTGAGCACCAGGTCGGGATCCGAGAACAGCCAGCCCTCGTCGTCGGACCAGTCGATGGGCTCGGGTCCGTCCTCGGGCCGCCCGGGCTGGGCGCCAGCCTCGACCCACCGGCGGATCGTCGCGATTTCAGCGTCCGTCAGGCCGCGTTCGTTCCTGAACACGCCGTCGAAGTGCTCCGAGGCGTCCCACGGCGGCATCTCCTTCGAGGCCGTCTGGCGGACGATCGCGCGCGCCCAGGGGCGGGCATCCTCGTACGTGGTGAGCGACATCGGCACGCCGCCCCGGTAGATCTTGCCGCCTGACGGCCGGTGACACTCCTGGCAGTTCTCCTGCAGGATGGGCAGGATGTCCTCGTAGAATGTGGGGCCCTCCGTGGCATCGGCGGCTCCGTAGGCCGCCGTGGCGAAGACCAGGCAGAGAGCAAAACCAACCAGGCGCGGACTCGTCATCGCTGCGCTCCCGTCGGAGAATTCGTGGGTCGAGTCAGTGTACAGGAGGCTGCACTTGGGAGATTGGGTCGCCCTGTCCGCGCCGCAGGTCGGGGCCACTGTCGCTGCCTGTACCCTTTCGGCCACTCATCGAAGCCGGCCACGGCGGCGCCTGCGGGCGAGTTCGAGGTCGCCTCGCACCATCACCAGGGGGCGCACCGTAGATGCGGGTACGGAGGAGTTCAGTCGCCGCTTCGCGGCGCGTCTTCCCGGCCGCCTCCGGCGGCAGCCGGCGGCACGGCGGCGCACCCGGTGTGTGGCGACGAGTGCGTTGCGCTGCTTTAGCTTTAGCCCGAGAAGTAGACCATCACCGCGGCGACGATCAGGACCAGGACGATCGACAGCGTGCGGTCGAGACGGCGCTTGGCCGGGTCGGAGTCGGCGAGAAGCTCGGCGTTGCCGGCGCGGCTCCAGGTCAGGCCGGCGACGCGCTGCTCCGAGGGCGGCGGGAACCAGAGGCTGACCGCGACCAGGACGGCCGCGCAGATCAGGAACAGGAAGATCGCGACGTGCATGAAGTTGATGTCGGCGAAGGTGTAGAGGAAGCCGCTCAGGCTGTCCTTGTTCAGCTCGGCCACGAGCCGGCCCATTCCGAGGACGAAGCCGACGGCCAGTGACGCGATCGCGCCCTGGGCGTTGAGGCGCTTCCAGAACAGCCCGAGCAGGAAGACCGCGGTGATCGGCGGAGAGATGTAGCCCTGGACGCTCTGGAGGTACTGGTAAAGCGTTCCCGAGATGTTCTGCATCAGCGGGATCCAGAGCAGGCCCAGGCCCACCAGCCCCACGGTGGCCGTCTGCCCGACGAGGACCAGCCGGCGTTCCGAGACGCCGGGATGGAGCTTCTTGTAGATGTCTATCGTGATCAGGGTCGAGCAGGAGTTGAAGACGGACGAGAGGCTGCTCATCAGAGCCGCCAGCAGGCCCGCGACGACCAGGCCCCGGAAGCCCGCCGGCAGGAGCGCGACGACCAGGGCGGGCAGCGCCTGGTCGGAGGAGGCGAGCTCGAGCTTCCCGGACTGCGACAGGCAGTACGCGATCACGCCGGGCACGACGAACAGGAACAGGGGCAACTGCTTCATGAAGCCGGCCAGAATCGTCCCGCGGCGCGCGTCGTCGATGCCGCGCGCGGAGAGCGCCCGCTGGACGATGAACTGGTCGGTGCACCAGTACCAGACCGCGATGATCGGCGCGCCGAAGGCGATCCCGGTCCAGGGGAAATCCGGGTCCGACATCGGCTTCCACATGTCGAAGAAGCCGGGGCCGGCCGTTTCGACCATGACCCGCCAGCCGCCGAGTTCGGCGAGTCCGAGGATCGTCACCGTGGACGCGCCGACGATCAGGACGATCGCCTGCAGCAGGTCGGTGTAGACGACGGCGCGCAGGCCGCCGAGCACGGTGTAGACCCCCGTGATGACGACGACCACCAGGGCGCCGGTCCAGAAGTTGATGCCCATCAGGGTCTCGAAGACGACGCCGCCCGCGTAGATCGTCACCGAGATCTTGGTCAGGACGTAGCCGATGACCGAGATCACCGAGAGGTACCAGCGGGCCGCGGGCGAGTAGCGCCGCTCCAGGAACTCGGGCATCGTGAAGATGCCGCTCTTGACGTAGAACGGGACGAACAGCCAGCCGAGAATCAGCAGGATGAGCGAGGCCTGGAGCTCGAACTGGCCGAGCACGAGGCCGCTCTGGGCGCCGGTGCCGGCCAGGCCGACGAGGTGCTCCGAGCCGATGTTCGAGGCGAAGAGGGAGGCGCCGACGACGAACCAGCCGACGTTGCGGCCGGCGAGGAAGTAGCTTGACGAGGTGCGTTCGCCGTGCTGGACGCGCCTGATCGCCCAGACCGCGATGGCGAAGACGCCGGTGAAGTAGAGCGCGACGACGGTCCAGTCGAGGGCGGTGATCCTGGCCGTCAGCATAGGGGTGTTTCTCCTCGTTCAGCAACCGGCCGTCAGCGCGGCGGGATCGGCAGGGGCGATCGCGATGCGGGAGAAACGGAGCGTGAACGGCCCGTCCGTCGACATCAGGAAGGGCGTGTCGATGCGGTTCATCTCGGCGCCGGAAGCCTGGAAGCAGCGGAGAGGGATCTGCATCGTCGCCCATTCTCCCTCGGGAAGGCTCTCGAGGATGCCCGTCACGAGGAGACCGCCGGTACAGGGGTACTCGCAGTCCATCCGCATCTGGACTCTTGAGACCGGTGGTTCTTCCACCATGACGTCGAGCTCGAGAGCCATGCCGCTCGCGGTCTCGGCGCTCAGGTCGACGGGACGCGACTGGATGTAGATCTGGGCCTGACTGCGGCCTCGCCAGAGCGCCCTTCGCGCATCTTCCTGGACGTTGCGGTCGACGGCCGAGAGCACCACGCCGGACACGCCGCGGGTCCGGCCGCGAGCGTCGGGGGCCCCGACCTGCCAGTCCGATTCGTCGCCCACGTAGAAGTGCCAACCGGGGGCCATCCGTCCGGCGAACAGAACGAGATCGGGCGAGGCGCCTGCGGTCGCGCCTGTGTCGGTCGTGCGAACGGGCGGCGACCCCTCCGGCCGCGTCTCGTCCAACTCAGGCAGGTTGCCCTCGTCGGCGTAGGTCAGGCCGTAGCCGTAGGGGAAGAGCGGGTCGTACTCCGCGTCGCCGACGTTGAGGACCGTCTGGTCCAGCGAGCGCGGCCAGGAGAAGGAGAGCTTGCCCCGGAAGTCGTGGGCGACTGCGCCGTCGGCCGCGCTGAAGAGGACGTCGGCCACGCCGGCGCCCTCCGAGCCCGGCAGCCAGGCGGCGACGAAGGCGTCCGATGCGTTGATCTCCGGGTTCACCCACAGCGGGCGCCCGGAAAGGAAGATCGTGACGACCGGAATGCCGGCGGCCCGGAGCCGACCCATCAGCTCGACGTCGGACTTGTCTCCGGGGCTGTACTCGAGGCTCGTCAGGTCGCCCTGGCCCTCGGCGTAGGGCGTCTCGCCGGTCACGTAGATCGCCGCGTCCGGCAGCTCGCCGCTGTAGGCGCATCCCTGGCAGAGGACGGCACTGCCGCCAGCCGCCTCGATCGTCTGTTCGATGCCGGCCCAGATGGAGGTGGCGCCCGGGAAGTCGTCGTTCGTGTTGCCCGTGCCCTGCCAGGTCAGCGTCCAGCCGCCGCTCTGCCGCCCGATGTCGTCGGCCGCGGGCCCCGCGACGAGCACCAGCGACTTCGGCGAAAGGGGCAGGAGGCCGTCGTTGTTCTTCAGCAGAACGAGGGACTCGCGCACGGCTTGACGGGCCACGTCGCGATGCTCGGGAGCGCCGAGCAGGTCGGTCCGCCCGCCGAGCGCCCGGTCCGACGGTCGGCCGCTGTCGAGCAGGCCGGCGCGTGCTTTCACCCTGAGGATGCGCCGGACCGCGTTGTCCAGCCTTGCCTCGAGAATCGCGCCGGAACGCGCCTGCCGGAGCGTGTTCCGGTGAAGCGCCTTCCAGTCTTCCGGGACCATGAACAGATCGAGCCCGGCGCGAAGCGTGTCGGCGCAGCTCTCGTTGCTGCAGCCGGGCAACTGGCCGTGGCCGTTCCAGTCGCCGACAACGAGCCCGTCGAACGCCATCTGCCCCTTCAGCACGTCCGTCAGGAGCCCGGCGTGGCCGTGCAGCTTCCGGCCGTGCCAACTGCTGAACGAGGCCATCACGGCCTGGGCGCCGGCATCGAGCGCGGCGATGTAGGGCGCGCCGTGGAGGTCGCGGAGCTCTTCCTCGCTCGCCCGGGTGTCTCCCTGATCGCGGCCCTCGAAGGTGCCGCCGTCGCCCAGGAAGTGCTTCGCCGTGGCGATGACCCGCTCCTCGCCCAGGAACTCGGGGCTGCCAACCGCGCCTTGTAGTCCCTCGACCAGCGCTTGCGCGTACAGGGTGACGATCTCGGGATCTTCCGAGTAGCTCTCGTACGTGCGGCCCCAACGGTCGTCCCGTGCCACGGCGACGGTCGGACCGAAGTTCCAGTCCAGCCCCGTGGCGCGCACCTCGCGGGCCGTGATCTCGCCGATGCGGCGGACCAGGTCGGGATTTCGGGCCGCGCCGAGCCCGATGTTGTGGGGGAAGATCGTGGCGCCCATCACGTTGTTGTGGCCGTGCACCGCGTCGACGCCCCAGATCACCGGAATGCCGACGCCACCGTCCGAGGTGTCGGTCGAGGCTTCGTGGAAGTCGTCGGCCAGCGCGAGCCAGTCCTCGGGCGCCGCGTGCTTGTTCTCGCCGGGAAACGAGCCGCCGCCGTTCAGCACCGAGCCCAGGTCGAACCTCTGCACGTCCCGCGGCGTGACCGAGCGGATCTCCGCCTGAATGACCTGGCCGACCTTCTCGCGCAGGGTCATCCGCTCGAGCAGATCGTCCACTCGCGCCTCAAGCTCCGGGTCGGCCGGAAGCGGCGGAGTCAGCTCGGGCCAGTCTTGGGGGCTGACCTCGGAGCCCGGGGCCTGCTGTGCCGAGCCGGGGCTGGCGAGCGCGGCTGCCAGCGCAAGAGGGAGCAGACCAGCCGTCGCGGCGCAAAGTCGTCGGACCACGTTCAGCTTCCTTTGCGTTGAGGGGAGAGGGGCTGCATGCGAGGAACCCGCCGCCGCCACGGCGGGGTGGGCGAAGCGCGGACCAGACGGGCGCGGCCGGGCCGGCCGTCTGGTCCACGTTCCGTGGCTGTCTTTAGAAGATCAGCTTGAAGCCGATCTGAATCTGCCGCGGGTCGCGGGCCGCCTGGGCCTGGCCGAAGTTGTTGGCCAGGGTGAAGTCGGTAATCGTTCTCCGTTCCGACGCGACGTCGCTGTTGTACGTGACGCTGGTCGGCGCGAAGGCCGAGTTGACTCCTACGAAGTTGTCCCGGTTCGTCACGTTGAAGACCTCGAACTTGAACTGGCCGGTCAGACGGTCGGTCATCCGGATGTTCTTCGTCAGCGAGAAGTCGACCTGGAAGAAGTCGGCGCCTTCGCATTCTCCGCGCCGACCGGTGCCGAGCGTTCCCAGTTGATAGCCGACCAAGGTGTAGGCGTCCGGGTTGATCGCTTGGAGACCGCTGCCGCTGCATGCCGCGCCGGTGCGGAGCGGCCGGTTGTTCTGCGTGTAGCCGGTGCCTGCGGCGCCGTTGACATCAGGCAGGCTCGCCGTGAAGACCGTAAGCGCCTGCCCGGAGGAGTACTGGACGATGCCGGCGGCTTGCCATGCGCCGAACAGTGCTCGGGTCAGCGCGCCCTTGTTCTCAAGAGTCGGCAGATTGTGGATGAGGTTCGCGTTGAAAATGTGATCCCGGTGCAGACCGGCGTAGCCCCAGTCGAGATCGGGGTTGTCGCGGTCCGTGATCTGGCTTGACGATTGGCCCGCGCCCGCGTCGTTGAGTGGGTCGTTGGCCTTGTGGCTCGCCAGCGTGTAGGAGAACTGGAATTGCGAGCCGCTGCCGAAGCGGTGCGTGAAGCTTGCCTGGAGGCTGTCGTACTCCGAGACGCCGGTCGATTCCCAGAACAGAATGACGCTGTCGCCAAAAGCCGAGAATGGCCGCAGACTCCCGCGGATGGCCGCGCCGGCATCCTCTTCCGGAGCTGTCACATACTCGATCCGGTCTGGAATGCCGTTGCCGTTGCTGTCGCCCGAGGGTACCTGGTTGATGTCGGAACGCCGAGTGAGGTGGCGTCCGCGGCTACCGACATAGGCAAGTTCAACCGTGCTGCTGCGGCCCAGGCGCTGCTCCCAGGCCACGTTGAACTGCAGGCTGTACGGAGTCTGGAAGTCCGGGTCGATGCCGAACGTCGGTCCGATGCCGCAGGCGATGCAGGGCTCACCCGCCTCGTCGAACTTCCGGATGCCGGTGAGGCGCGACACGAACGGCGGGTTGCCGGCAAACTCCAACTGGATGTTCACTCGATCGCGCTGGAAGAACTGGCCGAAACCCGTCCGCACCACGCTCCTGCCGTTACCGAAGAGATCGTAGGCCATGCCGAGGCGCGGCGCGAAGTTGTCCGTGTCGCTGTCGACCAGTCCGCGGCCGGGGCCGGTCGATCCGCCAAGGAGGCCCGCCTCGCCGCAGGGGTCGGTGCCTGGCACCTGGGCCAAACCATTGCACGGGTCGCCGCCGAGCGCCGGATCGAAGAGGCTCGGAACGAACGTGGTGAGCAGGTTGTCCGTGGCGTAGGGCCATTTGTAGTTCGAGTAGCGGACGCCGTAGTCGATACTCAGGCGTGGGTTCGCCTGCCAGGTGTCTGCGATGTAGAACTCGACGTCCTCCCAGTTCAACTCCGGATCGGGCTCGTGCGAGTTCTCCTCGAACCCCCAGAACATGTCCTGGAGCAAGAAGTCGGCGAGAAGGTTGCCCGTGGTGCCGCCGCCCCAGCCGTTATAGCCCGCGCCGGGGCCCCAGAACTTCGGCGTTTCGTAGTGGGAGCCGCCCCCGATCAGTTCCTTCTTCTTGTTCTCGCTGTAGAGGGCGCCGACCTTCAGCCAGTGCTTGCCGAAGACCTGAGAGTAGTCGTCCTTCAGGACCATCAGATCCTGTTCGTTTTCCCAAGGTGCGATGTTCCACAGCGCCCCGTAGGCGCCGGCGCCCCAGAACACCGGGTGACTCCGGTCGGCGCCACCCGTCTTGTCCGGGAAGATCGTGGGGATTTCCCCGTTGATCTGGTCGGTCAGTTCGGTCCGCGAGCCGCCGCGGTCGATCTTGATCTCGTTACCCGAGTAGGAGAACGTGACCGTGTTCACGCTGTCGTCGCCGATCGTCTGGCTGAGCTGGGCCACCAATGAGTGGCCGGGCTGGTCCCAGCTCGAGTCCACGACTGGGTACGGGTCGTCGCCCCACAGGCCGTTCGCTGCACCGGCGTTCGGTGCGCCGTTCAACCAGGTGTCCCGGGTGTAGCGCAGCATCAACCGGGTGCGATCCGTGGCGTCGTAGTCGAGCCGCAGGTTCGCCTGATCCCAGTCAATCGGCGTGACCACGGCTTCGACCCAATTGTTGCAAGTGCCGGCCACTGGCGTCACGTTGGGAAGTGGGTAGAGATTCAGCATGCCCTGGCCGCCGGCGTTGATCCGGTTCGAGGGGATCGTGTTGCCCGGGAACGGCTGGCCGGTGGCCGGATCGACCGGGACCTGCCAACTGCAGCCGTCGATCGTCGGTCCACTGAAGTCGCCCGCTCGCTCGGCCGCGGTCGGCACGAAGCCAGTCCGTACGACGCCGCGCTCCTCCTGGTTCCATTCGCCGGAGAGGAAGAAGTGCAGCTTGTCTTGCTTGATCGGTCCGCCGAGCGTGAAGCCGTAGTCCTGGCGGTCGAGAGGCTCGGTGTCCTGGTTGACCTGTTTCAAGAAGTAGTTGGTCTCGTTCCAGGAGTCGTCGCGCATGAACATGTAGCCGCTGCCTCGGAAGTTGTTCGTGCCGCCGCGGGTGACGATGTTGATCTGCCCCCCGGCGGCGCCGCCGAACTCCGCGCTGTAGCTGTTTCGGTGGATCTTGAACTCCTCGATCGCGTCGACCGAGGGGTAGATCAGGATCGTGCGGTTCGAGCCGACGTCGTTGTTGTTCGCGCCGTCGACGGTCCACATGTTGCCGGTCGTGCCGCTGCCGCTGATCGACAGGTCGACGCCCGCGAGCAGGCCCTTGTTCTTCGTGTCGAAGCCTTCGGGAGCGCTGACGCCCGGCTGCAGGAGGGTCAACTGGACGAAGTTCCGTCCGTTGAGCGGCAGTTCGCGGATCTGCTCGCCGGTCATCAGGCCGGCGACTTCACCGCTCAGCGTGTCGACGGGGATGGCCTCGGACTCGACGGTGATCGTCTCCGAGACGTCGCCGAGCTCGAGTTGGGCGCTGACCTCGCGCACGTCGGCGACGTGCAGGGCGATGTCGCTGACCACGGCCGCCTTGAAGCCGTCCAGGGTGAACGTGATCTCGTACGCGCCGACCGGCAGATCGCCGAAGGTGTAGATGCCGGAGGCGTTGGTGAACGTCGTCCGGTTGAGACCGGTCTCGGTGCCCTCCAGGTTTACCGTGGCGCCGGGCAGGGCGTCCCCGTTCGGGTCGGTAACGACGCCGCGGAGGCTGGCCGTGAACCGCTGCGCAGCGAGAGGAGCGGCCAGCAGGGTGATGATGAGGATGAGAGCGAGTCTTCGTGCCATGGCTTCGTGCCTCCTTGACGGGTAAACCGATTTAGCCGGTAGCCGTACAGAACGCCCGGCTGCCTGCCGCTGCAGACGGAAGGGGCGGACTAAATCGTTTTAGCATGCTAGCCTGAGTCTGCACACGAGGCGTAGTCTTGTCAAGCACCCTGTGAACAGCCGCATTCCCGACCCGGCGGTAGCGCCGGGGCGGGAGGAGCGCGCGAGAGCAAGCGACGGAAGATGAGTCCTGCCAGACGAAACAGAACTTCCGGGGGCGAACCGAACTCCGGGAAGGCCGTCCGGCTCAAGGACGTGGCGGCCCATCTCGGTCTGTCGCCGACCACCGTGTCCCTGGTGATGAACCGCTCGCCGGCCGCCAAGGGGATCCCTCCGGAGACGCAGGATCGCGTCCGCGCCGCGGCAGCGGAGCTGGGCTACCGCCCCAACTTCATCGCGCGGTCGCTTCGGCGCCAGCGCACGTTCGCCGTCGGCGTCCTTCTGCCGGAGATCAGCGAGGGTTACGCGGCGGGCGTCCTCGGAGGCATCGAGGACCAGCTCCTGCGGGAGGGCTACTTCTATCTGGTGGCCGGCCACCATTCGAAGCCCGACCTCTTCGACGATTACCTGCAACTCTTGACAGAACGCTCGGTCGAGGGGCTGATCCTGGTCAACTCGCCGATTGAGCAGGCCCTGGCTCTGCCGGCGGTCGCGGTCGCTGGCCACCGCGAGATCGCAGGCGTAACCAACGTGGTGATCAACCACGAGATGGCCGCTCGGCTGGCGTTGGGTCACCTCGCGGAACGCGGCCATCGCCGCATCGCCTTCTTCAAGGGCCACGCCCACTCCGCGGACACCGAATCGCGGTGGCAGGCGATTGTCGCGGCCTCGGCGGATCTCGGCCTCGAGATCGACCCGCGGCTGACGCTCCAGTTGTCCGGAGACGCGGCGGGCAAGGAGTTCTCGCCGGAGGAGGGCTACCGCGAGGGGCACGTCTTCGGTCGAAAGCTGCTCGAGACGGGGGCGCGGTTCACCGCGCTCTTCGCCTTCAACGACGTTTCGGCCATCGGCGCGATGCGCGCGCTCACCGAGAACGGCCTCCGAGTTCCGGACGACGTCTCGGTTGTCGGCTTCGACGACATCCTGAGCGCGGCCTTTCAGAACCCCAGTCTGACCACCGTGCGGCAGCCGTTGCACGAGATGGGGCGCCGGGCCGCCGCCGAGTTGCTGCGCAAGCTGAGTGCTTCCGGCGAAGACTCGCCGGCCGCGATCACGATCGAACCGACCCTGGTGGTCCGGAACTCGACCGCCCCGCCGCGAAGCGATGCCTGAACCACGGGGCCGTGACCTGGTTCGCGCCACGCCTGGCTGGCTGCCGCTCTACGCGGGATTCCTGATCACGGGCGCGGTCACGGTGCTCCTGGGCCCTCTGCTCCCCGAGCTGTCGCGGGAATGGCGCCTGCCGCCGTCCGAGCTCCGGTCTCTCTTCGTCGTCCAGTTCCTCTCCAGCGCGGTGGGCGCCCTTCTCTCCAGCTATCGGCTGGGCCTGAGCCTGTCGCTCGGCTACCTGCTGATCGCGCTGGGCCTGGGGGCGCTGTCGCTCGCGGGCTGGCCGCAGGCGCTGGCGCCGACGGCGGCCGTCGGTATGGGGCTGGGACTCGCGATCCCGGCGACGAATCTCCGGATCGCCCACTCGCAGCCTGCGCGCAGGGGGGCGGCGCTTTCGTCGCTCAACCTGGTCTGGGGCGCGGGCGCGGTCTTCTGCCCGCTCCTGTTCGCCGTTCGACCACAGGGCATGTCGAGCGACGCGGTGCTCCTGGCCCTGGCGGCGGCCGCGGGCCTCGTGCTGCTGTCGCTGCTCCGGGCGCCGGGCGGCGTTGAGGCGGGCGCCGGCGGGGCCGCTTCCGGGACCTCCGCGCCGACCGGCGCGGCGCGTGGACGCGGCGCCCGGGAAGTCGTCGTTCGTGTTTCCGGACTCGTCCTGATCGCGGCGATCATGTTCCTCTACGTCGGCATCGAAAATTCGGTCGGCGGCTGGCTGGTCAGCTTGGCCGACCAGTTCCAGCCCCTGCGCTCAGCCACGTCGCTCTGGATCGGATCGGGCTTCTGGGCCGCGCTGCTGGCCAGCCGCGCGGCCGCGCCGCTGCTGTTGCGCCGGATGTCCGAACCCGTTCTCTACAGCGCCGGCATCGCACTCGCGGGCGCCGGCCTGCTGGGCCTGCTGACCAGCGGCTCGCAGGCCGGCGTGGCGGTGTCGGCCATTGCCGCCGGCGCGGGTCTCGCGCCGCTCTTCCCGCTGACCGTTTCGTTTCTCGCCAATCTGACCGCCGCGACCCGTTCCCGGAGCACCGGCTGGGTGTTTGCTCTGGCCGGTTGCGGCGGCGCGACTCTGCCCTGGCTCACCGGACGGCTTGCCGGTGACTCGGACGGACTGGCTGCCGGTTTCGTCGCGCCGGTCGCGGGGCTGCTTCTCCTCGCCCTGCTCTTCGGCGTGCTCCGCCAGGTCGGCGGGGCCGGCGGACACGGACCCGGTACGCCGGGAAGCTCCTCGCTCATGTCCGGACGTGCACCGTGAACGCGCCGGCAGCACTCGGCTGTGCTGGTCGGGCGGCCGCAGCCGTGTCGACCCGATCACAACTTGCCTGACGGCGAAAGTAGACTGACATGGTGACTTCCGGAAACTCGCATCGCGTTTGCAGCAACAGGCCGGAGAGCCGCCCTGGTCTTCTTCGGGGCGGTGTCCGTGCTCGCGGCGGCGCCTTGGGCCCGGGCGCAGGACACGGAACGCCTCTCGTTCAGCGAGGTCGTCGATGTCCAGCTCGTCAACGTCGAGGTCTGGGTAAGCGACAGGCAGGGCCGTCCGGTCGTCGGCCTGGGTCCGGAGGACTTCGAGGTGCGCGAGGACGGCAAGCCGGTGACAGTCGACTTCTTCAGCGAGAGGTGACGGGCGCCGTTTCCGCCCGGCCTGGCGGAGACGGCGGTGAGCCGGCGGCCGCGTCGGACGTGACCGGGGGCGGGGCGGCCGCCGAACCGGCGCATCTCGTTCTCTACTTCGACGAACTCCACCTCGGCCCCGCCAGCCGCAAGCAGGCGATCGGGGACCTTCGAGCCTTCCTCGACGAGGAGAGGTTCCCCGCGGAGCGGGGTGCTCATCTTCCGCCAGGACCGCAACCTCGTCACCGAGGCCTACTTCGGCTCCAGCCGCGAGGACCTCGACGCGGCGCTCGCTCGCATCGAAGCCTCGCCGGGAATGGGCGGCCAGTCGCAACAGACGAAACGCCTCGCCGTCTATAACCTGAACCAGCTCTGGAAGGACTCCAGGGAGCTCGCGTCAATGGGAAGTGGCCGGCAGACGACGGCGCCGGCGCCCTGTCCCATGTTCATGCGGAGGGCGCTGCCCGAGGTCGAGAACTACGCCCGCATCGGCCGCGATCGAATCTCCGCCACGCTTGATCACCTGACGACGGCCCGCGCGTTTCCTGGCCGCGATGCCGGGCGTCAAGACGTTGCTCTACGTCAGCGACGCGCTGGAACGGACGCCGGGCAGGGACTTGCAGGACTTCATTACCGGCCTGTGTCCGGCCGGTGACCGGTTCCGTTCGCTCCAGCCCGTCGAAGAACTGTCCACCGCCTTCCACGAACTCACGCGGCACGCCAACGCGAACCGGGTGACGATCTACGCGCTGCAGACGAGCGGCCTGCGTTCCACCTTCCTCAGTACTGCGGAGCAGGCGTCGGTGGACTTCCTGGGGGCGAACCCGTTCAACAGTTCGATCCGCGAGGCCGAACGCGACGGACTGGCCGTCCTCGCCGACGAAACCGGCGGCCGCGCCATCTTCAACCGCAACCAGTTCGGAGGTGAGCTGGCACAGATCGTCGACGAGATGGCCAGCTACTACTCCCTCGCCTACCGTCCGCCCCATGGCGGCGACCGCGGCGAGCACCAGATCCGCGTACGGGTCCGCGGCAGGAAGCTGCAGGTTCGTCACCGCCGCGGGTATCGGGACAAGAGCTCCGATCTGCGACTGAGCGAGCAACTCGACGGCGCGCTCTATCTCGGCCTGGTCGAGAATCCGCTCGGCGTGAGGCTCGGCGCCGGCCGGGTGCGCGCGGCCGGCGGCGGCAAGCGGCGGCTGCCCCTCCACGTGATGGTGCCGGCCGCCCGGGTCGCCTTCCTGCCGGTCGAGGACAAGGAGATGGCCCAGATCAGGGTGCTGGTCGCCAGCCGTCATGCGGCTACCTCGAAGGTCGTTCGGGACGACAGGACGTTTCAGGTCGAGGCGCCGCCGGATCGCGAAACGCGCCTTCTCGATCTGGTCTTGGGCGTCGACATCCCGGATGGCTTGAACATGGTCGCGGTCGGCGTGCGGGACGACGCGACCCGCGAAACCGCGTTCGTCTCGACCACCCTGGCCGTGGGCGAGGAGGCCGGGAACGGGCGTTGAGCGACCGGGCCACTGAACCGGGTGCGCCGGCCTGCCATCCGTGCGCCCGTGACGGGCGCACGGACTGGTTCGCGGGTGGCGCGGGTCCGCGCCACCCGGGTTCTGGCCGGCTTTCCGGGAAGAGACGCGCCGCGAAGCGGCGACCATGCTGGGCACTGGTCCTGACCTTGGCCGCCGTGCTGCCCGCGCCGACGCAGCCCCAGGATGAGCCGCCGCCGGACGCCGCGTTGCAGCGCGCCCTGGCCGAGGCCGAGACCATGCTGCGCCGGGGACGAGCCGCAGGCAGCCGAGAGCTGGTACCGGGAGGCGCTGCTCGAAGGCTGGGCTGCTGCTCGGCGACCTGTATCGGGCCGCAGGCGCCCCGTCCGATGCGGAGGCGGCTTACGAGCGGGCCCTGGTCTCGGCCCTCGAAGCGCGGCGCCCGCTGCTCGCCCTCGCCGAACTCGCGCTCGAACGCGGGGCGCCCGAACGCGCGGCGGACCACCTCCGGCGTCTGCTCGCGCGCAGCTCGGGAGACAGCCGTGCCGTGCGGCTCCTGGCGCGGGCCTTCAACGCAAGCGGCAAACCGGAGCTTGCGGTGCAGCAGTTGGAGGGGGCTGTTGCAGCGATGCCTGAGGATCTGGAATCCCGGTTCGTTCTCGCCAGCGGTTACCTCCTCCTGGAGCGCCCGGAGGCAGCGGAGAAGCTCTTGGAGGAGGTGGCCGAGCAGCGTCCGATTCCGCAGACCTGGATTCTGATCGGCAGGACCTATCGCGACTACGGAGAGTACGAGAGGGCCCGCGAGGCGCTCGAACGGGCCATCGAACGAGAACCGCTCGTGCCGCGGGCTCGTTTCTACCTGGGGACCGTGGAGCTTTTGGACCGCGGCCGGGACGCCGTCGACCTTGCCATCGACCGTTTCAGGGAGGAACGCCGGATCTCGCCGGAGGAATCCCGTGAACTCCCTCTACCTGGGCATGGTGCTCGTCGATGCCCGGCGTTTCGAGGAGGCGTTGCCCTCGCTGGAGATCGCCGTCGAGTCGGAGTCCACCCGCCCCAACGCCTTGCATCACATGGGGCGGGCTCTCCTCGGACTCGACCGGCCGCGGGAAGCGGCGACCGTGCTCGAGAGCGCCGTCGAGCTGGCGGAGGGTCGGTACGGCGGCTCGTCCAATGCCAATCAGATGGAGAGCCTCCACTACCAGCTCGCGCTGGCTCTCCGCCGCACGGGCGACGAAGCGCGGGCCGCGCCTCATTTCGAGGCCGCCGAGCGCTTTGCGGTTGCCCTGGCCGAGAGTTTGCGCAATCGATTGTCGAACTACCTCGACGGGCATGGCAAGGATCCCTCGGCCGCGGCCGTCGGCCTGTCCGTGTTCAGCGAGACGGCTGTCTCCGGCCTTTCTCCGGAGGTTCGCGAGGAGCTCGCTCGCACGGCGCGAACGACTCTTGCCCGCGCGTCGTTCAATCTCGGCGTGATGGCGACGCAGTCCCGGCGCTTCACCCGCGCGGCCGATCACTTCGAGCAGGCGGCCTCCATCGATCCGGGCTTCCCGCGAGTCCAGTACTCGCAGGGAGTCGCCCGCTTCAACGCGGGTCAGTTCGAGCGGGCGACGTCGCCGCTGTCGGCGGCGCTGGCGCTGCAGCCGGACGACCTGGCGCTCCGGCGGATGCTCGCGCTCGCCTGGCTGAACGCCGAGACGTACGATCGCGCGGCAGAGCTTCTGGCAACCGACCCGGGCCGCTCCGCCGACCGTTCCCTGCAGTACGCCTACGGCCTGGCCCTGGTCCGGAGCGGTCGCACCGCGGAGGCGCAACCGATCTTCGACCGGCTGCTCGCCGAGCATGCAGACTGGCCCGAGCTCAATGTGCTGCTCGGCCAGGCGGCGGCGCAGGAAGGCGACTTCGAGGCGGCGGTGGAGCACCTCGAACGCGCCATCGAACTGCGGCCTGGCGTCGCCGAGGCGCAGGCGACGCTCGGCAACATTTATCTCCGCCAGGGGCGGCTCGAGGAGGCCGCCGTCGCGCTGCGTGCCGAACTGGCTGCCCGTCCCGTCGACCACCGGTCGCGCTACGTCCTGGCGACCGTCCTCGAACTCGACAATCAGCCGCAGGCCGCGCTGCGGGAGGTGGAGCTGGTGCTTGAAGCGGAACCCGACTTCGCCGACGCCCGCTACCTCCGGGGCAAGATCCTGCTCGAGGACGGCCGGGTCGACGAAGCGGCCGCGCAGTTGCTGGCGGCCGCGGAACTGGCCCCGGAAGACCCGAACATCCGCAACCAGCTTGGACAGGCCTACCAGAGGCTGGGCGAGAGAGAGAAGGCGCAGGAACAGTTCGAGATCTTCCGGCGACTCAAGGGAAGATCGGAACAGTGAGCGACTTGGTGCGCCACGCGGCGCTTGTCCTGGCGCTGCTCGCGCCGGCCGGACTGTTGGCCCAATCCGAAGCCGTACCGGCGGAGTCGGTCCGCGGGCTGCTCGAGACGGCCCGCTCCAGCGCTTCGCAAAACGACGCCGAAGCGGCCGCCGAGGCGCTCGGACGGGCCATCTCCCTGGCGCCGAACTCGGAGGAGGTCCTCGGCGCCTACGCCCGCTTCTCGCTCGGCCGCGGCAACCCGATCCAGGCGATCCTGGCGCTCGAGCCGCTGGCCCGGATGCACCCCGCAGAGGCGGAGTACGCCTATCTGCTCGGCGTGGCCCGCATGCAGGTGGGCGAGATGGCCGACGCGGCCGAGGCGCTCCGCGATGCGGCAGCCCTGGATTCGGGTCGGGCCCTGACCCACATCGCGCTTGGCCTGGCCCTCAACCGGCTGAACCGGCTCGATGATGCCCAGGAGGCCCTGGCCAGAGCGCTTCGGCTGGCGCCCGACAACGTGGAGGCGCTGGCCGCCATGTCCGAAACCGCGGAGGGGCTTGGCCTGCTGGCCGAGGCGACTCGACTCGCGGAGCGGGCTCTCGCGGTCAATCCCGATCACCCTGCGGCGCTGGTCACGATCGGAACGGCCTTCCTGAAGGAAGGCCGCTTCGAGGAAGCCCGGGAGGCGTTGACCCGAGCGGTCGCCGCCGAGACCGAGTCGATCAAGGGGCACTACCAGCTCAGCCTTGCCCTGGCGCGTCTCGGCGACCGTCAGGGGTCAAAGCGTCATCTGCAGCTTTCCCGGGAGGCTCAGGCTGCGATCGAACAGAGCATCCAGCATCTGCGAGCCCAGTCGCGGTTGGGCTCGAGGGCGGAGCCTTGAGCGGTCTTCGGATTCCTGCTGCAGCAGCGCTGGCGGCACTCCTCCTCTGGCCCGCGTCCACGTTCGCGCAGGGCGCCGGCGACGCGCCGCTGTTTCGCGACATCACGCAAGCCGCCGGCATCGCATACCGCCACAACTCGGCGCCCGAGAAGAAGTACATCGTCGAGTCGATGAGCGGCGGCGTCGGACTCCTCGACTACGACCGCGACGGCCTGCTCGACATCTACTTCGTCAACTCGCTCACCGTGGACACCGCGAACGCGCCGGAGTCGTCGGCGAGCGCTCTCTACCGCAACCTGGGAGACGGCACGTTTCGCGATGTCGCCGCCGAGGCCGGTGTTGCCCACCCCGGCTGGGGCATGGGGCTATGCGTCGCCGACGTCGACGGCGACGGCTGGCAGGACATCTACGTCACCGGGGTCGGCCGGAACCGGCTGTACCGGAACTCCGGCGAGGGCGCCTTCACCGACGTGGCGGAGGACCTGGGCGTGGCGGCCGCCGGCTGGTCGACCGGTTGCGGCTTCGCCGACTACGACCGCGACGGCGACCTCGACCTGTTCGTGAGCCGCTACGTCGAGTTCGACCTGGCCAACCTGCCGGAGTTGGGCAAGGACAAGACCTGCAAGTACCGCGGCATCTCCGTCCAGTGCGGTCCGCGGGGCCTGTCGGGCACTTCCGACCTCCTGTTCCGCCAGGATGCGAGCGGCGCCTTCACCGAGGTCGGCGAGGAAGCGGGCGTCCGCGATGCCGACGGGTTCTTCGGACTTGGCATCGCCTGGGTCGACGTGGACGGCGACGGCTGGCTCGACCTCTACGTCGCCAACGACTCGACCCCCAACTACCTCTACGTCAACCGGAAGGACGGGACCTTCGAGGAATCGGGGTTCTTCATGGGAGTCGCGGTGAGCGAGGACGGCGCCGAACAGGGCGGCATGGGCGTCGCGGTCGGCGACTACGACTCGAGCGGCCGGCTGAGCCTGTTCGTCTCCAACTTCGCCGAGGAGTCCAACGCGCTCTATCGCAACGAGGGCGACTATCTTGTCGATGTCTCCTTCCGGTCGAGAACCGCGCCGTCGAGCCTTCCCTACGTCGGTTGGGGCACAGCCTTCTTCGACTACGACAACGACGGCTGGGAGGACCTGGTGGTCGTCAATGGCCACGTCTATCCCCAGCTCGACGGCGCCAAGCTCGGCGCCTCGGCGCCCTACCGCCAGCGCAAGCTGCTCTACCGCAACCTGGGCGACGGCACGTTCGAGGAACTCGCCGACCGAGCCGGCCCGGCGTTCTTGGAGGAGCGGGTGAGCCGCGGCCTGGCGATGGGCGACCTCGACAACGACGGCCGCGTGGATCTGGTTGTCAACGACCTCGACGGTTCACCGATGGTGCTGAAGAACGAGGCCGGCGGCGGCCACTGGCTGCAGGTGCGGCTTGTCGGCGCCGGCAAGAACACCGACGCGCTCGGCGCGGTGATCCAGGTCACGACGGGCGAACATCGCCAGATCCGCAACATTCGCAGCGGCACGAGCTACCTGTCCCAGGACGACTTCCGCCAGCACTTCGGCCTCGGTGACGCCGGCGTGGTCGACTCGGTCGTCGTGACCTGGCCCGACGGGTCGACGACGGCGCGGGAGAACGTGGCGGCCGACGAGTTGCTGATCGTGGAGCAGTAGCGCTACTTCTCGCGCGGCGTCGTCCGGTGCTTGCTCCACGCTGCGCTTCCGCCCGGCCGCCGCATAGCCGGGTAGCGCTACTTCTCGCGCGGCGTCATCCGGTGCTTGCTCCACGCTGCGCTTCCGCCGCCGCCGCATAGCCGAGTAGCGCTACTTCTCGCGCGGCGTCATCCAACGCTTTCCCGAGCTGTGCGGCGCGCTCCTGGCCCCGCGATTGAAGCCCTCGGCCGCATGCGGGTACTCCGCCCCCACGACGCCCCCGACGCATTCGCCAGCCGGCGGCACGACCCACTCGCAACCGGGCGTGTTCTCCGGCCCGTCGGCCCAGCACTGCTCCAGCGCCTCGAGGTCCGCCGCCAGTGAGCCCGGATCGTGCGGCGGCATGTGCTCGTTCGGGTCCCAGAAGTCGCCGGTGAACTCCTCGAGCGTCTCCATGCCCATTCGGTGGCAGCCGAGGCAGCCGTTGCCCTCCATGTGGATCGTCCGCATGTCCCAGTCCGGCGCGCCCACGACGTAATAGGGCGGATTCGGACCGGGAAGGACGGGGACCACGGGCTGGCGCGGGTTCTCGGGAAGCCGTGCCGACTTGATCCACGGGTTGTGGATGAACGGGTCCGCCTGGTGGCAGCGGACGCACTGGATGTTGCCGGCGGGCAGGTACGCGTCGTCGAAGTCCGGGTCGTCCGGGCCCGGCAGCACCCCGAGCAGGCGGTTGTTCTCGCCTACGGAGGTCCAGGGGCTGTTGTCGCCGGACTCGAAGAAGCAGGTGGCGCCTGACTCGCGGTTGTAGCCGATCATCTGGACCGAGTCGCCGATGTCGACGTTGAAGACGTCGTCACGCCCGTCGTGGCGGCAGAAGCTCACCCACACGACCTCGGGACGCGGCGTGCCGTCGGCGTTCCTGCCCTCGTGGCGCTGGAGGCTTGACCCCGGCATGCAGTCGCCGATCTGGAGGCTGCCGTCGTCGCAGGCGTGGAGCCCCGGATCCTCGAAGATCTCGTTGCCGTCCTGCCGGATGGGGATGCGCGCGCCCTGGCTGCAGTCGACGGTGGGCGCGATGCCCAGGTGCGGCTCGCACATCGCGGCGTAGGCGCTGGCGCTGCGCGGCATCGGCGGGTTCGCGCCCGCAGGCGTGCACTGTTCGGCGGGCTGGCCCGCCGCAAGGCCCGGGCCGAGCGCAACGACGAGCAGTAGCGCAGAAGGTTGGTGGACGACCATGCCTCTCACCCCAGCCCCCTTACATCTCCAGCGCGACTTCTTCCTTCGCGTTCGACTCCAACGACTGGACCTTGCGCTTCAGGTACTTGTTGAGCTGCCGGTCGTAGCGGCTCGTGGCGCCGGCGTGGCGGCCGCGCACGTAGGGCGCCCAGCGGGCTTCTCCGGCCGCTTCGACCTGGTCGCCCATCACGGTGACGCGCTGGATGATGCGCTCCTCGTCGAAGTCGTTCAGCACGAAGTGCTGCGTGCAGCGGTTGTCCCACATGGCCAGGGCGCCCTGCTGCCAGCGGTAGCGGACGGTGAAGCGCGTGTTCGTCGCCCAGCGGGTCAGGTAGCCGAGCAGGTGGTCGCTCTCCTCGTGGCTCAGCTCGACGATGCGGCGCGTGAAGTGCTCGTTGACGAAGAGCGACTTGCGGCCGGTCTCCGGGTGCACCCGGACCACGGGGTGGATCGTCATCCTCTCCGGCTTGCCGTGCGGCGTCGCGTCGTGGAGCGCCGTCAGGCCCTCGCAGAGCTCCTGCAGCGGCGGCGACAGCTCCTCGTAGGCCCTGTACATGTTGGCCCACATCGTGTCGCCGCCGACCTCGGGGCACTTGACCATGTTCAGGATCGCCATCACCGAAGGGCTTTCCTGGAAGCTGATGTCGCTGTGCCACTCGTCGGCGACGCCGCCACGGGTCGCCACCAGCTCGAACACCTCGGGGTGGTCGAGGAAGGGGTTGTTCAAGTGCGGGTGTCCCTCGAGTTCGCCGAAGTGCTGCCCGAACCGGACGTGCTGCTCCACCGTCAGGTGCTGGTCGGGGAAGAAGAGGACCTGGTGGTCCAGCAGCAGACCGCGGATCGTTGCGGCCTCGTCGGACCCGGCCTCGGCCAGCGACAGATCGTGGACCTCGGCGCCAAGGGATCCGGAGAGACGAACGACTCGATGGCTCATGGGAGATCTCCTTCGGTTGAGTGAACGAGGCTATCTCTATCTCTATCGAGCGGCTGTTGTGCTCTATCGAGCGGCTGTTGTGCGTCAGACAAACGTCGACGGGCCATACCGGGTTTGTCGACCTCGCAGCGGAGGAAGAGGCCGTTGGCCTCGCGCGCCTGGAGGAGAAGATGCCCTCGGACGACGTGCAGGGCCACGGTTTCCGTTGGCCTCGCGGGTCTGGAGGAGAACCCGCGCGACGCCCGGCGCGTGATCGAAAAGGCGGTCGAGGCGGCCCGGGCACGGCAGGCGGCCATCGAATCGCGCCGGCCTGCAAGGCCGGCTCCGCCGCCTGGATCGGACTGGACGACTGGAGAAGTGCGTGATCGTGTCATTTCGATGATGCGATCACCGATTTGACACGCGCAGCGCAGCGGAGCAGACTTCTTCTGCCCATGATCTTCCGGCACGTTACGCCCGCGTTGAAGCGCGCCGCGAAGGACTATCCGGTCGTGACGCTGACCGGGCCGCGACAGTCGGGAAAGACGACCCTGGTGCGGGCCGTCTTTCCCGAACACGGCTACATGTCGCTCGAATCACCGGATGTGCGCGCGCGGGCCCTCGCGGATCCGCGTGCCTTCCTGGCTCAGGCGGACCACATGATCCTCGATGAGATCCAGCGAGCGCCGGAGTTGCTTTCCTACGTACAGGGCCTCGTCGACGACGACCCTCGCGCCGGCAGGTTCGTCGTGACCGGATCGCAGAACGTCCTGCTTCTCAGGTCCGTTTCGCAGACGCTGGCAGGCAGGACGGCGTTGCTCGTCCTTCACCCGTTCTCGCTGGCGGAGCTGCGAGGCCTGCCGGCGCTCGAACCGCTGAGTCTGGATCTTCCGGCCGACGTTGACGGCGACGGTGGGACGAACGCGGCTGCGGCCGGGCCGCTGGCCGCGGAGGCACTCTGGGACACCCTGGTCACAGGCTTCTTTCCGCCGATCCATGATCGCGGCGTCCCGGCGGGCGAGTGGTTGGCCGACTACTTCCGTACCTACGTCGAGCGCGACCTGCGTGAAGTGACGCAGGTGCTCGACCTGCGGCAGTTCGAGACGTTCATGCGGCTGGCGGCTGCGCGTACGGCAACCGAACTCAACCTGAGTGCGTTGGCGGGCGACGTCGGCGTGACGCAGCAGACTGCTCGCCGCTGGTTCAACGCGCTTGAGATCGGCTACCTGGCTACCGCGCTTCCTCCCCACCACGCCAACTATCGCAAGCGCCTGCGCAAGCGTCCACGGCTGCACTTCCTCGATACGGGTCTGATCTGCTACCTGCTCGGGATTCGGGACGGCGTGACGCTCGAGAGCCATCCGCTGCGCGGCCCGATCTTCGAGTCCTTCGTCGTCGCGGAGCTGGTCAAGGCCTTCTCGGCGACGCGCCGCGATTCGCCGCTGTTCTTCTGGCGAGATGCCGCCGGGCACGAGATCGACGTGCTTGTCGATGCCGGCGACCGCCTGATTCCGATTGAGGTCAAGTCGGGACGCACCGTGGCCGCGGACGCCGTCGCAGCCCTCGAATGGTGGACCTCGATTCCCGCGAATCCCAACCGGGGCGGGGTTCTGGTTCACGGCGGCGCCGGCAGCTTCGACCTGAAGGGCTTCAGGGTCCTGCCGTGGTTTCTGACCCGGGAACGTTGAGCGAGCCCCCCGCCGGCGCTCTTGATCAGCGGCACACGCGACTTCGCCCTGGGCGGCGTCCGGGCGAGCCACAACAAGCTCGTCAGCTTCGGCGTCGAAGCCGACCTGCGCGTGTGGGAAGGCCAAGCTAAACAGACAAGCCCGAGTCGGACGAAGTGCAATGACGTGATCGTGCGGTTCTTCGACCGGCGCCTGTCCCGGCAGCAGCTTGCGCCGCGGTCAGCCTCGGTGGCTTACCGGGGACGCGCCGAGAAACGATCGAGGCCGTAGAATCCAAGGGCTCACGGAGAATCGGAGGGAGCATGAACACGACGTTGACCGCAGTCATCGAACGAGAAGATGACCTCTATGTTGCCCTCTGCCCGGAGTTCGACGTAGTTAGTGTCTGCCAGAAAACCGGCGAAGTCCTTGATCCAGAAGGCCTTTCGGGTCTTTTGGCCGGTTGAAGATGGCTCCGATGTCGTAGTGTAGCGGTGTTGATCCCGCGTTTTGGGTCAATCTTCGGGTGTTTTGGGGGGGGGCGGATGCGAGAAGTTCACCGGTTGCAGATGGAGGTTGGCGAGACGCCGATCGAGAAGATTCGGCTCGACCCGAAGTCGCGGGACGACATACCGGCGGTGTTCAGGGGTCTTCAGCATCTCTGGTGCGACCGTGCGTTGCGGGGTCGTCTGTTCGAGCTGCTGGAGGAGGGCGTGCTGCCGGGCGTGGACCGGTCGGTGGGTCGTCCGGGGATGGAGTTGTGGCGGATTCTGGTGTTGGGGGTTCTGAAGCAGGGTCTGGGCTGCGACTTCGACCGGGTTCACGATCTGGCTAACCACCACACGACGGTGCGGGCCTTCCTGGGTCACGGCGAGTTCGGGGACAGGAGCTACTACGAGTACCAGACGGTGGTCGACAACGTGAGTTTGTTGACTCCGGAGGTGTTGTCTGCGGTGGGCAGATTGGTGGTGGAGAGCGGCCATGCGGTCGCGCGAAAAAAGCCTGGCGCGCCGTTGCGCGGGCGGTGTGACTCGTTCGTCGTCGAGACGGACGTGCACTACCCGACGGACGTGAGTCTGTTGTGGGATGCGATGCGTTGCGTGCTTCGCGAGACCGGACGTGCCGCCGGCAAGCACGGAGTCACTGGCTGGCGTCAGTGGCGCTACCAGTCGAAGTCGGTGCGCCGGTTGTTCAACCAGGTGCGCGGCACGCGCCGGGCGAAGCGGTTTCCGTCGCGTGTGAAGGCGTACCTGGCCCGGTGCGAGATGCTGGTGGCGCGGTCGGCAGAGACGGTTGAGGCACTGCGGTGTGCGGGACACGAGGCTTCCTGCGAGTCAATTGCCGGATTCATCGCTCATGCGCGCCGTCAGATGGACCAGGTTGAGCGCCGGCTGCTGCTGGGGGAGACGATTCCTCATCAGGAGAAGGTCCTCTCGGTCTTCGAGCCTCATACGCGATGGGTGTCCAAGGGGAAGGCGGGCACGCCGGTGGAGCTCGGCGTTCCGGTAGCAGTGATCGAGGACCAGCACCAATTCATCCTGCACCATGAGGTGCTGTGGAAAGGCGAGGATGTCCATGTGGCGCTGCCGCTGGTGAGGGCGGCCCAGGAGCGGTTCCCGGACCTGCGCGCATGCAGTTTCGATCGCGGGTTCCATAGTCCTGAGAACCGGGCCCGGCTTGATCAGCTGCTTGACCTCGCCGTGCTGCCGAAGAAGGGATACTTGTCTGTCGCTGACCGGAAACGCGAAACCGAGGAGGCCTTTGCCGCCGCGCGGCGCAAACACCCGGCGATCGAGTCGGCCATCAACGCCCTGGAGCATCGCGGGCTCGACCGCGTCCGAAGCCGCGGAGCAGATGGCTTCGAGCGGACCGTCGCCCTGTCGGTGCTCGCCGCCAACCTGCATCGGCTCGGACACATGCTCCGGGCACGCGAGAAAAAACGCAGGCGACGGCGACCAGCCGCCTGACCCCAACGCCTCCAGAACACAACCCGCGACGAACCGCTTCTACCAAGCTACAGGCACCGCCACGCCCGAAACCGCCTGATTCCGACAGATTCCGACACCACCGCATCGAACTTCACGGCGCACGCCCCGGACACCCTTCCCACACGCCCGAATTCCCGCGCCAAGAGACATGAAGCCTCGCTCAAACAGGGGGTTTTCTGGCAGACACTAGATAGTGTCTGCCAGAAAACCGGCGAAGTCCTTGATCCAGAAGGCCTTTCGGGTCTTTTGGCCGGTTGAAGATGGCTCCGATGTCGTAGTGTAGCGGTGTTGATCCCGCGTTTTGGGTCAATCTTCGGGTGTTTTGGGGGGGGGCGGATGCGAGAAGTTCACCGGTTGCAGATGGAGGTTGGCGAGACGCCGATCGAGAAGATTCGGCTCGACCCGAAGTCGCGGGACGACATACCGGCGGTGTTCAGGGGTCTTCAGCATCTCTGGTGCGACCGTGCGTTGCGGGGTCGTCTTTTCGAGCTGCTGGAGGAGGGCGTGCTGCCGGGCGTGGACCGGTCGGTGGGTCGTCCGGGGATGGAGTTGTGGCGGATTCTGGTGTTGGGGGTTCTGAAGCAGGGTCTGGGCTGCGACTTCGACCGGGTTCACGATCTGGCTAACCACCACACGACGGTGCGGGCCTTCCTGGGTCACGGCGAGTTCGGGGACAGGAGCTACTACGAGTACCAGACGGTGGTCGACAACGTGAGTTTGTTGACTCCGGAGGTGTTGTCTGCGGTGGGCAGATTGGTGGTGGAGAGCGGCCATGCGGTCGCGCGAAAAAAGCCTGGCGCGCCGTTGCGCGGGCGGTGTGACTCGTTCGTCGTCGAGACGGACGTGCACTACCCGACGGACGTGAGTCTGTTGTGGGATGCGATGCGTTGCGTGCTTCGCGAGACCGGACGTGCCGCCGGCAAGCACGGAGTCACTGGCTGGCGTCAGTGGCGCTACCAGTCGAAGTCGGTGCGCCGGTTGTTCAACCAGGTGCGCGGCACGCGCCGGGCGAAGCGGTTTCCGTCGCGTGTGAAGGCGTACCTGGCCCGGTGCGAGATGCTGGTGGCGCGGTCGGCAGAGACGGTTGAGGCACTGCGGTGTGCGGGACACGAGGCTTCCTGCGAGTCAATTGCCGGATTCATCGCTCATGCGCGCCGTCAGATGGACCAGGTTGAGCGCCGGCTGCTGCTGGGGGAGACGATTCCTCATCAGGAGAAGGTCCTCTCGGTCTTCGAGCCTCATACGCGATGGGTGTCCAAGGGGAAGGCGGGCACGCCGGTGGAGCTCGGCGTTCCGGTAGCAGTGATCGAGGACCAGCACCAATTCATCCTGCACCATGAGGTGCTGTGGAAAGGCGAGGATGTCCATGTGGCGCTGCCGCTGGTGAGGGCGGCCCAGGAGCGGTTCCCGGACCTGCGCGCATGCAGTTTCGATCGCGGGTTCCATAGTCCTGAGAACCGGGCCCGGCTTGATCAGCTGCTTGACCTCGCCGTGCTGCCGAAGAAGGGATACTTGTCTGTCGCTGACCGGAAACGCGAAACCGAGGAGGCCTTTGCCGCCGCGCGGCGCAAACACCCGGCGATCGAGTCGGCCATCAACGCCCTGGAGCATCGCGGGCTCGACCGCGTCCGAAGCCGCGGAGCAGATGGCTTCGAGCGGACCGTCGCCCTGTCGGTGCTCGCCGCCAACCTGCATCGGCTCGGACACATGCTCCGGGCACGCGAGAAAAAACGCAGGCGACGGCGACCAGCCGCCTGACCCCAACGCCTCCAGAACACAACCCGCGACGAACCGCTTCTACCAAGCTACAGGCACCGCCACGCCCGAAACCGCCTGATTCCGACAGATTCCGACACCACCGCATCGAACTTCACGGCGCACGCCCCGGACACCCTTCCCACACGCCCGAATTCCCGCGCCAAGAGACATGAAGCCTCGCTCAAACAGGGGGTTTTCTGGCAGACACTAGTTAGCCAGGGAGCCACCGTGCGTGAAGCGCGAGAGAACCTGCAGGAAGCGCTGGAGCTGTTCTTTGAGCAAGCGCCTCCCGAAGAGCAGGAGCGGCGGTTCCGACGGGAGGTCTATGTCACGAACCTGAACATCGCGGTTGGCTAGGCTACGGCGGCTTTCAGGTGCAGAAGTCCGGCGCATCCTGGAACACAGCGGGTTCCAGCAGGTGCGGAGGAAGGGCAGTCACACGGTCGCTGCGCGGCGTCAGCGCTCAGTTGTACCAGTAGATGTGCTCGTCGTCCGGAGCGTCCGGCTCGAGCAGCGTCTTGTCGATGTTGATCGGGCTCCGGGTGGCCCACGGCCAGATAGGCGTCGCCTGCTCCTTGTTGTGCTCGGCGAGGAGCTTCTTCAGGGCCGCGACCCGCTCCGGCGCCTTGTCGGCGACGTTGTGCTGCTCGGCGGGATCCTTCGCCAGGTTGAAGAGCCACACCTTCCCGGGGGGGTCGCTGATCTGGAGTTTCCAGCCGTCGGCAAGGACGACCTGGTAGCCGCCGGTACGCCAGAAGAGACGGTCGTGCGGCGCGCCCTCGACCTCGCCCAGGACGTGCGGCGCCAGGTCGACGCCGTCGATCGTCCGGTCGCCGGGAAGATCGACTCCCGCCGCGGCCGCCGCGGTGGAGAAGATGTCGAAACCGTGCACCGGGGCTTCGTAGACCTGGCCGCCGCTTAGACGAGCCGGCCATTTCAGCAGGAACGGCACGTGGATGCCTCCCTCGAAGAAGCTGATCTTCCAGCCGCGGAACGGTTCGTTGACGCGCGGCAGGCCGATGTAGGCCGGCGCCCCGTTGTCCGACGTGAAGAAGACGAGCGTGTTCTCTTCGAGACCGTTCTCGCGCAGCGCCTCGAGCACCCGGCCGACGCTGCGGTCGAGCGAGCGCACCATCGCGGCGTAAACGCGCAGGCGGTGCTCCTCGATGTGGGAGAGCGCCTCGTAGTCGGCGCGGAGCGCCTGCAGCGGCGTGTGCACCGCCCAGTGCGCCAGGTAGAGCAGGAAGGGCCGATCCTTGTTGGCCTCGATCACCTGGACCGCCTGGTCCGTGTAGTAGTCGGTCAGGTAGCCGCCGGGCTCGAAGTCGGGACTGCCGTTGAACGAGGCCGCGTAGCGCAAGAAGCGCCACAGGAAGCGGTCGATTCCGTCGAACTCCTGCTTCGAGTTGACGACGTTGGGGTCGTCCTCGGGCAGGTACAGGCCGCTCGCCATGAGCAGGCTCTCGTCGAAGCCCTGCTCGTGGGCTCGCATGCCCTCGCCCTGGCCGAGGTGCCACTTGCCGATGTGGACGGTGTGGTAGCCGGCGGGCTTCAGCAGCTCGGCGAGCGTGACTTCGGAGGGCGGCATTCCCTTGGCGGCGAGGGGAACCGAAGCCGCTTCCTCGTTGACGCTCGTCTGCCGGAGCTTGCCTTCCGGGTTCGAGAGTTGGGACGCCATCGTGGCGAATCCCGGCGGCGTCGGGGTGAACTCGAAACCGAAACGGGTGCCGTAGCGGCCGGTCATCAGGGCAGCCCGCGACGGCGCGCAGGTGCCGTTGGCCGAGTAGCCGTTGGCGAAGTGAACGCCGTCACGCGCCAGGGAGTCGATGTTCGGCGTCGGCGCCGTGCCGTCCGCGACGCCCGCCGCCGAGCCAGCTCAGGTCGTTCCAGCCCAGGTCGTCGGCGAGGATGATGACGATGTTGGGCGGCCTTTCCGCGGCGGGTCGTCCTTGCGGGTCGGCGCCGGACTGCCAGTCGATCGTTTGGGTCGGACCGGCGGCTGCAGGCTGCTGCGGGGCCGGCTGGACCGTGCCCTGCCGGTAGGCAACCGCGCCCGCGGCGCCTGCGGCGAAGGCCGCGGCGAGGCCCAGGGCCACCAGGCCGCGTCGAGTCGTGCCGGGTCGTCGTCTCATCATTCCATCCCTTCCGGTCGTTCGAAGCGCCAGCCTAGCGCCTGATCGTGAGCGCAGGCGCCCGAGTGTTTTCCAATAGAGAAATGAGCGTGGAGCGGCAGCGTTGGAGAGGCTTCGATCCGGTTCGGTTCAGGGTTGGTTTCTGGAAGCGGCAGACGGTTTGTTGTTCACGTACCGGGCCGGAGGCTTGGGACGGTTTCCGAGTTCCATCAATGATCCCCAACCCGCGCTCAGGCTCATTTCTCATGGGATTGACGCCGACACTTCAGGCTCACCTCACGTGGGACAAGCAGGACCATTCCAAAGTCCAGCGCTCCACGCTGGCCGCGGGCGGGAGGACTTCGTTCCCGATGGTCGAGAGCCGTGCCGGTGCGGAGTTGCCGATTCCGGAGTGGTTTCCTCACATCGGTCACCGAAGTTCCCGACTTTGGAACGGCCCTGCGTGGGACAAGGCTTGCCGTAGACGCTCAGGAGCTTGGCTGGTACGGTCAACCGTAGCGGATCCCCGTACTCGAAGAACACGTTGAGAGGGAGCGTTCGACGATGAAGAGAGGCCGACTTGCCTTGCTCGCCCTTGTCCCGGTGTTTCTGGCCGTCCCGGCGTTTGCCGAGGAGGGAGAGAAGAAGGTGAAAGCAGCGCACGAGAACCTGGTGCCCGAAGCGCGCACGGACGATCTCGGCATCACGGTGCCGGTGCCTGCGAGCCACCCGGGTCGCCGCTACCCGGCGGAACATGAGTTCCCGACGGGTCCCGCCATCGGCGAGCGCCTGCCCGAGTTCGAGCTGCCGAACCAGAACGGCGAACCCATCGACTTCCATGCCCATCGTGGCGACTCGAAGGCGATCGTCGTCTTCTATCGCTCCGCCGTCTGGTGACCGTACTGCCGCACGCAGCTGGTCGAGCTGCAAGAGAACATCTCGCTCTTCGACGCCGAGGGCATCAAGGTTTACGGCGTCAGCTACGACTCACAGGAGCACCTGAAGGCCTTCGCCGAGCAGCAGGGCGTCACCTATGACCTGCTCTCCGACCACGACTCCGCGGTGATCACGCGCTTCGGCATCCTGAACACGACGATCGACCCCGACGCGGATGTCTTCAACCGGGCCACCGAGCGGGGTTTCTACGGCATTCCCTTCCCGGGCGTCTACGTCGTCGACGGGGACGGCCAGGTGACGGAGAAGTTCTTCCACCGCCACTACGCGACGCGCACGTCGGCCGGGACGATTCGCGACAGCGCGATCGGCCGCATCCTCGCCAGGCACGAGGCGCCGGCCGCCGAACTGGGCGACGAACACGTCGAGGTTTCCGTCTTCCTCGCCGACGAGGCGCTCAAGTTCGAGTACGCGAGCACCCTGTACGTACGCTTCGAGGTCGCCGACGGCTACCACATCTACGCCGACCCGCTTCCCGAGGGCTTCATTGCATCGACGGCGGCCGTCGCGGCGACCAGGGGCGTGAGGACGGGCGAGCCGGTCTACCCGGCGACCGCGGAGCGCGAGTTCCCCGAGCTCGGCGTGACCCTCAACGTCTACGAGGGCGTGACCGACGTCGCCATCCCGGTCGCCCTCGGCGCCGAGATTCTCAACTGGCCGATTCAAGACAAGCCGACCGAGATCGAGATTCCGGTCAACGTGGTCTACCAGGCCTGCAGCGAGACGGTCTGCTACGTGCCGAAGGAAGAGACGGTCGTGCTCAAGGCGCCGATCGAACCCCTCGTGATGCCCGGTCGGTAGCCGTCAGATTGAAGTCGGGATGAGCCTGATCCTGTACGGAGCCCCCCTTTCTCCCTTCGTTCGAAAGGCGCTTGACGGGGCGGGACAGCTTTCAGCCTTGCCTCACGATCTGCCGGAAGATCGTGAAGCAGGAGCCCATCGATCTGAGGGCTTGGCCTTCCTGCCTCTCCAGAGGAGTCTCGTTCGGAAGAAGACGCACGAAAGAAGGGCTCGATGAGGAAGATGAACCCCTGGATCCTGCTCGTGGCCATCGTTTTGCTCGGCTGTGCGCCGGGCCAGGAGGGCGACGAGGTCGAGGAACAGCAGGCGCAACGGCCGCCCAACGTGGTGCTCATCGTTGCCGACGACCTCGGCTGGCGCGATGTCAGTTTCAACGGCGGCGACATCGCCACTCCCAACATCGACCGCATCGCCGCGGAGGGCGTCAAGCTCGATCGCTTCTACGTGGCCCCGATCTGCTCGCCGACGCGCGCGGGCCTGATGACCGGCAGGCATCCGATCCGGTACGGGATGATGCGCGGGGTCGTCATGGGGTACCACGACTACGGTCTCGATCCCGAGGCGACTCTCATCCCGCAAGTGCTCGCTGAAGCCGGTTACGAGGACCGCGGCCTCGTCGGCAAGTGGCATCTGGGTCTGTCGCGCAGGGACTACCACCCCATCGAGCGCGGCTTCACGCGCTTCGTCGGTCACCTCGGCTGGGGCTTCGACTACTTCACGCACGAGCGCTACGGCGAGGTCGACTGGTTCCACGACAGAGAGTCGGTCGACGAGCCCGGCTACAGCACCGATCTGATCTCCGAGCATGCCGTCCGCTTCGTCCGCGAGCACGCCGGCGGGGACGCGCCCTTCTTCCTGATGGTGCCCTACAACGCGCCGCATTCACCCTTCCAGGCGAAGGAGGAGGACCTGCCGCTCTATGCGGACCTCGAGCCGGTGCCGATCGAGGCGGTCGTCGGCGATGGCGTGCCGCCGGAGGAGTACGAGTGGTTCGGCGGTCACGCGATGGGCCGGGCGCGCCTGGAAGACGTGGAAGGCCGGCTCGCCAACCGCAGGATCACCGGCGCGATGGTCCACTCGATGGATGTCGGCATCGGCCGCATCCTCGATGCCCTCGACGAGGCCGGCGTGGCGGAGGACACCCTGGTGTGGTTCTTCTCGGACAACGGCGGCGACGCCGGCATCGGTGAGAACCGCCCGTTCCGCGGCTCCAAGGGCAACGTCTTCGAAGGCGGCATCCGGGTTGCGGCGGCGGCTCGCTGGCCCGGTGGCGGGGTGAGCGGCGGCGGCTCAATCGAGGCGCCGCTCAACTACCTCGACGTGATGCCGACTCTCATGGAGGCTGCGGCCGTTTCCGACCGCCCGGATCTCGAGCTGGATGGCCGCGATGCCCTGCCGGCGCTACGTGGTGGCGAGGTCGCCGGTGACCGCGACTTCTACTCCTACTGTGGCCAGTTGAGCAACGAGCGCGAGCAGCTCATGGCGATGGAAGGCGACTGGAAGCTGATCGTCATCGGCCCCGAGCCGCTCGATCGCGCGGCCCTCGCCGAATCCCGGACCATGCTCTTTCACCTGGGAGACGACCCCGGCGAGCGGGACGACATGGTGGCCGAGCACCCGGAGATCGTGGAGCGTCTGATCGACAAGGCGCTTGCCTTCCGCGCCCTGCAGCCCGAGGAACATGTGCCGATCTTCCGGGAAGGCCGGGATGGTTTCGTGGCGCCGAAGAGATGGGAGTCCGGGGAGTAACTTGGGAGTCGGAAAATGGATCACCGATCTTTGTTCACGGCTGCGATGGCTCGCCGCAATCCGGTACGGGCAGCAAACGCGCCTTCCGGCGCGGCGGCTCACTCTGCGGGATTCGTTCGCCTCATTGGCGCTTTGCGCCAATGAGCCGCCGTAATCCCGTACGGGCTGCAAACGCGGCTTCCGGCGCGGCGGCTCACTCTGCGGGATTCGTTCGCCTCATTGGCGCTTTGCGCCAATGAGCCGCCGTAATCCCGTACGGGCTGCAAACGCGCCTTCCGGCGCGTTGGTAGCCCGTACGGGATTCGAACCCGTGTTACTGGCGTGAGAGGCCAGCGTCCTGGACCCCTAGACGAACGGGCCACGCGTGCGCAGGGCTGCGAAAGATAGCACAGTGAGCCGGGCGCCGGCGCTCCCTGTCGCTCGGAATCACGGCTTCGGGCCGTGGTGTTAGGTTGCCGTAGTGCCTCTTCGACACGGCCTTTCTTCGTGCGCCTGCGGGCTGCTGGCAGCCGGGGCGGCGCTCGTGCCGCTTGAGCCGGCCTGGGCGCAGGCTGACGACGAGCCCGAAACGCAGATTCTCTCGCGGGGCGAGGGGACGATCGCAGCAGGCCGGCAGCGCGCGCCGCTGCCGTGGGCGGAATCCTCGTTCGGCCCGCTGGTCGCCCTGGCGCCGGTGGTGGAGGTGCTCGGAGGCGAGCTGGCGGTCGGTCCCCTGGGTCAGGCGCATACGTTGCGGGTCGCGGGTCGCGAGGTCGTGCTCGGGCCGTTGGGCCGGGTCGTCCTGGTGGACGGCGAAAGGCGCAGGCTGTCGATCAGGCCCTGGCTCGAGCCCGAGCCGAAGCTTCCCGGGCGCCTGCGGCCGAGGGACGATTCGGACGAGGAGACGGACGGCGAAGACGCGGCGCCTGACGTGCTGCCCACGGAACGGTCCACTGAGCTGCCCCCGTGGCACCTCTACGTGCCGGTCGACGCGTTGGCCCACGCCTGGCCGGTGGAGCAGGGATACCGGTTCGAGTTCGACCGACGGCTCGGCCGGCTGCAGGTCTCGAGGACCGGTGAGCGTCGCCTCGCGGTCGAGGTCGACCGCGTTCACGATCTTGGCGCGACAACGCTGGTCGTGACCTTCTCGGGTCGGCCCCGCTACCGCGTCGAGGAGTACCGCGAAGGCGTGCGGCTCCGACTCCTGAGCGGCGTGATGGAGCCTCGGCCCCGTGTCCGGCTGAACGATCCTCTGGTGCGCTGGATGGAAGTGCGCGAGCGCTCGGTCGACATCGGCTTGGCGCCGCGGGCGGAGGCGTCGGAGCCTTACATCCTCGGACGTCCGCCCCGGGTTCAACTCGTGTTGGACATCACCCGCGATCGAGCGGGACGCACGCCGCGCGCGCTCTCCCGGCGCGACGAGGAAACGGGAGAGTTCCGCATCGTCCTCGACCCGGGCCATGGCGGCGCGGACACGGGCGTCACCTCGGCTTCGGGCGCGGCCGAGAAAGACCTGGTGCTCGCGGTCGCGCAGGAACTGAGAGCGCACTTGGCGAGCAACCTGGGCGCGCGGGTCGTGCTGACCCGAACCGGCGACAGCGACGTGACGCTTGAGAACCGGACCGCGGTGGCGAACCAGCGCCGGGCCGACCTGTTCCTGTCGCTGCATGTGAGTCCGGACTCCCCGTGGGCTTTGGACGACGGGTTCCAGGCCTACGTCCTCGATCCGCCGCCGGCGCCCTTCGAGACGGGCGAAGAGGAAGGCGCGGAAAGCGGGCCGATCGACGATGCCGAGTGGGGCGAGTCGGTCGGAGAAGAAGACCTCGATGCCGACGCTTTCGGTCCCGACGCTTTCGACCCGGACGCTCTCGACCCGGACGCTTTCGACCCGGACGCTTTCGACCCGGACGCTTTCGACCCGGACGCCCTCGACCCCGACGCTCTCGACCCGGACGCTTTCGAGGAGGACGGGTTCGACGATCCGGGCGACGAGATGGCAGACGACGAGCAGGAGATCCCCGTCGCTGTCCCGGCGCTCGAACTGTGGGAGCGGGTGCAGGACGGTCAACTGGAGCGAAGCGGGCTGCTGGCGCGGCTGATCCAGAGCCACGTCAGCGACGCGCTCGAGCAGCAGAACCGGCGTGTCGGTCGCGCCCCGCTGCGCGTGCTGACCGGCGCTTCGATGCCTGCGGTCCTGATCGAGCTCGGTTCCCTGGGTCGTGACGGGGAAGGGACGCGGCTGCTCGACGAGTCTTACCGTCAGGAGTTGATCGAGGCGATCGGACGGGCGATCCGGCTCTACCGTGGCGTCGTCGCGGGCGCCGCCGAGGCCGCCGTCGACGGGGCCGGCTCTTGATCGGCCCGCGGCGGGGCCGATGCCCGGTCGTCGTCCTGGCGCTGCTTGCCGGTTGCGGCGGCGCGGGCGAGATCAAGGACAGCGACGGGGAGATGGAACTCGTCCTTCCGGGCGAGGACTTCCTGGCCACGGTGTGCTTTCCTGGCGCCGCTGGATTGCTTCGCTGCGAGCAGCAGCCGATTCGCGCCGAAGACAGCGCCGAGGAGACGGCGGCCGTCATCATCGAAGCACTCATCGCGGGTCCGGGAGGAACAGGCGCCGCGGTTCCGGTTGCGAGTTCCGCCGATTCGGATGAGGACGGCGAGTTGCCCGAGTCCATCGAACAGTTGTTGCCGGCTCTCCCGGCCGGGGTCGGGCTGCTCGACGTGGAGCTTCTCGACGGAGTCGCCTACGTCGACCTGACGGCCGTCGGAGTCGAGGGTGGCGCCGGCGGCACAGCGGGCCGGCCGGCGGTGTTCCTTGAGCGGCCGGCGATGGGGCTGACGGAGGAACTCCTCGCTGTCTACAGCCTCGTGAACAGTCTGACCGCGAACAACCTCGGCATCGACCGCGTAGTGCTCATGTGGAACGGCGAGCAGCGCCCGACCTTCGCCGGTCACGTCGACACGACGCGACCCCTGATGGCCGACCTGTCGCGGAACGCGGCGCCTGGGGGCGGGATCTGACCGTGTCCGGTTCCGAGCCCCTGATCGGCGTCTTCGATTCGGGCGTCGGCGGCCTGACCGTGGTCGCGGCGTTGCGCCAGCGCCTGCCCGCCGCCTCGATCCTCTACCTCGGCGATACCGCGCGACTGCCGTACGGCACGAAGTCGCGGCGCACGGTGCTGCGCTACTCGCAGGCCAACGTCGACTTCCTGCAACGGCGCGGCGTCGACGCCCTGGTCGTCGCCTGCAACACGGCGTCGGCGATGGCGCTTGAGGACCTGGACGTGCGGACCCCGCACTGGGGCGTGCTGGAGCCGGGAGCGTCGGCCGCGGTGGCGGCCGCCGGCCGGCACGTCGGCGTGATCGCCACGGAGTCGACGGTCCGGTCGGCGGCTTACGAGCACGCGATCCGGCGTCTGAACCCGGAGCTGCGGGTGAGTCAGCGGGCCTGCCCGTTGCTCGTGCCCCTGGTCGAAGAAGGCTGGGAGGACGACGAGATCACGGAACGGATCGTCGCCCGCTACCTGGCGCCGCTGCTCGAAGCGGAGATCGACACCCTGCTCCTCGGCTGCACGCACTACCCGCTGCTGCGGGGCGTGCTGGCGAGGGTCTGCGGGCCGGGCGTGACCCTGGTGGACTCGGCCGAATCGACGAGCCTGGCGGTGGAGCATCGGCTTCGGCGGGCCGGCCGGGGTGGTGGGAGTGCGCCGCGCGCCCCAAGTGTGAGACTCTTCGCCACCGACGCGGGTTCCCGGTTCGCGAGACTCGCGGAGCGGATCCTCGGCGAACCCGCGCCCCTCGAGTGGATCGACGTGAACCAGGCCGAGACAACCTGAGGAGGTGGAAGCAGCGTGACTGGAGCAGAACGAACGGGCGGCCTTGTGCGCAGCGGCGATCGGTCGGCCTCGGCCCTGCGGCCGGTGTCGATCGAACTGGACGCGATGAAATTCGCGGAGGGGTCCGCGCTGGTCGAGTGCGGCGACACGCGGGTGCTCTGTTCCGCGAGCGTCGAGCGCCGCGTACCGCCCTTCCTGGTCGGCAAGGGCCAGGGATGGCTGACCGCCGAGTACGCGATGTTGCCGCGGGCGACGCTGACCCGTTCGAGGCGGGAAGTCTCGCGCGGCCGGCCCTCGGGCCGCACGTCGGAGATCCAGCGCCTGATCGGCCGTTCGCTCCGGTCCGCGGTCAACCTGCGCAAGCTCCCGGAAGTCACGATTGCCGTCGACTGCGACGTGATCCAGGCCGACGGCGGCACGCGGACGGCGTCGATCACCGGCGCCTACGTCGCCGTCGTCGCGGCACTCGCGAAGATGCTGCTCGAGGGCGATCTGAAGAAGTGGCCGCTGGTCCACTCCGTGGCCGCTGTGTCGGTCGGCATCTGCGAGGACGAACTGCTGCTCGACCTCGAGTACGTCGAGGATCGGGACGCTCAGGTCGACCTGAACGTCGTGGCGACCGGCGAAGGCAGCCTGATCGAGGTGCAGGGCACGGCGGAGGGCCGGGTGTTCACGCGGCCTGAGTTCGACGGCCTGCTTGATCTCGCCCTCGCGGGGATCGCCGAGCTGACGGAACTGCAGCGGAGCACTCTCTCGGAACGGCTGGCCGACGTGGACGACGCGCTGGAACGCCGCCGGCGAGGACCGGCCGCGACCCGTGACGAGGCGAGTCTCTGGAAGCGACCGCCCCGTGTGTAGTTCCGGGATCGGGTGCGCCGGCGTTCCGGCCGGCAATCGGCGCCCGGCGCCGGCGTTCTGGTCCGCGACCGGTTGCGCCGACATTCCGGCCGGCAGTCGGCTCGCAGCGCCGATCTCCGGAAGTTCTGCCGCGCCAGCGGAGCCGCCCTGGACATCCACCTGATCGCGATTGGCGGCACCGGCATGGCGCCGCTCGCCTGCCTGCTGCGCGACCTGGGCCACGACGTCCGCGGTTCGGACGGACCTCTCTACCCGCCGACCAGTGAGCTGCTGGCCGACGCCGGCGTCGAACCCCTGGTGGGCTACGACCCGGCTCATCTGGAGCCGCGGCCGGACCTGGTCATCGTCGGCAACGCGGTTCCGCGGACGAACCCGGAGGCGATGGCGACCGAAGAACGCGGCCTGCCGCGGCTGTCGATGCCCGAGGCGCTCGACCGCTTCGTGCTCCGGGACCGCCGGCCGCTGGTCGTCGCCGGCAGCCACGGCAAGACGACGACGACCGCGATGGCGGCCTGGGTCTACTCCCGCGCCGGCGCCGATCCCGGCTACCTCATCGGCGGCGCGCCGGTCGGCCTGCCGTCCGGGTTCGCGCTCGGCGGCGGGCCGCGGTTCGCGATCGAGGGCGACGAGTACAACGCCTCCTACTTCGATCGCGGCCCGAAGTTCTGGCACTACCGGCCGGAGACCGTGATCCTGACCAGCCTGGAGCACGACCACGTCGATCTCTATCCGGACTTTGAAGGGCTCGAACGGGCTTTCCTCGGGCTCGTCGAGCGGCTGCCGTCGAGCGGGTTGCTCATCGCCTGCGCCGACTACCCGGCCGTCGAGCGGGTGGCCAGGGCGAGCCCGTGCCGCGTCGTGACTTACGGCGCCGGGGCCGGTGGGACGCAGACCCGCGGCTCGGAGACCGGCGGCGCCGGGGTTGGCGACGTGCGGCTCGCCGGCCCGGTCGAGAGCGGCGAGAACGGCATCTCGTTCGAGCTGGATGAGGCCGGTGAGCGGCAGCGGATCGAACTCGGCGTCTGGGGCGAGCACAACGCGGCGAACGCGACGGCGGTCTGGATCGCGGCGCGGGCCGACGGTCTCGATCCCGAGGCCGTGCTGGAGGCTTTGGCCACGTTCCGCGGCGTGAAGCGCCGGCTCGAAGTCGCCGGCTCGGCGGCGGGCGTCGTCGTGATCGACGATTTCGCCCACCATGCGTCGGAGGTTGCGGCGTCGCTGTCGGCGCTAAGGCAGCGCTTTCCCGGCCGCCGGTTGGTTGCCCTGTTCGAGCCGCGGAGTCTGAGCGCCGGCCGCCGCGAGTTCGCCGCCGATCTCGCGGCCGCGCTCGCGTCGGCCGACCGGGTCTTCCTGGCCCCGGTGTTCCACCGCGAACGCCTGGGCGAGGAGGGCTTCGACCCGGAGAAGCTGGCGGCGGACGTCCAGCGACTCGGGGCCGAAGCGACGGCCTGCGAGTCGAACGACGTGCTGCTTGAGAAGGCGCTCGCGGAGGCCGGGTCGGGCGACGTTCTCGTGACGATGTCCTCGGGGTCGTTCGACGGCATGCCGCGACGCCTGGTCGACGGTCTGGCGCTCTAGCAGCCCGTGGTGAAAGGGTGAAAGTCCGTGTGGCGCCGAGAGCGGTCAGGCGCCCGTCCAGCAAGACGCGACGAGGGGCATATCGGGCCGCCACGCAATCCCGGTAACAAGGGCGACCGAGGAGCTTGCCCGGGTGGCGCGCTCCGCGCCACCCGCGAACCAGTCCGTGCGCCCGTCATCGGGCGCACGGATGGCACGATGCCGGGCGGGATGCATGACCGCTCGAATGCAGCGCGACTTTGCCAAGCGGTTGCGGCGATGGCTGGCGGTGGCCGCGCTGTTCGGAGATGCATGACGGATCGAATGCAGCGCGACTTGCCAGGGGCTGCCAGGCGCGGGCACCGACGCTCAGCTAACCTGACCGCATGGTTCGCCTGGAGTGCGTACCGAACATCAGCGAGGGACGGCGCCGCGACGTCATCGACGCCTGCGTGCAGGCCGCGTCGATGGCCGGTGTGCGGGTGCTCGACGTGTCTTCGGACCCGGACCACAACCGGACGGTGTTGACGTTGCTGGGCGAGAGCGGCGAACTGGTCTCGTCGGTGGCGGCGCTGGCGGCCGCGGCGGTCGGCCGTATCGAGGTGGCCGAACACGCCGGCGTGCACCCGTTTCTCGGCGCGGTCGACGTGGCGCCGTTCGTGCCGCTGGAGGCGAGCCGGATGCCGGCGGCCATCAACGCCGCACTGCGCGCGGCAGACGCGCTCGCCGCGCTCGAGCTACCGGTGTTCCTGTACGGCGATGCCGCGTCGGATGCCAGGCGGGCAGCCCTTGCCGACCATCGCCGCGGCGGCCTCGCGCGGTTGGGCGAGCGGATGGCGAGCGGCGAGTGGGCGCCGGACCGTGGGCCGAGCCGGCTGCATCCGGACGGCGGCGCGGTGTGCGTCGGCGCACGGGCGCCGCTGGTCGCCTTCAACCTTTTGCTCGACTCGGACCAGGTCGCCGCGGCGAAGCGGATTGCGGCGTCGCTCCGCGAGTCGGGCGGCGGCTTGCCCGGTGTGCGAGCGCTGGGGTTCTTCCTGGAGAGCCGCGGGCAGGCTCAGGTCAGCGTGAATCTGACCGATTGCGACCGCACGTCGTTGCTCGATGTCGTGCAGTTGGCCGACGAACTGGCGGCTGCAGCGGGCGTCGAGGTCGTCGAGACGGAGTTGATCGGGTTGGCGCCGCGCCGCGTGCTGCCGACGGGTGGCGCGGAAGCGCTGCGACTGCCTGGGCTTTCGGATGGACAGATTCTGGAGACGCACCTCTGACGCGGAAGTAGGGTCGCCGCTTTGCGGCGCGTCTGCTCGAGAGGCCGGCGGGGCGCATCCGCCGCCGTGCCGGCGCTCGGAAGCCCTGGCATCCGTCGCTTGCGGCTGCCGTTGACCACCCCTGGCAGCCGTGTTACGTTACCGCCGCTTTCGGGCTCTGGGCGAGAGAGGTTTGGCGGCCCTTGGTAGGGGTCTGCGCTCGCGTATCGAGCCGCCCGAGAGAATCGGCTCCGCAGGAACCTGGAAGACCCGGAACGAGCCGGATCAACGCCGGAACACAAAGCCCGAGAGAAACAGACCCGGACGACCGCGGGACGAGTAGCTGTGGATTTCGACGCCAGCCTTCTGGTCATCATGGCGATTTTCTGGGCCACCTACGTGGTGGTGCGGATTTTCCTCATCGGACCGGTCATGAAGATGCTCCGGGAGCGGGACGGCGAGATCGTGACCGCGCAGGAGACGTTCGACCGCGCCCAGGCCGAAGTCGAGGCGAGGATCGAGAAGCAGCGGGAGAAGCTGAAGGAAGCCCGCGTCGAAGCGGCCGCCCGCCGCGACGAGATGCGGCGCGAGGCGCAGCAGGCCCGCGAACGGTTGGTCGCCGAGGCGCGGGAGGAAGCGGACGCGGAACTCCGGCAGGCGATCGCCTCGCTGGACGCGGAGACGGCCCAACAGCGCCGGACTCTGGAGGTCCGTGCCGAGCGGCTCGCCGCCGAGATGACGGCGAAGCTGATGGGAGCGCCGTCGTGAGGCCGGTGACCGCCAGGACACTCTTCGCGGTGTTGCTCTGGACGCTGTTCGCCGGTGCGGGCGCGGCGTTCGGCGCCGAGGTCGGCGAAGCGACTCACTTCCTGGGCCTGCCGCGGTGGGTCTTCTCCTGGATCAACATGCTCGTGTTCTTCGGCGGGCTCGGCTACCTGATCTGGCCCAAGGCTGCGGCCGCGCTCGAGAATCGTCGGGTCCAGATCCGCGACAGCCTGATGACCGCCCGGCGGCAGCGCGCCGACGCCGAGGAGCTGCGCGAAGGCCTCGGCGGTCAACTGGCCGCGCTGGAGGCGGAGGTCGCGGAGGCTGTCGGGCGCGCGGAGCGGCAGGGCGAGCGCGATGCGCAGGAGATCGTCGCGCTGGCCGAGCGCGAGCGCGAACGGATGATCGAACAGACCCGCGCCGAGATCCGGAGCCGCGCTGCACGCGCCCGGGTCGAGCTCGCGCAGCATGCGGCTCGCCTCGCGACAACGCTTGCGACCGCCCGCCTGGAGCGGGAGGTCGATTCGGCCGCGCGCCGGCGCATCCTCGACCGCGGGCTGCTCAGCCTGGAGAGCCGCGCCGACGAGACGTCCTCCGGAGCGGACGCACGATGATCTACCGGTACGCGCGGCCCTACGCGCAGGCGCTGATGGGCGCCGCCGGGTCGCTCGACGTGGCCCAGGCCAGCCGTGACGAACTGGCCGCCTTCGCCGCCGCGATGCGCGCCGTGCCGCGGTTGGGGCGCATGGCCTCGAACCCGGGCGTGCCGCCGGCGACGAAGAGGGCGGTGGTCGACGAGATCGCCGAGATGCTGGAAGCCGGCGACCTGACGCGACGGCTGCTGCGGCTGCTGCTCGACAACTACCGCCTGGTCCACCTGCCGGCGATCCTCGAGGCGATCAACGAGCTGCTCGACCGCGCCCGCGGCGTGGTCAGCGCCACCGTGACCGCGGCCGAGGAGCTCGATGCCGACCAGCAGGCGCGGCTCCAGGGCGCTCTTGAGCGGCTCTCCGGCGCCGAGGTGCGGCTGGAAGCCCGGGTCGACCCGAGTCTGATCGGCGGCTTCGTCGCGCAGTTCGGGAGTTACCGCTACGACGCGAGCGTTCGGGGCCAGTTGGCCGCGCTTGAGTCCAGGTTGACAGAGGGGAATCCAGGTTGACGGCGGAGTCGGCGAGTCAGCAAGGTCAGCACTTCGAAGACGCTCCGAAGCCCGGGGCGCACCTACAGGGAGCAGAGAGAACATGCAGGTAAGAGCCGATGAGATCGCAGCGGTCCTCGAACGCCAGTTGGCGGGTTACGAGGCCGAGGTCGACGTCGCCGAAGTCGGCACCGTCCTGAGTGTCGGTGACGGCATCGCGCGCGTCTACGGCCTGGAGCAGGCCATGGCCGGCGAGCTGCTGGCGTTTCCGAACGATGTCTACGGGCTGGCGCTGAATCTGGAGGAAGACCAGATCGGCGCCGTGCTGATGGGCGAGTCGCGGTTGGTCGACGAGGGCGACGAGGTCCGCCGCACGGGCCGCGTCATGGAGGTTCCGGTGGGGCCGGGACTGGTCGGCCGCGTCGTGGATCCGCTGGGCTACCCGGTCGACGGCAAGGGACCGATCGAGGCCGCCGACAACTACCCGCTCGAACGGATCGCCCCCGGCGTCATCGAGCGCGAGCCGGTGTCCGAGCCGATGCAGACCGGGATCAAGGCGATCGATTCGATGATCCCGATCGGCCGCGGCCAGCGCGAGCTGATCATCGGCGACCGGCAGATCGGCAAGACGGCCGTCGCCGTGGACGCGATCATCAACCAGTCGGGTGGCGACGTGATCTGCGTGTACGTCGCGATCGGCCAGAAGCGCTCGACGGTCGCCCAGGTGGTCAAGACGCTTGAGGACAACGGCGCGATGGACCACACGATCGTCGTCGCCGCCTCGGCTTCCGAGCCGGCGCCGCTCCAGTTCATCGCGCCCTACGCGGGCTGCGCAATGGGCGAGTACTTCCTCTACAACGGCCAGCACGCGCTGGTCATCTACGACGATCTCTCCAAGCAGGCCGCCTCCTACCGCGAGGTGTCGCTCCTGCTGCGGCGGCCCCCCGGCCGCGAGGCCTACCCGGGCGATGTCTTCTACCTCCACTCCCGGCTGCTCGAGCGGGCGGCGAAACTCTCGCGCGCCAACGGCGGCGGTTCGCTCACCGCGTTGCCGATCATCGAGACCCAGGCCGGCGACGTATCGGCCTACATCCCGACGAACGTGATCTCGATCACGGACGGCCAGATTTTCCTCGAGGGCGACCTCTTCTTCTCCGGCGTGCGTCCGGCGGTCAACGTCGGCATCTCGGTCAGCCGCGTCGGCGGCAACGCGCAGATCGGCGCGATGCGCAAGAACTCCGGCACCCTGCGCCTTGACCTGGCGCAGTACCGGTCGCTCGCGGCCTTCGCGCAGTTCGGGTCCGACCTGGACCGCGTCACCCTGCAGCAGTTGGCGCGCGGTGAGCGGCTGGTCGAACTGCTGAAGCAGGGCCAGTACGCGCCGCTGTCGATCGAGGACCAGGTGCTCTCGATCCTGGCCGGTACCCGCGGCGCCCTCGACGACCTGAAGGTCGACGCGGTGCGGCCGTTCGAGGAGTTCATGCACCGCCACTTCCGCGACGAGGCGCCGGAACTCCGCGACCGCATCCGGGAGGAAGGCAAGCTGAGCGACGAGTTGGACGCCGAGGTGATGGAGGCGATCGGGCAGGCCTTCCAGCGCTTCGTGGCCGAGAACCCCGACGCGGCAGTGGAAGAGAACTAGGGCCGGCAGAGACGGTTTTCTGAGGCAGGTCTGAACGATGGCGAGCCTGATCGATCTTCGCCGGCGCATCCGGTCGGTGAAGAACACGCAGCAGATCACCAAGGCGATGAAGATGGTCGCCGCGGCGAAGCTGCGTCGCGCGCAGGACCAGATCCTCGCGACGCGCCCGTACGCCCTGGAACTGCGCAAAGTGACGGAGCACCTCGCCGCCGTGTCGGCGGGCGAGGTGGAGCACCCGCTGCTGACGCCTGCGGGCGGCGACGACGGCGGCGAGGCCGGTTCGGGCAAGACCCTGGTCCTGGTTGTCACGGGCGACAAGGGGTTGTGCGGCGCCTTCAACGCGCACGTGCAACGCCGGGCCGAACAGGAAATGGCGACGCTTGGCGGCGGCGGCGAGATTCTCGCCCTGGGCAACCGCGGCGCCGACTTCTTTACCCACCGCGGCAGCCCGATGCGCGGCGCCCGCCGCGGCCTGTTCAAGGACCTGCACTACGGCGTCGCCCAGGAGCTGGCTGCCGAAGTCTCGAAGGCCTTCTCCGACGGCGAGTACGACGCGGTCTACGCGGTTTACAACGAGTTCATCTCCGTGTTGAGCCAGCGGGTGAGCTGGGAGCGCCTGCTGCCGATTGCGCGGGAGGACGTGGTCGCAGAAGAGGGCGGCGCTGCGGACGGCGACCACCGCGACTACCTGTACGAGCCGTCCGAGGCCGAGATCCTGAACGACCTGCTGCCGCGCTTCGTCACCTTCCAGATCTACCGGGTGCTGCTCGAGTCGCAGGCCGCCGAGCACGCTGCCCGGATGACCGCGATGGACAGTGCGACGAAGAACGCCGGCGAACTGATTGACGCGCTGACTTTGCAATACAACCGCTCGCGCCAGGCCGAGATCACCACCGAACTGATCGAGGTCGTGTCCGGCGCCAACGCCCTGGAGGGCTAGCGTGGGCCAGACCTACCTGTCGCAGACTTCATGTTTGGCCCCAGCCCCTTACCCCACGAGGAGCTCGTGCCGCGCCACCTGCTGCGCCGCGTTCCGAGGCGCAAGCTCCCAGAACGGAGAGACATAACGTGAGTGAAGCAACCAGCAAGTCCGGCGCGACCGGCAAGGTGGTCCAGGTGATCGGACCGGTGCTCGACATCGAGTACCCGGCCGAGCAACTGCCCGAGATCCTGAACGCCGTCAGCGTGAAGAACGACGACGGCAGCATCGACCTGACGGCCGAAGTGGCCCAGCACCTGGGCTCGAACCTGGTGCGCGCGGTGTCCATGCAGCCGACGGACGGCGTCGTGCGCGGCATGGAGGCCAGGGACCTCGGCGAACCGATCTCCGTGCCGGTCGGCGAGGCGACCCTGGGCCGGGTGCTGAACGTGATCGGCGATCCGGTCGACACGCTGGGTCCGGTCGAGGCCGAGGAGCGCTGGCCGATCCACCGCGAAGCCCCGTCGTTCGAGGACCAGGCGACATCGACCGAGATGTTCGAGACCGGGATCAAGGTCGTCGATCTCCTTCAGCCCTACACCCGCGGCGGCAAGACCGGTCTGTTCGGCGGCGCCGGGGTTGGCAAGACGGTGCTGATCCAGGAGCTGATCAACAACGTCGCCGTCCAGGGCGGCGGCTTCTCCGTCTTCGCCGGCGTCGGCGAGCGGACCCGCGAGGGCAACGACCTCCTGCGCGAGATGGTCGAGGCCGGGGTCGTCACCTTCGGCGAGGACTTCCTCGAGAACTACGAGAAGACCGGCAACTTTGACCTGACGAAGGTCGATCACGCGGCACTCAAGGACAGCAAGGCGGCGCTCATCTACGGCCAGATGACCGAGCCGCCCGGCGCGCGGCTGCGCGTCGGCCTTTCGGCACTCACCGTCGCCGAGTACTTCCGGGATGTCGAAGGCCGCGACGTGCTGCTCTTCGTCGACAACATCTTCCGCTTCACCCAAGCCGGCTCCGAGGTCTCCGCGCTGCTCGGCCGGATGCCCAGCGCGGTCGGCTACCAGCCGAACCTCGCGACCGAGATGGGCGCCCTCCAGGAGCGGATCACGTCGACCAGGAAGGGCTCGATCACTTCGGTGCAGGCAATCTACGTCCCCGCCGACGACCTGACCGACCCGGCGCCGGCCACCGCCTTCGCCCACCTCGACGCGACGACGACCCTGTCCCGCGCGATCGTCGAGAAGGGCATCTACCCGGCGATCGACCCGCTCGACTCGAGCTCGAAGATCCTCGAACCCGCCGTCGTCGGCGACGAGCACTACGGCGTCGCCCGCCAGGTGCAGATGGTGCTGCAGCGCTACAAGGATCTGCAGGACATCATCGCCATCCTCGGCGTCGAGGAACTGTCCGAGGACGACAAGCTCGTCGTCGCCAGGGCGCGCAAGATCGAGCGCTACCTGTCGCAGCCGTTCTTCGTCGCCACCCAGTTCACCGGCCTCGAAGGCCGCTACGTGAAGATCGCAGACACCGTCGAGGGCTTCAAGACGATCCTCTCCGGCGAGCTCGACGAGCTGCCCGAGCAGGCGTTCCTCATGGTTGGCACGATTGACGAAGCGGTCGACAAGGGCCAGAAGCTCCTGGCGGCCTAGCGGCCATAGGGGCGCAACCCAGCGGAGCGAATCAAAGTGGCCGGCTTGAACCTCATTCTGGTGACCCACGCCGAGAAGCTGCTCGAAGTCGAGTGCTCGGATGTCGGCCTGCCCGGTCGCAAGGGCGACATGGGCATCCTGCCCGGGCACACGGCGCTGATCAGCACGCTGCGGCCGGGCGAGCTGAGCTACCAGCCGGCCGATGGCGGCGCCCGTCGCTTCGTCGCCGTGGCGCCGGGCTTCTGCGAAGTCGCGGACGACACGGTCACCGTGCTCACCGAGACCGCGGCGCCGGCCGAGAACATCGACGCCGCGGCCGCCAGGACCGAACGCGACGAGCTGGCCGCCGAGTACGACCGCGCCAGCTTCGAGGAGCAGGCCGGCCTCAAGGACCGCGTGGACACGGCGCAGGCCCGAGTCGATGTCGCCGGTCGCGTCTAGAGCCAGCCCGGCGTCAGCAAGAGTCGCCGGCCTCGGGCCGGCGGCTGTGTCTTACGGGCCGCGCCGCTCCGCGGCTTCCCCCGCAGCCGCCCACTGGGTGCGCCGGCGTTCGATGTTGAGTTGCAAGATCATCCTCCAATGATCCCCAACACGCGCTCAGGCTCATCTCTCGTGGGATTGACATCGCCCCTTCAGGCTCATTTGTCATGGGACAAGGCTCTCGCTCCACGCCGCTCAACTCCGCTGCTAGACTCCCGCGTTCGGGAGAGGTGCTGGAGTGGTCGAACAGGGCTGCCTGCTAAGCAGTTGTCCGGGGTGACTCGGACCGAGGGTTCGAATCCCTCCCTCTCCGCCACAAGACGCTGCGCCTCGCTGCGCGAGTCGTGCTAGCGGACGGCCGCACACCGGCTGAGGTTGCCATGAGAGAGTTGGCTAGCCGCGGCTCCTGACCACTTGGCCCCCGTCTGCCGACTCGAAATGAGCAACCCCAGGCGCATCTATCACTTCGCGATCGACGCGTTCAGCCCCCGGACGCTGCCGATGGCCCGGCTTGCCGAGTACATCGCCGACTTGGCGAATCTCCTCGGCCAGCCGGAGCACGTGTACTTCGACCGGGTCAGTGAAGGTAGTGCGATCCTCGTACACGAAGTCGACGAAGCTGCCGTTCCAGCCGTCGAGCAACGGCTAGGTTCCGTTGGTCGGGATGATGCTCCCGCGGACGTGGCGAAGGCGTTTCGGACCATGAACGAGCGCCTCGCCAGAGACCAGGCCCGTGCGAGTCTGCGGGAGCCGGGAGGCGCGGAGATCATCCCGTTCCCCGGCGTCGAACAGAAGCCTGGCCTCACCTATGGTCCCTTCAGGGAGCGAGGAACGCTCGATGGCGTTCTGATCCGGGTTGGTGGCAAGGACGACACCGTGCCGGTCCATCTACTGGATGGCGACAAGGTCCACATCTGCAACGCGAACCGCGAAGTGGCACGGCTTCTCGCGCCGAATCTCTTCGGCGCGATCCTTCGGGTACATGGCGAAGGACGCTGGGAGCGCGACCATGAGGGCAAATGGAGCCTGTTGCGATTTGACATTCGCGGTTTCGAGCAGCTAGACGATGTACCGCTCGAAGAAGCCGTCCGCCGCCTACGGGCGGTGAAGGGCAGCGGCTGGCAGCGAATCTCCGAGCCGGCCCGCGAGCTTCATCGGCTCCGCGGCGGGCACGGCGAGAACGACTGAATGGCGGTGCTCGATGCCACGACGCTCCTGCACTTCCTGGAACCCGATGCGCGAGCAGCGATGCAGTGCTTGAAGAAGCGGAGATCCTCTGAGGGTGCGCCGACACCCAGGTTCTTCCGGAACGCTGACTTCGACTCTCTATCTGGGGGCCATCGCCGCTCGATCGGCCTTGGTTGAGGCTTCTCGCACGATTCCTTTTACCGACCTCGGAGTTAGTCGGTAGGCGTTTAGCTTAGAGCTAGACGTACCGTCGCATCGTGCCGTCTTTGATCCGGTGGAATGGCCAGTCGGTCTCTCCGGCACCGGGCGGGATGACCGGCGCGAACGGCCTCTGGTTGCTCCCGCCTACTCCCCCCGCTGCAGCACCGGGTAGAACTGCGTGAACACGTTGTCCGTCGCAGCATGCTCCGCGTGGCAGTCGTAGCACCTGTCCTTCGGGAACGCTGACGCCGAGTCTCTCAAGCCTCCGGACCGGTCGCGGAAGCTGAGGTAGGCCCAACCTTCCTCGTACCGGTCGCTGTCCTTGACCGCGACTTCCATGCCGAGGAAGTCCTTCTCGAAGTAGCCGGCCTGGTTGATCGACTCGCGGGAGCCTGGGCGGAAGACGTCCATGGGGAGCATGGTTCCCTCGGGGAACTCGCCGGTTTCCATGAAGTAGCGGTACGCCTCCGGCTGGATGTAGACGTTGGTGAAGGCCCCCGGACCTTCGGGCTCGTCGGCGCCCTCCGAGTAGCTCAGACCCAACGACGCGCCGACGAAGACCCAGGTGCGGTAGCCCTCGGGGCGGATGAGGTCGCCGTCGGCGGTGTAGGCGGGGACGGTCATGCCGTCGAGGGAGGGCTTGGCGTCCGCCAGCGGACCCTGCGCGGTTACTGCCAACGCGACGATCAGGGCGATGAGAGTTGCTGCGATGGTGGTGTTGCGCACGGTGGGATTGTAGCGACGCGGCAGTATGGTCGCCGCTTCGCGGCGCGGCTTTCTCGGAAAGCCGGCGGGGACGCCGGCGCGCCCAGTGTGGGGCGCCCTGCTGTGTGGGGCGTCGCCGGTGTGTGGCGCCGCCGTCGTCGCGGTCAGGCCCAGGTCAGGTCGTGCTTCGCAATCGGCAGGGAGCGGATCCGCTTGCCGGTCACGGCGAAGATCGCGTTGCACAGGGCTGGCGGGACCGGCGGCAGTGCGGGCTCCCCGAGACCGGTGGGCTGGTTGTCGCTCATCACCCAGTGGACTTCCACGGGCGGCGCCTGGTCGATGCGGAGCAGCTTGAAGTTGTGGAAGTTGCTCTCGTTCGTCCGGCCGCCGTCGAAGGTGATTTCCTGGTCGAGGGCTTGGCCGAGGCCGTCGAGCGCGGCGCCCTGGACCTGGTTGACGGCGTTGCTCGGGTTGACGAGCTGCCTGCCGACGTCGCCTGCGACCCAGATCTTGTCGACGCCGAGCTCGCCGTCCTTGCTGACCGTCGCCTGGACGACTTCGGCGAAGTAGCCGCGGTGGCTGAAGTGGAACGCGACGCCCTGGGCGGCGCCTTCGGGCAGGTTCGCCTTGCCCCAGCCCGACTTGTCGCGCACGAGTTCGAGCACGGCCTTCATTCTGCCGGCGTCGAACGAGGTCCGGGCGCCGGCCGGCGCCGCGTCGAGCAGGTCGAGCCGGAACTGGAGCGGGTCCTTGCCGGCCTCGGCGGCGAGTTCGTCGATGAACGACTGGACGACGAACGAGATCGCGTTGCTGGTCGGCGCGCGGAGCGCTCCGGTCGGTATGCCGAGCGGCATCTTCGACGCCTGGAGCGCGAAGTTCGGTACGAACGCCTGCGGGAACTCGTTCCGGGCCATCTCCGCGCTCGGCGCAAAGCGCGGGCCTTCGCCGAACGACACGAAGTGGTCGCGCCAGGCCACGAGGTTTCCGGAGTCGTCGAGACCGCCCTGCAGGAAGTGGTAGCCGCCGGGGCGGAAGTAGTCGAAACGCGTGTCGTCCTCGCGCGTCCAGACCAGTTTGACCGGAACTTCCGCTTGCCGCGCGATCAGCGCCGCCTCGAGCATGTAGTCCCAGTACAAGCGCCTGCCGAAGCCCCCTCCCATCCGGGTCAGGTGGATCGTGATCCCGTCCTCGGGAATGCCCAGTGCCTTGGCCAGGTCACCGCGCGCGAACTGTGGAGTCTGGATCGGCGCCCACATCTCGAGCTCGCCATCGTGGAAGTGTGCGGTCGTGTTCTGCGGTTCGAGCGGCGCATGGGCGAGGAAGGGGTACTGGTAGGCGGCCTCGAGCGTCTTCGCCGCGGATGCCAGGGCCCCTGCCGCGTCGCCGTCGTTCCCGAGATCCTGTTCCGGCGCCTGCTTCGACAGCTCCTCGGCCTGCTGGTCGAAGGCTGCGGTGCTCTGGGACGCGGTGGGGCCCTCGTCCCAGGTGACCTCGAGTTTGCTCCGCGCCTCGTTGACCAGCCACCAGGAATCGCCGACGATCGCGATGCCGTTTGGCAGTCCGACCTGGAAGATCGAGGGCGAGGGCGCGGCGCTTCCGGTCGGTTCGACGACGAAGGCGTCGGTGACCCCGGGCGACGCCTTGACCGCGTCGAGGTTGGCGCTCTTGACCTTGCCGCCGTGGACCCGGCACTTCTCGAACACGGCGTACTTCATGCCGGGCACGGACACGTCGATGCCGAAGAGCGGCTTGCCCGTGACGATCTTCGGGTTGTCGACGCCCGGGATCTTCTGGCCGATGATCTTGAAGTCCTTGGGGTCCTTGAGGGGGACGGTCCGGGGATTCGGCGGCTCGACTTCCGCCGCGGCGCTCGCCAGCTCGCCGTAGGACAGCGACTTGTTCTTGAAGCGGACGACGCCGGCCTCGGCGGTGCACTTCTCGGGCCTGGTCTTCCACTCCTTCGCCGCGGCCGCGACGAGCATGGCCCGGGCGGCGGCGCCCACGCGGCGCATCGACTCGTAGTGCATCGGTGTGGCCATGCTGCCGCCGGCCATCTGGCCGCGGTACTTCGTCGCGTCGAAGTCCGCCTGCTCGACTCGCACCTGGCGCCAGGGGATGTCGAGTTCCTCGGCGATGAGCATCGGCAGCATCGTCTTGACGCCCTGTCCGATCTCGGGGTTCTGGGCCATGATCGTCGCAATGCCGTCCGGCGTCAGGCGGATGAACGCGTTGAGCGTCGCGTCGGCATCGGCCGTGGCGTCGGCGGTGGCCGCCACGGCACTGCCCGCGCCGTCCAGCGAGAAGCGGGCGCCGAGGAGGATGCCGCCACCGGCCAGGGCGGTGACGTGAAGGAACCCGCGCCGGGAGAGGTTGCCTGTCTTGTCCACGGCGTTCATGCCTCACTCCCTCCGGCGCCTGTGGCCGTTTCGTGATCGGTGGGAGACGCCTGCGCCATCTCGGCCGCGCGGTGAATCGCCGCCCGGATGCGGGTGTAGGTCGCGCAGCGGCAGATGTTGCCGCTCATCGCCTCGTCGATGTCGCCGTCCGTCGGCTGCGGGTTGCCCGCCAGCAGCGCCGAGGCCGACATGATCTGGCCGGCCTGGCAGTAGCCACACTGCGGAACGTCGATCTCCCGCCAGGCGAGCTGCACGGGATGGACGCCGTCCTCGGACAGGCCCTCGATCGTCGTGATCTTCTTCCCCTCGGCACGCGACACCGGCATGCGGCAACTGCGCTCCGGCTCACCGTCGACGTGCACGGTGCAGGCCCCGCAGAAGGACCGGCCGCAGCCGAACTTCGTGCCCTTGAGGTCGAGTTCGTCGCGGAGGACCCAGAGCAGGGGCATCTCCGGCGGAGCGTCGACTGTCGTCGACTTGCCGTTCAGCGTGAAGGCGATCGCCATGTTCGTTCTCCTCTGCGTCCTGGGGCGGTGGACGGCCGTTCCGGGTCGGCAACTTACTGGCTCAGCATACAGAAAATGAGAGGCGACGCGCGGTCGAGGCGCGACCGAGGCGCGACCCGGGTGGCGCGCTCCGCGCCACCCGCGAACCAGTCCGTGCGCCCGTCATCGGGCGCACGGATGGCACGATGTCGGGCTGAGATGCATGGCCACTCGAATGCAGCGCGACTTCTGCCACTGGCTGCTAAACTCCCGCGCTTGCCGCTATCGCTGGGAGGTCGTCTAACGGTAGGACATGCGGCTCTGGACCGTAGAATCGGGGTTCGAATCCCTGCCTCCCAGCCACCTGAGAACACGCGGCGTGTTCCCGGGAGCTGCTAGGGCAGCGCGAACACGAACAGGTTGTTGCCCGAGCTGGGACGCAGCTCCGGCGTGAGCCCGGCCAGGAGGGCCGCCGACCGGCTGCCTGTGCTGGCGACGACGTACTGGCGTCCGTTGACGCCGAAGGAAACGGGGAAGCCGGTCACCGGCGAGCCGAGGTTGATCTCCCAGAGGCTCTCGCCGGTCTCGTCGTCCAGGGCCCGGAAGCGGCCGTTGCCGTCGCCGACGAAGACGAGGCCGCCGCCGGTGACGAAGAGCGACATCAACCCCGCGCGCTGCTCGTAGGTCCAGAGCGACTTGCCGGTCTCGGCGGACACGGCGTGAATCGAGCCGCTCAGTTCGGTGCCGGGGGCGATCTGGTGGACGGCGTCCAGGGCGTAGACCGGGAGCCGGCCGGCGCGCGTCGCCGTCATCAGGGCGCACGAGTTGCGCATCGGCACGTACATCGCGTTGGTCAGCGGGCTGTAGGCGCCCGCCTGCCAGTCCTTGCCGCCGATGTAGGTGGGGCAGACATAGGCCTCCTGCTCCAGCTCGCGGAACACGACCTCCGAGTTCTCGGTGACCGCGCCGGTCGCACCGTCGATCGTGCTGATCACGTTCTGGCGGATCGTGGGCCGCGCCCAGAGGAACTCGCCCGTCTCGCGGTCGAGTGTGTACACCACGCCGGTCTTGCCGGGAACCCCGGTGATCACCTTGCGTTCCTCGCCCGGCTCCAGGCGGGGGTTGATCCAGTCGACCTCGTCCGCGTCGGGCGCGGTGGCGGTGTCGACCAGGAGGCGCTCGAAGGGATGGTCGAGGTCCCAGTGGTCGTTCAGGTGCTGGTAGTGCCAGGCGATCTCGCCGGTGTTCGCGTCGAGCGCGAGGGTCGAGTTGTGGTACAGGTGCCTGAGTTCCCTGCCGCCGAGCAGGAACTTCGGCGCCGGCGAGGTCACCGAGGTGCCGATGTAGATGAGCTCCAGGCCCGGGTCGTAGCTCGGCGCCATCCAGGTTCCCACGTGGGTTCGATCCTCGAACGGCGTGTCGCCCCAGGTTTCGTCGCCCGGCTCTCCCGGCGCGGGAATCGTGCGGCGCCGCCAGAGTTCGGCCCCGGTCTTCGCGTCGTGGGCGAGGATGACGCAGGCGTCCGGGCCGCCGCGCGGCAGGCAACTGCGGCCCGAGATGACCTTGCCGTCGGCGATGATCGGGCCGGAACTCTGCATCGCCGGCTGCGTCTTGTAGTCGAGGATCATCGTTTCCCAGACCAGCTCGCCCGTCTTCGCGTCGAGGGCGAAGGCGAACTCGTCGACGCTCGTGTCGATGATCAGGTCGCCGTAGATCGCGATGTTGCGGTTGTTGGCCGCCAGAAATCCGACCTGTTGCAGGATGTTGTCCGGGTGCTCTCGCCGGTACTCCCAGAGGAGGTCTCCAGTCAAGGCGTCGATGGCCTGGATCACGTCGACGGGATTCGGCATGTACATCACGCCGTCGTACACGAGCGGCGTCCCCTGCTGGCGGCCCTCGCTCATGCCGCGGGACCAGACGAGCCGCAGGTCGCCCACGTTCTCGGGCGTGATCTGGTCGAGCGGGCTGTAGCCCCAGCCGTCGAGCGTGCGGCGCCACATCAACCAGTCGTCGTCGCTCGGGTTCTGGAGCATGGCGTCCGTGACCGGGACGAAGTCGCCGCGGTCCGGCGCGGGCGCCGATTGTGCCTCGGCGTCGGGAGAACCGGGCGCCGCCGTCAGAAGGGCGGCCAGGAGTGCCGACCGCAGGAAGGAACCTTGCTGAGTCACGGAAGGCGCGACTCTAGCGGAGTTGGAGCGCCGCGGCAGGGACGGCCGCGGCTTCGCGGCGCGTTCTCTTCAGAAGCCGGCGGGACCCCGGGTAGCGCGATCCGCGCCCAGCCGCGGCCTTGTGGCCGGCGCCGATCAACTCTCGTCGAGTCGAGGATCAAGCGCCCTGAGGTAAGGGTCGAACACGCTCTTCATCAGGGCCGAGGCCCGGTTGAGTTCAAGCATCCTGGTCCTGTCAGGTTCGCCCTCGCAGCCGGCCTCCACCCTGTACCCGATCGCCCAGCGGCCATCGGCCAGCCACTCCCGCCATTTGAGCGCTTGCGGCAGCCCGCTGCGTCGGAAGGCGTCATCGATGCTCTCCCGGTTCTCCAGCAACGCGGCCAGCGCTCCCGTCCATCGGTCCTTCTTGTTGGTCAGGACGACACGGGACCCGCGGCGGTTGACGGCGACGCGGTATACCAGCCCCGGACCTCTTGCAGATGCGTCCTGCAAACCGGCGTGGTGCGGCTTGAGATTCTTGAACGGCGAGTCGATCCCTTCATCCTGTGCCTGCTGGAACAGGGCGGCCATGAAGTTGCGCCTCTGACGCTGCGTCGGTGTGAGGTCCGGATCCGTCGTCCCCGTCGTCCCCGTCGTTCCCGGGGGGATCGCGTCTTCGGGCGGTTCGGCGACGACCGTGAACACCGGGGCGGCCGGCGAGTCGCCGATCCTGACGGGTCTCACGGTGACCATCCAGATCTGCCCCACGCCACGAGCGTTCAAGGCCTCCACCGCCTTGACGTGTTCCGCCCGTGCCTCTTCGACGATCCAGATCGCTCGCTGCACATCACGGTACGAGAGATAGGTTGCGAGCTGCCCCAGATGGCGATGGTCGCTCTTGCCGAACTGGTTCTCGATGACGACGTCGCCGAAGTCGGTTTCCGCCACCAGGTCAATTCTGAAGGCGCCGGCGCCGACCTCACGTTGGGGATCGCTCAGCCCGAGCCCGAGCACCTTGTCGAGTTCGCCGATGTTCAACTGGAGCCACGGCGTGAAGTCGGCGTTCTCGGTTGGCCAGACCTCGCGGATCGCCACGGTCTGGATGAATCCGATGTCCAAGGGCATCGATCAAGTGTACAAGCGGGGTTCGCGAGCAGGTGTCAGCGCGACGACGAGAGCCGGACTTCGAGGTCCTCTTCGCCGTCGCGTCTCGCGACGGTCACCGTGACCACGTCGCCGACGCGGAAGTCCTCCACGATCGTGTGGACGTCATTGACGGAGGCGACTTCACGACCTTCGATCGCGGTGATCAGGTCGCCCAGGACGATCCCGCGTCGCGTCCGCCGACTGGCCCGCATGCCGGCTCTGTCGGCGCCGGAGCCGGGTACCACGTTGGTCACCAGCGCGCCCTTCACGCCGCGCGCCCGCAGCAGGGAATCGTCCAGCTCGACGCCGATGAGCGGACGCTCGACCTCGCCGTGCACGATGAGTTCCGGGACGACCCAGTTCACCGTGTCCACCGGAATGGCGAACCCGATGCCGCCCCAACTGCCGCTGGAAGAGACGATCTGCGTGTTCACGCCGATCAGGCGGCCGCTCGAGTCGAGCAGGGGGCCGCCGGAGTTGCCCGGGTTGATCGCGGCGTCGGTCTGAATCACGCCGCGGATCAGGCGGTTGGTCAGTGAAGACACTTCGCGATCCAGGGCGCTGATGACACCCGTGGTCAGGGTGTGGTCGAGACCGAACGGGTTGCCGATGGCCATGACCGACTGGCCGACCTGCAGGTCGCGCGAGCTGCCGACCGCGATGGGTCGCAGCTTGTCGGCCGGCGCGTCGATCTTCAGCACGGCGATGTCCACGTGCGGGTCGCCGCCCACCAGTGCTGCCGGCCAGGTGCTCTGGTCGCTGAGGGTGACCAGCCTTTCGTCTGCACGGAGCACGACGTGGTAGTTCGTGACCACGTGGCCCCGTTCGTCCCAGATGAACCCGGTGCCGGTGCCCTCCGGCACCCGATCGATGCGGCGAGCGAAGACGTTGCGGCGATTCGTCACGGTCGTGATGTTCACCACCGAGGGCGACGCCTGCCGGAAGAGGTTGACCGTGGTCCGTTCCTCCGGCAGAAGGTTGCCGGCCGGCGCGACTTGCCGAGGCTCTCCGCGGCTGTCCGCCTGCAGGACGCTGCCCTGCCACTTCGAGCCGAAGACGAAGGCGAGAACGGCGAGGACGAGAAGTGCCGACGCGGCGGCAAAGCGCGGCCGCGGCCGTCCGTTGGATCCGGGTGAGGTTTCGCTGGGCATGGACTAAAGCTAACAGGACCTGGACTCGCGTTTCTTCCCTTCGCCACGGGCCGGTCGCCGCACCTCGAACCGCTGGCCGCGCTCCCCCGAGAACAGGGTTCGACGCCCGGGAATGCAGGCCTCCTGCCCCACTCGGCGTGAAGCCCACCGCTACCATACGCGCCCGTGACCGCCATCGAACTGCTCCACGCCGATCCCGAACTCGCAGCCGCTCTGGACCGGCGCCGCCGCGAGTGGCGGGAGGCGGACGGCACGGCTCGCCTTTGGTCCCGCGACAGTTCGCTGTGGACGGATTCCGGCGAGGCGGAGTGGCTGGGCTGGCTCGATGTCGATCGGCTGGGCAGCGTGTCGGTGTCGAAGCCGCCCGCCGACCGCGTCGAGATGCCGGCTGCCGACCTCGCTGAGCATCTTGCCGGTCCGCCTTTCGAGCGCTGCCTGCTGCTCGGCATGGGCGGCTCGGCGCTCGGCGCGGACCTGCTGTGGCGGGCCCTGCCGCGGCGGGTCGACGCGGATTGCATCGTCCTCGACACGACGGACCCGCGGGAGATCGCGTCGGCGCTGGATGGAGCCGAGCCGGCGGCGCTGCGGGTCATCGCCGCTTCCAAGTCGGGCGGCACGATCGAGACGCGGCTCGCCTTCGAGTTGCTCCTCGACCGGCTTGGTGATGCGGCGGCGGCGAGGACCCTGGCGATCACCGACCCCGGCTCTGCGCTCGAAGAACGCGCCCGCGCCGCCGGCGCCACGATCGTCTTCGGCCACGCGGACATCGGCGGGCGCTTCTCTGCGCTCTCGGCGTTCGGCGCGGTTCCGGCGGCCGTGGCCGGCATCGACCCGGGGCCGCTTCTGGCGAGCGCGCGCTCGATGGCCGCGGCGTGTCGGCGCGGCGGAACGGATACGGAGACGAATCCCGGGGTCGAGTTGGGTCTGCTGCTTGCCGCGGCGCACGACGCGGGCCGCGACAAGCTCCATCTCCATGCGCCCGGGGCGGCGGCGATGGCTGCGTGGGTCGAGCAACTGATTGCCGAGTCGCTCGGCAAGGGCGACGTCCTGTTGTTGCCGGTCGATACGGGCGGCCTCCCTGCGGAGCCGCGCCCCGATCGACTCGACATCGTGCTTGGAAGCGAGGCCGGCAACGGCGAGTCGGCTCCGCCGCGGCCTGACGGCCCGGTTGCCCGAATCGCCGCCGAGCTTGCGGAAGACCTCGGCGGCGATGGCGGGCCGGCCACTCCGCCGCAGGGCGGCCCGGTCGTGCGGATCGCTGCGCGACTTCCGCAAGACCTCGGCGGCGAGTTCTTCCGCTGGCAGTTCGGCGCCGCCGTGGCGGGTGCATTGCTCGGCGTCAACCCCTTCGACCAGCCGGACGTGGAGTCGTCGAAGGTCGTCACCCGGCGTTACGTCGAGCGGATGAAGGTCGGCTCAGCGCCGGAACCGGGCGGCGTGGTCCGGTTGAGCGAGGTCAGTGCACTCGGTCTGGCCCACCTCCTGGGCACCCACCTGGCCACGTTCCCGGAGCGGGGCTACGCGGTGATCTCGGCCTACCTCGAGCGCAGCAGCCGCAACCGGGACCTGCTCCAGGCGCTGCGACGGCGCGTCGCCGACGTCACGGGCGGCGCCTCGGTGCTCGGTTTCGGGCCGAGCTTCCTGCACTCGACGGGACAGGCTCACAAGGGAGCGCCCAACCGCGGCCTGTTCCTGCAGATCACGGCCGAGCCGCCGGCTGCGGACATCCCGGCGCCCGGCGAAGGCATCACCTTCGGCCAGGTCCAGCTCGCGCAGGCCTGGGGCGACCAGGAAGTGCTCGTCGAGCGCGATCGCCGGGTGCTTGCCGTCCACATCGACGGCGACGTGGAACAGGGCCTGGGGCGGCTCGTCGAGGCCGCCGGCCAAGAGCTCGCGCCGTAGGACGCACGCAGCGAGTTCAGGCCGCAGGCCCACTTCACTTCCGGGGTGTCGCCACGAAGCGGCGCACCCGTGCCTTTGGGCCTGGGCATCGGTCTGCAGTCAGCCACGCTGGGAGCGTTACGCCCTCCGGTTCACGGTAGCGACGACGAATGCTGTCCCCTGTCGTCATCATGGATGGCTAACGCTAGTACGCTAACGGCGCCTGCCGCGCGGCCCGCCCGACGGCTTGCCCATCAACTCCTCCAGGCCGACGTTGAACTCGGCGACGATGCGGATCAGCACGTCGAGGCTGACCCGGAGCTCGTCCCGTTCGATCCGTGACAGGTCGGACGGCGGAATGCCGACCCGCTCTGCCAGCGCCGGCTGCGTCAGCTTGTTCTTGCGGCGCAGCCGCCGGATCCGGTGGCCCATGAGCTGAACCTGCTGCACGGTGGCTTCCTTGTTCATCGCCTGCGCCATTGGAGATTCCGGCAATTCTAGGTGCTTGCGCCGTAGAACGCTACGGGTGAGTTCGCGGCTGAAGCTCCTGGAAGCGGACGGGATGGACCGAAACACCTGAGCCTGCTAAGGGGTTGCGGGGCGGCAGCGGTGCAGGCGGTCCAGGCTGCCTAAGCCGGAATCAGACCGACGTCTTGAGATTCTCATTGGCGGCAATCTGCGCGCCGCGTGCCTTGTAGCGTTCCCGGCGCTCCTTGCTGAAGCTGTCGACCTCGTCCTCCGGCACGCCGTAGGCGACTCCGCGGTCCACACCCGGCCGCGCGCGAACGCGCTTGAGCCAGTCCACGACCGAGGGCTGGGTCGTGATGTCGACCTTGGCCCACTTGTACGCCCGGATCCACGGGAACGCCGCGATGTCGGCGACCGTGAAGGTGTCCCCACAGATGTAGGGATGCTTCTCGAACCGGCGGCCGAGAATCGCCACCAGCCGAAGCGACTCCTTGCCGAATCGTTCCAGCGGATGCGCCTTCTCCTCATCGGGCACGTTGATGTAGCGCGTGTAGCTCAGCTTGTTGCCGAACGCCGGTCCGAGATTGGCGGCCTGCCAGTAGAGCCAGGGAAGCACGTCCCAGCGTCGCTCGTCGGTCGGGTAGAGCGGGGTCGGGTATTTCTCCCCGAGGTACTGCAGGATGGCGCAGCTCTCCATCACGGCGCGACCGTCGTCCACCAGGGCCGGCATCTTCTGGTTCGGGTTGATCGCGGTGAACTCGGGCGTGAACTGGTCGCCGGCCATCAGATCGACCATGTGGATGCGCGTCTCGGGCAGTTCGACCCCCGCCTCGCGCAGCTCCTCGAGCATGATCGAGATCTTCCACCCGTTGGGGGTCGCGCTGAAGTAGACGTCAAGAGCCATTTGGCGCCGCCTCCGCGAGACCGACGAGCACGGCGTCGATGCCTTCGCCTCTCAGGCCCTGCTTCATTCCGGCGAACGCATTCGCGTCGAGTTCGGCCAACTGAGCGGCGCGCTCCAGGGCCGCCTCGCGCAGCTCGCCGGCCGGCGCGACCGCGTCGACGAAACCGGCATCGCGCGCGCCCTCGGCGTCGTACATCCTTGCGGTCAGGGCGGCTTGCGTCAGGGCGCGTTTGGAGAGCCGCTCCCTGGCCAGCAGCCAGGCGAACGGCGGCAGCGTTCTGCCAATCGCGACCTCGTTCAGCCCGAAGCGGAAGTCGCCGTCCGCCGCGAGGCGGTGGTCGCCGGTGAGCAGGCAGAGCGCGCCGAGCGCGATGGCGTGTCCGCTCGCCGCAACGACCAGGGGCTGCGGCCATCCGTACAGGCGCATCATCAGCAGCGCGCCGGCGACTCCCATCGCGCGGGCCTCCTCCGGGCCGCCATCGCGAAACACGTTGAGGTCGAACCCGCCGGAAAACACGCCGGGCCGGCCGGTCAGAACGACGGCCCTGGCTTCGTCCGCGGCACGGTCGAGCGCGGCGTTGACCGCGGCGATCATCGGCGGTCCGAAGACGTTGGCCTTGCCGTCGTCCAGGGTGACCAGGGCCACGTCGCCAACCTGCTCGTAGGTGGTGCGTTCCGTCATGAATCAGCTCCCTTGGCGCCGCCTCTCGCGGCCTCGTTCGTCGTCGCTCGTTGGTTTGTCAGCGCGGCGGAAACCGGCTGCGCCGGCCTGCCATCGGTCCGCCCGATGACGGGAGCACGGACTGTTTCACGGGTGGCGTGGATCGCGCCATCCGGCTTCTGGCCGGCATTCGGCGCGAAGCGCCGGCTTCCGGACGTTCTGCCGCGCTAGTTTGTCACCTTGATCTCGCGGATCTTCCTGAGCGGGATCGCTGTGATCTTCTCCTTCAGTGGATACTCGAGGTCGCCCGGGTAGACGACCCATAGATGTTGGAGACCGAGGTCCTCGATGACGGTGTGCATCGACCTGGTCGTCCTGGGTGCGTCCGCGCACTTGAACTCGAATCCCCAGCGCCTGCCGCCGCGGAGAAGCATGAGGTCCAGTTCGGCGCCGCGGTGGGTGCCCCAGAAGTACGCCTGACGCCCACCGAACGCGATCAACGTCTGTTCCAGGGCGAAACCCTCCCAGCTTGGGCCGTAGGCAGGGTGGCGGACGAGGTCGTCCATCGACTCCAGGCCCAACAGGTGATGGAGAATGCCGGAATCGCGGATGTAGACCTTGGGCGCCTTGACGACGCGTTTGCCGACGTTCTCGAACCACGGAGGCAGCACCCGGATGATGAACGTCCCGGCGAGCAGGTCGCGGTAGCGGTTCACGGCGTTGACGCCGACTCCCATCGACCGGCTGAGCGCCGACGCGTTCCACGTCTGCGAGTGGACATGCGGCGGTGGGCTTGAAGGAGGCGGTCTGGGCGCGGTGCCGTGTCGCAGCTTGGTGTCGCAGCTTGTCGCAGCTCGGTGTCGCAGCTTGTCGTAGCCCGCTCGGTCACATCACGCCGGGTGCCGGCCGGTAGTGCCGCGTTGGATCCGTCGGGACGGTTCCCCCTCCAACGAGCAAGCCCTTGTCCACAAGCGTCGGTATTCCCCAGGCGCTGCAAACCCGCCGCGGACCCTGTCGACGAGGCGCCTGTGGATCTCCTGGACCAATCCCTCGGTGATCGGTCGGCCGCTGCCGAGCCAGGCGGAGACGAAATCGAACGCGTCGCGGTAGTTCAGGAGTTCGCGAACGTCCTCGAGGTCCGCCCCGGGTACGGCCTCGCCAGCCAAAAGCCGCTCGGATTCGTCCAGCGAGAGCTTCGCTCCCTCGATGTGGGTCGTGTGGTGCGCTTCGAGGAAGCAGCGCCTCGTAGCCGCTTGACTGCCGCCGAATCCAAGGGTTCGCATCCGGCATCATCCGCTCAAGCACCTTGATCGCTCTTCGGTAGGCGCCCAGAGGATGTTGCCCGATCCGGCAGCGTTTGTCTGTGGTTCCAGATTCTGAGGACGAGCTCTACTGCCCGGGCCTCCGCGTCGGCCTTCTCTGGACCCGTAGAGTCCTTGGCCTCGGTAAGCACCTCGGCAAGGTGGTGGGCCATCCACCGTGCCAGAACGGCACCACGATCCGGCAACTCAAGCTGTCGAACGATCTTCTCTCCAAGTGCCAAGACTTCCTTCGGCGACTTCAAGACTGCCGTCGCAGGCAAGCCGATAGAGTCGCGCTCTTCTGACAAATGGCTCGTCGTCCGGTCTTTCGGCACCGTAGTATCTGTCTTTTCGGGCACTTCGCGTCACCTCCACTTTGCAGATCAGGTCGAGTCTTTCGGCGCTCAAGAAGCGCTGCAACTGGCCTTTGTGGGTCAGCAGCCGATGGCCCGCGACGCCGGTGTTTCTTTCATCATCGGAGTGCCGTCGTTCCGATCTTCCCCAAGCCTCAAACATGAACATCGGCGGACCGCCCGTGCGCCTCGACCACCGCGGCAGGGAGTATTGGTCCCGCGCCAGGCCGCATGCGTTCATCACTCGACTACCGGGCCGACACATGATCGCACTCGCGTACCCTCTGAGCGGGTCCTTCTCGTCGATTCGCGGCTCCCTCTCGTCGCTACTTAACCAAGGCAGCAAGCGGAATGGCGGCTCGTTGAGCTCACGTTCAGGGGCAATGCCCTCAATGGGCAGTCCATAGTCCCACGGATCCTTGATCGTCTGGAGTGCCCTGAGCAGCGACCGAGCGGCTGCGGGCTCGACCAGAGCACTCGTTATCCGAGTCCCTTGGCGACGGTCGTACGCACGATGTTCCTCGTCGCCATCTACGACCAAGTAGCCAACCGCATCGTCGGGCAGAATCCGGTTTGGACCGGCTGCCTCAGCGCCTGCTTGTTGCCACTGTCCTACGGGCAGCTTCCGAGACAGCTCGTCCCCGGATTGGCGAGGAGTGGGGCGCAGAAGATCCGCCGACCAAGGCGGGGGCACTGTTAGCTTGTTCTCCTGGAGTCGGTCCTTCAATGAGTACACCTTGATTCGCGAATATTCAGGCTCGAATAGCGTTGGTGATTGCGAGAAAACGGGCTGCTACCGCGGGTGACGCGCCGAGGTGGAGGGTGGTCCTTCCTGCTGGTCGCAGCAGGACGGCGGCCCGACCGAGGAGTTTGAATCGCATGGTGTGGATGCTCTCGAATCGTCGGCTCGTTCGGCGCTTGCGGTTGGTTTTTCTGACCGGAGCAAGTGTTTGAGCCTGGAAGGCTCGCGAGAGATTGAAGGCGAGTACGGAGAGCATCTGCCAGGCCGCGTTGGCCGGTTCGCTGAGGCTGGGAACGCAGTCGAAGGCGAAGCCGGCCTTGAGTTCGCCGTAGACCTTCTCGTGGCTTCCTCGACCGTTGTAGAAGTGCCACAGGTTGCGGGGCGTCAGCCGCTTGTTGGTGAGGATGGCTGAGTACTCGTAGTGGCCATCGTCGGGGTGGAAGAGGTCGAGTTGGAAGTTCCTCGCGGTCTCGTGCGCGACGTGGCGTCGGTAGAGGACCACGCGACGGTTCTGGCCCCAGACTTCAAGCCGGCTCTCGTGAGCCCAGGTGCGGTCGTCGACACGCTTCCAGTGGGCCCCGGCGTTGGCTTCGGCAGCGACGCTCCTGAGGTTGAGCCACGGATAAAAGGGGGCCTTGAGGGCGTAGTCTGCGCCCGAATCGTCGAGGACCCGGAGTACGTCCCGTCGAAAGAACGCCCCGTCCATGCGGAGTTCCAGCAGTCGGCGGCGGCCGACCGTGTCGCGGACCTGCCGGATCAGGTCCTTGAGGAACGTCACGCTGGCGGCTCCGTCGTTGACGTTGCCCGGTCGATTCGAGAGGCGCACGATCTGGCCTTCCTGAGCCTCGTAGGCGGTGATCGGGTAGTAGCTGCGCGCTCCCCGACGCTGGCGGTTGTACCCCCGAAAGGCCCCCTCCACCTTGGACCCCGTGCTGATCACGGAGCCGTCCACATCGAGGGTGAGCCGCCGCCTGCCGGTTTGCCGCAACAGAGCGCCGACCAGGTCCTCGTTGACCTTCGACAACCGCTCCACATGCTCCTTGCGCAAACACTGGAGCCAGTAGCTGACGGTGCGTGGCGTCGGCGGCCTGCTCAGGCCGGCAAAGCGCGCCATGATCGGATCACCTTGCTCGTTCTGAAGATGCAGGACTCGGCGTCCGCCGACGAGAATCAAGCCCAGCAGCGAAAGCAGCATCGCAACAGCGCCGAAGTCGGTCGTCGGAAACGAGGAGCCGACCGCTTTGCGAAGCAGATCGATGAACCCGCTTCGCCTCAGGTACTCCCGCAACAGCTCGAGGCCGGCGTGGGAGGTCACCTCCTGGCGTCCGAACCGATAGTCCAACTTGCCGTTGACACGACGCTTCAGATCTGCTCTTCTATACCGCACTGGGAGTGGCCTTTCGTCGAAGGGGTTTGTGATGGTTGCGAATCACGATTCTACCCCATCCCGTAAGGCCCTCCCGGCTTCAACCTTGGCTCAGAACCCGAGACGATATTCGCGAATCAAGGTACAGCGAGGCTACGCTGCCCTCTTCGGCGGCCACGAGAGGCTCGCTCTTCAGCAGCTCTCCGGCGGCGCACCACATAGCGTGCCACTCGAGATGCCGCCGGAGGGACTCCAGAGTAGGCATCGATCCGTGAAAATGTGACGTCGATCCGTGACGCGCGTGCCTGAATCGGCCGCGCTGCCGCTGGGCCGCTCCTCCATCGGCTCCTTCGTCATGCCCCCAGACGTCTACGATCCAACGGTCGGCTTCCTGGAGAAACTGGTCCTGGTTGACTCGCGCAAACGCTCCGATCACGTGCCGGTACCAGTAGGGGATTGTGTCGACTTGGTCGAACGGAAACCGGAGGCCGGCGTCAGAAGCACGGAGCGGGTCGCTGGGCCGGCCCCCGGCGGCAGGCTCAGTGGACAGTCGACTCAGATCGACATTCCGGATCTGCACAGCTTCTTCGTGGGGAAGTTCCAGGCAGCCTGCTGCCACAAGCTTCTCGCAGGCGTCTTTGGCGAAAGAGCGAAGCAGAAGGTGCGGAAAGCACTCGTCCCGGGCAATCTCAAGCAGCTGACCGGCCGCGACCTGCGCGATCTCCGGTGCTTCGGCTGCGACGCGGTCCCACGCCACCGCGAACCACAGTCTTGCCGCGATCCAATAGAAGGGGCATGCTGCCTGTTCCCTGAAGGCCGGTTCGTCGCGGCGCCCGTACTGCGCAACGAGAGCCTCCAAGGTCGGTGTTTCGTGCAGGCGTGCAAGACGTCGAATCGCGTGTGCCGCTCGCCAGCGCAAGCGCACGTCCGGATCGCCCAAGTAGGCGAAGAGGAATCGCGCCACGCCCTCGTCTGGGCTGATCGGGAATCTCCCTCACCGTCGGCCCCTTCCCGGTCGCCCTCAGAAAGGCGCTGTGCGAGCCGGGCGGCGTACCAGTCGACCAATGTGGCTACCTCGGTCTCGTCTGTCCTCGCTGCAATAATGCTGACGAGCGCGAGAATCTGTTCAGCTTTGAAGCGATGCACGTGATGTTCGACGGCTCGAAGAAGGAGGTCGCAGGAGTTCTCAGGAGACAGGTCGCTTTGCGCTAACGCCTCTTCCAGATGGCTCTTGTCGTAGTGGACCGACTGTGCAAGCTCCGGGAAACGCGCGAGGATCACTTTCGGGAGCCGTGTCCGACACCAATCTGTGATGGCGAGGCTGTGGCTCCAGTCGGCGACAGTTCGCAGCAAGGAAGCCGAAGCGCCGCGGCTGGGAAGCGCCAAGTCGAGACCGGCGATGGCCTCCAAGTGCGGGATTCGGTTTTGTGGGCGGACAGCGGTTCGGGCTACATCAAGGATGGTCGACAGACCAAGCCGTGAGTTCTGCTCCGGGACCCGGCTCCGCAGACGAGCCACGGCTTCTTGGAGTCCCGTGACCGTCGTGAGCGCTTCGGGTGTCCATCGGTACAGGCGGAGCTGCTCATGCATCTCGTCGCCTTCGAGTGCGCGGCTCTCAGGTTCCGAAGGTTGTTTGGGATCGGCAGCGGCTGGCTGCCCGCGCAAGAGCTCAGAGCACCAAAGGGAGTCGAGGCCACGCCGCCGAAATCAGGCGCTCAAGCTCCCCGTGTCCGAAGAAAGCGCGTGCGAGGAGGTCGTCCTGGGCTACCTCCTCGGCGAGGGAGGCTAGCCTCGGGTCGCCCACCCGCTCCGCTATTGCGATTGCCTCTGCCACGGCGCGGCCGCTGCCGTCCCACATCAGGCTCAGAGCAGCAGCCTGCCCTGGGCTAACCGATCTGGAAGATAAGCCCACCATGAGCACCGGGCGAAGGGTCTCCCTGAGCTGGCCGACGCCCGCCTCGTCCCATCGAGCCGTACTCGCCAGAGCCAAGGGCAGATCGAGCCGAGCCAGTGCCGACATCGCGTGATCCCAAGGGAAGTCACGGTAGTCGCGGAGGCGTATCGCTGCGTCGGCCACCACGTCACTGATGCGCTCCGCCGTCGTTCGAGGGCAGGCGAAGTTGCTAGCGCCAGCGCGCCCGACCAGTTCGTCGAGTAGCCTGATCTGCGCCCAGACGTGATGGTCAAGTTCAGCCGAAGTCTCGACGGCACGCCCAAAAATAGCTCGGCCTTCGTCCTCACTCAACGGGGCTGCGCGACGAGCAGCCCTGACGAAGATGCCCACTTTCTCGTTCGCAGCCATCCTGAGGTTCTCAGTATCATTGACTGCGGTGCCGATGTCTTCAAGAAGTGAAACGTGCAGTTCTGGGAACCCGCTCAGCCGGGCCATGAACGCCTCGGTTGGCACCGGCTGTGCGTGTCTCCATTGGCCTCGCGCTTCAGTCGCGAGGCGCTTGATCAGCGCGGGTTCGTACCCTGCCGCCAGCAAGGTCAGCAGATTCTCCACAGCCCTCCAACGCAGATTGAGGCTGCCGGCAGTGCGGTTGGGCCTCGATTCCGATGGGCGAGCTTTCTGAAAGTCGAGTTCAAGATCGGAACAGGAAGGTCGAACCACTAGGCTGTCCGCGACGAATCGATACAGGCCAAAGGCCACCTGAGCCAGATCGGCTAGACCTCGGTCGTGATCCCGCTCACTTCGATAAGCCGACTTGAAGCCTTCTCGGATCGTTTGCTTGGGCCTCTTTACGAAGATGTCCTCGACTTCCGAAGACCGTCCAGCTCTGGCCTCCCGCAGCGCGTAAGCTCGGAACAGAAGATCCAGTTCGGTAGTTTCCAACGTGTACCGCCGGTCGACACGACGTACCTCCGGAACAAGGAATCTGGCCAACAAGCTGTCTACCAAACCGGGCGCGACTCCCTTGAGTGTCAGGACCTCACAGGCAGTCAGCACTGTGTTCAACACTTGGGCGTGGTACTCGGGGCACGAGACAGAGCGATCGAAGAAATCGCGAATCCGCAGCCTTCGACGGCTGATCCGGTCAAGCCCTTGTGCGAGTAACTCGATGTCCATCTGCTCGCCCGACAGGGCTAGGGGCGTTAGCAGAAAGAGCGCCTCCGCCGGGGAGAGAAGTCGGCTTTCAAGGAGCCCCTTGACCAGATCCGAGCGCCCTTCGGCAATGAGTCGCCAAGGCAGGGAGAAAGCGGCTTCCAGGGCGAAGTGTCGGGGTGCCCAGCTCCGGAGTGCTCTGACTGCAGCAGCAGGGCCCTCCAGCTTGAGATGGGCTTCTACATGGCAGCTCGTATCCTCGGCATCTAGCCTCCAATTGGTTGAAGTGTCTGATTCCCGGCGGTGATGGGTTTCTCCAGCTTGGAACCACGCGTGCAGTTGCCGTAGGCCTTCTCGCACCGAGATTGCGTCTCGACGCTCGGCATCGACGACGAGCCGGCAAAAGAGCAAGGAGCCGCTCCGGTCCAGCAGGTCCGGGTCCGAGAGAATCAGGCGTTTGGTGGTCTCGGACGCGAAGCGGACAGCAAGATCCGGGTTCCTGAGTAAGAGCTCTTTGAGGGCATTCTCAGATCGAGCGCCTTCGGCGCTTATCAGGAGAAACTTGAGCGCCCGAGGCCGGTCACCGGCTTCTGTGCAAACGCGAGCCGCGAGCCGCAGGCGCTGTAGCTCGGCCTCGCGGCGTAGCACGGGCTCGACAATGCAGGCGGGAGCTGGCTCGCCTTCAACCAGAGTCAGCAGGGCCTCGCCTCGGTTGGCTGCATGAAGGCAGCCTGCCACGTTGGAGGCCGCGTATTGGCTCGAGCCTTTTCGGGAGAGCATCCACTCGGCGGCCCTCGCCTGAACGTCCGAGAGCCCGTCCCGAGCCTCCTCTCGAACGTACGCTTCGAAGTCCTCGTCGGCGAACCCCACAGCACAGTCCTGGAGTCTGACTCCGGGCGCAAGATCGCGGCAGAGGTCCACCAGCTGCTGCTTCGTGCAGTCCAACACTGCAGCCAACGCGTCCAGTGGGACGGGTCTAGGAAGAGCAATGAGGCCAGCACAGAGCCGCTTCACCACGGTCGGGTCGCCCGCTTTGGTGAGTGCTTCCTCAAACCGCTCGGCGAAGACATCCTCCAACGACTTGCCAGACGGCAGTAGTCGCTGCACGGCGGCGTCCGGACTCCGAGCAGTCTTCGTGTCGAGGGCATAGGCCTGAATCCGGGGAATGCCCCCGGAGTAGTGGTGTAGATCTTCAACCGCTGACGGATGCCACGAAATGTCCGGCCAAGTGCCCTCTAGGTGTCTCGCGGTCTCGGCTTCGTTGAAAGGCTGGATCTCGAAGACTTCGTACGGCTCGCGTAGCTCAAGGTGGTTCAGCCTGCCAGTCCGTGCCGTGACAACAAATCGGACGTTTCCCGGTAGTTGCCTGAGGCGCAGAAACTCGCGGGTGAAGGGTGTTTCTTTAGGGGCCTGGTCGGCTGCGGCGGTGACGGCGTTGTCGGCAGCATCGATCGCGATGACAATCAGGGCCCCTGGCGTTTGGGTGTCGAGAGCGTTAGCGGCGTGTTCCAACCGTACCTTGAAAAGACGTGGGTAATCAGTGTCTCGGCTTCGGCCGCAAAGCAGGGGAAGTCGCAGACGGGTCGCGAGTTCGTTCGTGAGTTGAGTGAAGGCATCCTCGGGCCGATGCCGGAACTCGCTCGGATCCATGTAGCGCCCGCCGCCGTAACAGTCGTACTTGACCATGACCGAACTCTCAGGAAGAGCGTCTTCGATCTCCTGAAGAGCAGTGGTCTTGCCGATGCCGGCCTCCCCATGCAGGCACAAGTACTGCACGCCTGAAAGAAGTTTCTCAATAGCCCGCCGAACTGGCCTGCGGCTGACCGCCTCTCGGACTACGTGAATCTCGGACCGGCAGGGGAACATGGCCCGCTCGTCGCTGACGCCGAAGTGAAGCAGGACGGACTCGCGCGTGATTCGTTCGCCGGTCGCCTCCGGCATCATCCGGTCACGCACGAACTCCCTCAGTTCGGTCGCGACCCGGCGCACGTGCAGATCAGTCCAGTCGGCGATGGCAACGAGCACTTGCTCCTCGACTGCGAATCGGGACCCGATGCCAAGGTCCAGGCGGAGATCTGACACGAATGCCGGGAATTGCTTGGCAGAAAGGCCTGATGCGTACGCCAGGCGGACCTCAGGGGAGTCCGACGAGGAGGGTGCGCTCCTTGGCACTATGGCCGGTGGGCTCATGGCGTTGCGTAGCGTCGACTCCAGTTCAGAAGAGACAGGTTGATTGCTGATCAACGCTACGTTGGCTGTTTCGGCGCCGGCTTTCTGGATGCCTCGCCAAGCCTTCGCCAAACGGCTAATGACCGAGCGCGTCCGACCTCCCTGGGTTATGCGACCGGTGGTCCAAGTTCTGCTCGGGTTGGCGGCCGAATACTTGAGTTGGACGTGTTCCACGCGTCGGGCTTCCTTGGCCGTCCGGCCGCGGAAGTACAAAGCGCAATCCACTCCGTCCCATGTGTCCACCGGAGCGCCCGCTTCATCCTCGGCAGGCACTCCGTCCAGAGTGATCGCTTCCAGTCCGTCTTCGTTCGACAGAAGTCGGAGCGCTTGCCTCGCGGCCCACAGTTCGTGGAACTCGTCGCCCGCGTTGGATCCTCGTGCGCCTCGAAACTGCGTTGTCGCAGGGCGCGCCGGGCTCATGATCGTTCGCCCAGCATCTCCACGATCTCCTTCTCCGCCCGCCGGATGTCCGCCTCAATTTCCTCCAGCGGCCGCGGCGGCCGGTACTCGTAGAAGTAGCGGTTGAAATTGATCTCGTAGCCCACCGGCCCGGCCTCACCGTCCTGCGGGTCACGCCGTTTCTCGTCAACCCAGGCATCAGGAACGTGCGGCTTCACTTCGCGGTCGAAGAACGACTCGATGGTCTCCGCTAGGGGCACCTTCTCGGTGTCGCGGAGTTCCGGGTCGGGCTCCGGTCGGCCCGTCTTGTCCCGGCAGGCCTCGGCTTCGGGGTTCCGCTCGGAAAGAGCGGAGAGCACGGCCTTGCCGAGGGGCGCGACGCGCTTCAGTTCGGCCTGCTCCAAGGCCCGGTCGAGTTCGGTCTCGAACTCTGCCCGGTCCAGGAAGAGCCGGTCGGGCAATCCGCGCAGCACGTCGCGGATCGCTTGCTGCCGCTCCCGGCCCGCTTCCTCGTCCTTGGCTTTGGCCGTGGGGTCCCGCTTGTGGGACTTGGCCAGGTTGTCGAACGCGCGCTTCTCGCCCAGGCGGGCGGTGCGCTCGGGGCTGGCCTGGAAGTCGAGGCGCCGCGGTCGTTCGACGGTGATCCTGCGAAAGCCGAAGTGCGTGGTGGGGTAGATGCGGCTGACGACGACATCCCGCTCTTCGCCATCCTCGTCGATCGTTCGGGTGGCGCCGTCCTCGTAATCCCGGAGCAGCCGCAGGATGTCTTCCTTCCGCTTGAACGGGATCTCGCGGCGCTTGGCGCCCAGGCTCTTGCGGAGCAGAACGCCCCAGAGGAAGCTGACGATCTGGCTGTGGTCCATGGTGGGAGCGGTCGGAATGTAGCGGATCGGTGTTGCGGGTCACACCCGCAGAGCCGACCATCGAGAAAGGAGCGTGAACGGGGAGACTGCGCGCTGCCTTCGACGCCGCAGGGGCTCGGTCCGGGGGTACCTGATGAGAGATGACCGGGAGATCCGAGTCGCAGGGCCGGCGCCGCGGAAACCGCAGACCCCAAGGAGTGGGTGGCTCAGTTTCCGAGAGATGCCTCCAGCTTGAGGCCATGTTCGGCGAACAGGTCGCCGACACCTTCGACGGGACACTCGAGCAGAGAAGCGGTGCGGCGAAGCGAGATGAGTCCCTTGTCAACGGCGCGGGCCATGACTTCCGCGAAGCGTTTCGAGAACCTGGGCGGCAGCTTCTCCGCTTGAATGGTCCCGTGCTTCGTCTCGACGCTCGGGCGGCCGTTGTTTCTGAGCGCCGCCTCGGGCAGGGACGTTGCGGCGCTCTTGCCGAGTTCCTTCACTGCGACCAGGCGCCAGCGCAACGCGGACGAGGTCACGTGGAGTTCATCCGCTACGTGGTTCAGGCGCGCGACGAGGGCCGACTCGTCGAGTCCGGACCACGGGCCGGACCGCTTGATGACGCCCGCAGGCATCAGCAGGGCGCTGGCAAAGTTGTTCGCGAGCTGCTCTGCCCGACTGCCTCCGGTAGTCGTCGCCTGCTCCGAGTGGGCTGGTGGCATGGCGCGCCAGGTGAGGAGATGGAACAACTCGTGGGCGAGGTCGAAGTGACGCCGACCGGCGACTTCTCCGCGAGCGATGAGCGCGACGTCGACTTCCGGGAGACGGCAGGCCGCGCCGGAGATTCCCGGCTCGGCGTCCACCATCAGGACCAGGATCCCGAGTTCCTCTTCCATGACCCGAGCGAGGCCCTGCGCGGGTGTCGGACCGATCCCGAGCTCGGCCGCGAAGCGCTCTCCTGCCTCCATGGCGGCTTCGTAGCTCGAACTCCGTCGCAACGGCAGCGAGCGGCGAAGAAGCGGAGGCGCCACGCCAACCTGAGGCGCCAGGTGGCGCCAGGCGGCTATCCAGCGGCCGGCGCGCTGCTCGTAGTCGCGGAGTTCCTCGTCGGTCAGTCCCGAGTGGCGCCAGGAGAATCTCCCTTCGCCGACGAGGAGGAAGGGGTCCGTGAAGTAGTCCAGCGAGACGGGGAAGCTCTCCACGACCAGCAGCAGTTCATCAGCCGTCAGGCGGCGCGTGCCGCCCTCGATGGCCGAGACGGTCTGGCGGTCCTTGAAGCCGAAGACGCGGGCAAGGTCTTCCTGCGTGAGGCCGTGCTGCTCGCGCAGCGCCTTGATGCGGGTACCGATCGGTGATCTGGGCATTGTCGTGGCTTATCTGCCGGGTGGTGGGCGGGCTGGGCAAGTTTATCTTGCGACGACCGAAATGCAACGGTTTGTTGCCGAGGGAGGTGGAGGCGAAGAGGTGGGAGCCCACGTCAGCCGGCGGCGGCAGATGAACTGCGGGGGCGGGGAGCCCTGAAGGGGAGCCAGCCTGGCGGCCGGCGCGCCGACAGAGAGGCAGCTTCTCGACTGTGAAGAGGGGCGGAGAAGCTCAGATCGTGCGGGCGACGATCCAGGGCAGGGCGACCGCACTGCCCAGCACGCTGCCAAGGTTGCTCAGCACGACGACCAGAAGCACGCGGGTGAGGCGGTTGCTCCAGAACCCGCGGGCGGATCCCAGGCTGTCCGCGAGGTTCTCCATGTCGGCGACCAGGGGCCGGCGGAGCAGCGCCTGCACCAGGCCGGCGACCCAGCCGGCGGCGATGAGCGGGTTCAGGCTGGTCAGGGGCGCGGCGGCAAAGGCAGACAGGATGGTCAGAGGATGCCCCAGCGCGATGGCAGCTCCGAGGGCGGACAGACTCCCGTTGATCAGTATCCAGAGGTAGATTGTTTCGACACCACGCTCTGCCCCTCCCTGAATGAAGCCGTAGGCGAGAAGCGCGATGATGACGATCGGCAAGGCCCACTTGACGATGCGCGGCCAGAGCGGCGGCTCCGGCACCGTCTCGAGTTCCTCGATGTCGCACTCAGCGTCGGCGAGACTCGTGATGCCGGGCAGGTGCCCGGCGCCCACGACGGCGACCGTGCGCGGGCCGGCCGACTGGCGCAGCTTCTCGGCCATGTAGGCGTCCCGTTCGTCGATCAGGGTGTCCTTGACGCTGGGCAAGGCCTCCGCGAGGGCGGACATCAGGTCGGTCAGGTTGCCGGTGTCACGGAGCTTCTCGATGTCCTCCTCCTTCAGGTCGTCGCCGACGAAGGCGCTGCCGACCAGCTGGGTCATCACCTTCGTCCGCTGCCAGAAGCCGAGCGAGGACCAGGTGCGCTTCAGCGAGATCTGGATGTCGCGATCGATCAGCTCGAGGCGGGCGCCGCGTGCGCGGGCCCGGGCGATCGCCTCGCGCATCTCGGCGCCGGGCTCGATGCCGAAACGCTGGGCGATGCGCCGCTGGAAGGAGTGCATCAGGAAGGAGCTGAGCAGGAGCGCCGCCTTGCCCTCGCGCAGGACCTGGAAGATGTCCAGCTTGCGCCAGGAATCCTGGTTCTCCAGATTCTGGTAGCGGGCCTCGCAGAGTTCGACGCAGACGGTGTCGGGTTCGAGTGTCTCGATCGCTTCCTTCGTGTCGCGGACGCTCTGCGGCGACACGTGCGCGGTGCCGACCAGGAAGACCTCGCGTTCGTCGAGTTCGAGTCGGTGCACCGAGGCCGGCAGATCGGGAGGCGCCGGTTGGCCTGCGGCTTCGGACGTCATGGCAGCGCGGAGCGTAGCCCAAGCGTGTCCTTCGGGTGGCATACGATTCCAGGTCGGTGGTTCCAGGAGGGAGGTTCGAGATGCAACACGAGTCGCGGCGTCCGCGCCGCGCTGATGCGCGGGAACAGAGTCGTTCCCTGCCAGTGACGACGATTCGCCTCACCGCGGTGTTCGCAGCGGCAGCCATCCTGGCCGCGTGCGCCGCGCCCGACGCCGATGCCCCCGCGGAGGATGCCGGCGCTGGTCCGCCCAACATCGTTCTCATCCTCGCGGACGATCTCGGCTACGGCGACATCGGCATCTACGGCAGCGAGATCATCTCGACCCCGCACATCGACGCGCTGGCGGCGAGCGGCGTTCTGTTCACGGCTGGCTACGTCAGCCATCCGGTGTGCAGCCCGTCGCGCGCGGGGCTGATTACCGGGCGCCACCAGCAGCGTCACGGCTGGGAGTTCAACCCGGCGGGCCGGGACGTGGGCGCCGGGTTGAGCCTCGAGGAGGCGACCCTGGCCGACCGGCTGAAGGCGCTGGGCTACCGCACCGGGATGATCGGCAAGTGGCACCTGGGCCACCCGGATCCCCACCATCCGATGAGCCGCGGGTTCGACGAGTACTTCGGTGTGCTCGAAGGCGGCAGCACCTTCATCGACTCCAGGCTGCCCGGCGTCGAGTACGGCTCGATTCGCGGCGAAGAGGGGCCGACACAGCGGCGGAACAAGGTCCTGCGCGGCTTTGCGGAGGAGAAGGTCGAGCGCTACCTGACGGACGTGTTCACCGACGAGGCGACTCGCTTCATCGAGCGCAGCGCGGGCGGGGAAGAGCCCTTCTTCCTCTACCTCAGCCACACGACGCCGCACACGCCGCTCCAGGCCACGGCCGAGTACCTCGACGGGTACCGCCACATCGAGGATCCGCGCACGCGGGTCTACGCGGCGATGGTCGCGTCGCTCGACGAGAGCGTGCGCCGCGTGGTCGAGACGCTGAAGGCGCAGGGCGTGTACGAGAACACGCTGATTGCCTTCGCCAGCGACAACGGCTGCGCCGGCTACATCGGCCACGCCTGCTCGAACGGACCGCTGTTCGGCTTCAAGCGCTATCACCACGAAGGCGGCGTGCGCGTCCCCTTCATCATCAGTTGGCCGGAAGGGATCCAGGGCGGGCAGACGTTCGACGATCCGGTGATCACCCTTGACTACATGGCGACCTTCACCGCCGCGGCGGGGGACGAGACGGAGACCGAAGACAGCGTGAACCTGCTGCCCTACCTGACCGGGGAGGCCGATGGCGCGCCGCACGAGTACCTGTACTGGCGGGCCGGCCCGAACCTGGCGATCCGCGACGCCCGGTACAAGCTGATCAAGTTGAACCGCACGGACTTGCGCCCCGAGAACCTGCGCCGGGACGGCCGCCTCGAGCCGCCCGAGGGTGGCTGGGCGACCGACTCGCCCCACGGCCAGGTCACCTTCCTGTACGACCTTGAAGCGGATGTCGGCGAGGTCGACAACCTGGCGGAAGGGCAGCCTGAGATCGTCGCTCGCCTGGAAGCGGAGCTCGACGGTTGGCGAGCCACGCTGGCGAGCGAGCAGATCCTGCCCGGCGTCCGGTCCACGATCACCGAGATCGATGGCGAGTGGGTGCAGTTGGTATTCTGAGTCGGCGGCTGCGCTGCTGGAACATGAGCGGTACACCCAACAGCGTTGAACACGGCGCGAAAGAAGGCGCCGGCAGACGTGCGCCGCGCGGCCGGGTCGACCGGGTCGTCACCGTGGGTCCGCGTTCAGGGATCCCTCTCCGCGAGGTCTTGCGCGCGCTGTGGCCGCCGCGCCGCCGGGTTCAGGCGGCGCTGCTGGCAGTTCTCGTCGTTGCTGCTTTCTCGGCGTGGCGGGTTCAGCGACAGCTCGGCCAGGCGCGGCTTGAACTGACGCTGGCGGACGCGGCAACGGCCGGCCAGGGCTTCGAGCGACTCGCCCGTCGGGCCCCCGGACTTCTCAGCCTGGCCGCCCGGCAGGCGGCCGGCGAGGGCCGGTGGCGGGAAGTGGCGACGCTCTACGAGGACCACGCGGCGCATCTCCCTCCCGCCCTGCTGGCCGCGGCCCGGGTGGAGCTCGGCCTGAACCGCGCAGTCGACGCCCAGGCTCCGGCGGAAGCTGGCGCCGGAGAATCGGCGCCGGACGCGGCCCACGGCGACTCGCAGGCGGGGTCGGCGAAGCAGACGCGCGAGGCAGCCGGCGGGGGATCAGAGCCCGACCTGGCCTCGTTCGAACAACCTCTCGCGTCGGCGTTCGAGCGGCGTCTGCGCCGGGCGCAACAGGTCGACGCCTCGGGGGTGCAGCAATTGCTCTTCGACCGGCGGGGCCGGCCGCTGGGATCGATCGGCGACGACCGGTCGCTGACGCTGGAGGAGGATCTGCCCGCGGGTCTCGTGCCGGTCGAGCTGGCGACCGACCTGCTGCCGCCCGCCCTCCAGCCTCCCGGCCTGGCCGCCGCCGGACCAGGGGCGATGAGCGACGCCGCCGGTGCGCGGGCGCTGCGGCTGACGATCGATCGGGCCTGGAGCGAGGCGGCGGACACGGCGCTGGGCCAGGAAGAGGGAGCGATCGCGATCCTGGAGATTCCCTCGGGCGCCGTTTTGGCCGCGGTGAGCAACCGCAGCCGGAGCCGCCGGTGGCGGTCGAACGGCGACAGCGTCCTCGACCCCCGGGAACCCGCGTCGATCGCCAAGCTGATCACGACGACCGCGACGATGCGGGCCGGATTCGATCCCGACCAGAAGATCGCCGAGATGACCTGCCGCGGCTCGGTGCTGATGGACGGTGAGCGGCTCTACTGCAGCGCGATCAACGGCCGGCTCCGGGGCCTTTCCGATGCGATGGCCAGTAGCTGCAACGTCGCCTTCGCCAGGCTGGCGATCGATGTCGGCGACCGTGCGCTCGTCGAGGAGTACGAACGTTACGGCTTCGTCATCGGGGGGCGAAACGGCGAACCGGTGCCGAGGAACGCCGTCGGCGTGGTGCATGAGTACCGGCAGCCCGGCAAGCAACTGGGCGATCTCTCGATCGGTCTGGACGAAGCTTCGATCACGCCGTTGGGGGCGGCCCTGTTCGCCGCCACTCTCTCCGACGGCCGCCGTCGCCAGCCGAACTTCGTCCTGCAGGCGGATGGACTGCTCGGGATCTCGCCGCGGACACCGGTCGGTGACGGACCGCGACAGGGTGTTCGGGTGCTCGATCCGACCTGGTTGCCGGTGCTGCACGAGTCGATGCGCGCCGTCGTGTTGCCGGGCGGCACGGCGAACCGGGTGGCGCCGAAGCGGCTCCAGGTGGCGATGAAGACGGGTACGGCGCGCGACCCGGACAAGCCCTTCCACGTGAACTATGTCGGCTTCTTCCCTTCGGACGAGGAGCGGCCGCCCCGGTACGCCTTCGCGGTGCGGGTCACCGGTCAGCCGACGTCGAGGCGAGTGCGTCGCGCCGGCTACGCCGTGACGTTCCGGCTGCTGCAGGCGCTCGACAGGCTGGTCGGCGAGGAGATCGAGGGCGCATCCGGAGGGCCGCCACGGCTGACCGCGGCGACCGGAGCCAGCAAGTGACGACAAGCGCGGGCCGCGGGAAGCGGCCCGCTCGCCGGCGTTACCGACCGGCGATCGGGCCGAGGCTGAAGCCGCTCCTTTGGGTGGTCTTCGGTCTGTTCGCCTTGCTGGCGGTGAACTCGTTCTACCTGTCGGGCGTCCGCGTCGCGGAAGCGGCGACCGGTCAGACGTACCAGAACTGGTTCTACATCTCGATGTTCCTGCTCCACCTGGCGGTGGGGGGATTGTTCGTCGTGCCGGTGATCTGGTTCGGTCTGGCGCACATGCGCAACACGCGGAATCGACCGAACCGGCGCGCGGTGAGGGTCGGCTACGCACTGTTCGCAACAGCGGTCGTGCTGCTGTTCAGCGGCATCGTGCTGACGCGGATCGAAGGGGTCATCACGGTGAACGACCCGGCGGTCCGGGGCGTGGCCTACTGGCTCCACGTTCTGGCGCCGCTGGTGGCGGCCTGGCTGTTCGTGCTGCACCGGCTGGCCGGCAGGCGAATCAACTGGCGGATCGGAGCGCGCGTCGCGGTCGCCGCCGTGGTCCTCGTCGGAGTCGCCCTGGTGCTGCAGTTCCAGGATCCGAGGGCCTGGAACGTGGAAGGGCCGGACTCGGGCGAGGAGTACTTCTTCCCCTCGCTGGCCCGAACGGCGAGCGGCGGCTTCATTCCGGAGCGGGCGCTGAACAACGACGCCTACTGCGCGGACTGCCACGCCGACATCCACGGCCGCTGGGCCTACAGCGCGCACCGGTTGAGCTCCTTCAACAACCCGATCTACAGCTTCTCGGTCCAGCAGACGCGCGAGAAGGCGTACGAGCGTTCGGGCGACGTGCAGGCGTCGCGCTTCTGCGCCGGCTGCCACGACCCGGTGATCTTCTTCTCGGGCGCCTTCGACGACCCGGACTTCGACGTCGAATCGCCGGCGGCCCAGGCAGGGCTCACCTGCACGTCCTGTCACTCGATCACCCACGTGAACAGTCCGCGCGGCAACGCCGACTACACGATCGAGGAGCCGGAGCACTACCCGTTCGCCTTCGCGGATTCGCCGTTCCTCAAGTTCGTCAACCACCAGCTGGTCAAGGCGAAGCCCGAGCTGCACAAGCGCACCTTCCTCAAGCCGCTCCACGCGACGTCGGAGTTCTGCGGCAGCTGCCACAAGGTCCACCTGCCCGAGGAACTGAACCACTACAAGTTCCTCCGCGGGCAGAACCACTACGACTCGCACCTGCTTTCGGGCGTGTCGGGGCACGGCGTGGCGAGCTTCTATTACCCGCCGAAGGCGGAGCCGGACTGCAACGGCTGCCACATGGAGCTGTTGCCGTCGGAGGACTTCGGCGCCCGCCGTTTTCCGGAGAGCGACGAGCCGACCTTGACCCAGGTGCACGACCACCTGTTCCCCTCCGCGAACACCGCCATTCCCCATCTGCTCGACTTCCCGGACTGGGTGATCGAGGCGCACCGCGAGTTCAACGAGGGCGTGGTCGACGTCGACATCTTCGGCGTCAAGCCCGGCGGCTCGATCGAGGACGAGCTGATCGCGCCGGTGCGCCCCGGGATCCCGGCACTCGAGGCGGGCGAGGACTACTTGCTGGAGGTCGTGGTACGCACCCTGGAGCTCGGACATCACCTGACCCAGGGCACGGCGGACTCCAACCAGCTCTGGCTCGATGTCGTGGTGCGCGACGACCGCGGTCGGCTGGTCGGGCGCAGCGGGGGATTGGGCGAGGGCAACCGGGTCGACCCCTGGTCGCACTTCGTCAACGTCTACATGCTCGACCGCGAGGGCGCGCGGATCGACCGCCGCAATGCCGAGGACATCTTCGTGCCCCTCTACAACCACCAGATCCCGCCGGGGGCGGGGGACGTGGTCCACTACCGGCTGGAAGTGCCGCCGGAAGCGGCCGCCGGCAGCCTGACCGTCGAGGCGGCGCTGCGCTACCGCAAGTTCGACACGACGTACCTGCGCTACATCTACGGCGATGAGACGGTCAATGAGCTGCCGATCCTCGACCTGGCCCGGGACTCGGTGACCTTCCCGGTCGGCCGTGGCGACGTGTCCGCCTCACCGGTCCGGCAGCCGGCAAAGCCCGAGTGGCAGCGCTGGAACGACTACGGCATCGGCCTGCTGCGCAAGGGCGGCACGGGGCGGGGCGAGTTGCGGCAGGCGATCGAGGCCTTCACCCGCGTCGAGGAACTGGGCCGTCCCGACGGCCCGCTCAACCTCGCCCGCGTCTACCTGGCCCAGGGCACGGTCAGCGACGACGCGATCGCGGCGCTCGAGCGGGCCGCCGCCTTCGACCCGCCGGCTCCGCCGTGGTCGGTGGCCTGGTTCTCCGGGCTGGTCAACTTCCAGAACGGCGCCGTGGACGAGGCGATCGCGAACTTCCGCTCGATCCTCGAGGCCGACAGCGAGGAGATGCGGCGACGCGGCTTCGACTTCAGCCGCGACGTACGGCTCCGGAACCAGCTCGGCCTGGCCCTGTTCGAGCGCGCCAAGCGGGAGCGGGGGCCGGCCCGGGCCGATGCGCGGGCGGCACGGCTCAATGAAGCGCGGGAGTCGTTCGAGCGCGGACTCGGGATCGACCCGGAGAACGTGACCGCGCACTACAACCTGGGTCTGATCCACTCCCAACTCGGTGACCGCGAGGCGGCCGGCCGGCACCAGGCCCTCCATGCGAAGTACAAGCCGGACGACAATGCCCGCGACCGCGCGATCGCGGTCGCGCGCCGGGCGGATCCGGCCGCCGATCATGCGGCGGAAGCGATCGTGATCTACGACCTGCACCGGCCCGAACGCTTCGAAGGCGACCGGGCGGGGGTTGCCGGAGGCGGCGGTTGAGCCCCGGATCGCCGGGCGGCGGGCCGCCGGAGGAACCGGAGACCGTGGACGCCGCCGGGGAGCCGGCGCCGGAGGAGGAGCTCGCAGCCGGGAACGACGCGGACTCTCCCGGCGGCCCCTCGACCGACGTGCCGACCGGGTCGCGGGAGGAGGACCTCGCAGCCGGGAACGATGCGGACTCTCCCGGCGGCCCCTCGACCGACGTGCCGACCGGGTCGCCGGAGGAGGAACTCGTCGCCGAGGATGACGCGGTCATCGGGCGGGTCTTCGTCCGCTCGCTGCAGGTGCTGGCGGCGCTCGCTGTCGCCGCGCTGCTCGTGGTCGCGCTGCGCTACGTCTTTCGGGCCGGGCCGGAGGAAGCACAGGAGATCGCGGTCGCGTCGCCCCGTCCGGCGGCCCCGGCCGTCGAAGTGCCGGTCGTCCCCTTCACGGACATCACGATGGAGGCCGGCATCGACTTCGTCCACGTCAACGGCGCCGAGGGCGAGGCTCTGCTGCCGGAGACGATGGGCTCGGGTGCGGCGTTCTTCGATTTCGACCGAGACGGCGACCAGGACCTGCTGCTCGTCAACTCGACCGAGTGGAGCGCCGCGGAAGGCAGCGGCGCCACGATGGCGCTGTACGAGAACGACGGCGCGGGCCGGTTCGCCGACCGGACGGCGGGGATGGGTCTCGCGACGAGTTTCTACGGTGCCGGGGTCGCGGTCGGCGACGTGGACAACGACGGCTGGGTCGACCTGTTCATCTCCGCGGTGGGCCCGAACCGGCTGTTCCGGAACCGGGAGGGCGTCGGCTTCGAGGACGTGACGGCGACGGCGGGCGTCGCCGGACCCGAGACCGAGTGGAGCAGCAGCAGCGCCTTCTTCGACGCCGACGGGGACGGCGACCTCGACCTCCTGGTCGGCAACTACGTCCGCTGGTCGCGCGAGATCGACATCGAGGTCGGCTACCAGTTGACCGGGGTTGGCCGAGCCTACGGACCGCCGCTGAACTACGGCGGAACGACGATGGACCTCTACCGGAATGACGGCGCCGGCAGGTTCACCGACGTCTCCGAGCAAGCCGGCATGCACATCCTGAACCCGGCCACGGAAACGCCGGTGGCGAAGACGCTGGGTCTGGCGCCGGTGGACATCGAGGGCGACGGCGACATCGACGTGCTGGTCGCCAACGACACGGTGCGCAACTTCCTGCTGGTGAACGACGGCGGCGGCGTCTTCACCGAGCAGGGGGGAAGCTACGGCCTCGCCTACAGCCGCGAGGGCGCGGCCACCGGGGCGATGGGCGTCGATGCCGCCGACTTCCGCAACGACGGCGAACTCGGCTTCGCGATCGGCAACTTCGCCAACGAAATGACCTCGCTCTATGTGTCCCAGGGCGACCCGACGCTGTGGAGCGACGAGGCGATCACCGCCGGCGTCGGTGCGCCGAGCCGCCGCGTCCTTAGCTTCGGGCTCTTCTTCTTTGACTACGATCTGGACGGCCGACTCGACCTGCTCCAGGTCAACGGGCACCTGGAGGACGACATCGAGGTCGTGGAACCCAGCCAGCGCTACCGGCAGGCGCCGCAGTTGTTCTGGAACGCCGGGCCCGATGCCGGGTCGACGTTCGTGCCCGTGCAGCCGGAGGCAGGCGACGGCCTGACCCGCGAGCTGGTCGGCCGAGGATCGACCTATGCCGACATCGACGGCGACGGCGACCTCGACGTGCTGCTGCTGCAGACCGGCGACCGGCCGCTTCTGCTGCGCAACGACCAGGAGACCGGCCACCGCTGGCTGCGCTTCCGGCTTCGCGGCGATGGAGAGCATGTGAACCGCGACGCGATCGGCGCCTGGGTGGAGGTCGAACATCGGACCGCGGTCGGCCCCGTGCTCCAGCGCCGCCGCGTCATGCCGACCCGCAGCTACCAGAGCCAGGTCGAGCCCGTCGTGACGATCGGCCTGGGCGCGCCGGCGTCGGTCGACGAACTGGAGCGGGTCGAAGTGATCTGGCCCGACGGCGCCCGACAGGTGGTCGAAGTCGCCGGGCTGGACCGGGTGATCGAGGTGAACTACGCGTATATTCGGGAAGAGGTGGCGCCAATCGAGTAGAGACCGCGATCACCCGAGCGAGGCCGTCCTTCTGTTTAGGAAGCCTAAAGTAGTCCGTTTTGGATCATGGTGCAGTTTCTTCCCACGAAGCCACCGACGGCGACGGTCGAAAGTAGAATGTAAAGGAGCCACCTAAGGGGGCCGACATGTAAAGGAGCCACCTAAGGGGGCCGACAAAGCGCCGCGGCACAAGCGGTTCAAGATCGTCTCTCACCGGTCGTGGCTCCGTTGCTTTCGCTGAGTTGGTTTCATGGTCCGCGCCCGAAGCCTTCGCTAGATATGGAGTCGAGTGAGGTTGAGGCGGGCGAGGTCGCTCTAGGAGTCCGTAGGCCATTGGTTTGGGCGGTCAGCGATTCTGCTTTGGGGGGCTGACGAGGACCTCCGTTGTCTGGCCCGTGACGTTAGCACGCGTGTCAAGCCTGAGCGTTGTCCCATGCAGGACCATTCCAAAGTCCAGCGCTCCACGCTGGGCGCGGGCGGGAGGCCTTCATTCCCGAGGGTCGAGAGCCGTGCCGGTGCGGAGTTGCCGATTCCGGAGTGGTTTCCTCACATCGGTCACCGAAGCTCCCGACTTATCGGGGAGCGCCGCAAGTCACATCCCGCCGGTTGCGGGACGGTTCGCCGACAGGACGGCAGAGATCGGTCTCGCGACGAGTTTCTACGGCACGGGGATCGCGGTCGGCGACGTGGACAACGACGGCTGGGTCGACCTGTTCATCTCCGCGGTGGGCCCGAACCGGCTGTTCCGGAACCGGGAGGGCGTCGGCTTCGAGGACGTGACTGCGATGGCGGGCGTCGCCGGATCCGAGACCGAGTGGAGCAGCAGCGCCTTCTTCGACGTCGACGGGGACGGCGTCCGCAACGACCAGGAGACCGGGCACCGCTGGCTGCGCTTCCGGCTTCGCGGCGATGGAGAGCATGTGAACCGCGACGCGATCGGCGCGTGGGTGGAGGTGGAACATCGGACCGCCGTCGGCCCCGTGCTCCAGCGCCGCCGGGTCATTGCCGACCCGCAGCTACCAGAGCCAGGTCGAGCCCGTCGTGACGATCGGGCGGGTCGTCCGCCGCGGATCTGGACCGCGTGGAGGTGCTCTGGCCCGACGGCGCCCGGCAGGCGGTCGAAATCGCCGGCCTCGACCGGGTGATCAAGGTAGACTACGCGTCTGCTGACGGAGGAGTGGCGCCCATCGAGTAGACACTGCGATCACGCAGGCGAGGCCGAAGCGGCGCCAATGCAGCTCAGGTGACGGCTTCTTCTCCGTGAACTCGCGGCCACCTGCTCCGGTAGCAACGGGTCCACCAGAACCGGTCGGACTCGGACACTACTGGCTCGACTCTGTGTGTTACGGTCAGGATCTCGTACTGAGATTGGTCCAACAGCAAGGAGAATCTACCGTGCTTCGCCGAATGCCGGATCGTCGTTCCTTCGTTCTTCCTGTTGCCGTGCCTGCCATGCGAAAGAGGTTCGCTCTCATCCTGTCTGGCTTGCTGGTCCTTCTGGTCGCGTCCACGCTGCCGTTGCTCGGCCAGGAAGAGGTCGAGGTCCTGACGAACGAGGATGTCGTTCGACTGACGGAGAGCGGGCTTCCGGCGGCGGTCATCGTCGCCAAGATCAATAGTTCCTGGACGGAATTCGACACGTCGGTCGACGCCCTGGTCGCGCTTTCCGAGGCCGAGGTCGATGCGGAGGTGCTGGAGGCGATGACGAACGCCGGTGCTGAACCGGCCCCGGCCGCCGGCGAAGCCGCGGGGGCGGGTACGCTCGACGTTGTGACCGCGACGCGCGCGTCGCAGGTAGCCAATGTCGCCTCGAACTTCGAGGGAACGCCCTGCAGGAGCCCCGGGATCTTCCTTTTCGAGGAGGGTTCCCTGGCTGACCTGGAACTGACTCAGCCGTCCGAGACGAAGACCGGCAGCCCAGTGCTCTCGAGCCTGACCTACGGGATCAGGTCGATGAAGGCGAAGGCGATGATCCCCGGCGCCCGTTCACCGGTCCGTACGAGCCAGCGGCAGCCGACCTTCTACTTCTGCTTCGAGGAGACTCAGGCAGGCCTCTCCTACCAGACGACTGGCGCCGTGAACCCGTCCGAGTTCCCGCTGATCGCCCTCGATGTACGCAAGAAGAAGGATCAGCGCGCCTTCGTCACCGGCAAGATGAACGCCTGGACCGGAGCTTCGGGAGGCTCGCCGCCGAAGCAGTTGCGGCAGGTGGAGTACACGGAGATCGTTCCGGGTGTGTACGAGGTGAAGTCGCAAAGGCTGGAGCCCGGCGAGTACGCCTTCCACGGTGGTCAGGCAACAGCGGTCTTCGGCTTCTTCGGGCCTGGCATCAGCGGCGGCTCGGGGAGGGTCTTCGCCTTCGGCGTCGACTGAGGTTTCTCTGGCGCCGCGCGACGCATGTGCGCTTCCTCGGCATCGACATCGGCGAGAACCGGGCGAGCCGCACGTCTACCGCGCGCGGATCGACGGCCCGTTGCGGGGACGCGCGATCGAGTCGCTGCAGTTCAGCGGCGGCTTCGTGCAACTGGGCCAGGCGGAACAGTAGGCGCCGAGGAGGTGTTGGATACCGTTGCGGCATGCAGGAACGAAACGGACGTCTCGCGCAGCAGATGCGCTTTCTGGTCGAAGTCGACCAGCTCAAGCAGGTACTGCGGCGCACCTCGATCGTCGGCAACGAGCGGCGAGAGAACTCCGCGGAGCACTCGTGGCATGTGACGCTGATGGCGCTGGTCCTGTCGGAGCATGCGGCCGTTTCGGGGCTCGATCAGCTCAAGGTGCTGAAGATGCTGATCGTGCACGATCTGGTCGAGATCGACGCGGGCGACACCTTTGTCTACGACAAGGTGGGCCTCGAGGACCAGGAGGAGCGCGAAGAGCGGGCGGCGGAGCGGATCTTCGGACTGCTGCCGGCCGAGAGCGGGGCCGAACTACGCGCCGTCTGGGACGAGTTCGAGGCACGCCGGAGTCCCGAGGCGAAGTTTGCGAGGGCGTTGGACCGCCTGCAGCCGATGGTGCTCAACTACATGAACGGCGGCGGGCCGTGGCAGGAGCACGGCATTCGGGCCGACCAGGTGCGCGAGATCAACGGTTGCATCGAAGACGGCGCGCCCGAACTCTGGCGCTACGCCGAGGAACTGATCGAAGACGCCGTCAAGCGCGAGCTCCTGGCGCCTTGAAGCCAACGGCGCCGTGGGCGCCTCTTGACGCGGCCGCTTGCTCCGGCCGATTGGCGAAGGAGTGGAGGGAGACATGAACGAGACGTTCACCAAGTGGGACGCCGCCGAGCACCTCGGTACTCGGGAAGACGCCCGCCTCTACCTCGAGGCATGCGCCGAGGAGGATCCGGGCGACGGCAGCCTGATCCGAGCGGCGCTGAACGACATCGCGCGGGCAAGGAACATGAGCGGGCTCGCCCGCGAGGCGGGGCTGAGCCGGGAGGGTCTCTACAAGGCCCTTTCCAAGGACGGCAACCCTACGTTCGCGACTGTGATTCGGATCACCCGGGCGTTGGGTCTGCAACTTCGGGTGACCGCCTAACCTAACCTAACCCTCACGATCACGGGAAGACGTTACGCTCCGACACTTGCTGATCGCTCCGGGCGGGCGCAGGCCGGAGTCCCGGTGCCTGCGGCGCGGCTACCAGGTGAGTTGCGTCTTCATCCAGCCGGACGTGTTGTGGAAGTCGGACACGGCGCTGCCCGGCGGTACCAGCGCGTCGCAGGCGGCGGCGATCTCGGGGGCGAGCGTCATCTCCTGGACGGCGACGAGTTCGTCCGTGTGCTCGAATCGCCGCGGGCCGATCAGCGGCGCCGTGATGCCCGGCTGGTCCTTGCACCAGAGGATCGCGAGCTGTGCCGGCGTGATCCCGGTCTCGGCCGCGAGCCTGGCGAACTCGACGCCGACGCGTACGGCGCGTTTCGTGACGCGGCGCGCGTAGTACTTGCCGAGCACGTCGGCGCGGGAGCCTTCCGGGTAGCTTTGCGCATCGGAGTAACGACCGGCCAGCACGCCCATGCCGAGTGGCGCCCAGGCGAGGATGCCGAGGCCGTGCTTGCGGCACAGGGGAATCAGCTCGTTCTCGATTCGGCGGTCGAGCAGGTTGTAGGGGGCCTGCTCCGACGCGAAGCGGACGTAGCCCTTCAGTTCGCTCACCATGAGCGCTTCCATCACGCCCCAGGCGGGGTAGGTAGAGCAGCCGATGTAGCGCACCTTGCCGGCGCGGACCAGATCGTCGAACGCGCGCAGCGTCTCGTCGACCGGGATGCTGAAGTCCGGCCGGTGCGTCTGGTAGAGGTCGATGTGGTCCGTCTGGAGCCGGCGCAACGCGGCGTCGCAGGCGTTCAGGATCCCCGCGCGGGACAACCCCTGCTCGTTCGGGCTGCGGCCCGGCACGTGCTCCGCGCGTGCCAGACCGGTCTGATCGTCGAACTCGCCGGGGTAGATCTTCGTCGAGATCAGGACCTCGTGCCGCCGGCCGGTCTCCTTCAGCACGCTGCCGACGATCCGTTCGGCCTTGCCGTCGCCGTAGACGTGGCCGAGATCGATCAGGTTAACGCCGGCGTCGAGGGTGCGCTGGATGATCCGGCGGGACTCGTCCTCCGGCGTGACGTCGCCGAAGTTGCTCGTGCCGAGGCCTACGGCTGAGACCTTCAGGCCGGTGCGGCCGAGGGTGCGGTACTCCATGTCAGCCCTCCTGGCCGCCCCAGATGTCGCCGACGGTGAATCCGTTCGGGAACGGGTCCTCCGGATCGACGACGTACTGGGCGAAGCCGGTAATCCACGCGGCGCCCGCCAGCGTGGGCACCGCGGCGTCGACGTCGCCGACCTTCGTCTCGCGCACCATGCGCCCGGTGAACGTCGTGCCGAGGACGCCCTCGTGGACGAACTCCTGGCCGAGCGGCAGTTCGCCCTTGGCCCACATTGCCGCCATCTTCGCGCAGGTGCCCGTGCCGCAGGGGGAGCGGTCAAGGGCGCCGGTCCACGTCAGCGGCTTGTCCCAGTCGAGCTTCCCGGTGGACACGATCACCGTGTTGCGCCGGTGGGCGCCGGCCGCAAGTGGCGGCGCGGAGAGCTGACCGATCGTGACGCCCCGGATCTCCGGGTTCAGCGGGTGAACGGGCGGAGCCAACTGCTCCTGGCAGGCCGCCTTGATCATCTCGCCGACGCGGGTCGCTTCGGCGGCCTCGTCCGGCGCCAGGGTCAGGCCGACCTGGTCCGCGTCGGCAATGACGAAGAACATGCCGCCGTAGGCGACGTCGACCGTGACCTTGCCGAGTTCCGGGACGTCGAGCACGGCGTCGAGGTGAACGGCGAAGGCGGGTACGTTCTCGAACTCGACCCGCTTCACCTTGCCCCGCTCGACGTCGGCGCGCACCCGGATCAGGCCGGCCGGCGACTCCAGGGTGAGTTCGGTGACGGGCTCGGTATGCGGCGCCATCCCGGTCTCGATCAGCACGGTGACCACGGCGATCGTGTTCGTGCCGGACATGCCGGGGTACTCGACCTGCTCCATGATCACGTAACCGGCCACCGCGTCGGGATGGGTCGGCGGCAGGATCAGGTTGCAGTTCGCCGCGGGATAGCCGCGCGGCTCGCGCAGCATCCGCAGCCGGAGTTCGTCCTCCTCGGTCTCAAGGTAGCGCATCTTCTCGAACATCGTCGCCCCGGGGACGTCGAGGAAGCCGCCGACGATTACCCGCCCCGGTTCGCCGCAGACGTGCGTGTCGACGGCGTGGATCACTTGGGAGACATGCATGCGGAACCCAGCCTACGACAGCGCGAGACATCGGCCGCGGCACGACGAGTTGAAGCGGGTTCCGTCGGAGCGTGATCTGGTGGCAGGGTTGGACGGTGGCTAGCAACGACGTCGATGATCAGGTCCGGCGGCTGACCCGCCTGCTCCGGAGTGAGCTTGAGGCCGAGGGTCTCGAAGTCGGGGAGGCTCTGGAGAACGGCGAACAGGTGCTGGTCGTCGGCGAGATGCTGCTGTTTCCCAGGCGGCTGCTCGAGGGTCAGTTCGCCGAAGTGGATGATCCCAGCGCCGTCGACCTCGACTGGCTCGCCTCCGCCAACCGCGCCTACTTCCGCAACTTGCGCCGGTTTCATCCAAGTCTGGTGAAACGGTCGGCTTGTTGAGGCCAACGGGTCAGGGGAAGGACTGGAGGAAGACCTGACCGAGACATTCAAGAAGTGGGATGCCGCCGAACACATCGGTATTCGGGAAGATGCCCGCCTCTACCTGAGAGGCCTGCGCGGCGGAAGCCTCGGGTGACTGCAGCCTGGTCCGTGTGGAGTCAGGAAGGTTGGCGCGAGACCCGGACTCGTTCACCTCGTATCGTGATCACCGCTAGCGCCTCCAGCTCGCGCCGATGGCGCTCCAACAGCTCGTTCGTCAACGCGGTTCGCCGCTCCGCGGGAACATCGGGTAGCCGCACCAAGCCCGCATGGGCTGCCGCTTGCCCGAAGATCAGTTCGCCGAAATCCGTGTCTATCGTGACCAGGATTCGGTCGTTCTCGGCCGCTTGATGGAGTAGCGCTGTGTCGCCCGGATCGGGCCCGAGTTCGAGCGATTCAACGACATCGTGTCCTTGTTCACGCAGCCACTCGGCCAGCCGCCGGCCGGCACATCGGTCCACAAGGAACCGCACTACCTGGCGACGGACACTGCGGACAGCGTGTCTCGCGCGATGACTGCATGCGCATAGGCCGTGCAGGCCCGGATGTCGTCCGCTTCGAGATCCGGATAGTCCTCCAGGATGGCGTCGGCAGTTGCCCCCTGCGCCAGGAGACTGAGGATCAGCTCCACGGAGATCCGCATGTCACGGATGATCGGCTTGCCGCCGAAGACATCCGGACGGGCGGTGATCCGAGCGAGTAGTTCCGTGTTCGTCCTGGACATCGTCTCCTGGGTCCTCAGGTTCCGAGTCTAGTCCGCTGGCCCCTCAACCGGGACGGTCACCGCTGGCAGCAGACCTACAGCCGCGGCGTACCTGTTGGTTCGACCGAGGCGGTTTCCGATCCGTGGTCAACGCCCTCTTGCTACGCCTCTCAACGTGGCCCGATGTCTGGCTGCGTCGTAGCGGCGCCGTCCTCCATCTTTCGCCGAAGCGCGAGTGGCCCCTGGGACCCTCTCCTCCGGTCTCCCGGGGCGGCGGATGACGCCTCCACGCCGCCGCCGCCCCGCCAGCGCGGCCGGCCGCGTACACTTGGCGGCCGATGCGGAACGCCTTGGCCCTGGGCCGTCGATCAGTTGAGGCCGCAGCAGCGGATCACCATCCTGGTGATCTGCGCCGCGGGTACGGGGCCCTACTGCTTGCGCTCGCGGCCGCCGCGGCCGTGGCGGGCTGCGGCGGTGACGGGCGGACGCCGTTGGTCGTCTACTCGCCGCATGGGCGGGATCTGCTGACGGTCGTCGAGCAGGCGTACGAAGCGGCTCGCCCCGATGTCGATGTCCGCTGGCTCGACATGGGGTCGCAGGAGGTCTATGACCGCATTCGCTCCGAGCGCGCGAATCCGCAGGCGGACGTCTGGTTCGGAGGCCCGGCGACGATCCTGGCGCGGGGCGCTGCCGAGGGTCTGCTGGCGCCGTCCGAGCCCTCGTGGGCCGGCGTCCTGGACGCCGCGGACCGGCACCCGGAGGGTCTCTACTACACGCTCTACCAGACGCCGACGATCATCGTGTACAACCGCGACGCGATCAGCGCCGACGAGGCGCCGGCCGACTGGGACGATCTGCTCGATGAGCGCTGGCACGACGAGGTCGTGATCCGCGACCCGCTCGCGAGCGGCACGATGCGGACGATCTTCGGCAAGATCCTGGCCGACTCGGTCGTGGAGACCGGGAGCGCTGAGGCCGGCTTCGCCTGGCTGCGCCGGCTCGACGGCCAGACCCGGGAGTACGTGCACAGCCCCGCGGTTCTGCACGAGAAGCTGACCCGGCAGGAGGGAGTGCTGACGCTCTGGGAGATGACGGACACGCTCTCCCTGATCGACCGGGGCGCCCCCGTCGCCTACCGGTTCCCGGCAAGCGGCACGGCGGTGATCCAGGACTCGGTGGGCGTCGTCGCGGGCTCGGAGCACCCGGGGGAGGCCGAGGCCTTCCTCGACTGGCTGGGCTCGCCCGAGGCGCTGGCCCTGGCGGTGCGCGAGGCGTTCCGCCTTCCGGCGCGGGGCGATCTGGACGCCGCGGAGCTCGCGCCGTGGGTGGCGGACGTGCAGTCGCGCCTTCGTCGGGCCGAGGTCGACTGGCAGATGATCGAGGAGAACGGGTCCGAGTGGATGGCGGAGTGGGACCGGGCCGTTCGCGGTCAGGGCGGGGGATGAGCCTGGCGGCCGGCGCCTCCGTCCGGTTCGACGACGTCTACAAGTCGTTCGACGACACGGTCGTTCTTGCCGGCGTTTCGCTCGATGTCGAGCCGGGCGAGATCTTCGCTCTGCTGGGCCCGAGCGGCAGCGGCAAGACGACGATGCTGCGGTTGCTGGCGGGCTTTGAACAGCTCGACCGGGGGTGCCTGCTGATCGCGGACGAGGCGGTGGAACACCTGCCGCCGGCCCGTCGCGGCGTCGGCATGCTGTTCCAGAGCTACGCGCTCTTCCCGCATCTGAGCGTGGCGGAGAACGTGGCCTTCGGGCTGAAGGTCCGCGGCGGCGGGCGGGGCGACGTGCAGGCGCGCGTCGCCGAGATGCTGGAACTCGTGCGCCTGGGCGGATTCGAGGCGAGGCGGATCGCCGAACTTTCGGGCGGCCAACAGCAGCGGGTCGCCCTGGCCCGGGCACTGGCGCCGCGGCCGCGGGTCCTGCTGCTCGACGAGCCGCTCTCCAACCTCGATCCGGCGCTGCGCGAGGAGACGCGCATCGATTTGCGCCACACGGTCAAGCAGACCGGCATCACGACGGTGCTGGTCACTCACGAGCAGGAGGAGGCGTTCGAACTCGGGGAGCGGATCGGGTTGCTGAATGACGGCCGGCTGGAGCAGGTCGCGGCGCCCGCGGAGCTTTACCAGGATCCCGCGTCGCGGTTTGTCGCGACGTTCGTCGGCCGCTGCTCCGTGCTGCCGGGAGTGGTCGAGGCGAGAGGCGCCGGCGACGCGCTCGAGGTCCGAATCGGGTCGCAGCGGGCTCCGCAGGTCTGGTCCTGCCAGGGCGGCGGCGGGATCGAGGCCGGCGACCGGGTCGACGTGTGCGTCCGCCCGGAGGCCCTGGAGATCGAAGCGCTCGAGCTGGCGCCGGGCGCGAAAACCGGCTTGAGAGGCGAGATCGAGGTCGAGCGCTACACCGGCAGCAGCAGCTTCTACACCGTCCGGTTGACCGCCCCGTCCGACGGCTTCGGGGCAGCGGCGGATTCCGTCTCCGTCGAAGTCGCGATGCCCGGCGCCGCGGCCGGCCTGAGCGGGGCCTGCGTCGTGCGACCGGCTGCGCAGGAGCCGCCGCCGCGCGTCTTCCCGGCCGGGTCGACCGGGGCCGGGTCTTGAACCCCGCGAGTCGCGGCCGCGGCTCGGTGCAACTCCGGTCGCTCATGCCGTGGCTGGTCCTGGCGTTCCTCGTCTGGCTCGTCGGCTACCCGCTGCTCGTCGTCGCGGCGGAGGCCTTCGGCATCGGCGGTCCGGACGCCGATGGCCCGACGACGGAGGCGTTCCGGTCCTTCTTCACCCGCGCCGACGAGTGGAACGCGATGTGGCGGACGCTGTGGATCTCCGTGCTTTCGACGCTGGCCGCGGCCGCGGTCGGCGTGCCGCTCGGGTTCCTGTTCGAACGCAACGAGATCCCGGGCCGGCGCCTGCTCGGCGCTCTGGTTGCGCTGCCGGTTGCGCTGCCTCCGCTGGTCGGCGTCATCGCCTTCCTGTTTCTCTACGGCGAGAGCGGTCTCGCGGCGCGGGGGCTGCAGACCGTGGGTCTCGACGTGTCGTGGCGGCTCACCGGGGCGTGGGCGATCCTCCTGGTCCACGCGTACTCGATGTACGTCTACTTCTACCTGTTCACGCGGGCTGGACTCTCCGGGCAGGACGGAGCGGCCATCGAGGCCGCGCAAAGCCTCGGTGCGAGCCGGTCGCAGATTCTGTTCCGCGTGACCCTGCCGCGGCTGCGGCCGGCGTTGGCCGGGGCGACGCTGCTCACGTTCATGACGTCGCTCGGCTCCTTCTCCGCGCCCTACATCTTCGGGGGAGGGTTCCGGGTGATGACGACCCAGATCGTCGCCTCGAAGCTGAACGGGGAACTGCGGATGGCCTACGTCGAAACGACGATGCTGGCGCTCCTGGCCTTCGGCTCGCTGTTGCTGCTGCGCCGGATCGATCCGGGCCTGGACCTGGCGTCGGGCGCGCGGGGCACGCCGCCGGCGCGCAGGCGGCTGCAGACTCAGCGTGCCCGGGTCGCGGCGGCGGCGGGTGGCTGGGTCCTGGCGGGCGTGTTGCTGCTGCCCCACGCGACGCTGATCCTGATGTCGCTCGTGCCACCGAACACGTGGACCGTCGAGGCGTTCCCGCCGGTGCTCGGCCTCGTGAACTACGGCGATCTGCTGTCTTCGGCTGAACGGCTGCGGCCTGCTCTCAACTCGCTGTGGATGGCCGCCGCGGCGACCTTGGCGGCGATCGTCGTGGGCGTCGCCGCGGCGCGATTGTCGCTCCGGCGCGGCGGTCTGCCCGGCCGGGCGCTGGAGGCGATGATGACCCTGCCCTGGGCGATTCCCGGCACCGTGTTCGCTCTTGCCCTGGCGGCGGCGATGAGCGTCAACGCCCCCTGGGTCGGCCGGTTCGTTTTGGTGGGGACGCTCTGGATCCTGCCCCTGGCGTACCTGGTCCGCTCGCTGCCCCTGACCGGCCGTTCGATCTTCGCCGGGATGCGTCAGCTCGACCCGCGCCTGGAAGAGGCGGCGGCGAGTCTCGGCGCGGGCGCGTTGAGGACGGTGGTGCAGATCGTGTTGCCGCTGTTGCGGCCGGCGGTGATCGCGGGCGCCGGCCTCGCCTTCATCACGATGCTGGGCGACTTCGTGACGTCGATTGTGCTCTACACCTACGACACGCGTCCCATTTCGATCGAGATCCAGTCCAGCCTGAGGATCCAGGAGACGGGCATCGCCGCCGCTTACGGCGTGCTGCTCATGGTACTGAGCGCGGCCGCTTTCATCGCCTGGGACGACCGCTCCGGCGGCCGGCTCTGAGCGCCCTGACGTCCAGCCGGAGAGCCCGGTGTCGCGCCTGATCGACCATCGCCTGGCGGCGCTCATGGTGGTCGCCTTCGTCAGCACGCTGGGCGAGTTCCTGGTTGTGGCGCTCCTGCCGTTCTACGCCGAACGCTACGGCGCGACCCCCTTCGAAGTCGGCGCCCTGGTGTCCGCCTTCGCCTTGGCGGCGATGGCGAGTGCACCCCTCTGGGGCCGGCTCGCCGACCGCTCCGGCCGCCGGCCGGCGCTGCTCCTCGGCCTGGTCGTGTCGGCTGCGGGCTACCTGCTCTTCGGCATGGCGCAATCGCTCGAACTGCTGCTGGTGGCCCGGCTGGTGCATGGTGTCGGCGGCGGCACGGTGCCGGTGGTGTTCGCCTACATCGCGGATTCGGTGACCGGCGAGCGGCGGGCAGAGGGAATCGGATGGGTTACGGCCGTCACGAGTTCGGCGGCGATGATCGGTCCGGCGGTGGGCAGTCTCGCGGACCAGCTTCATCCGGCCGGGGCCGGCGCGGTGGCTGCGGCGTTCAGCCTGGCGGCCGCGGTGTTCGCGCGCAGCTGGCTGCCGGAAACCCGGCGGAGGAGGGAAGAGTCCGACGCGGAGGAGGCGCCGTACTCGATCCTCGGCGCGGTCGGTCGGGTGGCGGTCCAGCCGCTGCGTCCGTTGAACCTGTTGATCTGGATCTATGCCGCCGGGCAGGTCGGAATGGCGGGGATGACGGCGATCATCGGCCTCTATCTTGGGCGTCGGTTCGGGGTGGACGAGTCGAACATCGGGCTGTTCTTCTTCTATCTGGGCGGGCTGTCCATCGCGTTTCGCGTGCTCGTTCTGGGATGGGCGGTCCGGCGCTACGGAGAGCTCAGCGTCCTGCGCGCCGGCGCTGTGAGCTTCGGCGTCGGCCTGGTCGCGATTCCGTTCGCCGCCGGTCTCTGGACGCTCGGTGCGGCGGTGTTCTTCGTCCCGCTGGGCGCCTCGCTTCTCTTCCCCTGCACGACGTCCCAGGTGTCAAAGCGCGCCCCCGGAAGCGATGTCGTCGGGCAGGTGCTCGGCGTGCAGCAGGCTTACGGCAACGCCAGCAAGATCGCCGCGCCGCTGGTCGCGGCGTACATGTTCCAGGCGCTGTCGCCGGCGGCGCCGTTCGTCGCGATTGGCGTGGTGCTCATCGTGGCGGCGGCGATGTCCCTCCGGTTGCCCGGAGCGGAGTGAGCTTGGCCCCCGCTGAATGCGAGAAGGGCGCGGCCTTCGGCCGCGCCCTTTGAAGACTTGGTAGCGGGGGCAGGATTTGAACCTGCGAGCCTTGGGTTATGGCTGCGCAAGGAGCTACGAAGCGCCCGGCGGGCTGTGAGCGCAGCCCCCGCTAAATGCGAGAAGGGCGCGGCCTTCGGCCGCGCCCTTTGAAGACTTGGTAGCGGGGGCAGGATTTGAACCTGCGACCTTTGGGTTATGAGCCCAATGAGCTACCAGACTGCTCCACCCCGCGTCAGGACGGAGGATCTTGGCATAGCGCGGGTGAGGTGTCAACCCTTGGCGGGTTGGGATGGCGCCCCGTCCACGGCGCCCCGTCCCTTGGGGGTCGATCCGGCTTCCAGGCCGCTCCTCGTGTAGGCTCTGCTTGTGTCGGCGACGCCTCCAGACCGGCTCGGGCGGCTGCGTGAGCGCATGGATCGTTGGCGGGAATGGACCCAGCGGTCGCTGTCGACGCTGATCGGTCTTGGGCTGATCCTGGTTCTCCTGTTGCTCGCCAAGGCCGGCGCCGAGAGCTACGCGGAGCTTGCGGAGCTTGCGGAGCGGGAGGCGGAGCTCGAGTTCGAGCTCGAGGAGGCGGTGCTGCGGGTCGGCAGCCTTAGACGCACGCTCGTGCTGCTGCAGGACGATCCGGTGGTACTGGAACGTCTGGCGCGCGAAGAGCTGGGGCTGGTGCGACCGGGTGACACGGTCGTCGTCCTGCCGCGGACGGACGACTGATTCGGCTCTGACCCGGTGTCCGCGTGGCGTGAACTCCGCCGCCGCGTTCGGCGCGGCGGCGACTACCGGGAGCTCGCGGCGGCCGAGCGCGCGTCGGTCACAGGGCTTCCGGTGCGCGCGGCGTCGGTCGTGTTCGAGCTGCTGGCCGAGGAACGCGGCGCGGCCCAACTCGTTGTCGTACCGAGCGAGAGCGAGGTGCTGGCCTGGACCGAGGGAACCCGGCTGCTCGGGCGCCGGGCCGGGGCGCGGGTCGTCGCCTTTCCGTCTCCGGCTCTGACGCCGTACCAGCAGGCCGAGGCCTCGTTGCAGCTACGGGCCCAGGAGAGCGTCGCCTACGACGCCTTGCTGGGCGCTGCGCGGGCCACCGTGGTCTGCACGCCCCGGACCCTGTTCCATCGTCTCGCCGAACCGCCGGCTTTCCTGGAGTCTGTCGTCGACCTGCGGGTCGGGGAGGACGTTCTCCTGGAGGAGCTTCTGACCCACCTGGTTGCGCACGGCTACCGGCGCGCCGATCTGGTCGCGGCGGTGGGCGCGGTGGCGCAACGGGGCGGCGTCTTCGATCTCTTCGCCCCCGGCGAACCGCGGCCGGCGCGACTCGACCTGTTCGGGGACACGATCGAGAGCATCCACCGTTTCGACGCTTCGACGCAGCGTTCCGAGGAGGCGGTCGAGTCGTTGCGTCTGCGGCCCCTGACGCCCTTCGCGGCCGCGCCGGAGCAGGCCGCCGAACTCGCTTTGGCGCTGCTGGAGGAACGGGGTGACGATCTGGCGGAACCTGCGCGCACGACGTTGCAGGAAATGGTGGAAGGGGAACCCTTCCCGGGATGGGAGAAGTACCTGCCGCTGTTGCAGCGGAGCACGAGTCTCGGTGAGGTGATGACGGATGCCACGGTGGTCGTGGTCGAGCTCGACCGGGTGCGGCGGGAGATCGAGCAGCACACCGAAATGCTCTGGGACGAGTACGCGAGACGGTCCGACGACGGTGACATCGTCGCCGAGCCCGAACGATTGACGGCGCCCGGCGCCGAAGTGCTCGACCTCGTCGAAGACGCGCCTGTCCGGATCGGCGGCGCCCTGGACGAGCGGGCCGGCAGACGAACCCAAGTCGACTTCGGCGGTGTCGCAACGGATGTCCTGATCGATCAGCTTCCCCGTTTTCCGCGCGAAGTGGAGACGGCCGCGGCTCGCGGCGACGACCTGTGGCTGGTCGCGCGGGCCGGGCGTCACGAATCGCTCCGCCAGATACTCGGCAATCGCGAGATCGACTGGGATGGAGGCGCGGTGCGCCTGGTTGACGGCGAATTGGGACGGGGCTTCCGGCTGCCGGCTGCCGGTCTCGTGCTCTTCGGCGAGGGGCAGCTCTTCAGGCGCCGGGCGGCGTCGCCCCGCCGCCGCCGGATGGGGCCCTTCGTGTCGGGCCTCGGCGACTTGCGGGTCGGCGAGTTCGTGGTTCACGAGGATCACGGCATCGGCCAGTTCCTGGGGCTCAGGACGCTGGAAGGTCCGCCCGGCGACGGGCCCGATGTAGAGGAGTACGCGCCCCGCAGGAAGTCGCGGGCGGTGGAGGTCATGGAAGTTCTCTACTCGTCGGGCCGCACGCTGCTGCTGCCGTTGACCCGCCTCAACGAGATCGAGCGCTACAGCGGCATCGATGGGCTCGCGCCCCGTCTCGACCAGTTGGGCGGCAGCAGTTGGGCGAAGAAGAAGAGCCGGATCAGTCGCAGCCTGAAGGCAATCGCCACCGATCTGTTGAAGCTCTACGCGGAGCGACGGCTTGCGCAGGCCGTGCCGATGAACGAGGACAGCGACCGCCAGTTCCAGTTCGAGAGCGCCTTCAGCTACGAGGAGACGCCGGATCAGCTGGAGGCGGTGCACACGATCAAGGAGGACCTGCGCCGCGAACAGCCGATGGACCGGCTGCTGTGCGGCGACGTCGGCTTCGGCAAGACCGAGGTGGCGATGCGGGCCGCGTTCATGGCCGTGGACAACGGACTGCAGGTTGCGGTCCTGGCGCCGACGACGATTCTCGCCGATCAGCACCTGCGGGTCTTCCGGAGGCGCTTCCAGGGCTTCGGTTACCAGATCGAGATGGTGTCCCGGTTCCGTTCGGCGGCGCAGGTCAGGAAGATCCGGGAGCGTCTGGCGGCTGGCGAGATTCACATTCTCATCGGTACCCATCGACTCCTGAGCCGCGACATCGACATGCCCTGTCTGGGCCTGGTGATCATCGACGAGGAGCAGCGCTTTGGGGTTGCCCAGAAGGAACGCCTGCGCGAGTTGAAGCGCAACGTCCACGTGCTGGCGATGTCGGCGACGCCCGTGCCGCGGACGTTGCAGTTGTCGCTGGCGGGGGTCAGGGACCTGTCGCTGATCGAATCGCCGCCACGGGACCGGATGGCGGTCGAGACACGGGTGTTGCCGTTCTCGGGCGACCTCGTCCGCGAGGCGATCGAGTTCGAGGTCGAGCGGGGCGGCCAGGTGTTCTACGTGTACAACCGGGTGGAGGACATCGAGGGCATGCTCCGCTATCTGCGTGAACTCGTGCCGGGGCTCCGGATCACCGTCGGTCACGGCCAGATGGAGGAAGCGGAGCTGGGCAAGCGCATGCGGGCGTTCACTGCCGGTGAGTACGATCTGTTGCTCGCGACCACGATCATCGAGAACGGAATCGACATCCCGAACGTGAACACGATGCTCGTTCACCGGGCGGATCGATTCGGTCTGGCCCAGCTCTACCAACTGCGGGGCCGTGTCGGCCGCAGCGATCAACTGGGCTACTGCTACCTCCTGGCGCCCCCGGACAGGGTGCTCTCGGAGGAGGCGCGCAAGCGACTCGTCGCCATCCGGGAGTTCACCGAGCTGGGCGCGGGCTTCCGGATCGCGGCTCGCGACCTGGAAATCCGGGGCGCCGGCAACCTGTTGGGCGCCGAACAGAGTGGCCACATCGCGGAAGTGGGTATCGAGACCTACATGAAGATGCTGGAGCAGACGATCGCCGAACTCCGGGGCGAGGCGCCGGCGGACAGGCCGTCGGCGTCGATCAGCCTGCCTGCGGCGATGTCGATTCCGGAGGACTACATCGGCGAGATCTCGCTGCGTCTCGAGATCTACCGGCGTCTGGCGGACGCCGCGGAGGATCCGGAGACGCTGCTGGCCGAACTGCGGGACCGGTTCGGACCGCCGCCGGAGGCGGTGCATGCTCTGATTCGCGGCGCGGAACTGAAGCGGATCGCCGAGTCTCTGGGCGTTCAGTCGGTCGCGCACCGGGGCGATCGGCTGACGGTTCGGCTTCGCCGCGACGCGCACGTCGATGTGGACCGCCTGATCCACTTCGTTTCCGAGCGGGAAGGCGCCAGCTTCACCCCGGATGGGGTCCTGACGCTTTCCGGGATACCGGGACCGCAGGCTCTCGAAGTAACGCTCCAGCTCCTGCAGTTGCTGTCGGGTGAACTGTTGCCGCGGCTCGCCGGTTCGGAGACCGTCCATTGAGTGGGCAGCTGGACTCGCGGGTGACGTGGCGAGCCTGGACCTGTCTCCTGCTCGGGATGGTCCTGGGCTGTGGCGGCGGCAAACTGCCGGAGGGAGTGGTGGCGCGAATCGACAACCAGGACTTTCGCTACGAGGATTTTCGCGGTTACGTGGAAGAGTCCCTTGGCGATGACGTTGCGCGCTTTGGCAGCGCGGTGCTTTCCCGCCTTTTCGAGCGCTTCGTCGACGACCGGCTGCTCGTTCATCTGGCCCGGGAGCGCGGGCTCGTCGATGGGGAAGCGACGGTCCATCAGGCCGCGATGCGGTTGCTCGAGGTGTCGCCGCCGGTCGTGTCGTTGTCGGAGATCGAGCGCTACTACGCCGAACACTTGAGTGACTTCGCGCGGCCGTCGCGCGTACGCCTGCGTCAGATCCTGGTCCAGGATCGCGCGGCCGCCGAGCTGGCCCTGGCGGAACTCGAAGCCGGTGTGGACTTCGGCGAGGTGGTGCGGCTGCGGTCGATTGGCCCCAGCGCGCCGTCCGGCGGCCTTCAGGGCGAACTGTCACGCGAGGATCTGCCGCCGGCACTTGCCGAAGTCGTCTTCGAGCTTGACGAGGGAGAATGGAGCGAGCTGCTCGAGGCCGACTACGGCTTCCGTGTCTTCCAGGTCGAGCGCCACCTGCCGGAAGAAACCCTGACTCTCGCTCAGGCGGCCCCGGGGATAAGGGCTTTGTTGGAGGAGGCGCAGGGCGAAGAGCTTGTTCGAGCAGCCGCGGCCGAAGCCCGGCAGGAGTACAATCTGCGCGTCGCGGTGGAGCGGCTGCCCTTCGAGTACAACGGCGCGTTCGCGGATCCGGCCGCCGGAGAATGAGGTAGAAGAGGATGATTCGACGCAACCCGGGCGGGTCTCGACTTGCCGCGCTCCGCATGGCAGGCCCGCTCGCCGGCGCCCTGGCGGCCTGGCTGGTGTCGGCGGCTCTCCCCGTGGCCGGGCAGTCCTCGCCGGGCACGGAGAATCGCGTCGTGCTGCGGGTCAACGACCGCATCGCGACCCTGTACGACTACCAGAGGGCGGCCAACGAGCAGATCGCCGGCGTCCGCAACGCACCCGGGCTGACGGAGCAGGAGCGGCAGGAGCGAGTCGGCGACGCGGGCCGCCTGGTGATGAAGGCCCTGTTTGAAGAACTGCTTCTCGAGTCGCGGGCCGACCAGTTGGCTGTCGTCATCGACGAGAGCGACGTGGAGGAACAACTCCGCGCGACCAAGGAGCGAGTCGGGTTCGACGACGAACAGTTCCGCCAGGCACTGGCGCAGCAGGGCATGCGGGTGGAGGACTTCCGGTCGCAGATTCACAAGCAGTTGCGGCACAACGTGGTCCGCGGCCGGGAGGTGGCCCCTCGGGTGGTCGTGGAGGACGAAGACCTGCGACGCTTCTACCGCGAGAACCAGGAGCGTTTCCGCATTCCGGAGCGGGCCCGTTTCGAGGAGGTCGTCGTCCTGGAGGCTGTCGTCCCGGCCGATCGTGTGGCGCCGTTGGCGGCGCTGGCGCGTACGCGGATGATGGCCGGCGGCACGGCCGCCGAAGTGGCGGAAGGGCTTGGCGAAGGGGTCACGGCCGTCGATGTCGGTTGGGTCACGGCGGGCGATCTGGCGCCCGCCCTCGATGCCGTCGCCTGGGAGCTCGAAGTCGACGGTGTTGCCGAAGCGACCGCGGCTCGCGGCGGTCTGCATGTTCTGAAGATGCTGGAGCGTACGCCGGCGACGGTCCAGCCGTTCGAGGACGTCCGCGACGCGATCCAGCAGGAAGAACGGAACCGGCTGTTCTCCGAGGAGTACGACCTCTACATGACCGAACTCGCCGATGCCGCCTACATCGTTGAGCGGCTTCCCGAAGAAGCGTTGGGATACCGGCCCGTCGAGTCGCCTTCGCTCGACGCCGACGCGCTGGGACTGCTCGCCCCGTTCGCTCCCGGCGCCCAGGCGTCGGAGGTCGAGGAATCTCCTGGCGAAGCGGCCGAGGAGTCCTCCGCCGAAACGGCCGAAGAGGTCGACGGGCAGCCCTGACGTTTCAGCCGGTCGCTCGCGCCCGGTTGCTTCCGCCCGGTTGCTTCGTTCAGCGTCTTCGCGTGGTCGGCGCGGCATCTGGTCCCGGCAAGGTGGAGCAAAGTGGTCTGAAGTAGACAAGAATGGCCCAAGAGTGGTAATGTCGCCCTTCTGAGCGTCAGGTTTTTGCGGGTATTGGGGCCCACCTGACCCTTCAGGACGTTGCGATGTTCCGAGGGCATGCACTAGCAAAGATCGACGTCAAGGGCCGCTTGAAGGTCCCAAGCGTGTTCCTGCGCCCGTTGCAGGAGCGTTTCGGCCCCGACATCTTCGCGACTTCGCTGAAGGGCGACTGCGCCTGGCTCTACCCCCTGCGGCTCTGGGAACAGGAGGAGGAGCGAATGGCGGGCCTGCCCGCGACTCACCGGCTGCGTCGCAAGTGGGAGGCCCGGGTCAGCTACTTCGGCCAGCAGAGCCGCCTCGACTCCCAGGGGCGGCTGATGGTTCCGGCGAAGTTGCGCGCCACGGCGGGGATCGAGGGCGAAGTCGTCATCTTCGGTCGCCCGGACCGGCTTGAGGTCTGGAACCTCGAGCGGATGGAAAGCGACCTGAACGCGGATCCGTTCACCGACGACGACCTGGACGAACTGACGGACGATCTCGAGGCGCTGAATGCGTCTCGCAACAGGGATGTCAAGTGATGTGGATGGCGACGGCCAGAAACTCCGGCACCAGCCCGTTCTGGTCGACGAGACCCTGGGCTTTCTCGCTCCCGAACGCGGCGGCTGGTTCGTCGACTGCACGGTCGGCCTTGGCGGTCATTCCGCGGAGCTCCTCGGACGCTTCCCCGACGCGCGAGTGCTCGGCATCGACCGCGACGCAGAAGCCCTGGAGCGCGCCCGGCGAAGGCTGCGCGAGTTCGGTTCGCGAGTCCTTCTCGTGCATGGCAACTTTCGTTCGATCGACGAGGTCGTGGCCGCGGCGGGCATCGGGAAGCCGGCGGGAATCCTCGCCGACCTCGGCGTTTCGTCATTGCAACTCGACCAGCCGGGTCGCGGTTTCAGTTTCCGGCACTCGGGTCCGCTCGACATGCGGATGGATCAATCGACTCGATCGACAACGACAACAGCGAGGGACATCGTGAACCTTGAATCCCAGAGCGTGTTGGAGACCGTGCTCCGCGACTACGGCGAGGAGCGACAGGCGCGCAGGATCGCCAGAGCGATCGTGGAACGTCGCCGCCGCAGTCCCATCGAGACCACGGACGAGCTGCGGGATCTGGTTCACGAGACGGTCGGGGCCTCCAGGGTGAGGCGCGGCCGCCGCGTGTCCGGGGGCCGGTCGATCGATGCCGCGACGAGGACCTTCCAGGCGCTTCGGATCGCGGTCAACGAGGAACTGTCCGGATTGGGGGCGTCCCTCGAGCGGGCGGTGAATCTGCTCGAGCAGGACGGCCGGCTGGTCGTCATCTCGTACCACAGCCTGGAAGACCGGATCGTCAAGCACCGGCTTCGGGCGAACGCCCTTGGCGAGGTCGATCCGATCACCGGGCGTCCGTTCGCCGAAACGCGGCTGATCGAACTGATGACGAAGAAGCCGATCCGACCGCAGCCGAGCGAGGTGCAGTACAACCCCCGGTCGCGGTCCGCCCGCTTGCGCGCGGCCCGGAGGCTGTAGCGGCACAGACGGGATTCGTGAATTGTGAAGACCGGTTACAGCGTCAGCAAGGAAATCGCGAATCCCTTCCTCGTGCGCCAGCGCGTTCCGGGCCGGCTCCGCGGCTTGTGGCGGCTGGTCGTGATCGTCCTGCCGTTCGCCGCCGCGGTGTTCGCGTACACTTGGGTGCACGAACAGGGCCTCGAGGCGGGCTACCGGATCGAAGCGCTCGAACAGCGCCTGGAGGATCTGCTCCAGGAGGAGCGTCTGCTCGAGTTGGAAGCGACTCGGCTCACGCGGCCTGAGCGGCTGTCGGCGCTGGCCCTGGAGCAACTCGGCATGGCGCCGCCGACGCTGGACCAGATGATCTTTCTGGGTTCGGAGAGTGCCTCCTTGGTCCGGGCCAAAGCGGTGTCGGAGGCCGCGCAGTGAACGCTCTCGGACCTCGCGCCAGAGGCGTCCGGCGTCGCTACTTCGGAAGGTTGGTCATCCTCCTCGCATTTGCCGGTGTGTGGATGGGCGCGATCGGTTGGCGGCTCCTGGATCTGCAGATTCAAGACGCCGACATGTACCGGGAGCGCGCGGCGCGGCAGCAGCGCAGCGAAGTCGTTCTGAACCCCAAGCGCGGGACGATCTACGACGCGCGGGGCAGGACGATGGCGGTGTCGGTCGAGACCCGGACGCTCTATGCCGAAACGGCCAAGGTGGACGATCCGGCTTCGCTGGCTGCAAGGATTGCACCGCTGGTCGGCCGCTCCGAGGAGAGGATCGAGGCGCTGCTGCAGAAGTCGGGGCATGTGCCGCTGGCGCGGAAGCTCGACCGCGACGTGGCCGACGGGATCGACCTGACCGCCTTTCCGGGCCTCTACTTCCTGGCGGAGAGCAAGCGCGAGTACCCGATGGGCTCGCTGATGGCGCATGTACTCGGCTTCGTCGGGACGGACCGCAGCCTGGCGGGGCTGGAACTCCGGTACGACGACGAGGTCGCGGGCGAGGCGGTGAGCAGACACGTGCTCCGGGATGGCCAGCAGCGGCTGGTCGTCGTTGCCGGTTCGCTGGGCGAACCGAAGGCGGGAGCGGACCTTCACCTGACGATCGACGCGACGATCCAGCACCTGGCAGAGCGGGTCCTGCGCGAGACGATCGAGTCGTGGAAGGCCAAGGCGGGCAACGTGGTGATTCTGGCGCCAGAGGATTCGGCGGTGCTGGCGATGGCCTCCTATCCGGCGTTCGACCCGAACCAGTTCGGCAATTTCGGGCCCGACGAGCGCCGGAACCGGGTGATCCAGGATTCCTACGAGCCGGGCTCCACGTTCAAGACGATCACGGCGGCGGGAGCGTTCGAGCGGCAGGTGGTTCATGCCGACCAGATCATGGACTGCGGCAACGGCTTCATTCGTGTCGGCAAGGCGCGAATCAGGGACCACAAGCCGTTTCCGGAACTCACTTTCCGCACGGCGATTGCCAAGTCGAGCAACGTCTGCGCGATCAAGGCCGGCCAACTGGTCGGAGGCGAGACGCTTCAGCAGCTCATCGCGACCTTCGGGTTCGGCGCCGCGACCGGCATCGACATCGGCGGGGAGCATCCGGGCATCGTGCCGCTAAGGGTCTGGGATATCGAGACGACGGCCTATGCCTCGTTCGGTCACGGCCTGGCCGTGACGCCTCTCCAGCTGGCAAACGCCTACGCGGCGATTGCCAACGGGGGAACGTGGAACCAGCCTTACCTCGTCAGAGCCCTGGAGCACGAGGGCGAGACGGTCGACGCGCGTCCCACCGGTCGCACCCGGCGCGTGATCTCCAAGTCGACCGCGTACCAGGTGGTCCGTCTGCTCGAGGAAGTGGTCGTCAGCGGTACCGGCCGCAAGGCCGCCATCGCCGGCTACCGGGTAGCGGGCAAGACGGGGACAGCGGAGAAGTCGGACTCGGGCGGCTACTCGGAGACCGGGCGCGTCGCCGGTTTCGTGGGTATCGCTCCGGCCCGGGCGCCTCGACTGGTCTGCCTGGTGATGATCGATGAGCCGACCGTCGCGACCGGTGGCGGCGAAGTCGCGGCGCCGGCCTTCCAGCGCATCGTCAGCGAGGCGTTGTTCTACCTCGGCGCGACGCCTTCACGTCAGCCGATGGGCTGGAACCAGCCGGTGTGGTTGCGGCCGGCCGAGCCGGCGGAGGTCAAGGTCGCCAAGGCGGCCGGCGAAGAGGACGACAAGGGGGAGGACACGGAGACGGAAGGCGAGTTGTGGACGGCGAAGGCTTCGGGTTGATGAGACTCGGCGACGCGATCGCCGACCTGCCGCTGCGGTCACCGCTGGGCGCCGCGGCCGCCGAGACGCAAGTCACGGGCGTACAGCACGACTCCCGGCGTGTTGTGGGCGGCGACGTGTTCGTCGCCTGGCGAGGCGAGCTCCACGACGGTCGCGTCTTCGCTCCGGACGCCGTGGCGCGGGGCGCCGCCGCGGTCCTGGCGTTCGGCCCGCCGCCCGCGGCGTCCACCGTACCGTGGCTGGAGGTCGACGATCCCCGCGCCCGCATGGGCCAGGTGGCCGCGCGCCTCTACGGCCACCCGGAACGGGAGCTCCTGGCCGTCGGCGTTACCGGCACGAACGGCAAGAGCACGACCTGCCAGTTGATCGGCGCCTGTCTGACCCGTTCAGGTCGGTCCGCGGCCGTGGTGGGAACACTCGGCCGCACCGTCCACCGGCCGGGTGCGGCGCCACAGGCCTTCGAGTCCCTGAGCCGGGCGGCCGAGGACCGCACCACGCCGGAGAGCAGCGATTTGTTCCGGATGTTGCGCCGGGCCGTGGACCTGGGCGCACGGTCGGCGGCCATCGAGGTCTCGTCCCATGCCCTCGACCAGGGGCGGATGAACGGCATGGAGTTCGATGCCGCCGTGTTCACCAATCTGACCAGGGACCATCTCGACTACCACCCGTCGCTCGAGGCCTACTTCGAGGCCAAGCGCCGCCTGTTCGCGCTGCTGCGGTCGGGCGGCAAAGCGATCCTCAACGTCGACGACGAACACGGCCGTCGCCTGGCGGCGGAACTCGGAGACGGCGACCGAGTTGTCCGGTTCAGCGCTTCCGGAAGCCCGGCCGCCGAGGTGCGAGTAGTGCGCGCCGAGCTCGATTTCGCCGGAATTCGCGCCGAGGTCGAGACGCCCGCGGGGACGTTGCCGCTTCACAGCCGTCTTCTGGGCCGGTTCAACCTCGAGAATCTGACCGCGGCGGTTGCCGCGTCCTGTGCGCTCGGCGTCTCCGCCGAGACGATTCGCGACGCGGTGGCGGCCCAGCCGCCACTCGCGGGACGGCTGGAGCCGGTGGACAGGGGTCAGGACTTTCCGGTGCTGGTCGACTACGCCCACACGGACGCAGCGCTGCGCGCCGCTCTCGCGGCGGTGCGGGAGCTCAGCGACCGGCGCATCGCCGTCGTGTTCGGCTGCGGCGGGGACCGCGACCGCGGCAAGCGGGAACTGATGGGGCGCGCGGCGGGAGAGCTCGCGGATCTTGCGATCGTCACCGACGACAACCCGCGAGGCGAGAAACCGGGACTCATCCATGCGGCGATCGTTGCCGGCCTCGACGCCGTTCGGGGTTGCGCCTGGGAAGTCGTCGCGGACCGGCGCGCGGCGATCAGGCGCGTCGTGTCAATCGCGGGCACGGCGCCCGGCTGGACGGTCCTGATCGCCGGCAAGGGCCACGAGTCGACACAGACCATTGGCGACCGCAATGCGCCCTTTCGCGACCGGGATGAGGCGGAGGCGGCCCTGGACGCACTGAACCGGGAGTTCGAGGGTGAGACGGCTCCTTGCTGATGCGGTCAGGATGATGAACGGCTGCCTGATCGGTGAGGTTGAACCCGGGGCCCGTTACCGGGGCGCGGCGATCGACTCGCGCCGGGTCGAGGGCGGCGAACTGTTCTTCGCGCTGCCGGGTGAGCGGACCGACGGCCATCGCTTCGTCGCCGACGCCCTTGCGGCGGGCGCCGCGGCCGCCGTGGTCGCCGTGCCGGTCGACGACGCGGGTGGCCGCCAGATCCGGGTCGACGACGTGACCGCCGCCCTCCACGATCTGACCCGGGACCATCGCCGACGGCTGAAGACCCGGGTCGCGTCGGTCACCGGCTCGGCCGGCAAGACGACGACCAAGGACCTGCTCGCTCTGCTGCTCGCCGAGTGCTGGCGGGTTCACAAGAGTCCGGGCAATCTGAACAACCTGCTCGGCTTTCCGCTGACGTTGCTTGCCGTGGACGACGATTGCGAGTGGCTGGTCGCCGAGATGGGGATGTCGGTGCCCGGCGAGCTGGCCGCGGTCAGCCGGCTCGGCCGGCCGGACGTCGCGGTGTTCACGAACGTCCGTCCGGCGCACCTCGCCGGCTTCGAGCGGGCGGGTGGCGCAGCCGCGGGCGTGGAGGCGATCGCGCGGGCCAAGGCGGAGCTGCTCGAGGGCCTTGCCCCCGACGGCATCATCGTCGCGAACGCCGGCAACCTCCACGTCGTGGGCATCGTTGAGCGATACCTGGCGGCATGTCCGCAGAGCGGTCGAGCTGGCGCGACCGAGCGTGTCGTCTGGTACGAGGTGGAGCCCTCCACGGGCAAGACTCCCGTTGCCGAGGTGTCGGCGCGCGACCTCGAACCGCTGGACGCAGAGCCGGGAACGCGCTTCCTGCTTCGACGGGGCGCCGAGTCCGCGATCGTCGAGCTGCCGCTGCACGGCCGGGTCAACGTGGAGAACTTCCTGGCCGCCGCGGCCTGCGCCCTTCGCCTCGGCGTGCCGATCGAGCGCGTTGCCGCGGCCGCTCGCCGGCCGACAGCCGCCGCCGGACGGGGCGAGGTGGTCGTCCTGTCCTCGGGCGCGACCCTGGTTGACGACTCGTACAACTCGAACCCGGAGGCCGCAGCGCTTGCGCTTCAGGCCGCACGGCAGCTCGCCGGCCGGCGCCACGTGGCGATCCTGGGGGAGATGCTCGAACTCGGGAGCGCCGAGCGTCGCTACCACCGGGAACTCGGCAGGGCCGCCGCCGATCTGGGGTTCGACCTGGTCGTGGGCGTCGGCGGGTTGGCGAATGACCTCGTCGCGGCCGCGGCCGAGGGCGGCGCGCGGACCGTCTGGTTCAAGGATGCGCAGGCCGCGAGCGCCGGCGCCCCGGCCCTGATCGGGGACGGCGACGTCGTCCTCGTCAAGGGTTCGCGCGGCTCGGCGCTCGAACACGTCGTCGCCGCGCTGCGCCAGGAGAGGGCGACCTGATGCTGCTCGACTTGCTGCTGCCGCTGGGCGAGACGATGGCGCCCTTCAACGTCGTCCAGTACATCACCTTCCGCTGCGCCTGCGCCGCGGTAACGGGTGTCCTGCTCAGCCTGGCGCTGGGTCCCGGTTTCATTCGCGCCGCGCGGCGCCTCTCGATCGGACAGACGATCCGCGAGGAGGGCCCGGAGCGGCACAAGAGCAAGGCTGGCACCCCGACGATGGGCGGCCTGCTCATCCTCACGGCGGTGATCGTGCCGACGCTGCTGTGGGCGGACTTGTCCAACGTGTACGTCTGGCTCGCGGTCGGCACGACGATCGCCCTCGGCGCGGTCGGCTTCGTCGACGACCTCCTCAAGGTCCGGCGGCGCCACAACAAGGGCCTGGGGATGAAGGCGAAGCTCGGTCTGCAGCTTGCCGTGGGCGCGGCGCTCGGCGCCGGCCTGGTCGGTCTGACGGGTCTCGACCTGAACCTGAGCTTCCCCTTCTTCAAGACCGTGTTGATCGAACTCGGGCCGTTCTACATCCCCTTCGTCGCCCTCCTCATCGCCGGTTCCTCGAATGCGGTGAACCTCACCGACGGGCTCGACGGCCTGGGCGATCGGCGCCACCCTGGTCGCGGCGGCGACCTACGCGATCTTCGCCTACATCGCGGGCAACTCGATTGCCGCGGGCTACCTGCAGGTGTCCTACGTCCCCGGGGGCGGGCGAGGTCGCGATCATCTGCTCGGCCCTGGTCGGGGCCAGCCTCGGCTTCCTGTGGTTCAACGCCCATCCGGCGCAGGTGTTCATGGGCGATTGTCGGCTCACTCGCGATCGGCGGCACGATCGGCGCGGTTTGCCGTGCTCTCCAAGCAGGAGCTGCTGCTGGTACTGGTCGGCGGGCTGTTCGTTCTGGAAGCGCTGTCCGTGATCGTCCAGGTGGCGTCCTACAAGATGACCGGGCGCCCGCGTCCTGCGCATGGCGCCGCTCCACCATCACTTCGAACTCCGCGGCTGGAGCGAGAACCAGGTCATCGTGCGGTTCTGGATTCTCGCCGTGCTCTTCGCCTTTCTCGGGCTGTCGACGCTCAAGTTGAGGTAGTCGCGTTGGTCGAAGTCGAGCAGCAGCATGTCCACGACCCCGGGCGCCGCCGGTTTCCGCGTGGCGGCGAGCGCTGGTTTATGGCCTGGGGCCTTTCGGGGCGTCGCGGCGGCGCGGGCACTGAGCGATTCGCGGTGTCCGCGTGGGCCGCCGCAGATGGCCGAAAGGCGGCCGATCTGGGGTCCGGGGGCGCGGGAACTCCTGCGGACCGGACGGGTCGAGACGTTTGCTGAACGAGCAGGCCGCGCTCCCGTCCGATCTCGACGCGGTCGTCCTGAGCCCGGGTGTGCCGCCGAACCGGCCGTTGCTGCGGAGCGCCCGGTCGGGCGAAGACGCCGGTTCTGGCCGAAGTGGAACTCGCCTACCGCCTGTTGGAGGGTGTCGGGCCGCGCCGACGGTGGTGGCGATCACCGGCAGCAACGGCAAGAGCACGACGACCGCGCTCACCGGCGCCCTGCTCCAGGCGGCGGGTTGCCCGGTCGAGGTCTGCGGCAACATCGGCACTCCGCTTTCCGCTCGCGTCGACGGACCGCCCGGGCGGGTGTTTGTCGTCGAACTCTCGAGCTTCCAGCTCGAGGCGACAGACCGGTTTCGTCCGCGGGCGGCGGCGCTTCTGAACATCAGCCCCGACCACCTCGACCGCTACCGCGGCGTGGCGGAGGTACGCGGCCGCGAAGGCGCGCATCTTCGGCAATCAGGCGTGCGGCGACCCGGTCCGCCGTGGTGAACGGCGACGACTTTTGAAGCGCGACGGCTCGGGAGCGACAGCGAGGGGGGCATCGGCCCTGGTCAGGCGGCGCTTCATTCTCGCGTCTTCGTCCGGTCGAGGACGGTTGCTACCTCGACCGTGATCGCGTGATCGAGGTCGGTCCCCGACGTTCGGCGTGAGCTGTTCCGGCTCGACGATCTGGCGCTTGACGGGGTTGCACAACGTGGAGAACGCGATGGCGGCCGCGCGCTGCTTGCGTCGGCTGTCGGCGCCGACCCCGACGGTTTCGCGCCGGGGTCTTCGCGGTTTTCGGCGGCTTGCCCCACAGGATGCGACTGGTCGACGTGGTAGACGGCCGTCCGCTACTACAACGACTCGAAGGCAACGAATCCCGCCGCGTCGACGCAGGCGCTGGCCGGTCTCGGCGAAGGATCCGTTCACCTGATTCTGGGTGGCCGGGCCAAGGGAGAGGGCGCCGACTTCGCCGAGCTCGCCGCGATGGCGGCGACAAGGGCGGCGGCGGTATACCTGATCGGCGAGGCCGCCGAGGCGATCGCCTCGGTGTTGCCCGGAGAGCGCCGCGTGGCACTGCTGCGGCTCGCTGGAACGGGCGGGTCGAGGCGGCGACCGCAGCCTCGACCAGCGGACAGAGCGTGCTGCTCTCGCCGGCGTGCGCCAGCTTCGATCAGTTCGAGGATTTCGCCGACCGTGGCCGCCAGTTCGAGCGCCAGGTCAAGGCCCTGGCGGCCGCCGGGGGAAGGGGCCCGCGATGGCTAGGGAAGCTCGCGATGGACAAGGTGCTCTTCACCGTCGTCGTCCTGCTGGTTGTCGGGGGCCTGGTCATGGTCTATTCGGCCAATCCCCCCGATCCCCGACGGCGGCTTCAAGCGGCAGTTCGTCACCCAGTTGGCGGCGGCGATCGTCGGCCTGGGCGCGATGCTGGTGCTGATGAACATCGACTACCGGAGCTGGGCCAGGCCGTCGTTGATCTACGCCCGGCCCTCGGCGTCTCCGCTCGGGCTGCTCGGCATCGTGCTGGCCTCGCCGCCGATCAACGGCAAGCAGCCGGTGGCTGTCCCTTGGACCGGTCACGTTCCAGCCGTCCGAGTTGGCCAAGGTCGCCGTCATCCTCTTTCTCGCCTACCAGATTCACCGCTGCCCCGAGGGGGTCAGTCAGCCCCGGGTCCTGGCGCCGTGCGGAGTCGCCGTCGGGCTGGTGACCCTGCTCGTGCTGCAGGCCCCGGACTTCGGCAGCGCCGCGCTGATTCTCGGGATCTCGGCGATCATGCTGTTTCTCGCGGGTCTGTCCTGGCGCTGGCTCGTTGCCCGGGTTGCTCGTGTTCCCGGCGCTCCTCGGGCTCTTCATCTGGTCGGAGCCCTACCGCGTGGAGCGGGTGCTGGGCTTCCTTTCACCGGAGACCGACCCGTCGGGCAACGGCTCTTCCAGGTGCTCCAGTCGCTGATCGCGATCGGCTCCGGCGGCAGTGACCGGGCAGGGTCTGGGGGGAGAGCGCCCAGAAGCTGTACTTCCTGCCGCTCGCGAGTTCCGACTTCATCTTCTCGATCGTCAGCGAGGAGTTGGGGGTTGATCGGCGGCGCCGCGGGTCCTGGCCGGTTTTGCCGTTCTTGCCTGGCGGGGCTACGTGGCCGGGCACAGGGCTCCGGACAACTTCGGCCGGTTTTCTCGCCTGGGGACTGACCTCGGCCGTGCCTCATCCAGGCGCTCGTCAACATCAGCGTCACCGTCGGGCTGGTCCCGGTCACCGGCACGCCGCTGCCGTTCCTTTCGCACGGCGGCTCCTCCCTCGTCATGACTCTGGTCGCGTGCGGCCTCCTCCTGAGCGTTTCGGAGCATGGATGAGCACTCCCGTTCGCCGCCCTTCGGTGGTCTTCTCCGGTGGTGGAACCGGCGGCCATGTGGTTTCCCGGGGTCTGGCAGTGGCCGAGGAACTGCGGAGCCTCGGTTGGCGCACGGCGTGGATCGGACGCGGGCGGAGTCTCGAAGAACGGTTGGTTTGCCGCGGGCCGGACTGGACTTCAGACCGCTGCCGGGCGCGGGCATTCGTCGACCGCGGCGCCCTGGGCGCGAGCGATCGCCGTGGGTTGTTCTGGCGGGTTCCGCGCTGCGCGCCGCCGTGCTGCTGCTGCGCCGGCTCGGCGCCGCGGCCGTGTTCGCCACCGGTGGCTACGCCTGCGCCCCGGCCGCGCTGGGGGCCCGACTGAACGGAACCGGCCTCTATCTTCTCGAACCGAACGCGCAGAGAGCGGAGCGGCGAACCGGCTGCTCTCGCGGTTCGCCGCCGAGGGCGGGAAACAGCCTTCGAATCCGCCGCGAAGCAGTTGGCGTGCGAGGCGCGGCTGGTCGGGGTTCCGGTGCGCAGGGCCTTCAGCCTGGTCGGCGAGCCACGGCTTTCAGGCCGACCGGACGCGAGTGCTGGTACTCGGCGGCAGCCAGGGCTCGGATGCTCTGAATCGCGGTCTGGCCGGGCCTGTTCGCCCAGGCCTCCCGACGGGCGGCCATCGAGGTGACGCACCAGTCGGGACCTTCCCGAGTCGACGACACCCGGGATTGCTACCTGAGTCTGGAGGCCGCCGTCGCTTCGAGCAACGGTCGAGGGGTTCATCGAGGACACGGCCCGGGCGCGATGGCGGCTCACGATCTGATCGTCTGCTCGCGGGCGGGTGCGGTGACGGTGGCCGAGGTGGCCGCGGCCGGCCGGCCGGCGGTCTACGTTCCGCTGCCGCTGGCGGCGGGGCACCAGCGCGGCAACGCGCAGGCGATGGTCGATGCGGGGGGCGGCGATCCTGGTCGAGCAGGACGATCTGCGGGGCGATGCGGCCGCCGAGCGATGCGGGCGCCTGGTCGCGGATCGCGGCCGGCTGTCGTTCATGGCTCGGGCGGCGGCGCGCGCCCACGGCCGGGGGCGATGCGGCACGGATCGTCGCGGAGCGCGTCTGCGCGGGTCGCGGGCCGGTTCCGCCGGCGGGAGGAGGCGCTGATGCCGCTGTTCCTGCGCACCGCGGGCCTCGAACGGATTCATTTCGTCGGCATCGGCGGCGCCGGAATGAGCGGCATCGCCGAGGTCCTGCTGAACCACGACCTGGGCGTCAGCGGCTCCGATCTGGAGGCGAGCGAGACGACGCAGCGACTTGTCGAGCTCGGCGCGCCCGTCTTCGTCGGCCACTCGGCCTCCAACGTGGAGGCACGCCGACCTGGTCGTCGTGTCTTCTGCCGTTTCCTCCGGCAACGAAGAGGTCGTTGAGGCGCGCACGGCGCGGCGTTCCGGTCGTGCGCCGAGCCCAGATGCTGGCCGAGTTGATGCGGCTCAAGTACGGCATCGCCGTAGCGGGCACGCACGGCAAGACGACGACGACGTCGCTCGTGGGCAGTGTGCTGACCGACGCGGGCCTCGACCCCCACCGTCGTCGTCGGCGGCCGGCTTCGGGTGACCGGCCACGGGAGGCGCGCCACGGCAGGAGCGACTACCTGGTCGCGGAGGCTGACGAGTTCGACCGCAGCTTCCTCGATCTGGCGCCCGTGATCGCCGTGATCACGAACATCGATGTCGATCATCTGGACACCTACCGCGACCTGGCCGACATCAAGGGACGCCTTCGTGCGCTTCGCCAGCCGGGTTTCCCTTCTTCGGTCAGATCATCGCCTGCGTCGACGATTTGAACGTGAGGGACATGCTGCCCCGCCTCGCGGACCGGCGCATCGTGACCTACGGCTTCGACTCGGAGGCGGACCTGAGGGCCCGCGACTTCGAGCCCACTGCCTCCGGCGTGCGCTTCGAGGTCGTCGACTCGGGCGCGGGTCGCCTCGGTGCGCTCGCACTGCCTTCGAAACGGCCGCTCAAGCGCTTTCCGGCTTCTCGGGCGTCCACCGGCGCTTCGAGCTCGTCGGCTGTTGGCGGGGAGCGACCGTCGTGGACGACTACGCCCACCACCCGACCGAGGTCGAGGCAACGCTGCGGGCCGCTCGCGAGGTGTTGGAGCTCGGGCCGGAAGGGGGCCCGCCGCGGCGGCTTCACGCCGTGTGTTCCAGCCCCACCTGTTCAGCCGGACGCGCGACCTGGCGGACGACTTCGGCCGCGCCCTGCTGCTGGCTGACAACGCTCTGGTCACCGACATCTATCCGTCCCGCGAGAAGCCCCTTCCGGGGGTGGACGGGCGCCTGGTCGTGGCGGCCGCTGCCGGCAGTGGCCACCCCAGCGTCCAGGGCTGCGGTCCCTGGAAGTCGGCGCCCGAGCGCCTCGGCCCGGCGGTCCGCGAGGGAGACATGATCCTGACGCTCGGCGCCGGGGACATCTACCGTTGGCCGGACTGCTCGTGGCTGACGGGGAGGAAGGAACATGAGCCGGGGCGCCGGGCAACCTTTCGTCGGGCGCCGGCCCGTGCGCCGTCGTCGCCCGCGGCCTGTCGCGTGGTTGGCGATGGGCGTTGGCAAGGTGCTTCTGGCGTGGCGCCGGTTGTGGCGGTTGGCGTCTGGCTGGCGACGGCGCCTGGGTTCAAGCTGAAGCCCGATGTCGGTGTGGAGACCGGGGCGCGGGTGTCCGAAGAGTGGCGTGCGCGCCCGGCTTGCCGGCCTGGTGGGACGCAACCTTCCAATGCTCTCCCTGGAGGACGCCGCGGCGCGGCTCGAGCACGAGTGGGTGCGGGGAAGCGAAGCTGGTGAAGAACCTGCCGAACCAGCTCGACGTACGGATCGTGGAACACGAGCCGGCGGCGGTGTTCGAGTCCGGAGATCGGTCCTGGATCATTGATCGTGACGGCAGGGCGATCGTGGCTTGCGAGCGCGCCATCGATCTCTGCGGCGGCGGTGCGGCCACCGGCGCCGGGAACACCCTGATTCGGGTGTCGATTCAGAGTGCGCTGCTCGGGGAGCGTGTCGGGGAGAGTCCGGCGCGGAATCCCGGTGTCTCGGGACTCGCTTCGAGGGACCGTCTCGGGCGAAGTGCTCGCGCGGGACGCTGAAACGGGCCCTCGACGTGTCGAGCGAGGTGAAGTCGTTCGACTGGGGTCGCGAGGTGTTTCGCGGTCGGGGTGCTGAGCGACGACGACGACTATCTGTTCGAGCGCAGCGGCCGGCCGGCGACCGTCCTGGTCCGCGAAAGCGATCTGACCGCGAAGGGCTCGGTGTTTGAGCTGCTTGAGGGGGCGATCAGGGAACACAGCGATCCCGAAGTCGTCGATCTGCGGTTCAGGGACCGGATTGTGCTGTCGACGGAAGCGCCGGCAGCGGCGGCTCCGCCGACGGAGTGAAGGATGGAGATCCCGCTCTTAGCAGGGGAGGACGAGACGATGGCCGAAAACAGACACGCGTTTGGTAGCCATCGATGTCGGCTCGGCGAAGGTCGCCGTGCTGATCGTCGAGCGCACCGAGCTCGACGGGGGCGCCCGGCCTGAAGGTCGTGGGGGTTGGCAAGGCGCCCAACCGCGGCACGCTGAAGGGCCACATCGTGAACGTCGAGGCGACGGTCAAGTCGCTGCGGCGGGCTACCGAGGAGGCCGAGGCGATGGCGGGAACCGAGATTTCCCGGGCCTTTGTCGGTGTCGGCGGCAGCGATCTGCGCTCCGCGAACAGTCACGGCACGGCCTACATCGACAGTAGCGACCGAGGCGTAGCCCGCGCCGACATCGATCTGGTCCTGAACGCCGCCCGGGACGTGCCGCTGCCTCCCGACCGCGAGATCCTGCACGCGATCCCGCAGGAGTTCTCCGTCGACGACCACGGCGGCCATCGCCGATCCTCAAGGGATGCTGGGCAGCCGTCTCGAGGCCAAGGTTCACCTGGTCATGGGGCACGCGCCCGCGAACGAAGACGCTGGTCCGATGCCTGAACCAGGCCGGCGTGGAGGCGGAGGAGGTCGTGTTCGAGCCGCTGGCGACGGCGGAAGCGGTCCTGCTCCCCGATGAGCGCGAACTCGGCGTTCTGATGCTGGAGATCGGATCCGGCACCTGCGGATTCGCCTTGTTCCACCAGGCGGAGGTCCAACACAGCGGCGTCCTCCCGTTCGGCGCCAGCCACTTCACGGCTGACCTGGCATCCGTGCTGCGAACCTCCTTCGCCGGCGCCGAAACGCTGAAGCTTCGCGACGGCTGCTGCCTCCCCGGCCTGGTTGACGGCAACAAGGGGGGTCGCGGTGCCGACCGTGGGGGGGAGGCGCGAGCCGGACGATTGCACGGGCGCGGCTCGCCGAGATCCTGCAGGCGCGCGCCGAGGAGATGTTCCATCTCGTCCAGGTCGAGATGGAGAAGGCGGGGCTGCGCCGACCAGCTTCGGGCGGGAATCGTCCTCACCGGCGGCGGTTCGAAGCTGGCCGGTCTGCCGGAACTTGCCCAGCAGTTCTTCTCGTGCGACGCGCGGGTACGGGGGTGCCGATCGGTTTGGTCAGCGAGATCGAGGGTCTTGTCGATCCGACGTGGGCTACCGCGGCCGGTCTGGTGCGCTACGCCGTCGCCGGAGAGCAGGCCCGTTTACCGCTTGCACGTCAGGCGTCCACCCGCGGAGTGCGCGGGGTGATGGGCAGCCTGCGCCAGATGTTCAACGATCTTCTCTGATCTTGAGTTACTGAACCGAAGGGTTCGAAAGGAAGAGTGCCATGATTCTGATGGAAGAACAGCAGCCGGCCGCGATGGAGCCGATGATCGATGAGGCGACTTCCTCCGAGGAGAGCTTCGGCCCGGCCAAGATCAAGGTCGTCGGTGTCGGCGGCGGCGGCGGGCGGCAATGCCGTGAACCCGGTATGATCGCCAGCAAGCTGAGCGGCATCGAGTTCATCGCGGCAAACACGGACCTGCAGGCGCTCCGCCGCTGTGAGGCGGAGACGAAGCTGCAGCTCGGCCGCAAGATCACGCGTGGCCTGGGGGCCGGGGCCGACCCGGACATCGGTCGCAACTCGGCCCTGGAGGACACGGACAAGATCCTCGATGTCTTGGGCGGCGCCGACATGGTCTTCCTGGCTGCGGGTCTCGGCGGCGGGACCGGCACTGGCGCGGTGCCCATCATCGGTTCTCTGGCGGCGGAGGCCGGAGCGCTGACTGTCGCGGTGGTCACGAAGCCGTTCGTGTTCGAGGGCCGGCGTCGGATGCGGATCGCGGAGCGCGGCCTGGAAGCGCTGCACAAGGCGGTCGACACGGTGATTGCCATCCCCGAACGAGCGTCTGCTCAGCTTCGTTGATCGGGGTACGGTGCTCTCGGAGGCCTTCCTTACGGCCGACGATGTTCTGCGCCAGTCGGTTCAGGGGATAAGCGACCTGATCACGATGCCGGGCGAGGTGAACGCCGACTTCGCGGACGTGCGGGCCGTCATGTGCGGTCAGGGGATCGCGGTGATGGGTACCGGCGTGGCGTCGGGCGAGAATCGGGCCCTCGAGGCGGCTCAGCGCGCCGTGTCTTCGCCCCTGCTCGAGGACGCGTCGATCGAAGGCGCCGGGGGCTGCCTGATCAACATCACGGGCGGCAACTCGCTGACGCTCCACGAGGTTGCCGAGGCGGCCCGCATGGTCACCGAGGCGGTGGACTCGAACGCGAACATCATCTCCGGCCTGGTGGTCGACGAGACGATGGAAGACGAGATGAAGGTCACCGTGATCGCGACCGGCTTCGCCGAGAGCCGGCAGCCTCAAATGGACGGCCTGGAGTCGCAGCCCACGGGCGTCGAGACGGCCGCGGCAGCGAATTCACCGGATCGTCTCGCCGCCGACGGCCAGGCGGAGGACACGGTTTCCGAGGGGGTCGCGGCCGAGGACCAGGGCTCGGGCGACGCAGACTTTCGCGATCGCCTGCTGGCCGAGCGCCACAAGATCGATCCGGGCGGCTTCGGACCCAATTGGCGCAACGTCGACGACTACGACATCCCGACGGTGCTGCGAAAGCAGATGGACTGAGCCGGTAACCGAGCCGGTTGTTGAGCCGGTAACTGAGCCGGTGCGTGCAGGCGAGTAGCCCGCCGCCTCATGATCGGTGTCCGGCCAGTCCATCCCCCCTGCTGCATGGGTCCGGGACCGGTGCGCCGACATGGCGCCCGGTCAGGGCCACCCGTGCGGCCACGGTGCGGACTGCGAGGCGACTTCGCCGTCAAGGGGGATCACTGTTGGCTTAGTGCCGGGATCCGCGGTCGTGCTGCCGTCGCTCCGGCAGCGCTCAGACACGCGTCCAGCAAGGCCCGAAGATAAGGCACATCGGGGCGCCCTCGATTCGGGAAACGGGGGCGACCAAGAAGCAACCCATGTGGCGAGCCCGCGCCACATGCAATCCGCTCCACTCCGGGCCCAAAGGTCTTCACGCAACTCGGACAGGTACCTCCGTCATGTTGCGTCCAAACGCTTCTTGTGTCATTGTACGCCCGTCTGACGTAGAACTGCACAGAACCTCCACTCGGGACCGCGTTCTCGGGTGATTTGTCCACAGGCGGCGAACCCTATGCACCGATCGGCGGTCGTGGCCTTTCCCCCTCCTGTCAACTCGGCACGGTCGGCGCCATGCTCCTTGGCAACGGTACCAGCGGCCGCGCACCCCGCGGGGGCCATCACCTGCATCATGCCCAGCGACGGGTCGATGGTCGATTGGACCGGGACGATCGTCTCCGGCCGGGTGCTCTTTGCCGCAGCCGCACCTGACGGCCTGCCTCTGCCGGCAACGGACTTCACCGTCACGGTGGAGGAAGTCCTCAAGGGCGCCGTGGCGGGCAGCACGATCGTCGTCCGGCAGCCCGGCGGCGCCAGATCCGACGGCCTGGCGATGCGCATCGCGGGCCTGCCGATGCTGCAGGAGGGCGAGCGGGTTCTCCTGTTCCTGACCGGGCAGCGCTCCGGCGAAAGCGGCGCCCTGAGGTTCCGACCGCGTCGTCGAGTTCGGCTTGGGCATCTTCTTCGAGGTCCCGGTGGAGGGCGGCGTACCTGGCGTCGGCGTCCGTTTCCGCCGCCAGAAGCCGGCCGGAGGCACCGTCTCTTCCCGGGTTCTTCCCTCGCGCGAACGGGGGCGCCGAGGACGCAATCGCCGCCCGCGGTCTCTTGTCCGCCAACGGGTCGCACGTGACCGTGGGACTCGCGGACCACGAGTCGGCCCGGCTCTGCTGCCCGGGCCCGCTGCCGGTTTCCGGGCCTGACTTCGGCAGCGCCGGCGGACTCGGCCTTCACTCACCGGGTGCGCGGGATCCCCCGCAACCTCCGTTTGGATGCCGACTTCGTGGCGCTGACCGTGCCAGGCGCCCGTCCATCGGAGCCAAGGAACCTCCAGGACGCCCGGTTCGGCATTCACTTCAGCGCCACCGCGAACGACACGGACACCGTCGGCACGTCCGGGTGGTCGTCCGACCAAGGCGTCCTGTACTGGCTCTTCGACCCCCAGAATCCGGAGGCACTGGTCACAGGACCGGAGCCCGGCGCACCGGCCTCGGCTTCCGCGTTGCCCGGACGCTCACCCCGTGAGTCTTGACCTCTTTACCTCTCTCGCGGGTTCCAAGGGGGCTGGCCCCCTTGGTCCGGCGCGCGGGTTGCAGTCGCTTCGGCTGTGGCGAGGACGGCATGGCATGCACCATTGCCGACTGTTCAATCATGATAATCACATTCAATCACCATGATTCCCATGGTGTGGGAGGGATAAACGTCTATGTTCAAGTTCTTTGTCGGCGCAACGATCGCCTTTGCGATTTTCGCCGTTCCAGTCGCTGCACAGTCGCGTCAGGAGGAGGCGGCGGATTCGGATGCCTTGGGGGCCGACGAAGGATCGCCTTTGCCGAGCGTTCGTGATGCTCTGCGTTCAGGCGGCAGTGGTCCGGAGTTGGTCGTGATTCCGGCTGTCAGTTTTTCTACGGACGGCCCTTGTACGCCGACGTCTGACGTGCTTCAGTTCGACGGCGACTACAGGGTTCGCATGTGCTACATCACCGGCGAAGGCGAGACGGGACAGGCACAGGCAGGTGTATGGGCTTCGAGTCAATCCGGAATACTCTGGTTTTTCAGCCGGGAGAACGCGGAAGTTCTGGTCAAGGTGCTGGACGGTTGCGAGTACAACGGTCACCGATGGGTATTCGTGGCGCCCGTGACGGACCTTGGCTTCCAACTTCGGATCACTGGGCCAGACGGTGACACATGGACCCATACAAACGGGGCGGGCACAACGGCGCCAACTAGGAGCGATACGAGCGCCTTCAGATGTAGGTCGGCCGTGATTCCGGCTGGCAGCTTTCAGATGGGCTGTGTGTCGGGCGTGGGGTGCTGGGACGACGAGTTTCCGGTACATACGGTGACGATTCCGGCGCCTCTCGCGGTGGGGAAGTACGAGGTGACGTTTTCGGAGTGGGATGCCTGCGTGGAGTCTGGCGGTTGCCGTCATGTTCCGCTTGATTGGGGTTGGGGTCGCGGCAATCGTCCGGTAATCAATGTGAGTTGGGAGGACACGCAGGAGTACGTTGCTTGGCTTTCGGCGCAGACCGGGTTTGAGTATCGTCTGTTGACCGAGTCGGAGTGGGAGTACGCTGCTCGGGCGGGCACGCGCACGGCGTACAGTTGGGGCAATGAGATTGGTGATAACCGTGCGAACTGCGGTGGTTGTGGTAGCCGTTGGGACGACGACAGGACGGCGCCTGTGGGTTCGTTTGGTGCGAACCGGTTCGGCTTGCACGACATGCATGGCAACGCATCTGAGTGGGTTGAGGACTGCTGGAACGATAACTACGTTGGCGCGCCGTCCGACGGCAGCGCGCGGGAACGCAGTGACTGTCCCTATCGCGTTCGTCGGAGCGGGTCCAAGAGTCACAGTCCGACCGGTGTTCGCTCCGCGAGCCGCACCTATAATACGCCTGACGATCGGACTGCCGACGAGGGCACCTTTGGCTTCCGCGTTGCCCGGACGCTCACCCCGTGACTCTTCACCTCCTCTTGAGGGTTCCAAGGGGGCTGGTCCCCTTGGTCCGGCGCCCGGGTTGCCGTCGCTTCGGCTGTGGCGAGGATGGCATAGCATGCAGGGAGCTTTGTCGGGGGAACAGCAAGAGCGAAGCACGGCACGGGCGGGAGCGGCAAGAGCGACCGGTCCTGTGCTCTTGAGTCCCACTACCGGTTCGTTCTGTGGCTCGTGCCGGTGGTGGAGCGCTTCCCCCGGAGCCGCAAGTTCCAGCCAGGAGACCGGATCCAGGAGACGGCACTGGACGTCCTTGAACACTTGATCAAGGCGACCCTGCTCACGGCGCAGAGGCGACCTACTCACGGCGCAGAGCCGATCATCTCGCTGCCGCCAACTTGGGGCTTGAGAAGCTCCGTTTCCTGTTCCGCCTGGCCTGCGATCTGCGCGCACTTGACCGGCGTCGCTACGAGTATGCCGCGCGTTCCATCGATGAGACGGGGCGGAAGGTCGGCGCCTGGGGAAAGGCGCACGCCGCTCGTGGCGGCGCATTCTTCGCTACTTCCCCGCCATCGACCACGAGATCCTGAAGCGGGACCTGCGTCGACGCATCGCCTGCGGCCGCACACTGGAGCTCGCTGACCGGATGATCGACGGCGCCAACCGGCAGGAACGCTTCCGCAACCGCCTCCGCGGTCTGCGCGACCGCTGGCGGCACGGCACGGTGTCCGAAGACGAAGTGCGACGGCGTATCCGGAGCTGGATCGCCCACGCCGAACACGCGGACACCTGGCGTCTGCGGCACGCGATCTTTCGCGACGGGTGGTTCGACCCGTCGCAAGGGCCTGACCCTCCCCCCGTCGCGTCCTTCGGGGCGGTTCCTGGAACAACAAACCGAGGAACCTCCGCTCCGCGAACCGCAACAGGAACAGGACCGGAAACCGGAACAACAACAACGGCTTCCGCGTTGCCCGCACGCTCAGCAGCGAGAGCCGGAGTCGCCACGGCGGCGCCGGGAGAGCAGTGAGCGTCCAGGGAGAGTCATGATGAAACCACGGCGCCGCCCCTCTTGCCCCGCTCGCGGTAGCTGGGCGGGGGAGGGGTGGGCGTTGCCGTGGCAGCACACCGTCAGGGCTCAGGCGCCCGTGGCAGAAGTGGTTCTGCTTTCCGGGCCGGTCGGTTGCTTCAGAGTTGGGGTTGTGAGCTTGACCCGGTTTCGTGGGCCTTTGGCGCCGGGATCCTCGGTCGTGCTGCCGTCGCTCCGGCAGCGCTCAGACCCCGTCCAGCAAGGCCCGAAGATCGGGCATGCCGGGTCGCCCTCGATTCGGGGAACGAGGGCCGACCGGGGAGCAACCCGCGTGGCGCGAGCCCGCGCCACATGGGATCCGCTCCACTCCGGGCCCGGAGGTCTTCACGCGACTCGCACAGGTAACTCCGTCATGTTGCGTCCAGACGGTTCCTGTGTCATAGTGCGCCAGTTTGGCGGCGACACGCACAGACCTTCCACTACAGGCCACGTTTTCGCGTAGTTTGTCCACCGGAGGCGAACCCCATGCAACCGATCGGTGCTTGTGGCCTTTCCCCCTCCCGTCAACTCGGCACGGTCGGCGCCATGCTCCTGGCAACGGTCCTGGCGGCCGCGCACCCGGCGGCGGCCATCACCTACATTGTGCCCAGCGACGGGTCGATGGTCGATCGGACCGGGACGATCGTCTTCGGCCGGGTGCTCTCCGCCGCAGCATCCCAATGGAGGGCGGCGTCCTGCTGGAGCGCGAACCGTCGCTCAGGAACGAGCGCGTCACCTCGCCAGGCGGCGAGACCTGGACCCACCCAAACGAGGCGGGCACAACAGCGCCAACGAGGAGCGATACGAGCGCGTTCAGCTGTCGTTAGCCGGAAGCGCACTGACACCAATGCGTAGCAAAGGGGAGGTCGATTCACGCATGAAGCTCACAATGATGGTGGCCATTGCCTTGGCTCTGACGCTGCCCGCGGATGGCCACGGCCAGGCCAGGACTGTTCCGACATGGCTGGAGTGCTTTTCGCCGAACGAATGCGAAGTTCGGGTGGCATCTCTGTTTCGCGGCGTAAGAGCCCGCAATCGGGCTCTTGCTGTTCGGGCTGCCAGCGCCTGTCAGGCGGCGGGTTACTCGCACTATGTTGCGGGACACACAGAGGATTCCGACTTCTACGAAGTGCAGAGTGTCTACTTCACGAATGACTCTGCGCCGCCCGCGCGCTTGTGCTCCTTCTCGGCGACGGCTGAGTTTGAGGTTCAGGCCAGGCAGGTCGCAAACGTTCACGGCTATTCATGGCCGGTAGACCACGAGGCTGAGGAGGCTCAGGAGCAATTCCAGAGTCAACCGGCCTGGTTTTTCGAGCCAGGCGAGAACGACTGGGGTGAGTCGGTGCCGCTTTCGGACGAGATTGTCTCGCCCGTCGTCCCTGCAATGCGCAGTGATCAGGAACACCTTCTGGGGATTCTGTGGCTGACCCGGGCCTGCGCTGCCCAGCTGACTGTGCGCCAGGACGATCCGGAGTCCAGCGAATGGTGGGCGTACACCGCCGGCGAGTCCGACCATGGCGATCGAATTCTGGAGATCCGGGTGGACCGCGCCACGGTCGAGGAACAGGGCCAGACAGTTACCATGCCGACTGTGGGCATGGTTGCTTCGAGCGAGCGGACCTTCGGGGTGACCGTTCGGTCCGGGGAGCACGAGAACACTGCAGCGTTCGAGTGGCCAGTGTCTCCCCCTGACCGCGAGCTCATCAGGCAGCACTTTCCACACTGCGTCTCAGAGTCGCGTCAGGAGGAGGCGGCGGATTTGGCTGCCTTGGGGGCCGACGAAGGATCGCCTTCGCCGAGCGTTCGTGATCCTCTGCATTCAGGCGGCGATGGTCCGGAGTTGGTGGTGATTCCGGCTGGCAGTTTTCAGATGGGCTGTGTGTGGAACGTGGAGTGCCGCGAGGCGCTGCCGGTGCATACGGTGACGATTCCGGCTCCTCTTGCGGTGGGGAAGTACGAGGTGACGTTTGCGGAGTGGGATGCTTGCGTGGAGTCTGGCGGTTGCCGGCGTCTTCCGGATGATAGTGGTTGGGGTCGCGGCAATCGTCCGGTGATCAACGTGAGTTGGGAGGACACGCAGGAGTACGTCGCGTGGCTTTCGGAGGAGAGTGGGTTCGATTATCGTCTGTTGAGCGAGTCGGAGTGGGAGTACGCTGCCCGGGCGGGCACGGGCACGGCGTATAGTTGGGGCAATGAGATCGGTCGTAACCGTGCGAACTGCGAGGGTTGCGGTAGCCGTTGGGACAATGACAGCACGGCGCTTGTGGGTTCGTTTGCTGCGAACGCCTTCGGTTTACACGACATGCATGGCAACGTAAAGGAGTGGGTTGAGGACTGCTGGAACGAGAGCTACGTGGGCGCGCCGTCCGACGGCAGCGTGTGGCAGCAGGGGGACTGTTCCGGCGCACTCTATTCGGGCTTTGGTGGCATCCTTCGGGGCGGTTCCTGGACCTCAATACCGTGGCTTCTCCGCTCCGCGATCCGCTGGAGGCCTTTGGGCCTATTCCGGTACAACCGTGACGTCGGCTTTCGCGTTGCGCGGACGCTCGCTGCACAGTCGCGTCAGGAGGAGGCAGATTTGGTTGCCTCGGGAGCCGACGAAGGATCGCCCTTGGCGAACGTTCGTGATTCTTTGCGTTCAGGCGGCAGTGGTCCGGAGTTGGTGGTGATTCCGGCTGGCAGTTTTCAGATGGGCTGTGTGTCGGGCGTGGAGTGCGACGACGATGAGCTGCCGGTGCATACGGTGACGATTCCGGCGCCTCTCGCGGTGGGGAAGTACGAGGTGACGTTTTCGCAGTGGGATGCTTGCGTGGAGTCTGGCGGTTGCCGGCATGTTCCGAAGGATCGGGGGGGTTGGGGTCGCGGCAATCGTCCGGTGGTCAACGTGAGTTGGAAGGACGCGCAGGAGTACGTTGCGTGGCTTTCGGAGGAAAGCGGATTTGAGTATCGTCTGTTGAGCGAGTCGGAGTGGGAGTACGCTGCCCGGGCTGGCACGAGCACGGCGTACAGTTGGGGCGATGAGATCGGTCGCAACCGTGCGAACTGTGATGATTGCGGTAGCCGTTGGGGCTCTCGCATGACGGCGCCTGTGGGTTTGTTTGGTGCAAACCGGTTCGGCTTGCACGACATGCATGGCAACGCGGATGAGTGGGTTGAGGACTGCTGGAACGATAGCTACGTTGGCGCGCTGTCCGACGGCAGCGCTTGGCAGCAGGGGAACTGTTCCCGTCGCGTCCTTCGGGGCGGTTCTTGGTTCAGCATACCGGAAAACCTCCGCGCCGCGAACCGCTACAGGTACAGGACCGGAGCCCGGCGCACCGGCCTCGGCTTCCGCGTTGCCCGGACGGTCACCCCGTGAGTCTTTACCTCTTTACCTCCTCCGGGGGGTTCCAAGGGGGCTGGCCCCCTTGGTCCGGCGCCGGGGTTGCCGTCGCTTCGGCTGTGGCGAGGACGCCACGGCATGCACCGTTACCGACTGTTCAATCATGATAATCACATTCAATCACCATCATTGCCATGGTGTGGGAAGGATAAGCGTTTATGTTCAAGTTGTTTGTCGGCGCAACGATCGCCTTCGCGATGTTCACCAGTCCAGTCGCTGCACAGTCGGGTCAGGAGGAGGTGGCGGATTCGGCTGCCTTGGGGGCCGACGAAGGATCGCCTTTGGCGAGCGTTCGTGATGCTTTGCGTTCAGGCGGCAGTGGTCCGGAGTTGGTCGTGATTCCGGCTGGCAGCTCTTCTACGGACGGCCCTTGTACGCCGACGTCTGACGTGCTTCAGTTCGACGGCGGCTACAGGGTTCGCATGTGCTACATCACCGGCGAAGGCGAGACGGGACAGGCACAGGCGGGTGTATGGGCTTCCAGTCAATCCGGGATTCTCTGGTTTTTCAGTCGGGAGAACGCGGAAGTTCTGGTCAAGGTGCTGGACGGTTGCGAGTACAACGGGCACCGATGGGTATTCGTGGCGCCGGTGACGGACCTTGGCTTCGAACTTCGGGTCACCGGGCCGGACGGCGACACCTGGACTCATACAAACGAGGCGGGCACGACAGCTCCAACCAGGAGCGATACGAGCGCCTTCAGATGTAGTGCCGTCGGCATTCCGGCTGGCAGTTTTCAGATGGGCTGTGTGTCGGGCGTGAAGTGTGAGGACAAGGAGTTTCCGGTGCATTGGGTGGCGATGCCCGCGCCGTTTGCGGTGGGGAAGTACGAGGTGACGTTTTCGGAGTGGGATGCATGCGTGGAGTCTGGCGGTTGCCGGCATGTTCCGGATGATGCGGGTTGGGGTCGCGGCAATCGTCCCGTGATCAACGTGAGTTGGGAGGACGCGCAAGATTACGTTGCGTGGCTTTCGGGGGAGACCGGGTACGAGTATCGGCTGTTGAGCGAGTCGGAGTGGGAGTACGCTGCTCGGGCAGGCACCCGCACGGCGTACAGTTGGGGCAATGAGATCGGTGTTAACCGTGCGAACTGTGCCGGTTGCGGGAGCCCTTGGGACCGCGACAGGACGGCGCCTGTGGGTTCGTTTGCTGCAAACGCCTTCGGTTTGCACGACATGCATGGCAACGTACGGGAGTGGGTTGAGGACTGCTGGAACGGGAGCTACGTTGGTGCGCCGTCCGACGGCAGCGCCTCGCAGCAGGGAGATTGTAGTGTCGAGCGCTGGCGCGTCGTTCGGAGCGCTTCCTGGAAGGAGGGACCGGCGAACCTCCGCTCCGCCCACCGCGGCTGGAGCTGCTGCGGCGGGACCCGCCTCATCGGCTTCCGCGTTGCCCGGACGCTCACGCCGTGAGTCTTTACCTCTTTACCTCCTCTGGGGGGGGTCCAAGGGGGCTGGCCTTCTTGGTCCGGCGGCCGGGTTGCAGTCGCTTTGGCTGTGGCGAGGATGGCATTGCATGCACCATTACCGATTGTGGGCATGGTTGCTGCGAGCGAGCGGACCTTCGGGGTGGCCGTTCGGTCCGGAAAGCACGAAGACAACGCAGCGTTCGAGTGGCCTGTGTCCCCTCCTGACCGCGAGCTGATCAGGCAGCACTTTCCACACTGCGTCGAGTCGCCATGACTTGACTCGGCCCTGGATTGCGGAGCTATCGTCGAATTTCGTGTACGGGGGTTAAGGTAGGTGGCGTGGCCTGCCGAGATCGGTTTTCCGGAATCGAGAACACCAAGGGAGGCACGCCATGCGAGACCGGGACAGCTTCGAAGTACTCAATCATAATGATCAAATCCATCACCATGATTGCCATGGTGTGGGAAGGAGAACCGTCTATGCTCAAGTCGTCTGTCGGCGCAACGATCGTCTTTGCGATTTTCGCCATTCCAGTCGCTGGACAGTCGCCTAAGGATGAGGTGGCAGATTCGGCTGCTTTGGGAGGCGACGAAGGATCGCCCTTGGCAAGCGTTCGTGATTCTCTGCGTTCCGGCGGCGATGGTCCAGAGTTGGTCGTGATGCCGGCTGGCAGTTTTGAGATGGGCTGTGTGTCGCGCGTGGATTGCCCCGACTTCCCCCCTTGGCTGCCGGTGCATACGGTGACGATTCCGTCTTCTCTTGCAGTTGGGAAGTACGAGGTAAAGTTCTCGGAGTGGGATGCTTGCGTGGAGTCTGGCGGTTGCCGGCATGTTCCGGATGATCGGGGTTGGGGTCGCGGCAATCGTCCTGTGGTCAACGTGAGTTGGCGCGACGCGCAGGAGTACCTTGCGTGGCTTTCGGCGGAGAGTGGGTTTGAGTATCGGCTGTTGAGCGAGTCGGAGTGGGAATACGCTGCGCGGGCGGGCACGGGCACGGCGTACAGCTGGGGCGATGAAATCGGTCGTAACCGTGCGAACTGCGATGGTTGCGGTAGCCGTTGGGACGCTGACAGGACGGCGCCTGTGGGTTCGTTTGGTGCGAACCCGTTTGGCTTGCACGACATGCATGGCAACGTAGCTGAGTGGGTTGAGGACTGCTGGTACGAGAGCTACGGTGGCGCGCCGTCCGACGGCAGCGCGTCGCGGCGCGGTGACTGTTTCGATCGCGTCTTTCGAGGCGGTTCCTGGGGCAACGATCCGGATTTGGCTCTTTTATCCGCCTTTCGCTTCGGGTACAGGACCGGAGCCCGTGACTTCAGCCTCGGCTTCCGCGTTGTTCGGACGCTCGCTGCACAGTCGCGTCAGGAGGAGGTGGCAGAGTTGTCTGCCTCGGGAGGCGACGAAGGATCGCCCTTGGCGAGCGTTCGTGATTCTCTGCGTTTTGGCGGGTATGGTCCGGAGTTGGTCGTGATTCCGGCTGGCAGTTTCGAGATGGGCTGTGTGTCGGGCGTGAGGTGCAGGGACAATGAGCTGCCGGTGCATACGGTGACGATTCCGGCGCCTCTTGCGGTTGGGAAGTACGAGGTAAAGTTCTCGGAGTGGGATGCTTGCGTGAAGTCTGGCGGTTGCCTGCATGTTCCGGATGATGAGGGTTGGGGTCGCGGCAATCGTCCGGTGGTCAATGTGAGTTGGGAGGACACGCAGGAGTACGTTGCGTGGCTTTCGGCGGAGACGGGGTTCGAGTATCGGCTGTTGAGCGAGTCGGAGTGGGAGTACGCTGCTCGGGCGGGCACGGGCACGGTGTACGGTTGGGGCAATGAGATTGGTCGCAACCGTGCGAACTGTTATCGCTGCGGTAGCTTTCGGGACGACGCCAAGACGGTGCTTGTGGGTTCGTTTGGTGCGAACCGGTTCGGCTTGCACGACATGCATGGCAACGTCAGTGAGTGGGTTGAGGACTGCTGGAACAGGAGCTACGTTGGCGCGCCGTCCGACGGCAGCGCCTGGCGGCGCGGTGACCGGTGCCGTCGTGTCCGTCGGGGCGGATCCTATAGCGACTATCCGAGGTCCCTCCGCTCCGCGAACCGCGCCTGGCGCTCGCCCGGAGCCTTGTTCCGGTATTCAGCCGGCGGCTTCCGCGTTGCCCGGACGATCACCCCGTGACTTTCTACCTCTTCACCTTTTCTGGGGGGCCAAGGGGGCTGGCCCTCTTGGTCCGGCGCGCCGGCAGGAGTCGCTTGGGCTGTTGGCCTGGACGTCTTCAGCCGGGAGGCTCTCAGAATCGTGTAAGGGCGTCCGGTGGTGACGTGTCGCCGGGAGGCGGCGGAACGGGACGGGGAGTGTGTGGGGTTGAGCGGTTTCGAAGCAGCCCCGGACGGTCGTTGGGGGAGGAGGCGGAGGTCTGATTGCCGGTGAAAGCCGGTGTCCTTGCGGCTCGGGCGGCAGCTCGAGCAGGTCTCAATGGTCGGCGGGCGCAGAGCCACGCGAAGCGGCGCAGGTTGAAGAGCAGGTTCATCATTCCGATCTTGCAACTTGCCCGGTCCAGGCCGACTGTCCTGACCAGCTTGCCGCCCATGCCCTCCTGGTGGCCGAAGCCGCACCTCAACCCAGGCGCAACTCGGAAGATGGCCGCTTCTGCCGCGGGAAGCTTGGCTACATCCGTTCGGGCAGGGGAACGCCGAGGATCTCGGCCAGGGCTTCAAGGGAGCGGACGAAGATCTGCGTGGCGGCAAGCCGCGCGTTGCGCAGATCGGCGTTCTCCTCGTGCAGGATGGGATGGCGATGGTAGATGGCGTGGAATTTCTGCGCCAGGTTGACCGCGTGCCTGGCGATCAGGGATAGCTCCAACGTGGTTGCGGCGCGCTCGACCGTCTCCTGGCACCCCGAGGCGAGCAGCACCAGGTCCCAGAGGTCGTCGGGCCAGGCCTCGATGGGGAGTTGCGCGGCTCGCGCTCCGCCGACTTCGTGCGGCAGGCCCTCTTCCGCCAGGCGGCGCCTGATGTTCCTGGCGCGCACGATGGAGTACTGCAGGTACGGTCCGGTTTCGCCCTCGAAGGCGGTGGCTTCGTCGATGTCGAAGGCGATCACGCGGGTGGTGGTCGCGCGCGCCATGAAGAAGCGCAGCGCCGCGGTCGCGATCTGGCGCGCCAGGAGCTCGGTGTCCCGGTCGGCCTTGCCCTCGGTGTCGCCGTCGCCGCGACGGGCGGCGATCTCGGCCCGGCTCTTCGCCTCGAGCTGGTCGAGCAGGTCGTCCGCCTTGACGCCGATGCCCTTGCGGCCGGACATCTCCAGCACCGCGTCGCCGCTGAAGCCGAGCTGTGCGGCGGTCCGGGCCGACAGGGCGACCATCTCGTAGGCGAAGTGGATGCTCTCGCCGGCTTCGCGGGTGTGGCCGAGAGCTTCCAGACCGGCGCGGACGATCTTCTGCAGGTAGGCCTGGCGCGCGTCGATCACGTTGATCACCCGGGCTCCCGCGCCGAACGCGGGCGCCTGCTTCGGGCCGGACCCGGTGCTGGACGCTGCGGTTTCCCACAGGGGTCCTTCGCCGCCGGGTTCCTCCCGGCTGGGTCCATGTCCGCGGCGCTCATCCCGGCGGGTTCCATCCGGACGGGTTCCATCCCGGAAGGGCTCGTACTCGAAGTCGCGGCCGAGCAGGCCGAACTTCCAGAGTTGGTAGGCGATGTCCTTGCCCACGTAGGTCACCGTGCCGTCCGACCGCACGATCACCTTGTCGGGGTCCTCGAGCCCCTGGAATTCCTGGCTCTCCGAGAGTGGCATGACCCAGCAGCCGGCGTTCTTTCCGGTCTCCTCGAGGCGCACGGCGCCGCTCTGCCTGAGTTGCTCGAAGGCGGCGACGAAGAAGTCCAGGCGCAGGATTTCGCTTTCGCGCGTCAGCAGGTCGTAGTCGATGTCGATGCGGCCCATCGTGGCGAGGTGGCGGCTGACGATCCGTCGGGCGACCAGGCGGCCGGCCTCCGCCCGCCGGCCCCGGCCCGATTCCAGGGCGTACAGGGTGCGTCGCCGGAGCTCGAGCCGCGCGGAGTCCGTCCCGTACCACCGGCCGACCTCGCTGTAGACATCCCAGCAGGTGTAGTCGAACGGTTCCGGCAGGGCTTCGATGTCGGCCACCGAACACCCCCGCAGATCGACGAAGCCGACCACGACGTCGGCGACCTGGACGCCGGTGTCGTCGATGTAGTTCTGGACTTCGGTCGTGCGCCCGAGACTGCGGAGCGCGCGAGCCAGGACGTCGCCGAGAACCGCGTTGCGCAGGTGGCCTATGTGGGCAGCCTTGTTCGGATTGATGTTCGTGTGCTCGACGATGACCTTGTCGGGCTGATCGGCGCCGGCAGAGGGCGCTACGGGAACCGCGTCGAGCATCGCGGCCGCGAATCCCGTCCGGTCGAGGTGGAAGTTGACATAGCCCGGACCTTCGACGGTCACGCGGTCGAACCCGGGCGGCAGATCCAGGGCCTCGACCAGGCGCTCGGCGATCCTGCGCGGCGCCTGGCGGAGTTCGCGCGCGAGGTGAAGTGCGCAGGGACTCGCGAGATCGCCCAGCCGACGCTGGGGCGGCACTTCCACGGTCGGCTCGTGGTCGACTCCGAAGGTGCCGGAAAGGGCGCTTCGCAGCGCGTCGGCGACCAGGGATTTCCTGCGCTGCAGCATCGGAGTTCGCGGAGTGTACCGGAGGAAAGCCCGGCCTCCGGTAGCATGTTCGATGATCCAGGAAGCGCCGTGAACGAGAACCGCCATAGCCCCGTCCGGCCGGTCCTGCTCCCGGCGCAACCCTGCACCGGGCTGCCGCCGTGACGGGTCGCAAGCGGCCGCTTCCGCCTGGTGCGCCGGAGTCTGTCGCGGCACGCCGCGTGCTCGTCCTTGCGCCCCACCACGACGACGAGGTGCTGGGGTGCGGCGGCCTGATTCTGCAGCTGGCAGCGGGCGGCGCCAAGGTCGTCTGTGCGTTCTTGAGCGACGGTTCGGGCGGCGTGGAGGGACCGCCGGAGGGGTCGACGGGAGACGAGTACTCCGAGCGGCGGGAGGCGGAAGCGGCCGCTGCCGCCGAGGTTCTCGGGATCGACCGGCTGGAGCATGTGGGCGCGCGCCACGGCCTGAAGGATGGCGCTCTGGCCTCCTCCCTGGACCAACTCACCGGTCACATCGAGGAGCTGCTCGAGGAACACGGTCCGGACCTGCTTCTCTTGCCCTCGCCTCTGGAAGTGACGCCCGATCACCGGGCGACGTTCCGAGCGCTGCACGAGGCTCTGATCAACCGGCGGCGTCGGCGATCGGAGGCGGGCGAAGCGTTGGCGCGTCAGGACGACGACTCGTCGCCGGGGGATCCGTCCCTGCGGGTTCTCGGCTACGAGGTGAACCACCCCTTCTATCCCGATCTGCTTGTCGACGTGACTGCCGAGATGGATGGAGTCGCCGACGCGATGTCCCGCTATCCGAGCCAGCTGGAGCGGCACGACTACCTCGGTTTCTGTCGGGCCCTGCGCCGGTACCGGGCGTTCAGCCTGCCGGATCCGTGTCGCTACGCCGAGGGCTACTGCCGCTTGAAGGTCAGCGATTTCACCGCCCGCAGTCCCGCCCAACTGATCGCGCACCTCGGCGGAGCGCCTTGCCTGGTCGAGGTGGCCTCGCCGCGCCGGGTGTCGATCGTGGTACGGACCTGGAATCGGCCGCGGCGGCTCGCGGAGGCGCTGGACAGCCTGGCCCGCAGCACCTGGCGCAACGTGGAACTGGTTCTGGTGAACGACGGGGGTCGGCGTCCCGAAGTGGCGGAGGACTTTCCCTTCAAGGTGCGCAGGGTCGATCTGGAGCGCAACCGCGGCCGCGCCGCCGCTGCGCAGGCTGGCGTTGACGCGGCTTCAGGCGACTGCATCGGCTTCCTCGACGACGACGATCTGCTGGCGCCGGAGCATCTCGAGACGCTCGCTCCGCTTTTGTCCGGCGACGTGGAGGCGGCCTACAGCGACGCGGCCGTGGTCAGCTACGAGCCGGGGACGGGCGGTTGGGTGGAGTGCGGTCGGCGCCTCCCCTACAGCCGGGACTTCGACCGGGGCATCCTGTTGCTGGACAACTACATCCCGTTCCACACCGTGCTCATGACGCGGGAGGCGGTCGAACGGGCCGGCCCGTTCGATGAGTCGTTGCCGGTGTTCGAGGACTGGGATTTTCTGATCCGGCTTTCCGCAACTTCGGATTTCGTTCATCTTGCGCGGACGACCTGCGAGTACCGGCACTTTCTGGGCGGTGGCGGCGATGCGCCGGGCAGTCATGCCCTGGGTGGGGCTGCCTCGGAGCGCCGCGACTTCGAACAGATGAAAGCCAGAGTGCTTGCCAAGCACGCGGACCAGCTCGACGCGACGGTTCTGGCAGGAGCCGTGGCACGGATGCGGCGGGATGCCGTGCTGGCGGGCGAGGCGGCGCGGGCTCTGATTCGCGACCGGGAGCGGGAACTCGAGGAACGAGGCCGGGAACTCGAGCAGCGGGACCGGGCAATCGAGGAGCGGGACCGGGCAATCGAGGAGTTGCGGCGCTACCTTCGCGTGGGTGAGGAAGAGGCTCGCCGGCTCTATGCGCGCGAGAAGGAACTGGAGCGTTTGATCGAAGCAATGAAGTCGACCCGCGTCTGGCGCATCCATGAGCTGCTCTCGTCCCGGCGGGGCCCGGGGCCCCGGTCGGGCGCCGGCGGAGACGCCGGCGGATGATCCCCGGCAGAACGAGACAGAACGTCGTTCCGTCCAGCAGCGGGTCGGGCGCCGGCGGAGACGCCGGCCGATGAGCCGCGTCGGGTTGCTGTGCAGCGAGGCGCTCGGAGAGCGCGCGGCGGGTATCGGCATCCGCTACCTCGAGATCGCGCGCCGGTTGCCGGCCCTCGGGTTCAAGGTCGTCCTCGTTTCGCCTTGGCGCTCGGACCGCCCGCCCGCCCTCGCCAACGCATCGGTGGAGGTGCACCGCTTCGATTCCGCTCCGCTTGCGGAGCTGTTCGCCGGCTGCGCGGCGGTCGTGGCCCAGGGACAGTTGGCGAACGATCTGCTGGAACAGTTGCCTGACCTGCCGGCGGTGATAGACCTGTACGACCCCTTTCTCGTCGAGAACCTGACCCACTTCGACAGCCTCGGCCTCGACCCCTACCGCAACGACCACCGGACCTGGGTGCGGCAGCTCTCCGGGGGCGACTTCTTCCTGTGTTCGTCGGCCGAGCAGCGCTCGTACTACCTGGGCTTTCTCACCGCGCTGGGACGAGTCAATCCCCATCGCTACCGCGACGACCCCGAGTTGACCGGCCTGATCGCCGAGGCCCCGTTCGGTGTGCCCGACCCGTTGCCCGCGTATCGGCCCTTGATGCCAACGCGCGCTGAGGGAGAACGGCGAATTCTGTTCGGCGGCCTCTACGACTGGTACGACCCTGAGCCCCTGCTCGAGGCCTTTGCGCGGCTGCCCGAGCCGAACGCGAGGCTCCTGTTCGTGCGCCAGCCGCCGGGCGCCCTCGCTCCGCAGCGGCTGCTGGCCGAGGTCGAGGCGCGCAGCCTGCGGCTGGATCCGGAGCGGATCCGGTTTCTGGACTGGGTTCCCCATGAGCGTCGCTACGACCTGCTCCGCGACGTCGATGCCCTCGCAGCCTGCCACCGGCCCGGCCTGGAGACGGAGCTGTCGCTGCGCACGCGCTTCGTCGATGCGCTGGCGGTCGGCTGCCCGGTGTTGACTACACAAGGCGGGACGGTGCCCCGGCTGCTGCGGGATTGGGACGCGGGCCTGGTCGTTCCCTGCGGCGATGTCGAAGCGCTGAGGGACGGTCTCGCCGACCTGGTGGCGGGCGGCCCGGCGGTCGAGGCGCGGGCTCGCCGCGGTCGCGAGCAGACGCTGGCGGCATTCTCCTGGGAGCGCAGCCTGACCCCCCTGGCTGCCTTTCTGTCGTCGCCGAAGACCGACGCCACGAAGCGGGACTTCGCGTTCCGGCCGGGTGCCAGGGCGCCGGACGACGAACCGGGCTTCCGGCTGCGGCGCTTCCTTCGGACGCGGTTGGTGGGCGCTCCCGCGACCGGAAGAGGATGAGCGGGCCGGAAACAGCCGGCGCCGGCAGCCGGAACAGGATCGACAGCGTCGACGTGCTGGTCGTGAGCTGGAACGGCCGCCACCACCTGGAGACCCTGTTGCCGGCTCTGGAGGGACAGCAGGATCCAGGCGTCGCGGTCAGGATCACGGTATTCGACAACGGGTCGACCGACGGGACGGTGGAGTGGCTGCGCTCCACGCACCCGGCTGTCGAGGTCGTGGAGAACCCGGTCAATATCGGTTTCAGCGCCGCGAACAACAGGCTCGCCGAGCGCAGCAGCGCCGATGCGCTGGCGCTCGTCAACAACGACACCCGACCGCGGCCGGATTGGCTCGCCGAACTCGTTGCCGCCCTGCGCGAAGCGCCTCCGGACGTCGCGGCCATCTCGGGCTGCATCCTCGACTGGGAAGGCAGCCGTCTGGACTTCGGCCGCGGCGTGATGACCTTCGATGGCCACGCCTTTCAGCTCGACTACCACCGGGCTCTGGAGGAGGTCACGCAGCCGACCTCCGGGAGCGAGCTGCTCTTTCCCTGCGGCGGCAACATGATCGTACGCCGCGACCGTTTCCTGGCGGCGGGCGGCTTCGATGAGGGCTTCTTCGCCTATCTCGAGGATGTCGACCTGGGCTGGCGCCTGTGGTCCGGCGGAGAGCGGGTGCTGTCGGCGCCGGCGGCGGTGGTCCACCATCGTTCGATGGCCACGAGCGATCTGCTGGGGAATGCGTTTCGCGGCATGCTCTTCGAACGCAACGCCTACCTGACGGCGTTCAAGAACTACGACGCCGAGCTGTGGCCGCAGTTGATGCCGGCGGTGCAGATGACCCTGCTTGCCCGTACCCAGCACCTGCTGGCCACGTGCAATCCGAACGGCGAACAGCTCTCTCTCGATCCGTTCGGCCCGCTCCAGGACGGCGACGACGGCGCCGCCGCCGCGACGGCGGGCGACAACGGGCCGACAGCAGACGGGGCAGTGCCGCGTCGATGGCCGATTGTCGGTATCGGGCCCCGCACGGCCTGGCGCCGCGCCCGCGCCGCGGTGGCGCTGCGCAGCCGTCTCGGCCGTCTGCGGCGGCGCATCGGGGGGCTGCCCGATCGGGTGCCGGCGGTCGTCGACGAACGGACCCTGGCTCAACTGCGCGCGGTGTCGTCGATCGTGTCTCAGCTCGACCGGGCAACGAAACGCCGCCGCCTCGTTCAGGCCCGGCGACAGCGGTCAGACCGGGAGATCTTCGAGCGCTTCCCCCTCTACCTGGTCCCGACCTATCCCGGCGACGAGCAGTTGTTCCGAAGCGACGGGTTCGAGGCCCTGTTGCCGGAGGGACTCGCGCTGGTTCGGCGCACGCTGGAAGAGGTCATGGAGGTCGAGCAGTGACCGGACCGCCAGAGTGGAGCGTGGTGATTCCGACCTTCAACCGCCTGCCGGCGCTGCGTGAAGTGATCGACGCACTCCACCGGCAGGAGGGACCGCGGTTCGAGGTGATCGTGGTCAACGACGGCAGTTCGGACGGCACCGCGGCCTGGCTGGAGGCACAGGCCGCCGTCAGCGACGCCGGCGGGACCGGGCTTCGGGTTCTGCACCAGCCGAACGCGGGGCCTGCCGTGGCCCGTAACCGGGGTGTTGCGGCGGCTCGAGGCCGGTGGGTGGCCTTCCTCGGTGACGACACCGTCCCCGCTGCGGGATGGTTGGCGGCCCATGCCCGGGCTCAGGAGGGAGAACTCGCGCGGGAGATTCGGTCCGCGGGAGGATGCGTCGGCGTGATCGGCAGGACGGATTGGCATCCTCGGATGCGTCGCACGCCCTTCCTCGACTACATCAACGAGCACGGGCTTCAGTTCGGCTTCGCCCTGATCGAGGATCAGGACAACGTGCCGTTCAACTTCTTCTACACCTCGAACCTGTCGGTCGACCGGGAAGCGATGGCGGCGGAGCCGTTCGATCCAGCGTTTCCCTTCGCGGCCTGGGAGGATGTCGAGGCCGGCTACCGGCTCAGGGCGCATGGCCTGCGGCTGCTCTACCGGCCCGCGGCTTGCGTGGCGCACGACCACCCAACCGATCTGGCGCGGTTCGCGCAGCGGCAGTACCGATCCGGCTACTGCGCGGTCGTGTTCTTCCGCCGCCACGAACAGCTCGGGCCCTTTCTGGGGATGCAGAACGGCCAGCCCCCCCTGGCGGGAGGCGCCCTGGAGCGCGCCCTGCTGTGGGCCCAGGAGCGGCTGGCGCGCGCGTTGCAAGGAATGCCGTTCAGATTGCCTCGGCTCTGGGAGAAGACGATGCGACACTACTATCTGGAAGGACTGAGGAACGGCTGGTCCGACGGCGCCGGTCTGGACCAGGGAGGGACGTGATGAGAGGACACGGATGGACCACGCTGGTTCGTCGCGCGTCGGCGCCGGCGATTGCCTTCCTGTTGGGCCTTGGGCTGGCAAAGGGAGCGGAGGCGACCCCGGGAGCGCACGATGCCGTGGCGGGGGTCGCCAGGGCGGTGGCCGTTTCGGCGCCGGTCGCTATCGAAGCCGGCGACCGGGGTGAACGCCGGGAAGGCGCCCGCAAGAGAGGCAGAACCCGGTCGCGGGCGATGATCTACCGTCCCTACTACGGCTCATTCGGCTGGTACGGGGGCTTCGGTTCGTACTACTTCTCTCCGTACAGTCACTACGGCCCCTACGCCTGGGGACCGGCGCCGGCCGGCTTCGCGGCACCCAACGCGGGCGCGTTGGATATCAACACGAAACCGAAGAAGGCATCGGTCTACCTCGATGGCGAGTTGATCGGACGCGCGGGCGCGTTCGACGGCTTCCCCCGGTATCTGTGGCTGCGTGAGGGAAGCTACCGGTTGGCGATCTTCATGGAGGGCCATGTCACCCTGGAGCGGAACATCAGCGTTCGCCCCGGCGTGGTGATCAAGATCGACGAGGACCTCGTCCCCGGTCAGGCTGTGCAGCCGCAACCGCCGGCGCCGGCGCCCGCCGCCGCACGGACCGCGCCTGCCGGCGAGTCCTGGAGAGTCGAGAACCGCGGCCAGCCGATCGATCAGGATCAACGCAGCACGCCGGCACGCCTGATGGTCGAAGTCCAACCGGCCGACGCGGTCGTGTACCTGGACGGTCGACTGCTGGGCAGCGGCGCCCAACTGGCGAATCTCCATTCGCCCCTGATCATCGATCCGGGCAGGCACCGCCTGGAGGTGACGCGCCCAGGCTACGAAGCGGCGGTGCGCGCCTTCAACGCGACCAGGGGCGAAGACGTGTCGCTTCGCGTCGAACTCCAGCAGCAGGAGTGACGTTGTCCGCGGGTCAGAAGCCCCGCGGCTACACGCCGTTTGGACGCCGCTTGGACACAGGGCCGTTCCAAAGTCGGGAACTTCGGTGACCGATGTGAGGAAACCGCGGCGGAATCGGCCACTCGGCGCCGGCACGGCTCTCGACCCTCGGGAATGAAGGCCTTCCGCCCACGCCCAGCGTGAAGCGCTTGACTTTGGAACGGCCCTGCCCGCGGCTACACTCCGTTTGGAGATAGAGAAGTTGCCATGCTACCATGATTTGTTGTGGCCCAAGGAATCGCGAGCCTTGCGCAGGCGCCGGCCGGTGCGCCGGCTTGGCCCGCGGCGCGCGCGGTTGAACCACATCGGGTCCTGATCCCCTCACCGCTCGGTTCTCTGGGACTCGAGTTCGTCGGCCGGTCGGTGACGCGTCTGGTCATTGATCCGGCGGACACCGAGAAAGTCCTGTTCCCCACCCTGGGCGCGGTGGAGACGACGGAGTTCATGGACGAGGCGCTGGGCCGGCTTTCCGAGTACTTTGCGGGCGCCCGGCGCAACCTCGACCTGCCCTACGACCTGGATCGGATCGGGTTGGACGCTCTTTCGCGCCGGATCTTCGAGGAGACGGCGCGGATTCCCTATGGTCTGACCCGCACCTACCGCAACGTGGCGACATCGTCGGGCCGTACGGGGGCCTATCGACTGATCCGGTCGAAGCTGATGGCGAACCCCTTGCCGATTCTCGTGCCGTGCCACCGGGTCGTGCCGCGCCGCAGCGGCCCTGGTTCCTACATCGGCGGCGCCAAACGCAAGGCCCAGCTACTCGCACTGGAGCGAGGCAACGGCTAGCAGCCCGTGGCGTTCCTCGCGTCCTCCCAGATCGCCTCGAGGGCCTGATCGAGACTGCGCCGCGGGCGCCAGCCCAGAGCCTGGAGGCGACTTGCGTCGCCGCAGAGGACGGGAACGTCCGCGGGCCGCAGGCGGTCGGGATCCTCGCGAATCTCGGTCGAAACGCCGCTGATCTCGATCAGTCGGCCTAGCGCCGAAGCCAGCTCGACGGCCTCGCCGCGCGCGACGTTGTAGGCGCGGCCCGGTTCGCCGCGCTCGACCAGGACGGCGTAGGCCTCCGCCCCGTCGTCGACGTGGACGAAGTCGCGGCGCGAAGTGAGGTTGCCGACGCGAAGCAGGGGCGCCTTGCGCCCGGCGTCGATCTCGGCCAGTTGGGCCGCGAAGGAGGGGAGCGCGAACTGGACGCTCTGGCCGGGGCCGATCAGGTTGAAGGAGCGCGCGGCGATCGCGCCTTGGCCGAGGGTCAGCCGCTCGGCGGCGGCCTTGGTCACCGCATAGGGAGACCGGGGCCGGAGGGGGCGTTCCTCTCCGGCCGGGAGTTCGTCCTCGGGCACGCGGCCGTAGACCTCGGCACTCGAGGCGACGATCAGACGGCAGGAGTCGGAAAGCGCGCGCGCCCCGGCGGCGACGAACTCGGACCCCTCCACGTTGACCCGGTAGTAGTCGTCGATTCGTTGCCAGGAGGCGCCCACATCCGAGAGTCCGGCAAGGTGCACGACCGCATCCGGCTTCTGCGCCCCGAGGACCCGCTCCACCTCGCCGCGGTCGCAGATGTCGAGTTCGACCCGATCGCACCCGTCCCGAAGGGAGGCGGACAGCTGAAACTCGGGCGGGGCGGTTCCGGGGGCATGGCAGGCGACGACCTTGGCGCCGCGTTCGAGGAGCCGGGGCACGAGGCGTCCGCCGACGAAACCCTCGGCGCCGGTGACGAGCACGCGGGTCACGACTCGGCCTTGCCTTGCCGCAGGCGGTCGAGGTACGCATCGAGGCCGGGTCGCCAGCTCTCGGCCTCACGGTGTGCCAGAGCCTCGAAACGCGCCGTATCCAGGACGGAGTACGCGGGCCGAACGGCCGGGAGGGTCAGCTCGGAAGACGAAATGGGAGCGATGGGCACGTTCAGTCCGAGGGCCTCGGCTATGGCGACGGCGAAACCGTGCCAGGACGTAGCGGGCGTGTTGCAGTAGTGGACGATACCGGAGGCGCCGGTGGCGACCAGATCGACCAGCGCCCGCGCCAGGTACGGGGCGTACGTGGGACAGCCGACCTGATCCGACACGACCCGCAGGGACTCGCCCCGGCCGATGCGCGAAGCGATCGCGGAAACGAAGTTCCGACCCTCGGGGCCGAAGACCCAACTCGTGCGAACGACGAGACCGCCGGCCTCCAGAACACCTCGCTCGGCGCCGAGCTTCGAGCGGCCGTAGGCGGTCTGCGGCGCGGTGGCGTCGCTTTCGCGGTAGGGCCGCCGGCCACGGCCGTCGAACACGTAGTCGGTGGAAACCTGGATCAGGCGGCAGTCGGACGGTAGAGCCGCGGCCAGCCGGCCGGGGGCGTGGCCGTTGACTTCCATCGCGAGTTCGAGCTCGGTCTCGCAACCGTCGACATCCGTGCAGGCGGCGCAGTTGTAGACGGCACAAGCACCCAACTCCGCGGCGAGCTCGGCGGTCGCGTCCGTGTCCCGGAGGTCGGCGCGGTCGCGGTCGGCGGCGAGGACTTCCGTGCCCCGCCGCCGCAGTTCGTCGGCGACCTCGCGTCCGAGCTGACCCGCTGCCCCCAGCACGAGCGCCCTGGGAGCCTTGCCGCCGGTGTGGGCGATCACAGCGTCTCGCTCTGGCCGCCCGTGATGTCGAAGAAGGCGCCGACGCTCTTGAGCGTGACCAGCAGCCTGTACTGGGTGTCTGTGCGCAGGGTGGTGCGGAAGTTCGCGACCTCCAGGCGGAGTCCGAAACAGCAACCCTGGTAGTCCATGATGTGGCGCTGTATCTGCAGGAGTTGCTGCTCGATGTCGTAGCTCACCATGCTGTTCAGGCGCAGCTTGCTCGGGATCAAGACCAGGCTGGCCGAGACTTGTGCGTGGTGGCGGCGCGTTCTGTCCAGTTCGGGGTTGCGGCGCACGGCCCAGCGGAGACCGACCGAACTCGTGTCGCCGAGTCCGAGAGTCGCCGAGATCCCGGTCGACGAGAACTGGGAGTACAGGGTGTCGTAGAGCGCGTCGAAGCGGATGCCTGTGCGGCGGGACGGATTGAACCGCAGCAGGGTGCCGATCGGGCCGTTCTGGCTGGTGAGGGAGCGGTCGAGCGAGCGCAGCAGCGGTTTCTCGCTGTCGAGCGACAGGTCGCGGAAGAACTCGACCGAGAGGATCTCGAAGGCGCCACCCTGTTCGGGGTCGGCTGGCTTGGCGAGCAGGCGGTTGAACAGGCTGAAACGGGCGACGTTGCGTCCGCGCAGGTTGTCGACTTCGTCGAACAGCGGAATGCGAACACGATCCTCGAAGTCATCGAAGTAGGCATAGACGACACGCGGTTCGATCACATGCTTCATGCGGGAGAAGCGCCCGCCTTCCCCGAGCTCGAAGATGCGTGAGATCCCGGGGCCGACGATCTCGGCCTGAGCGGTGGGGACCAGCCGCATCAGGTCCTCGCCCCGGAAGTCCGTGTCCGTCCTTGTGGCCTGACGTTCCTGGGCGGTCATCAGGCTGTCGCCGTACCAGGTCAGGTGGCCGCCGGCGGTGAGCGACAGGGACAGCCAGGTCGCCAGCGGTACGGGAACGCTGATCTCCGGTTCCAGATTGGCGCGCGCGTAGCGGCCCACGCGTCGCGCTGAGCGGTTGGTGTCGAGATAGTGGAGCGAGCTCTTCACCTTGACGTAGAGGGGGGACTCGCCCAGGCGCGTCGAGCGCAGCTTGTAGTCGATCTCGGGCAACTGCCGGAGCTCGACTGTCCGGTCGGCCGAAATGAACGTCTTGCGCTGGTCGAACTGGACGTTGAGGGACTGGTTGCCCCAGTTCCCGGTGAGGAACGCGGTCGAGTGGAGCTGGCGCCGGGTGTTGCGGTCGACCCGGCGCTCGAAGTCGCGAAAGAAACCGAAATCGGAGACGTCCTCCAGCCGGACGACGCCGCGGAATCCGGCGGGCAGGTCGTTCGACACGTGGCTCCAGCGCACCCGCCAGCGTTTCTCGTGCCGCTCCGGGTCGTCGATCAGGTAGCCGTCGAAGATGCCCTCGGTTGCCTCGCCGGGGTGGTACCGGAACTCGGTTCCCAGCGCCCAGAAGGGCTGCGTGGAAAACGCACTCCCGGCGTTGCCCGGGGCGCCGGCGTAGAGGTCGACGTTGAAGGTGGCGTCGTAGCTCCGGTTGATTGCCCAGAAGTAGGCGATGCCGAGAGAGGGTCCCCGGCGGGTGGAGAAGCCGGGCTTCGGCATGAGGAAGCCGCTGACCCGGGAGCTCTTCACCGGCCACAGCATGTAGGGCAGGTAGACGACCGGCGCATTCTTGACGCGGAAGGACGCGCCGCGGGTCTTCGCGTAGCCGCTCGCGTTCACGTCGACCTTCCTGGCGCGGAAGCTCCAGTCCGGAACCTTGCCGTCCGTCGCTTCACAGGCGGTGAACTGGGCGTCGAGGATCGTGAAGCGCTCGTCGCTGAGTTTGTGCACCGCACTGCCGGTGAAGAAGTAGTCGGCGCCCAGGTTGCCCTCGACGTCGAAGACCGAGGCGGTTTCGGTCTTCAGCTCGAGTTCGAGGCGCGACCCCCTGAGGACTTCGTTGCCGCGCATGAGAACGACGGATCCCTCGGCCCGGATCTGTTCGGTTTCCTCGTTGTAGAAGAGGTTGTCGCCCCAGGCCCGGTAGTCGCGAAAGCGAACAGAGAATCCTCCCGACAGGGTGTGTTCGCCCGCGTCGTCCATCGGGCCCTGGATGTCGCCGGCCCAGCCGGTGAGTTGGCCGCCCCCGGCCTCGTCCTCGATGCCGAAGGAGAACGTGTTGGCGCCGGGAGGTTTCGGTGGGCCGGGGTCGGGTGGCTCCTCCGGAGCGGCCGGCTCGTCGACCGACTCCTCGCCGTCGATCCCTGTCGTCGAAGTCTCGGCTGCCTCTTCCGGCCCTGGAGGCGCCCACGGCTCCTGAGCGGAGGCCGGGACGACCAGGCAGAAGCCCAGCGCCAGGGAGACGGTCAGACCCGCGAGGTCAGCGGTGAACATCGTCCCCCGCGCTCGACCGCAGCGAGTCCGAGGGGCCGATGCGGGCACGGATCCGGAGCACTCCCATGCCGCTCATGGTAGCAATTGCCATGCCGCGTCTGGAGGCGCGGGTCAGCGACCGACCCAAGCCCCCCCGGCGCCCGCGTGGGGTCCACGTCGATCATCGCCCCGGTAGGCGGACCGCCCCGGTTGACAGGCCTTGGCGGCCCGCTTCAGAGTGGCGCTGCTGTGCGTTTCCTTGGCATCGACTTCGGCGAGAAGCGGGTCGGGGTGGCCGAGGGGGATTCCCGGGTCGGCATCGCGGTCCCCCACTCGACTCTGGGGCGCACGAACGACCGCCAGTTGATCGCGGAGCTGAAGGCGCTGGCTGTCGAGGCAGGCACGGAGGTGCTGGTGGTGGGCGAGCCGCGACGTCTCGATGGCTCAATCGGACCGGCGGCGGAGCGTGCCCGGGCGTTCGCCCGCAAGCTGGGCAGGGCCTGCGAACTGCCGGTGCGGACAGTGAACGAATCGCTGACCTCAATCGAGGCGGAGCACCGGCTGCGAGAGGCGGGAGTCGATCCGCGGCGCCATCCGGAACGGGTCGACGCGACGGCCGCGCAGATCCTCCTGCAGGAGGAACTGGATCGGGAGGCCGGATGACCTCCGACCTCCCGCAGCGCCGCCGCCGTGGCCCCAGGCGTTCGCCGGGACCTCGGCGGTGTTCGGGATCGTCTGACGTCCCGGAGCGGCGGCGCCCGCGGCGGCTGCTCCTGTGGTCGGTTGCCGGGGCGGTCGCTGCCCTGACCACGGTTGCCGCGATCGTTGCCGGCCTGGTCGCCTGGGTGGAGCGGGAACTCGAGCGGCCGCGGGGAACGGAGACAATCGAGCTCACGATCGAGCGCGGCGCGCCGGTGACGTCGATCCTCGAGCAGTTGGAGGCGGCCGGTGTGATCGGCGATCCGCTGAGGGCCCGGTTCCACCTCGAATACCGGCGGCGCGGCGAGACCCTGCAGGCCGGCGAGTACCGGTTCGAGCAGCCGATGAGCACGGTCGAGGCCCTGGACCGCGTGATCCGCGGCAAGGTCGTGGCCTATCCGGTCACGGTGGTGGAGGGCCTGACCCTGCGTGAGACGGCCGAGCGGCTGGCGTCCGAAGGCTTCGGCGAGCTCGACGCGTTTCTCGCCGCGATGGCTTCGCCGGCGCTGATCGCCGACCTCGACCCGGCCGCTGAATCCCTTGAGGGTTACCTCTTCCCCGACACCTACGCCTTTGTGCGAGGCGCCGGCGAAGCCGACATCGTGGCGGCCATGGTCCGCAACTTCCGCCGCCGGGTCGAGGAGCATGTGGACGCCGCGAGCGGCCAGGGCCTCGACCTGCGGTCCCTCGTCACCCTGGCGAGCATCGTGGAGAAAGAGGCGGGTGCGATCGAGGAACGCCCCCTCGTGGCGGCCGTCTTCCACAACCGGCTTGCCCGCGGCATCGGCCTCTACGCCGATCCGACGATCATCTACGCGCTGAAGCTGGCCGGCGCCTGGGACGGCAACCTGCGCCGACGAGACCTGGAACTCGACTCGCCCTACAACACCTACAGGTACCCCGGCCTCCCGCCGGGCCCGATCTGCTCGCCGGGCGCGCACAGCCTGCAGGCCGCCGCTCAGCCCGCCGACGTTCCCTACCTCTACTTCGTCAGCCGCAACGACGGCACCCACGTCTTCGCCGAGACACTCGCCGAGCACAACCGCAACGTCGCCCGCTGGCAGGTGCGCTACTGGCGCGAGCGTCGGGCGGCGGAGCGGTAGACAGGGCGGAAGCCGTCACTCCCCGGTGTCGTCAGGCGCTGTGCGCGCTTCCTGCCTCTCGGGCTCGATACGCTCGGCGGGATAGCGCACGTAGGTCCGGCCCGAGCTTCGTTGGACCTCCCTCAGGTGCTTGAAGAGGCCTTCGACCGTGCCCCCGTGCTTCGCGAAGAGGCGTGTCCGCAAGGTCCGGACCTCTTCCACGATGGGGTCCTTGTAGGAAGTCACTCCTTGATCTCCAGAAGTTGTTCCGGTGTGCAGATCGCCGTGTGCCGGTAGCCGGCGCGGCGGCAGGCGCGCTCGATCGCGGTCCGGACAGGCGCGTTCGCCATGTGGCGCAGGTTCCATGTTACCAAGTAGTCCACGCCGTTCGTCACCGCCGTCGCGACGTGCGCGGCGTCGCGGCCGGCTGCAGGCGGTAGAGCGCCTGAGGCAAGGAGCTCTTTGGTGAGCGCCTCGGATTCCGTCGTCGCGTCGATGATCTCCAGGCCTTCAAGCGCCGCCAGACGGGCACGCGCCGCGGTAGGGTCGCCTCCGCCCGCCTCCTCGATCACGAGGTCCGAAGCAACCAGATTGAACCGGCTGTCGGCAGACAGCCACCACTCCTGCGTGATCTGCTGGTGTGCCGCCGCCACGATCTCGCGCGAGGGCTTCGCGGTCAGATAGCTGACGACCGTCGTGTCGACGTAGACCTTGGGCTTCGCGATCAAGTGTGAATCCCTCGCGGCCTGCTACTCGATGACGACACGTACCCGGCCTGCTGTCTTGCCCGGCGCAGCCGGCGCAACTCCTCACGCTCCGCCGTCGTGCTGCCGTCGCTCCGGCGGCCCTCGTCCCGGTCCGCCTGAGCCACCCAGTTGCGGACCGACTGCGCTGACGGCTCGAACTCGCGGGCCAGTTGGTCCGGGCTACCCCCGGACCGGACCAGATCTGCCATCTGCTGCCGGTACTCCGGGGCGTACCGGGCTCTTGATCGTGACATCGTGAACTCCTCCTCCTCCAAGACTGAGGTGTCCACGGAACCGGGTCAAGCTCAGACAGACCGCAGCGCTTCGGTCTTCCCGCTGCGCGACGGTCCCACCACGAGCAGGAGTCGATGATAGAGGCTACCCAGCGACGGGAGTCGCGCTGCAATGCGATGGGGCAGAGGGTCCATGGTCATGCGTCGAACACCGGTCAGATCGACGGCAGCCGCTTTGCGACCTCGTCGCTTCGGTCCCAATACTCCGCCTCGTCCTCGTATGATCGGGCAACCCTGTCAAGGATGCGGCTGGTTCGGGGCCAATCGGTCATCTTCTGCGACATCTGTCGATATGTTGTTGCCAAGGCCCGCTCCTGGTCTCCTCCCTGCGATCTCGAAGTCACGCCACGGACATTCCGTGCGCCCGTGCGGAAGCCTACTTCGACGTCTTTGGAGTCCATCCACTCAATGGCATCTGCCACTTCGCTTCGCGGACGTGCGACACCGTCCACGGCGGAGGCTCGTGCCAACCACTCGCCGATCAAGGTGTCGCCAGCACGGGTCCGGTCAAGTTCAGCGCACATCTTTCTGGCGGCGGCCAGCCACGTGTGAAGCTCCTCGGCATCCAACTTGCCGTCGTCCCGGGTACCTGGAATGACCTGAACGCTGTCCAGAAACTCGCGGGCCCCCGATCCTACATCGGTTCGTTGTTCTGGATCGTCTACCCGCCACGGTGAGTGGTCCTCGCCTCGGTTCTCGGGCTGGAATGCGAGCGCGACCGCTTGGACGAAGAGGACGGGCGACTCGAGAACTCGCTTCTGGAGGTTCGGAATGCCGTGCCCTGTGAGCCGCAGTTGCGGCAGGAAGGCGAGCTCGATCGCGACCATATTTGACTCATCGACGTCGACGCGGCTTCCTAAGTGTTCGACCGCCTCACTCAAGATGCCAGTGTCTGGCCTTGGAGCATCACGGTCCCTCGCCAGTGCCCGCAGGAGCCGCTGGAGTCGCTTCGTCTCAACCGAGGCGAAACTCCATCGCGCTGCCCAGAGCGCGACGGCGGGGCGCTTCGCGTCTACCAGCCTGTCAATCAACTCGTGCAACTCATCGGCTCCGAGCTCCTGACCTCGAGAAGGCGCCACGCGATTCCAGTAGGACTCGCGGAGCCTCCGATCCTCGTCTTCAAGAAACTGCCAGGTTGCGTGGCCCCATGGCATGGCCAGGTAGAGGGCCAGTCGCGAAGCTGCTCCGTCGGGCCGGCGAAAGTGTTGCACGAGCCGCTCGAGAACAATGGGCTCTGCCGGAGCCAGCAAGCCTTGCAAACACTTGCTATAGGCGGTGTCGGCTGCTCCCGCAGCTCTGCCCACGATGCCAATCGCAAAATCGGCGAATGCCTCGCGGTCGAGGAGGTCGGCCAACGTACTGCCGACCAAGCGAGGCGCTTCACAGCTCTCGACCAGTTCAACGAGTCCGTCGTGTTTCCGCTCTTCCAGAACCTCCCGAACACCCGCTTCACGGCGCGTTCGGACCCGCGCCAGCGTTTCTTCGTAGGATGTCTCCGCGTCCGATTCACTCCATTCGACATCCCAGGTCGACGCGAACAGCCACTGGTTTCGTGCCACTGCGTCGGCGGGAGCAAGCGCCTCGACGGCCCGCCTTGCGCGCTCATCGCGTACCGCGCGATAGCGCTTCCGTATCCGGTCTCGAAGGCTGACTTTGGCGTGATCCGGTGCATTGGCGCTCCAGTCGTCGATCAGACCCCAGATCCGACTTCGGTCGGCTTCTGGGAATGACCGGAGTCTGTCCACAAGATCTCCTAGCGTTTTTTCGTCGTGAGCAGGCCAGTTGAGGACTCTCTGGCGGGCAGCGTCTTCGACCTCACGGATATCCTTGGAGGGCGGTCGAGTATGCGCCAGCGAGGTGTCGCCGCGCCACTTGGGAAGGCGGTTCACGTGGGACGTGTCGTGATGTTTCGACAATAGCTCCACACAGAGGCGCCAGCCCACGTCGGGGCTTGAACGTACGATGCTATCAAGCGCGTGAAGCCGAACGGGAAGGCGCGCAAGCGTCTGCGGCATTGACGTGCGGAACAGGGAGACAAGAGAGTTGAATGGTGTGTTGATCCAGCGGTCGTGTATCTCGGGCTCGGAGAGTTGGGCGAGAATAGTCGCCACTCGTGGCAGCCGGTTCGGCAACCAGGCAAGAGACTCAAGTGCCCACAGCAGTCCAGTACGTGGACAGCTCTGAAACACCGGCTCTCCTTCTGGACACTTCAGAATCGCGAAGGCAGCGGGTTCAGTCGTCTCGAGATCTCTGGCGAGGAGGTCAAGAACGGCATCAGGGGCCGCCTCCGCGTAGTCCGGAAGATCGTCCTTGTGCGACAACAAGGTCTCCAGCGTGAGCGGCTCCAGAAGGCCGCGCACGAGCGTCTCGACTTCCCGTTCCGTGTTGCCGCCCAGTCGTTCGTCGAACAGCCGGTTTCCGTGCGCGGCCATCAGGATCAATGTCTCTCTGATGCCCGTGCGCAGCGCGTCGGAATGGTTGCGAACCCTGTCGAAGACCGCAGCCATCCAACGGCTTTCAGATGGAATGTCGAGTGCGGGATCACGTTCGGCGAGAATGTACTCGGCAAGAAAAAGGAAGTCGGTCAGGTTCTGCCGCGTCACAGCCGTGGCTACCGAGAAGAGCGCGTCGATCCGCGAGCATACGCCACGGTACTGCCGAGTACACCAGACTGGAGGATCTTCCAGGTTCCGCAGTCGGGCGACGGCCATCTCGATCTTCTCGTAGTCGGTGTTGGCCAGAAGAGAGAGCGCTTCCTTGTCCGCTTCAGCCCCGGCATTCCATGCGCCAACCAAGGCTGGCGCCACGGCAGCTTCAAGATTGTCGTCATCGCATGTCCAGCCGGCTCGCTGGCTTTCCGGCGTCGTCGAGAGTCTTCTGCGGAGGATGGTCGGCGAACGAGCCGTGTCCTGGGCGAGTTGGTCGACCTTCGCCCCCGAGATGTTCATTGACGCCAGGGCTTTTCCGAAGTCCCAGGTCGTCAGTATGTCGAGCTCAATGTCGCGCTGTCGGTCGATGAGGCCGACCGAGTTACGGTGCTGGGGAGCCACGCAGTGGCAGGCCCGGCGCCATGCTGCGAGATTCTCTTCCACCTCGCGAGTGCCGGCGATCGCCAAGAGCGGGATGGACTGGCGATTCTCGACCGACCTGTCGAAACGGTGGTTCGTGAGCTCGTTCAAACGTTTAACCGCGCCAGGCCGATGTAGGACGACCGCCCGGTCCAGCATGCGATGTGGTGGAACGCTCTCTGCTCTTAGCAGGCAGGCCAGGAAGGCGATGGCTTCCTGGCGCGAATCGGCGGCAATCGTGAAAAGCCGGTCAGGGTCCTTCCGGAGCCAGTCGAAGAACGCGCCTGAGTGCTTGTCGACCGCCGCTGCAAAGAGCGCCGGCGAGAGCGCTGGATCGGCAGCGGCGGCCCACTCGTTCCAGAACTGGTCTAGAGATTGGAGGCCCTTGACCGGTCTGCCAAGGCGCTCGGCGAACCAGACCTGAGTTGCCGGCGAGGTCTCCAACCATTGCTCCAGATCGGACGCGTCGTACGCCCGAACCTCCTGCCATTCGTTGAGCCTCCGTTTCTCCGCCTCCCATTCCGTCTTTTTCGGCCAGACGCGTGGCGTAAGGAACACGAACGTCTGTTTCTGGCGGTCCTCGAGCGGAACGGCCTCCTGTCGAGCGGTGAAGTAGTGGTTTGCTCTGCTGCAGGGTCTGCTGTTGCAGGTGAACTCCCACCGCGACGCTCCCTCTGGAATCCATGGGGTTGAGGCCGCTGCTTCGATTCGACCGTCCCAGCCCGGTCGTTCGGCTTGGCCATAGGCGGGGAAGTCCGCTCTCTTGACGTCGTCGTTCGTGGAGTGCACGAGTCTTCTGAGAAGGACAGCCAACTCTTGCCGCGCCTGGTGTTCTCCTGCCCAGCCGTCTATCTCGTCTGCTTCGATCCTCGCTACGGAGATAGGCAGCAGTCGCGGTCTGGCAGCGTTCCCCCGGATCAGTGCGTCGTGATCGTCGAAGCGGGTCTGCATGTCGTGTAGATGGGCGGCGTCCAGTCCGAACTCCCGTTGAAGTCGCTGAGCCATCTTGGGCGAGAGGCTCGATCTGCCATTCAGGAATCTGGAGAGAGCCGGGCGACCGACACCCAGCCTTCGGGCTGCCTCGGTCACTGTCGTCCGCTCGGCAAGAATCTCTCGCTGAACATAGGCTCCAGGGTGTTCGGGCGGCTCAGTTGGGGGCGGTGGTGGCATTGTTCGAACTCCGCAAGATACGATCTCGTGTGTACTCTGACGCGCCGACGACACGGACGATACAGTGCGTGTCGTCTTCATGTCAAGCTGGCACAGCGCATGCATTGAACCCGGCTAAGCTCATGCCGACTCTGACTTCGTCCCTCCGCCGCGAGCCGGGCGATTTCTCCGGTTGCCGCGACCTCCATGCACCTGCCCACCCTGAACGCGATCCTGAACGCCACCGCGGCGACGTTGCTGGTCATCGGTTACGTGCTGATCCGGCGCGGAAACCGGGAGCGGCACAAGCAGGTCATGCTGTCGGCGCTGGGGTGCTCGGCGGCCTTCCTGATCTCCTATCTCTACTACCACTACCAGGTTGGTTCGGTTCACTTCGAGGGCGAGGGGACCGTGCGGACTGTCTATCTGGGCATCCTCCTGACGCACACGGTGCTCGCGGCCGCGGTGCCGCCGCTGGCGATCGTCACTGTCGTCCTGGGCCTTCGGGGACGGTACGACCGGCACCGGAAGATCGCCCGGTTCACGCTGCCGATCTGGCTCTACGTGTCGGTGACCGGGGTCGTCGTCTACTGGATGCTGTACCGGATGTCGTGGTGAGGCGCGGAGGAATCGGGCCGCGGGTCCGCCGGCTGTTGCTGGCGGCGGCGTGCCTCGTTCCGCCCACGGCGTTTGCGCAGGAAGCCGGCTGGCGGCTCTCCACCTGGAGCGACGTGGAGCGGGAGTTCTTTCTCGACGGACCGCAGTACCTGCTTGCGCCGGACGAGCTGGCGCGGGTCCAGAACCTCAACCCGGCGGCCCGCCGCGAGTACATCGAGACCTTTCTGAGCCGCGACGGGATCGCCGAGGGCATCGAGCAACGCCGCCGGCGGGTCCGGCAGTCGGGCGCGCCGTTCTTCGATGTCCGGGCGCAGTTGCTGTTTCTGCACGGGGCGCCGGACGAGGTCGAGCACGTCGACTGCGACCAGACCTTTCGGCCGCTTGAGATCTGGCGCTACGGGCCTGAGGAGGGCGAGCACGAGAACCTGGTCCTCTTCCAGCCGAAGCCGAACGAGGCGTTCCAGCTCTGGTTGCCCGAGTTGACGAAACGGGTCCTCTACATGCCCGAGATGGAGTACTGGCTCGAGCAGTACGAGGAACTTCGCGGTCTCATCAGAGCCCGCCGTTTCGACCTGCAGGTCTGCGCGGAAGCGCGGCGCGTCGACCGGGTCACGGGTATCCACGGCCTGTTCGACTTCCGGCGTCAGCGGCCCACCACGACCAGTGTGCGTGCCTGGTTGACGCCGCCGCAGGATCTCGACGCCTGGGCCGTGGCGGCCGCGGCCGATCAGCTGCCGGCGCCGCCCGCCCTGGAACTCGAGGACCCGATCGTCACCTTCCCGGCGCGCAGCGGCCAGCGGATCCTGACCAGGATCCTCCTTTCGCTGCCGCCGGGAGCGGCGTTCGAGCCCTTCGTGGACGACACCGGAAGAGAGCAGGTCCGGATCAACGTGGAGGGCGTCATCGAGCAGCCGGGCCGGACCTTTGACGCCTTCCGGGTCCGCTTCCTTTCCGCTGCGCCGCCGGAGGACCGGTCGCTGGCGCTGCCGGTGGAGCAGCTGCTTCGCCCGGGCTCGGTCGTCCTGGTGCGGTTCCTGGTGCGGGACGAGATCAGCGGCGCCGTGGCGTACGGGGCGGTGCCGCTCGATGTGCCTTACGCGCCGCAGACGGCGCCGGCGAGTGCCGAAGAGCGCCGCCGCCTCGTCCTGGCCGCGGAGCAGTTGGTGGCCGACCTGCCGGAGACGGCGCTGGCTGCCGACAGCAGCCTGGTGCTGGTGCCGCCCGAAAGTGACGTCGTGCTGGGGTTGTGGCGGGCCGAGGCGCTGGTGTCCGGGCGCGAGATCGTCGCGATGCGTTTCTACGTCGACGGAGTGCTCCAGATCACCCGCCGCCGGCCGCCGTTCAGCGCGGAGGTAAGGCTGGCGAAGTACCCTGCCGAACAGGTGGTGCGGGTCGAGGGGCTCGACGAGAACGGCGAGGTCGTCGGTGCGGACGAGATCGTGCTGAACCAGCAACGCGGCGAGTTGCGGGTGGCGATCAGCGAACCGCGGCGGGGCGTTCAGGTGGCGGGAAAGGTGGAAGCCGCCGCCAACGTCGTCGTGCCCGAGGAGCGCATCGTCCAGGAGGTCGAGTTCCGGGTCGGCGAGGAGGTGCAGACCGTGCTGCGCAGGCCCCCTTGGCGCGCCGAGATCGAAGTTCCGGCAGCCGGCGCTCAGGAGCTCGTCTACCTCACCGTCGCCGCCACGCTGGACGACGGCAGCCGCGCGGAGGACGTGCGGTTCCTCAACGCGCCCGAGTTCACCGATTCGGTCGATGTCGACCTGGTCGAGCTCTACACGACGGTGGTCGACAATGCGAATCGGCCGGTGACGAGCCTCGCCGAGAGCGACTTCACCGTGACCGAAGACGGGCGCCGGCAGGAGCTGGCGAAGTTCGAGCTGGTCGAGGACCTGCCGCTCACCCTGGGCGTGGTGATCGACACCTCGGGATCGATGGAAACGTCCCTCGGCGAGGCGCGGCGGACGGCGTCCCAGTTCCTGGCCAACCTGATCACGCCGAAGGACCGTTCCTTCGCGGTCGCCTTCGCCTCTCGTCCGGTGCTGCTGGTCGGCCGGACGTCTGATGTCGGCGCGGTCGCGGATTCGATCGAGAGGTTGCGGGCCGTCGGCAACACCGCGCTCCACGATGCGTTGATCACGAGCCTCTACTACTTTCGCGGCGTCCGCGGTCGGCGTGCCCTGGTCCTGCTCTCCGACGGCGAAGACACGTCGAGCACGGCCGAATTCAAGGAGGTCGAGGAGTACGCGCGCCGATCGTCCGTCGCCATTTACACGATCGGGCTCGGCGTCGGCCGCACCCAGATGATCCTGCGCAACAAGCTGAACGACCTGGCCAAAGTCACGGGCGGCAGGTCGTTCTTCATCTCCAGGGCCGAGGATCTGGCGCCGGTGTACGACGAGATCGAGCGCGAGCTGCGCTCGCAGTACGTGCTGGCCTACAACTCGAACCGGACCGGGGGTGGCGACGAGTACCGTCAGGTCGAGGTGAAGGTCAAGGGCCGGTTCAAGGCGCGGACCGTCAGCGGCTACTACCCATGATCGCCAGGCTGCCGGCGGTGCTGCTGTTGTTGTTGCTGCTTCTTCTGCTGCTCCTGGCCGCGCCGGGGGCGGCTCAAGACGAACCGGGCGCCCGCGTGGCGTCCTTCGAGCGGCTCAACCGGGTGTACGAGCGCCTGATCGACGACCTGGTTCCGGTGAGCATCGGCCCCGCCGAGGTCATCCTGCGTTCGCCCGAGCACTCCCTGACCGTGACCCGTCACGCGGCGACGCTGCGGCCCCTCGAAGGCGGAGTGTTCGAAGTCGCCCTCGAACTGGAGATCGCCGGGTCGGGACGCATCGACGCGGACGTTGTGATCGGCAGCCTGAAGAGCCGGTTGAGCCAGGAACTGACCGTTGTGCGGCAGACCCTTTTGCTGGAGGGCGCCATCACGGTGCGGCGAACGGAGGAGGGCTACTGGATCACCACGGAGCGCATGCCGGACGCGACTCAGGTGAGGATCGAGAGCGAGTTGGGCACGCAGCTCTTCACCGTCTGCCGTCAGATGGCGTTGGTGCTGGTCAGCCTGGACTGCGTCGCGATCGAGCGGGCCGTGACGCTGATCCGGGCGCCGCTTCCGGAGGCGGGCGGCGAGTACCTGATCGGGCTGGAGGACACGACGGAAGCGGAGCGCAGGAGCTTCGACCGCTTCCTGGTCCAAGGCTCGAGACGCTGATCGGCCGGTTCGAGATCGCCGGTGTGCCGGTGGGCGCCACGACTCTGACCGTCCAGGCGCCCGGCCAACGATCCGGACGCGCGTCGACGACGCGCCGCCGGCGACCGCCGGCACGTTCGAGTTCCGGTAGGATTCTCGCCGCCGCTGCCTCCGGCCGCTCACGGCCGCCCAGGAGTTGAAATACGCATGGCTACCCGTCGGATGATCTCGCGTCTCTACTACTTCACGATCGAGGATGAGGGCATCCTCGCCGAGTCGTTCGCCGGTCTCGATTCAGAGACCTTCGCCATCGCCTACAAGGTCGAGGACACGGACGACGTCTTCGTCATGACGAGCGAGACCCGGGACGCCCTCGACCGGGCAGACGTGCCGTACAACCTGCTCGCCGAGGAGGACGGCTCACGGGTGGCCCTGTACCACTCGCCGCTGTCGCGCGAGGAATTGTCCGACTTCGAGGAACCGCTCAAGGCGCTCGCGCTCGCCTACCGGGCGATCGCGATGGCGTGCGTCGGCGTCAACGGCGAATCGGACCTCGGTTTCGACCTGAGCGAGGGGATGAGGAACTACACGTACTTCACCGCGCCCGCCGGTCACACCTTCATCTGGCGGCTGTTCACGCACCGCGACGAGGCGCGGCAGTTCCTGGACAAGCTGACGATCGGCGACAAGACCGCTCTCGAGTGGGCCGAGGCGATTCCCATGGAGTCGGTGGTCGAGCTCAAGGGCTTCCACTGAGCTACGGGACTGCCAGCCGCTCGCTCGGTTTCGAACTCCCGGCCGGCACGTACACCGTCTCCCGGTTCGGGTGGGAGGTGAAGGGACTCCTCGCCGACGCCTATCCCGACGTCTGGGTGGCGGGAGAGGTGCAAAGGCTGCGATCGGCCGCCAGAGGCCAGCTCTACTTCGAGTTGGTCGAGAAGGGACGCGGCGACAGTGTCAAGGCCAAGCTCGATTGCGTGCTGTGGGCGGACGAGCGCCAGGCGGTGGAAGCGGGGTTTCGGGAGGCGGGCGTGGACCTTGTGGAGGGTGTCGTCCTGCGTTGCTGCGGCAAGCCCGACTTCTGGCCCGGCGGCGGCAGGTTCCAGTTCACGGTCGGCCGTGTCGATCCGGTGTTCTCGCTGGGCGCCCTGGAGCAGAGGCGCCGCGAGACGCTTCGGGCTCTGGAGGCCGAAGGCCTGCTCGAGCGCAACAAGCGGCTTGCACTTCATCCGGTGCCTCTGAACATCGGACTCGTGACTTCGGAGGGGAGCGCGGCCCACGCCGACTTCCTCGACACTCTGGTGAAGTCGGGGCTGGGTTTCCGGGTCTGTCTGGTCCACTCCGCGGTTCAGGGGATGGCCGCAGAAGCCGAGATCGGACACGCTTTCGAGCTGCTGGGCGCCTTCGTTCGCGGCGGGGGGAGGCTGGACGCAATCGCGCTGATTCGCGGCGGCGGGTCACGGGCCGATCTGGCCACGTTCGACAGCCGCCGCGTCGCTCGGGCGGTGGCGCGGTCCCCGGCGCCCGTGGTTTGCGGCGTCGGTCACCAGATCGACCAGTCGATTGCCGATGTCGTCGCGCATACCTCGTGCAAGACACCGACGGAGGCGGCGGAGTTCCTGGTCGCTCGGGTGGAACGGGCGGCGAGTCAGGTGGAGGAGGCGCGCCGCCGGCTTGCGTCGCCCGGCCGCATGCTCCTGCAGGCTCGCGTTTCAGCGTATCGGGAAGTCGAACGGGGTCTGGTGCGAGCTGCCGAGCGTGCCCTCGCCGTCGCTGGCGCGTCTGTCGACAACGTGGGACGCACACTGAGGAGTCGGGCCACGATCTCCGTGGTCCGGGCCGGGGATCGGCTCCGCTCGATCGTGGAGCGCCTTCCCGGCCCGAGCAGAAGGTCTCTGGCGGTCCGGATGGGCGAGTGCCGGCGGCTGGAGGCTCGGGTCCATCCCGCCGCCGAGCGGATGCTCCGCCGCGCGCTGGAGCGGATGGAGGCCCACCGCCGACTGTGCGACCAGCTCTCCCCGGAGCGGACGCTGGCGCGCGGTTTCAGCCTGACTCGCAGGGCGGACGGCCGGCTGGTGCGGAGCATCGCGGATGTCAACGTGGGAACACAGCTGCGGACCAGCGTGCATGGCGGGACGATCGGCAGTAGCGTGTACGCCCTCACGGAACAGCCGCGTCAGAGAGACCTGTTGGACGAGAGGGATCGGACATGAGCACAAGCAGAGAAGCTCCCGGCGAGCTGAGTTTCAGCCAGGCGATGGAGGCGCTCGAGAGCGTTCTCCGGCGCATCGAGGGCGACGAGGTCGATATCGACCTGCTGGGCAGGGAGTTGGGGCGCGCCGCCGAGTTGCTCGAGACGTGCCGCAAGAAGATTCGTCGCGCGGAGGTCGAGGTGCAGCAGATCGTCGAGGCGATCGAGGAGGATGCGGCGGACTCGGGCGAGGCGGCCTCGGCCGAGCCGCGGGAGGCCTCCGGCTTCGAGGCGTCGGCCGGCCACCCCGACGACGACATTCCCTTCTGATGTTGACGGACGACCTTCCCGATGTTTGAGCGGCAGCAGACAGGCTCCGTCGTTTGCCCCGGTTGCGGCCGGTTGGTCGGCGTCCAGGACGAGCGCTGCTGGAATTGCGGCCGCGCGCGGCCGAGCCTGTTCGGCTTCTCGCGGTTGCTGCAGCGAATCGGCAACGAAGCCGTGTTCTCGACCTTGGCGATCGGCATCTGCGTGGTGATCTTCCTGTTCGAGCTGGGGATGGCGCCGGGCGGTGTCGGCACCCGGTTGGGGTTCGGTTTTCTGTCGCCCGATTTCGAAGTCGCTATCCGGCTCGGAGCGAGCGGAAGGCCCATCGTCTTCGAGTTCGGGCGCTGGTGGACGATCCTCAGCGCCGGCTGGCTGCACGGCGGCCTGCTGCACATCGGCTTCAACATGTACTGGGTGTATCAGCTCGGTCCGGCGATGGCTCGGCTCTACGGCACGGGGCGGGCGGCCATCATCTACCTGGTCTCGTCGGCGCTGGGTTTCCTGGTCACGAGTGCTCTGCCGGTCTTCGCGCCGTGGATGCCGCTGACCCATAGCGGCGTGACCCTGGGGGCGTCGGCCGCGGTGTTCGGTTGGCTTGGCGCGCTGCTCTGCTACTCGCGGAAGACAGGCGGACGCATGTTTCTCAGGCAGGTGCTGGGCATCGCCATTCCGCTGGTCCTGTTCGGACTGCTTCTTCCGGGGATCGACAACTGGGCTCACCTCGGCGGTCTGGCGGGCGGCTACCTGATGGCGAGCCTCTACAGCCCGGACAAGCCGGAGACTCCCGCCGAGGTACTGGCGGCTCTCGTGTTGCTCGCCGTCTCGGTGCTCGCGGTCCCGTTCTCGTTCCTGAGCTGGTCCTTCTAGTGTCGTGTCACTCGTCAAAGGTCGGATAGAGGCGCTTGAGTTTGACTCGTGCGTCTTCGGTAGTGAATTGCCAGTCGACCTTGGCTCGGAGTTGCCGACCAGGCGCCGGCGGGATGGGTGCGCGTGTCTCGGCGATCAACTGTCGCGGCGTCTCGTCCATGCAGACGACGGGGAAGTTGGCGTCGTACGGACGCCGATAGACGTTTCGGGCTTGCCATCGGGAATCTCGTTCTCGTCGTCGACGCGGCGGGCGCGCGGTACGCTCCCGACCGTCTTGATCGACACGACCTACACGATCACCTACTCCGCCAGGGACAGCAGGGGCGCGACGGCGTCGGTCTCGTTCACGACGGTCGTCGCTGCCCCGGCGGGACCTTCATCACCGCCGCTGTCGGTTCCGGCAATCTCGAACTTCACCCTGCCGTCCGGCGGTTCGGTCGACACGGTGTTCCCGTCGGCCACCGGAGGCAGTTCGCCTTACTCCTACAGCGTTTCGGGCTTGCCATCGGGAATCTCGTTCTCGTCGTCGACGCGGCGGGCGCGCGGTACGCTGCCGACCGTCTTGATCGACACGACCTACACGATCACCTACTCCGCCAGGGACAGCAGGGGCGCGACGGCGTCGGTCTCGTTCACGACGGTCGTCGCTGCCCCGGCGGGACCTTCATCACCGCCGCTGTCGGTTCCGGCAATCTCGAACTTCACCCTGCCGTCCGGCGGTTCGGTCGACACGGTGTTCCCGTCAGCCACCGGAGGCAGCCCGCCGTACTCCTACAGTCTGACCGGTCTTCCTCCGGGGATCGCGTTCACACCATCGACGCGACGGGCGAGGGGGACGCTGCCGACCGTTACGACGGACACGACCTACACGGTCACCTACGCGGTTATGGATAGCAGAAACGCGACGGGGCTCTTCAGGGTTGATGGTGGAGATGCCGTAGTCTGGCGCGATGCGTGACACAGACTTGTACGGTCGGATTCTGGGCATCGCGAGTCCGTGGGAGGTGACGGGCGTTGAGCTTCGGCTTGAGGCCGGTGAGGTGGAGGTGTTCGTGGCTCGGGGCGGTGGCGAGTCGTACCGTTGTCCGGAGTGCGGCTCGGCGGCGAGCCGCCACGACTCGCGTCGTCGGCGCTGGCGGCATCTGCCGACCTGCCAGTACCGTACGATCCTGACCGCCGACGTGCCTCGGGTGCGGTGCTCGGAGCACGGTGTGCGGACGATTGGCGTGCCTTGGTCGGACGCGGGCTCGCGTTTGACGGCGTTGTTCGAGGCCTTGGTCATCGACTGGCTGGGCGAGGCGAGCGTTTCGGCGGTGGCCCGGCTTCTGGAGCTGAGCTGGGACCAGGTGTCCGGGGTACAGGAGCGTGCGGTGAAGCGCGGCTTGAAGCGGCGTGGCTCGGCGCCGGCATCGAGAGTCCTGGGCGTGGACGAGACGTCGTTTCAGAAGCGCCACGAGTACGTGACGGTGGTGGCCGACCTCGAGGGCGAGCCGCGGGTGCATCACGTGGCGGACGGCCGCGGCAAGGACGCTCTGTCTTCGTACTACGAGTCGTTGTCGGATGCCGAGCGTTCCAGGATCGAGACGGTGGCGATGGACATGTGGCCGGCGTACATCTCGGCGACGGTGTCGTGTCTGCCGGACGGCGGGGCCAAGATCGCGTACGACAAGTTCCACGTCGCGGCTCATCTCGGCGACGCCGTGAACGCGGTGCGCAGTGAGGAGCACCGGCAGTTGCTTCGCTTGGGCGACGACGGCCTGACCGACACGCGCTACCTGTGGCTGTACCACCCGGATCGGGTGCCGGCGCACCGATGGCCTCGCTTCAAGGAGTTGATCGACGGCACGACGAAGACAGCCCGCTGCTGGCACCTGAAGGAGGTGGCGATGATGATGTGGGAGACCCGGGACCGCGCCGAGGCGCTGGCTGTGTTCCAGGGCTGGTACTCGTGGGCAATCCGCAGCCGGCTGGAACCGATGAAGCAGGTCGCGCGAATGATCAAGGCCCATCTCGACGGCGTGCTGAACGCCATCGAGCGTGGCGTCACGAACGCTCGCCTCGAGGGCATCAACTCCGTCATTCAGTGGCTCAAGAAGTCCGCCCGCGGCTACCGGAACCGAGACCGCTTCCGCACCGCCATCTACTTCCATCTCGGAGGACTCGACCTCTACCCCGATTCACTCACGTTCCACACGAAACCCTGAAGAGCCCGCGACGGACTCGGTCAGCTTCGTCACGACCGTGCCCGCGTCGGCTTCTTGGACGTACTTTCTCAGGCTGTCCGACAGCGTCAAGGTCTCGGTGAAGTTGACCGGAATGACGTGGGACTTCAACTGCATGGTTGCGGGCAATCGCTGTACCAATCATGGCGGTACTGCTGACGATTCCTGGAGCGGCACGCTGGATGCGGGCGACCATAAGATCGTGGTCTATACAGACACTGGCGCCTCGGGCGGCTATTCGCTCATCGTCACTGCCGAGACACCGAGCACGGGCGGCAGCACCGGAACGAACACCGAGGTGACTACTCCGGTCGACGTAAGCGAGACGGGTGTTTCGTCTCGCCGGAAATACAATTTTCATCTGTCGGGCTCCGCCGAGGTGAACGTTGCGCTGACGGGCATGACGAGAGACTTCGACTGCAGGGTCGGCAACAAGCGCTGCACAAACCGCTGGCGCACGGCGGACGACTCCTGGAGCGGTACACTGGATGCGGGCGACCACACGGTGTCCGTCTATCCGTACGGCCGCGGCGGCGCCGGGGACTACTCGCTCAAGGTGACGGTAACGCGAACGCTGGGGATGGTGGCCAACCCCATGGCTGGCGGTCCGGCCGGTCCTAAGGGTGTTGTGTGCAAGGCCGACGATGAAGGGAACCCGATCCCGGAGACCTGCAAGAAGATAGTCTTCACCGATTCTACCACCGCGGACGACAACACGGGTGACGACGGTCCGCCGCCTGGCACTGGGCCGGGCGAGGGGACTCCGGGGACTGAGGATGGCGGTGGCGGTGATGGTGGTGGTGGTGGCGGTGGTGGTGGTGGTGGCGACTCGCAGGGAAACTCAAGAGATCTCGACGGTGACGGTGTAGCAGACAACTATCTGGCAGTTGTGGCTGAAACTACTGCGTGTTCAAACAACTTGTCACCAAGGCAGAGATTCGGAGCACCCCGCCCAGGGGGCGGAACACACACCGGCGCCGACATTGACGTTGCAGACGGGAGCGAGTTCTTCGCCTTCAAGGGTGGTGAACTGACCAACGGATACAACGCGCGATGCGGGAACTACGTAGATATCGTGCATGACGGAGGCGGCTCCCGCGTTTGCCACCTTGATCCGAACCACCTGGTGGCCGACGGTCGGGTCGATGCGGGAGGCCTGATTGGTCGCTGGGGAGGTACGGGCACCCATAGTGGTGGAGCGCACCTCCATTTGTCTTACACGGATGCGAATGGTGTTCAGAAACCCTACTACGAAGACACAGATGGTGAGCCCACTCTGAACGATGACGGGTGTTGAACAGTGACAAGATTGCTTCATGGACTTTCGCTTTTTCTCTTCTACGCGTTGGCTTCCGCCGCGGAGTCGGGCACTGCACTGCCGCGGGGCACAATCGTCGATGGCTTCGTTGAGGATACCGGCCGTGCGCTATTCCTGGTTCACGGAGACGGCTTCACTACGACTGTTCTTCAACTGACCACAAGCGGAAAGCAGACATCCATCAAACTGCCGGGACTCAGGTACGGTCGGGAACTTCAGCGGCTTACCGGCGGCAGGTTTGCGTTGCGGGGCATAGAGCAGGTGTCAGGGATAACCGGGCAGGGAGTCCCGGTGCACCGCATCCTGCGTTTCCGGCCCAGTGGCGAGCTTCGGACACTTTGGGAGTGGGAAGACACGAGCGGTTGCCCGGAACTCTGCCCTGGCATCACGATAGCTCCAGACGGAGAGGTTTGGGGGCTAGTAGACATTGACCGGGAGGGGTGGGGCCGTGACGCGCCTGATCTTTGGCACTACGGTTTCGGCGATATGCGTGGCGACGCGAAAGTGGATCGGACCGTGTCGGTCCAGTTCGAAGACATGGCGATGAAGCGAGGACCATTCTGGCGAGAGGACGATCCAGCGCGGCTTGTTTTCCTGGATTCAGAGGGGCCGGTCGTGCTTGCGGCCAGGCGCAACGGTGCGATGGTCATTCACTTCGGGGACAACGGGGCGGACTTCGTTTCCATTCTGGACGGGGGCGACGTGGAAGACGAGTTCCGGTGGCAGTGGCATGAGCGCGTGCTTTGGGCAAGGGTCAAGAACGAGTGGCGCGGATATCATTTGTGGAATCTAGGTTTGTCGGAGACGCTTGATGGGCCGTTCTGGCGGGTTGAGGCTTCTGCAGAACCGCACGAAGAACGGGGGGTCGTTCAGATCCAGGAGGCGGAGCGCAGATGGAGAGTCGAGCACCGCTGGCGTGATCCGAAGTTGCCGGAGGTTACCGAGCGTCACGTTTCAGAGTGGTATTCTGGATCGCCTCGGCCCCACAAGGGATTGTTCGTCAGTCCGGGCGGTCGGCACGTTGTGGCTGTGCGGGACGGGGAGATGTCTGCCAAGAATGCCGAACCCCTGTTGCGCGTGGAACTGCGACGTGCGCTGCCCATTTACGAAGAAGACATTGAGGCGGCACCTTTGGTGGACGTAGCCGTTCCGGCGGCGAAGTCGGTTGGTGCCGACGCGGATGGGAGTGGCGAAGGAGGAATCGAGTGACCAGTGACCGGAAGACAGGACTCTCATCGACTTTTCGACAGGTCAGGCCAGAACAATGGCGACTTAGGAGTAGGGCGGTTCTGTTTATGGGAGTGCTTCTGGCCCTTGGCGTGCCTGCGGGTGCTTCCCGGGCGATGCAGGGGCAGCCTGACTGGTTGGAAGACCTCAGTCTGGCCGACAAGGTGCCGGCGGGCTCGGTGGCAATGATCTCCGAGTTCTATCGGTCGTCGCATGTTGCGCAGGCGGAGACGTACCAGTACTTGGAGCGTTTCGCTCCTGGAGCGTCTGGCCCTGGATGCCGAGGTTCTCCTTGACCCGGAACTCACTATTCACGGCAGAGATGCGTTTCACGGCGTTCTGGAGGTCAGGGCCGACTGGGCTGCGTATCGGCTTGAACTCAACGGGAAGTTCGCATCGCGGGAAACTACCGAGATTCTCGGCCAGGCGATGACGGTAACGGCTGTCATCAGTCTTGAGGGCCTGCGGTTCCTGGAGGATCGGGGAGGGTCGCGACTGAGGCGTATCGGAGGTTTCCGCTTGATGCATGCGACCGGGGGAGCGTGGGAGGCGAACTCGAACACCATGTGGTGCGGACTCGGCCCGGCGGTTGTGCTGACCCGGCGTTGTTTTTTGCAACGTTCGACGAAGCGAACGACGACGACGGCACGATCGTCGAGGTCGTCAGAGACGGCCAGGGATTGCCGATAGGTGTGCGGTTCGGCGAGAACCTGCTGCTTCGCTACAAGTTCACGCCTCCCTTCCCCGCGCCTGCCGGGAGCGTGGGGGCCGGCGGTCGGTGGCGCGAGCCTTCGGCGTGGGACCTGATCGACCTTCGGGCGTCGGCGACCGTGGTCGACTCCGTCGATGCGGCCAGGGTGGCCTCCGTGCGTCCGGTTCTTTCGGTGTACTTGCCCGGCTTTAGCGAAGTCCTTCGCTTCGAGGGCGGCGAGGCGTTTGCGGTGGCAATGGGGCGAGACGGGCCTTTTGCGCTCTTGCCCCTCGAGCCGACTTCGGATGTCTGGCGCATCGTCCGCGCCAGTGGCGGCAGGAACCGAAACCACCAGTTCCGTGTCGACTACACCGACGATCTGGTGCGGGCCCGGATCAGGATCGGGGAAGGGGACAGGAGCATCGTCGTGGAAGCGCCGCGCAGGCGGGAGAGCATGGCGCCGGTCTCGTTCGTTCATCCCGACGCCGAGATGTTGACGGACGCCATGCGCTCGGGAATCCGGCTGCAGATTGTGGAGCCGCTGGATGCGTGGCTGGATGGCGCCTTCGAGAAGGAGAGTCTTCCGATCGTCCTAAGGCCGTTCCATCGCGAAGGTCTCGCTCGCTTGGAGGTCCGCTATGGCCTGGTCGAAGTGGAAGCTGGCGCGGAACCGGGCGTGGTCCGCGCGGCTGCCAGTGTGGAGCCGCACTTGCAACTCGACCCGGCCGACGGGTGCGAGATTGAAGCCGACCGCGTCCTGTGCACGGTTGGTGCGAGCGACGTGATCGGTGAGGAGAGTTCCGGCCCCTGGTGAGTCTTCCGACGCAGGGCAGAGGAGTGGACGGCGAACGTCTGTCGCCACGGTGTTTCCGGCAGCCAGCGGAGGCGCCGAGCGGGCCACAGGGTCCCGCCGGCGGAGGCCGAAGGCGGCCAGGAAAGCGCGCCGGCCGTAGGCCGGCGTCGACTCCAGCGGTCAGTTCCACGCCACGAATAATCGCGCGCCATAGTGGTGTATTATTCGCCGCCTTGTGATTCGGGCTGCGATCGCCGGGGCGTCCGGCTACAGTGGGGCGGAACTGGTCCGGTGGCTGAGCGGCCACGGGCAGGTGGAGCTTGGCGCGCTTGCGGCCGGCCGCAGCGCCGGCCAGCCGGTTGAGGCCGTCTTCCCCCATCTGGCCGGTGTAGCCGAGGGCAATCTCGCCCCGACGGACTGGGATCTCCTTGGCGCCGAGGCCGATGTCGTGTTCCTCGCGTTGCCCCACGGCGAGGCGCTTGCGGCCGCGGCGCGGCTGCTCGACGCGGGGGCCAGGGTGGTCGATCTGGGCGCCGACTTCCGGCTCCGGGATCCGGCGGCCTATCGGCAGTGGTACGGCGGCGAGCACACGGCGACCGACCTCCTGGCGGAGGCGGCCTATGGTCTCACCGAGTGGCGCCGCGACGCGGTGGCGGGTGCGCGGCTGGTCGCGAATCCGGGCTGCTACCCGACCGCGTCGTCGATGGCGCTCAAACCGTTGCTCGAAGAGTTCGGCGACCGGCTTGCCGGCGCGATCGTGGTCGACGCGAAGTCCGGCGTCTCCGGAGCGGGAAGGAACCCGCGGGACGGCTACCAGTACTCGGAGCTGAACGAGAACTTCAAGCCCTACGGCACCGGCGCCCATCGCCACCAGCCCGAGATCGAGCAGGAGCTGGCGGCCGGAGGCGGCCCCGGGGTCCAGGTCCTCTTCTCGCCGCATCTCGCCCCAATGACGCGGGGCATCCTCGCCGCCTGCTACGTGCCGATGGCCGATGCGCCGAGCCGGGAGGAACTCGAGGCAGTGTTCCTCGATCGCTACGCCGGCGAGGCCTTCGTCCGCGTGCTGACAGGATCGGCCCTGCCGCAGACGAAGGCGACGCTCGGCGCCAACTACTGCGACATTGCCGTCCGGGTCGACCGGGAGCGGGGCCTCGCGGTCGTGTTCGCCGCCATCGACAATCTGGTCAAGGGCGCCGCCGGGCAGGCGGTGCAGAACATGAATGTGATGTTCGGGTTGGACGAAACGACCGGCCTCCTGGCTGCTCCGGTGTTCCCGTGAGCCGGGGCGTGACCGCCCCTCGGGGCTTCGTCGCCGGCGGCGTCCACTGCGGCCTGAAGCCGGAGAAGCTGGATCTCGCGATCATCGCCTCGACGGCCGCGGCGCCGGCGGCCGTGGCGGGCGTGTTCACGCGCAACCAGGTGCAGGCCGCGCCCGTCCTCTACTGCCGCGAGGTGGCGGCGAGCGGCCGGGCGCGGGCGATCGTGGCCAACAGCGGAAACGCGAACGCCTGCACCGGTGAATCGGGCCTGGCGGATACATGGGCCATGGCCGCGTGTGCCGGGGCGGCGCTCGAGATCGATTCCGAGCACGTCCTCGTCGCGTCGACGGGTGTCATCGGCGTTCCCCTGCCGATGCCCAGGGTGCTCGCCGGCATCGACCAGGCGGCCGCCGAACTGGGTCCGGACGGCGGCGAACGGGCGGCGGAAGCGATCCTGACGACCGATACGCGGACCAAGATCGAGACCGAGACGGTGGAACTCGGGGGCGGCGAAGTGACGATTGGCGGCGTGGCCAAGGGCGCCGGGATGATGGCGCCGGACATGGCGACCACCCTGGCCTTCGTCACCACCGATGTCGCGGTTGCGCCGGCGGCGCTCGATCAGGCGTTGCGCAGAGCCGTCGAGCCGACGTTCAACAGCATCACGGTCGACGGCGACACGAGCACGAACGACAGCATCCTGGTTCTCGCCAACGGCGCCGTCGGTGTCCAGGCGGCCTCGGCGAAGGACCTTGAGCGGTTCACCGACGCACTCGAACGTCTGCTGGGCCGCCTGGCGGTTGCCCTGGTCGCCGACGCCGAGGGAGCGAACCGGGTGGTCGAAATCCGCGTTGGCGGGGCGCGCACGGACGCCGCGGCCCGGCAGGTGGCGACGACGATCGCCAACTCGCCCCTGGTCAAGACGGCCTATCGCACGGGTCAGCCGAACTGGGGCCGGGTCATGGGGGCGATCGGCCGTTCCGGCGTCGACATCGTCGAGCAGCGGATCGCGATCGCGGTGTCCACGCCGGAGGAACAAGTCGAGGTCGTGCGCGGCGGGCTGGGCGTCACGGAAGACCTGGAACCCCTTGGCCGGGCGATGCTGGCGGCCCACTCCGTCCTCCACGTCGATCTCGGGCTCGGTTCGGGCGGGTGGACGGTCTGGACCTGCGATCTCTCCGAGGGCTACATCCAGATCAACGCGAGCTACATCTCGTGAACCCCGGTGACTTCAGGCGACCGAGCCACATCGGACTCACTGCGACACTCATTCAACGCGTCGACGGCGACTGACTGCCACTCGATAGAGCGAAGGTGGGGTAAAGGGCACTGGATGGTCCACTGTAGAGATCCTGGATGAAACGCAGCGACATCAGTTGAGGGACGGGCGCGAACGATGACTGGAACAGGCAGAGAACGCGACCTGGGCCTGGAGATGGCCGCCGCGCTGCGCTACGCGTCCGCGTGGCGCGGCAAGCGCGTGGTGATCAAGTACGGCGGCCGCGCGATGGCCGGCGACGAGTTCGGCTCGCTGATCGACGACATCGTGCTGCTTCGCAGCGCCGGCATGCGGCCGATGCTCGTCCACGGCGGCGGCGCCGAGATCACGAAGACGCTCGAGGTCATGGGGATGGAACCGCGTTTCGTCGACGGTCTGCGGGTCACCGACGCGGCGACGATGCGGGTGGTCGAGATGGTGCTCGGCGGTTCGGTCAACAAGCGCCTGGTGGGGATGATCCAGCGGGCCGGCGGCCGCGCGGTCGGGTTGACCGGCAAGGACGCCGACCTGCTGCGCGTGCGGCCCCACCCGCGGTCCGACGAGCTGGGCTTCGTCGGCGAGATCGAGAAGGTCGACACATCGCTGCTCGACCAGCTGACGAACTCCGGCTACGTGCCGGTGATCGGCTCGCTGGGAGTCGGGCCTGGCGGCGAGACGTACAACATCAACGCGGACACCGCCGCCGCGGCGCTCGCCGCCGAAGTCGCGGCGGAGAAGCTCCTCCTTTTGACCGACGTGCGCGGCATCAGCGACAACGGCCGTTTCCGGTCGCGGTTGACGCCCGCGCAGGCCGAGGAGCTGATCGACTCCGGCGTCGTCTCGGCCGGCATGGTGCCCAAGGTGCGGGCGTGCCTGAGCGCGCTGGAGGCCGGGGTGACGAGCGCGCACATTCTGGCGGCGGGCGAGCCGCACGGTCTCCTGGTCGAGCTGTTCACCCAAGGCGGCATCGGCACGATGATCAAGAAAACCGCAACCCCCGGAGTGAGCCAAGCATGAGCGACGACAGCCTGTTCGCGAACTACAAACGGGCGCCGGTGGCGTTCAGCCACGGCGACGGCGTCTTCCTGTGGGATCAGGCCGGTCGCGAGGTTCTGGACTTCATGGGCGGCATCGCGGTGTCGTCCCTGGGCCACAACCATCCCGCGTTGACCGACGCGATCAAGCGCCAGGCGGGGCGCTACCTCCACGTCTCGAACCTGTACCGAATTCCGGAGCAGGAACGGGCGGGCCGGATGCTCGTGGAGGCCACGGGCGGCGCGCTGGACCGGGTCTTCTTCTGCAACAGCGGCGCGGAGGCGGTCGAGGCGGCGATCAAGCTCGCCCGCCGTTACGCGTACGACCGCGATGGTTCGCAGGAACGGCACAAGATCGTGACCGCCGAGGGCGGCTTCCACGGCCGCACGCTCGGAGCGTTGGCGGCGACCGGAACGCCGGCCTACCAGGTCGGTTTCAAGCCGCTGCCCGGGGGCTTCGCCGGCGTCCCGTTCGGCGACCTGGAGGCGGCCGCGGCCGAAATCGACGAATCGACCTGCGCGGTCCTGATCGAGCCGATCCAGGGCGAGGCCGGCGTGATCGAGCCGCCGGCCGGCTACCTCGAGGGCCTGCAGGCTCTCTGCCGCGAGCGGGGCGCACTGTTCGTTCTCGACGAGGTGCAGACCGGGATCGGGCGTCTCGGCAGCGCCTTCGGCTTCCAGCACTACGGCCTGGAACCGGACGTGATCACCCTTGCCAAGGGTCTGGGCGGCGGCGTCCCGGCAGGAGCGGTCCTGGCGCGCGAAGATGTCGCGGCCTCGCTCGTCCCCGGCACCCACGGCACGACGTTCGGCGGCAATCCGCTGGCCTGCGCCGCGGTGACGGCCGTGCTCCGGACGGTGCTCGAACCGGGTTTCCTCGAGCGAGTGACCCGGGCCGGCGAGTACCTGCGGGCGCTGCTCGGACAGCTCGGCGCCGGCGGCCTGGTGACGGAGGTCCGCGGTCAGGGGCTGATGACTGCGATCGAGTGCACGCCGGAGGCGCCCGCCGTCGCGAACCTCTGCCTGGAGAGCGGCCTGCTCGTCAACGCGCCGCGGCCGCACAGCATCCGCATGCTGCCGCCCCTCGTTGTCCACGACCCCGAGATCGAGCGCGCGGTCGGCATCCTCGGCCACGCGCTGGAGGAAGCCGCGGCTTGAGCGCTCACGAGCCGGGAGAGGCCGGTCGATCCGCCGCGCCCAGCAGGCATCGACTCGCCGGTGCGAGCCGCTCGACACCCCGGAACCCGGGAGACGCAGGTCGATCCGCTGCGCCCCGCCTCTGGGGCGGGGCATTCGAATCGGAAGTCGATCCGGTCATCGATGCGTACACGCGGTCGCTGCCGTTCGACCACCGGCTCGCGGCGGCGGACCTCGTGGGGTGTCTGGCCCACGCCCGGATGCTCTTCGAGACCGGGGTGATCGACCCCGAATCGTCCCGGGCAATCCTTGAAGGCCTCAGTTCCATCCTGCTGCGGGTCGAGGCGGGAGAGCTCGAGATCGGCGGCGGGGACGAGGACGTCCACACCTGGATCGAACGGCAACTCACCGAAGAGATCGGCGACGCCGGCCGGAGGCTGCACACCGCGCGGAGCCGGAACGACCAGACCGCGGTGGCGCTGCGGCTGTGGCAGCGCGCCGAAGTCGAACGCGCGGTCGCGGCGGCCGTCGGCTTCGCCGGCGCCCTCCTCGAACACGCCCGGCAGCACACGGGAACCGCGCTTCCCGGGTACACCCACATGCAGCGCGCCCAGCCGACGAGCCTGGCCCAGCACCTTCTGGCCCACGGCTGGTCCGTTCTTGCCGACGCGGGGCGGTTGCGGCGGGCCCACCGGACGGCGGGACTCTGCCCCCTGGGCGCGGGCGCGATGGCCGGGTCGCCGCACCGGATCGACCCGGAGCGGAGCGCCGAGCTGCTCGGCATGGAGGCGCCCTACCCGAACACGATGTGGGCGGTGGCGGACCGCGACTACGCTGCCGAGGCGCTCTTCGCGTGCGCGCTGACCATGGTGCACCTCTCGCGCTGGGCCGAGGAAGTTGTCCTGTGGACGTCGACCGAGTTCGGTTTCGCCCGGCTGCAGGACCGCGCCGCCAAGGGTTCGAGCATCATGCCGCAGAAGAAGAACCCGGAGCCCGCGGAGATCGTGCGCGGCAAGTCGGGGCGCGCGGTCGGGAACCTCGTCTCGCTGCTGGTCACGGTCAAGGGCCTGCCGCTGACCTACAACAGCGACCTGCAGGAGGACAAGGAGGCGCTGTTCGACGCCTTCGACACGGTGGGCTCTTCGCTTCGCGTGGCCCGCGTGCTGGCCGAGAGCCTCGAGTTCGACCGCGAGGCGATGGCGGCCGCCCTTGAAGGCTCGTACATCACCGCCACCGACCTGGCCGACCAGCTCGCCGTCGCCGGCGTGCCGTTCCGCAGCGCCCACGAGCGCACCGGCGCCGTGGTCCGGGCCGCCCAGGAACAGGGCGTCGAGCTGTGGCAGCTTCCGGCCTCGGAGCTTCGGACGCTCGTTCCCGAGATCGAGGACACGGACGCACTGCTGGCGGCGCTTCGCCCGGAAGCCTCGCTCGCCGCGCACTGCAGCTACGGCGGGCCGGCGCCGCGGCGGGTCGCCGAGCAAATCGAACTCGCGGCCGAGCGGCTGCAGGAGGAGCGCCGCTGGCTGGACGAGCGGCAGCCGCCGCCGGTCTATCGCGCCCACATCGACGGCGCACTGCTGGCGGAGGCGTTCCCGGGGAGCGGCGCATGAGTCCCGCGACCCGCGATGCGCTCCGGGACGAGGCGGCCTGCCCGGTCGGCGATCCCGGGGGGCGGCGCGTGAGTCCGGGGATCCGGCGCGGCGCGATCCTCGACATCATCGGCGAACGGCCGGTGTCGAGTCACCGGGAGCTCGTGCGGGCGCTCGACCGGCGGGGCATCCGCGTTTCCCAGGCCACCGTCTCGCGCGACGTGCGCCGCCTCGGCCTGGTCAAGGTACCGCTCGCCGGCGGCGGCTCGCGCTACGCGCCCGCGGAGCAGGCGACGCCGCCGCCACGGCGCGACATCGAGCGCGCCCTGCGCCAGTTCGTCACCGGGTTCGCCGAGGGCGAGGCGCTGATCCTGCTCAAGACCCGCAGCGGCCACGCCAACGCCCTCGCGGTGGCCCTCGACCAGACCGACTGGCCCGAAGTCGCGGGCACCCTCGCCGGCGACGACACCGTCCTCGTCGTCGTCAAGAGCGCCAGCGACCGCGACCGCATCCGCGCGTCGCTCGCCGCCCTCCTCGAAGGCGACTGACTCTCAGCCCTTCACAGCCCGCCGCACCTGCCACGCCTCCCGGGTCTCCTGCGACGAGAACCGTTGCTCCGCCCAGGGATCGCCGTACGTGTGGTAGCCGTTCTCCTCCCAGAACCCCCGCTCGTCACCAGCCAGCAACTCGACTCCGGAAACCCACTTCGCGCTCTTCCACGCGTAGAGATGGGGTACGACGAGTCGCAGCGGACCGCCGTGGTCGGGCGCCAGCGGTTCGCCGCCGTGAAGGTCGGCGAAGAGCGCGTGCCCGGAAAGCAGATCCTCAAGCGGCAGGTTCGTCGTATAGCCGCCGTAGCTGTGGACCATCGCGTGCGTGGCATCGGCCGTTGGCTGCACTGCGGCCAGTACGTCGCGGGTCGAGAACCCGGACCACCGGTTGTCCAGCGTCGAAAAACGCGTGACGCAGTGGAAGTCGGCGACGACTTCCCGCCGCGGCAGCGCCTGGAGCGCCTGCCAGTCGAAGGTCTGCTCCGCTTCGACCCGGCCGAACAGGCGCAGCGCGAACCGGGCCGGTTCCACCTCCGGCGTGTCGCCGACAGACAGCACTGGCCACTTCTTCGTGACGTACTGGCCGGGGGGCACGCGGTTGTCGCCGCGGCGGGGAGCGTCGTTCATCGCGGCGGAGAATACCGGGTTGCAAGGTGCGTGCAGGCGCCGGTTGTCAAATGTGAGTATTCTGGTCAACAATTCGCGGTCGCCGCTTTGCAGCCTGTGCTGGAGTGGCGCCGGGTACTCACGGAATGATCGCTGAACCTCCCCTCGCCGCGGCTTCTGCCGCCCGGTTGGCCGGCCCGCCGACTCCTGCTGGACTCGGCGCGGCTGCCCGGCGTCTGCTGCGGCGAATCGGCAACACGCCGCTGCTCGACCTCAGCCATGTACTGGGACCGGCGGCGCAGGCGCTTGGCTCGGAGCTGCTCGCGAAAGCCGAGATGGCGAATCCCGGCGGCTCGGTGAAGGACCGCCCGGCGCGCCACATGATGCTGGCGGCGCGCGACGCCGGCCAGCTCGAAGACGGCCGCCGCGTCCTCGATGCGACCTCCGGCAACACGGGCATCGCTCTGGCGATGATCGGGGCGGCGATGGATGTCGGCGTCACTCTCTGCCTGCCGGAGAACGCCTCGATCGAGCGTCGGCGCATCCTGGGCGCGTTCGGCGCCGAACTCGTCCTGACCGATCCGATGGAGGGTTCGGACGGCGCAATCCGCGAGGCGCATCGGATGATCGAGGGGTCGCCGGACGACTTCTGCTACGTCGACCAGTACAGCAATCCGGCCAACTGGCGGGCCCACTTCGAGACGACGGGCCCCGAGATCTGGTTGCAGACACAGGGGCGGCTGACCCACTTCGTTGCCGGTCTGGGGACCAGCGGCACCTTCTGCGGGATCGCGAGGTACCTGGCGGAGCGGGTGCCGGAGGTCCGGCTCATCTCGATGCAGCCGGACGGACCGTTCCACGGGCTGGAGGGAATGAAGCACATGCCCAGCGCCCTCGTGCCCGCGATCTACGATCCGGGGATCGCCCACGAGGAGACCGCCGTGAGCACGGAGGAGGCGTATGCCGAGGTCAAGGCGCTCGCGCGCCGGAGCGGTCTGCTCGTCGGCATCTCGGCCGGCGCCAACGTGGTCGCCGCCAGGCGGATCGCCGAGGGCGCCGCCGAGGCCGGGGAACGCGCCGCCGTCGTCACGATCCTCTGCGATGGCGCGGACAAGTACCTGTCCGAACCGTTCTGGGACGAGGACTGAGCCGCCCGACCGGCGCTCGCAACGATCGCACCGGGATTCGAGGATGATCGAACTGTCGCCAGACGACCTGGCCCGCATCCGCGCCCACGGCGAGGCGACGTACCCGGAGGAGTGCTGCGGGATCCTGGTCGGCCGCACGGAGAAGGCCGCGGGCGGCAATGGCGCCGTGCTGGCCCGGGTCGCGCGGCTGGTCGGCGCCGAGAACACTCGCGAGGACGAGAACCGGCACAACCGCTACCTGATCCCGCCCGAAGTCATCCTGCGCACCGAGCGCGAGGCGCGGGCGGACGGCCTGGACGTCGTCGGCTACTACCACTCCCATCCCGACCATCCATCGCGACCCAGCGACTTCGACCGCGACCACGCCTGGCCGGGCTACAGTTACCTGATCGTCTCGGTGCGCGAGGGCCGCGCGCGGGACGAGCGGAGCTGGCGGCTCAGCGACGATCGTTCCCGCTTCGACGAAGAACCGATCCAGTGCCCCGAAACGGGTACGCCGTGAACACGTACAAGACCGAGTCTGACGGAGACCGACAATGACCGTACTCATACAGATCCCCACCCCCCTGCGGGGCTTTGCCGACGAACAGGCCGAGGTGGCGGTCTTCGCCGCCACCGTCGGCGAGGCGATGGAGCAGCTCGTCACCCGCTACGAAGGGCTGCGCCCCCACCTGTTCGGCGACGACGGCAAGCTGCGCACCTTCGTCAACCTGTTTCTGAACGACGAGGACGTGCGCTACCTGGAGCGCGAGGCGACGGCTATCGATGGCGACGCGACGCTGGCGATCATCCCGTCCATCGCCGGGGGCACGGTGGCTGAGCCGCCGGCGGCCGCGCAGGCCGAGGAGCTGAGTCCGGAGGAGATCCTCCGCTACAGCCGGCATCTCATCATGCCCGAGGTCGGTTCCGAGGGGCAGTTGAAGCTCAAGGCCGCCAAGGTGCTGATGATCGGCACGGGCGGTCTCGGTTCGCCGCTCGGGATGTACCTCGCCGCCGCCGGCATCGGTCGCCTCGGCCTGGTCGACTTCGACATCGTCGACGAGTCGAACCTGCACCGCCAGCTGCTCTACAGCAACGCCGACGTCGGTCGCCCGAAGATCGACGCCGCGGTCGAGCGCCTGCGCGAGGTGAATCCGCACATCGAACTCGTGCCGCATCCGGTGATGCTCGACTCGAGCAACGCGCTCGAGATCTTCGCCGACTACGATCTAGTCGTCGACGGCACGGACAACTTCCCGACCCGCTACCTCGTCAACGACGCCTGCGTCCTGCTCGGCAAGCCGAACGTCTACGGCTCCATCTTCCGCTTCGAGGGTCAGGTGTCCGTGTTCTGGGGCGCCGAGGGCCCGTGCTACCGCTGCCTGTTCGCCGAGCCGCCGCCTCCCGGACTCGTCCCCTCATGCGCCGAAGGCGGCGTCCTCGGCGTGCTGCCCGGCATCATCGGCAGTCTGCAGGCGAACGAGGTGATCAAGTTGATCATCGGCCAGGGCGATCCCCTGATTGGCCGTCTCGTCCTCTTCGATGCCCTGCGGATGAGCTTCCGCGAGCTGAAGCTGCGCAAGAACCCGGACTGCCCCGTCTGCTCCGAGAATCCGACCCAGACCGAGCTGATCGACTACGAGCAGTTCTGCGGCATCCCCGCCGTCGCCGAAGAGCCGGCGCTGAACGACATGATCGACGTGACACCGACCCAGGTCCAGTCCTGGATGAACGACGGCCGCGATTTCAGCATCCTCGACGTCCGCGGCCCCCAGGAGTACGCGATCTGCCGCATCCAGGGCTCGACCCTGATCCCGGTCGCCGAACTCGAAGGCCGCGTCGCCGAACTCGATCCGTCGAAGCTTTGGGTCGTCCACTGCCATCACGGCCCGCGGTCGACCCGGGCGACGAACATCCTCCGCGACAACGGCTTTCCGCAGGCCTACAACCTGGCCGGCGGGATCGATGCCTGGGCGGAGCAGGTGGATCCGTCGCTGCCGCGGTACTGACGGCCAGGCAACGACCCGCACGCGTTCACAATATCCCGGGCGGCCAACTCCTCCTCGGGCAGAGCTTCGAAGAACCGGTCGTCGACCCTGATCTGTCCCCGCAGGACGCCGAACTGCAGGACCAAGGGGTGGGTCGCGTCAGGAACCGAGCGCTTTGAAGTGCACGGTTCGACGGTCGACGCTCACCTTCGCTTCCGGCAGGGCCTCGACGGCGCGTCGCGGCAGCAGGGCGAGGCCGATGGCGGTCTTGTCGCGGGGCGATTTGCAGACGCTGGTCACCGTTCCCGCGGCACGACCGCCGTACTCGATCCCGGCGCCGACGGCCGGTACGTGCCCGGGCTCGAAGACGAGCCGGCACATGCGGCGAGCCGGCTGGCCGCGGTAGTGGATACGGGCGACGATCTCCTGGCCGAGGTAGCAGCCCTTCTCGTAGTCGACGGCGTCTTCGATCCCGGTTTCCTGGGGCAGGTTCGAGTCGTCGTAGTCGACGCCCCAGAGGGGGTGGCCGTGCTCGATGCGGAGAGCTTCGGTCGCCTCGGCGTCGATTCGGACAATGCCGGCGTCGGCGAGGTCTTCGGCCAGCAGGGGCGCGATTGCGCTGGATTGCCAGAGCGAGAAGGCGGGCACGGCGCTGCGGCCTTCGCGGACCAGGCGAGCCTGGTGGTCGAGGACCTCGACCTGGGCGTGGCTCCAGGGTTCGCTGAGGTCGCGGGCGGCGGTGGCGCCAAGGTCGGCGAGAACGCCGACGCTCTTTGGGCCGGCGATACGCACGGAGGCCATGTCGCCGAGCGGCAGGATCTCGACCTGGTCGGTGACGATGTACTTCTCCAGGTGCTCGATGATCGTCCTGCCGCGGCCCTTGGGGATCTCGAGCCAGAGCCGGTCCTCGAGCGTCATTGCGGTGGCGCTGGCGAGGACACGGCCGCGGACGTCCGTGATGAAGCCGAACGCGCCGCGGCCGGACTCCAGACCTTCGACTGCCGCCGTGACCATGCCGCCGAAGAACCGTTCGCGATCGGGACCCATCAGTTCGAGCCGGGATGCCCGCGGCGGCTCGCACAGGGCGGCGCCGGTGATCAGCAGTTCATGGTCGAGTTCAAGGCTCATCAGCCCGTGGCGAAAGTCCGTGTCACACCGAGACCGGCGCGGCGCGCCCGTCGAGCAAGGCGCGACGGGGGAGCATATCGGGCCGCCCTCAATCCCGGGAACAGGGGCGACCCGGAAGCAACCCGTGTGGCGGGCGAAGCGCCACATCCGCTCCACTCCGGGCCCGGAGGTCTCACGCAACTCGGACAGGTACCTCCTTCATGTTGCGTCCAGACGCTTTCGGTGTCATAGTACGTCTGTTCTACGAAGATAGGCACAAAAAGTCCACGCGAGACCGCGTTATCGGGTGATTTGTCCACAGGAGGCGAACCCCTTGCAGACAGTGCGGCGCACCTGCCCTTCCCCCCGTCAACTTGGCCCGGTCGGAGCCATGCTGCTGGCAACGGTGCTGGCGGCCGCGCACCCGGCGGCGGCCATCACCTACATCATGCCCAGCGACGGGTCGATGGTCGATCGGACCGGGACGATTGTCTTCGGCCGGGTGCTCTTTGCCGCAGCCGCACCTGACGGCCTGCCTCTGCCAGCAACGGACTTCACCGTCACGGTGGAGGAAGTCCTCAAGGGCGCCGTGGCGGGCAGCACGATCGTCGTCCGGCAGCCCGGCGGCGCCAGATCCGACGGCCTGGCGATGCGCATCCCGGGCCTGCCGATGCTGCAGGAGGGCGAGCGGGTTCTCCTGTTCCTGACCGGGCAGCGCTCCGGCGAGAGCGGCGCCTTGGCGTTCCACCGCGTCGTCGAGTTCGGCCTGGGCATCTTCTTCGAGGTCCCGGTGGAGGGCGGCGTCCTGCTGGAGCGCGAACCGTCGCTCAGGAACGACGTGATGGAAACCGGACCCGACGCCGGCGCCGAGACGGTGGTCGGCCTGCGGGACGGCGCCCGCTTCCGCCGCTGGATCCGGGATCGAGCGGTCGGCGCGCAACGCGCCGCGGACTACTTCGTGCCGAAGGGCGAGGTCGTCCGCGGCCCGGCGACGGTCCGCCAGCCGTACCGGTTCATCCGCACGGGCAACCGGTGCGCGTACCCGAACGAGTCCGTGCGCTGGTTTGCGTTCGAGCGCGGCGAGAGCGTGAACTTCGGAATTCAGCAGGGCGGGCAACCCGGCCTGGGCGAAGCGTCCACCCGGCGGGCCGTGAGCACGGCGATGCGGGCCTGGAACCGCGATCCGCAGAGCCGGGTGGATCTTCGGTACGACCGGCCTCCGGCGCCGCCCGAGGTCGACGCCTACCGCGGCCGGAACCTCATCATGTTCGATGATCCCTTCAACGAGATGGGAGAACTGGAACCGGACGGCGGCGCGGTCGGGTGGGCCACCACCTGGATGGCGTGCAACAGGCCGCCGGTTCCACGCCCTTCGCCGCACGAGCGCTACGCGGACGTGCAGATTGTCCAGTCCGACGTCAACACCCGGCGGGGGCTCGGCGACCACCTTCGGCGGCGGTACGGCAGCGAAGCGAGCATACGCGTCTACATGGAAGAGCTGCTCGGCCACGAGCTGGGACATTCGCTGGGCATCGCCCATCCTTGCGATGCCGACGCGACGCACGACTGCAACACGGAGGCGAAGAGGGAAGCGCTGATGTTTCCCCGGATTCGCGCGGACGGCCGCGGCGCCCGCCTGTCTTCGGACGACCAGGCGATTCTCCGGCTCCTCTATCCGGCGCCGGTCCGCAAACCGCCGCCGGCCGCGCCGACCGGCGTGCGCGCAACGCCGACCAGCAGCACGACCGTCCACATCGTCTGGACGGACCGCTCGGACGACGAGGACGGCTTCATGGTCTGGAAGCGGCTCGAGGGCGCCGACTGGAACCGGGCCGTGACGACCTCGGCGAACGCTCAGGAAGCGTCCGTTTCCGGTCTCCGCCCGGAAGGCCGCTACAGCTTCCTCGTCCGCGTATTCCGCGGCGACGTGTACGCGGACAGCGACTCCGTCGTTGTCACCATGCCAGGCCAGGAAGCGGGCACCCTCCAGGGCGCCCTGTTCGATGTCAACTTCAGCGCCAAGGCGAACGACTCCGAGACCGTCGGCAAGTCCGCCGGGTGGTCGTCCGACAAGGGCGTCCTGTACTGGTTGTTCGACTCCGGGAACCCGGAGGCTCTGGTCAAGGTGCTGGATGGCAGAGGTCTCAACGGCCATTGGTGGTTCGACCTGGCCGTCGCCTCCGATCTGCCCTCCGCTGCCCGCGTGACCCACCGCGACACCGGTGACGAATGGGTGGCGATGACCGGCTTCGGAAGGGATGTCTACAGCGATCCGGGTGACGCGGCGAATCGCCTCGTGCATTGTGCACGTCCCGCGAGCCGCACGGACAACGGCTGCGCGGTATCGGGGTACGGCACGACGATCTCCCTCCGCGATGCCTGGGATTCCTCCGGACGCATTCCTTCAAAGTACCTGGCGTTGGCGTCCGTTTCCGCCAACAGGAACCGCTTTCCTCAGCCCGCGTTCGGCGAAGCGGCGCCTGTGAGCACTCACCAGGTGCGCGCAACCCTCGGCGACCTCCGTTTGGATGCCGACTTCGTAGCCCTGACCGTGCCAGGCGCACGCCCAACGGAGCCGGGGAACCTCCAGGACGCCCGGTTCGACATTCACTTCAGCGCCACGGCGAACGACACGGACACCGTCGGCACGTCCGGGTGGTCGTCTGACAAGGGCGTCCTGTACTGGCTGTTCGACCCCCAGAATCCGGAAGCTCTGGTCAAGGTGCTGAACGGCACAGGCTTCAACGGCCACTGGTGGTTCGACCTCGCCGTCGCATCCGATCTGCGCTCCAGCACCCGCGTGATCCACCGCGACACCGGCGAGGAATGGGTGGCGATCACCGGCTTCGGAAGAGACGTCTACCTGGATCCGGGCGCCGCGGCGGATCGCCTGGTGCACTGTGCATACCCCGCGGGCCGAGAGGACAACCGGTGCGCCGTATCGGGCTACGGCACGACCATCTCCCTCCGCGACGCCTGGGACTCCTCCGGGCGAATCCCCCAGGTCCACTACGACTGACGGTTCCCCTTGTCGCGCAGCGAAATCGCCAAGGCCAACATGAAGCCGAAGCCGCACGTTTCAGGTGGGCCGCCATTCGCGACGATCGCGCTCTTCGACAACTGCCCCGGTGGCGGTCCTCGCCCAACAAGACGATCTTCCAAGAGAAATTCCGCTCGTTCAGCGGCCACTCACCATAATCGAGTCCAATCCCGGACTCGGTGGAAACCACAAAAGCGAGGAGGCGGTTCAGGAAGCCGCCTGATTTCCCAGGCGCCCATGGTTCGCGAAACCGGGACAACTTCAAAGTGTTCAATCATGACAATTGCATCCAATCACCATGATTAGCATGGTGTAGGAAGGATAAACGTTTATGCCCAAGTTGTTTGTCGGCGCAACGATCGCCTTTGCGATTTTCGCCATTCCAGTCGCTGCACAGTCGCGTCAGGACGAGGTGGCGGATTCGGCTGTCTTGGAAGCCGACGAAGGATCGCCATTGGCGAGCGTTCGCGATGCTCTGCGTTCAGGCGGCAGTGGTCCGGAGTTGGTCGTGATTCCGGCTGGCATCTTTTCCACGGACGGCCCTTGTACGCCGACGTCTGACGTGCTTCAGTTCGACGGCGGCTACAGGGTTCGCATGTGCTACATCACCGGCGAAGGCGAGACGGGGCAGGCGCGGGCAGGTGTATGGGCTTCCAGTCAATCCGGGATTCTCTGGTTCTTCAGCCGTGAGAACGCCGAGGTTCTGGTCAAGGTGCTGGACGGTTGCGAGTACGACGGGCACCGATGGGTCTTCGTGGCGCCCGTGACGGACCTCGGTTTCGAGCTTCGCGTCACTGGGCCAGACGGTGATACATGGACCCATACCAACGAGGCGGGCACAACAGCGCCAACCAGGAGCGATACGAGCGCCTTCAGATGTAGTGGCGCCGTCGGCGGTGGTCCGGAGTCGGCGGTGATTCCGGCGGGCAGCTTTCAGATGGGCTGTGTATCGGACAGCGTGTTGTGTGGCGACGACGAGTTTCCGGTGCACACGGTGACGATTCCGGCGCCTCTTGCGGTGGGGAAGTACGAGGTGACGTTTTCTGAGTGGGATGCATGCGTGGAGTCTGGCGGTTGCCGTCATGTTCCGGATCATGAGGGTTGGGGTCGCGGCAATCGTCCTGTGGTGCACGTGAGTTGGCGGGACACGAAGGAGTACGTTGCGTGGCTTTCGGAGGAGACGGGGTACGAGTACCGGTTGTTGAGCGAGTCGGAGTGGGAGTACGCTGCTCGGGCTGGGAGCCGCACGGCGTACAGTTGGGGCGATGAGATTGGTGATAACCGTGCGAACTGTTTTGGTTGCGGTAGCCGTTGGGACGAGGACAGGACGGCGCCAGTGGGTTTGTTTGCTGCAAACGCTTTTGGTTTGCACGACATGCATGGCAACGTCTTTGAGTGGGTTGAGGACTGCTGGAACGCGAGCTACGTTGGGGCGCCGTCCGACGGCAGTGCGTGGGAACGTGGGGACTGTTCCCGTCGCGCTTTTCGGGGCGGTTCCTGGAACAGCAGCCCGAGGTTCCTCCGCTCCGCGGCCCGCGTCAGGTTCGGGGCCGGGGGTTGGATGAACGTCCTCGGCTTCCGCGTTGCCCGGACGCTCACCCCGTGAGTCTTTACCTCTTTACCTCCTCCGGGGGGGGGTTCCAAGGGGGCTGGCCCCCTTGGTCCGGCGCCCGGGTTGCCGTCGCTTCGGCTGTGGCGAGGATGGCATGGCATGCAGGGAGCTTTGTCGGGGGAACAGCAAGCGCGTCGCACGGGGAGCACGAAGACAACTGCAGCGTTCAAGTGGCCTGTGTCCCCACTGACCGCGAGCTCATCAGGCACCACTTTCCACACTGCCTCGAGTCGCCATGACCTGATTCTGCCCCGGAATGCCGAGCTCCCACATCAATGACGACCATGCCGGAACTGGGGCCAATCTCCATCCACTGAGTGGCAATTCGGCTTCGCACTTCGAAACTCAGGATCGACTTTGAGATAGTCTCTGCGCCGGAAGCAGCTATGAGGACCGGCCGGGACCGCTTCACAGGCATCTTGGCAGGCTTCACAATTTGAATTCGAGAACCATCAACAGGAGGAGGAGACTTATGACTTCCGCGTCCGTGACCTACATACGGTTCGTTGTCTTTGGCGTTGCTGCGTTGCTGTCGACGTCAGTTGCGAGCGGTGCCACACTGTTTCAGTTCCAGCGCCTGACGGAGGATCGTTTCGTTGTGTCTCACATGACGGGTGTCGGAGGAACGAAAAAGGCAAGCAAGTTCGCCCACCAGAAGGCTGCATCAATTTGCGTGGCCGCGGGATTCACCTTCATGGACGTGCTTGGTCAAAGGGCGGGAGCGGGAAAAATGGAAGGAGTTGGGGTTGGAGGCATTTCAGTGGGTATCAGAACGAATGCAACCAGCACGCTTCTGGTGCGCTTCAAGCACGAAAACGAGAATGAGGGGGAGGAGGTGTTGGACTGCAAGGAGAACTCTGTGCCGCGATATGTTGCGAAGGCAAGAAAGGGGCTCGAAAGACGGGACGCGGAGGAGGATGCGTCGCAGTCGCCGACACGGACGACGGCTGCCAAGCTGCGCTTCCAGCGCCTGACGGAGGATAGTTTCGTTGTGAAGCAAATGGGAATGGGAAGACCGCCTACGTTGATCAAGCGCCTTTTCTCAAAGGCGTCGTCGCTTTGTGTAGCGACTGGATTTTCCTGGCTCGAAATGCTTGATTACGACGCGGCGGGCGCGAGGCTGGAGGTGCATTTCAAGCACAAGAACGAAGGAGAGGTTGAGGATTTGCTGGACTGCAAGGAGATGTCCGAGCCGCGTTATGTTGAAGTGGCGAAGGAAAAGCTCGATGAGCTGGGCGTGAAGCCTTCAGTCGCTTCACAGTCGCGTGAAGAGAACGTGGCCGCTTCGGTCGCCTCGCGTGCCGACGAAGGATCGCCCTTGCCGAGTATTCGTGATGCTCTGCATTCAGGCGGCAGTGGTCCGGAGTTGGTCGTGATTTTGGCTGGCAGTTTTCAGGCGGGCTGTGTTTCGGGCGTGGTATGTGATCCGGCGGAGCTGCCGGTGCATACGGTGACGATTCCGGCGCCTCTTGCGGTGGGAAAGTACGAGGTGACGTTCTCGGAGTGGGATGCATGCGTGGAGTCCGGCGGTTGCCGGCATGTTCCGGATGATGAGGGTTGGGATCGCGGCAATCGTCCGGTGGTCAACGTGAGTTGGGGGGACACGCAGGAGTACGTCGCGTGGCTTTCGGCGGAGACGGGGTTCGAGTATCGTCTGTTGAGCGAGTCGGAGTGGGAGTACGCTGCTCGGGCGGGCACAAGCACGGCGTACAGTTGGGGCAATGAGATTGGTGATGACCGTGCGAACTGCCGTGGCTGCGGTAGCCGTTGGGACGACGTCAAGACCGCGCCTGTCGGTTCGTTTGGTGCGAACGGGTTCGGTTTGCACGACATGCATGGCAACGTGGAGGAGTGGGTTGAGGACTGCTGGAACGATATCTACGTCGACGCGCCGTCGGACGGCAGCGCCTGGCGGCGCGGTGACTGTTCCGTTCGGGTCCTTCGGGGCGGTTCCTGGTTCAACGATCCGAGGAACCTCCGCTCCGCGAACCGCTTCTGGCTTAGTCCCGGGGACCGGGACAGCAACCTCGGCTTCCGCGTTGCCCGGACGCTCACCCCGTGAGTCTTCACCTTTTCGGTTTCATCGGGCGTTAAGAGGGGCTGGCCCCCTTGGTCCGGCACCCGGGTTGCAGTCGCTTCGGCTGTGGCGAAGACGGCATGGCATGCACCATCACCGGCTGTCGGCATGGTTGTTTCGAGGGGGCGGACCTTCGGGGTGGCCGTTCGGTCCGGGGAGCACGAAGACAACGCAGCATTCAGCGACAGTCGCGTCAGGAGGAGGCGGCGGATTCGGATGCCTTGGGGGCCGACGAAGGATCGCCTTTGCCGAGCGTTCGTGATGCTCTGCGTTCAGGCGGCAGTGGTCCGGAGTTGGTCGTGATTCCGGCTGTCAGTTTTTCTACGGAGGGCCCTTGTACGCCGACGTCTGACGTGCTTCAGTTCGACGGCGACTACAGGGTTCGCATGTGCTACATCACTGGCGAAGGCGAAACGGGACAGGCGCGGGCAGGTGTATGGGCTTCCAGTCAATCCGGGATTCTCTGGTTTTTCAGTCGAGAGAACGCGGAAGTTCTGGTCAAGGTGCTGGACGGTTGCGAGCACAACGGGCACCGATGGGTCTTCGTGGCGCCTGTGACGGACCTGGGCTTTGAGCTTCGTGTCACTGGGCCCAACGGCGAGACATGGACTCATACAAACGAGGCGGGCACAACAGCGCCAACCAGGAGCGATACGAGCGCCTTCAGATGTAGTGGCGTCGGCAGTGGTCTGGAGTCGGCCGTGATTCCGGCTGGCAGTTTTCAGATGGGCTGTGTGTCGGGCGTGGGGTGCCTTGACGCCGAGTTCCCGGTGCACTCGGTGACGATTCCGGCTTCTTTGGCGGTTGGGAAGTACGAGGTGACGTTTTCGGAGTGGGATGCATGCGTGGAGTCTGGCGGTTGCCGGCATGTTCCGGATAATCCTGGTTGGGGTCGCGGCAATCGTCCGGTGGTCTGGGTGAGTTGGTGGGACACGCAGGATTACGTTGCGTGGCTTTCGGCGGAGACCGGGTACGAGTACAGGTTGTTGAGCGAGTCTGAGTGGGAGTACGCTGCTCGGGCAGGGACGCGCACGGCGTACAGTTGGGGCAATGAGATTGGTATTAACCGTGCGAACTGCGATGGTTGCGGTAGCCGTTGGGACGCTGACAGGACGGCGCCTGTGGGTTCGTTTGGTGCGAACTTGTTCGGCTTGCACGACATGCATGGCAACGTCTGGGAATGGGTTGAGGACTGCTGGAACGAAAGCTACGTTGGCGCGCCGTCCGACGGCAGCGCCTGGCTGCGCGGTGGGTGTTCCGGTCGCGTCCTTCGGGGCGGTTCCGTGTTCAACGAACCTGGGGACCTCCGCTCCGCGCTCCGCGGCTTGTGGTTGATCGGAGGCCGGTTCAACTTTATCGGCTTCCGCGTTGCCCGGACGCTCACCCCGTGAGTCTTTACCTCTTTACCTCCTCTGGGCGGGGGTTCCAAGGGGGCTGGCCCCCTTGGTCCGGCGCCCGGGTTGCAGTCGCTTCGGCTGTGGCGAGGAAGGCATGGCATGCAGAGAGCTTTGTCGGTGGAACAGCAAGAGCGTCGGACGGCACGGGCGGGAGCGGCAAGAGCGACCGGTCCTGCTCTTGAGTCCCACTACCGGTTCATTCTGTGGCTCGTGCCGGCGGTGGAGCGCTTCCCCCGGAGCCGCAAGTTCCAGCCAGGAGACCGGATCCAGGACACGGCACTGGACGTCCTTGAACACTTGATCGAGGCGACCTACTCACGGCGCAGAGCCGATCATCTCGCTGCCGCCAACCTGGGGCTTGAGAAGCTCCGTTTCCTGTTCCGCCTGGCCTGCGATCTGCGCGCACTTGACCGGCGTCGCTACGAGTATGCCGCGCGTTCCATCGATGAGACGGGGCGGAAGGTCGGCGCCTGGGGAAAGGCGCACGCCGGTCGTGGCGGCGCCTGACCTGTTCGACCGCATCGCCTCCTTCGAGGCGCTGCATGCGGCCGCACTGCGCGCCGCGCGGGCGAAGCGCGGGAAGCCGGGCGTCGCCGCTTTTCTTGCCAACCTCGAGACCGAGGTCCTGCGGCTCGAGCGGCAGTTGCACGCTGGCCGCTATTGTCCGGGACGCTACACGAAGATCGAGATCCGCGATCCGAAGCATCGCATCGTCTCCGCGGCCCCCTTTCGGGACCGGGTGGTTCACCATGCCTTCTGCGCCGTCTGCGAGCCGATTTTCGAGCGCGGCTTCATTCACGACAGCTACGCCAATCGGGTGGGCAAGGGCACGCACCGCGCGGTCGCCCGCTACGAGAAGTTCCGGGATCGTTTCCGCCATGTTCTGCGCTGCGACATTTTTCGCTACTTCCCCGCCATCGACCACGAGATCCTGAAGCGGGACCTGCGTCGACGCATCGCCTGCGACCGCACACTGGAGCTCGCTGACCGGATGATCGACGGCGCCAACCGGCAGGAGCCGGTCTATCAGCTCTTTCCCGGCGACGATCTGCTGACGCCGCTTGAGCGGCGCCGCGGGCTGCCCATCGGCAATCTGACCAGCCAGTTCTTCTCGAACCTCTGCCTGGACTGCATGGACCACTTCGTCAAGGAAGTTCTGTGTGCCAAGCGATATCACGCAACTCGGACAGGTACCTCCGTCATGTTGCGTTCAGGCGCTTCCAGGAAGGGACCCGGTTTCAAACCGCCCGGTGAAACATGCGGGCTAGCGGAGTGGACGCTGAACGCCCTGACCGTCGATGAGGATCTCTCGCACCGAGGCGTGACGGAGGTCGGGCACGACCCAGCGGGCGCCGGCTTCCTCAAGCCGGTGGTTCGGCGTGAAGCCCGTTGCCACGGCGAGCACCGGGACGCCATGTGCGTTGCCGCATGCGATGTCGCGGACCGTGTCGCCAATGATCACGACATTGCTCGCGTCCGGCAGGGCGCCGAGCCGGTGGGTCGCCCGTTCGACGGCCACCGGCACCAGTTCGTTGCGGCGGACGCCATCCTCGCCGAACGCGCCGAAGTCGAAGAAGCGGTTGAGGCCGAAGGGTTCCAGCTTGGCCCGGGCGCCGACCTCCCAGTTGCCGGTGAGCAGTGCGACGCAGGTGTCTTCGGCACGGGTAAGTTCCTCCAGCAGGTCGACGACGCCCGGCAGCAGTCGCATCTGCTCCGGGTCGAGCCGTGCGAGCAGATCGGTGTAGTGCGAACGGACCTCGCCCAGGCGGCCCTCGACCTCAGGGCGCGGGATCCCGGCATCGGTCATCAGGTCGATGACCGCCTCCGTGTCCGTCCTGCCGCCGAAGTCGTACGCCCGGACGTTGCCGGTCTGGCCGAACGTACGTTCGAGAGCGCCCATGAAGATGGGCCCGATCTGCGGGCCGCAGCGAACCAGAGTGCCGTCGATATCGAAGAGCAGGAGCCGCATCGCGTTTCCGGAGTTCCGCCGCCATCCGCGAAACCCCGAAACCCTCCGCAGCGGCCACAAGGCGCCGGTTTCGTCGTTCGCGGCCTGTAGAGGCAGGCTGAAGACTATCCGCGTTGTTGGAACCGCCAAACCTGTCGCGGACTTTGGCTCACTGGCCCCAAGCCGCCGTTTCCCGGGAGCTTGTGTGCCGAGAGCGGTCAGGCGCCCGTCCAGCTTTGGTGCGACACGGACTTCCCCGCCTCACCGGGACCTCGCGCCGCGGCACCTGCTGCGTTGGGCCGCGCAAGCTGTTAGCTTTCCGTGTCTTGATCGTACGGGTGCTGAGCTTTGCCACCGCCTTGGACGCCGTCGGCAGCGCCGAGACGGAGGTTGAACTCCCGGACGGCAGCACGATCGCCGACCTGATCGCGCGGCTGACCGCGGCGTACCCCGATCTGGCGCCGCTCTGGCCGAGGCTGGCGGTGGCGGTGGATGGGGAGGTGGCCGGAGATCGGGGCGCTTCCCTTGACGACGGCGCCGAAGTCGCTCTCCTGCCTCCGGTGTCCGGCGGATCGTGCAGCGCCGCAACGGGTCGGCTGCGGGACGGCGCTGTCGATGCCGCGACCGTCGAGACGGTTCGGACCGCCGTCGAGGACGCCGGCAAGGGAGCGGTCGTCGTCTTCGTCGGCAATGTCCGGAACTCGTTCGGCGGCCGCCCCGTTGAGCGAATCACCTACTCCGCCTATCCGGCGATGGCCGAACGCCGCCTGGAGCGGATCGTTCGCGAGCTCGAAGCCGCAGAACCGGGAACCCGCGTCGAGGTCGTCCACGGCCTGGGCACGATCGAGGTCGGCGACGCGAGCGTCGTCATCGCCACCGCCTCCGCTCACCGGCGTCAGGCCTACGACACGAACCGTTTGGCGCTTGAACGTCTCAAGGTCGAGGTGCCCATCTGGAAACGGGAGCACTACCGCGACGGCAGGTCCGCCTGGCGCGAAGAGGAACCGCTCGAGTAGAGGCGGCGCCTGCTCTGGCGCTCGTGCGAGGCCTGCATTTGAACGGCGCTCCATCCCTCCCAACCGACCGCGACCTGCGGCCCGCCGGTCCTCGGCGTCAGCCGAGAGCCTGAGCGCAGGCGCTACGACGAGCATCGTGCCAGCCGTGTGCTCGATGGCTCGCACCCGGAGTTTGTTCACCTGTGGCGCGGGATGCGCCACACGCGCGCCAGAACCGTGTGGCGTCCTACCGCGCAGGCTCCTGGCGGGACCCGATCCCGGAGGCCTCGCCAGCCTCGGCGGACGAGGCGTAGCAACGGCGACAGCGGGCTTCGTACGACTCCACGTCGCCGACCAGGACCTGCTGTTCGCCGGCGGCGATTCGTAGCGAGTACTGGGCGGGGCCGCCGCAGCGCATGCACACGGCGTGCATCTTGTCGACGTACTCGGCGATCGCCATGAGCTCGGGAATCGGCCCGAAGGGGCGGCGCCGGAAGTCCAGGTCCAGCCCGGCGACGATCACTCGAACGCCGAGGTCGGCGAGTTCGGTGACCAGCTCGACGAGTCCCCCGTCGAAGAACTGCGCCTCGTCGATGCCCACGACCTCCACGCCGAGACTCAGCTTCTGACGCATCTCGTCGCTCGAGGTCACCGTGACGGCGGACAGGCTGCGGTTGTCCCGGGTGCGCAACACGTCTCCCTCGCCGCACCGGGTGTCGGTCGCGATGTGGAACACCTGGACGCGCTGGCGGCCGATCAGGGCGCGGCGGAGCCGGCGCACCAGCTCCTCGCTCTTGCCGGAGAACATGCCGCCGGTGATCACCTCGATGCAGCCGCCCTCGCTCCGGCCCTGCTCCCGGATCATGGCCGCTCCTGCGCGGGGCGTCCGTTTCGATCGGGCCTCAGGAGACCGACCGGGAACAGTGCCCGGGCCAGCCGTCGCTCCTGCGCGGGGCGCCCGTTTCGCTCGGGACCGCCCTCGCCGGGCGATGACGAACCGTCGGAGAACCGTGTCGACATTGGTGCGATGATAGCTTTGGGCGCCACAGCCGCAGCCCGACGCTGCATGTACCGGCAATGTCAAGGCGGCTGGGTCAGGCTCCTGCGGAGGCTCACCGACGATGCCAGAGATCGACTTTCCGACCCCACCTGCTCCCGCGCCGCCGCCAGGCCAGGCGTCGGAGACACTGCATCTGACCGCCAAGGCGGTACGGATGATCAAGCTCACCCGCGAGGACGAGGGCCTTCCGCCCGACAACGGCCTGCGGGTCGCGGTCCGCGGCGGCGGCTGCAGCGGCTTCGAGTACGCGCTGGACTTCGAGACGAGCCAGCGCGAGACGGACGAGGTCTTCGAGTACGAAGGCCTGCATGTCTATGTCGACCCGATCAGCGCCCGCTATCTGAAGGGCACGACGATCGACTACCAGCTGGGCGTCGCGGGAACCGGGTTCAAGTTCTCGAACCCGAAGGCAGTCGGCACCTGCGGCTGCGGCTCGTCGTTCGCGGTCTAGCCAGGCTCCGGCCTCCGGTGCAGCCAAGATGGCGGCTTCACCTGCTCGTTCGCTTCGCGCGTGTTGCGCTGACGCGTTCCTTGGGAATCAGGTCTTCCAACGCCCGGCGGATCGTCGAGCCAAGGTCCGGCGAGGAGAGGTCGTGGCCGACGCCTGAAACCTCCCGACAGCCGTTCAGGGTCGGCCACCGTTTCGGCAGGCGGCGGATCATTGCTGGCGGCGTAAACCCGTCTAGCTGGCCGTAGACGACGGCGACGGGCACGGAGGCGTCGGGGGCGGCCTCGAAGTCGTAGTGGGTCAGGGGCGGCGCGATGAGCAGCACGCCCGCGGGCGGGTCGAGGGCCTCGTCAGCGCGGGGCAGCCGCGCCATCGTGACGACGGCGCCGAAGGAGTAGCCGACGCCGATGCGAGGCAACCGCGGGAAACGGCGGCGGAGTTCCTGCTCGCAGGCGGCGAGGTCACAGGTCTCGCCGCGGCCCGCGTCGTGACGTCCCTCGCTGCGGCCGGCGCCGCGGAAGTTGAAGCGGAGCGCCGCGCCGCCGAGTCGTTCCACCGCCGCGGCGGCCGCGTCGACGACGTGGTTGTCCATGTCGCCGCCGTAGAGCGGATGAGGATGCGCCACGGTCGCGACGAACGCCGGCGGCGTCTCCGGTTCGAGCAGTTCGGCTTCCAGCAGCCCGGCGGGGCCCTTCAGTTCAAGAGGGGTGATTCGAGGCATGTTTCGACTGTGCTGTTCGGTTCTACATCGCCGACACCTGGCAGGCGAACCCCCGCCGGAGCATCGACTACGGCGTCCGCTGCCCGGGACGACCGTTGGGCCCGCACGACTGTGCAGCGACGCGGGACGCGCGGAATATACTTCGCTGCGGCGCGGATTGCCCCTCGCACAGCGGAAAGCGGCGCTTCGTCGTGCCGCGAGCCACCTTGATACACCGCCGGTGACGCTCCGTAACTCAAGGCGGGCGCTCACCAAGGAGTTCGTTCGATGATCTTCGACCCCATGTACTTCGTCTTCCTGGCCCCCGGCCTGCTGCTGTCCCTGTGGGCCAGCTTCCGCGTGAAGCGAGCGTTCAAGAAGTACTCCAAGGTGCGCTCGGTGACCGGCCTGACCGGCGCCCAGGCGGCCCAGCGCCTGCTCGCCTATGCCGGCATCACGGACGTGCAGGTCGTCGCGACGCGGGGCCGCCTCTCCGACCACTACAACCCGGTGAGCAAGAAGCTCGCCCTGTCGGAAGAGGTCTACGGCTCGAACTCCGTGGCCGCGATTGGCATCGCCTGCCACGAGGCGGGCCACGCGATCCAGCACGCGAAGAACTACGCGCCCCTCTGGCTGCGCTCGACCCTCGTGCCGATGGCCGGAATCGGCAGCAACCTGGGCTACTTCGTCATGTTCTTCGGCCTCATTCTGGGCAACATGGGCATGTTCATGGTGGGCGTGGTCATGTTCTCCGCGGTCGTCCTGTTCCAGCTCGTCACCCTGCCGGTCGAGTTCGACGCGACCGCCCGCGCCAAACGCCTCGCCGTCGGCCAGGGACTCATCCTGCAGACGGAACGGGTCGGGATGGACCGGGTTCTCAACGCAGCCGCGCTGACCTACGTGGCCGCCGCGGTGTCTTCGCTGTTGACGCTGCTCTACTTCCTGATGCGGGCCGGTCTCCTCGGCGGCCGCGACTGACGAAAGCCCGGATCCGAAGCCCGGCGCCTCGGACCCGGCGGCTCGCATCGACTCGGCGGTGCGAAGAGCAGGCCCAGGCCCACGAGACCGACGGTCGCCGTCTGCTTGACGAGGACCAGCGCTGGGGCGCGTTGGGGGCACGGCGCCTGCACGTCGGGTCTTGAGCCCGGCACGGGGGTTCCGCTCCCTGGCGTGGTCGCTCCTCGAAGGGAGGCGTTCGGACCGAACCGGTGCGGCGGGCTCCGTAGTAAGTTGAATGCCACGAACAACTTCCGGTCAGGCTGGAAGAGTCTGGGTCCAGAGGAACGGCGGCGGCGAGAGCCGCTCGACCGCGTCCACTTCCACGCCGACGGGAATCAGAATATGGAGGCGTGACGAACTTTGATGAAACCACACTCGGGTCTTTCCCCCTCTCCTCCCAGGACCTCCCAAGGGGACCTTCACGTCTTGTTCCCGAGTGACGGATCCGGACGATCCGGAGGCTGGCGAACCAGGGCAGTGACCGGGGTGCACCTCACGATCGCGCTGGTTCTCTGCGCGATTCCGGCGATGGTCTTCGGCCAGATCGTCTCCTGCGAGGCGTGCACCCACGACGTGTCCATCTACATGGGTGATGGTGGACTCATCGCGGAGGCCGACGGCGTCGACGAGGTGACCTGGGTCGCCACCTGCGGCGACGTCACCCACCATGGCGAACTCGAGCCCGACAACGACGGCGTGGTCATGATGCAGTTCACGGACAGCGGCCTCGTCTGCAACGCCGAAACGAGCCGCTTCCAGATCGGCCCCGTCGAGGACGGCGGCTGGTTCTGGATCACCCGCGACACGGACTCCGCCGTCGGCCCGCTGGTCAACCAGGACGTTCTCGACAACGCCAGGGCCGGCATCGCGAACCCCGGCCCCGGCGTGACGATGAAGCGCGGCAGGGGCGCCGTCCTCCTCAGGGAGAAGTCGACCGGCCGTCTGAGCCTCCTGCCCGACATCCTGCCGGAACCGCCGATGGCTGCGCTCAGGACGTGTGGCTACGACACCGGGGGACCGGCCGCGGCGCCGACCTACACCCGCCGGCTTGCCGACTGCGCGCTGGGCGACGGCGGCACGTTGGTCGTGGCAACGGTCACGGGTTACTACACCGGAAAGACCGTCGTGATCCCGGACGGGGGCGCCGTCACCCGGCCCGCCGGGATTGGCGAGATACCCGTCGAAGCCGACCTGTGGATGAACGGGAGCGGCCACTTCACGACCGACGCAGCCGGAAGCGCAACGCTCGGACACCCGGAGTTCGCGGCGCCCGCAACCAGGCATGTCGGTCGCCTGGACGGCGTGACCTACACGGTGAAAGTCGGTACCGGCCCGGCGGAGGAGACTCTTGCGGATGGTGGCGGCACGACGGGAGGCGTAGGGTACTTCTCCGACGGCACCGGCGCCATCGTGATCCGTATCGCAGCGGAAGGCGTGTACTGTGGCGAAACTGCCGCCTTTTCCCTGCCGGTGACCGTGACCGCGATCATGCCCGATGCGACCGACGCGGACCAGGTGACCCCTGCCGTCAAGCGGTCGGCGGCCGGCGTGGTCGGGCGCATGAGCTTCACTGTCGTGTGCCCTTGAAGGTTCGGCGGCGCCTGCTCCAGCAGCCCGACTCCGGACGGCTCCCCGACAACGCGCCGCAGACATGAACACCGGCACGACCGACTTCGAAGCCGCTCCTCCCGATCCAGTGCGTCTCAGACCTCTACGGCACACCTTGACAGCATGGAACCTGCTGGAGCTAGAGCGGTTCGCCGAGTCGTGCCGTCAGTTCGGCCTGGCGGATGGCGAGTTCTTCGGGCGTCGAGGCTTCCAGGACGAGGCGCAGCAGGGGTTCGGTGTTCGAGGGGCGGACGTTGAACCACCAGTCGTCGAAGTCGATACGGATGCCGTCGAGACGGTCGAGGGTTCCGCCCTGGCGGTTGGCGTAGCGGTCGACGAGGGCCGCCATCGCGGCGTCCTTGTCCTCGACCTCGAAGTTGATCTCGCTGCTCTTCGCGTAGCGGCGTAGCGGCGCGGTGATCTCGGAGAGGGACTTGCCGGAGCGGCGGATCAGGTTGAGGACGGCGACCACGGCGAGGATCGAGCTGTCGGCGCAGTAGTTCTCGCGGAAGTAGTAGTGACCTGCAAGCTCGCCGCCGAACAGGGCGCCGGTCCGGCGCATCGTCGCCTTGACGAAGGAGTGGCCGACGCGTTCCGGCAGCGGCGTGCCGCCGTGTTCGCGAATGTACTCCGGCACCGCCCGGGAGGAGCGGATGTCGTGGATCACGGCGCCGCCCGACTCCCGGTCGAGCATCTCGCCGGCGATCAGGGCGGTGATCAGGTCGGACCCGATCGGTTCGCCGTGTTCGTCGACGAAGGCGGCGCGGTCGCCGTCGCCGTCGAAGCTGACGCCGAGGTCGGCCTTCTGCTCGACGACGAGATCGCTCAGGTCGCGCAGGTTCTCCGGCAGCAGCGGGTTCGCCTCGTGGTTCGGGAAGGTCCCGTCAAGCTCGAAGTACAGCGGCAGCAGTTCGACGCCGCAGGCCAGAAGCAGAGGCCGGTAGATCGTGCCCATTCCGTTCGCGGCGTCGGCCGCCAGTCGCAGCTTCGGGCCGTCTGCGGCTTCGAACGATCGATCGAGGAAGGAGAGCACGTGCTCGGCGTACGCGGCTTCGACGCTCGTCGTCTCGACCCGCCCGGGTGCTGCCGCCGGCTTCGGCGCCGGGCCGAGGGCGTGCTCCTCGATGATCGGGATGCCGTCGTCTCCCGACACCGGCACGGCGCCGGCGAGGCTGAACTTCAGGCCGTTGTACCCGGGTCCGTTGTGACTCGCCGTGACCTGGATGCCGCCGGCGGCGCCGAGCCTGCCGGTGGCGAAGTAGTTCATCGGCGTCGTGGCGAGACCGATGTCCAGGACATCAAGGCCCGCCGCGGTCAGTCCGTCGCAGAGCGCCTCGGACAGCGGCACGCTGTGCGAACGCATGTCGCGGCTGACGACGACGGTGCGGGGGCGTTCCGCGCCCTGGTCGCCCGTGAGGTCGACGAGGTGACCGAAGCCCATGCCGATCCGGCGCGCCAGCGCCTCGTTCAACTGTCCCGGATAGAGGCCGCGGACATCGTAGGCCTTGAAGATTCCTGCCATGGGTTCGTGCGCTCCTCGCTAGCGGGATTGGACTTCGATCGAGAGCGCGAACGCCTGACCTTCGATCGGGGCGTCTTCCATGCCGTCCGGTCCGTCGCCGTTGGCGGCCTGGAAGGTGACGGCCAGGGTCTCGCCGCAGATCCACTCCCGGTGCGCCTCGATCGCCCGTTCGACCTCCTCGTTCGTCCGGTAGCGGACGGCGATGCGGTCGGCGTAGTCGAGGTCGGCGGCGCGGCGCCGGTTCTGGACCCGGTGGACGACCTCGCGCGCGAGCCCCTCGGCGATCAGGTCGTCGTCCAGGTCGACGTCGAGGGCGACCAGCAGCTCGCTGTCCCCGTGCACGGCGATGCCGGGACGCTCTTCGAGTCGTACCTCGACCTCGTGCGGTTCGAGGTGCGCCGTTTCGCCGTCGAGCTCGACCTGGATGCGGCCGGACCCGTCGAGTTCCCGCTTCAGGTCGGCGCCGTCCCGGGCAGCGAGGGCGGCGCGCACGGCCGGCATCGCGCGACCGAACCGCGGGCCGCACTTCGGGTAGTGCGGCACGACGTCGAAGGAAACGTACTCGGAGCTCTCGGCCGCCCAGCGCACTTCGTGAACGTTCAGTTCCTCGGACACGAGGTCCACGTACGGCTCGACCAGGGATTCGAGCTCCGGATCGGCGCTGACCAGCGTGACGGAGCGCAGCGGCTGGCGGATCTTGATGCTGTTCGCGTTGCGCGCTGAGCGGCCGCTGCGGGCGACCTGGAGCACGGTCGCCATCGCCGTCTCGAGCCTCTCGTCGGCGCGGTCGGCGGGAGGCTCGGGCCAGGACTCGAGGTGGCAACTGACCGCGCCGAGTCCCTGGCTCGAGAGCAGGCGGCGATGGAGTTCCTCGGCGACGAAGGGCACGAAGGGCGCGATGAGAAGGCGCAACGTGGTCAGGACTTCGTAGAGCGTCTGGTACGCGCTTTCCTTCGCGCTGGCCTGCGCGCCGGCGCCGGACTCGTCGTTGGGCGCCCAGAACCGGTCGCGGCTGCGCCGGATGTACCAGTTCGTCAGCTCCTCGAGAAACGCCTCGATGCCGCGGGCGGCCGGCGCGGTGCGGTAACCGCGGAGATGCCCGGTCGTTTCGCGAACCAGCCGGTAGAGCCGGAGAAGGATCCAGCGATCGAGCTGGTCCCGTTCGGCGAAGGGGATCTCGTTTTGGCCCGGCCGCCAGCCGTCGAGGTTGGCGTAGATGGTGAAAAAGGACAGGGCGTTCCACAGGGGCAGCAGGAAGGTCTGGGCTGCCTCCCGCACGAGGCGGGCCGAGAAGCGGGACGGCTGCTCCGGGTTGTTCACGCAGAAGTACCAGCGCAGCGCGTCGGCGCCGGTCTCGGCCAGCACCTCCATCGGCTCGACGACGTTGCCGAGCCGCTTGGACATCTTGCGGCCGTTCTCGTCGTTCACGTGTCCCAGGACGATGCAGTTGCGATAGGCCGGGCTGTCGAAGAGCAGGCAGCCGAGGACGTGCAGGGTGTAGAACCAGCCCCGGGTCTGGTCGACCGCCTCGGAGATGAAGTCCGCCGGGAAGCGGGCCCGGAAGGTCTCCCGGTTCTCGAACGGGTAGTGGTACTGGGCGAATGGCATGGCGCCCGAGTCGAACCAGGCGTCGATCACGTACTCGACCCGTTTCATCGTGCCGGCGCAGTCCGAAGCCGCGCACGGCCATTGGAAGTCGTCGTCGATGAACGGCCGGTGCGGGTCGAAGCAGGCGCGGTCGTACGGATCCTCCGGCAGGGGCCTGCCCACCTTGCGGAAGAGCTCCTCGAAAGAGCCGACCACCTCGGTCTCGCCGCAGCCGCCGCACTTCCAGACCGGCAGCGGCGTGCCCCAGTAGCGGCTCCGGGACAGGGCCCAGTCGACAACGTTCTCGAGCCAGTCGCCGAAGCGTCCCTGGCCGACGTGCTCGGGGCGCCAGTGGACTTCGCGGTTCTTCTCGATCAAGCGGTCGCGCGCCGCGGTCGTGCGCACGAACCAGCTCGTCGTCGCGTAGTAGAGCAGCGGTTGATCGCAGCGCCAGCAGAAGGGGTAGCTGTGGTTGTACCGTTCGCCGTGAAGCAGGCGGGCGCGCTGCCGCAGCGAGCGGACGATCTTCGGGTCGGCGTCCTTGAACCAGTGGCCGTTGATCTCGTCGATCAGGGACCGGACGGAGGGATCGTCGGAGCTGGCGGCTGCGTCGAGCGCGACTCGGCCCTCCGCGTCGACCGCCTGCAACTCGGGCAGACCGTACTCGCGGCCGCTCTTCTCGTCGTCCTCGCCGAAGAGCGGCGCCGTGTGGACCGCGCCGGTGCCCTCGGCAAGGGTGACGTAGTCGGCGAGCAGAATGCGGAAACCGGCGGCGTCCGACACCTCGGTGGCGCGGTAGGGGCGGCTCGGCTCGACCGGGAACGGCCGGTCGTAGAGGGCGCCTTCCAGGGACCGGCCGGCGAAGCGGGCCGCGGTCGCGGCTTCCCGCAGATCCACGCGGGTCGGCTTGCCGTCGCCGGGAACGAGAACCGGCACGGGTCGCTCGAGGCCCTCCGCGATCAGCAGCAGCCGCCCGGGGTCGCCCGGGTCCGGCACCGCGCGGTAGGTCAGCTCGGGATGCACCGCGATCCCGGCGTGGGAGAGCAGCGTCCAGGGCGTCGTCGTCCAGGCGACGATGTCGATCGGCCGGTCGGTGCTGAACGTCGCGCCGTCGGCCGCCTCCCCGCCGAGCGCGGAGAGTGTCTGCCCCGGCCGCAACGGGAAGCGCACCCAGATCGAGGGATCCTCCGTGTCGCGGTAGTTCTGGGCGACTTCGTGGCTCGACAGGGTCGTGCCGCAGCGGGCGCAGTAGGGCTGGATCTTGCGGCCCTCGTAGAGGAGGTCCTGCCGCCAGAGTTCGGCGAGCGACCACCACACCGACTCGATGTAGGTGTTCGTGTAGGTCAGGTAGGCGCCGTCCATGTCGAGCCAGTAGCCGACCCGATCGGTCATCCTCCGCCACTGCCGTTCGTAGGCGCTGACGCTTTCGAGGCAGGCGCTGTTGAACTTCTCGATCCCGTAGTCCTCGATCTGCTGCTTGCCGGAGAAGCCGAGCTGCTTCTCGACCTCGATTTCCACCGGCAGGCCGTGCGTATCCCAACCGCCCTTGCGCGGCACCCGCCGCCCGGTCATCGTGCGGAACCGGGGGTAGAGGTCCTTGACCACGCGGGTGACGACGTGGCCTACGTGGGGCACGTTGTTGGCCGTCGGCGGACCCTCGTAGAACGAGAACTCGCGCCGGTCGTCGTCGCCGGTCTCAAGCGAGGCCTCGAACACCCGTTCGCGTCGCCAGAACTCGAGGGTCTCGCGCTCGAGGCCGGGAAACGGATAGCCGCCCGGAACGGACGGAAAGGCGGACCGGGTGCGCCGGCCTGCCGATGACGGGCCCGCGGACTGGGTGCGCCGGCCTGCCGAGCCTGCCGATGACGGGCCCGCGGATTGGGTGCGCCGGCCTGCCATCCGTGCGCCCGATGACGGGCGCCCGGACTGGTTCACGGGTGGCGCGGAGCGCCGCCCGGGTTCTGGCCGGCTCTGCTCTGGTTCCCTGGACACGGCGTACGGTCGCTTTGCGGGGTTCGGGGAGAGATCCCCGATCAGGCGGCGAAACGCTGGCGCTCGATGAATGCCGTCAGCGCCGCTGCGAACCTGGCCGGCCGTTCGACGTGGGGCAGGTTGCGGCAGCCGTCGAAGACCTCCAGGTCCGACTTCGGCAGTTCCTGGAGCCAGAGATCGGCCGTTTCGAGCGGCGGGTGGGTTGCCTGTCGGCCCCAGGCCAGCCACGATGGCTGCTGGAGTTCGTCACCGAAACCGGCTTCGAGCTGGTGGCCGAGCCGGCCGCACAGGCTATCCGTCAGGGCGTGGCAGGCGCCGGGCAGGTGGCTGGCGCGGTACATCGCCTCGACCACCGGCTTGCCGAGCCCCTCGGCCCCGAAGATCGTCTCGCGGCGCAGGTGGTTGTCCAGAGCCCGCCTGCCGGTCACCAGATTGAGCGCGGACGTGCCGAGCAGGGGCGCGCGCAGGAGCGCATGAAGGAGAGGGTCGCCGCGATCCTGGACGACGTCGCCGCCCAGGCCCGGGGGCGCGATGAGCGCCAGAGCGGCGACCCGTTGGGGGGCGTCCAGGGTCACCTGGACGGCATAGGCGGCCGCGCGATGGGGCGCCACGAGGATCGCGGGTTCGCCGACGACTTCTTCCAGGAACCGGTCGAGCAGATCGATGTAGAGCTCGGCCGTGTAGCGCTGGGCCCTGCGCTCCGAGTCGCCCCAGCCGAGCCAGTCGGGGACGAAGCAGTCGCAATCGCGGGCGAGGCGTTCCGCCGTCTCGCGCCAGAGCAGGCCTGTGTGACCTGGCCCGAACGTGTGAAGCAGGACCATGGGCGGCGTAGAGCCCTGGCCGGACCGGGGCAGGTGGACGTACGCGAGCCGTTGGCCGTCGATCTCGACGTGCCGGGTGGCGCCCCACCGGGGTCGGGGCAAGCGCGCAGCGCGGCGCGCGACGAGCGTGTTGATCACCGCGGGCGCCCCGAGTGCCACCCCTCCGAGAAGCAGGCCACGGGTCACGCGGCGTCTGCGCAGTCGCTTCAGTTCCTGGTCGGCGGACCTTGCCATGACGCGGACAATAGCAGCGTAGACGTGCCCGTTCCTTCTCAGGAGACCGGGTTGTGTGGAGCGGCGAAACGGCGTGCATAATGGCTAGGTGGCGTTCGAGATCGTTGTGGTCTGGGTCGGTCGCCGGCGCGAACCCTGGGAGTCCCTTTGCGGCGAGTATCGGCAGCGGATCAAGAGATTCGCTCCGGTAAGCGAGCAGGTCGTTCGTCCCGCGCGCGGTGACGATCGGACCCGCCTTCGGCTTGAGGGGAACGCGATCCGCGCCGCACTGCCCCCTGAGGCCTGGACGGTTTGCCTCGACCGGTTGGGCCGGAACCTGAGTTCGCGCGCCCTCGCGGCGGAGGTGGGGCGGCTGCGCAGCGAGTGGCAAAGGCCGGTCGCCTGGATCGTCGGATCCGACCTGGGCCTGGATCCCCGGTTGCTGAAGTCGTCGCGCTTCGGGCTGTCCCTGGGGTCGCTGACCCTCCCCCACGAACTTGCCCGCCTGACCGTCTTCGAGCAGATCTACCGGTCTTTCACCATCCTTGAGGGAATCAACTATCATCGGCGACCGTTTCATTGAGCCGCGTGAGGGAAAAAGAAGTGGCAAGCGCGGACAAGAGCGCCCGGAGCGGCGGATCCGACAACAAGAAGAAGCAGGCTGCGGCCAAGGTACGCCCGCTGGAAGCGAAACAGGCGGCGGCGAAGAAGGCCGCGGCCGAGGCGGCGCAGAAAGCAGCCGTGGCCGAGCGCGCGGCGAAGTCCGCTGCCGTAAAGAAGGAGGCCGCTCAGCAGGCGGCGCGGGAGAAGAGGTCGACGGCCACCGCGGCGAACAGAGCGATCAGGATCGCCGAGACGAAGAAGAAATCGGCCGCGGCCGCTGCGAAGACGGCCACCGAGCGCCGAGCTGTCGCGAGGAAGGCGGAACGTGCGGCCGCGTCGGGCAACACGGCGGCGGAGAAGGCAGTCGCGGCAGCTGAGGCCCGCAAGTCGGCTGCCGAGCAGGCAGCCGAGGACGAGCAGGCCGCGGTCGCGGCGGCTCGCAAGGCCGAGGAGGAGGCTGCGGAGAGCGAGGCGGTACGGGACAAGGCGCTCGAGCAGGCTGCCGAGCTTTCGCGTTTGGCGAAGGAGGCGGCCGCGCGCCTGCGCGCCGCGGTGACGACGGCGAAGCGGGCCGAGCGCAAGACCAGGTCCACCTCGGAACGCGCGGCCGAGGGACTGCAGGCGGCGAACGCCAAGCAGAAGGAAGCCGTCCGGTCGGCGAAACTCGCCGAGAGAACGACCGCCGCTGCCGAGAAGGCGGCGCAGTTGGCGGCCGAACGAAAGGCGGTTGCCCAGGCCGCGGCCAAGGAGTCCTCGGCGATGGGAGTAGCCGCTCGCAAGGCCGCTCGCGCTGCGGCGTCCCGAGCGTCGGCCCTGGAAAAGGCGACCAGGGCTCTGGCCGAGGCGAAGGCTGCGGCGCGGGAGGCCCAGAGGGCTGCTGCCGCCGCAAAGAAGCGGGTCGCGAAGGCCCAGGCGGCGGAGGAAGCCGAGGCGAGGAGGCCTCAGGAGGAGGCCGCGGCGGCGAAGGCGAAAGCGGCCAAGGACGAGGCCGACCGGGAGGCCGCTCGCCGGTTGGCGGCAAAGCAGAGGGTGGCCCGGAGGAAGGCGGCCCGGAAGAAGGCGCCTCCGCGCAAGGCGCCGACCCTGCTCCTCAGGCCGGAGCGCGCGGGCGACGGCTCGGGGAACAACGCTCGCCGCCAGGGCGCCGACATCGACATGGAGTTGGTGCGGGAGCGGCTGGAGGAGAAGCGGCGCGAGCTGTTCGGTCGCTACAACCGTGACCTTACTGCCGGCCTGAAGGCGTCGTCTGGCGAAGGCTCGGAGGACCTCGTCGACCGGGCGAACCACGCCTACAGCCGGGAACTGAACTTCTCGCTGTCGGACAGCGACGGCGTTCTGCTTGAGCGCATCGACGAGGCCACGATCCGCCTCGACGACGGCAGCTTCGGCGTTTGCGTCCATTGCCAGGCCGACGTCGGCCGCGCCCGTCTCGAAGCGGTGCCCTGGGCCTCCTACTGCATCAAGTGCCAGGAACTCGAGGAGAAGGGTCGGCTTCCGAGCGAAGAGTGAAGACGCCCGAGATCGACGCGGCGGTCGCGCGAATCGCAGGCGGTGACCGCCAGCCGCTGTACCTGGTGATCGGCGAGCAGGTCGTGGCGATGAAGGCGGCGACCCGCATCGCGGGCGCGCTCGCCGCCCGGAGCGGTTGTGAGGTGGCCGCCTACAAACGGCCGGCCGAGCTACGGCCGATTCTGGCCGACTTGCTGACGTTCTCTCTGTTCGATCCGGCCAAGGTCACCCTGGTCAGCGACAGCGCGATCTTCGCCGACAAGACCGCCGCCGCCGACCTGATCGACGAGGCCGCGGGGGCGCTGCCGGTCTCTCAGGGCGCCGCACTGTCGTCTGCGGGAAGGGAAGCAGCCGGCCGGCTCCTGCAGGCGCTGCGGCTGTTCAGCATTCCGGCCGATGCCGGAGCACCTGACGAGGTGGTTTCGTCGCTTCCAGCCTCGGCCCTGGACGGAGGCGCCACGCACCGAAGGCGCAGCAGGCGCCGGCGGACGAAGAAACAGAAGGCGGAGCTCGTCAGTGACCTGGCAGTGCTGCTCGAAGCCGCGAGGGCCGAGGAACTGTTGGGTTGGTCGGACAGCGACCTCGCGGAACTCGGCCGCATGGTCGATGGCTTGCTGCCGGAGGGCCATGCCCTCGTGTTCGCCGAACGGCAAGCCGACCCGGCTCACCCCATCGTGCAGCGGCTGGCCGGGAGGAAGGCGACGTTCGATGTCGGCGGGTTGGCGTTCGACCGCCGGGGCGGCGTGGGCGGACTCGACGCGGTGGTGGCCGAGCTGGCGAGCGAAACCGGCGTCGGCATCGATCGCGGGGCGGTGCAGGAACTGGCCCGTCGCACGTTGCGAAAACCCGAGGAGCGCGGCGAATCGGGAGTGGACGCCGACTCGGCAGCGCGTTTCGCCGGTGAGTACCGCAAGATGGCCGACACCGTGCGCGACCGGGCCGGTCGCATCGACCGGAGCACGGTGGAGGAGATCGTGGCGGACCGTGGCGACCAGGATGTTTTCCAACTGATCGATGCAATTTCCGAGCAACGGCCGGCCCAGGCGGTAACGCAGCTTCGACGCCGCCTGGACGGCGCCGCCGACCGGAATGCCGAGAGGTTCCGCTTCTTTGGCCTGTTTGCCAACTTTTGCCAGCAGTTGGCGGTGGCGCACGGCGCCGCCGTGTCGCTCGACCTTCCGCCCGAGGGCAGCTTCAACCGCTTCAAGACCCGTGTCCTGCCGAAGCTGACCGCTGAACTCCCGGGCGGCGCCCCCAACCCGTTGGCGCGAGTTCACCCGTATCGCCTGTTCCGCATCTACCAGGCGGCGTCGGCGCGGCGCGACCCCGCTTCGTCGCGGGCCATCGCGAGTTTGCCCTGGCGAATACTCCAGACGGAGGTGCGACTCAAGGGCGGCAGCGCCGACGGCGATACCGCGCTGGAGTCGCTGGTCGCGACGGTGGCGGGCGGCGGCGGTGCGCCGGAAGCCGGCCGAGGTCGCGCGGGAGCTTCGAGAGCGGCGGCCGCCCCGGGGCCGGATCGGCGGTCCCGGCCGTCCCGGGGCCGCTCCGGCGGTCGCCGCCGCTTTGCACGCTGATGTCCACGCCGCGCTCTTGCGGCATGACTTCTTCCGCGGGCTGCTGAGGTGCCCGAGCTTCCGGAAGTCGAAGTGCTTCGCCGTAGCCTGGAGCGGCCGCTCGTCGGCGACCGTTTCGACGCAGTGCAGGTCCACTTCCCGACCCTGCGTGAACCGCTCTGCGGGCCGGCACTCCGGCGGCTCCAGGGGCGAACGATCCGCCGCCTGCGCCGACGGGCGAAGTACCTCCTGGTCGATACCGGCGGCGAGCACCTCCCGCGCCGTGATCTTGCCGATGCGACGGATCCGATCCGGGTTGCGGGCCGCGCCGGGCCCGATGTTGTGGGGAAAGATCGTGGCGCCGCCGCTTCGGGCGGCCTGACCCTCGTATTGCACCTGGGGATGAGCGGCCGCCTGACCCTGGTCGAGCGAACGGCGCCGCTCGTGGACCACGAGCACCTGGGGTTCGAACTTGCTTCGGGCCGCCGGCTGCGCTTCTGCGATCCTCGCCGTTTCGGTGTCGCCTTCGTCGCGTCGACGGAGAGCCTGGACCGCGACCGGCACTTCCGTCACCTCGGTGTCGAACCCCTCTCCGCCAGCTTCGACGGCGCAGTCCTCGCCGACCTGGCCCGCGGCCGCACGGCGCCGGTGAAGACCTTCCTGATGAACGCTTCCGTGGTCGTCGGCGTGGGCAACATCTACGCGTCCGAGGCGCTCTATCGGGCGCGCATTCACCCCCGCCGTTCGGTGGCTCGGATCGCCCACCGCCGGTTCGACGTTCTTGCCGAGGCGGTGCGCGAAGTGCTGGGCGATGCGATCGAGCAGGGCGGCACGACGCTCAACGACTTTGCCGACGGCGAGGGCAACTCGGGCTACTTCCAGGTTTCGCTCGACGTCTACGGCCGGGAAGGCGAGGCCTGCCCGGCCGGTTGCGGTTCTCGCATCCGCCGCATCGTGATCTCCAACCGCAGCACGTACTACTGCCCGCGCTGCCAGCGGTAGCGGTGGCCGCAGGCGGCGGCGTTCGTCGTCGTCGAGATCGGCAGCACGTACTACTGGCCTGCGCTGCCAGCGGCAGCGTGCGGTGTACGATGCTTCCATGGGTCATGGCCCGCCAGAGGACCTTCCGGAGGCGTTGGCAGCCGCGGCGAGGGCAACGGTCGGGCTTGAACTGCTCATCCTTTACGGATCGCGGGCGCGTGGCGATGCGCGCCGCAATGCGGACTGGGACTTCGGCTACGTGGCGGACGAGGCCGCGGACGTGGCGGGCCTTCTTGCCGCTCTCGTCGAGATTCTCGGTGACGACAACATCGATCTCGTCGACCTGGACCGGACGACCGGTCTTCTGCGCTTCAGGTCGTCCTGCGACGGCGTCCTGGTACACGAAGCGGCGCCCGGTCTGTTCGACCGCTATCGGCTCGAGGCTGCAAGCTTCTGGTGCGAGAACGCGTCCATCTTCGAGCAGGGCTACGAACAGACTCTGGAGGCCCTGTAGCCCTGTCCGCCCTCGACCGAGCCGTCCTCGCCGAACGCCTCATGGCGGTTGAGTCGGGTCTCGTCCACCTCCGCCAACAGACCGATGTCCGCCTTCGTGTAACGCCGGGGAAACGGGCGCTTCGGACCCCGGTGCCGATCCTCGATGCGCCCGGTCTCCCGGTACTGGGAGATCAGCCGGCGCCACCGGAGCCCGGCTGAAGCAGCGGCTGAAGCCCGTCACCTTGACCAGGAACCGCCGCACCAACGCCCTTGTCGGGCTTCGACAACCGGACGTACCGCGTACGCACCAGAACCCGCCGCACGAAGCCGTACGCTCCGGCACGCTCCGCGAAACGGAAGTCGACCGGCGCGCTTCCGGCGTTGAAGTCCCGGACCTCGTCCAGGGCCGAAGCCGTTCGATGTCGAGATGCAGGATCAGCCTCCAATGATCCCCAACCCGCGCTCAGGCTCATTTCTCCTGGGATTGACGTCGACACTTCAGGCTCACTTCTCGTTGGACAGCACGTTGGACAGCGCTCTGATTTGATCTCCGGCTGCTCCGGCGCCTATACTAGGGGAGCCCCTCTCTCGCGTTGAGCCCCGGCGCAACAAGGAGTTCAGATCATGGGTCGAAAGAGGGCTAATGGCAGATTTCTCTTCTTTCTCGGGGCGTGCGTCATGGCGCTCGCAACTTTCACTCCACCCGACGCGAAGGCCAAGAATCCCTGCACTAGGTACGAGAACTCGACCTACAGCTCCGAGTACGGAAGCTGCGCGGGTACGGGTTCTTTCTGTGAGGAGTGCATCTACTGGTTCGGTTCCACCTTCGTGGTGGGCTACATCTACATGGCCTCCGTCGAGAGTTGCGCGTTGGACACCGCGGAGCCTTCTTCCTGTCTTGCTCCCCCACCGCCTGGAGGAGAACTGCTTGCTGCGGTTCCTGTGCGATTCGATTCCAGAGGGAACTCCGGCAGTGCGCCACCCGTTGGGATCGCTCGCTTCTGTCCAGAAGGCGGCGGCTTGTTCAACGCGCTGGAACCAGGAGACCGAGAGCGCCGTTCGGTTTCCGGGTCGTTCCACCGCCGCCCGGGCAGCCTCCCGGGTCTGACTGAAGCACAGTGAGTTGGCGTCCCGCCGGGGCGCGCCACGGCGGTCGCAGGGCCTGGGCGCCTCTCGGCGCCGCGCTTGGCGTGTTCGTCTGGGCGCCCGTGACGCTCGCGGCTCAGGAGAGACCCTCCGGTCCGACGATCGACGATCTGCGGCCCGTCGCGCTGCCGGAGAGGGTCGCCAGGGCCACCGACGTGCGCTGGTTGGAGGAGGACGTCCTGCTCCTGGGCGTACCGGAGAGCGGGATCCACTCGTGGCGCATCGGCGAGCCGGACACCGAGCTGGAGGCCACGCTCCTCGGGACCGATCACTTTGTGCCGGCTCGACAGGACTACGGACGTTTCGGGGGCGCACCCGTCGGCGGCATCGCCTTCGGCAACGGTCTGTTCGGTCTCTACCTGCAGGAGGCGAGCGGAATCGGGCTTCTCAAGGATGTGGAGTTGGTGGGCGATATCGACCGTCGCGGCGCCTTGACCGCGGCAGTCGGCCTCGCCAGAACCGAGGACAGGAACTGGGAGGACCACGTTGCCTGGTTGTTCGACGGACCGGCCGTGCGGCCGCTCGTGCCGACGCGGGATGAAGGGTTGGCGTTCGCCCGGTCCTTCAGTGCAGACCTCGCGGTGATTCGGTTCATCACGGACGATCACGTGCTCGTGGTTCCCGGCGCGGAGCCGGGCGTCTTCGTCTACGACCGGAGCGGCTCGCTCGTGGACAGTCTGGCGTCCGCCACGTTCTTCGCCGCCGATACGGTCGGCGAAATCGGGGAGGCGCAGGGAGCGTTGATCGCGGCGCGCAACCCGTATCAGGTTGCCTGGCTCAATCGCCTGCGGGTGATCGACGAAGTCGCCGTGGACGGCGCCGGTGGCATCTACTTCTTCGTGCGCAGCTTCTTTGCGGAGACATCCGGCGCCAGCGGGCCAGCCGCCGCGTCGTCGCGATCAACGGTCGTGGTCGACGAAGCCGCGAGAGCACGGGCCGTGGCGGCAGAGCTCATCCAGCGGGTGAAGGACGGGAAACCCGTCCAGCTCGATGTGGGTAGTCGGAAGGAAGCCGATGACTTGATCGCGGCGCTCAACGGGTCGGGCGATCCGGTCGCGGGCGACCTCGCGGCGGCCGTCAACGACATGAGGACCAGGATCGCCGCCATCGATCCGACCCGGAACGGAGATCCACAGGAAGCCGGGGACTACCCTCCGCCGGGCAGGGTCTGTTGGGACCTCGTCCACACCCGCCTGGACGACTTCGGGGCCGTGACGCGTCGCCCCTGTGCCATCGAATCGGAGCTCGGCGACACCCGTCTGCACGCCGATATCCGGGGCGACCGGGCGGTCCTCCTGCTGAGAAGCGATTCGTTCACGTTGAAGTACGGGCGAGCGTCGAGGCTACTCGTGGCCCGCATCGCGGCGCCGCGATGATGCGATCCAGGACGATCGAGAGGGCCCCTGATCCGCTCGCGCCACGCCGGAAAAGATGGCGAAGATCAAGGCTGCGCTGGCTCCCCTGCAGGGCGATGTTCGGGCAGTTGAGAGCGGCGGCGCCGGCGGCCCCGGCCCCCGGCCTGTCGGTCCGTCTGGTCGTTCCTGGCGCCATCGTCCTCGCGTGGCCGGCGTTCGCGCTGGCCCAGGGCGGGCAGGCGATGCGGTTCGTCTGCCTCGGCGCAGATCACCGCCCTGTTGCTTCGGAACCTCTGTTCGTGACATCGGCCCGGCAGGCGTGGGCACAACTGGAGCAACTCGCGGAGAATGCGCCTCTTGCTCACTGCTGGTCATGGAACGACGACTGCGCGGTCACCCGCGTCCTGCCCGGAGAGGACCCCGCCGGCGGCTGTCGGGTGGACCGTCGTTTGCGGCTTCGGGTCGTGTCGCCCCGTGCGCGCGCGGAGTCGGCAACTCGTGACGTTCCTGGTGTTCGTCGTACTCCGTCGCCCCGGGCGCGCGGGGAGTCGGCGGCTCCAGCCGGGAACGTGGACGCCGCGAGGGCCATCGGCGACTCGACGCGCTCGGCCGTTCCGGCAGGCGGCGCCGGCCAGAGCCGGGTCACGGCGGCGCCTGTCGACATGTGGCGGGAAGTGCCGCTCAGCCTGTTGCCGACGGTGGCGCCGGATCCCTCGGGTTCGACCGCGGTACCTCGGAGTGAGGGGCCATGGCGCGTTCATGCCCGGATGGGGGAGGAGCTCTCGGCGCGGCGGGAGGTGCTGCCTGAGCAGGATGCGGTCGAGCTGGTTCTGAAGCCCTCGTTTCGCCTTGCCGTTCAGGTCACCGCGGACCATGCGCCGTTGGCGCGGGCGCGGCTGACCCTCGTGCGGCCGGCACGGGGGCTCTACCGACCGGAGGAGCCGCTCGTCTTCGAACAGGCGGACGACTCCGGCCGCGTCGCGTTGACGGTGCCCGAGCAGGATCGCTCACTCGTCATCGTGGCTGGAAGGGGCCGTCGCGCAGTCTCGTTCCGCAGGCCCCGCGAGGCGCCGGCCACGGTGGAACTCCACGAGGGTTTCGTCGTTCGTGGACGCGCCGTGAACGACAGCGGAGAACCGGTGGCGGCCGCACGTGTCATCGGGTCTTCCTGGATTCCAGGCAACGCGAGACTGCTGCAGCGCCAGGAAGGGGAGTCGGCGCCCGACGGCAGTTTCCGCCTGTCCGGGTTCCCGCCGGGCGCTGCGTCGCTGCAGGCGGAGAGCGACGAACTGCGTTTCTCAAGGGTGCTCGACCTGGAGGGCTCCGTGGATCTGGGTCGGGTGATGCTGACGGAGCCGAAGGTCCTGTGGATCCGGGTCGTGGACCGCCTTCGGCAGCTGCCGATTGGACAGGCGAAGGTCCGATCCGAAGACAGTGGGTGGATGCCGGTCGACGACGACGGCCTCGTGCGTCTCCCCCTGCTTCAGGGAAGGGAGATCTTTGCCGAAGCCGGGGGGTATCACTACGAGCAGTTGACGCTGCCCGGGGACGTTGGCGCGAACGCGGACGAACCGTTCGTCGTGGCGCTCGTGCCGGTGCTCCTGGTGGAGGGCCGGTTCTTCGCTGCGGATGGGCGAACACCGGCAGCCGGGGGACGGGTCACAGCCCGACGGGAGACAGACGACGGCGGCGACACCGCGTTCGGCCAGATGGCCCCGGACGGCGCCTTTCGAATCGAACTGGAAGCGGGATCCTGGGAACTCCAGCTCTCGTCCGGGAACGCCGGGACGCTCCGGCTCGACGTGGCGGGTTCGGCAGGCGAGACGCTGGATCTCGGAGACCTGACGGCGCCCGCCTCGGCCTGGGTGTCCGGTTTCGTCGTGGACCCGGAGGTTCGGCCCTTGTCGCGAGCGGTCGTTTCGCATACGCCGCCGTACGCTTCAGGTCCGCTGATGGCGTGGGCACTGGGCCAGACGGACTCGGTCGAGACGAACGAGGAGGGGTACTTCGAGTTGTTCGGTCTGGCGCCAGGTGTGTCTGTTCTCCGGGTCGAAGCCGATGGATTCGCGCCGCTTGAGTTCGAGGTCAGGGCCGACGGGATGGAGCGGCTCGACGCCGGCACGGTCGAAATGTCGCGAGGCCGACGCGTCACGGTGCGGTCGGACGTGGAGGGCGGCGTGATCGTGATCGACACCGGCGGCGTGGGCCATCCGCGGGATCGGATCACCGCCGAACTGCTTGACCGCAGAGCGGCGGTGGATACGGTCCCGGACGGGTCCTTTCACCTGACGGTCCTCGATCAGGGCGTTCCGGTTTGTCAGCGGGACGAGGGCCGCGAGGCAGGCGACGTGGACGTGCGTTGCGACCGGAGCACGACCATCGTGTCGGGCAGGGTCGCCATGGGAGGTCGTCCCGGGGACGGCATCCTGCTGTGGCGGCAGAGCGGGCGGGCCGAACTGCCGGAGGGCGTGATCAGGACCGTTGGCGGTTTGCCCAGGACGCAGCCGATCACCAACCGGCCACAGGAACGGGACGCCACCCTGGATACGGAGGGCCGCTATCGGATGGACGATGTGCTTCCGGGTGTCTGGGACGTGATCTGGATGCCCCTGGAGGGCGGAATGCAGGAGGTTCGGGAGGTGACGGTGCCTGACGCTTCCGGTGAGGAGTTCGTCCTGAATCTCGACTACAGCGGAGCATCGATCGAGGGAGTCGTGGCGGGCCCGGGGGGCGAGCCCGCGGCCCACGCGACGATCGACATCTTCCCGGGTCCTCGGGCAGTCGTGGCGGACGCCGGGGGTCGGTTCCAGGTCTTGGGGCTTTCGCCCGGCGCCTGGCAGTTGCGGGCGCGGTTGCGTGGTCAGCGGTCCGCGCTCGTTGACGTACGGCTCCGGACCCATGCCGACCGTCAGACGGCGCAGCTGACGTTGACGGACGAACCGCCGAACGAGGAACTCGAGATTCGCATGGATGGCGGTGACCGGGGCTTCTGCTTCCTGGAGACGGATACGGGCGTGTCACACGTGATCCGCGTCGATTCGGCGACCGCGAGGCGGAAGCTGGCGCCGCCACTGGCCGAGCGGGTGCGGATCGCCTGCAGGACGGATGGACGGTACGTCCTCGGCGGCTGGCGGAACCTCAGGCGCGCGCTGGATCAGGGGGTCGATCTCGACGCGCGCGAATCGGATACCGCGATCACCCTCGTTGGCGACGCGCCGGGCGTCTCCGTGGAGATCACCGGCCCCGGCGGCTGGGATCTCGGCACGTTGCGCATCTGGTTCGGCGGCGCGAGGACGTTCCGGGTCAAAGAGTCGATCGCGAACCTCCCGGAGGGGACCTACACCGTGCGCTGGAACGACCGGACGACTTTCGTGCGAACCGAGCGTCGGCGGGCAGCGGAAGTCGAGATCGTGGACTGATCGCGGCGGTCGTGCCGGCCACATCGCCGCGTCGGGCTGCTAGCCGCCGCTACGTGAGAGGCCAGATCAGCGGGATCAGCGGTACGGAGATCACGAAGAACGCGATCTTGAGCGGGGCGCCGAACTTCAGGTAGTCGCTGAAGCGGTAGCCGCCAGGACCCATGACCATCGCGTTCGTCTGGTAGCCCATCGGGGTCAGGAAGCTGGCGGATGCGGCAAAGGCGACCGTCATCATGAAGGGCTTGGGGTCGAGGCCCATCGAGGCGGCGGCGGTGCCGGCGATCGGCACCATGAGCACCGCCGTCGAGTTGTTCGAGACGATCTCCGAGAGCAGGGCGGTCGCCAGGTAGACCAGCGCGATGACCGCCCAGGGCCCGTAGTCGGCGCCGGCGTTCGCGATCGTCTCGCCGATCATCGTTGCCAGACCGGTCTTCTCCATCGCGATGCCCATCGGCAGGATGCCGACGAGCAGGAAGATCACCGTCCAGTTGATCGCTTCGTACGCCTGCTGAACGGAGATGCCGCCGAAGACGATGAGCGCCACGGCGCCCAGGATCGACGCCTTGAGGATCGAGGTGGCCCCGGTGGCGGCGACGACGACGACGATCGGGATGATCACTACGGCCAGCCACCAGCGCCGGGGGATGACGAGGCGCAGCTTGACGTCCTGCTGCAACGGGATGAAGTCCTCCGTGTCGTAGAGGGCTTCGATCCGGGACCGGGGGCCGAAGACGAGCAGGGTGTCCCAGTTGTGGAGGGCGATATGGGCCAGCTTCTCGCGGATCGGCTCGCCGGTGCGGTTGAGCGCCAGGACGAAGCAGCCGAAGCGGCGGCGGAAGTCCAGCTCGCGGATCGTCGAACCGGTGAGCCGGGAGACCGGCGAAAGCTGGATCTCCGCCATGATGTTGTTCTTGTCCGAGAGGTCGCGGTCGCCGATCTTCACCTCGGTGCGGAGGCGCAGGCCGTAGTGGTCCCGGAAGCTGACGATGTCGTCCATCCGGCCTTCGACGATCAGGAGGTCGCCGCCTTGGATCGGCGTGGCGCGGAGTTCGATGGCGATCCGTTCTTCGCCCCGCAGGATCTCAAGGACCGTGAGGCGGAAGCGCTCGTTGATCTGTGCGTCGACCACGTTGCTGCCGACGAATGAACTCCCCTCCGGCACCTGGACTTCGGTCAGGAACGAGGACAACTGGTACTTCGTGGTCAGGTCGGAGGCGCCGGCGCGATCCGGAAGGCGGCGCATGGGCACGAGGAAGATGTAGGCGAAGCCGACGACCAGCAGGATCAGCCCCAAGGCCAGGAACTCGAACATGGTGAAGCCGCCGTAGCCGTACTCCGCCGCCATCGAACTGACGAGCAGGTTCGTCGACGTACCGATCAGGGTGCAGGTGCCGCCGATGATCGAGAGGTAGGAGAGCGGCAGCAGAATCCGCGACGGCGACACACCGTAGTGCTTCGCGATCTGAATGCCGACCGGCATCAGGATCGCCAGCGCCGCGGTGTTGTTGATGAAGGCCGAGAGGACGCCGCAGACAAGGATCAGCGCGGTCGCGGCGGCCCAGTGGGTGTGGCCCGACATCTGGGCGAGCTTCTGGCCGAAGCGGTCGATCAGGCCGGTGTGGGTCAGTCCATAGCTGAGGATGAACATCATCATCACCGTGATCACGGCGTCGTTGCTGAAGCCGCGGATCGCTTCCTGGGGCGTCACCAGGCCGAACAGCAGGAGCAGGCCCAGGCTGGAGAGAGCGACCGCATCGATCCGCAGCCACTCGAAGCTGAACGCCAGGAAGGTGAAGACGATGATTGCTATGAGGATCCAGATGTCCATGGGTTTCTCGCCGCGGTGGGCCGGCCAATCGTAGCCGTTCGCTCACTTCTCGCCGGACAGCTCTCAGGCTTGACGGCCCTCGAACCGGAAGCTAGAGTCCTCTCGTTCGCAACCAGGGGTTCCCCGCAACCAGGGAGAACTTCTGATGATGAAGAACAGCACGTGGATCGCTGTGACGTTGAGTGTTGCGCTCGCTCTTGCAGGCGCACCTGCCGCGGTTGGAAATTACCCGTGCGATCAGGCGTGCGACGATCCACCTGAGGGTGCCGAAGGTCCACTGCACCTCTGCACGACTCTTGACGACGGCGAATCGGGAGCTTCCAACTGCTTTACGCTCTCTTTCAGGGTCGAGGACGATGACGGCACGGTAAGCTGGGACTACGACTGTGATCTCGAGTGGGGCAACTGCAAGGAGGCCAGCGGCGTCTGGCTCTATCCGATCGCCTGAAGTGAGAAAGCAGCGAGGTCGTCGGGACTTGCCAGCGTTGGCTCGAGGTTGTCTGACCGCTTGGGCGGTGGCGGCTGCCGTGGCGTCGTGGCCTGTGCAGCCTGCGGAGGCTGGCGAAGTCACGGTTGCAGTGGATGTGCACGCTCGCACCCTGCCTGGAGAGAGCACTCCGGATCGAGCCGAGATCGTGCTGGCTGAGGCGGCTACGCGCGAGATCGTCGCCCGCCACACGTTGCGAAAGCTGCCCGGGACCCTGTCCATCGAGGTCCCGGAGGCCGCTGGCGGCTGGGTCGTTCGAGCGACGGCTCCGGGTTGGTGGGCGCCGACGGCGAGGGTGACCGCCGGTGCTCGCGAAGCTCCAGTGACTCTTGTCCCGATGGGTCAGATCCGTTTCCGACTGGATGGCAGCGACGTCGGCGTATCTGCCCTGGATGGCGACAGCGTCCAGATCTTCGGGAGGCTGTGGAGCTCCGGGAAGAGACTGGCGCGCGGCGTGTACGGCGGCTCCTGCCGGGTTGTCGTCGACGCTGACGCACGCGACGCGACCGTAGTCTGTCCTTTCGCGCTGGGCGAGAAAGCGGACATCGTGGTCAGCCTCGGCCCTTTCGTACCGTGGACGCGAGCCGGAGTCACCCTGGACCGGGACAGTGACTTCGGCATGGTCACGCCGGTGCGGGGCGCCGGTGTGTTCGGCAGTTTGCGCAGTGCTTCCGGCGAAGGGCGGTTCCTGCTTGCGCTTGTACCGCGGAATGGGGCGTTGCCCGCGACGTCCTGGACTGACAGCTTCGGAGCCTTTGGATTCGAGGGTCTGAGACCAGGAACATACGACCTGGTCCTGGAAGAATCCCCCAGCGACAAGTGGACAGTGCGTCTCGACTCGCTCGGCGATCAGGTCGACCTCGGAGAAGTGGCTTCCGCGGCCTCGAACCGCTTCGTTCTGGATGTGTTCGCTCCGGCAGGGATTCTGGCCAGCTTGACAGCAAGCGCCAATCGGATCCGGTTCCGCGACGACGGAACGCCCAGCAGCAGTTTCATGACGCGGCACGTCGCGGAGAGATCCTTCGAGGGAGGCGGGTCGTTCACATGGTCCGGGGTCCCGGCCGGACACTATCGGGTCCTCCTGGAAGGTCTCTGGGGTAACCGCTGGTACATCGAGACCATGGAGTTCCCGGCCTTTGGCCGTCAGTCCGCCGCTCTCGATGTCTGGGAGGTGCGGGGACGCATCCGGCGCGGCGGCGAGCCGCTGGAGGATGTACTGGTCTGGTTTGGCGGCCTGAATGGAGGTAAGCGGATCGTTTTTCGCAGCCGTGAAGCGGGGCGATTCGAAGGCTACCTGCCGAAGCGTGAAGACTGGGGGGAGGACGCGGGTTCCTGGGCTGTTCAGGTTACGCCGGCGCCGGACTGCGATCCCTGCGAACAGGATTGGCGATCGGGCGACTGGGGCGGGTTCGATGCGCGCGATGCGGTCGCGGCGGGGAAAGTGGTGGTCGTTGAGGGTCCCGATGGTGTTGCCCGGGTCGATATAGACCTGCCGCACGGTCGCGTCGAGGGGCGTCTGGTGCGCTTCGATCCCGATGGCGTCACCAAGCGTGGCGTTGCCGGTGCGCAGGTCCTGCTCGATGTTGGGAAGGCCTGGTTCTTCGAGTCGAGCGCGGTGACCTCGCAAGGCGGCGGCTTCGAGTTCGAGGGAGTGCCTGATGGTGTGATCCGTCTCCACGGCCAGGCGGCTCTCGACGACCAGATCCTCCGCTCCGACCAGGTGGAACTGCGCATCTCGGACGGAGCGCCTGTCGACGAACTCGAACTCGTTCTCGAACCGCAACGTCGGATGCGCTTCCACATGCGTTCGCAAGGCGGCGGCGTTGTCGGAGCGGTCGCCCTGATCCGCTATGTCGACCCTGGCCGCGGCGAGGTTCGCCGGCGTGGCCTTACCGGAGCGGACGGCTCGGTGGGCTTCTGGCTGCCACCGTCCGTCGATTCGGTGGAACTCGTCACGTTCGCCGAAGGCTTGGGAACCGAGAGTTGGCGGGGCCGCGTTCCTGCCACGGCGGAAGTTGACATTGCTCTTTCCCATGCCCGGGGGGACCTGCTGCTCGGCGGTTCTGCGGGGAGCCTGAATGGGGCGATCGTCAGCGCCCGGGGGGTCGCGATGAACCTGTGGTCTCTTCGCTCCAACGGTCAACTGTACGAAGAGGAAGGCGACCAGGCGGTGCGGAACCTGGCGCCCGGGCTCTACTCCTGGTGTCCTGAACCCGGTGAGTGCACCGCCGCAACGGTCATCGCCGACACGTTGAACATGACATGGAGACCATCTGAACAATGAGACCGCAGAGAGAATCAATCCTGAGTAGCGTGAGCGCCGATGGCTTCTTGCGTTCGAGTGTGTTGGGCCTGGTCCTTCCGGCAGCGGCCTTTCTGGCCGTGCCGCCGTCCGTTCTGGCCGAGGACTCCGGATACCTGGGGATTGGCTTCTCCGTCGATCCCGACTCCGGAGTCCTCAAGGTCGAGCAGGTCGTGCCGGGAAGTCCTGCAGAACACGCGGGTGTCGAGGTTGCTGACGAAGTCTTGAAGATTGGCCAGGTCGAAACTCGCTTCCCGTCGCACCGGGCTGCACTTGAGGTCTTTGCCGACAAGGCCAGAGTAGGGAAACCGCTGGTTCTTACGATCAGGCGGGACGCTTCGCTGCTTGACACGAAGGTCATTCCCGGTGAGTTCCCCGCTTCTCTCGCATCTCGCAACGAGCGCGCACTCCGTTGCGTCGACGATGAACGCCGCACCGAAGCACCCTTGTCGAGGATCTTCGACTCGATCCCATGACGGCCTGCTGCGGCGTCACGACCTCAGCGGTGGTCCGCGGCTATGGGAAGGGCGGCCAGTAGAGCCAGAGCTACCCGATCGTCAGGCGGCGGTGGGAGGCGACGGGCATCGAGCGCCGCACTTCGGCGACGCGCCGCCGGTCGATCTCGGCGATTGCTATCCCCGGCGCGTCGCCGGCATCGGCCAGGACGTGGCCCCAAGGGTCGATGATCACGGAATGCCCGTAGCTGTGCCGCAGGCCGCGGTCGTCGTGCCTGCCGGTCTGCGCCGCCGCCAGCACGTAGCACTGGGTCTCGATCGCCCGGGCGCGCAGCAGCGGGAACCAGTGGTCCTTGCCGGTCATCAGGGTGAAGGCGGAGGGCACGGTCAGGATCTCGGCGCCGTCCGCGGCCAGCCGCAGGTAGAGCTCGGGGAACCGCAGGTCGTAGCAGATGGTGAGCCCGAGGCGGCCCAGCGCGGTATCCACGGCGACGACGTCCGTGCCGGGCACGGCCGTCTTCGATTCCAGGAAGCGCACCGCGTCGGAGACGTCCACGTCGAAGAGGTGGATCTTGCGGTAGGTGGCCGCGATCTCGCCCTGCGGATCGAACAGGACGCTGGTGTTGTAGCACCGGCTGCCGTCTTCCTCGGGCGAGAGCTCGTTGTAGGAGCCGAGAAGGAGATGGATGCCCCGGTCCCGCGCCAGCGCCGCGAACCGCGCGCAGGTTCTGCCCGAGGTCGGCTCGGCGAGCTTCACCTTCTCCTTGTGCGGCCCGAGGTAGTTCGTGTTTTCCGGCGTGGTCACGAACTGCGCGCCGCGGTCCGCCGCGGTCTCGATCCAGTGCCGGGCCGTTTCCCAGTTGGCCTGCTCGTTCGACGTGGCGCCCATCTGGACGACGGCGGCGAGGCAGGTCTGCGTGTCGTTCATCCCGGTTCGGTCCCTTCGCCGGGAGCTTACCGCCGTCGGACCTGTGGGGCTTCGGGCCCGGCAGTCGCTGCGAAGAGGGGGAGAGGCTCGTCTACACGGCCGATCCGGCTCTAACCCTGCGCAACCGCGCCGTTTGGACTGGGCTCGTCTACACGGCCCTGGATCCGGCCTGACGCTGCGGACCGGAGACCGACGCTGACGCGCCGGATGCCGGCCAGAGGGTCGGCCCACCCGGTCGATCCGCTCGGGCAGGTCGGCGCATCGCGCGAGCGCGGGCGGCCGCCGAACGACCGGATCCTGAATCTGCGGTCGAACCGGCGCATCGCGCGAGCGCGGGCGGCCGTGGGGGCATCAATCCGGGCTAAGCTTCCGCCACCGATGTGCGGGATCGTCGGCATCCTGATGCGCCCCCACCCTGGACCGGCGGTCTCTTCGCGGGAACTGCTGGAGGGCCTGGCCGCGACCGGTCGCTGCGTCGAGGCGGCGGTCCGCGACATCGATCGTGCGGACGCCGGGTCCCTTGCCTCCGCCCTGTCCGACGCCGCGTCGGAGATTGCGAACTGGGACCGACGGCTGCGCGGCCGTCCGGCGGTGCGCTCCCTGGTGCGCGACCCGGCGCTGTGCGCCGCGGTAGCCGAAGCCCTGGCGCCGACGTTGAAGGCGCTCGGGCGGTTGGAGTCGAGCCTGGACGCCGGGGCGCCTGCGTCCGGAGACGCGGGCCTGGAGGTCATCGGCAGGGCGGCGGGCGCCTTGGCGGACGCCGAGTGGGCGATCCGCTGCGACCGGCTGCGGACCGTCGCCGAGGTCGGTGCTCTGGCCCCGGACGCGGTCACCGACGCGGGTCTCGACGTATTGATCGGCGTCCAGCAGACCTTCTCGTCCCTCGATCGCCTCGAGATCCGCGGCCGGGATTCCGCCGGCCTGTTCCTGCTGCTCTCGGGACACGGGGTCGACCAGGGCGATCCGGCGGTTCAAGCGGAGCTCGACCGGCGCACCGGGGATGGGACATTCGGCCATCGCGCGATCGTTCGCGGCGACGGCCGCCTGGGCCTGGTCTACAAGTGCGCCGAGGAGATCGGAGAACTGGGCGACAACGTGCGCTTTCTGCGCGCCGCGGTGGCCGGCGACCCGGTGCTGGCGGCGGCGCTCAAGAGTCCGGATGTCGAGGTCGCGATCCTCGGGCATACCCGCTGGGCCAGCGTAGGCCGGGTCAACGAGGCGAACGCGCATCCCCTGAACGAGGCGGAGGTCCCCGGGCGCCCGTCCGGCGCCGCCTGGCGCCACGCCGAGTTGACTCCGGGCGCCGGTTCACGGATGCAGGGATGGCACACGGACAGCGGCGCGGACGGTTCCCGCGCCGAGGCCTCGAACACGATCCTGCCCGCAGCCGGCGGCGCGGCTCCGCAACACGTCCCGCAGGTGGCAGCGGCGATCAACGGCGACGTCGACAACCACGCGGATCTGCGTGTGCTGGAGAGTCTGGACATCGACCCGCGGATCACGACCGACGCGAAGGTCATGCCGGTCCTCATGTCTCGCCGGTTGGCCGGCGGTGACAAGCCGCTCGAGGCTTTCCGCGGCACGGTTTCGGGGTTCGAGGGCTCGCTCGCGGTCGGCGCACTCTGCGGCGACGACCCGAACCGCCTCTACCTGGCGATCCGAGGCAGCGGCCAGGGGCTGTACGTGGGCCTCGCGGACCACGCCTACGTCGTGGCCAGCGAGCCGTACGGCCTGGTGGAGGAGACGCCGACCTACCTCCGGCTGGACGGCGAGGCGGCGGCCGGCCCGGAGGCGCCCGGCGTGGCCAGGGGTCAGATCGTCGTACTCGATGCGAGGCGGGCCGGCGACCTGGCCGGAATCGAGCGGTTCGGCATGGACGGGTCGCCGCTGCCGGTGAGCGGGGAGGAACTGGAGCGGGCGGACATCACGACCCGGGACATCGACCGGGGCGAGTTCCCCCACTTTCTGCTCAAGGAGATCAGCGAAGCGCCGCAATCGGTACGCAAGACGTTGCGCGGCAAGTTGCACGAGGACGCGACCGGCCGCTTCCGGGTGACGTTGGGCCGGCAGACCATCCCGGAAGCCGTGGCGCGCGACCTGGAAAGCGGCGCGATCACCCGGGTCGTGGTCACCGGCCAGGGCACGGCCGCCGTTGCCGGCCAGGGGATAGCCGCCTCGATCGAGGGTCGGCTGCGGGAGCGGGGCTTGCGGGGGCTTCGCGTCGAAGCGATGCCGGCAACGGAGCTCTCGGGTTTCCATCTGCTGCCGGACATGGCGGACACCCTGGTCGTGGCGGTCAGTCAGTCGGGCACGACGACGGACACGCTGCGCACCCTCAATCTGACGCAGCGCCGGGGGGCGCGGGCCATCGCCATCGTCAACCGCCGCGACTCGGACCTCGCGGACCGGGCGGACGGTGTGCTCTACACCTCGGACGGCCGCGATGTCGAGATGAGCGTGGCGTCGACCAAGGCGTTCTACTCCCAGATCGCGGCCGGCATGCTGCTCGCCGTGGCGATCGTCGACCTGGTTGCCGGCAAGGCCGACGAGCGGCCCGCCGCCGACCGGCTGCTGCGCGAGCTGCGGGCGTTGCCGGCGGCGATGGAGCGCACTCTCACGCTGCGCGAACAGATCGCCGCCTTGGCGCGGCGGTTCGCGCCCAGGCGCCGGGACTGGTCGGTCGTCGGCAACGGCCTCGACCGCATCGCGGCGGAGGAGATACGGATCAAGCTCTCGGAACTCTGCTACAAGGCGATCGCCTGCGACGCGACGGAGGACAAGAAGCACATCGACCTGTCGTCCGAGCCGCTGATCCTGGTCTGTGCGACGGGAGTCCAGGGGTCGACCGCGGCCGACACGAGAAAGGAGATCGACGTCTACCAGGCTCACCGCGCGACGCCGATCGTCATTGCCTCGGAGGGCGCCGGCTTCCAGGCGGCGCCCTCCGTGATCGAAGTGCCCGCAGCCGCGCCTGAGTTGTCCTTCGTCCTGGCGACGGTAGCCGGTCACCTGTTCGGCTACCACGCGGCGCTTGCGATCGACGATCTCGCCCGGCCGCTGCGTGCGATCCGCACAGCGGTCGGCCCGGAGTCGGTCGGCGGGATGCCCTCCCGGCCGACAGCCCAGTTGCGTGAACAGGTCGCGGCCGAGATCGAGACGGTTCGTGAGGGACTGGCGGACGGCAGCTACGACGGCAACCTGCACACCGGCAGGGCGGTGCGGCTGGCCCTGGCGCTCGACCGCCTGAACGCCGACGGGATCGACGACGGCGGCGAAGCCGAGACAGCGGCGCTGCTGGAGGATCTGCGGAGCGCTCTGACTCCCGCCATCGACGATCTGACCAGGCACGTCGACACGATCAAGCACCAGGCCAAGACGGTGACCGTCGGCATCTCCCGCCACGACCAGACCCTGGGCAGGATGTCCCTCGCGACCGCCCTGCTCGAGGCCGGCGCGCCGGAAGGGGCGGTTTCGTCCGAGGACCGGTGCACGATGGGCACGCTCGATCCCTTCGTCGATCAGGTGCTCGGCTACGTCCGCTACCAGCTCTGGTGTGGAGGCGACGGTCCGGCGCCCGGCGACGCCGCGACGATCCGGGTATTGCGGGCCGGCGGCCTGTGCCGCGACCTGCAATCGCGGACCGTGCGGGAGCCGCTGCTCCAGGGCACGAAGTACGCGGTCGCGGTCGAAGGCCGACTGATGGCGGCCCGGGGGCGAACGGATGGTCGAGTGTTCATCGGCGTGCCCGAGTTCACCGACGGCGAGGTCTCTGCGCTCAACCTGATCCACGTGCGTTTCCGGGAGCGTGCGCCGGCGCCGGAACTGCGCCGCCTGCTCTCGGGCTACCGGGAGCGCTACACCGGCCTGCGCGACCAGGTGCTCAAGCGTGCGCCGGAGTTCGACGACCGGCTGCTGGCGGAACTTCCGATCGAGGACCTCCTCATCGACCCCGTGTCCCAGCTCGCGGAGCGCTGGCGGAGTGGGGCCGCAGGGGGCGCCTCGTGAGGATCCTGCTCACCGGCAGCGCCGGATTCATCGGTTTTCACGTCGCCAAGTCTCTGCTCGACCGCGGCGACGAAGTGATCGGCTACGACAGTTTCAACCGGTACTACGACCCCCGGCTGAAGGAGAGCCGCAACGGGATCCTCGAGGAGTACCCGAACTTCCGCCTGGTCCGCGCGGACATCGGGGATCGCGACGCTCTCGCGGCAGCCTTTGACGAACTCGTCGCCGGCGCGAACGGCAGCGCCCGGACGAGGGTGTGCCACCTCGCGGCCCAGGCCGGCGTGCGGCATTCGATCGCGCATCCGGACGCGTTCGTCCGCGACAACGTTCAGGCCTTCACCCATGTACTCGAGCTGTGCCGCGACAGGGAGGTCGGCGGCCTGATCTACGCCTCGAGCAGCTCCGTGTACGGCGACAGCACGCGGGAGCGGCTCAGCGAGAGCGACAGCACTTCGGCCCAGTGCTCTCTCTACGGCGCGACGAAGAAGATGAACGAGCTGATGGCCTCGGTCTACAACCACCTCTACGGCTTGCGGGTAACGGGCCTGCGCTTCTTCACCGTCTACGGCCCCTGGGGCAGGCCCGACATGGCGCTGTTCCTGTTCACCGGCGCTCTGCTGCGCGGCGAGACGATCAAGGTCTTCGGCCACGGCCGGATGCACCGGGACTTCACCTACATCGACGACATTGCCGCGGGCGTCGTCTCGGCGATCGACCGCAACCACGAACTCCTGGTCTGCAACCTCGCTGCGGGGCGGACCGAGGAACTCATGGCGTTCATCCGCCAGATCGAGTCGAGCTGCGGCCGCGAGGCCGAAAAGGAGTTCCTGCCCATGCAGCCGGGAGATGTCGTCCGCACCGCGGCCGACCTGACGACGGCGAGGGAGCGGCTGGCCTACGAGCCGACGACCACGATCGACGTCGGCATTCCACGCTTCGTCGACTGGTACCGCGAGTACTACGGCCTGTAGCGATCACGCACTGGGACTCCGGCCTGCACCCGCCGGCACGACGCTGGCTGCCCTGCCTGCGGAAGCTGCCGGTCCCGCGGAAAACGGTTTTGGCCGTTTTCCGCCGGACCTTGGAAACCGGCAGACCGGTTCCCAGAGCTACCGCAGCCTCGACCACTGCTCGCCTCTCGGACGGCCTCGGACAGGGGACCAGAATCCACCCGGCAAAGGTACAGGTGCGCCGGCCTGCCATCCGTGCGCCCGCTGACGGGCGCACGGCAGGGACCATTTCAAAGTCCAGCGCTCCACGCTGGGCGCGGGCGGGAGGCCTTCATTCCCGAGGGTCGAGAGCCGTGCCGGTGCAAAGTTGCCGATTCCGGAGTGGTTTCCTCACATCGGTCACCGAAGTTCCCGACTTTGGAACGGCCTCGCGGGCGCAAGGACCGGTTCACGTGTGGCGCGAATCGCGCCACACGGGTCCCCGCCGGCAGCCGCTGGAGGCGGCAAGGTGTCGCCCGGCTTCTAGTACGGTGCCAAGTTCCGGGTATCGTAGCCGCCCCCCTCCCTCCCTCTCCCCGAATCTCAGGAGTTCCAGCGTGAAGGTAGCCCAGGGCGTCGCCGAGTACCTCAAGCGGGAAGGCGTCGAGTTCATCGTCGCCTACCCGGTGAACCCGATCATCGAGGCCGCGGCGGTGGCGGACATCCGCACCGTGATCGTGCGCCAGGAGCGCATCGGCCTGCACATGGCCGACGCGGTCAGCCGGCTGAGTTCAGGCCGGCAGCTCGGCGTCTTCACGATGCAGAGCGGCCCGGGGACCGAGAACGCCTTCGGCGGCGTTGCCCAGGCCTACGGCGAATCGGCGCCGATCCTGGTTCTGCCGATGGGCTACAGCCGCCGTACGATGCACGTGGCGCCGAATTTCAACGCGGTGGCGAACTTCCAGCACGTGACGAAGTGGTGCGAGCCGCTCTCCATGGGCAAGGCGATGCCCGAGGTGATGCGCCGCGCCTTCAGCCAGTTGCGTTCGGGGAGTCCGGGTCCGGTGATGATCGAGGTGCCGGCGGACGTCTTTGGCGAGGATGTTCCGGACGAGCTGGGTCCGCGGCCCAACGGGAGAGTGCGGGTAGGCCCCGACCCCGACCTGGTGCGCGAGGTGGCGGCGATGCTGGCGGCGGCCGAGCGCCCGGTGATCTACGCCGGGCAGGGCGTCCACTACGCCGAGGCCTGGGACGAACTGCGACACCTGGCCGAACTGCTGAACGCCCCGGTGACGACCAGTCTCGGCGGCAAGAGTTCGTTCAACGAGGACCATCCCCTGGCGCTCGGGTCCGGCGGCCGCGCGGTGCCGAAGACGGTCCACGAGTTCCTGGGCGCCGCCGACGTGATCTTCGGCATCGGCTGCAGCTTCACGACCACGGGGTTCGGTCTCTACTTCGGCAAGTACCCGCAAGCGAAGTACGTGCACGCGACGCTCGACCCGGTCGACCTGAACAAGAACGTTGCCTCGGACTGCGTCGTGGCGGGCGACGCGAAGCTCACGCTGGCCGCCCTGATCGCGGAGCTCGAAGGGCAGGCTCTGCCGCATGCGGCCTCCCGGGCCGATTCCGTGCCGGCCGAGATAGAGCGGATCCGCTCCGGCTGGCTCGACGAGTGGATGCCCAAGCTGAGCTCCGACTCGGCGCCCCTGTCGCCCTATCGCGTGCTCTGGGATCTGATGCACACCGTCGACCGCGACAACGTGATCATCACCCACGACGCCGGCTCGCCGAGGGACCAGCTCTCGCCGTTCTGGCGCAGCACGACGCCGCTGTCGTACATCGGCTGGGGCAAGACGACCCAGCTTGGCTACGGCCTCGGCCTCGCGATGGGCGCGAAGCTCGCCCAGCCGGACAAGCTGTGCATCAACGTCTGGGGCGACGCGGCGATTGGCTTCACCGGCATGGACTTCGAGACTGCGGTGCGCGAGCGCCTGCCGATCCTCTCGATCCTGCTGAACAACTTCTCGATGGCCATCGAACTGCCGATCATGCAGGTGGCGACCGAGAAGTACCGCAGCACGGACATCTCCGGCCACTACGCCGACATGGCCAAGGCCTTTGGCGGCTACGGCGAGCGGGTCACCGACCCCGCGGACATCGTGCCCGCCATCCGCCGCGGCATCGAGGCGACCGAGTCCGGCACCCCGGCCCTGCTCGAGTTCATCACCGAGAAGGAGATCTCGATCTCCAGCTATTGAGGGCTGCGGCGGGAGTCGTCTGTTCGGTAGTAGCGTCGATTCGGACAGGAGAACCTCTCAGTACTCGCGCTCTCGAGGCGCTGACCGAACTCGCGGGGCGATCAGGCCCGCCTCCGCTTGGGGCGACCATCGCTTGGCTATAGTGCCCGGGTCATGCCGCTCACGAAGCTCAGACTGCAGCGCTTCACGGCCTTTGACGAGCTCGAGTTCGCTCCGGCGCCGGGCATCAACGCCATCATCGGCGCCAACGGCACCGGCAAGACCCACCTGATGAAGGTCGCGTATGCCGCCTGCGACGTCAGCAAGACGGGCACTTCCTTTGCCGAGAAGCTGATCCGCGTTTTCCTCCCCTCGGGCCGCGCTCTAGGCCGTCTCGTGAAGCGCCGGCGTGGCAGTTCTCGCTGCCTGGTCGAGGTACAGAGGCGCGAAGGCCGAAGGACTCTCAAGCTGAGCGCCTCGTTCTCCAACCATGCATCCGTGCCGAAGACGGCTACGGTTCGGGGAGCCAAGCAGTGGAGCGGTGCGCCGCTGGAAAGCGTGTACATCCCCGTCAAGGAGATGCTCGCCAACGCCCCCGGATTTCGCTCGCTCTACTCGCAGCGTGAAGTCCATTTCGAAGAGGTGTACGCGGATGTTCTGGACCGAGCCTACCGACCGGCGCTTCGAGGTCCAACGGACAAGGAACGCAGGAGACTCCTCAGTGCGCTCCAGGATCCCATGGCGGGCAAGGTCGAAGTCAACAACGAGGAGTTTTTCCTTCGAGGCAAGCAAGGCAACCTGGAGTTCTCGCTTCTGGCCGAGGGGATGAGAAAGCTCGGCCTCCTCTGGCTCCTGATCCAGAACGGCACCTTGCTCAGCGGCTCCGTTCTGTTCTGGGATGAACCGGAAACCAACCTCCATCCGCGCCTCTTCGGGCCTCTCGCTGACATCTTTGTCAGCCTCCAGGAAGCGGGGATTCAGATCTTCCTGGCGACGCACGACTACACGGTCTTGAAAGAACTGGACCTGCGAAGCGCCGGAAGCGGCGCCGTGATGTTTCATTCTCTCTATCGTGAGAGTTCTCATGGTCGAATCGCATTCGACAGTTCGAAGACATACGCAGGAATCCACCCGAACATGATCGGTCAGGTCTTCACGGATCTCTACGACCGGGAAGTTGAGCGCAGTCTCGCGGATACGCCGCAGTGACACGGCTGCAGGAGGGCGACCTCCGCATCGCGTTGCCGAGTTCCGCCAAGGTGTCGAAGTTCGACGATCCGGCGACACACGGGCTGAGTCACTGCATGAAGGCGGTGGACTTCGTGGTCGAGTTGGAAGACCGGACGCTGTTCCTTGAAGTCAAGGACCCGGACGACCCGCGCGCAGGCTCGCGAGACCGACAGAGGTGGGCGGCGCGCTTCAAATCCGACCGTCTGGATCAAGACCTGGTCCAGAAGTACAGGGATTCCTTCCTGTACCAGTGGGCGCTTGGCAAAGTGCAGAAGCCGATTCACTACTGGGTTCTCGTCGGCCTGGAGCAATTGACTGATGCCGACTTACTGTCGCGAGCAGATGCGCTGCGGAGGAAGTTGCCGATTGACGTGCCTGCGAGCACAGGTTGGGAGCGTTTTCCGGTGGCGGCCTGCCACGTGTTCAACGCGAACTCCTGGAACAGGAGTTTGCCGGCGGGCTATCGAGTCAGCCGGGTGACGGAAGCAGCTTCGGCGTGACTTCGCTAGCGAACCCCGGACGAGTCGCGCGAGGTGGCGAGGTACGCCCATTCCGGCGGAGTGAAGCCCAGCATGCAGCGAAGAACGATGAGAGAGATCGGTTCGTCGAGGACGGCCTCCGCTACGTGCTCCGGCGTGACCTCCCGAAAGCCGGACGTTTCGCGCTTGAGCCGCTCGTAGCCGGCCTCGAACGTGGGGCATAACCTTGATTCGCGAATATTCAGGCTCGAATAGCGTTGGTGATTGCGAGGAAACGGGCTGCTACCGCGGGTGACGCGCCGAGGTGGAGGGTGGTCTTTCCTGCTGGTCGCAGCAGGACGGCGGCCCGACCGAGGAGTTTGAATCGCATGGTGTGGATGCTCTCGAATCGTCGGCTCGTTCGGCGCTTGCGGTTGGTTTTTCTGACCGGAGCAAGTGTTTGAGCCTGGAAGGCTCGCGAGAGATTGAAGGCGAGTACGGAGAGCATCTGCCAAGCCGCGTTGGCCGGTTCGCTGAGGCTGGGAACGCAGTCGAAGGCGAAGCCGGTTTTGAGTTCGCCGTAGACCTTCTCGTGGCTTCCTCGACCGTTGTAGAAGTGCCACAGGTTGCGGGGCGTCAGCCGCTTGTTGGTGAGGATGGCTGAGTACTCGTAGTGGCCATCGTCGGGGTGGAAGAGATCGAGTTGGAAGTTCCTCCCGGTCTCGTGCGCGACGTGGCGTCGGTAGAGCACCACGCGGCGGTCCTGGCCCCAGACTTGAAGCCGGCTCTCGTGAGCCCAGGTGCGGCCGTCGACACGCTGCCAGTGGGCCCCGGCGTTGGCTTCGGCAGCGACGCTCCTGAGGTTGAGCCACGGATAGAAGGGGGCCTTGATGGCGTAGTCTGCGCCCGAATCGTCGAGGACCCGGAGTACGTCCCGTCGAAAGAACGCCCCGTCCATGCGGAGTTCCAGCTGTCGGCGGCGGCCGACCGTGTCGCGGACCTGCCGGATCAGGTCCTTGAGGAACGTCACGCTGGCGGCTCCATCGTTGATGTTGCCCGGTCGATTCGAGAGGCGCACGATCTGGCCTTCCTGAGCCTCGTAGGCGGTGATCGGGTAGTAGCTGCGCGCTCCCCGACGCTGGCGGTTGTACCCCCGAAAGGCCCCCTCCACCTTGGACCCCGTGCTGATCACCGAGCCGTCCACATCGAGGGTGAGCCGCCGCCTGCCGGTTCGCCGCAACAGAGCGCCGACCAGGTCCTCGTTGACCTTCGACAGCCGCTCCACATGATCCTTGCGCAGGCACTGGAGCCAGTAGCTGACGGTGCGCGGCGCCGGCAGTCTGCTCAGGCCGGCAAAGCGCGCCATGATCGGATCGCCTTGCTCGTTCTGAAGATGCCGGACTCGGCGTCCGCCGACGAGAATCAAGCCCAGCAGCGAAAGCAGCATCGCAACAGCGCCGAAGTCGGTCGTCGGAAACGAGGAGCCGACCGCTCCGCGAAGCAGATCGATGAACCCGCTTCGCCTCAGGTACTCCCGCAACAGCTCGAGGCCGGCGTGGGAGGTCACCTCCTGGCGTCCGAACCGATAGTCCAACTTGCCGTTGACACGACGCTTCAGATCTGCTCTTCTATACCGCACTGGGAGTGGCCTTTCGTCGAAGGGGTTTGTGATGGTTGTGAATCACGATTCTACCCCATCCCGTAAGGCCCTCCCGGCTTCAACCTTGGCTCAGAACCCGAGACGATATTCGCGAATCAAGGTAACGAGAAACTCGGATCCGAGAGCCCCGAACACGGCGTCCACGAAGCGATCGAGGTTCGACGCGACCTCGTCGAAGGGGACCTCAAAAGGGGAATGGCAACCTGCTCTACCTCAGGGGCGGCCTCGCTGGGAGACAGGGTTGCGGGCTGTTCCGGCAACGGCGCTTCCGCGAGGCGTCGGGCAAGGTCGTCCGGGTTTCCGAACCGCCTCAGTACTTCTTCGACCAGCCCGAGCCGTCGTCTTGTCGGCAGCGACTTGTTCCACTGGGCGTGCAGTTCATGGACCGCGAGGCGGGTCAGGTGGCCGAGGAGCATGCACCGGATGTCGCCGCAGGTGGCCTTCCAGCCAGCCGCTCGCAACTGGGACCGCTCCTGGGCGATCAGCGTCGAGATGTCTTACTCGGAATTGGGGATTTCATGCGAGAACGCTGCGCCCGCGGGTCTACAGACGAACACGGTGTCCACGATGGATGAGGCCGTGCCGTGAATGTGTATCGAGCCGCTCATCTCGGCTGGGCACGGAAGCGCTCGGCTCTCGATGCTCATGGTCAGCCCCGCTCCGGCGGCCCCAGCAATGACGGCGCCGGCTCCTTGCGGGCGACCGCGCTGTCGATCGCCCGGGGCAGCACGGTGACGATCTTCTCGATCTCCTCCTCGCCGAGGATGAACGGCGGGCCGAGACAGACCACGTCGCGGGCCGGGTCGTTGCCGCCGGGGTAGAAGAAGACGTCCATCGACAGTCCGGCCGCCACGACGGCGTTGACCAGCGAGAGTTCGGCGGGGAACGGTTCGAGCGTTTCGCGGTCCTGGACGATCTCGATGCCGTAGAGCAGGCCGCGGCCGCGGACCTCCGCCACATGGGGATGATCGGCGAAGGTCTCCCGCAGGCGCTCGCCGAGCTGCGCGCCGACGGTCGCGGCGCGTTCGACGAGTTCCTCGTCTTCGAGAATGCGCAGCACCTCGCTGGCCGCGGCGCAGGCGGGCGAGTGGGCGCCGTAGGTGAAGAACATGACCGAGTCGCCCGCGTCCCTGATCGGCGCCGTGACCTCGTCGCGGGCGCAGATAGCGACCAGGGGCGCGTAGCCGCCGGTGAGTCCCTTGCCGCCGACCAGGATGTCGGGGACGACGTCCCAGTGATCGACGCCGAACTTCCGGCCGGTCCGGCCGTAGCCGGTCATCACCTCGTCGGCGATCAGGAGGATGCCGTGCCGCCGGCAGATCCGGGCGACCCGTTCGAGGTAGTCGCCGGGGGGCACGAGCGCGCCGGCGTTCGAACCGACGATCGGCTCGACGACGAAGGCCGCGATCTCCTCCGGGCCGATCTCCTCGAACACCCGCTCAACCTCGTCGGCGCAGGCGATGTCGCAGGAAGGAAACGTCTTGCCCATCGGGCAGCGCATGCAGTAGTGCGCGGGCGGCCGCGGCTGATCGGTCCGCTCGTCGATGAGCCAGTGCTCGAAGCCGGCCCGGCGGCCCTTGTGTCCGCCGACCGCCAGCGTCGCCATCGTGGCGCCGTGGTAGGAGAGCTCGCGCCCGAACACCCGCCAGCGCTCGGGGCGCCCCGCCGACAGGTGGTGCTGGCGGGCGAACCGGATCGCGAGATCCATCGCCTCGGAACCGCCGCTCGCGAACAGGACGCGGTTGATGTCGCCGGGCAGCCAGCGGGTCCGCATCCGGTGGACCAGCTCCGCTCGCGCCGGCGTCGCGAAGGGAGGCACGATGTAGTCGGTCTGCGCCGCCGCCCGTCCGTAGGCCTCCGCCACTTCCCGCCGTCCGTGTCCGATGTTCGAGACGATGGCGCCTCCGGCGGCGTCGAGGATCCGGCGCCCGTTGGGCGTGATCATGTAGCAGCCCTCGGCGGCCGCCACGTCCAGTGGCGCCTTGCCCCGGCCCAGGAACGGATAGTCCTCGGCGTGCGGGAGCGGCGCCCCGCCGAGGCGTGGGGTGGCGGTGTTCATTGTTCTGAGACTAGTAGACTCGCCGCCGCCGGAGGTAGCGCTCCGGCGCTCGCCAAGAGATGAACGGAATCCACGACATGGGCGGAATGCACGGTTTCGGCCCCGTGGATCGCCGCCCGGACGAGGCTCTGTTCCCCGAGGCGTGGCAGGGCCGCGTCTGCGCCCTCGCCGGGTACGCGATGAGCGCCGGCCTCGCGAACATCGACGCCTTCCGGCATGCGATCGAGCGGATGCCGCCGGACCGCTACCTTGCCGACGGTTACTACGGGCGCTGGCTCCACGCGCTGGAGACCCTCGCTCGCGAGCGCCTGGCCGATGGCCTGCAGCCGGAATCACCCGAAGGCGGAGCTTCCGTGGTGAGGGAGGTCGACGTCGAGCCGCTGTTCTCGGTCGGCGACGCCGTTTGCACCTGGAACCGGCATCCAGAGGGTCATACGCGCCTGCCGGGCTACGCGCGGAACCGTCGCGGCGTGGTCGCCGACGTGCATCCGGCCTGCGTCTACCCCGACACGAACGCCGACGGTCGCGGCGAGTCGCCGCAGCACCTGTATACCGTCGCGTTCGATGACGCCGAACTCTGGGGCGAGGAGGCGGAAGGCGGCACGACCGTCTACATCGATCTGTTCGAGCCGTACCTGGAGGCGATGGGGTGACTGCCGATCATCAGCACACGAGCGGCGGCTGCGCGAGTTCGCCGACGGCCTCGAGGGCGATGGGGTGACTGCTGATCGTCAGCACACGAGCGGGTCTGCGGAACCCGGTTGGCGCGCTCCCGCGTCCACGGCGAACCAGTCCGGGCGCCCGTCGGCGGCCCCAGGTCCGGAACTCCGTGCCGAGGCGATCGAGGCGCTCCTGGTGGAGAAGGGCCTGGTCGAGTCGGCCGCGGTCGACGCCCTGGTCGAGAGGTACGAGCAGGACGTTGGGCCGTTGCGCGGCGCCCAGGCGGTGGCGCGCGCCTGGACGGACCCGGGCTTCAGGGCGCGGCTGCTTGAGGACGGCATGCCGGCGGTTCGCGAACTGGGCTTCGGCGACAGGATGGACGGTCACGTTGCCCGCCTCGTCGTCAAGGAGAACACGGACACCGTCCACAACGTGGTCGTCTGCACCTTGTGCTCCTGCTATCCGTGGGCTGTGCTGGGGCTGCCGCCCGCCTGGTACAAGTCCCCGGCTTACCGTTCGCGGGCCGTGCGTGAACCGCGCCGGTTGCTGGCGGAGCTGGGGCTCGACCTGCCGCACGAGGTCGAGGTGCGGGTCTGGGACTCGAGCGCGGAGGTGCGCTACATGGTCCTGCCGCAGCGGCCGCCGGAGAGCGACGACCTCGACCAGGACGAGCTGGCCGCCCTCGTGACCCGCGACTCGATGATCGGCGTCGAGCGTCTCTGACCACTGTGCGAGTTGCTGGACGCTCGATGAGTCTCCCGGTACGGCTGGATGAGGACGGCACCGCTGCGCCGCCCCGTGACAACGGGGAGCTGGCCTTCGGCGCACCCTGGGAAAGCCGGTTGTTCGGCCTGACGATGACCATGGTCGAAGCCGGGCGTCTCGACTGGGAGGCGTTCCGACAGCGGCTGATCGGTCGGATAGCCGACTGGGAGAGGCAGGCGGGCGGGGAGCCCTGGAACTACTGGCAGCGCTGGAGGGAGGCCCTCGAGGATTCGCTCGAGGCGGCGGAACTCGTCGCCGTGCCGGAGATCGAGGAGCTGGCCCGGCGCCTGGCGGAGCGGCCCCATGGTCACGACCACCACCACGACGACCGCGACCATCATCACGACGACCGCCATGACGACCGCCACCATGACGACCACCACCATCACGACGTCCGCCATGACGAGCACCATCCATGACGACCACCATCGCCGCGAACCATGACGATCATCGCCACGACGACCACGACCGCCGCTACCACCAGCAGATGGGCGACGAGCCCCTGCGCGCCCGTCCCTCGGAGAACCTGACGGTGTCCAAGAATTGCAAGCAGGCCGACACCGGCGACGTGCCCCTGCGCGCCCGTCCCTCGGAGAGCCTGACGGTGTCCAAGAATTGCAAGCAGGCCGACACCGGCGACGAGCCCCTGCGCGCCCGTCTCTCGGAGAGCCTGACGGTGTCCAACAGTTGCAAGCAGGCCGACACCGACGACGAACCCTTGCACGCCCCGTCCGTCGGAGAGCCTCCCCGGAGGGGGCCGGTTCAGGAATGGGGCGGCCACGGAGGCGCCGGGCAATCGGGCGCCGCTGCCACGGAGATCCACGAATGACAGCTCAATTGCTTGCAGGCCAACCCGTAGCCGAGGCGGTACTCGCCGAAGTCGGGGAGCGGGTCGAAGAACTTCGCAAGGCCGGCACACGCCCCGGTCTCGGGACGATCCTGGTCGGCGACGACGCGGCCTCCGCCGGCTACGTCCGCAAGAAGCACGAGACCTGCGAGGAAGTGGGGATCGCATCGTTCAACGCCGAGATTCCGGCGGACGCCGGCCAGGCCGAACTCCTGGCCGCCGTCGACCGCTTCAACGCGGACCCGGCAGTCGACGCCTACATCATCCAGCACCCGGTGCCCGCCGGTTTCGACTTCAACGAGGCCTTGGCCCGCATGGACCCGAAGAAGGACGCGGACGGCCTGCACCCGACCAACCTGGGCAAGCTCGTGCTCCAGGAGCGCGGGCCGGTGCCCTGCACGCCCGCGGGCATCCAGGCGATGCTCGTTCACTACGGAATCGACATCGGCGGCCGCGAGGTCGTCGTCCTGGGCCGCGGTCCCACTCTCGGTCGTCCGCTCTCCCTCTTGCTGACCCTGAAGCAGGCGGGCGCCAACGCCGTCGTCACGGTCGTGCACACCGGCGCCCGGGACGTGGCCCCATTCACCTGCCGCGCCGACATCGTCGTCGCGGCGCTGGGCGTGCCGCGATTCGTCCAGCCGGAGATGATCAAGCCCGGCGCGGTAGTGGTCAGCGGCGGCATCAGCTGGTCGGGCCGAAAGCTCCTGCCCGACGTCGACGAGTCGGTCGGCGAGGTGGCGAGCTGGATCACCCCTCGTCTTGGCGGCGTGGGGCCGACCACGGTGGCGATGCTCCTGCGGAACACCGTGCTGGCGGCCGCGGACCGGGGTGAGTCGTGAGAGGGTTGCTGCGGGCTCTCGCGGAGGGCAACCGGGTGATCCGGTCCACGGCGTCGCGCAGGCCGCCGTGACCGCGGCGCCGTCCCGGAGGGGGTCCCGCGGGTCGAGCCCCTGCCCAGGGTTGCTGCCGGCTCGCGCGCAGGCAGCCGTGGCCGCGGCGCCGTCCCGGGAGGCGTCCCGCGGCTCGAAGCGCTGCCTGGGGTTGCTGCCGGCTCTCGCGCGGGCCGCCGTTGCCGCGACGCCGTCCCGGAGGGGGTCTCGCGGGTCGAGCCTCTGCCCAGGGTTGCTGCTGGCTCTCACCCTGGCCGTGGTTGCCGCGCCGGCGTTCCCCCAGAGCCTGATCGGCTTCCATCCCGACCGGGTCGCGGCCCAGAGGGACATGGAGGAGCGGGCAGACGCCTGGATCGCGCCTGAGGATCTTCTGGAATGGAGCCGCGGGATGACGCCGCGGCCGCATCATGCCGGCTCGCCCCAGGCCGAGGCGAACGCGCGCTGGATGGTGGAGCGGTTCAGGGAGTGGGGGTTTGAGGCCGAGGTCGAGACGTACCACGTCCTGTTCCCGACACCCCGTCACCGTTCGCTGACCCTGCTCGAGCCGACCCGGTTCGAGGCCTCCCTGATCGAGGCGCCGGCGGCGGGGGACGGCACGACGGAGACCGCGGTTGCCGAGGGGCTGCCTCCGTTCAACGCCTTCTCGGCCGATGGCGACGTGACCGCGGAACTGGTCTACGTGAATCGTGGCATTCCGGCTGACTACGAGGTGCTCGAACGGCTCGGAATCGACGTCCGCGGGCGCATCGTGATCGCCCGCTACGGCGGTTCCTGGCGCGGCATCAAGCCGAAGGTCGCCTTCGAGCGCGGCGCGGTCGGCTGCCTGATTTTCAACGATCCCGGCGACGACGGCTACAGCCAGGGCGCGGGGTACCCGGACGGCTCGTTCAAGCACGAGAGCGCGGTCCAGCGGGGCTCGGTCCTGGACCTGCCCGTCCGGCCCGGCGACCCGTTGACGCCGATGAGGGGCGCCACGGAAGACGCGACCCGGCTCGAACGCGGCGACGCCGAGACGCTGATGCAGATCCCCGTGCTGCCGATCTCCTGGCGGGACGCGCAGCCGCTGCTCGAGGCGCTGGGGGGCGAGACGGCGCCTGCCGATTGGCGAGGCGGTCTTCCGATCACGTATCGAATCGGCCCCGGCCCTGCTCGCGTCCGGCTGCAGCTCGAGTTCGACTGGAGCCTGGCGCCGGCGCACAACGTGATCGCCCGGCTGCCGGGAAGCGAACGGCCGGACCAATGGATCCTGCGGGGCAACCACCACGATGCCTGGGTCATCGGCGCCCGGGATCCGATCAGCGGCCTGATCGGTCTGCTGGCCGAGGCTCAGGCGGTCGGTCGGCTGGCGAAAGAGGGGCACCGGCCCCGTCGCACGATCGTGTACGCCGCCTGGGATGCGGAAGAGCCGGGCCTGCTCGGCTCCACCGAGTGGGCGGAGCACCACGCCGACGAGCTTCGCGAGCATGCGGCGGTCTACATCAACTCGGACTCGAACAGCCGCGGCTTCCTGCGCGCCGGCGGCTCGCACGCCCTGGAGACCCTGGTCAACGAGGTGGCGAACGACGTCGAGGACCCGCAGACCGGAGTCAGCGTCGGCGAACGACTGCGAGCGGCGCGGCGCGCCCGCGGAACCCAAGCCGAGTACCAGAGGCTTCAGGCCTCGGACCGGCTGCGTATCTCCGCCCTGGGTTCAGGTTCCGACTACTCGCCGTTTCTCCAGCACCTCGGCGTGTCCTCGCTCAACGTCGGCTACGGCGGCGAGTCCTCGGGCGGCGAGTACCACACCGCGTTCGACACCTTCGATTTCTACCGGCGGTTCGTCGACCCGGGCGCCGTCTATGGCGCCGCGCTGGCGCGCACGGGCCTCCGGCTCACGCTGCGGCTGGCCAATGCCGACGTGCTGCCGTTCGAGTTCGGCGCCACTGCGGCGACCGTCGGCCGCTACATCGACGAGGTCGCGGAACTGGCTGCGAGCGAGCGCGAGCGGCTGGCACGGGAGGCCGGGCTGGTGAGGAACGGCGACTTCCTGCTGGCGGCGGATCCAACTCGGCCCTACGTGGAACCCGAAGCGCAGGCGCCCGCGCCGTATCTGAACTTCGCGCCGCTCAGGAACGCGCACGACCGGCTGGTGCGGGCCGCGCGGTCGGCCGACGAGTCGCTGGCCGCGGCGGCGCGGTTCGGCGGCGAGGACGTCCAGGCCGAGTTGGATGGACTGATCGTGGGCAGCGAACGGCTGCTGACGCGGGCGCACGGCCTGCCGGGCCGTCCCTGGTTTCGCCACCACCTGTACTCGCCCGGTCTCTACACCGGTTACGGCGTCAAGACGCTGCCGGGAGTTCGGGAGGCGATCGAGGAGGGTGAATGGGCCAAGGCCCAGACCCAGATCGATATCGCCGCTCTCGTGCTGGATGAGTACGCGGAGCAGTTGCAGAGAATGGCGCTGGCCACGGCGTCCCGGGAACCGTAGCCGCCCAAAGGGGCGGCAGAGGCCCCGGAACTTCGGGCCTGGCTAGGCGGCCGCCGAACGAACTGCTCCACGCAGGAGGTCGTAGCCGCTTGCGTCCACTCGTGTGCGGCGGGCAACGTCGCGTTCGATGTCCTGAGACCACGCGGCTTCCCTGGCCCGTGGGCCGGCCTCCAGGGAGAGGATCTCCGAGCCGAAGCCGGAACCGTAGGAGAAGGCGGCCACCTGTTCGCCCGCCTTCAGGCCCTGAAGTGCTTGCGCCACCGCGATCCAGAGCGATGCGGTGTACGAGTTGCCGGAGAGCCTGTTCCAGAGCATGGAGGGCTCGACCTTCTCGCTGTAGAGCTGCTGGATCTTCTCCGCCGACCAGCCGGCGACTTCACCGACCAGGTGAAACGCCTTTCTGACCATCTTCGGAAACGGCACGTGGAAGCAGATCGCGGAGAACCGCTCCATCACCTCGGCGGGGTCGCGACCTTCGGCGAGAGCGTTGAAACACTCCACCGCAGCCTTCTTGTAGCACTCCAGGCTCAGCTTGCCGTCGACCCGCGGGTAGGACTCGCCCACCGGGCGGTAGAAGTCGAAGGCCGGCTCGCTCCAGGCGTGGGAATCGATACCCACGGTGGCGATCTCGGGACGGTCGACCACGAAGGCGACGGCGCCGGCGCCCTGGGTCGGTTCACCCGGGTCGCCCTGTTCGTAGAGGGCGATGTCGGCTGCGACGACCAGGGCCGCCTTGTCCCGGGCGGCGCCGGACATGCGCCACTCGCAGGCCTGGCGCAGCGCCAGGGTGCCGCCGTAGCAGGCGTGCTTCACTTCGTACGACCGGATGGGGCCGGCCAGACCGAGTTCCTCCGCCACGAAGGCCGAGAGGGGGCGGCTCATGTCGACCGCGGTCTCGGTGCCGACGGCGATCATGCCGAGGTCCTCGAGATCGCCGTCCCAGCGCGACAGGGCACGCCGGGCGGCCTCGGAAGCGAGGTCGACGATGCCGAACTCGGGCGGGCAGAGCGAGATCTCGGAGCACCCCAGGCCGACGAGGTACTTGTCCGGATCCACCCCCCGAAGCGAGGCCAGCTCCTCGACGGGCATGGCGAGAGGCGGCAGGTGCAGACCGATCGAGGCAATGCCTGTTTCTGTTGAGGTCATCAGTTTGTCCGGAAGCCCTGGCGCCTGATGGGCGCCGGTCGGTGGAATCGCGGCGAACGGGTGTCGAGTCGTCCACTACGAAAGAATGGGCCCGGACAAGGTAGCACGAGTTTACGTGCCGCCAACGGTTTTTCTTTTCGAACCAATACTGAACTATTGGAAGTTTCATGACTTTCTGAAACTTCGTTGAAGAGGATGCGCCGCGCAGCGTCGCTGGCGCGGAGAACCCGGTCTTTCTAGCGCAGGCTTTGGGCGCAGCGGAAGCCGGTGTTGTCGAGGCCGGAGTCGGGGGCCGAGCTGTTGCGGTTCGCGTTCCGGTAACCCTCGCAGTAGCTCGCGGCGCAGAGCCAGGAGCCGCCCTTGAGGACCTTGAAACCTCCGGCGCCGCCGGGCCGGTACCAGTCGTCGACCCACTCCCAGACGTTGCCGCCCAGGTCGAAGACGCCGAGTGCGTTCGGCGGATAGGAACCGACCGGCGCCAGGTAGGCGTGCCCGTCGGTCACCTCATCCCGAGCCGGGAATTGGTCACCCTGCCAGACGTTGGCGACCCAGTGCCCGTCGGGAGCGGGCTCGTCGCCCCAAGGGTATTGCGCCTGCCCGGCGCCGTCGTTGCCGGCGGCTGCGGCGAGGTCCCACTCGGCCTCCGTCGGCAACCGCTTTCCGCTCCATTCGCAGAAAGCGACGGCGTCTCCCCAACTGACGTGGACGACGGGGAGATCAGGCTCGGCCTCGGAGCCTGGCCCCTTGGGATGTCGCCAGTCGGCATCGTTGACGCCCAGCCACCATGGCGTTTCCGCGACCCGCTGTTCCTCGTCGGGGTTGTTGGTGGCTTCAGGGTGGAAGACGAGGGACCAGCCCCAGCGCTCGGCTTCGGTCACGAATCCGGTCGCCTCGACGAAGGCCGCGAAGTCCCGGTTCGTCACCTCGTGGATGTCCAGGTCGAAGGACGCGACCTCGAGTTCTCCTCCCGAGCGGGAGACGGCGCCCCCGGGTACGCGGACCATCCCTTCGGGCGGACCGTCGGCCGGACCTTCGGGCCGAGACTCCGGCGCCGCGGGGGAGCCTTGTACGGGTTTCGCCGCAGGTGGGGGTTCCGTGTCGGCGCCGCAGCCGAGAACGATCGCCATTCCGACGGCAGCCAGTAGCGCCGGCAGGCCTCGGCGGCGCCGCACGGTCATGGCGCCCACCCGAAGCGGTCCAGGTCGATGCGGCCGCGCCGGTTGAACACGACGCCCTCCTCTTCGAGCAGGAAGCGCTGCCGGTCCACGCTCTCCAGGGGGTCGAGACCTCGTTCGCTGACCTCGCCGCGGGCGTTGACCACCCGGTGCCAAGGCACCGTGTCGTCGCCCAACCGGGCGAGGGCAGTTCCCACCTGCCGGGCATTGCGGGGACGCTCGGCGAGAGCGGCGATCTGGCCGTAGGTGGCGACGCGGCCCTCGGGAATGCACCGCACCAGGCGATGGAAAATCTCGTGAACGCCGTTTGGGCTCTGGTGGTCCGTCAAGGCCACGTCCGGGACCTTACTAGAGTGCCGAAGTCGCAGCGGCTGCGGTAGTGCATCGCGACCTCTGCATCAAGGCCCTTCCACTCACTGCGGTGCATGCGGCGCTGCATGCGGCGCTGCATGCGGCGGAAGTCTGGAGCCATTCTGCTACCTTCGTTCAGGTCCAGCATGCCCTCCGACGATCGAGGTCACAGCCGCCTCGACCGGCGGCGCAACTACGCCGCCCTGCTCGCCCACGGCCTGCTCGGCATGACGGGGTTTCGCCTGCTCCAGGCGCCGACCTTCCTGCCGACCTACATCCACCTGTTGACGGGTTCGAGTCTGGCGGTGGGTGCGGCTGCGGCATGCCAGAGCCTGGGGATGTTCGTCTCGCCGCTGCTCAGTGCCGCGCTGGCGGAGCACCGCAGCCATGTGAAGTGGGCCGCGGTCCTGTTCGGCGGACTGATGCGGCTGCAGGTCTTCGTCCTCGCTCTGCTGGCGCTGTTCGCGCCGGTCGAAGCGGCGGTGTTCCTGGTCTGGCCGGTACTGGTCTTGTGGGGCCTGTCGAGCGGCATGCAGATGGTCGTGTTCAACCTGCTGTTCGCGAAGTCGGTGCCTGTCCGCCGTCGTGGACGACTACAGGGGACACGCAACCTGAGCGCCGGCGTCTCGGTGATCCTGTTGTCGATCGTCGCCGGATGGGTCCTGGAGCGCCACGGATTTCCCCGGGGCTACGGTCTGACCTTCCTGGGCGCCGCCGTGCTGGCCTCGGTCGGACTTTCCTTCATGGCGCTGATCAGGGAGCCCGCCGCGGTCGATGTGCACGCGGCTGGACTGAGCTTGCGCGGCCGGCTCGGCCGGCTGCCGCAACTCCTGCGCTCGGACCGCCACTTCGCGGGCTTCCTGGAGGCGCGACTGCTCACCAGTGCAGCCCGGGGCGCGCTGCCCTTCTACGTCGTGCTGGTTAGCGAGCGATTCGGTGTCACGGGAGCGCGTCTTGCCGGTTTGACCGTCGCCTTCGTGGCGGCGCAGTCGGTCTGCGCCTTGATGTGGGGGCTCCTGGGCGACCGCTCCGGCTTCCGCGCCGTCTTCGTGCTGGCGCTCGGCGCCTGGATTGCGGGGAGCCTGCTCGTCCTGTGGGCGCCGGTCGTCACCGTCGCATACGCGGTCTTCCTGTTCGTTGGCGCCGGCCTGAGCGGTGTGCTGCTCGCATCACAGAATCTAGTGCTCGAGTTCGGACGCGAGCGCGACCGCCCGATGCGGATTGCGGCCACCCACTCACTTTCCGAGGCGGCGGCCGTGGCAGGGTCTCTGGGTGCGGGATTGATCAGCCTGGTGGCCCCGGTCGAGAGCGTCTTCCTGGTCTCCACCGTCCTGCATCTCCTGGCGCTCCGGCGGATGATCCGCACAGTGGACCCCCGGCGCACAGTCCAGGAGGCCGCGGCGGACCAGAAGTAGGGAGTAGCCACAAGCGTGCGGGTGCGCTGTCGCGCAGAAGCGGTCCGCGCCCTCCCTGTAGACTACTCGTGTGTGGCATCGAGTGGGGGAATGGTGGCGGTGACGACGGCGACGAGCCAGTCCGAGGCCATGGCGGCTGCAACGGGCGCACTCGGCCTCCGCGACGCCCCAACCTCGGGCGTGTGGTAACGTACACCCGCTGGAATCGTGTCCGAAGTCGTCGTCGACGGCTAGCCCCTGTGACGGGCACGATGTTAGTACTCCATACTCGGAACAGGAGACGCACTCGATGGCCTCGATTCTGATTGACGGCAATGAAATTTACTTCCGATGCGAAGGCCGAAAAACAACAGCAGCACGCCTCGAGAGCCAGCCTGATGGCAGCGTTCGCCTCTGGCTGGAAGGCAGGATTCTCGGAGGCAGACTAGATCACCAACTTGCGATTTTCAAGGACATCGAGACCGCACGGCGAGATGCCACATCCAACAAGGCACTCCGCGCCATATGCGATCTGTGGGTTGACCGGATTAGCCAATACGACCCAAGGCTACTCACAAACTCACTCGTGTACGATGGCCGCACGTACCGAAACTTCAAGGTGACACCCCGCCGAGATTGCGTAATCGTCGCGTTCTACAATCAAGACGATCCAGACGTGAAAGTCCTTAGTGTGAACTTGGATGTCGACGACGCGAAACACCTTGTGCTGCTCGTGAACCAAGCACTCAGCAGCGTTATACCGGCACGGGTGGCCCAACGGTTCTTCCACAACCCCGAGGTTCAAGACATACTCAACAGGAACCCCCGCACTCGCCAGATGATGAGCGAATATCTCGCAGCATCGGAATGAAATCGCCAGAAGAGCTGCGTCGTACCGTTCTTGAAATGACCAGGGCGATTGTTGCGACACCAGAAGAACACCAAGAATCCCTTGTAGTCAACCTCGTGGACGACCTCCTCAAAGAGACAGGTCGACCGCTTGGTCGAATAGATCGGGTCAGGATCGTGCTAGATCAGTTTGCTCCGACTCTTTTCAAGTACGCGTGGCTCCTAATCGGAGCGGCAATGTCAAGTACTCTAATCTGGCTGTTGATCCGAGGGTACATCGACCAGCGGCTTAACGATATTTACGGCGTCGTCATGGCAAGTACAGTGAGCGGAGCGGCAGGAAGGCTCAGCCATCGACTGTTCTAGCCACCCCCAGGAATGCAAGATCGGGATGATGCACCTGGTCTTCAATCTGCGACGATTCGGCTGGCTCTGCGCCCGCCGACCGTTGAGCATCGCTCAAGCTGCCGCCTGAGGCGAGACGACGCGGCCGCCACCCTCCAACCACTGCTGTCCCACAGATTTCAGGGCAACGCGAGTTGTAGTTGAACAGTTTTTCGGTCTGGCGGGTCGCGTTCGGGCTGTAGCAGGTCGTTGAGCGTTCGTCGTTCGACGAGATTGAGTTGAAGCAGCCGGAGGATTTCGCTGAGCCGCCACTTGAGGCGGCTCGAGAACTTCAGGTAGGCGAGGATCAGGTTGAGCCACGGATGAAAGGGGGCCTTGAGGGCGTAGTCTGCGCCCGAATCGTCGAGGACCCGGAGTACGTCCCGTCGAAAGAACGCCCCGTCCATGCGGAGTTCCAGCAGTCGGCGGCGGCCGACCGTGTCGCGGACCTGCCGGATCAGGTCCTTGAGGAACGTCACGCTGGCGGCTCCGCCGCTAATGTTGCCCGGTCGATTGGAGAGGCGCACGATCTGGCATTCCTGAGCCTCGTAGGCGGTGATCGGGTAGTAGCTGCGCGCTCCCCGACGCTGGTGGTTGTACCCCCGAAAGGCCCCCTCCACCTTGGACCCCGTGCTGATCACGGAGCCGTCCACATCGAGGGTGAGCCGCCGCCTGCCGGTTTGCCGCAACAGAGCGCCGACCAGGTCCTCGTTGACCTTCGACAGCCGCTCCACATGCTCCTTGCGCAGGCACTGGAGCCAGTAGCTGACGGTGCGTGGCGCCGGCAGTCTGCTCAGGCCGGCAAAGCGGGCCATGATCGGATCGCCTTGCTCGTTCTGAAGATGCCGGACTCGGCGTCCGCCGACGAGAATCAAGCCCAGCAGCGAAAGCAGCATCGCAACAGCGCCGAAGTCGGTCGTCGGAAACGAGGAGCCGACCGCTCCGCGAAGCAGATCGATGAACCCGCTTCGCCTCAGGTACTCCCGCAACAGCTCGAGGCCGGCGTGGGAGGTCACCTCCTGGCGTCCGAACCGATAGTCCAACTTGCCGTTGACACGACGCTTCAGATCTGCTCTTCTATACCGCACTGGGAGTGGCCTTTCGTCGAAGGGGTTTGTGATAGTTGCGAATCACGGTTCTACCCCATCCCGTAAGGCCCTCCCGGCTTCAACCGTGGCTCAGAACCCGAGACGATACTCGACGAATCAAGGTTCAGTAGCTGTATCGCATGAAGTCCTTTCAGTGGTTGCACTGAAGGGGTATAGGAAGAATCGAAAGAGAGTCAAATCATCATGGCATCCCGACCACCTGGTTCCAAAGACACTGGTGGCGCCTGTCCCAGGTGTCAGGTGTACTCGAACTTCACGTTCGAACGATACGTCGTCACCGTCTATGAATCACGGACGGTAACAGAACGGCAAGCGGTAGAGCGCTTCGAGATGGGCGGATTCCGCCAAGGACGCCAACTTGAGTATCGGAGAGACCGGCTTGCAAAGGAACGTGTCATCCAGGCTTTGTGCCAGCGATGCAAGAGGGTCACTCTCGTTATTGAAAGTTTCCAAATGTCGAGGTGGGTCGTCGTTGACCACTGGCCTCGCGGAAACATCGTGGTTCCGAATCACGTGCCAGAGACGATCAAGGCGCTGTTCACGGAAGCGGCATCCTGTCTACAGACAGGGGCGCCTCGCGGTGCAGCGATCATGACGAGAACGACGATTGATGCGGCCATACAGGACTGCGGTGCCTCGGGCCCAGACACGAAACAGCGCATCGCTAGTATGACCGATGCGCTTCCGAAACCACTTATCGATATGGCTCACGAGTTGCGCCTTGGAGGCAACGACGCAACTCATGAGTTCAAGCACAACTGGTCTGTGGACGAATCGCAGGAGCTGATGGAGTTTCTTCGGCTGTTGCTTCATCAGCTCTATGAGGTACCTCAGCGGCTGAAGGCAGTCCAGAGAACGACAGCTAGGCGGCGGAGCGCGAAGTAGTTCTGGTTCCGCACTCAGGAAGGGTTACTGTCGAGTATAGCCCCCTTTCAGAATGGCCTGCGTGGCGAGGAACGCCGTGAGGCTGTTCTTCGGGGGCGGGCGTGTGTCGAAGTGGTAGGGCCGCGGATTCGGCTCCCCCCGGCTCCTTTTCGACGCGGTTTGCGCTTGCGGCGTGCCTGCAGCCGCGTCTTTCCAAGATGGAAGCCGGTATGGCGGGGGATGCCGGGCTTTGGTCTTGGCTGGCGCTCTTCTTCTTCGAGCAGCTCGGCCCGGCGGACGGCTAGGGGGAGCGCCGGCTCGGAGCGCGTGCACGGTGGGTTCCCGCCGTCGGGAACTTCCGGCGGTACTACCGGCATCTGGTGGCCGGTCCGGTCGGGATTCTCCACGCTCACAGGGATGATCCGGAGCGCGCTCGGGTGCTTCTCTGCACGCCGCCACACCGCCCGGGCGAGGTTGCGGAGCAGTTGACCGCGCGCCAGGAGTTTGTGAGCAACAAGGGTATTGTGGGAGCCGCGAACCGTTTGTATTTCGATCGTGAGTCAGGCGGCCTGACGAGGGGCGCTGCGGGTCGTGGTCCGGCGAGCGCCAGGCGTTTGGCAGATGTGCTGGCTCAGTTGGATGTCATTTGGGACCTCCATGCGATGACTCCTGATGCGATCATAGGCCTGCTGCCCCGCGAGTTCGACCGGTTTCGAGGGTAGTGCGAGCTGAGGGTGGTTTGACGTAGCGACCGACGGTCGGGTCAGTCCTCACCAGCGAAGCAGGGAAGCTGGGGGCGAGTGGGGTTCCGGGTCGAAGCGACACGACGGGATTGGCACGCGCATTGCACCTTTCCCTGTGTGTCGGGACTGCAAGCGTCGTCCCGAGAAATGTGGAATACACCCGGAGGGGGTCCCCCACCAACTTTCCCGCCCAGTAACCCGAGAGCCGACCGGCGGCGCGGCCGCGTGCTCACGACGCTTGTTTGAGCCGCTCGCCAGCGCCAATCAGCCGGTTTGGCGACCTGCTCGGATCTTCCTACTCGCGTTTGCTTCGCGAGCCATCCAGGATCCTTCCAACGGACCTCCTCCGTTCCGCTTCCGCCGACCCGGCGCCGTCGCCCGGCACATGAGAGAGAGCGCGGATCGCGGCGGCGTGGGGCGTCGTGCGCCGACTGCATCGCCCGACTCGCGTCCTCCGGCACGGACAGCGCAGGCCGGCAGTGCCGTTGAGGGTCCTGCGCCGACTGCATCGACCGAATCGCATCGCCGGGCGCGTGACAGCGTGGACCGGCAGCGGCTTCCGACCATGCCAGGATGGCGCGGTTGCCGGCCAGAAGGCCGGCGCAACCGGTTCTGTCGCGCGTGCTGCTAGGGACGGTCGTGCAGGTAGCGGGACACGGCGTCCAAGGCGATTCGCTCCTGGGCGCCGGTGTCGCGGTCGCGGACGGTGACCGTCTGGTCTTCCAGCGTCTGGCCGTCGATGGTGAGGCAACAGGGTGTGCCGGCCTCGTCCATTCGCGCGTAGCGCTTGCCGATCGATTGCTTCGCGTCGTACTGGATGCGGTAGTAGCGGCGAAGTTCGAGGTAGAGCGCCTCGGCGACCTCGGGCATTCCGCGCTTGTTGACCAGGGGAAAGACGCCGGCGTGAATTGGCGCCAGGCGATGCGGGAAGCGCATGAGTTCGGATGACGGCCGACTCTCGTCGACGCTGTAGGCCTCGCACAGCAACGCGAGCACGCCGCGGGTCAAACCGGCGGCCGGTTCGATCACATGGGGCACGAAGCGTTCGCGCGTCTGCTGATCGAATGTCTCCAGCTTGACGCCGCTCCACTTCTGGTGCTGTTCCAGATCGAAGCTGCCGCGGTGGGCGACCCCTTCGAGTTCCCCGAAGCCCGGCTCGGTGAACGGATACCGGTACTCGACGTCGAAGGTGCCCTCGCCGGTTTGGGCGTAGTGGGCCAGCTCCGACGCTTCGTGCCGGCGCAGGCGCAGCCGGTCGCCGGCCAGACCGAGGCCGCTCCACCAGTCCATCCGTGACTGGGTCCAGTACTCGAACCAGACCTTCGCCTCGGAGGGGTGGCAGAAGAACTCCATCTCCATCTGCTCGAACTCGCGGGTGCGGAAGATGTAGTTCCGCGGCGTGACCTCGTTGCGGAAGGCCTTGCCGATCTGCGCGATGCCGAATGGCAATCGCACTCTCGAGGTGTCCAGCACGCCCTTGTAGTTCAGGAAGATGCCCTGGGCCGTCTCGGGCCGCAGGTAGGCCGTGTTCTCCTCGCCGGAGGCGGCGCCGACGAAGGTCTTGAACATCAGGTTGAAGTCGCGCGCTTCGGTCAGCGTGCCCGGCGCCGAAGCGCCCGGGGCCCACAGGTGGTCACGCTCGGCCGCGTCGAGTTCGGCCAGGGGCACGGACTCGAAGTCGTCCAGGGTGGGCCGGCCGCGCATCGCCTTGCGGGCGGTTCTGAGCGCCGGCGCCGGCTCGCCCTCGAGGTAGGCGAAGAAGGCCGGCGGGTCAAGGTCGCGCTTCGGCCGCAGGACGTGCAGGTGGTCTGCCCGGAAGCGGGCCTTCGTCTCCCGGCAGTCGACCATCGGGTCGGAGAAGCCGCCGACGTGGCCGCTCGCTTCCCAGGCCCGCGGGTTCTGGATGATCGACGAGTCGATGCCGACGATCGAGAGCGGCGCCCCGTCCGGACCGATCGGCGGGCTCTCGACCATGTCGTGCCACCAGGCGTCGCGCAGGTTGTTCTTGAGCTGGACGCCGAGCGGGCCGTAGTCCCAGAAGCCGTTGATGCCGCCGTAGATGTCGGACGCCGGAAACACGAATCCGCGGCGCTTGGCCAGCGCCACGATGCGCTCCATCCGTTCGCTGCCTGTGGGTTGGGACATCCGCTTCTCCTTCCGCCGTTCCGGCGCGACCCGGGTGGCGCCTTCGCGCCACGCGTGAACCGTACTCCCGCGCCTTCAGAGGCGCAGAGCAGGGCACCGTAGCAGCTTGCCAGGGTGCCTCTTTCCGTCTTCCGGATCAGGAGCAGAATCGATGGCTACCGTGCCCGCAACCGTGCCGGAAACGCAGCCGCTGTCTTGGCCCTCTCCGCCCCGAAGGCGACTGACGGCACGTCTTCTCATACCACCCGATGAACGTGGAGATCGAGCGGGCCGAAGGTGTGTTCATCTACGACCGGGACGGCAACCGCTACTTCGACGTTTCGGGTGGGCGCAGACACTCTTCCAGTCCCTGGCTCTCAAGAACGGCTTGGCGATGTACAGCTCGCCCGCCATCCCGCGATGGCCCGTGGCCTGCCGGTCCGGGTCGCGCCGCCCCTCTCGATCGATTCCGGCGAAGTCGACGAGATGATGGGCAGGCTGCTCCAGATGCTCTGCGAGTGGGAGGCCGCGGTCCTGTAGCGACGACCGACCGATCAGTTCTCGTCGGCCCTCTCTTCCAGCCGGCCCTCCAGTTCGGCCAGCCGCTTCTTCAGGGCCTCCAGGCGCTCCTCGAGGGCCTTCATGTCGGGGCGCCGTTCGTGGAGGAAGCGCTGTACGTGTTCGTGGCGCTCTTTCCATTCGTCGCCGTTGAAGTACTCCTGGATCTTCGTATGTACGTCCTCGGGGGCCACGAACACGTCGATTTCGCCGTCGCCGTCGAGGTCCTCCCGGCCGCGAAATGAGAAGGAGAAGGAATCTCCCCTGAAGTCGGGGCGAGGTCGTTCGTCCAGAGTCGTGCTGAGCGTCATGACCTTGCCGCCGCGCCAGATCTCGAGGTCCGCCGGGTCGCCGGCCTCGGCCCGTCGGACCAGGGAGGTGAGCCGCCGCGAGCTCTTTGCGTCCTCGCTGTTGAACCGGGTCACGATGTCGCCGACCAGGACGCCGGCGCGGGCCGCCGGGCTGTCCTCGACGACGTTAGAAACCAGAACTCCAGTACCTTCCGGAACACCGAAGTGGGCTCGCAGCGGCTCGTTCAGATTGACGAGTTCGACGCCGAGGTAGGCGCCTCCCCAGGGGAGGGCAAGAGTCGCCGCCCTGACTTGATCGGCCCATCTCCCGGGCGAAGCGGCAAGCTCTTCAATCAGGCGGGCGTCCTCCGCGTCCTCCAGGACTTCGACCTGCCCGTCGCCGAGCACCATGACGCGGACGGTGCGCTCTTCGTCTTCCGACTCCTGGGCGAAGGCCGCGGGGCCGAAGCTCAGGGCCAGAGCCGCGGCCAGGGCAGTCGCGAGGGTGCGCGCGGGGGTTGTGCTCGGCCGGCGCCGGGGAACAAGGAATCGGTTCGTGGTCATGAAGGGATCTCCTATTGGATTTGCCGGCTGGAAGCAGCGGCGTAGCGAACGGGAAGGGGTTCGATATCCCGCAGGTCGAAGAGGACCTCGGTCCGGGGATCGATGGACACCGGGACGAAGGGCTGAGTGTCTTCGCCAAGGCGGAGCAGGGACTCCAGTTCCTGGATGAGTTCCTGATGCTCGAACTTGAGTTGTTCGATGCTCTCAGCGGTGATCGGCGCCGGTTCGGGTACGGACTGCCGAGCCCACCAGGCGCCGGCGGCGGTTGAGACGACGACGACCGCGACGGCGGCCACGGCCAGTCTTGAGCGGGGCGCCGGCCGGTGCGGCTGGTCGGCTCGGACGCGACGCAGGACCTCGGCGGTGAAGCCGGCCGAGGCGTCGACGCGGGGAAGTCGTTGCAGATCGAGTTGATCCCTCACCTCTATCCTCCGTTCCAGTACTCGCTCAAGTCCTTGCGGAGCAGGCTCTTGCCGCGGTGGACCCTGGACTTGACCGTGCCTTCGCGGCAGCCGAGGATCTTCGCGATGCGCGCGTAGGGCCAGCCTTCGATCTCCCTCAGCACGACCGGTGCGCGGTAGTGGAGAGGCAGACGGCCCAGGGCTCTGGTCACCGCGTCCACGGCCTCGGAACCCAGGGCGGCTCGCTGCGGCGAGGGGACCGGCGCGCGCCGCCGGTGCTCCGCCGTCAGCGACGGCAGCAGTCCGCGCCAGCGCGCCGCCTTGCGTTCCTCCGTGCGCAACTGGTTGGTCGCGATGCGGAACAGGAAGGCCTGAAACTGGCCTCGCTCCTGATAGCGGCCGGCCGCGCGGTAGACGCGCACGAAGGCGTCCTGCGCCAGGTCCTCTGCGCGTTCGCGGCTGCGGGTCAGCTGTGTCAGGTAGTTCACGAGCGGGTTCTTGTAGCGATCCACCAGGTCGGCGAACGCCTGTTCGTCGCCCGCCTTGACCCTGGCCATGAGCCGTCCGTCCTCCGCGGTGTGGTCCGCCTTCGCCGGGTCGGAAACGGCGGTCGTCTTCGCCGCGGTGCTGCGGAGCTTCGTCGGCGCCGCCAGCGGATCGGACCTGAGCGCGGCCACGGGCATCTCACTCGTACAACGCGCGAAGGCGCAGAGTGTTCCGTTGCTTGCGCCCGGATGGGTGCGGGCAACGGTTCACGGATGCCGCGGGCCGGCTCGTGGCTGGAACGCCGCTGGCGGCAGGCTGATCGTGCGGGTCGGCGAGCACACGGATGGCCAAGGATGCCGGACGGGATGCGCGGCCGCTTGCAATGGCCGATCAAGTGCAGCGTGACTTTGCCATGGGCGGCTAGACTCCAACCTTCCTCTTCAATTCAAGGACGCAGGAGAAGCGCGCATGACCGTAGCCGAGATGACGAGCACACCTGAACCGGAGTTGCGGGTCGACGTCCAGGATCGCGTCGCCCTGCTGACGTTCAACCGACCCAAGAAGCTGAACGCCCTTTCCGGCGAGATCACCGCCGGCCTCCACGAGGAACTGCCGCGGCTGGCGGCCGACCCGGATGTCGGCGCGATCGTCCTGACGGGCGAGGGTCGGGCCTTCTGCGCCGGGGGCGACGTGTCAGGCATGGCCAAGTCGGGCGCCGGCGGCGCTCCGGCGACGCTCGAGCAGCGGATCGACGGTCTGCGGCACGGCCAGGAGGCGGCCTGGCTGGTTCACTCCATTCCCAAGGTCACGATCGCTCTGGTCAACGGCTTCGCCATGGGCGCCGGTCTCGGTCTGGCGGCGAGCTGCGATCTGCGGCTGGCGTCGAGCATGGCGAAGTTCGGCACCGCGTACTCGAAGGTGGGTTTCGGCGGCGACTGGGGGACGACCTGGCAGTTGACCCGCCTGGTCGGCCCGGCGATCGCCAAGGAGCTGTTCTTCACCGCCGACATCATCGATGCCGAAGAGGCGCGGCGAATCGGCCTGGTGAACCGGATCTACGACGCGGAGAGCTTCCACGCGGAAGGGATGGAGTTCGCGTCGCGACTCGCCCACGGGCCGATGGTGAGCTATCGCTGGATGAAGGAGAACGTGAATCTTGCGGTCACGCAGGACTTCCGGTCGATCCTCGACCGGGAGGCGATCTCGCACATCCGCTGCGGCGAGACCGACGATCACCGCGAAGGCGTTGCGGCCTTCATGGAGAAGCGCGCGCCGCAGTTCACCGGGCGCTGATCACCGGCCGCTCCAGACAGGAAAGCGCCCGAAGCTCGAGAGCTTCGGGCGCTTGAACTGGCTGTGGTGCGCGGCCTCTTTCGGCGTCTCTTTCGGCAATGACGAAGCGCGGGCCAGAAGGCCCGCGCAACGGCCGGCGCACCCGGTCACCTAGAACGAGAAGCCGATGCCGGCGAGGAAGTCGACCGGCTGCTCCGGCAGCGCGTCGCTGTCCAGGGCGTCGACGTAGCTGACGAACGCCGACCAGGCGCCGCCGGAAAGGCCGAAGGTGAGGTTGCCGTCGTACATGCCACCGGAGAGGCCGTTGTAGGCGGCGGCGAAGTCGTCGCCCGCGTAGCCGGCCGAGACGTCGACACTCCAGGCCAGGGCGTCGCTCACGTCGCCTCCGAACGAGACGCCGACGTTCGCGTAGAAGTCCTTGACCTCGTCGATGTCGTAGTAGAGCGACACGCTCGGCGACGCGGTGACGTCCCAGCCGACGGTCATGTAGAGCTCGCGGGTGCCGGCGAACGGCGTGTTCGGAAACAGGTACTCGATGAATCCGACTTCCGCCGAGACGGCGTCGGAGCCGAACCCGTAGGAGGCCGTGAGATCAATCTCGTTGAACTCGGCGCTCATGTCGTTCGCGTCGTCAATGTCGAGGTTGCCCCAGACGTTGATCGCGAAGCCGCTGTCGTTCGAGGCGGTGACGGAGGGCTGCCAGACGGCGCCGTCGGTGAAGGTGATGCCGCGCCAGACGTAGGCCGACGCGAAGTCGAGGGCGTATTCGGCATCGGCCGCTGCCGGGGCGGCGGCGAGGCTGAGCAAGGCGAGTAGAACGAAGATTGCTGATTTCCGGATCATTGGTGACCTCCTTAGGGCATGGTTGCCGGTTGTTTCTGGGGGTAGCAACACGGGTGCCAACTGCGGCTCGTGACGACAAATTCGAGGTCAAACCGTTGCGCGCCAAGGGGTTCGGCCTCGCGCCCTAGTGGCGGTTCCGGGCCGGGAGTCAGGTCGGGCCATACAATTTTGTTGCAACCCGCATGGTGGGCTGACAAACGTGGGCTGGCAGCCCGTGGCAGAAGTCCGTGCGCACCGAGAGTGGCCAGGCGCCCGCCCGGCAAGGCACGACGAGGGAGCATATCGGCCCGCCCGCAATCCCGGGAACAAGGGCGACCGAGGAGCTGAGCCCGTGTGGCGCGTTCCGCGCCACACGCGCCCCACCTCCGGGTGCGAGTCATCGAGCACCCGGATGGCACGATGCCGGGCTGAGATGCATGGCCGCTCGAATGCAGCGCGACTTCTGCCACGGACTGCTAGCCGGCGTAGCGGTTCGGGTCGATGCCGAACTTCTTGATCTTGTAGCCGGTGATCCGCGGCGTGGTGCGCAGCTTGCGTGACGCTTCGGCGATGTTCCCGCGGGCGCTCTTCAGGGCGTCGCGCAGCAGGTCGCGCTCGTAGTTCTCGACCAGGTAGCGGAAGCTCCCGGGCGGTTCGGTGCCGGAGCTCTCCGCGGTCTGAAGGGTCGGCGGCAGGTGGTGGGGGTGGATCACGTCGTTTCTCGCCACGAGGACGGCGCGTTCGATGCAGCTCTCGAGCTCGCGGACGTTGCCGGGCCAGTGGTAGCTCATCAGCATGTCGATCACGGCGCTCGAGAGGCGGCGCACGTTGGCGCCGTTGGCTTGCGCGTAGCGCTCCAGGAAGAAGTCGGCCAGTTGCACGATGTCCGACTTGCGCTTGCGCAGCGGCGGCACGTGGATGGGGAACACGTTCAGGCGGTAAAACAGGTCCTCCCTGAAGCCGCCGCGTGCGGTCATGTCCGACAGGTCCTTGTTGGTCGCGGCGATGATCCTCACGTCCGTCTTCAGGGTGCGGCTGCCGCCGACCCGTTCGAACTCCCGCTCCTGCAGCACCCGCAGCATCTTGATCTGGATCAGCAGGGGCACGTCGCCGACTTCGTCCAGGAAGATCGTGCCGGTGTGGGCGAGTTCGAAGCGGCCCTTGCGTTGATGGATCGCGCCGGTGAAGGCGCCGCGCTCGTGTCCGAACAGCTCGCTCTCGATCACGCTCTCGGGCAGCGCCGCGCAGTGGACCTTGACGAACGGCTTCGTGGCGCGAGCGCTGTTGTAGTGGATCGCCTGCGCCACGAGTTCCTTGCCGGTGCCGGTCTCGCCGGTGATCAGAACGCTCGTGTTGCTGCCGGAGACGGTGGCGATCTGGTCGTACACCTCCTGCATCTCGTGCGAGTTGCCGACGATGTTGTTGGGCCGGAAACGGTCGCGGAGCTGGGCGCGCAGGCGCTCGTTCTCCTCCTCGAGCTGCTCCTTTTCCTCCTCGGCGGTGCGGCGCAGCTTGACCGCCTGGGCGATCAGGGAGCCGGCGATCAGGAGCACGCGGACGTCGCCGTTCAGGTCGTGGTCCGGGTCGTAGGCCCGGTCGACGCTGAGCGCGCCATAGGTCTCGTTGCCCGTGCGAATCGGTACGCACAGGAAGGAGACCTCCGCGCTCTTGCCGCGCTGGGTTCGGTCGAGGAACGTCTGGGACTCGATCGTCTTCGGGATCACTTCCGGTTCGCCGGTTTCGATCACCTTGCCGGTAACGCCCTCGCCGAGGCGGTATCGGACCTGGGAGGTCTGCTGGCCGGTCAATCCGTGGGCGACCTCGATATGGATGTCGCCGGTCTTCCGGTTGAGCAGCGTGATCGTGCCGTGCCTCAGATTCAGGTGCTCTGCAAGGGTCGAGAGCGCGGGCTGGGTCACGTCATGCAGTTCGAGGCTCTCGCCGAGCGTCTGGCTCAGGCGGTAGAGGAGCTCCAGTTCCGTGGGTTCGCGCGAGTTCACAGCCAGCCAGCCCATCGTCGCTGCAGTCGGGACGCGGCTCGCCCGTGCCGGAACCCGGATCCGAGGTGGTACGGAGCCAACCTCAAAGTCGCGGCCGACCTCTCCCTCCTTTGGCGGCGAAACGTTCGTTGCCTTCTGTGCGGATCCTGTCACAGGCCGAGTTGGGTCGGGCACGAACGCCTGATTGAGCAAGAACCGCGCCGAGAGGGGCGTCGTGCACCACTCCTGCCGCGATAGCTTCGTCCACGACTTGATGAGGGATCGATCTTCCAAATCCTCGGGCGGCGTGCGGCGACCGGCCGAGTTCGCCGACGGCCAGGGGCTGGAACCGCTCGAGGCGCTCGACCTGGGCTCCGTGGAGTCCTTCTCCGATCTCCTCGCGGCGATGAAGTCGACCTCGTTCGGGGGCCGTCAGCTTGGCGAGGCGGCGGACGTGCTCCACGAGATGGCTGCGGATCCGGACTGCCTGGTGGTCGGGACGTTCACCGGCGCGATGACCGCGGCCAAGCAGGGGCTCGTCCTCTGCGACATGATCGACCACGGGCTGCTTGACGCGATCGTCTGCACCGGCGCCTTGATGGTCCACGGCTTCGTCGAGTCCGCCGGGATGGTCCACTTCAAGGTTCCGGCGGACGATGGCGGACTGGACGACCGCTCCGCCTACTACGCCGGTTTCGACCGCATCTACGACACGCTGGAGTTGGAGAGCAACCTGGACCGGGTGGAGCTCATCGTCCACTCCATCCTGGAGCAGTGGCCCGAGGGCGAGGTCGCGTGTTCGCGGACCCTGAACGAGGCGTTCGGGCGGTGGCTGAGCGAAGGCAAGGGTTCACCGGCAGAGGCGGCGCCGGGCCGGAACCGGCCGGTGCGTGGAGTGCTTTCCTCGGCCTGGCGCCGGGGCGTGCCGGTCTACGTGCCGGCGTTCACCGACTCGGAGATCGGGCTCGACTTCGCGCTCTTCAACCGGGCGCGCCGCCGGGGCGGGCGGGCGCCGGTGCGCTTCGATCCGTTCCTCGACCTGGAGCACTACACGGAGCTTGTCGGCGGCGCGAAACGGCTCGGGATCTTCACGATCGGCGGAGGGGTGCCGCGGAACTGGGCGCAGCAGGTGGCGCCGTACCTCGAGGCGGCGGCGCGCCGGGATGGTGAAGAAGCCGCTCCCCGGCGGTTCCGCTACGGCGTCCGCATCTGCCGGGAACCGGAGCACTGGGGCGGCCTGTCGGGCTGCGGCTACAGCGAGGGCGTGTCCTGGGGCAAGTTCGTGCCCGCCTCGGAAGGCGGCCGCTTCGCGGAGGTTCCCGCCGACGCGACGCTGGTGTGGCCGTTGCTGGTGGCCGGCGTGCTGGAGCGGCTGGGGGTGCGACGCTAGTCCAGCTTGACTGCCGTCCCCACGGCCGATCAGGTCGAGCAGTCGCGTCCTGACTTCGGCGGTGCGATGCTAGTGCTAGTCCAGCTTGACTGCCGTCCCCACGGCAAGCAGTTCCGCGGCGCCACTCGTGATCACTGAGGTGGTGAAGCGCACCGCGACGACGGCGTCGGCGTCGAGGCTCTCGGCTTCCGCGACCATGCGGTCAAGCGCCTGCTCGCGGCTCTCGGCGACCATCTTCGTGTACTCGGTGACCTCGCCGCCCACGAGATTGCGAAGCGCCGCGGTGATGTCCCTGCCGACGTGGCGGGCGCGGATCGTGTTGCCGCGCACGAGCCCCAGCGTCTGCGTGATGTTCCGGCCGGCGACTGTTTCGGTGGTTGCAATCAGCATCTCGGGACACTCACCGCTGTATGTCCTTGTACTTGTCCGTCTTGCGGGCCATCAACTGCTGCCGGAGTACCGAAAGCAGCAACAGAGCCAGGCCGCCGTAAAGCGCTCCGACACCCAGCTTGATGTAGAGCGGCGCCTCGTCGTCGATGACGAGGGCGTAGATCGCGAGGCCGCCCAGCGCGAGCACACCGGCGAGGAAGAGCAGCCAGCCGAGACCGCGGGTGATGCCGACCGTGGTATCCGCCATTGCTGTGCCTCCTGGGTACGCTCTCAGACCGCTTGACTCGAGGGTAGCTCGATTCCCGCCGGGCAGGTCACGCCGGTGCCGCCGAGGCCGCAGTAGCCGGCGGGGTTCTTCGCCAGGTACTGCTGGTGGTAGTCCTCGGCGAAGTAGAACGGCGGCGTTTCGAGGACCTCGGTCGTGATCCGGCCGAAGCCCGCGGCGGAAAGCCGCTGCTGGTACGCCCCCAGAGATGCTTCGGCCGTCCGCTGCTGTTCCTCGGAGTACACGTAGATTCCGGAGCGGTACTGGGTGCCGACGTCGTTGCCCTGGCGCATGCCCTGAGTGGGGTCGTGGCTCTCCCAGAAGATGCGGAGCAGCTCCTCGTACGAGGTCCGTTCGGGGTCGAACACCACGCGAACGACCTCGTTGTGCCCGGTCGTGCCGCTGCAGACTTCGCGGTAGGTGGGGTTTCGCGTCGCGCCCGCGGCGTAGCCGACCGCGGTCGTGATCACGCCGGGGGCCTCCCAGAACTTGCGTTCGGCGCCCCAGAAGCAGCCGAGCCCGAACATCGCCAGCTCGCTGCCTTCCGGGTACGGCGGCGCCAGCGGCGCGTCGAGCACCCAGTGGCGCACAGGGACGGGCACACTCTCGGCGCGGCCCGGAAGCGCCTGGCCCGACTTCGGAATGCGGGTCTTGTCGAAGAACCAGCTCACGTCGGGATTCTAGCCGGCCTTGGGATTCCGGCCGGGCTGGATGGCTCGCGGAGAGTTACGGGGCCGCGTTCAGAGACTCCCGGCGCCGCGTACCACCGCCAAGGCGCCGACCGCTTCCGACGCAAAGAGCTACGGGGCCGCGTTCAGAGACTCCCGGTGCTCATGGATCGCATCCTCGATCCGCTCGACGACCTCGGGATGTTCGGCGGCGATGTCGAACCGCTCGCCGAGGTCGGTGCTGAGGTCGAACAGCAGCGGCGGGTCGTGAACCTGCTCGTTGTCGAAGCCGCGCCAGGCGAGTTCTCCCTCCCCGCCGAGAGACTCCCACGACTCGAGGACGAGCTTGTGGTCGCCGACCCGGTAGGCCCACAGGCGTCCGCGGGTGCCGTAGTAGAACCACTCGTTCCGCGGGCTGGGCGTGCCGTGGAGGAGGGCGCCCGAGAGGTCGAGCGAGTCCAGCTCGCGTTCCGGCAGTTCCGCGCCGGCGATCGTGGCAAGGGTCGCCATCAGATCGACCTGGACGCCGATGTCGTCGATCGTCGCCGGCTCGATCGTCCCCGGCCACCAGAAGATGCCAGGCACCCGGAAGCCGCCTTCCCAGGCGGTGTGCTTGCCGTCGCGGAAGGGGCCGGGTGAGCCGCCGAGGTCGTAGTAGGTGAGCCAGGGCCCGTTGTCGCTCGAGAACACGACCAGGGTGTCCTCGGCGACGCCGCTTTCCTCCAGGGCGGCGACGACTTCACCGACTGACCAGTCGAGTTCCTCGATCACGTCACCATAGAGGCCCGCCTTGCTGTGACCCTCGAACTCGGGCGAGCGAAAGATCGGCACGTGGGGCATCGTGTGGCCGAGGTAGAGGAAGAAGGGCGACTCGGCGTCGATCTGCTCCTTCAGCCATGCCACGGACTCCTCCGTGTAGCGCCGGGTGAGGGTCGGCTGGTGGGTCGGCGTTTCGATGGCGTCCCTCTGCCGGAACAACGAGAAGACGAAGTCCTCGCTGGTCGCGTTCCTGATCCCTTCGTAGGTGTGGGGAATCTCCGGGCGGCGGCGGCCGCCGTCGTTGAACTCCTCCAGGCCGTAGAAGTAGTCGAAGCCGGCGTCGTTGGGGTGGACGCCTCCGGCCTCGAAACGGCCCGACATGCCCCACTTGCCGATGTAGGCGGTGGCGTAGCCGGCGGCCTGGAACATGTCTCCGATGGTCGTCTCGTCGGCAGGCAGGTTGGACCACCGGTTCAGCTCGCCCCCCTGGATGCGGACGGGCATCCTTCCGGTCGCGAGCGCGATGCGACTCGGGTTGCACAGCGGACTCGATGCGTAGAACGAGGTCCAGCGCTGGCCTTCGGCCGCCAGCCGGTCGATGTGGGGGGTGCGGATGAGCGGGTGGCCGTAGGACGAGAGATCGCCGTAGCCCATGTCATCGGTCAGGATGATGACGACGTTGGGTGGGGCGGTCGAAGGGCCGCGCCCGGCGGACTCCGTTTTGTCCGGGTTCGGTCCACACGCGCCCCAGACGACGACCAGCAGCGCCGCGGGGGTCACTCTGTGTGTGGCGTCGATCGTCATTTCGGGGTTCTCCAGTCGCGTTCCGGCGTCCGTGGGGAGGCGAGCAGGTCAATCACGCTCTCGTCTCCGCCGCGCAGCGCGTTCCGGCGTCTGTGTGGAGCCGAGAGTAACGAAGCGCTGGCCGACGGCGGCCGGCTGGCGGAACATGGGAGGAAAGGTGCGCGGCCTTGCGCGACGTCTTCTCCGCTTACCCGCAGCAGGCCGACTGGGAGGTTTGGGGGCGAAGGGCGAATCCCGCGTACCAGGCGCGGATTCCTCACGCCTGCCACCGGATCGCGGTCTATGTGGCGCAGGAACTGGTTGCGCCGGCCTCCGCTTTCGTGGCCAGTCCCATGCCAGTCTGCCGGGATTGACGCCCCGGTAGAATGAGCCATGCGTTTCCCCGGTTCGGTCGAGCGGCTTCTCTGGGAGTACGACCTTCAGGCTCTGCGGCTCGAACCTGAGCTGCCGGAGGTCGTGATCGAGCGCGTCATGGCTCGGGGTGGCTGGGAGCCGATGCGCTGGCTCCTCTCGACGTGCAGTCCAAAACGGCGAAGGCGCTTTCTGGAGGAACGCGGCCGCAGGGTTCTGCCGCCGCGCGAACTCAACTTCTGGGCCTTCGCCAGTTCGGTGCCGGAAGATCGGACAACCGAGTGGGTGCGGGAGGCCAGGGAACGCGAATCCGCGTGGCGGGGGTGAGCACGCTGCATTGGGAGGCGCTTGAACCCAATGCGCGCGAAGCGTTGGGGATCGTCTCGCGGGCGCTGAGCGGCGGCGACTGCTATCTCGCGGGAGGTACGGCCCTCGCACTGATGGAAGGGCACCGCATCTCGGTCGATCTGGATGTCTTCACCGAACAGCTGGGTGACACCGAGGAGGTCCTTGGCAGACTTCGCAGACACGCGCCGGGAATCGCCGTCACCTCCGTGAGGGCCGGTACGGTCTACGCCGAAGTGCTGGGCGTGCAGGTTTCGGTGATCGAGTACAGCTACCCGCTGCTGGGTCCCAAGGTGTCGTCCGATTCTCGTGGACTTGAGCTGGCAAGTCTGGACGACATCGCGGCGATGAAGCTGTCGGCTATTGCCAATCGCGGTAGCCGCAAGGACTTCGTCGATCTCTGGATCCTGTTGAATCGCCACCGGTCGTTGGCCGACTACCTGCAGCTCTTCGAAGAGAAGTTCAAAGTGCGAGACCGGGGCCATGTCATTCGCAGCCTCGTCCACTTCGACGACGCGGAACGCGATCCACCATTGCGATTGCTGGTCGACTGCGATTGGGAGGAGGTCAAGTCCGACTTCCGGAGACGCGTGGCGCGCTTGCTCTAGGCGGAAGTACCGCGCCGATCACGGCCTCGCGTCGCGTGCCGGTGCAAGGTCGCCGAACTCGGCGCCGAGGACGCGATCCGCTAAGGCGGAACGCTCGCGCGGCTGTACCCGTTCGCTTCGTCAAGCAGACCAAGGTCCGGCAGGACCATTTCTTTAGTCCTGCGCTCCACGCTGGGCGCGGGCGGGAGGCCTTCATTCCCGAGGGTCGAGAGCCGTGGCGGTGCGGCGTTGCCGATTCCGGAGTGGTTTCCTTGCATCGGTCACCGAAGTTCCCGACTTTGGAACGGCCCTGCCAGGGTTCGGACTCCTTCGTCAACGGTGCTGGACGCGATCGTATACTTGGCGCACAGCACCCATGCCCAAGCCGTTCATGGCGCATTGCTAGCCAGCGTGCGCGAACAAACGCTCTATCCGCCGGTCAAGGCATTGCTCGAGGCGCAGGGCTATGACGTCAAGGGAGAGGTCAACGGTTGCGACCTCGTCGCCATCCGGGGCAAGGAGTCGCCTCTGGTTGTCGAACTGAAGACGAGCTTCACCCTGGCCCTGGTCTTCCAGGGGATCGCGCGCCAGGGCCTCTCCGACAACGTCTACCTCGCCGTTCCGCCGTTCTCCCGCCGAACGACCCGCAAGAAGGACGCACTGGCGTTGTGCCGACGCCTGGGCCTGGGTCTGTTGACGGTCCGCCTTGAGCCCGCGCCGTTCGTCGAGGCGCTGGTCGACCCGGCGCCGTACCGGCCGCGCCGGCGCAAGCACGCCATCGGACGGTTGTTGCGGGAGTTCCAGCGCCGGGTGGGCGATCCGAACCAGGGTGGCTCGACCGGCCGCCCGATCATGACCGCGTACCGGCAGGACGCCCTGGGTTGTGCTGCCCATCTTTGTCGCAACGGTCCGACGAAGGCTGCCGTCGTCGCCGAGGAAACGGGCGTCGCCCGGGCCAGGCTGATCATGTACGCCGATCACTACGGCTGGTTCGAACGCGCGGCCGCTACGCCTCGCGGGGTCTACGGTCTGACGCCGAAGGGCCATGCGGCACTCGAGCAGTACGCCGATGTCGTGGCTGGCCTAAAGCGGAACGGCCAGTAGCCTAGGGAACGTGACCGGCAAACCGAGGACCGGCGGCCTGTTCGAGGCGCCTGGCGAGCCAGGAACCGGGTCCGCGCCACCGCTCGCCGAGCGGATGCGCCCGGCCACTTTCGACGAGTTCGTGGGCCAGGAGCACATCCTCGCCGAGGACCGGGTGCTGCGGCGATCGATCGAGGCGGACCGGGTGCCGTCACTCCTCTTCTGGGGACCGCCGGGGTCCGGCAAGACGACCCTGGCGCGGCTGATCGCCACGACCACCCGGGCCCACTTCGAGCCGGTGAGCGCGGTGTCGGCGGGGGTGAGGGACCTGCGTCGCGCGGTTGCCGGCGCCAACGATCTCCGATCCCTCTACGGCCGTCCGACGATCCTGTTCGTCGACGAGATCCACCGCTTCAACAAGGCTCAGCAGGACGTGATCCTGCCCCACGTCGAGGACGGCACGATCACCTTCATCGGGGCGACGACGGAGAACCCGTCCTTCGAGGTCAACGCGCCGCTCCTGTCGCGGTGCCGCGTGTTCACCCTCCACGCCCTCGATGAAGAGGCGATGACCGGGATCGTCGAGCGCGCGTTGTCGGACGAGGACCGCGGTCTGGGCCTGCTGGCCCCGGAACTGGCGCCGGACGCGGCAGCGCACCTGGTGAACATCGCGAACGGCGACGCACGCGTGGCGCTCAACGCCCTGGAGATGGCGGTCGTGGCGGCCGAAGCGGGCGAGGACGGCGTGCGGCGGATCGGCATGGAGGCCATCTCGGACGCCCTGCAGCGGCGAACGCCCCAGTACGACAAGGCCGGCGACAGCCACTACGACACGATCTCGGCCTTCATCAAGTCCGTCCGCGGCTCCTCGCCGGACGGCGCCCTGTACTGGCTGGCCCGGATGCTGGAGGCCGGCGAGGATCCCCTGTTCATCGCCCGCCGGCTGGTCATTCTCGCCGCCGAGGACATCGGGCTCGCGAATCCCGGCGCCCTGCCGGTCGCCGTCGCCGCCCAGCAGGCAGTCCACTTCATCGGCCTGCCCGAAGGCCGCATCCCCCTGGCGGAGGCCACGGTGTACCTCGCGACGTCACCCAAGAGCAACGCCGCCTACGTGGCGCTCGGCCGCGCCATGGAGGACGTGCGCAACGCTCCGCACGAACCCGTGCCGCTGCACCTGCGGAATGCAGTCACCGGCCTCGTGCGCGGCATGGGCTACGGCAAGGACTACAAGTACGGCCACGACTTCGAAGGCCACTTCGAGGAACAGGAGTACCTGCCGCCCGGTCTGTCGGGCCGCCGCTACTACGAGCCGTCGGACCAGGGCTCGGAGGCCGCGATAGCCGAACGCCTCCGCCGCTGGTGGGGCGGCGACGAGAAACAAGCTGTTGCCGGATCGCCAGAACCCGCGCCTGCGGCGGATGGAACAGGGAGAGACTGAATGAGAAACGAGTCGTGCCGAGTCCTGCAGATCCTTCTGGCCATGGCCGTGGTTGCCTGCGCCGGTCCCGCTGCCGAAGGCGTCCCGCAGGCCCCGGCCATTCCTGGAGGCGGCGTGGCCAGAACCGAAGACCGGCCCGCCTGCCTCGCCGCTTCGCCGCTTCGCCAGGCGCTGTTCGGTGACCTCCACGTTCACACCAGCTTCTCCTTCGACGCGGCGGCGAACAGCACCGGCGCCACCCCGGCGGACGCGTACCGCTTTGCCAAGGGCGAGTCGATTCCGTTCTGGCCTGTCGGCGAGGACGGCGCGCCGGCGGGCAGCATCACGATCGACCGGCCGCTCGACTTCGTGGCGGTCACCGACCACGGGGAGTTCCTGGGCGAACGCAGCCTGTGCCGGGATCCCGAGTCCCCGCGCTACGACTCGGAGTTCTGCACCGAGTTCCGTTCGAACCAGCGAGTGGGAATGCAGATGCTCGGCGCCGTCATCACGACGGAGACGCCGAGCCGGATCGAGGAGTTGTGCGGCGAGGACGGGTCGCTCTGCCTGGAATGGGCGAAGAGCCCTTGGGAGGCGATCATCGAGGCGGCGGAGGACGCCTACGACCGGACGGAGGCATGCAGCTTCACGACGTTCGTCGGCTACGAGTACACCGGCACGCCGGGGATCTCGAACTACCACCGGAACGTCATCTTCCGGGGCGCGGAGGTACCGGATTTGCCGGTGTCCTACGTCGACGCGCCGACGGACAGCCTGCTCTGGCAGGGGCTCGACGACGTCTGCGGCGAGGGCACTGCGCGGCCGGGCTGCGACTACCTGACGATCCCTCACAACAGCAATCTCGCGAATGGCCGGATGGCGCCGTATCGGGGATTGGACACAACGCTGGAATCGCGCCGCGCCTACGCGGAGAAGCGGCTGGAGCGCGAGCCGATCATCGAGATCTTCCAGCACAAGGGAGGGTCCGAGTGCGTCAACGGCCTGTCCTCCGTGTTCGCCGAACCGGACGAGCTGTGCGGCGTGGAGGCGGTGCGGGTGCTGGGCCGCGACGAGACGGTCCAGTCCCTCCTTGCGGGCGAGACCACCCTGCGCACGGAAGAGTGCCCGGAGGGCGAGAACGGCAACCAGGGCATGCTCGGCGCCGGCTGCGTCGACCGGACGGACTTCGTGCGCTCGGCGCTCGTCGTCGGCCTGGAGGAGGAGATGGAGACCGGCCTGAATCCGGTCAAGCTCGGCATCATCGCGTCGACCGACACCCATACGGCGACGCCGGGGGCGGTGGCCGAAGAGGACTGGCGCGGCGCGGTGTCCGTGGAGCAGACGCCCGAGGAGCGCCTTCAGCCGGGCCTCTTGACCAGCGGCATCGACGGCAATCCCGGCGGTCTGGCCGGCGTCTGGGCGGTCGAGAACTCCCGCGACGCGATCTTCGAGGCGATGGAGCGCCGCGAGGTGTTCGGCACCTCGGGTCCGCGGATCCGTCCGCGGTTCTTCGGCGGCTGGGACTACTCGGCGAACCTCTGTGACCAGCCGGACCTGCTGGAACAGGCGTACGCAGGCGGCGTGCCGATGGGCGGCGACCTGACGGGGGCCGGCGACGGCGCAACGCCGACCCTCCTCGCCTTCGCCGCCCGCGACCCGGCGGACGACGCGGGACTCCTGCAGCAGCTCCAGCTCGTCAAGGGCTGGGTCGACGCCGACGGCGCGGGCCACACGCGGGTCATCCCGGTCGCCGGGTCGCCCGGCAACGGCGCCAGCGTCGACCCGGCTACCGGCGAGCAGAGCGGCGACGGCCACGACAGCCTCTGCACCGTCTACCGCGACGAGGAGTTCGATCCCGGCCAGCACGCCTACTACTATCTTCGCGTCGTGGAGAACCCGAGCCTGCGCTGGAGCTGGCACGACTGCCAGCGCCTCGCCCCGGAAAACCGTCCCGCCGTGTGCTCGGACGGCTCTTACCCCGAGACGATCCAGGAGATGGCCTGGACGTCTCCGATCTGGTACCGACCGGAGTAAGGGCCGGCGCACCCGTACCTTTGCTGGGTGGATTCCGGTCCCTGTCCGCGGCCGTCCGAGAGGCGAGCAGTGGTCGAGGCTGCGGTAGCTGCGGGCAATCGGTCAGCCGGTTTTTCAAGGTCCGGCGGGAAACGGCTTGCCGTTTTCCGCGGGGCCCGCAGTTTCCGCAGCCAGGGCAGCGGGCGTCGTGCCGGCGGGCGCAGGCCGGCGCACCTGTACCTTTACTGGGTGGCTTCTGGTCCCCTGTCCGCGGCCCGTCCAAGAGGCGAGCAGTGGTCGAGGCTGCGGTAGCTGTGGGAAACCGGTCTGCCGGTTTTCCAAGGTCCCGGCGTTACGCGTCCGGCCTGCCGGTGATCAGGACGTTGCCGAGGGCCGCGGGATCGGCATCGAGTTCGGCGTCGCCCGTTGGGAACTCGTTGACCTGCAGCATGTAGGTCAGGATGTCGAGGTAGGTGTCCCGCGGCAAGCTGGCGGGGTTGTCGGTCGGCATCGTCGTGCGGATTGCCTCGAACAGCTCGTGGAGGGTCTTGTCGCCCCACAGGAACTGGAAGCTGACGCCGACGAGGCCCGGCGAGTTGCTGCCTCCGCCGAGGTCTTCGCCGTGGCAGGTGGCGCAGTTCTCCAGGTACGGCCGAACGCCGCGGTCGGCCTGCTCGGCGGTGTAGACGCCGTCCCAGACGGTTAGCGAGGCCTCGGCTGTGCCCGAGGCGTCGAGGTCCGCCGTCGAGGTCCGGGTCCGCGCGGATTCAACCGGCAGGTCAGCCGGGAGGGCGAAGACGTGGATCGAGTTGCCGTTGGTCGGGCGGCGGACGTGGGGGATGAGATCCCTCGGCACCATCGTCGCCCAACTCGCGCCGCCGGTCCCCACCGGGATCGCGACGTACTGGCGGCCGCCGGCGAGGTAGGTCACGGGGAACCCCTGGGCGGACGTGGGTAGCCGCGTTTGCCAGAGGATCGCGCCGGTCCGCGCTTCGTAGGCGTACACGTAGCGGTCGTAGTCGCCGGCGAAGACCACGCTTCCCCCGGTAGCCAGGGCGGCCGTGTTGATCGGCGACTCCGTCCGATGCCGCCACATGATGTCCCCCTCCTTGACGTCGATGACGAGCAACTCGCCGAGATTGCCGTCCGAGTACGGGTGCAGGGTGTTGATCCGCTTGACCGGCCCCGCGCCGCCTCCCCCGAAAACCCGCTCGACCGGGCCAAAGGTGGCCAGTTGGCAGTTCATCGTCATCGGGATGTAGAGGGCGCCGGTGTTCGGGTTGTAGGACATCGCGCGCCAGCTCTTGAACCCGGACGTGCTCGGGCACATCTTGATCTCGACGCCGATCTCCGGGATCAGTTCCGGGCGGTAGGTCACCTCGCCCGTTTCCCGGTCCACGTCGACGAGGTTCTGGTAGCCGACGTCGACCGCGTCCAGGAACTCGCCCGTCTCCCGGTCGAGCTCCCAGAGGATGCCGAGCTTGCCCATCTTGTAGAGCTTCTTTCTGCCGTCGACGTCGATGAGGAGCGTCTCGAACACCTCGTCCATGTCGTGGGTCTCGGCGGGCAGGTACTGGTAGTGCCAGAGCAGCTCGCCGGTGTCGGGATCGAGCGCGAGGCTCGAGTTCGTGTAGAGCGCGTCGCCGTCCGTGCCGCGGACCGAGCGGGCCCACGGCTTGGCCTGGGACGTGGCCCAGTAGACGATCTTCAGCTCCGGGTCGTAGCTGCCGGCGATCCAGGCGTCGCTGCCGGCGCGGAAGCGCAAGGGCAGGTCGCCCCAGGTGTCGCCGCCGGGCTCTCCGGGCCGCGCGATCGTCGACGTGCGCCAGAGCTCCTCGCCGGTCGCCGGATCGTGGCCGGTGATGAAGCAGACGTCGTCCTTGTAGCGCCCGCAGCCGGTGATGCCGGTGACCAGTTTGCCGTTGGCGACGATCGGGCCGGCGGTGTAGCGGTAGCCGAGGGCCGTGTCGGCGGTTTGCGTCTCCCAGATCAGCTTCCCGTTGCGGGCGTCGAGCGCGAAGATCGTTGCTCGCGAACTCGCGCCGAAGATTCGGTCGCCGTAGATCGCGATGTTCTTCTGCACCCCGCGGCCGAAGGCGCCGCTGCCGTCGCCGACCTGTTCCGGCCGGTACTCCCAGATCAGGTCGCCGTTCGCCGCGTCCAGGGCCTGGACGACGTTGCCCGGATTCGGCACGTAGATCACGCCGTCGTGGATCAGGGGCGCCGCCTCCTGCGGGCCGGTGTCGTCCATCGCCCACGCCCAGACCAGTTGGAGCTGGCCGACGTTCTCGGGCGTGATCTGGTCGAGCGGGCTGTAGCCCCAGGCGTTCTGCGTTCCCCGCCAGTGCAGCCACTGGCCGGGTTCCGGGTCGTTCAGCATCTCCTGGGTGACCGGTACGAACCCGGTCTCCTGGGCGCCGAGGCCGGCGCCCAGGCACAGCACAGCGACCAGCGAGCAAACGAGGCGCGTCAACGACTTCATGCGGAACGCGCGATGCTACTTCACCGGGCGAGCCGTCCTCGCTCAGCCCGGCGCCACGCCGCTGTTACAGTCCTCGGCCTTGTTCTGAAGGACAACGAGGAGAGGGAGGCGCTTCAGTGAAGAGTGCTGGCGCGACGACACAACGGAAGGCCGGCGCTTCGCGCCGGATGCCGGCCACAGAGCCGGCGCACCCGGTCTCTGCCGCGCCGTCGCCTGGCCCGCACGTCGGCGGGTTGGTCGTCGCGGCGCTTGCCTTGGGCGTCGGGCTCAGCGCCGTGCTGTCAGCTCAGGACGAGCGATCGACCTTCGTGCCGGTCACGGACGAGATGCTGGAGAACCCGCCGGCGTCGGAGTGGCTCATGTTCCGCCGCACGCACGACAGTTGGGGATACAGCCCGCTGGACCAGATCGACCGTGAGAACGTCCACCAGTTGGGCCTGGCGTGGGCTCGCGAAGTCGAAGTCGGGACGTCCGAGATCACGCCCCTGGCCTACGACGGCGTTCTCTACATCCCATCGTTCGAGGACACGATCGAGGCGGTCGACTCGACCACCGGGGACTTCATCTGGCGCTACACGCGGGAACAGCCCGAAGGTCTCTATGCCCAGGTGGGCTTCAACGCGAAGAACAACCGGAACATCGCGATCTACGATCGTCTGATCCTGAACAACAGCGACGACAACCATGCCTTCGCGCTGGACGCCGAAACCGGTGAACTGGTCTGGGAGACGCAGATCCTCGACTGGAAGGTCAACCCGGCCACCCACAGCTCGGGCCCCATCGTCGCGGATGGCCGCGTGGTTTCGGGAAGGAGTTGCCGTCCGTGGGGCGGTCCGGAGTCCTGCATCATGATCGCGCTCGATGCGCGCACCGGAGAGGAACTCTGGCGAACGCGGACGATGCCCGCGCCCGGCGAACCCGGCGACGAGACCTGGGGCGACGTGCCGTTCGAGCAGCGCCACCACGTCGGTACCTGGATGGCGCCCAGCTACGACCCGGAGCTCGAACTGATCTATTTCGGCACCGCGGTCACCTCGCCGGCGCCGAAGTTCATGCTGGGCGGCGTCGAGTTGACCCACCTTTACCACAACTCGACCCTGGCGCTCGAAGCCGACACAGGCGAGATCCGCTGGTACTTCCAGCACCTGAACGACCACTGGGATCTGGATCATCCGTTCGAGCGCATCCTCGTCGACCTTCCGGTGTCGCCCGATCCCGAGGCCGTGCGCTGGATCCGGGAGGGCCTCGAACCGGGCGAGACGCGCAGGGTGATGACGGGGATCCCGGGCAAGACCGGCTTCGTCTACACCCTGGACCGCGAGACCGGCGAGTTCCTCTGGGCCCGGCCGACCGTGCCGCAGAACGTGGTCGTCGACATCGACGAGACCACCGGCCGGGCCGTCGAGAACACGGAGATCATCTTCACGGAGCTGGAACAGGAGATGCTCGTGTGCCCGACGTGGATCGGCGGCAAGGACTGGGAAGCCGGCTCCTACAGCCCGCTGACCCGGACGATGTACTACCCGCTGCGCAACATGTGCGCGCGGATGCTGGTGACCGGCGACACGGACAGTCCGCGGGCGCAGGCGATGGAGCAGCAGGTCGCGATCTACAACCTGGCCGCGGACCACATCCAGGCCCCCGGCGAGGAGTACCTGGGCACGGTGTACGCGATCTCCGCCGTGACCGGCGAAACGAAGTGGCTGTTCGAGACCGAAGCAGCGACCTACTCGGTGGTCGCCACCGGCGGCGGTCTCATCTTCGGAGGCGACGCGAGCGGGGCCTTCCGTGCCTTCGATCACGACACGGGCGACGTGCTCTGGGAAGTGAACCTCGGCGCCCCCGCCATGGGCTACCCGATCTCCTACGCCGTCGACGGTCGCCAGTACGTGGCCATATCGACCGGGCCCGGAAGTCTCCGCCACACGCCCGAGGGGGCCGCGCGCGCCCGCGGCGGCCACCTGTACGTCTTCGCTTTGCCCGAACGGCGCTGAAGCTGAGGTTCTCAAAGGGAAGCCAAGATCACCAGCAGCCTGGCTCCTCGATGTGGACGGTGGCGTTGACAACGTCAACACGGGCATGTATGTTGACGCAGTCAACTTCGGCCGGAGGGAGAAGGAGCCATGAGAGAGCGATCGGCGAGCAGGGGAGCGAGGCTCTGTCGGCGAGGCCGATTCGCCATGCTGACGCTCAGGTTGTGCCTGGTTGGTTGCGCCGGGCCCGCCGCTGCGCTTGTCGGCGCCCAGCCGGCGGAGTTGTTCGCCTTCGAGCGGTACGACGTGGTCACCGGCGCCCGTGAACGCCAGACAATCCTGACGGGGTTTCTTGCGGGAGGTTCAGTGGCGGACCTCGCGGTCGTGGATAGCGATGAGGACGATGGCCGCCGCTTGCGCATCTTCACGTTCACGGACGGAGATTGGTCGCCGGAATTCCTGACCACGCTACGCCGCGAGGCCTCGTTCGTCGACGTTGCCAACATCAATGGTCGGGACCGGCTGGTCGTCTACGGCGGCGGTCGCCTGACCTGGCTCGATCCCGAATCGACGACGGAACGCACGCTGGTCGCGGTCACTGCCGACTTCAGCCCGCCTCGCGGGGGCGAGATCCCCCATGTAGACGTCAGTCGGGACGTGAACGGCGACGGCCGCGACGACCTGGTCGTGCCCGGCGTCGACGGCTTCCGGGTGTTCATCCAGACGAGCGCCGGCGAGTTCGCGGATCCGGTGAAGATCGGCCGGTCCCCGGACTTGAGCCGGATCTACGGCGCCGACGGATACCGGTACAACCCTTGGGGTGAAAGCCGTGTCCACGAGATGGACTACGACCAGGACGGGCGCCAGGACCTGGTGTTCTGGAACGAGGACCACTTCGCGGTTCATCACCAGGACGAAGAGGGGCTGTTTGCTCCGGTGGCCGAGACCTTCACGACCGAGGTCACGTTCGACTCCGACGACCTTTCCTCGCTCGCCATGGGAGGCATGACGGGGAGGGTGCTGCACTCGCTGGCGGATCTGAACGGCGACGGTGTCGGCGATCTCGTGGTCTTCTCGTTGGCAGGCGCGAGCATCTCGCGCAAGCGTTCAACCTGCGAGGTGCATCTTGGCGCGCCAGCACCCGATGGCGGAACCTCGTTCGCGCGGGACGTCGACTTCGCCTTCCAGTCGGACGGCAGGATTCAGCTCGGTATGAACCAACGCGACTTCGATGGCGATGGTGATCTTGACCTGATGTTCACGACGATCGAAGTCGAGTATCTCGAGAGCAGCCTCTGGAAGAGACTCAAGGGGTTCATGGGCGATGACATCTGGCTGGATCTCGAGTTCCACTCCAACACGGGAGGCCTCCATTCCGACAGCCCCGACGCCGTCCGCAGAATGCAACTGGATGGCCACCCCAGCGTCAGGGAGGACGGGTGGGCGCCCCTGGACATCGTGCTTCGAGGGGCCACGCACGAGGAACGGAAGAAACAGAAGCGTCACCTGCGCGCGTTCAACACGACCTTGCTGATCGGGGACGTAACCGGCGACGGTCGCCCGGACCTGCTGATCGAGGAGACTCACAGGCAACTGCTCGTCTTCGCCGGTGTGTCGGGACCGGACCTGTTTGCCCGGCAGCCTCAACGAGTGGCGGTCGCCATCCCCAACGACGAGGAGTACACTTGGCTGGTGGACCTCAACCGGGACGGCAAGCAGGACATCCTCATGCATCACCCGTCCACGACAACGCCCCATCGGGTGACGATGCTGATCGCCCGTTGAGCCCGTTGGCGTCAGCGCCGCAGGAGGGTCGCCGCTTCGCGACGCGTCTTCCTCGGAAGCCGGCGGGAACCCGGCTGGCGCGGTCCGCGCCAGCCGCGAACCAGTCCGTGCGCCCGTCATCGGGCGCACGGATGGCACGCCGGCGCACCCGGTCCCGGCGCTAGTCCGGACTGCGATCTCGCAGCCCGCCCAGGAGTGTCCGGGTGGTTTGCCGGATCAGCTCGTCCACATCGACATTCGGGTCGATCTGCTTCTCGATCAGCAGGGAAGCCAGACCGTGGACGGCGCTCCATGCGACGTAGGCGTGTGCCCGCGGGTCCCCTCCTTCGATCTCGCCGCGCTGCTGGTGGACCCGGATCACCTCGACGAGGTTTTCGAGCAGAGCGCCGGCGGCCTCTCGCAGCTCCGGTTGATCCTGCCGGGCAAGCGCCTCCTTGCCGTACATCAGGCGATAGTGCGCCGGATGCTCCAGGGCGAAGCGCACGTACTGCTCGCCCATGCGCCGGAGTTTCTCGACGCTGGATGGAGAGGCGCCGGTGTCGCTGGCCCCGAGACGCCGGTTGAGACGCTTGAACCCCTCGACCGCCACCGCGACCAAAAGCGCCGTCTTGTCGGAGAAGTGGCGGTAGGGCGCGCCCCGCGATACGCCGAGGCGGCTGCCTATCGCCCTCATCGTCACGCTCGCGGTTCCACCCTCCGAGATCATCGCGGCGGCGACCTCGACCAGCGACGACCGAAGGTCTCCATGGTGGTAGGCGCGATCCCGTTCGGCCATGAGCGATTATGGCAAGCGCGGATCGTGACCGCACGGGCTCGGTTTCTCGCTGCCGGGCGATTCGGTGTTGACAACGTCAACAACAGCTTGTATGTTGACGCGGTCAACATGCCCCGACGGCTAAGGAGAGCCAATGACGAAAAGACGATCGACAGTCCGCGGAGGGCGCCGATACAGGCCGACCTGGATCAGGAAGAGACGATCGACAGTCCGCGGAGGGCGCCGATACACGCCGACCCGGATCAGCCTGCTGGCGGTTCGGGTGTGCCTGTCGGGATGCATCATGCCGGTTGCCCTCCAGGCAAACTCCGAGCGACCCGCGGCGTTCGCTCCCGACCGCCACGAGGTGGTCGTGGGCGTCGCGGAACGCCTGACCGTTCTGACCGGGTTCCTCACGGGCCGGTCCGTCGCGGACCTCGCCGCCGTGCACGTGGATGGTGACGGAAACCGCCGCCTGCGCGTTCTCTCGTTTGCCGACGGCGACTGGTCGACGGCAACCGAAGCCACGCTGCGCCCGGAAGTGTCCTTTGTCGACGTTGCGGGCATCGATGGCCGGGACCGGTTGATCGCCTACGGAGGCGGCCGGCTGACCTGGTTCGATCCGGAGTCGGCAACGGAACGGGATCTGGTTGCCGTGCAGTCCGACTTCAGGGCGTCCGGGAGAAGCGAAGTTCTTCACGTGGACATGACGCGCGATCTGAACGGAGACGGCCTCGACGACCTCGCGCTGGTGCATGGCCACGGCTTCCAGGTGCTGGTCCAGATGCCTGGCGGGCGGTTCGCCGATCCGGTGACGGCAGGACCGACAACCGGGCTCGATCGTGTCTACGGCGCCGACGGCTACAGGTACCGGCCCTGGGAGGAGGGTGGCCGCGTCCACGAGATGGACTACGACCTGGACGGGCGCACCGATCTCGTGTTCTGGAACCACGACCACTTCGAGGTCCGCCTGCAGGACGAGAGCGGTCTGTTCCCGGCGAAGGCCAGCGCGACGTTCACGACCGCGATTCCCTTCGACTCCGACCAGATCTCCTCGCTCGCCGCGCCGTCCGGAATCCGCAGCCGCCGCCGGGATCACATGCCGGAAGGCGAAAGCAGCGGCAGGGCGCTGCACTCGCTCACCGACATGAACGGTGACGGGGTGGCCGACCTCGTCGTGTTCTCGCTCAAGGGTCCCGGCCTGTGGAAGATGCACTCGTCGTACGAGGTGTACTTCGGCGCCCGGGGACCCCGCGGCAACGTCGAGTTCTCGCCGGCGGTCGGCGCCGTGGTCGAGTCCCAGGGGATCATCGCCGGCGTCGACCGGCACGACCTTGACGGCGACGGGCAGGTCGACGTCATGCTGACCTTGTTCGAGCCGACGGTGTTCTCAGCCATCCGGGTGCTCGTCAGGTCCCTTCTGACCGGCGCCGGGTCGTTCGACCTCGAGTTCTTCCGCATGGAGAACGGCCGCTACGGCGACCGCCCGCACGCGGTACGCGAGATCAGGCCCAGGACGCCCAGGAAGACCGGGGAGAGGGCCTTCTGGCCGGCCGTCCGGCTGGGGGACCTGAACGGGGACGGTCGCTCCGACGTGCTCGTGGCCCGAAACCGCAAGAGGCTCGACATCCACTTCGGCGTACCAGGGCCGGCCCTTTTCGCGAACAGGCCTCGGCGGCTCAAAGTCCCGGTCCCCGAAGACGAGGAGTACACTTGGCTGGCCGACCTGAACCGGGACGGCAGGCAGGACGTGCTGATGCACCACGCGTCGACGGCGGCGCCGCATCGACTGACCGTCCTGATGTCGCGGTAAGAGGACCGTGTGCGCCCGGAAAGCCCGCGTGCACACGGAAAGCCCGTGTGCGCTCGGCAACACCGTGTGCGCCCGGCAAGCCCGTGTGCGCCCGGCAAGAGCGTTTGCGCTCGGAAAGACCGCGTGCGCCCGGAAAGCCCTGTGCGCCGGCCGTGGCGCGGGCCTTCTGGCCGCGTTTGCGGCATTTCGACGCGCAGTGCCGGCTTCCGGCCTTCCGCGGCTACCGTTGGAACAGCCGCGTGACCTTGACGATCAAAGCGCTGTTGTCGAGCCCCGGAAAGCCCTGCGTCAGCGTGTCGCGCTGCTCGTTGTAGACGACGAACAGCTCGCTGCCGGGCCGGTACTCCCAGCGCAGCCGCACGTTCGCCGCCAGTCCCCGGCTCTCGGACTCGTACTGGAACAGGGCGCTCACGAACATGCGCGGGGTTATCGTGTACACCGCGCGAAGGTCGACGAGTTCCACGTCGAAGTCGCCCTCCGGCAACTCCACGCGGTTGAACGAGACGGCGGGTTCGAGCAGGAACTGCGAGGTCAGATTCACGCGCCCCCAGCCCCAGCCGAAGGACGTCTTGCGGCCGCTGTAGAAGTCGCCGTACTCGAGGACGAACTGGCCCGAGAGCCGCCGCTGCGGGCCCAGTTGCAACTCGGCCTCCACGTAGTCGAAGTCGTAGCCGCCGACGCCGAGGGTGATGTCCGAGGCGATGGAAAAAGGAAACGGGAGAAACTCGTAGCTCCGCACGTACTTCAGTTCGACCTCGTCCCCGCTGTGGAACTCGATGCCGAACTCGCCCTCGGCCTCCCGCGTCTCGACCCTGCCGGCGCCGTTCTCGATGTAGGCCATCGAGCCGGTCCAGGAGTACTTGCGCACCAGCTTGCTGTCGGCTGTTCGAGGGCTGAACCGGAAGTCGCCGTAGGAACGGCGCATGTCGTGGCGGCGCACGAATCCGATGCCGGGGTTGAAGTGGCTGCCAACCCGCAGGCGCTCGAGTCGGACGCCGTAGCGGTCGCCGTTGTAGTCCATCCGCAGGCGATAGCTTGCGTCGTCGTCCTCAAGTCCGGGCGTGCTCGTCTCCGCCCAGTAGGTGTTGAAGGTGAGGTCGTCGAAGAAGGCGAACGTCCCGTCGACGCCGTAGGCCTCGTTGCGTCCTGCGCCGCTTTGGTCGATCGAGCGGCGCGTGTAGATCACGCCGACGCTGCTCCGGCGCAGGATGTCTCGCTTGAGTCGCATCACGCCGAAGTTCGTCGCGATGGCGCCGGAAAGCGGTTCGTCGTCCGACTGGATGTTCAGCATCCCGAGCGTGTAGCGGCCCGCCCGTCCGGTCAGCCGGGCGCCGCCCTCGATCGGTACCACGCGTCCCTGGTGCAGGCCGATGCGCCGGCTGTAGAACAGGGACGGCGTGTCGAAGCCCCCGCCGAATCCGCCGCCACCGGCCCCTCCGAAGCCGAAGGTTCCCTGGTTCTCGAGGAAGAAGTCGCGTTTCTCGGGGAAGAAGAGGCTGAAGCGCGTCAGGTCGACCTGCTGCTGGTCGGCTTCGACCTGGGCGAAGTCCGTGTTGTAGGTGAAGTCCGCCGTGAGGTTCTGGCTGAGCCCGACCTTGAGGTCGACGCCGAGATCGGCGTTCACCTCGTTCGAGATTTCCGGGTTGGCGAGGCGGTCGCTTTTCATGTCGGCGACCAGGTAGGGCTTGATCTCGGTGTTTCTCGAAGCCGGTGGGGCTTCCAGTCCAACCAGGGGTCCGGCCAGCGACATCTGGATGATGCCCATCGTGCCCAGTGCCGCCGGGATGCGGTTCAGGGTCGAACTCTCGTTCTTCCACTGCGTGTAGCGCTGGAAGTTCACGCCCCAGATCTGCGCCCGGCCGGGGCGGTAGCGGAGCGATCGGAACGGGATTGCGGCTTCAGCCGTCCAGCCGCCCTCGAACCTGCCCGTTCTGAGATCCCAGACCGGATTCCAATCCATGTTCATCCGGCTCTCGTCGGTGATCTGCGCGTCGAAGCGGCCGCCCGAGGCGAAGACGGTGAAGACGGCGGCGTTGCGACCGTCGTGGAACGTGTCGAGAGCGATATCGACGTAGTCGTCCTGGGTGAACGAGTCTCGCCGCATGTCGTTGGCCGCAATCCGGTCGGTGTCCTGCCAGCAGCGCAGCGACACGAAGACAGTTGTTTCGTTGAAGGTGACCCAGACGTCCGTCCTGTCTGTGGCCGGTTCTCCCGGCCGGGGTTCGACCTGAAGGAAGTCCGAAATCGGGGGCACGGCGTCGTAGAGGACCTCGTCGAGCCGGCCGTCGATTTGGAGCGGCGCGGCGAGGCGCACGGCTCGGACCGTGGCCTTGCCCGAGTCGTCCCGGCTCACCACGGCCGGCGGCACGGGAGGCGGCGGACCGTCGAAGTTGGAGGGAAGGTCGAGCGGCGCCTCCACGGGCGCCGGGGCGCCGGGCGGAGGCGAGTCGGTCGCCTTGCCTTGCGCCCAGGCTTGAGCCGGCAGCAGGCAGGCGGCCAGCAGGCAGGCCGGCGCGTACCAGCGGCCGCTGGCGCAGAGCGTCTTGAGACAGATCAAGGACATGCTGTTCGTTGGCTACGGATCGGTTGGGCCGAAGTTCCCGGCAAGAGTCTCGGCCTCCGGAACGCGGGGCAGCGTATCCGGCTCCAGAGCCGCCAAACCCGTCGAGGACTCCGTGTTTGGCCCTTAGCCCCCACCTCGCCAGGACGCCGCGTCGCAGAACTCGCTGCGCTGCGTTCTGCGGCGCAGCGTCCTAGCTGATCCGGTTCTCGCCCGCGTTCTCGTCCTGGTGCAGGGTCACCGGCCAGCCGGGGAACTGCTCGGCGCCGGCGCCGTCGGCCGTGCTCAGGAAGCGGAACGCCTCGATCCGGTAGGTCTTCGCCTCGGGGTCGATCGTCACCAGGCCGAAGCCGCTGCTCTTCTGGTGTGCCCGCTCGTAGGGATCGGGCGCGACGCCGACTTCGGGGTTGCCGATCGCGTAGACGTAGACCCGGTTCCCCAATGGATCGCGGAACTCCCCGGTGTGCGCGAGGCCATGGCGAGGCCGGTTCCGGTGAGGCGTGCCGACCTCGTCCGGGCGCCACCAGCGCGGGTAACCGGCGCTGATCGCGGGCGTGCAGAAGGCCCAGCACCCGTCGCGCTGCGCATCGGCGCCGTACTGGACGAGGGACGGCAGGTGCTGGTCGCCGCAGACGTGCAGGCACTTCGCCTCCCTGAGAATGCGGAGGATCCGGTTGCGCGGAGTCTGCGGCCAGCCGCCGCAGTCGAGATCGGCAATCAGGTAGTCGTCGTAGCCGCCGTGTTGCGTGGCGACGCCCGCGAACACGGTCTGGCTGAGCAGCACCTTCATCGTGTGGCCGCGCCAGTCGCCGGCCCACTGTTCCAGGAACTCCTCCTGCCGCGCGCCGAGCAGGTCGAGCCCGGGCTGGTCAAGAGTCGACGTGTCGACATCCTCGTCCAGCACGTGGTCCGCCCGCCCCGCGCCCGTGTCCACATGTTCCGGGCCGCTCTTGAACTGCCGGTCGGCGAGGATCGCGAACCCCACGCCGCCGTAGACCATGTCGCCGTAGTAGACGCTGATGTCCTGGTCGACCGGCGCCGCGTCGAACGGGTCGGGGTGGTGCGAGGCGTTCGTCCGGTGGACCGCGTTGACCATCCGCGCCGACTGCCGGTAGCCGCCGAGTGACGAGGTTCCCTGGCCGGTGTTCATCGCCTTGCCGCTCTCGCCCCAGATGTTGCCCTGGAACACGTCGTGGTCGTCCGGGATGCAGAGCGTCGGCCGGTCGCGCATCGCCTCCCGGAACGCCCAGCCGAACTCGTAGTACTTGCGCAGGTAGTTGAGGATCGCCGGTCCGGCCGGCTCGCGGATCAGGCCGTAGCCGCCGTGGTTCTCGTAGAGCTGGTCCCCGGAGAAGAAGAGCAGGTCGGGATCCCGCGCCAGGACGTGATCGGCCACCGGGGCGTAGGGAAACGAGTAGTCGTTCTGGCAGGTGAGCCCCGCCAGCCGCAGCGGCCGCCCGGTCGGGTTCGCGCGGATCGTGCCCCGCCATTCGTGCGCCGTCTCGCCGCCGTCCGTGTGGCGCTCGCGGTAGACGAGCCGGAACGGCGCCGCCGCGCGCTCGTTCCAGTTGGACAGGCGAAACGTCGCCGTCCAGGCGTCCGGGTCGAGTTCGGCGAAGCCGTGCGACCGCCACTCCCGGTCGTGCTGCGTCAACAACTCGACGCGTCTGTCGTCGGCCTCGCCCAGCGGAGGCAGCAACGCCGTCATCTTGACCACGAACCCCTCGCCTGAGCGGGAGTCGCTCATCGAGTACATCGACCAGAGGATCGGCCCGAACCGGCGGTCCTCGTCGACCTCGAAGGCGCCTCCGTCCGCCGTCCACTCGCTGAACCGGTAGCGCGCGCCCTTGCCCTTCGGGATCTCCCGGTCGAAGTTGGAGACGATGGCGACGTTGCCGGCGATGTCGGCGGCGGGGAGGATGTGGGTGACGTTGCTCAACTCGGCCCCGGAGGCTGTCCGAGCCTTCAGGGTGAGCTCACAGTCACCGTCTTCCGTCCGCCCTTCGAGCAGCAGCTCGATTCCATCGGCCGCGACCGCGTCCCCGTCGGCTACCTCCGCGCTTGCTCCAGCCAGTACCAGCCGCCCATCGACCAATCCGGCATCGACCCCCACACCGCGCGCAAGGCAGTTGCTCCGATGGTCATCGATCAGGTTCCGGACACCGATCCGAAACCCTGCGCCGCCGTCGCGCTCCCCGGCCTCCACCCGCCCGCAGCGCACCGACATCCGAAACCGCCCCTGCTCGCCCGTCAACCGATGCGTGATCAGGTGCACGTTCCGGTCGCCACCCGAGGTCTGCACCTCGGCCGCGCCGTCCACGATCCGCCAGTCCTCCATCGGATTCGCCCAGAACGACTCTCCGAGCCACGCCCGGTCATGGGTCCTGTGCCACCGGTCGACGCGGGCGCCGGGGCCCACGCCTGGCGCCTGTTGCGCTGCCCCGGCCCGTCGGATCCGCCTGGGCAGGGATACGACCGCTGCCAGCAGTCCGAGGAGACCCCGCCGGCTCAACCCCGTCTTCGTTGAAGACTCTGTCTTGCTCTGGCCCCGCGGGACGCGCATCGCCTCAGTGTGCTTTGACGGCGCGCGACCGGAACGCGGCTACCTGACCGCGACCGCGAGACCCGCCCCCGAGGAGCCGCGGCCGCCGGCGTCGCCCCAGCTCGCTGCCGGCTGCGGTGGAGTGCCGGCCCACTTTGCGGCTCCACCGCCTTCCGTACACGGGACCGCCTCTACCCGAGGAGCCGAAACAACAGACCGACGGCGGCGACGCCAAGAGCTGCTGTTCCCAGCGCGCTGCCTATCGCCCAGCGGATCAGGCGCACTTCCAAAGAAGCCAGATCCGCCCGCACATCTGCCCTCAGGGCGTCCAGGTCCGACCGCGTCACCGTATCGGTACTGCCGACCGCGCCGCCGATCGCTTCCGTCACGGCCTCCGCCTGAGCCGAGTCCATCCCGGCCTGTTCCAGCGCCCGCGCCGTCGCCAACGAGTCGAAGTCGTTGTGCTCATGGCTGCTAGCGTACCGGAAGCCACTGCCGTGACGTGACAACAAAGTGGATATGTGCGGCACGGCCGCGACGCACCGACAGAGCCGCCGGACCGCCGCGCTCTTCGAGTGCCCTGGACATTCGCGCACACTGACGGCCTGACTTGGACATTCGGTAACTCCGACGCCCGGAAACCCTTCTGCCCCTACGCGCGCGCACCCCCTCTGGATCCCCCCTCCGGATCCGGATCCCGGCAGCACGGCCCACGCCGCGCGGCTCTTTCGCGCTTTTCGATTTCCGGCCCTCCAGAGGCCCCGGAAAAGGCCCGCCGGATAGGATGCCGGCATGGCTGTAACCGACACGCTCCGCTCCGCCGAGACGCTGCGGGACGCCGGACTCCCTGACCGGCAAGCGGTTGCGACCGCCCGCGCTATCGAAGATGCCGCCGGCGACGTGTTGGCGCACGTGGCGACCCGCGAGGACCTGGCGGCTTTGCGCGCCGACCTGTACCGCTTGGCGTTGATACAGGCCGGCGTGATCATCGGCGCAGTGGTCGCCCTACTGAGGCTGATTCCCTGAATGGACGGCAGGAGCTGCTGCGGTGCATGGCGCCGAACAGGAGCCGGGCCATCGGCGCCAGTGGCCCTTCCAGGGTGTCCGTGTTGAAGTAGGTGCAACTCGCTCGCTTGCCACAGCTTGGCGCCGTTGGCCGGGTTCGTGGCGTGCTCGGAGGGGCTCTCCCGCCGTCACTCGGCGGGGCCGACCGGCGTGCCGTAGGGAACCGGCGGTTCGCGCTCGTGGGTCGGGCCGAGCGCGACGATGCGCCAGCGACCCCGGGAGGAGCGAAGGTCCAGAAACTGCGTCTCGTAGCTCGCCTCGCGCACGTACTCGACCTCGAGACGGACGAGGTCGCCCAGCTCCTCCTCGCCGGTCACCGCGACCCCCTTGAGGCCGGCGACACGCTGTCGCAGGTACTGCTCGAACGCGGCGTCGCCCATCTCGTCGCGCACGGCTTCAAGCTGTTCCCGGACCTCTCCGGCGAAGAGATCGAGCCAGGCCTCCGCGGCGCCGTCCCCGCTCGCTTCGATCATCTGCCAGAAGACCTCCCGCGGTTCGCCTGGATCGGCCGAACGCTCGGGCAGGCGGTCGCGAAGCGCGATCGCCAGGCCGGCCGCCAGAACCAGCGCGGTCAGCGCCGTGGCGCCGGCGTTGCGGGTCATCCTCACTCCGGTTGTCCGGATGGGGGACTGGTCAGCTCGCGGTGCAGAAAGTCGATGTCGATCGTGCTCCGTCCCGGTTCGAGGATCGTCTTGCGCATCCGCGGCAGGACGCGTTCCATCGTCTCCAGGTAGGAACGGGTGCGGACTTCGTCCCGGTTGCCTCGCGCGGCGGTGGCAATCGCCCGGAAGCGGTCCCCCTCGCCGGTCGCGCGCTCCACTTCCGCGGTTCGGAAGCTCTCGGCCTGCGTCACCAGTGTGCGCGCTTCGCCGCGGGCGACCGGCACGATCTCGTTGCGGTAGCTCTCGGCCTCGCGGATCAGACGGTCGCGGTCCTCGCGCGCGCTGGCCACGTCGTTGAACGCTTCGCGCACCGGGCTTGGCGGGCTCACTCCCTCGAGACTCACCGAGAGCACGGTGGCGCCGGTCTCGAAACGGTCGAACAGCCCCTGCGACGCGGCCTGGACGCTCTGCTGCACGGCGACCTTGCCGGTCGTCAGCAGTTCGTCGACGCTCATGCCGGCGACTACCTCGAGGAGGGCGCTGCGTCCGCTGGCCTCCAGCACGGACTCGACGTTCCGGAACCGCAGCGCGTAGGCGAGCGGATCGTGGATCGCGTACGAGACGATGAGCCGGACGTGGACCACGTTCCGGTCGCCGGTCAGCCACCGGGCCTCGGCTGCCGGGGACTCGCCTCCCAGCACCCGGTCGGGCGCGGTGAAGCCGAGGGTCAGGCGCTTCGCCTCTCTGACCTTCAGCTTGTCGACGCGGCCCATCGGTCGAGGCCAGTTCCAGTGCACCCCCGGCCCGGCCGGCACGGCCGTGGCTCGGCCCAGAACGCGCACCACGGCCTCTTCGTCGGGTGCGACGAAGTAGACGCCCCAGCCCAGCCACATCAGGGCCAGGGCCAGTGCCGTCGCGGCGAGCGCGCGAAGCCTCATCGGGGTCCCCCGCCCAGGAGCGAGAAGAGCTCGGAGTCCGCGGACAGGATGACCGTCGTCTGGTCGTCGAGGATCGACTCGTAGGACTCGAGGGTGCGCAGGAACCGGTAGAGAGAGGGATCCTGGCGGTAGGCGTCGCCGTAGATGCCGGCCGCCTCGGCGTCGCCCTTGCCGCGGAGGATCTCGGATTCGCGGTAGGCGGCCGCCAGGATCAGCTCGCGGTCCCGGTCGGCCTCGGCGCGGATGACCATTGCCTGCTCTTCGCCCTGAGCGCGGTACTCCTTCGCGATCCGCTCGCGCTCGGCCCGCATGCGGGCGAAGACGGACTCCAGGTTCTGCTCGGGGAAGCTCAGGCGAGTGAGCTGCACTTCCAGGATCTCGACCCCGAGCTGCGGGCCGGACACCGCGCCGGCAGACTCGCGGACCTCGACGGAAACCTGTTCGATCCGCAGCTTCTTCGGCTCGGTCGACACGAGTTGGGAGAGCTCCGTGCGGCCGAGGGCGGCCGCCAGACCCGCCCATACGACATCGTGCAGCCGCATCTCGGCGCCCGAGATGTCGCCGATCGTCTCCAGGAATCGCTCCGGGTCGGCGATCCGCCAGACGATCGCGGTGTCGACGACCAGGTTTTTCTTGTCCTGGGTCAGGAACTCGGCAGGCGCGGGATCGTAGAGGAGCACGCGATTGTCGAAGCGAATGCGGCGGTCGATCGGCCACTTGAACCGGAGGCCCGGCGCCTCGATCGTCCGCACCGGCTTGCCGAACCGGGTGACGATCGCGCTCTCGGTTTCCGGCACGACGAACACCGACCGCGCTAGCGCGACGATCGCCAGCACGGCGAGACTGGCGCGCCGCCAGGAGGCGCCGCGGCCCGGCGAATGCTCGTGCCCGTCGCCGCCGTCGCGGCGGTGCGTGTCGTCGCGGCGGTGCGTGTCGTCGCGGCGGTGCGTGTCGTCGCGGCGGTGCGTGTCGTCGCGGCGGTGCGTGTCGTCGCGGCGGTGCGTGTCGTCGCGGCGGTGCGTGTCGTCGCGGCGGTGCGTCTCGCCGTGGCGGTGCGTGTCGCCGTGGCGGTGCGTCTCGCCGTGGCGGTGCGTCTCGTCGTGGTGGCCGTGACGTTCGCGGTGATGTCCGTGGCCTGGATTCGTCATTGGTCTAACCTCATTCCATCCGTGCGCCCGATGACGGGCGCACGGACTGGTTCACGGGTTGCGCGGCTTCGCGCCACCCGGGTTCCGGGCGCCGCCCGGTGGAGGAACGTACACATCAAGAAGGCGGTCGCTCGCTTCGTCCACGAAGACGAAGCGCTTGCGGCCGGCGTCGGCGTCGGTAATCAGTTTCGGCTTGCCGGCGAGCGAGCTCTCCAGCGTCTCCAACTGGAGACGGAACCGGTGCAGGGCGCGGGCCCGGCGGTACTCCCCGGCGCGCAGTTCGAAGCGCTCGCTTTCGCCGCGGCCCGCCTCGACGCGCCGGGATCGGTAGGCCTCGGCCTCCAGCAATTGCCGGCTGGCCTCGCCGCGGGCGAGGGGCAGGCGCTCGAGCGCGTAGCCCTCGGCCTGGTCGATCAGCATCTCCCGCTCCTCGAGCGCGCTCGCCGCGTCGCGAAAGGAGTCGACGACGTGAAGCGGCGGATGGGCGTCCTGGACGGTGGCGCTCACCACATCGACGCCGGCGCCGAGGGCGTCGAGCTGCGCTGCGAGGTGGTGACGCCACGCCCTCTCGATGCCGTCGCGCTTGCCGGTCAGCACGTCGTCGAGCGAGTGGCCGGCAAGCACGGTGCGGAGCGAGCGCTCGGCGCTCGCCTCGACCAGGATCGCCGGGTCGGCGGCGGCGAAGGCGAAGGCTGCGGCGTCGGCGACCCGATAGTGGATGCGAGCCGCGACCTCGACCAGGTTCTCGTCGCCGGTCAGCATCAGGCGCTCGAGGGGCGGGGTGTCGTCAAAGCCGGCGTGACGTACGTTCCACTCGTAACTCGGCCTGGCGTCGGCTTCGGTGGGCGCCGCCGCGCGCGGCGAGCCGACCGCGGCGACTCGCAGGCGCTCCGGTTCGACCCGAGTGACCCGTTCCACGGGCCAAGGCAAGCGCCAGTGCAGGCCCGGGCCGAGCTCGCCGCCGACGTGGCGTCCGAAGCGCTGCACGAGGCCGACTTCCTGGGGCTCGACGATGTGCAGGCCGCTCGCCGCCCAGACGGCCAGCAGCGCTGCCGGCGCCGCGCGCAAGAGGCGTGGCGCCGCCGCACGAAGGCGGGCCGGACTGTCTTCGAGCGCGTGCTCGATGCGATGAACCGTCGCGCGGCGGCCGGCGCCCCACGCCGTCCAGCCGGCGACGAGCCCGCCGACAGGACCGGCAAGGAAGCGGAAGCGGCCGAGGCCCCGGTCTTCGCGCGCTGCCACCGCGCGTCCCTCGTAGAGCAGGCGGACGCAGTTCAGAATGACGAGCAGCGACGCCGCCTGGTGGACGATCGCCGCGGCGGCCGGGGGCAACCAGCCGAATGCGGCGAAGCCGACGGCGACGAAGTTGATGCCGAAGGCGAAGATCAGGATGCTGCTGCGGATCCGGGCCACCACCCGGCGCGAGTAGCGGAGCAGGGGCGCCAGGTAGTCGAGCCGGTCGGGCAGCAGAACGACCTGCGCCGCCTCGGCCGAAAGGTCGGCGGCGCCGTGGCCGATCGCGACGCCGACGGACGCGGCCGCCAGCGAGGGCGCGTCGTTGATCCCGTCGCCGACCATCAGGACGTTGCGGTCGCCGCGGGAGAGTTCCCGGAGCTGCCGCACCTTCTCTTCGGGAAGCAACTCCGCGTGGACCTGGTCGATGCGGGTCCGCCGGCCGATCGTACGCGCCGTCGCCTCGGCGTCGCCGGTCAGCATGACGATCGGATCGACGCCGGTCAGGCGGAGGTCGCCGACCGCGTCCGCGGCCTCGTCGCGCAACGGATCGGCGAGGGCGAACGCGCCGGCGAAGCCGCCGTCGACCGCGACCGCCAGCCGGGTCTCGCCAGTGCCGGGAGTCGGGACGAGGCTCTCCGCCACGGCCTCGAGCTCGTCCTCCGCCACCATCTTCGTCAGCAGCGCCTGGTTGCCGACCGCAATCTCGTGGCCGTCCACGGATGCCGTGACGCCACGGCCCGGGTGGAGCTTGAAGTTCTCCGGTTCAAAGAGCTCGATCTGCCGCTCCCTCGCCTCGGTGACCAAAGCCCGGCCCAGCAGGTGCTCCGAGGTCAGTTCAGCGCTCGCCGCGAGTTGAAGCAGGCGAGCCTCGCCCATGCCCGCGACCGGCGCGACCCCGGCCAGCGCCGGACGCCCGCAGGTCAACGTGCCGGTCTTGTCCAGCACGCAGGCGTCGATGCGCGACAGCGACTCGATCACGTCGCCGCCCTTGACCAGTGCGCCCTCGCGCGCCAGCCGGGCGATCGCCGAGGCCATCGCCGCCGGCGTCGCGAGCACCAGGGCGCAGGGGCAGGCGACGATCAGGGCCGCCACCGTGCGCATCATCTCGCCGGTGAAGAAGTAGATTCCGACGGCGGCGAGCAGCACCGCGGGCAGGAAGAAACGGGCCAGCTTGTCCGCGGTGCGCACGACCCGGGCGCGCCGGCTCTGCGCGTCCTCGATCAGGTTCGCGATGCGGGCGACGGTCGTGTCGCTGCCGGTCCGCTCGGAGCGAATCTCGAGCACGCCGTACTCGTTCAGGCTGCCGCTCCACACCCCGTCGCCGATTCCGAGTTGCGCCGGCAGCGGTTCGCCGGTCACGCTGCTCTGGTCGACGGACGACTCGCCACGCTCGATCATCCCGTCCACCGGCACGCGCTCGCCGGCGAGCACTCGGACGAGATCGCCGATCTCGACCTCGCCGAGCGCAACGAGTTGCTCGCGGCCGTCGCGAACCACCCGCGCCTGTTCCGGCTGGCTGGCGACGAAGCCGGCGATCGCCCCCTTTGCGCGGTCGACCGTCCAGTGTTCGATCCCCTCGCCGATCAGCATGATGAACATGACCTCGGCAGCGGCGAAGTACTCGCCGATCCAGACCGCCGCGCCCGCGGCGATAGCGATCGTCAGGTGAGACGAGAAGTGCCCCTGGAGCAGGTCCAGGATCGCGTGGCGGATGAGGGGGTAGCCCGCGACCAGGGTGAGGATCAGCGCCAGGTCGATGCCGGCGACCGTGCGGACGACTCCGAGCAGATAGAGCAGCAGCAGCACGCCGACCGCGCCGCAAAGCGCGATGTAGCCGATCCGCTGCAGCAGCCCATCGCTGTGGGAGTGGCCGTGGCCGTGCCCGTCGTCGTGGAAGTGCGAGCCCATCAGCAGTCGTGCCAAAAGCCAGCCGCACACCGGGTGCGCCGGGTTGGCGCCGTCGTCTTTGGCAGGAGCATGCCCGCTACACCGCGAACAACAGGATGGCCAGCCCCGAACTCGCGATCGCGAGCCCGCTCAGCGTGTGGACATGGGCCTGCAGCCGGGGGAATCGCACGAAGTCGAGGCCGCGATAGGCCAGCGCCACGACGCCAGCCATCGTCGCGATCGTCGTCACGCCGAAGGCCAGGGTCACCGGTACGACGGCCCACAGGCCGACCTGGAACGCCGGCGCCATGAGGATCGGAATCAGCGGTTCGCAGGGCCCGAGCACGAAGATGACGAACAGGCTCCAGGCGGTCAGGCCGGCCACCCCGACGGCCTCGCCGGACGGGTGCTCGTGGCCGCCGGCCGCGTGGTGGTCATGCGAGTGGACGAGACCGCCGGCGTGTTCGTGCACGTGGCGCTGCCGCCTGCGCCTGCGCGCGAGGGACCAGGCCGCGTAGGTCAGGCCGAAGGCCACCAGGGCCCACGCCGCAAGATCGCCGCGGACCGCCTCGATCGACTCGAAGACGCCGACGCGGCCCTCCATCCAGTGGCGACCTTCCTGGAGGTCGAAACCGCTGGCAAAGATCGCCAGCCCGATGCCGGCGCCTCCCAGCAGTACGGACGACGCGACATGCCCGCCGCCGCACAGCCCGGTCACCCACAGCGTCCGGCGCAGCGACCAGCCGCGCGCCTTGCCGAGGACGACGAAGGGCAACGTGTGGTCGATGCCGATCAGCGTGTGAACGAAGCCGATGCCGACCGCAGCCGAGACCAGAACCCAGACTGTGTCCATGAAGCGTCGAGGGTACCAGCGCGGAGTGGGTGTGATTCACTCATACTGTCTCGCGGAGGGACGTGACCATGCCGAACGTGACCGGTGACCGGGCGATGCTGGCCCAGGGGGAGTTCCGGGGTACCCGGATCGTGTCCCTCCGTGAGTACGTGGGTTGATGGACTACTCGACCGTCACCCAGATCGGTGACGACCAGGCGATCTCGCGGTTCTTCTGGATCACCCGCACATAGTAGTAGTGCTCGCCGGGCGTAACGTCGCTGTCGACGAAGGTCAGGTCGACCTCCTGGTCGAGGTTCTGGCGGTTGTAGAGGAACGTCTGGTCGCGGATGATGTCGATCTGCTCGATGCGGGCGGTGCCGATCACCTTGACCACGAGTTCGAACCGCCCCGAGACCTCGGCGATGTCGCCCTGCAGGTACTCCCGGCCGTCGGCGCGCATCCGGTAGTCCAGGATGATGTTGTCCGTCGCGGCGTAGGAGTGCCGCTGCTTCATCGCGTCGAGCAGGCCGCCGGCGGTGAAGTCCTCGGCGATCGTCGCGGCGTAGGAGATGTGGGTCGAGATGTGGTCCGACGCGGCCTGCACGCCGAGCTTGTAGCCCTTGGCCCAGGCGTTCCAGACGAAGCCGGCGGGCTGGAAGCCCCCCTGCTGGCCGATCGGTTTCTCGGCCGTCGGAGCGCGCGGGGCGCCCTCGTACTCGGCCGACGTGCGGTCGCCCTGGTAGATCTCGACCAGCGGTTCGACTTCGGGGTCGTTGTCCCGCCAGTCCGTGCCCATGCCGGTGGCCGAGGTGTGGGGGATCGAGATCGCGTCGTGCTCCCGGAGGTACGCGAACAGCCTCGCTGCGCCTTCCTCGCTCCTTGACTCCGCCTCGGTGATGGGCAGGGTCGGCATGCCGCGCTTCGCGGAGAGGATGTTGCGGTGGCCGCCCGGGTAGGTGATGCTGCGCTCGTAGGCGTAGACGGGCACGAAGCTCCCCGGCAGCCGGAAGACGTCGGCGATCTGGGGGTGCAGCCAGTTCACGTACTCGATGTCCTGGCCGCCGCGGTTGTTGTGCTCGCTGACGCCGAGGAAGTCGAGTTCAGCGGCGTCGAGGGCGTAGCGGTAGGCCTCCATCAGGGAACCGTCGTTCAGGCCGTCGTGCGAGAACTCGGTGTGGCGGTGCGTGTCGCCGCGGTAGATGCGGTAGGTGCGGCCCTCCGACTCGATCGCGTAGGCGCGGATGCGCGCGACGTCCTCCGCTTCGTTGGGGTGTACCGGGTAGGTCGTGTAGGGGCGCGTTTCCGGGTCGACGAGGCGCGGCGGCGTGGCGGCGCCGGTCAGTGCGGGCAGCTTCGCCGCGTTGATCGAGGAGTGGTCGAAGAGGTACTCCTCCGAGTCCCGGTTGTCCGTCGGCCAGGCGGCGAACAGGTTGCCCCGGCCGTCCGAAGCCAGTTCCCAGCGCACGTCCTGGCGGCCGCGGCTGAACGGCAGGTGGAGCGGACGCGTCCACTCGCCGCCGACGTAGGCGGCGCCGAAGATCTGCCAGGCGGCCCGGTGGGCCGGCGTGAAGTCCGGCGTGTCGCGGGCCCGGATCGTGCGGTGGCGGAAGAACAGCCACATCCGCCCGTCGGCGTCGGTTTGCAGCACGGGCAGGTCGTTGAACCCCGGGATGTACTCCGGGAGCTCGCGTTCGAGCAGCTCGTTCAGGTCGGCTTCGGGCGCCTGCCAGCGGACGCCGTCCCGGACCGCCACGGCGAGAGTGCGCCACTCGTAGATGCGGGTCGCTTCCTTGTAGATCTCGAAGCCCGAGTCCTTGCCCCACTGGAAGCCGCTTTCGTTCCAGGCCGCCCAGAGGCGGTTCTGGCGATCGCAGGCGATCGACACGTGGGCCTCGAACTTCGGTGTGTCAGCGACCGGGACGACGTCGCTCCAGCCCGTGCCGTCGAAGTGCCGTAGCAGGACGTCGTAGTTGCCCTGGTCGTACGTGTCCCAGGCAACGTGGATCCGACCGTCGTTGCAGGCTGCAACGGCGGGCGTCCAGTCGTTGGCCTCGGAGGTCGAGACAGTCTGCGGGGCTGACCAGCGCGAACCGTTGTGGCGGCTGGCGAAGATGTCCGAACGGCCGTCGCGGAAACCCTGCCAGACGACCCACAGGTTGCCGTCCGCGTCGCGGGCCAGCTCGTGTTCGATGTCGGCCTGGGGCGCGTAGGTCAGGCGCTCGGTTGCCGACCAGGAGCCGTCAACGTCCGCCAGGTAGCGGCCGTAGAGGTCGAAGTTGCCGTCCACCTGCTCGGACCAGACCACCCAGGGACGCCCCCGGCCGTCGCGTCCCAGCTTCGGCATCAGGCGGTCGCCCGGTTCGCCGGTCACCTGGATGGCCGGCTGCCAGGCCGCGCCGTCGAAGCGGCGCGCCATGATCGAGGCGCCGCCGTCCCGGTAGGCGGTCCAGGCGGCCCAGACCTCGCCGTCCTCGCCGCCCGTCATCGTTGCGAAGTCGTTTTCCGTGTCAGGCGAGGACAGCGGTTCCGCCGGCGCGACCCGGTCGGCCAGCACGGCGCCGTCGAGAAAGGAGAGTTCCTCTCCGACCTCGACGTCCGCCGGACGCAGGTCGAAGTCGCCCCGCGGTGTGGTGAAGGCGAGCCTCGTCCCCGACCGCGCCGCCACGTCGACGACGATGCCGGGGTGGTTGACGTAGAGCACCGTGCCCTTCGGGTCCTCCCACTGGTAGACCCGGCGCGGGTAGTTCACGCCCCGGCGCGTCGCCATCGTCCAGCTCGTGCCGTCGACCGACTCCGACGGATGCACGCTCCAGTTCCGGAGTGCCAGCAGGTCGCCGCCGACCACTTCGAGCGAGCCGTCCCAGGACCGCGGCTCGGTGTCCGTCATCCCGAACCGCACGCGGACGGAGATGACGTCGTCGCCGGTGAGCGGCGGGATGGCCTGGGCGGCGAGGGCGCCCGTCAGGAGGAGTGTGCAGGCGAGGCCGCTGACGGCGGCATGGAGCAGGGCAGGTCGTCGGGCCATGCGTCCTCCGAACAGATGAAGCGGAACGGGTGGTTGTGGGCTGGCTACTCATCCTAGCGCCGCAACCCACGGGGTGCGCCCGGGTGTCATCCGTCCGCCCGATGACGGGCCCACGGACTGGTTCACGGGTGGCGCGGCTGCGCGCCGGGGTGTCATCCGACCGCCCGATGACGAGCCCACGGACTGGTTCGCGGGTGGCGCGACTTCGCGCCGGGGTGTCATCCGTCCGCCCGATGACGGGCGCACGGACTGGTTCGCGGGTGGCGCGACTTCGCGCCGGGGTGTCATCCGTCCGCCCGATGACGAGCCCACGGACTGGTTCGCGGGTGGCGCGACTTCGCGCCACCCGGATTCCCGCCGGGATTCCGGGACCGCGTCCCCGCCGGGATCCGCCCGACAACCCCGGGCGCCATCGGTACACTGCATCCATCCGAGATTCCACAGCCCGAGGGAGGCTCCCCGTGCAGCGATTCGCCCTTTCGATCCTGATCCTCGTCGCCGTCCTGGCCGTCGGCTGCGCCGCCGACGACTCATCCGACTCCGTCGCGACGGCTGCCGGCGCCTCCGCGGCCGAAGCCGGACCGCCAGCCGACCGCCAGGCCTTCTTCGGCGACCTGCACGTCCACACGAAGTACTCCTACGACGCCTTCGTCTTCGCGACCCGCGCCGGTCCGGACGAGGCCTACGAGTTCGCCAAGGGGAACCCGATCAAGCACCCGGCGGGCTTCGACCTGCAGCTCGACCGGCCCCTGGACTTCCAGGGCGTGTCCGACCACGCGAACTACCTCGGCATGCTGCCCGCGATGACCGACCCCGACTCCCCGGCCTACAACCACCCGGCGGGCGAAACGGTCCGCAACGCCGAAACCGTCCAGGAGCGGCGGGGCATCTTCGCCGCGATGCAGCCCTACGTGCGCTACATGGCCGATGCCGACCCGAGCATCCGCGAGCACCTGAACAAGGATGTCGTGCGTTCGGCCTGGAGCGAGATTGCGGCTTCGGCGAACCGCCACAACGAGCCGGGCGTGTTCACCACCTTCATCGCCTACGAGTACACGTCGGCCGGCGCCGGCGGCATCTACGAGAACCTGCACCGCAACGTCGTCTTCCGCGGCGCCGAGGCGCCCGACATTCCGTTCTCGAGGCTCGACTCCTACAACCCGGAGGACCTCTGGGCGCGGATGGACGAGTGGCGTGCGGACGGCCACGAGGCGATCGCGATCCCCCACAACACGAACGGTTCCGGCGGGCGGATGTTCGAGTATGAGTACTTCGAGGGCGGCGCGATCGACCAGGCGTACTCGGATCTGCGCAGCCGCAACGAGCCGATCGTCGAGATCACCCAGACCAAGGGCACCTCGGAGACCCACCCGGCCCTGTCGCCGAACGACGAGTGGGCGGGCTTCGAGATCATGCCGTACCGCGTCTCGACCAGCATCCTGAGCGAGCCGCCGGGCAGCTACGTGCGCGACGCCTTCCGCCGCGGCCTCGAGATCGAGGCCGGCGGCGTGTCGAACCCCTACAAGCTCGGCGTGATCGGCTCGTCCGACACCCACGTCGCCGCCGGCTCCTTCGACGAGGAGAACTACTGGGGCGCCTCCGGGCTCATGCAGGAGACAGCCGAGCAGCGCGGCTCGGTGCCCGGCGAGCCCGGCACTGGCGCCGACCTGCAGAACCCCAACGCGGCCGCACAGCCGATCGACGACGGCACCGGCCGCATCTACCCGTTCACGACGGCGATCACGAACGGCGCGTCGGGCCTCGCCGCCGTGTGGGCCGACGAGAACACGCGAGAGGCGATCTTCGACGCCTTCCGGCGCAAGGAGACCTTCGCGACGTCCGGCACGCGGATGAAGGTCCGCTTCTTCGGCGGTTCGGCCCTCGCCGGCCTCGACCTGGACGACCCGGACCTCGTCGCCACCGCCTACGAGACCGGTGTGCCGATGGGCGGCGACCTGACCGGCGACGGGGACGGCGGCGGCGACGCCCCCAGCTTCCTGGTCTGGGCGATGCGGGACACGATGGCCGCGCCGCTCCAGCGGGTCCAGATCGTCAAGGGCTGGGAAGCCGGCGGCGAGACCGACGAGATGGTCTACGACGTCGCCTGCTCCGACGGCCTCGAGGTCGACCCGGACACCCACCGTTGCCCTGACAACGGCGCCACCGTCGATCTCAGCGACTGCTCCGCCAGCGACGACGTTGGCGCCGGCGAACTCAAGACCGTCTGGACCGACCCCGACTTCGACTCGGGCCAGCGCGCCTTCTACTACGCCCGGGTCCTGGAGAACCCCACCTGCCGCTGGTCGTCCTGGGACGCGCTGCGAGCCGGCATCGCGCCGCGACAGGACTTCCCGGCAACGATCCAGGAACGCGCCTGGTCGTCGCCGATCTGGTACACGCCCTGACTCAGCGTCGCGCCTTCCGCGCTCGCTTCCGCGCCCTGAGGAGCCAGACGCCGAGCCCCAGTGCGCCGCCGAGCAGGGCGAGCGTCGGCGTGTCCGCTCCCTGGTCGCCGAGCACGGCGTTCACCCCGGCGCCCGCGAGAAAGCCGATCAGCACCGCGAGCAGAGCCGTTCCGAGCCGTTTCACGGCTACAGTATGCCAGAGGCGAACTTCGTTCCGGCGCCGTGCCGGCTTGACGCGCTCCCGAGTCGATCTGTACAGTCAGTCTGTACGGGTATGAGGGACGCGGGGATGATTCGCGAAACGACCTACACAAAGGCCCGCGAGCGTCTTGCATCTCTGATGGACCAGGTGATCGACACCCGCGAGCCGGTCCTGATTCGGCGGCGCGGGCACGAATCCGTCGCCCTGGTTCCTGCCGATGAGCTGGCTGGCTGGCTTGAGACGGTCCATCTCCTGCGCTCGCCCAGGAATGCCCGGCGCCTCCTGGCAGCGAGTCAGCGCGCCGCGGACGGAGAGGGTGAGGCCTTCGGCGTGGACGAACTCCGCCAGCGCCTCCGCCTCGAAACGGAGTGACCGCGACCGGACGGCGCCAAGCCGTCATGGATCCTCACTTCCTCGAAGACCTCGAGTACTGGACCCGGACGGATCGCCGCCGAGCCCTGCGGGCCCTCAAGCTGGTCGAGGCCGTGATACGCGATCCGTTCGACGGTCCTGGCAAGGCCGAGCCGCTTTGTGGTCAGCTTGCCGGGAAGTGGTCCCGGAGGATCGACCAGGAGCACCGACTGGTGTATACGATCGAAGGCAAGCGGATTCACTTCCTGGCGGCGCGTTACCACTACTGAGTGGCGTCTGCGGCGCAAGGACGGGGTACGCGCTGCAGAGGATTCTGTTCGCGGCGTCCGCGCTGCCTTCGCTCGGCAACAGCGGCCGCCGCATCCATCTCTCCAACGACGAGCCAAGTCCAATGAAGATCGACGACCTCAGCATCACCCTCTTCGCCTGGAACGACATCCCCCCGCACTCCTACCTGGGCCGCGGGCCGTTCGATCCGACCGGCCAGCCGAGTCGCACCGGCGAACTCGGCCTGGTGACGATCCGGACCGACGACGGGATCGAGGGCCATTCGTTCCTCGGCATGGGGACGAGCCTGGGAGCGCCGGCGCTGCTGAGGATGCTCAAGCCGATCGTGATGGGGCGCGATCCGCTGGCCCGGGAGCAGCTCTACCAGGAGATGCTGGAACGGCGGCTGGTCGTCCAGCCCTGGGTCGTCGGCGCCGTCGACGTTGCGCTCTGGGACATCGCCGGCAAGGCGGCGGGGGAGCCGATCCACCGGCTCCTCGGCACCTACCGCGAGAAGCTGCCCGCGTACGCCAGCTCCGAGCAGCAGCCCGATGTCGAGGCCTACGTCGAGCAGGCCCAGTCGTACCAGGCCGCGGGCTGGCAGGGCTACAAGATCCACCCGTTCCGCGTCTGGCGGGATGACATCCGGATCTGCAGGGCCGTCCGCGAGGCGGTGGGCAACGACTTTCCGCTGATGCTCGACTCGACCTGGGGCTACGACTACCCGCAGGCCCTGCGCGTCGGCAAGGTGATCGAGGAACTCGACTTCGAGTGGTACGAGGATCCGCTCGGCGACCAGGACATCTACAACTACACGAAGCTGCGCCAGCAGCTACGCATCCCGATCATGGCGACTGAGTTCCCCGGCGCCTGGTACGACTCCTTCGCCCCGTGGATCCACAACCAGGCGACCGACTATCTGCGGGGCGATGTCGCGCTCAAGGGTGGCATCACCGGCTGCCTCAAGGCCGCTCACCTCGCCGAGGGCTTCGGGATGAACTTCGAGATCCACCACGGCGGCAACTCGCTGAACAACGTCGCCCACCTGCACCTCAGCGCCGCGATACGCAACTGCGAGTGGTTCGAGGTTCTGCTGCCCGCGGGGGCGCAGAAGGTCGGTCTCGTCGAGGACATCGAGGTCGACGACGAGGGCTACGTCCACGCCCCGACCGGCCCCGGCCTCGGAGTCGAGATCGACTTCGACCTGATCGAGCGGAACAAGACCGCCGAGCAGCGGTAAACCACTGGGACCTTGGAAGCCGGCAGGCCGGCGCCCGGTGTGCGAACGCCTACTTCCCGGTCAACTCCATCTTCAGCCAGGACACCAGCGCCGGCTCCAGGTCCGCGTTCTTCGCGAACATCGGCAGCCCGTGTTCCGGGCCGTCGTAGATCTTCGCCGTCGAGTTCGGGTGCTTCGACCCGTCCACAGCGCCCTTGAGCTGTTTGTCGACGCCGGCCGTGATCGTGTCGCCGGTCGCCGCCGCGGCGAAGACCGCCAGGTCGGACCTGGCCGCCATGTTCGCCACGGCTGCTTCGCTCGGCGGCCCGGACAGCAGCATCAGCGCCTTCACCGGCCGGCGCGCGGCCAGATCGGCCGTCAGCATCGCGCCGCAACTCGCGCCGCCGGCGGCCATCCGGTCCGTGTCGACGCCTTCCTGCTTGCTCAGGTAGTCGAACGCCATGTCCACGTCGCCGGTCGCCGTCTGCAGGAACGGCGGGAACCCGCCGGCCTCGCGGATGCCGGCGCCGCCGCTCTCGCCGAAGCCCCGCAGGTCCATCGTCAGCACGTGGACGCCGGCGTCAACCAACTGCGACGCGATACCGGACCAGGACTTCCGGTCCATGTTGCACTGGTGGATCAGCAGCATCGCCGGACCGGGCTTGCCGGGCGACATGTAGGTCGCCTTGAGCATCGTGCCGTCGGAGGCCTTGAGGTCGACATCCATCGACCCGGCCATCGCCGGCATGGCCGCCAGCGCCAGGAGCGCCGCCGCCAGAAGGGAAAGGGTGTACCGCATGAGTTTCTCCTCGTGATGTGACGCGGCTGCGCGCATCGTGGGCCCGGGCGTAGCGGTTCCCGGAGTTGTGTGGATCGTCTGAGAGCCGACACTATAGCCTTGCAGATTGAACGGTAGCCGTTGAGTTTGCAAGGAAACCCCTGGGCAGGCCGATGCAGCCGCTCGTGCTCTGCGCTTGCGAAGTGGACGCGGAACCGGTCTGCGACACGGGAGATGACCGCGAGCGGCCGGAGTCGAGCGTCAGCGAAGCGGACCTGGCGTGTCCGACTTGGGAAGCCGAGATGCTGGCCCGGGCTGTTCCGCGCTCGCAGGCCCTGGCCGATCGTCTGGTCGCCGCCGGCCAGGTGGGGATCGTGGTCCCGAGCTTCGCTCACGGCGCGGGAGCTGCTAACGCTAACAAGGCTGAACGTGCGACCAGTTACACCGAGGTGGAACTGGTCGCTGTCCAATGGCGCGGCCGTCCTACGGGCGTCTCAAAGCGTTCCGAATCGCCCAAACCAGCGCCAGTTCTTTTGGTTTGTTTTCTTTTGGTTTGGTGCCACGAGAAGCGACAACCGCAAACATGATCAAGAGGTTGATCGTGGCTAACAACAAGCTTGCTGTGCACAACAACATCGACAGTGCCCTAACCGAAGTTCTGAGCGTACCAAGGTTCAAAGGTCCCGTGGCACGGGCTGCTACAACGCCAGTGCCGTCGAAAAGTCCGGCACCCCCTCCCAGCGCCCGGGATCGCTCGCCCGCATCACCGCGATCGTCTTGATCGCTTCGGGGTTCGCGATGCCGTGGGGCATCTGGCCCGTGAGCACGCGAATCACGTTCTCGGCCTGGCGGATCGGGCACTCGCCGAGGAACACCGGCGAGAAACCGGCGATGTGCGGGGTCACGATGCAGTTGGGCAGCTTCAGCAGCGGATCGGCTGGATCGATCGGTTCCTTCTCGGTCACGTCGAGCGCCGCGGCTTCGATCCGGCCTTCGGCGAGCGCTTCCGCCAGCGCCGCACCGTCGATGATCGGCCCCCGGGCCGCGTTGACGAGCAGTGCCGTGGGCTTCATCAGGGCGAGCGTGTCGGCGTTGATCAGGCGCCGCGTTTCCTCGGTCGCCGAGCAGTGGATCGTCACGTAGTCGGCCTCGGCCAGCAGCTCCTCAAGCGGCACGAGCTGCACGCCGTAGAGGTCGGCGGTGACCTGGTCGACGTACGGGTCGGCGGCGATGATTCGCGCCGGTCCGAAGCCGCGAGCCCGGCTGGCGAAGGCGCGGCCGATGTTGCCGAAGCCGATGATGCCGACCGTGTGGCCGGCAATCCGCCGGACGCGGGTGAGGAGCCCGATCATCGATTCCCGATGGCCCCAGCGGCCCTCGCGGGTCGTGCCGGCGGCGTCGACGACGCGCCGGGTGAGCGCGAGCATCAGCGCCATCGCGTGGTCGGCGACCTCGGTCGTGTTGGAACCGGGCACGTTGGTCGCCAGGATGCCGAGTTCGGTCGCCGCGTCGAGGTCGATCGAGTCGACGCCGACCCCCAGCCGGCTGACCACCTTGAGCTTCGGACACCGCGCGAGTACGGAGCGCGAGGTCAGCGGCATCACGCCGACCAGGGCGCCGTCGGCGTCGCCGAGCAGGTCGGCGAGGTCGTCCTCGCTGCGGCAGACGCCCTCAACAGTCTCGAACCCCTGCGCCTCGATCAGATCCCCGCGATTGAAGGGACTCTTCTGCATCGCTACTTTCACGTTCTGCTCCTTGGCCCGCATACCTCGCGGCGGGGTTGAGATCGGGTCTCCAGCCGGGGTCACCGCATCTCTCGGTTGCACCCGCGACGGTGCGCGAATCTCCCGCTTCGGCGCCACCGCCGTACCGCGCTGCCGCTGCTCCGGGTTCCCGGCATCGTCGAAGTGGTCATCGGTTCAACCGCCTGCGTGGTCGAGTGGGTGTTCGGGCGGATCAGACGACGGGACAGAGGCCGCCGTCCAGGTTGATGGCGGTTCCGGTGATGTAGGCGCCGCGCTCCGAGACGAGGAACGCGATCAGGTCGGCGTACTCCTCGGCCTCGCCCACGCGGCCCAGAGGGACCCGCTTTCCCATCGCCTCGTAGATCGACTCGACGTCTGTGCCCTGGCCCGCCGCCCGGCGCACCCACTGGTCGCTCTTGATCAGGCCGATGCAGA
>CATOTG010000005.1 GCA_951813015.1 uncultured Thermoanaerobaculia bacterium | reverse complement strand
GTCAGCGCTCGGCTACCGTGACCAAGGTCCCCACCGGTCCGGCATCGCCTGGCCGGATCCGATGACCGCTCTGCACGCCGCGGTTGGCACGCTGGCCATGCTGTACGGCCGCGCGCAGTCGCCGCAGGGCCGGGGCGGTACGGTGGAGACCCCGATGGTCGAGGCGATGGCGACGATGTTCGGCGACCACATCCTGGCGGCGCAGCTTCGGGGGGCGCCCGAGCCGCGGCGCGGCAACCGCCATCCGGAGCGAGCGCCCCAGGGCTGCTATCCGTGCCTGGGTGAGGATCGGTGGATCGCGATCAGCGTGGGGAATGAACGGGAGTGGCGGGCGCTGTGCGGCATCGCCGGCTTGCCGGAAACGTTCGCCTCGATGTCGCTGCCCGCTCGACAGGCGGACGAGGACCGGATCGACGGGTCGCTCTCCGAGTGGACTCGCAGCCGGGAGCGGCAGGACCTGGTGTCCCGTTTGCTGCGCGCCGGTGTTGTGGCGGCGCCGGTTGCCGACGCACGCGACATGGCCGAAGACCCGTTCCTTGAGGCGCGCGGATTCTGGGCCGAAGTCGATCACCCGGAAGTCGGCCGGCGTCGGTACCCGGGGCTGCCGATTCGCCTGAGCGCGACGCCGCCGACGTACCGCAGAGGCGCCCCTTGCCTGGGTGAGCACAACCGGGAGGTACTCGTCGAGGTCCTCGGGTTCCCGCCGTCGCGCGTGGACGAGCTGGAACGCGCCGGAATGCTGCGCGACACGCCGCCTGAAGGCGCAACCGGCCGCGGCGTCAAGAAGAGCTAGGACTGCGGTCAGGATTGGCAACGAGTCGGGTGCTAGCAGTCTGTCGGGCTTGGGCTGTTGCGGAGACGCTAGGGTAGGCTTGGTAGGTGGTTCGGGCGAGTGGCCCTTGATTCGCGAACGTTCAGGCGCGAATGGCGTCTTGGGGAACGACGAGCCAACGATTCCGCGCAGCATGCCGACAAACCCGCCAGCAGGCCTATGCCCTACGGGCTCCTGGGTCTGCGCTCGTGGGTGGGTTTAGGCCGAGTGTTCGGTACCTCGGCACGACGGAAGTTCTCTTGCCGAGCATGGTCCTTGACTGGAGCAGTGATTGGTGCTTGCCTTGCTACCGGGTGCCACTATGTCGACCCAGAGTGCCTCTCGCCGAACTTCGGCAAGAGTGCAAGGCGAGTGCACGGGGCGCTTCTGGAGTTGCGCTTGAACCTGCCACACAAGAGCCATACACACCCGATCTCATTGGTCGTCGACGGTGCCGGCGGAATTGAGTACACGGAAACGGACGGGGCTGTGACCACGTGCCGACGACTTGACCAGGAACAACGTGAAGCCCTCTCCGGCCTGTGGACCGAAGCGGAGGTTGGGATCACCCTGCCGTCGTGTACCTCAGGCTACAGGTTCCAGCGCCTGGACGATGAACGCCGGTGTGACAGATACGGCCGGGGCGCTCGGCCCTACGCTTGGTTCCTGTACCAAGGCGTCAACGCAACGCTGAGTCTTCACTGGGATCTCAAGACGCCGCTCCCGGAGGAACTCGAGCAGGCGGTTACCGGTACTCTAGGCTCGCTCTGCCACGAGAGCCGCAGGCTAGGCAGGAACCTTCGCAGGAGCGCGCCCGCGCTTGCGGCCAGAACTGCTTGCGCGGACATCATGTCTCGATGAATCCAGGGCGCCACGCGCGTAGGTGAACGTCGGCAGGCGCGCCGCGCTCTTGCGGCCGAGCGCAGATTGGGGCCGGGCGCAGATTGGGGCCGGGCGCAGATTCCGGAACTGGTCGAGCGCGGCGGCGTCGACGTCGTGATCGAGAGTGCCGCGCCGGGGCCGCCTGGACCTGCCACGGACGCGTCCGGATTTCGCGGGATACGCTCTACGCTGGCTATGCACGATGCGGTCGCAGCGGAGCGGGAGGGGCGTGGTCCGGAGAAGCTGCGTCAGGTGCTTGAGGCGTCGCTCTACGTCACGGATCTCGATGCGGCGGAGCTTTTCTACGCCTCGGTTCTGGGGCTCACCCTCCATTCCAGGCTTGAGGGGAGACACGTCTTCTTCCGTTGCGGCAGCCAGATGGTCCTCCTCTTCAACCCGGAGGCTACGGCCGACCCGGACCCCGCTCCGAGGGGCCTCGGCGCCCATGGCGCCCACGGTCCCGGGCATCTCGCGTTCAAAGTGGAGGCCCGCGAGATCGATATCTGGCGGGCTCACCTCGAGAGCCACGGGATCGAGATCGAGCAGGAGGTCGAGTGGGGCGGCAGCCGGGGCCGATCCATCTACTTCCGCGACCCGGACGGGAACAGCCTCGAGTTCGCGACGGCGGCCCTTTGGGGCCTTGATCGCTGAGTCCTCGTCAACGCGGAGCGCAGGCCCGACAGATGGGCGCCGCGCCGTAGAAGGCGGCTATTCGTCGAAGTACGGGTGTCTCGCCACCGGCAGGTGGGGTGCGTTCCCGGACGGCTTGCGCAGGCTCAGTTCCTCGAACAGGAGATCGGGTACCGACACGGACACGATGCTGGCCGTCGAGAGTGCGGCGCGCACGAACGACGGCAGACTGCCGCTTCCGGGCGACTGAGGCAGGCTGTACAGCGTCGCCTTGTCCGACACTTCGACGATGTCCCTGAAAGCAGCTTCGCCGACGCCGGCCAGTTCCGCCTTGGGGATCAGTTCCTCCGTTCCGTCCGGAAGTACCTTGAAGACACCGATCAGGCTGCCGACGGTGGGCGCCGTCCCGGGGCCAGACCTCATGAAGGAGAACGTGGACCCCAGCCCGGCCATGCGGCGCACGACGATGCCGTAGCCGGCGCCCCGCTCTTCGATGAGTTGGATGAACTCTGCCTTGAGCGCGTCGCGGGTCATCGGCCGGCTGGAGGTGAGCAGCACGTTACTTGGCAGCGGACCCTCGCCGCGGCGATTCCCGGTGCTCCTGTCGACGCCCGGGACCGGATTCCGCGTGGTCAGGAGCGTTCGCAGGATCCCGTTCTCGACGAGAACCGTCGGCCCGGCTTCGACGGCGTCGTCGTCGACGGCATAGCCCCCCAGGAAACCGTCCGCGTCGAGCGTCGGGTCGTCCTGAACCGACAGGGATCTCGGCAGGACCCTCGCCCCGATCCGATCGAGAAACGGGTTTCGCTCACGTTGCAGCATCCTCGCGAACCGTGGTTCGGCATCCGGGACCCTGGTTCCGAGCAGCTTTGGCATGAACACCTGGCCGAACAGTTCGGCCGCCGCCTGGCCTTCGAAGAGCACGGGCCCGTTGTAGCGGTCAAGCGGCGGCGCGGACTTTCGGGCCGCCAGGCTGCCGCCGATGGCCTCGACCTGGGCTGCCAGTGCCGGCCGGTCATCGACTTCGGCCCCGGAGCTGCCGTATGTCGCGACTGAATCGTCCAGCTCGGCGCCGTCAGAGGCCTGGGTATGCGCCTCGATGACGACCGAGGCGATCGGATCGGAACGGATGAAGGCGGAACCTTCGCTGTTCAGGTAGTACGTACGCCGATGGCGGACGGTGGCGACGACTTTCGACTCGAAGATGTCGGGCATGTTCCTGAACTGCCCGGACAGTCCACGGACCAGGTCGGCGAGTGCGGACCGCGGCGGGAGGTCCGGTCCCGCGTCGCCGTAGAAGGAAAAGGGCTCCTCGGGCGTGAAGTCGGCGATGTCTTCAGCGCGCGTCTCGTTCTGCAGGGCGGCGCGCCGCTCCGCCAGCGTTTCCAGCGCGGACTTGTAGGCGGCGTCGGTCGAGAGCCAGATCTGCCGCCGGATCTCCCGGTAGTCGTTCTCCAGGGGCAGGAAGCCGCCGGGACCGAAGCTGTTCCGGAAGAACGACATGCTGCCGAAGTTCGTGTTGTCGAACGTCGGGTCGCCGACGCGCACCTCCACGGCGAGGCGCCGGCTCTTGTTCTCCGTGCTGGACAGCAGAGCCCCGAAGCTGGCGCTTGCCTCGATCCGTTCGATCTCGCGCACCGTGTACGCGATGAAGTAGGGCCGTTCCAGCCCTTCCATCTCGAGCTCCTCCGTGCTGCGCGCCAGTTCGTCGCGCAGGGCCTGCATCAGCACGTTGAGTTCGGGATCCTCCTGCGCGCCGGCGCCCGAGAGAGGGGCGAGCAGCACGAACGCCAACGCGGGCAGCAGGGATCGCTTGAACCAGGTTGTTCCGCGATTCATCTTCGGGCCGTCCATCATCAGAGGTCTCCTGCGGGCGCCGGGAGCAGGGGCGGTCGATCCTGGGACCTCGGCTTCTTCTGTACCTCGATCTGGGACACGAGAATCGAGGGCGCCGCGGCCGAAACCGGCACGCTGCCCGACTCGGCGCCGCAGAAGCCGTTGAAGACCCCGATCTGGTCGTCCGCCGCGACGACGCGGCTGAAGGTCACCAGCGGCGTGCCGATCAGGTCCACGCCCCGGACCAGTTCTTGCCGGCCGTCGGGGTAGACGCGGTAGACGAGAAGCGGTGAAACGTTGAACGAGTTCGGAATGGCGCGTCCGGTGAAGGTGAAACCACCCTCGATCTCCTCGATGCGGAGTCCGAACGATTTGCCGGCGGCCTCGATGGCCTCGAAGAAGCGGGCGTCGAGTTCCTCTGTCGTCAGGGGATCGGATACCTCGACGATCAGGTTGGACTGCCTTGCCACCGGCTTGAGTCCGGCCTGCTTGCGACCGTGGCCGTTCGATTTCGGGAACCCCTCGACCGGAGTGCGGGACATGAGGTAGCTCTTGAGGATCCCCTTGTCGATCGCGGTCACGCGCCGAGCCGCTACGCCCTGGTTGTCGTAGCGGTAGCTGCCGACCAGATCGGAGGGGCCCCAGGTTCGGACTGTCGGATCGAAATGGACCGAGAACGTCTCCGGCAGGACTCTCTGGTTCAACTGTTCCCGGAAGGTGTGGCTGTCGTCGACTTCCTTCAGGCGGTGTCCCTCGAGGCGGTGGCCCAGGACTTCGTGGAAGAACACGCCGCTCGCCTTGCCGGAGAGAATGGCCGGGCCGGTGTAGGGCTCCACGAGGGGCGCCTCGCGCAGCGCCAGCAGGATCTCGATCATCCTCCGGACGTCGCGCTCCACGGTCTCGTCGTCCGGAAGCCCATCGTGAGTGAAGGAGTCGTAGCTTTTGTGGAGCGGCAGTTCCATGCCGTCGTCCGCCTTCGTGGCGGCCGCGATGAAGAGCCGGTAGCGGGTTTCGGAGGTCTGGATCCTTGAACCGTCGCTATTCACGAACCAGCGGGTCTCCGTCCCGGCGCGCAACGAGGCCGAGCCTTGCAGGAACTCGCCGTGTTCAGCGAAAGGCGCCGAGTAACGCCGGACCTTCTGCTCCCAGTCGGTGCGCTCCATCCTGATCGGCCGGGGTTCGTCGCTGGCCCTGGATGCGACCTCGCGCGAGAAGTCGTCGGACTGATCTTCGGTCTCGACCTTCACTTGCACGTTGGTCTTGACCTGGGTGAGTTGCTGCAAGGCGCTCTTGTAGGTCTTGTCCGTCTCGGCCCAGAGAATGCTCCGGATCGCGTCGGGGTCGTCGTCGACGGGAATCGAAACGGGGCCGAAGCCCCGGAAGGCGGACGAAAAGAAATCGTCTCGAATCGGCCGGGTGTTGTCGAGGCTGTAGTCGCCTACCCGGAGGTCCAGGTCGAGGAGGCGCTGGCGACTCTCGTTGCTCGAGGACAGGGCGCCGAATTGACCGGTAACCCCGACCCTGTGCATCTCCGTGATCTCGTAGCTCAGGAAGTACGGTCGCTCCTCCTGTTCCCCGAGCAACTCCATCGAACGATCGAGTTCCGCCTGCATCGCGTCCAGGACGATCGACCGGGCGGCAATCGGCGCCGTGGCGAGAGCGATGCCGCACAGGCCGATCAGCATCCGCCGCAGGAACGGTCGGCTCACGCCGGGGCTGCCCCCCTCACGTCTCGGTCGAACTTCGGACATGAACGCGCCTCCCCTTTGGTTGTGGGTCCGGTTGTTTGCACGGAGCTGGTCGGCCGTCCGTTTGTGTTTTCGACTTCCCAATCTTCAAGCCGCGCGCCGTGCAGGGTATTCCCGAGGGAGTAGTTCCCCTCCAGCGATCGTGAGCGCGAGCGCGAGGACGAAGGCGACGCCGGCGCCTGGCCGAATGCTCATGGCGCGCCGGTGCTCTGCGCCGCGACCTCGCGCTCCTCGAGGCGCGCGCCGCGCAGGATGTTCCCGGTGGCGTAGTTCCCCTCATGGCAGGCGAACTCGTACAGCTTGTCGTCGGTGGCCGGCCACGTGTACTCGCCGCTGTACGGGGTCTCCCAGTCGCCGCTCTCGAGTGTGTACTGGTAGAGGAGAGTTTCCGCATCCTGGAAGGAGAAGCGCTCGACCACGTGCTGATCGGCCGGCGGGGAGGGCTCGCCGAAGAGAGTCGTCGCAATCCAGTTCTCTTCCAGGAAGTTCGTCGTGTCGACCACCAGCACGTCGCCTTCCCACCAGGCGACCGAGTCGCCGGCGCGCGAACGGATCGTCTCCGGGAGGTGCTTCGCTTGCTCCCGGGACGGGCTGATCGGGATGATCCGTGCGTAGTGCATCCACTCGATCAGGATCACCAGGTGGGTGTCCGTCTGTACGACCGTCTTGATGTTGTTGTAGCTCTTCGAGTAGACGGGGATCGTCGCCTCGAGCGAGAAGATGCAGCGGTCGGCGATCGAGAGCGACTCGGGGCCGTCGTAGGGGCCGACTTCCCGATCGCGCCACCAGGCCGGTCCGGTGTTCCTCTTCGAGAATCCGTAGAGTCCCGCCCGGCGGGCCTTGCCGCGCGCGGTCAGCGGCGGGAAGCGGCCGTTCGGCGGGTCGACCAGCACCGAGGTGCGGTACTTGCCGTCGATCCGGAATCCGGCAACGCCCCGGTCCATGAAGAAGTAGTTGTAGCCGCCGACGCTGCCGCCGACCGGGGGCGCCTTGCGATCGGGATCGCTGGCCCGCGACCTTTGATCGATGTTCTGGGCCTCCCGGTCGCGGATCGCCTGGGCTTCCTCGGCGGTCAGGTTGAGCCGATTCCCCAGCTCGGGGCTGCGCTGGATCGGTGTCAGGTGAGCGATGTCGTAGTTGCCGGAGAAGTCGGGCTTTCCGCTCGGCGTGCGGGGGATGTCGTCCCCCGCGGCTGCGGTTCCGGCGCCGGCGACTGCAAGTGCGAGAAGGAAAGCGACGCGAGTGCGACCGTTGATGCTCATCGAGCTCCTCTCTGACTGTGATCCTGCGAGTCTGGCGATGGCTGTTCGCCGGGCACGTACCAGATCGGCGACGACCAGGCCCGCTCCTGGAGTGTCGCCGGCAGGTCCGGCCGTGGTTCGACGCCGGCCCGCAGGGCGTCCCAGGTGGACCAGCGGCAGGTCGGGTTCTCCAGCGCCCGGACGTAGTAGACGGCTCGCTGAGCCGGGTCGAAGTCGGGGTCCCGCCACAGGGCCGAGAGCTCGGCGGCGCCCGCGTTCCGGGGGAAGCTGCAGTCCGACAGGTCGACGGCGGCGCCGCTGTCCGGACAGCGGGGTGGGCGCCCCGACGGCGCGTCGCCGTTCGCGCAGGCGAGGTCGACGATCTGTTCGTTTGCCTCGCCGTCCTCGACCCAGCCCTTGACCACCTGAAGGCGTTGAAGCGGCGCGCTGTCCTTGTCGCGAGAGGCCCAGACCAGGAAGCGGGGACTCTTGCCGGCGGAGGCGAGCAGGTCCCCGCCCATCGGCACGCCGCCAGCGTAGGCCTTCTCGATCATCTCCAGGTCGGACGCGAGGCCGTCCGGATAGTCGTAGCCGGCGAAGAACCGGACGCGGACGCGCGGCCCGGTGGTGGCGAAGGTCTCCCTGCGCCGCAGCGCGTCGTAGATCGAGTCGCGGGTGTTCTGCTCGGCCCAGACTCCCGTCAGCCCGGCGCCGCTGTAGTAGCGGTTGTTGGTCTGGCTGTACTTCCGGCCGGACGGGTTCCCGGCCTCAAGCGGCACGGAACCCCGCCGCACGGCGGCGCCGTCGCCGGCGCCGAAGTTGCCGTGGAAGTTGGACTCCCCCGTCGTGCCGCCCGCGTTGTGGGAGTCGGTCGCGCCGATCAGGCCGAAGCGGAAGGGGTTGAAACCGCGGGTTTCCTGGAGCACCAGGCCGTTCAGGTAGGCCTCGCGGACATAGCTCCCGGGCGCCTGGCTCGGGAGCGTTGTGCCGATGCGGAAGGCGTAGATCTCGAAGTCGGCCCACTCGTCGTTCGGCGACAGCAGCGGATGGGTATCCGACGTGCCCTTGCCTTGGGTGATCTCGACCAGGGGCTCGTTGCGGTTGCGCTGCGCGGCGTAGGCGGCGTCGAAGTCCCGGCCGTCCGCGCGCTCGAGCCGGAACATCTGGCCGTTGCTGCCGTTCGAGTTGTGGGGAATCGCGAGCGCCTCGAAGCCCTCGTCGCGGCGGGCGTCCAGCCACTGCCAGAGATCCTCGGGGTTGTTCGAGTCGTCGGCCGTGAACGGCTGCGAAGGCGCTTCGTTGCCCTTGAAGATCACGTTGCGGTGCAGATTGCCCCGGCCTTCCGAGAACGCGGTGTACTCGTAGGCGATGAAGGTGGTGAAGCTGCCCGGGTCGTTGTGGCGCTCGGCGGCTTCGATCGTGGCCTGCCAGGCGTTGCGCCCGTCGCCTGTGTCGGCGGCGACCGGCGCGTTCGCCCGGTTGCCGCCCGGACCCATCGCGGCGAAGAACGAGTTCTCCGGGTCGTAGGTGGCCGGCATCTCGTGGAGAAAGGCGCCGTGATCGGTCACTGCCAGGAAGTCGAGCGGGCCGGTTTGAAGCTGGAGGCGAAAGCCGCTCGGATGCTCGATCGCTTCTCCTCGCGCGAACCGGTAGGCGTGGTCCGGATCGGTGCGGACGCCGAACAGGTAGGCGTCGATGGAGTACCGCGTGTGGACGTGGAGATCGCCGAAGTAGGCGTCACGGAGGGGGTTGGGCGGGGCCGTGGTCTCCGCGGCTGCGAGGACGCCCGGGACCAGGACAACGCAGCAGAGCAGGCCTGGCGGCCGGCGCACCCGGTGCGCGACCGGTTTCCTCGGCGCCAACGCCCCTACCCGCCCGGTACGTACCAGATCGGCGACGACCAGGCGCGCTCCTGGATGGTCGGCGGCATGTCGGGATTCGGCTCGACGCCGGCACGCAGCGCGTCCCAGGTCGACCAGCGGCAGGTCGGGTTCTCCAGCGCGCGGACGTAGTAGACGGCGTGCTTCGCGGCGTCGAAGTCCGGATCGGTCCACAGGGCGGAGAGTTCGGCGGCGCCCAGGTCCTGGGTGTAGCTGCAGTCGGACAGATCGACGCTGGCGCCGTTGTCGGGGCAGCGCAGGGGATCGCCTGACGGCATGCCGCCATCCGCACAGGCGATGTCGACCACCTGTTCGCGCGCCTCGCCGTCCTCGACCCAGCCCTTGACCATCTGCAGGCGCTGGAGCGGGGCGCTGTCGGCGTCCCGCGCCGCCCAGACGAGGAAGCGGGGGCTCCTGCCCTCGTCCGCCACCAGGTCGCCGCCCATCGGCACGCCCCCGTCGTAGGCGGCGGCGATCATCTCGGGGTCCAAGGTCAGGTCGTCGGTGTAGTGGTAGCCGGCGAAGAACCGAACCCGCAGCCTCGGGCCGCTGGTGGCGAAGGTCTCCTTGCGCCGGAAGGCGTCGTAGATCGCGTCGCGGGTGTTCTCCTCCGCCCACACGCCGGCGAGCCCGGAACCGCCCCAGTACTCGAACGCGTTCTGAGCGTACCGTTCTCCGTCCTCGGTCGGTTCGTCGAGCGGCACCGAGCCGCGGCCCTGGCCGGTGCCGTCGACCCGGCCGACCTTGCCGTGGAAGTTGTGTTCCTCCGGCGTGCCGCCCGAGTTGTGGGTGTCGGTGGCGCCCACCATGCCGAAGCGGAACGGGTTGAAGCCCTGGGCCTCCTGGAGCATGAGGCCGTTCACGTAGGCCTCGCGGACGTAGCTGCCCTTCGGCTCGCTGTAGAGCTGCGTGGCGATGCGGTAGGGGAAGATCTCGAAGTCGGCCCACTCGTCGTTCGGCGACAGCAAGGGGTGGGTCTCCGACGTGCCCTTGACCTGGGTCATCTCGACCAGGGGCTCGTTGCGCATCCTCAGGTCGGCGTACTCGGCGGTGAGCGGTTCACCGCTGAAGGTCTCGAGCCGGAACATCTGACCGTTGCTGCCGTTCGAGTTGTGGGGGATGGCGAGGCCTTCGATCCCCTGATCGCGCAGGTCGTCGAGCCAGCGCCAGAGGTCCTCCGGGTCGCGGGAGTCGGTCCGGGCGAAGGGTTTCATCGGCGCTTCGCTGCCCTTGAAGATCACGTTGCGGTGCAGATTGCCGCGGTCGTCCGAGGACGAGGTGTACTCGTAGCCGATGAAGGTGGTGAAGTTGCCAGGGTCGTTGTGGGCCTCGGCGGCCTCGATGATCGCCTGCCAGGCGGTCTGGATCGCGTCGTTCCGGGCGTCCTCGGGCAACGCGGCGAACTCGCCCGTGCCCATCGCCTGAATCGCCCTCTGGAAGCCGCCGTTGGAGCCGAGTTCGCGCAGCTCCGTGCCGATGTCGGACTCGTACAGGGCGTTGCCCGGCGTATCCATCGCGGGCAGGAAGCCGAGGTAGAAGCCGTGGTCGGTGACCGCCTGGAAGTCGAGCGCCCCGCTCTGGAGCTGAATCTGGTGGCCGCTCGCGTGCTCGATCGCCTCGCCCTTGGCGAACCGGTAGGCGTCGTCGGGATTCGTGCGCGTCCCGAACAGGTAGGCGTCAAAGGAGAAACGAGTGTGGACGTGCAGGTCGCCGAAGTAGGCGTCCCTGTCCGGGTTCGGCGCGGCGCCGCCGGCGAGGACAGCGTCGCCGCCGCCGTCGTCGTCGCCGCCGGTGGAGCAGCCGAGGAACGCAAGCGAGAGGACGGCGACGGCTGCGAGGAGTGAGGCAATCTGGGGCATGACGATCTCCTTTGGAGGGATTGCACGGAGATTAGCGCGGATGGGGACAAGGCGCCCGGCGTCGACTCTCGCCTCGGCGGCGATGCCGGCTTGCCCGCGCCCCCTCTGCAGGTTGACGAAGGCGCTGGCCGGAGGCGGCTGAGCGGCCCGTCCCGCGTTCACTCGGAGGATCTGCCGGAGGCCTCGTTCGCCGGCCAGCCGGACACCTGCCTCAACGTGCGTGGCGAGGACGCCGTGGCTTCCACGTCACCACGGCCGCCTGCCGGGCCTTCGTCGCGGAGAACTCCCTTCGGCGTTCCTGGGCGCCCGGAAGAGCTCCACGGCGGCGCCGCGCAGCATGACGGCGAACACGCGGCAGCGCTCGTTGAAGGCAGCGGCGTCCGTCTCGCCGGGAACCGCTCCCCGGAAGCCGACGCGCAGGAGACCCGGATCCCCGAAACGCTCTGCAATGTCGGGCCGCTTCTGGGTGAGTCCCATGTTGGCCAGGAAGTGGCCGTCCCGGTAGAGGACGATCTGGCGTGGACGTTCACCTCGCTTTGTGTCGACCGCCCAGCCTTCGACCTGCAGCCCGTTCCTCGACGTGACCAGGGACAGTCCTCCTTCGTAGCCGTCGCCGGTCCGACGCACGGGCAGGCGGCGGCCGTCGCTGGTCGGCATGACCTCGAGATTGCCGGGCGCCGCGTCGAGAGGGAGGTAGGAAAAGCGCAGGCGGCTGGCGACGCCGCGCCGCGACACGGCGTAGGCGACGACACCTTCGCGCTCTACCAGAGCTCGAGCGGCCGAGCTCCGGAAGGCGAAGCCGCCACTCTCGAACGACGGCCCGTAGAGGGCGCCGAGATCGGGCCTGCGGTGGGCGCCGGGCTGGTGGACGGTCATCTCGCCGCCAATGAAGAGGATGATCGCTTCGACTCCGCGGGGATCCGGCGGCTCGTCGCGGATGAAGCCGCTGACCAGGAACTCGGCTGCGCCCCCGGCGCCCCCGGCGCCCTCGGCCCTCCCGGCCCTCCCGGCCTCCTCAGCCCCCTCGGGGCCGGGTCGCGGCAGCACGGCATCGAGCGCGCCGTCGAAGCCGGCTGGAGGCGGGACGATCGGAATTCGGCCGGGCTGCTCCGATTCCCCCTGCCCGACGTTGTGGCGAAGCAGGGTCTCGAGGGCGCCGGTCGGGCCTCTGGCAACCTCGTACCGGTACGGACCGTCTTCTCGCGGGCTTGCCGAATCGCCGTCGATCAACGCATGGAGACTCCACTCTTCGCCGTGGTCGAAGTTCTCCACCTGTTCGTAGCCGAGGTTCGACGGGAAGCCGGGACCTTCGCGCGGATCCCGGACGCCGTAGTTGTCCGCTCGCAGGAGCAGCAGGTCCGGCAGGAAGCGTTCCGTGGCGACGCGGCGCGGAACGTCATGGCGCAGGCCGGGCGTGACCAGGCCGCCGCGGTCGACGATGCGCAGGCCGCTGACCCAGCCGACGTGGCCGATTTCGCGGACGAGAACGGACGTGCTCGGGTCGTAGCGCTCGGCGAGCCATCGTCCGATGTTCTCGAGACCTTGCTGGCGGTCCGTTGGTTCGGCCCGGTATGCGATCTGCTGCGACGTGTTGCGCAGCACGGGCAGGGTGAGTGCGAGTACCGCCGTTGCTGTTAGCAGCGCGGGAGCGAGTGGGCGCTTCAGGACTGCGCGGATGGCGGCAGGGAGATTCTCCACCGCCTTCAGGCAGAGCCGGCCCGCCCCGACGAGACCGGCATGAACACCCAGTGCGAGCAGGAATGCGCAGAGGATGTTCAGAGAGTAGTAGTGCCACGTGTATCCCGGCAGCGAGCCGATCGCGGCGTAGCCGAGGAGAGCGCCGAGCGGGAACGCGATCAGCGGCCAGAGGTCCGGACGGCGGCGCAACAGCGCGGCGGCGCCGGCCAACAGAAGCCCGGAGAGGAGCAGCGGCCCGGCGACCGAGCCCGCCAGGGAGGGGCTGTAGGCCGCCAGCAGGCTGCTTCCGGCTTCGACGTAGGCTTCTCGCACCAGATCCAGATACCGCCACGCGGAAACGATGCTCTCGCCCTCCTTTGCGCCCAGCGTCTTCGGCAGGACACCGCCGTAGTAACCAAGTGAGACGAGGAGCCATGGCAGCGCCACAGCGAGTGCCGCCACCGCCTGACGCAGGGGTGGTTTGCGTTCGCGCAGCCAGCGATGAGCGATCAGCATGGCCGCGAGCAGTGCGCCCTCCGGTCGGGTCAGGAACAGCAGCGCGGATGTGACCGCGGCGGCCGTGGCGCGATCGCTCAGGTGGAGGTCGAGCGCCAGGAGGAAGAGCAGGGCGAAGAGATGGATCTCCATCCCCAGGTAGAGGTAGTTGTAGGCGACGGCGGGATTGAACGTGACCAGGGCGACCGCCAGAGGCGCGGCGGGCCCGGCGCCGAGGCGGACCAGCAGTCTGGCGGCGAGGGCAGCCGTGCCCAGCATGCAGAGCAGGCCGAACCCGTTCTGCCAGGCCGCGGCCTGATCGCCGCCGAGGACGACGAAGACGCTGCTCAGCACGGTGAACAGGGGCGTGGTGAAGCCCATGACCCGCTCGCTGACGTTGTAGACCAGACCGTTGCCCTCCGCGAGGTTGCGCGCGTACCGGAGAACGATCAGCTGGTCTTCGAACTGCAGCCGCAGCACGAGGTTGGGGATCAGGCGGGCGGCGAACCACGCGCCAAAGATGGCGAAGGCGGTCCAGGAGATGGCTCCGAGCAGACGCTGCTGTCGGGCTGGGCCCCCCGGCGGCGCAGAGTCTTCGTCGGGCTCGGTCGCCACAGTGTTCATGGGGGCCGAACCGGCTGTGAGAGGTAGGGCAACTCGACGGCGCCCCCGCGAAGCATGACTGCGAACACGCGGTGCCGGTCGGCGAACGTGTCGGGATCAGGTGCTCCCGGCACCGACCCGCGGAAACCGGTACGCAGCAATCGGGAGTCTCCGTACTGCTCGGCGACGTCGGACCGCTCGTGGTTGGCGCCCAGTTGAGTCAGGAACTCGTTGTCTCGGTAAATCACGATCTGGCGTGGTCGCTGTCCCTGGTCGAGATCGCCCGCCCAGCCCTGGATGACCGTGCGGTTTCCCTTGCGCGAAATGAGGTCGACCGCACCGTCGAAACCGTCGCCGGGTGGTGTCACGCTCAACCGGCGACCATCGGTGGTCGGGAGGATCTCGGCCCGACGTCGATCTGGCTCGATGGGCATGTAGGAAAAGGGGATCCGGGCCGCGACTCCGCGGCGGGAGACGGCGTAGACGACGATGCCCTCCCGCCGAACCGCATCGAGCTCGGCGGTCTGCAGTGTGGAAGGCGGCCCGTTCGAAAAGCGGAAACCGCTGTAGAGATGTTCCGGGCCGTGGCGCGAGGCGACGTCCGGACGTTCGAGGGCGGTTCGGCCGATCCAGAGCTGACGACCCTGGAGGAAGGCGACCACTTCCTGGGCTCCTCCGGGATTGGCGAGGTCGGCGGCCCAGCCGGAGACGCTTGTTGTCATGCCGGCCCTCGAGGCCAGGCTGCCAGTCAGCCCGGCGGGGCTCGATGGTACGGGAATCCGCACCGGCTCGTCGTCGTCGTTGGGGTACCGCAGCAGCGCGTCCACCCGGCCTCGGTCGTCCCAGGACAACTCGAATCTCCCCGGGGGGCGGGCGGACAAGGGTAGTTCCTGGACCTGATTGCCCTTCCTTGCCAGCAGGCGTAGCGATGCACTTCGTTCGCGCACGGCTTTGGGCAGGAAAATGCCGAACGTCGTCTGTTCCTGCCCGTCCTCGTGGCGGGCGATGCGGCGACGGTTGCGATCGTCCTCGCCTCGGTAGAGGAGGTCGGCGCCGTCGAAGAGGAAGAACTCGTCCACAGCGGAGGGCCGTCCGTCGCGTTCGTAGGTCAAGTGCCCTCTGATGCCTCCGCTCACCAGCTCGACGTCCGCCCGAAACAGGTGGTCAACGCTCTGGAGCATTCCTTCGCCGGGGAGCTCCAGGCCGCTCACTCTGTGGCCTGCCAGCACCAAACGGGGAGATTGAGCATCCCGATGCAACGGTCTGAGGATCGTGTGCCGGGACTCGTCCGGCGCCTTCCGACTGCCTTCGATCGCGTACACGTCGATTCGGTGGCTGCCTGCGGGCAGCCACCGTTCGTGAACCAGCGCGGAGAAACGCGTCGCGCTCCGGTGAGTGAAGGTCCAGGTGGTGGCGCGCACGAACCCGTCGACGGCGACGGCCAGTTGCGTTCCGTCGCGTGCGTTCGGCTCAATGCGCCCGCTTACGAGACCTGGTACGAAACCGCTGTCAGGCCTAACGTTAGCGAACGCATCCGGCGCGTCGAGGATGGCGCGTCGAGGTTCGGCAGCTCCGCCCTCCGCGTTGGCCCCGGACAGTTCGGCTGCTGGACAATCCACGAGATCCGGCCGCGGGCCGGCCGCGAACACGCCATCGAACGGGTCGTCCAGTTGGGGCGCGAGTGAACTGGCGTTGAGGAGGTCCTCACCCGTGGTCGCCTGCGCATCGGATCTGTTGCAGGCATTCGAGAACGAACCGAACAGTTGCTCCAGCCGATCGAGAGTTTGCTGCCGGCGCTCGGGGTCGGGGCGGAAGGTTCGCACCGCGTCGCCGTCCTGGTAGCAGCAGACGGTGATCGTCCGCTGAGAGGTGTCGTTCAACTCCTTGCCATCGACACGCCAGGGTGGGGGAGAGCCGATTGCCGCGGCGACCGTGGGCACAATGTCGATCGTCTGCGCCCCGTGGTCGTACACGGCGCCGTCTCTTTGACCCGGGCGTTTCACGAACAGGGGAACCTCGAGTACATCCTCGGCGTTTCCCACGGTGGCGGCGCGGTTCGGCTGTCCGGGCCGGAAGGAGTGACCGTGATCGGCCGTGACCACGATCAGAGCCCGGTCGTAGATCGCTACGGCTCTCATCCGGTCCAGTAGTTGGCCCAGGACGAGGTCCGCGTAGCCCACCTGCAGCAGGTGTCGTTGCCACGCGCTAAAGGCCTTTCGCTCTTCGAGCAGTTGGCCGCCTCCGACACCGGGAGGCAGGGCCTCCGTGCCGGCCGGCGTGTACTCGCGTCCCGAGGGCAGGTACTTCCAGGGGCGGTGCGGGATGTTCAGGTGCAGGTAGTAGAAGGTCGGCTCTTCGTCGCCTTCCCGTCCGATTCGGCGCAGGAAGTCGTCGACCAGACCAGGCACCTCCTGGTGCAGGGGGCCCGGGGCGGCCAAACGGTCTGCGGGGGCGTCTCGACTGGCGCTGCGTTCACGGAAACCGGTCCATTGACGGCTCACGTCGGGCAGGCGACTTCGGAGAGCCGATGGCAGCAGAAGATGACCGTAGACCACCGTGAGGTCGTCGATTGCGGCCGAGAGGTCTTGCCAACGGTTTCGGTCGCCCGAGCTCGTGCACACGGCTGGAGGGCAGAGCTGAGAAACCGTCTGCTGGGCCACGATCCGATAACTGCCGCTAGTTGCCAGCCACGAGAAGAGATTGGCGGGATGGTCACGGTAGGAGGCCCTAGACGCGGGCCGCGGCAACTGGCCCGTTAGCAGCGCGGGAACTGCCTTTGTAGTCTGTAAACCGGTGGTGGCGGCGTGGCGGTACCAGTCGGATTCCGCGGCGAGTGCGGCGAACGAAGGGAAGCGTTCTGCGTTGAGCGCACCATCCGGACGTTGAAGCGAACTTGTCGGTAGTTCGTCGAAGACGATCAGGACGACGGGAAGGTCGCTCTTGAACTTCGGCGCCTGAAGGATCTCTGTGGGGGGTTCAAGCTCGTCTGCTGGAGGCAGGAGGCCGCGAACGCCGGGTCGCAGCAGGAAGACAACTGGAGCGATGAGGGCGGCGAGCGCGGTTGCGGCGAGCAGGTTGGACAGGCCTTGCCAGCGGTGGAGAGCAAGGGTCGAACAGAGAGCGCCGACCAACGCCATGGCCAGGACGGCGGCGGGCAGGGTCGCCAGGAGTGGCAGATCCAGCACTTGCACGAAGAACGCCGCAGCGAGCAGCGTCCGGAGTCCGTCGGCGTAAGAGCGCCCGATTCGGCTGCCGTGGATCGTGGGAACAACGAGAGGCGCTGCAAGAAGCGCTGGCATGCCAAGCGACAACCCCAGCGCGAGGATCGCGAGTGACGCGCCGTGGAGACGATGGGCGACCAGAAAGTCCGGTTCCCTGCCCACAAGGTCGAGGATTGGCTGCGCGACAGCGAACGCCCACAGGCCGAAGACGTGCGCGGCAGGTATGAAACGCCCCGCCTCGTGGGTCGCAGCGAGTGGTTCTCTCTCCCGTCGGTCTTCCACGGCGCGCATCTACTGCTGGACGGCCGGGCCTTCCGGCGGGCGGACCGGCAACTCGACGGCGGCGCCCCTCAGCATCACTGCGAACACCCTGTGTCGGCCTGAGAATATCGCCGGCTCCGGGGCCCCGGGAACCGTGCCTCGGAAGCCGGTGCGGAGCAGGCGCTCATCGCCATGCGCCGCTGCGATGTCGGGCCGTTGCTGGTTGGCCCCGAGGCTGACCAGGAACTCGCCGTCGCGGTAAACGACGATCTGCCGGGGTCTTTCCCCGCGCTCCAGGTCCGCCGCCCAGCCTTCGACGATGGTGGCGCCGTCCCTGGGCGCAACCCGCTCGAGAGCGCCGCCGAAGCCGTCGCCGGGCAATTGCACGGTGAGCCGTCGGCCATCGGCGATCGGCAGCTCCTCGCGGCCGCGTCGTCCCCGCACGATCGGCAGGTAGGCGAAACGAAGTCGGGCAGCCGTGCCCTGGCTCGACAACGCGTAGGCGACGACGCCCTCCCGGCGGAGCGCTTCGGCCAGGGTTTCGCCCGCGCCGTAGCTCCTGCGGTCGGCGGCGCTGGTCGGCGGGCGGAGCAGGAAGCCGCTGTCCGCATGTTCGCTGCCGTAGCGAGCGGCCACGTCCGAACGGCGCGCGCCGACCGTGGTCACCCCGAACTGGTGTCCAGCCAGGAAGCCGACGACGTGCTCGACATCGCCCGACCCGCTTCGGTCGAAGGCCCAGCCCTGCACGGTGGACCCGCTCTCGACCTGGCCGTCCAGGTTGCCGAACAGACCTGCCGGGTCGGGCCGCACGATCCGGAACCGGTCGGTTGAGTTGTCGAGAGCGCTCCTGGAGTGACGGATCACCGCGTCGCCCCGGCCTCCCTCGCCGCGGGCAATGGAGTAGACCGGGCACGGGGGCCGGCGGAGATGCTCCAGCGCGATGTCGTCGCCGGCGTCGTCGACCAGAAACGCGTCGACCCGGTTCAGACCGGCGCGGAGTCCGGCTTCCGGCAACATGGCCGCGATGCGCAGGCTTTCGTCGTGACCGACGTGAGCCTCGACGGTGGCGGCGATCACGCCGTTCAGCGCGACGGCGACGTTGCGGTTGTCCGGAAGGCGCCGACGGTCGAAGATGCCCTCGACCAGCGCCGGGACTTCCGCCAGTTCGGGGGTTACGTGGTCCCAGGCCCAGGCGTCGTTGAACTCGATGGTCGACTCGCTGTCCCGGATCCTGAAGTCGGTTGCGGGGCGCCCATGGAGCTGCGGACGGAGGCCGATCGCCATCGGGTCGTTCGACGCGCCCAGCAGTCGCGCCTGGTTGGCGATCCGGCCTTGCCGCCATGGCTCGCGGCCGGTGGTGATCTCGACTCCGCCTGCGTACTTGCCGACCATGACCGGCGGCGCTGATTCCGTCTCCGGCAGTGGCGCCGAGTCCTGCCCGGCGCCGGCCAGTTCGAGGATCAGGGGAGTCAGTCCGGCGAGAGAGATCGGTGATCGATCGACTTCGGGTTGCCGCTGGAACGGCCTCTTGATCAGCAGCGGCACGCTGGCCAGGTCGAGCGGTTGGCCGCTTTCGAGCTCGGTGAGCTCCAGCAGGCGGCGGGACCTGCCGGGTCGGAAGGCGACTCCGTGGTCCGCCGTGATCACGATCAGGCTCCGGTCGAAGCGGCCGGTCGACTCCAGTCGGGCCACAAGTTCGCCGATCAGGCGGTCCAGGAACTCGACCTGCAACAGGTAGCGCTTGTGGTGATGCAGCGCGGGCCAGTGATCCTCGCTCCACCTCTCGCGTGCGAGTCCATGGACTCTGCCGAAGGGAGTCTCGTAGCGCCGGCCGGAGGGCAGGTACTCCCAGGGGGCGTGGGGCAGCAGGGAGTGGAGGAAGTGGAGGCTCGGTCGTTCCCCGGGAGTTTCGATCGACTGAACGAAGCGGCGGAACTCGGCCGCCCGGTCCGTTTGGCCGAGGTGGAACAGGGCGCGCGCAACCGGCTGATCGGTCGGCGGCGGCACGGCCGTCCGCGCTCCGTCGCGGCCGAAGCCGCTCCAGGTCCGCGTCACCTCCGGCAGCCGGTCTCTCCAGGGCGTCGGCAGGGTGAGGCGCTGCCAGACGAGCGAAAGGTCCAGGACCAGGAGGCCGAGGCGTTCGCTTGCGGGGGGCCGCGGCGCGGCGAGCAGGTTGAGTTGGGGCGGGCACAACGAGGTGATCGGTTCGGCCACGTGGAGGTCGTGGCTCGCGGCCAGCAGGGTGAACAGGTTGATCGGGTGCTCGGCGACGGTCGGGAGCTGGCCCTGGTGGACCTCGGCGCCGGTCAGCATCGACGGCACCGCGAGTTCGGAAACGTCCGCGGCCGCCGTTGCGTTCGGGTACCAGGCGGCGCGGTCGGCAAGTCCGGCCAGGTTGGGAAAGCGCTGGCGGTCGATCGCGCCCGTCCGGTCCAGGATCGAGGTCAGCGACCACTCGTCGAAGATGACCAGCACGATCGGCGCTCGGGCGCCGGTGTCGGTTTCGGCCACCGCGACTTCGCGGCTCGCGAAGGCGGCGCTCTGCCGGATGCGGGGGTCGGCCAGCAGCAGTGCCGGGACGATCACCGCGGCCGCGGACAGGAGCAGGCCAAAGGTGCGAACTCCCGGGTAGCGGAGATAGGCCCAGCCGGCGGCCGCGCCGGCGAGGACCGCGCCGAGGACGGCTGCGGCCGCGGGCAGGTCGTGAAGCGCCTGCAGGCCGATGATCGCGGTCAGGAGGCCGGCCGCGGCTGCGGTCGCCGCCGTCGTCCACCTGCGGCGGACCAGCCGCATCAGGAGCGTCGGTGCTCCGAGCGCCAGCGTCGGAACGACCGCCAGCAGAACGACGAGCGCCAGCAGGTCGCCGAGCGAGAGGTCGCGGATGGCGAAGAACTCCGGCGTACGGCGGAGAAGGTCGTACACGGGTTGCGCGAAGGCCAGGCTCGAAAGCCCCGCGATCGTCGCCAGGCCAGTTGCAAGGGGCCGTTGCGGCTCGCTTAAGCCTGGCCGCTGGCGCGTGGACATGGGCGGTGATGCTACCCCGTGCTGTAGCCTGCGGACCGTCATGGCGGTCAAAGCGCCGAAAGCGCATCGCAGCACGACCCACCCGGTCGACATCGGCGGCGTGGTCGCCGGCGGCGGTGCGCCGGTGGTCGTCCAGTCGATGACGAACACGGACACCGCGGACGTCGACGCGACGACGGCCCAGGCGCTGGCGCTGGCGGAGGCCGGCGCCGAGTTGGTGCGGATCACCGTGAACGTCGACGCGGCGGCGGTCGCGGTGCCCGAGATTCGCGCCCGGCTCGACGCGGAGGGTTGCGACGTGCCCCTGGTCGGGGACTTCCACTACAACGGCCACGTCCTGCTCGAGCGCCACCCGGAGTGCGCTCGGGAGCTGGCGAAGCTGCGGATCAACCCCGGCAACGTCGGCCGCGGCGGACGCCGGGATCCGCAGTTCACGGCGATCTGCGAGGTGGCCCGGAGGCTCGGCAAGCCGGTGCGGATCGGGGTCAACGGCGGGTCGCTCGACCAGGATCTGCTGGTGGCGAAGATGGAGGAGAACACCGCGCGGGACCTCGGCAAGACCTCCGAGAGAATCGTTGGCGAGTGCATGGTCCTCTCCGCTCTTCGCTCGACGGAGTTGGCCCTCGAATGCGGCCTGACCGAGGAGCAGATCGTCATCTCGTGCAAGACGTCCTCGCCGCGGGACCTGATCGGCGTCTACCGCGATCTGGCGAAGCAGACGCGGCAGCCGCTGCACCTCGGCCTGACCGAGGCCGGCATGGGCCTCAAGGGCCTGGTGTGGTCGTCGTCGGCGATGTCCGTCCTGCTGGCGGAGGGCATCGGCGACACGATTCGCGTCTCGCTGACGCCGCGGCCCGGCGGCGACCGGCGCGAGGAGGTCCAGGCCTGCCGCGAGCTCCTGCAGTCACTGGGACTGCGCGCCTTCGCGCCCAGCGTCACCGCCTGCCCCGGCTGCGGCCGTACGACCAGCACGACCTTCCAGGAGCTGGCCTTGCAAGTCGAGGACTTCATCGACAACAGGATGCCCGAGTGGCGCGACCGCTACGAAGGCGTCGAGGAGCTGAAGCTGGCCGTGATGGGCTGCGTCGTGAACGGCCCCGGCGAGTCGAAGGCCGCGGACATCGGCATCTCGCTGCCGGGCGCCGGCGAGGCCCCGACCTGCCCGGTCTACGTCGACGGACGCCAGTTCACGACGCTGCGCGGCACCGCGGCGGAACTCTCGGAGCAGTTCACCCGGATCGTCGGGGAGTACGTGGAGAGCCGGTATCCGGCCAAGGCGTAGGCGGTTCGGCGGGCCGTCGTCGTGCCTGGCAGCCCGTGGCAAGAGTCGCGCTGGATTCGATCGGTCCTGCATCCCGCCCGGCATCGTGCCATCCGGGTGCGCGATGACGGGCGCACGGACTGGTTCGCGTGTGGCGCGGAACGCGCCACACGGGCTCAGCTCCTCGGTCGCCCTTGTTCCCGGGATTGCGGGCGGCCCGACATGCTCCGTCGTCGCGCCTTGCTGGACGGGCGCCTGACCGCTCTCGGCGCCACCCGGACTTTCGCCACGGGCTGCTATGGCAGATCGCGGAACTCGGGGCTTCGAAGCCAGTCCGTGGCGAAGCGCTCCGTGATCTCGTCCATCGCGGCCTGGGATCTGGGGTACTGGCCCTTGTCGTCGGTGTCTTCGATCCAGTCTGCCAGCGCTGCGCGCATCTCGTTCAGCACGTCGGCATGGGCGGGATCTTCGGCCAGGTTGATCACTTCGTCCGGATCGTTGTCGAGATCGTAGAGTTCTTCGGCGACGCGTTGTCCGTAGGGCGCGGCCTGGGCGGGCGTCAGCTTGCCTTCCTCGGCCAATCGCCGGATCGTCAGGAAACTGCTGTCATCCGGATCGCGCGCGAGGTCGATCATCTCCCGGTGGCCCCAGTTGATCAGCGGTCTGTCCAGCATGAAGTTCCTGATGTAGTGGAAGCGCGGCCCCACCACCGATCGGACCCGGTCGATGACGTTCGCCATGCGGTCGGCCGAGGTGAACACGTAGTCGCGGCGGTAGTTGGGACCGAAGATGTTCTGCGCGTCCATGAACCCTGGCACGTCAAGGCCGGCTAGCGCCAGAGACGTGGCCGCGATGTCCATCAGGTTGACCAGGTCGGCCCGTCGCGTGCCGGGCTTCACCACCTCCGCGAGTCCCGGCGCGACGACGATCAGCGGTATCCGCAAGCCTTCGTCGTAGGAGAACTCCTTGCTCCGGGGCAGATCCGAACCGTGGTCCGAGAAGAGCACAAGGATCGTGCTGTCCCAGAGTCCGTCGGCCTTCAACTGCGCGACGAGCTTGCCTACCTCGGCATCCGTGCGCAGGATCGAGTTGTAGTGGTTGGCGATGTGCCGGCGCACCTGGGGAATGTCGGGATACTGGGCCGGCGCCGGCACGTCCTCCGGCGTCACGGGTTCGAGGCCAAGCGCCCTGACTTCCTCGGCGATGTCCGCGACGCTCTTGCCGCCGGACACCTTCAACTGACCGAAGAACGGCTTGCCCTCGGACACGTCGCGCCAGTGTCCGCCGCCCTGCGGGCCCTTATATGACGGGATTTCCGAGGGCTCGGGGCCGATCGTGTAGAGCTTCGTGCGGTCGTAGGCGAAGTTGAAGTCGTCCTTGCCCGCGTTGTAGGTCTCGTAGCCCGCGGCCCGGAACAGTTCGGGAACGGTCACGACCCCTTCCGGCAGATGGATGCGGTAGCCGGGAACCCGCCCCGAACGATGGTCGTGCGCCCCGATCCGAATCGCGTAGCTGCCGGTGATCAGCGAGGAACGGGTCGGGCTGCACACCGGCGTCGGCGCGTACGCCCGCTCGAACAGCACGCCCTGTCGCGCCAGCGCGTCGATGTTCGGCGTTTCGACGAGGTCGTGCCCGTAGCTCGAGTACCAGGGCGACTGGTCGTCGATGTCGATCCAGAGGATGTTGGGTCGGGCGGTGGGTTGTTGCGCCGCTGCGGCCCCAGCGAGCAACGCGAACAGAGCCAGGGAGATCATTTCGCCAGGCGTCCGTCGAGCTCGAGCTCCGCGGCGATGCCCTGCATCGCCGCCAGCACGTTGCCGGCGTGCTGCCACAGTTCGAGCTCGCCGTCGAAGCACTCGCGGCTGAAGTCGGCGGTGACTTCCTCGACGTGCGCGCGGTCGACGCCGGCGGCGAAGGCCCGCTGCTTCCAGCGCTTGCGGACCGACTTGAGCGGGACGTCGCGCACGTCCTTGCTCGGTCGGATCAGGGCGGCGGCGCTGATCAGGCCGGTGATCTCGTCGCAGGCCAGCAGCGCGTAGTCGCGCGAGGTCTCCCGCTCGACGCCGGTCCCCTCCGTGTTGTGCGAGAGGATCGTGCGGATGATGTCCTCGTCCAGCCCGCGTTCGCGGAGGATCGCGGCGCCGTCCGCCGGGTGCTGCTCGAGAGTGGGGTGGATCTCCCAGTCGAAGTCGTGAAGAAGTCCGGCAAGGCCCCAGGCCTCCGGGTCGCCGCCGAGCCGTTGGGCGTACCAGCGCATCGCCCCTTCCACGGCGAGCATGTGCCCCCGCAGCCCCGGGGCGGCCACGAACTCCTGCACTGTCTTCCAGGCTGCTTCTCGGTCCATCTTCCTTGCCCTCCCGTTCCATAGCCTGCGATTGTACGCCGTTTGGGGCAGCGCCGCGGCCGCCGGAAGACCGGTCGTGGCTACAATCCCGGCGCCATGACGATGGGCGGAGGACCTTATGCGCGCCGAATGAACTTCGGTGGCCTTTCCGGGCCGCACGCGCGCGATCTCCTGCTGCTCGTCGCGGTGCTCTTCGTCACCTTCTCGATGCAGTTCCTGCCCGGGCTGGCCCTCGTGCCGGACCTGATGCGCCTGTCGAGTTCCGTGTGGCAGCAGGGGATGCTGTGGCAGCTCGTGACCTACCCGGCGGCCGGCTGGGGCGGACCGTCGATCTGGTTCCTGCTGGGACTCCTGTTCTTTTACATGTTCGCTGGCGATCTGCGCTGGGCGCTGGGCCGCCAGCGTTTCTGGAACCTGCTCTGGATGTCGGCGGGCGCCGCCGCTCTGGTGGCCTGTCTGGTCCAGGTGTTGCTCGAATCCGCGGGGGGCGGAGGGCCGACGGCCTTCGTCCTCATGCAGGGCCAGCAGATGCTGCTGGCGATCGCCATCACGGGTTTCGCCGTCATCCGGCGCGATGCGACGATCATGCTGTTCTTCGTGCTTCCGATCAGGGCGCGGTGGTTCATCTGGATCGAGATCGCGTTCGCCTGGATCGGCTTTCTGGCCACATCCGACTTCGCCGGCTTCCTCGGCATCTGCACGGCGATTGGCGCCGTGTTCGTGCTCCTGCGACCCGGGCGCACGAAGGGTCTGATGCGCGAGATTCGGCTCCGCTACGAGCGCTGGTACGTGAAGCAGAAGCTGAACCGTGGGCGCCGCCGCTTCCGCGTCGTTCCCGGCGGCAAGAAGCCGAAGGACGAAGACGACAGCGTGCGCCGCGGCCCCTGGGTCAACTAGCTCAAGGCTCGTCGCTCCGCTTCGACGAATCGATCAGCCGGCAGGACCATTCCAAAGTCCAGCGCTCCACGTTGGGCGCGGGCGGGAGGCCTTCATTGCCGAGGGGCGAGAGCCGTGCCGGCGCCGAGTTGCCGATTCCGGAGTGTTTCCTCGCATCGGTCACCGAAGTTCCCGACTTTGGAACGGCCCCGCCATCAGCCGGAAGGCCGCGAGGATCGCCAGGGTGGCCAGGACGTAGTGCCACCAGGTCGGTTGCTCGGGAAGCCGGATGTGCTCGATCCGGGCGCTGCCAAGGGCAACGGCGTTGTGCAGGGCGTGCCAGGCCATCGCGGGGTAGATCGACCCGGAGCGAAGGACGGCGATCACCAGGAGGACGCCGAGAAGGGACGTCCCCGGAATGCGAAACAGGTCGACGTGGAAGAAGCCGAAGGCGATGCCTGCAACCAACACGAGCTGGACGGGTCTGAACCGGCGCCTCAGACCGCAAAGGAGGACGCCGCGGAAGGCGATCTCCTCGAAGATGCCCGGGAGGATGGCGAAGAAGAAGAGCGTCTGCCAGACCGGGATGTCCGCGCCGAACGCCTCGGCCATCGCTTCGATCCACTGCTGCGGAATCGGCATCGCCAGGCTCGCGAGGCGGACGACGCCGTCGGCCAGGAGGAGGCCTGCCGGCACGCCGATCAAGACGCCGAGCCAGGCCGCCGGAGGCGGCGCCCTGAGCGACAGCGTCTCGCGGACGGGCAGCCGGTAGCGCGCGATGATCAGCCACGCCGCGGCGCCGAAGATCGCCATGTTGATCGCGATCAGCAGCCGGCCGTCGATGCCGCCGCCGACGTTCAGTTGCCAGACCAGGAGCAGCGCCCAGAGCGCCGCGAACCACCGCCCGACGCGGCGCGGGAAGAGGGCGGGGCCCCCGGTCAGGTCGGCGGCGTCGAGGTCGCTGGCCGTGATCAGCTTTTCCGCCGAAAGCGCGCGTACCGAGGCGCGGGCGAGAACGGCGGCGGCAGCGGCGGCCACCGCCCAGGCGGCGGCGATCAGCGGCCAGTCGTACTGCCCCGTCAGAATCTCTCTGGCGGCGACGCCGAGGTTGGCGATCGGCACGACGACGATCGCGCTGCGCAGCGCGATGCCGGGCAGCACGGGAATCGCCGCGACGGCCAGAAAGACGAGCATGACGGGCGCGAACAGCAACTGCGCTTCCTTGTAGGTCTTCGACCGGCCCGAGACGAGCAGCAGGCTGCTCGATAGAAGCACGGCGGCCGGCGCGTACAGGAACAGGAGCAGCATTGCCGCGCCGACCGGGATGACCAGCTTCAGGCCCGGCGGCGCCGGGATCACGTCGAGCTGCATCCACAGGACGATGTTCGCGATGTTGAGCACGCTGGTGGCGAAGGCGACGGTCAGAATCGAGAGGTTCTTCGCGGTGACGATCTCGATCCGGCTGGCGGCAGTGGTCAGCAGGGTTTCGAGCGTGCCGCGTTCCTTCTCGCCCGCCAGCGCGTCGGTGGCGACGATCGAGCCGCCGGCGAGCATCATCATCACGATGATCGCGGTCAGGATGCGTCCGAGCAGGAGCCCGGAAGTCTGTTCTTCGCTCGCGGTTTCGATCCGCTCGAGCGGGAGCAGATCTTCGGGCGGCGCCTCGAACCCGGCGGCCGCCAGTCGTTTCTCGCGGACCTCCACCCGCGACCGCTCGAGAGCTCGCCGCAGGTACCCCTCGGCGGCGTCCGAGGCGTCCAGGTCCGCGCGGTAGGAAAGGACGATGCGCTGCGCGGGGTCGCCGGCGTTGCCGAGCGTCTCGCTGTCCACGTCCACGTTCTCGTTCGAACCGTCGCCGGCCCCGGCTTCCCACGCGACGTGGACGTGGAGTTGCTCCTCGTCGAGCGCGGCCTTGAAGTCGTCGGGCGCATCGACGCGCTCGAAACGAACCGCGGGCGCCTCCGGCGTGTCGGCTTCGTCGGCCTGACCGTCTTCGCCGACGACGGCCAAGGCGCGCTCGAGCCATGCCCTCGCGTTGGCGGCGTGTTCCGCGTCGCGCGGGTCTTCGGCCACGGCGTACGTGTAGGTTCGACTCTCGAGTCGCTCCTGCCGCCGCTGCGTCGTCAGGGAGGTCAGGAACCACATCAGCGGCCAGATCACGAGTGGCAGCGCGACGGCGAACACCAGCACCCGGGGGTTCCGGGCAAGCTGGCGCAGATCGTTGCCGACCAGCGCGCTGACGGTGCGGCGGTTCATCCGGCGCTACGAGTCTGCGTTGCTGGTGACGTAGTGGACGAAGATGTCCTCGAGGTAGTGCCGGGAGGTCGCCGCCCTCAGCCCCTCGAGGTCGTCGCAGGCGCGGATCCGTCCCTTGTCGATGATCGCGATCCGGTCGCAGAGGCGCTCGGCCTCGCTCATGATGTGGGTCGAGAACAGGATCGCCTTGCCGTCCTCGCGCAGTTCCTGGATCGCCTTCTGCAGGTCGAGCGCATTGAGTACGTCGAGGCCGACTGTCGGCTCGTCGAAGATGAGCACCGGCGGATCGTGGACGACCGTGCGGGCGATCGACACCTTCTGCTTCATCCCGCTCGAGAGCTTCTCGATTCGCACACCGGCGTACTCGCCGACGCCGAAGCGCTCGATCGTCTCCTCGACCCGGCTCTTCGTGCGCTCGGCCGGGTACTTGTTGACCCGCGCGAACAGGGTCAGCGTCTCGCGGGCGGTCAGCCGCGGGTAGAGCGCGGTGCTCGCCGAGTAGAAGCCGAGGTTGCGGCGCACCTCCACCGGTTCGCTCGCGACGTCGTGCCCGAGCACTCGAGCCGTTCCGGCGGTCGGCTGGAGCACGGTCGAGATCATCCGCAGCGTCGTCGTCTTGCCGGCCCCGTTGGCGCCGAGCAGACCGAGAATCTCGCCGCGCCGGCACTCGAAGTCCACCTGCTGGACGGCATTCACTTCGCCCCGCGATTGATCGAAGAAGTTCTTGGAGAGGCCCTGGACCTCGACCTGGACCGTGCTCACGCCTTGCCTCCCGCCGGGCGAAGTTGCCGGCGCAGGAACTGGAAGAAGTTGCCCTCGAAGGCGCCGGTGGCGATCTCCTCGATCCGCAGGACGCGCGAGGCGATCCACAGGCAGGCGACGATCGCGGCGCCGTTGGCAAGCACCGTGATTCCGAGCTGCAGCCAGAGCACGTTGCCGGCGATCGCCTGGCGCAGGAGCAGCACGACGTTGACGACCGGGATGCCGGCCAGCGCCGGCGTGAACGCCATGCCGGGGTCGTTCAGGACGATGACCGGAAAGACGACGAGCAGAATGACGGGAGTGACCATGGACTGGCCTTCCTTGAAGGTGCGGGCAAAGGCCGCGAGGATCATCATCGCGGCACCGATCAGGGCGCCCAGCAGTACGGCGGTGAGGAACAGGACCGGCAGGGCGCCCAGGGGCAGCTCGAAGGCGAGGCCGCCGCCGTCGCCGCCTCCCAGCCGGGCGAAGAGCGGCCCGAGGAAGGAGCGGAAGGAGACGACCATGGCCGCCGCGTTGAGCGCCCCGGCGACGGTGCCCATCGTGGCGACGTAGAGGTACTTGGCGGTCACGACGTTGAGGCGCCGGGTGGCGAGCGTGCTCGTGGTTTCCCAGGTGTTGCGCTCGCGTTCCCCGGCCGTCGAGTCGATCGCGGGGTAGAGGCAGCCGTTCGCGATCATGATGACGAAGAACAGCGGGATCATCATCCCCATGAGGAACTGCCCCATCTGGCGGCCGGTAGCCAGGTTGTTCGAGCGCACCTCGAAGACCTGCCACTCGGCGCCGTCGAGGCCGTGCCGAGCGGCGATCCGCTCGAGCCAGGCGGAGCGCTCGGCGGACAGCGCGCGCTCCAGCCGGCCGCGCGCACTTCGAGACCGATCGCTCGAGCCGTTGCTCAGCAGCGAGACCGCGGCGTTGCCGGGCGGATCGCCGGTCGCTTTGAAGATCAGGGCCGCGTCGAGTTCACCGGCGAGAAGGCGTTCCTCGACTTCTTCCCGGTAGGCGGAGGCGGCGCCGGCCGGTGGCGCGGCGACTTCGTTGATCCCGGTTCGACCGTCCTCGTCCAGGCTGTCGAGGATTCCCCGGTGCTCGGCGGGCAGGCCCGCGATCTCGACCCGCGAAGCGAAGCTCTCGAAGCGCGCCGTGACGAACAGGATGCCCGAGAACATGACCCACATCATCAGCGGGTACATCAGCAGCGGGACGAGGATCCCGTTGATCAGGACCGACCGCTCGCGCAGGGCGGAGCGGAGTTCGCTCAGGTAGAGCAGCCGGACGGCGGTCCAGTCCATCAGACCTGCTCTACGGCCGAACGGACCGAAGGGGTTCAAGCGCGCTGCGCGACTTCCCAGGCCGGGCGTCTGTGGTCAGCATCAGGCCGGCGATCGAGGCCCGCGGGGTTCAAGCGCGCTGCGCGACTTCCCAGGCCAGCCCCGCCGTACGCGGCACCGATTCGCCCACCTCTCTGGCGTGGGCGCTCGCGGCGGTGCCGTCCCGCACCCGTCCGGCGATGCCCTGGGCGATGCCGGCGCTCCGGAACAGGTTGTAGGCCAGGTAGAAGTTCCAGTGCGAAATGCCGTCGCGGCCGGTACGGCGGCAGTAGGCGTCGCGGTATTGCTCGAGGGTCGGCAGGCCGATCGCTTCGAGGTCGCGGCCCTTGAGCCCGCCCTTCTCCTTCGGGATCTCCCACTGCATCGTGTGGTAGCTGAAGTCGGCGAGCGGATGGCCGAGCGTGCCCAGCTCCCAGTCGAGGATCGCGATGACCTCGGCCCGTTCCGGATGCAGGATCATGTTGTCCAGCCGGAAGTCGCCGTGGACGATCGTCGTCTCGTCGTCCTCGGGGATGTTCGCCGGCAACCACTCGATCAGCGCGTTCATCGCCGGGATGTCACGGGTCTTTGAGGCGAGGTACTGCTTCGTCCAGCGGTGGATCTGGCGGGCGAAGTAGTTGCCGGGCTTTCCGTACGTCGAAAGCCCGACGGCTTCGTAGTCGACCGCGTGCAGGCGGGCGAGCGTCCTGTTCATCGCGTCGTAGATCGCCAGGCGCTCGTTCGGTTCCATCCCCGGCAGCAGCGCCTCCCAGAGGATCCGGCCCTTCACGTGCTCCATGACGAAGAACACCGTGCCGACGACCGACTCGTCGGTGCACAGGCAGAAGGTCCGCGGCACCGGCACGTTGGTGTCCGCGAGCGCCGTCATCACCCGGTACTCCCGGTCCACCGCGTGCGCGGAGGGCAGCAGCTTGCCCGGCGGCTTGCGGCGCAGCACGTAGCTCCTGCCGCCGGCCTCGAGCAGGTAGGTGGGGCAGGACTGCCCGCCCTTGAACTGCCGGAGGCCGAGTTCGCCGGAGAACCCCTCGACGTGCTCCTCGAGGTATCGCTGCAGCGGCTCGAGGTCAAAGCTGAGGCGCTCGGCGACTTCCCTGGTGCCCGAGAACTTCTCCTGGCGGCTTTCTGTCATCGGCGGCGCATGTTAGCGCGGGTTAGCGCGGCCGGGCTGTCGCGGTTCGGCGGACTCGCCCGCGGCGCGTACTGGATGCCGGTGATGTCGGTGTCCTCCGTCGGCCGGGCTGTCGCGGTTCGGCGGACCCGCCCGCGGCGAGTACTGGATGCCGGTGATGTCGGTGTCCTCCATCGGCCGGGCTGTCGCGGTTCGGCGAACTCGCCCGCGGCCGCTACTTCGCCGGCAGATACACCTCGCCGCCAGCCTGCTTGAACTCGCCGGCCTTTTCCTGCAGCCCTGCCTCGACGGCTTGCGCGTCGTCGAGCCCCTTCTTTGCAGCGTAGTCGCGGATCTGCTGGGTGATTTCCATCGAGCAGAACTTCGGACCGCACATGGAGCAGAAGTGGGCGACCTTGGCGCCTTCCTGGGGCAAGGTCTCGTCGTGGAAGGCGCGGGCGCGCTCCGGGTCCAGGGAGAGGTTGAACTGGTCCTCCCAGCGGAACTCGAAGCGGGCCTTGGAGACGGCGTTGTCCCGGGCCTGGGCGCCGGGGTGGCCCTTGGCCAGGTCGGCGGCGTGGGCGGCGATCTTGTAGGTGATCACGCCTTCGCGGACATCCTCGCGGTTGGGCAGGCCGAGGTGCTCCTTGGGGGTGACGTAGCAGAGCATCGCGGTGCCGAACCAGCCGATCATCGCGGCGCCGATGCCGGAGGTGATGTGGTCGTAGCCGGGGGCGATGTCGGTCGTGAGCGGCCCGAGGGTGTAGAACGGCGCCTCCTGGCACCACTCGAGCTGCTTGTCCATGTTCTCCTTGATCATGTGCATCGGCACGTGACCGGGGCCCTCGTTCATCACCTGGACATCGAACTCCCAGGCGCGGCGGGTCAGCTCGCCCTGGGTCTTCAGCTCGGCGAACTGGGCCTCGTCGTTCGCGTCCTCGATCGATCCGGGGCGCAGCCCGTCGCCGATCGAGAAGGAGACGTCGTAGGCGGCCATGATCTCGCAGATGTCGTCCCAACGGGTGTAGAGGAAGCTCTCCCGGTGGTGGGCGAGGCACCACTTGGCCATGATCGAGCCGCCGCGGCTGACGATTCCCGTGCGCCTCTTCGCGGTCAGGGGCACGTAGCGCAGCAGGACGCCGGCGTGGATCGTGAAGTAGTCCACGCCCTGTTCGGCCTGCTCGACCAGGGTGTCCCGGAACATCTCCCAGGTCAGGTCCTCGGGGCTGCCGTCGACCTTCTCCAAGGCCTGGTAGATCGGCACCGTACCGATGGGCACCGGCGAGTTGCGCAGGATCCACTCCCGAGTCTCGTGGATGTTGCGGCCGGTAGAGAGGTCCATCACCGTGTCGGCGCCCCAGCGGATCGCCCAGACCATCTTCTCGACCTCTTCCTCGATCGACGAGGTGACGGCCGAGTTGCCGATGTTCGCGTTGATCTTGACCAGGAAGTTGCGGCCGATCGCCATCGGCTCAAGCTCGGGATGGTTGATGTTGGCGGGGATGATCGCGCGGCCGCGGGCGACCTCCGAGCGCACGAACTCGGGCGTGATCGTCTGCGGGATCGCGGCGCCGAAGCTCTCGCCAGCGTGCTGGGCCGCGATCTCGGCGGCCGCCTCTTCGCGGCGCTGGTTCTCGCGGATCGCTATGTACTCCATCTCCGGGGTGATCTCGCCGCGCTTCGCGTAGTGCATCTGCGTGACGCGGCTGCCGGCCCTGGCTCGCAGCGGCCGGCGACCGGCGACGAAGCGCACGCGGTCGAGCCGCGGGTTCGCGGAGCGCTCCCGCCCGTAGCTCGAAGAGACGCCATCGAGCTCCTCGACATCGCCCCGAGCCTCGATCCACGGCAGGCGGAGCGGCGCCAGGCCGCGACGGACGTCGATCAGGGCGGCCGGGTCCGTGTACGGCCCCGATGTGTCGTAGACAACGACCGGCGGGTTGTGCTCCTTCGGCCCGAGCGCGGTCAACCCGCTCGCGGCGGACGGACCCGCGCCGGCGGTCGTCGGCGACTGGGAGATCTCGCGCATCGGGACGCGAATCGAGGGGTCCGACCCCTCCACGTAGACCTTGCGCGAGTTGGGGAGGGGATCGCGGCTCAGCAGGGGCGCCGCGGTCTGAGGGATTCGATCGGCAATCGTCATGTCTGCATTCCCTGCGTCGGTGTCAACCGTTTCAGGTTCAAAGGCTCCCGTGCACAGGCCTGTCGGCCAGCACGATCTCAGGCTGTCGTTCCAGCCGCACCCAGCGACCGGACTCTAGCAGGATCCACTCAGGACGTTGGGAAGGACGGCTGCGACCGAACTCCGCCAGCACGCCATTCGCGAGGAGATGGCCATCCGCGTGGAGCACTCTCGCGGAACTCGTCGCGCATGAGGTCCTCCCGGGGCGCCCGGAGGCCGGATCCAGACAGACAGGCCCGTGTTGAGGCCGTCTGTGGCGTGAACCTGGTGGGCGGTCTTGCCGTGTTCATGGTCGTGTTCATGGGCTGGAAGGGCTCGTCCGTCTCTTGTAGGGTCCGAGCGCATCGGGCTGTCCGGGCCGCGCTGTCGCGATCCCCGGGGCAGCTTGGCGGGTGCCTTCACGCGCCCTGCGGAGAGCGACTTTCCGCGTCAGTACGCGATTTCGGATCGATTGCAGACTAACTTGCCCCGCGATGAGACCGGAAATCGACTCGCGCCCTTTCGGCGTTCCCGCTTCCGTCACGGCCTCGCAGGGTTCCGGTAACTCGCACAGCTCTGCCATGCAGCGGCTTCCACTCTTGTCACCTCCCCAAGAATCCTGGGGTCCTCAGGGGATTTTCAGATATGCACCAAGCTCCGGATCGAATCACGGCCTCGTCATCGTCCACCCTCGGAGTTCATCGTCGCCGACGCTCCTCACGCTGCTCGAGCGTCGGTTCCCGGCAGTCGGCCCACCTGCCGCGTCTGGTGCACAAGGTCCTCGGCCTGACGCTGGTGCTCGGCCTGTTCGGCGGCGCGTCCCACGCCCAGACGACAGGACCCTGCGTGGCGACCGACGTAGCCATCAAGGGGGCCCAGGCGATCATTAGTGGAGTGACCGACGTCGAGCGGGCCTCGCTGGCTGAGGACTGCACCGCCCTGCTGGCCTTCAAGGCCGCGCTGACTCTCTCGGGGGGCGACAGCCTGAACTGGAATCGCAATATGGGCATGCATCTGTGGCAATCGATCGGTCTGAATGCCCGCAGGAGCCGCGTCACCCGGATCACGCTCGGCCCTTCCTACGACGTGACGGGCGTGACGGGAGGAACGCTCCCCGATCTGAGCGGCCTCGACGCACTCTCGACTCTCCGGTTCAGCTTCAACCCTGATCTCGCCGCCACGGCGTTCCCGGCGTGGGTGAAAGATCTGACCAACCTGACGCACCTCGACCTTCAGGGCAACAACTTCACCGGGTCCATCCCGGACTGGAGCGCCCTCACCGAGCTGAGGGTTCTGGATCTCAGCAGGAACGATCTGACCGGGACAATCCCGGCGTTGACCGGACTCGTCAAGCTGGAGAAGCTCGCTCTCAGCAGGAACAAGTTGACCGGGAGCATCCCGGCGTTGAACGGCATCACCACCCTGAAGTGGGTCGATCTCAACGACAACAACCTGACCGGGGAAATCCCCGCCCTGTCCGCCCTCGTGAAGCTGGAGCGTCTCAATGTGGGCAACAACTTCCGATTCGACGGGAGAGGCGTCGGAAACAACCTGACCGGGGAAATCCCCTCCCTGTCCACCCTCGTGAAACTGAAGCATCTCCGCCTCAACGACAACAAGTTGACAGGGGGGATCCCGGCCCTGCCAACAGGCAACAACCTGCAAGAGATCTCGGCCCATTTCAACAGCTTGACCGGGGGCATCCCCAGCATCGCCAGCACCGGCATGAGGGTGCTCAACCTCCGCGGCAACGAGATGACCGGGAACATCGACAACGTGACCGCCGCCACGGGCATCACGCACCTCCTCCTCGGGTCGAACGGCTTTACCGGCGCCATTCCCGACGACCTCGACAACCTGACCAACCTGCAGCATCTGTCCCTGTGCGGGACCAGTCTCACGGGGAGCATCCTGCCGGACGACACGAACACGCGGCTGACCGACGGCGATCTGACCCTGTGGCGTTGTCTCGACATCGCCGACGCCGAGGCGGACGAGGGAGAGGCTGTGACCTTCCGCGCGACCTACTCGAGGTTTCCCCTGAATTCGGGGCAGTCCCCGATCAGCGTGCGGCTCAGGACCGAGGAAGGCACGGCGACAGCTGCGGACTTCGCCCCCCTAAGCGGCCCGATACGGAACACGATCGGGACCATCGCCGCCGGCTCTAACGAAACAACGTGGGAGCTCCCGGAAGTGCCCACCCGGACCGACTGCGTCGTCGAAGACCCGGAGACCTTTACGATGGCTATCTTGCGCTACGACCTCTTCGACGTACTCTGGAGCTACGGCGGCACGGGAACGATCAACGACGTGGCCCCGGTACCCGGTTGTTTCTCCGACTCCGACCCCGACGACGACCCCGACTCCGACCCCGACGACGACCCCGACTCCGACCCCGACGACGACCCCGACGACGACTCCGACTCCGACCCCGAGCCGGAGCCCGACCCCGACCGGTTCGTCGCGCCGTACTGGCGGGGCGCCGGCGGCATCGTCGTCAAGCCAGCCAACGGCCTTTCCGTGACGTTCGAGATGTCCTGCAGCGGCGACCGCACGACGGAGACGCTGTATCCCAACGATGACGGCCTGATCGTCCAGTTGGTGCGCCGGGACGCGTGCATGGACGATGACGGGAATCCCGTCCGCGGCGAATTGTCGGTCAGCGACATCGAGCCCGGCGGCTGGTACTGGGTCGACGGCCCCCGGAACGCCGCAGTCGCGCCGCTGGTCTCCGAAGTCGAGCTGGGCGGCGTCGCGGCGACGATTCCCGCCGGCGTGGAGACGGACGCGACGGCCAACGGCACGTTCTTCGAACACGAAGCCGGACGGATGATCGGCATCGTGCCGCACCTGCCGACGCCCGACGCCGACGCGTGCAGCGAATACGTCAGCCCGTACTGGCGGGGTACCGGCGGCATCGTCGTCAAGCCGACCGACGGCGAATTCGCGAAGCTTCGGACCACCTGCGGCGGCTGGAACGTGACCCAGACGCTGCAGGCGAACGATGACGGCCTGGTCGTCCAGTTGCTGCGCGGGGACGGCGGCAGCAGAGCGAACTCCTGCACCGACGACGCCGGGAATCCGATGCGCGGCGAGCTCTCCTTCGAGGGCGTCATGCCGGGCGGCTGGTACTGGGTCAACGGCCCGCTGAACGCGGCCGTCGCGCCGCTGGTCTGCAGGGACATGCTGAACGGTCCCTCGGCGACGGTCCCGGGCGGCGTGCGCGCGCACGAAGCGGACGAGGGCACGCTGTTCGAGCACGACGTCGCAATGCTCATCGGCATCGTGCCCCACCTGCGCCGCCCACCCGAGGAATAGCGATTCGGCTCTTCCCCGGAACTCCCGGGGACGAGCCAGCCGCAATGCGGCGGCGGTCCGGCAACGGACCGTCGCCGTCCGGGTGCGCCCGCACACCGGCGCCACCCGGTGGAAGTGGAGAACCACACCACGGCAATGCCCGTTCACCGGGTGCGCGGCGGGTAGAATCCGACCTCCCGTGGTCGCGCGGAACGCGTTCCGGAAGACCCCAGGAAGAACAAGACGAAAATGGACTCCCTCGACAAGGCGCGCCAGGACATCGACCCGACGGAGACCGCCGAGTGGCTGGAGGCCCTGGACGCGGTGATGGAGCGCGAAGGGCCGGAACGGGCCCACTTCCTGCTCGAGGCCCTGGTCGACCAGGCTCGCCGTTCCGGCGCCTATCTCCCGTACAAGGCGACCACCGCCTACCTGAACACGATCCCGGTCAGGGCGCAGGCGCCGTTGCCGGGCGACACGGAACTCGAGTGGCGGATCCGCAGCATCATTCGCTGGAACGCGATGGCGATGGTCGTGCGCGCGAACCACGACCACGAGGGGCTGGGCGGGCACATCGCGTCCTTTGCTTCCGCCGCGACGCTCTACGACGTGGGCTTCAACCACTTCTTCCGGGGGCCCTGCGAGGACCACGGCGGCGACCTGGTCATGATCCAGGGTCATTCCTCGCCGGGTATCTACGCCCGCGCCTTCCTCGAGGGCCGTTTGAGCGAGGAGGACCTGCTCGGCTTCCGGCGCGAGGCGGGCCCGGGAGGCCTCTCGTCCTATCCGCATCCCTGGCTGATGCCGCACTTCTGGCAGTACCCGACGGTGTCGATGGGGCTCGGGCCGCTGATGGCGATCTTCCAGGCCCGGTTCATGAAGTACCTGCACAACCGCGGCCTGGTCGACACGGTGGGCCGCAAGGTGTGGGCCTTCATGGGCGACGGGGAGATGGACGAACCGGAGTCCCTGGGCTCCATCTCCCTGGCCTCGCGGGAGAAGCTCGACAACCTGATCTTCGTCGTCAACTGCAACCTGCAGCGGCTCGATGGCCCGGTCCGCGGCAACGGCAAGATCATCCAGGAGCTGGAAGCCGTGTTCCGAGGCGCTGGCTGGAACGTGATCAAGGTGGTCTGGGGTTCGTACTGGGATCCCTTGCTGGCGCGCGACCGCCACGGGCTGCTGCGGCGGCGGATGGAGGAGGCGGTCGACGGCGAGTACCAGGCGTACAAGGCGAGCCAGGACGGCGGCTTCGTCCGCGAACACTTCTTCGGCAAGTACCCGGAACTCAAGGCGATGGTGGCCCATCTGACCGACGAGGACATCTGGCGGCTCAACCGCGGGGGCCACGATCCGCACAAGATCTACGCCGCCTACGCAGCTGCCGTGAAGCACACGGGGCAGCCGACGGTCATCCTGGCCAAGACGGTCAAGGGCTACGGCATGGGCGAGGCCGGCGAGGGGATGAACATCACCCACCAGCAGAAGAAGATGGGGCAGCGGGCGCTGATGGGTTTCCGCGACCGGCTGAACATCCCGGTTTCCGACGAGGAGCTCGAGGAGACCCCCTTCTACCGGCCGCCGGACGACAGTCCGGAGATCCGTTACCTGAAGGAGCGCCGCGAGGCCCTGGGCGGCTACCTGCCGGCGCGGACCGTTGCCGCGACACCACTGGCCGTGCCGGAGCTCGAAGCGTTCGACAGCCTGCTGAGGTCGAGCCGCGGGCGCCGGTTCTCGACCACGATGGCGTTCGTGCGCCTGTTCACGCTGCTCACGCGGAATCCGGCAATCCGCAACCGTCTGGTGCCGATTGTCGCCGACGAGGCGCGCACCTTCGGCATGGAGGGCATGTTCCGGCAGCTCGGCATCTACGCGCCGACGGGCCAGCTCTACGAGCCGGTCGACGCGCACAAGATCGCGCCGTACAAGGAGGCCCGGGACGGTCAGATCCTCCAGGAGGGGATCAACGAGGCCGGGTCGCTCTGCTCGTGGATGGCGGCGGGCACGTCGGCCGCCAACCACGGCTTCCACATGATTCCATTCTTCATCTTCTACTCGATGTTCGGCTTCCAGCGCGTCGGTGACCTGATCTGGGCCGCGGCCGACATGCAGGCGCGGGGCTTCCTGATCGGCGGAACCTCGGGGCGGACGACGCTCAACGGCGAGGGACTGCAGCACCAGGACGGCCACAGCCACCTGGCTGCCTCGACGGTGCCCAACTGCGTCTCCTACGACCCGACCTACGCGTACGAGCTGGCGGTCATCCTCCAGGACGGCCTGCGGCGGATGTACGCCGAGGCGGCGCCGGTCTTCTACTACCTGACGACGCTGAACGAGAACTACGAGCACCCGAGGATGCCGGCCGGCGCGGAAGACGGCATCCGGCGCGGCCTGCACCGCATCCGGCCCGGCTCGCGCCACAAGAGGCGCGCCGCGTTGCTGGCCTCGGGAGCGATCCTGCGCGAGGCGGAGGCCGCGGCCGAGATGCTGGAGGCGGACTGGAAGGTGTCCGCCGAGGTGTGGTCGGCGACCAGTTTCAACGAGCTGCGGCGCGACGGGCTGGAAGTCGAGCGCTGGAACCGCCTCCATCCGGGCGAGGAGAAGAGGGTGTCCTGGGTCCGCCAGTGCCTGACCGGGCGCGGCGGCGTGACGGTCGCGGCGAGCGACTACATGAAGGTCTTCACCGACCAGATCCGCGCCTTCGTCCCCGGTCCGTACCGGACGCTCGGCACCGACGGCTTCGGCCGCAGCGACACCCGCGAGCAGTTGCGCGCCTTCTTCGAGGTCGACCGCCGGCACATCGCGGTCGCAGCACTCGCCTCCCTCGCCGAGAACGGCGAAATCGATTCCGGGGCGCCGTCCAGGGCGATTGCCGCCTACGGCATCGACCCGAACGCACCGAACCCGGCCACGGCGTGAGCGAGACGCTCCTCGTCGTCGTCCCCGACATCGGCGACTTCGACTCCGTCGATGTCGTCGAGGTCCTGGTGGGGGTCGGCGACGAGGTCTCGGTTGATCAGTCGCTGATCACCCTCGAGAGCGACAAGGCTTCGATGGAGGTGCCGTCGCCGGCGGCGGGCCGCGTGGCCGAGGTCGCGGTGGAGCTCGGCGGCCAGGTCGGCGAGGGCGATCTGATCCTGAAGATCGACACGGCGGGCGCCGCGGCGCAAGCCGGGACAAGGGATGCGGTTGCGGCCGGCGGAGGCGCCGATGAGGCGGTCGCGGCGCCGGCGCCGGTTGCGCCGGTTGCGCCGACCGCGCCGACCGGGCCGACCGGGCCGACCGGGCCGACCGGGCCGACCGCGCCGGCCGAGCCGGCACACGTCGGGGAACCGCGCCCGTCGCGACGCGGTCGCCGGCCGCCGCCGCCCGCTGTCGACGGTCCGGCGAGGTCCTCGGCGCCGCCTCACGCCAGCCCGGCCGTGCGGCGTTTCGCCCGCATTCTCGGCGTCGATCTCCGGAGGGTCTCGGGCGCCGGCCCCAAGGGACGGATCCTGCGCGAGGATGTCGAGGGCTTCGTCAAGGAGGTATTGACTGGCCGGGGGCCGCAGGTTGCCGGCGCCGGCATTCCGCCTGTTCCCGAGATCGACTTCTCGAAGTTCGGACCGGTCGAATCGAAGCCGCTCAGCCGCATCCGCAAGCTGTCGGCGGCAAGCCTCCACCGGAGCTGGCTGAACGTCCCGCACGTGACCCAGCACGACGAGGCCGACATCACGGACCTGGAGGCTTTCCGCAAGGCGCATCTCGCGGAGGCGGAGGCGCGGGGCGTCCGGCTCACTCTGCTGGCCTTCCTGATGAAGGCGGTGACCGCGTCGCTGGCCGAGTTCCCGGAGATGAACTCGTCGCTGGCGCCGGACGGGGAATCGTTGATCCTCAAGGGCTACTGCAACCTGGGCGTAGCGGTCGACACGCCGGACGGCCTGGTCGTTCCGGTAGTGCGCGAGGTGGATCGCAAGACCGTCTACGAGCTGGCGGGCGAACTCGCCGAGGTCAGCGGCCGGGCTCGCGAGAGGAAGCTCCGGCCCGCCGACATCCAGGGCGCGACCTTCACGATCTCGAGCCTCGGCGGCATCGGAGGCACGGCGTTCACGCCGATCGTCAATGCGCCGGAAGTCGGCATTCTGGGCGTGTCGCGCTCGGTACGGCGGCCGGTCTATGTCGGCGCGGGTCTCGCGCCCCGTCTCATCCTGCCGGTTTCGCTGTCCTACGACCACCGGGTGATCGACGGCGCCTGCGCGGTCCGCTTCACCACCCACCTGTGCTCGTTGCTGTCCGACATCCGCCGGGTCGTTCTCTGACGCTGGCGAGATGGCCGAACCGATCCAGATCGTCGTACCGGACATCGGCGACTTCGATGTCGTCGATGTGGTCGAGGTCCTCGTCTCGCCAGGCGAGCATGTCGACGTCGATGCCGGGCTGATCACGCTCGAGAGCGACAAGGCGTCGATGGAGGTGCCGTCGACCCATGGCGGCATCGTCCTGGAGGTCGCCGTGTCGCTTGGCGACAAGGTGGGGGGAAGGGGACCTGATCGTCGTGCTCGACGCCGAGCACGAGTCGCACCCGGACCATCGGGCCGAGCGCCCGCGGCATCCGCATGCGCCGCCTGCTGTGTTCGGGGGCGGGGGTGGCTCAGGGAAGGCCGCGACGGCGCCTGCCGCAGAGGGCGCGACGCAGGCGCCGGGGGACTTCCGGGCGGCCATGGCGCCGGCTGCGCCTGCAGTCGCCGCGCCGCGGGACGTCGACGCGGAAGTTCTGGTACTCGGCGCCGGCCCTGGGGGTTACACCGCGGCCTTCCGCGCCGCCGACCTTGGCCGGCAGGTCGTGCTGGTCGAGCCGCACGCGAACCTCGGCGGCGTGTGCCTGAACGTCGGCTGCATTCCGTCCAAGGCGCTTGCTGCACGCCGGTCGGGTGATCGAGGAGGCGGCGGAGTTCGCCGCCCACCGGCATCGACTTCGGGTCCCCCCGACATCGACCGGGCACGCCTGGCGGGTTGGAAGGAGGAAGTCGTCGGGCGGCTGACGGCAGGCCTCGCGCAGCTCGCCGAGCGGCGCAAGGTCGACGTCGTGCGCGGCCGCGGCCGATTCGTCGGTCCCCACGAGGTCGAGATCGTCGACGCGGACGGCAACCGCCTCACGCTGACCTTCGGCCAGGCGATCGTTGCCGTCGGCTCGCGTCCGGCGATGATCCCGGGCCTGCCGGAGGGCGACCGGCGCGTGTGGGACTCGACCGACGCGTTGGAGCTCGATCCCGACTTCGAGCCCGACGGCCGGCTGCTGGTGATCGGCGGCGGCATCATCGGGCTGGAGATGGCGACGGTCTACGCCGCGCTCGGCTACCGCGTGACGGTGGTCGAGCTGTTGCCGCAGCTTCTGACCGGCGTCGACCGCGATCTGGTCCGTCCGCTCCAGCGTCGCCTGGCGGGCCGCCTGGAGGGCATTCGCACTTCGACCAGGGTGACCGGCGTCAAGGCACAGGAGAACGGTCTTGTCGTGTCGATGGAGGATGACGATGGCGACGCCCGTTCGAGCCTCTTCGCGCGCGTCCTCGTCGCGGTCGGCCGCCGGCCCAACAGCGATCGTTTCGGCGCCGAGGCCGCGGGCGTTCGGGTCGACGAGCAAGGCTTCGTGCCGGTCGACGACCAGCAGCGGACAAACGTGCCGCATGTCTTCGCGATCGGCGACCTGGTTCCCGGCCCGATGCTGGCCCACAAGGCGACCCACGAGGGCAAGGTCGCGGCCGAGGCGGCGGCGGGGCTAAAGAGCGGCTTCGAAGCGCGGGTCATCCCGTCGGTGGGCCTACACCGACCCGGAAGTCGCCTGGGTGGGCCTCACGGAGACCGCAGCGAAGCACAACGGCACGGCGTACGATAAGGGCGTCTTCCCCTGGGGCGCGTCCGGCCGCGCGTTGACGCTAGGCCGGTCCGAAGGCCTGACCAAGCTGCTGTTCGACCCCTCGACCGGGCGGGTCGTCGGCGCCGGCATCGTCGGCACGAACGCCGGCGACCTGATCGCCGAAGCGGCCCTGGCGATCGAGATGAACGCGGACGCCGCCGATCTGGCGCTCACGGTCCATCCCCATCCGACCCTGTCCGAGACGGTCGCCTTCGCCGCCGAGGTCTGCGAGGGGACGATCACCGACCTTTACCTGCCGCGTCGCGGCAAGCGATGAGACGGGGCTTCGGTTGAACCGCCTCGACAAGTGGTTGCAGGTGTCGCGGATGTTCCGGGCGCGTTCCAAGGCGTCGGCGGCCTGCGCCGCCGGCCGGGTCACGGTCAACGGCCAGCAGGCGAAGGCGCAGCGCCAGGTCCGGGTCGGCGATCGGATCGAGTTTCGAATCCGCGACTGGCAGCGGATCCTCATCGTTCGCGAACTGCGCGAGCGGTCGTTGCCGAAGGCCGAGGCGCCGCGGCTCTACGAGGATCTGAGCCCGCCGAAGCCCGAACCGCCGCGTCGCGACGCTCAGGCCGTTGTGGTACCCGCCCATCGGCGTCGCGGCGCCGGTCGGCCGACCAAGCGCGACCGTCGGCAGATCGACCGCCTGCGCTGACAGCGTCTGCCAGAGCAGGCCCTCCTCCCGCTACCTGGTCGCAGAAACCCGCCTGCGCCTCGTCGACCGCGTTGTCGACGAGCTCAAACACCATGTGGTGCAGTCCCGGCGCCGGCGGAGCGGATGCAGAGTTCAGCGGCTCTCGATGAAGCGTCCCAGGTTCTCGATCGCCCGTTGCGCGGTGTCCACGATCTGTTCCGCGGGCGCCGGGCCGTTGCCCTCGAGCAGCGCGCGGAAGCCGGGTGTGGTCAGGCCGTCGAGTCGCGACATGACCAACCACTGGAACAGATCCGGGTCGGCTGCCCAGGCCATCTGAGCGCGCATGATGTCGCGCATCATGTGGAGGTAGTCGTCGGTGACGTCGGGATGGGGTACCGGAACGCAGAGTGCGTTCTTCTGCGCCTCGTCGGCATAAGCGCATTCGACGTGACCGATCATCGCCGCAGCGAACAGCTGCTGGCACGGGCGAACCGTCTGCAGCGTGATCCTCTTGTCGCGGAAGATCGGCTTCGTGGGGCGCTTCTCGAGACCGTCGGCGGTGCAGTCGATGAAGAGGGTGTCGGCATGGCAAGCCACCTCGCCCTGGTCGAGCGTGATGCACGTGGTCTCGAGGCGTTGCACCCGGCCAAGTCGAACCACGTTCCTGATCCGGCGCAGGTCCGCCAGTTCGGCTTGGGACACGGTGGCGCAGCGGAACATCGTCGGCTCGATGTCTGGCTCGATGCGTACCAGAGCTCCACAAGTCTCGAGGCGCCGAAAGAGGTCGGCGCGCGACGTGGACGCAGCGATCTCCTGGGCCTGCAGCAGGATGTAGTCAAGAAGCGAATGATCGCCGAAGCCCTCCGGCTGCATCTGCGCCCGGTCGAACAGCCAGCTCTCGCGCGGCTTGATCCAGGTGATCCGGTCCGGCGCGACTCCCAGGTCGAGCAGGTGGAGACAGCTGTCGATCCCGGTCTTTCCGGCGCCGACCACGACGAAACCCCGGTACGCCTCCCCCACGGTTGCCAGGCCGTTGGGCGGGACGCAGGTCACTGCCCCGGCCACTTCGAAGTTGGGCGGCGTGACTCTTGGGACCTGGACCTTCATGTAGGTGGCGTCGACCACCTTCCCTGCCTTCACCTGCCGCGTTGCGCCAGTTGCCGTCAAGCGAACGGAGGAGTCGCAAAGGCAGGTGCACTGCGGGAACCAGGAGACTCTCCCGCTGGGGAGAAAGTCGCGCCGCAGGACAGTGTCGAAGTAGGCCAGGATCTCGTGGGCGCCGGCGAGCTCCATCATGCCCGCGTTGCGGCCCGAGGCGTCGAGGCGATTCTCGCCGAGTGGACGAGAGTTCACCCCGTAGTAGGCCGACGGTTGGTGCAGACGCACGAACGGGTAAGCGTGATTCCAATGGCCGCCGGGACGGTCCAGGCGGTCGACGAGCGCGATCGTCGCGTCACTTTCGTGAAGGATGGTGTCGGTGAATGCCATGCCCATCGCGCCGGCGCCGACAACCAGGTAGTCGACTTCGAGTGGCATCCGGCTCATCGGCGTTCCTCCGCGGTGGCAGAAAGATGGAGTTTCCTGGCGGGATGGGTTGTCTTGGCCCCGACGGCGCGACGACAGAAAGCCCGGACTTCCCACCGCAGCGTGTTGCCTCGGTCCGGCAGGGCTTCGGCCTCAGGCGCCAGCGGCAGAATCAGTGCCTCCGCGAGCGCACCGAGCGTGCAGGCGGCGGTGGTGGCCGCGTCCTGTACATCGAACGCCTTCTCTGCCATGCCGTCCTCGATGATCTGCTGGAAGAGCGTCACGAACCGCCGCCGGTAGCGCTGCCGGACCACCTCGACCTGGCGTGGAACCGGTTCGCCGATCACGGCGTACGCCTTCACGCGACCTCGCAGCGCGCGGGCCGCGAATCGGTCGACGGCAACGTCAAGCCGCTCCGTGGCCGGTTCCGGTCCGTCCGCCACCTTTGCCATGACCTCGAGTTCTGCTTCGGCAATGCCGCGAAAGACCTCGATGTAGAGATCCGCGATGCGGTCGAAGTGGGTGTAGACCGATCCCGTCGAGACGCCGGCGGCCGCCGCGACGGTCTTGAGTTGGCAGGCCTTCCAGCCACCGGTCCGGACCAGTTCCGTGGCGGCGTCGATGATCCGCGCTCTGGTGGCGAGCCGCTTGCGCTCCACGAACTCCGTCTTGCGATACGCCATGGGAGCGCTACGTGGCGGCGGCGGTCTGCGCGCGGTAGCCGCGCCATGCGCCCATCGCCAGGAGGACGAACGCGACGTGGGCTGCGATCATCGGGGGCCAGCCGGAGAGGAAGATCAGATCATTGGCCAGGCTTCCCCCGAAGGGACCGCCACCCATCGCCAGGCCGCGTGTCCCGAACCAGGCGTTTGCGATCGCCGGCAGGGTGAAGCCCCAGCCGAAGATCGGGCACGACCAGCACAGGACCTTCGCTGTGCGGGTGGAAAGCCGGAGGAAGGGCGCACAGGCGGCAACCGCCATCAACAGGACGCCGTTCGTGATGCCCTCGAGGTGGGCCATGTTCCAGGCTCGTCGGTCGCCGGGGATATCGGCAGGGATTTCGCTGAACAGGGGCCATAGCTCGATGGAGCCAAGCAGATGAAAGAAGTAGAGCCAGCCGCTCAGGGCAGCCGAGATCACCAGGCCGACGCCATGCAGGACCAGGAGAGCGCGCTGCCTGCGGTCGAGGGAGTGGGGAGACCGGGCTGCGGAGTCGCGTTGGGGGGTGGTCGGCATCCATGCTCCCGGTCCGTTCCGGGTCGAGATCCTCAATGCTCTGAGGCTCGGGTCAGTTCATTAGACGATGAACTGAGATGTGAGTCAAGTCTTCAGGTCCGCGCCCCCGGAGAACTGCCGTCGGCGACGGCTTGCGGCTCGGCTAGAGTCCGGCCATGCCTGACTTGATGCCTGCCTGCAGTGTGGCCTCGATGTCCATCTCGATCCGCCGCAGTTGCACCGCGACGATCGTGGTTCCGGCGCTGGTCCTCGCGGCCGGCTGCACCGGTCCACTGCCGGAGCGCTCGACCGGGGCGTCTGGTCCGGCCTACGACCCGGCAACGGACGCCCTGGTCAACCCGCCGACGCTGACCGAGCCGTATCCCTTCGACCGGCCGGAGGTCGTCGCCCGGGACGACACGCTGGTGCGCTACATGCTCGGCGATCCACGAACGCTGAACCCGATCTTCGCGATCTTCTGGGAGGACTACTACCTCTCGGGCGCCCTGTTCCAGTCGCTGACGACCCGCAACGCGAACATGACGACGGTGTGGAACCGGACGATGGTCGAGGAAGGCGTGATGGCCGACGACTTCATGAGCGCCCGGGTGCGAATCCGGCCGGGGTTGACCTGGCACGACGGCAAACCGTGGACGATGCGGGACCTGAAGTTCACCTACGACGCGGTCGCTTCCGACGACGTGCCGGCGGCGATGTACAAGCACGACGTCGACCAGATCGAGCGCATCGACGTGATCGACGACCTGACCGCCTTGTTCCACTTCAAGGACGCCCTGGTGACGAACATGCTCGCGCTGCGGGTGCCGCCGATACCGCGCCACATCTGGGACAACCCGGAGGAACTCGCGAACGACCCGACGATGCGGAGCAGCGAGTACTTCAACCACCACGCGCGGGAGGAAGTCATCGGTTCGGGGCCTTACAGGTTCGTGTCCTGGACCCCGACCGACCGGATCGTCGTCGACCGCTGGGACGACTTCCCGGACGCGGCCCGGATCTCGCCCTTCAAGCGGGTGATCTACCGGCCCCAGAGCGACCGCAACCTGGGTTTGCTGCTGTTCAAGAAGGGCGAGCTCGACGAGTACTGGTTCACGCCGCAGCAGTTCGCCACCCAGAGCAACGACGCCGAGTTCGAGCGGCTGGGCGTCAAGGGCTGGGCGCCGGCGCGCCGGATCTCGCGGATCGGCTGGAACCAGGACGGCAGCAACCCCTTCTTCACCGATGTCCGCGTGCGCCGCGCGATGACCCACGCCTACGACCAGAAGCGGGTGATCCGCGACGTGGCCTACGGCGTCTACCTGGAGACGGATCAGCTCTGGGACAAGGACCACATGGGCTACAACCCCGATGTCCCGAAGTACCCGTTCGACCTGGTGCGCGCCGGCGAGTTGCTGGACGAGGCCGGCTGGCTGCCGGATCCCGACGACGGCTGGCGCTACAAGGAGATCGATGGCGAGAAGGTCAGGTTCTCGTTCGAACTGGAACTCGCCCAGACCTTCGCCGACGCGGTGAAGATGGCCGACATCTACCGCGAGGACCTGCGCAGCATCGGCGTCGAGCTGACGCTCCGCATCTTCGAGAACGCGACCCACGAGCAGCACCTGCAGGAGCACGAGTTCCAGGCCCACGCCGACGCCGACGAAGGTGACGACCGACCCGGACCAGTGGTCGATCCGCCTGCATTCGACGAGCTACGACAATGCCCGCAACTACGTCGGCTACAAGAGTGACCGGGTCGACGACCTCCTGGAGCGCGGCCGGCGCGAGTTCGACCCCGAGGCCCGTGCCGCGATCTACCGTGAACTGGCCCGCGTCGTCGCCGAGGACCAGCCGTTCACGATGATGTGGAACTACACCGAGATCCGGGCCTTCAGCAAGCGCCTCCGCGGCGTCGAGTTCGCCCCCTCCGGCGTCTTTCTGTTCCAGCCCACCCCGCCCCCCCGGCAGCGACTGGTGGACGAGCCCCGGCTGGTGGACCCATCGCGACGACGTCGTCTCGGTTGCCAGCGGCGGCTAACCGACCGAGCGTCCCGGCCGCGCACCCGGCCAGGAATGGACTCCTTGGGTGATCCGCCGGTCCCGTCGGTTGTCAGCACGCCCGTCCTGTCGACCCGCCTGTCGGCGCCCCGGCCTTCTGGCCGGCATCCGGCGCTAAGCTCCCTGCCGTGTGCGGAGAGAAGGATGAGCGAATTGCGAGACGCGCGTGAGTCGGCCTGAAACGCAGTTTCCGAGCACCGTGCCATGGCCAGCCTGACCAGAGGAGCCATGGCCAGCCTGACCAGAGGACACGACGGGCGCCCGGAGGCGTCCTTGACCCCGCCGCCGAAGCTCATCGACCTGATGATCGATGCGGCCGCACGCCATCTGCTGGGTCAGCGCCGGGGACGACGGCCACTGGTGCGCGGAACTCGAGGGCGACACGATTCTCGAGTCGGAGTACGTCCTGCTGCTTCACTTCCTGGGCCGTGGCGGCGACCCGCGGGGTCGCGGCGTGTTGCCAGCGGCTGCGCAGTCAGCAGCAAGAGAACGGCGGGCTGGGCGATCCATCCGGACGGTCCAACGGACCCGAGCGCCTCGGTCAAGGCCTACCTGTGCCTGAAACTCGCCGGTGACGATCCGCAGTCGCCGCGAATGGCCGGCGCGCGCCGGGCGATCCTGCGGGCCGGCGGACTGCGCGCGTGCAACTCGTACACCAAGCTCTACCTGTCGATCTTCGGTCTGTGGACCTGGCGGCGGTCGCCCGCGGTGCCCCCGGAGATCATCCTGCTGCCGCGCTGGTTCTACTTCAACCTCCACGAGATGTCCTCCTGGACGCGGACGATCGTGGTGCCGCTGTCGGTGATCTGGGCGCTCAAGCCGAGCGTGCGGCTCGATGTGACGCTCGACGAACTCGAAGGGGATTCCGGGCCCGGTCGCAGGCGGACGACCCTCTACGAGTCGTTCTGGTCCGCCGTGTTCGTCGGCGTCAACGGCCTGATCAAGCTGGTGGAGGTCGTCGGCCCGGCGCCCCGGTGGCGGCGCCGCGCGCTGGAGAAGGCGGAGGAATGGCTGGTTGCCCACCTGGAAGGCTCTGATGGCCTGGGTGCGATCTTCCCGGCGATGGTCAACGCGGTCATCGCGCTCCGCTGCCTGGGCTACGCAGAGAGCGATCCCCTGGTCCAGGGCCAACTGCGGGGAACTCGAACGGTTCGAGATCGAAGAGGCCGGGGAGCTGCGGCTTCAGCCCTGCTTCTCGCCGGTGTGGGATACGGCACTGTCGGTGGGGCGCCCTGCTCGCGGCGGGCATGGACGGGAACCGGCCGCCCATTCAGGAAGCGCTGGCCTGGCTGCTCGAACGCGAGATCACGGTTGTCGGCGACTGGCGGGAGAAGAGTCTCCAGGACGCCCCGGGAGGCTGGTGCTTCGAGTATCGAAACGATCTCTATCCCGACTGCGACGACACGGCGGAAGTCCTGCTGGTGCTGGCCGCGGTCCGGGGGCGGACCGACGAGCTGGAAGCGCGCAGGCAGGCCGCGGCGGCGCGAGGGCAGCGCTGGCTCCTCGGTCTGCAGAACCCGGACGGAGGCTGGGCCTCGTTCGACCGCTGCTGCGACAGGCAGGTGCTCACCCTGATCCCCTTCGCCGACCACAACGCGATGATCGATCCGAGCACCCCCGACATCACGTCGCGGGTGATCAGCGCGCTGTCGGCGCATGGACACGCTCTGGAGGATGGACCGGTCCGACGCGCGACGGAATTCCTGCTTCGAGAGCAGGAGGAGGACGGGAGCTGGCCGGGGCGCTGGGGCGCCAACGGCATTTACGGCACCTGGCTCGCCCTTTCCGCGCTGGCGCCGTTGGCGGCGCGGATGCGGCCGATGGCAGGCCCTTCGGCCGCGTCTTCGCGGCGCTCGCGGCCAGGGCCAGGCCGGCGGCACGCAACCGCGGGGCCGAGAGGGCCCTTCGGCCGCGTCTTCGCGGCGCTCGCGGCCGGGGCCAGACCGGCGGCACGCAACCGCGGGCCGAGAGGGCCCTTCGACAGCGTCTTCGCGGCGCTCGCGGCCAGACGACCGCGCCGGGGAACGTCTGAGGCGGGCGTGCCGGCTCGGCCGGCGCTGGCTGCTCGCGGTGCAGAACGAGGACGGCGGTTGGGGCGAGTCGCTTCGCTCCTACGATGACCCGAGCTTCAAGGGCCGCGGGCGCAGCACCGCGTCGCAGACCGCGTGGGCG
>CATOTG010000004.1 GCA_951813015.1 uncultured Thermoanaerobaculia bacterium | reverse complement strand
CCTCCGCTTCCCCTGCCGGTTGACGCAGAAGGGCCGGCAACGCCGACGCTGCCTGACGTCCCGCTTCCTCGAACCGAGGGAGCCCGTTCGCGTGATCGTCGAACCCTCCCGCGAGGTCATCGACGCCACGGTCTTCCGCTGGCGCCGCCAAGACTGATCCGCCCCACGCCAGCCAGCCGCACTTGACCCCAAGTGTTTTCCCTATCCCACCCGACTCACGCTTGTGTGTTCCACTTCCGTGGCTGCAGGCCTCGGTCCCTGAACAGCCGAAGGCGGCCCTGATAGGGGCCGTACATGTAGGCGTGGAAGTAGATCAGCGCCGCACGGACGTCAAGCGTGCCGGGCCGCATCGAGCGGGGCGAGCTACTTGAAGAGCGGCCGTTGCGGTTCGTCGCGGCCTCTCGTCGGGGGCGCGTACGGGTAGCGCACTGCCGCAGTTTCGCCGAAGGATCTTGGCGTGCTCAGCGCCGCCCTACGGTCAGCGCTGAAGGCATGCTGTACCAGCCACCGGACCGCTTGCACGCACACCGCGTCGCCGAATCCCAGTCTCGCCTGGCGGTCGTTGACTTCGATGGGGAAGGAGTCGGCCCCCTGCAAGCGTGCGTACTCTCGACCCGTCAGCGGCCGGATCCGGGTCGCTCCGCTGCGGCAATCGACAAGGAACTGGACGCTGCTGCCGCCCTGAGGGGTTCTGAGGCAGCCTGCGAGACGATCGGGTCTGAGTTCACCCACCGTGCGGCCGTTGCGGCGGCGGCGGAACATCGTCGCGACGCCGTCACGCTCCCCGGCTAGCAGCTCGTCTACACGACGGCGATTCCGAGGCGCCATCCGGGATACCAGGGCTGCGGCACGGTCCTCGGGCCACCATCGAGCGTCATCCGGTGGCAGATTCTCGAGGATGGAAGCGAGAGTGCCGGGCGTCTCGTCGGGCGGCGCCGGCAGCGGGAGATCGACGAAGGGCAAGTCGGGATGGGCTGCCTCGAACCGCCGCACCGCAGCGGGACGCAGCCGCGAGGGCTGCGAGCCGGGCCGGTTCCACGGACCCCCGTCCTTGCGTTGTCGCGCCACGACGAACAGTCGAGGCCGGCTCTGGGGCCGGAACCAGCGCGCGTCGACGAACAGCACGTCGATGACGTAGTGGACGGCTGCCAGCCGGCGGCAAACGTCTGCCAGATCTGCGCCGCCCCTTGACGTGAGGAAACCCGTCACGTTCTCCAGCAGGACGGCGGACGGCGGCGTGCGCTGTATGCACAGGGCCGTCACGATGTCCAGGAACGGCCAGATTGTCCCCGAATGCGGGCCAGCCAGACCCGCGCGGTTCCCTGCGAGAGAGAGGTCGATGCACGGGAAGGACGCCGTCACGAGGTCGAGACGGGGTGGCAGGTCGCCCATTCCGAGGTCGTGGATGTCGCCTAGGAGAAAGTGCTCATCGCCGAATCGCTGTCGGTACATCTCCTCCTTGCGCGGCGCAATGTCGTTGGCGAAGACGCATCGCCAACCGAGGGGCTCGATCGCTTCGCGGACCAGGCCGATGCCGGCGAAGAACTCGGCGAACCGGCCCGCTCCCGGACGAGCGTTTCGCTGCTCTGGTCCGCTGGGCCTGGTGGCAGCGTCGGGCCCGGCACCCACGGTACCGCCAGCGGTCGTCTCAGACCCTTCTCGCAAGGTCTCGAACAAGGCCGTATGTGCTCCTGCCGGGCGTCGGACCGCCAGTGGGTCCGACCTGGTTGACGCGCCCAGCGACTATACAGCAGCGGAACGGACCTCGGGGCGACCGGTACTGATGCGGTAGCCTCCGTGCTTCCCCGGAATCACTTGCGGCTCGGCCCAAGGGCCGAGGAGAGCGTGCCGGACACCTTCGACAGCGCGACTCGTTCGCGCATCATGGCGAGAGTCAAGAGCCGGAACACTGGACCGGAGTTGATTCTGCGCAGGGCACTGCACGCCCGAGGCCTCCGGTACAAGCTCCACGACCCCGCGCTGCCGGGCCGGCCTGACCTCGTTTTCCCTCGATACCGAGCCGTTTGCTTCGTTCATGGCTGCTTCTGGCATCGTCACGATGGATGTCCGCGTGCGACGACTCCGGCGAGCAACGTGAGCTACTGGGAGGGGAAGTTCGCGGCGACTGTCCGCCGGGACAGGATTCACCGGCAGGAGCTACTTCAGGCCGGCTGGCGCGTTGGGATCATCTGGGAGTGCGCGTTGCACCCTGAAGGCGAGTTGGAGAAGGCCGCAGTGAGGGTTCACCGGTGGCTCCAGGGACGGTGCAGGGAGTTCGTCGCGAGCGGCCGCTAGCAGCCGTTCGGGTGACCTGGTGGAGGTAGTCCCACACGAGCTGGTTCAGGCTGGTTCCACGGAGGGCGGCGATCCGCCGGGCCTCGGCGCCCCCCCGGCCGTCGACCGAGAGTGTGACGTTCATCGGCACAGAATGGGTGTGCACGGGATCCGCGAGCCCGCTTCAGGGCGACGGCCGCGTCGAGATCGCTCATGGCCCTGGCCTGGTCTTCGAGGGCGGCGATGGTCACGCCGGTCTTGAGGTACTGCTCGACTTCGGGCAGGGACCTGAGCTTCTCGAACGAGGTCATCACATCCTGGTAGCGGTATCGCTTCCTGGTCTTGCCCTTTGTGTCGGTGACTTCGCTGGCAAACAGGCAGGGGTGGTGGAAGTTGAGGAAGGGCGAGAGCCTGTCGCGGGCAAAGGCGTTGACTTCGCGGGCGAAGGGCTTGGGGATCTGTCCGTAGCCGAAATGGCGCCGGATCACGTTGCCGTTCTTGGATTCGACCAGGGCGTTGTCGTTGCTGCGCCGGGGGCGGGACTTGGTGAACTCCGGGACGTGGAGCCCTTGTCGCGCCGCGGCAGCGCGCGGTAACGGAACTTGACCAGCGTCTCGACGATGAAGGAGTAAAGCCGAAACGCGGTCGGAAAGCACGAAGTCCACAGCCTCGTTGCCCGACAGGAAACGACGAACCTCCTCAAGTGTCTGATGTCCGTGGGTCTGGAGGGTCAAGATCATCCTCCGATGATCCCTGATCCCACCCGGCTCACGCTCACTTCTCGCTGGACAGCTCTGCCCCTTGCCGTTCGGCCGGTTCTGTGCAACGATCCCTCTGCTGCATTGCAGCAAGCAGTGCAGCAATCCACCCCGCCCTCCCCAAGATCCGCCGTCTTTCGGAGATTCCGATGGCCCCGGAACTGAACCGATTCCTCAGCCCTCTCGACGCCGCCTTCCTCTACGTGGAGCGACCGGGCGAGACCATGCACATCGGCGGGTGCCTGGTCTACGAGGGCGAGTTTTCCCGAGAGCACATGGTCAAGCAGGTCGGCGCCCGCATGCACCTGCTGCCCCGGTACCGCCAGCGCGTCATCTTCCCGCCGTTCCTCGTCTCCCACCCGCTGTGGGTCGACGACCCGAACTTCGACATCGAGAATCACATCGACGAAGTCTGGCTGCCCGCCGACAGCAACGAGCAGGTGCTCGGCCGCGTGGCCGCCGAAGCCTACAGCGGCATGCTCGACCGCAAACGTCCGCTCTGGAAGGGAATCGTGCTGCGCGGCATCCCGGGACACACCGCCGTGGTCTGGAAGATCCACCACGCGATGGTCGACGGCGTCTCCGGCGTCGATCTGACGATGGTGCTGAGCGACGTTTCACCGACCGACAAGCTGCCGGCGCCCCCTGCCGAGGCCTGGGCGCCGCAGCCGCTGCCCGAACCCTTGAGCCTCCTCCAGGAAGCAACGCAGCATCGTCTGGGCGAACTCAACCGAACCTGGACCGAAGCCGCCTTCGACGCCCTGCGCCCGGACGTCATCGCGGACCGCACGCGCAAGATGATGTCGGCGAGTTCGGCGACCCTGCCGGTCGGCGCGACGCCCGCGCCCCGAACGGTCTTCAACCGGCCGGTCGGCGGCGACCGCGGTTTCGCCTGGGCCCAGTTCTCCTTCCCGACGATGCGAGCGGTCAAGTCGGCCCTGGGCGGCACGGTGAACGACGTCGTGCTCACCGTGCTGGCCGGCGGTCTCGGCCGCTACCTGCGCGCCCGCGGCCAGGACACGTTGGGGCTGGAGCTCCGCGCCATGTGCCCCGTCAGCATGCGTGAGGCGGACGAGCGCGGCCAGCTCGGCAACCTGGTCTCGAACATGATCGCCCCGCTGTACGTGGGTGTCGACGATCCGGTCGAACGCCTGGGCAAGGAGCGCGACGGGATGAACCGACTGAAGGAAGCCGGCCAGGCGAAGGCCTTCTACGAGATGAGCCAGTTCGGCGTCCGCGTGCCGCCACTGATGGCGGCCATGGGCGCGGTCATGCCCTTCCAGCAGACCCTGTTCAACACGGTTTCAACGAACGTTCCCGGTCCGATGATCCCCCTCTACTTTGGACCGCACAAGCTCGTCGACTGGCTTCCGCTCGGCATCGTGTCGAACAACATCGGGCTGTTCGTCGCCATCCTGACCTACAACCAGCGCATCACACTCGGCACTACCGTGGACTCCAGGCTGATTCCCGATCCGTGGTTCCTCTCCCGGTGCCTGGAGGAGTCCTGGGCCGAACTCCGGGAGGCCGCCGGCATCGAGGACGACGAAGCGATCGGAGCGCGCTGCTTCGCCGCAGCCGGCGAGGTCGAGACGGACGCGGACGCTTCGAAGCCGGCCACGGCGCCCGAGGCCGTTGCTGCCGCCGAACCGGCCACGGTCAAAACGGCCCGCGCCGCGGCGGACCGGTCCGGCCCCCTGCAGGGAGCAGCATAGTGCGGAGGGCAGCGCGGGAGGTCGCACGGTGACATCGACTCCACGCCGGCAGGCGCACCCGATCTGGAGTGTCAATCCGCGGCTGCTGCGGGACACCGTTCCCGCCGCCCTGCCGCTGTGGCGCGAGGGCTTTGCGATCGCCGAGTTCTCCCTTCTGCCCATGACGCCCGTCTTCCACGGCGTCGGCGTCCCCCGAGGCGACGGCGCCGCGGTTGTCGTCGTGCCAGGTTTCATGGGGACGGACGGCTACCTGGCGATGATGCGCGGCTGGCTCGGTCGCATCGGCTACCGGCCCTACTCATCGGAAGTCGGGCACAACGCGAACTGCCTCGAGCAGTTGGGGCGCCGACTGACGGACACGCTCGAGGCCGCCGTCGCGGACACTGGCCGCCGCGTACACCTCGTGGGCCACAGTCTGGGCGGCGTGCTGTCCCGGGGCGTCGCCTCACTGCGCCCCGAACTTGTCGCCTCGGTGACCACGATGGGGACGCCCATCCGAGGCGTCCGCTCCCACCCGCTGGTCATGCGTCTGGCCGACGTCGTGCGGCGGCGCGCGGTTGAACGCGGCGACGGGAACAACCCCAACTGCTTCTCGGGAGACTGCCGCTGCGACATGGTACGCGCGGTTCAGGGTGTCTTCCCCGCGGGGATCCCTCAACTCGCGATCTACACGCGGCGCGACGGCGTGGTGGCCTGGCGCTACACCCGGCTCCACGATCCCGCTCAAAACGCGGAGGTTCCGGGCACTCACAGCGGCCTCGCCGCCAACCCGCTGGCGTACCGGCGGCTCGCGCGCTTCCTCAGCCGCCATCCCGCGGCCGGAGCGTCCACGCGATGACGGCGGCGAACGCACCGCTGGCGGCGGACCGCGCGTTCCTCTGGCACCTGGAACGTCACAGCCCGGGACTTCACCTCGGCGGCCTGGCGCGAATCGAAGGGCAGATCAAGCCGCGGGAACTCCTCCAGCAGATCAACCGCCTCGGCGATCTTCCCCGCTTCAGGCTCCGTGTGGACACGCCGCCAATCGGACGACCCCGCTGGCGCCCGGTGCGCTTCGAGCCCGAAGCCCACGTCCGGATAGCTGGCCCGGAGAACCCGGCGTCAGCACTCGACACCGCTCTCAGCCAGCCGCTCGATCCCGGGCGACCGCTCTGGGAAGTTCACCTCCTGCCCGGCTTCCACGCCGACGGAGACGCCCTGCTGATCAAGACGCACCTCGCCACGGCGGACGGACTGGGCGCCAGCGATCTCTTCGAGGTCCTGTTCGACAGCAGCCCGAAGATCGCAGATGTTCCTCCTGAGAGGTCGGCCGTCAACGGCAACGGCAACGGCAACGGCAACGGCAACGGCAACATGTTCCCGCCCGGTCTCGGCGCCGCCAGGAGAATGTCCGAGTGGACCGAGAACTGGACGCTGACCGGACACGACTTGCTTGACACGGCGATGGAGTTCTCGAGCGAAGAGGTACGCACCGCCTTCCTGGCTCTGAACGAGGTGATGCCGGACGCCGCGCTGCCGCCTCTGCCCCTGCCATTCAACGGTCCGGTGCGAGGGCGCCGGCGCCTGATTCGATGCGAGCTCTCCTACGCCGACGTTCGCAGGATCCGGGCCCGCTTCGGAGGAGCCCTGTCCGACGTGGTCCTGGCCACGGTCGCCGGCGGTCTCGAGCGGTATCTGTCGCGGCGCGGTCTGTCGACCGCCGGACGCAGTCTGAAGATCGCCCTTGCGACCGACGTCGCCGACCGAGGCGGCAACCGGCGGAGCCTGCTGCCGGTCGAAGTTCCGTTGGCCGCAGGCGCTTCCGATCGATTGCGTGCCGTTGTGCAACTCACTCGTCTGCTGCGCGCGGCTCATGTCGCCGACGCCTTGTCCCGTCTCGCCGGAGTACAACGGGCGGCGGGGCCTCTGGCCGCCGCAACCACGGCGGGCGCTGCTTCCATCAGACCCCCCTTCCACCTCACTGTGGCGAACGCAACCGGTCCACAGATTCCCCAGTTCCTGGCCGGCCGACCGGTCATCGGCTACACCCCGTCCTGGCCGGTCGGCCTCGGCCAGGGCCTCTCCTGCGCGTTCTTCGCCTACGATCAACTGCTGCACGTCGGCCTTACGGTGGACGAACGGGCCTGCCCGGACGGCAACGTGCTTCCCGACCTGCTCGCCGAGTCGCTGGGCGAACTCCGCGAAGCAGCCGGCAGCCCCGCCCGTCAACCGGTTCGGGACGCACCACCGGCGCCGTCAGCGCACGCAGATCAGACTTTGGAGACCTAACATGAACCGTCCCGCCATCCCCAAACAGGTACTCGACTACCAGAAACAGGTGCTCGAGTTTCAGAAAGCCGCGTTCGAGAACGGCTACAACGCGATCGTCGCGCTGCAGGACCGGCAGCTCGAACTCGCCGATCGGATGATCGGCCAGGTTCCAAACCTCCCCGATGAGGCCCGCGCCCTGATGCAAACCTGGCGCGACACCGCCGAAGAGGGCCAGCGGCAGTTCAAGAACACGGTCGACGGCTCCTTCTCCGCCGTCGCTACCTACCTGGACCGGCTCGCGGAGAGCGCGCCGACCGAGGAACCGAACGGCGAAACGGAGGCGGCCGAGTGAACGACATGGCGAACGAGTACCCGCGCACGGTCCATCTGAAGGGCAAGCGCTTCGAGTTCCGGCTCCTTGGCCAGGACGACCGCGACGAGATGCTGGCCTTCGCGCGCGCCCTGCCGGAAGAGGATCTCCGCTTCCTGCGCGTCGACCTGACAGATCCGAAGGTCGTCGACGATTGGCTCGAGGGCATCAACGCAGGGCTGCGTATCGCCGTCGTCGCCCACCTCGACGGCCGGCTCGTGGGCTACGGCAGCCTGAACCGCCGCGAATCCTCCTGGATGCGGCACCTTGGCGAAATCCGGATCATGGTGCTGCCGGAGGTCCGTCAGGCAGGTCTCGGCGGCCACCTGGCGCACGACGTCTTTCAGCTCGCCCAGCAGATCGGGCTGACCAAGATCGTCGCCCAGATGGCCCGCGAGCAGCGCGGCGCCCGCCAGATGTTCCACAAGCTGGGCTTCTCGATCGAAGCGCTGCTCGCGGACTGGGTGATCGACCCCAGGGACGCCACCCACGACCTGATCCTCATGTCCTACGACGTGACCGGACTCGAGGCCGGCGCGGGGGCGTAGCAACACGTTCCCGAACATGCTCTTCGCCTCGGCGAATCGGTCGAACGAGACGGTTCATACCGTTCTCGCTCAATTCCGGTCGGATCTGGTCCAGTCTTCGCAAGTCAGGCCCGCGACACGCTTGAACTCGCGCCGGTTGGCGGTCACGAGCACGAGTCCGCGGGCCAACGCCTGGCCGGCTATCAGCAGGTCGTACGGGCCGATGGTCTGCCCGACTGCCTCCAGGTCGCTTCGAACTCTTCCGGCTACTCGAGCGTCCTCCAGGTCGAAGGCGAGAACCTCGAATCCGGCCCTGTCGAGCAAGGCGAGGTTCTGTCGGCTTCGGCGACTCTTGAATGCGCCGTAGTACAACTCGTACGCTGCCGGCGCCGGCACACCGACCTCACCGGTCTCGCAGCGACCCAGCCGCTCGCGGGCCGCTGGCGATGACCCGTTGAGCAGAGCGATGCAGATGTTCGTGTCCAGGAGATAGCGCATCAGTCGAACATGTCGTCCGACGCCGGCTGCGACGGCATCTCAGGCTGGCATCTGCCTTCGGCGAAGAAGTCGTCCGAGAACCCGCCCGCGATCTCGTCAAGCCATGCCCAGTCCGAAGCGATGGGCTCGAGGATGACCGACGCCCCGCGCTTGCGGATGCGTACCTCGTCGCCCAGCATCCGGAATTCCTTCGGCAGTCGCACCGCCTGAGACCGGCCGGACCAGAACAGCTTGGCAGTCTTGGACATGGGGAACCTCCTCGGATGGTATACAGCATCAGGATATACCATCCGTGCGCATGGGCGATCATGCCCCGAAGGCTTGGCGTCATCACCCGCAACAGCTGCAGGTTCAACTCTGCCTGACCGCCGGGGCATGGTGGCCCCGGAAAGGAGGGAGCCGGAGGACGACATCCTCGCGGAGTTTCCGCTTCAATGAGGCTGGGGCATGGTGGCCCCGGAAAGTCGCCTGCGAGCCCGGCTACCGCCGAGACGAGATCCACCTTCAATGAGGCCGGGGCATGGTTTGAGCCGGAACAAGACACCGCGGTCGAGGAACGACAACTCCCGCAACGCTGCAGGGGCGTTGCAGCGCTCGCGGTTCCGGCGGTGCGGCTCCTCGGAGCCGAGCCCTGATCAGCTCCGCTCGGGGTCGGCGTCCCCCTCGCGACGCGCGGCCAGACCGGGGAACCACAGCTTGAACATCTGCTGGGGATCCGCGTACTTCAGGTTGGCGGTCATCCGGTCGCGGAACCGCTCCAGCAGCTCGTTCTGTATCCCCGCCACGTCGGGAAGACCGAGGAAAGCACGCGCCTCCTCGGGGGTGCAATCGATATCGAGTTTGATCTTCAAGGGTTCTCCTTCGTCCGAGGTGTTGCGGCCAGCGAGCCGGCCGCAGCCGGTCTCAGGGCATGAGGCGCCGGCATGCCGGCGACGGTCGCTAGCATACGATCGGCTGGAGCCGCCTTGGGCGCCCGCCGGCCGGACGTCTGACCGAAGCTCTTCCGGGCCGGGAGTTCGGCTGCACGGCGCTCTTCAAGGCGCCGACCGGCCGGACCGCCAGACCGAGTCGCTGCCCTTGAAGAGAACCAGTCGTCCACGGACGAGAGGAGATCGATCCATGGTCGTGGAGTGCCCTTTGATGAAGAACCAGTCAGTCAGTCGGAAGCACCCACTCGGTGACCGAGAGCGACTGGCCGCACGTCTGGCTCACTTTGATGAAGAACCAGTCGTCCAGTCGGAAGCGCCCTCCAACGAGCAGCCTCGATGGCCGGGTGAGAGGAGCCCGAGCATGAACGAACGTCCGAACCGGCTGCGCCGGGCCGCTTTCCTGATCGCCGGCCACATCGCCATCGCCGGCGGTCTGTACGCCCAATCCCCGGCAACGGTGATCCAGGGCGCCCGCGTATTCACCGGCGACGCGGTGCTCGACAGCGCCACGGTTCTCATTCGCGGCCGCACGATCGAGTCGGTCACATCAGGCGACGACATTCCGGCGACCGCCGGCGCCGACGCGGAGATCGTCGACGGCGCCGGCATGACCCTGCTGCCCGGACTGATCGACAGCCACACGCACAACTTCGGGCCGGCGCTCGAGCAGGCGCTGAACTTCGGCGTGACGACGGTTCTCGACATGCTCACCGCGGAGGCCATCGCGGCGCAGTGGCGACGGCAGCAGGCAGCGGGAGCGGTTCCCGACCGGGCCGACGTCTTCGCCGGCGGCCCGGTCACCGTCGCGGGCGGGCACGGCACGCAGTTCGGCATCGCGCTGCCGACCCTGGACGACCCGGAGCAGACGGAGGCCTTCATCGCCGACCGCATGGCCGCGGGCGCCGACTTCATCAAGGTGATCTACGAACCCGGATCGTTCGGGCGCCCGCGGCCCACGTTCGCAGCCTCGACCCTGCCGCGGATCGTGGCTGCCGCGCACGGCCACGACCTGCTGGCGGTCTTCCACATCAGCACTGCGGAAGAGGCCGGGGAGGTCATCGCCGCGGGCGCCGACGGCCTGGTCCACATGTACTTCGACGGCGCCGGAGGCCTGGACCTCATCGAAGCGGCCCGCGAAGCGGGGATCTTCCTCGTCCCGACACTCGCGGTGCTCGAGACGGTCACCGGGATGGCAGGCGGCCTGGAGTTGGCCGCGGATCCGCTGATCGCTCCCTTCCTCGCGCCTGACCAGCGCGGCGGCCTGGGTCAGGACTTCGGCCGGGCGCCGGATCCCGAGTCGCTGGCGACGATACTCGCCGACGTCGGCGCGCTGCATGCCGCCGGCGTGCCGATCCTGGCAGGCTCGGACGCACCGAATCCCGGAACGACCCACGGCGCGAGCGTTCACCGGGAGCTCGTGCTGCTGGTGCGCGCCGGACTGACTCCGGTCGAGGCCCTGCGGGCGGCGACCACAGCGCCCGTCGACGCCTTCGGCCTGGGCGACCGCGGCCGGATCGCGCCCGGTCTCAAGGCCGACCTCCTTCTGGTTCAGGGCGACGCGACCGCGGACGTGCGAGCCACCCGCGACATCGCCGCGATCTGGAAGGACGGCGTTCGCTTCGAGCGCCGAACCGCGGAACCGGCGACCGGCCGACCGCGCCTCGAACCCACTCTCCTGTCCGACTTCGAAGACGTTGACGGCACGACCCTGCCACCTGCGTGGTCGCACTCGACCGACGCCTTCGCCGGCGGCAAATCGACGGTCACAACGACTGCCGCGCCGCGCAACGGCGGCGGCAAGGCGCTGCGGATCGAGGGCGAGATCAGGGAGGGCTTCGCTACGCCCTGGTCCGGGGTGATGGTCCTGCTCGGCGCCCGGCTGGGCGACCCCGTCGACGCCGGCGGCATCCGCGCCCTGGCCTTCGACGCCCGCGGCGAGGGCGCGACATACCAGGCGATGGCGTTCGCCGAAAGCCTGGGCATGAGGCCGGCGGCCGCCTCCTTCACCGCCGAAGAGGACTGGACACGGATCGAGATCCCGCTGTCCTCGTTCGCCGGTTTCGACCCCTCGGGCGCCTGGGCCTTCTTCATCGGCGGGCCCACGGGTCCCGGCGCCTTCCGGATCGAGATCGACAACGTCGAGCTGGTCGAGTAGGCGCCATTCCAACGGAGACGGCGAGCCGGGAGGTCCAGCGGGGCTACAATCGCGGAATGTCAGAGACGCCTCTGCCCGAGGCCGGCTCGAGCGGTCCCCTCGACGGCATCCGGGTCCTCGACTTCACCAGCTTCATTGCCGGTTCCTACGGCGCGATGCTGCTCGGCGACCTGGGCGCCGATGTCCTGAAGATCGAATCGCCGGGCGGCGACAATGCCCGCCACTGGGGACCCTTCATCGAGGGCGAGAGCCGCATGTTCCAGGCCTGGAACCGGAACAAGCGCGGCATCGCCGTCGATCTGAAGACGGACCACGGACGGCAGGTCGTCTACGACCTGGCCCGGGACGCCGACGTGGCGATGGAGAACTTCCGCCCCGGCGTGTCGTCCAGGCTGGGCATCGACTACGACACCCTCAGCCGGCACAACCCGGCGATCGTCTACGCCTCGTCCAGCGCATTCGGCGGCAGCGGACCGTACGCGCAGCGTCCAGGGTACGACCCGGTGCTGCAATCGATGGCCGGCGCCGCGCACCTGCAGCAGCAGATGAACGGCATCGCCGCCATCTGCCCGGTGGCGGTCTCGGACTACATGGCGGCGGTGCTGCTCGTCTGCTCGATCAACGCCGCGCTCCTCCACCGCGAGCGCACCGGAGAGGGCCAGTACGTCGAGACGTCCCTGCTCCAGGCGATCATGAGCGCGCAAGCCCAGTCCTACCTCGTGCCCATCGACGCGGAGATCACCGGTCCGCCGGGTATCTTCCCCTACCGCATGTTCGCCGCCGCCGACGGGCCGATCTTCATCGCCGCCGGCACGGACAAGTTCTGGAAACTGTTCTGCGAAGCGATCGGCCGCGATGATCTGGCCAGCGATCCCCGCTACGCGACGAACCCCCGGCGCGTCGGCCAGGCGAAGGAACTCAGCGCGGAGATCGACCCGATCGTCGCCTCACGACCCGCCCGCGAACTGGAAGCCGCCCTCGTCGAGGTTGGCGTTCCCTGCGCCGCGGTCCGTTCGGCCGACGAGTTCTTCGACGACCCCCAGGTCGAAGCGATGGCGATGAGCCAGATCGTCCAGCACTCGACGATCGGCGGCCTGCGCATGGCGGGTGTGCCGTGGCGCTTCTCTCGCTCGCCCGCCTCGATTCGGCGACCGGCTCCCGCCCTGGGCGAGCACACGGAAGAGATACTCGACGAACTGGGCTACGACACGAAGCGCATCGCCGCGCTGCGGACGTCAGGCGCCGTCCGCGGACCCGAGAACGACCCCAGCCGCGGTTCGTAGCGTGCAACCGCCCCCCTCCGGCATGACGTGAGTACGCCATCGCACAGCCGGGGCCGGGGTCCCGGCAGGTCGGGTTCGTCGCCCGAGGCAGCCAGACGAGTCGTCCTGGTCGGCGCCGGGCACACTCACATCCAGGTGCTGCGGCACTGGATCATGCGGCCGAACCACGCCGTCGATGCGACTCTCGTGGTCGACACGCCGATCGCTGTCTACTCCGGGATGGCGCCCGGCCTGGTAGCCGGCCAGTACGCACGCCACGAGCTGGAGATCGACGCCGTGCCGCTGGCGCGCAGGGCCGGAGTGCGCGTCGTGATGTCACCGTGCACCGGGGTCGAGGCAGCGGCCCGGCGGCTGCTGGTCGATGGTCGCGAACCCTTGCCCTTCGACCTGGCCTCGTTCGACGTCGGCTCGACCGTGGCGGCACTCGACCTGCCCGGCGTTCGCGAGCACGCGGTTCCCACGCGGCCCATCAACCGTCTGGCCGCGGCGGCCGACGGTCGCCTGAATGCCCTCACGGACACGGCGCCGCGGATCGTCGTCGTCGGCAGCGGCGCCGGCGGAATCGAACTCGCCTTCTGCATCGACGCGCGCCTTCGAGGCCGGGGTCTCGAACCCAAAACGACGATCGTCGAGGCGGGCGACGGCATCCTGCCCGGCTACCACCCGTCCCTGGCGCGACGGATCGCGGCCGCGGCCCGCAGTCGCGGCATCGAGACGATGTTCGGCGCCAGGGTCGAGGTGGTCGAGGCGGACTCGGTCCGACTCGAGGGCGGTGGCCGGCTCGACGCCGACCTCACGTTCTGGGTCACGGGCGCCGCCGCGCTGCCCCTCTTCCGCGACTCGGACCTGCGCCTCGACGACGGCGGCTTCGTCCGTACGCAGTCGACCCTGCAGGTCGAGGGGCACGACCACGTCTTCGCCGTCGGCGACTGCGCGACCCTGACCGACCACCCGGGGCGTGCGCGCGCCGGCGTCTACGCGGTGCGCATGGGGCCCTACCTGATCGACAACCTGGAAAGGCGCCTCGGCGGGCGGCCGCTGCGGCGCTATACGCCTCAGGGCGACTTCCTTTCGCTGCTCAACCTCGGCGACGGAACGGCCGTGGGCGCGAAGTGGGGACGTACCTTCAAGGGCCGGTGGGTCATGCGCCTGAAGGACCGCATCGACCGGCGGTTCATGGAGCGCTTCCAGGCGCTCGATCCGGCGGGCGCGCCCCGGTCCTGGCTCGCCGACATGACGGCCGAGGAAGGTGCCGAGGCTGACGGTGCAGGGCCGATGGGCCACGCGGACGGAACCCAGGCGGCGGCCATGTTCTGCGGCGGCTGCGCCGCCAAGGTGGGGCCCGATCGCCTTGGCAGGGCGCTCGCACGAGTGGGCCTGGACGAGAAGACCGGCCAGAGCGCCGACGTGATTCTTGATTTGGCAACCCCCGACGACGCGGTGGCATACCGGACACCGGCGGGCGACCGGGTCGTCGCTTCCCTCGACGCGTTTCCCGCCTTCACCGACGACCCGTGGCTTGTCGGTCGGGTGGCCGCGGTCAACGCCTGCTCCGATCTCCATGCGACGGGCATAGCACCCCGGATCGCGCAGGCCCTGGTCACTCTGCCCCGGACCTCGGACGGCGACGCGGCTGAGGAGCTGTTGTTCCAGGTCCTGGCCGGGGCGCGCGCAGCCCTGGATGCCGAAGACGTGCTGCTGCTCGGCGGCCACACGAACACCGGGCCCGAACTGGTCGTCGGCTTCCACGTCGAAGGAGTCGCCGGGGACGGCCGCGGCCTTCTCCTCAAGGGCGCGGTTCAGCCCGGCGACGAGCTCGTGCTGACCAAGCCGCTCGGCTGCGGCGTCCTGCTTGCCGCCGACCGGATGGGACTGTGTCCCGGTCGGTCCGTCCGCGCCGCTCTGGCCTCGATGCAGACGAGCAACCGCGGCGCGCTCGAGGCGGCGCGGCGCGCCGAAACCCGCGCGGCAACCGACGTCAGCGGCTTCGGTCTCGCCGGCCACCTCGGCGAGATGGCGCTGGCGAGCGGCATCGACATCGAGATCGACGTCGATGCTCTCCCCGCCCTGCCGAGCGCCCTCGAACTGCTGGAACGTGGTCAGCGCAGCACGAGCCACCACCAGAACACGCGCCTGCCGCTGCGCGTGAAGCGACAGGCGGCGCCGGGGCCGCGGCTGGAGCTGGCCTTCGACCCCCAGACCGCGGGCGGCCTGGTGCTGGCGGTCGCACCGGATCGACGCGAGAGCCTGATCGACGATTTGCGCTCCCAGGGGCTCGATGAGGCGCGTGTGATCGCACGCGCCCGACCGGCGCCTTCAAAGCGTCCGCAGTTGATCCTCCGCTAGCAGCCCGTGGCAGAAACCGGGCGCGCCGGCGTGCCATCCGTGCGCCCGATGACGGGCGCACGGACTGGTTCGCGTGTGGCGCGGGCCGCGCCACACGGGTTCTCGCCGGCATCCTGCGTCGAAGCGCCGGCATCGGACCTCCTCTCGCGCTAGCGCTGGCTGATCCGGGTGGGTCGCTCGCAACGGCGACGAAAACAGGGCGTAAGTCGTGCTAGGCTCCAGCGTCGTGCCGACGCCGCCCACGACGCCACCGACGACGCCGCGCAAAGGCGCGCCAGCCTGTTCCGCACGACCTGCCAAGTCGCCGGCCGGTTCGGTTCGCGGCCGCGGCGCCGCAGCCAACCCGCGCAACCGCTTCGAGCGCATCGAGGTCGACTTCGAGCCCGGAGAAAGCACGGCGGAACGCGGCGATGTACCGCCGACGGAGCTGTTCCGGGACGACTCGAAAACGGTCCTGTCGAAGAACGACTCGCCGGACCTCGGCTTCCAGTACAGCCTGAACCCGTACCGCGGCTGCGAGCACGGCTGCATCTACTGCTATGCAAGGCCGACACACGAGTACCTCGGCTTCTCCGCCGGGCTCGACTTCGAGAGCCGGATACTCGTCAAGGAAGGGGCGCCCGAACTGCTGCGCCGGGCGCTGGAGAACCCCCGCTGGACGCCGCAGGTCATCATGCTCTCCGGCGTTACGGACCCCTACCAGCCGATCGAGCGGCGGCTTCGCGTCACCCGCCGATGCCTCGAGATTCTGGCCGAGTTCCGCAACCCGGTCGCGATCGTGACGAAGAACCACCTGGTGACCCGCGATATCGACCTGCTGCTCGAGCTCAACCGGTTCCAGGCCTGTGCCGTTCATCTGTCGATCACATCCGTGTCGCCGTCGCTTTCGGCTCGTATGGAGCCCCGGGCCTCGAGTCCCCGGCGGCGGCTGCAAGCGCTACGCGAACTGAGCGAGGCCGGCATTCCCTGCGGCGTGATGGCGGCGCCGATCATCCCCGGCCTGAACGACGACCAGATCCCGGCCATCCTGGAGGCGGCCGCCGAGGCCGGTGCAACGCGCGCCGGCTACATCCTGGTTCGGCTACCGCATGGTCTGCGGAAACTCTTCGCCGACTGGCTCGGCACGCACTTTCCGGACCGGCGGGATCGGGTCCTGAACCGGCTGCGAGAAGCACGCGACGGCGACCTGAACGACCCCCGCTTCCATCACCGGATGAAGGGTGGCGGAGAGTACGCCGAACAGATCGGCCGGCTGTTCGAGACCGTCCGCCGCCGCGTCGGGCTCGAGGGCGGCCGGACCGGTCGAACAGGAAGCCCATCGGCAACCGCGTTCCGGCGCCGGACCGCGCAACGGACCCTGTTCCATCCGTGAGCCCGATGACGGGCGCACGGACTGGTTCACGGGCGGCGCGGATCCCGCCACCCGGGTTCCATCCGTGACTGAGCCCGATGACGGGAACGGACCCGTCGCCCACTTGGGTCTGCAACCGCTCGCTGCTACAATCCGCGTCCGCTCGACGGCGGCAACAAGGCTCCCTGAGGACAGTTGAAGCGACAGGCACGCCGGTCGGGCGCCGACTCTGGCACGCCGGCAGGCTCGTTGCCTCCACGTCCGTCGATCGGCAAGGCAAACAGGAAATCGGAGACACAGGTGAAATTCAACGGGCCCAAGGTCAAGCTCTCGCGCAAGCTGGGTGTCGCGCTTACGTCCAAGGCGGCGCGCTACATGGAGAAGAAGAGCCACCCGCCAGGCATGCACGGCCTGAAGCGGCGCCGGCGCCAGAGCAACTACGGCAGGCAGCTGCTCGAGAAGCAGCGGCTCCGCTTCCAGTACAACGTCAGCGAGCGCCAGCTCCGCAACTACTACAAGCGCGCGACCCGCATGAGGGGCGTGACCGGCGACAACCTGGTCGGGCTGCTCGAAACCCGGCTCGACGCCGTCGTCCATCGCGCCTTTGCCCCCAGCGTGTTTGCCGCCCGCCAGTTCGTCGGCCACGGCCACATCCTGGTCAACGGGCGCCGGGTGGACATCCCGTCCTTCCGCGTCAAGGAGGGCGATGTCGTCGAGGTACGCGAGAAGAGCCGGAAGCTGCGCTGCTTCAACGAGCCGCGCGGCGTGACCGTGCCCACCTACGTCGAAACGGACGAAACGGGCTACCAGGCCACCCTTCGCAACACGCCCGTTCGGGACGAAGTCCCGATCGTGTGCGAAGTGCCGCTCGTCATCGAGTACTACTCCCGTTAGAGCCCCCATAGGCAAAGCAGGAACAGGCAAAGCGGGAACAGGGAAAGCAGGACATGAAGCAGGACGTGTTGCGTATCGCCCTCGACTTTCGGCGCGCCAGGCTTCCGGCGGCGGTTTTCGCGGCCGCCTTTCTCCTGGCCGGCGCCATCCCGGCGGCGGCCGAAGGCTTCAGCATCAGCGGCACGGTCACCTACGAAGGCGAGCCGCTGAAGCGCTACCCGCTGCGCATGGACGCCGACCCGAATTGCGCCGCGATCCACGAGGGCAAGCGGGTCCTCTCCCGGGACAGCCTGATCGGGGAGGGCGGCGCCGTCGAGAACGTCTTCGTCTACCTGAAGGAGGCGCCGGAGGGAAGCGCCGGCGAAACACCGTCGGAGGCCGTACGGCTGGAACAGCGAGGCTGCCTCTACACACCCCGGGTCATCGGCGCCCGTGTCCAGCAGGACATCGAGATCGTCAACGACGATCCCACGCTTCACAACGTCCGGGCCCTGGCCAAGGCCAACCGGCCTTTCAACATCGGTCAGCCGGCGCGGGGCACGAGAACGAAGTCGTTCAGGGCGCCCGAGAAACCGATCAAGGTCAAGTGCGACGTCCACCCGTGGATGGCCGCCTTCGTGTTCGTCATGGAGCACTCCTTCCACTCGACCACCGGGAGCAACGGCACGTACCGGATCGACGGCCTGCCGGCCGGTTCTCACGAGCTCGTCTTCTGGCATGAGAAGCTGGGCGAGCAGGTGGTCGAGGTCGAAGTAAGCGGCAACGTCGAGGGTCTTGACCTGACCTTCGAAGGCGCCGAGTAGGCGCCCGGGCGGATGGCCTACGGCGTCCGGAAGATCGCAGGGATAGGCCCGATCGTCGCCAAGAAGCTCGCCAGCGCGGACATCCGCACCACGGACGCTCTCCTCGCGGCCTGCAACGGCCGCAGGGATCGTCGCCTGCTCTGCGAGCGCACCGGCCTGCCCGAGCGGCAGCTTCAGAAGTTCGCCAACACGGCCGACCTGATGCGCATCCGCGGCATCGGCGCGGACTTCGCGGAACTACTTGGTGCTTCCGGCGTACGGACGGTCCGCGACCTGAGCCGCCGCCGCGCCTTCAACCTGGCGGCCAAGATGAGTACCGTGAACGCGACCCGGAAGCTAAGCCGCCGCGCTCCCTCCGCCTCCATGGTGGAACGCTGGATCGCGCAGGCCCGAGAACTCAAGGACAGCTAGTTGGCCGCGCGGCGTCCTCTTGGCATCGGCTTCGTCGGCAGCGGCTTCATCACCCGCTTTCACATCCGTTCCTGGGCAGCGGTCCGCGGCGCCGACATCCGGGGCGTCTGGAGCCCCAACCGCGCAAGCGCGGAGTCCGCGGCGGTCCTGGCGAATGACCTGGACGTCGGCGACGCCCGGGCCTGCGAGTCCATCGCCGCGATGGTCGAGGATGAGGGGATAGACGCGATCTGGATCTGCGGCCGCAACGACCACCGGGTCGCGAACATGGAGGAGATCGCCGGCGCGGTGAGCAGCGGCCGCGGCCATCTCGTCGGCGTCGCCTGCGAGAAGCCGCTCGCGCGCAACGCCGCCGAAGCGCTGCGCATGGTCGAACTGGCACGCGAGATCGACGTTTTGGACGGCTACCTCGAAAACCAGGTCTTCAGCCCCGCCGTCGTGCGCGGCCGTGAACTCGCCTGGGAGCGCGGGGCCCGCTCCGCCGGCCGCCCCTACCTGGCCCGCGCCGCCGAGGAACACTCCGGCCCGCACAACGCCTGGTTCTGGCAGGGCGACCTGCAGGGCGGCGGGGTGCTGAACGACATGATGTGCCACTCGGTCGAGGCGGCGCGCTTCCTGCTCACCGACCCGGACAAACCCCGCTCAAGCCTGACGCCGAGACGGGTCAACGCGCAGATCCACTGCCTCAAGTGGCAGCGGCCCGAGTACGCGGAGCGCCTGCGCCAGCAGTACGGCGACACGGTCGACTACGCACGCCGGCCGGCGGAGGACTTTGCCCGAGCCATGGTCGAGTACGAGGACGAGGCCGGCACGCCCCTGGTCGTCGAGGCGACGACCTCCTGGAGCTACGTGGGCGCCGGCTTGCGGCTATCCATGGAACTGCTCGGTCCCGAGTACTCGATGCGGGCCAACAGCCTCGACACGGACCTGGAGCTCTTCTTCAGCCGCGACCTGGCGCAGCGCAGCGGAGAGGACCTGATCGAGAAACAGAACGCCGAGACGGGATTGATGCCGGTCCTGCCGAACGAGCCGGTGGCCTACGGCTACGACGCCGAGAACCGGCACATGGTCGAGAGTTTTCGCCGCGGCGAGCGGCCCAGGGAGACCTTCGAGGACGGCCTGGAGGTCACCCGGCTGCTGATGGCCGCCTACATGAGCGCCGAACAGGGTCGTACCGTCGACTATCCGCCCGAAGGTCTCGACGAGTTTGTGCCTGCCGTCGCCCGCGGCGAGTGGAACCCGGGTGGCGCAGTGCGCCACCCGTGAACCACTCCGCACGCTCGTCATCGGGCGTGCGGATGGCACCCGGCTCACTCCACCTCGTAGTAGTCCACGAAGCCGATCATCATCTCGTCCGTTGTCTCGCGGCCCCAGGAGACGTCGCGGGTCGGATCCGGGTTGCGCCGATTGTCGCCGCTGTTGTCATACGTGGCGACGCAACGAAGCTTCGTGCCGGCCGGCATCGGCTTGGGCTCGGCCAGCCGGTAGGTCGTCTGCCAGTTGAAGTCGTAGCCCTCGACGCGCAAGACAACCTCGGCGCCGCCGTCCGGATACTCGGCCCGGAACTCGAACGTGTCGCCACGCAGATGCATGTGCGGCCGCAGCGACAGCAGGCGACTCTCGCGCGGGAACACGAGTTCCGCCTCGAAACGCACATCGCTCTCCCCCGCCGGAATCCACAGGAAGGGAGTCGAACACAGGGCCGTACGCGACTCGTGGCGCGGCGGCTTGGCTGCGAGCACAAGGCCGATCCGGCTGCGGTCGGTCTCTACCCGGCCGGTCGGCGTGTAGTGCATCTGGAAGTCGATCACCGCTCCGGCTGGCAGCCGGCGGCCGACACCCGCAGGCATGATCAACGGGCCTGTGCCCGGCGCGTAGCCGCCCAGGTCGCCCACGGTACGCGGGTCGCCTCCGGCCGGCGCCACCGCACCGGAACCCGGGAACGCCTGCACGATCACGTGATGAACGACGGCAGCGTTCCCCGGCTGGGTCTCCGCCGCCTGGATCCACACGTCCTCGGGCAACTTCGTATCCACGCGATAGCCGTGGTAAGGAACCTCGCCGGCGGCCGGAATCGTCACCTTCTCCGGCAGCTCGAAGACGAGGTCAGGTGCGCCGATCCGCCAGCCCGACGAGCGATCGGCAGCATCGACTGGCGCCGTCGCCGCGGCCCCGGCCCCGGGGCGGCTGCCTTCGTCGACCCAGGCCAGCAGCTTCTCCTTCTCGGCCGGCGGCAGGCGCCGGTCGTTCGCGAACTTGCCGTAGCGCGGGTCGGCATGCCACGGCGGCATCGCCCCCGCCGCCACGACCCGCCGGATCGACGACGCCCAGGCGCGAGCCTGCTCGAAGGTCTCGAGCGCGAACGGCGCCGGTCCGCCCTGTTGGTGGCAGCCGGCGCACCGGAGGCGGAACACCTCTGCCACGTCATCGAAGTCGACCGCGAACGCGGGGAGGGCGAAGACGGTGCAGGCCACCCAGGCCGCCGCAGCCCTCGCCGCCACACGCTTGCGGCAGGCGCCGGGCTCTCCCGTTTCGTCAGCCATCCGAGCCGGAACAGGACGCCGCTCCAGCGCCGGCTGTTCACGCCCCTCATCCGGAGCCCGGGGGCGACTTCCGCCGGGAGCGAACGGGTAGCCGGATATCGCCTGAAAGGGCAGCGGCAGGTTGCGGTCCGCCTTCCCCAGCTGCTGCACGCGCTTTGGCGACGTCCGCTTCCCGATCAGGGTCCGGTCGATGCGCCGTGGTTGGTCAACCGGTAGAGCTTGCTGCGAGTGCGGATGAACAGGCTGCCGTCCGCCATGGCGGGCGTCGACATGCACATCTCATCGAGCGAGTTCTTGCCCACGACCTTGAACTCGTCGCCGGCTTCGATGACGAACGTGTCGCCGTCCTCGCTGAGCACGAATACCTTGCCGTTGTAAGCCCAGGGCGAGGCCGTGAAAGCACCCGAGCCGCGCTCGATGCGCTGCTTGCCATAGACCTCGGCGCCCGTTTTCGGATCGTGCGCGGTGAAAAAGCCGCGGTCGAGCAGGGTGTAGAACCGGTCGCGGTAGATCAGCGGCGTCGGGTTGTAGGAGCCCGCCTGAGGCTGGTACCAGACCACCCACTGGTTGCTCTGCTGGTCCTCTTCGAGTGTGATGTCGCCCTCCGCGCCAGGCTTGATCGCGTAGACCGGGCGGACCTGGTCGCCGATGTACCCCGACGACACGTAGAGCAGACCGTACTCCGAGAACGGCTGCGGGATGGCGATCGACGACATGCCGCCGAAGTGCCACAGGAGCTTGCCCTCCTTGTCGTATGACCTCACCTGGTCCGTGCCCACGGTGATCACCTCGGTGCGCAGCTCGTTCTCCCACACGAAGGGCGTCGCCCAGTTGCTGCCTTCGTCCCGGGGATCGCGCCAGAGCTCCTCGCCGGTCGCGGCGTCGAGCGCAAGCATGTAGGACTGGTCCTCGTTGTCGTTCACGATGTAGAGCTGCCCGTCGTGGACGATCGGCGACGCCGCGGTACCCCAGCCGTAGCGGGTCGGAACGGCCTCGAAACGGCGCTCCCACACCGGCTCGCCGTCGAGCGTGAAGGCGAACACGCCGACGTTGCCGAAGTACGCGTACACGCGCTCACCGTCCGTCACCGGCGTCTCCGATGCGTACGTGTTCTTCAGGTGCCTCGCAAAGTCCGGCACCGCGGCGAGCACCTCTTGTTCCCAGCACTTCTCACCCGTCTCGACCGAGAAGCAGTAGACCGTCCAGTGGTGAAGGTCCGCGGAAGGCTGCATCCGGTTCCCGCCCAGGTACAACCCCTTCTTCGGCTCTTCGACTTCGCCCTCGCTCCACACCGTGGTGACGAACACCCGGTCGCCCAGAACGATCGGCGAGGACCAGCCGAGACCCGGCACGTCCACCGACCAGACCACGTTTTCCTCCGTGCTCCAGGAATGCGGCAGACGCGGATCGTCGGCGGCGACGCTCATCGCGTCGGCGCCGCGGAAGGACGGCCAGTTGTCGGTGGACGGCGGCGCGGCGAGGGCCGAGCCCGCGACCAGCAGTGCCACGGCGAGGGCGACGAGCAGAAGAGTGGAACGACGCATCATGAACCTCCAGTGGGAGATCGGTTCAAACAGATCCCGCCCGCGCATGAAGCGCAGGCAATCGGAATCGCAGTTGCAGCGGCGGGGCGCAGCTTACCACCGGCCTGAGCCGGTAGGTCAGCCGGGAGTCCCCAAGCCGACCTCGACCGCGGCCCAGGGAGTGTCGCCAGCGGCCCTTCGCTCCAGATCGAGCAGCGCCTGCTTCGTGGGCAGGCCGCCGCCGTAACCCCCAAGCGTCCCGTCGTGGCTGACCACCCGGTGGCAAGGTACGACGACCGGCGCCGGGTTGCGACCGTTCGCGGCCCCGACTGCACGCGAGGCCGTCGGCTTGCCGATCCGTGCCGCCAACTCGCCGTACGAAATCGTCTCGCCGAACGGGATGCGGCGCAGTTCGGCCCACACGTGGCGTTGGAACTCGGTCCCCTCGAGAGCCAAGGGCAGGTCGAACTCGCGCCGCGCACCGGCGAAGTACTCCCCGATCTGCCGCTTCGCCTCCGCCAGGGCTGCCGGCAAGTCGCTGTTCGAGGGCGTCCAGGCCGGATCCGGCGGCTCGGCCGCCCGGTTCGGCAACTCGATCCGGTCGATCGCATCCTCGTCGCCCACCAGGCGGAGGGTGCCGATCGGGGTACGGAAGTCGTGACAGGTCGCGGTCATCTGCTGTCCCTCCAGGTTGGTTCAGCCCAAAGGCGAATCTACTCCATCGAGGCAGACCGCGCACCGGCCAGACTCACTGAGGCGCCCGGTATCACTGTCTTGCCGAATCTTCTTCGGAAACGTAAACTGACCCGCGATGAAGTACGAGCGCAGGCGCCGGTAACGCCACGACGCTCGTCGACTACCTCCACATCCTTTCCCGGGTCGGCCTCCTGGCGGCCATTCCAAGATACTCGCGCAGTCCGGCACGGCAGCGCATCGACCGCCCGAAGCTGGTTGTGCTCAACACGGGCCTGATGACAGTGCTGTCGGACTACTCGTTCGAGGAAGCACAGGCGGACCGCACCTTCTGGGGACGCATCGTCGAGACCGCGGCGGGCGCACATCTCCTCAACACCGCCGACGAACGAACGAAGGTCCACTACTGGCGAAGCAAGGACGACAATGAAGTCGACTTCGTGATGACTCGCGGGCCGCGGACGGTGGCCATCGAGGTGAAGACGGGCCAGGTCCGAGCGACTCGCGGCATGAAGATCTTCCGCGAGCGCTTCCGTCCCGACCGAATCGTGGTAGTCGGCCCGGATGAACGAAAGCGGAACACCGTGTCGCTCGCCGAGTACCTCAGCCGACCCGCATCGGACTGGTTCGAGGACGGCGAATGACGATCATTGACCGAACGTGCACCGAGGTGCAAGGAAGCGAGAACGGTTTCGACCGGAATAGAACCGCCAGACCGCTCGCCGACTACCGAGACGTGCCCGCGTACGTCCTGCTCGGCGACCCGGGCGCCGGCAAGACGACTTGCTTCTGGCGGGAGCGCCAGCGAGCGGGCGACGCGGCCGACTTCGTCTCGGCCAGGGACTTCGTGGAGTTCGGCGTGGGAAGTCGGCCGGAGTGGGAAGGCAGAACGCTCTTCATCGATGGTCTGGACGAAGTCCGTGCCGGCAGCAGGGACGGCCGTACGGCCCTCGACCGGGTGCGCGCCCGGCTCGCCGAACTCGGACAGCCTCCCTTCCGATTGTCTTGCAGGGAGGCCGACTGGCTGGGCCGGAACGACCTGGAACGACTCAAAGCCGTGGCGCCGGAGGGCGAAATCAAGGCGCTCCGGCTCGATCCGCTGACTTCAGACGACGCGAGGCGGATCGCCCGCGCGGACGAGCGCCTGGACGACGCCGAGAGGTTCCTCCACGAAGCGGAGGAAAGGGGGTTTCGGGAGCTCCTGGCAAACCCGCAGAACCTCAACACGCTCATTCAGGCGGTCGGCGGAGGCGGACGGTGGCCCGCCAGTCGGCTTGAGACGTTCGAGCTGGCCTGCAAGCGGCTCGCGACCGAGCCGAACGACGAGCATCGCCTCTCCCTGCGGGAACGCCCGCCCGAAACGCAGATCATGGACGCGGCAGGACGCATCTGCGCCTTGCTGTTGCTGTCAGGCGCCCCCGGCGCCAGCAGCCTCCCGGCAAGCGAGGAGAGCGATGCCAGGTACCCGGCAATCGAGCGCCTCGACCCGGCGCAGCCGGGAACGGCGACAAGCGCGGCCAACGCAATGATCCGCGTCCAGCGACTGGCCTTGTCCAGTCGGCTCTTCGCTGTCCGGAACGGCCGGTCCTCGGCCAGCCAGCGTCTCGAACCCGTCCATCGGCACATCGCGGAGTTCCTCGCGCCGACTCCTGGACGAAGCTACCCGACAACACCCTTCCTTGCGGCCCGTTCCGTCCGATCCCGAAGCCGCAGTGAACCTAAGGGAAAGAGGGAGCCTGCGCGAAAGGTCGTGCAGAAACAGAGCGATCCACGCCTCTTACCTCGAGCGACGCAGGCGACGGAAGCAAGAGTGGCTTGACTCCGTTCGCTCCGAGGCGCCCGCCCTGGAGCAGAACAGGGGCGCCCCGTGGCTTCTGTTCCACCTGGCACAGAGGTGGTTTCAACGCTCCCGGAGTCAGGTCCCGCTCCTCGAGTGGCTAGGCGAAGAGCTTGGCGGCGAGAGAGACCTCGTCGAGGCGACAGCCAGCGGTCTGCGCGGCGTCAGCGACCGCGACGACGTGCCCGACGCGGACGAGATTCTCCGCCTCCACGGCGAATCCCGCACCCACTACCTTTCGACGCCCTTTCTCGTTTCCCTCGACGAGCGAGCGTTGGCCAACTCCCGGCTCGTCGAAACGATGACAAGACGGCAGAAGCGGCAAGCCTGCGCGTTCTACCATTCCGCGCTGACCAAACACGACTCCCATCCGAACTGGTACCGCGAGCTGGTCGAGAAGCACCCGCAAACAGTTGCGAGCGTGCTGCTCTCGTTCGCTCGCACCGAGCTGCAGATGGGCCGCGAGAACGTCTCCGGCCTATGGGACCTGACGCACGACGCCGGCCACGCCGAACTGGCCAGACTTGTTGTACCGGCTCTGCTTCGCGGCTTCCCGGTCAGGCGCCGGGTCCGGCAGTTGCCCAACCTGACCCGCCTGCTGTGGGCGGCGCGGCAACATGTCGACCGGGACGAGTTGATCGAGATCCTGGAGAAGAAACTCGCCGGCAAGAGCATGCTCGTCAAGCAGCGCGTCCACTGGCTCGCGGCCGGCGTCGTGACCGCGCCTGACGCCTACACCGACCGGCTCGCGAAGTTCATTGACGGCAAGGAACCGCTTGCCAGACAGCTTGCGAGGTTCCTGTGGTCGGAGCACCCCGCCGTGTTCCGGCCGGCCGAACTTCCTCCCCGCGCATTGGAGGTTCTGATCGGGCAGTCAGGCGCCGCCTTCAGCATCTACGATCTCGTCGACAGACCGGACCATGGCCGCCGCCACGCCATCGGGCGCCACAACGCACAGCCTGAATCGACGCTGTGGAATCTCGCCGAACTGATCGAGTGCCTCGCGGCATCGCCGGCGCCCGAGGCCGGCCACTCCCTGCGCCGACTGGCAGACGACGAGACACTCTCACGCTGGCGCCACCACCTGCGAACCGCCGCAGACCGACAAGCGGCAGTCGCCCGCGACGCTTCCTGCGAGCGCCCCGACCTCGACCGCATCCGCGCAACCCTGAACAACGCTGCACCCGCCAACGCCGCCGACCTCGCTGCCCTCGCACTTCACCGGATCGAAGAGGTGGCCTGCTCGATCCGCCACGCCAACACGAACGACTGGAGCCAGTACTGGAACCAGGACAGCCATGGCCGGCCCACCGATTCCAAGCCCGAGAACGCCTGCCGAGACGCACTGCTCTCCCAACTGCGGCAACGTCTGCCGGCCGAGGTAGGGGCGCAGCCCGAGGGTCAGTACGCCGCCAGCCGGCGCGCAGACATCCGCCTGTCCTGTCTCGGTTTCCACGTCCCTATCGAGATCAAGAAGCAATCCCACCGCGACCTGTATCGCGCGGTGCGCGACCAGCTTGTCGCCGGGTACGCGCAGGATCCGGCTACTGGCGGACACGGCATCTTCCTCGCACTCTGGTTCGGCGACCCCGATCAGGCGCCTCCTGACCACACCGGCAAACGCCCCGGCAGCCCCGAAGAACTCCAGCAGAAACTCGAGGACGGCCTCGCCATGCAACTGACGCCTGAGCAACAACGGAAGATCAGCGTGCGGGTGATCGACGTCAGCAGGCCCTGAGAGCGGGTCTTCATGGACGGTCGGCGTCCAGCCGCAGCGCATCGGTCGTGACCGCCGACGACAGGTCGCCAAGCGCCCGGGCGCGATACCCTGACCGACCCTCAACCGCCCACCAACGTAGGAAGAACACCGATGACCGAGCTCCCCAACAACGGCCTCGCCCTCCACTCCACGATCCGCAAAGGCGACAGCGGCGGCGGCACGGTCGAGCTCGCCCTCGTCCCGGTTCCGGTAGCCGATCCCGGGCCCGAGCAGGTCGTCATCCGGGTCGAAGCGGCGCCGATCAACCCGTCCGACCTGGGTGTTCTGTTCGGGCCGGCGGACGTCACCACCGTCCGAGGCGCGGAAGGCGAGCACGGCCCGGCCATCCTTGCCGACATCCCCGACGGGCTGGCACGACTGGTCGCCGGCCGACTCGGTCAGGCGATCCCCACGGGCAACGAGGGCGCCGGCGTCGTCGTCGCGGCCGGTTCCTCGGCCCGTGCGCAGGCCCTGATGGGTCGCGTCGTGGCCGTCCTCGGCGGTTCCATGTACGCGGAGTACCGCCTGGCCGAAGCGAAGCGTTGCCTGGTGTTGCCCGAGGGCACGACGCCGGCCGAAGGCGCGTCCTGCTTCGTCAACCCGCTGACCGCGCTGGGCATGGTCGAAACGATGCGGATCGAGGGCCATGCGGCGCTGGTTCACACGGCCGCCGCCTCGAACCTCGGGCAGATGCTGCAGAAGATCTGCACCGCCGACGACGTACCCCTGGTCAACATCGTCCGCCGCGTGGAGCACGAGGCGCTCCTCCGGGATCTGGGCGCCGAACATGTCGTGAACTCGAGTTCCGACACCTTCATGGCCGATCTGATCGCCGCCCTCACCGAGACCGGCGCCACCCTCGGCTTCGACGCGACCGGCGGCGGCAAACTGGCCGGCCAGATCCTGACCGCGATGGAGGCGGCCCTGTCCGCCAACGCTCCCGAGTTCAATCGCTACGGTTCGGCGACGCTCAAGCAGGTCTACATCTACGGCGGGCTCGACCGCAGCCAGACCGTCTTGACGCGGAACTTCGGCATGGCCTGGGGCCTCGGAGGCTGGCTGCTCCCCCACTTCCTCCAGCGGATCGGCCCGGAGGCTTCCGACCGCCTCCGCCAGCGAGTCGCCGCCGAGATCAAGACGACCTTCGCCTCGAGCTACGCGAAGACGGTCACCCTGCGGGAGGCTCTCGACCCGGCTGCCGTCGCGGTCTACGCGAAGCAGGCGACCGGCGAGAAGTACCTGGTCACGCCGCACGGCTGAGCGAGCGGCCGGCAGGGCGGACCCAAGGATCCAGGGCAGTTCCCGCACCACCGCGAGGCAGCAGTCTCTACAGGATCTGCGCTCGGCGGGAAGCGATCCGATATCCCCGGCGCCGTTCAACACGGAACGGGCCGAAGCCACCACCCTCCCCGGATCCTCCGCAGGACCTTGACGCCGCCGCCTGGAACGACGATCCTCTAGGGACCATGCCGCGCCTCCACTTCAAGGGCCGCAACCTGGTCGAGAACCACCATCTCACCGTGCCCTTCCACGAGCTTCGCGCCGTTGCGAGCCGCGGGCTGTCAACGACTCCGAGCCTCCACGACAACCTCGTCGTTCACGGGGACAATCTCGCCGCACTGAAGGCGCTGCAGCCGACCCTGCATCGGCAGGTCAAGTGCATCTACATCGACCCGCCGTACAACACCGGGAAGGAGGGCTGGGCCTACAACGACCGCGTGAACTCGCCCATGATGAGGGACTGGCTCGGCAAGACGGTGGATCGGGACGATCTGACCCGCCACGACAAATGGTGCTGCATGATGATGCCCCGACTCAAGCTCCTGCGGGAGTTGCTTCGGGACGACGGCGTCATCTTCGTGTCCACCGACGACAACGAGGTTCATCATCTCAGGACTTTGATGGACGAGGTTATTGGGGAAGAGAACTTCGTCGGCAAGGTCATCTGGCACGGCTCCACCGACAACAACCCGACGAACATAGCGACCGAGCACGAGTACATAGTGTGCTACGCCCTCAACAAGGAAAGACTGGAAGAAGAGTGGAAGTCGGCGCGTTTCGAACCGAAGGCCGTACTCCAGGGCATCGGCGCGGAACTCATCGAAACGCACCCCGAGACCGACCGGCGACAGCGCGTGTACTCGCACTGGCTGAGGGAACATCGATCACAGCTCAAGCCTCTGGACCGCTACAAATACATCGACGACGCTGGCGTCTTCACGGGCAGTCAGAGCGTCCACAACCCGGGGCGCGAAGGCTACCGCTACGACGTGCTCCATCCGGTAACCGGCGAGCCTTGCCGACAACCCCTGATGGGCTATCGCTTTCCGGAGTCCACAATGAAGCGCTTGCTGGCGGAGGATCGCGTGATCTTCGGAAAGGACGAGTCGAAGATCATCGAACTCAAGGCTCACGTCGACGATTACCAGGCGAAACTGGGGAGCGTCATCAAGGGGATCGACTCGCGGCGCGGTCCAAACGAACTCCGACGCCTGTTTCCGGAGAACCCTCGCATCTTCAAGAACCCGAAGCCATCGACGCTGATCCGCGAGTTGCTCTCGTTCGCCACCAACGACGACTCCATCGTGCTCGACTCCTTCGCTGGTTCCGGCACGACGGCGCATGCCGTCCTGGATCTGAACAGGCAGGACGGCGGCAACCGCCGCTTCGTGCTCATTGAATGCGAGGACTACGCCGAGACCCTGACCGCAGAAAGGGTCCGCCGCGTCGCACAAGGCGTACCGGACGCCAAGGACGAAGATCTCCGCGGAGGTTCGGGCGGCACCTTCAGTTACTTTGAACTCGGCGGACCGATGCGCGAGGAATCTCTCCTGGGCGGCGGAGAACTCCCTGCCTACGACGCGCTGGCCGGCTACATCTTCTTCACCGCAACGGGCCAGGAACTCAGGCCGCAGCAAGCGGACCGCAAACGCTGGTTGATCGGCAGCACGGACTCCACGGACGTGTACCTGGTTTACGAGCCCGACGCCGAGCGCCTGAAGGTACTTGCGCTGGACCTGGCGTTCGCCAAGGCACTGCCGCCGGCGAACGGGCGAAAGCGGGTCGTGTTCGCGCCCACCAGGTTTCTCGACGAGTGCTTCCTGAACCGGTACGAGGTCGAGTTCTGCCAGCTCCCGTTCGAGATCTACCGCGTGGTCGCGGATTCCTGAGCCGCGGCGCGCGATGATCCTGAAGGACTATCAGCGTCGCACCCTGGCGGCGACCGGCAGGCTCCTTGATCACCTCGCTCACTTCCGCGCCGAGGACGAGAAGGCACGGGCGCAGAACCCGGAATGGGGCTTCGACTGGGTCCGCCGGGCATGGGAGAAGTCCGTTCCGGCGAGGCCGAAGTACACGGAGCGAACAGATGGCGCGGGCAGGGCGCTGCCCGTCTTCTGCCTGAAGATCCCCACCGGCGGCGGCAAGACGCTGCTGGCCCTCCACGTCATTGACCAAGTCAAGACGAAGTTCCGGCGAAGCCAGACCGGACTCGTCCTCTGGATCGTCCCGAGCACCCAGATCTACCGGCAGACCCTGGCCGCACTGAAGGACCGCGACCACTACTATCGCCAGCGCCTGGACCTGGCCTCGGCGGGCCGCACCCTGATTCTGGAGAAGCGGAACGGGTTCGGCCCGCAAGACGTGGCCGAGAACCTGTGCGTGCTCCTCCTGATGCTCCCCTCAGCCAACCGCAGAACCAAGGAACAGCTCCGGATGTTCCGCGACAGTGGGGGATTCGACCGGTTCTTCCCGGACGAGGGGAACCTGAGAGCCCACGCGGAAGTTCTGCGGGACGTTCCCAACCTCGACACGTTCGACGAAGACCATGGCCTGTGGGGACCCCAGATCAAGACCTCGCTCGGCAACACCCTGCGACTTCTACGGCCCCTGATCATCCTGGACGAAGGGCACAAGGCGTACAGCCGCAACGCCCGAGCAACTCTTGAAGGCTTCAATCCCTGCGCGATCGTTGAACTCTCCGCGACGCCGCCGAGTGAAGCGAACGTACTGGTGGAGATCCTCGGGCGCGACCTGCTGGCCGAGGAGATGGTCAAGCTCGACCTGCATATCAGTTGCCGGCCGAACGCTTCCTGGCAGGACACTCTGCTGGCCGCCATCGAACATCGTGAACGCCTGGAAGGAGAGGCCCGAAAGCTGCGAGCCACGGATGGCGCCTACATTCGTCCCATCTGCCTGGTTCAGGTGGAACGCACGGGAAGAGACCAACGGGAGTCCGGGCTGGTACACGCGGAAGACGTCAGGGAGTACCTTCACCAGCACGGGCGAATCGCACCCGCCGAAGTCGCTGTCAAATCGAGCCAGACGGACGAATTGAAGGCAGTCGACGACATCGGAGGCCTGCTCTCGCGCAACTGCCCGATTCGCTACATCATCACCAAACAGGCCCTGCAGGAGGGCTGGGATTGCTCCTTCGCCTACGTGCTGACGATCCTCACGCGGCCCAGTTCCAGGACGGGACTCACCCAACTGGTCGGCCGCATCCTCCGGCAGCCGTACGCCCGGAAGACGCACAACGTCGCGCTGGACGAGAGCTACGTGTTCTGCTTTCAGCGCCGAGGCGCCGACTTGCTGGCTCAGGTTCGCAAGGGCTTCGGCCTGGAGGGTCTGAGCGACCTCGAAGGCCGGGTCGTCGACGATACGGGCGAGACCGGAGTAACACGCAAGCTCACCGTCAAGCGGCAGCGCAGAGACTTCCGCGCCGCAGCTGCGGACCTCGTGCTACCGGCGTTCATGATTCGCGACGATGGCGGCTGGCGGCCGGTCCGCTACGAGACTGATCTTCTTTCCCGGGTCGATTGGTCTCGCGCCGATATCGACAAGCTCTCCGATCTCCCGCTCGACGACACGCCGCCCGGCGGCGCCGACTTCCGCATCAGCCTCGACGCAGAGGAGAGGGACCGGCCGGCGGAGGGCCAACACGATGCGGCCGAGTTGAGCTACGCTTTGGCCTCCCGCCATCTGCTGGAAGTCGTTGCCAACCCTTGGCACGGGCACGATCTCGCCCGGCGGGTGTTCAGAGCACTCCTGGAGCGCCACCCACCGGCGCGCATTCGGACCAACTTCGTCTACGTGCTCGAAGAACTCCGACGTCACCTCCACGCCGAACGCGACCGACTGGCCAGAGACGCTTTCCGCCGCATGCTCGACAGCGGCGAAATGCGCTTCATCGTCGTCGCCGAAGAACTCGGCTTCAACCGCCTCCCGGAGACCATCGCAACGCCCTCCGGCAGGCAGGCGAACCGGGAAGACGGCGGCCAGTACCTGCTCAACCTCTTCGACCGCACTGACGAGGACGACCTGAACGGACTGGAGAACAAGGTCGCGACCTACCTCGACCAACAGGAGCGCCTGTTCTTCTGGTACCGCAACAGAGTGCGCAAGGACTACCACGTCCAAGGATGGAGGCGGGGGCGCATTTACGCCGACTTCATCCTGACACTGAAGCCCGACGAGCCGAACTCGGACGATGCCTTCCACCGCGTCTTCGTGGTGGAGACGAAGGGCCTCCACCTCGAACAAGCTTCCGACACAAGGTACAAGCGCTCAGTGTTCGACCTCTGCAACGAGCACGCGAAACGCGCCGACTGGGCCGACTTCGTGCCGGCGATGCGCGGCCGGTCCCCACGCTTCAAGGTCGTGGATGAAGCGGAGTGGCGCCAAAGCCTGACGACTCTTCTGACACCGCCTGCCGGTTCAACTGCCTAGCGGGACTCGTCGACTGGCGAGATGTTCTCGAACAACGACGCCGCTGGCAATTGCGAGAGGCTCCCTTACGTGATCCAGTTTCAGCTCACACGCGCCGGTACGCCAGATCTCCCTCCATGTAGGTGAGGTAGAACCGCTCCGGCTCCACCGCGCCGTTCGGGTTGCGAAACCAGAGCGGGCGCCGGTAGAAGACCTCGCCGCCGAGCGACTCCACGGCCTGACGCAGCCCTCCCTCGGTGGTGAGGACGCTCGCCTCCGCGCATCCCTCCCCGCCCAGCCGGTCGAGGATGGCGGCGAGCGCGAACTCCGGGCCTTCCTCGAGGTACGGCATGTGGACGATGCGCCCGGTCGGCGGCGAGTTGGCGCGGTTCACGTAGAGGAGAACCGGGCCCAGCGCTTCGCCGGAGCGTTCCAGCGTGAACAGGAGCGAATCGTGTTCCGGACAGGACGCGAGCCAGGCCAGGTGCTCCGGATCGGCGACGTTGACCAGCATGTCATCGGCCGCCGGGAGCGCGCGGACGGCGGGACCGCAGTCCCGCAACGCGACCGAAGGGCCGTCCGTCGTCGCCAGGGCCTTCCCGCGCCGGCTCGTGGACAGCCGCACCTCCAGCGCCTCGCCGACCTCGCGGAAGCCGCGCATGACGAGAATCGCCTTGGTGGCGGCCGTGCCGCCAAGTACGACCTCGAAGTCCGTCTCCGGGCTGCGGCCAGCCAGGGGCACGCCAGCGGCGCCGCGCGCGTCGGCCTCCACCATCCAGAGCATCCGGTGGGCGCCGACGACCGTGCGGCCACCGATCCCGTAGCGACACTCCAGCGACGCCACATGGCCGACGACGCGTCCTCCGCGTTCGGCCACCAGCGATTCGACCGCCGGGCCGCGGTCCCCATGGAACAGGAGCCAACGCAGGACCTCCGGCGCCCGGCGGACGCCGTACACGGTCTCGGTGAGCTCGGACAGCCGATCCAGCTCGCTCTCCGCGGTCGGCCGCAGCAGGACGTCCCTGACCATGCGGGCCTGGTTCATCTGCCGTCAGCCCCTCGGCCGCCCGGCCCGAAATGCCGCGTCGCGTTCGGCCCGCAGCCGCAACCCCTCGCGGAAGCTCTCGATGTTGGCCTCCGCGCGACCCTTGAGGCGGCGGTACTTCGACTCGGCCTCGAGCAGCAACAGCTCGTCCCAACCCAGCCCGTCCTCGGTCCAGTGGTACTCGTGGGTGAGAAGCTGGATCTGGTCATGCCGGTCGAGCAAGGAGGTCACGACGCCTTCGCGCCAGACCTGGGTGCTGTCGGAGAGGTACTTGATCCGCTCGAAGTAGAGCGGGTCGTAAGCGTCGACGATGCCGGGTATCCGCAGCGTCCGGCCCGACCGCATCGGCATGTGGGGACTCGCCGCCCGGATTTCGACACGGAAGAACCCCTCCATCAGACCGATCGCGCGCCGCGCCAGTTCGACCGGATCGCCACCCGAGCGCTCGAACAGAGCCAGGTCGTAGTGGAAGCCCAGGTCGTGCCCCAGTTCCAGGATCTGCGCCACGGCCGCGGCGCCGTCGGCCTCGAAGAGGTTGTAGTCGGAACCGATCTGGACGAAGAAGGTCGAACGCACGCCGGCGTCGTGATCGGCCCGCGCCAGGGTCAGCGCCGCATCGAGACTGAACTCGACGTCGTGCCGCATCAGCACGAAGCGCTCCACGTCCAGCAGCGCCTCGCCCATCGGCGCCGCCTCCGCGAAGGAGAGCGTGCGGTGCGTCGCCGTGATCCGCGCCAGGATCTCCCGGTAGTGCGCGAGGGTGAAATCCCGGTCGGGATCGGCGGGGCGAGCCGGCGGACGCTGTTTCGTGTCAGGCCTCATGTCGGCTGCCAGGAGACGTCTCGCCATACTTCGGTCGCCAGGTCGTCGACCGGACGCGCGGCCCCTTCATCGATCCAGTCGATCAGGCGGCCCGTCACGTCAGGGTAGTTCATGGGCGCCGGCTCCGGAGTACAGGCCCAGGACTCGACAGCGTCCGCGGTCAGCCGCTCGACGACGACGCCGAGGCCAAGCGCCTCGAGCGCCCGGCCGTTCAGGAACTGCTCCGGATGGCGACGAATGGGCTGCACGAGCAGCCGGCGCCCCAGGTGCAGCGCCTCGCTGATCAGCGAGAAGCCCGCGTTCGTGATGACACCCGAACAGGCGACCAGATCGGCCACGAACGCCGCACGGTCGTAGGGGCGGATCGAGAGGTTGCCGCGCTCGACCGGTTCGGGCACCGGCCGGTAGGCGACGAACCGGCGGTTCGGCAACTGCCCCAGCAGCGCCGCGATGCTCTGCTCGCTCTCCGCGGGCAGGTAGACGAGGAACCGCTCACCGGCGTCCGGCGGCCGGCCGGCCTCCGCCGCCGACACCAAGTCGGGACTGATCGTGGGCGGCAGATTCGCGCCGCCGAATCGATGCCAGTGCAGGCCGACCGCGGTCCGAACCGGCGTGTAGACGGGGGCGAACATGCGGAGCATCCACCGGGCCGGACCGGTCCGGCCGGGCAGCCGCAAACGGCGGTGGAACGCGTACAGGTGGCCGACGCCGATGCTGGGCCGCCCGCAGCGACGAGCGATCCAGGCCGACACCGGCTCGTAGTCGGTCAGCACGAGGTCGAAGCCGGACGCATCGAAGCTGCGAACATCGCGCAGGAAACGGGCCAGCCGCAACTGCCCAAGGGTTTGGAGCATCCGCACCCGCCCGCCGGTCGCCTGACCGGTAAACCCCTCGAGCAGCGTGTGGCTGGCACGGATCTCGGGGTCCGCGAAGGCCGCGGAAGATCGTCCGGTGAGCAGGCAGTGAACGTCGTGCCCTCGGCCGCGCAGACCGGCCACCATTGCCGCCGACCGCACCAGGTGACCGTGGCCCGTGCCCTGAACGCCGTACAGAATCTTCATCGGCAAGCTCGTCGTGTCGTGCCGGACCAGAGCATGCGGACGGAAGCTAGCACCGGCCGATTCGCCGCCGCAAGATGGAGCCCCGGAGACGGTTCTGGAAACCCCCCGGTCAAGTTGTCGACCGGTGAGTCCAGCTCGCTCCTCATCGTTGCGGGCTTCTCGCCGACTTCGGTGTCAGCGGACCAGAGGTCCGCCCGCGCAGCGCCGGTCTGCTCGCCGCATCCACGCTCTCGCCGCATCAACGGTCTCTCCGACTCTCGCCGCGGCCCGCTGATAGAATGCTCCCTGGACTGAACTTCCTCGTTCTCTACTCCGGTTCTTCCCGCTACGCACTCAGGGAGCGCGGTCTGATCCCCGCGCTGCAATCAGCAAAGGGGTGACATCACGCGCGTTCTCATTGCCGGAATCGACGGCTATCTCGGTTGGCCGCTGGCGCAGTACCTGACTGCCCGCGGCCATGAGGTTTCCGGTATCGACTCCGGGTTCCGCCGCGAGTGGGTCGCCGAGATGGGCGGCCGCTCGGCCCTTCCGGTCGCCTCCCTCAAGGAGCGTGTGGACACCTTTGAATCCGTCTACGGGACCCGTCCGCACCTGGTTCAGGGCGACCTGACCGACCAGGACGTGGTGTACGGGCTGTTCGAGGAAGTCCGGCCGGAAGCGATCGTCCACCTGGGCGAATGCCCCTCGGCGCCGTACTCGATGATCGACGCGGACCACGCGATCTGGGTGCAGCGCAACAACATCGAGGGCACGATGAACGTGCTCTACGCGATGCGCGACCTGGCGCCCGAGTCACACCTGGTCAAGCTCGGCACGATGGGCGAGTACGGCACGCCGAACCTGGACATCCCGGAAGGCTTCTTCGAGGTCGAGTACCGCGGCCGCCGCGACCGCCTGCCCTTCCCCCGCCAAGCCGGCTCGTGGTACCACTGGAGCAAGGTCCACGACAGCAACAACGTGATGTTCGCCTGTCGCATCTTCGGGCTCAGGGCCACCGACGTGATGCAGGGCGTCGTCTACGGCACGCGCTTCTTCGGCAACGCCGCCGACCATCCCGCCGACCCCGCGCTCCACACCCGGCTGGACTTCGACCAGGCCTTCGGCACCGCACTCAACCGCTTTAGCTGCCAGTCCGTGATCGGCGAGCCCCTGACCCTGTTCGGCCTCGGCAACCAGCGCCGCGGCTTCCTGCCCATCTGCGACTCGATGCAGTGCCTGACCCTGGCCGTCGACAACCCGCCCCAGGCGGGCGATTACCGGGTCTTCAACCAGTTCGAGGAGACCTACACGATCTCGGAGCTCGCCGCCAAGGTCGCCGCCGTTGCCTCCGACATGGGTCTCGAAGCCCGAATCCGGCGGGTCGAGAACCCCCGCAAGGAGTTGGAAGAGCACCACTACAACCCGGACCACGACCACCTGCTCGCCCTGGGCTACCAGCCGACGCGCGACATGGACGCCGAAATCCGCGCGATGCTCGAGGACCTCCTGCCCCACCACGACCGGATCGCGGCGAAGCGGGACGTGCTGCTGCCCGACATCCGCTGGGACGGCAGCCGCCGGAAGTCGGCCATTCTGGATGAAGCGACCAGCCTGGATGAAGAGGCCAGCCTGGATGAAGAGGCCAGCCGCGGCGACGGAGCGTCACACCGGGGCGCTGCCGGCGGGCGGTCGGCGGATGTGCAGGCGACGGCGGCTGTCGAGGTCCGGGATGAAGAGGCCAGCCTGGATGGAGCGCCCCGTCCGGAAGGCGGCAACGGCGCCGGCTCGGACGCTCCTGCTGCCGGGAAGCCGTCAGTCGACGAGTCGGCGTCAGCCGACCAGCCGGAAGCGCGTGCCACAGATCCGGATCACGCCGTCGGCACTCAGACAGCCCCGCTCGCTCGCGGCTGAACGGGCGCGGTCGGCGTCCACCGCACGCACATCGATTCCGCCCAGCCCCTCGGGCCGACCGTCGGTCGGCAGAACGAAGCGAAGGTCCGCGTTCTCGAACGGTATCGTCGGCACGCCGCCGTCGTCGCGCACCGGGAGTTCGGCGATCTCGCTCCACCGCGCCGCGAGATCGGCCGGCCGCGGCGTCTGAATCTCCCCGGCGACGATCGCGTCGACGACGTCCGTCCGGCGGCAGCGCTGCCAGTTCTCCCCCGCCGGTTCCCATGGTCCGTCCGGCTCCAGGCCGTTCGTCTGGCAGTCGATCTCGAAGAACGTGCCGCCAGTGTCCTTGGGATGGAGCTGCATGTTCTGAAAGCCGTGGCGCTCGAAGTCGTTGACCAGGCGAATGCCCAGCTCCTCCACCCGGCGCCGCCGCGGAGCGTGATCGTCGCACTGGGTGATGAACATGTAGCCGCCGTCGCCGCCCCGCCTCTTGAGGTAACGGCCGCCGGCCGTGTTCTCCTCGACCGGGGCCACGACTTCGAGCAGTTGGTTGCCGATCGGCAGCAGGGCGTTCTCCAGCCCGAAGCGAATGATGCCGGGGTCGTTGTAGCAGACCTCGATCCCGAACACCGCTTCCAGATCGTCCACCACCGGGGCGAGTTCTTCCGCTACCAGGCAGATCTGCCGCAGTCGCAACCACATGACGGGGCTCCTTCTCCTTGGATTGTTGGGGGCCCCGATCATGGCACGACAAGACAGGCGCCGCCATCCAGGCGAAGAACGGGGCCGCGGTTTCGACCCGTGGAGACCGACCACGTCCTTGCGAAGCGCTACGGCGCCGGCCAGAAACCCCGGCCCTCGAGAAGGAACGTCAGATGCGGGTGGTAGAGCGCCGGCTCGAGCAGGAAGGAATCGTGCCCCTTGTCCGAGTGAACGATGATCCGCATGCAACTCACCCCGGCCGACTCCAGCGTCGCCATCAGTTCGCCCTGTTCCTCGGGGTAGTAGCAGACGTCGGAGTTGATCGAGAAGATCAGGAAGCGCTGGTCGCGGCAGCGGGCGAACGCCTGGTCCAGGGAAGCGACGCCCGCGGCGGCAGCCAGGTCGAACTGGCTCCAGGCGTCCAGGATCCGCAGGTAGGAGTTCGCGTCGAACCGGGCCGCGAACTTCCGGCCCTGGTGTCGCATGTAGGACTCGATCGGATGGTTGACGCCGTACCAGGGCACCCCCGACGCCTCGGCCACGGTGTTGCGCGCCCGACGGCGCAACGTGCGCAGCGAGACGAACGTCTTGTGGTTGATCTGGCGGGCGATCTTCATCCCTTCGAGTTCGGCGCCCGGCTCGTAGTGGCCGCGGTCGAACTGCGGGTCGTTCGCGATCGCCTGGATCTGCTCGAAGTTGTGAATCCGCTGAAGCGGCGTCACCTCCATGCCGGCGGCGACCACAACCACGTTGCGCACCCGCTCGGGGAACATGACCGCGAGGTCGAGCACCGCCATGCCGCCGGTCGAAGGACCAATCCCGGCGTGCAGCACGTCGATGCCCAGCCGGTCGACGAGGCGCATCGCGGCGCGGACCGAGTCCGAAAAGCGGACCCGCGGAAAGGTCGGGCCCCAGCGGGCGCCGGTCGCCGGGTCGATCGATTGGGGGCCGGTCGACCCGTAGCAACCGCCGATGTAGTTGACGCAGATGACGCAGAAGCGGTCCGTGTCGATCGCTCGTCCCGGGCCGATGAAGTCGTGCCACCAGCCGAGCACCATCTCGTCGGTCCAGGCGTCGCCGAGGCCCGGCACGCCGTGGTTCGTGCCCGCCGCGTGGTGGCTGCCGGTCAGGGCATGGAACAGGAGCACGGCGTTGTCCCGCTCGGCGTTCAGCTCCCCGTACTGCTCCCAGGCCAGGGTGAACCCGGACAAGGTGTCGCCGCACTTGAGCTCGAGCGGCGCCTCGAAACGCTCGAGCCGCGTCTCGACGACGCCGATGCCGCCAGTGTCTTCAGCCGCGGGCACGCTGCGAACGGGCTCCATGGGCCAACACTATGAGCTTGCGCCGGAGAACGCTACGGAGGGAGTGCCGGCGGCCAGGACCAATCCAAAGTCCAGCGCTCCACGCTGGGCGCGGGCGGGAGGCCTTCATTCCCGAGGGTCGAGAGCCGTGCCGGTGCGGAGTTGCCGATTCCGGAGTGGTTTCCTCACATCGGTCACCGAAGTTCCCGACCTTGGAACGGGAGTGCCGGCGGCGCGGCCACGCCGCGGGGCGCCAACACCCAGTAGCGGCCGCGGTGCGCCATGCGGCCGGCAATCGCCCGGGCACGCTCCCCGGCGCCCCAGAACACGTCCCCGCGCACCGAGCCTCGGATCGCGCCGCCGGTGTCCTGGGCCACCAGCAACCACTGACGGCGCTGGTCCGGCGTCCCGGGCGTGGCGGCCGGCGTCATCGCATCGAGCCAGACGGGCACACCGAGGGGAACGTGCTGCCGGTCCACCGCCAGCGAGCGTTCCGGCGTCAACGCGACGCCCTGGGCGCCAACCGGTCCCTCGCCTCGAATCTGGCGGAAGAAGACGTAGGAGTCGTTCGTTGCCATGACTTCCCCGGCACGGTCCGGGTGTGCCCGCAGCCAGGCGTCGATCGACTGCAGCGCCACTTCTTCCAGCTTCAGTTCGCCCCGGTCCACCAGGGTCCGGCCGATCGCGTGGTACGGGTGGCCGTTCTGGGCTGCATAGCCGACCCGGAAGATCGAGCCGTCCTCGAGTTCGACCCGTCCCGATCCCTGGATGTGAAGGAAGAACGCATCGATCGCATCGTCCACCCAGATCAGTTCCAGGCCGCGGCCCGCAAGCGACCCGGACGCGATGGCCTCCCGGTCGTCGTAGGGATCGAGGTTCCTGCCCCGAATCCTCCCGGCCACCCGGCGGCCCCGCAGATCGTCGCGGAACCGGCCCAGGTCGACCATGACGAGGTCTGCCGGCTGCGTGTACAGCGGCACGCTGTAACGCTCGCTGCGGCGGCGGCTGCCGTGAAGCAGGGGCTCGAAGTAGCCGGTGAAGAGACCGATCCGCCGTGTCCATCCCGAGTCCTCGCCGGGGCGGCCGTCGGCCGGCGCCTCGGCGTGCGAAAGCGGGACCGCGACGAGCTCGCGCTCGATGACGTCTCTCACCTCTTTCTCTTCCGCTGCAGCCCCCAAACGCCGCAGAGCTTCACAGAGAGGATGCCAGTCGCCGACCGTGCCGCCCACCTCCTCCGGCTTCAGGACCCGATCGGCGGGCTGCGAGGTCAGGCGATCGCAGCTTCGAACCAAAGCCGGCAGAGCCTGAGCCACGTTGTCGCCGGCCCAGCCCGGCAGCGTCGCGATCTCCACCGCGCTCCCGTAGATCTCGATGGGCTCAGGTTCCGCAGGCGGCGCCTCCGGTCGAGTCGGCGCCCCCGGCCACCCCGCAATCCGGTCCGGTCCGATCGCCACGACGGTCGCCACGAGCGCCCAGCCAACCGTCGCCAACAAGGCGATTCGGCACCGTCGCTCCCGCGCGGAAAGCTCCCGTTCGAACCAGAGCATGCCGGGCGACGGTAACAGCCAAGCTCCCGCAGCCGGTTACGCTTCTCTCGATGACCGAACGCCCACGCAGAACTGTCGCGGCGTCTCGTCCATGCCTCCGGCATGACATCGACGCCGTTGCCGAGCTCGGTCTCCGCCGCGCCCCAGCCGCAGGCCGGTTTCACCTGGGACGCCAGCGCCAGCCCGCAGCCGGTTACGCTTCCCTCGATGACCGAACGCCCTCTGCGCTGGCTGTTCTTCTACGACTGCATCTACCCGGAGTCTCTGGGGGGCGTCGAGCACAGGAACTACGAACTGGCGCGGGAGCTGGGCCGTCTCGGACACGAGGTCGTGCTCTCGGGATGGGCCGAGGCGCCAGGCGAGCCTCACCCGAACGTCCGCGTCGAGCCGGTGGCGAAGGCGAGCCGCCGCTACGTCGCCCGCGGGCGACGTTCCGGGCTCGAAGCGCTGTTGCTGGCCTCCCAGGTGCGCCGGATTCCGCTGGACGGCATCGACATCGTCGAAACGGCGAACATCCCCTACCTGCACCTGCCCATGCTCGCCCGCCGTTGCCGCAGGCGGCGCATTCCGCTGCTCGTCACCTGGCATGAGCACTGGGGCGCGTACTGGAAGCAACACCGGCCTCCGGGACGATTCGGCACCGGCATGTGGCGGTTCTTCGCTCTCTGCGAACGCCTGTCGCTGCGCTTCGGCACGCAGGCGGTGGCGGTCAGCAATCTCACCGCCGACCGGGTCGCGAGGGTGCGCGGCGAAACGGTCGAGGTCGTCCCCAACGGCATTCCGTACGAACGGATCCGAGCCCTCGCGGCCGAGGCGGATGCGGCGGCGCCGCCTCTCGTCTACGCCGGCCGGCTGATCCCGGAGAAACGGATCGACCTGCTGCTCGACGCCACGGCCAGGCTGGCGGCCACTGAAACCGGCCGCAGGCTCGTCACCGAACGCGGCGCGCTGCTCCGGATCATCGGCGGCGGTCCGGCGGAGGACGGCCTCCGCGCACACATCGAGCGGGACCATCTCGCCGACATCGTCGACTTCACCGGCCGGCTGCCCGAGAACAAGGACGTCTGGCGTGCCGTGGCCGGCGCCGACCTTGCGGTACAGCCCTCGGCCCGCGAGGGCTTCGGACTCTTCCCGCTGGAGGCGATGGCCGCTGGCGTACCGGTCGTCCACTGCCGGTCCCCGAACAGCGCGGTGTCGGAACTCGTCCGCGATGGAAGGGAAGGATGGTCCTCCGCCGCCGACGCCGGCGAACTGTCCCGAATGCTCGAACGGCTGCTCGGCGCACCCGCGGCAGTCGCCGGCGCCTCGCGCGCGGCCCTCGAGCGCGCGGCCGGCTACGACTGGCGACAGGTCGCCGACCGGGTGATCGAGACCGGAACCGAACTGGTCCGGCGGGAGCGAGCCTGAGCCACCCGCCGGGGGCTCACGGATGTGGTCGCCGCCGACCTCGACCTCGATGAACGCCTGAGCCACCCGCGCGGGGCTCACGGCCTGCTGTAAGGTCTCCGCCGTTGTGGGCGCCGCGCTACAGGTCGAGGTCTCGGCGGGCGAACTCGTCGACAAGATCACGATCCTCGAGATCAAGGCCGAGCGGATTGCCGATCCGGACAAGCTGGCCAACGTCCACCGCGAGCTGCGGAGCCTGACCGCGACCCGCGAGAAAGCGCTGGACAGGTCGCCGGAACTCGACGAGTTCACGGCGGAACTCCGCCGGATCAACGAGTGTCTCTGGGAGATCGAGGACGACATCCGCGACTGCGAGCGCAAGAGCGACTTCGGCGAGCGCTTCATCGGACTCGCGCGGGCGGTCTACCGGACGAACGACCGCCGCGCCGCCGCCAAGCGCAAGATCAACGACTTGCTGGGCTCGGAACTCGTCGAAGAAAAGAACTACGCCGACTACTGATCCGGTCTCCGACCGGGTGCGCCGGCGTCCCTCCTTCCGCTACCAGGTCCCCTCGTTCGGCATCGAGGCCCACGGCTCCTCGATCGGCAGAGAGCCGCCGGCTTGCAGGAGCTCTATCGAGATCCCGTCCGGCGAGCGGATGAACGCCATGCGACCGTCCCGCGGCGGCCGGTTGATCACGACACCCTGTTGCTGAAGCGACCGGCAGGCGCCGTAGATGTCGTCGACCTCGAAGGCCAGGTGGCCGAAGTTCCGGCCCCCGGCGTAGTCCTCCGGATCCCAGTTGAAGGTCAGTTCGAGAAGCGGCGCCGTCCGCTCCCGGGCCAGCTCGACGTCCGACGGCGCGGCAAGGAAGACGAGCGTGAACCGCCCCTGCTCGCTGTCGAAGCGCCGCATCTCGACCATGCCGAGCTTGCCGCAGTAGAAGTCCAGCGCTTCCTCCAGGCTGGCGACCCGAACCATCGTGTGCAGATACTTCATCCTTCGTCTTCTCCCGTTGAGTTGCAGGTCCCGGACGTCCAGGTGGCCTCGGCCAGGAGCGTGCGCGGCAGGAACCGGGTGCTCCAGCCTGCCTGCCGCGCGCCCGCTGACGGGCGCACGGACTGGTTCACGGGTGACGCGGATTCGCGCCACCCGGGTTCTGGCCAACAGCCGGCAGCGAATCGATCGGGTAGCTTACGCCCTCAATGCGCATCAGGGAGGCAGTGCATCGGGTGATCGACTCGCCGATCACCCAGGTCGAGCGTTGGAAGAGCAACGCCGCCCGCGACCTCCCCCTGATCGACGTCTCCCAGGCCGCACCGACCTTCCCGCCGGCCCGGGAACTGCGCGATCACATCGCCGCCGTTGCTCAGAGCCCGGTCACGGCGAACTACACCGACCAGCAGGGGATCCTCCCGCTCCGCGAGGGGCTGGCCCGCGCGCTGACCGCGGACTACGACGCCCCGGTCGCTGCCTCCCAGGTGGCCGTCACCGCCGGCTGCAACCAGGCCTTCTGCCTCTCGATGATGGCACTCACCGAACCGGGCGACGAGGTCATCGTCCCCCTGCCGTCCTACTTCAACCACGACATGTGGCTTCGCTCGCAGGATGTCGCCCCCGTCTACATGAAGCCGGACGCCGGCATGCTTCCGGACCCTGCCGCCGCAGAGGCAGCCGTGACTCCGGCCACCCGCGCAATCGTCCTCGTCACGCCGAACAACCCGACCGGCGCCGTCTACCCGCCGGCCCTGATCGACAGCTTCTTCGAACTCGCCAGGAACCGCGGACTCGCGCTCGTCATCGACGAGACCTACCGCGAGTTCCGCGAACACAGCGACCCACCGCACCGCCTCTTCACTCGTCCCGACTGGAGCGACACCGTGATCCATCTGTACAGCTTCTCCAAGGCCTACTGCCTGGCGGGCTACCGGATCGGCTGCATGGCCGCGAGCCCCGCGTTGCTGCGCGAAACCCTCAAGATCGCCGACTGCGTCGCCCTCTGCCCCTCCCACATCGGCCAATTGGCGGCCCAATTCTGCCTCGACCACCTCGACGACTGGAAACGCAGGTACCGCCGCACCGTCCGTGACCGCGTCGCCTACGCCGCCAGGCGCATGCGCGATGCAAGGACCGGCTTCGACGTCGTTTCCTCCGGCGGCTACTTCGTCTATCTCCGCCACCCCTTCACCGACCACTCCTCGGTCGAAGTCGGCCGCAGCCTCGCCGAGGACCACGGCATCCTCTGCCTCGCCGGCGCCATGTTCGGCCCCTGCCAGGACCGCTACCTCCGCCTCGCCTTCGCCAACGTCGACCTGCCCGCCATCGACGAGCTCGTCGAGCGGCTTGATCGCCTGGTCGCGGCTGGCTAGCGACGGGGCTTGCCAACACCCGCCTGCCAGGACAGTCCGCCAGCTACGGCGCCCGGATCCGGAATCCGACGGATCCGCTCTGCGGGTCGGCTTCGATGACGACCGAGCGACCCTGAAACCAGGGGCCGGGGTTGACGACGCGGGTCGCGCCGATCGTGTCGTCGCCGATCGCTTCGTGGATGTGGCCGGAGAAGACGAGGTCGGGCTGGTGTCGTTCGACGGCAGTGCGGAGGGACCGCGAGCCGACGTGGTTGCCGCGGGCGAGGTCGCAGGCGGTGCCGTGGGGTGGCTGGTGGGAGACCAGGATCGTGGGTTGGCCCTCGACCGAGGCGGCGCTGTCGAAGGCCTCGGCGGCGACCCGTTCATAGTCCTCTTCGGTGCGTTCGTACGGCAGGTCGCCGAAGGGAAGACCTCCCGAGAGGCCGACGAGGCGGACGCCGTCGAAGGTGCGGGCGCGGCGGTCCAGGTCGATGTCGATGTCGCGGAAGTAGCCCTCGACGGCGCGCTGGTCGCAGTTGCCGCAGACTGCGAGGACCGGCACGCCGGAGGCCTGCAGCGGTTCGACGATCTGCCGGGCGTGGTCGGGGCCCAGGAAGTTCGTCAGGTCGCCGGCGAGAAGGACGAGGTCGAAGCCCGACGGATCCGGCAGGCGGGGCGGCCGCTTGCCGGACCAGTGGATATCGACGACGCCCAGGATCCGAAGAGTCACGTGAATCTCCAGCCGCCTGGCCAGCCGGTCGAACCTGGCGGCGCCGCCGTCAGTGAACGAAGGTGGGAACGGCACGCGCCGATTCTGCCGCTCGTCTTCCAGACCATGGGACATGACGAAGACCAGGCAGCCATGCGCTCCCGCTCCGTCTCGCAGATCAACTCGAAGACGTACTCGTTCTCCTGCTCGCCCTGGAACGATTGCACGTAGGCGACCCGTCGCGGTCGATCAGGATCTCGCCGACCAGGCGCTTGCCGTAGACCAGCTGCGCGATGAGGAGGTTGTCGTTCTCGGACACGAACTGCCAGTGGAAGTCCTCGTCGTCGCACAGCAACGCGTCCACCGTTGCGGCCCGGACGACGCAGTTCGGGTGCAGAACGAGCCAGTTCCAGAACACATCCAGGTCGAGCGTCGACCGGGAACGCTCGGCCGCGTCAGGGGCTGTCATCGGGCCATCGTATCCAAGCGGCCTCGAGAAGCAGCGCGGCAGAAACGGGACCTTGGAAAACCGGCAGACCGGTTTCCCACAGCTACCGCAGCCTCGACCACTGCTCGCCTCTCGGACGGCCTCGGACAGGGACCGGAATCCAACCCGGCAAAGGTACAGTGCGCCGGCCTGCCATCCGTCCGCCCGATGACGGGCGCACGGACCGGTTCACGGGTGGCGCGGATCACGCCACCCGGGCAAGCTCCTCGTTCGCCCTTGTTCCCGGGATTGAGGGCGGCCCGATATGCTCCCTCGTCGCGCCTTGCCGGGCGGGCGCCTGCCACTCTCGGTGCGACACGGACTTCTGCCACGGGCTGCCAGGACCTTCTGCCGCGCTAGAGTCCGCCCATGACGAACACATCGCCCTGGACCGGCCTCGGCACGCCGCGCTTCGCCTACGAACGCGGCCTTCACGACCTCGGCAACGGCTCCTGGGCCTGGCTGCAGCCCGACGGCGGCTGGGGCTGGAGCAACGCGGGGCTGATCGTCAGCGGCGACGAGTCGCTGCTCGTCGACACGCTGTTCGACCTGCCGAACACGCGCGAGATGCCTCGACGCGATGAAGAAGGCGCACGCCGCCGCCGCCGATATCGACCGGCTGGTGAACACGCATTCCAACGGCGATCACACCCACGGCAACGAGCTCGTCGCCGGCGCGGAGATCGTGTTGCCTCGAAGGCCGCGGCAGTCGAGATGGAGGCGACGACGCCCGAGGCGCCTCGCGGCGCTGATGCGCGGCGCCCGCGCAAACGGCGGCCCGGTCGGGCGACTTCCTCGTCGAGTGCTTCGGCAGCTTCGAGTTCGAGGGAATCACCCACACGCCGCCCACCCGCACGTTCGAGGGCGGGCTGAGCCTCAGGTCGGCGAAACGGCGGTGGAACTGGTCGAGGTCGGCCCTGCCCACACCGGTGGCGACATCATGATCCACATGCCCGCGACCGCACGGCGTTCACCGGCGACATCCTGTTCATCGAAGGCGCGCCGATCATCTGGGCGGGACCGGTGCAGAACTGGATCGACGCCTGCGACCTGCTGCTGAGCTGGGATCTCGAGACGATCGTGCCCGGCCATGGCCCGATCACCGACAACCGTGGCGTCGAAGCGATGCAGGCCTATCTCGTCTACATCCGCGACGAGGCCAGGAAGCGGTTCGACGCCGGGCTCAGCGCCCGCGACGCTGCGTACGACATCGCTCTCGGCGACTTCGAGTCGTGGGGGCGACAGCGAACGGATCGCGATCAACGTCGATTCGCTGTACCGCGAGTTCAGCGGCGGCGGCGGCGACCGCACGCACATGCAGGAGCTCTTCACCCGGATGGCCGAGCTCGCCCGGGACCGCAGGCGTTAGCAGCCTGTCAGGAAACCGGCAACCAAGGGGAGAATCAAGGATGGATCTGGGAATCCAGGGCAAGAAGGCCGCCGTGGCCGCGGCATCGACGGGACTCGGGTTCGGCTGTGCGAAGGCACTGATCGAGGACGGCGTCCAGGTGGCGGTCTGCAGCCGCAGCCAGGAGCGGATCAGCGAAGCCGCCGAACAGTTGGGCGCCGGCGCCGTACCCATCGTCGCGGACATGTCGTCGGAGGAGGGCGCGCGTTCCTTCGTCGAGCAGGCGACCGCCAGGTTGGGCCAGGTCGACATCCTGGTCGCCAACGCCGGCGGTCCGCCGCCCGGTTTCCCCGGCCACCACTTCGATCGACGGCTACCGCGAGGCGATCGACCTCAACCTGCTGTCGACGATCGTCATGTGCCAGACGGCGCTTCCCGGCATGCGCGAACGCGGCTGGGGACGGATCGTGGCGGTCACCTCGATCGGCGCCCGCCAGCCGATCGGCAATCTCGCCGCCTCCTCGGTGCTCGCGCCGGCGTCAGCAGCTTCCTCAAGACGCTCTCCGCGGAGGTCGCCCGCGACGGCGTGACGGTCAACTCGGCCCAGCCCGGCATCCATGCCACCGACCGGATCAAATCCCTGGGCAACACGGACGTTGTGGCCCAGCGCGTGCCGACCGGGACGCTCGGCGCCGCCGAGGACTTCGGCAAGGCGGTCGCGTTCCTGTGCTCCGAGCCGAAGTTCATCACGGGCACGAGCATCCTGCTCGACGGCGGCGCCTATCAGGGTCTGATCTGAGTCGCTTCGGGCCGCTTGGAAACTCTAACCACGCTCGCAATACTCCAGGGACCGGGTGTTCCGCACCAGCGCCGCTCTGCGGGACCGGCTCGCCCGCCAACTCGAAGCCGAATGGAGAGCGGCGCTACCCTCCGGAATCGAACCGCCGCCCTGATGCCGGCCGGACCCGGTTCTAGGGTGGGATCAGACAGCCGCGCTCGCAAGCGCCGCATCGATATCGGCCAGGCGATCCTGGCTCTCGATCATCTGCTGTTCGAGTCGGGGCCGCGACGCTTCCGTAGCGGCCGCCAGCAGGCACAGGCTCACGAGGTATCCGACCCGGGCCGCCGTCTCCTCGGCGTTGATGACTCGTCGAGCCCACAGGGGCAGCCACACGACAGCGTGACCGAGAATGACGAGCGCCAACTGCTCGAGGTCGACTGAGGGAACAAGGTCGCCCCCGGCCGCGGCGCGGCGGAGCTCGTTCTCCAGGTGGGTCCTCGCTACCCCTTCGATCGGTCCGCTCCCCGGGCGGCGCCGCGGCCCGGGCAGATTGATCGGCCGTGCCAGTCTGGCCGGCGACTCTCGAACGCCGATCATCAGATCGACGATCGCCCGGACGCGATCGATCGGCTCCGTCTCCTCGAGAGAGCCGATCCGCCGTTCCAGCTTGCGGGCCCCGGACCTGCGCAGGGCCTCCAGGATCTCTTCCTTCGAACCGTAGTAGTTGTACAGGGTCGTGACGTCGAGACGGGCCTTGCGCGCCAGTGCACGCATCGTGCAGGCCTCGATGCCGCCATCGGAGATCAGCTTGGTCGCCGCCTCCAGAATCCGTCGCTTTCGACGGCGCATGTTGAGTTCTCTTCGACCAGGCAAGGGTTCTCCTCGGTGAAGGTCCTCCGGCGAGGCGTCCGCGTGAAGGGCGACGATACTCCAGTGTCGCAGCGCAACGAAAGCGTCCGCAGCCTATCCCCGACCCACCAGAACTTCCAACTTCGTTTGCGTCACCGGACGCACTCAGGACGGCGACTGCGACCGAGCTGCCGGGAGCGACGCACGTAGCCCTTGCCAGCCCCCCAAAGCGCGACGCAGCCGAGCCACGACATCACCGCGCCAAGCGCGTACGCGCCCCGATAGCCGCCGGCCAGATCGTGAGCCCAGCCCAGCAGAAGCGGGCCGAGCGCCACCCCCACCGACGCGCACAACGTGCTCACCGAGTAGATCCGGGCGTAGCTCCGGGTGCCGAAGGCCTCGGCAAGGAGCAGCGGCTGCATCATGAGGAAGCTGCCGATCGTGAGCCCGAACGCCGCGGAAGCCAGGAGGAGGCCCGGCGCGCCCGTGGTCGAGCCGAGGATCAGCAGGGTGAACCCCTGGAGCGCGAGCAACACGAGGCTGAAGCCCCGGTACGGAAGACGCTCGAGCAGCGCACCGGAAGACAGGCGGCCCACCACGCTCGCCGCGGCCAGAATCGAGACCGCCAGACTGGCGACGACCGGCTCGTGGACACTGACCAGCCTGAACTGATGGGCAATGCCTCCAACCTGCGCCATCAGCCCGAAGAAGAAGGTGGCTGCTATGCCCGCGAAGTAGCGGGAACGCAACGCCTCGCGCGCCTCGACTCCCGGTTCCTCGCCGCCGTCGAACTCGCCGGCGACGTCCTTCGCGTCCCGCGGCCGCGGCAGCAAACGCCACAGGGCCAGGGGCAGAATGCCCACGACATAGGTTGCAGCCAGAATCTCGGCGCCGCGCCGAAGGCCATGCTCGGCAACGGTCCAGGCGGCGAACGGCGCAACCAGCATGCCTCCGGCGGAAAGGCCCGTGAATACGATCGACAGCGCGAAAGCCCGGCGCCGGGCGAACCAACGGGTGACCACGGTGCTCGCCGTGAGCATGCTCGTCGCGGAGAAACCGACGCCGAAGAGCACGAACGCCGCGTAGACATGCAATGCGTCCTCGACGCGGCCGATCACGACCAGCGCCACGGCACAGACGGCAACGCCAGTCGCGACGGACCAGCGGGCATCGATTCGCTCGATCACGCTGGCGACCGCCAGGCCGGCAAGCCCGCTGGTCGCGAAGAACACGGTCGAGGCGAACGACGCCGCCGAAACCGAGAATCCGCGCTCGCGCGTGAGTGCCTCGAGCAGCACCGACTGGTTGTAGAAGCCGAGGCCCGACGAGAACATCATCATCGCGAACAACGCCCCGACGATCTGCCAGCGAGTCGAGATTCGCGCGATCACGAGCCTTCCCGCAGCGAGTCGATCGGCGGCCTGCGCAACGCGCCTGCGCTGGCAAGGAGTCCCGTTCCGAGCGCCAGCAGGCTTCCCGCCGAAAGCGCCCCGAACACCGCCAGGGGACGCAACGACCACGCGAGTTCGAGTTCGCGGGTAACCAGCCACCAGGAGGCCGACAAGCCGAGCAAGGCCGCCACGATCGCCGCGGACAGACCGATGAGCGCGTACTCGGCCGCGAAGGCGCGCAGCACGTCGAATCGGGTCGAGCCGATCGTCTTGAGCAGCGCCGCCTCCCGACCGCGTTGCTGTGAACCGGCGGCGACCGCCCCGGCCAGCGTCAACAATGCCGCCGCCACAGTGAAGCTGCCCAGCACCCGGACGCCGACCTGCAGGTTGCCGATCAGATCGACCACCTTCTGCAGCACCTCCCGAATCCGGACCACCGCGACTCCGGGATGGGCCCCGTAGACCGCGTCCTGGATTTCCTGCTCCCGTTCCCTCGGCATCCAGGCGGCCGCCAGACGGGTTTGCGGCGCCCAGTCCAGGACCGCCGGTTCGGTCACCAGGAAGAAGTTGATTCCGAAACCCTCCCAGTCCACCCGTCGCAGACTGGTCACGGTGACCGTGACTTCGCGGCGCCCCACGACCAGATCGATCGTCGAGCCGACAGCCACCCCGATCGTCTCCGCGAAGTCCTGCTCGACGCTGACCTCGAAGGTCGCCGGCTCGACCCAGGGCTCCGCCAACGTGGCTGGCCCCGCCGCATCGAGGATCACATTGTCCTGCGGCAACTCATCCAGGTAGGTCAGCCGCAACTGCCGTCGCAATGCCCAGCGGTTCCGGTCGTTGATCCGCGCCGCCACCGCAACACCGTCGATCGCCGCAACCCTCGCCATGACGACCGGCGCGGACTGCACCCTTTCGGCGCCCTCGCGCTCGAGCAGCTCGGCGAGTTCCTCCCAGCCCGCTTGCGGCACGTTCAGCAGGAAGGCGCTCGGCGCGGCGTCCGGAAGTCCTGCTGCCAGTTCGTCGTGAAGATGCCCCTGGACGACGAACATCGACAGCAGCACCATCAGGCCCATCCCCAGGGCGACCGACGCCGCCAGCGTGCCGGACTCGGGCCGCGCCAGCGCCGCGACCCCGTACCGAAGCCAGGAGGAGCGGCACCGCGGCGCCAGAAACCGAGCCACCGACCGCAACCCCAGGGCGGCAAGGACCAGAGCCGCAACCGCCGCCCCCACCGCGCCCAGGAACCGGAGCGCGAGCCAAAGCGACCCGGCCTGAAGCGCGACCGAGCCGGCAACGCCGGCCGCGACGACGATCAGCGACAGCGCGTTCGCGAGCCATGAACCCGCCAGCGGCTCGGCGCCGCGGCGGAAGACCCGCACCGGCGGCGCCCGCAGCACGACCAGGAGCGCCGGCGCGGAGAAGGCCGTCGACACGCCGATGCCCATCGCGACTCCACGAAGGAAGGCCCGGGGCTGCCAGATCGATACCGCTTCCACCGGCAAGGCGCCGCCCAGGATCGCCGGCACGAGGAGCATCGAGAGCAGGCCGACGGCGCCGCCGATCACGCCGGCCACCAGCCCCAGCAACATCGCCTGAACGACGTAAGTGCGCAGGAGATCGCGTGGCCGGGCCCCCAAACACTTCAGCACGGCGAGCGCATCGAGGCGCTGCGTCAGCCAGGCGCGAATCCCCTGCGCCACGCCGACGCCGCCCACCAGCAGGGACAGCAGCGCGACCAGCCCCAGGTAACGGGAAAGCCGTTCCAGGTCTTCGCGAATGCCGGGCTGCGCATCGGCGTACGTCTCGACCCGCACCGCCGCACCGTCGTCGATTCCGCCACGGAACGCCTCCGCCTGAAGCTCCAGTTCCTCGAGCGTTCCCTCACCCGGCAACCGCACCAGGACCCGGTAGCCGCCGAAGCCGGCAAACGGGAAGATCCCCGCCGCCTCCTGCGCCGCGATACCCACGACGACCCGCGGTCCGAACGCGAACCCGGTCGGCAGCCGGTCGGGTTCCGCTTCCAGCACGCCGGCGATCCGGAGCGTCCGCCGTCCGAGGCGGAGCTCGCCGCCGATCTCGAGTCCCAGCCGGGAAAGGGCTTCCGGCGAAACCAGCGCCGAGTGGTCGCCGAGCACCTCGGCCGGACTCGTCCCCGCCGGCAAGGGCGGCCGCACCTTCAGTTCGCCGTAGAAGGGATAGCCGCCCGAAATCGCCTTCAGCTCGACCAGCAGGCTCGACGGGCCCTGCACGCCCGCGTCGGCGGCCTTCGTCCGACCCACCATAGCGGCCAGTTCACGAACCTCCGCTCTGGCCGCCCCCGGAACGGAGTCGATCGCCTGGAGCACCCGCTCCGGGATCGGCGCCCGCGAGCGGAACGCCAGGTCGGCAGCCAGGAGCTTCCTGGCTTCTCCCCGGATCGCCCCGTCGACGCTCGAAGCGAGCCCGGCCACCGAGACCACGGCGCCGACCCCGACCGAGAGGCACAGCACCCAGACCAGGACCCGGCCCAGCGACCCCCGGAACTCGCGCAGCGAGTAACGAAACGCCACGCCCGGATTCATCGCCGGAATCTCCAGCGCGCGACACGCGGCCACGCGCCGCGCCGCGAGCAACGAAATGCCACGCCCGGATTCATCGTCAGAATCTCCAGCGCGCGACCCGCGGCCACGCGCAGCGCGGCGGGCGCCGGAATGCCGCGCCCGGATTCCCTGTCAGAGTCTCCAGCGCCCGACACCCGGCCGCGCACCGCGGCGGGTACCGGAACGCCGCGCCCGGATTCCCTGTCAGAGTCTCCAGCGCCCGACACCCGGCCGCGCACCGCGGCGGGCGCCGGAATGCGACGGCCTGGTTCACGGTCCGCGTCCTGCCGCAAGGCGGCCGTCGACCATGACGAACTCACGGTCGGCACGCGAAGCCACGGCCGGATCGTGGGTCACGAGCACCAGGGTCGAGCCGAAGCGATCCCGCAGAGCCATCATCACGTCGAGAATCGCCGCTCCCGTCACCGTGTCCAGATTCCCGGTCGGCTCATCGCCGAGCAGGATGAGCGGCTCGGCTGCGAACGCCCTCGCCAGCGCGACGCGCTGCTGTTCGCCGCCCGAGAGTTGGGACGGATAGTGATGACCGCGCTCGGCGAGGCCGACATCGTCCAGCAGGGCTTCGGCGCGCTGCCGCGAGCGCCCGCGCCCGAGCAGGTCAAGCGGATACTGGACATTCTCGCGCGCGGTCAGGTTGCCGAGCAACTGAAAGGACTGGAAAACGAAACCGACTTTCTCGCGCCGCAGGAGCGCCAGCTCGTCCTCGCTCAGACCTTCAATCGGCCGGCCGTCGATCAGCACGCTGCCCGCAGTCGGGCGGTCGAGGCCCGCAAGCAGCGCCAGCAAGGTCGACTTGCCCGCGCCCGACGGGCCGCGGATGGAGATGCACTCGCCCGCGGCCACCCTAAGGTCGATGTCGTTCACCACGACCAGGGTGCGCTCCCCGGAGCGCAACTCGCGCCGCAGTCCGCGGGTTTCGATCCGTGGAGGAGTTCCAGCCGGTTCGACGGCAGCAGGCGAAGCGCTTCGGTCCTCGCTCAGAAGATCCCCATCATCGCGCGCCACTGATCCAGGCTGTTCGGTCGGAGGTAAGCGTTCCACTGGAGTTCGCGGCCGATCGTCGAGAACGACTCCGGGCCGTAGTCATGCCCCGGGTAGATTCCCACCTCCGGAGGCGCCGCCTTCAACCGCTCCAGCGAGTGGAACATCGCGTCGACGTCGCTGTGCGGCAGGTCGACCCGGCCGATGCCCTGGACGAACAGGGTGTCGGCCGTCAACATGTGGTCGCCGGCCAGAAAGCAACAGCTCCCCGGCGAATGCCCGGGCGTGTGCAGCACCTCGACCCGGAGCTCGCCGAGCTCGAGGACATCGCCGTCACGGAACACCTCTACCCGGTCCGGCGGGCAACCTGCGATCTCCGCGCCCCGGTCAGCCTCTGCTTCGTGAATCAGCATCGGCAAATCGCGCTCGGCGCGCAGCTCGCGAACGCCGGGAATATGCTGGCCCATGATCTCCCCGCCGATGTGATCCTGGTGGAAGTGCGTCGCCAGCACGCCCGTCACTTCGTAGCCCTGCTCCTCGGCGATCCTGACGACGCCGAGCGGCTCCCACGCCGGGTCCACGACCCACGCCCGGCGGGTGACGGAGTCCGCCAGGACGTAGACGAAGTTGGCCATCGGGCCGGCCTGGATCTGGACCAGACGGGGCTCGGCGACGGCAGCGGCGTCGGCGGTGTCGGCGACGGCAGCGGTGTCGGCGGTGTCGGCCGCAGCGAGCGGTGGAGAATCGGTCATCGTCCGCAGAATCTACCCCGGCGTGCAGGCAGTTGTTAGCCTCCGGCGCATGACCAATCGGGATGCCAACCGTGTTTTCGACCTTTCCGGCCGCACCGCGCTCGTCACCGGCGGCAGCCGCGGCCTGGGCCGTGAGATGTCGCTCGCCTTTGCCGCTGCCGGCGCCGACGTCGTCGTGACCAGCCGGAAGATCGACTCCTGCAAGGAGGTCGTGAATCAGATCGAGGCAATGGGCCGGCAGGGACTCGCAACCGCCTGCCACGTCGGCCGCTGGGACGAGGTGGACGGTCTGATCGACGCCGCCTACGAACGGTTCGGGAAGGTCGACGTGCTGGTGAACAACGCCGGGATGTCGCCGCTCTACCCGAGCCTGTCCGAGGTCGGCGAGGCGCTGTTCGACAAGGTGATCGCGGTGAACCTGAAGGGACCCTTCCGGCTGGCGGCGGTCATCGGCCAGCGGATGGCCGACGGGAACGGCGGCAGCATCATCAACGTGACGAGCACCGCCGCGATTCACCCCAGCGCCAACGCCGAGCCCTACGGAGCGGCCAAGGCCGGGCTGAACTCGCTGACGGAATCCCTGGCGCACGCCTACGGTCCGAAGGTGCGGGTCAACGCGATCATGCCGGGGCCCTTCCTGACCGACATCTCGAAGGCCTGGGATCTGGAGGCGTTCAACAAGCGTGCCCGGACATCGATCGCGCTGCGCCGGGGCGGCGAACCGGACGAGATCGTCGGCGCCGCGCTCTACCTGGCCTCCGACGCCTCGAGCTACACGACGGGCGCCGTGCTGCGCATCGACGGCGGCAGCCGGTGACGAGATCCACGCGGCAGACTCCGCGAAAGAAGCGTCATCTCGAGGCGACAGCCCTCGCCCTTCCGTTCCTGCTTGCCCTGGCGTCTCTCGCGTGCGGCGGCAAGACGCGGCACAGTCATCGCACGGACCTCGCTCAGGTGCTCGACCTGGCCTCGGTGACCGCCGAGACGGCTGAGGTTCAACCTGGCAACTACGAACAGCGCGTTGAACTCCTGAGCGGTTGGTCCGCCCCCGAGGAAACCGAGGAAGGCGCCTTCGCCGGGAACGCAGGCCCACGCGCCAGACTACGCTGGCAACTGGCCTGGCCGCGCCCGCTGGAACTCGTCCTTGCCGGGAGGAACCTGACGGCCGGCGCCAGCCAGCCGGTCACGGTCCGCGTAATCTGGAATGACGAAACCCTGGGTGAGTTCGATCTGTCGGCCGGCGCCGGGATGGAAGAACGCCGCCTGCAACTGCCGGCCGCCATCCAACGGACGGGCGCCAACGAAGTCGAGTTGCACCACTTCGCCCAGGGGGAGCCTGGCGCCGTCGAGCCCAGGGTCGCCTGGAGCCGCTTTCGGATCGAGGGCGCCGGCGCAGGCTCACAACCAGCCGTGGCAGCCGACGGATCGCTGAGGCTGCCCTTCCACAGCGCGCTCGACTACTACGTCCTGCTGCCCGAGGGCGGCACGCTCGAATTGGACACCGAGCTCTACGGCCCCCAGGGCGCCTGGAGGACCGCCGAACCGGCGCCACGTCTGAAGGCGTCCGCTTTTCGCCAACCGACGGGACCGCCGATCGTCACGAAGAGCCTGACGCAAGGCAGTGGCCGATTGACCCTGCCCGCAGACGAAAGCCCGCTACGCGTCCGCCTGGAACCGATCCCGGGCGCCCGCGTGCCACAGGCACAAGCGGGTCTCCTGGTATCCGCACTCCTGCACAGCACGACGCCGACCTGGCCTCACGCCGTTTCCCTGGGCCGCGACGAGAACGAGCCGGCGCCGCCGGACAGGGCGCCTGGAGCGGCCGCGGCGACGTCCGCGAAGTTGCCGCACATCCTCATCTTCCTCGTCGACACGCTGCGCGCCGACCACCTTGGCTGCTACGGCCACGACCGCCCGACGTCGCCGAACATCGACCGTTTCGCCGCCGACGCCGTGCTCTTCGAACATCCGGTGGCCCAGTCGTCGTGGACCCGCCCGGCGACGGCGAGCATCCTCACCGGGCTCTATCCTCACAACCACGGCGCCCGCACACGCAACCAGAAACTCGGCGAGGACATCCCGTACCTGCCGCAGGTCTTGCGTTCGCTCGGCTACCGGGCCCTCGGCGTGAGCACGAACGGCAACGCCGGTCCCCGGTTCGGCTTCCGCCGCGGCTTCAGTCACTTCAAGCACATGCAGGAGCGTGTTTCCCGGCCCGGGATTCACGTTCCGGTATGGAGGGCGGTCGACGAGACTCTGGAATGGCTGGAGCGGATCGGGCCGGAGGACTCCTTCTTCGTCTTTCTCCACGTCACGGATCCCCACGCTCCCTACCTCCCACCCGAGCGCCTGCGGCGGCAGTTTGCACCCGACGCTCCCCCCGGACCCGGCATTCTCAACACGAAGAACCCGGCTGACGCCAGCCACTCGACGAAGCACCTGAGGGACCTCTACGACGCCGAGATCGCCTTCGTCGACGAGCACTTCGGGCGCATGCTCGAGGAACTCGACCGGCGAGGTTTCCTGGACGACACGCTCGTCGTGTTCGTGGCGGACCACGGCGAGGAGTTCCAGGACCACGGCCGGCACGGTCACGGAGCAACGCTCTACCAGGAGCAGATCCACGTGCCGCTCATCGTCCGGCTGCCCGGAGCGTTGCGCCGGCCCGAAGACGTCTTTGTGGTGGAGGCGCAGGTGCAACAGATCGACATCGTCCCCACGATTCTCGACTCGATCGGGCACGCCGGGCTGATCGAGACCGACGGCAAGTCCCTGATTCCTCTCATCCGCTCCGGGAGCGACCGCCGTCCCTCGCCGGTCGCCATGGCCGAACTCCGTCTCGACGGACTCGCCATGGACGCAGTGCTGCTGGACGGAGCCGACCGGCGCCACAAGTTGATCGACCAGAAGACCCCCTCCCGGAAGGATCGGCAGTTGTTCGACACCAGCAGCGATCGTGCCGAGTTGAACGACCTGGGGCAGGAGTCACTCTGGGCCGGCTATCTGGCGACCATCGGCAAGCTCCTGCAGCGAGGATCCGAGCCGCTCACGGCCGGCATCGAACCGGCGATGCCGGCCGAGCAGCGCGAGGCGCTGAAGGCTCTCGGCTATCTGGATTGAACTCGTTCAGCCGCAAGGGGCGCCGCTCAGGCTCCCGGCTCCGTCCGGCGAGCTCACGGCGATGGCCGCGAGTCAGGCTCGCCGGACGGTCAGCCCGCCGTCCACCGGCAACGCGACGCCGGTGATGAAGGACGAAGCGGGAAGGCACAGGTGCAGCGTGCCGTGCGCCACCTCCTCAGGATCGCCGTAGCGCCGCAGCGCGGTGCGGCGGCGTGCGTAGATCTGCTTGTGCTCCTCGGGAATCCGCTCGGTCATCCCGGTGCGGATCGGCCCGGGGCAGATGCAGTTCACCGTGATGCCCTCCTTGCCAAGCTCCACCGCCAGACCTCGGGTCAAGCCGATGACGCCGGTCTTGGCCGCCGAGTAGGCGCTGTTCATCGCGGTTGCGCCCAGCCCTTCGGTCGAGGCGATGTTCACGATCCGGGGCGAATCCGACTGGCGCAGGTACCGCAGCGCCGCACGGATCGTCCGCTGGTGAGCCGTGAGCAGTACGTTGACCGTCTCCTGCCAGCGCTGCTCGTACTCGTCCGCGTCAATCGGCCCGCCGCGCGAGATGCCGGCGTTGTTCACCAGGATGTCCAGCCCGCCGTAGCGCGCCGCCACCTCGTCGACGACCCGCCGGATCGCCTCGGCGTCGCCAACGTCGAGCGTCCAGGCCGTGGCTTCCCGGCCCGCGGCCTCGATCTCGGCCACCGTTTCCCGGACGCCCTCGCCGTTGATGTCCGTAGCGGCGACGTTCGCGCCTTCCGCGGCAAACAGCTTCGCCGTCGCCCGGCCCATTCCCGAAGCGCACCCCGTGATCAACGCGGTCTTGCCGGCCACGGACCGGCTCAGCGTGCTCAGTTCCGCCATCAGGACGCTCCGCCTGCGAGGCCGACCACCGCACGCTCCGTCTCGGGGCCCACCATGCCCGGTACCGCCATCAGGACGCTCCCCCGCCCGCCTCGACCCAGGCCAGGGTCTCGTCCAGGCCGCGGCCGAAGCGCTCCAGGATCTCGTCGATGTCCGACTCGGTGACAATCAAGGGCGGGCAGAACGCCACGGTGTCGCCGAGCGCCCGCAGGATCAAAGCCTGATCCAGGCAGCGCTCCATGCAGTAGGCGCCTGCTCCGCGCTCCATCGGGAAGGCTTCACCGGTCCGCTTGTCCGCCACGAGCTCGCAGGCGCCGAGCAGTCCCTTGCCCCGCACTTCCCCGACCAGCGGGTGGTCGGCAAAGCGCCGCAACCCGGCCTGGAAGTAGCTGCCTGCCCGGGCGGCGTGAGCGAAGAGGTCCCGTTCCTCCATCAGCTCCAGCGCCTTGAGCGCTACCGCGGCACAGACCGGATGCCCGGTGTAGGTAAAGCCGTGACCGAACACGCCCCAGCGCTCGCCCGCCTCGACGAAGACGTCGACCATCTCGTCCGGCACCAGCACCGCGCTGATCGGCAGGTATGCGGACGACAGTGCCTTGGCGACCGAGGCGGTATCCGGCGTCATGTCCATCGCCTCGGCGCCGAAGGGCGTGCCGAGCCGCCCGAATCCGCAGATCACCTCGTCGTCGATCAGCAACACGTCGTGCTCGTCCAGGACCTTCTGAATCGCCGGGTAGTAGCCCTCGGGAGGCACGACGACGCCGCCGGCGCCCAGCACCGGTTCGGCGATGAATGCCGCAACCGTCCCGGGGCCCTCGGCGCGGATCAGATCGTCGAGTTCGGCCGCCAGCCGGGCGGTGAACTCCGCTTCCGTCTCGCCCGGCTCGGCTTCCCGGTAGTGGTGCGGACAGGTCACGTGGCGGAACTGCGGCAGCGGCAGGTCGAAGCTCTGGTGAAACGGCGGCAGCCCGGTCATGCTGCCGGCCGCCAGGGAGACGCCGTGGTAACCGCGGCGGCGGCTGATGATCTTCTTCTTCTCAGGCCGTCCGAGTGCGTTGTTGTAGTACCAGACGAGCTTGACCTGGGTGTCGTTCGCGTCCGAGCCGGAGGTGCCGAAGAAGGCCTTCGCGTTCTCAACCGGCCCGATCTCGCGCAGTTTCTCAGCCAACGCCACCGCCGGCTCGTGGCTGCGACCCGCAAAGAGGTGGGAGAAGGAGAGCTTCCGAATCTGTTCGGCGGCGGCTTCCGCGAGTTCCTCCACGCCATAGCCCAGGGCGGTGCACCAGAGGCCCGCCATCCCCTCGATGTACTCCCTGCCGTGTTCGTCCCATACCCGGATGCCCCGGCCGCGTTCGATGACCAACGGGCCGTCGCGGCGGAGGGCCGGCAGGTCTGTCGTCGGGTGAAGGACGGACAGGTGGTCACGATCTGACGTCGATGGCGCGAAAACAGTCGCCTCGGCGGGTAGGCTCATCGAGACTCCGAATGGGAACAGGTTCAACGTACGAAGCAGGAGCAGTCTATGCCGCATCGATCAACCGTCGCACACCTTCTGATCGCCATCGCCGTCGTCGCCGGCACGGCCGGGGCCGCCTCGGCGCTCGAGCTCCGCTTCCTCGACGAGGCGTGGAACGGAGAGGCCGTCCCCGAAGGCCAGCAGTGCCAGAAGTTCGGCGGCGAGGCGATGTCGCCGGCTCTGCACGTCGCGGGCATTCCCGAGCAGGCGAACGCCCTGATCATCGAGTTCAGCGACCGGGACTTCCCGCCGATGGACAACGGCGGCCACGGCAAGTTCGGCCTGGAGATCGAAGCCGGCACGAGCGCGGTGGATGTCGGTTCCGTGCCCGGTCACACGACCGACCTGCCGGCGGGTTTCTTCGTCGTCGAGGAGCACAAGGCCCCTTCCTGGGACAAGGCCGGCGCCTATCTGCCGCCCTGCTCGGGCGGCCGCGGCAACAGCTACTACCTGACGGTCAAGGCGATCCACCGCATGGGCGACGAGACCCACGAGCTCGCGTCCGGGACGCTGGAGATGGGCAAGTACTAGCGAAGACGGGTTCTGGCTGCCCGTGGCAGAAGTCCGTGTCGCACCGGGAGTGCCTGCTGCTAGAGCTAGAGATCGGTGTCGCCCCGGAGAAGCTGGCGAGCGATCATCCGGTTCATGATCTCGTTCGAGCCGTCGGCCACGTTGACGACCCGGAGCGCCTTCCAGGCCTCGGTCAGGCCGAGTTCATTGGTGAAGCCCAGGGCGCCGTGAGTCTGCATCGCCCGGTCGACGGCCCGCAGCCCGGCCTGCACCGAGTAGGCCTTCGTCATGCTCAACTCCTTGATTGCGCGCTCGCCGCGGTCGAGAAGCCGGGCGGCGTTGCGCCCCATCAGGTGGGCGGCGTGAAGTTCCGTCGCCGACTCGGCCAGGGGGAAGGTCACGCCCTGGTACTCGGCGATCGGAGCGCCGAAGGCCTCGCGCTTCTGCGCGTAGTCGAGCGCCGTCTCGACCGCCCAGCGACCGGTGCCTACCGCCCGCGCCGAGTTGTAGACGCGGCCCAGGGAAACGCCGTACAACGCCGCGGCCAAACCCCGGTCGACCTCGCCGATCACCTGCCATGGCTCGACGTACAGGCCCTCGAGCGCGATCTCCGCCTCGTCGCCGCCGATGTCGCCGAAGAGTTCAACGACGCGCATCCGCCGGAAGCCGTCCGCCCCGGTCGGAACGACAAAGGCCGTGATCCCCTGTTCGCCGGTTCGCGCAAAGACCACACAGTAGTCGGCGATCGGCCCGTGGGTCGTCCAGATCTTGCGGCCGCTGATCCGCCAGCCGTCGCCGTCCCGCTCCGCTCTCGTTGCGAGCGCCGAGAGGTCGGAACCGGCGCCCGGTTCGGACAACCCGAAGCACATGATCTTCGAGCCGTCCATCAGCCCCGGCAGGAAGCGCTCCCGCGCCTCGGCCGTAAGCTGCGACAGGAGCCGGCTGGGACCAAACGCCCAGTGCGCGATGACGTGCAGCAAGAGCCACGGACGCGGTCCCAGGCGGTGAAAGAGCGTCTGCCAACCAGCGTAGTAGGCGAGGTGGCCATGGCCGCCCCCGCCCAGATCCTCCGGCACGCAGGCGATGAACAGGCCTTCGCGGGCCGACGCAGTCCGAACCTCGCGGATGAGTTCCACGACTTCAGGCTGTAGCCTCCCGTCGCCGTCGTAGCGCGCGCGGGGGTCGTCCAGCAGCTCGGCGTGGCGGTCGTGACGCGCCAACACCTCGCGCTCGGCGAAGTCCAGCACCTGCCGCCGGAAGTCCTCGATTTCCGGCGGCAACGCTTCGGCGATCGCGGTCACGGCGACAGCTGTCCGCCTCCGCCAAGCGCCCCGTCCAGGGCGTCCAGCTTCTCCTTCCACAGCCCCGCCTGGACCCCGACCTCGTCGCCGACGACGAGGGCCAGGTCGCTGTCCGCCTCGTAGCGCGGCCATTCGGGCAATCCCTCGCCGTTCGGATCCCCGGTCCTGGCGAAGTTCGTCCAGTAGCTCGACAGCAGGTCGGCGATCTCGTGGTCCCGGTCCTCCCAGTTGATCCCGACCAGGTCGGTGTTGCCGAACACGTAGGCGAGATCGCCGGAGTGGTAGGCGCCCAACCGGCGGGGACCGCCATCGCCACCCAGGTCCGGACGATCAGGAAGGTAAAGCCGAAACACCGGCGGCGCGTGACGGATGAAGTAGAGAAACGCGTCTCCGCCGGCGGCCGACGCGTGGCGGACCCAGGTACGACTCCCCCAGCCGAAGATCGTGTCGGACGTGATCAGGGTCGGCACGGCCCCGGGCGCCTGCTCCGCCTCGGCGGCATAGGCCGCGAGCAGCCCTTCCGCCGCCTCGCCGTAGTTCTCCTCCAACTGCCGTTCGAGTTCTGCCCGTTCAAGCGCCGGTCCGGGCGCGAACAGGGCGCTCGACTCGTCGCCCATGAAACCGACCATCATCGGCACGCGGTTGTGCTCGCCGCGGGCGTAAATCGCCGCCGGCTGGTCAGGCAGGTACCTGCCGTCGACGATCGTCTTCGAGCCGGCGGACCAGCCGGAACTGCCGGCGGCCGCCAGCACGTCCTCAGCGGAAGCGGCTCGGAGCTCCGCGACCGCGTCCTTCCCGGGGTCTTTCCCAACGCCCAGTTCGGCGGCCAGCAACTCGCCCCGCTCTTCCGCCTGCTCCAGGGTCGCAAGCGGCGTGAAGCAACCCGCCGACTGACCGACCGCGCGGTGGAACAGGCCGGCCGCAAGCGGCGACGCGATCAGACTGCAGACGCTCATCGAACCGGCCGACTGACCGAAGATCAGCACCCGGCCCGGATCGCCGCCAAAGGCCTCGGCATTCGCCTGCACCCACTCGAGTGCCGCGATCTTGTCGAGCAGGCCGTAGTTGCCCGAGGATCCGTGCTCGGACTCGGCGCTCAGGCCGGCGTGCGCGAGGAACCCGAAGGAGCCGAGCCGGTAGTTGATCGACACGAGCACGACGCCCTTGCGGGTCAGCGCCGCGCCGTCGAAGATGAGCGACGAACCGTGGCCCACCTCGTGGCTGCCACCGTGGAACCAGACCATGACCGGGCGCGGGCCCTCGGCAGCGGCATCCGCCGCCGTCCAGAGGTCGAGGTAGAGGCAGTCCTCACTGCGCTCGATTTCGCCCCGGCTGTAGATCGACGTGTCGGGCGAGATCCGCTGCCAGCATGGAGCGCCGGACTGATGGGCGCCGCGCACACCTTCCCAGGGCGACGGCGGCTGCGGCGGCCGCCAGCGCAGGTCGCCCACCGGCGGCGCCGCGTACGGGATACCGCGGAACACGAGCACGTCGCCCGCGGGACCACGCCCGTCAGAGACGGCGGCGCCCTCGACGCGGCCGGACGCCGTCTCGACAATGAGGCCCGGGCCGTCGGCGCCGGGCTCACCCGAACCACCACAGGCGGCAGCGGCGACAGCGATCACCAAAACGAGAACATACGGCGGCATTCGTTGCATGGAAACTCCCCTCCGCTCACGGAATCAGACCTGCAACAGTAGCCGCTGCACCTCGTCGTCAAGCGGCACGGGCCGTCCGGCCCTGGTGTCCAGCAACACCCAACGATGGGTGAAGCGGGCGATCGCGCGGCCGTCCGCGGCGGAGAGGACGTCGAAGTCCTGGTCGAAACCGCGATCGTTCGCCTCCGTCGTGCGCACCCGGATCCGCGCCCCCTCCTGCCACCGCAGGGGCGAGAAGTAGGTCGCCGCGGTCGAGCGTTGCACCGCGTAGACGTACTCGGGCTTGTGCCCGGCGTCGATACCGCAGTGCGACTCGAACCGTGCATAGGCCATTTCGGTCAGAGCGAGCAGGACACCCGCGTGGACGTAGCCGGTCGCGGCGAAGCAGTCGGAGTGCCGCGTCTCGAACTCGGTCTCGAACGTCACGTCGGCACTCCCCACCACGAACAGGCGAAAACCACCGACGCCGGGATTCCCGCGGAATGCCGCGTCCCGAACCCGGTCTCGAACATCACCCGAGACGCTTTCGGGCCGACGCCGCCAGGTACTCCCGGGCCTCCGCAAGCTCCGTGGGCTCATCGGCGCCGTCCCACGCCTCGAGCAGCTTGCCGTAGGCATCCGCGGCAGCCGCCGCGTCGCCGGCGGCCGCCTGGGCGCGAGCCAGCCCGAGCAGGGTGCGGGGACGATTCGGCGTGTAGAGCAACTGGTCCTCGAACTGCGCGACCGCGTCCGCAGGACGCTCGAGCTGCAACAGCACTTCGCCGTACAACTCCCGAATCGGCTTGATCGGCGAGGCCGCTCCGCGGGGCGGACCCATCGTCGCCGCGATGGCCAGGCCGTCGTCGAACATCGTCACCGCGCCCTCGGCGTCGCCCTCGGCGAGCCGGATCAGGCCGGCGACCTCGTGGTGCATGAGCCGGGCGGGCTTGCTTCCCCGCTGGAAGGTCGAGCTGTCGTCGCTCTCCCGTTCGCCCGCCTTCTTGAGCCGCGCCGCTGCCTGGCGGGCGAGGTCGAGGTCGCCGGTACGCACGGCCGAGATCCCGGTCGCGAGAAGCTCCGCGGTCCCCGTGTCGTCCGTGATCTCGCGCGTCTCCCACTGCTCCGTCTCGACGATGTAGCGGGCGCGCACGAGGGGTACCGTGCTCTTCCCGCGACCCTCGTCGCCGGTGCGCTCGACCAGGTCGTCGAGCTCGGCGATCCACTCGCGGGCCTTGGCGTAGTCGCCGCGCTGCAGGTCGCCGTACTGCCCCCAGTCCAGCGAGTGGACCATGTCGCCCACCCGTTCGCCGGGATCCCACAGCGCCACCGCAGCCTCGTACGCCGAGTCGTTCGACTTCGACACCCGGTCCCACATGCCGCGCTGAATGAAGATGTGGGAGGGCATGTGCCGGGCGTGGGAGACGGCTGCCGCGATCTCCGCGAACCGATGCGCCGCCGGAAGAGCGAGTGGCGCGTGCACCGGATCATCGAAGGAGTGGATGATGTAGTGGGCAGCGCCCGGGTGACTCGGGTTGCGCTCGAAGACGCCGAGGGCGATTGAACCGGCCAGCACGTTCAGCCGGAACGTGTCGTCGCCCAAGGGCCCAACCGCCTGCAGCAGAGACAGCGCGTAGAAGGCCGCTACCTCGTCGTCGTCGGGATGGCTCTCATGCAGGGAGCGCATCGCCTCCATGTAAGCGATGCGGCGCTCGGCGAGCTCGCCCTCACCGAACAGTTCCTCGACCGCCTTCAGGAAACCGCGTTCGCGCTCGGTCCCGGCCCTGGACGCCCGCTCCTCCCGGGTCTCACCCAACCGAGCCAGCGCCTCGCGCGGCGATTCCAGGTCCCGTTCCGGCAGCAGCGGATGGTTGTAGGTCAGCGTCTCGCCCCAGTAGGCGAGCGCGAAGTCCGGCTCCAGCTCCTGGGCGGCGTGGAACTGCTCGCGCGCCTGCTCGTAGCCGAAGCTGTGCAGAATCGCGACGCCGCGAATGAAGTGCTTCTGCGCCTCGCTTCCGGCCGAGGTCGGAAAGTCGATCGAGCCGATGTCGACCGAGGCGTCGAAGTCGGACGCCACCGCGGGCCCGGCCGCCGCCTCCGACTCCGCCGAGACGACGCACCCGGCCAATGCCAGGCTGAGAACGGGCACTGCGAGCAACAGGGCAACCCGGCTCGTCGAGCGCTGCGGTCCGGACATCGCGCAGGGGGAACTCGAACGGCTGAAACTGAACGGTGAACGAGACATCTTGTACTCCCTCCCGCCGCCGCGAGCCGCGCCGGCCATGGGGCTGCCAGTGGAACAACGAAACGTGTCGAACAAGGATAGCGACCAGCGAGCCGCGCTGCCTCACATCGGCCCATCTGTGTCAGAGTGAAGGCTCCGTCCCGTGAACCCCAAGCAGTCCTGCCCCGGATCTCGACGATGAAGCACCTCATCCTCGCAGCCGCGATCTCGACGCTCCTCGGTGTCGGCCCGGCGCCGGGCCGGGCGCAGCCGCCGCCGGACATCGGCGACGGCTGGTTCCGCTCCGCGCCGGCGGACCAGGGCCTGGACAACCAGGCGGTCCGGGAGATCTTCAACCGCGTTCGTTCACAGTCCGATTTCAGCACGGTGCGCGCGGTCGTCATCGTCCGCCACGGCACCCTCGTGGCGGAGGTCTACTTCGGCGACTTCACCAGCGAGACACTGAAGAACGTCCACTCGGTCAGCAAGAGCGTCACCTCGCTGGCGGTCGGCGTCGCGATGGACCGGGGCATCCTGCCGTCGGTCAACGCACGACTGGCAGACCTCCTTCCGCATTACACCGACCGGCTGACGACCGCGCCCAGGAACCGGATCACCCTGCGCCATGCGCTGACAATGACCGCCGGCCTGGCCTGGAACGAAACGGCCGGTGCGTTCTGGAACAACGCCGACAGCGTCGACTACGTGCTGACCCGGGACGTCCTGGCAGAACCAGGCGCCACGTTCCTGTATTCGAGCGGCCTGTCTCACGTGATCGCGGAGGTGAACAACCGTGCGTCCGGCATGAGCCACCTGGCCTTTGTTCAGAAGCACCTGTTCGGGCCGCTCGGAATCACCACCGCCACCTGGGACACGGACCTGAGCGGCCGTCATTGGGGAGGCACGGGCCTGCGGATCCGACCGCGCGACATGGCGAAGATCGGCCAACTCACCCTGCAGGAGGGGCTGTGGGAAGGCCGGCGCCTGGTATCGCGGGATTGGATTGCCGAGTCCACCCGCGGTCAGACCGCCGGCGTCGCCGACGCTCCGAACTACGGCTACCAGTGGTGGATCCGGCCCCGGGGGCGTTACCTTGCTCACGGCTACAACGGGCAGTACATCGGTGTCGACCCCGAGGCGGACATCGTGATGACGATGATCACCCTCTCCGAGCAGTCGCCGCGGCCGAAGGAGACCTACCGCTACTACTTCGAGCAACTCCAGGATCTCGCGCGCGCAGCGATGAGGCCGGAGAGGCGGGGCCGGCTCGTGGCAACCGCGGCGGCCGGAGGCGGCGACGAGGACGGCATCACGATCGAAGTCGACCGTGTGGGCGGCAGCGATGGCGCCGTGACCCTGGCCTACGGGACGCGCAACGGCAGCGCCCGCGCCGGTCGGGAGTTCCGCCGTACCGAAGGCGAGCTACGGTGGGAGCACGGCGACAGTTCGACGCGGACGGTGCGGATTCCACTGCTCCCCAACGCGGCCGGCAACGCCGATCGCAAATTCTCCGTCGAGTTCGAGTCGATGAACGCCGGCATCGAGGCGCCGGGGCGGCTACGGCTTGGGATCGGACCCGGCGGGCCCGCGGTCAACCCTGCCGGTTCGATCGAGTTCACGGGACCGGCCTTCCCCGGCCACGAGGGCGACGAAGCCACGATCGCCGTCGAACGCCGGGGGGGCACCCGAGGCGAAGTCGCGGTCCGCTACCGGACGTTGCCCCGCTCCGCAGCCGCACCAACCGACTTCCGTGCCATCGAGGGCCGGCTCGTCTGGAAGAACGGGGAATCAGGCGTGCGCCTGGTCCGCGTCGCGCTGATGGCGGACGACGAAATCGAACGCAGCGAACTCTTCGACCTCGTCCTGAGCGACGTCTCGGGCGGCGCCGACCTGCCCGAGCGCCGAGCCGTCGGCGTGATTCGGGACATGACTGCCGGCCCGGGCTGCACGGACAACGACGGCGCGCTCTGCCTGTCCGGCGGCCGCTTCCGCGTCGAAGTCGAGTGGCAATCGCACAGCGGCGAGCGCGGCGCCGGCGCCCTGGAACGCCTGAGCGACGAAACCGGCATCGCGACGTTCTTCTCGCCCGAGAACGTGGAGCTCGTCTTCAAGCTCCTCGACGGCCGGAGCATCAACGACCACCACTGGGTCTACTACGGCGCACTCTCCGATGTCGAGTACTGGCTCACGGTCACCGACACGCTGCACGACCGCGTCGTCGTCTACCGCAATCCGCCGGGCGAGATCTGTGGGCGCGGCGACTCCAGGGCGTTCGCCGAGCTTGCCGGCTTGACCGCGCGGTCGAGGCCGGCCGGCGCAACCGCGGTGTCGGGAGTGGCCGACGCAACCGCGATGGCGGGGCCGGCTGTCTCGCCCGCCTCCGTCGTCGAGGCGGACCGCGCCTGCCGCCCGGGGGCTCTCTGTCTGCTGGATGGCCGCTTCGAAGTCACGGCGGAGTGGACCAAGGCCGACGGCGAAAGCGGCGTCGCCACCCCGCTGCCGGGCGGCGACGCCACCGGAACCATGTGGTTCTTCTCTCCCGGAAACATCGAACTCGCGGTCAAGGCCCTTGACGGCAGGTCGCAGAACAACGCCTTCTGGGTTTTCGCCGCCGGGCTGACCGACGTTGACTACCAGGTGACCGTGACCGACACCGTGGCCGGCGTCTCGAAGACCTACTCCAACCCGAGCCGCCCGTTCTGCGGATTGGGCGACACTTCGGCGTTTCCGCAGTAGTTTCGCGCGGATGGAACGGTTCCGTGGTCACGGCCTCGCCGTGTGCGCTCCGGCGCCAATCGCACTGGCGGCCTCCCCGCCCGGCGAGTGCGACCGCCCCACGATGCGCGTGGCCATGCGCGCTCTGGCATCACTCGTCCTGGCGGCAGCAGTCGCCGTTCCCGCCGCCGCCCAGGTCAACACGGAGAAAATGCGGCTCGGCGCGAACGAACCGGGATGGGGCGGCACCCTCGACGTGAACGCTTCGCTTCAGCAGGGCAACACCGAACGCGAGATCCTCGGCGGCGGCGTCCGCCTGCAGTACGCCTGGCCCCGGCTCGACGCCGACGGCGAGGCGGGACCGGACAGCGACGCGGGACCGGACGGCGACGAAACAGAAGGTCCGGCCGACCTCACAGGCGTCGCCGGTGAACCCGCATCAGGCGACGAGGAAGCCACGGGCCCAGCCAACGTGATCTTCCTGGTTTCCAACTACTCCTTCAGCCGCGCGAACGACAACCGCTACGTCAACAACGCCCAGGGGCACTTGCGGTTCATCCGGCAGCACAGCCCGAGGATCTCCTTCGAGGTCTTCGGCCAGTACCAATTCAACGAGTTCATCCGTCTCGAAGACCGCTTTCTCGCCGGCGGCGGCGGCCGCTTCGCCCTCGTACAGGGCGAACGCACCGAGGTCTTCGCGGGTATCGGCTACATGCTAGAGCAGGAGACCCTGGACCTGCCGGCCGCCCTGCCCGACGGGACGAGCAGCGAACACCACCGGTCGACCAACTACGTGACGGTCCGCTACAACAGCGAGGACGAACGCCTTCGCCTGGTCCAGACCCTCTACGCCCAGCCCCGCTTCGACCGCTTGGAGGACTTCCGGCTGCTCTTTGAGACCTCGTTCGAGATCCAGCTCTTCCGCCAACTGGCCCTGGCGATCAGCCTGAACGTCACCCACGACAGCGAACCGCCAACCGGGATCAAGGAGACGGATGTCGTGCTGTCGAACTCGCTCAGGTATTCGTTCTAGGAGTCGCCCGAACGTGAGCCGGCACTTGTTCGAGCCATCCGCGTCCAGGTCGAACTCGCTCAGGTACTCGTTCCAGGAGTCGCCCGAACGTGAGCCGGCGCTTGTTCGAGCCATCCGCGTCAAGGTCGAACTCGCTCAGGTACTCGTTCCAGGAGTCGCCCTGCCCGGCCGAGCGTCTCGCCGACAAAGGCCGGACAGTCGTGACCGAGCAGCCGCCGCGCGCAACCCAAGACTCACTGACCATCCCCCCCACGGACCGACAGCCACGACATCATCTGGCAGAAACAGACACATCCAGTCAGCAGCATTACGCCTACCCGTCGCTCAAGAACATGAAGCGAGCCGCCTTCGCGCAGAGACCAGAAAACGGCGTAGAGGTAGACCGCCGCTCCAACGGTTCCCAAGCCGAAGGCCACTGGACGAAACCACGCGGGATACAGGCCGAGCCTCTGCGAATCGACGCCCGAGGTCTTCCAGCTCTCGCGCCTGCCCCACTTGGCCTGGACGGCGCCGGCGACGGCCAGCGCCAGGACGCAGCCCCCAATGATCGACAGCGGGCGTCTGGCCTCTCCCCAGGGGCCGGCTTCGGCGCCTTCCGGGAAGCCGTCGAAGAACACCAGTTCCGCGGGATAAACGAAAACGAACACCGCGAAGCTCCACCACTTGTACCAGTGGTCCTCCCAGGTGTGCAGCCGACGGGTCCACTTCAAAGTCGGTCCTGGATCGCTGGCGGCCACCGACCGATTCTAGCCAAGAAACGGTCGCCGATTCCAAACCTGACATCCTCAACCCCACGAGCCGTCGTCGACACGTCGCCGCAAGGCGGCCAGGGATCTCCGAAGACTCTCTGACGCCTCGGCAGCTCGGTCAGGCTCCCATGCAAAGCGGGCGAACCCGACGATGCGCGTTACGTATTCGGGGCCGACCGACCTGCCGCTACCTTCTCTTGGAGTCATCCCCCGACGGATATCGGCGCGTCGAGACCTCCTGCAGATGTCGATCAATCGTCGCTTCGGGGCCTCCAACGAGTCAGGATTCGTTGGCAACTGCCTCAGCGCTACGCAAAACTCTCGCGCGAAGCCCTCCCGGTCAGCCAGGAGCCAACTCTCGACCGCGCGGACCGGAACTCGAAGGGCTACGCGCCGAGCCATGGGTTGCCCGCCAAGGAGGCTTGGAACCAACTCGGCAGGGCAAGGAGCGTCGTGGTCGAGGTCCCGCAGGATCAGCCAGTTCACGTGCGCACCGGAACGGTTGAATTCGGGAATCCGAGGATCCAGGTTCGGCGCACCCGGCCCGGTGACGACCGCATGAGGCTGCAGTCCCACCAAAGCGATCAAACGCTCGGCGACCGGAACGTCGGTGTCTCCCTCGACGGCGAGGTTGACGAAGTTCACTGGAGGAACAGTTGGCGTGAGAGATCGTCGACGTGCTTAGGCCTCGTGCGTGGCCCCAGTATCTCCGCCAAACTCACGCCGCTCTCAAGCAGCCGGGCGGCGCCCTCGACCGAAGTTCCCGGCACTGCCTCGGTGCCCTCGGTTCCGGGTTCCAGGACGACGATTTCGTCCAACCCCAGGCCCTGGTCCTTCATGATCTCCTCGGAATGGGTCGTGAGAAGGACCTGCGAGCCGCCGGCGCCGCGGAATCGACTCAAGATGGATGGCAACTGCCGCACGACCGAGGAATGCAACGACAATTCCGGCTCCTCCAGCAACACAGGCCCCGCGTCCCGCTTCCCCTCGAGCAAAGACCACAGGAGACCGACAAGCCTTAGGGTGCCGTCGGAAAAGTCGTGCTCATTCTGTCTCGCCCCCTTGGGTCTCCAATGCCCATAGCGTGCCTCCAGGTGCGGCCGACCTGCATCGTCCTGCACCAGTTCGAGTTGGCTGAGCTGCGGTACGGCGGCTTTCAGTCCGTCGCCAATCCGGCCCAGACGCCGGTCGCGCGTAAGCTTCGGAGTCTTGGCGATTCGAAGCAGGAAGTCGCTGCCGTACGGGTCATCCGAGCGGTCCGCCTGGCGTCCAGGTTCTCTGAGCAAGTGGGGAACCAGGTGGAGATACCGAATGGTGCGGAGAAAGTCCGCGATCAGCCGGAACTCCTGGTTCGCGTTCACCTGCTCCAGGTAGGTCTGGGTCAGGCGCTCACCGTCCGTCAGGTCGTTACCGTCGGGACGCTCAAGGACCACATCCCCATCCCGCTTCACGACTTCGCCGGAGAGAATCGGCCGGTGCAGGCCCCGCGATTCCCGAGTAAACGTCAACTCGTAGGACCATCGATCCGCCCTTTCGCCGTCCCCCAACCGGACGCCGATCGTCACATGGCCGTGGTTGAAGTTCCTCGCCGCGAGACAGCGCACCCGCGGTATGCCGCCCCGGCTCCGCACCGCCTCCTGAAAGCCGCCGCCGGCCGAAGCGACCTGACGGAGGAAGCGCAAGGCGTCCAGCAGATTCGACTTCCCGGAGGCGTTCGGACCCAAGACGACGAGACGATCCTCGACTGGAAAATCCGCCTCCTTGAAGTTGCGCCAGTTTCGGAGAGTGAGGTGCGTCAACCGCATGCGGCCAAGCTATCAACTCGTTGCCGCGAGCCACCGGGCGCCCTTCTGCGGAGGGTCGAAGGGCGACGCGCGGTTCTCGCGGACTTCGTCCGACCCCGTCACCGCCCGTCTTCCCGCGAGGCCGAACGCTGCACCTGAAGCAGATGCAAGAGGGCAAGGCCCCCAAACATGAAGACGATCAACGGGTCGAAGGCCCAACCGGAGCGCCCAAGCCCAGCCCCGCCATCAAGCCTTTCCAGAGACCGGTAGATGCCAGTCCCCAAAGCCAGGAAAGTCAGCGCCAGGACGACACCTTCGAACCAGCGCGGGCAACCGTCAAGAAGAGCCATGAGGCCGCCAGACCGTTGCTGGCCGGAGTTCCGCTTCAATCGGCCCAGGACGGCGGCGCTGGAAAACAAGACGCCGACGCCGATCAGAGCAAACAACGGCGGACGCCAGTCTCTCAGGGACATCGCTGAGTTCGCCGCCCACACGGCCATAGCGAGAGCCATGACCAAGCCGTTCGTCCGTCGCATGGCAGGCGACATCCCCCTGGACCTCTCGCGGGCCCGCCGCCATGAAGTCAGTCTGGGAACCGTGTCCTTCGACACGCGCAACCTGAATCCCGGGGCCTGAGGCTTCGATGCGGCTCCGGTCCTATCCCCTTGCACGAAGAGCAGGCTAGCAGTTAGCACCAGGCCACAGCTCCCTGGACCTGCCGCGGGATCGCCGCCATGCCCTCACTTTGGGGAACATTCTGCGCGCCCCCGGCTACGCTGGATCTTGAGGTCTGCGGATTCGCAGTCCGCTCCGGCATGCCGCTATTCACTGAAAGCCCGAGTCCTGGACCCGGCGACTGCCGGTTTGGCCCGAACACGCGACCAGGCTGAGAATAGCAGCGGGTTCAGAAAGCAAACGGCCGGCCCCCGAAGGGACCGGCCGCCAAGCTTGCGAAGGGCCCGCCGAACCCGGTTGGCGCGTCCTCGCGCCGAACCGCGAACCAGTCCCCGCGCCCGTCGCCGGGCGCGGGGATGGAACTCTTCCGGCTGAACCGATCTGACGACGGCGCCTACTCGCCGCCGCCCGCCGAGATCATCAGCACCGAGCCCTGACGGTGCTCGGCGTGACGCGACGGAGCGTTCGAGTTCGTGGTCCAGGCGTTGCCGGCCTCGTCGAACTCGATCTCGCGGGTGTAGGTGACCTGCATCGGCATCCGGTACTCGACGAACTCCTCCGTCTTCGGATCGAAGCGCAGCATCGAGTCCGTGCCGGTTCCGGTGATCCAGATCTCGCCGTTGGTCGGGTTGATGTTCAGGGCGTAGGGCATCGAGTTCGGGCCGTGCGGCAGGTCGTAGACCTTCCACTCCTCCGTCTCCTCGTTGAACGAGGCGATGTCGCCCGAGGCCCAGCCCGGCACCCAGACGATGCCGTCAGGGGCCACGTGCAGGCGGCGCGGACCGTGCACCGGCGGTTTCCACTCGACGACCTGTTCGGGATCGTCGGCGTCGAGCTCCGGACGGATGCGCCCGACCCGCTGGCCGTTCAGCTTGCTGTAGAACACGTGGCCGTTCGGCGCCACGTCAATGCCGTAGGGGGTCACGCCGCGCGACTCGCCGCGGGCGCCGCCGCCGCGGACCTGGTCGGCCGTCGGCAGCTTGTACTCCGTGACTTCCCAGCGCTCGCCATCCCAGGTCTCGGGGTCCAGCGAGAGCACGCCGACGCCGCTCGGGCTCCCCGCGTCGGTCCACCAGAGGATGCCGTCGGGGGCGAACCGGAGCGTATGCGGATAGCCGCCGCGCGGACGCGGCGCGGCACGGCCGGGGCCGAGCCGCCACTCCTTCGTCTCCACATCGAACTCGCCCATCTGGCCCGAGTAGGCCAAGGTGACCCACATGTTGCCGTCCTCGGCCTTCTCGATCGAGTGGATACCGGTCGTGATGCTGGACGGCGACAGGTAGTCCTTGCCGCCGGGCACGGTGTAGAACGCGCGCTCGCCGGTCGCCGGATCGAGCGTCTCGATCACGTCCTGGGCCATGTCGACGGTGTAGACGAGGCCGTCGTCGCCGAGTTCGAGGTCGTGGATCACGGCGCCGGCCTGGTCGCCCATCAGCCACTCGCGAACCTCGCCCTTGAGCGCCTCGCCCTTGGGCGGTTCCGGCGGCACGAAGTCCGGCCACTCTTCCTCGGCCTCACGGCCGTAGATGTCGACGATCTTGTCGACCAGGACGTCCTGGGTGTGCTTGTACAGACCCTGGAAACCGTCCATCCGCGTGAGCATGACCTCCCAGTCCACCGGCTCCTCGGGCGAACGGAAACCGACCGTCCCGACCTGGTGGCAGTAGGCGCACATCATGCGGAAGTTCAGCGCGTCCTTCTCGTCTTCCCACTCCATCATGTTCATCAGGTTGTGAGCGGGACGCTGCGACTGCAGGGCCCAACCCTCCGCCTTGCGCAGGCGAACCTGAATCGGAGTCGGCTCGGTCGTTTCCTTGAGGTCCTTCCACTCGTCGAGCCAGCCCATCAGGCGGACACGGAGCTTGTACTTGCCGGAGGGAACGGCCGGCAGCTTGTAGGTGCCGTCCGGCTGGCTGTAGACCGAGACGCTGCGCTGTTCGTCGGTCGAGAACAGCGACACGGTGGCGCCGCGGACCGGCTGGCCGTCGTTGCCGACGATGGCGCCGGTGTAGACGGTGAGCGGCGCGTCGAGCGCGTTGTTCGGTGCAGCCGCGACAGTCGCCGAAGCGGCGAGCGCGAAGACTGCGAGGCTGGCGAGCGTGACCAGCGCCCTTGACGGACTGGGTCGAGACATGGGACCTCCTGTGCCTGCGTTGGATTGCTTGGAGTGCAGTTGAACGGAGACTATACAGCAACGGGTCAAGGGCGATCGGTCTGCGCCACGGCGCGCCCGCGGGGTGACCGCGGCCTGCCAGGGAGAGGCGGCTGGCGGTGAGCCCGCGACGCGGCGCGCCCGCGGGGTAACCAGGCCATCCTGTTCGCCGGGCACGCCAGCAAGCTGCGCTGCGGCGCGCCCGCGGGGTAACCTCCGCCGATGCAGGAGCGACCCGGGGCCGACCGCCTCGACAGTTTCATCGCGAACCCGCGGCGCGCACTCTGGCTGCTGGCGATGCCGATCCTGATCGGCATGTCGATTCAGACGCTCTACATGATCGTCGACATGTTCTTCGTCGGCCGGGTGAGCCCGGAGGCGTTGACCGCCCTCGCCTTCAACATGCCGCTCGTGTTCCTGGCGATGGGCGTGACCTTCGGCCTTGGCACCGGGATCACCGCGGTCATCGCGCAGGCGATCGGCGCGCGTGACCGCGTACGCGCCGACTGCGCGGCCGAACACGCCGTGCTGATCGGCGCCCTGGTCGCCGCGCTGACAACGGGTTCCGCGCTCGGGTTCGGCGTTCCCCTGCTCCACGCGCTCGGTGTCCCCGAAGAGCTCGTGCCCCAGGCCTGGAGCTACTTCCGCGTGCTGGCCTGCGGCTACCCCTTCATGGTGCTGGCGGTCTTCTTCCGCTCGATCCTCTCCGGCGAGGGCAACGTGAAGACCCCGGTCATGATCCAGGGCGCGGCGACGCTGCTCAACATCGCGCTCGACCCCCTGTTCATCTTCACCTTCGGGTTGGGCGTCGCCGGCGCCGCCCTGGCCACGATCGTGAGTCAGGCGATCGCGGCACTCGCCTTCATCTACCTCCTGTTCATCGCCAAGCTGTCGTACGTCCGCTTCAACCTCCGCAACTTCCGCTACGACCCCGCCATAGCGCGCAGCATCTGCGTCATCGGCCTGCCGGCGTCGCTGTCCTTCCTCGTCATGTCGACGGGCGGCGGCGTGCTGAACCGCATTCTGGTCGAGCACACGCCCGACGCCGTGGCCGCGCTCCAGATCGGCAGCCGGCTCGACCACGTCGTGATCCTCCCCCAGGTCGCCGTGGCCTCGGGTCTGGTCACTCTGGTCGGCATGTTCTACGGCGCCCGGCGCGGCGACCTGCTCCGGGAGATTGTCCGCTACGCGATGGCGCGGACGATCCTGCTCAGCCTCGCGGTCGCCGCCGCGTTCTACGTGCTGGCGCCCGCACTCGTCGCCTTCTTCACGGACAGCCCGGGCATCCGCGGCCTGGGGGTCGGTTACCTGCGGGTGGTCGTGTTCGCCTATCCCTTCATCGGCGTTTCGATCTTGACCGGGCGCACGCTGCAGGGGCTGGGACGCGGTTCTCCGGAACTCTGGCTATCCCTGCTTCGTGTCATCCTGATCAGTGCTCCGCTGGCTTGGGCAGCGACTTTCTGGCTGCGCCTGCCCGTTGAGTGGGTCTGGTACTCGTCGCTGGCGGGCACCGTGATTTCGGCTTCCATCGCGCTCCTGTGGCTGACCCTCGGCGTCCGCACCGCGGTCCGCACGATCGCCGAAGGCGCACCGGGTCCAGGCGACCACGCCGGCGGCAGCGCGCTGGCGGTCGAGGCCACGGCCGAGGCCGCGGAGCCCGCATGAGCCGCCGGGCTGCGGGCGGCGCCGTCGTTGTCCTGTGCGCCGTCCTGTGCGCCGCCCTGGCCACGGGATCCGTCGGCGCCCGGGAGTGCCCCGGTCCGGCGCCCCACGCTCTCTTCCCTCAGGACATCTACGTCCTCCGCGGCTTCGTCACCGAGGTCGCCGCGCTACCGGCCGAAGACGACGGCGCCTACCAGCTCGAGGTTCAGGTCGAGGGCTCGGTCCATCTGCCCGCGCCGCGGTCGCGCTACGCGGTCACTGTCGAGATGACCGAGGAGGACTGCTCCGCACGGCCGATGACCGCGCCGGAAATGCGGGATCGCTTCGCCGTCGGAGACGAAGTGAAGATCGTGGCGCATGCAGTGCCTGGATCGGGGCGCTCTCTCGTCGCGCCCTTCAAACGGGTGGCTCTGGTCATGGCCGAAGCCGGCGAGAGCGGCTTCATCAAGAACGACTTCGACTACTACGACGCACTGCTTGAGCTGGACGCTCGCTTTCACGACAACGACAAGTTCTCCCTGCTCTCCCAGATGGGCCGCTACCTGAGCACTCGGGACGACTTCAGGCGCCTGCTCGAGGAACAGGTCCAGGAGCGTCGTCTCAGACGCCAGTTGCTCGATCTCTACGACGTGCTGAGAGAACGGTAGCGATCGAAAGCCGGCCTCCAGCAGCCCGTGGCTGCTAGCGAGCGGTCGCATCGCGCTCCATCACCAGAAAGTGACACGGGCGAAGCGGCCTTCTCGTTGGCGGCGGATTCACCGCTTCGAACGGTTCGGTGCGCACCAGCCGGTATCCCATCCGTCCGTACCAGTCAGACAGCTCGGGCCGCGAGCTGAGCACCCAGAGCTGAAAGACGGAGCATCCGGCTTCACGCAGCCAACTCTCGGCCGCTGCCATCAGATCGCGGCCCAGCCCGATGCTCTGCCGCACCGCCGCCACCGAAACCAGGCCCAGATAGCCGGTCTCGCCGCGGCGTTCGACGTACACGCAGCCGTCCAGACCGCCTCGCTCCGCATCGCATACGAGGAAGGCGCCGCGCTCGAGCCGGTCCCTGACCTCCCGAATCCCGATCCGGTCGCCGGTGAGCATGTCCGCCTCGACCCGAAAGGCGTCGTTGACGAGAACGACGAGGGCTTCCGCGTCGTCAAGCGTCGCGTTGCGGCAGGTGAAGGGCATGAAGAACGGTACAGGCTCGGTCGAACGAGCCCGCCACAGAAGCAGCGGATCTTAGCGCCGCACCTGTATCCTCGCGTCCTTCCTCAACCGACGGGGTCAATCCATGCCGCAACTCGAACGGGTCCTGATCAGCAACCGCGGCGAGATCGCCATCCGCATCGTCAAGGCCGCCTCGGCGCTCGGCATGGAGTCCGTCGGCGTTTATCCGGCCGCCGACTCGCTGTCGCTTCACACCCGGCTCGCGACCTCGGCCGTTCAGATCGGAAACGGCGCCCTCGACGATCCCGTCGCCGCCTACCTCGACGCGGAGGCGCTGGTGGCGGCGGCGCAGCGGAGCGGCTGCGACTGCGTTCACCCCGGCTACGGCTTCCTGGCTGAGAACGTCGACTTCGCACTGCGGTGCATCGATGCCGGACTCGCCTTCGTCGGCCCGCCGCCGGCCGCGCTCTCGCTGTTCGGCGACAAGGTGCGGTCCCGCCAGCTCGCGGCCTCCCTCGACATCCCGGTGGTTTCCGGCAGCGACGACCCGATTCCATCCGCTGCCGACGCGGCGAACCTTGCCGCGCAGCTCGGCTATCCCGTCATGCTGAAGGCGGCCGCCGGCGGCGGCGGTCGCGGCATGCGCAGAGTCAGGTCCGCCGAGGCGATGGCCGAAGCGTTCGCCCGCTGCCGGAGCGAGGCCGAAGCTGCGTTCGGCAGCGGCGCCGTGTTCCTCGAGAAGCTGATCGAACGGCCGCGCCACATCGAAGTCCAGGTGCTCGCAGACAACGACGGCAACGTCGTCCACCTGCACGAGCGGGACTGCTCGGTCCAGTTGCGCAATCAGAAGGTGATCGAGACGGCGCCGGCGCCCGCGATGGAAGGCGACCTGCGGGACCACATCCTCGCCGACGCGGTCAAGCTGGTCGCCGCGGCGGGCTACGCGAACGCCGGCACGGTCGAGTTCCTCGTCGTGCCCGAAACGGGCGAACACTTCTTCATCGAGTGCAACGCACGCATTCAGGTCGAACACACCGTCACCGAGCAGGTCACCGGCATCGACCTCGTTGAAGCGCAGTTCCGGATCGCCGCCGGCGCCACGCTCGCCTCGCTCGGCCTCGGAAACCAGGACGCGGTCGGGGCGCCGCGCGGCGCCGCCGTCCAGGCCCGGGTGGTCGCGCGCGGCGCCGGAACGCTCAGCGCCTACAAGGAGCCCACCGGCCCCGGCGTGCGCGTGGACGGCTGCGGCTACGTCGGCTACGCGCCGCCGCCCCAGTTCGACCCGCTGCTCGCCAAGGTCACAGCTTCGAGTTCCTCGTCGTTCGGTTCAGGCGACGCCTCCCACGTCGCCGCGGTCGACCGCCTTCTCCGGGCCCTGGACGAGTTCCACATTGGCGGTCTGGCCACCAACCTGAATCAACTGAAGGCGATCCTCGCCCACACCGCGGTCCGCGCCGGCGACGCGCGAACAACGCTTCTCGCTGAACATCCGGACCTGCTGTCCCCCGCCACCGGCGCTGGCGGCAACGGCGCCCTGACCCTGCTGCGGCAACAGGCAACGGTCATGGGCGTTTCCGTGGCCGGCGGCGTCGGCGCGCCAGCCGCCTCAACGTCGGCGGCCGCCGAGCTGGAGGTCGAACCCGGTCAGCACGCCGTCGCCTGTCCCATGGCCGGATCGATCCTGGAGGTCCGGGTCGCGGAAGGCGACCGCGTCGCCGCGGGCGAAGCCCTGCTCATCGTCAGCGCGATGAAGATGGAGTCCCAGGTCGCCGCGCCGCTTTCCGGCACGGTGGCGGCGCTTGAACCGCTCGCCGCCGGCGACACGGTGGAGGCTGGCCAGGTCGTCGCGGTCATCGCACCGGCCAGGGGGGCCGTCAAACTCCAGCCGGAACAGCGCGACGACACCTGGGCCCCGCAGCTCGAGGACGTCGCCGCCATGCAGGCGCTTGCGCACAAGCGGCTGGCGCCCGGCTCCGAGGAACGCGGCGTCGTGCGCCAGCGCAGCCGCGGCAAGCTGACCTGCCGCGAGCGCATCGATCTCCTGCTGGACGACGGCAGCTTCCGCGAGATCGGCAGCATCGCCGGCTTCGCCTCGTACGACGAAGACGGCGCGATCGTCGACTTCACGCCCGCCAACCACGTCGGCGGCTGGGGCAGGATCGAGGGGCGCGCCGTCGTCGTCTGCGCCGACGACTTCACCTCCCGGGGCGGCCACGCGGACGGCGCCATCAGCGAAAAAAGCCGCCATCTCGACAAGCTGGCCCTGGAGATGCGGGCGCCGTCGGTGCGCCTGCTCGACGGCTCGTCTGGCGGCGGCAGCGTCGCGGCGATGGTGCCTCAGCAGAAGAAGGAGGGCGAGAGCAAGGCCAGGGAGAGCCACGGGGCGATCAAGGCCGGCCGGCCCCGGGTCGCGGGCGCGGGCGGGTCCTTCCTGCCGGGCCACCTCGGCAGCACGATGTACACGGAGCAACTGAGCACCGTGCCGGTCGTCAACCTGCTGCTCGGCAGCGTCGTCGGCATCGGCGCCGCCAAGGCCGTGCTGGGCCACTTCTCCGTCATGGTGCGCGACATCGCGCAGTTGTTCGTCGCCGGACCGCCGGTCGTCCGCCCCGCGATGGGCTACGACATCACGAAGGAAGACCTCGGCGGCTGGCACATCCACTGCCGCAACGGTTCGGTGGACAACCTGGCCGAAACGGAGGAGGAGGCGATGGCTCTCACCCGGCGCTTCCTGTCCTATCTGCCCGCTTCCGTCTTCGAGCCGCCCCCCACGGCAGAGCCGGACCCCAACGACCCGGCCGACCGCCGCGACGAGGAACTGTTCCACCTGATTCCCCGCAAGCGCACCGCGACCTTCGACGTGCGCAAGGCGATCCGCCTGATGGCGGACAGGGACTCCTTCTTCGAGATCGGCCCGCTCTGGGGTACCGACCAGGTCACCGGGTTCGTTCGGATGAACGGCTTTCCGGTGGGCGTCATCGCTTCCGACAGCCAGCACGCGAACGGCGGCGCGCTCACCGCCGAAGGCTGCCGCAAGCTCACCCGCCACCTCGACCTCTGCGACCTCTTTCACCTGCCGGTCCTCAACCTCGTCGACAACCCCGGCTTCGCCGTCGGCCTCGAACACGAGATTGCCGGCACGATCCGCTGGGGCGGGCAGTGGATGATCGCCTTCTCCCAGGTCACCACGCCGATCTTCACCGTCATCATGCGGCGCAGCTTCGGCGTCGCCGGCAACAACTACGCCACGCCCCGCGCCGAACCCTCCATGCGGGTTGCCTGGCCCGCCGCCGACACCGGCGGCATCCCGCCCGAAGGCGGCATCGAAGCCGCCTACAAGCGCCAACTGGCCGAAGCCGAAGACCCGAGAGCCCTCCGGGAGGAGCTGATGGCGAGGATCGAAAGCGCCCGCGGCCCCGTCGGCCCCCTCTCCCGCTTCCAGATCGAAGAGATGATCGACCCGCGCGACACCCGCCGGATGATCTGCGAGTGGATCGATACGGCCTGGAAGATCGTCTCGCAGCCGGCCCGGCTCAAGCCGCGGCCGGTCCAGTTCCGGCCTTGAGGGTGACGGCCGGGCGGCGTGGCGCCGCGGCGGCGGTCACACCCGCCTGTTCAGGGGGCTTGGGGAACGGGCTGGAGGTCGTCGGGCCGCGCCCACAACCTCCAGGGTCAGCGGAGGGCCTCGGGATTCCGGAGCTTCGGCGCCGAGGCGAGGCACGACCTCGACGCGGCTGAACATGTGGGCCGCCTCGTGCGACATTCGTGCCACGCAGGCCTCGAAGTACTCCGGCTCGACCTCAACACCGACGCTGTTCCGGCCCCACTTCGCCGCCGCCGCCTGGGTCGTGGCGGTACCCATGAAGGGGTCGAACACCGTGTCTCCCGCAAACTGAACATGCGGATCAACCGCTCGGCGATCTCCAGCGGGTACGGCGCAGGATGATGTCGGGTCGATGCGCCTCCGAGCCCCTCCCAGACCTGGCGGAACCACTTGTGGTGGAGGTCGGCCGGGATCAGGCTGAGCACCTTGGCCGCCGGTGTGGGCCGACGATAGCCGCCCGGCTTGCGCTGCATGAGGATGAACTCGATGTCGTTCTTGATCACGGCGTTCGGTTCGTAGGGCTTGCCCAGGAATGCGCCCTTGCCGCCCGCCACTTCGTAGGCCGCGTTGGCGATCTTGTGCCAGATGATCGGCGCCAGGTTGTCGAAGCCAATGCGCCGGCAACGCTCCTGAATCGCAGCGTGCAGCGGAACCACGGCGTGGCGGCCATGCCGCCGCCGCGAGAGGCAGACGTCGCCGACCACGCAGACCACCCTGCCACCAGGCGCCAGCGCGTCGTAGCAGCGCTTCCAAACCAGGTCGAGCTGGTCCAGGAAGTCCTCGTAGTCCTCGACCCAGCCCAACTGTCCGTCGGCGAGCGGATACTCCTTCAGAGTCCAGTACGGCGGCGACGTGACCACCAGGTGGATGGACTCAGGCGCCAGCGGCGGCACGGAGCGGGAGTCGCCCAGGAACAGCTCGTGGCGCGTGGGCACTTCGCCGAGCAACGCCTCGATCCGGGCCGTGGCGCTCGGATCCCTGGCGAGTTTCGGCAGATCCCGGCGCGGATTCGCGAAGGACCGCCAACGCTGCGGCACGAGTTCAAGCAGCGGGTCGACAGGGTTCCGAGCCTCCTCTGCCGATGCCGAACTCATCGCGGCGACAGTACCACCAGCCCTCGTTGTCGAACCGGGGCATGATCACCTGAAAGTCGATCGGCTCACGGCTCGCGTCCGGCGCGAATTCACGCGGGCAACAAAAGCTGCCTCGTGTACCGTACGCTCAACGAACCTGAGGAGAGGTCGGACCCAGCCGAGTTCCTGCGGGTACGTCGCTCCGCGCTCGTGCGGCTCGATCAGATGCTCGAAGCAGTAGCCGTCGGAGTGGCCGCCATCGGTTGACTCTGAAGGGCGGTGGAACCCCAACCGTCAGCCGCAGCCAAGTCCTCGAACGGCTCATCCTGTGACTTCAGAGCAACCGCGACCATCGCACCTATGCCCCGACTCACCGACTACCGCGTCCTGACGTTCGACTGTTACGGCACCCTGATCGACTGGGAGACAGGCATCTGGGACGCCTTGCAGCCGCTGATCATGCGGAACCAGGACGCCGAGGTCGTCCGCGCCGCGGCGCTGGCCGCCTTCGGGCGTTGCGAGAGCCTTCAGGAGCAGGAGACGCCTGATCTGCCTTATCCTGCGCTGCTGAAGCGGGTGCACCAACGCATCGCCGACCGCCTCGGCATGCAGACAAACCCGGAACTCGACGAGGCGTTCGGCGCCTCCGTGCCGGATTGGCCGGCGTTCCCGGACACGGCCGACGCACTGCGGATCCTCAAGCGGCACTTCCGGCTCGTCATCCTGTCGAACGTCCACAAGGACGGTATCGCCGGCTCGAACCGCAAGCTCGGGGTCGAGTTCGACGCGATCTACACGGCTGAGGACATCGGCTCCTACAAGCCGGCCGACGCGAACTTCGAGTACCTGCTCGCCCACCTCAAGTCCGACTTCGGGCTCAGCCGGTCCGACGTGCTGCACACCGCGCAGAGCCTGCACCACGACCACGTGCCGGCGAACCGGTTCGGACTCGCAAACGCCTGGATCGACCGCCAGCGCCTCTCCAAGGGCGGAAGCTGGGGCGCCACCGACCGCGTCGCGACGATGCCGACGACGGACTTCGTGTTCTTCTCGATGGGCGAGATGGCCGCGGCCGTATCGAAGTCCGCGCGCACGGGGGCGTAACAGAGCCCCTACGTCCACGAGTCGGAGATCGAGATCGAAGTCCGCGCGCACGGGCGCGTAATCGCCTGACGCCTGGCGCCTCCACCCACCCTCGGGTCAATCGGGCGCGGCAAGGTCAGGCGAGAGATCGACGACCGCCGCCCTTCAGCCATCCTCTTCCACCGTCAGCCGGTACTTCGCGGCGGCCAGGAACTTCGCCTCCTGCCGCAGGTCGGCTCGCGTCAAGGGCGACGTCTCGAGCCACGCCTTCGGCAGCGCGAGCCTCAAATCGCGGCCATCGACTTCGAGCCTTGCCGCCAGGGGTTCCGGACGGCGGCTCCGGTGCAGGACCACCGCCAGGCGCAACAGAACGGCCACGCGGCGCGCCGGCCGCCGCCAGGCGGAAGGCAGCCGATCGAAGATCTGGCGCGAGAACTTGCGCCGATGGCTCCGCACCAGCGACGCGAGAGCCAGGTGCTCCTGGAGCGAGAACCCGTGCATCTCCGCGTTCTCTACGATGTATGCGCCGTGCTTGTGGAAGCCGGCATGGTTGATGTCGAGGCCGACCTCGTGCAATTGGGCCCCCCAGGAGAGCATGAGCCAGGGAAGCTCTCCGGCGAGATTCCACGGGGCCGCGCACTGTTCGAGCAGCTGTAGCGCCGTCTCCCGCACGCGCTCGGCCTGATCCGGCTGCACGTGGTAGCGGCGGGCCATCGACTCGACCGCCGCGTGCCGCGTGTCCTCGTGGTGCAGCCGGCCGAGCAGGTCGTACAGAGCACCTTCCCGCAGAGCACCGCCCGCGACCCGCATGCGCTCGATGCCGAGCGCCTTGAACACCGCGAGCAACACCGCGACGCCGCCGGCGAAGACCGGCGCCCTGCCTTCGCTCAGACCCTTGATGCCGCCGCACATCGTGCTGCCGCGTTCGATCAGCAGATCGCGAAGGCACAGCAGCGCCTCCAGGGTGATGCCCTGCTCGCACCAACCCGCGGCCCGCACGACTTCCGCCACCGAGCGGACGGTTCCCGACGAACCGACCGCCACCGTCCAGCCGGCCCCGGCACGGAAGCGGCGCTCGACCGGCTCCAGCTCCACCAGCGCCGCGATTTCGGCCCGCGTCCACCGCTTCGCCTTCACCCGGCCGTTTGGGAAGTGGCGCAGGCTGAAGCTGACGCAGCCCATGTACAGGCTCTCAAGATCGAGCGGCCGCGAGCCTTCGCCAATGATCAGCTCCGTCGACCCGCCGCCGATGTCGACCGCCAGACGCCGTTCGTCCCCCTGCGAGACTTCTCGACACCCCCAGGTAGATCAGCCGCGCTTCCTCGAGTCCGGAGACGATCTCCACCGGATGCCCCAGCGACCGCTGCGCCGCCTCCAGCAGGTCGAGGGCGTTGCGTGCCTGCCGCAGCGTGTTCGTGCCCACGACGCGGACCGTCCCCGGCGGAAACGAGCGCACCCTCTCGCCGAATCGACCGAGACAGTCGAGCGCCCGCGCTGTCGCTTCGGGGGTCAGCCGCTTGCGCTCGTCGAGTCCGGCGGCGAGTCGCACGAACTCCTTCTGGCGGTCGACGAACACGAGTTGACCGCCCCGCACTTCGGCCACGACCAGGTGAAAGCTGTTGGATCCCAGGTCGGCGGCGGCGACGACCTCCGGATCCGCCGGCGGAAGAGGGAGCGAGTGCTGTGAGTCGACCATTCGCGCGCAAGTATGATGGCTCGCCTCTTATCGGGACCGGTCACCCGCTCCAGGATCGGTCGCAGAGTCTCGAATAGCTCGCCATGCCTGTGGAACTCCGCTCCGACACGATGACGCGGCCGTCGCCGGCCATGCGCAGGGCGATGGCCGCTGCCGAAGTCGGCGACGACGTGTTTCGCGAGGACCCGACGGTCAACCGGCTCCAGGAGCGCGTCGCGGACCTGCTCGGTCGGGAAGCCGCCCTGTTCGTCCCTTCGGGCACCCAGGGCAACCTGTCCTGCCTGCTCGCGCACGAACTGCCGCGCGGCAGCGAGGTCCTGCTCGAGGCGAGCGCGCACATCATCAACCACGAGATGAACGGGATCAGCGGGATCACCGGCCTGTTCCCGCGCCCGGTGACGGCGGCGAACGACGGCACTCTTCAGCCCGAAGAGATCGAGGCCGCGATTGCGCCGGACGACCCCACGCTGGCCCCAACCCGGCTGCTCTGCCTGGAGAACAGTTGCAACCAGGCCGGCGGCACGGTCTACGACCGGGACCGCACCCAGGCCCTCTGCGACCTGGCCCATCGCCGCGGTCTGCGCGTCCACCTCGACGGCGCCCGGCTGTGGAACGCCGCGACCGCGCTCGGCTGCACGCCCGTCGAAGCCGCGGGACCGGTCGACTCCCTCTCCTTCTGCTTTTCCAAGGGGCTGGGCGCGCCCGTCGGGTCGATCGTCGTCGGCTCTCGCGACTTCATCCGCAACGTCCGCCGCTACCGGCAGATGTGTGGCGGCCAGATGCGCCAGGTCGGCGTGCTCGCGGCGGCGGCCGGGGTCGCCCTCGACGAGAGCCCCCCTCTGCTCGTCCAGGACCACGAGAACGCCCGTCTGCTGGCGGACACGTTGAACGACCTTCCCGGCGTCGCCCTGATCGCCGAGCAGCGCACGAACATCCTCATCTTCTCGGTCGAGGGCACGGGCCGCGGCGCCGGGGAATTCGTTGAGGCTCTGGAACGCGAGGACGTACTGTGCCTGGCGATCAGCCCGACCCACATCCGCCTGGTGACGCACCGTGACGTGAGTCCGGAACAGACAGCGCAGGCGGCCGAGGCTCTGACCCGGGTGTTCGGTGGCTAGAGCGGCACGTCAGCCGGAGGCCGGCGCTTCGCGCCGCGTGCCGGCGGGGACGCCGGCGCGCCCGGTATCTGTTCCGCGGGCGCCACAAGAGCGCGGCCTCGTCGACGTCAGGCCGTTCGACGACCTGGAGGTGGGCGAGCGCTTTCCGCTTCCCGGCCGCACCGTGACGGAGGCCCACTTCGCCGCGTTCCAGGCAATCTCCGGCGACAACCACCCGATCCACTACGACGTCGAGTACTGCAAGTCCCAGGGCCACCAGGGAATGCTGGCCCACGGCCTCCAGGTGCTCTGCTACAGCGCCGCCGGCGCCGGCACGTTCGCCGACGTGATCGGGCGCGCCATGATCGGTTACATTGACCAGTCCTGCCGGTTCCTCAAGCCCGTGTATCCGGGCGACACGCTGTATCCCATGCTGCGCATCGCGGAACTGAAGCGGCAGCGGACGACCGGCGTCGTCGTGCTGGAGAGCGTGATCGAGAACCAGCGCGGGGAGCGGGTGCTGGAGGGCCGGCAGAGCTACCTGGTGCGGCTGGCGGCGCCGGACGAATCCTCCCGAGCGACTCGGTGAGCCCGGTCGCGGGCGCCGGGCGCCGGGCCGGTGCGACCGGCGGAACCAGGCAGATCCGACCGGGCCAGCGGTTCGAAGTCGAACACGGTCGACGCGGCGCCCGGCAGGGCCACCGCCTCGACCCGGAACACGTGCCGCACGAGCTCCGGCGCCAGGACCTCGGAGGGCGGACCCTCCGCAACCAGGCCGCCGCCGTCGAGCACGGCCACGCGATCGGCGAAGCGGGCGGCGGCGTTCAGGTCGTGCAGGACGAGAACGACCGAACGTCCCTCGTCGACGAGCCGGCGGGCGAGCCCCAGGAGGTCCAGGCCGTGGGCCAGATCGAGATTCGAGGTTGGTTCGTCGAGCAACAGGACCTCCGCTTCGGTCGCGAGGCAGCGCGCCATCAGCACGCGCTGCAACTCGCCCCCGGACAGCGTGGTGACCCGGCGGTCGGCGAGCGCCAGCACGTCCGTATCGTCCAGGCAGCGGTCGATCCAGCCGCGGTCGGCCGAGCGGGTACCGAAGAGCCGGCTCTCGTGCGGATACCGGCCGAGGGTGACGAACTCGCGCACCGTGAACTCGAACGCCGGCCGCACCGACTGCGGCACGTAGGCCACCCGCCGCGCCGCCTGCCGGCGCGGCAGCGCGGCGAGATCGAATCCGCCCAGCAGCACCTGGCCTTCGGTCAGCCGCCACGTACCGGAGAGCAGCCGCAGCAGAGTCGACTTGCCGGCCCCGTTCGGCCCCACGACCGAGGTCAGCATCGACGGTTCAATGACGAGGTCGACCCCTCGCAGCAGCCAGCGGCCCCGCCGCTCGACGCCGCCGCCCACGAGTTCCAGGCGCGGCGCCCTGAGCGCTGAACCCGACGCCGCCGTCATCGCGACACCGCGACTTCCTTCTCGTGGCGCATCAGCAGGTAGAGGAAGAAGGGGGCGCCGACGAACGCGGTGACCACGCCCAGGTGGACCTCCCTGGGCGCCGCCAGCGTCCGCGCCAGCAGATCCGCGCCGACGACGAACCAGGCGCCGGTCAAGAACGCGGCCGGCAGCAACTGCCGGTGCACCGGCCCCAACAGCAGACGGACGAGGTGCGGCACAACGAGACCGACGAAGCCGACCACGCCGCTGACCGCGACGGCACTGCCGGTCAGGATCGCCGCGCTCCACAGCACCGCCCGTTTCGTCCGCTCGATATCGACCCCGAGCGACGCCGCGACTTCCTCGCCTTCAAGCAGCAGATCCAGGTCGCGCGCGAACCAGGCCGCCACGACGCAGCCCACGACCATTCCCGGCAGCAACATGCCGACGTGGCGCCAGTCCCGATCGGTCACGCCGCCCATCATCCAGTAGGCGATCTGGCGCGCCGCCTCGTACTGCTCCCAGGAGCGGGCGATGAGCCACGAGTTGACCGCCCCGAGCAGGGCGTTGAGCGCCACCCCGGCAAGCAACAGGGTGGTCACCGGCGTGTAGCCGTCGCGGGTGGCGATACGGGTCACGATCAGCAGCGACACCAACGCGCCCCCGACCGCCAACAGCGGCGCAGCAAGGAGAAAGGCGCCGGCCAGGCCGAACGTCAGGGCGAAGACGGCGCCAACTGCGGCCCCGGTGCTGGTGCCGACGATCCCCGGCGACGCAAGCGGATTGCGGAACAGCCCTTGCATCTGGGCGCCGGCCAGCGCCAGACAACCCCCGACCATCGCCGCCAGAACCACTCGCGGCGCTCGCAGCGACCACACGATCGTGTCCACCCGCGGGTCGACGGCGCCGTGCTCGCCGGGCAGCAGGCGCCGCGCCAGCACCGCGATGACGTCCGCTGGATCAAGCGGAACAGAGCCTCGGTACAGACCGACCGCCGCGAAGGTGACGAGCAGTGCCGCGCCAGCGGTCATGTACCACCAGAACCCGACCCGGCGCACTCCGAGCGCAATCGTCATGCCGTACCGACCATCGTCATGCCGTACCGACCATCGTCATGCCGTACCGACCATCGTCATGCCGTACCGGTCATCTTCGTTCGGCGCCGACCGCGGCGGCGTCTTCGGCGCCCGCGGCCTCGATCCTCTCCGCGGCGCGGACCAGGGCATCGGCCAGCCGGTCGACCAGCCCGACGACATGGTGCGAGATGGCGGCCATGTCCCGACCGTCGAGGTGCACCACGTTGCCCAGACCGGCCGCCCGCGTGCCGTCCGGAACGCCGACCGCCGCGGCGCCGGCGCCATACGAGTCCGTGAAGATCACGTCCGGGTTCCAGAGCACGACCTGCTCGGCGGAGATTCGCGGCCAGCCGACGAGGCCGTGCTCGGCCGCGAGGTTCACCGCACCCAGGTAGCGAATCGCGTCATCGAACACGGTACGCCTGCCCAGCACCACGCCGCCGCTGTAGTGGACGATGCGCAGGCCCGCCGTCCGGGCGCCGGCCCGCTCCCGGGCCGCCTCGAGCCGGGACCGCATTCCTTCCACGAGCCGCTCGGCTTCCCGATCACGGCCGATCGCGAAGCCCACGACCCGGATGTTGTTCTCGATCGCCGCCAGACTCTCGTGATCGTCCAGGACGAGGACGGGAACGCCCGCCGCCTCCAGCTGGGCGAGCGTCTCCCGGCTGTTGAAACCGGCCGCGAAGACGAGGTCCGGTGAAGCCGCAAGAATCTCCTCCGTACTGAAGCCGCCCACCCGCCCCAGGCGCCGGGCGGCGTCCGCGCTGGGGCTGAATGCCGGATCGTCGGCAAAGGGAGACAGGAGGACGATCCGGTCCGACTCGGCGATCTCCAGGAGAATCTCGTCCGTGGCCAGGGTCCGCGAGGCGATCCGTTGGGGAGGCGCCTCCAGCCGCAACACCCGTTCGCCGCCGCGGATCTCGCGCCAGACGCCGTCGCCGCCCGGCTCGACGAGTTCCAGTTCCGCGCCCGCGACGCTGTCCAGGTACTCGGCGTGCTCGACGCCCAGGGCAGCCACGCCGGCGACTCCGGCCCCATCGCCAGCCGCCCCGCCGTCGGAAGGGCCGGTGCACGCACCCGCCAGGAGGACAAGCGCGAACGCACCCGGCAACAGCAGCATCCGAGCCTTGATCATCTACATCCCTCCACGCCGCCGCACACCGGCGATCAAAGTTATACTGCCGCCCCATTGGACCAGGAACACCTGAGGGAGCAAAGTCGATGAGCATCAAGACCGGGGACCCGATTCCCGAAGCCAGCTTCAAGCGGATGACCTCGGACGGCATCGTCGACATCTCCACACGAGAGTTGTTCGAAGGCAAGAAGGTCGTTCTTTTCGCGGTGCCCGGCGCCTTGACGCCCACCTGTTCCGAGGTCCACATGCCCGGCTTCGTCGAGCATCTGGAATCGCTCAAGGCGAAGTCCGTCGACACGGTGGCGTGTGTCGCGGTCAACGACGTATTCGTGATCAACGAGTGGCGCAAGCTGCGGAGCATTCCTGAAGACATCGTGATGCTGTCCGACGGCAACGGCGAATTCACGGCCAGGATCGGGCTGGAACTCGACGCCTCACGCTTCGGGATGGGAACCAGGTCCCGGCGCTACGCCGCGGTCGTCGACGACGGCGTCGTGACCTACCTCGGCGTGGAACCGGCAGGCCAGGTCGGCGTAAGCGGCGCCGAAGCAGTACTGAAGGAACTCGGGTGACGCGTTCCGCGTCAGCCGCGACCCGGTCCATGCACCCGTCATCGGGGGCATGGACGACACGCGGCTGATCCAGCCCGGCTCTTCGCAGCCCGGGGGGTCTCTTGACCAACCACAAGGTCGACTCTCTCACCGACTCGATCTACGTCACTTTCGGCGAGGAGGCGTGGGGGCGGCTGCGCGCCGACACGCCGAATCCGCTGTCGGAGGAAGAACTGCAGCGTTTGCGCGGCATCAACGAGAACGTCTCGCTGGACGAGGTCGCGCAGATCTATCTGCCGATGTCGCGGCTTCTCAACCTCTACGTCGCCGGCACCCAGGATCTCTACCGCGCCAGCACGACCTTCCTCGGCGGTCTGGCGCCCAAGGTGCCGTACATCATCGGCATCGGCGGCAGCGTCGCGGTGGGCAAGAGCACGACCGGCCGCATCCTGCGCGAGCTGCTCGCGCGCTGGCCAAACCACCCCCAGGTGGACCTCGTGACCACCGACGGCTTCCTCCACCCCAACGCCGTCCTGGAGGAACGGGGACTCATGCAGCGCAAGGGCTTCCCCGAGAGTTTCGACATTCGCACCCTGGTCAACTTCGTCCTTCAGGTGAAGTCGGGTGAACGGCGAGTCGAGCACCCGGTCTACTCGCACCACTCCTACGACATCCTGCCCGGCGCCACCGAGATCATCGATCAGCCCGACATCCTCATCCTGGAGGGCCTGAACGTGCTCCAGGCGCGCTCGCAAGCGCCCAGGAGCAGCCGGCTGATGCTCTCCGACCTGTTCGACTTCTCGATTTACGTGGACGCGGAGACCGGCGTGGTCGAGCGCTGGTACGTGGAACGGTTCCTGACCTTCAGGGGTACCGCTTTCAAGAACCCCGACGCCTACTTCCACCGCTACGCGAGCCTGAGCGAAGAAGACGCCATCGACACGGCGCGCGGTATCTGGAAGGCGATCAACGAGCCCAACCTGGTCCAGAACATCCTGCCGACCCGCGAACGGGCCGATCTGATCCTCGAGAAGGCGTCCGACCATGCGGTGCGCCGGGTGCGCCTGCGAAAGCTGTAGTCGGAGCGGCAACCGAGACCTTGGAAAACCGGCAGACCGGTCTCCCACGGCTACCGCAGCCTCGACGACTACTCGCCTCTCGGACAGACTCGGACAGAGACCAGAATCCACCCGCCAAAGGTACCGGTGCGCCGGCCTGCTGGCCGGCATCCGGGACTGCGGGCGCGACAGTCGCTACCGCGGCGCCTGCCAGCCGGGCGTCGCCCGCGCACCAAACTCGTCGAGCAGTTCGTCGAGCCGCCCGGACAGGCAGTCGAACAGCGCCTTGAGTTCCAGCACCTCGGCAGCGGCCTCGCCGCCCTCGCTGCGCGCGTTCCTGGCGGCAACCGCCAGCCGCGTCTCCACGTTTCCGCCACCGTGACGGGTGATGAACTCGCCCAGCAGGTTGTTGCGTTCGTCCGGGTCCGCCTCCAGGTCGTAGAGCTCGTAGCGGTCCCAGATGCCGTGGAATCGCATGAACTTGTAGCGGTCGGTACGCACCCCCAGCACGGTCGGCGTCTGCGGGAAGGCGCGCTCCCAGAAGTACTCGTAGAGGAACGCGTCGCGCCACGGTGACCGTTCCGCGCCGTCGCCTTCGATCAGTCCCAGGAAAGAACGCCCCTGGACGGTTGACGGGACTTCAAGTCCAGCAGCCTCCAGAAAGGTCGGCGCGAAGTCCAGGTTGAGGATCATCTCGGGGCGCCTGAGGCCACCCGCACCGCCCTCGAACCCCGGCGCCAGAACCACCAGAGGCACCCGAATCGACGCCTCGTACATCGTCCGCTTGTCGATCAGGCCGTGTTCACCGAACTGGAAGCCGTTGTCCGAGGTGAAGACGAGCAGAGTCCGGTCCAGCAGCCCCTGCTCCTCCAGGGCGCCGACGATCCGGCCCACGCTGTCGTCGACGCCGCGCATCGTTTCGGCGTAGTCGACGGCGAATTGCTGAAAGTCGACCGTGTTGTCGTAGAGGCCGTCCACGCCGTGCCAGCTTCGACGCTGCGCTTCGACCCAGTTCGGCTTCCCTTCGTAGTTGTCGTGCCGGTTCGCCATCGTCGGCGGAGGTGGATAGCGCTTGCCGGCGTAGCTTCCGACGTGGCGTTCCGCGGCCCGGAACGAAGCGTGTACCGCCTTGTGCGATACATAAAGCAGGAAGGGCTCTTCCGCCCCTTGGCGAGCAGCAAGGAAGTCCAGCGCGTAGTCGGTGATCAGGTCCGTCGTGTACCCCTGGCGCGGCGCCCGTTCGCCGTCGATGTTGAAGGTCTGGTTGTAGTAGAAACCCTGGCCCGGAAACGACACCCAGCGGTCGAACCCGGGCCGGGGCGCGTCGGAGGCGCCGCCCATGTGCCACTTGCCGACGAAAGCAGTCCGGTAACCGGCGCCCTGGAGTTCCTGCGGGAAGGTCGGCGTCCGCGGGTCGAGGCGGGTGCGGTTGTCCAGCACGCCGTGCCGGTGGGCATACTGCCCGGTGAGAATCGACGCGCGACTCGGCGAGCAGAGCGAGGTGGTGACGAAGGCGTTCTCGAACAGCACGCCGCGTTCGATCAGCCGATCGAGGTGCGGTGTCTCGAGGAACGGGTGTCCGAGCGCGGAAGCCGCGTCGAAGCGCTGGTCGTCGATCAGGATGAAAACAATGTTCGGCCGCTCCTGGGCCGATCCCGGAACGGTCGCCATCAGAAGAAGCGCGCACGCCGCCACCAGGCACGTCCCCACCTTCGTGTTCCGTCGCCACTGACCCCGTTCGCTCTTCGTCATCTCAGCTCCTTGAGGAGAGTTCGCCCAGACCGGCGGCCGCCAGTTCCTCGGGCTCGTAGTTCCAGCGTCGGTAGTTCCACATCCACTGCTCGGGCTGTGCCCGCACCCTCCGTTCAATCGCCCCGGCGATCCGCTGCGACAGCTCGACCGCGTCCTGCGTGCCGCCGGGAGATCGGAGGATCTCACTCTCCAGCCGATAGGAGAAGGGGCCCTCCCGGACGCAGAACGCCGCGACCAGGGGACAGTCCCGCTTGGCCGCCAGCGCGGCCGGGCCACCGACAAACTCCGTCCGCCGATCCAGGAAGTCGACCTCGGGTCCGCGCCGCTGATCGGGCCGCTGATCGACAACCATGATCAGGGTCTCCTTCCGGTTGAGGCAGCTCAGCATGTCGCGAAGGAGTGAGGTCCGGCCGCTCCAGATGACCCGCACGCCGGCCCGCGCCCGCATCCGCTCGACGAAGAGCGAGGCTGCCGCGGAGCGCGCCGGCTTGGCGACCGCGCACACGGGAAAGGCAGCAGCGCGCACGGTGCTCTGCGCCAGGAGTTCCCAGGCGCCGAAGTGGCCCGTAACCAGGACCTGACCGCGGCGGCAAGCCTCCGCCTCCGCCATCAGCCGCCGCAGATCGTCGAAGCCGTCCATCGCTCGCACCTCGAGCCGCTCCCGGTCGAAGCTGATCCGCACCGTCTCCAGCGCCGCCACGATCTGATGGCGTACGCAACGCCACTCCAGATCGCGCGCCTCCCGAGATCCCGGAAACAATCCCAGAACGACCGCCAGGTTGCGGCGCATCAACCGCACGTCGCGCGGCGTGATCCAGCGGCAATGGGCCAGCAGGCCCGCCAGCGGGCCGAACGCGGCGGTCGGCAGAAGGCGGAGCAGCCACGAGGCGGCGTAGAGAAAGGTCCCCATCGTGCGGTCGGACATCGAGATGCGAGTCTAGGGGCTTGCATCGCGGTGTACTATGCCGGCTCTTGAGCAATCAACCCGACCCGTCCGCCTACTGGCGAGCGAACCTGCGGCTGATGGCGATTCTTCTCGCCGTCTGGTTCGTCTGTTCCTACGTGCTGGGTATCTTCCTCGTCGAGCCGCTGAACCACGCCCGGGTGGGCGGCTTCCCGCTCGGATTCTGGTTCGCGCACCAGGGATCGATCTACGTCTTCGTCGTGCTGATCCTGGTCTACGCCGCGGTCATGGACCGCCTCGACCGCCGCTTCGGGGTCGACTGAGCCGGTCGCAAACCGCCGACTGCGACTCCCGCCGACCTTCTGGCAGCCCGTAGCGAATGAACGTTCAGGCCTGGACCTACGTCATCGTCACGGCGACTTTCGCGCTGTACGTGGGCATCGCCTGGTGGAGCCGCGTCAAGACGACATCGGGCTTCTACGTCGCCGGCCGCGGCGTGCCGGCCCTGGCCAACGGCATGGCGACCGGCGCCGACTGGATGAGCGCGGCCTCCTTCATTTCGATGGCGGGGCTCGTCTCCTTCATGGGCTACACCGGCGCCATCTACCTGATGGGCTGGACCGGCGGCTACGTCCTGCTGGCGCTCCTGCTCGCCCCGTATCTCCGCAAGTACGGCAAGTTCACGACCTCCGAGTTCGTCGGCGACCGCTACTACTCGGACGCCGCCCGGCTGGTGGCCGCCGGCTGCACGATCTTCGTCTCCTTCACCTACATCGCCGGCCAGATGCGCGGCGTCGGGGTCGTCTTCTCGCGGTTCCTGGAGGTCGAGGTCCACTGGGGCGTCGTGATCGGCGTCGTGATCGTCTTCTTCTACGCGGTGCTCGGCGGCATGAGGGGGATCACCTACACCCAGGTCGCCCAGTACTGCGTCCTTATCGTCGCCTTTCTCATACCGGCCGCGGCCATTTCCTGGAAGATCACCGGGAATCCGATTCCGCAGCTCGGGTTCGGCGGGTCGGTCCAGGAAGGCCAGCAGGCAGGCGTCTTCCTGCTCGAGGCGCTGGACGCGCTGCACCGGGAACTCAGGCTGCCGGAGTACACCGCCGCCTTCGTGCCGGGCAAGAAGAGCATGATCGACGTGACCGCGATCACCCTGGCGCTGATGGTGGGAACCGCGGGCCTCCCCCACGTCCTGGTCCGCTTCTACACCGTGCGCAGCGCCCGCGCCGCCCGCTGGAGCGCGCTGTGGGCGCTGGTCTTCATCGGCCTCCTCTACACCACGGCGCCGGCGGTCGCCGCGTTCGCCCGCGTCAACCTGATCTCGACGCTCCACAACACGAGCTACAGCGACGTGCCGGAGTGGTTCAGGAGCTGGGAGACGACCGGCCTGATCGATTTTGAGGACCAGGACGGCGACGGCATGATCGACATGAGCGACGGCGCGAACGAGTTGACCGTCGATCAGGACATCATGGTCCTCGCGAACCCGGAGATCGCCGAGCTGCCGGCCTGGGTCGTCGCCCTGGTGGCCGCCGGCGGACTCGCCGCGGCGCTGTCGACGGCCGCCGGTCTCCTGCTTGTCATTGCATCGGCGATCTCTCACGACATTGGAAAGTCGATCCTGTGGAAGGACATGAGCTCGCGCAGGGAACTCCTGCTGGCGCGCGGCACCGCGTCCGTCGCGGTGATCATCGCCGCCTACTTCGGCATCTCGCCGCCCGGCTTCGTCGCCCAGGTGGTCGCATTCGCCTTCGGCCTGGCCGCGTCCAGCTTCTTCCCCGTCCTGGTGCTCGGCATCTTCACCCGCAGCACGACGAAGGAAGGCGCGATCGCCGGCATGAGCACGGGCGTTCTGTTCACCGGCTCGTACATCGTCTACTTCCGCCTGATTCGCCCCGAAGCGACGGCGGAGGACTGGCTGTTCGGCATCAGCCCCGAGGGCATCGGCGCCGTCGGCATGCTGATCAACTTCGCCCTGGCGCTGACCGTCAGCCGCTTCACCAAGCCGCCGCCCGAAGAAGTGCAGCAACTCGTCAGCGAGATCCGGTTGCCCCGCGAGCGCGCAGGGGACTCGCCGTAGCGCGGCTGCGTCGACGGCTGCCTACGGGAGAACAATCGCAGATCCGGCTGCGTCGGTCGTGTAATGGCCGCTCCCGTTTGTCCACAGGCCGACAGTGAGGCTCACCGTGCCCGACCCGGCAGGCCGGGTGACGGTGCCCCCGTCGGGGATTTGCGCGGTCGCTCGGGTGATGGCGTCCGTGACCGTCGCCACCGGGGACGGCCCCTGGAGCAGAGTCCGGCGCCACCACCGGCAGCCTCCACACTGTCCGGGACTCGCCAAGCGCCACCCTCACGGGTCCAGCACCCACGCGTCGGCGGCTAGAGCCTCTGCGTACTCGGCGCATGTGCCGGACCACTCCCGGCTCCGGACGGCACCTCGGTACCGATGAAGGACTTCAAGCCGAACCGCCGACCGGTCATGCCCGTAGAACTCGCCGGACGTTCGCAGTGTGTCGATCGGTCTACTGGGGAGATCGACGCACTCAGTCGCGATGGCCGGAGCGTATGACCAAGCGAGATCGCGGGCGCGATCGGTGCATGACCTTCGGCCGCCCCTGAACACCCATTCCCTGAATTCCTCTTCCATCTGCTGCCGGTACTTCTTCCGGGAGGGAGGTTCGATCTCCAGCCCGCCCCTGGCCCTCGGTATCGGCGGTAGGACTGCTCCAGCACCCTGCAGCGTGCCAGCCACCCCGCCGAACAACGCCCGTCCCAACTGCTGGTTCGCGGCTCTCTTGCCCTTGATCTCGTCTTGGTGGGTGATCGCCCATCCGTGACGAAGGACATCGACAATCTTCTCGACCACTGCGCCGCAGTCGTTGAGCTCCTTGAACATGCTGTCCAGACTACGGAGCTTCTCACGTTCCTTCTCACGTTCAAGGGCTGCCAGAGCCTGCGGGACCGCGGCCCCTGGGAAGGCGAGGGCAAGAAGCAGGGCGGATGCAACGGCAGTTCTTCGCAAGATTCGTCCTTTGCGCATCGAGACGCTGGCCCCCAGAAGAATACCACTCAGTGCCACCGAGCCTTGTCCCAGAGCTGTCCAGCGAGAAGCGAGCGTGAACGGGGAGCGTGAATCCAGTGAGAGGTGAGCATCCGTGTTGTCAAGAGGGCTGTCAGGCGGTGCATTCCGACTCTTCCGCGGCCTTCGGCGCCGGGGGCGGTTGGGGCAACCAGAGGCGATCTTGCTGCAAGAGGACGTTGGCGAGAATGACGAGCTTTCTCATGACCGCGACGAGGGCGACGTTGTGGTCCTTGCCGGCTTCGCGGAGTCCGCGGTAGAAGTCGCGCTGAGGGGGATTGAAGCGGACCGCCGCCAGCGCGGCCATGTACATGGCTCGTCTGGGCGCAGCGCGGCCGCCTCGTACATGGCGACGGCCCTGGTGCTTGCCGCTGTCGTTGGCCCAAGGCGCCGTTCCGAGCAGGGCGGCTGCCGCGCGCCGGTCAAGACTTCCGAGTTCCGGCATGTTGGCGATCAGGCTGGCGACGGTGGCGGGGCCGACTCCGGGGATCGACCGCAGTATCTCGGCTCGGCGGGCAAGCCCTTCATCGGCTTCGATCGCGGCGAGAATCTCCCGGTCAAGCACCGCAACGCGGGTAGCGAGACAGCGCAGTTGCAGCCGCACCTGCCGCAGGCCGGCCCTGGATTCGAGTTCCGAGGCCAACTTCCCCAGGTCGGCGCGTTCGTCGACGAATCGCCTGCGGATCAGCACGAGGTCCTTGAGTTGCCGAAGGCTCTCCGCCGTTGGCGGCGTCGCCTCCATGCCATCCAGACGCCCCAGCCGGGCCAACATCGCCGCATCGACGCGATCCGTCTTGGCGAGCTTCCCGAACGCCTGGGCGAAAACGACGAGCACGGGCCGGTTGCACCAGAACGGTCTCGCAGCCGCCTGCGGCAAGGCACTGGTGCAGCCGGCGGTGGTAGCGGCCGGTCGGTTCAAAGACCGCGCGGCGCACCCCGAACCCGTGCAACCACTTGCACAGGGCGCGGCGGCCGAGCTGCGTGTTCTCGAACCGGCGCGCCAGGTCAAGCGGGTCGATGTAAACGTCGAGCCATTGCTTGCCGACATCAATGCCGGCAACGGCCTGTAGGCTCCGGTCGGTCATGTCCTGCGTCTCCTTTGCTTGTTGGTTGTTCGGGCCTTGATGCCCATGCATCCGTTCAGGACGCGCAGGATGGGGTGCGACGGGCCGACCAAGCTCACCTCCGGGGCTCAACCCAGCGTGAAGTAACGGTCCGACCCGCCGCCCGCCTCGGGTCCGGCCAGACCCGAGGCGGCCAATCCCCCGCGAGAGGCGGGGAAGTCTGAACTCGTTGCGACGCCTGCCGCAACCTCGCTTCGGCGCCGCAACGCGAAATCCGCGAAACACCGCGTTTTCCACAGGCCCGGCGGCTCCGGACTGCGGACTGCGGATTGCGGATTGCGTGAGCGTCCTGACATCAACCTCCCTCGGCCTGAAGTGGAACACACAAGCGTGAGCCGGGTGGGATCGGGGATCATCGGAGGATGATCTTGACTCTCCAGACCCACGGACATCAGACACTTGAGGAGGTTCGCCGTTTCCTGTCGGGCAACGAGGCGGTGGACTTTGTGCTTGCCGACCGCGTTTCGGCTTTACTCCTTCATCGTCGAGACGCTGGTCAAGTTCCGTTAACGCGCGCTGCCGCGGCGCGACAAGGGCTCGATCCGGGCGTATCTGAGGAAGATGACCGGGAAGTCGGAGTCGCAGGTGACGCGCCTGATCCGGCAGTATTTGGACACGGGCCGCATCCGGGACCGCCGCGGCGCGCAGGCTCATGCCTTCCGTCGCCGCTACACGAAGGGCGACATCGGTCTTCTGGCCTGGGGTCGACGCGGCGCTTGACCACCTGTGCGGGCACGCCACGCGCGCGGTAATGCGGCGGATGCTCGAGGAGTACGGCGACAAGCGCTTCGAGCGTCTGGCCGGCATCTCGAACGGCCAGTTCTACAACCTGCGCAAGTCCACGACGTACCGGCGCCGCCGCACCACGTTCAAAGAAGACGCGGGCCACTGCGGTCTCGATCGGCGAGCGCCGCAAGCCCAGGCCGAAGGGTCGGCCGGGCTTCCTGCGCGTCGACACGGTGCATCACGGGGACAAGGACAGCGAGAAGGGCGTGTACCACGTCAACGTGGTCGACGAGGTGACGCAATGGGAGCACGTGGCGACGGTGCGCGCCATCTCGGAGCGCTGCCTCCTGCCCGTGCTCAAGGAGCTCATCGAGGCTTGCCCCTTCAAGGTACGGGGCTTCCACGCCGACAACGGCTCGGAGCACATCAACCACAGGGTGGTCGAGATGCTGAAAGGGCTCCACGTCCCGGAGTTCACCAAGTCGCGCCCTCGACGCAGCAATGACAACCCGCTGGTCGAGTCCAGGAACGGCAACGTGATCCGCCGGCACTTCGGCTACCGGCACATCCCCTAAGGCTCTTTGCCCGCGAGGTCAACGCGTTCGCCCGCGACACGCTCTCGCCCTTCCTCAACTTCCACCGCCCGTGCCTGTTTGCCACCGCCTGGCGACCAGTCGGGGGCGGCCGTGATATACACATCCGCAATGGATATCATCGGGAGGTTGATCATGCGCGTCGCCAAGTGGGGCAACAGTCTGGCCGTCCGCCTTCCCAAGGCGCTCGTCGACAACCTTGATCTCAGAGCCGGCGACGAGGTCCAGATCGTGGCCAGGACGCCGGGAGGGTTGGTCGTCGGGAAAGACCCGCGTCGGCAGCGAGCCGTCGAACGGATGCGACGCCGGGCATGGGCGTTGCCGGACGGATACGTCTTCGACCGAAACGCGGCGAACGAGAGACAGCGCGCGCGGTGAGGCCCTTTCTCGACACGAATCTGCTCGTCTACGCCCAGACCTCGGACCCCAGAAGCGTGGCGGCACGGCAGGCCATTCTTGCGGGCGGCGTGATCAGCGTGCAGGTGCTCAACGAGTTCGTCGCCGTTCTCCGCCGCAAGTTCAAGCGCGATTGGGACGAGATTGCGGAAGCGGTGGCGGACGTACGGATCGTTCTCGACCCTGTCCGGCCGATCAGCATCGAGACGCACGAGACCGCCGTCGATCTGGCGAGGCAGCACGGTTTCAGCTTCTACGACTCCCTGATCGTGGCCTCCGCGCTCGAAGCGAAGTGCGACACCTTGTTGACGGAAGACCTCCAGGCAGGCCAGCGCGTCCGGGGCCTCGCCATCGTCAATCCGCTGCCAGGCCCGAGCGGCGGCTGACCGGATCGGCGGGCCTCGTCGGCGGAAACTGGAACGGCAGGGTTCAGGCGAGCGCCGCCAGTCGTTCGCGGAGAGTCGAATACCGACGCAGGTCGGAGGACTCGTTGACTGCCATCCGCAACGCCCTCTCCTGACCGACGATGACAACGAGGCGGCTGGCCCTGGTGATCGCCGTGTACAGGAGGTTGCGGCGCAGCATCACGTAGTGGTGGGTGGAGATCGGTACGACGACCGCCGGATACTCGGAGCCCTGCGACTTGTGGACGGTGACCGCGTAGGCGAGCATGAGCCGGTCCAGATCCGCAAACGGATACTCGATGCTCGGGCGGCGATCGAACTTGATCGTCATCTTCTGTTCTCCCGGGTCGATGGAGAGCACCCGGCCCAGGTCGCCGTTGAACACGTCCTTGTCGTAGTCGTTCGCCGTCTGCATCACCTTGTCGTCGAGCCGGTAGTTCCAGCCGAAGCGCTCGACCTCGACCGCGCCCGACTCGGGGGCCGGGTTCAACACGCCTTGCAGGATCCCGTTGAGCGTGCGGGCGCCGAGGGGTCCACGATTCATCGGCGACAACACCTGGATGTCCGTCACCCGATCGAGACCGAAGCGAGCCGGTATCCGGCCAGCGACGATCCGCGCGATCTTCTCCTGCGCGTCCTCCGCGCCCTCCGCCGGCACGAAGTAGAAATCGCTCAGTTCTTCAGACCTCGACTCGAGTTCCGGGACGTAGCCCTGGTTCACGCGGTGGGCGTTGCGAACGATTCGGCTGTCGCCCGCCTGCCGAAAGATCTCCACCAGCCGCGCCACCGGGATCGCGCCGGAGTCGATCAGGTCCCGCAACACCTGGCCCGGGCCAACCGACGGCAGTTGGTCCGCGTCGCCGATCAGGAGCAGGGAGCCCTCCGCGGGCAAGGCCTGCAGCAGTGCCGCCATCAACTCGACGTCGACCATCGAGGACTCATCAACGATCAGCAAGCCGCACTGGAGGGGCTTTTGCCGGTTGCGTTGGAAAACGCCGTTCTTCGGGTCGATCTGGAGTAGCCGATGGATCGTCTTCGCCGCCTCACCGGTGCTCTCCCCCAACCGCTTGGCTGCCCGGCCGGTCGGCGCGCAGAGATCGCAGCGGACGTTCCGGGCGTCCAGGATCCGAAGCAACGCGTTGACGAGGGTCGTCTTGCCTACGCCGGGACCACCGGTAATCACCGTAACCCGCGAGCGCAAGCAAGCCTCCACCGCGGCACGCTGGGACGGCGCCAAGGTCACTTCGAGCTGCTTCTCGACCCAGGGCAACGCAACGGTGGCGTCGATGTCCGACCAGGGCGGCGGATCGGCGCTGCACAGTTCCGCCAGCCGGCGAGCGATCGCCCGTTCGGCTTCGAGCAGCATCGGCAGAAAGATCGCTTCGCCGCCGCCCAGCCTTGCGGCGGCCAGCCGACCCGCGCGCATTTCCTCATCCAGCGCCTGAACCAGGATCTCCTGTCGAATCTTCAGCACTTCACCGGGCCGCCGGCCCTTCCCGAGCTTCTCGTGGGCCTCCTCGAAAAGCGCCTCCCGGGGCAATCCACAGTGGCCCGCCGCGCGCGCTTGCTCAAGTACGTAGGTCAGGCCGGCGCGGGCTCGCGGCAACCCCTCGCCGTCGATGCCCAGACTCGCGCCGATACCGTCGGCGATCCGGAAGCCGATGCCCCGGATCTCTCGCGCCAGCCGGTAGGGGTCGTCGGCCAGGAGGGTAGGCGCGTCGGCGCCGTAGGCGCGGTAGATCCGGGCAGCGCGAGCCGATCCTAGGCCGTGCTCCTGCAGGAACACCATGATCTCACGTACCGCCTTCTGGTCCTTGAAGCCGGCGCCAAGGCTCTCTGCCCGCTTGGGGCCGATTCCGGGAACTTCCTTCAGACGTTCCGGCTCGTTCTCGATTACCTCGAAGACGTCCTTGCCGAATGCCTTCACCAGGCGCTTGGCCATCTTCGGTCCGACGCCCTTCACCTTTCCCGAGCCGAGGTAGCGGCGAATGCCGTCGAGCGAGTCCGGCGGCGACACGGCGAGCAGGTCGGCCCTGAACTGAATGCCGTGCTTTGCGTCCCTGCGCCACGTACCCGACGCCCGGATCGTGTCCCCCTGCGAGACCACCGGCAACCTGCCAACCACCGTCGCCGGCTGGTACCCGCCGCGCAGACGCACGCCGAGCACCACGAAGCCGTTCTCCCGGTTGTGGAAGACGACCCGCTCCACGACGCCCGTCAGGGCCTTGCGTTCTCCGGCCGTCGCGGTCGAGTTCCCGGATGCCTCCGGGCCCGCGGGCAACTCCGTCACGAGGCAGAGCTTACGCCGACGGCGCGCGTTGTTTCGTCTCGGATTCGCGGCCGACCCGAACGTATCTCGTTGTACCAGCTCGTCTGGTCCGCGAGAAGAGCGGCGTCGTGTTTCCGAACAGCCGTCCGTCCGGGGCGTCATCGGCACGTGCAGACCGCCACCGGGAGGCCGCTTGCCGCCACGCAGTGGACGCCGATGTCGGCAAACCGGGTTCTTCGGTGTCACAATCACCGGCCTTCCCACCGTTCCCCCAATCGTTCGAGGAGTTCCGTCCATGACCGACACGTGTCGATTCGACCACCTGGCGCTCAACGCCAACGACCCGGCCGCCGCGGCCGCCTGGTACGCGCGGCACTTCGGCGGCGCTCTGATCGACGGCGACGCAGCGGACGGCGACGACCGCATGGTCGCCGCCCGGTTCCAGGCAGGCAGCGGCGCCGCGGAGCTTCGCTGGCGAGATGCGGACGCGCCCGGTCCCAGCATCGGCACGGGACTCGACCACTCCGGCTGGTCGGTCGAGAACCTCGACGAGATCCACGCCGCCATGCTCGAAGACGGCGCGACGGAGTTCTGGGAACCGAGACACTTCGGACCGGCGAAGCTCTACATCTCCTTCGTGACGGATCCCTGGGGCGCGAAGATCGAACTCCTGGAAGACGCGAACCACCCCGGCTTCCACCACGTCCACATCCTTGGTCCCGACTGGGAGAAGGACCGCGCCTGGCTGCTGGAGCGCGCGCCAGGAAAGGCCGAGACCTTCAAGGACATTCTCCTCGCCGTGAACTACGGCACGATGCGGGTGTTGTTCCGGGAGACGGACGACGAGCTGCAGGCCACCGCGGGGCGGGCGATCGACCATCTCGCATGGTCATCCCCAGTTGGAGGGGGCGGCCGCTACGCGAGCCCGACCGGCGTCAGCATCAGGGTGGACCCGGCCTGACGGGTCGCCGATGACTCTCTGGCCGCCGCCGCGGCGGGTCGAGCAGCCTGACGCCGACCCTCCCCTGGTCGTTCCCGAGGGCGCGGCGGTCGGGCTTGAGATCACCACGCCGGTCGACGCGCCGGACCGCGGCGCCGCCGCGGAAGAACTGGCGTTCGCGGTTGCCGGCCTCCGCCGCACCCTGGCGAGCGCCTCGAGGCGCCTCGCGGTTCAGGATGCGGGAGGCGACGTGACCGGGAACGGAGCCGGCGTCGCCTGCCGCATTGTTCTCGACTCCACCCCCTCCGGTCATCCGGAAGGCGGACGGACAGACGAACCGCGAGTTGTCGTTCCCACGGATGAGAGCTACCTCCTGCAGATCGACCGGGACGGCATCAAGGTTCACGCCGCAACGCCGACCGGGCTGTTCCGGGCCGCCGCGACGCTGCGACAGTGGATTGCGTCGGAAGGCCGCGAGACGGATTCCGGACTCGAGGTCTCCGCCGTCGAGATCGAAGACCGGCCCGACTTCGGAATCCGCGGCGCGATGCTCGACGTCAGCCGGAACCGGGTGCCCACGATGGCGTACCTGGAACGCCTGATCGACCGGCTCGCCGAGTGGAAGATCAACCACCTCCAGCTCTACGTCGAACACACGTACGCCTACACGGACCACGAGGAGGTCTGGCGCGATGCCTCGCCGTTCACCGCCGAGGAGATCCGGGGGCTCGATGCCCGTTGCCGGCAGCGGTTCATCGAACTGACGCCAAACCAGAACAGCTTCGGCCACTTCCACCGCTGGCTGGTCCACGACCGGTACCGGCCGCTGGCCGAAGTGCCCGAGGGCTTCCGGCATCCCTTCTCCATCGACCCCGAGCCGTTCAGCCTGTGCGCCACCGACCCGCAGGTCCTCGAGCTGCTCGCGGGGCTCTACGACGAACTGCTGCCCCGGTTCGGCAGCCGGCGCTTCAACGTCGGCCTCGACGAGACGTTCGACCTGGGCCGCGGGCACTCCGCCGAGGCATGCGAGGAGCGGGGCAAACCGGCCGTGTACCTGGACTTCCTGCACCAGGTTCACGGTCTCGTCGCGGAGCGCGGCCGCCAGATGCTGTTCTGGGGCGACATCATCCTCGAGCACCCCGAAGTGATCGACCGCATCCCCGAAGACGCGGTCGCACTGTGCTGGGGCTACGAGGCCGATCACCCGTTCGCCGACCAGTGTGCCCGTCTGGCGGCCTGCGGCCGCCAGTTCTGGGTCTGCCCCGGCACCAGCAGCTGGAACAGCTTCGGCGGCCGTCTGCAGAACGCGGTCGGCAACCTCGCTTCCGCGGCGACCGCGGGGTTGGATGCCGGCGCCCGGGGACTGCTCATCACCGATTGGGGCGACCACGGACACCTGCAGCCGCCTGCGATCGCCGAGCTGCCGCTGTCCATCGGCGCCGGTTTCGCCTGGTCCGTCGATGCGGCAGCCGAAGCGGCTACCGGTCCTGAACGCGACGAAGAGGCCTGGCTCGGGCACGCCAGCCGCTTCGTCTACGACGGCGACGAGACGCTGGCGCGGACGGTGGTCGACCTCGGCGCCATCGACCTCGACTGCGGCGGCCCGGTGATGAACGGGACCACCCTCTTCTACCTCCTCCGGTTCATCGACGACGACCTCACCCACCGGCGCTTCCGGCGGCTCAGCATCTCCAGACTCCAGCGGACGTTCGCTCGGCTGGCCTCCATCCGCGAGCGTCTGGCCGTGGGCGGCGCCGACCCAGGCCACGCCTCGCTGGACTGGACCTGCCAGCTCATCGCGTGGTGCTGCCGCCTCGGCATCGAGCGCCTCGGCGCCGGCCGGGGCGGGCGCCTCGCCGAACTCGCCCCGAGTGTCCGCGCCAACCTGGCGGCGGACCTGCGGCGCCTCGCCGACGACCTCACCGACGTATGGCTGCCAACGAGCCGGGAAGGCGGCCTCCAGCTCTCGCGGGACCTCCTGCTCCGCGCCGCGACGCTACTGGCGACAGCTTGATTGCAATGCAATCACCGTTTATGCTTGCGAGACGAAGAGGAGGCATCGCACCGTGGCAAGCATCACAGTCAGGAACCTCGATGAAGGCGTCAAGAAGCGCCTCCGCGTGCGCGCGGCCGACAACGGCCGGTCGATGGAGGAAGAGGTCAGGCTGATTCTGCGCGAAGCGGTAGAGCCGGAAACCGGCGAAGAGAACCTCGCCGCCGCCATTCGCGCACGCTTCGCACCCCTGGGCGGCGTGGAGCTCGAGCTTCCCCCACGCGAACCGATGCGTGAACCGCCCGGGTTCGACTGAGCGGATCATGTTTGTTCTCGACACGAACGTCGTCTCCGAACTCATGCGTCCGAGACCGGAACCTGCCGTGGAGAGGTGGGTGAGTCAGCATCCCTTGTCGGAGCTCTACTTCACCGCGATCGGCGAAGCGGAGCTCCGCTACGGCGTCGCCACGATGCCGAAGGGAGTCCGCGGGGAAGCCCTGGCCGCCGAGATCGAAGGCGTCGTCCGCGATGACCTGCGGGGCCGCGTGCTGCCATTCGACAGTCAGGCCGCGCGCAACTACGCCAGGATCGCGGCCAAACGACGTGCAGAGGGTCGGCCGGCATCTCACGCGGACTGCCAGATCGCGGCAATCGCCAGTTCACGGAATGCAGCGATCGTCACCAGGAACACCCGGGACTTCGAAGGAACGGGGATCGAGATAGTGGATCCCTGGACATTCGAGGAAGAAACTCAATGACCGGGATCACCATCGTCACCGTCGAAGACCACCGCGCCGCAGATCCGGTGGCCTGCGTAGGCCGGCAGCCACTCCTGGAGAAGGATGCCGCCCGCTTGCGGCGATCCGTCTTCATGTACCGGCGAGAAGAACAGCTCCTCCTGGCGGGTCCATGCCGAGAGGTCTGCGGCGACACGCGACCTACGGCGCCCACGTCGAGGTTCACCGGCTTCCTCGCGGGTCCATGCCGGGAGGTCTGCGGCGACTGGCACGACGACCCGGCGAAGCGCAGGTCCGACATGTACCGCCTGCTCGCCTGACACAAGAGGCCCTCGAGTGAAGGTCGACGTTCTCGTCGACGCGTTCCGCGCTCGCTTCGACGCCGAGCCCGAGGTCGTCGCCCGAGCGCCCGGACGGGTCAACCTGCTCGGCGCGCACGTCGACTACAGCGAAGGCCAGGTGCTGCCGGCGGCGATCGACCGTGCCGTGTGGGTCGCAGCGCGGCGGGTACCTGGCGCGGAAACCCGGCTCGCGGCCCTCGACCTCGGTGAGGAAGCCGTCTTTCTCGCAGCGGCGCCCGAACCGCCGGTCGCGGAGCGCGCCGGACCTTTCTCCTGGGTCGACTACCCCCGAGGCCTGGCCTGGGCGCTCCGGCAGCGCGGCATCGACGTGCCGCCCATCGAGGCCGTTTTCGGCGGCGACCTGCCGATTGGGGCCGGCGTCAGTTCCTCCGCGGCGCTCGAGATGGCGTTCCTCGTCGCCTGGGAGCGTCTTGCCGGCTTCGAGTTGTCCGGCGCCGAACGCGCCCAGGTCGGCCGGACCGTCGAGAACGAGTACGTCGGAGTCCAGTCCGGGATCATGGACCAGTTCGCCTCGGTGCACGGCCGGGAGGGCCACGCGCTGCTGCTCGATTGCCGGTCGCTCGAACACGAGCTGATCCCGACCCCTGACGATCTCGTCTTCCTGGTCGCCGACACCGGCGTCCGCCGGGCGCTGGCGTCGGGCGCCGGCTTCAACGACCGCAAGTCCGAGTGTTTCGACGCCGCGGACCTGCTGCGGCCCCACCTGCCAGGGCTCTCCACGCTTCGCGACCTGGAGCCAGCGGACTTCGAGCGGCTGCAGCACGTTCTCAAGCCGCCTCTCGATGGCCGGGCCCGCCACGTGATGACCGAGTGTCGCCGCGTCCTCGACGGCGCCGAAGCGCTGCGGCGCGGCGACCTCGACCGTCTCGGCGACCTGATGGGCCAGTCGCACAGGAGTTCCCGCGACGACTACGGAGTCAGCATCGAAGAACTTGACGTGCTCCAGGAGGCCGCCGCCGGCGCGGACGGCTGCTACGGCGCCCGGTTGACCGGCGCCGGTTTCGGCGGCTGCGTGACCGCGATCACGAGCAAAGCCGCCGCCGACCAGGTGCGTCTGCAAACGGCTGCGGTCTTCGAACGGCGCTTCGGCAGCCGGCCGGAGATCCACGCCTGCCGCGTCGGAGACGGCGCCGGTGTCGTCGAGGCTGGCTAGTGTCATGTCCCACGTCGTATGTCGCATGAGTCGCAATAGACTCCGTGCCGTTCGACAACGGCTGGGAGTCAGGCATGAAGCGGTACGTGGTGGAGTTGGAGGCGCAGGAGCGCGAGGACTAGGAGCCCGTAGGGCATAGGCCCGCTGGCGGTCTTGCAGGAGACGTGTGGTTTGATCGAGAATGTGTCGTGTTGGACGGCTTGGTTCTGGAGGTGCGATGAGCAAGCAGTACCGGTGTTGGACTCAGGATCAGACGTACCTTCTTCCTGTATCGATGCGGGATTGGCTTCCGGCGAGTCATCTGGCGTGGTTTGTTTGAGCTTGACCCGGTTCCGTGGACACCTCATTCTTGGAGGAGGAGGAGTTCACGATGTCACGATCAAGAGCCCGGTACGCCCCGGAGTACCGGCAGCAGATGGTAGATCTGGTCCGGTCCGGGCGTAGCCCGGACCAACTGGCTCGCGAGTTCGAGCCGTCAGCGCAGTCGATCCGGAACTGGGTGGCCCAGGCGGACCGGGACGAGGGCCGCCGGAGCGACGGCAGCACGACGGCGGAGCGCGAGGAGTTGCGGCGGCTGCGCCGGGAGAACCGCCGGTTGCGGGAAGAACGGGCAATCCTGGCAAAAGCAACGGCCTGGTTCGCTCGGGAGACGGGACCGAAGGGGTCTTCCGGTTCATGAGAGCGCACCAGGCCGAGTTCCACGTCACGACGATGGCCCGCGTGCTCGGCGTCTCCACGAGCGGGTACTACGCCTGGCTTGGGCGGCCACGCTCGGCCAGGGAAAAAGTCGAACCGTCTTCTCGTCGAGCGTGTGCGGGCGATCCACGAGCGAAGCCGCGGGACCTATGGCGCGCCGCGGATTCAGGCCGAGCTGGCCGACGAGGGAGTTTCTGTGAGCCGCAAACGGATCGCAAGGCTGATGCAAGAGTCCGGCTTGGCCGGCGTAAGCCGGCGCAAGAAGCCGGGGACGACCCGCCGCGATCGGAAGGCTCGACCGGCGCCGGACCTCGTGGACCGGGAGTTCACGGCCGAGGCTCCTGACCGCCTGTGGGTCGCGGACATCACGTGCCAACGCTGGCCGGGTTCCTGTATCTGGCCGTCGTGCTGGACGTCTTCAGCCGCCGGATTGTCGGCTGGGCGATGGCCTCCAGCCTTCAGACGGACCTCGTGATCGATGCTCTGAACATGGCCGTGGCCCAGCGCCGACCCGGTGAAAGTGTGATTCATCACTCGGATCAAGGCAGCCAGTACACTTCGCTGAAGTTCGGGAAACGTTGCCGCGAAGCCGGCATAGTGCTCTCGATGGGCTCCGTGGGAGACTGCTTCGACAACGCCATGGCCGCGAGCTTCTTCGCCAGCCTCGAATGCGAACTGCTTGACCGCACCGTCTTCAGCAACCACGCGGAAGCCAGAGGCGAGCTCTTCCGCTACATCGAGGGCTGGTACAACAGGCACCGGAGACACTCATCCATCGGACACCAGTCCCCGGTCAACTTCGAAAAGGCGTACCAGGAAGCCGCCTGAATCCCCAAACACTAACCGTCCACGAAACCGGGGCAACTCCAGTCAGGGCTCCCCGGGTCGACGACCGGAGGCCTGATCATCGTTTCACGAGCTCGATCCTGCCGCCGTACATGCGTCGCTCGCCGAAGGTCGCAGAGGTCCTGCCGGTGCTGTACCTGCGGGGTCTGTCGACGGGCGACTTCAAGGAGGCGCTCGGCGCGTTGCTGGGGGAGAAGGCCTCGGGCCTGTCTGCATCCAGCATCGCGCGGATGAAGTCGTCGTGGGAAAAGGAGTATCGGTCCTTCCGGCAACGAGACCTGAGCGGCGAGGACTACGTGTACGTGTGGGCGGACGGCGTGCACTTCCGGGTCCGTATGGAGGACGACCGCCTGTGCACCCTGGTCCTGCTCGGTGTGCGCCATGACGGGAGCAAGGAGCTGATCGCGGTGGAGGACGGGTACCGGGAGAGCGCGGAGAGCTGGGCGAGTGTCCTGCGGGACCTGAAGCGCCGCGGCCTGCAAGCGCCGGCCCTGGCCATAGGCGACGGCGCTCTGGGCCTGTGGCGGGCGATCCGCGACGTGTGGCCCGAAACCAGGGAGCAGCGATGCTAGGTGCATCGGCTGAGGAACGTGCTGGACAAGCTGCCGAAGCGGCTCCAGGCGAAGGCGAAACGGGCACTGCACGAGATCATGTACGCGGACTGCCGCGAGCACGCCGAGGCCCAGATCGAGCGTTTCGCCGAGGACTACGGCGCCAAGCACCCCAAAGCAGTCGAGTCGCTGATCAGGGACCAGGACTGCCTCCTCAGCTTCTTCGACTTCCCGGCCGAGCACTGGCAGCACTTGCGCACCACCAACGCGGTCGAATCGACCTTTGCCACCGTCAAGCTGAGACAGCGGGTCACCAAGGGCGCCGGCTCACGGACCAAGGCCCTGCTGATGGCCTTCAAGCTGCTCGACATGGCCCAGAAACGCTGGCGACGAGTCACCGCACCTCACCAGCCTAGTCCCATACAGAGATGAGCCTGAACGGGGGTCTCATCGGCAGTGATGGCGAGAGGGGTGTGGGGTGTTGTTTCAGGTCTGCTGATTGGAGCGAAGCGGAGATCAGCACCAGGGACCAACGGTAGCGCGGGGACCGCGAGGCCGCGGCCGACGTGCACTGAAGGCGAGATGCGGTTCGCGGTTCCGCTCATGCGACGGTTGCATCGCGGCGTCGGATTTCGGCGAAGAGCGCGACCAGCGCGTCGTTGACGGTGCCCGCCGCGGCGAGGTCGTCGAGCGCCAGTGCCTCCTGGTCGAGTTGCTCGAAGGTGACGCCAGACCGCAGGCTGAGGGCAGCGCCGTCGAGCGACTTCAGCTTGAGGTAGGGCGTGGTCACGTTGTCGAAGGGGTAGGTCTTGCGGATGCGTCCCTTGGCGTTGGTCTTCTCGACGGGGAAGTGGCAGGGCCGGTGGTAGTTGAGGTAGGGAGCGAGCACGTCGCGCAGGAAGCCGTTGACGAGGGCGGCGTGATGGCGGGGAATGTGGTCGTAGCCGAGGTAGCGCCGGACCACCGAGGCATTCTTGCTCTCGACCAGGGCGTTGTCGTTGCAGCGTCTCGGGCGGGACTTGGTGAACTCCTCGATGTGCAGCTTGCGCAGCAGCGCCGCGACCCGGTGGTTGATGTACTCGGAGCCGTTGTCGGCGTGGAAACCCTGGACGACGAAGGGGAAGGCCTCGATCAACCCCTGAAGCGCCGGAACCAGGAAACGCTCCGAAATGCCCTCTACGGCGGCCACAAACTCGTACTGCGTGACCTCGTCCACGAGGTTGATCTCGTGCAGACCCTTCTCCCCGTCGAGGTCGCCCTGGTGGACGGAATCCACCCGCAGAAAGCCCGCCCGTCCGGCCGGATGGGGCTTCCGCCGCTCTCCGATGCTCACCTGCGTCGCCCGGGTCCTGGTCACCGTCAGCCGGCGCCGGCGGTAGGTCACCGACTGGCGAAGACGGTACAGATGGCTGTTGGAGAGTCCCGCCAAACGCTCGAACCGCAAATCGCCGAAGACCTCGTACTGGCGCTGCATCATGCGTCGAGTCACCGCGCCGCACAGGCCGCCAAGGGTCTCGTCCACCTCAGCCAACAGACGGATGTCCGCCTTCGTGTAACGCCGGGGAAACGGGCGCTTCGGACCCCGGCGCCGATCCTCGATGCGCCCGGTCTCCCGGTACTGGGAAATCAGCCGCGACACCTGCGCTCGGCTGAAACCCGTCACCTTGATCAGAAACCGCCGGATCAGACCCTTGTCGGGCCTCGACAGCCGAACGTACCGAAAACGGACCAGAACCCGCCGCGCGAAGCCGTAGGCATCGGCGCGATCCAGGAATCGGAAGTCGACCGGCGCGCTGCCGGCCATGAAGTCCCGGACCTCGTCCAGGCTGCGAAGGCGCTCGATGTCGAGTTGCAAGATCATCCTCCAATGATCCCCAACACCCCTTCAGGCTCATCTGTCATGGGACAAGGCTGGGGGTTGACACGACGTTCGGACCGTATGATAGGCTTTCGCCCCACACAACAGGAGGTCCTCCACAACAGGAGGTCCTCCAATGAGGAAAGACAGTTGGTTTCGTGGCGCGCTGCTGAGCGCGCTACTATTCGGAGCGGGAGGGCTGCTCGCCGCTCCTGTTCTTGGGCAAGGGGGTGACGCCGAGCCTGTAGAATGCGAGGAGAATGAGAAGTCCGAGCTTTGCGGGAACGGCGGCGAAATTGACGTTATTGCCCCAATGCCGCCGGATGATCCGCCGCCACCGCCGCCACCGCCGCAGGACTGCCTTAACTGTCACGTGCCTCATTCTCCAGCAGACGACGAACCAAAGAAGAGTCGAAAAGACCACCCAAACAACCCTAGAATCCCGTGCCCGCTGGAAACAAGCGCCCTTGCTCTGGCAAAGGCACTAGAGAAAGACTACTGCGAACCCGGAAATATTTTCTCTATTTTCGCCCCCTTCTCCCAAGAATGCAAAAACGCCAAGAGGCTCGCCGCTGCCGCGTATAACGATTGGAAACTATGCACGCTCGGACTCTGAAGCCAGGAATTCTTGCCGTTTTTCTGTTTAGCGCGTTTTGCGCCCCGTTGGCTCTTTTCTCGCAAGAGGGCGAGGACGACCTTCTTGACCAGAGTTTGCTAGAAAAGGCGCAAACCATAGTCGACGCTATGGCTCGCCAGAAAGCCGCGCTCAAGGCTTGGGAAGAAACAGGCGACGTTCATGCCTTCGTTGCGGCAATGGACGAATACATGGAGACTGTCGAGAGACAGCAGCCTTCCAAACTGGAGATGTGGGAAGCCCGTCAACGGCTGATTGAGTACATTCACGACAGCGACGACGCGACGGTGTTCGACCTGTACTTGGTCGCTCGGGTACTCAAAGAGCAGCAGGGCAAGTCACGAGAGGAGACAGAGGAGATCCGCGCCCAAATTGCGCGAAACCGAGCGGCGCGCGAGTCGCGCGGCGTTGCCTTGACGCCCGAAAACTAGACCAAGCAGCGTTGGCTAAAGGAGGCTAGCGCCGACCTAGGGTGCCTCTTGGGTTACACCAATCGCGGGCGGGTTAGCTTCGGCTGGCCCGCCCGTCCTGCGTTTCGTCCCGGCTTGACTTCTTGGGCACAATCCTGTCCGGTGCCTGGCCCATGATGGAAGAATCGAGAGGGCCAACGCCCGGAAACCCAACTGGGACAAGGCCGAACGCACCGTCGAAGCCGCCGGAATGCGCAGAACTTCAGACTAGTGTCATGTCACACATTTTATGTCCCATGAATTGCAGTAGACTCCGTGCCGTTCGACAACGGCTGGAAGTCTGGCATGAAGCGTTACGCGGTGGAGTTGGAGGCGCAGGAGCGCGAGGAGTTGGAGGCGATCACGCGCAAGGGTTCGCATCGGTCGCAGAAGGTGATCAACGCATTGATCCTGCTGAACTGCGACGAGGGCAAGTTGAACGAGCAGCGGACGACAGGCTAGACGATCGCCGGGGTCTTGCGAGTCAGCGCGCGCCGGGTGGATCGGGTGAAGAAGCGGTTTGTGGAGGACGGCGTCGGGGCGGCGCTCGGGAATCGGCAGGGGCGGCGTCCCAAGTATCTGCGCAAGGCCGACGGCGAGTTCGAGGCGCGGCTGGTCGCGCTCAGTTGCGGCGACCCGCCCAAGGGGCATGCACAGTGGTCGCTGCGTCTGTTGGCCGACCGTGCGGTGGAGCTTGGCTTTATCGACAGCGTCTCGCACGAAACGGTGCGCCGGGTGCTAAGAAGAACGCTCTCAAACCGTGGCGCCGCGTCGGTTGGGTGATTTCGCCTCACCGCAACGCCGACTTCGCGGCAAGTATGGAGCGCGTGCTCGACGTCTATCGGCGTCCGTACGACGCCGACTTCCCCGTCGTGTGCATGGACGAGACGCCGCGACAGTTGATCGCCGAGACACGCGTACCCATCCCGCCGGCGCCTGGTCGGCAACTCCGCGAAGACTACGAGTACCGACGCTGCGGTACCTGCAACGTGTTCATGGCGACCGAACCGTTGGCTGGTCGACGCCTGACCAAGGTGACCGAACGCAGAACCAAGACAGACTGGGCGTACTTCGTGAACGACATCGCCGGGCACTATCCAGATGCCACACGCATCACGCTGGTGATGGACAACCTCAACACCCACCGCCCCGGCGCTCTCTACGAGAACTTCGAGCCAGCTCAAGCCAAGGCCCTGTGGGACCGCTTCGAGTTCGTCTACACACCTAAGCACGGCAGCTGGCTGAACGTCGCCGAGGTCGAGCTCAGCGTGATGATCTGACAGTGCCTCAACCGCCGCATCGACTTCATCGACATCCTGCGTACCGAAGTCGCCGCCTGGAAGGCCGCCAGAAACCGGAACCGAGCCAAGGTCGACTGGCAATTCACTACCGAAGACGCACGAGTCAAACTCAAGCGCCTCTATTCGACCTTTGACGAGTGACACGACACTAGGTTGCGGCCGAACGCGATGAACTCACGGGACCAGGTCCGCGTCGGCGACACGGCGATTCGGTACGACATTCGCCGCAGTCGACGGCGGCGAAAGACGATCCAGCTGACCGTCGACCGGAACGGTGTCCACGTCGCCGCGCCGGCGAGGACCTCGGACAGGAAGGTCCGGTCCATCGTCCGGGAACGAGCGGGCTGGATCAACCGCCAGCAGGCCGCCCTGCGCAACGCGCCCGAACAGCGCTTCGGCGACGGCGAGACCATCGCGTACCTCGGCAGTCACCTGCCCATGGTCTTCGCTCGGGGCCAGGGCAAGGGAGTTACGGTGCGATTCGACGGCGCCGGGTTCCGCGCCTCGGTCCCCATCGACCTGCCGGATCCGCAGCTGCAAGAGAAGGTCCGGCTCGCCTTCATCGACTGGTACCGCGACCGCGCGGCGGAGCACCTGCCGGCCGTCGTGGACCGCTGGTGGCCCCACCTGGGCCACGACGGCACACCGAAGATCCTGATCCGCAACCAGCGCCGCCGCTGGGGAAGCTGCGCCGCCGACGGTACGCTCCGCTTCAACTGGCGCGTGATGCTGCTGGAACCTGCGCTAATCGACTACATCGTCGTCCACGAACTGGCCCATCTGACCCACATGAACCACTCGCCGGCCTTCTGGAACCTCGTCTGCCGGACGATGCCGGACGCTCGGGACCGCCAGAAGCGGCTGCGGGAGGCGAGCAGGATCCTGCCCTGGTAACTGGCTACGCGGAGACCTGGACATGACCGCGATCGACACCGGAACGAACGAGCTGCTCTGCGACCTTGAGGACGGCGTCGCCACGGTGACGCTGAACAAGCCGAAGAAGCGCAACGCGCTCGGCGACATCCTGACGCCGGCCCTTCGGGCCATCCTGCTGGAGCTCGAGGCGGACGGGCGCTGCGGCGCGATTCTGCTCACCGGCGCCGGCCGGGCCTTCTGCGCCGGCGGCGACGTCTCGGGCATGGGGTCGAACCGCGGCGCCGGCGGCAACCCAAGAAGAGGCTCGGACAGCGAAGCGCTCGCGGAACCGCCCGGCCGCGACAAAGCCGTCAGCATCCCGGCCAGCCAGGTTGAGGGCGCCGACCCGGCTGATGTGGAACCGCCCGGCCGCGACGAAGCCGTCAGGGTCCTGATCGAGAAACAGGAGTCCCTGACCCTGCGCATGGCGGAGCTGGACAAGCCGGTCGTGGCCGCCCTGCCCGGTCCGGCGGCCGGCGCCGGACTCTCGATCGCGCTGGCGGCCGATCTGCGGATCATGGCCGACGACACGTTCGTCACCACCGCCTTTCGCCGCATCGGCCTGTCCGGAGACTACGGTTCGAGCTGGTTTCTGACCCGGCTGGTTGGCCCGTCGACGGCGAAGGAGCTGTTGATGACCGGGCGCCGGATCCCGGCCGAAGAGTGTCTGCGGCTCGGGATCGTCAACCGCACCGTGCCGTTCGAGAACCTGGCCGCGGAGTCGCGCGGCCTGGCGCTGGAGCTGGCGAACGGGCCACGGACCGCGCTGCGGCTGATGAAGCGAAACGTGAACCGGGCCGTGCTCGGCGATCTGCGGACGTGCCTGGCCGGTGAAGCGGAGGGCATGGTCCGGTCGGCACGGACCGCCGACCACAAGGAGGCCGTACGGGCGTTCCTGGAGAAGCGGGAACCGCGGTTCGGGCGCTGATCAAACGGCACGGACCGCCGACCACAAGGAGGCCGTACGAGCGTTCCTGGAAAAGCGGGAACCACGGTTCGGGCGCTGATCAGACAGCATCCAGCACTCCCTCCAGCGCGCCGTCGGGCTCCGTCTGCTCCGGCGGCTTGCGGCCATGCACCGCAACCTGCGACCGGAAGTCGTTCAGGATCGCGTAGAGCGACGGCACGAGCAACAGCGTGATCGCCGTCGCGAACAGGACGCCGAAGGCGAGCGAAACGGCCATCGGAACGAGGAACTGGGCCTGGAAGCTCCGCTCCAGCAGCAGCGGCAGCAGGCCGACGAAGGTGGTCAGCGAGGTCAGGACGATGGGGCGGAAGCGAGCGGCGCCGGCATCCCGGATCGCCTCCCGAACCTTCATGCCCACCGCCACGCGGCGGTTGATGAAGTCGACCATGACCAGGGAATCGTTGACCACGACCCCGGTCAACGCGATGAGGCCGAGCAGCGAGAGCATCGTCAGGCTGATCCCGACCGCCAGGTGGCCCATCACGGCGCCGATCAGGCCGAATGGAATCGCACTCATCACGATCATCGGCTGGAGGTAGGACCGGAACGGAATCGCCAGCAGCGCGTAGATCACGATCAGCGCGACGCCGAGCGCCTCGAACAGCCCCTCGAAGGTCTGACGCTGCTCCTGCTGTTCGCCCGCGAAGGAGGAGTCGATCCCGGGGTAGCCGGCCAAGAGCTCGGGCAGCACGTTGGCCTGGAGGTCGCCGACGACTTCGTTCGCGGTGACGACCGCCGGGGCGACATCCGCCGTGATGTTCAGCACGCGGCGCCGGTCGATCCGTTGAATCGTCGCGAAGCCGCGGCCGAACTCGGCACGGCCCGCGAACGAGAACGGGATCTCGGCGCCCGCCGGCGTCCGGATCCGCATGTCCTCGAGCGACGCCAGGGTTTCCCGTTCCTCGAGCGGATAGCGCACCATGACCCGAATGTCGTCGCGCCCGCGCTGAATCCGCTGCGCCTCGGCGCCGTAGAAGCCCTGCCGCACCTGGCGGCCGAGGGCCTCGAGACTCAGCCCCAGAGACTCCGCCCGCCGGTCGAGCTCCAGCCGGATTTCCCGCTTGCCGGCACGAAACGAGTCCGAAATGTCGAACACGCCGGGATAGTCGGCCAGTCGAGCCTTGATCTCTTCCCCAGCCGCCCGCAGCTCGTCGAGATCCGTACCCGTGAGTTCCACGTCGACCGCCGCGCCGAAGCTGACCAGACTCGCCGTGTACTCGACCCCGACCGCGTCCGGCACGGCGCCCACCTTGTCGCGCCACCGCCGCACGACCTCGGAGGCGCGAATCGTCCGCTCCCGGGACGACATGAGTTCCACGTTCACCTCGCCCTGGTGCGGCGCCGCGACCGCCACCTGGAAGCCGGCGGTCGGCCCGCTCTGCTGCTGCAGCGCCGCGTAGGGCTGCGAGCCGACTGTCGCCATCACGTGGCGGAACACGTCGCCGTGGCCCTCGCGCTGCAGTTCCTCCTCGAGCTCGAAGGCCGCCGCCTCGATGCGCGTGACCGCCGCAAGCGTCGTCTCCGCCGGCGTCCCCTGGGGCATGGTCAGCAGAACGACCGCGTTGTCCGCCTCGACGTCCGGGAAGAACTCGAACTTCATCCGACCCGAAGCGATGTACCCGGCCGTGATCAGGAACACCGCGACGGCGATCGCCACGGTCGCGTACCGGTACTCGAGCGCCCGTTCGATCAGCGGGCGGTAGCCGCGTTCGATCGCCCACTTCATCCGATTGCTGAAAAAGCCCTGGAGGATGGACCAGCCCCGGTGGATGCCCCGGCGCCGTCCTTCCCCGTGCCGGTGGGTCAGGTGGGAGAGGTGGTTCGGCAGGACGAGCATCGACTCGATCAACGAGAAGGCCAGGCAGCCGATGACGACCAGAGGAATCGTCCGCGCGATCGCCGCCGAGGGGCCCTCCATCGAGTAGATCAACGGCGAAAAGGCGGCCACGGTCGTGAGAATCGAGAACGTGACCGGCGTCGCCACCTGGCGGGCGCCGTCGACGGCCGCACGCATGCCGCGCTTCCCCATCTCGAAGTGGCGGTAGATGTTCTCGCCCACGACGATCGCGTCGTCCACGACGATCCCGAGCACCAGGATGAAGGCGAACAGCGACATCACGTTGATCGTCACGTCGACGTACGGAAGCAGGGCGAGCGCGCCCATGAACGAGACCGCGATGCCGACCGACACCCAGAGGGCGAGCCGGAGCTTCAGGAACAGGGCCAGCACCAGGAACACGAGCAGGAGACCCAGCCGCCCACTTTCGAGCAGCACGCGCAGCCGGTCCTGCAGCGGCACCGTGTCGTCGAGCCAGGTGGTCATCGACAGGCCCGGCGGCAGCGCCGCCGATCGTTCGGCCACGAATCCCTTGACCTGACGCGCGAGCCGCAGGGCGCTCTGGTCCCCCACCCGGTAGACCTGGACCAGGGCGACGGGCTGACCATCGAAGCGCGACGTCACGTCCGTCTCGGCGAAGCCGTCCGTCACCTCCGCAATGTCGCCGAGGACCAGTCGGCTGCCGTCCGGACGCGCCCGCAGCACGATGTCCCGGTACTCCGCGCCCCGGTACGCCTGGCCCATCGTGCGCAGGAGGATCTCGCCCTCGCGGGCTCGCACCGCGCCGCCGGGAAGATCGAGCGAGGATCGCCGGACCGCCAGCACGACCTCGTCGAAGGTCAGGCCGTACTGCCGGAGCGTGTCCTCCGAGACCTCAATCGAGATCTCGTAGGGCCGCACCGCATCGAGTTCCACCTGGGTGATGTCCGGGAGTTCCGAAAGACCCTCGCGCACCTGCTCCGCGACCGCCTTGAGTGCCCGTTCCTCGACGTCGCCGTACACAGCCACCGTGATCACGCGGCGGCGGATGAGCGCCTCCTGGATGATCGGTTTCTCGGTCTCTTCCGGAAACGTCGTGATCGCGTCGATCCTCGACTTGACCTCGTCGAGCACCTCGCGGGTGTCGGCGCCGCTCTCCAGCTCGACGACGACGGTGCCGACTCCCTCCGCCGCCGTGGACCGGACGGTATCGACACCCTCGAGGTCCTGCACCGCCTCTTCGACCCGCAGGCAGACGCCCTGTTCCACCTCTTCCGGCGCGGCGCCCAGGTAGGGCACGGTCACCATGACGCTCTGGGTCTCCATGCTCGGGAAGACCTCGATCGGCATGCCGGTCACGGCGAGCACGCCCCAGACGACGATGAACAGCATCAACAGGTTCGCCGCCACGCCGTTGCGGGCGAACCAGCCGATCACTCCCCTCATGGCGAGCTCCGGCGCAGGCGCAGGCGCAGTCCGGCGGGATTCGCGATCGGCGCCACGCCACCTGCGGAGGCGCCATCGACGACCACGCGGGCAACCGGGTCCTCGCCGCCCCGGTACTGGCCGACACGCACCGAGCGCGCGGGCGAACCGCCGGCCGGTCCTCCATCACCGCCTCCGTCCACGGCGACCAGGGTGTTCGAGACCCGCACGACGCAGGCCGAAAGGTCGACGACGAAGCGCGGGGGATCGTCCAGCCAGAACGTGCGGTAGGCCGGCTCGCCGCCGGTGCGCAGCAGCACGTCGACGAACCCGGCGCCCGGTTCCACGTCGACGCCGGCAAGGGCGCACGCCTCCCCCTTCGACGCGGCGGCGGCGCCGCTGGCCGGCGGCGCGGCCGGCGAGGGCGCGACGGCGCCGGCCTCAGGGGGCGCTGCCGGCGAGGGCGCCGCGGCGCCGGTCTCAGAGGGCGCAGCCGGCAAGGGCGCCGCGGCCCCGGTCTCAGAGGGCGCCGCCGCAATCGGCGAAGCGGCCGCGGACACGGGTTCCGCTGGAGGCCCGAGCTCGGGCTGGCGCTCGGGCGCGACGACCTCCTCAGGCGTCACCAGCATGCCGTCAACCGCCGTTTCGAGAATCGTCAAACTGATCCGGTCACCGCTCGTCAGGCCGTCCAGAACGACCGCGACCTCCGGGTCCGAGCGCAGAATCCCGACCTGGCGCAGCGCCAGCCGACCGTCCTCCACCACCCACACGCGATCGGCGCCGACCAGGGCGCCTCGCGGCACCTCGAACACCGAGTCGACCGAGCGGCCGACGATTTCCGCGTCGACGAACAGACCCACGGACAACGGCGGGCGATCGCCCATCGCCCGGTACGGGGCCTCCACCCGGGCAATCAGGTTGACCATGCGCGTCGCCGGGTCGATCTCCCCGCCGACGCGAACGATCCGGGCCTCCCACTGATGCAGCCCGCCGGCGAACCGCGCCTGCAACACGACCCGCGGCCCGGCGCCTCGCAGTTCCGCGCCCAGCGGCAGGTCGAGGAAGGCGAGTTCCGAGTCGGGTACCGGCAGGGTGACCTCCGCAGCGTCGACGGAGTAGATCGTTGCCAGGGGCACGCCGCGGTTCACGAACTCGCCGCGGTCGACGCGCTTGGCTCGCAGCCGGCCCGCGAACGGCGCCCGGATCGCCGTTCGCGAAAGATCCAGCTCGGCCCGCGCCTGGCTGGCCAGCGCGGCCTCGACGCGAGCCCTCGCCTCGTCCAACTGGGGCTCCCGAAGCACCAGGGGTCCCGGTTCGCCGGGCTCCCCGAGATCCTCCCACTCTTCTCGCGCGACCTCGGCCTCCGCCTCCTCCCGCGTCAGCGCGACCCGGGCCTGGGCCACGGACGCCCGGGCGCTCGCAACCGCCAGTTCGTAGTCGCGGCGGTCCAGGCGCAGCAGCACGTCGCCGGCGTCGAAGAAGCCGCCGACCTCGAAGCTCTCCGCCACCCGGACGATGTTGCCGGCGACCTCCGACACCAGATCCGCCTCGGTCGCCGGGACCACCGATCCCTGCGACCGCACCCTGAGTTCGACTGATGTCGGCTCCGCGGTCACGACCCGGACCGGAGGCGGCGCGACCTGACGCGGCGCCGTCTCCACCGCCGGCCGCGACGAGACCAGAGCCACGACGATCACCGCGGCGACGGCCAGGATCGCGATGGGCAGGATCCACTTCAGCACGTCTGGCCTCCGCCGCCCGTGGCAGCGGCCGCCGCGACCCGTTCCGGATAGACGCCCCCACCCAATGCCAGGATCAGGTCCGTCCGCGATTCGAGTTGCTCCCGGCGGGAGGCGAGCAACTGGCTCTCCGACTGAAACGACGTCCGCTGACTGTCGAGCACCTGCAGATAGCCGACCAGACCCTGCCTGTAGCGACCCTCGGCCAGTCGTTCCGCCTCACGGCTCTCGGCGGCCGCCCGTTCCAGCGCCCCCGTCCGCTCAGCCAGCATCCTCTCCGCCACGAGACCCGATTCCACTTCGGCGAAGGCCGCGAGCGCGGTCTGCAGCCAGTTCGTCTCCGCCGCGTCGAGACCGGCGGTGACCAGGTCCAGGCCAGCCCGGATGCGGCCGCCCGAAAGCAGGGGCTGCAGCAGTCCAGCCGCGAGACTCCAGACCGAGAAGTCGCCATCCACCAGATCGCTCAAGGCGCCGCTCGACGTGCCGGAGGAGCCGTCGAGTCGGAAGGTCGGGTAGAGAGAGCGCCGGGCAGCCCGTATCCGCTGGGACGAAGCGATCGCGCGGTACTCCGCCGCTCGCAGATCCGGGCGGCGCGCCAGCAGGTCGGCCGGCACACCGGCCTCGGGCAGCGGCGGCAGATCGGGAAGACCCGCGGCCGCCTCGATCTCACCGGCCGGATAGCGGCCCAGCAGGACCTCCATCTGCCGGCGCAGCCCGTCGACCGCCTGCCTCTGTGCCGCCAGCGAGGCCTCGACCGTTGCGATCCCGGTCCGCGCCTGCCGTACCTCGAGCGCGGTCGCCACGCCCCGCCGATAGCGCGCCGCGACCCGGTCGCGCGTCCGCTCGCGGCTCGCCAGGGTGCGCTCGAGCAGTGCCACCTGCTGCATCGCCTCGACGACGCCGAAGTACACCTTCGCGACCTGACCGGCGATCGACAGGCGGGCGCCTTCGAAGTCTGCCTCGCCGGCGGCCGCCTCGGCCAGCGATGCTGCGGTGAGGGCGCCGAGCCGGCCCCACAGGTCGACCTCCCAACTGACGTTCAGGGACAATCCGTAGCTGGTGAAGGCGAAGCTGCGGACGCCGCCGGGCTCGAAGCCCGGAATCGGGATCGGGATCGCCTCGGTCAACCCGCTCTGGGCCGTGTTCTGCTTGCGCCGGCCGGGATCGAGCGCCGCCTCCAGTTCGGGTCGCCGGGCCGCGCCGTCGAGCCGGGCCTGCGCGAACGCCGTCTCGACGTTCGCGGCCGCCGCGCGCAGGCTGGCGTTGTGCTCCAGACCCTCGACGATCAACTGTGCAAGCAGGGGATCGTCGAAGTCGCTCCACCAGTCCGCCCTGACCGCGACGCCGGCGCCGGGATCGTCGCTGCGGCCTCCTGCTGCGCCACCGGCATCACCAGGCGCGCCTCCTCCTCGTGCTGCGATGTCGCCGACCTGCGCCTCGGCCGCGGCGCCGTACTCCGGCGGCGGGCGCACCTCCAAGGCCGGCGGCGCCCCCACAAAGCTGCAACCGAGCCAGGAGATCGAAGCGGCGATCAGCGACAGCGACCAGCGCATCCGGCCCTGAGCGCCACCATCGGGGGAACCATCATCGGCTGGTTGTCGGGTACGGGCGATCAAGCGGGGTTCGACCTCCGACCGATGTTACGGCAGACCGAATGGTACGACCACCGCCCCCCAATTCCGCAACGGGCTGCTACCGGACAGAATCCGCTACGAGCCGACGGGCGATCGGCATGAGCACGCCAACCTCCTCGCATTCCGCAACGGGCTGTTACCGGACAGAATCCGCTACCGTCAAGGCGATGCCCCCCGAGGATCGCGCCGCCAGTCCGCCTTCCGGGCGGAGCCGGGCCGACCGACGGCTTCGGATCGACCTGATCGAAGCCGCGGTGCGCGAGAACGAGGCTGAACTCGGCCGGAGAGGCCCCGAACCCGGGGCGAACGCCACCCCGAAACGGCAGCGGCGTCGTTTTCGACCCTGGAGCCTGCTCCTTCTGGCGCCAATCGCCGCCGCCGCCGGACTCGGCTACCTGGAACTGCAACGCTCCGAGAAGGCTACGCAGGCCGAGCCTCCCGCCGAAGCCGCGCCGCCAGAGGCCGAAATCCGTTTCACCGAGCTGCCGGAGTCCCTCGACCTCAGCGTCTTCCCGCTGCCCGTCAGGAGGATCGTGCTCGATCCGGGTCACGGCGGATCCGCTTCCGGCACGGTGGCCGGCGGCCTGACCGAGAAGGAGCTCGCGCTCGACATCGCCGTCCGCGTCCGCGAGTTGCTGTCCGACCGGTACCGGGTCGCGATGACCCGCGAGGCGGACATCGACGTCGAACTCGACCGGCGGTCCGGCATCGCCAACCGGGCCGGCGCCGACCTGTTCGTCTCGATTCACGTGAACTGGCTGCCCCGGAACCGGACCTGCGGCGTCGAGACCTACTACCTGGGACCCACCGACGACCCCGAGCTCACCGCGCTCGCCGAGCGGGAGAACGCCGAGGCGCACGGCTACTCCCTGGCCGACCTGAGGAGCCTTGTGGACGGCGTCTACGGCCAACACATGCAGGACGAGAGTCGCGCTCTCGCCGACGCGGTCCAGGACTCCCTGTTCGAGAAGCTGCGGGCGGCTAACCCGGAACTGCGGAATCGCGGCGTCAAGTCGGCGCCCTTCGTCGTCCTGATCGACGCCGAAATGCCGGCCATCCTGGCCGAAGTGTCCTGCCTCTCGGACACCGGCGAGATCGAGCGGTTGCGCGACGACAAACACCTCCAGTCGATCGCCGAAGCCCTCGACGCAGGCATCCGAAGCTACGCCGTCTCGCTTCTCCAGCCGGTCGAGTCGCCGGCGGAGGGGGAAGGCCGAGGCAACGGTAAGCTCCGCGCCTTTCGAGGCCGGGAAGGAACCGTGAACGGTCGAGGCTCACGCGGGTCTCCCCGCCGCGAACACGCACCCGCGCCTCAGGCAGCAGGGGAAGAACCGTGAACAGAGCCACGTCCGACAGCGAAGTGCTCAAGGTCGGCATCGATCTGGGGACGTCGCGGAGCTCGATTTCGGCGGCGAACGGCCAGCGACACATGGTGCAGAGCTACGTCGGCTGGCCCAGCGACATGGTGGCGAGGAAGGTGCTCGGGCGCGACGTGCTGGTCGGCGCCGAAGCGCTGGAACACCGCCCCATGCTCAACCTCCGCCGGCCGCTGGAGCGAGGCCTGATCAAGGAGGGGTCGGACCAGGACGAGAAAGCAGTGCGCGAGCTCGTCCGCAGGCTCCTGGAGCTGGCGGTCCCCGCCGGTTCGAGCCCGGCGCTCGCGATCCATGCCGTCGTCGGCGTTCCCGCGGAGACGCTCCGGGTCAACCGCCAGAACCTGCGCCGAATCCTCGCCGGCCAGGTCGCGAGCACGATGATCGTTTCCGAGCCGTTCGCCGTCGCCTACGGACTGGATTCCCTGGTTCACACGATGGTCATCGACATCGGCGCCGGCACGACGGACTTCTGCGTCCTGATGGGCCGCTTCCCGACCGAGGACGACCAACGCACCCTGAGCGCCGCCGGGGACGCGGTGGACCGCCACCTCCACGGCCTGATCGAGGAGCGCTATACCGACGCCTCCGTGTCCATCCACATGGTGCGGGCCTGGAAGGAACGCCACTCCTTCGTCGGCGAGAGCGCCCCGGTCGTCGTCGACGTGCCGGTCCGCGGCAAGCCGACCCGAATCGACATCACGGAACCGATGCGTCGAGCCTGCGAGAGCCTGCTGGAGCCGCTGCGCGAGACGATGCTCGACCTGATCGCCCGAGTCGAACCCGAGTACCAGAGCCGGATCCGCAACAACGTGATCCTCACCGGCGGCTCCGGACTGATTCGGGGCCTCGGCGCCGAACTGCAGCGCGCCCTCGGCGAACTCGGAGGCGGCCGCGTACGGGTTGTCAAGGATCCCGTCTTCGTCGGCTCCGACGGCGGCCTGAGCCTGGCCAGAGACGCCGACGACGAGTACTGGAAGCGCCTCTCCCCCTAAGCGGCCCGGGTGCGCCGGCCTGCCATTCGTGCGCCCGACGACGGGCGCTCGAACTGGTTCACGGGGGGCGCGGATCGCGCCACTCGGGTTCCGGCCGGCATTCGGCGCGAAGCGCCGGCCTCCGGACCTTGGCGCCGCGCCCGCTTCCGTTGCGCTTCTCCGGGGACGGGCTGCCAGGCGCCGTTCAGCCCGTGGCCGCCGGCCCGGGAAGCAGAGCGGCCAGCTCGGTCAGGTCGGCCACCCTGGGGCAGTCGACGTCCGGCCAGTCGGCCCAGGGGTCGAGCAGAACGGCGTGAACTCCGGCTGCTCGCGCGCCGACGACGTCGGCCGCATGGAGGTCGCCAACGTGGACGGTACGCTCCGGCCGGGCGCCGATCGTCTCGAGCGCGACTTCGAAGATCCGTGGATCGGGCTTCTCGAAACCGACGACGGTCGAGTCGATCAGGCCGTCGAAGAGATGGGCAAGGCCGAGCCGCGACACGGTTCGCCGCATCGTGCCGTCGGAGTTGCTGACCACGGCCATGCGATAGCCGAGAGCCCGGATGCGCTCCAGCGCTTCCCGTCGGCCCGGCAGCCGGCGGTTCCACAGCAGGTCGTTCCGGCCGGGCGAGAAGAGCCGATCCGCCAGCGAGCTGGTCGCCGACGCGAGTTCGACCCCGTCACGGCGGGATGACGGCAGATAGCGCAGCATCTCCTCCAGGTAGAGACCAAAAGCGGCGCCGCCCTCGGTGGACCTCCCCTCGGCGAGCGCCGCCGAGATCGCCGGGCGGGCCGCTGCTTCCGCACGCTCCAACTCGCTCCCGGAGAAACCGAAGCCCAAATCGGCCGCAGCCGCGGCGACCCGGTCGAAGTCCATCGACAGAAACGTGTTGCCCGCGTCGAAGAAGACCGTGTCGAGTTCCGTCCATGGGATCGCACCGGGGCTCGTCATGGCGGCATAGTGTGCCACCAGGTCGATCGTCTATTCTCCACCTCTCATGGACTGACCGGCAACCGGAGGACGATCATGAAGGGAACCAAAGTGGCCTGTTCGGCAGCTCCGCCGATCGTACTGGCACTCCTGTTCGGGGCAAGCGCAGCCGCGCAGGACCCGCCGGAAGGACTCGACCAGCTCGGTACCGATCTGTTCGCCGAACTTCTGTTCAACAACCAGGGCACCGACTACGCGATCGCCTGCTCGGTGTGCCACGGCCTCGGCGAATCGGTGGCAGGCAAGGGGGAGCGCTTCTACGCCGACCACACGCCGACCAGCCTGACCGCGGGGCGCGAAACGACCGATCGCAACGCCCAGACGCTGGCCGGCGTCTTCCGGGCGGACGTGTTCGGCTGGGACGGCGCCTGGGACTCGATGGAGGACATGATCCTCGAGAAGTTGATCGGCAAGCAGTACGGCTGGAAGCCCGGCGCCCGCGCCGAGGCGATCGACAACGCGGCCTACGTACTGCTCGACGAGGGCCACAACGCGATCTCTGGCGTGCCCTACCTCGAGCAGTTCCAGGAGGTCTACGGCCTCGATCTGGAGTCGCTCGAGCGGGAGGAAGTCGCCGCGGCGGCCGCCCGCGCCCTGGCCGACTACACGCGCACGATCGACTTCTCGATGACCTCGCGCTGGGACGCGTTCACCGAGCAGAACCGCTTCCGCAAGGAACCGAACGCCGACGAAGACATGTTGAACTACGCGGCGAGCATCGAGAGCCGGATCTTCAACCAGGAAGGGCGGAATCTGATCCGACGGCCGGAGGGGTTCACCGAGACGGCCTACGAAGGCTTCAAGACGTTCTTCCGCGTGTTCGACCTGGAGTCGGTGGGAAACTGCGTCCGCTGCCACGTGCCGCCCACGTTCAGCGACTACTCGCTTCACGGCATCGGCAGCGGCAACTTCAAGACGCCTCCGCTCAGGAACCTGCCGCGCACCGACCCGTACCTCCACGACGGCAGCGCCGCGACGATCGAGGAAGTGCTCCAGGGGCACATGGAGCTGGCCGAGGCGGCCCGGGCCGAACAGGAGGGCGTCGACCCGCTCTTCGGCGAGATCCGGATCTCGGAGGCCGATGTCGAGCCGCTGGTCCAGTACCTCCTGATGCTGGACGAGGTGGATCCCGAGGACTTCCGCTACTACCTGATCAACTTCGAGTGAGGAGCGCCGTCGTGCGGGCAGACGGCCCGCAACTGATCGGCCCGCTCCTGGCAACGCTCCTGCTCGCGGCGCCCCTCGGCGCCGAGCCGACGATGGAGCGCACGGACGGCCTGCCGCCCGATCTCCCGGACTGGCTCTCGCCACTGCTCGATCCAGCCGGCTACCGGGTGGTCCGGGACGCAGGCGAGCCGGTCGAGTTCTGGTTTCCGCCGGCTCTGCCGATGCAGGACCCTTCCGGGGAACTCGGCGTGGAGTACCCCACTCTGCCGCCAGGCGGTCTGGTCGGGGTCGTGCGGACGACCGGTTCCTGGAGCACGTACAAGGCCCAGATCGTGCCGCCGGGCACCTACACGCTCCGCTACGCGGTACAGCCGGCCGACGGCGATCACACCGGTCAGACCTGGTTCCGCGACTTCCTGCTGCTCATTCCCGTAGCGCTCGACAACTTCGATCCCTACGGCGTGCCCGAGCAGGAACCCCTGGTCGAAGCGAGCAACACGATCATCGAGGGCGGTACTCACCCGATGACGATGGCGCTGTTTCAGAACTACGACGACCTGGGCGCCGCGGGCATGTTCCGGAACGACCTCGATCAGCCGACCCTGGCGGTGCCCCTCGGCGACGTGACTCTGGGGCTGGTGATCGAAGGCCAGGGCGAAGAAGTGCCCTTGTAGCGGGCTGCTAGCGCTAGCGCTTCCGCGTCAGCGGGACGAACCGCACCGGAATCACCCGGGTCCGCTCCACCTCGCCGTCGGCCTGTTTCTCCAGCACCTGGAGCTCCTGACGGCCGCCCACCGGGCCCACCGGCAGCACCAACCGACCGCCCGTCGCCAACTGGTCGATCAGCGGCTCGGGCACGTGGTCCGGCGCGGCGGTGACCACGATTGCGTCGAACGGCGCCTGTTCGGGCCAACCGACGTAGCCGTCGCCGATCCGGGTCGTCACGTTCCCGTACCCGGCCGCATCGAGCGCCGCAGCCGCCCGCAGCCCAAGGGGCTCAACGATCTCGATCGTGTAGACGTGATCGACGATCTCGGCAAGCACGGCGGCCTGGTAGCCCGAGCCGGTGCCGATCTCGAGCACCCTGTCCTCCGGGGACGGCGCCGCGAGTTCGGTCATCAGCGCCACGATGTAGGGCTGGGAAATCGTCTGCTGCCAGCCGATCCGAAGCGGCGAGTCCCGGTACGCCCACTCGCGGATCTCCTCCGGTACGAACAGGTGGCGCTCCACCTTGCCCATCGCATCGATCACGCGGACGTCGAGCACCGGCGGCCGACCATCGCGGGGCTCGGAAACCGTGTCGCGCACCATGCGCCGCCGAAGCTCCGTGAAGTCGACCCGCTCCTGGGCCGGCGCCGTCGAGCCGACGAAGCCCAACACCGCGGCCGCGGCCGCCGCGAGGCCAAGCCGCCAGCCCGGAACCCGCCCTCGTCGACCCGCGCCCCGACGGTCTCCGCCGCCCTTCCGCGCAAGCCCCGGCCGAGCCCGAACCGAACCGCGCCCGAGACGCGCGTGTAGCCTTCGCACGTTCAGAAGCCAATTCTCCGCAAGCGAGGTCCGCGTCATCGTCTCTCCCGCCACTTCGGGCGGCCGCTCATCGCGGCGCCCGGGGCTCCCAGCGTACATGGGGTCGCTGGCCTGCTCCAGTTCCGGCTTCGCCATGCAGCAGCTCCTGCTCCCCGCGCTGCTGATCGGCGTCCTCGCCCTTTCCGCCGACCGTGTGGGGCCGCTGCAGGCGGCGGTCGGCCTTCCGGCGTCATCATCATGCTCTGGGGCGGCGCCAGCGCCGACCGCACGGACGCCCGCGCCGTGCTGACCCGCGTCTTCGGCGCCGCGGCGATCGTCCCCCTCGGTCTCGTGCTGGCGCTCGAGCTCGGCGAGTTCAACGTCTGGACGGTCACCGCCTGGGGCCTGGGCGTCAGCGCCGCCATGTCGTTCTCGGGACCGGCCCAGCAGGCCGTACTGAGCCGGATCGCGGGACGACAGCTGCAGCGGGCCGTGACCGCAGCGACAGCGATCAACATGTTCACCTACATCGTCGGTCTCGCCGCGGCCGGTCAGCTCGACCGGACCGGTCTGCGCCCGGTTCTGCTGGCGCAGAGCCTGTGTCTCGCTGCCGCCGCCCTGTGGATCCGCCGGATCGGATCGCACGCGGCGCACGATGCCGAACCCGGCCAACCCGCCTGGCGCCGCATTCTTGAGGGCTTCCGCGCCTCCCATCGCCAGCGAGCGGTCTTCGACGGGATGATCGTGAACTTCGTCTCCGCCATCTTCAACGCCGGCGGCTTTCTGACCGCGTTTCCCTTCATCGTGTTCCAGGTGTACGACGGCGACACGGCACTCCTGTCCTGGCTGATGATCGTCTTCTTCGCCGGCGCAGGCGTCTCGAACCTGATCATGTTCCGCTTCATGCCGCTGGCACGGCCCGGGCGCTGGTTCATCCTCTTCCAGCTCTCCCGAGTCGTCGTCCTGTTCCTGATCTGGATCGAACCGGCCTGGTGGCTGGTCGTCACCGCGGTGATCGCCTGGGGTTTCAACATGGGCGTCACGACCACCCTGGCCCGCGCCATCGTCCAGGAAGCCGCCGAACCGCAGACCCGCGGTCGCGTCATGTCCGTCTTCGGCCTCGGCCTGCTCGGCGCGCCGTTGATCGGCGCCGTCATCCTGGGCAAGATCGTCGCGGAGTACGGACCGCTCGCAGGCCTGGTTCCGGGCATGGCGGCGTCTGTCCTGCTGTTCGTCTACAGCATGACCGCGACGGGCCTCTGGCGGTATCGGAGCCTCGCTCAGCCATAGTCCGCCTTGACGAGGACGGTCAACAACCACGTCGCCTCCCGGCCGCCGCCCATGCTCAAGAGTTGCCGTCGCCGCAACCGGGATCAACGACACGTGGCGCGCGGGCCGTGTACGGCGTCCACGCGGGCGGCGCTGTCAGATGCCGGCCCCTTCAAGTCATTGCTCCAGGCCACCGGCTTCGGCCAATCCGGGGAACAAGGGCAACCGAGGAGCAACTGGCAGGATGCCGGGCGGGATGCATGTCCGCTTGAACCAGGAACCGCTCCGTGTGCGGGTCAAGAGCTCCGGGTCGTGCCGGCGCTCGCCCGTCGGCAGGTGACGCCAGAGGATCTCCAGGACCTGCTCCGCGCCGTCCCCGCAGAGTGTCTTCCAGTTCTGAAGCGACCGTGAACAGGGCCCGTCGTGCGAGTCGATCCCGATCCGTACCGGAGTTGTGCCGGGTAGGCGTATAGTCTGCTTCCGCGTCTGCCGCATCGCGGGCGATCCCGGCAACCCAGCCACGCGACAGTGCGGCCTGTCGCGCTGCAAGAAGGAGCCAACACATGACGGAGTACGCCCTGTTCTTCGAAACCGGCGGGCCGGTCTTCGGCGAAGGCTACGTCGCCCTCGTCCGCGTTCGCGGTCGGCTCCTCGCGGCGAGGACCGAAGCCGACTTCGAGTTGTACGGCGTCAACCCGGGCGGCGCAGCGGTGCACGCCCCGACGCTGAACGAAGCCTACGCCAAGCTCGTTGAGGACCTCCGGCTCGTGCTGGTCGATATTGCCGCCGAACAATGCGCGTTCGACGACTTCCGTCGCCAGGCGCAGGAGCTGTTCGCCACCGCCGGAAGCCGCACCGAGGCGCGATGGAACGACGCCCGAGCCCGGGCCCGGCGCGGCGAGATCGGCGCGGAACTCGGCCTGCGCATCGAGCGGCGCGATCCCGAACTCGGTATCGAAGTGGAGCTTCTCGACGAAGCGACGCCAGCGGCCAACCCCGCTCCGCAGGTCCAGGCGCCGGCGGCACTGGCGGCCTGAGTGCCGAGGAGCAGGGCCTGAGCACCAGGGGCGCCGTTCGAATCAATCGCGTCTGGAAGATGCTGGATCGCTGCGCTCCCGGCCACGAGCGAACGCTGCGAACGCACCACTGGCGAGTGACATACCGGGGAAAGACCTATCCCTGGCTGCCGAAGGGACCCGGCCGCGGCCAGCTCTACGAGCTTTGGACGGGCAAGGTCGAGCAACTCGTGGACGTCCTGGGTATCGATGCCGACTGCGCCCGGAAGTACATCCCGCAGCTTCCGGCGCCTCGAGGCTCTCGGCGATAGCTCCGGGCGAACTCCGGTTGCGCGGTGTGGCGAGCCCCTAAGACCCCGGTATCGCTCCTCGTGGTTGAGGAGACCTCCCCGCTGGGCAGCGCGCCAGACTCCCGTGGACCAGCCGCCGCCAAGAAGCCCGCCGCCTGTTCCCTGCGCGACAGCGCAGCTTGCCCGCGGCTCAAGTACACTCGCGCGTCGCGGTGGTTGGGACGTACTAGAGTGGTGACGTACACTGATGAGGAGATTGACGACCTCATCCACACTCCGAAGGCGCCGGTCGGCGACCGCACCGACCTGCCCCGCCTGCGCGACACGGGGATGCACGCCCGTGCGACCGCTCTGTCTTGTGGCGACGACGGCAACGAGTTCAGGGTGGTACTCCGGCGAAGTCGCGCCAACGCCCTGGACTTCTCGGTCATCCTGGCCGTTCGCGTGCCCCGATCGAACCGCTGGTTTCGGCTTCGACGGTACAACGGCAGAAGCCACATCCACCGGAACCGAATCGAGGGAACGACCGTCACCGGCTTCCACATCCACACAGCCACGGAACGCTACCAACGCTCGGGCCGTCGCGAAGACGCGTACGCGGAATCCGCGACGACGTACGGAGACTACGAGGGCGCCCTGCGCTGCTTGATAGCGGAGGCCAAGCTGGCAATTGCCCCGCGCCTCAATTTCCAGGCCAGGCTCTTCCCGGAGGAACGACCATGAACGGCGAGCGGATCGGCGACGAGTTCCGGCGGAAGGTCTGCCGCCAGATCGACGTCATGCCGGAGGGCATCAACCGGTACCGGGTCGTCACGCCCTTCGAGTTCGACGACGGGGACGGCCTCGTCATCGTGCTGAAGCAACAGGGCTCCGGGTGGCAACTGACCGACGAGGCCCACACGTTCATGCGCCTGTCATACGACAGCGACACGGCCGACCTTCATCGCGGTACGCGCCAGAAACTGATCTCGAACGCGCTGGACATGTTTGGAGTCGAGGATCACGACGGAGAGCTCGTCATGCCTGTGCCGATGCGCGCTTCGGAGATGCACTCTTCTCCTTCGTCCAGGCGATTCTCCGCGTCTTCGACGTGAACTACCTGTCTCGCGAGCGCGTGCTCACCACCTTCAAGGACGACTTGCGAGGATTCCTGAAGGAGTGCATACCGGCCGAGCGAAGAGTCTTCGACTGGCGCGATCCCGAGGCGGATCCCCAGGGAAACTACGCCGTCGATTGCCGCGTGAACGGAATCGACAAGCCGCTGTTCATCTACGGGCTGACGAACGACAATCGGACGAACGCCGCCACGATCGCCATCCACCACTTCGAGAAGCGGGGAGCGCAGTTCCGTACTCTCGGCGTGTTCGAGGATCAGGAGAAGATCGGCCGCAAGGTTCTGGCTCGCTTCACCGATGTCTGCGACAGACAGTACTCGAATCTGGGCGCCAACCGCGAACGAATCGAAACGTTCATCAACAAGGCCCTCCTCGGCTGAGCGCATCAGCCCTCCGCGCACTCCGACCAGCAAGCAGCGCCATGATGACCTCCCGCTTCGACAAGCTCGTCAAGCTCCTCAAGGAGCTCTTCCAACTCGACAAGCCGGAACTCGACTTCGGGTTCTACCGGATCATGCACGCCCGGAGCGCGGAGGTGACGCGGTTCCTTGAAGAGGACCTCAAGACGAAGGTACGAGAGGCCCTGCGCGAGTACGGCTCGGCGGACCGCGACCGGACGAAGCAGGAACTCCGGGAGGCGGAGCAACAGGCAAAGGCGCTCGGCGTCGCGCCCGAAGCCGCCGAGACGGTCCGCAAGCTCCGAGCCAGGCTCGACGAAGCGGACGACCTTCACGCCATCGAAACGGACGTCTACGACCACCTCTACCGGTTCTTCCGCCGCTACTACAAGGATGGCGATTTCATCAACCAGCGCGTCTACAAGGACGGCGTCTATGCGCTCCCCTACCAAGGCGAGGAAGTCAAGCTGCATTGGGCCAATGCCGACCAGTACTACATCAAGACCGACGAGTACTTGAGGAACTACAGCTTCCGGCTGCGCCCCGACGACGCCGACGACCCGATGCGGGTTCACTTCCGGCTGGTCGATGCGGCCGAGGGCGAGCACGGCAACGTGAAGCCCGCCGCGGGAAAGACTCGGGTGTTCGTGCTGGCGGATGGCGACTTCGCGTCCGAAGAAACCGCCCAAACGGTGTCAGCGAACTCGCCCTCCGCTTCGAGTATCGGCCCGCCACCACGAACGACTGGCCCGCCAACCTGCGGGCGGACACGGCCACACCGCCGAAGCAGAAGCCTCTCCTCGATGACGCCGAGTCCCGCATCGCCGCACTCGCCGTGTCCCGGACCAGCCTTCGGCGCTGGCTCGCCAACCTCGAGCAAGAGCACGTCAAACCGAGCGGCGAACCGAGCGACAAGTCCCGCCTCCGGGTCCACCTCGAGCGCTACACCGGCCGCAACACCTTCGACTACTTCATCCACAAGGACCTCGGCGGCTTCCTCAGACGCGAACTCGACTTCTACATCAAGAACGAGGTCATGCGCCTCGACGACATCGAGAACCAGGACGCCCCGCGGGCCGAGCAGTACCTCTCCCGCATCCGCGCCATCCGCCGCTCCGCCTTGCCCGTCATCGACTTCCTCGCCTCTCTGGAGAACTTTCAGAAGCGCCTCTGGCTCAAGAAGAGGTTCGTCGTCGAAACCTCGTACTGCATCCGCCTCGGCTGTATCCCGGACGAGTTCCTGCCGGAGATTGCTGCGAACGACGCGCAGCGGCGGGAATGGGCCAACCTCTGCGGGATCGACGCCATCGAGCGCGATCTATCCTCTCCCGGCTACACCGAGCCGCTGACCGTGGAGTTCCTGCGGTCGCAGCCGACGTTGATGGTCGACACGCGGCACACCGACAGCAACTTTGCTTCACGACTGCGCGAAGCCTTGGGCAATCCGCCGGCTGGTCCGCGCCGTCACCTTCTCATCCACGCCGAGAACTCCCAAGCTCTCAGGACGCTCTTTCGCCGCTTTTCTAGCCGCCTTGACTGCGTACACCTTGACCCGCCGTACAACACTGCCACAAGCGGTTTCATTTACAAAAACGACTACCGCCACTCGACTTGGCTAACAATGATGGCTATGATGGCTGAGAGACTTGCACTTGTACGCTCATTCCTGTCGCCGGAAGCTAGATTTCTCTGTCACATCGACGAGAACGAGTACGAACGGCTACATCTTCTCTGCGACAGCTTGTCTCTCGGTCACGCAAGCACGCTTGTCTGGGACAAGAGGAATCCCATGACAGGAGGCGGTGGCATCGCCACTCAGCATGAGTACGTGATCTGGCGATCGTGGAGTACTGTGCCTGTGCAACTTCCCAACGTGTCTCAGCGAGCGATGGCTGAAAAGGCTGCACATCTCGTTCGCGAAGCCGGGAAGGTGACTGATACGGTCAGGGCGAAGTACCGGTCATGGCTGCGGAGTAACCCCCGCCTGACCGGTGGCGAGAAGGCATACAGGCACATCGACGAAACGGGACGTATCTTTCAGAGCGTCAGCCTGCGAGCTCCGGAGCCGCGATCTGACCCCAAGTTCTTTGTTCCGCTCATCCACCCTACGACGGGTAGACCTTGTCAAGTGCCTCCCAACGGTTTCTCACGGACTCCATCCACGCTTGCCGGAATGCTACGTGCCGGCGAGATTCAGTTCGGCAAGGACGAGAAGACCCAACCACGACAGATTATGTACCTTTCTAAGGAGACCAGGAGGCAACTGCCTTCGATCTTGCAGGACGCCACACGCGGCCGTACGGATCTCAAACGTCTTGGCTTGCGAGATTTTCCGTACTCGCATTCAGCCCGTTTCTATGGTCGTCTCTTGCGGGCGGCGTGCCAAGGAGACTCCGGCACTATTCTCGACTACTTCGCCGGTTCCGGGACCACCGGCCATGCCGTCATCAACCTGAACGGTGAGGACGGCGGCGACCGCAAGTTCATTCTCGTCGAGATGGGCGAGCACTTCGACACGGTGCTTGTCCCGCGCCTCAAGAAGGTTACGTACTCGCCGGAGTGGAAGAACGGCAGGCCGATACGTCAGGCGACCGAAGAAGAGGCGGAACGGTCGCCCCGGTTCATGAAGGTAATTCGCCTCGAGTCGTACGAGGACACGCTGAACAATCTTCATGTTCCGACGGCTGCGGCCGGAGCGACACGCGACCAAACGCCTACCCCCCCCCCCCCCCCCCGGAAATCTTTGAAGATGCAAAGAGAGCTTTTGCGCAGCGCGAGCGGTACCTTCTCCGCTACCTGCTCGACGTCGACGTCGGACGGGCCACCTCGCTGCTCGACGTGGAGCGGTTCATGGATCCGACGGCGTACGCGCTCAAGGTCAAGCGGCCCGGGTCGGACGAGAGCCGGGAAACGCCGGTGGACCTGGTTGAGACCTTCAACTGGCTTCTCGGGCTCCGGGTCTCCCGGCTTTGGGCGCCCCGGCAGGTCGATGCCGACTTCGAGCGTGACAGCGAAGGCCGGCTGAGGCTCAGGAACTCGCTCCGGGAGACGCCGAGCGGCGGATGGTGGTTTCGGGCGGTCGAGGGTCTGCTGCCGGACGACCGTCGGGCGCTGGTGATCTGGCGCAAGCGGCCGGGTGGCGACGCGGTTGACGGCGTCGAGCAGGACAACCTCGTTCTCAACGAGTGGTTCAAGGCCCAGAACTGGGCTGGGACATCCGTCGGTTTCGCGACCGCACTCGATGTCGTGTACGCCAACGGAGATCACAACCTGCAGAACGCTCGGCCGGTGGGGGCAACGTGGACGGCGCACCTCCTCGAGGAGCACTTTCTTCGGCTGATGTTCGAGGACGATGAGCCGGTCTGAGACGACGGCTGACCGCGGCAAGTTCGGCGCGGCGGGCCAGAGGTTCCGGACCTCCCGCAGACCCGGTTCCGCCTGATGGCAAAGCGGAAGACCACAGCCGTTCCGCTCTCGCGCAAGCTGGTTCTCAACCAGTGGCTGCTCGGCCTGTTCGGCTGCACGAGCCTGAACGATCTCGCCAGGCACCTGAAGGACGACGAGCTCGTCGGGCTCGAAGCCGACAACGTTCATCGCTTCCAAAGCGCGCTTCGCCTCCACATCGCCAGCAACCAACGGCCCGAACTGTCCGACGATCGGCTAATGGACGCCGACAGCCGGATCGTCGCGGTCACCCAGAGGATCAACGAGCCTCGACTCCGCCGCGGCGAAGCAGAGATTCAATGGCTGTACTTCCAGTATCTGGCGCTGCTCGCCACCGACATCTACCTTGACCGTTGGTTCAGCGAGCCGCAACAGCTACTGGCCGACCTCAACCGGGCCATCGAACCCATCGAACGCCTGAACGACGGTCTGCCTGAGCGCGAACGATTGAAGCCGCTCGATCAGACCGGCACGAAGAAGGACGCCGCTAACCGCCTGAACAAGCTGGCTTTCTGGATGGCGACCGGCAGCGGGAAGACGTTGCTCATGCACGCGCACCTGCTGCTCTACCAGGAGTGGCTCGGCATCCATGGTTGTCAGCACGAGCTGAACCGAATCATCCTGCTGACGCCGAACGAGGGCTTGTCGCACCAGCATCTGGACGAGTTCAGGGCGGCCGGCATCCACGCCCGCCTGTTCGATCGGAACGGTCTCCCGGGGGCCGGCGTCGAGGTCCTCGACATGCACAAACTGGCCGACGAGATGGGCCAGAGGACCGTGGCCGTTTCTTCGTTCGAGGGCAACAACCTGGTTCTCGTCGACGAAGGACACCGCGGCGCATCTTCAGGCCAGCAGGGCCAGTGGATGCGGCGCCGCGACGAGCTCTGCGAACGGGGCTTCTCCTTCGAGTACTCGGCCACGTTCGGCCAGGCGGTGGCAGCGAACAGGCAACTCGCGGACACCTACGCCCGCGCCACGCTGTTCGACTACTCGTACCGCTGGTTCCACGGCGACGGCTACGGCAAGGACTACCGCATCTTCAACCTGGAAGGACGGGCGAACCCCGACTGGGAGCGGCGCTACCTGACCGCGGCCCTGCTCGCCTTCTTCCAGCAGCAGTGGCTCTACCGGCGGAGCTGCCGGGAACTCGCACCGTGGCAGATCGAACCGCCGCTGTGGGTCTTTGTCGGCAGCAGGGTGATCAAGAAGGGGAACCAGGACATCTCGGACGTCATCCGCGTCCTGCGCTTCCTTTCCGACTACGCGAGCAGCCCTTCGGCAAGCACGGGGCACATCGAGCGGCTTCTGCGGGACGGCCTTGCGACGACCGGAGGGAAGAACCTGTTCGCGGGCCGCTTCGAGCCGCTCGAACGCTCGGGCATGAGTGCCGGGGCGATCTTCCAGGAGACATTGGCCACGAGCTTTCATGCCAGCGGCGGAGGCGCTCTGCGCATCGAGCGGCTCAAGGGAAGCGCCGGCGAGCTCACCCTCCGACTCGGCGACTCGGAACACTTCGGAGTGATCAACGTGGGCGACCCCGGAGCGCTGGCGAAGAAGTGCGCGGAGGCCGGCTTCGACGTCACGGAAAGCGAGTTCAAGCACTCCGTCTTCGATCGCGTCAACGAGCCCGATTCACCCATCAACCTGGTCGTCGGCGCCCGCAAGTTCATCGAGGGCTGGAACAGTTGGCGGGTCAGCTCGATGGGGCTGATGAACGTCGGCACGACGGAAGGCGCCCAGATCATCCAGATGTTCGGCCGCGGCGTCCGCCTCAAGGGCCGCGGTACCAGCCTCAAGCGGAGCTCCGCGTTGCCGGACGCTGCTCGCGAGGCGCCCGAGGCGCTGCCACACCTCGAAACGCTCCAGGTGTTCGGCGTCCGGGCGAACTACATGACCCAGTTCCGCGACTTCCTGGAAAAGGAAGGCCTCGCCGCCGAGCGGGAGGAGATCGTGCTGCCCATCCACCGCAACGAACTGCCGACCGACCCACCGCTGTCGACGATTCGACTGGCCGAGGCGGTGGCGGGCGACAAGCCGGACGCCGCCTTCAGGTGCAGCGGACCGATGCCGATTCTCCTGCCGCCGGGTGAAGCGCCAGAGCCGATCAGAGGCCGGCTCCGCCCGGCGGTTCGCCTCGACTGGAACCCGAAGGTGCGAATGCTCGCCTCTCACCAGCCGGAAGCTGAGGTGACCGTCACGCACGACTCGAAGCTGACCCGCCGGCACATCGATCACCTCGACCTCGACGACCTCTGGTTCTCGCTGACGCGCTTCAAGGCGGAACGCGGCTGGCACAACCTGACCGTGCCGCGATCCGCGATCCGCCGCCTGCTGTGTGACGCCTCCTGGTACCGGCTTCAGGCGCCGGCGGCCCTCTTCAAGCTCGACGACTGGTCCAACCCGCGACACTGGCAGGAGATCGCCGCGGCGCTGCTCCGCAAGTACACGATCCGTTACTACGGCCTCTGCCGGCAGGCCTGGGAAGCAAAGCACCTGGAGATCCAGCCGCTCGACGACGACGATTTGAACCTCCAGGTCAAGGGGACGGGCAGCTCGGCACCCGGTTTCCTCGTCGGGATCGCAGCCGCGACCAAGAAGGTCCAGGTTGCCAAACTGCGCAAGAGCCTCGACAAGCTGAAAGCCGCGATCGATTCCGGCCAGTTGGCGAACTGGAATGACCGCGAGGTCAAGGCGCTCCGGCTGGACGAGCACCTGTACTGGCCCTTGCTGTCGATCGAGAACGACCAGCTGAGAGTGTCGCCGCCGGCCCTCAACGACGGCGAGTTCAAGTTCGTACGAGACATCCAGACGTTCCTCCGAGCGAACGCGGAACGACTCGCCGGCATCCGCATCCATCTGATGCGCAACCAGAGCCGCGGCCGCGGCATCGCCTTCTTCGAGGCGAACAACTTCCACCCCGACTTCATCCTCTGGGCGCTCAGGAACGGCCGTCAGCACATCGCGTTCGTCGACCCCAAGGGGCTCGTCCACCTGGGCGGCCCGAACGATCCGAAGGTGATGCTCCACAGGAGAATCAAGGACGTGGAACAACGGCTGGGAGACGACTCGGTCCGTCTGGAGTCCTTCATCGTCTCGGTCACGCCCCATGGGCAGTTGGACGAGAGATGGCGAGCCGGTGGCCGGGAGCTGAGCCGAGCCGACCTGGCCGACCGCCACGTCCTGTTCCAGGCGAGCGCCTGCTACGTCGCCGAACTGTTCGAGCGGCTGGGATTCAGCGACGCCGGCCTGATTCCGATCGAGGTCGGCGCCGACGGCTATCCGGGGCCTTGATTCGGAGGTCCGCAGTCCTGCCGGCCCAACCGGCTCGTGAGTTGGGCCAACTTCCGCTCGAGCACTGACATCCGGTCCATCGAGCCGTCGTCCGCACGGTCAGCACCTGGCGTTCCTGCGGTTCTCCTGGAGGACCGACCTGCAGGATCGACCTGCCACCCACAGCCAACTGGTCGATCAACGTGCTCGGAACGTGACCCACTGGCGCCTTGACGACATCGAATCGAACGGCGCGAACTCCGGCATCGCCCTCGAACGGAACGCTGGCGGCCCAGACCGCGAAGTGGCAGACCCAGAAGAGCGTGAACACGCCGGCGGCCCACACGACGACCGGCGCCAAGGCAACGGGGCGAGACGCTGAACGGCCCCGCAGCCGCCGCCTCAGCACTGCGCCCAGTGGACGGTCCAGTTGAACCGTGCATCCGACCGGTCCAGGAAGTCCCGGATCACCAACTCTCCTCCGGCCAACCAGGGAGGTCCGGATTCTCACGTCCTTCCCGACCCTGCCCCTTCGCCTGCCGCCTCGCCCCGCCGGCGCAGCCACTCCACCGTACTCAGCGCCAGCAACGCGAACAGGATGAGGAAGGTAGCGACAGCCAGCAGAGTCGGGCTGATCTCCTCACGGATGCCGGACCACATCTGGCGCGGCAGGGTGCGCTGCTCGAGGCCGCCCATGAACAGGACGATCACGAGCTCGTCGAACGACGCGGCGAAGGCAAACAGCGAGCCCGAGATGACGCCCGGCAGGATGAGCGGCAGTTGGACGCGGCGGAAAGCGACGAGCGGATTCGCGCCGAGGTTCGCGGCCGCGCGCATCACGGTCCAGTCGAAGCCTGCCAGGGTCGCGCTCACGGTGATCACGACGAAGGGCGCGCCGAAGACGGCGTGCGCGAGGATGATCCCGAGATGGGTCTGCGCCAGCCCCAGGCTCGAATAGAAGAAGAACATGCCGACGCCGGCGATGATCACGGGCGTGATCATCGGTGAAATCAGGAGGGCCGACACGATGCGCCGGCCCGGCATCGCCGGATGGGCGAGTCCCAGGGCGGCCGCGGCGCCCAGCACGGTGGCGACCACGGTCGCCGAGATGCCGATGACCAGGCTGTTCAGGAGAGGGCGGGTCCACTCGTCGCCGTCGAAGATGCTCCGGTACCAGCGCAGCGACCAGGCGTCCGGGTCGAACCGCAGCATGCCCTCCGTGAAGGTGAAGTACGGCTCGGCGTTGAAGCTGAGCGGGACGAGGACCAGGATCGGCGCGATCAGGAAGATGAACGCGGCGACGCAGAACGCCAGGTAGCCCCAGCGAGCTGCGCGGTACCCCGGGCTGATTGCCGTGCCGGCCATCAGCCGAGCCCGATCCGGTCGATGCCGACCAGGCGGTCGTAGACGACGTAGAGCGCGGTGACGCCGCCGAGCAGCAGCGCCGCCAGCGCGGCAGCCAGACCCCAGTTCAGGGAGGTCTGCACGTGGTAGGCGATCATGTTCGAGATCAACTGACCGCTCTGGCCGCCGACCAGGGCCGGGGTGATGTAGTAACCGATCGCCAGGATGAAGGTGAGCAGACAGCCGGCGCCGACGCCAGGCAGCGTCTGCGGCCAGTAGACGCGCCGCAGCGCCTGGAGCGGAGTCGCGCCCAGGGACGCGGCCGCGCTCATGTAGGCGGGCGGGATCGAGCGCATGACCGAGTAGAGCGGCAACACCAGGAACGGCAGCAAGACGTGGGTCATCGCGATGAAGGTGCCGGTCATGTTGTAGATCATCGCGAGGCGGCCGTCGTCGTCGATCACTCCGATCGCCACCAGGAAATCGTTCACGACGCCCTGGTTCTGGAGCAGGACGATCCACGAGGTGGTCCGCACAAGCAGCGAGGTCCAGAACGGCAGCAGGACGAGCAGCAGCAGCACGTTCGCCCGCCGCGGCGGCGAAGTGGCGATCAGATGCGCGATCGGATAGCCGACCACCAGGCACAGCATCGTGACCCCCAGGCTCACCTTCAGGGTGCGCCAGAACAACGGTACGTAGATCCGCCACTCCTCCGCCTGGCGGACGTAGCCGCCCTCGGGACCGCGCTCGAAGTCCAGGGCCTTCAGGTAGTGGCGAGCGGTGAAGCGCTGTCCGGCGTCCCGAAGCGCACGCCAGGGCTCGGGCGTTCCCCAGCGGACGTCGATCCCGATCATCGTCTCACGCCAGAAGGCGCCGTCGGTCGTCACCCCGGCCGCCTCCGCCTCGGCCGCCGCCTCGACCATCAGCCGCGAGCCGCCCATGATCACGCTGCGCATGCCGCTGACGACCCGGTTGACCCGGTTCGCCGTGCGTCCGAGCGTGCGCTCGTTCCTGGCCGCCACGAACTCGCCGGCGGTCGCCGCGAACACGTCGTCGGGCGGCGCGCCTTCGCCGTCCCACTGACGCAGCGCCGCCATCGTCTCCGGCAAGGCGTCGGCGATCTCCGGCTCGTGGAAGCTCTTCGTCAGCAGGCTGACCATCGGGCCGGCGAAGGTGACGACAACGAACGCGACCAGCGGCAAGGCCAGGCCCGCGGCACGCAACCGCGGGCCGAGAGCCCGCCGCCATCGTGGCCGAGCCACCGGCTGCTGCCTGGTGGACGTGTCTTCAGGCGTCACGACTTCACTTTCGCTTCTCACCGGGCCAGCCAGGCGGTGAAACGCTCCAGCATCTCGTCGCCGTGGTCGGCCCACCACCGCCAGTCGGCCATCAGGTGGTTCTTCATGTTCGCGGGATTCGTCGGCATGTGGGGCCACATCTCGACGCCGGTTTCCGCGTGCCGTTCGATCAACGCCTGGGCCGAGTAGCGCGCCGGACTGTAGGCAATGTGGCGGCCGACGCCCGCCATCGACTCGGCGGTCGCGGCATGCCGCAGGAACCGCATCGCGTCCTCGAGCCGCGGCGTACCGGCAACGATCGCGAGCTGGCCCCGATCCATCACCTGGCCGTCCCAGACGATGACGAAGGGCTGCCCCTCCAGCACCTGAGCATTGAAGATCCGCCCGTTCGCCGCCGTGGTCATCAGGACCTCGCCGTCCGCCAGCAACTGCGGGGCCTGGGCGGGCGTCTCCCACCAGACGACCTGATCCTTGATCGTGTCCAGCTTGCGGAACGCCCGCGCGAGGCCCTCCGGAGTACTCAGCTCGTCATAGAGCCGATCCTTGGGAACCCCGTCCGCCATCATCGCGAACTCCAGATTCGCCTGCGGCGACCGCCTCATTCCGCGCCGGCCGGGGAACCTCTCCAGATCGAAGAAGTCGGAGAGTCGGGTCGGCGGCGGTCCCGTCAAGACCTCCCGGTTGTACGCGAAGATCGAGGAGCCCAGCAGGCTCCCCACGCCGCACTCGGTGTTCATCTCGGGAAGAAAGTCGTCCTCGGGCAGTTCGCCGTTCGGACCGGGCGGCAGGATCGACGAATCGATCAGCTCCAGGACGCCCTCATCGCAGCCGTTCACCGCTTCCGCGACGCTGAGATCCACCACGTCCCAGTACACCGAGCCGGAATCCACCTGGGCACGGACCTGAGCGAGCCCGCCCATGAAGTCCGCCAGGTCCACCCTGACGCCGCTCTCGGCGGTAAAGGACTCGTGGTAGCCGCGAACAACGGCACGCGCGTAGGAACCGCCGTACGAGACCGCGGTGATCGATCGCTCCTCCGACTCGGGGGCAGCCGCCGCCATCCCTTCGGGACGCGGATCCGCGGCGAGCCGGCAGCCGGCCATCAGACCGGTGCTCAAGGCCGCCGCGGCGCCGAGCCGCGCCGTACGGGAGCCCAACGACGACGCGAGTCCTCCTCGGACACTCATCGCGCCAGCCAGGCGGCGAACCGCTCCTGCATCTCGTCCTTGTGGTCCGACCACCACTCCCAGTCGGCCATCAGGAAGTTCTTCATGTTCTCGGGGTTCGTCGGCATGTGGGGCCACATCTCCGCGCCGGTCTCCACCTGCCGATCGATCAGCGCCTGCCCCGAGCGGCGCGCAGGGCTGTAGGCGATGTAGCCGGCAACGCCCGCCATCGACTCGGACCGTGCGGCATGGCTCATGAACCGCAGGGCGTCCTCGCGGCGAGGCGTATCGGCAACGACCGCAAGCTGGCCGCGGTCCAACACCTGGCCGTCCCAGACGATCTCGAACGGCTGCCCCTCCAGAACCTGGGCGTTGAAGATCCTGCCGTTGTAGGCCGTGCTCATGACGACTTCACCGTCGGCGAGCAGTTGCGGCGGCTGGGCGCCGGCCTCCCACCAGACGACCTCGTCCTTGATCGTGTCCAGCTTGCGGAACGCCCGATCGAGGCCCTCTGGAGTCGACAGCAGGTCGTAGACCTGCTCATTCGGCACACCGTCCGCCAGCAACGCGAACTCCAGGTTCACGTCGGGGACCCGCCGCATGCCCCGGCGCCCCGGAAAGCGCTCCAGGTCGAAAAAGTCGCCGATCGACGTCGGCGGCGGACCGGTCAGGGTTTCCGGGTTGTACGCGTAGATCGTCGAGTACAGCAGCGTGCCCACGCCGCACTCGGTGTTCGTCTCGGGCAGGAAGTCCTCCGCCGCCGGTTCGCCGTTCGGCCCGGGCGGCAGGACGGCCGGATCAATCACTTCGAGGACGCCCTCGTCGCAGCCGGTCACAGACTCGGAGACTCCCAGATCGACCACGTCCCAGTGGACGGAACCGGCATCGACCTGGGCGCGAATCTGCGCCAGGCCGCCGTTGTAGTCCTCCAGGTTCACTTCGATGCCCGTCTCCGCGGTGAACGACTCGTGGTAGCCGAGGACACAGGCGCGGGCGTAGGACCCGCCCCAGGAAACGACCGTGATCGATCGATCGCCCGAGTCCGCGTCAGCAACCGGCGCCTGGATGTCCGGCGCGCCTCCCGAGGGCCCGCAACCAGCCATCGCGGCCGCCGCCAGAGCAACGACGAGACCGGACGGGAGGATGCGGCCGGCGGCCGCTCTCACCACTCCTCCTCGCCCTCGCGAAGCTCCTCGGGCACGAGCGCCCGGCAGTCCAGGGCCGCCCACCCCACCGTCACGGTATCTCCGGGCAACACGGCGCCGTGGCCGACGACGTTCGGGATCTTGGCGATGAAGTCGGAGCGACCGCCCACCGTCATGCGCACGCGCAGGTGGTCACCGAGGAAGATCATGTCGTCGATCTTCGTTTCGACCTCGTTGCGATAGCGACCGGGGAGCGCCGAGACGCTGACGCGTTCCGGCCGAATGACGACCGTCGCCGGCGCGCCCGGGGGGCACAATCCAAGGCTCATCGCCCGAATCCTGAAACCATCGACGTCGACCTCACACACCCCGTCGCCCTCACTCACGACGACGCCGTCCAGGCGGTTGTTCTCGCCGATGAAGCGGGCGACGAAGGCCTTTTCCGGTTCCTCGTAGAGAACCTCCGGCGATGCCGCCTGCTCGATCATCCCGTTGTGGAACACCGCCACCCGGTCGGACAGCGTCATCGCCTCCTGCTGGTCGTGGGTCACGTAGACGACGGTCACCCCCAGGGTCGAGTGGATGCGCCGGATCTCGTACTGCATCTCCTCGCGCAGCCGCCGGTCGAGAGCGCCCAGCGGTTCGTCCATCAGGACGAGTTCCGGTTCGAAGACGAGGGCGCGGGCGATCGCCACCCGCTGCTGCTGGCCGCCCGACAGTTGCGACGGTTTCCGGTCCTCCAGGCCCTCGAGCTGGACCAGGCCGAGTGCACGCTCCACCCGCTCCCGCCGAAGAGCCGCTCCGACTCCGCGGACCTCGAGCGGGAAGGCCAGGTTGCCGCCCACCGTCATGTGCGGAAACAGGGCGTAGTTCTGGAACACCATGCCGATGCCCCGCTTGTGCGGCGGCAGATCGTGAATCGGCCGGCCGCCTATCCGGATCGTGCCCGCCGTCGTCGCCTCGAATCCGGCGAGCATCATCAGGCAGGTCGTCTTGCCGGAGCCGGACGGCCCGAGCAGGGTCAGGAACTCGCCCCGCTCCACGGCGAGGTCGAGACCGCGCACGACCAGGTTCCGGCCGTCGTAGCTCTTGTCGACCCCAACGAACTCGATATGTGGAGCTCGGCTGTCGCCGCCATCTTGAGGTCCCGGAGCACTCACGAGCCGTGACTATACTCACGACCCCGACACGCCGTTCCGGACGGCGCCTGAACCACCAGATCGCCGCCGCTTCTCTCCAGGAGACGACATGACCGAGTTCGCACTGTTCTTCGAGAGCGGCGGTCCCGTCTTCGGCAACGGGTACATCGTCTCGGTTCGGGTGCATGGGCGACTTCTGTTCATCCGGGACGAGAAGAACGGCGAGTTCCAGCTCAGAGGCGTGAATCCGGGCAGTCTTCTCGGCTTCGGCAGCACTCTCAACGAGGCTTATCAGGGCCTCGTCGAGTCGCTGCGATGCATCCTCATCGACATTGCATCGGAGGCGGCGAGCGTCGACGACTTCCGCCGGGAGGCGGCGGACTTCTTCGATACGACCGCTCCGCACACGAAGGCGCGGTGGGAAACGGCCCGGTCGCGCGCCCGTGACGGGGAACTCCCGAACGACCTGAATCTGCGGGTCGAGAGATCGAATCCCAGGCTCGGCATCAAGGTCCAGCTCGTCGAGAAGCCCTCCGTGAACGCGAACGCACCCGCCCAGCACGCGGCCCCGACCGCCATCGCGGCCTGACATGGAGGCTGCATCGCCTCGTCTGCGTCCACGCCGGCCGGGACCGGTGCAGCCGGCGGCTACGGGTACAGTTTCCCGACCGCCCAACCGGGGCCGTCCCGCTCGTAGTACGTCCGGTCATGGAGCCGGTGATCCCGCCCGACCCAGAACTCGAACCGACGGGGCACGACCCGCAGCCCCGTCCAGTGCGGCGGCCGCGGCACGTCGCGCCCGTCAAAGCGCCGGCTGACCCCCTCGAAGTCGGCTACGAGCTGTTCGCGGCTTTCGAGCGGCCGGCTCTGCTGCGATGCCCAGGCGCCGAGCTGGCTGTTCCGGCTGCGGGTCGCGAAGTAGGCGTCGGCCTCGGCGTCGGACACCCGCCCGGCGCGGCCGAAAATGGACACCTGCTCCTTCGGTTCGCGCCAGAAGAAGTTCAGGCTCACGTCCGGGCGCGCCAGGATCTCTCGGCCCTTGCGGCTCTCGAGGTTCGTGTAGAAGACGAAGCCCTCCCGGTCGAAGTGCTTGAGCAGCACGACCCGGGACGAAGGGCGGCCGCGGTCGTCAGCGCTCGAGACGACCATCGCGTTCGGCTCGGTGAGACCCGTGGACGCGGCGCGCTCGAAGAGGTCGCGGAAACGGTCGAACGGATCGGCGGCGGACGGCATGGCTGCACTCTGACCGATGTGGTCCGCGTTCGGCAACACCCGCATCCTCTTTCCCCACGGGACCATTCCTTTGGTCCTGCCCTCCACGCCGGGCGCGGGCGGGAGGCCTTCATTCCCGAGGGTCGAGAGCCGTGCCGGTGCGGAGTTGCCGATTCCGGAGTGGTTTCCTCACCTCGGTCACCGAAGTTTCCGACTTTGCAACGGCCCCGTCCTCCTCCCCGCATCGCGCATTGCGGATGCCCGATCTGTGAAACGATTGCCGGCCGATGAAGCTCGGCGTCCTCCAGTTCTTTTCCTGGCCCGATCGGCGGATTCCGCTGGATCAGGTGTACCGCCGGGCCTTCCAACGCATCGACATGATGGAGCAGAGCGGCTACGACGCCGTCTGGCTGGCCGAGCACCACTTCAGCTCGTTCAGCATCTGCCCGTCGATCCACATCATGGGCGCCCACGTGGCCGCGAGGACGAAGACCCTCCGCATCGGCACCGGCGTCTCCCTGGCGCCCTTCTACAACCCGCTGCGGCTGGCCGAGGAGGTGGCGCTGCTCGACGTGCTGTCCGGAGGCCGCGTGAACTGGGGCGTGGGCCGCGGCTACCAGGAGGGCGAATTCAAGGCCTTCGGCGTCGACCCGCAGCACAGCTACGACGTGTTCCGCGAGCACGTCCAGACGGTGATTGCCGCCTGGACCGAGGAGCGCGTCACCTTTGCGGGCGAGCACTTCCAGTGCGAGGATGTCGAGGTGTTGCCGAAGCCGGCGCAGGAGCCGCATCCGCCCGTCTGGCTCGCCGCCTCATCCCCGGAAGCGATGAACTGGGCCGCCGCGAACGGGTTCTCCATCATGCTCGATCCGCACGCGGACCACGGCCGCATCGCCGAGAAACGGGAGCTGTACCGGCAGATCCTGGAACAGCACGGCCACTCGATCGAGGGGCGGGAGATCCCCATGGCGCGCCTGATCGCCTGCGCACCGACCCGGGCCGAAGCGGAGCGGATCGCGCGCCAGGGGGCTGAATGGACCGTCGGCTCACACCGCAAGAAGGGCGTGCGCGCAGCCAAGGTCCAAACCAGGCTCAACCGCGAGTTCAGCGACCTGGCACAGGACCGGATCTTCGTCGATTCGGCGGAACAGTCCGCGATCGACCGCTACATGAACGGCGTGATCCTCTACGGCACGCCGGACGAGCTGGTCGACGACATCGAGCGGCTCAAGGAAGAGATGTTCCTCGACTACCTGCTGCTGGCGCCGCTGAGCCACAGCTCGTTCGTCCTGTTCACGGACGAGGTGCTGCCTCGCGTCGCCTGAGGACGGGCCCCTTCCGCTTTCGCGGCGGCCCTTGAAGAGGCATGCGAGGCGCCTGTAGACGTTTCAGCGGCGATTCGCCGGGAGCGGCGCTTGTAGACACAGGACAGGCCCTCTTCGGCGAAGGCGCGGCAGGCCTTGTCCTGGAACTCGACCGCCTTGTCGCGCCTCCGACAATCCGGGGGGCTGCTCCGGTAGTGTTCTCGTCGTGAACTCCGATCGCGACAACACCGCCTCCTGGGCCGGTACGGACATCGTCAATCCGTGGGAGGAACGCAAGGACCGCGGCAGAGTGTCGGCTCTGGTCTCCGCTCTGGCTCTCCTGGTCACCTCTCCCCGGAGGTTCTTCGAGGGAACCCGGGCCGATGCGGGCATCTGGGGTCCGCTCCTGTTCGTGGGCCTCGTCACAGTGCTCGGATTCCTGGTGAATGGCGTGTTGCTCACGGTCCTTGCCCTGACCCTGCCGGAGCCAGCACTCGATCTCGTGTATCTGACGGAGTTCTGGATCGATCCGGACACGCTCCGCCGCCCGGAGGCACTGTCCTTCGGGCCTGTCCTGAACGCCTTCATCGCCGTCCAGGGTCTCCTGCTCTTCCTGCCCGTCCTCTTTGCTCTGACTCTGTTCTTCATGCTGGTGTTCGGTGCGCTCCTCCACCTTCTTCTGGTCGTCACTCGCACCTCGAGGCCACACGGGTTCAGGGGTACCTGGGCCGCGATCTGCTATGCGCACGGCGCCAGTCTCCTTGGCATCATGCCCGTCGCGGGCGAGTACCTGGCGATCATCGGCAACGCTGTGCTGTTCGGAATAGGACTCCACGTCGTCCAGAGAGTGGGGGCCGTCAGAGCGGCGGTCCTGGCCACGATCCTGCCCCTCCTGTCGCTCTTGTCGCTTCTGAGTCGCCTCGCTATTGCTGGCGCGGAGGGCGCCGGCCCCTGACCGCGGGCGGAACCTCATCCGTTCCCTTGCACAGCCTCCTAGTAGAGTCGGGCGCCGTACCGGGCCCGAGAAAGGGCGCCGAACGAAGACCCGCCTGACGCCGCCATGATCGACCAGCTCGACGACATCGAAGCGCGGGTCTCTGCCGCGCTGGCCCAGGCGGCCGATCCGGAGCAACTCGAGGAGTGGCGCCGGGCGACGATCGGTCGCAAGGGCGAAGTCCAGCTCCTGACCCGCCGGATGGGCGAGATCGAGCCCGCCGACCGCCCCGCGTTCGGCAAGCGGATCAACGAGATCAAGACCTCGCTGCAGGCCGCCTTCGAGGCGCGTCAGGAGGCCTTGAAGCGATCGGTGCACGAAACCGACGGCGACACGGACCGGATCGACGTCACCCTGCCCGGACGCCGGCCGGTTCTCGGCAGCCTGCACCCGTCGACCCTGGTCATGCGCCGCATCGAGCGCATCTTCGGCGACATGGGCTTCCAGACCTACCGCAGCCCGGACGTGGTCACGGACCAGTTGAACTTCGGCGACCTGAACATGCCCCCCGATCATCCGGCGCGGGACATGCAGGACACCTTCTACACGACGGATCCGAGCGCGGTTCTCCGCACCCACACCAGCGGCGGGCAGATCCTGGCGATGCGGGAGCGCCACCCCGAGCCAATCCGCGTCATCCTGCCCGGCATGTGCTACCGCAACGAGCAGATCACCGCCCGAAGCGAGATCCAGTTCCACCAGATCGAAGGACTGGCGGTCGGACCGGCGATCACCTTCGCCGATCTGAAGGGCACCCTGACCGAGTTCGCCCGCCGCCTGTTCGGGGAAGGCCGCGGCGCCCGTTTCCGGGCCAGCTACTTCCCGTTCACCGAGCCGAGCGCCGAGATGGACATCGCCTGCCTGCTTTGCGACGGACAGGGCTGCCAGCTGTGCAAGGAGACCGGCTGGCTCGAGATCCTCGGCTGCGGCATGGTCCACCCGACCGTGCTCCAAAACGGCGGCTACGACCCGGACGAGTGGAGCGGCTTCGCCTTCGGCATGGGCCCCGAGCGGATCGCCATGCTGCGGCACGGGATCCGCGACATCCGCTATTTCTGGTCGAACGACCTGCGTTTCCTGCGCCAGTTCCAGCGCTTCGTCTGATGCGCGTTCCGCTCAACTGGCTCGGCGATTTCGTCGAGCTCGACGGTTCGCCGGACGAACTCGCCGAGCTGCTCACCAACGCCGGCCTCGAGGTCAAGGCGATCGACCGCCTCGGCGTCGCCGGCGCCGAACTGCCGTGGCCGGCCGACCTGGTCATCGCCGCGAAGATCCTGCGCGTCGACCCGGTTCCGGACGCCGACCGCCTGGTGCTGGCGACCGTCGACTACGGCGCAGACTCGACGCGCCAAGTGGTCACAGGAGCGCCGAACCTGTTCCCGCACCTCGGCAAGGACCTGGGCGATGCCGACCTCTGGGGCGCCCTGCTGCTCGCCGGCGCGAGTTACCGCAATCCGTACCGCGACCTGAAGATCACGCGCCTCAAGCCGAAGAAGCTGCGCGGCATCACCAGCGACGCGATGCTCTGCTCGGCGGTGGAACTCGGACTCGGAGAAGACCACGAGGGCATCATCCTGTTCGAGCCGGCCGCCGAGTTGCCGGAGCTCCGACCCGGCCGGCCACTGACCGAGGTGCTCGGCGACGTCGTGCTCGACATCGACGTGATCCCGAACATCGCCCGCTGCGCCTCGATCCTGGGGGTCGCGCGCGAGGTCGCGGCGCTCACGGAAGCCGCGTTCCGGCCGCCCGCCGTCCCGCTCACGATGGACGGACCGCCGGTCGCGGGCCGGGTCGAGATCGCTACCGAGAACCCGGAACTCAATCCGCGCTTCGTCGGCCTTCTGATCGAAGGCATCGAGCAACGACCTTCGCCGTACTGGATGCAACACCGGCTGCAACTCGCGGGCCAGCGGCCGATCGGCAACGTGGTCGACATCAGCAACTACGTGATGCTCGAGGTCGGCCAACCGAACCACACCTTCGACTACGACCTGCTGCGCCAGCGAGCGGATGGCTACGCGGACGGCGGCCCGGTGCAGATCGTCACGCGGCTGGCGCGCGACGGCGAACGCCTGACCACGCTCGACGGCGCCGAGCGGAAACTGCGGCCGAACCAGATGTTGGTCACCGATCCGGCCGGCGCCCTCAGCGTCGGCGGGGTGATGGGCGGCCGAAACAGCGAGATCGGCGAGGAGACGCGCAACGTGCTGCTCGAGGCGGCGGCCTGGGCGCCCGGAAGCATCCGGCGCGCCCAGCGCCAACTCGGCGTCCACACGGAGGCCGGCTTCCGCTTCAGCCGCGGCGTCCATCCGAGCCAGGCTTTGCTTGGCGCCCGGCGCGCCGCCGAACTGCTGCGGCTTCACGCCGGCGGCACGATCGCCGAGGGCATCGTCGATCACTATCCGCAACCGGCGCCTGATGTCACCGTCGACTTCGACCTCGGCTACCTGCGCCGACTGAGCGGCCTCGACCTCGGCGCCGAGGAGACGGCGGCTCTGCTACGGCGGCTGGACTTCGAAGCCGAGCCGGCGGACGGTACCGACAAGCTGAGCGTCACCGTTCCCGACCACCGCCTCGACATCGAGGGCCCCCACGACCTGATCGAGGAGGTCTGCCGCATCTACGGCTACGATCGCATCCCCTCCACCGTGCTCAGCGACGTGCTGCCGCCCCAACGCGGCAACCGCGAGCAGTCCTTCGAGAACCGGGTCAAGGACACCTTCGCCGACCTTGGACTTCAGGAGATCGTGAGCTACCGGCTGACGACGCCGGAAGCGGAAGCGAAACTTCAACTCGAAGAGGCCGAGCCTCCTTCCTACATCCGCCTCGCCAACCCCTCGACTCTCGACCGCGTCGTCATGCGCCGCAGCCTGCTCGCGTCGGTGCTGGAGGCCGCTGCCTCGAACAGCCGCTTCGAAGACCGGCTTGCCCTGTTTGAGGTCGGCCGCGTGTTCCCGGTGAACGAACGCGATTCCCTTCCCGAGGAACGCCAGAGGGCCGCCCTGGCACTCACCGGCCCGCGCCGTGGAGACCACTGGCAGGCGCACGCCGACCCCAACGACTGCTTCGACTTCTTCGACGTCAAGGGCGTGGTCGAGACGCTCCTGGACCGCCTAGGCCTGACGGTCGAGTTCGGCGAGCCCGAGGCGCACTCGGCGGCAACCGTCTTTTGCCCCGGACGCACCGCCACGGTCCTGCTCGCGGGCGACCCGGAACCGGTCGGGGCGCTCGGCGAAGTCCACCCGACGGTCGCCGCGAGCTTCGACATCGAGCCGGCAGCCGGACAGCCCGTGCTGGCCGCTGAACTCGAACTCGACCGCATCCTCGAGCGCATCCCCGACTCCCTCCAGGTCGAGCCGGTGCCGGTCTATCCGGAAGTGCGCGAGGACCTGGCCCTGATCGTCGGCGAAGCGACGCCTGCCGCGACCGTCGAGGCGGCCCTGCTCGCGGCCGGCAAGCCCCTGCTCTGCGCCGTGGAGCTGTTCGACGTCTTCCGCGGCGAGACGATCGGCGACGGCTCGAAGAGCCTCGCCTACCACCTGACTTTCCGGGCCCCGAATCGCACGCTGCGCGACCGGGACGTCAAGAAGCTGCGGCGGCGGATCCTGGGACAGGCCGAACAGGCTGTCGGCGCCAGGCTACGGGAGTAGGCCCGCAGGCGCCCTGGCCATGCTCAGCACGGCGGGAAGCGCAGGGTCCGGGTCGGCGCCAGGCTACGGGAGCAGGCCCCCAGGCGCCACCCTCCCGGTCTCAGATCGCCAGGCGCGACAGCAGCGCCACCACGGCATGCTCCACCCGGAGCGCCCGCGGACCAAGACTGACCGACCGCGCACCAGCCGCCGTGAGCCGATCGAGCTCCTCGTCCAGCAGGCCGCCTTCGGGGCCGACGAGCAGCGCGGTCGGTCCATCGATGCCCAGCGGGCACGGTTCGGCGCCCCCGGCGTCGGCGACCAGCACCTCGTCGTGGCGTCGAACCAGGCCCGGTAGAGACTCCGTCAGATCGCGCGGTCCTCTCAGACACTCGATCTCCGGCAGCATCGTGTCCCGCGCCTGAGCCAATCCCAGCATCAGATGGCGACGGAGCGCCTCCGGCCGCATCACCGGGCTCTGCCAGTAGCTCTTCTCCACCCGGGCCGTGTGGACGAGCAGGATCCGTTTGACGCCCATCGCCGTAGCCGCCTGCAGCGTGCGCCCCACGAACCTGGGCCTTGGCAACGCCAGGACCAGCGTGACCGGAAGCGGCAGCGGCGGCTCGCCGTCCAGTGGTCCCGGCTCCAGCACGACGCGCTCCCGGTTCATCTCGACGATCCGCCCGCGGCCGATGCCGCCGCCCAGCCGTCCCACCGCCAGCGTGTCGCCGACCGCCGACCGCAGCACCTTGCGGACGTGCCGGAGGCGTTCGCCGCCCACCACCGCCCGTCGGGCCGCGCCGGCGCCCCGATCGAGGTCCTCGTCCACCAACAGAAGCAGGTTCATGCTGCCAGCAGCCCGCGGCGGAAGTACGCGTCGCACCAAGAGCGGTCAGGCGCCCTCCGGCAAGGCGCGACCAAGGAGCATATCGGGGCCGCCCTCAATCCCGGGAACAAGGGCGACCGAGGAGCTTGCCCGGGTGGCGCGCTCCGCGCCACCCGCGAACCAGTCCGTGCGCCCGCCAGCGGGCGCACGGATGGCACGATGCCGGGCGGGATGCATGGCCGCTCGAGTGCAACGTCACCTTCGCCACGGGCTGCTACAGTCACGCGATCAAACGACGCAGCGAGTGCGCTCCAGAGACCACTGGCAGAGGAGGACGGAACGGTATGGCAGCAGAGAAGTTCCCGATCGAGGCCGGACACATCATGATGTTCGCCCGCGCGGTCGGCGACCCGAACCCCATTTATCACGACGCGGACGCGGCGGCCGACACGGAGCCCGGCAACGTGATCGCGCCGCCGACCTTCTACCAGGCCTCGGCGCAGTACGACCCGGACTACTTCCTGCGCCCCAAGATCGGCGAACCGTGGTTCGGCTCCGGCAAGGAGCCCACCGGCGTGCCGCCCACACGCACCGGCGGCGACGGCGGTACGGGCCTGCACGCGGAGCAGCGCTTCGAGTACTTCCGGCACGTGAACCCGGGCGAGACCCTGACCCTCAAGGCCCGCCCCGGCAAGACCTGGGAGCGGCAGGGCAAGCGTGGCGGCAAGCTCACGTTCAGCGAGAACATCGTGGAGTACTTCGACGAATCCGGCGAACTCGTCGTGCGCGCCACCGGCGTCGGCGTGCGCACCGAGAAGGTCGTGGAAAGCGACTGAGGAGAGAACAGATGGCACTTCAGGCAAGCAAGGTCCAGGTCGGCGACACCTACACCCAGAAGCTCACGGAAGATCTCTCCCGCACCCAGATCGTCCAGTACGCGGGGGCCTCGGGCGACTACAACCCGCTCCATTCCGACGAGATCTTCACGACCAAGGTAGCGAAGTACCCCACCGTCTTCGCCCACGGCATGCTGACGATGGGCATGACCGGCCGGATGGTCACCGACTTCGTCGGCGACGGGCGGCTAACCGCCTACGGCGTCCGCTTCACGCGCCAGGTGTGGCCGGGCGACGCCCTGACCGCGACGGCGAAGGTCGACGCAGTCCGCGAGGAGGACGGCCAGAGCCTGGTAGACCTGTCCGTCACGACGGTGAACCAGGATGGGGATGTCGTCGTGATGGGCAAGGCCACCGCGAAGATCGACCCGTAGCCGCTACACCGGGACTCCGGCCTGCGCCCGCCGGCACGACGAGTCTCAGTCGCTGACCGCGACCTGGCGCAGGCCGTGGTCGGCCAGCACCAGGGCGATCATCGCCTCGCCCATCGGCACGAAGCGGGGCAGAAGGCAGGGGTCATGCCGGCCCTTCGTGGCGATCGTTGTCGGCTCGCCGGCCCGGGTCACCGTGTCCTGGGGTTGCGGCAGGCTGCTGGTCGGTTTCACCGCGCAGCGCAGAACGATCGGCTGGCCCGACGAGATACCTCCCAACATGCCGCCGTGGCGGTTGCTCCGGGTGGAAACGCTGCCTTCCCGCATTTCGAACGGATCGTTGTTCTCGCTGCCGCGGGCGCGGGCGACGCGGAAGCCGGCGCCGTACTCGACGCCGAGGACCGCCGGCAGGCTGAACAGCGCCTTCCCCAGGTCCGCCTTCAACTTGTCGAACACCGGTTCGCCCCAGCCCGGCGGCACGCCGGTCGCGACGAGTTCCGAGATGCCGCCGACCGAGTCGCGCTGCGAACGCATCCGTTCGATCAGCTCCGCCATCCGCGCCGCGGCCTCCTGGTCCGGGCAGCGCACGGGGTTCGCCTCGACCTGATCCAACGTGACGGCGGCCGGATCGTCGATTCGTCCCTCGATGTCGCCGATGCTCTTCACGTAACCGACGATTCCCACCCCCCACCGCTCCCGCAGGAGCTTCTTCGCCACCGCCGCCGCCGCCACCCGCACCGAGGTCTCGCGGGCGCTGGACCGGCCGCCGCCACGATAGTCGCGGAAGCCGTACTTCGCGTCGAACGTGTAGTCGGCGTGGCCCGGACGGTACTTGTCCCTGATCTCGCTGTAGTCCCTCGGCCGCTGGTCCCGGTTCTCGATCAGGAACGCGATCGGCGTGCCGGTCGTCCTGCCTTCGAAGACGCCGGACAGGATGCGGCACTTGTCCGGTTCGTTCCGCTGGGTTGTCAATCGCGACTGACCAGGCCGGCGACGGTCGAGGTCCGGCTGCAGATCGGCCTCCGACAGCTCGAGACCGGGCGGCATCCCGTCGAGGATGCCGACGTACCCCGGCCCGTGGCTCTCGCCGGCCGTGGTGAGCCGCAGCGCGCTTCCGAACGTGTTCCCGGCCATGACGGGGCACTCTGCCACAGCCGCGGCGCGGCGCGGCGACCGCCTTACCTGCCGGGGACGACCTCGCCCGCTTCGATCTCCAGGCCGAGGCCGGGAACGGCCAATCCAGCTTCTCTTCGTGATGAAGGATGCCCGCCCGCGCCATCGCGCAGTACTCGCGCACGTTGAACAGTCGCCTCGCCGGCCCCTCGCCGACCAGACATCTTTCCTGCTCGCGTGCCGCGACAGTCATGGTTCGAGATCATGGCTCCCTGAGCGGGCCGGATCGGGCGTACACTCGTACGGATGGAGCCTCACCCGCGGACAGCGCACGGCGCACTTCGAGGCGCCTCGTTCGAGTCGCCGTCCATCGACGCGGTCGGCGTCGAGGAGCGGGTCGCCCGGCTCTGCTCGCGCTCGATCAAGAAGGAGGCGAAGCTCCAGGCGCTCCATCTGACGCTGTCGATGATCGACCTGACGACGCTCGAGGGCGCCGACTCGGAAGGCAAGGTGCGGCAGCTCTGCGCCAAGGCGCTCCAGCTTCACGCGGCGTTGCCCGACCTGCCGCACGTCGCCGCGGTCTGCGTCTATCCGGCGCTCGTCGGTGTCGCGAAGCGGGCGCTTGAAGGCAGCGGCATTCACGTCGCTTCGGTCGCCACGAGCTTCCCGGCCGGGCAGGCGCCGCTGGAGATCAAGCTGCTGGAGGTGAAAAGAGCCGTCGAAGCCGGCGCGGACGAGGTCGACATGGTCATCTCCCGCGGCCGCTTCCTGGCCGGCGACTACGCCTGCACCGCGGACGAGATCGCCTCCGTCAAGGAGGCCTGCGGCGACGCTCACCTCAAGGTGATCCTCGAGACCGGCGAACTGGGCGCCCTCGACGCGATTCGCCGCGCTTCGGACCTCGCGATGCGCTCGGGCGCCGACTTCATCAAGACCTCGACCGGCAAGATCAAGCCCGCCGCGACGATGCCGGTCGTTCTCGTCATGCTGGAGGCGATCCGCGACCACTACCTGCGGACGGGACGGCGGATCGGCATGAAGCCCGCCGGCGGCATCGGAGCGGCCAAGGACGCGATCCGCCACCTGGTCATGGTGCGCGAGACGCTCGGCCAGGACTGGCTCGACCCGGACCTCTACCGGTTCGGCGCGAGTTCGCTGGCCAACGACGTCCTGCGCCAGATCGTCAAGCAGCGAAGCGGCATCTACCAGTCGTTCGACGACTTCTCCATGTGAAGGGAGGTTGACATCCAGCTCATGACAAGCTCCACTTCAGCCGTCGGGACAGCGGCTCCGAGGCTCCGCCTCGGCGGCGACGACGGCTGGCGCTACGCTCCGGCGCCCGAATCGACCGACCACGTCGAACTGCGCGACCGCTACGGCCTGTTCATCGACGGCGAGTTCACGGACGCGGCCGACGGCCGGACCTTCGAAACGGCGAACCCGGCCACGGAGAAGAAGATCGCCGACGTCGCCCTGGCCTCGGACGTCGACGTCGACGCGGCCGTGGCGGCGGCGCGCCGCGCGTACGACGAGGTCTGGTCGAAGCTGGCGCCCCAGGAGCGCGGCAAGTACGTCTACCGGATCGCGCGCGTGCTCCAGGAACGGAGCCGGGAACTCGCGATCACCGAGTCGCTCGACGGCGGCAAGCCGATCCGCGAATCGCGCGACGTCGACATCCCGCTGGCGGCGGCGCACTTCTTCTACTACGCCGGCTGGGCCGACAAGGTGGACTACGCCTTCCCCGGCCGCGGCGCCAGACCGCTGGGCGTCGCCGGCCAGGTCATCCCATGGAACTTCCCGCTGCTCATGGCGGCATGGAAGATCGCGCCGGCTCTCGCCGCCGGCAACACGGTCGTGCTCAAGCCGGCCGAGACGACCCCGCTGACAGCGCTCAAGCTGGCCGAGATCATCCGCGACGCGGGCGTGCCGCCCGGGGTCGTCAACATCGTCACCGGCGCCGGCGAGACGGGCGCCTCGGTCGTCCAGCACGACGACGTCGACAAGGTCGCCTTCACCGGCTCCACCGAGGTCGGCAAGCTGATCCGGCGCGCGCTCGCCGGCAGCGGCAAGCACTACACGCTGGAACTCGGCGGCAAGGCAGCGAACCTCGTGTTCGAGGACGCGGCCGTCGACCAGGCGGTCGAGGGAATCGTCAACGGCATCTTCTTCAACCAGGGCCACGTCTGCTGCGCCGGGTCGCGCCTGCTGGTCCAGGAATCGGTCGCCGACGAGGTGATCTCGAAGTTGAAGGACCGGATGGAGACCCTGATCGTCGGCGATCCGCTCGACAAGAACACGGACATCGGCGCGATCAACTCCCGTGCCCAGCTCGACAGGATCGAGGAGTATCTCGAGATCGGCGAAGAAGAGGGCGCTGTGCCATTCCGGACGTCATGCCCGGTCCCCGAACGCGGCTACTGGTGCCGGCCGACCCTGTTCCTGCGGGCGTCGCAGTCCCACCGGGTGGTCCAGGAGGAGATCTTCGGCCCCGTGCTCGCGGTCCAGACCTTCCGCACGGTGGATGAGGGCATCGCGATGGCGAACAACACGCCCTACGGCCTCTCGGGCGGCGTCTGGAGCGACAAGGGGGCCAAGGCGTTCCGGGTCACGAGCCGGATCCGGGCCGGGGTTCTGTGGGCGAACACATACAACAAGTTCGATCCGACGGCGCCGTTCGGTGGCTACAAGGAGAGCGGCATCGGCCGTGAGGGCGGCCTCAGCGGACTCCACGCCTACCTGCAACCGGAGGAGGCGGCATGAGACCGCACTCCACGGGCACGGTTCCGCCCGACGGACTGCAATCGCGCGCCGCGCGCCGCGCGAGGCTACTGCGCCGTGGCCACCGGCCTCGGCAGCTTCACCGTCACCTGCCAGTGCCGCACCGTCTCTACTGGCGGCAGGCGGGCGCAGGCGAGCGGTGCCGGGAGGCACGGCCTTGAGCGAATCGAGAGCTGTCGCCGAGGGGGTCAAACGGCTGAATCCGAACACGCGGGACAGGGCACGACCTTGAGCGAATCGAGAGCTGTTGCCGCGGCCAAGCGGCTGCCCGTGCTCAAGACCCACAAGGTCTACGTCGACGGCAAGTTCCCCCGCTCCGAGTCCGGGCGCTTCGACCGGGCGCTGGCGCCGGACGGAACGCCGCTCGCAAACGTCTGCCGCTGCTCGCGCAAGGACGTCCGCGACGCGGTGACCGCCGCCCGCGCCGCCCAGGCCGGCTGGGCCGCCCGCACCGCCTACAACCGCGGCCAGATCCTCTACCGGATCGCCGAGATGCTGGAAGGCCGAAGCGCGCAGTTCGAGGCTCTGCTCGCGGCCGGCAACGCGACCCCGGACGAAGCCGCTGCCGAAGTCCAGGCCGCCACGGACCGGCTCGTCCACTACGCCGGCTGGACGGACAAGTACGGCCAGGTGTTCTCAAGCGTCAACCCGGTCGCCAGTTCCCACTTCAACTTCTCGATCCTCGAGCCGACGGGCGTCGTCGGCGTGCTGGCGCCCGAGTCGCCCCTGCTCGGCCTGGTGTCGGCCACCGCGCCCGCGATCGCCGGCGGCAACACGACGGTCGTGCTGGTCACCGGCAGCCAACCGCTGCCGGCGGTGACCTTCGGCGAGGTCCTCAACTCCTCCGACGTACCCGGAGGCGTCGTCAACATCTTGACCGGTCGGCGCGAGGAGATGCTCGCCCCGCTCGCCGCTCACCGGGACGTCGATGCTCTGGTCCTCTGCACCGCCGACCCGGACGTCGCCAGGTCCGCCGAGATCGAGGCGGTCCACAACCTGAAACGGGTCGCAGTTCGGCCTCACGAGGACTGGACGAACGTTCAGAGCCCCTACGAAATCGCCGACCTGCAGGAAGTGAAGACGACATGGCACCCGATCGGGAGTTAGATGAAGGCGCGGCTTCGCGCACTCAGAACGAGAACGGCGCCAGCGAGGCGCCAGCTGGCACGCCGGCCGAGACAAGCCGGCAGGCCGGGGAGATGGAACTCCCGCTTCACGCCCGCAACCGCGCCGCCGAACTCGTCAAGTCGCCCGACAAGCTCCGGGAAATGGTCGAGGAAGCAAGAGAAAAGGCGAACGCCACTGGCGCTTCATCCCGTCCCCTCGCCGGAGTCATCGAAGACCTCAAGACGATGTTCGAGCTGCTTCGAGCCGTCGCCCGGGGCTGTTACCGCGTCAGGAAGGAAACCCTGATTCTCATCGCCGGCGCCGTCCTCTACTTCGTGATTCCCATCGACGTCATCCCGGACTTCATCCCGGTGGCGGGCTTCCTTGACGACGCTGCCGTCATCGCCTGGGTGGTCAAGACCTGCAAGACCGAGATCGATCTCTTCAGGGCTCTGACGACCAACGGCAGCGGCGCCGCGCCGGCCTCCGCCGACCCGGTCGAGCCGAGCGCCGTCTGATCCCGGGCGCGGTCCTGGCGGAACTGCCCGAACTGCCTTGAAGCTGATGGTGGCGATTCCAGGAACGGTGTGGCGGTCCAGGACACGGAATCGCCGGATCCCGGCGCATTCGTCATCTTTCTGCCGACCGAAGGCCGGGCAGGTCCGCCATGCCTGGAGGCATCTGGACCCCGACCGCGGGCTCCCGGGGCGGTTCCTCGTCCGCACCAGGCCTCGCTCCTTCCAGATCGTCACGGATGTGTCCGATGCCTATCTTCCCGACGATGAGATACGCACGAGATCGCTTCGCCACCACCAGAAGCCGATCCTCGAGATGCGTTCGGAAGATGCTCGCAAGATCGCGAACCCGCCACATAGCTGCCGCGGCCACCGGCACTCTACCGGTACGGAAACAGCGCCCGTACTTCGAGATCGATCTCCACGCCCGGCACCTCCAGGCGATCGCCATCGTCGTGGACCGAGCGCTCCCCATAGCCTTCCGGCCCAGGCGCGCGGTGCACTTCGATAGTGCGACTGCCCAGATCGACCAGCCAGAACTGCCGTAAGCCATGGCGGGCATAGAGAAGCGCCTTGACTCGGCGATCGTAGTCGAGGGTCGTGTCCGAGACCTCGATGGCCAGGAGCACGTCTTCGGGCTGTGGGAGACGTTCGCTGTACGCGTCGTCGCGTCTGACGAGCACGGTTACGTCGGGCTCAGGCTCCGTGGAGTCGTCGAGACGGACCGGGCTCTGAACCCGGATGGCGGTGCGGTGGTCAACCGCGCGGATGAGCAACTCGGCAAGGATGTCGACACAGGCCGCGTGGCGGCTGCCGACGGGGGACATCACGACGATTTCTCCTTCGATGAGCTCGACCCGGTCGTCTTCGCCCAGGATTCCCGCCCGCGCCATCGCGTGGTAGTCGTCCACGGTGAACAACCGTCTGGCGGGCATGACTGGCGGCGTCCCCTCCGCACTCGTGCTTCGCACGGCCATCGTCATGCCGACGATCCTACTCGCTGACGCGAATCACACCGTCGTCGGCGAGGCGGATCCGGCCTCGCCGCCGCCTGCAGCTACAGCGAGGCCGCGCCGTGGTAGGCCCGCGCCACCCAAGCCATGAGCTGAGCGCACAGGAGCCCCAGCGGCGTACCGACCAGGTTGCCGAGCACGCCCATCAGCACGCCGACCGCGGCCAGGGCGGGCTGGAAGACGCCCGCAACCACAGGCGTCGAGATCACGCCGCCGACGTTGCCCATGCTGCCGGTGGCGAACAGGAACAGCGGCGCCCGCAGCAGGCGCATGGCGACGTACAGACAGGCCACGTGGATGCCGATCCACACCGCGCCGACCGCGAGGACGAAGGGCGCCTCGGCGATCGCGGCCAGGTTGCCGCCGGCGCCCATCGTCGCGACCATCAGGTAGAGGCCGCCGTAGGCCACCGGGGTTGCGCCCCGGTGGTCCAGGCGGCGAATCGGCGTGAAGGACAGTCCCAGGCCGAACGCCACGACGAGCAGGATGCCCCAGGTGAAGTGCGAGAGCACGGAACCCACCTGCGGCAACAGCTCGCCGCCCCGCATGCACAGCCAGCTCCCGACCAGGCCGACGCCGAGCATCGTGGCGAAGGCCGGCAGGGTGATCGGTCGGGCCTTCTCCTTCCGGACCTTCAGCAGCCGCACGTTCAGCCGGTCGAGTTCCTCGCGCCGTGCCCGGTGACGGCGGTCGATCCGGTTCTGGTGGCCGCTCAGCAGGATGATGATCGACATCCAGCCGTAGCCGACGACCGAGTCGACGATGATCATCGGAGCGAAGATGTCGTCCGGAGCACCGACGCCCTCCTTGATCGCGATCATGTTCGAGAGGCCGCCGATCCAGAGCCCGAGAGGGCCGCCAGACCCTTCCAGGCCTGCGGGTCGAGGAAGGGCTGGAACATCGCCAGGGCGATCGGGCCGCCGATCACGATGCCGACGGAGCCGGCGAGAAGCATCGCCGCCGCCAGCGGTCCCAAGCGCTTGATCGCCGGAACGTCCGTCGCCAGCACCAGGAGCAGCAGGGCGCACGGCATCAGGTAGTCCGTGCACCAGTCGTAGAACGGCGACGCGGCGGGGGTGATGCCGACCGTGGTCAGCACCACGGGCAGCAGGTAGATTCCAGACGATCGGCGGCAGGGTCCTGAACAGCCGCTCGAACGCCGGGTCTGCGCCAGCGCGAAGATCAGCGCGACGAAGCCGGCGAAGAAGACGAGCAGCGCGGTCGGATCGTTGATCAGCGCCTGCTCCGCCATCGCGGGCGATTCTAGAGCTTGCACGGCTCGCGCGGCACGGCAAGCGACGCGGCGCGGGGTCCTCGAGAGGAAGCGGATTCTGCGGCACGGCCTCTTGGCGAGGTGGGCTGGGGCCAAACACGGCGCCTGCGACGAGGCGACTCCTGGTGGAGCGGCCGTGGGAGCCGGGCCGGACCCGAGCCGGCGACGGTCGACCGCGGTAACCGGGGCCTGGCTGCTATCTTCCGACGCCACCCGCACCTGGCGTCCAGCGCTACTTCAAAAGGCCGACGATGAGACCCGAACACCACTCCGGCCGCAACCGCGTCAGCCGTCGTCGCGGCGTGCCTCCTTCTCGCATCCGCCGCCGACGCCCAGTTCGGAGCGCGGCCGCCCAACCGGTCCTCCCTGCTCGACGACGGCGCCCTGCACGTCGTCATCTGCGGCAGCAGTTCACCGCTGCCAGAGCGCCGAGCGCGCGGGCCCTTGCACGGCGGTGATCGCCGGGGGGCGGATGTTCCTGATCGATGTTGGCCCCGGTTCGACGGAGAACCTGCGGCTCTGGAATCTGCCCATGGGCAGTTCTGGTCGGCGTCCTGCTGACCACTTCCACTCGGACCACATCGGCGAACTCGGCGAGGTCGTCTTCGCGAGTTGGACGGGCGGACGGGCCGAGCCGCTGGACGTCTACGGCCCGGTGGGCGTGGATCGGGTCGTCGCAGGTTTCCAGGCCGCCTACGAACTGGACGCCTCCTACCGGATCGCCCACCACGGCGCCGATCTGTTGCCGGGCGGAGGGCCGCCAAGGCCACGTCCCATCCCATCGAACTCTCTGAGGAAGCGCCCACGCGCGTCTTCTACGACGAGGACGGGCTCAAGATCACCGCCTTGCTCGTCGAACACGAACCGATCTCGCCGGCGGTCGGCTACCGGATCGACTACGGCGGCCGTTCGGTCGTCGTCAGCGGCGACACGATCCGCTCGGCAAACCTCGAAGCGGCGAGCCGGGGCGTCGACGTCCTGGTCCACGAGGTCCTCTCCGAAGCTCTGATCGGCGGGGCGGCGCAGGCGCTCGCAAGCGCCGGCAACGAACGAACCGCGACGATGCTCCGGGACACGCTGGATTACCACACCTTCCCCGCCGACGTGCACGCGCTGGCCGCCGACGCGAAGGTCGAGCTGTTGGTCCTGAGCCACCTCGTGCCGCCGTTGCCCGCGGCACAGGCACAGAGCGTGTTCATGCGCGGGCGAGCCGAGGACGCGCCCGAACGAGGCGGTGGTCGCCGTCGATGGCATGCACATCGCACTCCCCGCCAACAGCGACGAACGGACGATCGAGACGTTCTAGCGACCCGCGGTCAACGTCCGCGGCGCATGGAAAGCGGTCCAGAGCGCCCTCGGTCCGGCGAGGCGCAACGAGGGAACAGGTCGGGCTATATTCGACCGGGCAGCGACGATGCCGGACGGGATGCACCGCCGCGCGAATGCGGCGCGACGTCTGCCGCCGGCGGCAGAGGTCCGGGAGCAACCCTTGGCAGCGCAATACGAAGCCGAACTCGACTTCGCGGTCGAGACCGCCTGGATCGCCGGCCAGTTGACCCTCGAGTTCTTCCGGCCAGGCGTCGAGACGGAACTCAAGAGCGACATGACGCCGGTCACCGCGGCGGACCGGGGCGCGGAGGAGCTGATCCGCTCGCGAATCGCCGAGACGTTCCCCAACGACATCGTGGTCGGCGAGGAGTTCGGGACGAGCTCCGTGGACCCCAGCGAGCAGGCCCGGCAGCCAGACGAGGCGGCGGACTCGGAAAGCGCCGGGCGAACGCCGCTGGTACGTGGACCCGATCGACGGAACCCGCTTCCTTCGTCCGCGGCGTGCCGCTCTACGGCATCCTGATCGGCCTGGAGGTCAACGGACGGGTCGAAGCAGGCGTCGCCCACTTCCCGGGCATCGGCGAGACCGTGGCGGCCGCCTCCGGTCACGGCTGCACGCTGAACGGCGAGCCCGCCCGGGTCCGCCTCGACGGACAGCCTGAGCGAGGGATACGTCTCCTTCGGCGATCCGGCGCTCTTCGTCGACGCCCGGCACCGCAGAGCCTGGAGACGGATGATGGAGAACACCGCCTACCGCGTCGGCTGGTCCGATGCCTACGGCCACGCCCTGGTCGCCACCGGCCGGCTGGAACTCATGGTCGATCCGCAGATGAGCGCCTGGGATTGCGGGCCCTTCCCGGTCATCCTGCGGGAAGCCGGCGGCTACTTCGGCGACTGGGACGGCAACGAGACGATCCACTGCGACCGGGCGTTCAGTACCACCAGGCCGCTGCTGCCCGCGGTCCTGGAACTGCTCGGCGACTAGAAGACTGGATGCCCCGGACCCCCATCCGTGCGCCCGATGGCGGGCGCTCGGACTGGTTCACGGGTGGCGCGGATAGCGCCCCCGGGTTCTGGCCACCACCCGCCGAAGGCGTTCAGTCGTTGCCGCCCGGCGGCTCCTCGCCCTCCCCAAGCGGCTCGGCGAAGCAGCTCAGCAGTTCCTTCACCTGGTCCAGCCGGTTGTCCGGCACGCACAGGGATACCGGAACGGGCGACTTCCCGACCATCCCCATGCCGAACATGCCGACTCCGGCACTCTGCACCAGGAACGGGATGTCGTACTGATCCAGGGCATGGCCGATCGCTTCGGCCTCCAGCCGGGAATCGAACTTGGCGAGTTCAACGAACTTCACGCGTCCTCTCCCTCCGGGACTTTCAACATCAACCCCAGCCGGGTACATCGCGCCACCAGCTCGCCACGCTGGTTGTAGGCGCGGTGCTCGAAGGTCACGATGCCGGCGTTGGGCCGCGAACGGCTCTCGCGCTTGTCCTTGACCTCGGTCTCGATCCGCAGGGTGTCGCCGTGGAACACGGGCCGTGGAAAGACGACGTCGTTCCAGCCCAGGTTGGCGACCGTCGTGCCGAGCGTCGTATCGCCGACCGAGATGCCGACCATCAGGCTGAGCGTGAAGCAACTGTTCACGATCCGCTCGCCGAACTCGCTGTTCTTCATCGCTTCGGCGTCCAGGTGAAGCGCCGCCGGGTTGTGGGTCATCGCGGTGAAGAAGACGTTGTCCGCCTCGGTCACCGTGCGCCGCAGGGCGTGGTCAAAGAGTTGACCGACTTCGAACTGTTCGTAGTAGAGGCCCGCCACTGGCCTGAACCCTAGCAGCGTTCGCAGCGTATTCGCCGCGCTCTCGCCCGGGGGAAGCCGGGCATGCGGAGACGGGCGGGATGCCCGCGTTCCCAATGGAAGCGGACGCGGTCAGCCGACCCGCTCGATGTCGGCGCCGAGCGACCGCAGCCGCTCGTCGATCCGTTCGTAGCCCCGGTCGATCTGCTGCACGTTGTCGATCACGCTGCGGCCCTCGGCGCACAGGGCGGCGATCAACATCGCCATGCCGGCCCGGATGTCCGGGCTCACCATGTCCCGCCCGTAGAGCTTCGACGGCCCGCTGACGACCACCCGGTGCGGATCGCAGAGCACGATCTGCGCCCCCATCGCCACCAGCCGATCGACGAAGAACATGCGCGACTCGAACAGCTTCTCGTGGATCAGCACCGAGCCACGACTCTGGGTCGCGCCGACCACCGCGATCGAGGTCAGGTCGGCGGGGAAACCGGGCCACGGCGCATCCTCGATCTTCGGGATCGCGCCCTGAAGGTCGGTGCGCACACTCAGTTCCTGACCGCCCGGAACGAACAGTTCCCGGCCATCGGCGGAGATCTCGAAGTCGATCCCAAGACGTCCGAACGCTAGCCGCGTGGCGCGGTGCTCCTTCGGGCGGGCGTTGGGTATGCGCAGTTCGCCGCCCGTGACGGCGGCCAGCGTGACCAGGGATCCGACCTCGATGTAGTCCGGCCCAATGGTGAAGTCGGCGCCACTCAGCCGGTCGGCGCCCTCGATGGTCAACGCGTTCGTCCCGATGCCGTCCATGCGCACCCCCATCGATCGCAGCAGCCGGCAGAGGTCCTGCACATGGGGTTCGCTCGCCGCGTTGAGGATCCGGGTCTCGCCCTCGGCGAGCGACGCCGCCATCACCGCGTTCTCCGTCGCCGTGACCGAAGCCTCGTCGAGGAAGATCTCGGCGCCGCGCAGCCGACCGTCGGCGTCCTCGACACGGCACTCGAGACCGCCGCGGGGACAGAGCGTGACGTCGGCGCCCAGGGCCTCGAGCGCCAGCACGTGGGTGTCGAGCCGTCTGCGGCCGATCACGTCGCCGCCCGGAGGCGGCATCCTCACCCTTCCGCGCCGCGCGAGCAGCGCCCCGCAAGCAGGATCGACGCCCGGATCGCCCGGCACAGTTCCGGATCCGGATCGTCGTCGCCGAGGCCGGCGGCACAGACGCGCACCGCGTCGTGATCAACGAACTCGGCCTCGGCGCCAAGTTGACGCAGCAACCCGATCTGCGCTTCCACGTCCCGAATGCGCGGCAGGTTGCGGAGCGTGACCTCCTCGCCTGTCAGAAGCGTAGCGGCCAGGAGCGGCAGGGCCGCGTTCTTGTTGCCGCGCGCTTCCAGCGTCCCGGCAATCGGTCGGGCCGCCCTCGATGACGAACCGGGAACGTGGCGGGTGTCCGGCTACTTCCATCGGATGCCCCCCGTCGCGGAGATAGTTGCCATCGGGGCGTTAGTTGACCACAGCAACGTCGAGATTGGCGCCAACCCTTCCGCTCCGGACGATCCTGAAACTCCGGCAGCGTTGCCGCGTTGTAGAGATGGACGGCCCACGAACAGGCCGCCCGCCCCTTTTCGTCCGACAGCCAAGGAGACCGAACATATGAAGAACCTCCACCACCATCGCTGGGCGACCTTGGCGTTCGCCCTCCTGATCGCCGTCGCTCCCGCAGCGCTTCCTGGCCCAGGACCAGGCCGATACAGGTCACGACGAGCGCTGGGAAGAACTCGGTCAACGCTGGGAGGAATGGGGCGAGAGCTTCGGCCGCAGCTTCGAGGACGCCGACTGGAGGCCCACGGCAAGGACTGGGAAGAGGTCGGCAAGCGCTGGGAGGCATGGGGCGAGCAGTTCGCCGCCTCCTTCGAGCACGCCTTCGACGAAGAGGAATGGGACGCCTGGGCCGAGCAGTTCGAGGACATGGAGCACCCGGACGGCGAGTTCGACCGGGAGCGCCTCGAAGAGTTCCTGGACCAGTTCGGCGAGCGCTTCGGCGCCTCTCTCGGCGAGGCCCTGGAAGGCGCCGACTGGGAGGCCTTCGGCGAGGCAATCGGCGCGTTCGGCGAGCAGATGGGCGAACTCGCCGAACTGATCGCGGCCAGCGTCGAAGGCGCCGACTGGAGCGGCTTCGCCGATCTCGTCAGCGAGACCGTGGAGCAGGCGGTCGAGCACGCCGAGGAAGCGACGGAAGCCGCCGAGGAGGCAGCCGAGGCGGCCGAAGAAAGCGGCTGAACAGCAGCCGAGGCGGCCGAAGAAGCGGCCCTGGCCGCGGAAGAGCGCGGGAAGAGGCGGTCGACTCGGTCGACGCGTAGCGAGCGGCGCGGCCGTCGCGCACGAATCGCCCACTCGGCGTGGCGTAGTCTAGCCGCTTTGTCTCACGACCCACGGAGTGTGCAGATGCCAGTCGACCCCCAGGTGCAAGCCTTCCTGGAAGCCCAGGCGCAGGCCGCCATCGAGAACCAGGTTCCGCCGATCACGGAGCAAACCGTGGAGATGGCTCGGGCCGGCTATCTCGCCGTCGCCGAGATGCTCGGTCGGGGCCCCGACGTGGACACGGAGAACGCTGTCGTTCCGGCCCGGCCGGTGACATTCCGGTTCGCATCTACCGCCCCGCCGGCGCCGGCGCCGGCCTGCCGATCCTCGTCTACTACCACGGCGGCGGCTGGGTGATCGGCGACCTGGACACCCACGACTACGCCTGTCGCGAACTGTGCACGGCGCCGGCTGTCTGGTTGTTTCCGTCGACTACCGGCTCGCGCCGGAGGCACGTTTCCCGGCCGCCGTCGACGACTCCTGGGCCGCCCTGCAATGGGTCGCAGCCAACGCCGAAAGCCTCGGCGGCGACCCGGCCCGAATTGCGGTCGGCGGCGACAGCGCCGGCGGCAATCTCTCCGCCGTGATGAGCATCCTCGCCCGCGACGCAGGTGGTCCGACGCTCGCCTTCCAGCTCCTCGTCTACCCGGCCGTCGACATGGACTTCAGCCGCCCATCGATCGACGAGAACGCGAACGGCTACGTCCTGACCAAGGACCACATGATCTGGTTTCGGGGTCACTACCTGCGATCCGACGCTGACCGCGCCGACTTCCGCGCCTCGCCGCTTCTCGCCTCCGACCACAGCGGCCTGCCGCCGGCCCTCGTCATCACCGCCGAGTTCGATCCTCTCCGCGACGAAGGCCGAGACTACGCAGAAACGCTTCAGGGCGCCGGTATCGAGGCGACGCTCTCGAACTACGAAGGCCAGGTCCACGTCTTCTTCCAGCTCTCCCCCATCCTCGACGGCGGCCGCAAGGCGGTCGACGAGGCCTGCATCGCGCTGCGCGAGGCGTTCGGCCCAAGGACCGCCTGAGCGTTTCGACGCCTGAAGCGAAGCGGAAAGGCTCAAGAATCTCGACCCCTCCCCAGCGACTGGCGGCAAACTACGGGCTTCGATTCGGACCCGACGAGACGCCCCGTGACCGCAACCGACGAGATTATCCGCCAACAGCGGCGTGACCGGCCCTTGACGGCGGGATCCGAGTGTGTACTATGTAGTACACATGACATTCGGGAGCCACATCCGGGAGCGGCGTGAAGCGTTGCGCGGGGACGACCCTTCGTTCTCGTTGCGCCAGGTGGCGCAGCGAGTCGGAATCGAACCGGCGTACCTGAGCAAGGTGGAGCGCGGGCAGGTAGCGCCTCCGTCCGAGGCGACGATCCGGCGAATCGCCGCCGAGCTGAGCGAGGAACCCGATCTCCTCCTGGCGATGGCCGGCAAGGTCTCCCGTGAGCTTCAGGAGATCATCATGCGCCGGCCGCAACTCTTCGCGGAGTTGCTGCGCCAGCTTCGGCGCGCGCCCGACCACGCCTTGCTGCGGATCGTCCGCGAAGTGAGAGACGGCGACTGGTAACGACGAGGAGAACCAAGTGATTGAATTGCGAAACAACGAACTCGGATTCAGCTTCCCCGAGGTCCACGAGGATGCGCAGGCGTCCATCTCGTTCATCCGCACACTGCGCATTCCGGACGACAACCGCTCCCATCCGCTGCCGCCCGGCTTCAGCCGGTTCCCGCTGCACCATGTGGACGACTACGCAGCCCGGGTGCCGGCGGACTGGCAGCCGCACGGAGGCGTCTTCCTGCCGATGTACCAGGCCGAGGCTCTGTGGCTCAACTTCACCGCCGACTACCCGATGGCGGTCAAGGTCGCCGCGGGGAAGATCGACGCGGTCACCGGGAAGCCGTTCCAGAACGAGTTGCATGCCGAGCAGGACTACGTCGTCGTGCCGAACCAGCCCTGGCTGGACGGATTCTGCATCCGCAGGGGACTGATCCGGCAGTTCGTCGCCATGCCGCTCGGCGAGGGCTACACCGCCGAAGAGCAGTTGACCGGCAAGGCGGAACACGGCGGCCTGCAGCTCGCCGTATACCCGATGAAGGCGTCGCGCTACGAAGAGATGATGTCGGAGCGCCGTGCAGTCGACTGCCTCCAGGAGAGGGCGATGCCCTGCTCCGCTCCGCCCCAGGAGATGGGCTTGGCCCCCGGCGGCATGATGCGACAGGAAATCCACGAAGATCCCTACGGCCTCGATGCCTGGTCGACGGACTCCCGTTCGCGCTGTTTCGTCCATATTCTGAACTCGGGCCAGTACCGCGAGGTCACGGGCGGACGGCCGCCGCACGAACCGCCGACCGCCGAGGACTACGACCGCGCCGGACTGCCGTGGTTCGAGTACTACAACGAGGATCTGAAGGCCCTCGAGGGCGCGCCAACGCTTGCCGCCCTGGACAGCGTCGCCGTCCGCCAGGTCAAGGAAGGACAGGCGCCGGCCAGCGACCACGAAGGGCACTCCGCACCGGCGAGGCGCGTGATCAGGCTGGGCCCGGACCGGAACCAGGTCCGCGAAGGCCGCTTCTGAGCGACAGCCCGTGCAAACGCACGCCGAACCCGGCGAGAACCTCCCTGGGCGCGCCTTGCTGGACGGGTGTCCGACCGCTCCCGGCGCCACAGCGCCTTCCGGCTGGAACGTGCTCCCGGCCGCGGTCGCATCTCCTCTCGCCACCGCGGGACCCGCCCGCGGTACAGGGCAAACCTGCGTGGCTTCGAACTCGTCGGCGACTGCGAGGGCTGAGGTGCTCGATGGCGCAACGTCACGACACTGCAGGGAGCAGTCGGCTGACGCGATATCCGTCCGGGTCCTTCTCGAAGCCACAGTCGTCGAGGGTCGCGGTCCACGGGGCCTCGCGTGCCGGGCGGCCGTCGATGCGCAGCAGCCTGAGGGTCCGGCGCCGACGGCGGCCGGCGAGGTCACGGAGCGCGCCCCAGACGTCCCCGGGTTCCGGGTCATCGCCGAGGGCGGCGAAGGTCCGGACGCCCTGGCCGCCGGCCTCGAGGTAGAGACGGGGAGAGCCGGCCCGGAGGACGAGCCAGGCGCCGGGAACACGGCGGGGACCTCGCCTTCGGGGATCGATCTCGCTTCCGAGCCGGGGCCAGGAAAGCACGGCGCCCCAGGGACTCGCCGGATCGACGGCGGGCAGGACCTCGATCGGCCCGCGCTCTGCCGGACCCCGCCGCTCCCGCCGCAGGCGCTCGACCGCCGCCGGCACGGCGAACTGGCGGCCGGCCAGACCGTCGACGAAGTAGCCGCGGCGGATGTGGCCGGCCTCCTCCATTTCGCGCAGTACCGGATAGAGAACCTCGAACCCGCCCGGCACGTGCTCGTGGCGGGCGGTCTCGGCCGCGACCACGCCGTGGCGGTCGAGCAGCATCGTTGCCGTGGCGTGCGCCCACTCCGTGTCGCTCACCGGCCCGTCCGGCGCGGCCAGATCGCCGACCAGAGACCAACGGCCGCCGGCCAGCATCCCGGCCCGGCCCCGGCGGGCGCCCGGAACACCGGAGCGCACGCCAGCCGGCGCGGTCCCGGAGCGCGTGCCGGCCGGCGCAGTCCCGGCCCGCGGCCCGCGACGCCAACCACGGGGGAGTCCGCGCGGCACACCGCCGGCGGTCGACCGTCGCCGCCTGCCCAGAGCCGCAAGCGGCAGAAAGGTGTCGTTCGTCATCCGTCCGGCCCATACGAGGTCCCGGATCGCCGCCTCGACTTCCGTCTCGCCCCAGTCGCCATCGCCGGCCACGCCGCCGACCAGGTCGAACGTGAAGCAGGCGCCGCGCGCCTCCAGTCGCTCGAGGATCGCAGCGTGCGGCGCGCGGGCCGGCCACTCAGCCGCAGCTTCGCTCGACCCGCTCTCGCGCGCCAGCACCCGGAACTTCTGCCGACGGTAGATCGCGACCCGTCCGTCCTTCGATCCGAGCCTGCCGCTGCCGACCCAGAGCAGCTCCCCGGCCGCTGCCAGCCGGTCCAGCATGTCGACGCGAAAGCCCGGCACCCGGGCAGGCAGCACGTGACCGACCAGGGTCCGCCAGGAAAGCGGCACGCCTTCGAGCTGCGCCACGGCCTCCCGGAGACGAACCAAGGCGCCATCCGACGGCGCCGACGCGACTGCCCTCCCGCGCCGCGGGCGACCTGCCGCGCCGGCCGAGGCTACCGGGTCGTGACGCGGAACAACCGCGGCAGCGCCGTCTCCCGACGCCGGACGAGTCGGGACCGCCGCCGCCGCATCGACGCCCTGCCAACGTCCCAGGAACCGCGCCAGCGCCGCCCCGTCGACCGGCGCCGCCTCCCGGCGCAGCTTGGCCAGGGTGCGGCGCTTGATCTGCCGCAACACCTCCCGGTCGCACCACTCGAACCCGGCGCCGCCCGACCGATACTCACCGCGAACGAGCGAACCGGCATCTTCGAGAGCCTCGAGCACGGGTTCGACCGCTCCCTGCGGCAGACCGAAGCGGCCGGCGGCGTCGCCGCTCGCGAACGGTCCCCGGCTGCGCGCGAAGCGCACGACCAGCGCCTTGAGCGGCGACGGCCGGGTCGCCAGCAGATCGCGCGGCAGACCTTCGGGCAAGCTCGCGTCGAGGCCGTCGCGGTGGAGCGCCGCATCCTCGACCGCCACCCAGAACCGGCGGCCATCGCCTGACTCGACCTCGACCGCGCGTTTCTGGCGTTCCAGTTCCAACAGCCAGTCGTCCGCGTCGCCCGGCGCACGCGCGCCGACTTCGGCCCGCGTCAGCCCGCCGGCACGCCGAAGCAGGTCGTAGAGATCGTCCTCGTGCCGCGGACCCCGGCCCGGCGCCAGCCCCTGCAGTTCCTCGCCCACCGCCTGGATCACCTCCTCGTCCAGCAACTCCTTCAGACTGGACGTGCCGAGCAGCTCGCGCAGCAGTTCGCGGTCCAGCGTCAGCGCCTGCGCCCGGCGCTCCGCCGCCGGCGCATCGTCGTCGTAGAGAAACCGCTCTTCGTAGGCGAAGACCAGGGAGCGGGCGAACGGCGACGGCCCCGGAGTCTCCACGTCGTCGATGCGGATCGAGCCGTCCTCGATCTTCCTCATCAGGTCCACGAGGCCGGCCAGGTCGAAGAGATCGCTCATGCACTCGCGGTAGGTCTCGAGCAGCACCGGGAAGTCCGGGTAGCGGCGCGCCACGGACAGCAGGTTCTTCGAGCGCTGCCGCTGCTGCCAGAGCGGTGTCCGCTTGCCCGGCCGGTTGCGTGGCAGAAGCAGGGCGCGGGCCGCGTTCTCCCGGAACCGGGCGGCGAACATCGGCGTCGACGCGACCTGGTCCGTGACCAGATCCTCGACCTCGTCCGGATCGAGCAGGAACGTCCGCGCCGGCGGGAGGGCGTCCACGTCGGCGAAGCGGAGGGCGATGCCATCGTCCGTCCAGTGGGCCTGGACCTGGACGCCGGAGCGCTCGCTGAAGCGACGCTCCAGGGCCATCGCCCAGGGGGCGTGGATGCGGGCGCCGAAGGGGGTCAGGATGCACACCCTCCAGTCGCCGATCTCGTCCCGGAACCGCTCGATCGTCAAGGCGCGGTCGGTGGGCAAGACGCCCGTCTGGTCCCGCTGCTCATCGACGTAGGCGAAGAGGTTCGCCGCGGCGTAGCGGTCGAGCGGCGCCTCCTCGGCCAGGAAGCGCCGGGCGTCGTCGCCGTCGCGGCGGCCGAGTTCGCGCAGAAACGCACCGAGGGCCTCGCCGAGCTCCACCGGCCGGCCCGGGCCGTCGCCGTGCCAGAAGGGCATCCGGCCGGGCTCGCCGGGCGCCGGCCGGACGATCACGCGGTCGCGCGTGATCTCCGTGACCCGCCAGGCGGCGGCGCCCAGCAGGAACGTGTCGCCCGCGCGGGACTCGTAGACCATCTCCTCGTCGAGTTCGCCCAGCCGCGGACCCTCCGGACCGAGATGGACGGTGAACAGCCCGCGGTCGGGAATCGTGCCGGCGTTCATCCGCACGAGCAGGGCGGCGCCGCGGCGCGCGGTCAGCACTCCGCGACCGTGATCCCAGGAGAGTCGCGGGCGCAGGTCGGCGAACTCCTCCGAGGGATAGCGGCCGACCAGCATGTCGAGCACCGTGGTCAGCACGCCGCGGGTCAGGCCGCGGTACGGCCGCGCGCGCCGAACCACGTTCAGCAGGTCCTCGATCGTCCGCTCCCGGTCGCAGCACATCGCGACGATCTGCTGCGCCAGTACGTCGAGCGGATTCTCCGGCAGCCGCATGGACTCGATCGCGCCCCGCTCCATCTGGATTGCGGTCACCGTGCACTCCAGCAGATCGCCGCGGAACTTGGGGAACATCAGGCCGCGGCTGCGCTCGCCGACCGCGTGGCCGGCACGGCCGACGCGCTGCAGACCGCGGACGGCCGAACCGGGCGCCTCGACCATCAGGACCAGGTCGACGCTGCCCATGTCGATCCCGAGCTCCAGCGAGCTCGTCGCGACGATGCAGCGCAGGCGCCCGGCCTTGAGGGACTCCTCGATCTCCCGCCGCTGCTCGTGGGAGATGCTGCCGTGGTGGGCCCGGACCAGCGGCAGAGCGTCCTCTGCGTCGCCGTCCGCGTCACCGTCGACGCCGACCGCCAGGTCGTTCAACCGCCGGGCGAGCCGCTCGCAGAGGGAACGGCTGTTGACGAAGACGATCGTCGACCTGTGGCTCTTGACCGCCTCAAGGATGCGCGGGTAGACCGAGGGCCACAGACCGGCCGTCTCCGACCCTGGCGGCGGCTCGTCGCCGTCACCGAGCGCTCTTGCCGGCGGCGGCGCCTCCATGTCCGCCACCGGCACAACGACCTCGATGTCGATGTGCGGCGGCTCGGAAGCGTCCACGATCTCCACCGGCCGGTCGCCGCCAAGGAACTCCGCCGCCAGCGTCATCGGCCGAACGGTCGCCGAGAGGCCGATCCGTTGCGGCGCCCGGTCACCCGTCAGTTCGGCGAGGCGCTCCAGCGACAGGGCGAGATGCGCGCCCCGCTTGGTCGCCGCCATCGCGTGGACCTCGTCGACGATCACCGTCTCGACCGTGCGCAGGTTCGCCGCCGCCCGCGACCCCAGGATGAGGAACAGCGACTCGGGAGTCGTGACGAGGATCTCGCCCGGCCGGCGGAGTTGACGGCGACGCTCATGGGGCGTCGTGTCGCCGGTCCTCACGTCGACGGTGATCGGCCGCACCGGCCGCCCGAGCTTCCGGGCCGCCTTGCGGACCCCGGCGAGGGGCGCCTGGAGATTGCGCTCGATGTCGTGGACCAGGGCCTTCAGCGGCGAGACGTAGAGCACGCGGACGCCCGGCTCGGGCGCCCGGACCTCTCCGCCCCCGTTCGCGACGCCGTCCGATCCCCGCTCGCCGCCGCAGCCCGGTTCGCCGCCGCCGGCGCCGAAACTCAGGCGGTCGATCGCCCAGAGGAACGCCGCGAGCGTCTTGCCGCTCCCGGTCGGCGCAACCAGCAGAGCGTTCCTGCCCCGGGTGAGCACGGGCCAGCCCAGCTCCTGCACCCGCGTCGGGGCCGCAAACGCGTCGTCGAACCACCGGCGCACCGGCACGGAGAACGAGTCCATGGGGCATCCTACGCACGCATCCGGGGCGTGGATCCTCTTGGGTCCCCTTTACCGCTGTTACTCTCGACGGCCTTTCAAAGCGAACCGGCAACGTCGACGATCGAGATCGGATTGGCCCACCACGACCACAGGACGCCCCGCGGCAAGCGGTACTGGCTCGACAGCAAGCGAAACGTCGCCAAGGTCTTCTACGCGCTGATCGCCATCGACGTTCTGTGGCTGGCGGCCGACTTCTTCTACAAGAAGAAGGCGGAGTTCGAGGGCCTGGGCGGCTGGGCGGACGGCGGGATCGGGTTCTACCCCGTGTACGGCTTCGTCGGCGCCTTCCTGCTCGTGCTGGCGGCCAAGCAGATGCGTCGGGTCCTGATGCGGCCCGAGGACTACTACGACCGCGAAGAGCGGTCCGGGAGCTCCTGAGTCCCCGATGCTCGAGTTCCTGCTGTCACCGCCCCTGCTCCTGATGCTCGGCAGCGTCGCGCTCGCCGCGGCGCCGCGTTCCGTGCTGCCGCGGAGCGTGCTGAGGGCGCTCCTGCTCGCCTTGCCGGCCTGGTCGCTGTGGCGGTTCTGGGGCCTCGACCTCGGCAACCACCTCCAGTTCGACCTCTTCGGGCAGACCCTGACCCTGATGCGGATCGACGGCCTCTCCCGGATCTTCGTCGTCATCTTCCACCTGGCGGCGCTGATCGGCAGCATCTACTCCTTCTACGTCAAGGACAACTTTCAGCCGCTGGTCGGTCTGTTCTACGCCGGCTCGGCTCTTGGCGTCGTCTTGGCCGGCGACCTGTGGACGCTGTTCCTGTTCTGGGAGGTGGCGGCGGTGTCGTCGGCCCTGCTGGTCTGGGTCCGCCGCGACGGCCGGGCTCTGGCCGCCGGCCTGCGCTATCTCGGCATGCAGATGGTCTCGGGTGTCCTTTTGCTGGCTGGCATCGTCCTGCTGCGCCACGAACTCGGCGCCGCGCCCGGCTGGGCCGAGTTCCGCAATCTCACCGGCCTCCTCGAGGACGGCGGACTCGGCTTCTCGAACCTGGCGCCGACCCTGATCCTGCTCGCCTTCGGACTCAAGGCGGCCTTTCCGCTGCTCCACAGTTGGCTGATCGACGCCTACCCCGAGTCGACGCCGGCGGGCGCCGTGTTCCTCTCGGCCTTCACGACGAAGTTCGCCATCTACGCCCTGGCGCGCGCCTTTCCCGGCCAGTCCGAACTGATCTGGATCGGCGGGCTGATGACCGCCTTCCCGATCTTCTTCGCGGTAATCGAGAACGACCTGCGCCGCGTGCTCGCCTACAGCATGACGAACCAGCTCGGCTTCATGGTCGTCGGCATCGGCATCGGCACGGAGCTGGCGATCAACGGCGCCGTCGCCCACGCGTTCGCCGACATCCTGTTCAAGGGGCTCCTGTTCATGGCGATGGGCGCCGTGCTCTACCGCGTTGGCCACGTCAACGGATCGGACCTGGGCGGCCTCTACAAGTCGATGCCGATCACGACCGGGCTATGCATCGTCGGCGCCGCCTCGATCTCGGCCTTCCCGCTGTTCTCGGCCTTCGCCACGAAGTCGCTGATCATGAGCGCGGCCGCCCACGAGCACTACTTCTGGCTGTGGCTCGTTCTGCTGTTCGCCTCCGCCGGCGTCTTCCACCACGCGGGGATCAAGATCCCGTTCTTCGCCTTCTTCCACCACGATTCCGGCATCCGCTGCAAGGAGGCGCCGCGGTCGATGCTCGTCGCGATGGTGCTGGCCGCCGCGGCGAGCATGGCGATCGGCCTGTTCCCGCTGGCCGAGGCGGCGTTCGGGCTCCCGAATCCCTTCTACGAGCTGCTGCCCTATCCGGTCGACTACGAGGTGTACACGGCGACCCACGTGATCACCCAGAGCCAGCTCCTGTTCTTCTCGGCCCCTGGCCTTCGCCACCCCTGATGCGTACCGGTCTGTACCCCGCCGGAGCTGCGCTCGGTGAACCTGGACGCCGACTGGTTCTACCGGCGAGTCGGCTTCCGAATCCAGGACGGCCTGGCCACGGCCTTCGTCGCATTGCCACCGGGCCCGGCTACGCCGTGACCGGGCGCCTCGCCGCGACCGCCCTCGCCCTCGCCCAGCGTCATCTAGGCCCGCAGGGCCTGCTCGGCCGCTCCCTGGCTCAGCGCGTCGATGGCCCTATGGGTCGCCGTCCTGCTCGCGGCGTACCTCCTGGTCTTCTACTGGCGTCTGGGCTAGCAGCCCGTGGCACGGCGGCGACATCGGGCCGCCCTTTTGATCCGGGGAACGGGAGGCGCGGCCCTATCATCAGCATCACTAATGCTCCAGGGTTGCTTCATGAGATCGCCCTAATGTAAGATTCGCCTCTTACGATGCAAGGGCTCAGGATCTTCTGCGACGTCGCCGACCTGCGCAGCTTCAGCCGGGCTGCCGAGCTTCACGGCATCACCCAGTCGGCGGTCAGTCAGCGCATCCATCACCTCGAGGAGCGGCTCGGGCACGAAGTTGCTGGACCGATCGAAGCGCCCGTTCGTGCTCACGCCGGCCGGCGAGCTGGTGTCCGGCGAAGGCCGTCAGCTGGTGGCGCGATATGACGCCCTGGCGCGGAGCGTCGCCCGCCTCGACCCCGAACGCGGCGGGTCCGTCCGCGTCCACGCAATCTACTCCGCGGGGATCGCGCTGCTGAACCAGCTGCGGACCGAGTTCCAGCGCCAGCGGCCCGCGCTGGACGTCCAGATCGAGTACGAACCGCCCGCGGCGGTGGCCGAATCGGCGCGTACCGGGCGCTGCGACTTCGGCATCGTTTCCTACCCCCGAAACAGTGGCCGGGCCTGCAGTCGCGGTCGCTTCGGGAAGAGCGGATGTGCCTCGCCTGCGGACTGCACCACGAACTGGCGGGCGCAGAGAAGGTCCGGGCAGCCGACCTCGGACGGCCGTGAAGTGATCCACTTCACCCACGAACTCCCCGCGGCGCGTCACATACGGAGCTACCTCACGGACAACGCCGCCGCGCCGGTGTTCGCCCAGCGTCTCGACAACATCGACACGTTCAAGAGCATGTTGCAGGCGACCGATTACGCTGCGATCCTGCCGTTGCGGACCTTCCACGCCGAGGTCCTGGCCGGGCTACTGGCCGCCGTACCTCTCGAACCGCTGCTCGAACGGCCCGTCGGCATCGTCCATGCCCGCCGCAGACTGCGGCCGGCCGCGCAGGACTTCGCCGCATTCCTGGTCGAGAACGCCGGCCCGATGTCCGCCGACGACCTGCGGAGCGCCAGCCACGGAGAAGCCGCGTGAACCTGGTTCCCGGTGCAGAGACCGGCGCAGGCCACCTGGCGGGCCGCACGCCGCGGGGCGGCGCATCCACCACGCCCGGCGGGGGCGGCATGAAGCTCCGCCCCGGCAAGACAGGTCTCTACGACCCGGCCTACGAACACGACGCCTGCGGGGGTCGGCTTCATCGCCCACGTCCGCGGGGAGCGCAGCCACCGGCTGATGCAGCAGGCCGCTCACATGTTGACGCAGATGGACCATCGGGGCGCCTGCGGCTGCGAGCCGAACACCGGCGACGGGGCCGGCATGCTGACGGCGCTGCCCCACGCGCTGCTCCGGCGCGTCGCGGCCGACAGGTTCGGCGCCGAACTCGGGGCGCCCGGCACCTTCTCCGCGGGCGTCTTCTTCCTGCCCCAGGACGACGCCGAACGCGAGTTGTGCCGCCGAACGGTCGAGGAGATCGTCGCCTCTCGCGGGCAACGTCTCATCGGCTGGCGCGCGGTGCCGACCCACCCGGAGACCGCGAACATCGGCGCCACCGCCATCTCTTCAATGCCGGTCATCGAACCAACTCTTCATCGGCGCGGCGAACGGGCTCGATCAGGACGCCTTCGAGCGCGAGTTGTACCTGATCCGCAAGCAGGCGACGAACCGGCTGCGCGGCAGCGACGCCCCTCGCCGAGGGCCGGATGTTCTACATCTGCTCGCTGTCCACCCGCGTGATCATCTACAAGGGCATGCTGACCTCCGGCCAGCTCGTCCCGTTCTTCTCCGACCTGGCCGCACCGGACTACGAATCGCACCTGGCGATGGTCCACTCCCGGTTCGCGACGAACACCTTTCCGTCGTGGGACCGCGCCCAGCCGAACCGGTTCATGAGCCACAACGGCGAGATCAACACGTTGCGCGGCAACATGAACTGGATGCAGGCCCGCGAGGGCGTCCTGGAGAGCGACCTCTTCGGCGACGACTTGCCGCTCGCCTTCCCCGTTGTCGAACCCGACTGCTCCGACTCCGGCAGCTTCGACAACGTGCTCGAGTTCCTGCTGCTCTCCGGCCGCACCCTCCAGGAGGCGGTCATGATGATGATCCCGGAGGCATGGCAGAACGACCCGCACATGGACGCCACGAAGAAGGCCTTCTACGACTACCACTCCTGCCTGATGGAGCCCTGGGACGGGCCGGCGTCGGTCGCCTTCACCGACGGCCGCTACATCGGCGCCGTTCTCGACCGGAACGGTCTGCGTCCCAGTCGCTACTACGTCACGGACGACGATCTGGTCATCATGGCCTCCGAGGCGGGTGTCGTCCCCGGTCGAACCCGAACGCGTGCTGACCAAGGGACGGCTCAAGCCCGGACGGATGTTCCTGGGTCGACTTCGGACCGCGGCCGCATCGTCGCCGACGAGGAACTGAAGGCCAGCATCGCCTCGGAGCGCCCCTACGTCGAGTGGCTCGAACGCCGCACCGACCTCGCCGAACTCGTCGAGGCCGCCGAAGCCGCCGAAGCCGTGGAGGCCGTCCAAGCGGCCGAGGCAGGCGAAGGCACCGAGGCCGGCGAGACGGTCCAGACCGCCAAAGCCGTCAAGGGCGCCCAGGATGCCGAGGCGTCGAAGGCGCCGAAGCCGTGGTGGCCGGCGGAGGCGCCAAGACCGCCGAAGCCGTGGGGGCCGCGCGCGGTGGCAACACGGACGACGGCAACGCGGCCGGGGACCAGCCACGATGGGCGGCGACGGCCTGACCCGCAGGCTGCAGGCCTCGGGCTTCACCGCCGAGACCCTCCGCTTCATGCTGAGGCCCCTGATCGAGGAACAGCGCGATCCCGTCGGCTCGATGGGCAACGACACGGCGCTCGCGTTCCTCTCCGACCAGGACCGCCCGGTCTACGACTTCTTCAAGCAGCTCTTCGCCCAGGTGACGAATCCGGCGATCGATTCGATCCGCGAGGAAGTCGTCATGTCGCTCGAGTGCACGATCGGCCCGGAACGCAATCTGCTCGAGACGACGGCGGAGCACTGCCGGCGTGTCCGCCTGCCGCATCCGATCCTGAGCAACCGGGAGTTCGCAGCCCTCGCCAACGCGGACGACGCCGGCTTCTCCTGCCGCACGCTCGACGCCACCTGGACGCGCGCCGAGGGCGCCGAAGGCCTCGGCAGTGCGCTCGACCGGCTCTGCCGGGAAGGCCGAGCAGGCCGTCGACGACGGCTGCAGCTTCGTCGCACTCTCCGACCGGGCGGCCGGCCCCGACCGGGTTGCCGTGCCCGCCTGCTCGCCTGCGGCGCCGTCCACCATCACCTGCTGAAGACGATCAAGCGCACCCGGGTGGGCCTGCTGCTGGAAACCGGCGAGGCGCGGGAGGTCCACCACCACTGCCTGCTCGTGAGGCTATGGCGCGGACGCGATCAACCCCTACCTGACCCTTCGAAGCGCTCTGGCAGGCGCGCCGCCAAGGCCGGCTGCCAGCGGCGCCGGATGACCAGGCGGTCGTCGACCGCTATCGCAAGGGGGTCGGGAAGGGAATGCTCAAGGTGATGGCCAAGATGGGCATCTCCACCCTGCAGAGCTACAAGGGCGCCCAGATCTTCGAGGCTGTCGGGCTTTCGAGCGAGGTTATCGATCGCTGCTTCGTCGGCACCGCGAGCCGGATTGAAGGCGCGGGCCTCATGCGGCTGGCCAAGGACGCTCTTCGCCGCCACGCGAAGGGCTTCCCTGCCTGTGACCACGACCGCGTTGCCGACCTGGCCAATCCAGGCGACTACCACTGGCGCGCCGGCGGCGAGCGCCACATGTGGGACCCGCCGATGATCTCCCGGCTCCAGCACGCGGCCCGCACGAACAGCACCGAGGCGTACGAGCAGTTCGCCCGGCTGGCCAACGAGGACACGACGAGGACGTGCTCGCTCCGCGGGCTGCTCCAGTTCCGCACCGACACCGCGCCCCTGCCACTCGACGCCGTGGAACCCGCGAGCGAAATCGTCAAGCGTTTCTGTACCGGCGCGATGAGCTTCGGCTCGATCTCGGCCGAGAGCCACGAGATGCTGGCGGTGGCGATGAACCGCCTCCAGGGCAAGAGCAACACCGGCGAGGGCGGCGAGGATCCGGACCGTTTCACCCCCGACGCGAACGGCGACAGCCGGCGCTCCGCAATCAAGCAGGTCGCCTCGGGACGGTTCGGCGTGACCTCCTGGTATCTGACGAACTCGGACGAACTGCAGATCAAGATCGCCCAGGGCGCCAAGCCGGGCGAGGGCGGCGAACTGCCCGGCCACAAGGTCGACGAGATCATCGCCCGGACTCGCTACTCCACGCCCGGCGTCGGGCTGATCTCGCCCCCGCCCCACCACGACATCTACTCGATCGAGGATCTGAAACAGCTCATCCACGATCTGAAGAACTCGAACCCGCGTGCCCGGATCAGCGTGAAGCTGGTCTCCGAGGTCGGCGTCGGCACGGTTGCCGCCGGCGTCGCCAAGGGCCACGCCGACCACATCCTGATTTCGGGACACGATGGCGGCACCGGCGCCTCGCCGCTCACCAGCATCAAGCACGCCGGCCTGCCCTGGGAACTCGGCGTCGCGGAGACGCACCAGACGCTCGTGCTGAGCGACCTGCGTTCGCGGGTCACGCTCCAGACCGACGGTCAGATGAAGACCGGGCGCGACGTCGTCGTCGCCTGCATGCTGGGCGCCGAGGAGTTCGGCTTCTCCACCGCGCCGCTGATCACGCTCGGCTGCATCATGATGCGCAAGTGCCACCTGAACACCTGCCCGGTCGGCATCGCCACCCAGGATCCGGAGCTGCGGGCGAAGTTCGAGGGCGCCCCGGAGTCGGTGGTCAACTACCTGTTCCTGGTCGCCGAGGAGACGCGAGGGATCATGGCCCGGCTGGGCGTGGCGACGATCGAGGAACTCGTGGGACGCACCGACCTGTTCCGATCCGAACTGGCCGTAAAGAACGAGAAGACGGAAGGCCTCGACCTGTCGGCGGTGCTTAAGCCCGCGGTCAGGAGACACGAGGGCGTCGGCGTGACCAAGACGATCGAGCAGGACCACGCGCTCGAGTACGCCCTCGACAACGAACTGATCGAACGGGCACGCCCTGCGCTTGAGAGCGGCGCCCGCGTGCGGATCGATCTGCCGATCGAGAACACCCGGCGCACGGTGGGCACGATGCTCAGCCACGAGCTGATGAAGGCACGTGGCCAACACGGCCTGGCCGACGACACGATCCACATCTCGCTGGTTGGCAGCGCCGGCCAGAGCCTCGGCGCCTTCCTGGCCCCCGGCATCACGATCGAACTCGAGGGCGACGGCAACGACTACGTTGGCAAGGGGCTGTCGGGCGGACGGCTCATCCTCTACCCGCCCCGACAGTCCCGTTTCGCCGCCGAGGAGAACGTCCTGATCGGCAACGTGGCGCTCTACGGCGCCACCGCCGGCGAGGCGTTCTTCCGCGGTCGCGCCGCTGAGCGATTCTGCGTCCGCAACTCGGGCGCCAGCGCGGTGATCGAAGGGATCGGCGATCACGGCTGCGAGTACATGACCGGCGGTCGCGCGGTGATCCTCGGGCCAACGGGCCGCAACTTCGCCGCCGGGATGAGCGGCGGCATCGCCTGGGTTCACGACCCGAGCGGAGCGCTGGCGGAGAACTGCAACAGCGAGATGGTGGGGCTCGAACCCGTCGGAGACGAGTACCTGCGCGAACTGCGGCAACTGGTTGCCCGGCACGCCCGGTTCACCGGCTCGACCGTGGCGCGCCGGTTGCTGGAGCGCTGGAGGGAAGCGCGGCGGCAGTTCATCCAGGTCATGCCGCACGACTACCGGCGGGTGCTGGAAGCGCAGCGCGAGGCGCAAGCCGAGGTTCAGACCGAGCAGAAGGCCGAGGCCGCGGCCTGAGGCCGCCGGCTGTCGGCGAAACGGAACACCGCAAGCGAGGAGGGCACGCGGGTTCATGGGCAAGGACACCGGTTTCAAGGAGTACGCGCGGACGGCGGTTCCGTACCAGGATCCGCTGATCCGCCTCAGCCACTACGGCGAGTTCCTGCAGCCCGTTCCGGAGCAGCATCTCGCCACGCAGGGCGCCCGCTGCATGGACTGCGGCGTGCCCTTCTGCCAGTCCGACGACGGCTGCCCGATCGACAACCTGATCCCGGAGTGGAACGACCTCGTCTACCAGGGCCGCTGGCGTGAAGCGCTGCGACGGCTGGAGCGGACGAACAACTTCCCCGAGTTCACCGGTCGGGTCTGCCCCGCGCCCTGCGAGGGCGCCTGCGTGCTCGGGATCACCGACCCGGCGGTCACGATCAAGAACATCGAGAACGCGATCGTGGACAGGGGTTTCGAAGAGGGCTGGGTCGTTCCCAGACCGCCGGCGACCCGGACCGGCAAGAGCGTCGCGATCGTCGGTTCGGGCCCCGCGGGCCTCGCCGCCGCCGCCCAGTTGAACAGCGTCGGCCATGCCGTCACCGTGTTCGAGCGCGAGGACCGCATTGGCGGCCTGCTGATGTACGGCATCCCCAACATGAAACTCGACAAGCGCGAGGTCGTCGACCGCCGGATCGACCTGATGCGGGCCGAAGGCATCGAGTTCGTCGCCGGCGCCCACGTCGGCCACAACGTCGACATCGCCGACCTGCGGCGAGACTTCGACGCGATCCTGCTCGCCTGCGGCGCCACCCGCCCGCGCGATCTTCCGATTCAGGGCCGCGAACTCTCAGGGATCCACTTCGCGATGGACTTCCTGACCGAGCACACCCGGGCGCTCCTGGACGCCGAACTGCCCGGCGACGGCGTGGGGATGATCGAGCCGCCCATCGACGCCGCGGGCAAGAACGTCGTCGTGATCGGCGGCGGCGACACCGGCGCCGACTGCATCGCGACCGCGACCCGGCACGGCTGCGCCTCGATGGTCAACTTCGAGCTGCTGGACCGCCCCCCCGACGGGCGCGCGCCGGACAACCCGTGGCCGGAATGGCCGCGCATCTTCCGGGTCGAGTACGCCCACGCGGAGGCCGCGGCACGGTTCGGCGCCGACCCGCGCGTGTTCTCCGTCCTCTCGAAGCGCTTCGTGGACGACGGCGCCGGCCGCGTTGCGGGCATCGAGACCGTGCGCGTCGCCTGGCGGCGCGACGGCGCCGGCCGCCTCATGATGGAGGAGGCGCCCGGTACCGAGGAGACCTTCGAGGCCGACCTGGTCCTGCTGGCCATGGGTTTTCTCGGTCCTGAGGCCACTCTCGCCGAGCAGCTGGGGCTGGCCACCGATCCGCGCAGCAACTTCGCCGCCCAGCCCGGCGAGTACGCGACCTCGATTCCGGGCGTCTTCGCCGCAGGCGACTGCCGCCGCGGCCAGAGCCTCATCGTGTGGGCGATAGGCGAAGGCCGCGGCGCCGCCGCCCGGATCGACGAGTACCTGACCGGCGCCACCGATCTGCCCCTGCCGTCGGCCCTTTGAGCCGGCGCCGCCAAAGCGGCCGCTTGATTCCGTGTCGGTCCCTCGGCCCCGATCTCGCCGGGGCCTCTCGCCGCAGAACCTGTCGCGCAGCGTTCTGCGGCAGGATGACGGGAGCAACTTCCGCAATTCAACTTCCTGAACTTCCCCACCCCTCCTTTGACGGCCGGAGAAGCGGCCCTTATAGTCGCACTGCGTTCGCGGCCTCCCGCCGCAACGCCCCCCACCCACCACCGCGACAACCTCGGTCAGACAGCCTCGACGGGCGTGCCCTGCGCGCCGACGGCCTCGAATTCCCACTCAGAAAACAGAGGAGAACACCAACCATGCAGTGGACCCGCCCCCGGGCACGTCTTCTTGCGATCCTCCTGGCCACGACCTGCGCCTTCCTGATGGCCGGCGCCGGCCTTGCCCAGACCATCACCGGCACGATCGAGGGCAACATCTCGGATGTCGAGGGTGACCCGATTCCCGGCGCCACGGTCACGGCGACCAACCAGGACACCGGCATCGACCGGGCCGTGATCACCGACGCAAACGGCTTCTACAGCGCCAAGGCGCTGCAGGTCGGCACCTACACTCTGGCGGCCGAGCTCGCCGGCATGCAGGCGACCCAGCAGACCGACATCTCGGTTCTGGTCGGCCAGATCAAGGACATCAACCTGACCCTCGAGGTCGAGTCCTCCTCCGAGGTGATCACCGTCACGTCCGAGGCGCCGATCATCGAGGTCAGCCGCTCCGGCGCAGCGAACTACATCGACGAGGTGGCCATCGAGAGCCTGCCGACCGTCGGCCGCGACTTCACCGACTTCGCGATTCTGACCCCGGGCGTCCAGCGCGACCAATCCCGCGGCTTCCTGACCATCGCCGGCCAGCGCGGCATGTACAGCGGCCTCTCGGTCGACGGCGCGGACAACAAGAGCACCTTCTTCGGCTACGGCCGCGGCGGTGAGGCGACGGAGAACGACGGCCTGATCATCGCCCAGGACACGGTGCGCCAGTTCCAGGTCATCACCAACGGCTTCTCCGCCGAGTACGGGCGCCACGGCGGCGCCTTCATCAACGTCGTGACCAAGTCCGGCACGAACGAAATCCGGGGTTCGGCCTTCGCCTTCTTCCGCGACGAAAGCATGGCCGAGGATCTTCCCTCGTCCCCGCTCGACGATTTCAACGATCGCGACGGCTCGAGGCCGGTGGACACCTTCGACGACCAGAACTACGGCGTTTCGATCGGCGGTCCGTTCAAGCGCGATCGCACCCACTACTACTTCGCGATCGACCAGCGCGACAGGGACGTCCCCTTCACCCGCTTCCTCACGAATCGCGGCGGCAGCGTCTATGACCTGATCATGCAGCGGGCAGCAACCGAGCCCGCCTTCGCCGCCCTGGTCGACGGCTTCGAGCGCAACGACGACGGTTCCGCCACCGGTCTGTTCACCCGCTCGGTGAGCAACCAGGTCCTGTTCGGCAAGCTGGATCACCAGATCAGCGACGCGAACCTGATCTCCCTGCGCGCCAACTGGACGGACTACGAACGGACGAGCAACTACCTGGACGAGGAGTCGCTGAAGACGGAGGAGACCCTCTCCTTCATCGCGTCGATGACCTCGGTCGTCGGCAGCCGCGGCGTGAACGAGTTCCGCATCCAGTCGGCCGACGACAACCTGGATCGTCTGTCGCTGCGGGTCGGCACGCCGATCGAGGCGCAGGTCCGTTTCCGCTGGAACGGCGCCAGCGTCGGCAAGTTCGACTTCCTGCCCATCTTCGTGGAGGAATCGCAGCTTCAGGTCAAGAACGACTTCTCGTACCTGTTCGGCGCCCACGACACGAAGTTCGGCGTCGACTACTCGAAGGACGACCTGGCCCAGCTCTTCGCCGGCAGCCGCGACGGCCGCTACGACTTCCGGTCAGCGGAGGACTTCCTGAACAACGAGGCCAGCGCCGCCCGGATCTGGTTCGGCGACTCGACCTACCCGAACTACGACGAGACCCAGACCGCGCTCGCGTTCTACGGGCAGGACAGCCTGAAGCGGGACAACCTGACGCTGAACTACGGCCTCCGCTATACCTCCACGGACAACCCGGATGGCCTGGAGCACCTGCACCCGGACGGCCGGGAGATCCCGGATACGGAGAACCTGGCGCCCCGCTTCGGGTTCGCCCTCGCGCAGGACGAGGGCCGGTCCGTCCTCCGCGGCGGCATCGGCTTCTTCTTCGGCCGGACGCCGACCCTGCTGTTCGCGAACCAGGTCCAGGCCAACGGCGTGCCGCCGAACTACGGTCGCATCACCGTCGGTCCCGGCGAGAACGGCTATGTGCCGCTTGGGACACCGATCAACAACGAGAACCCGCCGCCGGGGATCATCCCCGCGATCTCCTATGTCGACCCGGAGTTCGACGATGCCCAGACCCTGCGCGCCAGCGTCGGCTGGGAGCGGGAACTCGGCGGTGGCTGGAGCGGCGGCGTGGACGCCGTGTACGCGGAGGCGACGGGCCTGCAGCGCAACACGGACTTCAACCGCCAGTTCGGCGGCTACGACGAATACGGCCGCCCGATGTGGGATGGCCGCAACGAAGAATGCCCCGGCATCGACGGCGTCCAGTGCGCTGAGGTTCTGGTCCGGCAGTCGCGCGGCGAATCGGAGTACCAGGCCGTCACCTTGAAGGTGAACAAGCGCTTCACCGGCCGCTACCAGTTGGGCGCCCACTACACCTGGGGCGAGGATCGCGATACCGACTCGAACGAGCGTTCGGCGACCGGCGTCACGATCTCCGACACGGGCAATCTGGACTACGACTGGGGTCTATCGGACCGCGACGTGAAGCACCGCCTGGTGGTGACGGGCATGATCCAATTGCCGGCCGACTTCCAGATCTCGGGCATCCTGAACTACAAGTCGGGTACCCCGTACACGCTGGTCGACAACGGAGTCGACTTCGCCTACTGCAGCTCCGTCGGCTGGAACTGCCCCGACTACCGGGCTGTGATGAATGGCGCCGTCGTGGGCCGCAACACGGAACGGAACGAGTCGATCCAGACGATCGATCTCCGCGTGGGCAAGTTCATCCGCTTCGGCGACGGTCTGCGGCTGGACGTCTTCGTCGAGGCGTTCAACGTGTTCGACCAGAACAGCTTTGGCGTCGGGTTCAATCAGCGCAACATCCGGAACGGAGCCGTGCCGGACGATTTCGGGATCCCGTCGTTCCGGACCACGGACCAGCGCCAGCTGCAGGTCGGAGGCCGGTTCAGCTTCTAGGCTGACCGCTCCAGGGAAGCCGCGGCCGCCAGAGGCCGCGACAGCGAGAATCCAGGGCCTCTCCGGCAACGGGGAGGCCCTTTCTCTTGGTCACGGCCACCCGAAACGGAGACGCACTCCTCAAACCGCTTCAGGCGGTCTCGCGGCCAGCAGCGCGAGGAACTCGGTCTGGCTCGAGCAGGTCTGCGCGGCCTGGATCAGCTCATCCGCCGACAGTCGGTCGAGCCTCGCCAATCGGCCCGTCAGGTCCGTGCTCACGGCGATCCCACGCGCCCGCAGGATCGCCGCGACGGCCCGCAGCATCCCGGCACGGCCCTCCGCGCGTCCTTCGGCACGGCCCTCCGCGCGTCCTTCGGCACGGCCCTCCGCGCGCCCCTCGGCCCGGCCCTCCGCGCGCTCGCTCCGCAGCCACGGGTCGTCGTCCGGCCCGGTGCCTTCGGCGGCGCCCAGAGCGCGGCCGACGCGCCGCAGCGCGGCCAACGTCTCCTCGGAGGTCGCCGGTTCGTCGAGCGCCCGGTGGATCTCCTCCGCCGTCCAGCCTGGAAACGCCCGGCTGTTCGACACCCTCCGGAACTTGCCGTCTTCCGGAACGTGAATCGTCAAGCCGGAGAGCCGAGACTTCGGACGGCTCGGCGACGGCGCGTCAGGCACGTCCACCCAGACCTCCGGGAAACCCCACGCCTCGTAGATTCGGAGTTTCCGCCGCCGGACGTCGGTCGAATAGTCCACTTCAAGCACGACATCCGGGCGCTCTCGACTGTCAATATCGACATCACGTTCCCAGACGGTGAACTCGCGCGGATGAAGATAGAGAATCTGGTCCGCCTGCATCAGCACCTTGCGCTCCGCCTGCGGGTCGTAGCGCACCAGGTCCGTGGTCGCCGGTGGGTGCGAGCGCGAAGTTCAATCGCGCCCGTTGGCTCGGTCCTCAATCGTTTGGCAGGCATCCATCAACACCTCAAACGGCTCCGCTTCGTCGAGTAACCACCCGCCTTCCACCATCCGCGCGTAGTCGGCGGCCAACGCCGAGCGCGCGTCCCCTGCGGGAACGAGCCGCAAACCGCCGGCCACCGCCTCCCTGTAGTCCACCCACTTTCCCGACGCATCCTTTTCGCCAAAGAACACAGCCTTGTGTGCCGCAACCCCCCCCGGCGCTACCGCGGTCCGCCAAAGCGCTGGCCGCAACGCCCGCGTCGTCGAGCCGTACCAGATCGTGCCAGTGCCGGGCGAACCCCTCACCGCGCACCCGTCGCTGCACACAGAACACATGCGCCGCCGTCGCCTTCTCCCAGAACGTCCGCTCCGCCCGCAGGACCCGCGGCTTCGCCGTCGGGAACTGGACGCCCCGGACATGGTCCGCTGCATCGCAGCGAACTTCCATCGCCGCGGCAGGCTCCCCCGTCGCTCGCCCGCCGAACTCCAGCTTCACTTCCGGTCGCCCGTAGCCAGCCCCCTCCAGCAACGCCGCGTAGCGGATGAAGACGTCACTGGCTTTGACCGCCACCTCTCCGCCGGGCTCGACGACTTGCAGCGCCCGAGCGAGCGCCGGCGCGGCCGCATCGCGTATCCAAGCGCTCAGAGCACGATCCACGGCTTTCGTCCAACGCTTCTCCTGGCTCCGGTTCGGCGGCAGCGCATCCAAGCGACCGCGGACCAGCTCCGGAACAAGCGCTCGAATGTCGTAGGTCAGGTCGACATCCTCCGAGAAGCGCCGAATCGCGCCGTAGGCCTTGGACAGTGACGTGCCGCCCTTGAAAACGAGCGGCGCCCGGAGCGGGCCCGCGAACAGGGTATCGAGCGACCACACGACCCAGACGTCCTTCTCGAGCAGATAGGCGGGCTGGCCGGATGCGCTGGCCGCGACATCCAGCACTTCCCGGCGGTCGACGAGGGCCAGATCCAGATACAGCTCAGCCATGGACCACCGCGCTCACTGGTCCGGCCAGCCATCCCGGCATCTGCGCGCTCACGCTGCCGAGTTCCCGGCGCTCGTCCTCGCTCAGCCGTTCCCGTATCACCCCGGTCGCCGCACCGGCCCGGTCACGCCCGAGCCAGGCGAGCGCCCGGACCGCCTCGCCGGCACGCCGGCCGGCCAGCGCCAGTTGCCAAGGCGGCGCATGGCGCAACTCGACCCGCTCGCGGCCGAGCGTCAACGTCCGGCTCGGCCCCGACGTCAAGAAGACGCGCTTGACGGGCAGCTGCGTGGTCAGTCCGAGCACGTTCGCCGCCATCGCGCCGCTGTTCGCGATCCGCTCTCCGCGCGCGGCCGCGAACCCCTTGATGGTCTTCTCGACCGACGGCGCGCGGCGGCCGAACCGGCTCTCTACCGGCAGGACATACACACCGCGTCCGACCCGAAGCAGCGCGCCGCGCCGGACAAGACGGGACAGGGCCTGGTCGATCGCCGCCCGATTGCCGAGATGCAACAGCCCCTTCGCCAGCACCGGGGTGCCTTCCGGCAGTCTTTCCGCGTACCGCAGTATCGCTTCGCTCAGTCGTTCCATGGCGACCGCTCTCGACTGTCGGGAATATAGCCGTGTTTCTGACACTCTTCAAGTCGACTCCCTGCCTCGGACGCGAAACGGAGACGTACTCCTCAAACCGCTTCAGGCGGTCTCGCGGCCAGCAGCGCGAGGAACTCCGTCTGGCTCGAGCAGGTCTGCGCCGCCTGGATCAGCTCATCGACCGACAGCCGGTCGAGCCTCGCCAATCGGTCCGTCAGGTCCGTACTCACGGCGATCCCACGCGCCCGCAGGATCGCCGCGACGGCCCGTAGCATCCCGGCCCGGCCCTCCGCGCGCCCTTCGGCACGGCCCTCCGCACGCCCCGCGGCGCGCCCCTCGACGCGGCAATCCGCTCCGCAAGCCGAGCCAGCCGCTGCGAGGGTTGCTCGTGAAACCGCGTCGTCGGCTCGCACACGACGACGGCCGTCTCGGTGCGAGCCTCCCAGTACTCGACCCGACCGTCGTAGTCCCCGATCTCCTCCCGTAAGATGCGCTCCGCCCGGCAACCGGGGAAGTCGGCAAGATCGAGCGGCGCTTCCTCCGGATCGCCCGGACTCTCGGATCTCGCCCTGGATACGGCCCTCCGGATCGGCTCAGCCATCGTCCCGAAGCTACCACCGCGCTCGGCGCCGCAGGAGACCCCACCTGCGACGGCGGCTCTACTTCTTGAAGAGGTCCGAGTGGGTACCGGTGCGAACGAGGTGCAAGTCGGTTCCTTTCACTCGATAGATCAGCAACCAATCGGGCTCGATGTGCATCTCTCGATGGCCCTTCCACAGGCCCCTCAACGGATGGTCGCGATAGCGCGCCGTCAACGGTTCTTCCTCGATCAGCAAGGCCAGCAACAAGCGCAGCTTGGCCAAGTCCTTGCCTCGTGCCTTGGCCCTTTTCACGTCCCGCTTGAACTGCGAGGAGCGAACCGGGGTCAGCACAGTCAAATGTCAAGGTCGCGGAACAACTCCTCGGCGCTGCCGAAGCGCCGGCCCTTGCCGTCCTCCAGTTCCTTCATCGCCTTGAGGGTGGCGGCTCGTGGAACCTCGACGGCGAAAGGCAACCTCTTCTCGTCCGCGACCCGCAGCAGCATCAGGCGAATCGCGTCGGAGACCGACAGACCCATCGCCTGAAGTGCCTCGGTGGCGCGCACCTTCGTGTCGTGGTCGATTCGAGCGCGAACAACAGTATCGGCAGTCATCAGAGATCCTCTTGTCGTGTAGCTCCAACGTAGCTACAAGAACGCCACTCGTCAAGCCGCTTCGTCCGCTCAGCCGTTCCCGCATCACCCCGGTCGCCGCACCGGCCCGGTCACGCCCGAGCCAGGCGAGTGCCCGGAACGCCTCGCCGGCACGCCGGCCGGCCAGCGCCAGTTGCCAAGGCGGCGCACGGCGCAACTCGACCTCCTCAAACCGCTTCAGGCGGTCTCGCGGCCAGCAGCGCGAGGAACTCCGTCTGGCTCGAGCAGGTCTGCGCGGCCTGGATCAGATCATCGGCCGGCAGCCGGTCGAGCCTCGCCAAACGTCCCGGCAGGTCCGTACTCACGGCGATCCCACGCGCCCGCAGGATCGCCGCGACGGCCCGCAGCATCCCGGCCCGACCCTCCGCGCGCCCCTCGGCCCGACCCTCCGCGCGCCCCTCGGCACGGCCCTCCGCGCGCTCGCTCCGCAGCCACGGGTCGTCGTCCGGCCCGGTGCCTTCGGCGGCGCCCAGAGCGCGGCCGACGCGCCGCAGCGCGGCCAACGTCTCCTCGGAGGTCGCCGGTTCGTCGAGCGCCCGGTGGATCTCCTCCGCCGTCCAGCCTGGAAACGCCCGGCTGTTCGACACCCTCCGGAACTTGCCGCCTTCCGGAACGTGAATCGTCAAGCCGGAGAGCCGAGACTTCGGACGGCTCGGCGACGGCGCGTCAGGCACGTCCACCCAGACCTCCGGGAAACCCCACGCCTCGTAGATTCGGAGTTTCCGCCGCCGGACGTCGGTCGAGTAGTCCACTTCAAGCACGACATCCGGGCGCTCTCGACTGTCGATATCGACATCCCGTTCCCAGACGGTGAACTCGCGCGGATGAAGATAGAGAATCTGGTCCGCCTGCATCAGCACCTTGCGCTCCCCCTGCGGGTCGTAGCGCACCAAATCCGTTGTCCCGAACGTCTCGATCGGCGAACCCCTCGACGCGGCAATCCGCTCCGCAAGCCGCGCCAGCCGCTGCGAGGGTTGCTCGTGAAAACGCGTCGTCGGCTCGCACACGACGACCGCCGTCTCGGTGCGAGCCTCCCAGTACTCGACCCGGCCGTCGTAGTCCCCGATCTCCTCCCGAGAGATGCGCTCCGCCCGGCAACCGGGGAAGTCGGCAAGATCAAGCGGCGCTTCCTCGGGATCGCCCGGACTCTCGGTTCTCGCCCTGAACACGGCCCTCCGGATCGGCTCAGCCATCGCCCCGAAGCTACCACCGCGCTCGGCGCCGAAGCCCATCGCCTGAGCTGAATCAGCCTGAGGCGCTCGAAATGCGGTCTGGCAGACCCGGAACATCTCCCAACGGCAGAACGGAGCCTTCCGACAGTCTTTCCGCGTACCGCAACAACGTTTCGCTCAATCGTTCCATGGAGACACCTCTCGACTCTCGAGCCGGCTCACGAATAGTCGAGGGGCCTGAAGTCCGACGCGTTCACGATGCTCGCGCTGCTGCCGGTGGCGCGGATCAGGAACAGGCCCTGACGCTCTGCGTAGCGGGCAACGTCCTCGCCGCTCTCCAGGTAAGCGATAGCGCCGTAGATCGTGCGGCCACGGTGGTCAGGGAACCAGTCCTGGAACACCCGCAACTTCTCCACGAAGCGCCTCACAGCCTCGGGTCGCAACGTCGTTTTAACTTCCACGACGACAGCTTCCCTCCCGTTCACAGCCACGATGTCGATCTCCATGTGCTCGCCGTTGCGGCGCTTTCTGTAGCGACTCGATGTCGTGTCAACATCGACCCCGCGCGCCCTCAGCAACGGTATGAGATCGCCCTCGACCAAGCTCTCCATGAACCTGCCCCAACGGGAGTCGAACTTCCCGTCGGCCTGTCTGAACCGCCGGTCGGCGTCCTCCGCCTGCCTGGTGAGGAGCCGGTCCGTCTCCTTCAGTTGCCGGTCCGTCTCCTTCTGCCTCTCGCGGAGATCGCGCATCTCCAAGGCGTGCCGATCCATCTCCAAGGCGCGCCGATCCATCTCCAAGGCTTGCCGGTCCATCTCCTGAGCGTGTCGTTCCATCATCGCCCACACCCGCTGTTCCGCCGCCGAAGCGCCCGCTGCTTCGGACAAATCACTCTCTGTCATGGCTACCTCCTTCGTTCCGGAGCGTTGGAGGGGCAGGGCGCCTGCGCTTGGCAAGGGGACCGCCCGGAAGCACTGCAGCCGGACCGCAGCCGACCGGGACGGCAACGGATGATAGCCGACCGCCAGACCGCCGCTTCTCGCCCGCCGGACGCAGCAAGCGCACGTACTCCTCAGACTGTTTCGTGCGGTCTCGCCTCCAGCAGCGCGAGGAACTCGGTCTGGCTCGAGCAGGTCTGCGCCGCCTGGATCAGCTCATCGGCCGACAGCCGGTCGAGCCTCGCCAATCGGCCCGTCAGGTCCGTACTCACGGCGACCCCACGCGCCCGCAGAATCGCCGCGACGGCCCGCAGCATCCCGGCGCGGCCCTCCGCGCGCCTCTCGGCACGCCTCTCGGCACGCCCCTCGGCACGGCCCTCGGCACGGCCCTCCGCGCGCTCGCTCCGCAGCCACGGGTCGTCGTCCGGCCCGGTGCCTTCGGCGGCGCCCAGAGCGCGGCCAACGTCTCCTCGGAGGTCGCCGGTTCGTCGAGCGCCCGGTGGATCTCCTCCGCCGTCCAGCCTGGAAACGCCCGGCTGTTCGACACCCTCCGGAACTTGCCGCCTTCCGGAACGTGAATCGTCAAGCCGGAGAGCCGAGACTTCGGACGGCTCGGCGACGGCGCGTCAGGCACGTCCACCCAGACCTCCGGGAAACCCCACGCCTCGTAGATTCGGAGTTTCCGCCGCCGGACGTCGGTCGAGTAGTCCACTTCAAGCACGACATCCGGGCGCTCTCGACTGTCGATATCGACATCCCGTTCCCAGACGGTGAACTCGCGCGGATGAAGATAGAGAATCTGGTCCGCCTGCATCAGCACCTTGCGCTCCCCCTGCGGGTCGTAGCGCACCAAATCCGTTGTCCCGAACGTCTCGATCGGCGAACCCCTCGACGCGGCAATCCGCTCCGCAAGCCGCGCCAGCCGCTGCGAGGGTTGCTCGTGAAAACGCGTCGTCGGCTCGCACACGACGACCGCCGTCTCGGTGCGAGCCTCCCAGTACTCGACCCGGCCGTCGTAGTCCCCGATCTCCTCCCGAGAGATGCGCTCCGCCCGGCAACCGGGGAAGTCGGCAAGATCAAGCGGCGCTTCCTCCGGATCGCCCGGACTCTCGGATCTCGCCCTGGATACGGCCCTCCGGATCGGCTCAGCCATCGTCCCGAAGCTACCACCGCGCTCGGCGCCGCAGGAGACCCCACCTGCGACGGCGGCTCTACTTCTTGAAGAGGTCCGAGTGGGTACCGGTGCGAACGAGGTGCAAGTCGGTTCCTTTCACTCGATAGATCAGCAACCAATCGGGCTCGATGTGCATCTCTCGATGGCCCTTCCACAGGCCGCCGGGCTGCATCAGCCTGAGGCGCTCGAAATGCGGTCCGCCAGACCCGGAACATCTCCCAACGGCAGAAAGGATATCTGCTCGTCCAGCTCGCAGGGTCTGTCTCCAGGGTAGATCACCCAGAGATGATCGAGCCGCAGGTCGGCGAGCGCCACCCTCATCGACTACGTCGGTCGAGGCGGCCGTCGCCGCCGCCCTCAAGCCGGCGGCGAAACCCGCATCGGCGATGACACCGGCCGCTCCCTAGGCCACAGCGACTTCTTGAGCGCCCCTCCAGCGGAGGGGATGTCAGGCAACGTACGGGATCGTCTGCGGCCCCTCGGGCAGTACGCAGACGCGTCCGTCGGGCTGAGCTGCAAGGCATTCGACGATTGCCTCATCGAGGTCCTGCGCCGGCTCGAAGTGGGCGGCTGCAAGCTGTTCAGCGGTCAGGCCGTCGGCCTTGACGAGGACCCGCGCGCGGCGCTGGATCATCGCCTGTACCTGTACCTGCCACTGATCCGGTTCGGTAGCAGGCCGTGTTTCGATCTGCTGAAGCAGCTCCTCCGGCGAGCCGCCGCGGCCGAGGAGCTCGGCGTAGCGGCCATGGTCGGGGATGCCGTCGCTGCACTCGGCGGCGCAGAGGATCGTGCCGCCGTCAGCCACGACCTGCGCCGCCGCGGACATCCCCTTGACCGCCTGGTAGAGATTCTGGTCGAGGGGATAGCCGGAGTTCGTCGTCACCACGACCTCGAACCGGCGACCCGTCGCCGCCATGGCGATCGGCTTCGCGGCCGCACAGGCTCGGCCGTGCATCTCGAACAGTTCGCCCGCAAAGACGTGGGTGATCCTCTGCTGCCTGTCCAGCAGAACGTCCATGCTGAAATGGGGCCGTGCTTCCGGCCGCGCCGCGATCGCCCGGATATCGCTGTGGAGCGGGTTCTCCTCGATGATCCCCCAGGTCGAGCGCGGGTCGCCGACGCGGACGGCGTCGTGCAGGGTCAGCACCGTGTCGAGGCCGGCGAGGCCGGGCGCGACCATCTTCGGGCCGCCCGAGAAACCCGCGAAAAAGTGCGGCTCGACGAAGCCGGTCGTGATCCGGAGATCCGCCTCCAGCCAGTGGCGGCAGAGCCGGGTCAAAACGCCATTGCCGCTCTCGCCGATGTCGACGAGCGAGGACTCGTCGCGGGCGTCGTGGTTGATCACCCGGCAGGAGTTCAGGATCTCGTCGCCGAGCATCGCGCGGAGTTCGTCTGGCGTATTCGCGCGGTGCGTACCCGTCGCGATCAGGATCGTCACGTCCTCCGGGCGAACGATGCCGTCAAGTTCCCGCAGCACTGCTCCGAGCATCTCCCGGCGCGGCTGCGCCCGGGTGATGTCGCACACGGAGATCGCCGCGGACTGCCCGGGTCGCGCCAGCTGCCGGAGCGGCGGCCCGGAGACCGGCCGACGCAACGCCGCCTTCAGAGCCGCCTCCGGATCGCGAAGCGCCGGGGCCTGGCGCGGCTCGATCACGGTCGTCCGCTCCCGCGGGACGTCGATCACGAGGCCTCTGCGACCGTAGGCCAGGCGCACGCGCATGCCCGGAATCCTACGCTGGAGGCATCGCTCGGAACGTGATCCACCCTCGGCCCTGACGCCGGTAGCCTGGCTCTGCCTATGGCTGCGGCGTCTCGTCGAGGCGGCGTACCTTGATGCTGCGGAACGCGACCTCGTCGCCGTGGTCCTGCAGCAGGATGCGCCCCTCGGGCCACCGCCCGAAGCCCTCGCGAACGGCGAACTTGCTTGCTCCGACCGCCTCCGCCAGTTCCGGCGAGCTGCGATCGAACTCCAGCACCGACACGTGATTCAGCCAGTGCTCCACCCGCCCGTCCGCGTGAACCACGATCCGCGCGTGGTTGAAGCGACCCGGCCCCTTGACGAAGCGCCCAATCTTCGTCGCCGGCAGCAGGTCGTAGAGCGAGGCCAGGGTGCGATTCCCGTTCAGGCCGGCCTGAGCGTCCGGGTGCCGCAGGTCGTCCAGGATCTGGTACTCGAACGCGACCGCCGTACCCGGCGCCGAGTCGTAGCCCTCGGTGACCAGGTACTTGATGCCGCTGTTCGCGCCCTCGGTCATCCGGAACTCAAGCTGAAGTTCGAAGGCCGAGAACGACTCGCGTGTCACGATGCCGCCGCCGCGTCCGGCGCCCGGTTCAGAGGCGAGCACCCACAGTTCCCCGTCCCGCACCGCCCATCCGGCCTCCGGGAAGTCCTCCCGATGGGCGCCGCGCCAGGCCTCCACGCTCTCGCCGTCGAAGAGCAACTCCCAGCCCAGTGCCGCCTCCGCTTCGGACAACTCGTTCGGCCGCGTGTCGACAATGTAGGGGAACGTCCGCCCGCTTGGCGAGAGGCCTTCCGTTCGCAGCCAGACGTTCCGGTAGCGGACCTGCAACCCGCCATGCTCCGGCCCCACCGAGTGAACCTGGAGCGCGATGAACCCGCTGGCCGTCATCTCGTCAATCAGAAACGCCGCCGGCACGTTGTTGAGCCAGGTCCGGATCTCGGGGCCGATCGCCTCGATGTAGAGGTGGTTCCAACCGCCCTGTCGAAACGCCCGACTGGCGGCCGGATTCGCCGCGAGCGGATACAGCCACCCGCGCCGGGCCTCGTCGTAGACTCCGGCGCTCCACGCCCGCTCGCTGGAGTCGATCTCGACCTGATAGCCGTGCACGATCCCATTCAGGTAGGCCGGGTCGCTGTGGCTTCGGATCTGGACGCCGGCGTTCAGGCCCTCGTCGATCTTGAACTCCAACTGGAGCGCGAAGTCTCCGTACTCCTCCTTCGTGACGAGAAACGAGTTAGGCGTCTCGATGACGGAGGTGCCGACCACCGTGTCGCCGTCGAGCGCGTACTCCGCCACGCCACCCAGCCGCCGCCACCGGTGCTCGAGGCCGCCCGCAGTCAGGTCGATCCACCCCGACCCGGGGTCGGATTGGGCGAGCCCGGGCCCGGCCGCACCGAGCACGAGCAACAAACCAGCCGCCACGAAAGACGACGCTGTGGAGGGGTGCATCGAAGCGTCAGCTTACCGCCCCTGTCCCCAAGCGCGGGCGGCGCGGACCACCGTCACCTCGGAGGCCGTCGATCTGGCCCTGGATGCCAAGCCAACTGGCTCGATGCCGATGCTCGACCGGACGTGAAGCACCGACCACTCGGAGAACTTGATGTCGTGGGACTTCGGACGCCCGCCGCGTTCTGCCGGATCATGCATCGCCGACGACCTGCCTGCTTGCGGCGCCCTCAGGCATCGGGCGTGAATCGAAGATGCGTCACGATTGACATCGCGATGCTCCGACCTTAGCATCCATGCCATGAGGACAACCCTGACGCTCGACGACGACGTCGCCGCCAAAGTGCGCGACGAGATGGTGCGCACCGGCACGACGATGAAGAAGATCGTGAACCTCACTCTTCGCCGGGGATTCGAGGCGCCCGGCGAAGAGGAGCTCGCAGTCCCCTTCACGGTGGAGGCACGACCCATGGGTCTGCGATCGGGATTCGACCTGAACGACATCAGCGGCCTGCTCGACGTCCTCGACGGTCCAGCCCGCCGATGACGCTGGTCGACGCCAACGTGTTGCTCTACGCCTACGACTCCGGGAGCCCGCACCAGGAGGCGTCGAAGCGCTGGCTCGAGGCCGAGCTTTCGTCCGGGCGCTCTGTCGGCTTCGCGCTCGTCACCCTGTTGGCGTTCGTCCGGATCGCCTCGGATCGCCGCGTCTTCTCGCGTCCCCTGACACCGACCGAAGCCTGCTCCCTGATTCGAGCGTGGCTGGCCCTGCCGAACGCCAGGATGCTGCAACCGGGGCCACGAACCTGGACGATCCTGAGCGATCTGTGTGTGAGCGGGCAGGCCCGGGGCCCGATGGTGATGGACGCACACCTCGCGGCCCTGGCGCTCGAACACGGCGCCGCGATCGCAACGACCGACCGCGACTTCGCCCGTTTCCCCGGTATCGAACTCGTGAACCCGGTTGGTGCTCCGTCGCGCCAACCGTGAACCAGTCGGGAGGCGCTCCGCCCACCGGGGGTGAGTCGCGCGCGGCGCGGAACGCGCCACACCGACAGGTGCCTCGGCCGCCCTTGTTCCCTGGATCGAGGGCGGCCCGCCATGCTCCCTCGTCGCGGCTTGCTGGACGGACGCCTGGCCGCTCTCGATGCAACACGGATTCGGCGCGAGGCCGTGGCGAGGCGGGGACCCGAGGCCAACATGGAGCCCCCGACAGTTGGGCGGGCGCTAGGATCGCGGCTTCCACGCCGCCGACGCCAGAGAAGGAGAGCACCCTGGAATCGATCGACATCCGGCCGCAAGCGTTGCGCGAAGCGGCGTCCTTGATCCTCGCAGCCGGCGGCAGCGAGCCGGAGGAGGCACGCATCGTCGCCGACCACCTCGTGCTGGCGAACCTCTCGGGGCACGACAGCCACGGCATCGGCATGCTTCCCGCCTACGAGCGGAGCCTCAGCAACGGAACCCTCCATCCGAACCGAACGGTCGAGCTGGTCCGCGACGACGGCGCGATCATGATGTTCGACGGCGGCATGGGCTACGGCCAGGTCGTCGGCCGCGAGGCGACGGCGGCCACGATCGAACGCTGCCGGAGCACCGGCGTGGTCCTGGCGTCGGTCCGCTACTGCCACCACCTGGGGCGCATCGGCACGTACGGCGAGCAGGTCGCGGACGCGGACCTCGCCTCGATTCATTTCGTCAACGTCGTCGGCCACCAGGCCCTGGTCGCGCCCTACCGGGGCACGGATGCCCGCTACTCGACGAATCCGATGTGCCTCGCGCTGCCGGGAAGCGACACGCAACCGCCGGTTCTCCTCGACATGGCGACGAGCCGGATCGCACACGGCAAGGCGCGTGTTGCCCACAACAAGGGCGAGGAGGCGCCCGCGGGCGCCCTGATCGACCACCGCGGACGCCAGACCCTCGACCCCGGCGTCCTCTTCAACCAGCCGGTGGGCGCCCTGACCTCCTTCGGAGACCACAAGGGCTACGGCCTGGCGATCTTCTGCGAGCTTTTCGGCGGCATGATGAGCGGCGGCCGTACCGCCCAGCCCGAACACGGGATGGAGGGCTCGATCATCAACAACATGTTCATGGTCGTCTTCGACCCCGAGAGGCTGATCGAACGTTCGGCGATGGACCACGAGCTCGCAGCCCTGGTCGCCCACGTCAAGGCGTCGCCGGCCGCAGACGCGGACGAGCCGGTGCTCGTGCCCGGCGACCCCGAGCGAGCGATGCGTCTCGAACGCGCCGAAGCGATCCCGGTCGACACCGAGTCCTGGAATCAGATCGTCGCCGCCGGGGAACGCCTGGGAGTCGCGCCGGCCGAACTCGAAGCGCTGGCGGCTTAGCGCGGCAGAGGCGCCAGAAGCCAGCGCTTCGGCGCCAACTCCGGCCGCACGGATGACGGACGCCCCGTGCACAGCTTCCCGTACCTGCAAGGGACTCCTCAACTCGGATCTCAGAACTTCGGCTTAGCGCGTCGCCTCGCTGAAGAAGCGCCACAACAGCTCGCCGCCGAAGTTGCCGGCTCCGTCGCGCGGCCAGACGTGGGCGCCGTCCCAGGAACAGCTGCGAACGGCGCGGCCGCCAGCGCAGGCGGGGTACTCGACGCAACTCAACTCGCGGCGTCCGTCCCACGGGCGTCTGGACCGGCGCCGGGTCCACGGCACAGGACTGAGTCTCGGCCCACTTCTCCGCCACTCCCTCCTGCGAGGTGTAGATGTAGCCGTCGCTGGCAGGCGAACCGTCAATCGGCACCGTCCGATCCGCGGTGCCGCCGACCAGCAGCATCGACGGGCCGGGAGCTTCCGCCGCGCAGTTGAAGCCCCGCGCCAGGTAGCCGTGCATCGGCGCGACCGCGGCGAGGCGGTCGCCGAGGGCGCAGCCGAGCCGGTGCACGAACATGCCGCCGTTGCTGTAGCCGGAAGCGAAGACGCGGTCCGTGTCGAGGCAGAGCTCCGCCGAGAGATGATCGATGAGCGCGGCGATGTAGCCGACATCGTCGTGGCAGGAGCACCAATTGCACGGCCCGCAGGTCCCGCACTCCGGCGGGCATGGATAGGGGCTCGCGTCCTCCCGGCAGGCCGGCGCCTCCGGCTTCAGGGGCGCACTGCAGGCGAGGTCGTTCCAGGACGTGATCGTGGCGCTCCGGCCCCCCGCCCCATCGCCGAGCGACGCCTCGAACGACGTGCTCTGCGGGAACACGACGACGAAGCCCTCGCGATCGGCGAGATCCGAGAGCCCGGTCCAGCCGTCGCTTTGGGCGGCGCTGCCGGTGTAACCGTGGACATGCAGCCAGAGCGGCAGAGCCTGGGCGCCGTCGTAGCCGGCCGGCAGGTGGAGGCGGTAGCCGCGGGTCAGGCCGTCGTGGGCGAGTTCAAGGTCGACGCTGGCGCCCGCCTCTGCGGCGGCTGACGCGCTGGATGCGGTACGGACCGAGCAGCCGGGGCTGTCGGTGGCGGCGAGCGGGACGGCGACGGCTAGCAGGGCGACGGTCGTCGCCAGGGCGGGCAGTCGTTGTGCGGGCATTCGCGGGCATCGTAGCGCGTTCGGAGCAGTCAGGTCCGGCCTGCGGCCGGCACGTTCAGGCCGCCTCGGCGGCAGCCGGCGGGAACCCGTGCAACGCAGGCCCGACAGATGGGCGCCGCCGTCCCGATCGCGCGTTTCGCGCCACACGCGAACCAGTCCGTGCGCCCGTCAGCGGGTGCACGGATGGCACGCCGGCGCACCCAGCGCGCGCCGGCGTTCCAGTCAGCCAGGCAGCACCTGGAAGTAGCCGCCCCGCGCCACCAACTGCACGTCGACCTCGAACAGCTCGGACAATCTCGCGTTCGTCAGGACTTCATGCTTCGGTCCGTCTGCGAACACTCGGCCCGCCTTGAGCAGGATGACCCGCTCCACCTCGGGCGGAATCTGATCGACGTGGTGGGTGACGAAGATCAGCGTTGTTCCCGCCGCGGCCAGTGCACGCAGCCGCTCCATCAAGGCGAAAGCCGCCTTCAGGTCCAACCCGGTCGCCGGCTCGTCCAGAAGCAGCGTATGCGGTTCGTGAACCAGTGCGCGCGCCAGCAGCAGGCGCCGCTGCTCACCCGAAGACAGGCTGTCGAACCGGCGCTCCAACAGCTTCGCGGCGCCCTGGCTCTCCGCCGTCGCCACCGCCCGGCGCCGCTGAGCCTCGGCCAATCCCTGGCGCCGGTGGATTCCGACGCTGGCGAAGAATCCCGAGCACACGACATCCAGCCCGGACACCCAGCCGTGGTGCGCCGCCTGCAGTTCGTGCGAGACGACGCCGAGCTGGCGCCGGACGTCGAACACGTTCCAGCGCTCCCGGCCGAGCAGCCGCATGCGAACCCCCGGCCGCCGCACGGGAAAGAACTCACCGTTCAGCATTCGAAGCAGGGTCGACTTGCCTGCGCCGTTCGGACCGAGCACCGCCGTGTTCTGCCCACGAGGAATCGAGAGCGTCACGCCGTCGAGCGCGCGCCGGCCACCGCGCAGGACGGTGACGTTCCCGAGTTCCAGCAAGGCATCGTTCATCGCGCTCGGCTGGCAGCCCGTCTAGCGACCCGTCTAGCAGCCCCGGAACCGCGGCGGGCGCTTCTCCAGGAAGGCCCTGCGTCCCTCAATGTAATCCTCGGAACGAAAGCAGGCCTCCACAAGCTGCTTTACGCGGTCCAGGTCGCGGCGGTCGGGGTCCTTCGTTGCTTCCCTGATCGCGCGCTTGGCGGCCCGGAGCGTCAGCGGGGCGTTCGCGGCCATTCTCTCCGCCAGGTCGCGGACGGCGCTTTCGAGTTCGAAGGCGGTCGTTACCCGGTCGATCAACCCCATGTGGAGCGCCTCGGCGGCAGTGAACCGGCGGGCCGTGAGCAGGATCTCGCTGGTACGCGAGGGGCCCACGAGGTCGACCAGCACCTTGATGCCGGCAAAGCCGTAGCCGACGCCAAGCCGGCCCGCCGGGATGCCCAAGAGCGAATCGTCCGAGGCGATCCGAAGGTCCGCGTTGAGCGCCGTTGCCAGGCCGCCGCCGAGGCAGTAGCCCCGGATCATGGCGATCAGGGGCTTCTCCAGGGCCGCGAATGCCCGTCCCGTTTCCCGACCCGCCGCGTCGTAGCGCTCTCGCGCTTCCACCGTGGTCCGCAGCTTCTCGAACTCCGAGATGTCGGCGCCCGAGACGAACGCCCGATCCCCTGCCCCGCGGAGCACGACGACCCGTACGGCATCGTCCTCCTGAAACCGCCGCAGGGCCATCGCGGAAGCGACCTGCATGTCGAACGACAAGGCGTTCCGCCGCTCAGGATTGTTGTAGGTGAGCCAGCCGACGCCGTCCTCAATCCTCGCCCCGATCTTCGTCGTCGGCAATTCGACCGGTTTCACAAGACGACTCCCGCGCTGCGAAGCGCCTCGATTTCGGCGTCTCCCAGCCCCGCTTCCGCGAGGATCTCGTTCGTGTGTTCGCCTACCCCGGGCGCCCGGCGCCGCAGTTCGAAGGGTGTCCGGCGGAGGCGGACCGGCTGGCCCACGAGCCGCACCGAACCGAGCTCGGGGTGCTCCAGCGGCGCCGCGATCCCGCAGTGCTCGACCTGCGGGTCGGCGAAGGTCTGACCCAGGTCGTAGACCGGGCCGCAGGGAAGACCGGCCCGGTTCAGGCGCTCGACAATCTCGTTCACTTCGAAGCGGCGCGTCAGTTCGGCGACGTCGCCTTCGAGTTGCTCCCGGTTGGCGACGCGCTTCGCCGAGTTCTCGTACTCGGGACGCTCGAGCAACTCTTCGCCTCCCAGCGCCTGGCACATCGCCCGAAAGTGCTTGCCGCTGGTGGCCGCGATGTTCACCCAACCGTCGGCGGCCGGAAACGTCCCCATCGGCGAGATCGTCGGGTGGTGGTTGCCCTGCTGGCCCGGAACCTCACCCTCGACCAGGTAGCGGGCGGCCTGGAAGTCGAGCATCCCGATCATCGCCTTGAGCAGGGAAGTGCTCACCCACTGCCCCTCGCCCGACCGTTCCCGCTCGCGGAGCGCCGCCAGGATGCCGAAGGCGAGGTACAGGCCGGCCGCCAGGTCGGAGATCGCCGTGCCCACCCGCACCGGACCCTGACCCGGCAGGCCGGTCACCGACATCAACCCGCCGAGCCCCTGGGCGATCTGATCCACGCCGCCGCGGTCGCGATACGGACCGGTCTGTCCGAATCCGGACACGCTGGCGAAGACGATGCGCGGGTTGATCGCGCGAACCGTCTCGTAGTCGAAGCCCAGCCGGTGCTTCACGTCGGCGCGGTAGTTCTCGACCAGCACGTCGGCATCCCGGACCAGCCGCAGCAGAACCTTGCGGCCCGCCTCGCTCTTCAGGTCCAGCGTCAGGCAGCGCTTGTTGCGGTGCAGGTTCTGGTAGTCGTGGCCGAGCCGGCGGGAGATGCCGATCTCCTTGCCGGGCGCCGGCGGCCGCTCGATCCGCACGACATCCGCGCCCCAGTCGGCGAGCTGCCGCACCGCGGTCGGCCCGGCGCGGGCAATCGTCAGGTCGAGGACCCGCAGGTCGGCCAGGGGCAGCGACATGAGCCGGAATCAGACCTCGGGCACCGCGGAATTGACCGACTGCGCATCGGGCGGCCGCTCCAGATCCCGCAGGAGCCAGGAGAGCGCTGCCTCGACCTGCCGCTTCGCGCCATGCTCGACGATCTCGCCGTGGCACGGAACGAGGCGGTCGAACGGACAACAGAGCATACGGAGACAACTCGCCGCGGCCGCGGGCCGGTCACGCACCGCCAGTCGGAGAATCCGGCTCTGCGCCACCCTGCCGTAGGCGCCGGTCAGCCGCATGTAGATCGCGACGGCCGGCCCCAGCCGCCGCCTGAGGTTGAAGAGGAGATCCGCAACGAGCAGCGACCCGCTCGGACGATGGACGAAGACGACCTCCCTGAACCTCGGCATGCCCTCGATGGGGATCGGCTGGAGGTCAGCGCCCCAAGGCGCAGCGAGTCCCAGCGTACCGGCGAACGTGACGTCCGGTCGCTTCTTCTCGAGTCCGGGCGGCGCGTGAACCTCCGCCTCCGGGAACCGCTCGATCGCGGCCCGCAGGTGGAGGTGGTGGAACAGGTTCGGCGCGACAAGGTACTCCACTGGACCCAGTTCGCGAATCTCGCCCGCCAGCGCCTCGTCCATCGGCCCCGGCGAGTGAATCCAGAGCCCGCCGGAGGCCAGCCGGACGACGGCCATCCGGCACGGCGCCGCGAAACCGAACCCGAACTTCTGACGATGCTCGGCGGACCAGACGCCGGAGCAGATCTCCTGAAGACCCATCCGCACAAGTATAGGAGTCTGGAACCTCGCCGCCGCGTCACCGCCTTCGCATCGCTCTCCGGTGCGCGGCTTTCCCTGAACTTCGCAAAGGAGGCGCTACGGGATGTCCTGCCGGCCCGCCCGCCGGCTCGCCGAGGCCGATCCCGCCGCGAGCTGCGCCTTGCCGACGAAGCGGCGCCGGCCGGTCCCGCTCAGAAGAGGCCAAAGCGGAACAGCGCCATGAGAAGCCCGAGGATCGTGGAAAAAAACAGCAACAGCAGCCGATTCTCCCGGCGGAGAGCATCGAACTGGACGTCCATCCGACCGATCAGTTCCTCGCGGTGGTCATCCATCCGACCCAGCAGCTGGTCGCGGTGGTCATCCATCCGACCCAGCAGTTCCTCGCGCTGCGCGTCCATCCGGCCGCTCAACCGGGGTTCGATCTGCCGGACTTCGTCCTGCAGACTCGCCAGACCGACATCGATCCTGGCGACCTGTTCCGCGGTACCGAACCGGGACTCTTCGTGGTCGAGCTCGTCGATCACCGCCACCGCCAGGTTCGAATCGAGTCCAGCCCGCTCGAGCCGGGATACCGCAGCAGTTCGTTCACGGGAATAGTGTAGCTTGGACACGGTAGAAGACTCCTCTGGTCGATTCCTGAGGCGCTACGTCGCACCCATACAGACGTAGACGGATTTCGGCGCCACAACCCGGAGGAGGCCGGCACGCGAACAGGTCCGACGTAGAATCCCCGGTCATGGCTTCGATGCCCATCCGCCCACGCCGCAACCGGCGGTCCGCGGCGATCCGATCACTGATCCGCGAGACCGACCTCGGACCGGACCGGCTGATCTGTCCGCTGTTCGTCATGGAAGGTTCGGACACCGCCAAACCGATCGACTCGATGCCCGGCCAGGCCAGGCTCACGATCGACCGTCTGGTCGCGGAGTGTCGCGCCGCCCATGCCCTCGGCGTACCGGCCGTCGCGCTGTTTCCAGCCGTCGAGGACGACTTGAAGGACCGGACCGCGAGCGGCGCCCTGGACTCCGACGGGTTGGTCCAGCGTACGGTCCGTGAGCTCAAGTCCGCCCTGCCCGAGATGCTGGTCATCACGGACGTGGCAATGGACCCGTACTCCAGCGATGGCCATGACGGGCTGGTCGAGGACGGCGAGATCCTGAACGATCCAACGCTTGAGATCCTCGCCGCCACCGCCGTCTCGCAGGCCGACGCCGGCGCCGACATGATCGCCCCGTCCGACATGATGGACGGTCGCGTGCGGGCGATTCGCACGGCGCTCGACGCCGCCGGTCACGACCAGGTCGGCATCCTGAGCTACACGTCGAAGTACGCCTCGAACTTCTACGGCCCGTTCCGCGACGCGCTCGACTCGGCGCCCCGCGCCGGCGACAAGAAGACCTACCAGATGGACCCGGCGAACGTCCGGGAAGCGGTGCGCGAGGCCCGGCTCGACGTGGAAGAGGGCGCCGACGTCGTCATGGTGAAGCCCGCCCTCGCCTACCTCGACGTGATCCGCGCCGTCCGCGAGGCGGTCGACCTCCCCGTCGCCGCCTACCAGGTCAGCGGCGAGTACGCGATGATCAAGGCGGTCGCCGCGAACGACTGGATGGACGGCGACGCACTGATGCTCGAAACCCTGACCTCCATTCGCCGCGCCGGCGCCGACATGATCCTGACCTACTTCGCGCGTCGCTGCGCCGAGATCCTGAGCGGTCCATGACGCGCCGCCTGTTCGCAACCTGTTTCCTCGCGCCAGGCCTTGCCGCGGCGCTGGGGGCTTGCGCTCTCGAACCGGGTGCGCCGGCGGCGCCCTCCCCGGCAGCCGCAGCCGCCGCGGAGCAACCGCCGAACATCGTCTTCTTCCTGGTCGACGACCTGGGATGGAGCGACGTCGGCGTCTTCGGCAGCACGTTCCACGAGACGCCTCACATCGACGCGCTCGCCGAGCGGGGCGTGCGCTTCACCAATGCGTATGCGGCGACACACGTCTGTTCGCCCACGCGCGCCTCGCTCCTGACCGGCAAGTACCCGGCAAGACTGCGCCTGACGGACTGGCTGCCCGGCCGCAGGGAGCATGCCTTCGAGCAGATGCTGAGCGCCGAGAAGCTGGCGGCCCTGCCGCTTGAGGAACTGACGCTGGCCGAAGCGTTCAAGGAACATGGCTACCGGACGGCCATATTCGGCAAGTGGCACCTCGGCGGCGACGAAGCCGGACCACTGAACCAGGGGTTCGACCTCCAGGCGCCGGACTTCCCCGGCTCGACCCCGCGCGGCGGCTACTTTCCGCCCTACCTGATGAAGGGCCTGACGGTCGAAGGGGAGGAAGACGAGTACCTCACCGACCGACTGACCGACTTCGCCGTCGACTTCATCGAGCAGAGCCGGGACCGCCCCTTCTTCCTCTACCTGTCGCACTTCGCCGTGCACGACCCGATCGAAGGACGTTCGGACCTGGTCCTGAAGTACCGCGAGAAGTTGGCGCGGACGGCGCCTCCGGCCGGCCCGGCCTTCCTCCTGGAGGGCAATCCCGACGCTTCCGAGCCGCTCTCGCGCACACAACTCGATGCTCTGCTGGAACAGCCCTCGCACCAGGAGCACCGGGTACTGCCCCAGGGCACCGTCAAGATCAAGCAGCACCAGGACAATGTCGAGTTCGCGGCGATGGTCACCGCCATCGACGACAGCCTGGGGCGTGTGCAGAACACCCTCGACCGGCTGGGGTTGACCGGGAACACGATCGTCGTCTTCTACTCGGACAACGGAGGGATGGCGGCCGCCAACCTCGGCAATCCCAAGCGGGTCGTGTCCCCCGACTTGCTGGACGCCGCCTACTCCACGTCGAACCTGCCGCTGCGCGGCGCCAAGGGCTGGCTGTACGAGGGCGGGATTCGGGTGCCGCTCATCGTGCGCTGGCCGGGCGCGGGCCAGACCGGCGCGGTCCGCGACGAGCCGGTCATCAGCCCCGACTTCTACCCCACGTTGCTGGATATGGCCGGCCTGCCGCCACGACCCGACCAGCACGTCGACGGCGTGAGCTTCGCCGCGGCGGTCAGGGGCGAGGACTTCGAGCGCGGAGCGATCTACTGGCACTTCCCCCACTACAGCAATCACGGGATGCAGAGCCCCGGCGGCGCCGTCCGCGACGGCGCCTACAAGCTGTTGGAGTACTTCGAGAACGGCACGGTACAACTCTTCGATCTGGAGAACGACCCGGGCGAACAGCGCGACCTGGCCGCCGAGCAGTCAGCGCAAGCCGCCGAGCTCCGCGCCCGGCTTCACGCCTGGCGAGAATCCGTGTCGGCGGCGATGCCGAACGCTCGTCCCTGAGGCCCAGGGCGCCAGAATGTTCTGAAGCTGGCGCGCTACCGGGCGGCCCGGAACAGGAACAGGTGCTGGGTCGGCAGCGAGTCGATCCGGGAGGCGAGCTCGTAGCCGGCCGGGATCCACTCCTTCATCACCTGCTCGATCGACATCCGGTGCTCGAGCTTGATGTGCCGAGCCGAGCGACCCTCAAGTCGGAACTCGGCGAGGGCGATGACGCCGTCCGGCGCCAGCGCTTCCCGCATGGACTGAAGCATCGCCTCCGGCTCGGAGAACTCGTGGTACACGTCGACGAGAAGAATCAGGTCGACCTCGCCTTCAGGCAGCCGGGCGTCGCTCTCGGTGCCCAGCACCGTGCTCATGTTCGTGACCCCGGCCTCGGCTGCAAGCTGCGTTGCGATGCTGAGCATCTCGGGCTGAATGTCGTTGCATAACACCGAGCCCGCGGGGGCCACCGCGGCCGCCAGACGGCGCGCGTAGTAGCCCGAGCCGCAACCGACGTCGACGACCAGCATGCCGGCCTCGACCGGCAGCGCCGCCATCAGTTCGTCCGGGTGCTCCTCTTCGATCCGGGTCGCCCGCTCCAGCCACGGCGCGCCGCGGTAGGACATGACCTCCGCGATCTCCCGGCCCTTGAAAACGCCCGGGTCCTCAGGCGTCTGCGCCGCTGCAGTTGCCAACGGCGCCATCACCGCGACGACGACGGCGCACCCGATGCGCGGCCAGTTCCGTGCCGTGCCGTCTACGGTTCGAGCCAGCGGGCGAGCCATCCCAGCACCTCCTCGTGCCACTGAACGCTGTTCGCCGGACGGAGCACCCAGTGGTTCTCGTCCGGGAAGTAGAGGAACCGGGCGGGCACGTCCCGCCGCCTGAGCGCCGTGAAAGCCGCCAGGCCCTGGGTCTCCGGTACGCGGAAGTCGAGCGCGCCGTGGATCACCAGCATCGGCGTCTGCCAGCGATCGACCAGCAGCGCCGGATTGTGGCTCTCGAAACCGTCCGGATTGTCGAAGTAACTGCCCTCGTGGTCCCACTCGACGAACCACAACTCCTCCGTCGTGTAGTACATCGAGCGCAGGTCGAAGACCCCGTCGTGGTTCACCAGGCAGCGGAACCGGTCCGGCCAGGCGCCCGCGATCCAGTTCACCATGTAGCCGCCGTACGAAGCGCCCAGAGCGCACACCCGATCACCGTCGAGGAACGGGTAAAGGTCGAGCGCGGCGGCCAGTCCCTTCTGCAGGTCCTCGAGCGGCTTGCCGCCCCAGTCGCCACGGATCGAATCGGTGAAGTCCTGTCCGTAGCCGACCGAACCATGGAAGTCGATCATCACCGCGGCGAAACCGGCGCCCGCGTACGCCTGCGGGTTGTTCGCGGCAAGATCCGTCGACCGTACGGTGAACGCCACGACCGAGCCGTCCGGCGACATCTGCGGATCGGACAGCCGTTCCATCGCCAGCATGTCGTGGACCGAGAACGGGTGCGTTTCCTGCGCCTCCAGAACCGACCACAGCGAAGCGGCCAGACCTGCGACAGCGACGATCCCGAACCGGAACATGCCTGCGTCGCAGACTAGCAGCCAATGGCAGAAGCCGCGCTGCATTCGAACGGCACTGCACATCAGCCCGCTCTTCGCCCACCGCGGCAGAACAGCGTCCACGCCGAGGGGCCCGACCGATCCGGACGACGACACCCACGGATGGCGAAGAGCGGCTGCCCTTCCGGTACGTTGACGTTGACGAAGAGCCGGCAAAGGAGCCGCCGCACGAACAGGCGGCCCGTGGCGCTTCCGGGTCGAGGGCGCCGGTACTGTTTCCCGGAGACGGACACCCCCAGCCACTTGGACGAATCCGCACGCCAGGAGAGTCAGCGGGGTTGACCTGTCGCCGGGGCGACGGTGTTACGCTGAACAGCGTTCAAGACGGCATGAAGGCCATGGGGGTGGGTTGATGCGGCCGAGCGCCGCGGAGGAGGGTCGAACCGCCGGCGCGGCGTCACCTCTGCGCCCCAGTGTGTTCCTGCTCTTGCCGGTGTTCGTACGGGCGACTGTTCTTGCCCAGCCGGTGAGCGACGCCAAGGAAGGAGAAAGCAGCATGGCTACCAGTTCGAGTTCTGATTCGAACGGCAGGAAGAGACGCAACCTTCTCGGGCGACCGATCGGCCTGCCGGCTCTGATCACGTTGACCCTGGCCGCTTCATCGCCTCTGGCGGCTCAGACGGGAGGGGATCCCCCGGCGGCCCCGGCGGGAGCCCCGATCCGGAACCACAACGAGCATGTCCCGAACAAGCACGCGATGAGCAACTTCCAGGTCGACCTGATCCTGGTCGAAGCTGACAGCCCACGGTTGGCTGATCGGGCCGCGTCGGACCTTGTCGGGATCGCGTCGTTCGCATCGACCGAGTACAGGTACGACGATGGTACGCCCGAGGCGTTCACCTTCGTCACCAACGCGCATGAACAGGAGTACGCACAACGATTCCGCCTGCCCCGGGCGGGCACCGTGACCTCCGTGACGGCCTGTTTCGGTCGTGCGCAGGACGACGACAATGCGGACGTTTCGTTCGCACTGACGTTCTACCGTGATTCCGGTGGGCAGCCGGGCAGTCCGTTGGCCGTGTACACAGCGACGGTCTCCGGCCTGGCCAGAGGCCGGGGCACCTGTGGCTTGATCAACAGCGGCGACATCATCTCGCAGCAGCTCGATGGCGGCCCTGTATGGCTGGCCGTTCAGTGGCCGAACTCAAGCGGCAAGGCTTTCGCCGAGGATCGAAACGGCCCAGGCGGTACGAGCAACTTCTGGCGGCACCGGTCCTCTGCGGGAGACGCCTGGAGTTCATGGAACGCGGAGACCGTGGCGACCGCGTACTTCCTCCGCATGGGCGTGGACCACGGAGACGGCACGCCTCCACCGACGCCGGGCTGCACGCCGACGACGACGGTGCTTCAGTTTGACGGTGACTACGAGGTCAGCATGTGCTACCGCACACCCGATGGGCAGGTCGGCCAGGCGAAGAGCGGCATCTGGGCCTCGGGCGAATCGGGCCTGCTCTGGTTCTTCAACAGATCCAACGCCGAGGTGTTGGTCAAGGTCCTCGACGGCTGCTCGCACAACGGATACCGCTGGATCTTCGTCGCGCCCGTGACCACTCTGGAGTTCAACCTTCTGATCACGGCCCCGGACGGAACCAGCTGGACGCATCGCAACGCCCAGGGAATGACCGCGTCCACCCGCAGCGACACCCAGGCGTTCAGATGCTCGCAGTAGCACACCTGGCAGCCCGTGTTGATGGGAAAGGTCCGTGTCGGGCCTTGGGCGGTCAGGCATCCAACCGGCAAGGCGCGACGAGGGAGCCTGGGATCCTCCAATGATCTCCAACCCGCACTCAGGCTCATTTCTCCTGGGATTGACGTCGACACTTCAGGCTCACCTCACGTGGGACAAGGCTCTCCACGAAACGGAAGTCGACCGACGCGCTGCCGGCCATGAAGTCCCGGACCTCGTCCAGGCTGCGAAGGCGTTCGATGTCGAGTTGCAAGATCATCCTCCAATGATCCCCAACACCCGCCCAGGCTCATCTCTCGTGGGATTGACATCGCCCCTTCAGGCTCATCTGTCATGGGACAAGGCTCTGAGGAGCATCAGGGAGGCCTGATAGGGTCCGGGAAAGCTCCCTTCTACGACTTGGGTGGAGGTTCATCATGAATCCCGTGTCCCTCAAGGCACTTGCCAGTGGACCCGGTCTGGTCGTCACGTCCCCGTGGGCGAGGGCCTTCGTGCTGCTTCTCGGTGTGTGCTTCGTAGCCGCCGGTTGTCGGGAGGACGGCGATCCGGTGCTGCCCACGGCGCCCAAGCTCATTCTTCAGAAACCGGCTTCAGGCCAGGGTGCGAACGGCGACGGCGACCTCGACGACGATGGCGACGGCGACGGCGACGGCCAACCGGGCCGCTTCTTCATCGAGGAAGCCGGGGCTGACGGACCTCCAGTTGCTGCCCGGGTGGGCGGCGAGTCGCGGCTCACGGAACCGCCCGCAGTGATCCGGGGAGAGCTCGAGCCGCTTGAGGGCGTCGGTCTCCAACTGGAGTTCGAACGCTTCGACCTGGAAGCCGACCTCGAGTCCGCCGCCGAGACGCCCGGGTTGACGTCGTCATCCAACCTCCCGGGAAAGACCGATCTGGAGGACGTGGAGAACACCAATGTCGACGCCACGGTCTCTTCGAGAAAGGGCACGCTCGAGGGCGCCGACGGCACGAGAATCGATGTCGTGCAGGGAAGCGACGGAGACGGCGGCGATGGTGACGGCGACGGTGACGGCGACGGTGACGGCGACGGCGACGGCGATGGCGACGGTGACGGTGACGGCGATGGCGATGGCGACGGCGACGGCGACGGCGACGGCGACGGCGACGGCGACGGCGACGGCGATGGCGACGGCGATGGCGACGGCGACGGCGACGGCGATGGCGACGGCGATGGCGACGGCGATGGCGATGGCGATGGCGATGGCGACGGCGATGGCGACGGCGACGGCGACGGCGACGGCGACGGCGATGGCGATGGCGACGGTGACGGCGACGGCGACGGCGACGGCGACGGCGACGGCGATGACGACTGCGACGACGACGACGACGACGACGGCGACGGTGATGACGATGACGACTGCGATGACGACGACGATGATGACGACGACGACGACGACGACGGCGCAGATGTCGACGTTGATCCGTCGACTTCTCCGTGGCAGTTCGTCGCGTTTGCCCCTGCGGCAGCCGGCATTCGGATGCCGCCTGCGGCGCGCACGGGGTCGCGCTTCACGAAGATCGCCGCGGGGGTCGACGTGGCGCCGTTCCTGGCGGAGCTAGCCGCATCGGCCGAGAGGTGGCTTGTCGACACCAGTCGCCAGCGCAAGGTTCGCTGTCAACGTGACACGCAGAACATCTTCCTCCGCGTGGCCAGGAAGCCTCTGCCTCCCGGCGCCAGGAACGCGAACGACGTTCACGAGAGCTGCCCGGGAAAGTCCGCGGAGGAGTTTCCCCGGACGTTGGCGTTCTGTGAGAGCATCGCCGCCCTTCAGGCGGGAGAGCTCGGGCGGGCCACGCTCGTCGCCCTGCAACCACATGGTTGGGTGCGACCGCACATCGACGCCGGCGACTACTACCGTGTCCGCGATCGTTTCCACCTGGTGTTGAAGAGCCCGGGCGGCAGCCCGCTGATCGCGGGGGGTGAGAGCGTCGTGATGCGGGAGGGCGAGTTGTGGGCCTTCGACAACAAGGCGGAGCACGATGCGAGGAATCTCACCGACGAACCGCGGGTGCACCTGATCTTCGACGTGCTGCCAGCTCCCGGGCGCGGCTACCACGTCCTGTCGCCGACCGGCTGAGCCACGAAGGCCGGGAACGTATACGCCGGCGAACCGGGCCGCGCGACTACTACGTTCTGCCGCCGACCGGCTGAGCCTGCCTCTGCCGTAGCAGCTTCTCGGCCGCGCCGAGCGCGTGAGCGGCCGAGTCCACCCGCACCGCATTGTCGTAGGCCTCGGTGCGCAACGCTCCCAGGACGCGCTTCTTCTTCGAAATGTAGAAGGTGTCGTAAGGTCCCCGGAACTGGAGCTGCCGCAGAGACCGCAGTCCACGCTCGATGACGCGCTCGTAGGCCGCGGCACGCTGTTCGTCTCCCTGCGAGCGCGCCAGGATCAGAGCGTCCGCGAGCCCCTCCAGGTACGCGCCGGTGGAAGCCGCGTGCGGAGGGCCGAATTCAGGGCGTCTCGGATCATGGAAGCGACCGCGCAGATCCGGGTCCAATCCGTCCCATTGCTGCATCGGCAGCAGCCAGTCGGAAATCTCGAACACGAAGTCCGCCACCTCGCGCCTTCCCGTCAGTGCGAACAGAGAGGCGCCGGCCTGCGCGTGCCACGGCACGAAGGCGGGATTGCGGGCTTGCCGGTGCCGTTCGCTGCAGCGCTCGAAGGTTGCCGCGCAGCGCTCCGGCGCCGGAGCGCCCTCGATGCCCCGCCGCGCCGCCTCAACCTGGAACAGCAGCGCCTCCCCGGAGTAGAAGTTCCAGTTCTGACCATCGCGCTCGGGCGGGAAGAAGAACGTCCTGAATCCCAGCTCCTCGTCCGCGAGCGAGTTCACGCCCGCCGTCAGCAGAGTCAATTCGGCCGCGAACTCGTGACGGGCGGGACTCTCCAGGATGCACAGAGCCGCCAGCGCGGCCGCGCCGAGCTTCGCCCCGGTCCGCTCGACGATGGCGCCGCGTCCACCCCCGATGTTCTGGAAGTAGCGCCGCAGATTGAAGCGTAGATTGCGCCGCGCGGCCTCGGCCAGTTCAGCACTGCAGTGGAGCTTCGCCAACCGTGCCAGGGACAGCGTCGCGAGGAAGCGGCGGATCGCGTTGTCCGACGGCGCGGCCTCGCCCCGACTGGGCCAGTACTTGTAGGGCAGCCCGCCTTCCGGTGACAGGTTGTCGAGCATCCATCGTCCGATGCCCCATGCGAGGTCGGCGACGCGGTCCTCATCCTCCGACGGAGTGGGCGCAACCAGGGGTGAGCCCCGATACAACTCCGTTGCACCGGCCCACCCGTCGCCGCCAAGCAGGAACTGGCGAGCTGCGAAGGCGCTCAGGCGGCCGTTGGCCTCGAACTCGGATGCGCTCAGGCCCCTCTCCTTGCGGAACCGCTCCAGTGCCCGCCCGAAGCGGAGGTTCCCGGCGAGCATGCGGGTGGGCGGCAGTCTGACCGTCTCGTCCCGATACGCGATCTCCAGGCCGATCAGCCCGCGGACGCGGTTGCAGAACACACGGGACACCTCATCCGGCGCAACCGGGCGAGACTGTTCCGTGACACAGACCTCAACCATGCCGTCCGGGTCGCCCGCGATCCGGGCAGGCAACTCGGGCAGCGCCGGGTAGTCGACCCAACCGCGCAACTTCGCTCGACCGTGCTGACGGATGCAGAACCAGATCGGGGGCCGACCAGGGGTTGCCGTTCCTTCTTGTCGAGAGGCGCTCATGCCAGAACCGTGCACCGCAGAACGTAGCGAAGCGACTTCGGCCGGGCAAGCTCCCGGGATTCCGGGTTCCGGGCCCGACCCGGCGCCTGCAACGGGTTTGGCGGCTCTGTTCGGGACGGCCTGGAGCCCAAGTCCCATACGAAGGTCTCGGTGGTAGAATGCGGTTTTCCAAGAACTCCAGGATCGACCATGCGTACCCTGATCTGTTTCGTTTCGGCCCTCCTCTGTTCGGCTGTCGCAGCCCAGGACTCCAGCCTGACGGCGGCGCGCCTGGACGGCGACGTACTGCGCCTCCAGACCGCCGGCGGCCTGCAAACCGTCCGGCACTTCGAACTGCCCAATCCCCCGCGGGTCGTGCTCGACCTGTTCGGAATCAACGCCTCGCTCGCCGAGATGCCGGCGCCTTCCGCCGGCGGCCCGGCGATCGAGGTACGCACCGGCGAGCACCCGAACTTCCTGCGCGTGGTCGTCGACCTGGCAGAGGCACTGCCCGGGTATCAGGTGCGGCAGGCGGAGGACCTGATCCAGGTTGGTCTCGGGTCGGCAGCACTGCCGTCATCCGCGGACGGCGTCCTGATCGAGAGTTCTCCGGCGCCGGCCGACCCGTCCAGGCCGCCCGGGAGGACGGCCCCGGTGGTCGCCGCAGGAGTCGAGGCTTCTCCCGCCTCCGCTCCGTCACCTGCGGCGGAGCCTCTAGCCGTCCAGGCGATCACGGCGCCGGTCGCCGTAGGGGACCGGCGGAACCTGGAGGATCTCGACGAGCTGCTGGCGCTCATCGACGCGGAACTCGAGGCTGCGGGCCTGGACCAGGAGCAGTCCGCGGAGGAACTCATCAAGCAGGTCGAGGCTGAACTGGACAGGAACAACCGCGGATCGACCACGAGCAGCCCACCGCCAGCCCGCAGAGCGCCCCCACAACGCCGTCCACGCCCGACTCCCACGCGGTCCCCGCCCGCTGACGGCGAAGAACGGCTGCCGTTCCGCTACGTCGACGAGGAACCGGCGAAGGAGCCGCCGCCCGCGTAGACACCCGGCCCGCGTAGACACCCGGCGATCGGCGCCGGACCGCCGCGGCCGCCGCGGCGTTCCGCCCTCAGTGGTTCAGCACCAGAAGCACCAGTGGTACGGCGGCCGGAAGTAGGTGATCAGCCGGCCGCAGACGATCACGCCGATCCAGCACGCCAGCGAGACCGCGGCCGCGGCCCGCGCTTGAACCGGCGCCGCGGCGCCGGCGCCGGCGGCCTTCACCGGACGGTAGGCGAAACGGTAGAAGACCAGGATGTTGAGACCGGCGATCGCCATCAGCGAGAACTTGATCTGCACCGCCGGGTTGTAGAGGTACTGGTTCGGCGCGCTGACGACGAACAGGAAGCCGGTACAGACGTTGAGGAGATAGCCCCCCACGCCCCAGGGCACGAGCTTGTGCAGCGCGGCCATCGGGATCGCCCTCGCCACGCCCAGCAGGCGCAGATCCCAGAGACCGATCGTGCCGATGAGCAGCGAAAGGCCGAAGAAGTGCAGCGACTCGACAGTGGGCCAGCCCCACGACGTGTGCATGAAGTCGTAGATGCCGCTCTTCTGACCGATCGAGTTCAGCAGACCTTCCATCGCGCTTCTTTCTCAGTCGAACTCGCGTCTCGGTAGAACTCGCGTCTCAGTACAGCAGGTGCGATGCCAGCATGACCTTGGCGGTGTAGGCCAGGAAGCGACCCGAGGTGATCACCGCCGCCCAGAGCGCAAGCGACACGCCGGCCAGTATCCGCGCCTTCCGGGGCGCCGGCGCCGCGTCGTGGCGGGAATCCCCGAGCAACCCGCGCATCAGCGCCCTCATGATCCAGAGGGCGGCCGCGATGGCGACCAGCTTGAAGTAGAAGACCGGATTGGTCAGCGCCTTCGCCGGGTACGCCAGGAGCAGCAGCAGTCCCGAGACGGTGACCACGACCAGGCTCGCCCAGAGCACCGGCGTGTAGCGCCGCATGAGCGACCGCGGGACACCGGGCGCCACCCCCAGGATGCGCAGGTCCGTTGCCACATGGATGCCGGTCACGAACGCCATTCCGATCGAGTGAAAGACCAGGCTCGAGAAGAACGCGGGTCCCGACTCCCGCATCCAGGTCGAGAAGCGCGTCTCTTCCAGCCAGATCAGTACGTCGACCAACGTTTTGAGGCCCTACAGCTTCTGCTCTTCGATCCAGGCGTCGATCAACTCTTCCAGGACGTCCAGGGGAACCGAGCCGTTCGCAAGCACCGCGTCGTGGAACTGCCGCACGTCGAACTCGGCGCCGAGGGCCTCTTCGGCCCTCCCCCGCAGCTCCCGGATCTTCAGTTCGCCCATCTTGTAGGCCAGCGCCTGGCCGGGCCAACTGATGTACCGGTCGGTCTCGGTCCTCACCTCGTGCAGGGAGAGCGCCGTGTTCTCGGCCAGGTAGTCGAGCATCTGCTGGCGCGTCCAGCCCAGAGCGTGCACCCCGGTGTCGACGACGAGCCGGCAGGCGCGCCAGATCTCGTAGGTCAGGCGGCCGAAGTTGCTGTAAGGGTCTTCGTAGATGCCGGCTTCGAGCCCGAGGTACTCGGAGTACAGCCCCCAGCCCTCGCCGAAAGCGGAAAGGTAGTCGTGACGGCGGAACTCGGGACCCGCGTCAATCTCGGCCGCAATCGCGTTCTGGAGGTGATGACCCGGCACCGCCTCGTGCAGGGTGAGCGCCTCCAGCGCGTAGAGCGGCCGGCTAGGCAGGTTGTACGTGTTGACCCAGTAGATGCCGGGCTGGGTGCTGTTGTAGGGGGCCGACACATAGCGGCCGGCGGTGTACTTCGGCGCCATGTGGGCCGGAACCGGCTCAACCGTGTAGGGCACCCGCGGCAACGTCGCGAACAGCGACGGCAGCTTCCCGTCCATCTTCTTGGCAATCCAGGCGGCCCGCTCCAGCAGTTCCTGCGCGGTCCCGGGGTAGAACCGCGGGTCGGTGCGCAGGAACTCGAGGAACTCGGCGTAGGACCCCTCGAAGCCGGTCTCCCGGATCACCTCCGCCATCTCCGCCCGGATCCGGGCGACCTCGCCGAGGCCGATCTCGTGGACCTCCTGCGGCGTGACGTCGAGCGTCGTGAACCACCGCACCTGCTCCGCGTAGTACGCTTGGCCGTCCGGGAGGTCGGAGGCGCCGACGGTTTCCCTGGCGCCCGGCAGGTACTCGCCGACGAAGAAGTCGTGGAACGCCTGGTAGGCGGGCACGACCGCCTCGGTGATCGCCTCTTCGGCGTCCGTCAGGATGCGCTCGCGGTCCATCTCGTCCAACGACGACGACGACAGATCCTCGAAGGGCGCCCAGAAGGCGCTGTCCTGCGGCTCGTCGACGATGTGGGCGGAGATCGTGTCCTCGTAGCCCTCGAGGGTCACCCGCGGCAGGGTGAAGCCACGGTCGATCCCGGCACGCATGTGCTCCTGCTGCTGCTCGAAGTAGGCCGGGATCGCCCGCATCCTGGCGATGTAGTCATCGTAGTGGTCCGCAGTCCGGAACGGCATCGGGCGGTACATGCGGGCGAACCCCATGTGGAAGCCGGAGTCCGCGTTGAGCGGCATCTGGTAGCCGCCGAACTCGAACCCCTCCACACTGCTCCTGAGCTGGCGCTCGAACATCCGCGCGTTGATCCGGTCCGCCGCACTGAGACCGGCGACGTCGATCTCCTCCAAGCGCCGCAGCAGATCACGCCGCCGTTCCACCCGGCGCTCGATCGCCTCCAGGCTCATGTCTGCCAGTTCGTTGTTGCGGCTGTGGTCGCCGACGCTGGTCGCGAATTGCGGACTCTCCCGCAGCCGGGCGGACCAATCCGCCTCGAACAGCGCGTCGAGAGCGTCCCGAGCGTCCGGCGCCGGCGCGCAGCCGGCCAGGGCCGCGACGGCCAGAGCCGCCACGGTAGCTCGATCGCTTCGCCGCCCGATCATCAACGCTCGCGACTTTACCAGTCCGTGACAGCGGACCTTCCCCAAGGCGCCGGCACCCTCGCCGTCCTCAACCTGATCCGCCGCTCCGGTTCTCCGCGCCAGCGACGCTGCGCGGCGCGTCCTCTTCAACGTATGATCCGCTGAAGCCGAAGGCGGCAAGAAAGGCGGTCAGGCCGACAGATCGACGGGACGCTCGAGGCCTCGTGCCCGCCGCTTCGCGGCGACGCGCCCGACGGGAACCAGCAGGTCCGCACACCCGGAAAAGGGCCGCGGCCGCGGTGTCGTTCATGACCGGTTTCCTGCCTGTGGCGCGTCGCGTCACGTGTCTCCGGAACTCTGTATGATCGCCCGACTTTGTGTGGGCTAGGCTCGGAGAGCCTCAGCCAAAACGGACGGCCGTTCAGGCCACTTAAGGAGAATAAACTGATGAAGCATATGACGATCGCGCTGGTTTTCGGCGCGCTTCCGGCGCTGGCCTTCGGCCAGACCAGCGTCTCCTGCGACGCCTGCACACATGACGTTCCCGTCTACACGGGGAATGGGGGTTTCATCGCGGAGGTCGACGGCGCCGACATGGTGGCCTGGACTGCCGCCTGCGGCGGCGTCACCCACCACGGCGAACTCGCGCCCGACGAACAGGGCCTGGTCATGGTGCAGTTCATGGACAACGGGCTCGTCTGCAACGAGGACGAGAGCCGCCTGCAGATCGGCCCCGTCAAGGACGGCGGCTGGTACTGGCTCACCGACGTCACGGACTCGGCCACGGGCCCCTTGGTCAACCAGGACGTCCTGGGCAACGCCAAGACTGACTTGACGGACCCCGGCCCCGGCGTGACGATCAGGGAAGGCAGGGGCGCCGTCCTCCTCAAGGAGATTTCGACCGGACGCCTCGGCGTGCTGCCGAACATCCTGCCGGAGCCGCCGATGGCTGGGCTCAGGAAGTGCGGCTACGACAAGTCGGGGACGACCTACACCCGCCGGAACTCGGAGTGCGCACTGGGCGACGGTGGCACGATGATCCTGGCGACGAGCACGAACGCCTTCACCGGACAGATGGCGAAAATTGCGAACGGGGGCGCCTTCACCCGGCCCGGCGGGTCTGGCACGGCGGAGATCGTGATCGACCTGTGGATGAACGGGAGCGGCCACTACACGACCGCCGCAGCAGCTTCAGGCGACGGAGACGTAGGCACAGTAGACTCGAACCCGAAGCGCGGACACCCGGAATTCGGGATGACCGCAACCAGAGCCGCCGACCACTTGACCGGGGTCCGCTACGCCACGACGATCGGTGGTTCCGGCCCGGCGGGATCAATACTCACCGATGACGGTACCGCGCAAGGCGGCGTTTCCTTCACGGTAGAGAACGATACCGCGACGTTCTCCATCGCGGCGGACGAAACCTACTGCAGCAGTACGGCCAACCACTCCCTGCCTGTGTCGGTCAACCTGACCATGGATCCAACCCAGGCGGACCAGGTGACGCCCGCCGTCAAGCTGGACTCTCAGGAGACGCCCACGAGTAGTCCCAAGATGGAATTCACGGTCGTCTGCCCTTAAGGCTTCGGCGCCAGATCAGGGCCAGCAGCCCGTGCCAGAAGTCGCGCTGCATTCGAGCGACACGGACTTCTGCCACGGGCTGCCAGGATCTCGTGCCGGACAACCCGCTTCCCGCTGAGCGGGGGGACAGCCGTTCCTTCCCCGGGTCCGATCGCTCGCTTCGGAGCCCCTGCCTTGAGGGAACGGGCTCAAGGCGCCTCAAGGAGGCGGTGTGCCTCCGCGAAGGGCTTTCAACCCGGCGCGGAGGTTCCGCTCCCCGGGCCCCGGGCAGCTCCTTGCCTGACCCTTGGTCCGGGTCGAAGATCTCGGGCCTGGCGTGCCGGGGCCATGGCCAGACCCTCACACCGGTGACCCACGCGGTAGAATGCCGGTCTGCGCGTGAAGAAGCTCTCCGCCCTCCTGCTCGCCATCGTTGCGGCCGGCGCCTCTGCCTCGGACGCCTCCACTCTTGAACTCCGCCGCGGCGATCGGATCTGCCTGGTGGGCAACACGTTCGCCGAGAGATTCCAGCTCTTCGGCTACTTCGAGAGCGGGCTGCTGGCCGCCTTCCCGCAGCTGGACCTCTCCGTGCGCAACCTCGCCTGGTCGGCCGACGAGGCGGCGCTGCGCCCGCGGCCGCTGGACTTCGGCGCCGTCGACCGCCACCTCGAGGCGCAGGGAGCGGACATCGTCCTCCTGTTCTACGGCGCGAACGAGTCGTTCGCCGGGAACCAGGGCGTGCCGGCGTTCAGGAACGACCTCGGACGGCTGCTGCGGCATGTCTCGAAGCAGAACTACAACGGCGCCGAGCCACCGCGGGTGGCCCTCGTCTCGCCGATACCCCAGGAGGCCCTCCCGGACGGTCGCGGTCTCGACGCGGCGTCGGTCGAACGTCGCAACGCGGAGCTGCGACTCTACGCGGAAGCGGCCGAGGCCGTTGCGGCGGAGAACAGCGTGCCCTTCCTCGACATCTTCGACGGAGTCGCGGCCGCGTTTGCCGGCGAGTCGGCGCCCCTGACAATCAACGGCGTGCACCTGAACGAAGCCGGCTACTGGTACGCCTCCCGCGAGCTGCTCAAGGCGCTCGGCGCGCCGTCGCCTGGAACGGTCGTCGCCTCGGCCGGGGGCGGTGCGGGACTTGAGATCCGCCCCCCGGTTCTGCCACCGGGGCCCGAGGGGAGTCCGGCAGGCCTGCGAATCAGCGTCCGCGATCTGGCGCCCGGCTACTACGCCCTGCGGCGCGGCGACCAGACCCTGGCCGCCGCGAGCGACGGAGACTGGGCGAAGGGAGTCGACATCCGGGCCCTGCCGCCGATCACGGCGCTGGCTGAGCAGCGACGAGACCCCGCGGGGCAGGGCCGTGTCGACATCCAGGCGGCGCCGGCGATCACGGCGCTGGTGGAGGCAGGCGACGGCCTGCGCCGCGTGGTGCTGCGCAAGAGCCGGCTGCACTTCGACCGCTACCGCGCCGTGAACGGCTACTACATCTACGGCGGACGCAAGGAGCCTTTCGGCGTTCACTCGTTCCCGCCGGAGATGGTTCGCTTTGATCAACTGGTCGGAGATCTCGACGACGAGGCCCGCGATCTTGCGCGCTCAAGCGAAGCCTGGCGACTGGAGCGCGTCGACCGATGAACCGCGCTGCCGGGCGCCCACCGCATGCGGATGCACGCCAGAACCCGCGTGGCGCCGCCCGCGTCCACCCGCGAACCCGTCCCTGCGCCCGTCAGCGGGCGCACGGATGGCAGGCCGGCGCACCCGGCGACGGATCCCCGGGCGAGGCGCAAATCGCCGTCGGCGCCGTACTGGCTGCGGCCCTGGCAGTCTTTCCGGCGGCAGCCCAGGAGGTCGCCGACGAGGAACCGAACCGGGGCGGCACGGCGCGCCACGAGGCGCTCGATCCCGCGTACGCGCTGGAGAACCTCCACGTCGCCGAGGGTTACGAGGTCTCCCTGTTCGCGTCGGAGCAGGACTTTCCGATCGGCAATCCCGTGTCCATGACCTTCGACTCCAGGGGCCGGCTCTGGGTCGCGACGATGCCGTCCTATCCGCAGCGCCTTCCCGACGAGGAACCGGACGACAGGATCGTGATCCTCGAGGATCGAGACGGCGACGGCCGAGCCGATCACCACACGGTCTTCGCTCGGGGCCTCCACCTGCCCACGGGCTTCGAGCTCGGCGACGGCGGCGCCTACGTGGCCCAGCAGCCGAACCTGATGTTCATCGAGGACACCGACGGCGACGACGTGGCGGACCGCTACGAGGTCATCCTCCACGGCTTCGGCACCGAGGACAGCCACCACTCGATCTCGGCCTTCACCTGGGGACCGGGCGGCGCGCTCTACTTCCAGGAAGGCACCTTCCACCACAGCCAGGTCGAGACTCCATACGGCCCGGTGCGGCTGGTCGACGCCGGCGTCTTCCGCTACAAGCCGAACCGGTTCCAGCTCGAGGTCTTCGTCTCCTATCCGTTCGCCAATCCGTGGGGGCACATCTTCGATCGCTGGGGACAGAACTTCATCGCCGACGCCTCCGGCGGCGCGAACTACTTCGGCGCACCGATCACCGGCAACGCCCCGTATCCGACCAAGCGGCGCCGCATGAAGGTGTTCACCTCGGTCGTCCGGCCGACTTCCGGCTGCGAGATCGTCAGTTCGCGCCATTTCCCGGACGAGGCCCAAGGCAATTTCCTCGTCAACAACACGATCGGCTTCCAGGGCATCAAGCAGCACCGGGTGATCGAGGAAGACTCGGGCTTCACCTCGGAGGAGGTCGAGCCCCTCCTCTACTCGACGGACATCAACTTCCGGCCCGTCGACCTGCAGTTCGCGCCGGACGGCTCGCTCTACCTGGTCGACTGGTTCAACCCGTTGATCGGCCACATGCAGTACTCGCTGCGCGACGAGCGGCGGGACCACGACCATGGCCGCGTCTGGCGGGTGCGCCACAAGTCCAGGCCGCTGCTGGCGCCGCCCGAGATCGCCGGTGCGACGGCGCCGGAGCTCATCCGCCTGCTGGAGAGCTACGAGGACCGCACCCGCTACCGGGTCCGCCGCGAACTGCGCGAGCGCCCGCGGGGCGAGGTGCTGGCCGCACTCGGCGCCTGGCTGGAGGAACTCGACGATCGCGGCCGCAGCGCTTCGAACGCCGCCGACGCAGATCCCGACCCGGAACTCGAACACCACCGGCTCGAGGCGCTCTGGCTCTACCAGAACCTGAATGTCGTCGAACCGGAACTGCTGAACCGCATGCTGGACTCTCCGGAACCCCGGGCCCGGGCCGCCGCGACCCGCGTGGCCCGCTTCTGGCGGCGCGAACTCGACGATCCCCTGGCGCTTCTGGCCGCCCAGGTCGAGGACCCGTTCCCGCGCACTCGCCTGGAGGCCCTGCTTGGGCTGAGCTACCTCGAATCCGAACCCGCCGCCCTGGCCTCCCTCGAGGCAATCGACCACCCAACGGACTACTACCTCGACTACGTTCTCGGCGAAACGGTGGACACGCTCGAGGACTGGTGGCTGCCGGCGCTCGAATCGGAGCGCGAACCGCCGCTCCTCGACACCCTGTCGCCAGCTCAAGCCGGCTACTTGCTGAGCCGGCTGCCGACCCGGAAACTGGAGCGGCTGCCACCGCATTCGTTGACCGACCGCGCCGTCATCCACCGCGCTGACGCCGACATGGACCGCCAGCGTCAGGCCCTGGCGAACCTCACTGCGGGCACGAGCCGCTTCCTGTCGCTCACGCCCGCCGTGCTGCTGGTCGGCGAACTGCAGCGCCTGGACGCCGTCCACCCGCCCGAACCCGAGACCGTGGACCGGATCGTCCTGCACCTGCTCGAGCAGGACGCCGTGACGCTTCAGGCGTCTCGCCGCGAACTCCAGGACCTCGCCAGCGGTGCGGCGAGGCGCAAGGTGAGGAGCGGCGCGATCGCGGCCCTGATCGCCGCCACGGGCGACGCGTCGCGGGGCAGCGTTTTGCCCCGCAGACCGACTCCCGATCAACTGATCGACTGGCTCCACGGCGTCGACCAACTGCCGCCGACCCTTCGCAGTGACGCCTGGGCCCCCGTCTCCTCGCTCTTCGACGACCCCGGCGGACCGGGCCGGCAACGGGTGCTGGAAGCGGCCGTGCGCACGCTCTCCGGCATCACCGCGAATGCGGGACGCAGCTTCGAGCGGCTGGCCGGCCTGGCCGCCGATCCGGCAATCGGCCTGGCCGCGCTCGAGGGGCTGGGGGAACTGACGGCCGAGGCGCCGGACGCATGGCCCCCGGCGGGCAGCGAGGAAGCCCTCGCCTCGCGGATCGTCAACGCACTCGAGAACGCCGACCGCCGGGAACTCGCGTCGCCACGGTTCCGCCGCATCCACGACCTGGGGCTCCGGGTCGCCGACCGGCTGATCGAGCGGTCCGGCGGCGAGAGCCTTGGCGACCTGCGCGAGGAAATCGTCAACCTCGGACCGGCGATCGTCACCCTGCGGCCGGTCCCTCACCAGATGCTCTTCGACCTCGAGGAGTTCACCGTGCGCGCCGGCGGACCGGTCAAGATCACCTTCGAGAACATCGACGTGATGCCCCACAACGTCGTCGTCACGCGACCGGGGGCGCTGGAGGAAGTGGGTCGGGCGGCCGATGCCGAGGCGGAGCGCAACCCGGCGACAGCCGAAGCCTCGGGCTACGTTCCCAAGACGCCTCTCGTCCTGTTCAAGACCGGTCTGGTCCAGCCGGGCGGCACGGAGGTCCTGAGCTTCACCGCTCCGACGTCGCCCGGCCTCTACCCCTTCGTCTGCACCTTCCCCGGACACTGGATCCTGATGAAGGGGACGATGCGGGTGGTCGAGCGGCTCGACGGCGCCGCGGTCACCCGTTATGCGGCGCCGCGCCTGGCGCCCGACGTACCACAACGGACGTTCGTCGCCGACTGGAGCTTCGACATGCTGGAAGCCGATGTCGCCGAACTGTTGTCCGCGCCTCCCGCCGATGAAGAACAGCTCGCCCGCGGCCGGCGTCTCTTCATCGAGACCGGCTGTGCCACCTGCCACCAGCTCGGCGGCGCCGGCGGCGAGATCGGTCCCGCCCTGGACGACGTCTCCGGACGGTTGACCGCGCTCGATGCGCTGCGGCAAATCCTCGAACCCTCGGACGAGGTGGCCGAGGACTACCGCACGTTCCTGGTCGAGACCCGCGACGGCCGCTTCATTTCCGGACTTCTCGCCTCCGCCGACGACCGCTCCATTCGCATCCGTTCCAACCCCCTGGACCCGAACCACATCGAGACGATTCCGCGCGAGGACATCGAGAGTCTCGACGAGTCTTCGCTCTCCCCCATGCCGAGCGGTCTGCTCAGCACGCTTCAACCGTCCGAAGTCCAGGATCTGATCCGTTACGTTCTGCACTCGCCGTGATGTGCAGGCGCCGCTGGCTACCGATCGTCGCCGCAAATCGGACAGGTAGGCGTGTCCGACTGCTCGCCGTGACGCACAGGCGCCGCTGGCCGTCCGTGTTGATCCGACGGAGAACCCGCGTCGGCGGATCGCAGGCCCGGATCGAGGCGACGAGGACTTCGAGGATGACTTCGAGGTCCAACCCGCTGGCCCCGGTCGCGGCCAGAGTCGCCGTTGTCCTGTTGGCCGCGGCAGCGGCCGGCGCGCCGGCGGCCGCCCAGCACGGCGCCGTCGGCGGCGAGTGGCGGGAGTACGGCGGCGACGCCGGCGGAACGAAGTACGCGCCGCTCGGCCAGATCCACCGCGGAAACGTCGGCGATCTGGGTGTCCGCTGGCGCTGGGAATCGCCTGACAACCCGATTGCCGAGCCGGGCGGAGAACGGAGCATCGTCGCCTTCGAGGCGACGCCCCTGATGATCGACGGCGTGCTCTACACCAGCACCTCCTTCAGTCAGGCGGCAGCGATCGACGCCGAAACGGGCGAGCAGATCTGGGCCCACGACCCGAAGAGCTACCTCTCCGGCCGCCCCCCGAACAACGGCTTTCTGCATCGCGGACTCGCTTGGTGGACGGACGGCCAGACCGCGAACGTCTACCTCGCCACCGGCGACGCGCGCCTCATCGCGCTCGATCCAGCCACCGGAACGCCGCGCCGCAGCTTCGGCAACGGGGGAACCGTCGATCTCAAGGCGGGGATTCGTTCACTCAACAACCGCTCCGACCAGTACGGACACACCTCGCCGCCGACCGTGGTCGGCGACGTGGTCGTCGTCGGCTCGTCGGTCATGGACTGGGCGCCTCAGCCGGAATGGCCGCCCGGCGACGTCCGCGGTTATCACGCCCGCACCGGCAAGCTGCTGTGGACCTTCCACACCGTGCCCCGCCGCGGGCAGTTCGGCTACTCGACCTGGGAAAACGGCGCCGCCGAGCGGGTCGGCGGCGCCAACGTCTGGGCGCCGATGACCGCCGACCTGGAACTCGGATACGTCTACCTGCCGGTCAGCGCTCCGTCGAACCACTTCTACGGCGGCCACCGCAAGGGCGACAACCTGTTCGCGAACAGCATCGTCTGCCTCGACGCCCGGACCGGGCGCCGCGTCTGGCACTACCAGATCGTCCACCACGACATCTGGGACTTCGACCTCCCGGCGCCGCCCAACCTTGTCGACATCACGGTCGGCGGGCGGGAAATCCCGGCCGTCGCGCAGGTCACCAAGCAGGGTTGGGTCTTCGTGTTCGACCGGCGAAACGGCAGACCGGTGTGGCCGATCCATCAGGCGCCGGTGCCCCAGTCGTCCGTCCCCGGCGAGCGAACCGCGCTGACCCAACCGCGGCCGACCAAGCCACCCCCCTTCGACCGGCTGGGAATCGAGCGGGAGGATCTGGCCGACGGCGCCGAGGCGGTGCTCGCCGATGTCGACTGGGGGCCGATCTACACGCCGCCGTCCACTCGCGGCGCGGTGATCTCGCCCGGGCTGGGGGGCGGCGCGAACTGGGGCGGGGCCGCCTTTGATCCGACCCGATCGAGGCTGTTCGTCCCGGTCCAGGGGGTCGTCCCCTTCCTCATCCGCCTCTACCGGACCGCCCTCCCCGAGTACTACCTGTACGAATCGGGCATCCTGACCGCACCCGGCAACCGTTATCTGCTGAAGCCGCCCTGGGGTCACGTCACCGCCTACGACCTCGACCGCGGCGAAATCCTCTGGCAGCGGGCCAATGACGGCCTGAACGGCTACGCCGGAACCCCGTCCCTGCTTGCCACCCAGGACCTGGTCTTCTACGCCAACCGGTCCCGACCCCTGCTGACCGTCCTCGACCCCGCAAACGGCGACGTACTCCGCACGATCCCGCTGCCGGCGGCGGCCTCGGGCGCCCCGATGAGCTACACCGCGAAGGGCCGCCAGTACGTGGTTGTCGCGGTTGGCGCCGGGCCCCGCGATGCCGAGCTCGTCGCCTTGTCGCTCGCCTTTGACCTGCCCGAGCAGCGGCCCGGCAGACTGGGCTTCACCCGGCCGTCCGTGACGGCCCAGGAATCAGACGGCGAAATCACCCTGAGCGTGGTTCGCGCCGGCGGCAGCGACGGCGCGGTCGCCGCCCTTGTGCGGACCTCGGGCGGCTCCGCCACAGCGCAGGCCGACTACGAACCCGTCGCCCGCACCCTCGCCTGGGGCCACGGCGATTCGGCCCCCCGGACGTTCACGCTCCGGCTGCTCGAGGACGGCGTCGCCGGCGAAGGGGTGGAGACGATCGAACTCGAACTCCACGACCCGCGCGGCGGCGCCGACCTCGGCGAATCCCGCATGGTCGTCACGATCGACGAGGCCGACACCGGCCCGACCGAGCCGATCGAGCAGTGCGTCGCCGACGCCACGACCTTGTGCCTGAACAAGGATCGCTTCCGGGCTCGCGTCCGCTACGCGACCGACCAGGGCGAAACCGGCCTCGGCCACGGCGTCCTTTTGACCGGAGACACCGGCTACTTCAGCTTCTTCGACGCCTCCAACGTGGAGATCGTCGTGAAGGTCCTCGACGGCTGCGAGGCGAACGGCAAGTACTGGCTCTACGCCACGGGCCTCACCGATCTCGACGTGGAACTCGAGGTGGCCGACCCGGTCACTCAAACCCGCCACGCCTACACGAGTCCGCCCGAAGAGGCGTTCCTGCCCGTGGCCGACACCAAGGCCTTCGACTGCAGGTAGGGGCGTTTGCCTGCGAGTAGAGGCAGCAAGCGACCGGCGCTACCGTGGCGGCTACTGGCCCGGACGGTCGAACGCCTCCATCTGGACCCTGGCCTCTTCACTGCGCCCCAGGGGCCTCAGCACCCGGGCGCGGTAGAGGCAGCAAGCGACCGGCGCTACCGTGGCGGCGGCTGGCCCAGGCGGTCGAACGCTTCCATCTGGACCTTGGCCTCTTCACTGCGCCCCAAGGCCTCGAGCACCCGGGCGTAGTTGAACCGGAGCGGGGCGTTGCCCTCGAGCCCCAGCTCGAGTGCCCGCTCCATCCGCTCGGCCGCTTCGCCGAAGCGGCCGCCTTCAGCGGCGATCATGCCGAGGAGGCCGTGCGCCTCGCCGAGGTCGGGATCAAGGGCCACAGCCCGCTCAAGCGCGGTCGCGGCGTCCCGTGGGCGCCCGCCGGCGTACAGGAACATCCCCTCAAGGTAGTGGTACTCGACGCGGCCGGGTTCAAGCCGCCGCGCCGCGGCAACGCTGGCTGCCGCTTCGCCTGTGCGGCCCATCGAGAACAGCACCTTGGCCCGCAGGGAGTGAACGTCCGCGACCCGTGAATCGTCCCGGCTTCCTGACAGACCGGTCAGGCGCTTGAACGCGGCTTCAAGGTCGCCCGCCGCCGCCAACCGCTGGGCCTCCGACAGGGCCGACACCGTCTCCCCCGAAACCAGGCGCTGGCTCTCCGCCGCGCGTTCCCGGGCTTCCTCGAGCAAGCGATAGCGGTCGAGCGCTTTCCGGGCGGCCTCCCGGTCACCCGCAGCGGCAAGCGTCCGCCCGAGCCGATAGACCACTTCCGGTTCGTCCGGCGCGAGTTCCGCGGCGGCGCCCAGGTGCTCGAGCGCTTCCGGGTAGCGCGCTGCGGCCACGAGCAGGTCCGCCGCTTCCAGGTGGACAACGACCGGGTCGCCGACTCCGTTGCGCAGCGCGCCCTGGAGGTGGTCCAGAGCCTCCCCGCGCCGCTCCGGGTTGCGGGCCAGGGCGAGACCGCGGGCGAGCTTGAGACCGGGGCTCGTCAGGCTCCTCGCTCGAGCGGCGTCGACCGCAGCCAGCGCGTCGTCGGCCAGACCGTCGGCGAGCCGAAGCAGCGCCAACTGCTCGTAGATCTCGGCGTCCCCGATCCGCCGAGCAACCGCCTCCTCCAGCAGCCGGATCGCCTCGCCGGTGCGGTCGACATCGCGAAGCAGCAGCGCCGGAACCAGGTAGGCCGACGCGGCATCGGCGAACGCCGAGGGCTCGCCGACGCCAGGGTCGTCCGGCAGCAGCGACCGCGAGCGGGCGAAGGCGGCGAGCGCATCGTCCGTACGGCCCAGGGCCGTCAGTGCTCCGGCAACCGCCAGCGCCGGCCCGAACTCCGCCGGCGCCCGCTCCACTGCCGCGCGCGCCAGCGCCAGCGCCCCGACTGGATCGTCCGGCGCCGACTCAAGCTGGCCCGGAACGGTCTGGCCCGGAACAACCGCCACGAGGGCGACCAGCAGGAGGACGGCGAACCCGGACACGGGCGGTCAGCGTAGCAGTCACTCCGAAGCGAACAGAGCCCCGAGCGCCGCGTCGAGAGTCTCTCCTCGCGCGTCAGGACGCGCTCGGAGCGGCTCGGGCGCACCCGCCCGCTCGAGCCTCAGAGGCGCGGACTCAGGCCCAACCCCCCTTTGGAGAAGCAGCGCCTGCCGCCGCTGACGATCTCGACTTACCCGGCCGACATATTGAAGAAGCAGAGCTTGTTCCCGTCCAGATCCCGGACGTAGGCGCCGTAGAACGTAGGCACCCGCGTTCCGGGCCCGCCCTCGTCGGCGCCGCCCAGCTCGATCGCCTTGGCGTAGAGCTTGTCGACGTTCTCGTCCGAACCCGCGGGAATCGCGACCATGTTGCCGTTGCCCGGCGTTTGCGCCTGCTTGTCGTAGGGGATGCAAACGGCGAGCATCGCCTGTCCCGGCCCCGTGCCGTAGAACTGGATCCGGTCCATGCCGAACATGCGGGACGCTCCCAGTTCGCCCAGCAGCGCGTCGTAGAAGGCCATCGCCCGGTCCATGTCGTTCACACCGATCGTGCAGTATCCCAGCATTCCAAGCTCCTTGTGTCTGAACGCTTCGCCGCGATCAGCCGCAGCGGGCGCGGCGGAACATAGCAGCCGAGGACTCCGATGTCCGTACGGCGGAGAGTCGCTGAGCGGATCCTCGTACCACTTGAAGTCGAGTTCCGTCCCGAACCGGGCTCAGCTCTCTTCGTCGTCGCCGACGTCTTCGATCAGGTCCGCGCGGCGGAGGTCGAGCTTCTCGCCGGTGAAGCTGTCCAGCTTGTAGACCCAGGAGCCGTGGTAGTCGTTGAACTCCCGCATCTCCTCCGCCCGGTTCAGGATGTCCGCCTTCTCCTGGAGTTCCTCCTCGGGCGTGTCGCGCTCGATCGCCACCTGCTCCACGGTGTGGTAGCCGCCGATGCGGATGTAGCGGTCATCCTCGCGCGCGGCGACCGCGACGACGTAGCCTGAACCGTCCTCCAGCTCGTACCTGAACTCGGCGCCGAAGGAGAGATCGGCCACTTCCTCGTCGTCGGCGAGGTGGACCTCGGAGAACCGCAGGCGGGACAGGAAATTCTTGACCCGGCCGACCTCGCTCGTCTTTTCCCGCCGCCCGGACGGCACCCGCTCGAGCATGAGCCCCGCGCCCTCCTCGCCGTCCTTGCTGAACGTGAAGTCAGGACCGTCGATGCGCACCACCTCGCCTGAGGCGACATCGACGATCTCCTTCTGCAGGAACTGGTCGGCGGTGCTGTCGATCAGCACCGTCGCGTCGGTCAGGAAGATCGGGTTCTCCTCACCGTCGAGGCGCCGCACGTAGTTGCCGCTGCCGCCCTCGAACCGGTTGCCCACCCGCAAACGAACCATGTCGCTGCCGGAAGCGTTCCTGAGCGCCACCTCGACCGTCTCCTCTCCCGGCGGCTCGATGCCGAGTTCCGCCGCCAGGCTCTCACTCGCGCCAACCTCCTTCGCGAGTTCCATGTCGAGAAGGTTGCGCACCAGCCGATTCACTCCCTCGTTGCGGGCCCGGTAGTCGTGGGACTCCTCCACCACGTAGATGTCGCCCTGCCGGCTCAGGGTGACCTGCTCCCCGCCCTGAACGATCTCCACCCGGGCAATCTCGTCCGGGTTCAGGTTGGGCAGGAACTTCTGTCCGCTCTCGAAGCGCTCGGCGCGGGACACGCTGTTCCAGTAGCTGAAGATGGAAAGGGCCAGCAGCGCCACCGCCGCCGCCACGAGCCTCTTGTTCACCTGACTCATGCCGATATCTCCCAGTGGTAGAGGCATGTAACCGGCCGCGACCGGGTGCGCCGGCGTCCGTGCCGGCTGCCGCCGCAGGCGGCCAACCAGACGCGGCGGCCGCCAGGCCGGCTCCTGTTCGCGCCCAGTTTCATCCGAGCCTTAGCGCCGGCGGGCGCGGTACAGACCAATCAACAGTACGACGACGGGCATCCATCCGATGACGGCGAAGCGCACCATGGACTCCTCGCGTTCCAACGCCTCGCGCCGGCCCTTGCGGATGTCCCGCAGTTCCCGGTTGCCCTCCAGGATCCGCTCGTTCAACTCGTCGACTTCCTCCTGCAGCTTCCTCTGGAAGAGAGCCGCGTTGCGCTGGGTAATCTCGCCCTGCTTCTCCCGCAGCTCCGCCTGGAAGGTCTCGATCTCCTCGCGGATCTGCCGTTCGCGGTCGAGCGTGTCCAGTTCGGCCTGCGCTTCGATCTCGTCGAAGCGGAGGAACGGCCGGCTGATCCCGCTCTTGGCGCGAACCGACATGAGGTCCCGGGAACCGAGCAGGTAGTCGATGCTGTTGAGGACCACCTTGTGGTTGTCGTTAGCCGCCTGGACGATTCCGAACGGGTTCTGCAGGAAGGCGATCTGGTCGTGGATGAAATCGACATCCGCGAACACGACGACCGCCGCTTCGCCCCGCTCCTCCTCGGGCAGCGGATCGCGGTGGATGATCTCCACGTCGTCGGGCGGCGGAACCTCGATCTCGGGGGGCAGATTGGGCGGCCGCTCCGCCTCCCTGTCCGGGTAGTCGACGCCGTCCGGGAAGGCGGTCGGCAGCTTGCCGCGCACGACGTACGCCAGCGCCAGCGCCTCTTCTCCAGGCGCGAACGCGTCGCGCAGCTTGGCGCCGTCGTTCAGGTCCGTGTAGGCCAGGCCGTCGCCGCCGCCGAAACCGGGCAGCACCTCAAGGGCGCCGGCAGCCGCCGTGGTCGAGATCAGAGGCCGCAACTCGACGTCGGAGGCTGGCCCGGAGACGTCTTCGTCCGCCTCGCCCGTCTCGGTGTCCGTCCCGTCCGCGTCGCGCACCCCGATCTCCCGCAGCGCACCCGCGAGGAAGAAGCGCGTGTTCGACAGGCCCCGCAACATCGGATTCTCTTCGTCCAGGAGACCCTCGTGGAGCGTGGAATCGACCTGGAGATCGATGATCACCGACTCCGCGGCGCCGAACTGGCTCATCGGCCGCCGCGCCGCGAGTTCGAAGTCGGCCGCGAACTGGTTCGCCGGCAGCTCCAGACCCCAGGCTTCAAGCAACGGCGCCAGGTTCGAGGCGGGCTGATACTGAAGCGCCATCCAGGGCTGCTGCGGGTTCTGCGGCGGCGTATCGCCCAGGGCGTAGGGGTCGAGGAAGATCAGCGTGTTGCCGCCGGCAGCCACCCACTGGTCGATTGCAAACACCGTCTTGTCCGGAAGCCCCTTGGGGTGGATCACGACCAGCAGGTCGACGTCGTCAGCCGAGATCTCGTCCACGTCGGCCGCGACCTGGGAGACGTCGTAGAGATCCTCCAGCACCTGGACGATGATCCACTTCTGCGCCGGCGTGCGGCCCTGGGCCGCCAGCATCTGCGCCATCATCGGATCCTGGGCGCCGCCGAAGACCTCCAGGCTCGACAGCACGCCAACCCGCTGCCGCGCCGGCCACAGCAGTCCGTGGATCTTCTTCGAGATCTCGTACTCGACGTTCTCCTGTTCCTGGGGCCACAGGAACTCGATCGTCTCCTTGCTGCCGGTCTGGGTCTCCATCGCCAGGCCGAAGTAGAAGAGATCGCCCTCCTGGTTGATCAGCTTGCCGTCCAGGCCGTCCTCGGCGGCCCGGTCCGCGTTGTCGCTGTCGGGAATCGGGTCGATCGTCTCGACGCGGATCTTCCCCGCCGCGGCGCGCTCGTACTCGCCCAGCAAACTGCGCAGGTAGCGCTCGTAGCCGATGAAGTCCTTGACGAACTTGGGCAGCGTCTTGCCCGCGGTCTCCGAGAAGTAGAGCCGGATGTCGAGCGGCTTGACGCCCTCCTCCTGCATTCGTTCGATGATCGCGTGGGTGCCGTCGGTCAGCGAGTAGAGATCGCCACCGGTGAAGTCGACGCGCCATCCCTCCAGCCACTCGTTGGCGACGTGGATAGACAGCACCGTCAACAGGCCGATCAGGACCAGGGTCACCGTCCGGCCACGCGCCACAGTCATCCCTCGCGGGCCGCGGTTGCCGTCCGCGCCACCGGGTACAGGTGCGCCGGCGTCCCCCCCGGCATCCGGGTTCAGGTTCGGTTCGGAAGTCATTTGCCAACCCTCAGTTCGTCTTGGTCCGGCTGAGCACCAACATGCCGCAGATCAGCCAGCCGGCGGTGAACAGAACGAAGAACAACAACGAGTTCAACTGGAGGAGGCCCCGCGTCAGGGTCTCGAAGTGGTCGACCAGGCTCAGCGACGAAACCACCCGCTCGACGTAGCCACCGAACCACTTGCCCACGAACTCCTGCGTCTGCGGCACCCCGATCAGCAGGAAGCCGACCGAAGCGGCCACCGCAAGAATGAACGCGACGACCTGGTTCTTCGACAGCGCCGAGAACAATAGACCGATCGCGAGCAGGACCGCCGCGGCCAGCAGCGAGGCGACGTAGCTCAGAAAGACCGCGCCCCAGTCCGGATCGCCCAACCGCGCGACCTGGAAGACCGCCGGCCAGGTCAACAACACGGACACCGCCAGGAACGCCCAGCCGGCCAGGAACTTGCCGAGGTACGAGCCCTCCAGCGTGATCGGCAGGGTGAGCAGCAACTCGACGGTCCCGGACCGGCGCTCCTCCGCCCACAACCGCATGGCCACCGCCGGCACCAGGACGACGAAGATCCAGGGCATGTAACTGAAGAGAGCGTCGAGGTTCGCCTCGCGCATCTCCAGGAAGCGGCCGAAATCGCGCGACACCATCAGGTAGCCACTCGCGATCAGGAAGATCACGATGAAGATGTAGCCCAGCGGCGACGCGAAGTAGCCGCGGAACTCCCGTCGCAGCACCGCTCTCATCCCCACGAAACGTAGTGCCAACGCACCGCCCGCGGTGACCGGGGCGGGCGCCGTGCTCTGGTCCGCGCTCATGCCGCCACTCCTCTCGTCACGTCACGGAACAACTCGTCAAGCCGGCCCTCGCGGACCCGAACGCCCGCGATTCGCCGCTCACCGACCGTCGCCAGCACGTCGTTCAGGCGGTCCTCGCCAGCTCGAGGCTCCACTTCCACCTCGCCGTTCGGCAGCACCCGCGCCGCCGCGCACCAGGCGGCAGCGGACAGTTCCGCCACGACGCCGTCGGCGTCACCGTCGACGACCCGGAAGCGCACCGCGTTATGGCCGGGCGCCCGGGTCACCAGGTCGTCGGGCGTCGAGTCGACCAGGATGCGCCCCTCCGAAAGGATGACCGCCCGATTGCACACCCGCTCCGCCTCGTCGAGGATGTGGGTCGAGAGCACGATGCAGCGGTTCGAGGACAGACTCAGGATCAGGTCCTGAACGACCTTCTTCTGGTTCGGATCCAGCCCGTCGGTCGGCTCGTCGAGAATCAGCACGTCCGGATCGTGAATCAGAGCCTGCGCCAGGCCGACGCGGCGCTTGAAGCCCTTGGACAGGGTCTCGATCGTCTGGCCGCGCACCCGGCGCAGATGCGTCACGTCGATGACCGAGTCAATCGCGGCGTCCGGTGACTCGAGGTCGCGAGCCTCGGCGATGAAACCGAGGAACGCCTCGACGCTCATCTCGCCGTAGGCGGGCGCGTTCTCGGGCAGGTAGCCAATCCGCCGGCTCACCGCGAGCCGATCCCGGGCGACATCCAGGCCGGCGACCAAGACGGCGCCGGCGTCCGGCTCGAGGAAGCCGGTGATCATCTTCATCGCCGTCGTCTTGCCGGCGCCGTTCGGCCCGAGAAAGCCCAGCACGTCGCCGCGGCGCACCTCGAAGCTGATTCCGTCAACGGCCCGAATCGGACCGTAGTGCTTGGTCAGGTCGGTTACGGAAATCAGGACCTCGCCAGGCGCATCGGCCTCGCGCGGCGCGGTCTCCGCCGCTACCGCGGGCGGGACGGAGTCGGCGTGGTCGGTTTCGGTCACTCTCGACTTCCTCCGTGAACAGTTGACATTGGTCGGTGGGTGATTGCCCGGCGACGATGCCGCCACGCCGAACCGCAGTGGATCGCCAGCGCGCGGAACGTACGCCAAAGTGGCCGGGAGACCTTCGCCCGGCGCGCCGATTCTGCGCACTCGGTCAAAGTCGGCTCACAGGATCTCAACATACCGGCACCCGCGAAAGCAAGACTCCCGCCAGGCGAGGTTCCGTTCGTGTCTCCATCTAGCGCCAGGAATCCGGCGCGGAGGTCGAATCGATCAGACCGCTCAGGAAGATCGCGTTCAGGAACAAGCGGTTCGAGCCGTAGAAGTAGGCGCGGAAGTTCGGGTCGTCGAGGAGCTGGATGACGACCCCGCGGCCCATCCGGCTGGCGATGACGGCCGGCTGGCCGGCCAGCCGGCGCTGGTTCTCCGGCGATATCCAGCCGGAGAGCCGCGGCGGATCCTGGTAGTGGGCGACGTTCTCGAACGGGTCGGGGCTGGCCGGCAGGACCATCTCGCCGGTGCGAATCACGGCGAGCTCCGACCGTCTGTACCCGTAGGCCAGCGGATGGGTCAGATCGAGCTCGACGCCGACGATCGTGCCGGCCATGAGTTGCTCGGCCCGCTGGTCGCGGTAGTCGGCGTAGCGGCGGCGTACCGGGACCGGGTCGACGCCGGCGCCCTCTTCTCCCGTCTCGCCGCCAGGTTCGCGCCCGAGGATCTCCTCGCTCGCCCAGCGACTCGCGCCGCCGATTGCCACCAGTGCGCCGCCGGAACGCACCCAGGCGCGGAGACGGTCACGGCTCTCGTCGCCCGGCGCCCCTCCCCGCGCCGCCGAAGCGGCCGCCCGCCCAGGGCCAGCACGACGTGGGTGTAGCGGTCCAGGTCCATACTCCCGAGCGCTCCGAGGTCGACCAGGGACGCCTCGACACCGAAGCGTTCGTCGAGCAGGTGCCAGGCCTCGCCGACCCGGTACGAAGGAACGCCCCGGCCGGTGACGAGCAGGGGACGCGGGGGCGTCAGAGGCCGCAGACTCGGGCTTCCGAGGTCGATCCCCTCTGCGGCCTGCCCGCCGATCAGACGATGGACGTCGACGCCGTCCGCGGCGGCCGCTTCCGCCAGTATCGCTTCCAGGTCGATCTCCGCGTTGGCGCCCGGCTCCGCCGCCCGGCCGACCGGCACGACGATCGCCCCCGGCTCGAACGCGTGAGGGCCGTTAGGCGTCTCGGCGGTGAACGCCCTCGTCGCGGCCCGGGCCTTCGCGCCCGCCCGCTGCAGGCGGTTCAAGGTGCGGGCCGAAAAGTAGCCGTCCCAGGAGAAGGCCCAGGCATAGGCCAGCGCGTCTCCGGCAGCGGCGCCGAACACGCCCGGCTCGATGGCGGCGTCGACCACCTCCGTACCGAGAAATTCGGGCCCGATAGGCGCCGCCCTCGAGGAGGTCGTACTCCGCGCCGAAGGCGAGCGGCAGGGTCCAGGCCGAGACGTCGTAGAACACGGAGTCGTTGAACTCGGTCACCGTCTCGAAGAAGGAGCGCACCAGCGTCGACTGGGTTGCGCCAGCGGCGCCAGCCACGACGCGCCAGGCGTGTAGACGCGGCCCGAGACCTCGATCTCCTCGGTCGTCTCGTAAACCTCGATCTCATGCCTCAGCAACAGGTCGAGCATCCGGTGAGCGCGGCCCCGGTCGCCGTCCAGATGGAACACATAGGCTGCAGGCCCGGCTTCTCCCGCCGCGGCGACGGCGCCGCGAAAGAAGTCTCGCTGGTGCTCGAGCAGCTCCAGGCGCTTGCCACCCCGCCCTTCGACCATCGACAGCGACGCGAGCAACTGGTTCTTGATCCCGAAACCGAACGCCAGTTCGCCATTCGCTGTCTCGATCAGGCGCCCCTCCGCACTCGCCTGCTCGAACAGGAAACCGACGGCGCCGTGAGCATCCGGGTAGGTCGAGCCCTTTCCGAGGTAGAAGTCGTCGAAGCCCTCCCGGCTGTAGTAGAGCCGGCCCGCGCCGTCGAACACGGCGGCGTGGTGAGCCGCGATCTCCTCGGTCAGTTCCACGTTCCGCCGGGGAATCAGGGGATTGCGACGGCTCGGGACGCCCGGCTGAAAGAAGAACGTGCTGTCGGACCCCATCTCGTGGAAGTCGCCGACCAGGTTCGGCTGCCACGCCTTCCAGGTCGCCATGCGGTTCATCGACTCGGGATGCTGCAGCAGAAGCCAGTCCCGGTTCAGGTCGAACCAGTAGTGATTCGTGCGCCCGCCCGGCCACGGCTCGCGGTGCTCCCGGTGGCCGGGATCGGCATTGAGCACCATGCCCCGGTTCGTGTTCGCCCAGTGCGCGAACCGGCCCAGGCCGTCCGGATTCAGGCTCGGGTCGAGCAGGATGACCGCCTGGTCCAGCTGATCCGCGACCACCCGGGATCGGGGACGCCGCCAGGTGGTAGGCAACCAGCATCGAGGCGTTCGAGCCGCTCGGTTCGTTGCCGTGGATGCTGTAGCCGAGCCAGATGACGACCGGCAAGTCATCGAGTGCCGGTGGTGTCGGTGCGCCCGCCTTCTGGCTGGCATCCTGCGGCGCCGCCAGGCGGGGGTCGACAAGACTCCGCCGGCCTTCGCGGATCCGGTCCAGGCGAGCGTGGTTCTCGGGCGACGTGATCGTCAGCAGAAGCTGGGGACGCTGCTCATGGGTGTGCCCCTGCACCGACACCGACACCCTCGCCGACGAGGCCGCCAACGCCCGCGCGTAGGCATTGAGTTGATCGGGACGAACGTGCCACTCGCCCACCTCGTACCCGAGCACCGCCGACGGCCGGGGCACCGCCTCGTCGTAGGCCGCCGGGTCCTCGGCGTCCGGCAGGTAGTACGACAGATCCTCGGCCGCCGCCGGCGCCGCGAGCAGTGCGGCGAGAGAGGCCAGTACGGCCAGAGAGGCGACACGACCGAGAGGGCCGGGAGAAGCGACGCGCGTCCGTCGATCAGGCATCGCGCGAGTGTAGCCGCCACGCCGCTCAGGCCAGGGCCGGTCAAGACCGCGGCCGCCGCGGCACCTGTGTTCATCCCGGCGTCTCGTCGGCCGCGGATGGGCACCCGGCCCAGTTGAGCGAGGCAACAGGTGACGACGACGGCGGCGCGAAGGGGCCCATACACCAGACAGCCTAGTCCCATACAGAGATGAGCCTGAACGGGGGTCTCATCGGCAGTGATGGCGAGAGGGTGTGGGGTGTTGTTTCAGGTCTGCTGATTGGAGCGAAGCGGAGATCAGCACCAGGGACCAACGGTAGCGCGGGGACCGCGAGGCCGCGGCCGACGTGCACTGAAGGCGAGATGCGTAGCGGTTCGCGGTTCCGCTCATGCGACGGTTGCTTCGCGGCGTCGGATTTCGGCGAAGAGCGCGACCAGCGCCTCGTTGACGGTGCCCGCCGCGGCGAGGTCGTCGAGCGCCAGGGCCTCCTGGTCGAGCTGCTCGAAGGTGACGCCGGGGCGCAGGTGCTGGTCGGCGGCGTCGAGCGACTTGAGCTTGAGGTAGGGCGTGGTGACCTTGTCGAAGGGGTAGGTCTTGCGGATGCGTCCCTTGGCGTCGGTCTTCTCGACGGGGAAGTGGCAGGGCCGGTGGTAGTTGAGGTAGGGAGCGAGGACGTCGCGCAGGAAGTCGTTGACGAGGGCGGCGTGATGGCGGGGAATGTGGTCGTAGCCGAGGTAGCGCCGGACCACCGAGGCATTCTTGCTCTCGACCAGGGCGTTGTCGTTGCAGCGTCTCGGGCGGGACTTGGTGAACTCCTCGACATGGAGCTTGCGCAGCAGCGCGGCGACCCGGTGGTTGATGTACTCGGAGCCGTTGTCGGCGTGGAAACCCCGGACGACAAAGGGGAAAGCCTCGATCGACCCTTGAAGGGCCGAACCAGAAAACGCTCCGAAATGCCTTCTACGGCGGCCACAAACTCGTATTGCGTGACCTCGTCCACGAGGTTGATCTCGTACAGACCCTTCTCCCCGTCGAGGTCGCCCTGGTGGACGGAATCCACTCGCAGAAAGCCCGCCCGTCCGGCCGGATGGGCTTCCGCCGCTCTCCGATGCTCACCTGCGTCGCCCGGGTCCTGGTCACCGTCAGCCGGCGCCGGCGGTAGGTCACCGACTGGCGAAGACGGTACAGATGGCTGTTGGAGAGTCCCGCCAAACGCTCGAACCGCAAATCGCCGAAGACCTCGTACTGGCGCTGCATCATGCGTCGAGTCACCGCGCCGCACAGGCCGCCAAGGGTCTCGTCCACCTCCGCCAGCAGACCGATGTCCGCCTTCGAGTAGCGCCGGGGAAACGGTCGTGACGGGCCCCGGCGCCGGTCCTCGATCCGCCCGGTCTCCCGGTACTGGGAGATCAGCCGCGACACCTGCGCTCGGCTGAAACCCGTCACCTTGATCAGAAACCGCCGGATCAGACCCTTGTCGGGCCTCGACAGCCGAACGTACCGAAAACGGACCAGAACCCGCCGCGCGAAGCCGTAGGCATCGGCGCGATCCAAGAATCGGAAGTCGACCGGCGCGCTGCCGGCCATGAAGTCCTGGACCTCGTCCAGGCTGCGAAGGCGCTCGATGTCGAGTTGCAAGATCATCCTCCAATGATCCCCAACACCCCTTCAGGCTCATCTCTCGTGGGATTGGCATCGCCCCTTCAGGCTCATCTGTCATGGGACAAGGCTCAGACTTGCCACCGCCGCCGATCCCTGATACCGTCCGCCGGTTGGAAGATGGGCGGCCTTGGCCGAGACGGGACGCGAGGCACTGGGGAAGGCGCACTGCAAAGGGCTTACGCTCCTGCAACTGGCACGGATGTTCCCCGACGAGGCAGCGGCGAGAGAGTGGTTTGAGACCTTATCCTGTGGCCCGATGGCGTCAAGTGGTGCCCGAACTGCGGCGGAGACAACACGCATGACTGCAAGCACAAGCAGATGCCGTACAGGTGCAGGGGACTGCAGGCGGTACTTCTCCGCCATGACCGGCACGTTCATGGCCGGTTCCCCGTTGCCCTTGCTCACTTGGATCTACGCGATCTACCTTGAACTCACGTCGCTCAAGGGTGTCTCGTCCATGAAACTGCACCGCGACTTGGGCGTCACGCAGAAGACGGCGTGGCATATGCTTCAGCGTATCCGGGACGCCTTCGCCCACGAAGGGCCTACGGTGCGGTTCAAGGTATCAGCGGGAGAGAGACGAGTCCTATTCCGGCGGCAAGCCCAATAACATGCACTCCAAGAAGCGGAAGAAGGTGAAGGCCGTGGCACGGTCGGCAAGGCTGCGGTAGTTGCGGTGAAAGACCGGAAGACGAAGGAGGTCGTCGCCAAGGTGGTCAAGAGTACGGACGGCGAGACGCTACAGGCGTTCGTCCGGCAGAACGCCGAACCCGGCGCTGCCGTCTACACGGACGCCACTGGCGCATACAGCGGCCTGACGGACTACAAGTGCGTCACGGTCAAGCACTCGGTAGGCGAGTACGTGAAGGACCACGTTCACACGAACGGGGTGGAGAGCTTCTGGTCCATGCTCAAGCGGGCGCAAAAGGACGTATACCACAAGATCAGCCCGAAGCATCTCCAACGGTACGCGGACGAGTTTTCTGGGCGTCAAACCACCCGGGAACTGGACATGCTTGAACAGATGGCGACAGTGACGGAGGGGCTGGCGAGCTGGTGCCTCCGCTACCGTGACCTGGTCGCCGACAACGGCCTGCCGTCGGGAGCGCGGACGTGACCGACCGCCGCCCACGTTGCCCACAAGCTCGTAGGTGCCAACGCACCCTGCTGGTCGGTAGTGAGCTTGTTCTCGGGTTGTGGGGGGTTGGACTTGGGCTTTCGTGGAGCGTTTGACTTCGGTGGTACTCACTACGCGCGGCTCCCGTTCGACATCGTGTGGGCGAATGAGATCCGTCCCGCCGCGTGCAACACCTATCGCATCAACCTCCGGCATGCCATCCGCCAAGGGGACGTTGACGACCACCTACCCGACCTGCCGGCTTCGGCGAACATCGTCACAGGTGGCTTCCCCTGTCAAGATGTGTCGATCAACGGAACCAGGGCGAGCGAGAACGGGCACCGCACGATCCTCTACAAACGGATGGTTGACGCGGTGAGGACATTGAGGCCGCTGGCGTTCGTAGCAGAGAACGTCAAGGGGCTGATGATGTCTCATGGCCGGCCCTTCTTTGAGCAGATGCTAGCGGACTTTGACCTGCCCGGGTACTCGGTGAACTACCACCTCTATCGCGCTTCGGACTATGGAGTCCCTCAGATTCGAGAACGCATCTTCATTGTTGGACTGCGCGGCGGGGAGCACTTTCAGCATCCGCAACCGATTGGCCACACAATGACGGCAGAGGAAGCGCTACAGGACTTGGAAGAACTTGACGAAACACCGGCCATATCTCATGTCTGGAGCAAGGCAAAGGCGAGTCCAGATCAAGGGAGTCGCCGATTGGTAGCAGCTAAGCCAGCAACCACGATCCGTGCCGAACATCACGGCAACGTACAGTGGCATTATCGTCTTCCTCGCCGTATCTCGTTGCGCGAGGCAGCAAGACTTCAGTCATTCCCTGACCGTTTCGTTTTCACTTCTGGAATGCGCGAAACAGAAAGGCAAATCGGCAACGCGGTTCCTCCCGTCTTGGCTTGGCATATCGCCAATACCCTCCGAGAGCATCTTGACACCAGAGCAGTTTGAGTCCGTTCTGGATAGGACGGTCGGCATTCTGGCCGAGAACCTAGCGGCCAGCGACCTGTACCGCGGGCCGGAGCGCTTTGAGCAGGGGGTTTTGGACATGCTTCGCGTGGCCAGTGCCGACTGCAAGGTGACGGTTGAGCCGACCTACCACCGTCATTGCCTTCCCGGACATCCGCGTCAACAGCTTTGGAGTCGAGGTCAAGTACAGCAAAAGGGACACTTGGAACACTGTGGGAAACAGCGTGTTTGAGTCGATGCGCGACCCAGGCGTTTCGGCGATCTATATCGTGTTCGGCAAGATCGGAGGAGTACCAGAGGTTCGGTGGGCGCGCTACGAAGAATGCGTGACTCATGTGCGCGTGTCGAACGCACCGAGATTCGTCGTGGACATGGAAGGTGACGCCCCGCTGTTTGAGCGGTTCGGTATCTCCTACGACACCTTTTCTAAATTGAGCGACGACGAGAAGATGCGGCACGTCAGGGACTACTGGCGAACCAGGCTACCGCCAGGCGAGCATTTGTGGTGGCTTGAACCCACACACACGCTTCCGATCAATGTGCGGCTCTACATGAACTTGGAGTCAGCAGAGAAACGCATTTTGCGAGCCGAAGCCGCTCTACTGTGCCCGCAAATCTGCAAGGGTTCGCGGGCGCGGCGGAAGTACTCGGACGCTGCTATCTACCTCCTGACCTACCACGGTGTGTTTTGCCCGCAGGCCCGTGACTTGTTCAGTGCAGGGAGTGTTGCTCTTCGAGCCGATGACTCTCGTGGCGGGAATTACCTTTTGCGGGGCGCTACTCGATATTGAGGAGCTGATGGTTGAAGCGTCTATGCGCCTAGACGATGCGCTGTTTGAGGAGTACTGGGGCAATGCGTGTGAGCCATCGGATCGGCTTGATCGGTGGCTTCAAGTTGCGGATGGCTACGCGAAGGACTGGCGCCCTTCCGACCACCTCTTCAAGGGTGCCGCCTAGCTTTGCCGGAGCTTGCCCCGTTTGTGGACACTTCATCCTTGGAGGAGGAGGCGCCCACGATGCCGCGATCAAGACCTCAGTACCCGGCGGAGTACCGGCAGCAGATGGTGGATCTGGTTCGGTCCGGGCGCAGCTCGGACCAACTAGCTTGCGAGTTTGAACCCTCAGCGCAGTCCATCCGTAACTGGGTGGCCCAGGCAGACCGGGACGAGGGCCGCCAGCTGACGGACTGACCACGGCGGAGCGCGATGAGCTGGGGCGCCTGCGTCGCGACATTCGCCAGCTGCGCGAGGAGCGGGAGATCTTGGCGAAAGCAACGGCGTGGTTCACTCGGGAGACGGGACCGAAGGGGTCTTCAGGTTTATGAGAGCGCACCAGGCCGAGTTCTGGATCACGACAATGGCCCGTGTGCTCGGCTTGTCCACGAGCGGGTACTACGCCTGGTTGAAGCGACCGCGGTCGGCTAGGGAGAAGTCGAACGCTGCTCTCGTTGGGCAGATGAAGGCGGCCCACAAGCGGAGCCGGGGCATTTACGGCGCTCCCCGCACTTCAGGCCGAGTTGGCCGACGCCGGGCTCCTGGTGAGCCGCAAGCGGGTCGCCAGACTCATGCGAGTGTCCGGCTTGTCGGGCGTCAGCCGGTTCACCGTGAACTTCCACCAGATCGACGGCCGGGACATCTGCGAGGTGACCGTGGAGCCCAGTGATCATCCGGTCTACGTGGAGCAGAAGGGCCAGCAGGCGGTGTTCTGGCTGCGCGTGGGCAACGCGACGCGCTCCCCTGCCGATCAACGAGGCGGTGCGCCACATTCAGACCCGCTGGAGCGGCAGGTGAGCGGCCCCACCGACC
>CATOTG010000003.1 GCA_951813015.1 uncultured Thermoanaerobaculia bacterium | reverse complement strand
GTGCCCAGCCCGCTGTGCAGCACGCTGCCCGTGTCCTCGCCGTACATGTTGACGACGTACTCGACCGGCAGCGCGCCCAGCCGGTTCAGGTTCAGGTTCGCGTTGCGGGCGACCAGGGGGTCGTAGGTCCAGTACACCGTCTCGACGCCCAGCGGCAGCAGGAGCTCGCGCTGGAACGCCTTGAGCTCGCGGCCCAGCCCGAGGCCGCGGCCTCGCGCGTCACCGCCAGCATGTGGGACCAGTGCGCCCGCCGTCCGTGGCGGAAGCCGCTCAACCCGTAGATGAAGCCGAGCAACCGACCGGCTTCGTCAAAGGCGCCGGCGACGACGCCGCCCATCTTGCGGGAGATCATGAGGATCGCCGGCGGCACGGCGTCGGCGAACCGCTCGCCCCAGGTCTGCCGCTGAAGCTCGACGATCGCCGCGTAGTCCGCGTCGGAACTCGCGTTCCGGATCTCGACGCCGGAGGCAAGCTGCTTGCGCATGGCGGGGAGATCGTACAGCGGTACGAGCCGAGGCGATGTGCCTGGGTGTCGCCGCGGCCGGTAGCGCGGGTTGACCCTGGGTCGGCGTCACTCAGCTGGATTCCCGTGCTTCGGGAGACAGATTCCGTCCTTGTCAGTGAGAGGGAAGCGACTTCCGCAAGTCCCACAGCCTGGGCGGACTGTCGATCCGCGAGCTGATCGAGGATGGGCGCCGGTACTGATGGCCTTCGTGCTGGACGCGTCGATGACGCTGGCGTTGGGTCTTCCCGGACGAAGCGACGGAGAAGACACACCGACCGGTTGTTGGCGTCTCTGTTGGAAGGCAGGCGTACGCGCCGGGACTGTGGCCCATCGAGGTGGCGAACGCCTTTTTGGCGGCGACCCGCCGGAGTCGGCTCGATTTGAGCGAATGGCCGAGGATTCGCCCACTCTCTCGATGCTCTTCCGATAGCGGTCGACCCCGTGTCCCCTGCGAGCGTGTGGAGCGCGGTGCTCGAACTCGCGCATGATCGTGGGCTTTCCGTCCATCACGCGATGTACCTGGAAACTGGCGCGACGCATGTCGCTGCCCTGGCGACTCTCGACCGACGCCTTGCGGCCGAAGCGCGGACCTTGGGTGTAGAGGCGTTGGGTCGGTGATCGCGGTTCAGCCGACGACGATCCGTTTCGTCACGCCATTTCCGCTTCCTGGAAGGCTCGCGCCCGGAACAGGAAGTCGATGATGTTGCCCTCGTGGGGCTGCAGCCAGTTGAGCTGGATCGTCGGGACCGGGCCGAGGTTCAGGCGGTCGATGTGGGTGGCGTCGATCAGTTGCCGGCGCCAGCCTTCGTCGCCGGTGATCGCGCTGCACACGAGGGTGTCGCCGACCGCCTTCAGCATCTTGTGCTGCGGGCACTCGACGACGGAGACGAAGGGGAACATGTACTCGACGTTGGCGGCTTCGATGTCCGCGTCGGCGCAGTGGAGGACGGTCGGCAGCAGGTAGTCGCAGCGTTCGCGCTCGACGAGGCGGCCGTCGCCGCGGATCTCGGAGGTCAGGTCGCGCACGCCGGGGACGTCGACCTGGCGCTCGATCATGCCGTCGATTGCCTTCGCCATCCCGGGTACGGTGAAGGCGGCGAGCGGCGATTCCGGGTCGTCGGCCGGCTTCGGCAGGATGGGCGCCAGCCGCTCGGCGAGCGCCTGGGCGATCTCCTCCGTGTGGCGCGAGGCCCAGACGCCGGAGCAGGAGATGCAGCTCCGGCCGCTGTTGACGACGACGCTGTCGACCATCACGTCGAGGTACCGCTCCCAGTCGTCGACGACGTCGTCGCCGAGCAGGATCTTGCTGAAACCGGGGCCGTGCGGCTGCACCCGGGGGTCGTTCTGGTAGCGCGCCACGGTTTCCGCGCCGCCGAAGATCATGCTCCGGGAGCACGAGGCGAGAACGGCGGCGCCGATGTCTCCCTCGCCGGGGTAGATCGAGATGGCCTCGCGGGGCACGCCGGCCTGGGCGAAGGCCTCGGTCATCCGGTAGGGGGTCCAGGGTTCCTGGGGGCCCGGTTTGAACACGAGGCCGATCTGCAAGGGGATGACCGGCATCCACAGCGTGTGGACGCCCGGCGAGTTCGACGGCAGCACGAGACCGATCACCGGGGCCTGCGCCTGGTAGCTGACCGGCACGCCCCGCTCCTCGATGCCGTGTCCGCGGCCGAGAATGTCCAGGTCGAGACCGCGGGTCAGGGCTTCCAGCACCTCGCCCATGTTCGTCAGCACGAAGTGGTTCTTGTCCATGTTCGCCCGGCACATGTGCTCGGGCAGGCCGGTGGTCGCGGACTGGTAGTGGACGAAGTCCTCCGGCGTCTGCGTGCCGCTGCCCAGGGGCAGGTCCGCGTTCAGGTAGAGGTCGGCGGCCTTGATCACCATCGAGATCAGCTCGCTGGACGGGATCTCGCGCAGGATGTCGCGGGCGCGCTGGGCGCGGCGCATGTCGCGCTGGACCAGGCCGGGGTTGGTCTGGTGGAGCGTCGCCAGCTCTTCGCCGGTCTCGAAGTGGACGATCGTCGCCTGTTCGAGCGACTCGTAGGGCTTGCCCCAACGGATGGCGGGGATGTCGATCATGCTGGGGTACCTGTGCCGCGTCCGAACCGGGCCGGAGGCCGATCCCGGACGGTGGTGAAGAGGCGGAAGCCTAGCACCGGGAGGCCGCGTCCGGACCGGCGCTTCGGGCCCCCGACAAGCCGTTCCACAGTCGGGTCCACCAGGCGCGGTGGTCGCGGTGGAACTCGTCCGAGGTCTTCGGTGACCGATGTGAAGAAACCACTCCGGAATCGACAACTCGGCGCCGGCACGGCTCTCGACCCTCGGGAATGAAGGCCTCCCGCCCACGCCCAGCGTGGAGCGCTGGACCTTGGAATGGTCCTGTCGGGCCCCCGGCGGCCCGTGGCTCGCCTCTGCCGACCGCCGGGCTGTTAGCCTTCGCCGGTCATGCGGAACAGGCGCGCGGTTCTCAAGTCGGCCCTCGGACTCGGCCTGGCCGTGCGCGGGCTGCATGTGCTCCACGCGCAGGAAGGCGATCCGCGCAAGGCGCGGCCGCGGGAGGGCGACCGGTTCGTGTTCGCCTTCGGGCCGCGTCAGGGAGAGACGATCCGGGTGGACGACGTGCCGATGGCCGGCGAACAGGTGATCTGCTACGCGGTGGACCCGGCGAGCGGCGCGGTCCGCGACGGTTCGCGGCTGAACCAGGTCCTGCTGTTGCGCTTCGACCCGCGGTCTCTCGCCCCCGGGACGAGCGAGGTTGCGGCCGACGGCGTCGTGGCGTACTCGGGCATCTGTCCCCACACCGGCTGCGATGTCGAGGACTGGTCCGAGGAGGCGGAGTACCTGGTGTGCTCCTGCCACGAGTCGGAGTTCGACCCCAGGGACGCGGCCGAGGTCATCTCGGGGCCGGCGCCCCGGCGGCTGCCGTCGCTGCCGCTGCGCTGCGAGGACGGCGTGCTCGTCGCCGCCGGCGGCTTCAGCGCCGCGATCCGGTTCCAGAAGGAGTTCTAGCAGCCCATGGCAGAAGTCGCGCTGCATTCGAGCGGCCATGCATCCCGCCCGGCATCGCGCCATCCGTGCGCCCGATTACGGGCGCACGGACTGGTTCGCGGGTGGCGCGGAGCGCGCCACCCGGGCAAGCTCCTCGGTCGCCCTTGTTCCCGGGATTGCGGGCGGCCCCGATATGTTCCCTCGTCGCGCCTTGCCGGGCGGGCGCTTGGCCACTCTCGGCGCCACACGGACTTCTGTTACGGGCTGCTGGCGATGACGGATCGGCGCGCTGTCCTTCGCCGGGTGGTCGGAAGCCTCGTCCTTGGCGCCTCGGTCGTCGCTGCGGCGGCCCAGGAACCCTCCTATCGCCCTGTGACCCAGGAGCGGCTGCTGTCGCCGGAGCCCGAGAACTGGCTGATGTACCGGCGCACCTACGACGGCTGGGGCTACAGCCCGCTCGACCAGGTCGATACCTCGAATGTCGGTTCGCTCGTCCCGGCCTGGACCTTCTCGACCGGCGTCAACGAGGGTCACCAGTCGCGCCGCCGATCGTCAACGACGGCGCCCTCTTCATCACGACGCCGGGCAGCCGCGTGCTGGCGCTCGATGCGCGCACCGGCGAACTGCTCTGGCGCTTCGTCCCGAGCTCCCCGAGGACCTGCAAACAGATGCACCCGACGAACCGCGGCGTGGCGCTGTGGGGGCGACCGGGCGTTCGTCGCCACGGTCGACGCGCGCCTCTTCGCTCTCGACGCGGGGGACGGGAGAGGTGGACTGGGAAACGGCGGTGGAGAACTACGCCCGCGGCTACTACATGACGCTCGCGCCGCTGGCGGTCGAGGGCAAGGTGCTGGTCGGCGTGTCCGGCGGCGAGTGGGGGATTCGCGGGTTCATCGCCGCCTACGACGCGGACACCGGAGACGAACTCTGGAAGACGTACACGATCCCCGGTCCGGGCGAGCCGGGCCACGAAACCTGGCCGGGCGACACTTGGCGAACCGGCGGGGTGTCGGTGTGGGTCACCGGCGCCTACGATCCGGACCTGCGGCTGACCTACTGGGGCACCGGCAACGGCGGTCCGTGGATCGGCGACACGCGGTCCGGCGACAACCTGTACTCGACGTCGGTGCTGGCACTCGACGTCGACACCGGGGACATTCGGGCGCACCACCAGTACCACTGGAACGACAGTTGGGACTGGGACGAGGTCGACCCGCCCCTGCTGATCGACGTGGAGCGCGGCGGCACGACGCGCAGGGCGCTGGTCCATCCGGGGCGCAACGCCTACCTGTGGGTGCTCGAGCGAGGCGCCGATTCGATCGATTTCCTGGACGCCACGCAGTTCGTCCACCAGGACGTATTCACCTCGGTCGACCCGGAGACCGGTCGCCCCGAGTACGACCCGGCGAAGACTCCCGGCACCGGCGAGCGCGCCGTGTTCTGCCCGTCATGGTCCGGCGGCAAGAACTGGCCGCCCGCCGCCTGGAACCCGGACACGAAGCTGCTCTACATCCCGGCCAACGAGAACACCTGCTCGTACCTGGAGGGCGTCGAGGAGGAGTACCGCCCGGGGCGTACCTTCATGGGCATGGAGGGCGGCTTCGTGTCGCGGGAGGGCGCCGACCACTACGGCGAATTGCAGGCCTGGAACCTCGACACCCGGGAGAAGGCGTGGACGGTCGAGTTCGAGCGCAAGCTCTGGGGGCCCGTGCTGACCACGGCGGGGGGCCTCGTGTTCATGGGCGGCACCAGCGACCGCTACTTCCGCGCGTTCGACGCGGCGACGGGCGAGTTGCTGTGGCGCCAGCGGACGAACTCGGGGGTCACCGGCGTGCCGACGTCCTTCGCGGTCGACGGCGTACAGCACATCGCCGTCTTGTCCGGCTGGGGAGTCGACGCGCAACGCGGCACGGCTCACCTGGACGGGGCGATCGGTACCCGGACCTACGTGCCCCAGGGCGGGGTGCTCTGGGTGTTCGCGCTGCCGAACGGCGGTCGGTGAGCGAGCCGACGGCGGCGCCAGGGCCTTCCCGCAGCCGGGCGGCGTCGAGACCCTGCCGCTTCGTTCGCTGATGGACGAGCTCGCCGCCGCGGCGAGCTGACCGACGAGAGCGAGGGGACCGGTGGCCGGTGCTGTAGGCTCCCGCCGCGTTGGACTGTCGCGAACTGCCGACCCGACCAGCATCGACCGATAGGAGCTCAGAGTAATGGAAGTCGCCAGCGCTGAGGCCCAGGCACAGGCCCGGGAAAGGCTCGACGCCCATGTCCGCGACATGATGGAGTGGCACTTCAACCCGGAGACCGGCACGCCGTTCTGGCTGGACTTCGCCTCGAAGAAGCTCGATTTCGACCCGCGCAGCGACGTCGCCGGCTTCGAGGATCTGCGCAAGTTCCCGCCCTTCGAGGACGAGTGGCTGCGCGGCGGGCCGGTGCGTCGCTGGGTGCCGAAGGCGATGGCGGACGATCCGGTCTACGTGTTCGAGACCGGCGGCACGACGGGCATTCCGAAGAGCCGGGTGGCGCTGAACGACTTCCGCACGGACTACGAGCTGTTCAGCGCCAGCCTGCCGGACGAGCACTTTCCGCCGGGCAGCAACTGGCTGATGCTGGGGCCCTCCGGCCCGCGCCGCCTGCGCCTGGCGGTGGAGCATCTCTGCCAGTACCGCGGCGGCATCTGCTTCTGCGTGGACCTCGATCCCCGATGGGTGATCAAGCTGATCAGGAAGGGCTGGATGGAGCACCTGGAGGCCTACAAGGACCATGTGATCGACCAGGCGCTGACGGTGCTCTCGGCCGGTCACGACATCCAGGCCATGTTCGCGACGCCGAAGCTGCTGGAGAGCCTGTGTCTGGCGCTGGAGGACCGCGGCCAGACCCTCGCCGACACCGGCATCAAGGGCATCTTCTCCGGCGGCACGGAGTTCACTCCGCAGTGGACCCGCTTCGCGGTCGAGGAACTCCTCGACGGCGTCTACATGACACCCACCTACGGCAATACCCTGATGGGCTTGGCGGCTTCGCGGCCGGTGACTGCCGAGGATGGCTACACGATCGCCTACTACGCGCCGCAGCCGCGGGCCGTGCTCGAAGTCGTCGATCCCGACGACCCGGACCAGGTCGTCGACTACGGCGCCACCGGCCGGGTGCGCCTGACCACCCTGACCCGCGAGTTCTTCGTCCCCGGCTTCCTCGAGCGCGACGAGGGCGAGCGGGAACAGCCCTGGGTGGACTGTCCCTGGGACGGCCGTCAGCGGCGTCCGCCCGTTCGCCCGGCTGGCGTCGGCGACGACGGTCGGGGTGTATTAGGACCGACCTGCCCGCGAGTCGGAGGACTGCGACCGGAGCGGAGAGGCTACCGGGAGGCCCGGTTCCGGTACAGCGCCGGATCGACCACGCTGGCCATCGCCTCCTCGTCGAGCCCGTCGACGAGGCCGGCGATTCGCGCCGCGGCGGCTTTCGGATTCCGGAGCGCTTCCCGATAGTCCAGTTCCACCCACTCGAACCGAGGCGCATTCCGGAGCAGGTAGGTTGCCCGCCACATCTGGTCCTGCCACAGCTCCATCATCCGCTCGTCGGGCGCTTCGTCCGTCTCGCCGCGGCGGTCGAGCATCTTGCGCTGCGATGCGAGCACCTCGGTCAGGTCGCGCCGCATCAGGATGACCCTGTAGTTCAGGTTGGGCGGCAGGTCCTTCAGCAGGAAGGAGATGATCTTGACCGCGCGACCGCGTGATGCCCTGAGCCAGGACTTGTCCGGCGCGTTCGCCAGATCCTTGACCCGCTCGTCCTCGTAGTAGCCGCGCGGGTTGTCCTCGTCGGCCTCGCGCTCGCCGTCGGTCACGATCTCCATGCCTCCGGCCTCGAGCATCTTCATCGCCATCGAGGTGCCGGAGCGGGGGAGACCGGAGACGACGACGATCGGCCGGCCGTAGCGGAGCCGCCGCCAAGGGCGGAGCAGGAAAGACGTCACGCCGCGATCAACGGATCCCGGACTCGCAACTCGCCTTCGACGTAGCGCGTGACGACCGCCATCGCCTCGTCGTTGACGTCGCTGTCGAAGCGGTGAGCGTAGACGAGGATGTTCGTGTCGATGGCGATCAAGCGGCCTTACCTGCGCTCGTGGATGATGTCGCGGATCTCCTCCCAGGCGTAGTTCCGCAACGGGTTGGGATCTTCGGGGTTCCCGTAGCGGCAGTCCTTCATCTTGTACCTGGTCTTCGGCAGCGGTTTGGCGAGCAGTTGCCGGAGACCGTCTTCGATGACCGATCGCAGCGGCTGGCCCGTTTCCATCGCGCGGCGCCTGGCGCGTTCGAGCAGCACATCGTGGATTTCGACCGTCGTCTTCATGCGACCCATACTAGCCACACTCCGGAACATGGGCATGATAGGCCGACGCGACAGCCGGACGATCACGGCCCGCGGCGCGGATAGAATGCGCGGTCCGCGGCGAGCCACGCCGGGCCGACCGCGCGGGAGGTCTCCGCTCCCGCGCCGAACGCGACGACCAGGAATCCGGAAAGCATGACACTCGTCCACCCAAGAGCCGCCGCCTTCGGGCTCCTCGCGGGGCTCTTCGCCGCGGCGCCGGCGGCGGCCTACATCGGCCCCGGGGCGGGGTTCGCCCTGATGTCGTCGTTCCTGGTCCTGCTGGCGACGGTGGCGCTTGCCTTCGTCTCGCTTCTCGCGTGGCCGGTACGGACGCTGTGGCGGGTGGTGCGGCGGAAGAAGCCGCCGAAGGCGCACGTCAAGCGGCTCGTCTTCGTCGGTCTCGACGGCCAGGATCCCCGGTTGACGGAGCGGATGATGAAGGAGGGCGAACTGCCCAACTTCGAACGCCTCGGCAGGCAGGGGAGCTACCGGCGGATCGCCAGCACCTACCCGGCGCTGTCGCCGGTCGCTTGGTCGACGTTCGCGACCGGGGCCAATCCGGGCAAGCACAACATCTTCGACTTCCTCGACCGCGACCTGCGGAGCTACCTGCCCAAGCTGTCTTCGGCCCACATCGGTCGGGTCGAGCGCTTCCTGAAGCTCGGCAAGTGGAAGATCCCGCTGCAGAAGCCGGAGATCCGGTTGCTCAGGCGGTCGAAGCCCTTCTGGACGGTGCTGGGCGAACGAAACGTCTGGAGCACGGTGCTCCGGGTTCCGATCACGTTCCCGCCGGACCGGTTCTACGGCGCCCAGCTGGCGGCGATGTGCGTGCCGGATCTGGTGGGCAGCCAGGGCACGTTCCTCCACTACACGACGCGCCCGGCGACGGAGACGATCCGGGAGGGCGGCGCGCGGATACCGCTGGCCTCGAACGGCGCCGGCCCCGACCACTTCGACTGCGTGATCGAGGGGCCCGAGAACAGTTTCCTGGAGGGTGACCCGCCGCCCCCGCTCCGCGTGCCGATGACGGTAAGGGTCGACCGCGGCGCCGGGGCCGCGACGGTCACGGTGGCGGGCGAGACGGTCGAACTTGCGCGGGGAAAGCTCTCCGACTGGGTGCGCCTCGAGTTCCGCGCCGCGCCCGGAGTCAAGGTCCACGGCCTGACCCGGATGATGCTGACCGAGGCCGGCGAGCACACCTCGCTCTACCTGACGGCCATCCACATCGACCCCGAGAAGCCGGCGATGCCGATCTCGCATCCGTCGTACTACGCGCCCTACTTGGCGAAACGGGTCGGCGATTTCGCCACTCTGGGTCTTGCCGAGGACACGACGGCGCTCAACGAGGGCGTGACGGACGATGCGACCTTCCTCCAGCAGTCGTACGACATCGACCGCGAGCGGGAGGAGATGTTCTTCGCCGCCCTGGAGCGCCTGCGGCGGGGGAGTCTGACCTGCGTCTTCGACGCGACCGACCGCATCCAGCACATGTTCTGGCGCTACATGGAGAACGGCCACCCGGCCGCTGCGGGGAGAAAGACCGGCAAGCGCCGCCGGACGATCGAGGATCACTACCGGCACAACGACGCCCTGGTCGGTCGGGTGATGGAGAAGCTGGGCGACGACGATCTGCTGATCGTCCTCTCGGACCACGGCTTCGCTTCCTTCCGGCGCGGCGTGAATCTGAACCGCTGGTTGCTCGACCACGGTTACCTCGTTCTCCGTGAGGATGCCGACGGCAGCGAGGAGTGGCTGGAGGGCGTGGACTGGTCGCGCACGCGGGCGTACGCGCTCGGCCTGGCCGGCGTGTTCCTCAACCTCGAGGGCCGCGAGGCTTCCGGCATCGTGGCGCCGGGCGAGGAGGCGCGCTCCCTCAAGCGCGAACTCATCGCGGCCTGGAACGGGTTGCGCGACGACGAGCGGGGCGGGGTCGGCATCAACGACGCCTTCGACGCCGAGGACCTGTACACCGGTCCCTACAAGGGCAACGCCCCCGACCTGATCGTGGGCTACAACGACGGCTACCGCGTGTCCTGGGACTGCGCGGTCGGCGTCGTCGCGGGGCCGTTGTTCGCCGACAACACGAAGGCCTGGAGCGGCGACCACTGTGTCGATCCCCGGCTCGTGCCCGGCGTGTTCTTCAGCAGCCGTCCGGTCGACCGGGACGACGACCTGTCGCTGCTCGACATGGCGCCCACCGCGCTGGCCCTGTTCGGGGTCGACAAGCCCGACTACATGGAGGGCGAGTCTGTCTTCGACCCGGCGAGTCTCGACCGCGGAGCGTCGGCGTGAACCGCAGGCGCCTGGCAACGGCGGCCATGCTCTCGGCCGCCCTCCTGGTCGGCTGCGGCGGCGGCGTCGGCCCGTCCGAGGGGCCGAAGGTCGTCGTGCTCGGCTTCGACGGTCTGGACTACGCGCTGACGCGGCAGTTGATCGACGAGGGCCGCCTGCCGAACTTCGCGCGGCTCGAGTCGATGGGGGGCTTCACGCGGCTGGAGACGACGATCCCGCCGCACAGCCCGGTCGCCTGGTCGAGCTTCGTCACCGGCATGGATCCGGGCGGACACGGCATCTTCGATTTCCTGCACCGGGACCCGGAGACGATGATCCCGTACTCGTCGACCGCCGCGGCGTCCACCGGCGGCCGCTTCCTGGAGGTGGGGCGCTGGCAGTTCCCGCTCACCGGCGGGGACTACGAGCAGTTCCGGCACGGCACGCCGTTCTGGGAAGTGCTGGAGGAGCACGGCGTGCGCACGACCGTCATCCGCATGCCGGCGAACTTTCCCGTCTCGGGCACGGCGAGCCGCGAACTTTCGGGGATGGGCACGAGCGACATTCAGGGTACGGACGGCACCTTCACGTTCTACACTTCGGAGCTGTTCGCGGACCGGGAGATCAGCGGCGGCGACATCGTCGAACTCGACATCTACGACAACGTGGTCGAGGCCGAGCTGCTCGGGCCCGACAACCCGCTGCTGCGGGCGCCTGAACAGTTGACCGCCCCCTTCACCGCCTGGCTCGATCCCGAGACGGAGAGCGCGAAGATCGAACTCGGGGACCAGCAGATCGTGCTCCGGGTGGGGGAATGGAGCGACTGGCTGGCGGTCGAGTTCGAGATGATGCCGACCCAGCATCTGCGCGGCATCTGCCGGATGTACCTGCGGGCACTCGAGCCGGAGTTCGAACTCTACGTCAGCCCGATCGACCACGATCCGATGGCGCCCGCGGCGCCCATCTCGACGCCGCCCGACTTCGCGGCCGAGCTGGCCGAGGCGGTGGACCGCTTCTACACGGAGGGGATGCCCGAGGACACCAAGACCCTGACGGAGGGCGTCTTCACGCCGGAGGAGTTCCTGGCCCAGGCGAAGATCGCCGGCGACGAAGTCGCCGAGCAGTACGGCTACGTGCTGGACCGCTACCTCGAACAGGAGGGCGGCTTCCTCTTCTACTACTTCGGCAACGTGGACCAGATCGGCCACGTCCGCTGGCGGTCGCGCGATCCCGAGCACCCCGCCTACGACCCGGCATCCGATGCCGTGCACGAGGACCTGATCCCGACCCTCTACGAGGGACTCGACACAATCGTCGGGCAGACACTGGATCGCCTCGAAGCGGAAGCCGGGCTCGGCGACGGCGGTGGCGAGGCGCCGCTGGTCGTCGTCATGTCGGACCACGGATTCGCCTCATGGCGCCGCGCCTTTCACCTGAACGCCTGGCTGATGGAGAAGGGCTACCTGACGGCGAGGACCGCGGATCCCTTCGCGGACGAGGGTTTCCTCCTGAACGTCGACTGGGAGAAGACCCGCGCCTACGGGATCGGCTTCTCGGGTCTCTACGTGAACCTGCGGGGGCGCGAGCGCGACGGCACGGTGACGGCCGCCGAGCGGCTCGCCCTGGTCCAGGAGTTGAGGGAGGAACTGCTGGCGGTGGTCGACCCGGAGACCGGAGAGCAAGCGATCACACAAGTCCAGTTGCGCGAGGACTACGCTTTCCAGCAACGGACCGCGATCGGCCCCGACCTGGTCGTCGGCTACGCCAAGGGCTATCGCGGCGCGACGGAGTCGGCGTCGGGCGAGGTCGTGGGCGAGGTCTTCAGCGACAACGACAGCGCCTGGAGCGGGGACCACATGATGGACCACCGTACCGTGCCGGGAGTGCTGCTGGTGAGTCGGCCGCTCGGCCGGCCGGCGCGAGGCATTGCCGATCTGGCGGCGTCCATACTCGCCGAGTATGGCCTGGAGGAGTTCCCGACGCTGGCCGGCGGCGCCGCGACGGGCTCGCCCTGAACCGGTCGGCGTGAAGCGGGCGGGAACGAAGGAGGAGAAGCATGTTCGGCGGCGGCAAGGTCAAGCTCGACAAGGAACTCATCGCGCGGGTCAAGCGCTACAGCGACATCGCGGGTTACTCCTCGGTGGAGGAGTTCATCACCCACGCGCTCGAGAAGGAGCTGGCCAAGCTCGAAGGCGCGGAGTCGCGGGAGGAGATCGAGAAACGGCTCCGCGGCCTGGGGTACATCTCCTAGCGGCCCCGCCGGACTTCTTGCAGGCTCCATGTTCGACCCCAGTCCCCATCCCGCCGGGCCCTCGCGCCGCGCCGCTGCCGTCCGGCCTTCAGCGGCGCAGTCTCCCGGCAGCGCCAGACCTTCTGCAGGCGGCATGCTTGACCCCGGTCCCCGCCTCGCCGTGCCCCTGCGCCGCGCCGCCTGCCGTGCGGCGTTCTACGGCGCAGTCTCCCGGCGCCCAGGCGGCTCGCCTGCTTGCTGATGTCCCTGGTCAACGACTTGCTCCGCGTTGTCTTCGATGCGGCGCTCCGGCCCTTCGCGGCCCTGCCGCCGATCGTGCCGGTCACCCTGGCGGCGCTGGCGTCGGGCATCTTCGCGTTGTTGGTCTACCGCTGGACCTCGAACCAGGAGGCGCTTGCCGCGGTCAAGCGGCGGCTGTTCGCCCACCTGCTCGAGGTGCGGCTGTTCAACGACGACCTGCGGGCGGTGCTGGCCGCCCAACTGCGGCTGCTGCGGGAGAACCTGACCTACCTGCGGCTCAACCTGGCGCCGCTGCTGTGGATGATCGTGCCGTTCATCCTGCTGATCGCCCAGCTCCAGTTCCACTACGGCTACGACGGGCTCGAAGTCGGCGACCGGACGCTGCTCGTCGTCGACCTGGCGGCGACGGATCCACAAGGCGCTGCGGCGGTCGAGCCCGTGCCACGTCCGCCGGTCGAGCTCGATGCGCCGCCGGGCGTCGCGGTGGAGACCGACGGCGTGTGGATTCCGAGTCTTCGACAGATCGTCTGGCGGCTCCGGGCCGAAGAGCCCGGGGACGTTGAGCTCACGGTCCGCACGGGCGGCGTGGCGTTGACGAAGAGCCTGTTCGTCGCCGATCCGGAAGGCGGCGCCCGCTGGGTGCGTCGCTCGCCCACGCGCCGCCGGGCGGCGATCCTCGATCAGTTGCTCTATCCGGCGGAGCCCTCGCTTCCCCGCGGCGGGCCGGTCGAGAGGATCGACGTTCAGTACGCGGCAGCCTCGATCTCCTTCTTCGGCCTGTTCGACGTCCATTGGCTGATCGCGTTCCTGGTCCTGTCGATTGCGCTGGCGTTCGGGTTGCGGAACCGCTTCGGCGTGACTCTGTGACCTGTGGGCGCGCCGGCCGATCGGGGGACCGCGGCGCCGGCGTTTGAGGCCGGCGCCCCCGTGATCGATGTCGTCATTCCGGCGTACAACGAGGAGGAGTCGATCGGCCTGGTGCTGGCGGACATTCCGCCAGGCCTCGTGCGCCGGGTCGTTGTCGCCGACAACAACTCCCGGGACGCGACCGCGGTTCGGGCACGCGAAGCGGGGGCGGAGGTCGTGCCGGCGCCGGTCCAGGGCTACGGCAGCGCCTGTCTGGCCGCCCTCGGCCACCTGCGCCGCACGGGACCACCCGAGGTCGTCGTGTTTCTCGACGCGGACTACTCGGACCATCCCGAGGAGATGCCGGGCCTGGTCGCGCCGGTCGCCCGCGGCGAGGTCGACCTGGTCATCGGTTCGCGGGCGCTGGGAGACGCCGAGCCGGGCGCTCTGCTGCCGCAGGCCCGCTGGGGCAACCGGTTCGCCTGCCTGCTCGTGCGCCTGCTCTACGGCCACCGATACACCGACCTGGGACCATTCCGCGCCATTTCCTGGCGGGCCCTGGAGTCGCTTCGGATGCGGGATCCGGACTTCGGCTGGACGGCCGAGATGCAGGTCAAGGCCCTGCGGCGGGGCCTGTGCGTGGCGGAGAAGCCGGTGAGCTACCGGCGCCGAACCGGCGTCTCGAAGATCACCGGCACGGTTTCCGGCACGGTGCGGGCCGGCTGGAAGATCGTCACCACCGTTCTCCGCTACAGTCGCGGCCCGATATGAGTGGAATGACGGGTACGGAAAGGAACTCCGCCGGCCGCGAGGCGCCGGCGAGCGAAGTCGCCATCGAGGTCCGCTACAAGGAAACGGACCAGATGGGCGTGGTTCACCATTCGAACTACCTGGTCTGGTTCGAGCTCGCCCGGACTCACCACTGCCGCGTCGCCGGCATGGCCTACCGGAACATGGAGGACGAGGGCTACTGGCTGATGGTCACCGGCGTCAAGCTCACGTACCGCGGCGCCGCGCGCTACGGCGATCCGGTCCGTGTCCGCTGCTGGCTGGAGAGCCTGAAGAGTCGCGCGATGAGCTTCAGCTACCGGGTGGAGACAGACGGGCGAGTTCTCGTCGAGGGCCGCACCGACCACGTCTGGGTGGACCGGGAAACCGGCAGTCACTGCCGGATGCCCGAGATCGTCGTGCCGGTCTTCCGCTCGATGGAGGGTTAGCCCGGCTGGAACTGGACGCCAAAGCGGATCCGGCCTGACGGCCCGGTGCGTCTTCTGGCCGCCATCAAGGGTCTGCGGCCAGACGACGCCCGGAATCGACCGTGAAGTTCCGCCTAGAAGCAGGCGTAGCCGCCATCGATCACGAACTCGTCGCCGGTGTGGTAGCTGGAGGCGTTGCTCGCCAGGTAGACGGCGATGCCGCTGAAGTCCGCTCCGACACCCCAGCGTCGCAGGGGAACGCGGCGGAGGACCTTGGTCTGGAAGGCTTCCGTGTTGATGGCCCGTTCGGTCATCGCGGTGTCGATCCAGCCGGGCAGGATCGAGTTGATGCGAATGCCGTGGCGGGCGTGCTCGACCGCGAGCCCGCGGACCATCGCGTTGAGGCCCGCCTTGGTCGACGCGTAGTGTTCGCTGCGTGGTGCGCCGAAGATCGCGGACAGGCTGCTCGTCGCGACCAGGGAGCCGCCTTCGCCGCGCTCGACCATGTGGCGGATGGCCTGCTGGAAGGTCTGGAAAACGCCCTCCATGTTGACCTGGAAGATCCGGCGCCACTCTGCCATCGACATGTCGACGAAGGGCGTGCCGCGACCGCCGATGCCGGCGTTGGCGAAGCAGGAATCGACCTTGCCGAGGAGTTCCACCGTGCGCTCGAACGATGCGGCCACGGCGTCGGCGTCGCCGACATCGCAGATGAGGGCCTCGACCTTTGTGCCGTGGCGCTCCAACTGCTCCCTGGCTGCCCCGTTCTTCGTCTCGTTCGTTCCCCAGATGCAGACATCGGCGCCCGCCTGGGCAAGGCCTTCGGCGAAGCCCAGTCCGATGCCGGAGTTGCCGCCGGTCACCAGCGCCACGGCGCCGCTCAGGTCGAATGCGTTGTAAGCCACGGTTGATCTCCTCCTGTTCGAAAGTGCGACGCGGAGCATAGCTGCGCCCGCGCGGTACCGCTCCTAGCCGAACCACAGCCGGATCGCGAACACGATCACGGTCACCGTGACGACGCGGCCGATCCAGACGTGACCCTTGAGCACGGTCAGCCGGACGCCGAGCCAACCACCCGCCATGTTGCCGACCGCCAGCACCAGGCCGAGGGTCCAGTCGACCTTTCCCGAGAGCGCGAACAGGGCCAGGGAGAGGGTGCTGAAGCACAGGATGCTCAGCACCTTGACCGCGTTGCCCCGGACGAGGTCGAGACCGGCCAGCGAGGTCGCGGCGAGGATGAAGAAGCCGACCCCCGCCTGGACGAACCCGCCGTACATGCCGACACCGAAGAAGCCGACCGCCAGCATGCCGACGCGCAGCACCGCCGGCTGCTCCTTCGGTTCCGAGCGGCGGGAAACCAGGGTCCACAAGGTGACGACGACCATCAGCGCCGCGAGCACGTGGCGAAACGCGTCGTCGCTGATCGACAGCGCGGCCCAGGCGCCGAGACCGGCGCCGGCGGTGGCCGGCAGGGCCGCCCACACGACCGCCCTGGGGTCGAGGACGCCGTGACGGTGGAAGCCCCACGAGGCGACCAGGTTCTGGAGCAGGATCGCCACCCGGTTCGTGCCGTTGGCGACTCCGGGCGGCAACCCGAAGAAGATGAGAATCGGCAGGGTGAGGAAGGAACCGCCGCCGGCGACGACGTTCAGGGCCCCGGCAACGAAGCCGGCGAGCGCGAGGGCGGGGTAGACGATCGCTGGCTCGTTCACCGCCTCGGAGGTTAGCGCGGCCTTGGGTCCACCGCGCACGACGCCGGCTGCTCTGGCTGCGGAAGCTGCCGGTCCCGCGGAAGACGACACGGTGCGCCACCCGGGTTCTGGCCGGCATTCCGGCGGCGGGCCGCGGTTTCGGGTTAGCCGATCCGCCGTTCGGTTTCGCTCCGGCGATAGAGTCCTGGTTGATGTCCGGTCCGAATCCCGTGCGCGTCGGCGCGATTCTGCTCCCGTTCCTGGGCAGGTTGCGCTTCCCGCAGCTCTTCGTTCTGCTGGCGGTCATCTTCCTCGTCGACCTTTTCGTTCCTGATTTTCTGCCGCTCGTCGACGAGGCGGTCCTTGGCCTGCTCACGCTGATGACCGGCCTGTGGCGCGACCGGCGTACGCCGCCGGACAAACCTCCCGAGAAGAACGTGACGCCGCCAGAGGCGCGTGGATGAAGCTGCGCCGCCTCCTGCCGACGCTGGCAGTGGCGCTCGCGGCTCTGCCGTCGGTCGCGGCGGCCCAGGACTGGAGTGGCGCCAACGGCTTCCGCATTCTTGTAACCGACGATGCCGGGCAGCCCGTCCCGGAGGTGACGGTCATCGCGAGGCTGGCCGAGGCCGACCGGTCGGGAGGACCGCCCCCGATGCTGACGGACGAAGCGGGAACGCTGGACGTCACGGACCTTGCCGCCGGTGAATGGGAGATTCGACTGCGACGGCAGGGGTTCATGATCGTCAACTCCTACCTGAGGCTGGAGGACGGGCAGCGGCCCCAGGTCGGGTTTACCTCGCGCCAGCGAACGGGCCCGTTCTGGGCGCCGCTGAACGTGGGCTACTCGAGTCTTGGCGTCGCGACGGCGCCGGCCAGCGCGGGCTCGGCGCGAGCGACGACCCGGGCGCAACGCCGGGCGGAGCGCCGGGCCGAGCAGCGGGAACGACGGCTTCAGCGCGAGAATGTCGCTCGCGTCGTGGAGGCGCCAAGGGCCGAGACGCCGTCGCCGGAGACGCCGGCATCCCCGGTGGAGGCGCCGGCGGCCGCTGAAACCGTCGCCACCGCGGCGCAGCCAGGCGAAGAGCAGCCGCCTTCGCCCGAGCCGTCTTCGCCCGAGCCTGCCGTGGTCGCGGAGCAGACGGTCCCCGACCCGTTGCCGGCTGCCAGGGTGGCGCCGCCCGCGCCGGAACCCGAGGCCGCGCCGGAACCCGACGCCGCGCCGGACCCCGAAGCCGCGCCGGCCCCCGAAGCCGCGCCGCTGCCCGACGCCGCGCCGGAACCGGAAGCCGCGCCGGACCCCGAAGCCGTGCCGCTACCCGACGCCGTGCCGCCACCCGAGGCCGCGCCGCCACCCGAGGCCGCGCCGGAACCCGAAGCCGTGCCGGTCGTGGTTCGCCTGCTTCCGAACCCCACCCTGCTTCGAGCCGGAGCGTGCCCCGAGTGCGCGCCTGGTGAGTGGTCCGTGTCGAGCAACTGGCCGGCGGAACCCCGAACCGCCGGGACGACGGCGTGCGCTGCCGATCTGGCCGGGCGTCTGGAGCGCGTGGCAGGGATGATCGAAGGGTCGCTGTCGGCGGAGTTCCGTGCCTACGTCGGAGCACTCGCGTCGCCCGAAGGCAACGATCTCCTGCGGCTGTTGCCGGAGGCGACGCGGACACAAGTCCGGGCATTGCTGATCCCCGTCCTCGATCCGGAGCGCTCCTGTCAGGTCATCGGCGTTCTGCTGCCGAAGGATGTGCGGTTCGTCGGTTTCCAGTACGAGGCCGCCGATCTCGGCGCTCGGGGCGGCTGCTTCCCCGACCAGCCGTGCGAGATTGGCGAGGCGCAGTGGCGGGGGAATCCCGTCATCCACCGTCACGATCACGGCACGCTCGTTTACGGAGTGTTCGAGAACCTGTCGCCCGACGCCCGGCGCGAGGCCAACCTGAAGGTCTACTTCCGGCCCCCGCGCGGATGGCTGCCGCCGCGCTGAGGCGATCCGGCACCCTCGTTCCCGTTCGGACCCTGAGCATCCGAGTACCCGACCCACGCGACGGCCTGAAGGTGACCGAACGCTTCAGCCGTCACGGACCGAAGGACCTCCTCCGGTTTGCGGAGCACTTTGGCGCTCGAATCGTCACACAACTGAGTTTGGCTAACACTTGTGCGCGACAAGACGTCGTCGTCACTCCGCCGCGCTTCCTTCGGCGATGTCGAGAAGCTCGTCGAACATGAAGATGGCGGCGCGCCGGCCCCTTGAAGGCCGCAGAGTCCGCAGTACGCCGTCGTCGCGGAGGACGTTCAGGATGCGTCGGGCCGCGGGTGCTGGCACGTTGTCCTGGGCGATGAAGTCCGTGCTGCGGAATACCGGGAGTTCAAAGATGAAATCCAGTGCTGCGATGGCGTACCGCGAGTGCGTGAGATCGGCGACGTGGCGTTTCATCCGATCGTAGAGACTCAGAATCTGCCTTGCCTTGGCAATGTTGTCATCGGCCTGAGCGCGCACGGCCTCCAGGAAGAACCGGCACCAGCCGGTCCAGTCGTCGTCGCGGGACACGGCCAGAAGCCGTTCGTAGTAGATGTCGCGGTTCGCTTCGAGAAAAGCGCTGATGTAGAACATGGGCTTCTTGATGAGACCTTTGTCCGAGAGGTAGAGGGGCACGAGCATGCGCCCGAGGCGTCCGTTGCCATCGAGAAACGGGTGGAGAGCCTCGAACTCGGCGTGTATTGCCGCGAGTTGCACCAGCGGGTCTCGGGTCTCTTCGTGCAGGTATCTCTCCCATCGGTTCAATCCGTCGGCCAGCTTGTCGGCATCGATGGGGACGTAGCTGGCCTCGTCGATCGTGCAGCCGGGCGGGCCTATCCAGTTCGGGATGCGCCGAAACTCGCCCGGGGCCCGGCCCCGGCCCCGGGCGCCGCGGAGGAGGATTCGGTGCGCCCGACGGATGACCTTCAGGCAGATGGGCAGGTCCTTCAACAGGGCCTGCGCTTCGCGCATGGCGCCACGGTAGTTCATCACCTCGACGAAGTCGTCGCGGCGTTCCGGGGACGGCGCCTCCTGACCTGCCTGGTACTCGAGGACTTCTCGCGTCGTGGCCTGCGTGCCCTCGATGCGGGAGGAAAGCACGGCTTCCTGGGCGCCGAGCGGCGCCAGCAGAACGTCCGGATTCGGGACGGCTTCAAGCAAGCCGTCGTAGCGAGCGACGGCTGCCGTCGCCGAGCCGATGGCGGGCACGAGTGCGGCCCAGTCGAGTCTGTCGTCGGGAGGGAAGCTTCCAGGCTGGTAGTGGACGGCGGGCATGAGGGGAGTTGGAGGAGCCGATTCGCTCGTTGTGTGACACCTGTGTACGACAAGCTGGTTTGTGTCGCGAACTTGAGGCCGAAGTGTTACACAAGCCGGCTTGTCGCGCACAGGTGCAAGACAAGCGAGAGCGTCGCCGCCCCGATGCCGTCTACTGCAGCGAGAAGTTGACGGTCAGGTTGATGTAGACGGGGACCGCTTCGCCGTTCAGGGTCGCGGGCTCGTAGCGCCACTGCTCGACGACCTGTACGGCGGACTCGGTGAGGCCCTGTGGCAGGCCCTTGAGGACCTTGACGTAGCCCACGTAGCCCATCGCGTCGACGACGGCCTGCAGGATCACGACACCCTGGACGCGCGCCCGGCGGGCGTCCTCCGTGTAGTTGGGGCGCGGTGCGTAGGTTCTCTTCGGAGGCAGGACGTCGCCTTCGACCCACATGGTTCCCGGCGGACCGGCAGGGGAGGGGGCTGGAGGGATTTCGAACAGCAGCTCGCTGATGCCGTCGAAGTCGACCTCCGGCGCGTCGAAGACCTCTTCCTCGATCAGCGGTTCGGGGTCGTCGGGGGTCGGATCCGGGACCGGGATCTTTCGCGTCTTGCGCTTCGGGATGGGCTTGGCCTTCGCCGGCGGTGGCGGCTTGAAGCGCACCGTGGTCACCATGAAGGTCTTCGGCGCCTGCGCCGCCTGCAGCGGGCGGGGCTTCATCCTGGGGAAGGAAACCAGGAAGAGAAGCGCGTGGAAAGCGATCGTCACGATGATGCCCACGCGGAGCGGGGTCCTGTTCTGCGGCGCGAGTTCGTAGGGCGCGCCGCCCAGATGAAGCGACGAGGTCGCGGACCTGGACCCGGAGGGCTTGCGTCTCTCGAGTTTGAAAGCCATGTCGTGCGGTGGGCTGGTCGTCCGTCGGCGAAAATCGGCGAAGAGGGTCTTGGGGGTTCCGCTCGCTGCCGGCCGTCTTCTGGCCGCCGGCGGGGTGGGCCGCCGGCGGGGTGGGCCGCCGGTAGCGCTCAAGGGTTCCAAACACGCCGGGGGCCGCTGGGCTTCCCGGATTCTACATGCGGGGTCCGGAGGGTCTTCGGCGGGTCCGGCGCCTTGATGCGCCGAACTTCGCCGGGACTGCGCGCGCCGGCCGTCTGGCCGGCATCGGCGGTTTGATGCGCCGAACTTCGCCGGGACTGCGCGTGCCGGCCGTCTGGCCGGCATCGGCGGTTTGATGCGCCGAACTCCATCGGGACTGTGCGCGCCGGCCCTCTGGCCGGCCTCCGGCGAATGCAGCGCCGCTGAGCCGCCGACCGGATCTCTACCCGGGCGCCGAGCCGCGGTGCTGCAGCTCGTGCGCGAGCGCCGCCTCGAGAGTCGGGTAGCGGTAGGTGAAGCCGCCGTCCAAAAGGCGCGCCGGGACTGCGCGGGCGCTGGCCAGCAGCGCCTCGCGCGCCATGTCGCCGAAGAGCGCGACGAGCGCCGGAGTCGGCGCCGGGAACAGTGCCGGCCGGCGCAGGAGGCGGGCCAGCGATCGGGTGAGGTCCGCGTTCGTCACCTGTTCCGGCGCGGTGAGATTGACGGGCCCCTCGCCGTGGTCGAGCAGATGCCGGATCGCGCCTGCCGCGTCGTCGAGGTGAATCCACGGGAAGTACTGACGGCCCGATCCGAGGCGACCGCCGAGTCCGAAGCGGAAGGGCGTCAGCATCCGGGGCAGAGCGCCGCCGCCGGCGGAGAGCACGACGCCGAAGCGCAGCGTCACGACCCGTTCGCAGGTCGTTGCCGCGGTCGCCGCCGCGGCCTCCCAATCGCGGCAGACAGAGGCCAGGAATCCGTCGCCGGCGGGGGAATCCTCATCGAGCAACTCATCGCCCCGGTCGCCGTAGTAGCCGACCGCGGAGGCGCAGACGAACACGCGCGGGGGCCGCTCGAGAGCGCTCAGGGACTCCACCAGCCGGAGGGTCGCCGGAACGCGGGAGGACCGAATCCGATGGCGCCTGGCGGCCGTCCAGCGGCCGCCCGCGACGCTCTCGCCGGCCAGGTGGACGACGGTGTCGAGTCCCTGGGCGGCGGCAGGTTCGGCCAGGCCGCGCTCGGGACGCCACTCCAGTTCGCCGGCGTTGCGGGGAGCGCGCCGCACGAGTTGGCGGCAGTCGTGGCCCGACCGCTCCAGAGTCCGGGTCAGGGCGCTGCCGATCAGCCCCGAGCCGCCGCTCACCGCGATCTTCATCGCTTCAACGGTGCAACGGCAGGTGCGGGGAACGACATGGGCTCAGGTAGCTGCTGTTGGTCAAGGTTACCGCCGTTGACCGGCGGCGCTATTCTCGCTTCGCCGTGCCCGCTCCGCCGACGCCGCCGTCGAACCGCCGACTCGCGGCGATGCTGCGCCGCATCCGGCGGCGCCTCGACGGCGCCCGGCTACCGATCGTGACCCTGATCGCGGAGACCGAACGCGATCCGTTCAAGGTGCTCGTGTCGACGATCCTGAGCGCGCGAACGAAGGACGAGGCGACCGCGGCCGCGACGCGGCGGTTGTTCGACGCGGCTTCGACCCCGGAGGAGATCGGGGCCCTGCCGGCCACCGAGATCGAACGGCTCATCTTCCCGGTCGGCTTCTACCGCACGAAGGCGAAGAACCTCCGGCTTGCGATGGGCGTGCTGCTCGACCGATTCGGCGGCGAGGTGCCGCGGACGGTGGAGGAGCTGGTCGAGCTGCCCGGCGTCGGGCGCAAGACGGCGAACCTCGTCGTCACGGAGGGCTTCCGGCGACCCGGCATCTGCGTCGACACCCACGTTCACCGGATCACGAACCTGTGGGGCTACGTGGACACCCGCAATCCGCTGGAGACCGAGATGGCCCTGCGCGCGAAGCTCCCGCGGACTCAGTGGATCGACCTGAACAGGACGCTGGTCAGCTTCGGCCAGAAGCTCTGCGTGCCGGTCAGCCCGTGGTGCTCGCGCTGCCCGGTCGAGGAGTGGTGTCCGAAGTTGGGGATTGAACGGAGCCGTTGAGGACGCCCGGCCCGTCGACCCCGTCGTGGCCGGCGGCCGTGGGCTGGCTGGCGTGTTGAACGGAGCCGTTGAGGACGCCCGGCCCGTCGACGGCCGCCTCGAGCGACCACAGCCGCTCCCATTCGTTCAGCAGACTGCTGTCGACCCGGTTGAGCAGGGAGTGGAAGTAGCCGAGCTGGTCGAACACGGCCTCCGTCTTGAACCGGTCCGGCACACCGCGACTCAGGACCTTGAACAGCCGGCTCAGGTAGCGGAGCACGATTCCCTCGGAGCGCTGCAGCCGGTAGCGGCCGATGAACTCGCCGAAGCTCAGGAAGTCCTCGTAGACTTCCCGGCCGACCCGCTTCGGCCGGATCGAGTCGCCGCGGACCCAGGGGTGGGAGCGGCGGAATTCCTCGAACGTCGGCTCGATCAGCTCGATGAGCGGTTTCGGGTGCGTGACCTCGCGGAGCCGGTCCATCCGTTCCTCGAACGGCGCCCTCCGGGCCTTGAGTCTGGCGGCCAGTTCGTCGCGCAACTTCCGAGCCTGCTGGCGGAGAACGATCTCGGGGTTCTCGAGGATCGCCTCGACCAGGCTGAGCAGGTCCAGGGCGTAGTCGGGATCTTCCGGGTCGAGCAATTCCAGGGTCGAGACCAGGTAGAGCGACAGGTTCTGGTGCATCGAGAACTCGAGCTGCAGGTCGCGGTCGGCCGCGATCCGGTAGCCGTCGCTTCTGGATCGCGCCATGCGCAGGATCCGGCCGCGGTGCAGCGACCGGACGAGTTCCGCCGACTGGCCGAGGAGGCGCTTCTGTCGGGCGGGTTTCTCGTGGCAGGCGGCGATCAGCCGCCGGATCGAGGTGAAGTTCGGGCGGGACTCGCCGTTTTCCGCCGGTTCGTCGGCCTGGATCAGGTCGAAGACCATGCCGTGGCTGAGCCGGAAGCGCGATTCGAGCGTTTCCGGCGGACTGTGGATCAGGCGGCGGAACGTGGGTTCGTCCCAGGGTACGAACCCGCGCGGCGGCGGTCGCTTTCGGAACTGCCTGCGGTTCCGGCCGCGAGCCGCGGCCTGGGCTTTCGTCCGGCGGCGCCGGTTGTCGATCTCGTGCTCCGGCGCCTGGCACACGACCCAGCCCTGCTCGTCGAATCCCTTGCGGCCGGCCCGCCCGGCGATCTGCTGGAAGTCCCGGACCTTGAGGATCGCCACGTCCTGGCCGTCGTACTTGCTGAGCTGGCTGAAGAGCACGGTGCGGATCGGCACGTTGACGCCGACGCCCAGAGTGTCCGTGCCGGCAATGACCTTGAGCAGCCCGAGCTGGGCGAGCTTCTCGACCAGCAGCCGGTACTTCGGCAGCAGCCCGGCGTGGTGAATGCCGATCCCGAAGCTCAGGAACCGCCGTACCTGCTTGCCATAGGCGGTGTCGAAGCGGAAGTCCCCGACGGCGTCGAAGATCGCCTTCTTCTCGTCCTTCGTGCAGAGCCTCAGACTGGTCAGGCTCTGGGCGAGCCGGGCGCAGTCGCGCTGGGTGAAGTTGACGACGTAGACCGGCGCCCTGCCGTCCGCGACGAGTTCGTCGATCGTCGTCGCCAGGGGTGTCTCGCGGTACTCGTAGTCGAGGGGCACGGGGCGGGTTCGGCTGCTGACCAGCGCAACCGGCCGCTGCGTGGCCCGCTCCAGAGCCTCGCTGATCGGCGCCATGTTGCCCAGCGTCGCCGACATCAACAGGAAGGTCGTGGCGGGGAGCGTGATCAGGGGCACCTGCCACGAGACGCCGCGTTCCGGGTCCGAGTAGTAGTGGAATTCGTCCATCACCACGTAGTCGACCGGCAGCGTCGCGCCTCGGCGGAGGGCCATGTTGGCGAGCACCTCGGCGGTGCAGCAGACGATCGGCGCGTTCGGGTTGATGCTCGCGTCGCCGGTCAGCATGCCGACCCGCTCGGCGCCGAAGTCGTCGCACATGCGAAAGAACTGCTCCGAAACGAGGGCCTTGACCGGCGCCGTGTAGAAGCCCGTTCGGCCCTCGCACAGCCCCTTGAACAGAAGGCCCATCGCGACGAGGGACTTGCCGGACCCGGTCGGCGTGTCGAGGACCACGTGGCGGCCGGCGATCAGTTCCAGCAGCGCCTCCTCCTGCGGTGGGAAGAGCTCGAAGTCGAGCCCGGCTACCCAGTCCAGGAACCGTTCCAGGATGTCGTCGGGAGAGATCGTCCCCGGGGTTTCGGGCAATCGGTCGGCCAGCGTCGCGACAGTCACCTGTGTAGCCTACGCGGTGAGGACGCGATGGCTGATCGAGAAACGGCGACGGAAGGTGTCGGGGCGGCTGCTGGCGAGCCGTTGGGAGGCGCCGCGCCTTCGGCGCAGCCGGTGATCGTCCTCGTGGGCCCCCAGATGGGCGAGAACATCGGTGCGGCGGCACGGGCGATGCTGAACTGCGGGCTCGTCGAGTTGCGCCTGGTGGCGCCGCGCGATGGTTGGCCGAACGAGCGCGCGCAGGCGATGGCGACCGGGGCCTCCCGGGAGATCGTCGACCGGGCAGCGGTATTCGGGACCACCGCCGAGGCCGTCGCCGACCTTCACCGCGTGTACGCCACGACCGCGCGCCGCCGTGACCTGCTCAAGCCGGCGATCGGACCGCGGGAGCTCGCGACCCGGATGCGAGGCCGCGCCTCCCAGGGGCTGCGTTGCGGCGTGCTGTTCGGCGCCGAGCGGGCCGGACTCGACAACGACGACGTCGCCCTGGCGTCGCAGATCGTTCACATTCCGCTCAACCCCGCCTGTTCGTCGCTCAACCTGGCGCAGGCGGTGTTGCTGGTCGCCCATGCCTGGTTCGAGGCCGCGGCGGGTGACGCGGCGCCGGCCGGCGGTCCGAAGTCGACGACGCCGCCCGCGACCGCGGCGCAACTCTTCAACCTCTTCGAGCACCTGGAGCAGGAACTCGACGCTTCCGGGTTTCTGCGGGTGACGGAGAAGCGGGGGATCATGGTCCGCAACCTGCGGAGTATCCTGCACCGTGCCCAACTCAGGGAGCACGAGGTGAGGGCCCTTCACGGCGTGGTCAGCTCGTTGGCAGGCCGCCGGAAGGATGGCGCGTTGGTGAGGCAGCCGACGATCAGGGTGGCGCCCGACCGGGAAGACGGCGGACCTGGATCCGGTTGAACGAACTGACGATGAAGCTGCGCAGCCAACTCATCCTCGCCTTCCTGGTGCTGGCGGTCCTGCCGCTGGCCGGCATCGTGGGCTACTCGTACGTCTCGTCGGCCAACGCGTTCCGCGTCGCGGTCCAGGCCGAGTCGGCGGAGGTCGCGACGCAGATTTCGGTCGGACTTCGCCGGACCCGCGAGGATCTGCGCAACTACGTGGGGAGACTCGGCACGACGCTGCCCTTCGACGATCCCCAGTACGCCGATCAGGATGCGCTCCGGGAGGTTCTCCTGGAGAACCTCGGCGATAGCGCGAACTTCGTCGAGGTGCTCGAGTTCGTGCCCGCCGGCGGGCCGGGGACCGATGGAACGGCGCCTCCGGGCGATGCGCCCGGCGCCGCCGCGCCCGGCGCCCCGGATCGGCCGAGGAGGCCGGAACGGCGCTTCCTGTGGTCGCGTCCGGGTCGCCCGGAGCGATTGGAAACGACGGAGGGAGACGGCGAACCGGCTATGCGGGAAGAGGCGCCGGAATGGGTCCGCCGGGCGGAGGATCGGATGGCCCGGATCTTCGGCGGTCCGGTCTCGACTCCCGTCCTCCGGGACGGGAGCCTGGTGGGCGAGTTGCACGCCGGCATCCGGCCCGAGAGAGTGATGCGGAACGTGCTGAGCCGGATTCCCCGGACGGGCGGCGCGGTGCCGTTCGCGATCGACGCGGAAGGCGAGATCTACACCTCCGAGCCGGAGGACCTGGAGTTGCTCCAGGGGGTGCGAAGCCCGGATGGACAGCCGCTTACCGAAGCCCTCGTCGCCGGAGACGAGGACCTGTGGCGGGCGATGAGCGACTGGGTCGTGGTGACCCAGGCTGCGGCGGAGGGCGACCTGCTCTACGGCATCGTGCGTCCGGTCGGCCCCTCCCTGGCGGAAATGCGCAACGTATCGCTGCGGAACTTCGGGGTCGGCGTCGGCTTGATGAGCCTGTCGCTTTTGGCCGCGGCTCCGCTGGCCAACCGCCTCACGCGGCGGCTCAGCCACCTGACCAGGCAGGTCGACCGGCTGGCCCGGGGCGACGCCGGCGCCCGGGCGCGGCTGGGCGGTCGCGACGAGGTGGGCAAGCTGGGCGAGGCGTTCAATCGCATGGCCCGTGACCAGGAGAAGAACCGGCGGCAGTTGCTGGAACAGGAACGCCTGCGCCGGCAGGAGGAGGTTGACCGCCGGCTGCTGGAAGCGGAGAACGAGCGGCAGACGGTCGAGTTGGAGGAGGCGCGGCGCTTTCAGCTCTCGTTGTTGCCCGGGATGCTGCCGGAGCATCCCGACCTCGAGATCGCGGTGTTTCTGCGCACGGCCTCGGAGGTCGGAGGCGACTACTACGACTTCAGGCCCCGGCGCGACGGCTCCCTGATCATCGCGGTGGGCGACGCCACCGGGCACGGCGCGCGTGCCGGCACGATGGTCACCGTAGTCAAGACGCTGCTTGCCTCCGCCGACCTGGGCCTCGATCTGGCGGCGTTCCTGTCCCATGCGACGGCGACGATCCGGTCGATGCACCTTGGCCGCCGGGCGATGGCGCTGGTCCTGGCGCGCTACCAGGAAGGAGTGCTCGACCTCGCCTCCGCCGGCATGCCGCCGGTGCTCGTCAGTCGCTGTCCGTCGGGTGAGGTCGAGGAGATCATGAGTTCCGGCGTGCCCCTCGGCACGATGGCCCGCGCTTCGTACCAGGGACATCGGGTCCGGCTTGATCCCGGCGACGCGGCGCTTCTGCTGAGCGACGGCCTGCCCGAGATGCTGGACGCCGGTGGCGAGCCGGTGAGCTATCCGGCCGTCGCCGCTCGCTGGCGCGAGGTTGGCCAGCGGCCCGCGGCGGAGGCGGTTGCCGAGTTCGAACGCTGGGTCGAGGAACTCTCGCCGGGGGGAGTTCCCGCCGACGACGTGACTTTCGTCGTGGTTCGACGGCGCGCCGAGTAGCGCGCCGCCTTCGGAGCACGGTTCGCGCGCAGGCCTGCGCGCAGGCCTGACGGCCGCTGCGGCGGCGCCGGAAGTTGTGTAAAATCAGCGGTTGCCATGGCGAATCCAGAGTTCTCAGCCGCTGCAGATCTGATCGAGCCGGCCCTGCGGCGGTTCCAGCGCCTGCCGACGTGGAACCGGAACCGGCGCCGGAGACCGGAGACGAGCCGCCCGTCCTTGAACCGGGCTTGCCCGAGCACTACATCAACCGTGAACTGAGCTGGCTGCAGTTCAACAGCCGGTTCAGGAAGAGGCTCGCGATCCCCGGCATCCCCTGCTTGAGCGGGTCAAGTTCCTTTCGATCTACGGCAGCAACCTGGACGAGTTCTTCATGGTCCGCGTCGCCGGCCTGGTGCGGCAGCTCGAACGGGGCGCGCTGGAGGCGCCGCCTGACGGGATGACGCCGTCCGAGCAGTTGGCCGGCATCCGTTCGCACCTGAAGGCCGAGCGGGAACTCGTCTATGGCTGCTGGCACGGCGATCTGCTGCCGAAGCTTCGCGACGCCGGGATCGAGATCGTCTCCCACGACGACCTTTCGGTGAAGAAGAAGCGCAAGCTGCGCACTTACTTCAAGCGCGAGATCTTCCCGGTCCTGACGCCGCTAGCCTTCGATCCCGGCCATCCCTTTCCCCACGTCTCCAACCTGAGCCTGAATCTGGCGGTGGTGATCGACGACGGGAACCAGGGGCAGCGCTTCGCCCGGGTCAAGGTGCCGACGCTCCTGCCGCGGCTGGTTCGCGCGCCTGGCGGCGGCACGGACGAACTCGGCCTGGACGATGCGGCGCGCGGCAAGTTCGTGTGGATCGAGGAGCTGATCGCGGCCAATCTCGACCTGCTGTTTCCGGGCTTCGAGGTAGGCGCGGCCTACACCTTCCGCGTCACCCGCGATGCCGACATGGAGATCGAGGACGATGAAGCGGACGATCTGCTGACCGCGATCGTCGAGGTCGTCGGCCAGCGGCACTTCGGTTCGGTCGTGCGGCTCGAGGTGCGGGAGGACATGCCCAAGAGGATCCGCTCCATCCTCGTGCGCAACCTCGAGCTGGCGCCATTCCAGGTCGACACGTTGCCGTCGCCCCTGGGGCTCGCGGATCTGAGTGAGATCGCCTTCCTCGACCGGCCCGAACTGCGGGACGCGCCCATCCGGCCTGTCCGCCATCCGGCGCTGCGCAGCGACGAACCTCTGTTCCAGTCGATCCGCCGACGGGACCACCTGCTGTACCACCCGTACGACAGCTTCTCGCCGGTGGTGCGGCTGCTGCGCGAGGCGGCCGACGACCCGGACGTGATCGCGATCAAGCAGACGCTCTACCGCGTCGGGGCCAACTCGCCCGTGGTCGAGGCGCTGATGAGGCGCGCGCCAAGGGCAAGCAGGTCTCGGTCCTGGTCGAGTTGAAGGCTCGCTTCGACGAGGAGTACAACATCGGTTGGGCCCGGGCGCTGGAAGCCGCGGGCGTGCACGTGGTCTACGGCGTGATGGGACTGAAGACGCACGCCAAGATGTGTCTCGTTCTGCGCCGCGAGGCGGGCAAGCTGCACTCCTACGTACACCTCGCGACGGGCAACTACAACCCGGTCACGGCGCGCATCTACACGGACATCGGCCTGCTGACCGACGACGTTGAGATCGCATCCGATGTCGGCAAGCTGTTCAACTCGATCACCGGCTATGCCCGCGAGGAGAGCTACAGCCGGCTGCTGGTCGCGCCGGTGCAGATGCGACCGGAGCTGATCCGGCGGATCGACCGGGAGATCGAGAGCCATCGGCACGATGGCGGCGGCCGTCTGATCTTCAAGATGAACTCGCTCGTCGACCGGGAGTGCATCGACGCGCTCTACCGCGCGTCACAGGCGGGCGTTGAGGTCCTCCTCCAGGTGCGCGGAATCTGCTGTTTGAGACCCGGCGTGCCGGGCCTGTCCGAGAACATCTCGGTGACCTCGGTCGTTGGGCGGTTCCTGGAGCACTCGCGCCTCTACTACTTCCGCAACGGTGGCGACGAGGAGTTGTTCACCGGCAGCGCGGACATGATGCCGCGCAACTGAACGGCCGGGTCGAGCTGCTGTGTCCGATTCTCGACGAGGGTCTGCGCCGGGCCGCTCTGCGCGACATCCTGGCGCCCCACCTGGTCGATACGGCGAACTTGCCGTCGCCTGGAACCGGACGGCGCCTA
>CATOTG010000002.1 GCA_951813015.1 uncultured Thermoanaerobaculia bacterium | reverse complement strand
CGCGCAGGCGACCGGCGTCGGGACCTGACGTCTCTTCGGCCAGCTCCAGTGCCTTCTCGAGTTGTCTGGCTGCCGGGTCGTCGAGTCCTGAGGCGGCCATCGCTTCGGCCACGTTCTCGAGGAGCTGAATCAGAGCGCCACGGGTCGAGGGGTCCCGGGGGCGCGCGCCGTAGGCGCGGTCCAGGGTCTCCACGGTCCGAACGACATCGCCTCGCTCCGCGCTGATCAGGGCGATGAGGAGCATCATGTTCACGTCGCCGGTGTCCAATCCGAGTGCCTCTTCGGCCATCGCCAGGGCGCCGTTCTGATCCCCGCCCTGGAAGAGAGCGCGGGCCAGGAACGCGGCGACGCCTTCGAGTTCCGGGTGCAGGTCCCAGGCGCGGCGGGCAGCCGCGAACGAGGCCGGCTGGTTGCCCGAGGCTGCGAGCACTTCCGCCAGGGCGAAGTGGAGTTCGGGTCTGGAGGCGTCGACTTCGATGCCGGCCTCAAGCTCGCGCTGCGCGAGGTCGAGTTCGCCGTGGACGCGGTGGGCGTTCGCGCGCCGCAGATAGCTGCGGACATCCAGTGCGAGGTCGTGGACGCTGGAGCGGACGGGATCGTTGCGGTAGTTGATGCGGCCCAGAGAGCGTGCAGCGGCAGCGATCTCCTGCGCCCGGCGCCGGTCGCCGGCGCGGGCAAGGGCCTGGGCAAGGGTGACCGCGAAGGAGCGGTTCTCGGGCGCCAGGTCGCGGGCCCGGGACAGGTGACGGATGGCGCTGGCGGGGGTCGCCCGCGCCAAGGGCCAGCCGGCCGAGCCCGGCGTGGGCGTGGGCGTTCGCCGGCATGAGCCGCATTGCCTGTTCGTAGTGGCGGGCGGCTTCGTCGAACTGCCCGGTGCGCTCGAGGGCTTCCGCGGAGCGGACGTGGGCGGGTGCGTAGTCGGGGTCGAGTGCGATGGCGGCCTGGTAGAGCGGCAGGCTGTCGGCGGCGGATCGCTCGTCGATCAGGGCGGCTAGCAGGTAGGGCCAGCGGAAGGTCCGCGGCGACAGCTCGTGGGCTCGGCCGTAGGCGGCGATTGCCTCTTCGGTGAAGGTGTGCGCTTCGAGTGCCATGCCGTAGCGGCCCCAGGCGTCGCCGCTGCGGGCGTTGGCGCGGAGGTCGGCCTGGAGGGGTTGTGAGTCGCTGGCGGACGGCGGGCTCGGCGCCGTCGAGTTGGGGGACGGGGATCTGCTGGGCGGGGAGGGTGGTGGCGGTGGCCACGGCCAGCAGGAGAGTCAGCGACCGGCGGCTCACGGCGGGCGCCCTTCGCCGCGGATGAGTTCGACGACCTGGTTGGCGGCGGCGCCGGCGAAGGTCTCGGCGAGGCCGTCGGGCCAGACGACGTCGAAGCTCGCGACGGCGTCGGCGGCGCCGAGGCCGAGGTGCGCCGTTGCCGGTCCGGTGGAGAGGTAGCCGCCGGAGGACAGGACGTGGAGCAGGCGGGCGCCGCTCGCGGTGCGGACGGTCATCCGGGCGCCGATCGCTTCGCGGTTGAGGCGCGGGTCGACGGCGCGGATCTGGAGCCAGTTGGCCCCGAGGGGCGGCGGGGCGGCGTTGTCGATCGTCAGGTTGCGCAGTACCTGGGGAGGCCCGTCCAGGTTGGCGATCACCACGTCGAGGTCGCCGTCGCGGTCCAGGTCGGCGGGAACGAGTGCCCGACTGAGGCCGAGCTCGGTCCAGGGAGGCTCGGAGGAAGCGTCGGTGAAGCGACCGCCCTGGTTGATCAGAAGAAGGTTGGGCTCGACGTAGTCGGCCCGGACTGCGGGCGGGCTGCCAACGGATCCCGGGGTGGTCGCGGTCCCGGGGATGGCCGCGGCTTCAGGGCTGCCCGCGGCCCCAGGGCCTCCGGGCGGCGCCAGTGCGGCCGGCCGCCGTTTGACGGCTCCGTTGGCAACCGCGAGGTCCAGGTCGCCGTCGTTGTCGGCGTCGAAGAAGGCGGCGCCGAAGCCGGTCAGGTCGAGGCTGGCGGCGCCAAGATCGGATTCGATCGTCGCGTCTTCGAAGCCGGGCAGCATGAGGTTCCGGTAGTAGGTGTTCGTCTCGGTGATCAGGTGGGTGACGAACAGATCGAGGTCCAGGTCGAGGTCGGCGTCCCCCGCGGCGATCCCCATTCCGGCTTCGCTGTTGCCCCAGCGGTTGAAGGCCGCCCCCTGAAGGACGGCGTCGTCGAAGAAGCGACCACCATCCTCGTGGATCCAGAGGTTGTTCGGGGTCGGCGTCGTTGGCGACGTAGATGTCGACCTCGCCGTCATGGTCGAAGTCGGCGGCGACGACGCCGAGCCCGGCGTCCTCGACCGCCGTGATCCCGGCGGCAGCGCTCACGTCCTCGAAACCGCGCCCTCCCAGGTTGTGCAGAAGCACGTCGCTCAGTCCCTCGAACTCGGTCGGTCCGCAGAAGTCGCGGCGGCCGCCGTGCTGCGAGCAGACCCGCTCGGGATCGAAGGCGACGTAGCGGGCGACGTAGATGTCGAGGTAGCCGTCGCGGTCGTAGTCGAGCAGCGCGGCCGAGGAGGACCAGCCCGGGGTCGCCGCATTCCAGGCCTCGGTGCGGTCCGCGAAGACGCCCGTGCCGTCGTTGAGCAGCAGCCGGTCCGTGCCGACGCGGGTCAGGTAGATATCGAGGTCGCCGTCGTTGTCGAGGTCGCCGGCGGCGGCGCCCATGCCGTCTCCCGCAAGTCCGGCGGCTTGTGTCGCGTTGGTGAAGCGGCCGTCGTCCTGCTGGAGGTAGAAGCGATTGCCGCCGGCGGCCGGGGAGACGACGAAGAGGTCGAGGTCGCCGTCGCCGTTCGCGTCGAACACGGCCAGACCGCCGCCCATCACCGCGGGCATCGGGTAGGTCGAGTCCGTGCCGCTCGGCAGGAGGAAGTCGATGCCGATCTCGGCCGTTATGTCGACGAAACGGACGCTCCGGGTGGCGGCCTGGTCCCTTTCGACGGAGGCGGTGGGTTGCCGCGTTTCCGTGTCGGGCGCCGGCGCGCAACCCGTCGCCAGGACGCCGAGAAGCCCGATCCGCAGCCAAGAATCCTGACCTGGCGCCCGCATCGCCCGATTCTGTCTCACTGCGGGCGCCGGTTCGTGCCTTCGACGACCGCCGTCAGGCGTCGCGGGGAAAGTCGTCGTCTATTGCCAGGCCCCCTGAATGCCGCCGACGATCGCGAATCCGATCGTCAGGTGAGCTGCGTTGATCAGCCAGAGCTTGAGCGAACGCTGCTCATGCAGGTAGTTCACTCCCATCATCACCGAGGCGATGCCGAGGCCGAGAAGCAGACCGACGTGGATCCCGATCATGTAGCCGTCGCCCATCTCCATCAGCAGCATGCCGACGACGATCGCGGCGATCAACTCGAGGACGAACGTGCCGCCCATCGTCTTGACCATGTTCACTTCGGGCGGATTCTCCATGTCGATCCCCTGCTCGGCGGCCCACGCCTTGCCGAGGAGGACGGAGTACCAGAGAGCGCCGAAAGCGTAGAAGGCGGCGGCGGACACGATCACGGCAAGCCAGTTCAGGTCGGCGAGATGCATGTGCAAACTCCTTTCAGCCGTTGTTGGTGATGAACCAGTGTAGCGCCTGGATCCTTCCCCGCAACCGGGTCAGGCTCACTCCTCCGGCGCACCGAAGTGCTCGATCATGTAGCCGTCCCAGGGGCCTGCGAGGAAGTCCAGGAAGACCTCGTTGACCAGCTTGACGGCCCGCGTGGCGACGTACTCGAAGTCGCCGTCGAGGCAGCGCACCTGAATCGACACGGCGCCGGCGCGGTTCCGGCAACCGGCATTCGCCTTCACCGGATCGAGGCGACGGTGCTCCGGCAGATCCTCGCGACTGCGTCCCGCCACGTAGGCCCGAAGCGCCCGGTCCATCTCCGACGGATAGGGAACCCCGGGCAACAGATCGACGAACACCAACGCCCTGCGCCGCTGGTCGAACCGCAACAGATGCGGTTCCTGCGCATGCCACAGAAACCGGCACTCCAGGTTGCCGTTCCGGTCCACGCTTGCCCCGAATCCTCGGAAGATTCCCCGATCGGCGTACGTCTGCAGGCAGCCAAGCACCGTTTCGCGCGGGATCATCTGCAGACCGTACCCAAAAGCCGGGTGCAGGTCCCTTCCCTCGGCCCTTGAACAAGCAGGTGGGCCCCCGGACTAGTGGTAGTACGCCATGCAGCCGGGTTCGACCTTGCGGGGGAGGCCGGGTGGGTACTCGTTGGTCCAGAACTCCTTGATGGCCTGGCAGTTGATCAGGGTGGAGACGCCGTCGTTCGCGGCCATCTCGTAGCTGCGCGGGAGGGCTTCCCGGAGTTGCTCGGGGGAGGTGACGTACTCGCCGCGGGCGCCCAGGCCTTCGGCGATCTTGTCGTAGCGGAGGTTCTCCTGGAACAGGTACATGTGCATCGAGCGCGTGGCTCGCCGAGCCGAACCGAAGACGCCCCAGGCGTTGTTGTTGTAGACGAGGACGACCGCCGGGATGCGGTACTTGGCCAGCGTCTCGAACTCCATGCCGGAGTAGCCGACGCCGGCGTCGCCGGTGATGGCGAACACCGGCGCGCCGCGGTAGGGCGCCTGCGGGCCGACGCCGTTCATTACCGCGGCGCCCGCGCCGACCGTGTAACCGACATCCGGGCCGATTGCGCCGTACTGGTAGGCGCCGTTCAGGATCTGGCCCGGCCGGTGGGCGCGCAGCCACCTCCGGGTGTAGCGGGCGATGCCGTAGCCGCCGGAGACCACCGTCGTCTGCTCCTTCGGCAGATCGCCGGAGTAGAGGAAGGAGGAAAGCTCCTGCGCGATGACCGCCGGATGGATCGTGTCCGTGGCGACGCTGTGCTTCAGCCCCAGTTGGTGCCACTCCGCGTTCTGCTTCTCGAACGCGTCGCGGGCGGCCGCGAGTTCGGCGCGCCAGGACGGTCGTGACGCGGACGGCAGCGCTTCGGCCAGGGCCTCCAGCCCGCCGCGGGCGCTGGCGACGAGACCGAGATCCACCGGCAGGTTGCGGCCGATGTCGGCGGCGTCCTGATCGATCCGGATGACCTTCGCGTCGGGGTCGAAGGCGACCTCGCCGACGTTGGGCATCGAGTACTGGCCGGCGAAGATGACGAGGTCTGCCGAGAGCAGGGCGTCGGGTCCGGTGCTCACGGAGAGCGGGTGGCTGTCGGGGAAGTGGCCGCGCATCGGCCCCGACTCGACGACGGCGATGTCGCCGCGCTCGGCCACCGTGCGAAGCACGTCCCACGCGCGGTCGTAGAAGACGCCGGTCGAGGCGACGATGATCGGCCGTTCGGCCTTCTGGATCATCTCGACGGCCTTCGCCGTGTCCGCCCTGGACGGGTAGGGGTGGGAGTCGGTGCGGTAGGTGCTCTTGTCGTGGTAGTAGAGCAGATCGTCGGGGGTGTCGAACCGGGCCCGGGCGACCTCGCCGGTGAAGTCGAGATGAACCGGCCGCGGCACGCCGGACCGCAGGTGCCGGAAGGCGTAGGCGGCGTACTCGTAGACCCGGTTCGGCGTGATCAGCCGCTTGCCGTACTTCTTCATGCCGACGGTGGTCGGTTGCTGGTAGCCGCGCTGGATGCCGCGCTCCGTGTCGTCGCCGCCGACCGTCATGTTGCTGGCCAGCACGAGGAGCGGCGTGCGCGCGGCGTTGGCGGCGCCGATGTTCATGATCATGTTCGTGAACCCGGGTCCCTCGGTGCCCGAGCACGCGGCGACTTCGCCGGTAACCCGGGTGAAGCCGTCGGCGGCGGCGCACATGCCGCCCTCGGTGCGGCCGCCGTAGGTCGGGATGCCCTCGGCGGCGATCGCGTTGATCACCTGGTAGTTGCCGGGCGCGCAGAACAGCGCCTTGAGCCCTTCGTGGGCGCAGGCGCGGGCGAAGACCTGGGCGCCGTTCATCGGGAACTCGGCCGGGTCGGGCGCCTCGTTCCGGGTGCGCGGGATGTCCTCGGGAATCGCGATCGGCCGCTCCTCGCGGTCGACGGCGGCGGCCCTGGCCTGCCGGGCGAAAAGCGCGGCGGCCCCGACACCGGCGGCACTCGCGGCGCCGGAGGCGACGAAGCTGCGGCGCGAGACCGCGGAACCATCCTCAGGTTCCCGGGCCTCGCGTTTCCGGGTGGGTCGGGCTTCAGGTGCGCGTTGCGATTCGCTCATCGTCTGTTCTCCTTGGTCTGCACGGACCCCTCGGCCGGTGATGGCCGCAGCTCCCTCGGTCCGATGCTGCGCAGGTAGTGGACGAGGTCCCAGATCTCCCCATCGTCGAGCTCCGCCTCGAACGGCGGCATGTCGAGGCCGGCGCCGAACTTCGTGTTGCGAAAGAGGTCGCCGTCCGTCGTGCCGAACAGCCAGCGGTCGGGGTCGGTCAGGTCGGCGGCCTCGAAGTCGATGTTCTCGAGCGCGCGGCCGTCGAAGCCGTGGCAGATCTGGCAGTGGCGCAGGTAGTGGGTCCGGCCCCTGCGCTCGGCATCCTGGCTGTGCGGCGTCGGGTTGACGGTGGCGATGGCCGCAGCGTCCGCCGGTTCGGTGGCGCCGGGCACTTCGGACTGGCCGGTCGCGGCCGCGGCAAGGCCGAGCGACGCAAGCGTCGCGGCCTGGAGCACTCTTTGGACGACTGTCATCGGGGTTGCCGGGACAGTGTAACCGCGCGGGCTTCCGGCGGCGGGGCGTCCGGAAACCGGCGGGTCGCTCCGGATGCCGGCCAGAACCCGGGTGGCGCGGACCCGCGCCACCCGCGAACCAGTCCGTGCGCCCGTCACGGGCGCACGGATGGCAGGCCGGCGCACCCGGTGACGGCTACTCCGCAGGGGCCGGAATCAACTCGATTCGAGCCTCCGCGGCCTCGAGGATGGCGGGACGGGAGTAGAGCAGCGGAAACGCCTCATCCGCGGCCCAGGGCTCGAAGAGGTCCTTGTAGTGGGGGCTGCGCGGGTCGCCGGACTGACCGGGGTTGTTCATCGCAACCGAGGCGTCCCAGTTGCCGACGTCGATCACCATGCGGAAGGAAGCGCCGGATCGCTGGTTGAAGTCGCCGCCGTAGCTGGTGTTGCCTACCGTGTCGCCGGACCCGCCACGGGGCGCGGGTCCGACATCGGCCAGTCGGCGGATGTCGTCCGGAAGGTGCGCGGACAACGGGTGCCGCAGGGCGATCTGGTGCAGGTCGCCCCAGCGCCAGGAGGCGGGTTCGGGGCCCAGGCGTTCGCCCACGTCGGCGTAGGCGGATACGAGACTGTCGAGGAGCGCTTCGTCGCGCGCCCGGCGGGGCCGGGCGCCGAGCCGCGGATCGACCTCTTCGAGCAGCCTCAGCAGGTTCTCGTCCTGGACGGGGAGCGGATCGTCGCCCGCCTCGAGCGCGGTCGCCATCCGCCGGCCGACTTCGGCGTCGAGATGCCGCCGCCACCAGACCTCGAACAGCGCTGCCGCGGCGCTGTCCGCGGCGAGCTCGCCGTTCCAGCCGCCCAGGAGCTCAAGCGCCGGCGTGGCCTCGGGCGTCGGTTTCGCTCTGCTCAGCAGCGCGAGCAGGCGGCGGGCGGGGATGGAGACATGGTCCGTCTGGAGCCGCACCGCGCCCTCGACGGTCATCGCGTCCTCGGCGGCCAGCACTTCGCCGATCCGCTGACGCCGGTGAGGGCCCCGCCCACTCCCAGCCCAGGGGAACGTCGTAGCCGGGTGGCAGGTTCATCTCGTTGGCGGTGGCCACCCAGCCGCGTTCCGGGTTGAACTCGACGGGCAGTTCGTCCATGTCCCGGTAACCCCGCCACTCGTAGCGCCCGTCGCCCGGCGCCGGCAGCAGGCCGTCCCAGTTGGGGCGAATCGGCGCGAGGCCGCCCGGCTTCCAGCCGATGTTGCCGTTCGTGTCGGCATAGACCTGATTCTCCGACGGCGTGCCCCAGCGGTTCATCGCGGCCAGGAACTGGTCCCAGTTGCGCGCCCGGATGTACTCGATCGACCCGAGGTAGGGGGCCATTCCGGGCTCGAGCCAAGCGGCGCGAAGGCCGATCGCCAGGTCTCGGTCGGGGTCCCGGTAGAGCACGGGGCCATGGTGGGTGAAGCGAAGTTCCTCGGCGCGGGCGGCGCCGCCGCGAACCGGAATCGTCTCGAGGGTGATCTCCATCGGCAGCCAGTTGCCCCGGTACTCGTAGAAGTCGGGCTCGCCGGGCTTCGTTCGGTAGACGTAGAGGTCTTCCTGGTCGATGCTGAAGATCGTCAGGCCGAACGCGATCGTGCCGTTGTGCCCGATCGAGATGCCGGGCAGCGCCGGTTCGCCGGCGCCGATCACATCAAGCCCCGGCGAACTGAGGTGGACGATGTAGCGCAGCGAGGGCACGGCCTGCGTGCGGTGCGGATCGTTCGCGAGCAGGGGTCTGCCGGTGGCGGTGCGGCGAGGCGAGATCGCCCAGTTGTTGCTGCCCTGGGAGGCCGGGTCGACCTCGTCCTGGAAGCCGGCTGCGAGGTTGTTGAAGCGGACGCCGCGGGTGCCGAGCCGGTAGAGGTCGAGTGCGTCGGGGGCATCCCGAAAGATGTCCAGGGCCAGGCCCTCCGGCACTGTGAGCCGATGGTCCGGTTGGTAGCGATCGCGGAGCGCGAGTGCCTCCGGTCCGTTGTCGGCCAGGAACGTGGCCCGGGCGAACTCGCTCGCCGCGTTGCGCAGCAGGCCGTGGCTGCGGATTCGGGTCACCGCTTCGGGCGTCCAGTGAGACGGCTCGTAGCCCAGCGCCTCGAACTCCGGCGGCATGAGTTCCGGCCGCTCCAGCACCAGGTCGACCCAGGCGTTCACGCCGCGCGTCCACGCGGTGACGATGCGCTTCGTGTCCGAGGCGTAGGCGAGCCACTCGGCGTGCATGTCGCCCCGGTAGAGCAGCAGCCGGGCCGCCCGGTCCTGCTCGACAAAGCTCGGTCCGAAGACCTCGGACAGCGTGCCCTCGCCCCGCCGTCTCCAGAGGTCGATCTGCCACAGGCGGTCGCGGGCCGCGTTCCAGCCCTGGGCGAAGAACAGATCGTCCTGGCCGCCGGCGAAGACGTGGGCCACGCCCCAGCGGTCGACCAGGATCTCGACCGGCGCGTCGAGGCCGGGCGCCTTGAAACGGCTGGTATCGATTTCCTGGGCCGCGGTCGTCGCGGCGAGGAACAGGGCGATCGCGGGGGGCCGTCTGGCGCAGCTTGAGCATCGACGAACGGGCACGATACAACGTGCCACTCGGCTAAGCTCTCGCCCCATGCGCACACGTCCCGGCTTGGCCGCCGTTCTCCGGTGCGGCGCCTTGGCGTTCCTGGCCCTCAACGCGCCATTGACCCTCGTCGCGCAGGAGGACGAAGGCGAGTCGGCGAAGGCGGCGGGCGAGGACAAAGACGAGACCCCCGCGGCGGTCTACTACGAGACGGCCACCGTGCGGGCTCGCGCACTCGATCTGGCGACGGCATCCGTTCAGGTCGTGGAGGTCGAGGATCTGGAGCACCTCGCGGTACGCGATGCGGCCGATGCGTTGCGGCTTGTCCCAGGCGCCTGGGTGCTGGGCAACGATTCGAGCGCCGCTCTGGCCGGGGCGTCCCTGCGCGGCGGCGACGCGAACTTCACGCTGGTTCTGATCGACGGCGTGCCGATGGCGGACAGCACGGACCAGTACGGCGGCGCCTTTCCGCTGGGCAGCGTCGGCGCGGCGGAGATCGAGCGCCTGGAGGTCGTGCGCGGTCCGCTGTCCTCGTTCTACGGATCGAGTTCGCTGGCGGGCGCGATCCAGGTGATCACCGCGGCCCCGCGGGCCGAGGCGCCGTTCCTGGGCGCCAGCGCTGACGTGGGCGACCACGATCACCGCAGCGGCCGGCTCTCCTGGGGCCGTACCGGCGAGTCGGCGGACGGTTCGATCAGTGCTGCGTTCCGCGAGGAGGCGGGCCGGGTCGGCGACGACGCGCTGGAGCAGCAGACGGTAAGCGGTCGGCTGCGCTTCAGTTTGGGCGCGGCGTCGTCGCTTCGGCTGACCGCGCGCCTGGCCGACTGGCAGGCCGACGACTACGGCGACGGCTCGGGCGGCCCGGTCTACGGCAGCGGCGACTTGCGGAGTTCCGACCACGGCGACCTCGGGCTGGCGGCGACACTGGACACCGGCGCCGGTGGCGGCTGGAGCCACACGCTGCGGTCGAGCTTCTACGAGCACACGCTCGACCGGAGCAGCCCCCCGATCGTGCCGGTCGTGCCGCCGATTACCGAGTCGACGGAGTTCAGCGACCTGCGCCTCGCCTGGACGGGCGCTTTCTCGCCGGCCGGCGACGCACCTCACGAGTTCAGCTTCGGCGTCGAGGGCCTGACGGAGGAGGGGCGGAACCGGAGCCTGCTCCTGCTGCCGCCCTTCTTTGGCGGACCGCTTCAGGGCGACTACCTGATCGAACGCGATCGGGCCGGCGTCTTCGGGGAGTGGCGGTGGCGCCGCGGCGACTTCGTCGCGGAAGTCGGCGGCCGGGCGGACTTCTTCGAGGGCGAGGGCAACGAGTTCAGCCCGCGGATCGGCCTGCGCTACGCTCCCGAGGGCGGTTCCTGGTCTGTGCGGGCGTCGGCGGGCGAGGCGTTCAAGTTGCCGAGCCTGTACGCCCTGGCGACACCCCGGGCGATCGGCGGCAACCCGAACCTCGAGGCGGAGACGAGTGCCGGCGCGGACCTTGGCTTCGAGGTGCGGACGGCCGACGGTTCGGCCAGCGGCGGCGTCACCCTGTTCTCGAACCGCTTCGAGAACCTGATCGACTTCGACTTCGACACATTCCAGATCGTGAACCGGAGCAAGGTGGACGCGCAGGGCGTCGAGGCGTTCCTCGGGTGGAACCCGTCGTCCCGGGTCGGGTTCGATGTGCGCCTGACCTCGCAGGACACCGAGGACCTCGCCACGGGGCGGACGTTGCGTCGCCGGCCGGACCTGTTCGGCGGCATCGGCCTGCGCATCGAACTGAGCGAGGCGGTCCGTCTCGGCGTCGAGGCCCGGCATACCGGCGCCTACCTCGACGAGCAGATACCGGCGCCGTTCCGGACCTCGGTTGCCGGCCGGGATGTGGTCGGTCTGTCACTCGCGTGGCAGGCGGCGGAGCGGTGGCGGATCAGTTTGCGCGCGGACAACGCGTTCGACGAGTCGTACGAAACCCAGGTCGGATTCCCCGGCCCCGACCGGTCGGTCCGGATCGGGGTCCGCTATGGGCGCTAGCAGCCCGTGGCAGAAGTCCGTGTCGCACCGAGAGTGGCCAGGCGCCCGCCCGGCAAGGCGCGACGAGGGAGCATATCGGGGCCATATTCGACCGAGGAGCAACGATGCCGGGCGGGATGCATGGCCGCTCGAATGCAGCGCGACTTCTGCCACGGGCTGCCTAGTACCCTGTACGGGTTCCGACCGGCGCCGGGCGCGAGGCTGCGAAGCGGGGAGCGCGAGTCGAGATTCCATGGGAGGATGAAACAGATGAAGACGATGTCGACCGTTGTTGCTGCAACGCTGCTGGCGGCCTTGGCGGCCAGCTGCGTGGAAGTTCGCGTGGGCGGCGCCGATGGCGCCGAAGCCGGGGAGTCCGAGGCAGGTCCGCCCGCGGCCCTCGATGGGCCCGAGTCCGAGGTCGGGGAAGTCGAGGCGGGCTTCCAGTCGCTGTTCGACGGCGAGTCGCTGGATCATTGGCGGGGCTTCAAGCTCGACCAGGCGCCGGCAGGCTGGGCGGCGGCGGACGGCGTGATCCACTTCGTGCCTCCCGACGGCGATGAGGCCGGGCCGCGAGCCGATCTGATCACCCGTGAGCAGTACCGGTCATTCGAGTTCCGCTTCGAGTGGGCCGTGACGGCGGGCGGAAACAGCGGCGTGATGTTCCACGTGTCCGAGGATGCCGGCGCGTCCTACTCGACGGGACCGGAGTTTCAGATCCTGGATGACGGCGGGCACCGGGACGGACAGCGCATGGAAACCTCGGCCGCTTCGAACTACGCCCTTCACGCCCGCAACGGCGGCGAGCTGATGCCGCTGGGTGAGTTCAACACGAGCGCGCTGCGGGTTGAGGGCGCAGCCGTCACTCACTGGCTGAACGGCGAGAAGGTCGTGGAGTACACACTCCGGGACGACGCGTGGAAGGAACTCGTCGCGGCCAGCAAGTTCGCCTCGATGCCCGGCTACGGGATGATGGAAACCGGCCACATCGCGCTCCAGGACCACGGCAACGAGATCTGGTTCCGCAACCTGCGCATCCTCGTGCTGCCTGACTGATCGACGATCCGCCGCGCGTTCGCGGCCGGTCTGCGGCGCCGACCCGCAGCTGGAGTGAGCGCCCGGAAGTCCGGGCGGCCATTCCAGCTATTGGCGGATCGGCCTGCTGCACTCGACCGGCCCGCCGGCCGAGCCGTTCGCTGGGAAGGCCTTGTACAGCTTGTCTTGTGTTGGCGGCTCGCCGCGGCCACGGCGAACGGTGCCTGTGCGCGTATCACTGGACATCGGGGCGGTCTCCGTTCGTCGATGCCGCGGTCTTCACAGCGGAGCGCAGGCGACGAGCCTTGATCGCGGTGCCAGCCGGAGTGAGCACATAGGCTTGGCGGGGGTGGTGGAGCCGATCCGGATGGGTCATCTGGAGAACCCCCATTTGCAGCAGGGGGTCCAGATGGCGCGCCTTGAAGTAGCCCCGGTTCTTCATTCTCGCTGCGGACATCAGCTCGGCCAGGCGCCGGGGCGTATCGCAGAGTTGGATGATCCGGTCCTGAACGGCTGTCAACCTCGCCGAGACTGGAGCTTGTGCAGTGGACAACTTCGCCGTTGGCTGGGCAGGTTGTGCAGTGGACAACTTCGCCGTTGGCCGGGCAGGTTGTGCAGTGGACAACTTCGCCGTTGGCCGGGCAGGTTGTGCAGTGGACAGGTCTCCCGGCGGTTGTGCGGCGGAAGGATCGTCCGCGGACGGGAGAGCTCCAGCACGGCCCAGCTCGCCGACCTGCTCCTCAAGGTGAGCAGCGAGAACGAACAAAGAACCCTCCGAGCCTTCACGCGGCGAGATCAGCGCCTGAGCTGTTAGCCGGTTGAGGACGGCCATGACCTCGGCGCCGGAAAGACCCGTGACCGCGCGAACGTCGCCAGGTCGAAGACGTCTCTCGCGACAGGCGAACGCGAACACCCTGGACTCCGGGTCGCTCAGGTGAACGCCCAGTCTCGCCTGAAGCAGGAGTTGCCGTTCCGAGACGAGTTCCTCCTTGAAAAGGCTGATCTGAAACGCCTTCTCGACCCTGTCGTTGTGGATGACGGGCGGTACGTGGCCGAGTTGACGCTGGTTGCTGAAGATAGCGCGGAGGCCCGTGCCTGCCTGCTCACTCAGACCGATGCGGCGAAAGGCAGCAACGATCCTCGGGTTGCGGACCTCCTTCTCTCCGGGCTCCAGGAGTGCGTCCGTCGAGGCGAATGCGTCCCCCGGGTTCCAGAGCAACGTCCGGTCGTCGCAAGAGTGGATGGCGGCCTTCCGGGTGTGGTTCGCATAGTCCTGGTGGATCAGCAGATTGATCGCCGCCTCGCGGAACGTCGTGTACTCAGGTGGTCGGTCGGCTCGCTGAAGCGTCTCAGGATTGAGGGTGAACGGAGTCTCCGTGCGCTGCTTGTAGCGGTCGATCAGTGTCTTCCACGCTTCCACAAGGTTGGACTCGATGACCAGCCGGTCCGCCCATCGCTCGTCGTCGAGCCCGTCGGACCAGTCGCCACGGTGCCACTGCCAATCCACGACCGGTCGCGGCAGGAGTTGGTGGAAGGCCGATGCGCTGCCGAACAGCAGGACGGCTGCGCGGGTGGGTGCGAGACGGTCGCCTTCCTCGACCACGAGGCCCCATTCAAGAAGGAACTCCGTGTCCGACCATTCCGGATCATGGTTCAGGTTCCGGTCTTCAAGGATCCTTCGGTACCACCGGACGGAGGAGGCGTCGAAGCACCGTTCGGGGTCGAGGTCTACCGGGACGCTGTCATAGGTAACGTCCGCGGCGTCGCGGAGCATCCGTTCGATCTCGGTCGGTGTGCACTTTTCGTCGGCCGCCCCGCGCCGAAGAAACGAGAGTCTGATGTCGCGATTCAGGTAAACAGGCTTGTCCTGTCTCTGGGCCTCCGGAATGTAGAAGACGATCAGCGTCCTGCCTTCATCTTTCAGAAGCTGCCCTTCGGCTTCGATGGCTCGGTTGAATTTCTGGCCGGAGCGCAGAACGGAGAGGAACTCGTTCTGTACTTTGTCCACTTCGACGACACCGACGATCTCGAGTTCGCCTTGTCTGTCCCGGACGCCGAACACCAGCCGGCCGCCCTTCGTGTTCGCAAACGCGGAGACGGTCGTGTAAACGTCTCCGGGAACGCCGTGTCGGGCGCTCTTGAACTCCAAGTCCTCCCACTCGTAGCCCTTGAGGTGTCGGATGAGTTCTTCCCTGTCCATTTTGATGCTACTCGAGCACGATCCGGACCTTGGCCGGATCCTCTCCCTTGGTGAGATCGTCCACGTACGCCGCGAACCGCTGCGGAACCTGTCAACGACATTGACACAGCGGTGTTCTGGATTTACTGAGTCGTTTCTGCAGTCTCGCTGTCGGGTTTGTTGATCCATACAGCCTGGGGCAGCGTCGGATGGACGGGTACGCCGCCGCCGAATCGTTCAGGGTGACGTTCCCAGGCTGCTCTCAGGGTGCGCTGGCGCTGCTCGATGACGGCATGAGCTTGGGCCGTAGTGGACGGTCTCGGGCGTGAGCATGGCGATTCCGGCATGGCGGTGTTCCGTGTTGTACCAGGGGAAGAACGATCGGCAGTAGTCGGTCGCGGCGTCCTGGCCGGTGAAGCGTCTGGGGAAGTCGGGGTGGTTGGGGTTGACCCGGCGAACGATCGACAAAACGAGGCGACGCAAGCGTGGCCTCGACTTGTTTCCGCTCGATCTGGCTCAGTGCCCGGGCGGGCTTGGGCCTGGGCTGCCGTCGCCCGGGAGCAGGCCTCGCGCGACGATAGAAGGTCGATCGCGACACGCCCAGCGCCCGGCACGCCGGCGCGACGCCGACCTGCCGGGCGAGGGACCTTGCCGCCATCAACAGTCCTTCCCGTCTTCGAGGCTGAATCCCAGCAGCCCTGCGACTTCTCCCTGGACGTCCAGGATCGTGTGCGCGGCGGCGAGTTCCTTCTCCAGCCGCTTCACCTTCGCTTCCAGCCGCTTCACCTTGGGCGTCAGAGGGTTGGCCTCGACAGGCTTGCGGCCACGCTTCTTCGGCCTCAGACCGGACAGCGCGCCCTCCCGCCGCGCTTTGCGCCAGTTGGCCAGATGGGAACTGTACAGACCTTCACGCCGAAGCAGCCGGCCCACTTCGCCGCGGTCCGTGCACCGGTCCGCCTCCTCCAGAATCCGAAGCCGGTACTCCGCCGTGAACTGCCGCCGGGTCGGCTTCGCCAGCACTTCCGGGTCGGGAACGCCTCCCGCAGACGACGCGCCGGCCCCGGGGGCCTCGTCGCTAAGCTCCTCAACCCCCGGGGCCGGGAACTCCGAGCCGCCGCCAAGTCTCTGCTCTTGTCTTGCCATCGATCCTCCTCGCAAACGTGTGCCCTCCACTATTCAACGGGACGGCCCCTGTGTCACGTACGTTGGCAGAGAGGGGGCCGCTCTGGTCGTGGGCGCCGGGGGTCATGAGGCGGCGGTTCGGGTGACCGTCAGGTCGTACCAGAGCATGAGCTTCTGGTATCCCTGCACGACGGTCGGTGGAAGTTCCTCGGCGACCGGGACGATGTTGCGTTGTTCGGCGTGCTGAATCGCCTCGGCCACCTTCCAGGCGAGATCGCTGGTCATTGAGGGCGCCGCCGGCTACCGGGCATTCTCGGCGGTGACGACGATCATCCGGGAACTCTACACGCCTCGGAGCGCCGGGGGATGCGGTAGCCTGACCGTCGGTGACGATCGACGGCCAGCAGGATCTGGAGGGTCTGCGCCGGGCTGGTCGGGTGGCGGCCCGGTGCCTGGCGAGGATGGGGGAGATGGTCGAGCCGGGGATGACCACCCTTGAACTGGACCGGATCGGCCGGGAGTACATGGAGAGTCGGGGGGCGCAGTCGGCGCCCGAACTGAGCTACGACTTTCCGGCCGCGACCTGCATCAGCGTCAACGAGGAGGTCGCGCACGGCATCGCCGGCGAGCGTCGGATCGAGGCCGGCGACCTGGTTCACATCGACGTCTCGCTCGAGCTGGACGGCTACTTCGGCGACACCGGAGCGGCCTTCCCGGTGCCGCCGGTGAGCGCCGAGCGACGGCGCATGATCTCCGCCACCAGGCGTGCGCTGCGGGCGGCGATGCAGCAGACCCGCCACGGCCGGCGCCTGCGCGGGATCGGCCGCGCGATCGAGGACGCCGCGACGAAGGCCGGTTTCGGTTTGATCCGCAACCTGGGCTCGCACGGCATCGGCCGCTCGCTGCACGAGGAGCCGAAGTTCGTGCCCGGCTTCGACGATCCGAGCGAGGAGCGTTTCCTGCACGATGGGCTCGTGCTGACGATCGAGCCGTTCCTGACCAACGGCCGCGAGCAGGCGCTGACCGCGAAGGACGGCTGGACGCTGCTCAACGAGCCCGGTACGACGACGGTGCAGTTCGAACACACGATCGTCGTCACCCGCAAGAAGCCCCTGGTGATGACGCTCCCGTAGACGCCCTCCAAACCGGTCGCAGGTTCCATGTCTGGCCCCAGCCCCTCACCTTCTGTGAGCTTGAGCCGCGCCACTTGCCGCGCAGCGTTCGGCGGCACAGGCTCTCCGGGTCGCCTCGGAGGAGGCCGAACAGTTCAGGGCCCGTGCGGCGCGGCGAAGCAATCCGTGAACAGGCGCCGTCCGAGACGATTCGGACCAACCCCGGCTCGTGGTTTCGATGGAGGAGCGAGAGTGCGATGACGCGGCACCGTCGGCACGTTGCGGCGCTCCGCGCCGCCTGCGTCGTCCGCGCCGTCCGCGCCGCCTGCGTCGCCTGCGTCGCCTGCGCCGTCTGCGCCGTCTGCGTCGCCCGCGCCGCCTGCGTCGTCCGCGCCGTCCGCGCCGTCTGCGTCGCCTGCGTCGCCTGCGGTCTCTTCGGCGCCTCGGCGGCGAGCGCCCAGGAGCCGTCGCCGACCGGGCCGGGCCTCGCGGAGGGGCTCGCGTACGTCGTTCTCCAGGCGGTCGTCTACCGCCAGACTGCGGTCGAGCTGACGCTGCTGGCAACGAACGCGGAGGGGGTCGGGCAGGAACTGCCCGTGACCAGCGATCAGCGCTACGAAGTGTTTCTGTTCGAACCGGGACCGTGGCTGGTGCGTCCGGCGCCGGGGAGCGGCTTCTGGGGCCGCGAGACCCTGGTCGATCCCGGTGCGGCGACGAGCGATGTCGTCTCCTCGGTGCGGGATGAGACGGAGGTGCAACCGGAGGTCGTTCCGGTGTTCGAAGTGCCGGCCTATCCGGCCGTGAACGTCAGCGGCCGTGTGGTGGGAACCTCTCGTCCGGGTGGCACGCTCGGGATCGTGCTCGGCGACGTGGATCCCGGGAACACGGATCCGCGTTTCCACGTACAGCGCGTGGTGGTCCGGTGCCCGGTGGCCGACGACGGCCGCTGGTCGTGCGAGCTGCCGGCCACGCTCGTTCACCTCGTGTTCTGGCGGCCGGGACACTCTCCGGAGTACCGGTGGAACACGCCTTTGCACGGCAAGCAGACGTTTGACCTGGGCGATCAGGAGCTCGTTCCGGGAGCGAGTCTCGCCGGCTTCGTCGCTCCGGATCCCGGTTTCCAGGGTTTCGTGGACCACTGTGCCGTGCACGTCGCGACGGCCGATCCGGCTCTGTGGACGACAGATCTCGAGTCGCTCCTCACGACCGTCGCGGTGGCCGGAAACGGCTTCTTCCAGGCGGCGGGCCTGGATGCCGGCAGGCACTGGATTCAGGTGGATTGCGACGGCCGGGTTGCGGCTCGCTCCGGGCCGTACGAACTGCTGGAAGACGCCGAGACGTTCCCGCGCAAGCGCGTACGGTTGGCCGCGGGACACATTCTGGATCTCTTCGTGAAACCGGACGATCCGCCCTACGGCAGCCATTGGGTCGCCCGCCTCAGGCAGGTCTGGGGGCCGGACTTCCCGTTCAGCGATTCGGAGAGGGGGTACCCGCAGCAGACCGCAGTTGTCGAGGGCGGTCATGCCCGGTTCCACGTTCCCGGCGACGGCGCGTTCTCGGTGGAGATCCTGGATGCGGTCGGCGGGCGGTTCGGCGGGTTGGACTACCTCGAAGTCGTGGATGATCGATCCGCGGTCGTCCAGCTGGACCTCGTGCCAGTCGTTGGTCAGGTGACGCTGGCCGGGGCGCCGCTGGCGGGCTCCGTGTTCTTCGGCGGCCGCGGCGCGTCGCCGAACTTGTTCTTCGAGATGGATGAGGACGGGTGGTTCCGGGGCGCCCTGCCCGAGCGGGAGGGCTGGCGGGTCGACGTGGCGGCGCCGGCGCATGATGTGGTGCAGTCGTTCCACGACGTCGATGTGCCCGTGAACGAACCCCTGACTCTGGAACTCGCCGACACCGTGGTCGATGGACGCGTCGTGTTCGCAGGGACGGGCGCACCGGCGGCCGGCGCGGTGGTTCGGTTTGAGACGGCGGACGAGAGGGTCGTCCATCAGGTCCGGGCCGAGAACGACGGCACATTCTCGGTTCGGGCCGTACCGGTTGGCTGGATCCGGATCTCCGCCCATCCGAAGGGTTTCGGCGTCCCCCGGGCGACCGTCTCCGTCGACGCGGTCGTCAGTTCGTCCACTGCCCTGACGGTGACCCTGCGGGTGCCGGAACCGGACATGGAGTCCTTGCAGCGGGAAGCGTCGGCGCCGGTTCGCCGGCCGGTCCGGCAGTAGCCTGCCGACCCGGACTTTGGCAGCGTCTCGTGGGCCGCCGTCGGCGCCGGTCCGCCTGCCGGTCCGGCCTTGACGGAGATCCAAACCGTTGTCGAGTATCCATCCGTTCCACCAGTGCTGCTCGCCGTCGTAAACGACTACCCGCGGGACCAGGCGAACGCGCGCGTGACCTGGTCGGAGTGGTTCTGCCGCCGGCCGGTCCGGCGATAGCTGGTACCCTGCGCCGCGATGGGCGGCCCGCTTGACGGCTTTCGCGTGATCGAATTGGCGACGATGGTGTCGGCGCCGATTGCCACGATGCTGCTGGCGGATCAGGGCGCCGAGGTGATCAAGGTCGAGGCGCCGCCCCACGGCGACCTGATGCGGCAGCTCGGACCGCAGCGCGGGGGCGTCACGGCCTCCTTTGCGACGATCAACCGGGGCAAGAGGTCGCTGGCGCTCGACCTGAAGCATGAGCGAGGCATCAAGATCCTCCACGACCTGGTGGAAACCGCCGACGTCTTCATCCAGAACTTCCGCCCCGGAGTCGTGGACCGCCTGGGGCTCGGCGCCGACCGGCTGCGGGAGCTCAATCCGCGGTTGGTCTACGGGTCGATCAGCGGCTTCGGGCAGGAAGGGCCGTACGCGCAGAAGCGCGTCTATGACCCGATCATCCAGGCGCTGTCCGGTTTCGCCGACATCCAGGCCGACCGGGTGACGGGCGAGCCGAAGATGGTGCGCACGATCATCCCCGACAAGGTCACCGGACTGACCGCCGCCCAGGCGATCACGGCCGCGCTGCTGGCGCGCGAGCGGACCGGCGAGGGCCAGCACCTCGAGCTCGCCATGCTCGACGCGACGATCTCGTTCGTCTGGCCGGAGGGGTTCGTGCGCCAGATCCTCGTCGGCGGGGAGGTGGCCCACGGCCGGCCCGGATCGACCAGCGACCTGATCTACCGCACCGCGGACGGCTACATCACGGCCTCGACGATCTCGGATGCGGAGTGGGAGGGCATGGCGCGCGCCACCGGCCGCCTGGAATGGCTGGAGGACGAGCGCTACAACACGGCGGCCGGCAGGATCTCGAATGCCGACCAGCGTCTGGGGATGGTCGGCGACGTGTTGCGGACGCGCACTTCGGACGAGTGGCTCGAGGCGCTCGAGGCGGAGGACGTCCCCTGCGCGAAGATCCTGACCCGCAACGAGGTTCTGAGCGACCCCCAGGTGATCCGCAACGAACTGCTGCGGGAACTCGACCATCCCCAGGTCGGCCGCATGCGGCTGCCGCGCGCCGCGGCGAAGTTCTCCGGCACGCCGCCGGAACCGGCGGCGGCCTCGCCGGTCCTCGGCGAGGCCGCGGACGACCTCTTGGGCGGCCTCGGCATGAGCGCCGCCGAGATCGACGCGCTCCGCCGCGAGAAGATCGTCGGCTAGCCGCCGGCGTCGGAGCGGGCGTCGGCTGCACCCGCCCGTCTTTGGGTCAGGAGGGGTTTGGCGCCCAGGCGACGTTCGCGCTTGGGAGGAGATGGAAGGGGTGTGCGCTGACTCCGCTTCACTCGCTCCGGTTGGGCGTCGATTGCCGTGAGGGCGTCGGGCGTCGCTCGTTCAGAGGCGCCTGGGCGCCGACCCCTCCCGACCCGACCGGGCTGGACGTCGGCGCCGAGAATGAGGCCGAGCACGCCGGGAACACGTAGGCGGCGCCGCGTGGACGCCAGGAGTACGGTTTCAGAGATTGGCGTGGCCTGCGACCAAGGCAACCCAGATCAATGGCAGCACGATCAGGGAACCCAGAAAGAGCGTTCGGGCGCGGGCGTCGCTCCGCTCCCTCGCGAAGAGAACCGCGATGACAACGAAGGCCGCGCTGAAGCCGGCGGCAGCGACTGCGAAGGCAGGCGGGGTCAGGCCGACGACCGCGGCGAGCAGGCACGCGCCGACGAGGACCAGGGCCCAGAGGAGGGAGTGCGCCGCGGTGCGGCGTCCGTCCGGGTCGGCTGCCGACAGGACCTTGAAGCCGGCGCGGGCGTAGTCGTCGCGGTAGAGCCAGGCGAGGGAATGAAAGTGGGGCAGCTGCCAGGCGAAGACGATGGCGAACAGCAGCCAGGCTTCCACGGTCAGGGCGCCGCGGGCGGCGGCCCATCCGATGACGGGCGGCAAGCCGCCAGGTACGGCGCCGACGATGACCGCCCAGGTCGTGTGACGCTTCATCGGGGTGTAGATCCAGGCATAGCTGACCAGGGTCACCAGGGCGACACAGGTTGCGAGCAGGTTGACTCCGAACGCGAGCAGGGCCAGACCCGTCACGCTCAGGATCGTGGCGAAGATCAGGCCTCCCGCCGGCGTGATGCCGCCGAGCGGCAGTGGACGGGACCGGGTACGCACCATCAGCGCGTCCAGATCGCGTTCCGCGACCTGGTTGAAGGCGGCGCCGCCGCCGGCGACGAGTGCTGAGCCCGCGAGGACGCAGAGCAGCACGGCAAGGTCGAGTTGCGGCGCCCCGAGGTAGTAGCCGATGCCGACCGTGGCGACGGCCAGCGTATTGAGCCTGGGCTTGGTGAGCGCCAGCAGGACCCAACCGCGCCGCGGGTGCGCAGCCGTGGCGGCCGGGAGCGTCACGCTCGCGCCTGCCGCGGCGCTCCGGCGGCGTTGACCACGACGTCCGCCGCCCGGATGGATTCCTCGTCGCCGAACCAGGCGCGGTGGACGCGCAGGGCCAAAGCGACGGAGATGACCCACAGGAGACCGCCGGTGGCCACATGCGCCGTGTTGATGTGGACCTGCAGACCGCTCCAGACGGTCCATGCGCCCAGGCCGATCTGAGTCAGCAGGACAGCGCCCAGGAGCATTGCGGGGCGGGTGAGTTCAGGCCGGTTTCGGTGACGGGAGAACACCCGCACAATCAGCGCGACGGCGGCGGCCGTCACGGCTGCCGCGCCCAGCCGATGGGCGAAGTGGAGACCGATCCCGAGGCTCCAGTCGGGAGGCAGGAGTCGCCCGAAGGCGAGCGGAAAGTCGGGAATCGCCAGCCCCGCATCGTTGTGGCGCATCGTCGCGCCGAGCAGGATCTGGCCGTAGACGCAGGCCGGGACGATCACGGCGAAGCGGCCCAGGATCCGGTCGTCGAGCGGTTGGGCGCGTCCGTAGCGAGTCCGCCAGCCCGTCGAAGTGAACACGCCGAGGCTTACGATCAAAGCGAAGAAGAGCTGAGCCAGCCCCGCATGGCTGATCGAGATCGGTTTGGGCAGCAGGTAGATCACCGTGATGCCGCCGAGCAGACCTTGGGCGACGACCGCGGCCAGCGCGCCCCAGGCAAGGCGGCGCACCCAGGCGCGGCCCTCGACGCGGGTGGCCCAGGCCGCCAGGCCGATCGTGAGCAGGCCGACCACGCTCGCGATCAGGCGGTGACCGTGCTCGTAGAGGATGCCGCCCACCATCTTCGAGAACGGGAAGGAGAACATGAAGTAGCCGTACGTGTTCGGCCAGTCCGGGACCGCCAGCCCCGAGTCGGTGCTCGTGACGAGACCGCCCGCCGCGATCAGCAGCAGGGACGCCGCGGCCAGCAGCCGGAGGTAGTAGTGCAGCCAGCGCACGACCCGCGCACTCTACCTTCGAGGCCGTGGCGCCCGCCAGTCCACAGGCCCACGGACTTGGCTGAAAGGCGTCGGGCTATCCGCGCGCCACCCCGTCTTGCGAGGACACGAGCAAGGGGCGAACCGGCGGTGCGCCCGTCAGCGGGCGCACCGACGAAACTCGGCCCGAATCGCGGCGCCGTGCTGGTCGAGTTCGGGAACCGGAGGCAGGCGTCGTCCCGGCTCGTTGGGTGCGACCGCGGGGGCGACCATGTCGATCTCGGCGCCGTCGGGGAGCGGTTGCCTGGCCCGGCGGAGTTGTGGATGCCGCGACAGGGCGGCGACGTCGTTCAGGAAGCCGTACGCGATCCGGGCGCGATCGAGGACCTCGCGGATCGACTCCCGGTCGTGGCGCCGAAACACTTCGGCGATCGCGGCTTCGACGGCGGCGCGGCCGTCCGCGCGGTCCGCGTTCCGCGGGTAGGTCTCGGCCAGTTCCGGCTGGTCGAGCACGTCGTTGCACAACCGCACGAACTCACGGTCGTTCTGGACTCCGATCAGGACGGAATCGCCGTCACCGAGCTGGAAAATGCCATAGGGCACGATCGTCGGATGGCCGAGGCCGACCCGCGGCCACTCGAGCCCCTGCTGCTCGAAGCGCAGCAGGGGAACCGCCATCCAGTCCGCCATCGTGTGGAAGAGGGTGGCCTCGATAGATCGGCCAGCTCCGGTGAGGCCGCGCTCGATCAGGGCTTCGAGGATGGCGGAGTACGCGTAGATGCCGGTGGCGAAGTCGCAGATGGACACGCCGACCCGACCGGGCTCCGCCGGCGACCCGGTGATCGAGGCGACGCCGCTCTCGGCCTGAACGAGCAGATCGTAGGCGCGCATCGATCGGTAGGGGCCGTCCTCGCCGTAGCCCGAGATGTCGCAGGCGATCAGTCGCGGATGGCGCTTCCGGAGGTCCTTCGATCCGAAGCCGGCGCGCCTGGCCGCACCCGGAGCGAGGTTTTGAATGAACACGTCCGCGCGTTCGACCATCCGTTCGAGCAGGGTGCGGTCCTTCGCGTCCTTGATGTCTAGAACGATGGACTCCTTGCCCCGGTTCAGCCAGGCGAAGTAGGCCGAGACGCCGCCCGTTCCGTCGTAGCCGCGGGCGAAGTCGCCGCCGTCGCGTTCGACCTTGATCACCCGGGCGCCGGCATCCGCCAGCCGGCAGGTCGCCAGAGGCGCCGCGACCGCCTGCTCGATCGCAACGACGAGCAGACCGTCAAGGGGGCGGTGGACGGTCATCGCCAGGCGAAGACCGGCTGCTCGTAGTGGGCGACCCGGACGTCGTTGCCGCGCAGGACGACCTCGAGCATCTGGTAGACGATCGCCGCCGTGGGAGCATGGACGAGGCCGCCGCGAATCGGCATCGAGAGCACGGGGTTCTCGCTCTCGGGAATCTCCCGCAGCACCGGCACGTCGGGCCGGTCGAGGTCGATCAGCGGGATGCGGTAGGCGCGGTAGACCTCGTCCGGGTTCGGCTGCAGCTTGCGGTACTCGCTGCACCAGAAGACCACCGGCGTGATGACGAAGCCGGAGCGGGTACCGAAGTCGTCGAGCCGGCCAAGCAGCGCGGAGGAATCGAGGTCCAGGCCGACCTCTTCGTGAAGTTCGCGCAGCGCCGCCTCCTCCGGGGTCTCCGCTTCATCGATCCGGCCGCCCGGAAGTGCCCACTGGCCGCGGTGACGGCGCAACCTGAGGGAGCGGCGCGTGAGCAGGAAGCAGCCGCGGCCGCCCTCGTCCGGCAGCAGGGTGATCGCGACCGCGGCATGCGCGTTGGCCGCGACGGCGCCGGTGCGCCCGGATGCCTCCGCCGCGCGCGCCGCGGCGGCCTCGGGATCGAGCTCTCGCCGCTCGAAGCGCAGCAGGTTGCGTTCGGCGTGGGCGTGGAGTTCCGGGCCGTGCCGCGCCGGGAAGCTCACGTAAGAGATGCCGCCAGGCCGATCACGGCGCCTCCTGGCGGATCAACTCGAGCACCCGACCGAGGGTGTCGAGGCGTTCGCGCACCGTGGCGCCGGCCGGGCTGAGGCGCAGCGTCGTCACGCCGGCGTCCCGGTAGGCGCGGATGCGGTCGCGGATGCGGGCTTCGTCGCCAATCAGCGTGTTGCCGAGCACCATCTCGTCGGGCACCCGCGCGGCGGCCTCGTCCCGCTTGCGGGCGAGCCACAGGGCCTGCACCTCACGGGCCGCCTCGACGAACCCGGCGCGGCGGTAGGCGTCGTTGTAGAAGTTCGTCCGCGCCGAGCCCATCGCCCCCAGGGTGAAGGCCATGGCCGGCTTGCGGCGGGCGGCCATTCGCTCCAGGTCGTCGCCGAACTCGACTTCGCCGCCGACCTGAACGTCGATGTCGTCGAGGCTGCGGCCGGCACGCTCTGCCCCGGCCTGCATCGCGGGAAAGAAGGCGTCCCCGTGTTCCGGAATGAAGGAGGTGCCGAGCCAGCCGTCGGCGACCTCGCCCGTGAACTCGAGCGACTTCGGCCCCAGCGTCGCCAGGTAGATCGGCAGTTGCGGGCGCGGAGGCTGCGACATGCGGATCGCCTTGCCCTCCCCGCCCGGTCGGGGCAGGGTGTAGTGCTCGCCGTCGTAGGCGATCTTCTCGCCCGAGAGGGCGATCTTCAGGATGTCGACGTACTCCCGGAGGCGCCCGAGGGGTTTTGCGAAGGCGGCGCCGTGGAGCCCTTCGACTACCTGGGGTCCGCTGACGCCGAGGCCGAGGACGAACCGGTCGTTCGACATCGAGGCGAGGGACATCGCGGTCATCGCGGTCATCGAAGGCGCCCGCGCCGAGATCTGCATGATGCCGGCGCCGAGGCGAATGCGCTCCGTGCGCGCGGCGAGGTAGGCGAGCGGGGTCACCGCGTCGGTGCCCCAGGCCTCGGCCGACCAGACGTCGTCGATGCCCATGCGGTCCGCCTCGACGACGTACTCCGTCAGGGTGTCCCAGTTCGTTCCGGAGGCGTAGGCGCTGCCTATGCCGATCGCTGTCCGCATCGGTCTTTCTCCTTGTTCCAGGTCGGCTCGATTGACCGCCAGGTCGGTTTCCGTTGAACCGTTGGCGGCTCGATTGAACGTTGGTTCTATTGAACGTTCGTCGCGCGAACGTAGATCAGATTGCGGATGTCCGGACGGGGGGACTGAGTGCGGGTGTGCAGCTTCACCTGCAGTTCGCTTCCGTCCTTGGACAGTTGCCAGGTCTCCGTGATGTCGAGGTCGCCGAACGGTGTGACTCTCGTGTACGAGACGGAGAGCTTGTCCTTGCGCCACTTCACGCGGGCCGTGCGCGTGCCGCCCTGGAAATCGGGCATCTCCGCGGGCTTCCCGTCGGTGACGAGGTGCTGGGTGAACTGGACCGGCGCCGGGAGGCTCTCGTTCCGCATCGTGTAGTTCATGACCAGGTCTTCCCCGGTCAGGGCGATGTCGAGCTCGAGGTCGAGCGTGTTCGGCCGTTCGCGGCCGGCGCGGCCCGGGGCCAGGGAGTCGCTTCGTTCGTTGTCGAGCTGCCAGACGCCGGCGAAATCGGGGTTCGCGGCCAAGAGCGGCGCGGCCGCGAACGCTGCGATCACCAGCGAGGCGGCCACGAGGGGCGCCGTGAACGCCGCGGCCGCTCGAGCCCGGCGGCCGGTCGACGTGGGGCGGGTGTGGACTGGTCTTCTCATGAGTGTCTCCTTGCTGGTGGCGGCATCGGCGATGTTCGAAGCCGCCTCCATCGTTGCTGGCTCTGGCGAACCGGGGTCGTCTGTTGGACGGCCGTTGCCGGAACGTAGTAGTTCCTTCGGATGTCGGGGCGCCCCTCGGCGCCGCGTCCGAAGATGGTCTGGAGGAGGTCTCCGTCCTTCGCCGCGGCGAGCACTGCCGCGGCGAGAACGCCGCCAAGGATGCCGGCGAAGGCCGGGCCGTTGACGCGAACCGGGTGAACCGGGTTGCGGGACCGGGAATCACTGAACGCAATCGAAGGTCTGGAGGCGATCGGATTCATGGACATCTCCTCCGTTCAGGCTCTGTCCTTTTCGGATGCTGGCGTGCGGGAGATCTCCTGATTCTACAAACCCCGACCGGGCTGCTAGCTGCCCAGCAGCTCCGCGAAGTACCGGATCGTCTTCTCGAGGCCGGTCTCCAGGTCGACCCGGGGCTGCCAGTCGAGCAGACGGGCGGCACGGCCGATGTCGGGTTGCCGCGTCTTCGGGTCGTCGACCGGTAGCGACTGGAACTCGATCTCGCTGCCGCTGTCGGTCAGCCTCTGGATGACCTGGGCGAACTGCAGCACGGTCATTTCGCGCGGGTTGCCGATGTTGACCGGGTCCGTCTCGGACGAGTTGAGCAGGCGCCAGACACCTTCGACCAGATCGTCGATGTAGCAGAAGGAACGGGTCTGCTGGCCGTCTCCGTACACGGTCAGGGGTTTGCCGGAGAGGGCCTGGCGGATGAAGTTCGGTACCACGCGCCCGTCGCGCAGCCGCATGCGCGGACCGTAGGTGTTGAAGATTCGAACGATCCGGGTGTCCAGGTCGTGAATGCGGTGATACGCCATGACCATCGCTTCGGCGAAGCGCTTCGCCTCGTCGTAGACCCCGCGCGGACCGACGGGGTTCACATTGCCCCAGTACGCCTCCGGTTGCGGATGGACCAGCGGGTCACCGTAGACCTCCGAGGTGGAGGCGAGCAGGTAGCGGGCGCCGTGGTGCTTGGCCAGACCAAGCGAGTTGTGGGTGCCGAGCGACCCGACCTTCAGCGTCTGAATCGGCAGTTCGAGGTAGTCCACCGGGCTCGCCGGCGAGGCGAAGTGGAGGACGTTGTCGACATGGGGGCCGACGTATACCGGCTTGCTGACGTCGTGCTCGATCAGGGTGAAGCGCTCGTTGCCGAGCAGGTGCTCGATGTTCGCCGGGCTGCCGGTGATGAAGTTGTCGACGCAGTAGACTTGGTGACCCTCGGCGAGCAGCCGGGAGCAGAGATGGGAGCCGATGAATCCGGCGCCGCCGGTGACGACTGAGAGCGGCTGGTTCACGAGGCCTCCGATCCCACGGCGGCGGGAGCGGCCGCGAGGACGTGTCGGGGGCCGTCGGGCGAAGCGTCGGTCCGTCCGAGCGACGCGTAGCGGAAGCCGGCGGCGGCCACTCGCTCCGGCTCGTAGAGGTTGCGGAGATCGACGATCGACGGCTCGCGCAGCAACGTGCGCAGACGATCGAACTCGAGCGCCCGGAACTGGTTCCACTCGGTGAGGATGGCCAGCAGGTCGGCGCCCTCGGCGGCCTCGTAGGGATCATCGCAGTACACGGCTTCCGGTCGAATGCGGCGGGCATTGTCCATCGCTGCCGGATCGTATGCCCGCACGGCAGCACCGCCGGACAGAAGCCGATCCAGGACGAACAGGGCCGGCGATTCCCGGATGTCGTCCGTGTCGGGCTTGAACGAAAGACCGAGCATCGCGACGGTCCGGCCCCTGGGGGCGCCCAGCACGGACTCGATCTTGGTCAGCATCCGTTCCTGAACGCGGCGGTTGACGTCGAGCGTGGCCTCGACGATCCGGGCTCGGGCGCCGGCATCCCTGGCCATGGAGACCATCGCGCGCGTGTCCTTCGGAAAGCAGGAGCCGCCGAAGCCCGGACCGGGGCGCAGGAACAGCGGCCCTATCCGCTTGTCGAGGCCCATGCCCCTGGCCACGACCTGGACGTCGGCGCCGGTGCGTTCGCACAGCTCGGCGACTTCGTTGATGAAGGAGATGCGGGTGGCGAGGAAGCTGTTCGAGGCGTACTTGATCATCTCCGCCGTCTCGACATCGGTGACCACGATGGGCACGCCGCGGGCGCGCAGCGGCGAGTAGATCTCGAGCATGATGTCGATGGCGCGCTGGTCGCGGCTGCCGATGACCAGCCGGTCGGGGCGCATGAAGTCCTCGATGGCCGAGCCCTCGCGAAGGAACTCCGGATTGCTGACGACGGAGAAGGTGCGGCCGTGGCCGATGATCTTCTCGATCATGCGGCCGGTGCCCACGGGCACCGTGCTCTTCGTGACGATCGCCTTGTAGCTGTTGAGTCGCCCGCCGATCGCCTGGGCCACTTCGCGCACGTAGCGCAGGTCCGAGGAGCCGTCCTCGCGGGGCGGAGTGCCGACCGCGATGAACACGGCCGCCGCGGCTTCAAGGGCGGGCCCCGGCTCGGTGGTGAAGCTCAGTCGCCCGGCTTCCACGTTCTTCGCGACCAGGGTCGAAAGCCCCGGTTCGTAGATTGGAATACCGCCCGCCTGCAGCTGGGTGATCTTCGCCTCGTCCTGGTCGACGCAGACGACATCCATGCCGAAGTCGGCCAGGCATGCTCCGGTGACCAGGCCGACATAGCCGGAACCGACGACGCAGATCCTCACTCGCGCTGTTATATAACAGTGAGTCGAATGCGTCGCGGGTTGCCGGGACTGCGGTGTGCACAGCGAAGGATCCGGAAGAACAGGCGGAAGAGTCAGGGTGAGTCAATGAAGCGTGGACGACAGCTGAGCAACGCGATCGCGACCCGGAAATCGGTGGTCACCGCGCCGCGGAGCTTCTCGAAGGTGCAGCGGAACGAGCCCTGTCCGTGCGGCAGCGGCAGGAAGTACAAGGACTGCCACTTCGCCGAGGGCGAAGTCTTCCTGCGCAAGCTGGAACGCCAACGCTTCAAGGAACGGCAGAAGGCGGACGGCACTCCCTGGTACGTCCGGTGGTTGACGTAGCAGCTCCGCTGGTGCGCGCCGCTTCGCGGCAGCGCTAGACCGGCGTCGGCTCGGCCTTGGCGTCGACGGCTTCGTCGTGCTCCTGCTTCGCCTTCAGCAGTTGCGGCATGATGAAGTCGATCTCGCGGTTGTTCCACATGCCTTCCTTGCTGAACTTCCGGATCACCTTGGGCTGCTGCATGATGCCGATCCAGCCGCGCATCACGTCGATGATCTGGGCGGTCATCTCCTGACCGGCCTCGGAGGCCAGCCAGGCGCACACGGGAGCGATCTGGTTGGGGCTCTGCTCGGGAGCGTCCTCGTCGACTTGCATGCCGCGTGAGGCGCGCAGCTCGGCCGTCATCCGTGTCGTGGCGCCGGGAGAGATCGTGTTCACGGTGCAGCCGTACTTGGCCAGTTCCAGCGCGAGCACGCGCGAGAGTCCGGCAATGCCGGCCTTGGCGGCGGCATAGTTCGACTGGCCGAAGTTGCCGTAGAGGCCGGACACGGACGAGAAGTTGATGATCCGGCAGCCCGGCCGGCTGGTCCCCCGGATGTAGTTGGCGAACGGCCGGCTGCAGCAGTAGTGGCCCTTCAGGTGGACGTCGAGCACTGCGTCCCAGTCCCCTTCTTCCAGGTTGAAGATCGTCCGGTCGCGCAGGATGCCGGCGTTGTTGACCAGGATGTCCAGAGCCCCGAACTCGTCGATGGCGGTCTGAAAGATGTTCTGCCCGCCCTCGACGGTGGCCACCGAGTCGTAGTTCGGCGCCGCCGAGCCACCGGCGCTCCGGATCTCCTCCACGACTTCGTCGGCGATGCGCGAACCGCCGGTGCCGTCCGTCGCGCCGCCGAGGTCGTTGACCACGACGTTCGCGCCCTCTTCGGCGAACTTGATTGCGATGCCCTTGCCGATGCCGCGTCCGGCGCCGGTGACGATGGCCGTCCTGCCTTCGAGGATTCCCATGATCTTGCTGTCTCCGTCGGTTGTCGTGGTCGTTGTCGGGGCGGTACTTTACGCGACCACGGCCACGCCCTGGCTCACCGCCTCCCGGCGCTGCGCGTTCAGTCGGTCGCGCCGCCGAGGCGCCGTTCGAGATCCTGGAGCCGGTTCTTCAACTCGTCGAGTTCGGCCCGGGCGGTTCCTCCACCCTCTTCCTGCTGCGTTGCGGCAGTCGAATCCGCCGTTGACGAGGCCGGTGCGGTCTTGCGCGTGGCGTCCGGGCTGCCTCCGCCTCGCGGAGCCGGACCCGGTCGCCCACGTCCAGCTCCGGGTGCGGTCTTGCGCGTGGCGTCCGGGCTGCCTTTGCCGCCTTGTCCGGCGCCGAACGCGCCCCCGGCCTGGCGGGTCATCTGTGCATGCATCTGCTCGGCGATCGTGCGTGGATCCCATAGCCGCATCCAGGACGGGTCGGGCGCGAAGGGGTTGCTTCTCATCGTCTCGCTCACGCGCTCGTAGACCTCGCCGGCGCTCTTGAGGTACCACTGGAAGAAGTCGCGGCCGGCCTGATCGCGGGCCCGCACCAGGTCGCGGAGGAACTCGACCGGCGGTCCCCGGTCGGGGTCCCTGGCTCCGTCGACGATGATCTGGGTCAGCACGTGGCGGGTCACGTCCTCGCCCGTCTTCGAGTCGATCACCTGGATGTCCTCGCCGCTTCGCACCATCTCGGCTACGCCGTCGAGGTTCACGTAGCGGCTGCCCTTCGTGTCGTAGAGCCGCCGGTTCTCGTACTTCTTGATCACGATGGGGCTGGTCATGGCTGGAAGTGGTTCATGTCACGGGTGGGGCGGTCGAGCCGCGGTCGCCAAGCCGGGGGGGTTGACACAGTGCAGCATAGCGTGCAGGATTCATGCTGCACTGCACAAGGAGGGTGCCGTCTACTGACGTCGCCATCGCCGGTGCATCCGTCGAAACGGGCCAGACGAGCCGAAACCACATGGACCACGTGGACGTTTCCGGCCAAGGATCGTACCACTCAGGAGACTTCAGAATGACGACCAGTACAGCAGCCAGCACGACGAAGAGTGCCTCCCGGGCCTGGCGCGGACCGATGATCGACGCGAACCGTCGGGCGCTCGACTTCCAGAAGCGCGCGTTCGACACGACGTTCGACATGATGGCGCAGATGCAGGAGCGCCGCGAAGAGGCGATCGTCGAGTGGGTCGAGAAGTCCGAGCGGATCCCGGCCGAGGCCAAGAGTCTCGTGCAGGAGTGGACCCGGCTGTTCCAGGACGGCCGCAGCTCCTACCGCGCCGCGGTGGACTCGAGCTTCGGCCTCGCCAACAGCTACCTGGACTCGCTCGCTCCGCAGACGACCGAATAGTCGTAGCAGCTATCGTTGCCGCCATGGCTGACGACCGTCGCACCGGCAAGCCCGCGAATCCGCCGCCTGATCCCTTCGCCATGTGGCGGGAGTGGGTCACTCAATCCGAGCACCAGATGAACAAGGTGTTCAACGAGATGATGGGGACGGAGGAGTTCGCTCGCGCGTCAGGAAGCTGGGTCGAAGCGATGACGATGTTCCAGCAGACGATGAACGAGAACGCCCAGCGCTACCTCCAGATGGCCAACGTGCCGACCCGCACGGACGTGAGCGAGCTTGCGGAGCGCCTGACCGCGGTGGAGGAGCGGCTGCAGCGGATCGAGGCGCTGCTCGCGACTGCCATCGGACGCAAGGAACAGAACCGGCCCGCACGCCCGGCCCGGACTCGTCGACCGCCGTCCGAGCGGAGGGTGGCGGAGCAGCCCGAGGCGGCGACGACCCCTCGGTTGATTGACGCCGTACCCGCGGGCGCCGAGGCGAAGTCCGGCGGTGCAGGACCGGAACCGAAATGACGACGGCGACCGCCGCCCCCGGTGCCGTGTCCACTCCCGGGGAGCAGCCGGCCGGGCCGGTCAACCCGGCGCCCCTCGACATGAGCGGCGTGGCCGAGAGCGTTCGACGGGAGATGGAGCGGACGTTCCGGCGCAGCGTCAAGGGCCTGGAGTACATCTCGACCGGCGATCCGGGCGTGGGCCTGACGGCGAAGGACATCGTCCACAGCCGCGGCGCCCTGCGCCTCTACCACTACCGCCCCCGGGTGGACGAGGTGTACCGGACGCCGGTGCTGCTGGTCATGTCCCTGATCAGCAAGCCGTACATCCTCGACCTGGCGCCGGGCCAGAGCCTGGTCGAGTTCCTGCTCGACCGCGGCTTCGACGTCTACATGATCGACTGGGGCACGCCGAGGCCGGAAGACAAGCGGCTGCGACTCGAGGACTACGTGCTCGACTTCATCCCGGAGTGTGTCGAAGTCGTTCATCGGCGCAGCGGCGAACCCGACGTGTCGCTCGTCGGCTACTGCATGGGCGGCCTGCTGGCGGCGCTGTACGCGGCCCTTTGCCCCGACGCGGCGTCCGGTGGCCGGCTTCGCAACCTGGCCTGCTTCACAACGCCCGTCAACTACGACGGCATGGGCCTGTTCAGGACCTGGACCGACCCGGCCCACTTCGATGTCGACCGGATCGTCGACCGTCTGGGCAACGTTCCGCCGCAGATGCTCTATGCCTCGTTCAACCTGTTGCGGCCGGCATCCCAGGTCGCCGGTCGGGTACGTCTCTGGGACAACATGTGGAACGACGAGTTCGTCGTGTCCTATCGCCGGCTGCAGCGCTGGGCCGCGGATCAGATCCCCTTTCCGGGTGAGTGCTTCCGCCAGACGACGAAGGAGCTGCAGCAGCAGAACCTCCTGATGAAGGGCGAGTTCCAGCTCGGTGGCCGCGTGGTCGACCTGTCGAGCATCCGCGTCCCCTTCGTTCATGTCGTGGCGGAGCACGATCACATCGTGCCGTACGAAGCGGCGCGGGATCTGGTCGGAATGGTTGGCTCCGAGGACAGGGAGGAGATCATGTTGAAGGGCGGGCACGTCAGCCTGGTCGCGGGCCGCAACGCGGTGCGCCGGCTCTGGCCGCGGCTCGAGGAGTGGCTGGCCGAGCGGTCGGTGTAGGAGGCTTGCAAGCGATGACGGGGCGCCAGGGAGGGAGGTCCACGTGATGGTTGAACGAAAGAACGAAAGCGGAAGCGGTCCCGCTGCCATTTCGCCGACCGGTCGCGTGGCGAGCAGACTCGGCGCCATCGACCTCACGGTGCGCCCGATGAGCGCGGACGACCGCTTCGCGGTGCTGGCGTTCGCCGACGGTTTGCCGGATCACGATCTGCTCTTCCTGCGCCGCGACATCCGCGATGCCGACGTGATCGACGAGTGGACCTCCGAGATCGAGTCGGGCCGGATGGTGACCCTGCTCGCCCTCGCGGACGACGAACTGCTCGGCTACGCCTCCATCGACCGCAGCCAGTTGCAGTGGTCCTCGCATGTGGCCGAGATTCGGTGCGTCGTTTCCGAGGTTGCACGCGGCAAGGGCCTGGGCCGGCTTCTGGTGGAGCAGGCCTTCCAGGCGGCGGTTGCGTCGGGCATCGAGAAACTCGTGGCCCGGATGACGCCGGACCAGAAGGGCGCGGTCGCGGCCTTCGAGGGGCTGGGCTTCGTTGCGGAAGGTCTGATGCGCAACCATGTGCGCGACCTTTCCGGCGAGAAGCACGACCTCCTGGTCATGGGCCTCGACGTGGTCGCCTTCCATTCCACGCTGGAGAGCTACGGCGTCGGCGAGGCTGCGCCCGGCGACGTCGACTGAACTCGCGTCGTTGGGGACTCCCCGGCGCACCCCTGGCGCGGCGTGGAGTCGCGGTAGGGCATCCAAGGCAGCGACAGGATCCCCGGCGCACGCCCGGCGCACGCCCGGCGCGGCGTCCGCGAGGCGGTCGGCTTTCCCGGCCGCGGGGACTCCCCGGCGCACGCCTGGCGCGTTACGATTCCGGTCGCCACTGGAAATCAAGCGACCGGTTCCCGAACGCCCTGAGGAGAAACGAACTCATGCAAGACAACGTCGGACTCATCCTGACCAAGCGCGCCTCCCTGTCGCCGGACACGGAGGGCTTCGTCGACGTGGAGACGGAGCGCCGCTTCACCTTCGGCGAGTGGAACCTGCGCTCGAACCGGACCGCCAACGCTCTGCGCGAACTCGGCGTAGGCAAGGGCGACCGGGTGGCTCTGCTGTTGATGAACAGCGTCGAGTACATGGAGGCCTTCTTCGCGATTGCGAAGATCGGCGCCGTCTGCGTGCCGCTCAACTGGCGGCTGACGCCGGAGGAACTCTCCTTCATCATCCGCGACGCCGGCGCCGAGACGCTGGTGTTCGGCGACGAGTTTCAGGCCCAGGTACTTGACCTGATCGCGCGAGGCGGCGGCGACAACGGCACCGCGGTCACGAGGTGGGTCCATGTTGGCCCGGACGAGCAGCGGCCCGCCGGCGCCGTCTCCTACCTGGATGCCACGTCGGCGGCGAGCGACGCGGAGCCCGAGATCCTGGCTCGGGACGACGACCTTCTCTACATCATGTACACCTCGGGAACGACCGGCCTGCCCAAGGGCGCCGTCCACACCCATGAATCCGCGCTGTGGGCGTCCCTGACGGTCATGGCAACCGCCGATTTCCGCTACGGCGACCGCTTCCTGGTCTCCCTGCCGCTCTTCCACGTCGGCGCGTTGACGCCTGCGACCTGCAACGTGCACGCCGGCTGCACGAGCGTCGTCATGCGAGCCTTCGATCCCGTTCGCGTCTGGCGCCTGGTCGCCGAAGAGAAGATCGACATCATGCTGAAGGTCCCGGCGATGCTCAACTTCATGCTCCAGGCCTACGATCCGGAGCGCTGCAGTCACGAGCAGCTCCGCTGGTGCATGACCGGCGCCGCGCCGGTGCCGGTCAGCCTGATCGAGGCCTACGACAAGCTGGGCATCGAGGTCCACCAGGTCTACGGCCTGACGGAGACCTGCGGCCCCGCCTGCATGATCTCGCCCGAGGACGCGATCCGCAAAGCGGGCTCGACCGGCAAGGCGTTCTTCCACACCTCCGTGCGGATCGTCGACAACGACGGCGACGACTGTGCTCCCGGTGAGGCGGGCGAGGTTCTGGTCGCCGGTCGCCACCTGATGAAGGAGTACTGGAATCGCCCGGAGGCCACCGCCGAGAGTCTCGTCGAGGGTTGGTTCTACACCGGCGACGGCGCGGTGATGGACGAGGACGGCTTCGTCTACATCCAGGACCGGCTGAAGGACATGATCATCTCCGGCGGCGAGAACGTCTATCCCGCGGAACTCGAAGAGGTGATTGGCCGCCACCCGAAGGTGCTCGAAGTCGGCGTGATCGGCCGCGAGAGCGAGAAGTGGGGCGAGTCGCCGGTCGCCATCGTCGTCCGCGCCGACGAGAGCCTTGAAGGCCAGGAAGTCCTCGACTTCTGCCAGGACAAGCTCGCCCGTTTCAAGCAGCCCGTGGCGGTCCACTTCATCGACCAGTTGCCCCGCAACCCGTCGGGGAAGATCCTGAAGCGGCTGCTGCGCGAGCAGTTCAACTGAGCGCCCCTGGACCTGTCGCAGGCGCCCTGTTCGGCCCCGGCCCCCGCGTCCCCTGAGACCTGGCGCCTCGGCAGGCTGCCGGCCGAAGGCCGCAGCCCCGGCGCCGGTACTGACATACCGCGTCTTCAGGCGAAACGGACCAGGCTCCGCTGATGTGCTACCGCGAGGAGCTTCCGCCAGGTTGTCCACCGGATGACGCCGAGGAGATTGAGGAGCTTCGCCTGATGTTCCGGCTCGTTCGGACGATTCCGCCGACCGAAGACGACTTCAGATCTCAGCGAGCTGAGAAGCCGCGCCAGGTCTTTCGCGGAGTCACCGAGTGTCAGGCCCGCGGACTGTCGATCCATGCGGATCGTGCCGACTCCGAACAAGTGCTGAAACTGCCTACGATGAGAGGGCGCCACGTCTGTAGACTGGCGTTGACCGCCGGCTCGGGTCGCGTGCAGCAGACTGGGCAGCGTTCCCACCACACTTGGTGGCCGTTCGCCGACTACGACGTGTTGGCGGGTTGTGCAGGTGATACGCAATGAAGACCATCACCCACGAGGCGACCCTGTTCTGGTACGACGGGCCCCAGGTGTTCGAGGCGCGCGATGCGATCGGCGGCCACTACGTAGGCCTGGCTGTGGAAGAACCGCCCGGTGTGAGCCGTCATCTCGTGGTGGGTGTACCACCTGAGAGACTGTTCCGGTTCCGGGCCGGGGCGCTTGATCTGCGGGCCCTCTTGATCCAGGCTGGCGTCGAGGAGTGGCATTTGACGCCTGCCTCTGCCGATCTGGCGGAGCCGCTTCTGCTCGACCGTCAGGCGCGACCTCTGGAGGAGACGGGCTTCCTGCCGGACGAGGGCTTCCTGCTGCATCCCGCTTCACCGGATGAGTCGGTGCTCGGTGAAGCCCGAGCTCGCAACCGGCTGGTGATGGAGTTGGTGGCCGAACCGCCGGAGGCGGCTGCGGACCATCGCATCCGACTCGATACGTACCTTGCGATCCTCGGCGAAGTGCAAACGCTGGTCAAGCATGCCTACAGGTCGGCGTGGCGGGACTTGTCCAAGGAGTATCGCGGCATGCTGGAGCAGGATGCCGGCACCATGCTGGATATTGTCGTTCCAGCGTCTGACGGTTCGTTTCGAGTGCTTCTCGAATCGACCCACATGCCCAATCTGGTCGGAGAGAGCGAGCTGGCCCGCGCCCTTCGGCGTGTTGACGCGCTGTTCGAAGCGGTGGCGGAACCCGACAAGGCGCCTGCTGCGGTGCGGCCCCACAAGGGTCATTTCGCCGGCTCCTATCTGAGGCTCCTGCGTGTTCTGGACGAGCGCGCGACCAGCCTGCGGTATTCCTGGGCGGAGCCATCCGCGACCGGGGCTTCGCATGCTTCGGTTACGGCAGCGGAGGCCGGTCGACTGGTTCAGATTCTCTCCGAAGTCTCGAATCTCGGCACCGAGACTGTTGAGCTGGTCGGGGAGTTCGAGAAGTTCCATCGCGCTTCGGGCCAATGGGGTTTGCGGACGGAGACTGGCAGAGTCCAGGGCGAGATCCGTGATGGCGGGCCGAGCCTGGACGGCCTGGAGGTTGGTGGACGCTACAGGTTCTCCTGTGTTGAACAGATCGACAGGACGGAAGGTACGGGTCGGGAGAGGAGAACTCTGTACCTGGAGCAGCACACCCCAGCCTGAACCCGAACCGCTGGCGGGGAGGGATGGCTCGGTCTGTGGTGGCTCCGGCGTTCAGCCGCGGTCCAGAATCCCGCTCAGCGATTGCCGGTTCGGGCTGCCGGGAACAGGTTCGATGGGCTCGACGTCGTCTGCGGTGTGCTCTGGCGCCTGGAACAGCGGGTTGCCCGGCGACCACAGTTCCAGGTTCTCGGAATGCTCCTCGTAGTACACCGGGTCGGTCGTGACCCGAAGTTCCTTCTTCATTCCGGGGGCCAGCAGACCGTACTCGCGGGCGCCCATCCGGCGGATCTCCACGCCGGGAGGCATCAGGTCGGAAAATCACATCGACTGCCCTTCCCAGCCGCAGCAAGGGGCCGTTGAGAAGCAGCCGGTTTGCAAACTCCGAGTCCTTCACCGTCTGGTGCAGAAGTCCGAGCGCCTGCAGGACCGTACTCTTGCCTGATGCGTTGGCGCCCGCAAGCAGAGTCAGGGGGGCCAACGGCAGCTTGAGCAACTCGAAGCACTTGAAGTGCCGGAGTTCAATCTGCGTCAGCATCCAGCACCTCCCGGAACATCCGACGAGCCATCCCGAAGCGGCGGCGGACCTTCTTCCCGTCGTTCGGTCCGTAGGTGATCGCTTCGTTGAATCTCTCGTCCCCGAGCAGTTCGAAGAAGGCGTTTCTGAGCGGCTCGCGCCGGCCCGCGACGTGTTCGTCGTCGTAAGCGGCGAGGCCGGTCGACATGACATCCCTCAGAGATGCGTTGATGACGCTTCTCCGGTCCTGGTCGGGCCCGTGCTTCCGGAATGCGTGCTTTTCGAAGGCGATGAAGTTGTTGCGCAACGCCCGCCGAAAGGTGCCGCTGAGCTCCTCGAGCGCGTCTTCGGGCACTTGATTCATGTGTTGGAGCGTCTTCGCGAGGAAGCGGTCCATGTCTCCGTCATAGTCCTCGACAGGCAGAAGGTGGAAGGCGCAGAAGCGGTTGACGAACTCCCGGTCCCGCATCGTCTTCTGTTGGAGACTGGCTCCTGTAACTTCCTTGAACAGGTCCGAGGCGGCCTCGTCCGCCAGAAATCGGGTGGCTTGGCCCATGTAGAGGCAGTTCCGCATCTGCTGCCGCGTCAGCGGCACGCCACTGTTCACGCGGTCGAAGATGTCGAGTCGGGCGCGTTCCGGCACCTTCGAGTCGATGGAGTAGAGGGTCAGGCTGCAGTCTTCGACGCGGTTCTGGAGCTTCTCCGGGAGGTCGGAGAAGCGCTGGCCGTCAAGGTCCGCCCGGTCGGGAAGCCGTAGCGTCAAGTCGTCAGCCAGAAAGCGCTGGAACGTGCTGAGGCGTTGCAGGCCGTCCACGACGACGACCTTGCCGTCGTCGTTCTCCGCCAGGTAGAGAACGGGAAGCGGAATCCGCATCAGAATGGACTCGATCAACTTGCTCTGGGTGGGCACGTCCCAGAGAAAGTCGCGCTGGAAGTCGGGATTCAGAATGTAGGCGCCACGCTTGATCCGGCGAACCACGTCGCGCACGGTGCGGGGTTCCTGGCGGATCAGGATGGAGTCGATCGGATAGTCGCCCCAGGGAGCGCCCCGATCCTCGATGCCCTCGATTCTCTCCTCCGCCGAGGCGCCGTTTCCTTCGATACTCGAGGACGTTCCGGCTTCTGGCGTAAACGCGGCGGGCGCAGGACGGCGCCTGGAGCCTGGCGGTTCGCTGGCCGACATCGGCGGGAGACTAACAGCCGGCGGCTCGGCGCTGCATTCCCGTGCTCCCTCGTCGGGCCTCGCTGGATGGGCGCCTAACCGCTCTCGGTGCGACACGGATTCCCGCCATGGCTGCTAGCCGGTCAGCATCATGCCGACCTGAGTGGGCTTCACCCCAAGGACCAGGGCGGCGCCGGTTGTCGGCAGATCGCCGTCGAGATGCGCGCGTCTCACGGCGTCCACCAGAGCCTTGCCGGTGCGATGGCGCCGAATCGTGTAGAAGGTGGGTCCACCGTCGGTTGCTCGTGCTGCTTCTCTTCGTTCCTCTCGCTTGTTGAGCCATTGGGCACGGAAGCCGGAAACGAGTCCCCGGTACTCCTGGCCAGCGATCCGACCGAAGCGGAACAAGCGGTAGGCCACGAGGGTGCGGCTCACATTGTGGGTCTTGGCCACCGTGGCGATCGCGCTTGCAAGTTCTTCACGTTCGAGAAGACTCGGTTCCAACGCTGCCAGGGCCTCTTCGGGAAGCAGGTACGCGCTGGCAACGTCGTTGCAGAACTGCTCCACGCCGCTGGCGGCAGGGGACCCGCTGATCCCCGTGTCGCCCAGAAACAGATGGACGAGCTCGTGTACGAGCGTGAAGGACCAGGCCGCCCTGGCGTCGTTGTCGTTGATGACGATGAATGGCGCGAGCGGGTCGGCCAGAGCGAAGCCTCGAAACGTGTTCGTATCCAACGCGGTGTGGTAGCTGCCCAGGTCTCCCTTGAGCAGGACGAACGCGCCGGCTTCGTGGACTGCGTTGCGGAGCCTGTCGAAGGCCTGCGATGCGTCCCGGGCCTCGCTGGGATGTGACGACGCCAGAATCTCGCGGGCGAGGTCGAGCGCCGCTTCGCGTCCGTCGCTGAGCGTGAGGGAATCCACCCAGGACACTTCGGCAGCTTCGTCCTCGGCCAGGATGTCGCGCAGAATGCTCTGACGCGCCAGTATCTGACGAACAAGGACCTGGACACCGGCGTCGTCGCTCGGCGCCCGGACGCCTGGGAGGCTGCGGAAGTCCGTTCCGCGGTCACCGCGCTCCGGTGGCTGCGCGAGATAGAAAGTGACCAGAGGACGCCGATAATGCTTGGCCATCTTGACCAGCATCGGTCGAGGGAGTGCCTGAACGCCGGACTCGAATTCCTCCAGGCGCTCGACCGCCGTCTTGCCGTGAACGGCACTCAGGGGAAGCTTGGCAACGGCCTCTTCCTGCGAAAGACCGGCGCTGTCTCGTGCCCAGGAGAGGATGTCCGGGTTCACGGCGAGCATCGTCAACAGAGACCTGAGCGGAATGGGGCGCGGCGGCGGGGTGTGGCGGTCACCGTGCCGCCTCCGTCAGCAGCAGCCTGAAGGCCGCGAGTACCCGCCGGGGCCGGCGGCGGTGCATCGCCATGCCGAGCCAGTAGGCGGCCTCTTCGCCGGCCCCGCTGAGCCGCCGGCACACGTTCGAGAGCAGGTTGCGCAGACCCCGCGTGGGGTAGGTGTTCGCGAAGAACCGGGCCGGGTCCACGTACGCCGGACTTCCCCGGCGGTTCACGACCGACGCGAGATCGGCCGCGAAGTCGGCGTCGGCTACCGCGCCGCGGAGGATGTCCTCGCGCGGCCGGCAGGTGTCGAAGATCGTGGGGACGGCCACTTCGGCGGAAGGATAGCCGCTACGGCGCAGCGTCGCCCGGAGTCTCTGCCTTCGCGCTCTGTCTGAAGGCCGCGTTGATGTGCGTAGCCTGCATACTTCACCGAGGCGTCGTCAGGGTACAGCTCTTGCTGGGAAGTCCTTTGATCGCCGTGCTCGGTCTGGCGACCCGCGGCTTCCACCTCGCCCGCTCTGGCGACGCCCAACCTCGACACGGTCCTCGCGGTTCGATCTCAGGCAGTTCGTGACCGGGGGTCTCAAAGCGGATGCGTGGCGGCAGGTCTGCAAACCAGCTGCGCGGCCCGCGTTGTGCCGCGCTCCCGGGCCACGAGTTCTTCCAGGTGCGGCGGCGGCTTCCACAGGCACTCCATCGCGTAGCGGAGGTCGAGCGGTTCGCCGTCCCAGGACGGCATCGACTCCTCGCCGGTGATCAGGATGCCGGCGTTCTCCAGGCGCTCGACCAGCTCCCGGGCGGCGTGAAGGCCTATCGGCGGAGGCGCCGGACTCTGCTCCAGGGGCTGTCCCCCGCGATGGAGGAACCGGACGGCGCCGTCTTCGCTCATCCGCAGCCCGAAGCGGCCTTCATGGAGAAGGCGGTGGTGCCGTCGGCAGAGGAGAACGAGGTTCGAGAGCTTCGTTTCGCCGCCGTCGGCCCAGTGGACGATGTGGTGGGCGTCGCAGTGCCTGGAAGTGCAGCCCGGGAAGCGGCAGCCCTGATCGCGGAACTCCAGGGCCCGCCGGATGGGCGGTGGAATGGTGCGGGTCTTGCGGCCCACGCTGAGAATCCGGTCCGAGTCGTGGGTCATTCGGACTCTGCCGGCGTCGCAGGCGATGCGACGGGCTGTTTCGGCTGAAACAGGCGTGTTGGAGTCCCCGATCCAGGCACGGTTGGCCGCCAACCGGTCGGCTGCCGGCAGTCCGGCCGCGGCGGACTCTCTCCCGTTGCGTGCCGGCGCCTGAGACGCGGGTATCCGCCCTGTCTCCCCGCCAGCCGTTGCCGACCCGGCTTGCGGATGAGCGGGCCGCCGTTCTTCGGGTGCCGCAATCACTTCCGGTGCAACCGGCTTCGCCGGCGTTCCCGCGGGAACGTCCTTGCCCGCCGTTCCCGCTGGAACGTGCCCGTTGCGGTCCGGCGCCGTAGCCGGCCGTGCAGCCTGATTCTCCAAGGCCTTCGCTTCCGTCACTTCCGTTGCAACGGGCTTCGCCGGCGTTCCCGCGGGAACGTCCTTGGCCGGCGTTTCCGCTGGAACGTGCCCATGACGATCCGGCGCCGTCGCTGGCCGCGCAGCCTGATTCTCCAAGGCCTTCGCTTCGGTCGCTTCCGTTGCAACGGGCTTCGCCGGCGTTCCCGCGGGAACGTCCTTGGCCGGCGTTTCCGCTGGAACGTGCCCATGGCAATCCGGCGCCGTCGCTGGCCGCGCAGTCTGGTTCTGCGGGGCCTTCGCTTCGTCCCCGGCCTGGCGGTCGGCTCGCCGCCGGCCGTTGGTCGCCCCGCTCGCCGCGGTTCCCAGCTCCTCTTCGTTCACGTGGACGACCACCTGATAGCGGTCGCCGCTTGAGCCCGGGTCCAGTCCGCCCCTGAGCGCACTCTCGGCTACCAGAACCAGAGCGTCCGCGCACACCTTGCCGGCCGACGGGCGATCCTTCTGCTCCGGAGCGTAGAGCCTCTCGCCCGCTGCCTCGATCGCCTTCCGCAGCACCTCGCCGGCTTCCGGCGCGAGACGCCCCCGGATGACGACCATGCCGTTCTCGTCGACATGAGTCGTCACCTCGCTCGAGGCATCGCGCAGTTCGTCGTCCGCAGCCTCCACCGAGCGATCGATCCTCCGCCACGCCCGGACGATTTGCTCGACATGAGCCGCCGTGCCCGTCCTGGCGACGCCGAGCAGAGTTTCCTCCGTGTCGGGACGGGCGACGCGGGTCAGGGCCCTGACCTTCGAGTAGGAGAGTTCTCCTCGCTTCATCGCCGCGCTGATGCGCGGCAAATAGCCCAGGGCGCGGGCGATGCGTACGCGTTCGCGGGCCGCGCCGGGCGCCAGGCCGATGCGCCAGTTGAGAAAGTGGGCGCAGCTGAGAAAGCCGCAGCCCCAGTTTCCCAGTTCGTCGAACTTGCGGATCAGGACCAGCAACTCGTAGGTCGCCGCGTCGATCCGTGCCGCAAGCGTCGCGATCTCCTCGCCCATGCGTTCTGCGGCGCTCATGTCTGTTTGTTTGTCAATCATTGGCTTGCCATCCGTGCTGCGACCTGGCGGTCGGATTGGATCGTGTCGGGGGCTTCCGAACCGGCCCTTCGAGGCTCCCGTGAAGACGACGAAGCTATCACGACGGATGATCAAAACACAAGGAAATCCAGAGCATTGAAGAGGTCTCTCATGAGAGACCAATCGGGTCGTTATCCGACAAGCTCTCGGGAGTCAACGAGGAGGGTTTGGCCCAGTTTGGCCCGCATACTTCACCGAGGCGTCGTCAGTGTGCGGTTTGGCTGGGAAAGCCTCTGGTCGCGGTGCTCGGAACGCCGCGAGGCCTTCCCTGTCGCATGAAAGCGGCGCCGCGATTTCGCAAGTGCCTTGGCAAATGAGTTCGAAAGGCGCGGGTTCTTTGCCACGCCGAACACGCAGGTCCAGCTCGATCTCCGCCGGCGCCGCCTTGTGAGCCTCCGGAAAACAGGTTCACAAACAAACCGCCTATCGCCGAGCCGTCCGCCGGAATCCGCTTGTAGCGGTAACCCGAAGCCTTTTCCGGCCGGGACAGCTCAAGACGATTCAACGCCGAAGCGCTCGCCAGAGGACGCTCCTTGTCCCGCGCCCGACGACCGATTGGCCCCCGTGATGTCCGACTTGCCCGCCAACAGCGCCATCAACGCGTCAAGGCGAAGCTCGGCGTGGTCATTCTCAGGTCCTCTTGGCCCAAGGCCAGACCGTAGACACGCTGAGACATCTCTCTTGGCGCTTGGACTATCCCGCAGATCCCGCAGATCCCGCAGGTAGAGCCCGGTCGAGTGGGGTCTCAGCCCGGAACCGGGAACTCCTCCAGGAACCAGTACTCGCCCTCGACCGCGCCGGCCTCCTCGCCGACCGCGGCTGCCTCGGGTGTCGCCATGTAGGCCTCCGCCGTCGCCCGGTCTTCGACGCCCAGGATGAAGAACACTTCGTCCGGGTTGTCGGCTGAGCGCCAGACGTGCTTGACCGACAGGCCGGCGGCCATGCCGGCGGCCTCCTGCTCGTCGAAGACGCGCTTCCAGTGGTCGAGGTCTTTCACGCGGTTGCGGACCAGCAGGATCACGGTGCATCTCCCGTTGAGTTGTCGGACCGTCGCGAACTGCGGTTCGCTTCTTTGCGACGGCCCTGGGTTGGCGCCTACTCCTCCTTCTCGATCCACCAGCCTCGCGTGCCGGGGACGAAGGCGGTCACGCCTGACGGGCCGAGTTCGACGCCGCGCATCCGCTTGCTGAAGCCCCAGGTCGTGCTGTAGTTCCACAGGAACAGGGCCGGCTGGTCGGCCTGGATCCGGGCCTGGAGTTCGCGCAGGAGTTCGGCGCGGCGTTCGCGGTCGAGTTCCACGCGCGAGCGGTCGAACAGTTCGTCGACCTTCGGGTTGCTGTAACTGTCGTAGTTGCGGCCGTTGTCGATCGCTTCGCTGTGGAAGAAGTTGCGCCAGATGTCCGGGTCGGCGAAGACCTGGAAGGTGTCGACGTGGGCGATCATCTCGTGCTGAATCAGGAGCGGCGAGCGGCTCGCGTTTTCCTGGATTTCCGTGTCGAAGGAGACGCCGATGCGGCGCAGGTCGTCGCGGTAGATGTCGACCATGCGGCGGGCGTCGACGAAGGACTGGGGCAGATTCATCATGAAGTGGAACTGCACCTGCTCGCCGTCGATTTCCTTGTAGCGCCAGCCGTCGTCGGGGTTCGACTTCCAGCCGGCCTCGTCCAGGAGCTCGGCCGCCTTGTCCAGGTCGTACTCGAGCGGCTGGACGTGCGGATTGTGGCTCCAGTGGCTCGGCGGGAACATCCCGTTCGAGCGGGTGTAGACGTTCCAGCTCACCTGCCGCAACACGCGCTCGGCGTCATAGGCGTGGGCCATCGCCCGCCGCACCCGGACATCGCCGAAGAAGTGGTTGTTCCCGCCCTGCTGCCAGCCGATGTAGGCCTGCATCCATCTCGGTCCCCAGGCCTTCACGCCGACCGCATGGAACTCCTCGTCGTTGGTCTGGCTGCCGTGCTGCTGGACGGTCAGCCAGATGTCGTCGAGCTGTCCCTTTCGGAACTGGAGCAGGGCCGCGTTCCGGTCGCTGTGGGTCGTGATTACCTGGCGGCGGATGGGCGGCTTGTCGTGGTGGTAGTCCTCCCAGCGCTCGACGATGATCCGGTCGGCGTGGATCCACTCGACGAACCTGTAAGGCCCGTTGCCGATCCCGAGCTCCCGCAGGTAGCGGTTGTAGTAGGCGCTCGTGCGGAGGGTGGGATCGGCGGCGCGCTCTTCCGGGTTGTTCAGGATGTGGGCGGGAACGACGGGGAAGTAGAGGTTGTCGATTCGCAGCGCCGAGATCTGCCGGTGGACGACGTCGAAGGCGATGTCGTCGATGATCCGGATGTCCTCGATCTCGGCGGCCTTGTACTTGTAGTCGACCGCCGGCACGTTGTCGTCGGCGATCGCCTCCCAGCTGAAGCGAACGTCCTCGGAGGTGACCGGGGCGCCGTCGTGCCAGCGCATGCCGGCGTGGAGCCGGATGCGGTGGACCTTGCCGCCCTCGAGTTCCTCGACCTGGTCGACCATCGCCGGGTTCCATTCGGCGGTGAGGTCCGGTCTGCGGTGCGCGATCGGATCGAACAGCAGCCGGTAGAGGAACCCGTCGGTCCAGGCGCGGATGAACAGGGGGTTGAGCGAGGTCGGCTGGTCGAGCGAGTAGCGGTTGATCGTCCCGTCGGTGTCCGCTCGCTCCGGGTCGAATGGCGCGAACAGCGAATCCGGGTTGGAAACGGGATCGGCGCCCGGGTCGTAATCGAACATCGCGCTCCGGGCCGGGCCGGCGGGATTGCCCAGGCAGCCCGCGAGTGACAGGGCGGCGAGCGCGGCGAGGCAGAGGCGAAGGATCACTGGCATTCGCCGGCGCCGGCGCCGTCGAGCTGGACGGCTCGGCCGCAGAACTCCTGTTCGCACATCGCGCGCAGCGTGTCGGGGTCGTCGACGTTGGCCCAGGCCCTCCGGCCGTCGGGCAGCCGGCAGGCGAGATGGGCGAGTGACGGTTCGGTGGTCGGGGCGGCCCTCTTGCCGTACACGGACCGGAACGAAGTCGTCGACTTTGCGGCAACGCCGCCGAACATCACGGCGTAGGACTCGACCTCGGCCGGGCCCGCGTAGCCGTTCGTCGCGGTTCGCTTCGGCAGCGCGTGGACTTCCTTCGTGAGGTCCTCGTGACGGTAGGGCCGGTCCGGTTCCGCGGCGCTGTAGACGCCGAACGAATGCTTGGTCAGCATGCCGCCGTTCGCGGTCACCAGGCCCCGGCCGCCGTCCGTCTCCCGCAGCAGTTCCGCGGTCCGTGCGATCGAGTGCATCACGTAGCTGTTGAGCGGACCGCCGCCAAAGGTCAGGCCGCCGGTGACGGAGAGCGGCCGCTTGAGGTCGAGGCCCAGTTCACGAGCCGCGATCTGGACGGCGCTGGGGAAGCAGCTGTAGACATCGACGAGGTCGAGGTCCGCCGCCTCGACTCCGGCGAGCTCCAGGGCCCTGCGGCCCGCGAGCCGGATGGCCGGCGACGAGTGCAGGTCGTCGCGTTCGGAGACGAAGTAGTGGTCGACGGCGTCCGTGCCGCTCACCGGGAAGATCATCTTCGACCGCGGGATGCCGAGCGCTTTCGCCGTCTCGAGCGAGCAGAGGACCAGTGCCGCCGCCATGTCGACCCGCATGTTCGCGTTCATCAGCTTCGTGTACGGAAAGGTGACCGCGCGGTTCGCGGGTGACACGGCGCCGATCTCCGACGCGGTCAGGGGCTGGCGGATCCAGGCGTTCGGGTTCTCCTGCGCGACTCGGTTGAAGCCCGCCCACAACTCGGCGATGCGGGCGCGGTGCCCGTCCACGGTCTCGCCGTTCCGGCGCCGCAGAGCGATCTCGAACAGGGAGTAGTACTGAACCGCCTGCTGGATGCCGCGCGCCATCTCCATTTCGTGCCGGGTCCAGCGGGTGTCGCCGTAGCTTGCGTCGGGGAGCTTCGGAGGATCGTCGTCCTTGAGCCAGTCGAGTTCCAGGTTCGCCTTCGCCGCCCGACCCATCGTCCGGCCGCATTCGGCCGAGCAGAGCACGATCGCTTCGCGGCGGCCGCTCCGGATGTCGAGTGCGCTCTGGTTGAGCACCGCCTGCACCTGGTTGCCGCTGACCACGGAGAGTCCGGTCTCGGCGCGGTGAAGGTCGAGGGCTTCGATCACGGTGAGCGCGGGGTTCCGGTATCCCCACACGCCCTTCATCGCGCGCACGGAGTCGATTCGCCGGCGCAGGCCGGTTGCTCCCGCGTCCTCGAGGGCGTTGTCCACGGCCTCGACCATCAACTCGATCGGCGGCCGGGCGTCGGCCGGATCGTCGGCTCGCTGGAGCACCTGAGCGATGCCGACCAGAACGGGGGTGCGTTGGGTCATCGGGGGTTTTGCTGGTTGCCTGTGTCCTGAGTGTAACTTGCCCGGCGCTCGCCGGCGGGGTCGCCGAGGGCGGCCAGCCGTCAGGAGGGAGACACGTTTGTCCCGAACGCCGAGGCGCCGGGCCTGTCGGGCTCGAACCTGGCCGCGAGCCCAGGCGCTTCGAGGCCGGGGTCCGGTTCGAGTGCCGGGTCCCTGCGCTAACGTAGCCGGGTCTCCTCACCGGCCCGGCGCATGCTCACCAAGCTCACGATCCGCAACTTCAAGCGCTTCGAAGAGATCGAGATCGAGCTGGGCAACCCGGTCGTCCTGATCGGCCCGAACAACTCGGGCAAGACCTCGGCGATGCAGGCTCTGGCGCTCTGGGACATCGGCCTCAGGCGCTGGCGCGAGAGGCGGGCGGGCGGCAGCGCGCCGGAGAAGCGCCCGGGGGTGACGGTGAATCGGCGCGACCTGGTGACCATCCCGGTCCCAAACGCCAACCTGCTGTGGCGTGAACTCCACACCAGGCACGTACGGGTGGTGGACGGTCGCCAGCGGACGAACAACATCTGCATCGACGTGCTGGTGGAGGGAACGAGCGGCGGGGAAGCCTGGCAGTGCGGCCTCGAGTTCGACTACGCGAACCACGAGTCCTTCTACTGCAGACCCCTGCGCGTCGGCCAGGGTCGTCCGGCGAAACGGATGCCGATTCCGGCGCCGGCCATGGCCGTCGATGTGGCCTACTTGCCGCCGATGTCGGGCCTCGCTTCGGCCGAGACCCGCCTCGATCCGGGCGCGGTGAACGTCCGCATCGGCGAGGGCCGTACCGCCGAGGTCCTGCGCAACCTCTGCTTTCGCATTCACGAGCAGGACGCGGAGTCTTGGGAGCGGATGTCGGAGCGGATCGAGCGCCTCTTCGGCGTCGAGCTAGACCCGCCCGTGTACGTGGAAGGGCGCGGCGAGATCTCGATGCGCTACCGCGAGCGCGGCATCTGGCTCGATCTCTCCTCCAGCGGTCGCGGCCTGCAGCAGACGCTGCTGATCCTGGCCTACATGTACGCGCATCCGGGCGCTGTCCTCCTCCTGGACGAGCCGGATGCGCACCTGGAGATCCTCCGTCAGCGGGAGGTGTACTCCCTGATCCGGGAGGTCGCGGCGGAGAGCCGCAGCCAGATCGTGGTGGCCAGCCACTCCGAGGTGCTGCTCGGGGAGGCGGCCGGTACGGACACGGTGATTGCGTTCGTGGGCAAGCCGCACCGGATCGACGACGGCGGCGGCCAGGTCGCGAAGGCGCTGACCCGGATCGGTTTCAACCAGTACTTGCAGGCGGAGCTGACTGGCTGGGTGCTCTACCTCGAGGGATCGACGGACCTGGCGATCCTCAGGGCCTTCGCCAACCGGTTGGGCCACGAGGCGGCGGCGAACGCCCTTGCCCGGCCCTTCGTTCAGTACGTCGGGGACCGGCTCTCGAGCGCCGAACTGCACTTTCACGGCCTCCGTGAGGCCTGCCCCGGACTTCGCGGCATCGCGCTGCTCGACAAGCTGCCGGAGAAGGTGGGGACGGACGACGGCCTGGAGCGGCTCGCCTGGCGCCAGCGCGAGATCGAGAACTACCTGTGCTCGCCGGCGGCGCTTGACGGCTACGCCGCCGACTTCGCCCGGCAGGAAGCGTCGGGTCCGCTGTTCGAGGAGTCGGAGGCGGACAGGCATGTCGAGGCAATGCGGGCGTCCGCGGCGGAGGTGGGGAAGGCGCTGGCCGAGCGCGGCCGGCCGTCTGCCTGGAGCGGGGAGACGAAAGCAAGCTCCGAGTTCCTGGCGCCGCTGTTCGAGACCTTTGCCGCCAACCTGGGCGCGCCGAACCTGATGGCGAAGGCGAACTTCCACCGGCTGGCCGAGTTCGTGCCGCAAGACGAGATCGATCCCGAGGTAGTGGAGAAGCTCGACGCGATCGCCCGCGTGGCGACGGCCGCCGAGGCCGCCGACAAAGAGTCGTGATGGGGACCTTGCGCGGCAGAAACCGGGTGCGCCGGCGTCCCCGCCGGCTGCCGCCGGAGGCGGCCACTGAACGTGCCGGCCAGGGGCCGGGTCGGTTCGCCCGGCCAGCGGTCCTGGTGGCCGCGGCGGCCCTGGCAGTGCTTTCCTGCGCGCCCCGCGCGGCCGACGAGCCAGCCGGCAGCCTCGAGTCGCAGCCGCCGCTGTTTCAACCGAACATCCTGTTCCTCTTCGCGGACGACCAGCGGGCCGACACGATCGGCGCCTGGGGCAACGACCTGATCGACACCCCCAACCTGGATCGAATCGTGGCCGAGGGGTGGAGCTTCCGGCGCAACTACGTCTTCGGCTCGAACAGCGGCGCCGTTTGCGTGCCCAGCCGGGCGATGGTGCTGACTGGCCGTAGCTGGATGCGCTCGCCGAACCGCATGGAGGGGGCGCCGACCTTGCCGCGGCTGCTGGAGGCGGGCGGCTACCGCACCTTCATCACCGGCAAGTGGCACAACGGCGAGGAGGCTCTGCTGCGGAGCTTCGACCGGGGCACGGCGGTCTACCTGGGCGGCATGGCCGATCACACCCGAACGGAGGTGCAGGACATCGAGAACGGCGGGATGGTCAGGCGACGCGTGGGGGAGACGTTCTCCAGCGAGCTGTTCGCGGACGCGGTGATCGAGTTCCTGGACGAGCGGGCCTCGGCCGGGGAACGCGGAGAGTCGGACCGGCCGTTCTTCGCCTACGTGCCCTTCACCGCGCCCCACGATCCGCGCCAGCCGCCCCCCGAGTACCGGGAGCGCTACTACGAGCGCAACCTTCCGCTGCCGCCCAACTACATGCCGCAGCACCCGTTCGACAACGGCGCGCTCATCCTGCGTGACGAGAACCTGGCCGCCTGGCCACGGACCGAGGATGTCATCCGCGACCAGGTCGCCGAGTACTACGGCCTGATCACCCACCTCGACGAACAGGTGGGCCGCATCCTGAAAGCCCTGGACGAGAACGGCCAGGCGGAGAACACGATCGTCGTCTACGCCGCGGACCACGGCCTGTCGGTCGGCAGCCACGGCCTCCTGGGCAAGCAGAACCTCTACGAGCACTCGATGCGCTGCCCGCTGATCATCCGCGGCCCGGGCATCCCGCACGGCTCGACCGACGCCTTGACCTACCTGTTCGACCTCTTCCCGACCCTGCTCGCACGGGGCGCCGTCGAGGCGCCGCCGGGCATCGACGGCCGGGATCTCGCCCCGCTCTGGTCCGGCGGCGATCCGGCCTGGCGCAAGAGCGTGTTCCTGCCCTACCGGGACGTGATGCGCGCGGTGCGGGACGACCGCTACAAGCTGATCGTCTATCCGAACGTGAACTACCGCCAGTTGTTCGACCTTGCGGACGACCCGGACGAACTGGAGAACCTCATCCTTGATCCCGAGCACAGGGAAACCGCGGTCCGCCTCGAAGCCCTCCTGGAAGGCTGGCAGGCGGCGATGGGCGACACTGTGCCGCTCTCGGTCCCCGACCCGGCGCCGCTGCACCGCGATCTCACCGGCACAAGACGCGAACCGGACCGCTGGCAGCCGGACTGGATCGTCGAGAAGTACTTCGATCCTGGCGACGGCGGTTCGCGCGCGCCGCTTCCCGGCAGCGCGCCTTGATGCCGGCCAGGACCCGCGTTGCCCGGGACGCTCCACGGGCGAACCGGTCCGTGCGCCCGTCAGCGGGCGCGGATGGCGGGCCGGCGCGCTGTACCTTTGCTGGGCGGACTCTGGTCCCCGCTCGACGCAGAACATCCTCGACGCCTCGGGCGCGGCGCGCTGTACCTTTGCCGGGCACCTTTGCCGGGCGGATTCTGGTCCCTGTCCGAGGCTGTCCGAGAGGCGAGTCGTCGTCGAGGCCGGGGCAGCTGTGGGAACCGGTCTGCCGGTTTCCAAGGTCCCCGTGTTCTCAGCGGGCCGACTCGGCCTGGGCCCGGCCGCGGGCGCGGATCCCGGCCAGTCGTTCGCCGACCTCTTCGGGCCTGGGTGACTGGTACATCCGGTTGACCTCGACTTCGTAGTCCATCGCGTCGCCGAGGGTCAGGTCGAAGCCGCGGTCGATCATCCGCTTGTACTGGAACATCACGTCACGCTGGCAGGTCAGCATGTCCGTTGCCAGGGTGCGACAGGTGGGGAGCAGTTCCTCTTGCGCTACGATGCGGTTGACGAGGCCCCACTCGCAGGCCCGTTCGGCCGAGAGGTAGTTGCCGGTCAGCGAGAGCTCCTTGGCGCGCCCGGGGCCGATGGCCCGCGACAGGCGTGCGGAAAGACCCCAGCCGGAGAGCAGGCCGACGCGGGCGTGGGTGTCGGCGAAGCGCGCCTCCGGGGTCGCGATCAGCAGGTCGCACGAGAGCGCGATCTCGAAGCCACCGGTCACCGCGATGCCGTTGATCGCGCCGATCACTGGTTGTCTGAGCGAGCGGAGCAGCTTCGGCGGGTCGGCGATCGCCTTGCGCTTGCGGTCGGGATCGCTCATCTCCTTCAGATCGAGGCCGGCGCAGAAGGCGCGACCGGCGCCGGTGAGGATGACCACGCCAACTTCCTCGTCGTGGTGGAGGTCTTCGATCGTCCGGGCGAGAAGGTCGCGCAGCTCCTCGGAAAGGGCGTTCAGCACGCCCGGGCGGTTCAACGTGAGGGTGGCGATGCCCTCGGACTTTTCAACCAGCAGAACCGGCTCGGACATGGCTCGAACTCTCCTTGTTTCGTGAAACGGGCCGCCATCTTACGCGGTAGCGTCTCCGCACGCCTGCGCCCGGTGAGCGGCGGCGCCGGACTGCGGGGTGGCCCCGATCTCGCCCGGCGTCGCTGCTCTTCGGTCGAATTCCGGCCCGATATGCTCCGGGCGGATCAGGGGAGAAAGCGATGGGAAGACGACTCGTTGAGACGGCAGACCTGACACTGAATCGCCGGACCCTGCTGGCCGCGGCAGCCGGCGGCGCGGCGATGGCGATGGGTTGCGGGCCGGGATCGGCGCCCGCGGATTCCGCGGCGGCGGCGGTCAACGGCTGGACGCCGCCGAACGACGAGGAGAGACGGGCTCTGGTGGCGGCGGCGCGCTTCGGCCCCAAGCAGGCGGTTCGGGGTGCGAACGGGATCGCCATCTGCACCCACCCGCTCGCCTCCGCCGCTGCCGCCGACATGCTCGCCCTCGGCGGCAACGCCTGCGACGGCGTGATGGCCGCGAGCATCGCCCAGGCCGTCGTCGAACCGCACATGACGACGTTGTCGGGCTGCCTCTCGATGCTCTACTACGATGCCGCTTCGGGCGAGTACAGCTACGTCAACGGGATGATGGCGGCGCCGCGGGCGGTGCCGGACGTGAAGAACATGGAACTGGCCGAGTTCGGGGCGCTGATGGCGAAGACCGACGGCGCCCTTTGCTTCGTGCCGGGCTTCTGGGGCGGATTCGAGGCCGGGCACGACCGTCACGGAAGGCTGCCGCGCTCCACCGTGATGGCGCCCGCGATTCACTACGCGCGCCACGGCTTCGAGATCCATCCCTTCCTGTGGGGCGAGATGTTCGTCGAATCGTCGGTGCTGGGCCGGGAGCCCTTCAGCCGCGAGATCTACTTCAACGGCAGCACGCTCCGCGACATCGGCGACCTGCTGGTGCAGAGCGCTCACGCCGACACCCTCGAGCAGCTCGCCGAAGAGGGCAGCGACCACTTCTACCGGGGCGAGTTCGGCCTCCGGTACGCCGAAACGGTCCAAGCCAGAGGCGGCCTGATCACCGCCGAGGACATGGCGGCCTACGAGGCGTTCTGGGACGAGCCGGTCCATGGAACCTACCGCGACTACGGCGTCGTGGGTTCGCCGGCGCCGGACTTCGGCGGCCAGGCTCTCGTGGAGATCATGAACATGGTCGAACTGCTCGACCTCCAGCAGACGGGGCCGGCGTTCGAGTCCGGGGAGACGACCCTGAGGATGATGCAGATCATCGGTCGGGTGTACGCCGACGCGGTCGGCGGCCGCTTCGACGGCAGCCTGCCGGAGGTCGAACGGGCGATCTCGAAGGAGTACGCGGCGGAGCGGTTCGCCGCGCTCGAGGGCAAGCCGGCCAGCCCCAACGACCGCTACGCGGCAGCGGGCGCGATGCCGCCTCCGCCCGGCTCGAACCACGTCACGGTGGTCGACGGCGAAGGCAACGTCGCCACCGTGCTGCACTCGGTCATGTCGATGCCGTTTCGAACCGGAATCTACGTCGACGGCGTGTACGCCTGCGCGTCGGGCGTTCACCTCGGGTCCGGTCCGGTCGAGCCGGGCGGCAGAGCCCATGCCCGCATCTGCCCGAACATGTTCACGCGCGACGGCAAACCGGTGCTCGCCTCGGGTTCGCCGAGCGTTTCGCTGACCGAGAACATCGTCCAGAACTCGGTCAACCTGCTGGATTTCGGTCTCGATCTCGAGACCTCGGTGCACAAGCCGCGGTTCGGCGGCTCGTCGATGAGCGTGCCCGGCGCACTGATGCTGGAAGCAGACCTGGCCGGGGCGCCCGCGGATCTGCTCCGTGAAGCCGGCGCGACGGTCGAGGTGGTCAATCCCTGGAACTGGCTTTGCGGCTCGTTCGAGGGCGTTGTGATCGAGGAGGACGGCGCCGTCGCCTGCGGCGACCCGCGTCGCACGGCGCAGGCGGTCGCAGTTTGAGGGCAACCTTTCGGCTCGCCGCGGCGCTCCTCCTGGCAGCTGCCGGGGCCTTTGCGGGAGAGGTCACCGTGGCAGTGGCGGCGAACGCCGCGGAAGCGGTCGAGGCGCTTGCCGCCGAGTTCGAGCAGCAGAGTGGCCATCGGGTCACGGTCAGCGTCGGCTCGACCGGCAAGCTGTACGCCCAGATCCTCCACGGCGCGCCCTTCGACGTGTTCCTCGCCGCCGACCAGGAACGGCCCCGGCTGCTGGTGGAACAGGGGCTCGCAGTCGAGGGCGCCCGCATGACCTATGCGGTCGGGCGACTCGTCCTGTGGAGCCCGGACGCCGAAGTCGAGGCCTCCGCCGAGACGCTGCGCGCGGGCTCGTTTCGCCGACTGGCGATCGCAAACCCGGATCTGGCGCCCTACGGCGCCGCAGCCCGCGAGACTCTGCTCAAGCTCGGCTTGTGGGAGCGTCTCCGGTCGAAGGTCGTCCTTGGAGAGAACGTGGGTCAGAGCTTCACGTTGGCCGCCTCGGGCAACGCGGAACTGGGCTTCGTTGCCCTGTCCTCCGTGTTCAGTTGGCCCAACGAGAGCGAGGGGAACTTCTGGGAAGTCCCGGGACACTTCCATCGACCGATCCGTCAGGACGCGGTGCTGCTGAACCGCGCCCGGAAGAATCCGGCTGCCCGAGCGTTCCATCGCTTCCTGGGCAGTCCGGGCGCGCTCAAGACGATCGAGTCCTTCGGCTTCGTCGTCGACCGGGACGTCGGGCCGGGCGACGACGGTCGGCGCGGCCGCTCCGGCGCTCGCTGAAAACGGTGACGATGGAACTGCCCGAACTTGGGCCCCTGTGGCTCAGTCTGCAGCTTGCGGCGGCGGCGACCGCGGTGCTGATCGTGCTGGGCACGCCACTCGCGTGGTGGCTGGCCCGCACCCGTTCGCGGATCAAGCCGGTGATCGAGGCGGTGACCGCCCTGCCTCTGGTCCTGCCGCCAACCGTGCTCGGCTTCTACCTGCTGCTGCTGATGAGTCCGCGGTCCTGGCTTGGCGGGCTGTGGGTCGAGATCACGGATACGACACTGACCTTCTCCTTCATGGGTCTTTTGGTCGCCTCGGTCGTCTACTCGTTGCCCTTCATGGTGCAGCCGCTCCAGGCGGCTTTCGAGTCGCTCGGCCGGGGGCCGCTCGAAGCGGCCGCGGCGCTTCGGGCCTCGCCGATCGACGCCTTCCTCACCGTGGCGGCGCCTCTCTCGTTGCGCGGTTTCCTGACCGCCGCGGTGCTCACGTTCGCGCACACGATCGGCGAGTTCGGGGTCGTGCTGATGGTGGGGGGCAACATCCCGGGCAAGACCCGGGTGATCTCGATCGCTATCTACGAACACGTGGAGACCCTGCGCTACGCCGAAGCCCACACCTTGGCGGCGGTGCTCATGCTGTTCGCGTTCGCCGTGCTGGTGTTCGTGTACGTCTTCAACCGGAGGCTGCCGGTCCATGTCGCCTGACCGCGTCGCCAACGGAATCGGGGTGGCCGGCTCGGCCGCGGGCGCGGGTCCCGGCGCCCCGCCCGAGACCGAAGCCCTGCTGGAAATCGACGTTCGCGTCGAGTACGACGGGTTCGATCTCCAGGTCGAACAGTCGATCCCGGCGTCCGGCGTGACCGCGGTGTTCGGCCCTTCGGGAAGCGGGAAGACGACCCTGCTGAGGACCCTGCTCGGGTTCGAGGCGCTGAGCCGGGGTCGCATTGCCCTGGATGGAGATGTGTGGCTCGACACCGAGGGCGGAGTCGCGGCGCCGCCGCACCGTCGTCCCGTCGGCTGCACGTTCCAGGATGGACGGCTGTTCCCTCATCTCGACGTCGCCGGCAACCTCCGCTACGCGGAAAGGCGCAGCGGCACGAAGGTCGCGGCGTCGATCGCCCAAGAAGATGTCGTCGACGCGCTGGACCTGGGACCGCTGCTGGACCGGCGGCCGCAGACCCTGTCCGGTGGAGAGCGCCAGCGGGCTGCCCTGGGCCGGGCGCTGCTCAGCCGGCCGCGCCTGCTGCTGCTCGACGAGCCCCTGTCGGCCCTCGACCGGCAGCGCAAGGAGGAGATTCTTCCCTATCTCCTCGCGCTTCACCCGCGTTTCGGCATCCCGACCCTCTACGTCAGTCACGCGGTCGACGAAGTCGCGCTGCTCGCCGACCGCATCCTGGTGTTGGCCGAGGGCAGGGTGCAGACGTTCGGCGGCACGGTCGAGGTGCTCGAGCACCTCGATCTGACGTCGCTCACCGAGCGTTTCCAGGCCGCGGCCGTGCTGGAGGCCGGGGTGGAAGCCCACGACGGCGAGTACCGCCTGACCTGGCTCGACCTGGACGGCCAACGCCTCAGCGTGCCGCGGATCGAGCACCTCGCAGTCGGCGAGTCGGCGCGACTGCTGGTGCGCTCCCGCGACGTTTCGCTTGCCACGGAGCGCCCGTCGCCGACCAGCATCCGCAACGTGCTGTCCGGCGTCCTCGTGGCGCTTGACCAGGACGAGTCGACGGCGTTCGCGGAGGCGACGGTCGATCTGGGTTCGCACCGGCTCCGGGCGCGGATCACGCGGGCGTCGGCGGTGGAGCTCGGCCTCGCGGTCGGATTGCCGGTGTTCGCGTTGCTCAAGAGCGTCAGCCTGGACACCCGGGCCGGACGGTAGAGCCGAAACATGTGTCCAGGACCTGAAGGCGAAGCACCGGCTGGGCGCGCCCGCGGCCTGACTCGACGCCGGATGGCAACAAACGGGACGCGATCGCGTTTCTACTGTAGAACCTGACTGCCGCACATTGGACACGGGGAGTCCGGTCAAGCCGGCTTCCGGGAGGAAACACGATGAAGCGAAAGACGAAGAACGCCCTTGCCCTGACCGTGCTGGTCGTCTGGTTGGCGGCGCTGCCCCTTGCCGCCCAGGATCTGCCGGACGGCGTGACCAGGGTGGCATCGGTCGAAGGAATCACGGAGTACCAACTGGAGAACGGGCTCAGGTTCCTGCTGTTCCCTGACCAGAGCAAGCAGCAGGTCACGGTGAACATCACCTACCTCGTCGGGTCACGGCACGAGGGTTACGGCGAGACGGGGATGGCGCACCTGCTCGAGCACCTCGTGTTCAAGGGCACGCCGAACCACCCCGACATCCCGGCCGAGCTGACCGAGCACGGCGCGTTCCCGAACGGCACGACCTGGTTCGACCGGACGAACTACTTCGAGACGTTCCCGGCTACCGACGAGAACCTCGAGTGGGCGCTCGACCTGGAGGCCGACCGGATGGTCAACTCGTTCATCTCGGCCGAGGACCTCGAGTCGGAAATGACCGTGGTGCGCAACGAGTGGGAAAGCGGCGAGAACCAGCCGATTGGCGTGCTTCGCAAGCGGGTCATGTCGGCCGCCTTCGACTGGCACAACTACGGCAACTCGACGATCGGCGCGCGCTCCGACCTGGAGAACGTCCCGATCGAGCGCCTGCAGGCCTTCTACCGCAAGTACTACCAGCCGGACAACGCGATCCTCGTCGTCGCCGGCCGGTTCGAAGTCGACCGGGCGCTCGAACTCGTGGCGGAGAAGTTCGGCGCGATCCCGCGTCCCGACCGCACGGGCGCGAACAGGCTGTTCGAGACGTACACCGCGGAGCCGGCACAGGACGGTGAGCGGACGGTGACGCTGCGGCGTGTGGGGGACACCCAGTACGTGATGTCCGTTTACCATGTGCCGCCGGGCGCCCACGAGCAATACGCCGCGGTGGAGGTGCTTACCCACATCCTGGGGGTCGAGCCGGCGGGGCGTCTGTACAAGAACCTGGTGGCGCCGGGGCTTGCGGCCTCCGTGTTCGCGTCCAGCTTCCAGTTGAACGAGCCGGGCGTGCTGACCGCGTCCGTCGAGGTCCGTCAGGGAGATTCGCTCCAGGCCGCTGCCGAGGCGCTCTTCGCCACCTTCGACGAGATTGCCGCCGAGCCGCCGACGGAGGAGGAGGTCGAGCGCGCCAAGCGGGACTACCTCTCGCGGATCGAACTCGCCTTCAACAACCCGCAGCGGATCGCGCTCGATCTGAGCGAGTGGGCCTCGATGGGCGACTGGCGGCTCTTCTTCCTCCACCGTGACCGGCTGGAGCAGGTCACTGCCGAAGGGGTCCACGAAGTGGCCCAGACCTACCTGCGCGACTCGAATCGGACGGTGGGCTACTTCCATCCGACGGACACGACGCCGGAGCGGGCCGAGATTCCCGAGCCGCCGGACATCGCGACGCTGGTCGCCGACTACACCGGGCGCGAAGCCGTGGCCGAGGGCGAGGCCTTCGACCCGACGCCCGCAAACATCGATCGCCGGACGCGAGTTCTGACCCTGAGTTCCGGCGCAAGGGTCGGGTTGCTGCCGAAGCAGAATCGCGGCGAATCGGTCCACGTGCAGTTCGCCTTTCGTCACGGAACGCAGCAGGCGCTGATGGGCCGCTCCGTCGCCGGCGATCTGGCCGGGTCGATGCTGATGCGCGGTACGAAGAACCGCTCGCGCCAGGAGATCAGCGACGAACTGGACCGCCTCAAGGCCCAGGGTCGCGTCAGCGGCGGCGTGCTCGCCTCGAACGGTTCCCTGACCACTGTGCGGGAGAACCTCGTGCCGGTTCTGCGCCTGGCCGCCGAGATCCTGCGCGAGCCCGCCTTTGACGCGAAGGAGTTCGACCTGCTGCGCGAGGAGCGTCTGGCTGCCATCGAGTCCCAGCGCTCGGAGCCGATGGCTCAGGTGCCGCAGGCGATGAACAGGCACTTCAACCAGTGGCCGGTCGATCACCCCCGCTACTCGCCGACATTCGACGAACAGATCGAGCGCCTGAACGCGGTCACGGTAGAGGACGCCAGGGCGTTCTGGTCGTCCTTCTACGGAGCGCGAGGCGGCACGATCGCGGTGGTAGGGGACTTCGACCCGGAACTCGTCGCCGGTGAGCTCGAGGCCTTGTTCGGGGACTGGGAGGCGGCCGAGCCCTACGAGCGCGTCGCCGACCCCTATCGCGCGGTCGAAACCGTGAGCGTCGACATCGAGACGCCGGACAAGACGAACGCGATGATGATGGCGGTGACGACCTTCTCGATGCGCGACGACGACGAGGACTACCCGGCTCTGGTCATGGCGAACTACATGCTCGGCGGCGGCTTCCTGAGTTCGCGGCTGGCGACCAGGATTCGTCAGGAGGAGGGGTTGTCGTATGGCGTCGGTTCGCAGATCGCCGCGCCGCCGATCGATGACAGCGCTCTCTTTTTGACCTACGCGATCTTCGCGCCCGAGAACGCCGACAAGGTGGTCGCCGCTTTCCGCGACGAGATGAGCAAGGCGCTTTTGGACGGCTTCACGGAGGAGGAACTCGAGGCCGCCAGACGTGGCTTCATCGACGCGCAGCAGAACGGCCGATCCCAGGACCGGACGCTCGCGGCGATGCTGAACAACAACCTGTTTGCCGGCCGGACGATGGCGTTCACGGCCGCCCAGGAGCAGGCGATCGCCGAACTGACGCTCGACGAAGTCAACGAGGCGCTGCGCAAGGTCATCTCGCTCGACGACATCTCGATCTTCCGCGGCGGGGACTTCGCAAACAAGCTGAATCGGTAGAGCCTGCAGAGCAGAGCCGGCCAGAACCCGGGTGGCGCGACTCGCGCCACCCGTGAACCAGACCGTGCGCCCGCCATCGGGCGCACGAATGGCGGTCCGGCGCACCTGTACCTTTGCTGGGTGTGAATTCTGGTCCCTGTCCCAGGCCGTCCGAGAGGCGAGTAGTCGACGAGGCTGCGGTAGCTGTGGGAAACCGGTCTGCCGGTCTTCCAAGGTCCGGCGGGCGGCTACAGGGTCGCCACGAGGGCGGCGACCGAGTCCGGGTTCTTCAGGGTCCCTGCGTTGACCGCCGTCTCCACCGCCTCGCCGGCGAGGATCCGCTTGATCGGCACCTCGAGCTTCTTGCCGGACAGCGTGGTCGGCACCTCGGGGATCGCCCGGATCTCGTCCGGACCGTGCCGCGGCGAGAGCCGCGTGCGCAGGTGGCGCCGGATGCGGTCGGCGAGTTCGATGTCGAGAGTCGCGTCCTCCGCCAGCACGACGAACAGCCACAGCTTGCCCTCGCGGTCCATGCTCCCGGTGTCGACGATCACGCAGTCCTCGACCTCAGGCAACTCCGCCGCAGCCCGGTAGAACTCCGAAGTGCCCATTCGCACGCCGCCCCGGTTGAGCGTCGAGTCGGAGCGGCCAACGATCACCGAGCTGCCGTCTTCGTCGAACTCGACCCAGTCGCCGTGGCGCCACACAGAGGAATAGTGGTCGAAGTAGCTCTCCCGGTAGCGCTCGCCGGAATCGTCGTTCCAGAAGAAGAGCGGCATGGAGGGCAGGGGCTCGGTGATCACCAGCTCGCCGACCTGCCCGGTCACTGCGCGGCCGCTCTCGTCAAAGGCCTCGACCTTGGCGCCGAGCGAGCGGCACTGGATGCGGCCGCGGCGGACCGGTTGCAAGGGGTTCGGGCCGACGAAGCCGGTGCACACGTCGGTACCGCCGGAGAGCGAGCCGAGCCAGACGTCGGACTTCACGTGCTCATGGACCCAGTCGAACCCTTCGGCCGGCAATGGCGCGCCGGTCGAACCGATCGCGCGCAGGGCCTTGAAGTCGAACTGCCTGCCGGGCTCAAGACCGGCGGCTCGGCAGGCCATCAGGAAGGGAGCGCTGACGCCGAAGCAGGTCACCGCCTCCTCGTCGGCCAGGCGGTACAGGGCGCTCAAGTCGGGCCACCCGGGCGAGCCGTCGTAGAGGACGACCGCGGCGCCCACGAGGAGTCCCGAGACCAGGTAGTTCCACATCATCCAACCGGTCGTCGTGTACCAGAAGAAGCGGTCACCCGCGCCGAGATCGGTGTGGAACGCCAACTGCTTCAGGTGCTCGACCAGGATGCCGCCGTGGCCCTGGACGATTGCCTTCGGCAGCCCCGTCGTGCCCGACGAGTAGAGGATCCAGAGAGGGTGGTCGAAGGGCGCCGGCTCGAAGGCGAGTTCGCCCGGTCCGGCGGTCAGTTCCTGCCAGGGCAGGCAGGCGGTCGCCTGGCCGACCGCGTGGGCGCCTTGAACCAGAACCGCCGCCTCGAGAGTGGGCAGGGCGCCGACGATCCGTTGCAGGTCATCGCTTCGGTCGTACCGCCGGCCGTTGTAGCGGTAGCTGCCTGTGCCGATCAGGACCTTCGGCTCGATCTGACGGAAGCGGTCCAGCACGCTGTCCACCCCGAACTCGGGCGGACAACTCGACCAGATCGCGCCCAGACTCGCGGTGGCGAGGAAGGCAATCACGGCCTCGGCGTCGTTCGGGACGTAGGCGACCACGCGGTCGCCCCGGCCGACGCCGAGCCGACGCAGACCGGCCCTTGCGGCGCCGACTTCGCGCTTCAGGTCGTCGCGGCTGAACTCGCGCCGCACTCCCGTCTCGCCGCGGCAGATGAGCGCCGGTTCGGGGCCGCCCCGGGCGAGCGCGTGCTCCGCGTAGTTCAGTTCGGCGCCGGGGAACCAACAGGCGCCGGGCATCGCGCGGTCGGCCAGCACTCGCTCCGGCGGTGCATGGAACCGGACGTCGAAGTAGTCGGCGATCGAACTCCAGAAGGCTTCCAGGTCGGTTACCGACCACTGCCAGAGATCGCCGTAGTCAAAGAACCGCAGGCCGCGTTCCGACTCGAGCCAACGCAGGTAGCGAGTCAGGTTGCAGGCGCCGACCTGAGCTGCCGATGGCCGCCAGAGAATCTCGCTCCTGGTCAAGTTGTTTTCCTCGCCGCTTGAGTCCGAACGCTACGCTGGCGTGACGCGCAACGCCGCCGGGGAGCCGGCGCCGGAGGAGGAGTTCGCAGCCGCGAACGATGCGGATCTCCCGGCGGCCCCTCGACCGACGTGCCGACCGGGTCGCCGGAGGAGGACCACACAAGACAGGGGAGGTAGACGATGAAGCATCTTCCAATGCTCGCTCGCGTGCTGCTGGGACTCATCTTTGCAGTCTTCGGCGTCGTGGGTCTGTTCGAGCTGGGCCCGCAACCGGAGATGGGTGAAGAGGCGGGCGCCTTCATCGGCGCGATGATGGACACCGGCTACCTTTGGCCGGTGATCAAGGTGACGGAGATCGTCTGCGGCGTGCTGCTGATCCTCGGAATCTTCGTGCCGCTCGCGCTCGTCGGGCTGGCGCCGGTGGTCCTGAACATCCTGCTCTTCCACATCTTCCTTGCGCCCGAGGGCGTGGCCATCGGCATCGCGGCGGTGGTTCTGGGCCTCTACGTCGCCCACCGGCATCGGGACAGCTTCAGCGCCGTTCTGCAGCGCAAGGCCTGAACGAACTGATCGAACGCCCGGTGGGCGTCAGGGGCCGTTGCCAGCTGCGATCAGGTGGCGCCGTGCCCGGAAGTAGATGACGCTGTCCGAGATGGCCGGCGTCGCCATCAGGGTCTCGCCCAGTTCGTTGACGGCAATCTCGTTCAGGTCCGTACCCGGCTCGATCACGTAGACGTCGCCGTCCTCGCTGTTGAAGTAGATGCGGCCGCCGGCGGCGACCGCCGAGGCGCTGAAGCCGGAGGCGCCGCGGCCCAGTCGCTTCTGGGCCAGCCGTTCGCCGGTCGTCCAGTCGACGACGGTGACCACGCCGTTGTCGTAGCAGAAGTAGGCGAGGTCGCCGACGACAATCGGCGTTTGCATGTAGTTGCCGAGCCGCTCGTGGAACCAGGCCATGGCGCTGTGGCCTGGGTCGAGCTTGCCCTCGGCGTCCGGATCGATCGCGTAGATCGGCTTCAGCCGGCCATGGGCGTTCGTGATCAGGATCGGGCCGTCGTTGCCTGCCCGGATCGGAGTCGGCACGGGAATGTCGCCGCCTCCCTCGATCCGCCAGAGTTCCTCGCCCGTGTCGAAGTCGTAGCCGCCGATGTGGCGGTAGCCGTTCAGGACGACCTGACGGCCGCCGCCGTCGCGCGGAAAGACGGCAGGCGTGCTCCAGGTGGCGACCTCTTCGCGGGGTGTGCGCCAGACGTCCTCGCCGGTCGCAGCGTCCAGGACGGAGACGAAGGAGTCGCTCAGGATGTCGACCTGGATGATCACCCGGCCGTCGTGGACGACCGGCGAGCTGGCGAATCCCCACTCGTAGTCAGGGAAGTCGTAGGGCCCCGAGTCGAGCACGCCGAACTGACGGTTCCACAGAGGGTTGCCGTCCAGGTCGTAGGCGTGCAGCCCCTCGGAGCCGAAGAAGGCGACGAGGACGGCGCCGTCCGTCGCGGGAGTCGAGTTCGTGTGTGACGCCTTCGTGTGGCGCTTGATCGAGGGGACCCCGTGGAACGCGGTGTGCTGCCAGAGGAGTTCGCCGGTCCGCTTGTCGAACGCCAACACCTGGAAGCGCTGGGGCGGCTCGCCGGCGACCGGCGTGCCGTCGCCGTAGAGACCGACCTTGAGGGACGCCTCGCCGCGGTCGGGCACGGCCGAGGTCAGAAACAGGCGGTCGCCCCAGATCACCGGGCTTGAATGGCCGAGGCCGGGGACCGCGACCCGGAAGAGGACGTTCTCGCCGGTTTCCACGTTCCAGGTGGCCGGCGGCGAGCCGGTGCCCCTTCCGTCCGCGGCGTTGCCGCGGAACGATGGCCAATTGTCCGAGGCGGCGACGGCCGAGGCGACCGCCGTGCACAGTGTTGCCAGGACCAGGAGACGGCGAACCGGCGAAGTTTTCATCAAGATGTACGCTATCCCAATGAACTCGCCGATGAGTGTCTTCTGGGACCCGCGTTGCCAGGTTCACACGGTGCCGAGGGGGTTTCCGGAGCGGCCGGAGCGGCTGCAGTCGGTATTGCCAACCCTGCGTGAGCGGGACTGGAACCTGGTGGAGGCCGGCGCCGACGGGCCGCCGGGCGGGATGGCGGGCCACGCCCGCCGGCTGGCGGCCCTGGTTCACGATCCGGAGTACATCGAGCGGATGGAGGCGGCGGTGGCCGAAGTCGCGGCGTCGGCGGCGAAGGGCGAGTTTCCGCTGCGACCGACCCCGATGCTCGACACGAACGACAACCCGTTGTCGCCGGGGACGGCCGACGCCGCCTGGGCCGCGGTGGATGCCGCGTTGGCCGCCGGCGACCACGCGATGCTCGGCGCCGGTCACCGGGCGATGAGCGTCACGCGGCCGCCCGGCCACCACTGCGAACGGGACCGGGCGATGGGATTCTGCTATCTGAACCAGATCGCGATCCTGGCCCAGGGCCTGATCGACGTGCACGGCTTGGAGCGCGTGGCGATTCTCGACTTCGACGTCCACCACGGCAACGGCACCCAGCACCTGTTTGACCACCGGGCCGACGTGGCCTACCTGAGCGTCCACCAGTACCCCTTCTACCCCGGGACGGGCGCCGCCAGCGAGCGGGGCATGGGCGACGGCGAGGGGACAACGGTCAACGCTCCGCTGCCGGCGGGCAGTGGCGACGATGCGTACCGCGAGGTGATGGACGACATGCTGCTGCCCGCGGTGCGGTCCTTCAACCCCGACGTCCTGCTTGTCTCGGCCGGCTTCGATGCCTGGCGGAACGACCCGCTTGCCGGCATGGAGTTGACGGAGGAAGCCTTCCATCGGTTCGGCGTCGATCTGGCCGACCTTGCCGAAGACGTCTGCGAGGGTCGGCTGGTCTCCGTTCTGGAAGGCGGGTACGACGTGGACGCCCTGCCGCGGTTGATCGACGTTTATCTGCGGGGCACGGTCGGGATGGACCGGAGCGGGTAGCAGCGGAGTACGAGTAGCAGCGGAGTACGGGGCCGGAATAGCGCCGCGGCCGGCGCGTTGTACGATGGTGAGGCATCGATGAGGGTGGCTGGACGAGCCCCGCATCGGGCGGGAAGCCGCGAAGAGCGGCCGGACCTCGTTGCCGGACCACCCGGGGAACAACCAGGAGGAGGCAAACGAGGTGAGATCGAATCCGAGTTTTCCCGTCAGGATCCGCACTCAGGGCATCCAACTGAATGAGGACCTGAAACGCACGATCGAGTTCGAGGCTCAGGGCCTGGAGCGGTTCAACTCGCGGATCGTGGACTGTGAGGTGGCCGTCACCGGCCCGGCCCGGAACCGGCGCAACGGACTGTCGTTCGACGTCGTCGTGAAGGTCGCGCTGCCGGGACCGGACGTGGTCGTCCACAGGTCGACCGTGGGCGCCCTCCCGATCGCCATCAACCAGTCATTCGCCACGGCCCGGCGACGGGTCAAGCGTCAGGCCCATATGCGCCGCCGGCGGAAGCCGATGAGCCGGACATCCGGTGTCGGCCGGCGGGGAAGGGCCAGGAGCAGGGGGAATCGGCTGGTACGGGCCTAGCGCCGGTCCTCAGTACAGGGCGTCAGGAAGCCAGGAAGTCGGGTCAGGTCTACGATGTAGAGCTTCAACTTCTACGCCTCGGCCAGCTTGACCCACTCGAAGTCGCCGGGCTTGTGGTTGATCCGGATCCTCGGTTCGGCGATCCACGAGGCGTAGTGGCCGGGCCGCAACTCGGCCTTCATCAGGGATTCGATGAAGGCGCGGTCGGCATCGTCCGGGAGCCACTCGCGGCGACGGCGGTTCCATTCGTCCTCGGACACGAGATCGCCCTCCGGGGTCGCGTGCAGGTCACGGTAGACGCCGGTCTGGCGGTGAAAGGCGACGTGGGGCAGCGTGATCTCGTAGTCGACCCCGGACTGGCGGATCGTCTTGTTCCAGCGGCCGACGCCGAGATTGCAGTCGTCCGTGAAGTCGTCGCGCAGCCGCGCGTTCAGGGCGTTCAGGGCCGGGTGCAGGGCGACGCTCCAGCCGCCGTTCGACGGTTCGGGGATGCCGTAGGTCGCTTCGTGCAGGCGATGGTCGTCCTCCAGCCGGTGCTCGCGGAAGCGGCCCTTGAGCCCGGCGTTGAAGAAGTTGGCGGAGTTCGTAGACAGTTCGGAGCCGAACAGGTCGAGAGTCAGGGAGTAGTGGAGGTTCACCTTCTTCTGGATCGTCGGCAGGTCGATCACGCCGAGTGCCCGCACGGCTTCGACCTCGGTGGGGTCGTCCATGTCGGCGGCGGTCATCGCCTCGCAGGTGCGCTGGACGATCCGGGTGACGCCGCTCTCGCCGACGAACATGTGGAACGCCTCTTCCGTGAGCATGAACCGGCAGGTGCGGGACAGCGGATCGAAGCCGGACTGGGCCAGAGATTCGAGCTGCATCTTGCCGTCGCGGTCGGTGAAGAAGGTGAACAGGAAGAAGGAGAGCCAGTCCGGAGTCTCCTCGTTGAACGCGCCGAGCATGCGCGGCGCGTCCTCGGAGCCGGAGCGGCGGCGCAGCAGCTCGCCGGCTTCCTCCCGGCCGTCGCGGCCGAAGTACTTCTGGAGCAGGTAGACCATCGCCCAGAGATGGCGCCCCTCCTCGACGTTGACCTGGAAGAGGTTCCGCATGTCGTAGAGCGAGGGGCGCCGTCTTGCCCAGGAAGCGCTGCTGTTCAACGGATGCCGGTTCCGTGTCGCCCTGGATGACGATCAGCCGGCGCAGCATGGCGCGGTACTCACCGGGGATTTCCTGCCAGGCAGGCTCGCCGCGGTGGCGGCCGAAGGGGATCTCCCGGTTGGGGTCCGCGGGTGCGAGCAGGATGCCCCAGCGGTAGTCGGGCATCTTCACGTAGTTGAAGACCGCCCACTTGTCCGCGCCCTGCGACTCGACGCGCACGGCGGTGCGGAGATAGACATCGGAAGTCTGGAAGCCGTCCGGCCCCATGTCCATCCACCAGTCGATGTAGCCGGGGTGCCAGCGCTCCAGGCCGCGGCGGACGCGGGCGTCCGACGCCAGCGCGACGTTGTTCGGAATCAGGACATCGTAGTCGACGATGGCGTCAAGGGTGGCCATCGGTTCAGAGTACCCGTTGAGGCAGCACAAGCGGAACCTCGGGCAGGGAAACGGCGGAACTGCCGTCGTCGGCGCGCCGCGCTGACGCGGAGGAAACAGGCTTGAGCCGGGGATGCCGCTGCCAGGGACCTCACTCGAGGGCGCCCAGGTAGTGCCAGATGGCCTCGAACTGACGCGAGGCCTCGCCATCCAGGACGTCGTAGAGCGCGGTGTAGCCGTCCTCGTCGACGAAACCGGGGCATCTTGCTGCCCGGCAGGATGCGCTGGGGATCGCGCAGGAAGCGGTCGAAGTAGGCGCGCCTCAGTCGCCGGCGCACGAGGTCGAAGTTGATCGTCTCTTCGGAGCCCTCGCCGCCCAGGGCGGGATCCCGGCCGAGGGCGTGGCAGGAGTGGCAGCCGAGGCGGTCGCCGCGGACCAGGTTGCCGCCGACTGCCGCGAGCTCGGGGTCGACCGGTTCCGGTTCCGGTTCCGGCGGCGAAGGCGATAGCCCGTGCTGGTGGTGCAGCCCGGCGGCGAGAAGATCGGCATGACCTGGGAACGCCGGCATCCGCACCCGCAGGTGCGGGCGAGGGCGGTCCTGGCCACGACCGGCGACGTACGCTTCGAGCCAGTCGCTGCGGAGCTTCGCGCCGGCCCAGGTCAGGTCCGGAGGCAGGTGGTCCGGCCCGGCGCCGTCCTCCGCGTCGGCAGAAGGCGCGAAGAAGTCGTCCGCCGCGCTTTCCCCGGCGGGGACGGTGGCGGCAACGGGCGGCGGCGACCAGGAGGCTGGAACGCCGTCCCGGGTGTGGCAGGCGAGGCAACCGCCAGCCTTGAGCCTGCGCTCCGCGTACTCGACCGGGACGGCGCGGGAGAAGGCCGCCGCGTCTTCGGCCAGAAGCCGCTCGATTGCGTCGAACTCCGTCGGTTCGAAGTCGTAGCGGGGATGCCGAGCAACGCCGTCCGCGTTCGCTGCCCGGATCCGGTTCGCGTCCGCCAGCCGCTCAAGCGGCGCCGCTGCCGGCGGCGGGTCGCCTCCGGGCAGGGAGTGGCAACTGCGGCAGCGGAGTTCTTCGGCCAGACGTCGACCGCGCTCGGGGTCGCCCGGGGGATCGCGTCGGACCGGGGGTGCTTCGCCGTTCTCGGGAGTGGGGGCCAACAGGTAGGCGGCCAGGGAGGCGGCTTCGCCGGCTTCGAGTTCCGTTCGCGGCATCCGGCTCCAGGGATCGAATCTGTTCGGGTTGAGCAAGTAGGCCGCCAGAGCGGGCGGCTGCCACTTGTCCCCGAGTCGAAGGGCCTGGTCCCTGTTCCCCGCGGCGTCTTTCTCGTAAGCGCCAAGCTCTTCGCGCAGGCGCCCAAGCACGGAGAACTTCGGTCTCGGCGGGACCGAGGCGGCCGGAACCTGACCGCCGCCGGGCGGCTCACCCCCGCTTGCCGGCGGGGACGCGGGCGCACCCGGCGGGCCGGCAGCCGCGTTGGCGGCATCGAACGCCGGCGACGCTGCGAGCCGCGGCGCCGCGTCCATTCCCGGCCGGGCGGTCGCGTCGCCGTGGCAGGCCGCGCAGCCGATTTCGGCGTAGAGGCGGCGGCCGTCCGCGACCTCGGCAGCCGGCGTCGCGGTTGCCGGATCCGGCGCGGGATCGTCGCCGAACCGACCAAGCGGTAATCGTCCTTTCGCCTCCGTTGCGCGGCCACCAGCCAGGTACGCGGCGATGTCCGCGGCCTGCCGACGCGCCTCGGCGACCTCGGTCGAAAGCAGTCGCGGCATCCGGGCCTGTGGTCGCAGCGCCTTCGGGTCGAGCAGCCACTGTTCGATCCATCGCGGTCGGAGACGGGCGCCGATGTCGTCGAGTGCGGGTCCTGTCGCCTGGAGTTCCGGCATGCCGTCCGACGGTCCGCTCGCGGCGGCGTGGCAACGGACGCACATCGCGTTGGCCACGAGGTCTCGGGCAGTTCGCCGTGCCCGGCCCCGGTGGAGCGCCGGCGAGTCGGCGCGCCGAAGCCGTTCCGGCGGCAGGGGTTCCTCCGGCAGGTAGTCGTTGTGCCAGGTCAGGCGGAGAAAGGCGTCCCCGGCCGTCGGGCTGTGGTAGACGAGTTCGATCGGATTGAGGCCCTTGTTCAGGCGCACCTCGCCGTTGGACGACAGGGGAGCGTCTCCAGCGGGAAGCTCTTGCCGCGCGATGACGACTTCGCCGCCGATGCTCAGCTGCACGGTCCCCGAGCCGCGCACGCTGAACCGGTACGAGTCGTTCAGGTCGAGTTCGATTGCGCCTCGAAAGGCGGCCTCGAAGGGACCGGCATCGAGGAAGGGGCTTGCGGTCCGGCCCTCGGGAACGTAGAGGGCGGCCAGGCGTGCGACCCGGGCGTCGGTCGCGCTGTCGGACGAACTGAAAGCGAGCGTCAGGCCGGGTTGGTCGAAGACCGCTGCCGCGTCCGGTGACTCGGTTTGTCCTGTCGCCGCGCTTGCCGAGGCCAGTGAGACCAGGGTTGCCGTGGCGCGGAGTGCCTGCCAGCGAATGCGCAAGACGACCTCGCCGCCGCGTTCAGTTGGCGCCTGCGAGGACCTCGGCGCCGGTGCGGGATCCCAGCTCGTGGATCGTGCCGTGGATGAACTCGCGCATTCTGGCGCCGTCCGCGCTTCGGAGGTTCATCTCGAGGTGGACCTGCTGCACCGGGAGGATGTCCGGGATCTCGACGAACACCGAGCGGCCGTCGGCGGAGAGGGTCACCGAGGGGATCGGCAGGTCGTCGTCGCCGATGCCCTCGCCGAGCACCCGGTAGTCCTCGGAGCCGTAGCTGGCCTGGCGCAGGTACTGCCAGATCCGCATGGAGTAGTTGCCCGGATCGGCGGCGGCCTCGGGATCGAGAACGGTGCTGAAGCGGACGACGATGCCGTCGGAGGCGGTTTCCCAGGCCACCGGAATGCGCAGCGGCTGGTCCATGCGCCGGACGCGGTAGAAGCCGCCGGCCTGAGTCCGGTCGCCCGCCCAGGCGAACAGTCCGCAGACGTAGAGGTGATCGTCGGCGGAATTGAAGCGCCCCCGGACCAGGCCGGTGGGCGCGGCTGCTATGGGCAGTTCGACCACGGCGGCCTGACGCGGCGGACCGTCGCCTGCCGGGGAGCCCCGCACGAAGGCCTGGTCGAAGAGCACGGAGAAGATCTTGCCGTTGCCGTAGGACAGGTAGATCAGCGACCCGTCCAGTTCGCCCCAGCGAACGCTGCGTACCCACACCGGCGCCGAGGGAGAGCGGTCCACGTCGTGGTGGATCCAGGTCATCGGCTGGACGAAGTCCTCCGGATCCCGGTCGGGCTCGCGCCAGGCCCGCATGTAGCCGTGGAAGGTTCCCGGCTCGACCCAGTTGATCCGGTTCTCCGGAGTCCAGTGTCCTTCCTGGTCGGTCACGATCACGCTCCCGTCCGGATTGACGACGAGGCCATTCGGCGCGCGGAAACCGTTGGCGACGATCCGGGTCGAGGCGCCGTCGGCGGAGACCTTGAGGATCGTGCCGTGCTGGGGTACGCGAGCGTCGAAGTCGTGTCCCGCGCCCTTGGCGTAGTAGAAGTTTCCCTCCGCGTCCGCTTCCAGCCCCACTGCGAACTCGTGGAAGTGGGCCGAGGCCTGGGCGTCGTGGTTGAAGGCCTCGTAGCGGTCCGCCTCGCCATCGCCGTTCAGGTCGTGGAGGCGGGTGATCTGGTCGCGGGAGGTGACGAAGATCTCGCCGCCTCGCGTGTTGACGCCGAGCGGCTCATAGAGCCCGGTGGCGAAGCGCTTCCAGGTGATCTCGCCGATCTCGTCGCCGCCCAGCCCGTCGACGATCCAGACGTCGCCCATCCAGGTGGCGACCGCCGCGCGGCGGCCGCCGTCGAGGAAGTCGAAGCCGCCCAGGCGCATCCACGACCGGTAGGGGTTGTCGAGAGGCGCGGTGATCGCCTCGAGCTCGAAGGGGCCGCCGCGGCGGCCGAGGACCCGGCTTTCGGTCGTGACCGTCTCGGTCCACCGTGCCGGGCCGCCGCGGGTCAGTGGTTCGAGATCGATCGCCGGGGCAACTCCTGCCGCGCGGGCCAAGAAGCCGGCGTTCGATCTGCCGCGGCGGCCGATCACGATCTTGAAACGGACGGGTTCGTTGCCGGCCGGAACGCGCAGGCGGAGGTCGTCGCCGTCGCCCTCGACCCACTGGACGTCTGCCGGCGCTGCGACCAGGGCGGCGACGGCGGGGCCGCTCTGTTCGCCTCTGGCCGGGTCGTCCGGGCGCGGCTCGCGGAAGCCGGCCGCTTCGTTGTCGATCCAGGCTCGTCCGTCCTTCTGGTGCGCGACCTGGACCACAAGATCCGTGTTTCTCGGCCCGAGGTTCAGGGTGCGGCTGAACAGCCCGCCGCCTTCCGAGCCGCCGAGTTCCAGGACCTCCGTGTCGCCCACCTGGTAGTGCAGCACGACCTGGCGCCCGTGCAGGTAGTGCCCGAGCCAGCGCGCGAGGGCGCGATCCTGCGGCCCGAAGCGCCGCCCGCCGCGGCCCACGATGCGCGTGTCCCGGAAGTCGTCGCCGGCCCGGGACCAGCCCGGCGAGTCCGGATTCGTGAACACGAAGTCGCCCACGATCGCCGGCTCGACGACGTGCCTGCCGTTGTAGTTGATCGAGTTCCAGTCGATGAAGCCGGGCCCGGTCCAGCCCGCGGCCCAGCGCAGGGTGTCCGTGTCGAAGAGCAGGAATTCGGTTCCCCTGGCGACGCCGCCGGGGCCGTCGTCAACGCGGATGCCGATGCCCTTGTTCGCGTTGTTGCCCGGTTCGACGATGTAGGAATGGACCTTGTACGGTCCGTAGTCCATGTCGGACCAGGGTCTGCCGGTGAGTGCCATCCTTGCGCCCGCTGACGGGCGCACAGACTGGTTCGCGGTTGGCCTGGAATCGCGCCCGCCGGGTTCCTGGGCGCTGGCGCCGGCGGCGAGCAGCAGGGCGGCGGCGACCGTCAGGCCGGAGGGAGGGGGATGCGGCATCGGGCGGGGGATCGTGGACGGGGGCTGCGGTCGGTCAGGGCGGCGCCTCGGCGCCTAGCCTTGCCGCTTCTCTCCGCACAGCTCGAGGAACTCCGCCTCGCTCTGACAGCGGAGAGCGGCGCCGACGAGGTCGCTCTCGGGTAGCTCCCCCAGGTCCGCGAACCGGTCGACGAATGCCGGCGTGGTCCGGATGCCGCGCGCCTCGAGCAGCGCGGCAACGGTCTTGCACCGTGCGGCGGAGCGGCCCTCGGCACGGCCCTCCGCACGGCCCTCGTCACGATGGCGCCGCAACCAGGGATCGTCGTCCGGGCCCGTTCCTTCCGCCGCTCCCAGGGCAGTTCCGACGCGGTGAAGCGCGGCCTCCGTCGCTGCGGACATCGTGTGTTCGTTCAACGCTGTGTGAATCTCCTCCGCGGTCCAGCCGGGGAAGGCGCGGCTGGTCCTTGCCGCTTGGAAGCTCCCGCCTTCCAGCACATGGATGGTCAGCGCCGACACTCTGGACCTGGGGCGGCGCCGCGAGCGGGCATCCGGCACGTCGACCCAGACCTCGGGGAAGCCCCACGCCTCGTAGAGCGGCAGTTTGCGCACCCGGACATCCGTGGAGTAGTCCACCTCCAGGACGACGTCGGGGAGGCTGCCGCCATCGATATCCACCCTCGGCTGGAGCTCTTCGGGGGGCGGCGGGTGGAGATAGAGAATCTGGTCGGCCTGCGCCAGCACGCGCGGCTTGCCGCGGGCGTCGAAACGCACCAGGTCCGTCGTGCCGTAGGCTTCCATCGCGGACCCTCTGGCGGCGGCGATGAACCCGGCGAGCCGCGAGAGTCGATGAGATGGCCGCTCGTGGTAGCTCGTCGTCGGCTTGCGAACGACCATCGCGGTTTCGGTGCGCGCCTCCCAGTATTCGACCCGGCCCTCGTAGTCTTCGATCGCTTCGCGCGGAATGCGGAGCGGCCGGCATCCGGGGAAATCGGACGCATCGAGCGGCGCGTGCTCCGGGTCGTGGCGCTCGTTGCCCGGAGACCGGACGGCGGCGTGGGCGGCCTTGGTCATGGGGCGATCCTATCCGGCGGTTGCGGCATGCCGCGTCGCCGCGAGCGTCAGGCCGCCGGTTGACGGAAACGCCGGTGGAGGCTACGTTCACGCGCATCATGAAGAAGACAACTCTCTGGATCGTCGCTGGTGTCGCTGGTCTCGTTCTGCTGGGTCTCGGTTACGGCGTCGGCTGGATCGCCGGCGTGACCGGCGTTGGCCGGACGGCGCCGCTCGAAGAACTCTCGGAGCGCGAGCGGGCGTTCGCGGAACGGATGCAGAGCGTGGACCTGGTGGGGCATTTCACGATCGGGAACATCGAAGGGCTCGAAGAGGTCGAGGGCGTCAGCCGCGACAAGAACCCCGAGCGCTACGAGATCGCGAGCGTGGCGAAGCTCGAGGGGGAGGGCGACCGTTGGCGTTTCGACGTCCGGGTCGTCTACATGACGGTCGACGTGACCCTGCCGGTCGTCGTGCCGATCGTCTGGGCCGGCGATACGCCGATGGTGAGCATCACGGACTTCGCGATCCCCGGGCTGGGCGAACAGTTCGGGGCCCGGGTGCTCTTCCACGACGACCGGTACGCCGGAACGTGGAATCACGGACCGTACGGGGGATTGATGTACGGCGTGATCGAGCCGGCGGGCGGCGACGAGTAGAGCCGCGGACCTCTCCCGGCCGGGCAGCCGTCAACACGAGGAACTCGAACGAGAGCCGCACCCGGCGGCGGAGGACAATTTCGCCAGCGTCCGGCGCCAGTCGCCCTCGCTGTCGCCGCCGGACCGACACACCGGACGAAGGCATCGGTCAGTTTCTTCCTCGGCGCCAAGGGCCACCCAGTGGTTCTCTACCAGGTGTCGATGTTGCGGCGCTTCTTGCCGTTGCGGGCCGGAGGCGGCGGCACGGAGTCCAGGGTGCGGGCGATCCAGCGGCGGGAGTCGGCGGGATCGATCACGTCGTCGACGGCGAAGGACGCGCCGGCGGTCAGGGCGCTGCCGCGCTCGTAGGCGGCGGCGACGAGCTCCTCGTAGCGGGCGCGCCGCTCTTCGGGGTCCTCGATTGCTGCGAGTTCGTTGCGGAAGCCGAGCTTGACCTGGCCTTCGAGGCCCATGCCGCCGAACTCGGCGGTCGGCCAGGCGACGGTGAAGAAGGGCTCCTTCAGGTCGCCGCCGGCCATCGCCTGGGCGCCGAGCCCGTAGGCCTTGCGCAGCACGATCGTCAGGCTGGGCACGGAGATGTTGGCGCCGACGACGAACAGGCGGCAGCAGTGGCGGACAAGGGCGGTGCGCTCGATCTCGGGGCCGACCATCATGCCGGGCGTGTCGCAGAGCACGAGGACTGGAATGTCGAAGGCGTCGCAGAGCTGGAGGAAGCGGGCGCCCTTGTCGGAGCCGTCGCTGTCGATGGCGCCGGAGAGGAACTCCGGGTTGTTGGCGAGCACGCCCACCGGCCGCCCTTCGATCCGGACCAGAGCGGTGACCATGCCGAGGCCGAATTCGGGCCGCAGCTCCAGCACGCTGCCGGTGTCGGCCAACGTGTGGATCACGTCGCGGATGGCGTACACGCGCAGGCGGTTCTCGGGCACGATCCGGCGCAGGAGTCGTTGGTCGGGGCAGTCCCAGTCGTCGACCCGGCCCTGAAAGTACGACAGGTACTGCTGTGCTGTGGAGACCGCCTCGATCTCGTCCTCGACCGCGATATCGACGACTCCGTTCGGCGTCTGCACATCCATCGGACCGACTTCCTCCGGCCGGAACACGCCCAGGCCGCCGCCCTCGATCAGCGCCGGGCCGCCCATCCCGATGCTCGAGTCGGCGGTGGCGATGATCACGTCGCAACAGCCGAGCAGCGCCGCGTTGCCGGCGAAGCAGAAGCGTGAAGTGATGCCGACGATCGGCGCCAGGCCGGAGAGCCGCGCGAAGGAGGTGAAGGTCGGCGTGTCGAGGGGCCGGTACGTCTCGTCGCTGCGGCCCTGGCCCGCCTTGGTGGTCGAGGCGCCGCCCTTGCGCTTGCCGCCGGTGCCGGCGCGGCCGCCTCCGCCTTCGGCGAACAGGACGACCGGCCGCTTCCAGCGGTGGGCCAGCTCGACCATGCGGTCCGTCTTCGGATGGTTGAGGGCCCCCTGGGTGCCGGCGAGCACGGTGTAGTCGTAGGCCATCACAACGCAGCGGTTGCGATCGTCAGGGAAGAGATCGCCGTTGATCGAACCGACGCCGGTGACCATCCCGTCGGTCGGGAACTTGCGGATGATCTCTTCCTTCGGGAGGCCGGTGCCGGGGGTGAGCACCAACTGACCGTGCTCGACGAAGCTGCCCTCGTCGCACAACTGGTCGATGTTCTCGCGCGCCGTGCGCTGCTTCGTCTTGCGCCGCTTCCGGATCGCGTCGGGCCGGGCCTCGTCGAGCGTTACGCGGTGACGCTCGAGCACTTCGGCGAGGTCGGGTCGTACCGCGTCGAGGTCGATCTCGGCTTCCTGCTTGTCGCCCGAGACCTCGATGTCCCGCTCCTCGATCAACGCCAGGACGTGGCCCTCCCAGACCGCGTCGCCGACGGCGGCTCGGAGGTCGCGGAGCACGCCGCCAACCTCCGTGTGGATCTCGTGCTCCATCTTCATCGCCTCCATGATGAAGAGGATCTGGCCGGCGGCGACCTCCTGGCCGACTTCGGCCTGGTGACCGAGGACGGTCCCCTGCATCGGGGCGCGCACGGCGGTGAGTCCGTCCGGGACCGGCGCCTGTTCGACCGGAGGCGGCGCCGCGGCCGGCAGGCTGACCGCGGGTGCGCCCGACTTGCCGTGATCCAGCACGGCGAGCGGGTCGAGGGCGTCGACCTTCACGCCGGCCAGGCCGGGCTCCGCACCCGCGGCGCCTTGCCGGGAGGCGGGGTCCCCGAATGCGGCCGCGGCCTCGACGAGTTCGGCCAGCCGCTCGTCGACGAAGCGGGTGTGGACGTTCCAGGTCCCGGCCTCGGCACGCGCGAGCAGCGCGCGCAGGAAGGAAGCGTTCGTTTCGATGCCCTCGATCCGGAAGTCGCCCAGTGCGCGGGCGGTCCGGTCCAGGGCGGCGCCGTGGTCCGCCTGCGGCACGCGGCCCACGACCTTGGCCAGCAGGGAGTCGAAACGGGGATTCGTCCGGTAGCCCGTGTAGCCGAAGGTGTCCGTGCGCAGTCCGGGTCCGCCGGGGGGCTCGAAGACGGTGAGAAGGCCGCCCGTCGGCAAGACGGCGCCGTCGGCAGCCATCTTCTCCATGTTGACCCGGGCTTGCACGGCAGTGCCGCGCGGTTTTGTGCCGTTGTTCGGCGTGAAGCCGAGGTCGGCCAGCAGGCGGCCCCGGGCGAGTTCGAGCTGGAGGTGGACGAGGTCGACGCCGAAGACCTCCTCGGTCACCGTGTGCTCGACCTGCAGGCGCGCGTTCGCCTCGATGAAGAAGAACCGCGGCGCCGAACCCTGTCCGTCGCGGGTCTCGACCAGGAACTCGAAGGTGCCGAGGTTGCGGTAGGCCGCGGCGGAGGCCAGGGCGAGCGCCGCCTCACGGATCGCGTCGCGCAGCGCAGGCGCCAGGCAGGGCGCGGGCGCGATCTCGATCAGCTTCTGGTGGCGCCGCTGGAAGCTGCAGTCGCGGTCGCCGAAGTGGACGACGGTTCCACTCTCGTCGCCGGCGATCTGGACCTCCACGTGGCGCACCGCCGTGAGCAGCTCCTCGACGAAGACGCGATCGTTGTCGAATGCGGCGCCGGCTTCGGAAACCGCCCGGCTGTACGCATCCTCGAGTTCGTCTTCGCGGGTCACGATCCGCATGCCGCGGCCACCGCCGCCCCCGACCGCCTTGATCAGCATCGAGGAGCCCGGGGGCAAGTCGTCCATGAACGCGTGCGCCTGGTCCAGCGTGACCGGTTCGGACACCCCGGGGACGACCGGAACGCCCTGCTGCTGCGCGAGGGCCCGCGCCCGCGCCTTGTCGCCGAACAACGCCAGGGCTTCCGGGGTCGGCCCGACGAACCGAAGGCCCAGGTCGATGCAGGCGCGGGCGAAACCGGCGTTCTCGCTCAGGAAGCCGTAGCCCGGATGAACCGCGTCGCATCCGTGCTCGACGGCGGCCCGCAGCAGTTGCTCGCCGTCGAGGTAGGCGGCGGGGCCAGAGCCCTTGAGCGCCGCCGCTTCATCCGCCCTGCGGACGTGGAGCGACGCGGCGTCGTCCTCGGAGTACACCGCCACGGACGGGATGTCGAGTTCCGCCGCGGCGCGGGCGATGCGGACCGCGATCTCGCCGCGGTTGGCGATCAGCAACTTCATCGGCCTTTGTTCCTCCGGGCCGGAAGGGCCCCTCTGCTCGGAAGGGCCGCTATCCTACGCGCTCGCGCGGTCGCCGCTCCCCGTCTCAAGCCGCACCGGGACGGGGCGCTCGAGATGGACGGCTACGGGATTCCCTGGATCCGCGTCAAGCGCTGGATGGAGGGCGACGAACTGCACTGGACCCATCCCCAGGCCGGCGTCCACCGGATGGGCCGCATTTGCCAGGTGCCGGCAGACCGCGTGACGCGCGAGCCGTACTGACCGAGCCGCCTCCCATCCTCTCGGTTACGATGCCTCCATGCTCGGCACGACGCTTGACGCCAAGGCGTACCTCGACTGTCTTCGCGTCGAACTGGCCCGGGTGGACGCGGCGGCGGTTGAGCGATGGGCGGACTTCGTGTTCGACGTCCGGACCCGGGGGAGCACGCTCTACCTGATCGGGAATGGCGGTTCGGCAGCGGCTGCGAGCCACCTCAGCGTTGATCTGGGCAAGGGCACGGTCGCGGCGGACAGCTTGCGGGACGAATCGCACAAGCGGCTGCGGGTGGTCAGCCTGACCGACAACGTGCCGTGGATCACCGCGGTCGCGAACGACCTGGACTACGAGCAGGTCTTCGTCCAGCAGTTGATGAGCGCGGCGATGGGCGGCGACGCGTTGATCGCCTTCAGCGGTTCGGGCAACAGCCCGAACGTTCTGGCGGCGGTGGACTGGGCGAACCGCCATGGACTCCGCACCTTCGGTGTGACCGGGTTCAACGGCGGCCGGCTGAAGGAGCTCCAGCAGGACGGCGTCCACGTCGACCTGGACGACATGGCGATGGTCGAGAGCGTCCATGTGAGCCTCTTCCATTGGGTCGTCGACGACGTGTACGCGCGCATCCGGCAGACCGGGCGGTACGCCTGAGGGCGGCGCGGCGTGGAGACAGCACTGAAAGGCCGCCGCGTCGATCTGACCGGCCGTGGCGCCACCTGGGTGCATGAGGTCGCAGGCCCGCCCGGGGCGCCGGTTCTGTTGCTCATGCACGGTCTGGCGGCCACCGGGCTGTTGAACTGGGCCACCAGCTTCGCGACTCTCGCTCGCGGATTCCGGGTCATCGCCCTCGACCATCGCGGCCATGGCCGCGGCATCCGTCGGATCGGCGCCTTCAAGCTCGAGGACTGCGCCGACGACGCGGCGGCGCTGGCCGACCGCCTGGGCGTGGAGCGGGTGATCCCGGTCGGCTACTCGATGGGCGGCGCGGTGGCGCAGTTGTTCTGGCGCCGCCATCCGGAACGGACCACGGGTCTCGTGCTCTGCGCTACGGGCGCCCGCTTCGGCGGCCCGCGGGCGGAGCGCGCCGCGTCCACGCTGGGTCCCCTGCTGTCGCTTGCGGCGCGGGTGGCGCCTCAGACGCTATGGGCCAGCGTGGGCGAACGAATGCTCGCGAACGTTCAGGATCCCGTTCTTCAGCAGACCGTGAAGGAGCAGGTCGGACCGACCGATCCGGTCTCCGTGATCGAGGCCGCCGCGGCGCTCGGCCGGTTCGACTCGATGCCGTGGCTCGGTCAGGTCGACGTGCCCGCCGCCGTGGTTCTGACGGAGCAGGACGGGCACATTCCACCCAAGTACCAGGCGCTGATGGCAGCGCAGATTCCCGGCGCCTCGGTCCACCCGGTGGATGCCGATCACTACGCCTGCGTGGCACGACCGGACCTCTTCGTTCCGGCGCTGTTCGCTGCCTGCAGGTCCGTTGCGCTCCGCGGCGCGCCGGTGCATGCGGCGCCGCCTGCGGCCTCCTGGCCCTAGCGGCGCTGTCGCTTCCGCCGGCGCCGACGTCGCCGCGGCCGGGTGACGCGGGCAGGCAAAGCGGCGGGTTGCCGGCCGAGATTCACGAGCCACTCCCACGAGACGTGGCTCCAAGCGGTTGCCTTCTCGACCGCGCGGTCCACGAGGTCGTAGATCACGGGCACGACGAGCAGGGTGAGCAGGGTGGAGGTGGCCATGCCGCCCATCGTCAGCACCGCGATCGCCGCTCGGGCCTCCGAGCCGGAAGCGGTGGAGAACGCAACCGGGAGCAGGCCGCAGATCAGGGAAAGCGCAGTCATCAGCACCGGCCGCAGGCGCGCCGGCCCGGCCTCGAGAATGGCCTCCTGGCGCGAGCGCCCGTCCTGGCGGAGCCGGTTGATGTAGTCGATCAGCAGGATGCCGTTCTTCATCACCAGCCCCATCAGTACCAGCAGGCCGATGCCGCTCATCATGTCGAGCGGCTTGCCCGAGAGCTTCAGGGCCAGGAAGGCGCCGATGATGAAGGAGAGGGGCGCCGACATCATGATCGTGACCGGGTGGACGAGGGAGTTGAAGAGTGACGCCAGCACCATGTAGATGGCGGCGATGGCCAGCACGAAAGCGAAGAGCAGCGAGAAGCCCGTCTCCCGCATGACGACGGTCATGCCGCTGGGCACGAGCTCGTTCGGCGCCGCGAGGCCGATCTGCCGGCCGTACTCCTCGACCCGGGCGGCCAGTTCGGACTGCGCTGTTCCCTCCGCGGCGTTCGCCGCAATCGTGATTTCCCGGGCGCGGTTCCGCCGGCTGATCTGGACCGCGCCTTCGCCGAGCCGGATGTCGGCGACGTTGGTGATCGGGGTCAGTTGACCGGAGGCGGTGCGGATCTGGATCAGGTCCAGCTTCTCCGGAGTGTCCCCGGTACTCGGGCAGGACCTGGACCCGGACGTCGTAGCGTTCCCCGCCCTCTTCGAAGGAGCCCAGTTCCTCGCCCGCGAGCAGGGTGCGGATCGTGCGGCCGATAACCGTCGCCTGCACCCCGAGGTCGGCGGCGCGGTCGCGGTCCACGTCAATCTCGATCTCGGGCTTGCCGGTCTCCCAACTCGTTCCGACGTCGACGAAGGCGGGGTCGGATCGCATCAGCCTCACCAGCCGCTCCGAGTAGAACTCGAGCTCCTCCATCGACGGCCCCCGCAGGCTGTAGGTCACGGCGCGCGCCCCCAACTGGTCGTCGCTGCCGGCGATCCAGTTGATCGGCGATACGGCGATCTCCTCGGCTTGGGGAACCCGCACCAGCAGTTGCCCCCGGACCCGGTCCATGATTGCCGCCTGGCTGAGGTCGCGCTCCCGCTTGTTCGTCAACTGGACGTAGATCGAAGCGCGGTGGGGCTCCTTCCGGCTGCCGCCGCCGATCGTCGCGAAGCGGTTCCGGACCTCCGGGTCGGCTTCGAGCACCTGGTCGACGCGACGCGCCGCCTCCGAGGTGACGGCCAGGGGTGTGCCGATCGGCATCTTCAGGTCCACGTTGAACTCGCTGCGATCCTCGGCCACGAACAGGTTGAACGGCAGCGTACGGGCGACCAGGACACCGCCTGACATCGCCGCCACCGCGACGATCAGGGTGATCAGGCGGTGGGCGAGGGCACGACGGAGAACCGTCTGGTAGAAGCGGTCCAGGCCGTCGAGGGCCCGGCCCAGGCCGCGGCTTACCGGGTCCCTTCCCTGGCTCGCCGTGAGCACACGGCTGCCGAGCATCGGGGTGAGGGTCAGCGCGAACACGCTCGACACGCAGACGGCGATCGCCATGACCATGCCGAACTCGTAGAACCACTGTCCGACCGTGCCGGTCAGAAAGGCGATCGGCACGAACACCGCGCACAGGGCGAGGGTGGTCGAGATGACGGCCAGCGTCACCTGGCTGGCGCCCTCCTCTGCCGCCTCGCGACGCCCCAGGCCTTGCTCGATTCGGCGGTAGATCACCTCCAGGACGACGATCGCGTCGTCGATCACGACGCCGACCGCCAGGGAGAGAGCCATCAGCGTCATCACGTTCAGGGTGAAGCCGGCCAGGTAGAAGAAGGTGAAGGAGGCGATCACGGAGGAGGGGATCGCGAGCGCGGAGATCAGGGTCGACCTCGGGTTGCGAAGGAACAGGAGGACGACTGCGACCACGAGGAGGCCGCCCCAGAACATGTTGGAGAACACGGAGTAGATCGAGTCCTCGATGAACACCGCCATGTCGCGGGTGATCAGGACCTGCGTGCCGGGCGCCAGGTTCGGGCGTAGCGCTTCGACTTCGGCACGGACGGCCTCGGCGACGGAGACGGTGTTCGCGCCGCTTCGCCGCCTCAGTTCGAGCGAGACCCCTCGTTGACCGTTGAAGCGGGCGAGGGACCGCTCCTCCGCCAGTCCGTCCTCGATCTTGGCCACGTCGCGGAGGTAGACCAGCCGGCCTCCGCGTTCGGCGGCGATCAGGGCGCCGAAGTCCTCGACCCGTTTGACCCGGCCCGAAGTCGTCACGGTCCACTCCCGTTCGCGACCCTCGACGCGCCCGCCGGCGGTTTCGGCGTTTTCCAGCAGGAGGGCGGAGCGGACATCGTCGATCGACAGTCCGTAGCCGGCGAGCCGCACGGGGTCGAGCCAGATCCGCACCTCGCGGCGGCGCGAGCCGATGATCTCGATGCTGCCGACGCCGGGCAGGCGCTCGAGGCGGTCCTTGACCATGTTCTCCGCGATCTCGGACAGTTCGCGGACAGATACCGGGCCGCCCAGCATGACCGACAGGATGGGCGTCGCGTCCGGGTCGAGCTGGGTGACCACCGGATCCTCGGCGTCGAGCGGCAGGTCCGCGCGCACGGGCGCGACCTTCTCGCGCACCTGCTGCGCCTTGATGTCCACGTCGTAGCTCGTCTCGAACTCGACGAAGACCTGTGAGACTCCTTCCGAGGAGACCGAACTCAGGTCGCGGATGCCCTCGATCGTGTTGATCTGCTCCTCGAGGATGTCGGTGACTTCGGTCTCTACCGTTTCGGGCGACGCCCCTTCGAGGACCGTCGTCACGGTGAGGAAGGGAACCTCGACATCCGGGTTCAGGTCGACGTTGAGCCGGTTCAGGGACACCAGGCCCAGCGCGACCAGCGCCACGTTCAGCATCAACGCGAAGACCGGCCTGCGAATCGAGATGAGCGGCAGGTTCAGCATCGGCGGGAACGGGACCTCAAGGCGCGTTGGGGAGTACGGCGGAAGGCGAGTTCGGGCCGCTGCCCGCGAGCGGTGGTTCGGGAGCGTCGATCGGCGCGCCGTCGGCGAGCCGTTCGATCAGGGGGCCTGTGATCACCGCGTCGCCCGGTTTGGCGCCGCTTCTGATCTCGACCCAGCGGGCGCCGGTGGCGCCGAGCGTCACTTCGATCTGACGCGCGCGGCCGGCCTGGGCGCTGAAGACGTAAGCACGGCCGTCGCGGTTGAGGACCGCGGCCCGTTCGACGATCGTCGCGCCGTCGGTCTTCGGTCTGATCTCGGCGCGGACGAAGGCGCCCGCCTTGGCCCCGCGTATCTCGCCGGGAACCGGTGACCGCACCCGGTAAGTGCGCGTGTCGGGGTCGATCCTGGCGTTGACCGAGGCGATCGTCGACTCGAACGGCGCGGCGGCGCCCTCGACGATCAGGAGGGCGGGATCGCCAACCTGGACCGGCGCGGCCGCCGCGGCCGGTACGTCGAGTTCGGCCGCGAAACCGGTCTGCTCCTGGATCGTGACGATGACGGAACCGGGGCCGACGATCGCGCCCTCGTGGAGCTGGCGTTCGACCACGTGGGCGTCGTAGGGGCTGATCACGGCAGTCCGTGACAGATCCTGCTCGGCGCTGTGCATGGCGGCGAGTTCCTGCTCGACGCGGGCCTTGGCCACCGCCAGCAGGGTTCGTTGCTGGTCGAGGTGCTGGGGCGGAGCGACTTCCTGCTCGGCCAGGCGTTCCACCCTTGCGAGTTCCTGCAGGGCCTGTGCGGCTTCGGCCTGGGCCAGGGCCAGACCGGCGCGGGCCCGCTGAAGGTTGGTCCGGAACGGGACCGGATCGAGCTGCAGAACGACGTCGCCCGCCGCGACCTGATCCCCGACGTCGAAGTAGACGGCAAAGAGCCGTCCCGAGACCTCCGGTCCGAGTTCCGTCAGACGTGGCGCGACGACGGAGCCGGAGGCGGTCACCAGGGCATCGACCTCGCCGCGACGCACGCGCGTGGTCGGAGCGGTTTCGCTGCGGAATGGCGAGGCAGTTCCCGACGCTTCGGTCTGTCCGGCGGCGCCGTCCGCGCCGATGCCGCGGCAACCGACGCTCACGGCGCACAGAACGAGCGCCGCGAAGACTCCCGGCGCCGCGATTCGCGTGGTGTGCTCTGGCCCCGATCTCTTCAGTCTCTGACTCCTGCCTCATGTCGCGGAGTCGGCCGAACCGCCTGCATGGGATGGGCGCGACGGCCCTAGCCTTCCTCCTGGTCGTATCGCTCGCGGCCGTACCCGGTCGGGCTGGTACGCTGCCCCTTTGCCGCGTTGCCAATCATACAGCCGACGGCGGATTCGCGCGGGTCCGTTGCGGTTCCTTCTTCTGACCCCTCAGACCTGGAGGACGTTCGCATGCGCTTCGCCTCACGAAGAGTTCCCGTTTTCGGTTTCCTCGTTTCGGTGCTGGCCCTTGGTCTGGCGCCGGGGGCCGCCCCGACCGTCCTCGCGGAGGACTTCGATCACGTTCATCTGATCGCGCCCGACACGATGGCGGCGGCCACCTGGTACAACGATCTCTTCGGTGGCACGCTGGGCAAGAGCGGTCCGTTCGACGCCGTCTTCTACGGCAACGACATTCTGAAAGTCAGGGATGGCGAACCGACCAGCGGCAGCGGCGCCACGTCGCTCGACCACATCGGCTTCTCGGTGCCCGACGTGGCGGCGACGCTGGAGCAGTGCGAGGCCGCGGGCGGCAAGGTCGTCGGCGCCGCGCGGCATGTCGAGGCGGCCGGCTTCACCTTCGGCTTCTGCGAGGACCCCTGGGGCGCCCGCATCGAGGTGATCGACGACATGGACCACGGCGGCGCGCCGGGACTGCACCACGTCCACGTGTTCTCGGGCGACGCCGTGGCGACCGCGGCCTGGTACGCGAAGCAGTTCGGCGGTGAGGTCGTCGCGTTCAAGGGACTTGCGCCGCTGCACTCGATCCTCTACGACAACCGCGGCGACGAGACCTGGCTGATCGTCAATCAGGTACCGGGCGAGCGCACTGGCACCGACGGCACGGTGGTCGATCACATCGGCTGGCACACTACTGAGTACGATCCCTGGCTCGAGCGGTTGCGTGCGGACGGCGTGAAGTTCGTCGAAGAGCCGCGGGTTCTGGACGATGGCCACCGGATCGCCTTCATCGAAGGGCCGAACGGTACGAAGATCGAGTTGGTCGAACTCCTGGAGGGAGGAGCTCCTTGACGCGGGCGCCGGGTTCGGTGAACCGGCGCCGGCGCCGGTGGCCAGGTCCGGGGGTTGTTGCCGTGGTCGTGGCCGTGGTCGAGGCCGTCGTCTTCGCCGGCCCGATCGCTTCCCAGGAAGCGGAGGCGGAGCTCGAACCGGCCCGGTTCCACCACGTCCACCTGAACGTGACGGATATCGAGCGTTCGATCGACTTCTACCGCGGGACCTTCGGCGCGTTGCCGATCGAGTTCCGCGGTGTGGCGGACGCCGTGTTCACGGAACGATCCTTCATCCTCTTCAACGAGGTGGACGAGGCCCCGGACGGCAGCCAGGAGAGCGGCATCTGGCACTTCGGATGGGGCGGCGTCGATCTGCCGAACGAGTACAAGTGGCTCGTGTCCCGCGGCGTCGACATCCACACGCCGATCTACCGCCTGGGCCGGGGGCATGTCATCTACGTGAACGGCCCCGACCGGGAGATGATCGAGGTGAACACGATGGGGCATCACCGCTTCGCCCACGTTCATCTGTTCGCCGTCGACGTGAACGAGACGGCGGCGTGGTACGAGCGGCACTTCGGACTGCCGGCGAGGCGATCGGCCGAGGGCAACCCGCGGCCGGTCGGTCCCGAAGCGGAGTTTGCGACCTGGGACGAGTTCCACCGCGACCACCGCGCCTGGTCGAACGGCTTTCGGGCCGACAACGTGAGCTTTATCGTCTACAACATTCCCGACTACGAGCCGGTGGCGCCGTGGTGGCCTGAGGGCGCGGCGCCGCTGCGCGAGCTGGCGCCTCAGCGGGGGAGGGCGATCGACCATTTCGCCTTCTCGTACCGCGACATCGAACCGGTGTTCGAACGGCTGAAGGCGGCGGGAGTCGAGATCCTCGAGCCGATCGCCTACCGACCGGAGCTTGAGATGCGGAGCTTCTTCGTCATGGGCCCGGACAAGGTTGCGGTGGAGGTGGTGGAGGCGAAGCCGATCCCCGAAGGCGTGTGGGACTGAGCCGGGAGTTGCGCGAGAGAAACCGGGTGGGCCGGCGTCCCCGCCGGCATCCGGCGCCAGGCGCCGGTCTTCGGAAATCCATGTTCGACCGAAGAGCGACCCGGGTGGCGCGCTCCGCGCCACCCGCGAACCAGTCCGTGCGCCCGTCATCGGGCGCACGGATGGCACGATGCCGGGCGGGATGCCTGGCCGGTCGAATGCAGCGCGACTTCTGCCGCGGGCTGCTAGAGTCCGCCTGCCACTTGAACAACAGGTTGGAAGCTGGAGGCGCGCATGAACCGCTCGATCGCTGCACTTCTCGTTCTCGGAACGCTGGGCCTCGCTTCCGTGGCGGTCGCCGCCGACACGGGCGAGGAAGTCACCTTTCACGAGCACGTGCTGCCGATCTTCCAGCACAGCTGCCAGACCTGCCATCGGCCGGGCGGGGACAACGTCGCCGGCATGGTGGCGCCGATGTCGCTGATGACCTACGAGGAAACGAGGCCCTGGGCGCGCTCGATCGCGCGCCTGGTGCAGAGCCGCGAGATGCCGCCGTGGGACGCGACCGACCACACGGCCGGGGTCTTCGCCAACGAGCGGACCCTGACCCGGGACGAGATCGACACGGTCGTGGCCTGGGTCGGACACGGCGCGCCGAAGGGCGATCCGGCCAGGGGCCCGGCCCCGCGCGAGTGGGAGGACACGGGCGGTTTCCTGATCGGCCAGCCGGACCTGATCGTCTACATGGAGGAGCCCTACTTCGTGGGTGACGACGTGGAGGACGAACAGCCCAACTTCTTCATCACGCTGACCGAGGAGATGCTCCCGGAACCGCGCTGGATTCAGGCGATCGAGTACCAGCCGGACGCCGAGTTCGTCCATCACATCACCGGCCGCGCACTGATCCCGAACGAGGACGGCGAGGTCGACGTGCTGAGTGAGAACACCTTCTCCCTGGGTTCCATCGCCGCCGGCGAGGATCCGACGATCTACCCGCCGGGCTTCGGCAACCTCCTGCGCGCCGGCATGGTGGTCCGCATGAACGTCCACTACCACAAGGAACCCGGCCCGGGCACGGAGGGTTTCGACCGTTCGGCGGTCGCCTTCAAGTTCCATCCGGTCGGCGCCGAGGTGAAGCACAAGGTGACCTGGAACACGATCGGCGCCGGCGCCTTCGAGATTCCGCCCGGTCACGGACGGTGGCGCGTCGGGTCGTCCAGGGTGTTCGAGAGGGACGCGGTCCTGCTGTCGCTCCATCCGCACATGCACTTCCGGGGCGAGAGCATGAAGTACACGGCGTACTACCCCGATGGCGGCACGGAGGTGCTCCTCGACGTGCCGGAGTACGACTACAGTTGGCAGACGAACTACATCTACCGTGATCCCAAGGTGCTGCCGGCAGGCACCCGGGTCGAGATCGAGGCGGTCTACGACAACTCCGAGACGAAGCTCGACGAGTACCCGTTCCTCGACATCGGGCGCTCGGTGGACTGGGGCGCCCAAAGCACGGACGAGATGATGGCGCCCTTCCTGGCCTGGACCTACGTCGAGCCCGAAGAGGCGGCGGCGATCCGTGCGGCCGGCGGCGCCGGCTCGACCGGCGGCGGCGAGTAGCGGCGACGAGTAGCGGCGACGAGTACACCCTCGGCAGCCTGGACGGCGTCGGGCTGGGTGACCAGGACGATCGACAGCGTGCGGTCTTGCGCTTGGCCGGGTCGGACTCGGCGAGGAGCTCGGCCGTTGCGGCCCGGCCAGGCTGGTTGCGCGCACCTCGCGCGCCGTGATCTCGCCGATGCGGCGGATGCCGGCCCGTACCGGCCCTGGGTGGGTCGAGACGGCTGGCGCGCTTACCCGGGCGGTTGGGGGCCGTAGCGTTGTCCGTCTATCTCGAGTTCCCAGTCCAGCATGTGGTCGCCGTCGAAGATGTAGCGGCCTTGCGGTGTCAGGCCGCTCAGGGCGTGGGGTAGCCAGAGCCGGTCGTCCTCCCACATCTCGCCGTACGGGATGGCGTCCAGGTCCGTCCACATGGGCGTCGCTTCCTCGGTCTCGCGGACCTTGCCCTGGTAGCTGGAGGCGACGAAGGCGTAGACGTGGATCGAGTAGCCATCGACGAACTGGAACAGGTTCTCTCCCCGGTACTCGAGTCCCTGGGGGGTGATGCCGAGTTCTTCCTCGACTTCGCGGGTGGCGCAGTCGATGGGCTTCTCGCCGGGCTCGAGGCGGCCGCCGGGGCCGTTGACCTTGCCGGCGCCCAGGCCCCGTTTCTTGCGGATCAGGAGTACCTGGCCGTCTTCGAGGACGAAGGTCAGGGTGGCCCGGTCGACCGCGCGCCAGGAGGACCAGTCGATGTCGCTGAGCCTGGTCGTGCCTGCGGCCTCCTTCACGGCGGCATCGTAGCGAAGGAAGGGCCGGTCCGCGCCTGCCGACGTACCGCTACACTGCGCCACCTATGAAATTCGGACTTCGCTACTGCAACACGGGTCGCTACGTCGATCCGGGGTTGGCGGTCGAGCTGGCCCAGGCCGCCGACGAAGCCGGCTTCGAGTCGATCTGGACCGTCGAGCATACGGTCGTTCCGGGTGGGTACGAGTCCGCGTATCCCTATTCGCCCGACGGCAAGATGGCCGGCGGGCGGGACGACTTTCCGTTGCCGGACCCATTGATCTGGATGGCGTACGTCGCTTCGCAGACCCGGCGGATCCGGTTCGCGACCGGGATCCTGATCGTGCCCCAGCACAACCCGGTGGTTGCCGCGAAGCAGATCGCCACCCTGGACTACATGACCGGCGGCCGGCTCCTGCTCGGCATCGGCGTCGGCTGGCTCAGGGAGGAGTTCGACGCGATTGGCGCCTCCTTTGCCGACCGCGGCCGGCGAACCGACGAGTACATCGAGGCGATGCGGGAGCTGTGGGGTGCGGAGAAGCCGACGTACCACGGCGAGTTCGTCCGTTTCCAGGCCGCCTACTGCCGTCCGCAGCCGGCCGCCGGCAGCGTCCCGATCATCGTTGGCGGCCATTCGAAGCCCGCCGCGCGGCGTGCCGGACGGCTGGGCGACGGGTTCTTTCCTGCCCGCGGAGCTTCGGCTGAACTGATCGGACTCGCACGTGCGGTGGCGACAGAGCACGGCCGCGATCCGGAGGCGCTCGAGATCACGACCGGCATCGGCGAGGATCTCGCGAGCCTGCGTTCGCTGGCGGACCTCGGTGTCGGGCGGGTGCTGGTGCCAGTGGCGCCGATGCCGGGCATGGGGCTGCACCTCGGTCGGCCGGAGAACGCGCAGGCGGTGATGGACCAGCTTCTCGAAGTGCTACGCTGTGGAAAACGCGAGACGTCGCCGTGAACTCCCGCCTAGAACAAGCGATCCAGGACTTCTCGGCCATGGACATCGAGGACGCCGAAGATCCGCGTGAAACCCTGGCGCTGGCCCAGCGCGACATCCTGCGCGAGTTTGCGCCCGCCTACACGCGGTGGCTCGACGCGCATCCGGAAGCCGAGGAGGGCCTGTTCCCGGTGGAGCAGGAGTCGGCGGACGAACAGCGAGATCGGATGGCGGAGTTGCGACCCGAGCCGGACGGGGACATTCGCCGCTGGCTTCGGGTGCTGCGCTATCGCGAGCTGATCCGGGTCGCGGTCGCCGACTACAGCGGGCTGGACGACTTCGCGACGACGACGGAGAAGATCTCCCGGGTCGCCGACGTATGCGTTCAGCGCGCGCTCGAGGCCACCGGTCTCGACCGGGAACCCTTCGCCGTCATCGCGATGGGCAAGTGGGGCGGCCTGGAGGTCAACTACAGCTCGGACATCGACGCCCTCTTCGTCGCCTCGGACGATGTGGACCAGGAGTCCCTGCACCGCCTCCAGCGGCAGGCGCCGCAGTTCATCCGCCTCATCTCGGACAACACGGCCGACGGGTTCGTGTTCCGGGTCGACATGCGTCTGCGTCCGGAAGGGAAGATGGGCCCCCTCGTTCGGACGGTGGGGCAGTACCTCCGCTTCTACGAGCGCTACGGCATGAACTGGACGTTTCAGGCGCTGATCAAGGCGCGCTTCGCCGGCGGCGACGCGGAGGCCGCCAGGGCGCTGATCGACGGCACGCGCCGCTTCGTCTTCGATCCGGACAGATCGCCGGAGACTCTGCTGCGCGAGGTCTTCGAGATGAAGCAGATGATCGAGAAGTCGCTTCGGTCCCGGGGCACGGAGGTCGGCAACGTGAAGCTCGGCGCGGGCAGCATCCGCGATATCGAGTTCATCGTCCAGTTGCTCCAGCTTTACCACGGAGCCTCCAACCAGAACCTCCGCTCGCCCAACACGCTGCAGGCCATGTCGAGGCTGCGGGCGCACCGGGTGATCACCCAGGACGAGCACGACCGGTTGCGTGAGGCGTACATCTTTCTGCGGGTGGTCGAGCATGTGCTCCAGTTGGAACGGGATCTCCCGGTGCGACAGCTTCCGCGCGAGCCGAAGCAGTGGGCGACCTTCCAGTGGCGGGTGGCCTTCGCGCTGGGGCAGCCGCTGAACACGCTCGACCTCGCGGGCCGCTACGAGGAGACCTCGGCCGCGGTTCGCCGAATCTTCGGCGAGTTCTTCGACGAGACGATCGAGTTCCTCGAGCGGAAGCACCGCGTGCGGGAGCTCTGCCCGGATCTGCCCGCCGAACTGATCGAAGAGCACTTCAGGCGGTTGGAGAGTGCGTACTTCCTGTCCTGCACCGTGGGCGAAGTGGCGCAGCACGTGGAGATGATCCACGATCTCGATCGGAAACGGCTTTGCCGGGTCGATGTCCGCGACACGGGTTCGACGCGGCGGGTGACCGTGGTCGCCAACGACTACCAGGGAGAGTTCGCGAAGATCTGCGGCCTGCTTGCGGCCTACGGCCAGTCGATTCTGAGCGGCCGCTCCTACACGTACCACGACGTGGGGGAGGTCGAGTTCTACCGTCGACCCGGGCGGGCGACGCAGCTCCGGCCGGATCGCCGGCGTCGCCGGCGGAAGGTCGCGTCCCGGCCGCAAGAGAAACACGGCCCGAGGCGGATCGTGTTTTCGGCCGAAGTTCAGCCGGCGCCCGGACACTCGAGTCAGGTGTTCTCCTGGACCGAGTTCGAGGGGGATCTGAACCGGTTGCTGACGCTGCTCGAGAAGGGCGAAGAGCGACGCGCGAACGAGGACTTGACTCTGCGCGTGATGGAGGCGGCGCGCCGGATGGGCCTCGGCGCCGATCCGGAGAACGTCATGCCGCCGATTGCGATCTCCGTCGACAACGAGTCGGACAAGGACTGCACGATTCTGGAGATCCGGAGTCCGGACAGCTTCATGTTCCTGTTCGAGTTCGCGAACGTCCTCTCGACCCGGGACTACTGGATCGACAAGGTCGAGTTCGACACCGTGGACGGGGAGGTGCGCGATCGGCTCTTTGTGACGACCCGGCGCGGAGGCAAGATCGAGGATCGCGTCGGCGTGGACAACCTGCGCGTCACGGTCACGCTGATGAAGCAGTTCGCGCGCCGGTTGGCGGTGGCGCCGAACCCGCACCTGGCTCTGCGCCAGTTCGGGGCGCTGATCGACGCCGTCTGCGAACAGGTGGCCGATCCGACCCAGGCGCTCGCGTCGTCGCTGGACGAACTGGCGCGGGTGCTGGGGGCCGGCAGCTACGTCTGGGAGGAGTTCCTGCGCCGGCAGCACGAGCACCTGATGCCGCTTCTCGCCAACATGGCCGACCTGGACTTCGGCGCCGACCGGGGCGAACTGGAGCGCCGGCTGGACGCGGCACTCGAAGGCCAGGACAAGCCGGACGACGTCCTCAACCGGTTCAAGAACGAGGAGATCGGGCGCATCGACATGCGTCACCTGACCCGTCGGATCGAGCGCTTCAGCGACTTCGGACGGGAACTCTCGGTCCTGTCCGATGTCGTTCTCACACGGGCGGCCGAGGAGGCGGTTGCCGAGGTCGCGGGGGACGGTCCGGCGCCCGGCGCCTGGTCGCTCTGCGCGCTTGGCAAGTGGGGCGGACGCGATCTCGGCTACGCCTCGGACATCGAGCTGATGTTCCTGTGGAGTGCCGAAGGGTCGGAGCAGGGGCGGGCGGGCGAGTTCCACGAGCGGGCGGCGGTGCGGCTGGCCCGGCTGATTCGCGCCAAGCGGGACGGGATCTTCGAGCTGGACTGGCGCCTTCGTCCCGGTGGTTCGTCCTCGCCGTTGTCGGCCTCGTTTCAGCGGTTCTCGTCTTACTACAGCGCGGCAGGCGAGGCCGACCCCTACGAACGCCAGGCGCTGGTTCGGCTGCGCACGGTCGCCGGTGACCCGGACCTGTGCGCCCGGATCGAAGCCCACCGGGCTGCCTACGTGTTCGATGCGCGGCCGCACGATTTGGCGCGCATCCGGCACCTGCGCAACCGCCAGCGATCCGAACTGGTCGCTCGGGGCACGACGAACGCGAAGTTCAGCGCCGGCGGCCTGGTCGACGCGGAGTACTTCGTCCAGGTGCGTCAGATCGCGGCCGGCGCGCACGACCCGGAAGTGCGTCAGACGAACACCGAGGACGCGGCCCGCGCGCTGTACGAACGTGGCCACATCTCGCCCGAGGAGTCCGAACAGCTCGAGGCCGGATACCGTCTGTTGCGGGCGGTCATCAACTGCCTGCGCATCGTCCGGGGTCACAGCAAGGACCTCGTTGTCCCGGATCGGCAGAGCAGCGAGTTCCGGTTTCTGGCGCGCCGCCTGCACAGCCTGGGGCAGTTGCCGGACGAAGAGGGCGCCTGGGACCTGATCGCCCAGCGGATGGACGGCCTGCGTCGGCTGTTCGACGGCCTGTCCGACTGAGGACGCCACACGAAGAAGCGCGCCGGGGAGCGATGGCTCCCGCGGCGCGTTCTCCGCAGATCCGATGCGGCTGGTTCAGCCGATCGCGACGTTGCCGGTTTCGCCCGTGCGAATGCGGATCGTCTCATCGAGCGGCAGGATGAAGATCTTGCCGTCGCCGACGTTGCCGGTCTGGGCGCCCCGCGTGATCGCGTCGACCACGATGTCGACGTAGTCGTCGTTGACCGCGATCTCCAGCTTGAGCTTGCGCAGCAGGGCGCCGGCTTCCTTGTTGCCGCGGTAGACCTCGGCAACGCCTCGCTGGCGACCGCGCCCCATCACGTTGGAGACGGTCAGCAGATGGATTTCCTTCTCTTCCAGGAGATCGAGGACCTCCTGCATTCGGTCGGGCTGAACGATGGCCACGATGTACTTCATGTCATTCCTCCTTCTGCCCTAGTCGACCAGGGTGTAAGCGTTTTCGCGGTGGTCGGTCAGATCGAGGCCGATCCGCTCCTCGTCGTCGCTGACGCGAAGACCGACGATCAGGTCGACGATCTTAAGCAACACGAACGACACGACCGCGGCCCACACGATGGTGAAGAGCACGGCCTTGAGCTGAATGGCGACCTGTCCGGCATTGCCGTAGAAGAGGCCGTTCGTGTCGTTGCCGGGCACCATGTCGGTGGCCCAGAGGCCGGCGGCGACCGCGCCCCACATCCCGGCGACGCCGTGAACGCCGAAGACGTCCAGCGAGTCGTCGTAGCCGAGCTTCGACTTGAACCAGGTGACTGCCAGGTAGGCGAACAGGGAAGCGCCGCCGCCGACACCGAGCGCGCCGATTGCGCTGACGGAGCCACAGGCCGGAGTGATCGCCACGAGTCCGGCCACAGCGCCGGTGATGACGCCCAAAAGCGTCGGCTTCGAGTCGCGGAACCAGTCGATCAGCCCCCAGGTGGCAGCCGCTGCCGCGGTCGCCACCTGGGTGACGACGAAGGCGTTGGCGGCCGAGCCGTTGGCTGCCACGGCGCTGCCGGCGTTGAAGCCGAACCACCCGAACCAGAGCAGGCCGGTACCGAGAACGGCGAAGGGCAGGTTGTGCGGCGGCGACGTATGAGTCGGGTAGCCTTTGCGGCGGCCCAGGACGAGCGCCGCGACCAGCGCCGATACACCGGCGTTGATGTGGACGACCGTGCCGCCGGCAAAGTCGAGGGCGCCGTCGCCGCCGAGGCCGAAGAAACCTTCCGAGCCGCCCCACACCCAGTGGCAGACGGGGGCGTAGACCACGAGCAGCCAGGCGCTCATGAACAGGCAGATGGCGCTGAACTTCATCCGTTCCGCGAAGGCGCCGATCATGAGCGCGGGCGTGATGATGGCGAACATGCCCTGGAAGATCATGAACAATGGCGCCGGAATGCCGGTGCCGTCCCAGGCGTCGTAGCCCAGGTTGGCCAGCAGGAAGTAGTCGCCGCCGCCGATGACGCCCCCGAGGGCGTCGGAGCCGAAGGCCAGGCTGAAGCCAATGACGACCCAGAGTACGGTCATCAAGCCCATGCACAGGAAGCACTGCATGAGGATCGACAGGACGTTCTTGCGCCGGACGAGTCCGCCATAGAAGAACGCGAGTCCCGGCGTCATCAGCAGAACCAGGGCGCTGGCGGTCAGCATCCATGCGGTATCGCCGCTGTCCACGCCTTCCTGCGCTGCCGCGGGTGCGGCGCCGAACAGCGCCAGCAGCAATGTGAGTCCCAGGGCCGAACCCAGACCGATGGTTCGACCGCGACTTCTGAATCTCATACGAGTCCCTCCTCTTCGTTTTGATCCGCCAGGCTGATCATCCCGGCCCGCTCCACGTTTGGAGAGCAACCGGGGTCAGGTTTCCGGAACTGACGCCCAGGCTTGTCTGCTCCCCTATCCCCGTATCCAGAACCGTGCCAAGTGAGGGCGGGCGCCTGACGATCGCCGGAAGGCGCCGGCGCGAGGCAGGCCGCAACGCGTGCAAACCCGTGAGCGGGCACGGGTTTGCGGCGAATCGAGGGTGCGGCGAAGAAGTAGCGGGTGACCGGCGGTTCCGGGGTCAGGATGCTGGCCCGGGTTCGTGGCCGAACATTCCTGTTCGGCCACGGCCAAGGGTGCGACAGAAGTGTAACGCCGGCCGGGCCGGACTCAGGGGAAATCGAGCGCCGGGTTGCGGTCGAAGAAGTCGAACGGCCGCAGCTCGAAGCCGTGCCGCATGACCGGCATGTCGGGCCAGTCCTCGGTTCTTGGCAAGTGATCGCCGGCCACGAGGTCGACCGTCGTCTCGAAGGACTCCTTACCGTTGCGCGCGGGCGCTGTAGACTGACCGACCAGTGAGTCTGCGCATCGTGCCACCGTCGCCGCGTCCGAGCGCTACTCCTGACGCCGCTTCGGCGCCGACGCGGGGCCGCCGCTGGCCATCCGCGCCTCAAGGGCGCCAGTTGTTTCGCCAGGCAACGGACAGCGGTAGCCCGCGTCAGGTCAAGACCAGCATCGCGCTCCAGTTCCTGCACCGGATCGTGGGGCTCGAGTACCTGAACTTCGGAATGTGGAGCGCTGGCGACCCGCTCGACCTGGCGGGGCTCCGCCGCGCCCAGGAGCGACTGGTCGCGCGTCTGTTCGAGCTGATGCCGCCGGGTGTCTCCTCGGTGCTCGACGTTGGCTGCGGAACCGGCGTGATCGCGGAACGGCTGGCCGCTCTCGGCTACGACGTCGAGGGCCTGTCTCCCGATCCCTACCATGGTGAGTTGTTCGCGTCGCGGCTTCCGGATCGGCGCTTTCACCTGGGGCGCCTTCAGGAGTTCGAGCCGGACCGACGCTACGACCTCCTGTTCCTCTGCGAGTCGGCGCAGTACGTGTGGCTGGAGGAGCTGTTCGAGGCTGTACTGCGGTCGCTGACCCCGGGTGGGCACATGCTGCTGTGCGACTACTTCGTTACCTCCCCGGACGGCAGCGAGAGCTCAAGGAGCGGCCACCCGCTGGACGAGTTCCTGGCTCGGGCCGAGGCCAGCGGGCTCGTTCTCGAGATCGACGAGGACGTGACCGAATCCGTCCTTCCGATGTTGCGGCTTGCGCGGGCGATGCTCGACCGCTTCGGCCGCGGCGCCGTGTGTCTGCTGCGTGAGGCCTCCACGCGGCGGTTCCCGCGGTTGGCCGGGGCCGGATGGCGACTGGCGCGGCCGCTCACGGGCCGGCTCGACCGGCTCGACCGGCTCGTCGACCCGGAACACTTCGCCCGCATCAAGCAGTACAGGGTCATGCGCTTCCGGAAAGCGGAATGAGGCGGCGCCGCCTGGGCGCCGCGGCCCTCGCATCGGCCCTCGCCGTCGCGTTGGTGTCGGCCGCGTACTCGGAAGACGACCCCTCTGGCGAAGCGGCTGGCCGGCTGCGCGCGGTCACCCTGGATGGGCGTGAAGTGGCGGGGCTTGTGGGCCTGGCGCCGCGCAGCCTCTTCGTCGCGAGCTTTCACCGCGCGGCGAACGGCAGTGGACGGGCCTGGCGCGCCGCCCTCGACGAAGACGACCGGACGGGTGGTTGGTCCGTCTACTCCGTCGTGGTGCTCGAAGGCGCTCCGCGGATGATCCGCCGGCTCGTCGTGCGCGGTCTGCGCGGCGAGGCGCCGGCTGAACGCCACGGCAGCTTCCTGGTCGTCGAGGAAGGCGCCGACGCGTGGCGCGCCCTCGCCGGTTCCGAAGGCGTCGGCGAGGACCAGGAAGACGCGGTCTTCGTCGTGCGCCTGGAGAGCGGACAGGTCTGCGCACGCTACCGCGGTCTCGTGTCCGCGGCGGCGCTGGACCGGCTGTTCAGCGCGCCTTGCGGCCCCTGAGCGTCTGCGTGAGTCCGGTGAGGGCGCCCAGATCGGGGAGCGTCCCCGTCACCGCAGAAACCGGGTGCGTCGGCGTCCCGCCGGCATCCGGCGAGGAGCGCCGGTTCTGCAGCGCCAGACGCTCCTTCAGCACTCCAGACAGAAGCCGACGCCCGCGGTCACTGCCCGTGACTTGTTGCCGAACCATGGTGGAATGACGGCCGCGAAGCCGCCGGCGGGACCACCGGCGGCGATGACCAGCAGGTCTTCCGGCGACTGGAGCGCTCCGTACTCCTGGTCCCGGTTCGCGTCGGTCACGACGGCCGCCTTGCCGACCCGTTCCCAATCGCCGCGCCGGACCCGCGCGTTCCGGTGCAGGTAGTCCTGGATGTCCGCCTTGCTCCAGCCGGCAGAGGTGAAGCGGTCGCGCAACTGTGGCGGCAGGACGAGGCAGTGGTTGCCGGCCCAGATCGAGTAGTGGAGAAGGTTGGCGCGCAGCTCGGCCGCTATCGTGTCGAGAATCGCTTCCGGCGCCGTCGTCCACTCGTTCATGATCTGCCGCGGCGCCCCGGCTGCGAACACGGTCACGGTCGAACTGCCGTCCGGCGCTCCGCGCTCCGTTGCCAGCGACGGCCAGGGCGAGCCCTCCTCGTCCTCGGCCAGGCAGTAGCCGAGCTTGCCGGGATGCCCCAGCGTGGAGCGGTCGAGCTCGCCGGGCCGGACGCCGAGCAGATTGCGGAGGATGAGGCGCAGTGCCCGCCCGATCGCGAGCGAGGCCCGGTCGGCGCCGCCCAGGACGTTGAACGTGCCGGTCATGGCGAGCTCCCGGCGGATCGGACCGTTCACGATGACGAGCACCGCGCAGCCGCCGGTGCTCGAGGTGGCGCCGTGCAGCAGAAAGTCCGGGTCGCACATCGCTTCGACCGCTGCGGCGACGACCGCGAAATCGCGCGGGCGGCAGCCAGCCATCACCGCGTTGATTGCCGCCTTCTGCGCGGTGATCGCGCGTCCGCGGACCGTCTCGACTCCAAGCACCTGCGCGGGCTCGAACAAGGCCGCACCGAGGGCGGCCGCCACCCGCTCCGGTGTCGGCGGCGTGATCGGCAGGCCGTCGGTCCAGCCGCGGGCCTCGAAGAGTTCGTGAACGGCGTCACCGCCCCTGGCTGAGTGGACCGAGGCGAGTGTGGCGGGACCTGGTTCGGCGGCGCGTCGTCGGTCGTTCATCGGAACCGACGTCAGCCTATCTTGGGTCGGCGGTACGATGAGTGGACTGCGAACCGGGAGGGCGATGAAGGATGACTCGAATGAAGGCGGATTGGATCCTGACGGCGCCGGCACGGTGCAGATGGTCGGCGGTCGCCGTGGTCACGGCCATCGTGCTGGCGTTGCTCGGCTGCGCCGGGCCTGCGGTGGATACCGCTTCGGAGGCCGCCGAGGCGGTCAATCCGGATGCGGAGAACTTCGGAGAGCGCGGCGAGATCCTCTTCTGGACTCCGGAGCAGCAGGTCGCGGGCTACCGGAACATCGACCAGATCAGCGAGACGCGCTGGATCAGAGCCTCCGACGGGCCCTATCCGTTGGCGTCCGCGCCGCGGGATCTGTCGTCGGTCACGTACGAGGTGGAAGGCGAGACCTTCACCGTCGAGGACTACATCCGGGACCGCAGGATTGCCGGTCTCCTCGTCGTCAAGGACGACGAGATCGTCTTCGAGCGGTACGGCCTCGGCAACGACGAGAACTCTCGCTGGATTTCATTCTCGATCGCCAAGTCCGTCGTCTCGATGCTCTACGGCGCGGCAATCGTCGACGGCTACATCGGCAGCGTCGACGAGCCGGTCACGAAGTACCTTCCCCTCCTGGCCGGCGGCGGTTACGACGGCGTGTCGATCCGCAACGTGTTGCAGATGGCCTCCGGAGTCCAGTGGAACGAGGACTATGCCGACCCGGAATCCGATGTGGCGACGCTGCCGTCCCCGCTTGTCGAGCAGGCCCGGTACATGGCCGCACTAGAGCGGGAGCATCGGCCAGGTGAGGTGTTCAACTACAACACCGGCGAGACGAACATGGCGGGCGCGGTGCTGCGGGCAGCGATCGGCAACAACCTCTCGACCTACCTGGAGCACAAGATCTGGGGGCCGTTCGGGATGGAAGCGGACGCGAACTGGGTGACTCACGAACCGGGCGGCGGCGAACTCGGCGGCTGCTGCATCAGCGCCACGCTGCGCGACTACGCCCGCATCGGCATCTTCGCGATGAACGGCGGCGTCCTGCGCGACGGCGCCCGGGTGCTGCCCGAGGCCTGGATGGCGGACTCGACCAGTCCAGGCGCCGGCTACGACGGCTACGGCTACCTCTGGTGGCTGGATCAGGGCGAGGGTTACGCCGGGAGGGGTATCTTCGGCCAGATGCTGTGGATCAACCCGGCCGCGAACACCGTCATCGTCACTCACAGCGCCTGGCCCGACGCGACCAGCCGCGAGTGGAGTCGACACCGCTCGGCGGTGGTCGCTGCGCTCGCCGACGCGGTGCGGTAACGGCGCGTCGGCGTCGGCGCAGCCACTGGCTGGTGGGAAACGCGGCCGCCGCAATCGCCAGAGCCCATGGCAGGACGCCGTCGGGAATCGGATCCAGGAGCGGTGCCAGGGGCCGGTACTGCAGCAGGTCCAAGCCCCGCTCACCGGTCCAGTGCCAGGCGGTGTGGACGATCAGGGCGGAGATGAGGATGATCCCGAGCCGCTCGTTGGGGAGGCGGCGGAAGACGAAGTCGAGCAGGGGAATCAGGAGCAGCAGGACCAGGAGCTGGCCGAGTTCGACACCGACGTTGAAGGCGAGCAGCGAGGTCACGAGATGGGCGCCGGCGAACTGGAGCGACTCGCTGAGGGCGAAGGAGAAGCCGAAGCCGTGGACGAGGCCGAAGCCGAAGGCGGCGGTCCAGCGACGTTCCTGGCCGATGCCGAGGATGTTCTCGAACGCCATGTAGACGATGGAGAGTGCGATCAGGGTCTCGACGAGAGCGGGAAACCACAAGGCCCGCGGCGCCAGGCCGGCGGCGGAGGCGATCAGGGTGATCGAGTGGGCGACCGTGAACGAGGTGACGACGAGGATCAGTTGGCGGAGCTTGCGCAGCGGGGCGACCAGGCAGATCAGGAAAAGCAGGTGGTCAAGACCGCCGAGGATGTGCTCGAAGCCCATCGCGACGAAGTGGAAACCGGCCTGGGCCCGGTTGGGATCGAGCCGGACCCGGCCGGGCTCGGCGGCGAGCTGGAGTACTCGTGAATCGCCGTCCCGCGATTCGTACCGAATGACGACCAGAACGCGCAGGCCCAGGCGGCCGAAGCGCGTGTCGATGGAGAATCGCCGTGGGGACCCGGCGTCGAGCGGCGTCTCGAGCAGCACGTCGAGGAGCGCCTGCTTCCAGACGAGCTGCGTGGTCGCCGGAAGCGGCGGTCCGCGGATGTGCTCGAGGGCGCTGGCCGAGTCCGTGAACGAGCGGTCGGAGGGGATCGACAGCCGGACGGCGCGGACAGTTGCGGCCGGCAGTTTGGCGTCGCCTGCGAACAGATCGAGGTTGGGGGTGATCCAGCGATTGGCCGCCTCCGTCAGAAGGCCGCTCGCTCGGACCTCCTCAAGGTCGAGGATGCCGCGGACGTCGACGGGAAACTGCATCTCCTGCATCGCCTCGAGTGGCGTGCGGACGAGGATCCGGAGCCGGTCGTCCTGCTGCCGGACGAGGACCTGGACGGTGACGCTGCCCGGAACCTCGTGGGCTGCGGCGGGCCCGGCGGCGAGGAGCAGCAACGCGATGGCGCGGAGGGCCCCGGCAGGAAGAGATCCGGGAGAAGCGTTGGAACGGATGCGGTTCAGGCGGGGAATGCTAACCGGCCCACCTGTACCTTTGCCGGGTGGATTCTGGTCCCTGTCGGAGGCCGTCCGAGAGGCGAGCAGTCGTCAAGGCTGCGGTAGCTGTGGGAACCGGTCTGCCGGTTTCCAAGGTCCGGCGGGAAACGGCTTGCCGTTTTCCCGCTGAGCACCGTTGTACACTGACGCGACCTCCTTGGTGTGCTGCAGGAACCGCGAAAGGTCGCGGACGAGGATGGATCCAACGACTGGGTGGGTCCGCGTGACACGGAATCGCCCCACGATGACTGGACGGAGTGACCTGACAATGGACCGAGCTGCATGACCCACGACCGAGCAACGATGACATCTAACCGTCTCCCTTGCGCTCTTGGCTGCGCGGCAGCCTTCGCTCTCGTTCTCGGCGCTTGTGACGGCTACGGCGGTGCCGAGGCCGCCGACATCGCCGGCGACGGACCGATGGCGCCGCGCTTCGAGGTCGATCCGTTCTGGCCGAAGCCGCTGCCGAACCACTGGATCCTCGGCCCGGCGATCGGCGTCGCGGTCGATTCCCGCGATCACGTCTGGATCGTTCATCGGAACACGCCGGAAGCCTTCGGCGCGATCAACGAGATCGGCGCGGCGCAGGATCCGCCTCTCTCCGAGTGCTGCATCCCGGCGCCGCCGGTGCTCGAGTTCGATCCGGACGGCAACCTGGTCGGCCACTGGGGCGGGCCGAGCGAGAGCGGCGAGTACGAATGGCCGAGCTCCAACCACGGCATCCTCGTCGACCACATGGACAACGTGTGGATCGGCGGCAACGGCGGCGGCGATTCGCACGTCCTCAAGTTCACGCGAGACGGCGAGTTCCTGATGCAGGTCGGGAAGGCGAACGCCCGGGTCAACGAGGGCGCGGGCGAGGACGAGCCGCGGTTCGTGCGCGACAGCCACGACATGGAGAACTTCGGCCGGGTCGCGAAGCTCTCCGTCGACGCGAAGGCGAACGAGGTCTATGTCGCGGACGGCTACTTCAACCGCCGCGTCGTCGTGATCGACGCCGACACCGGCGAGTTCAAGCGCTACTGGGGCGCCTACGGCGAGGCCCCGGACGACGAACTGGACCTCGGCCAGTACGCGCCCGGCGATCCGCCCGCGACCCAGTTCCGCGGTCCGGTCCACTGCGCCGACATCTCCGCCGACGGCCTGCTCTACGTCTGCGATCGGGCCGCTGATCGCATCCAGGTGTTCCAGGCCGACGGCGCCTACGTCGACGAAGTGTTCATCGCCCCCGAGACCCTGTCCCAGGGCTCGACGTGGGACGTCGCCTTCTCGCCGGACGAGGGGCAGAAGTTCCTCTACCTGGCCGACGGCCAGAACATGAAGGTCTACGTGATCGAGCGCGAGAGCATGGAGGTCCTCTACGCCTTCGGCGACGGCGGCCGCCAGCCCGGGCAGTTCTTCGCCGTCCACAGCATCGCGACGGACTCCAGCGGCAACATCTACACGACGGAGACTTACGAGGGGAAGCGGCTCCAGAAGTTCGTGAACCTCGGCATGCGGCCGACGCCGGAGGAAGACCTGGGGACGCCCTGGCCGACCGAGTAGTTTCGCCATCGTTGTATCGACCCTCGGCGCCCGGCCTTCCGGCCGGCATCCGACCCTCGGCGCCGGCCCTTGGCTGGCACACCGACGGGCGGACTACCCCGGCAGCCGGTACGCGATCAGCTCGAACGGTTCGCCGCGGCCGCCGATGGACACGACGACGTACTGCACGCCGCGGTGCAGGTAGGTGACCGGGCTGCCGTCCGAGTGCGCCGGCAGTTCGACCTCGCCGACGAGTTCGCCGGTTGCCTTGTCGAAGGCGCGGAGCGTCGGGACGGTGTAGCGCCAGTCCTCGCGCGCGGCCGACCTCGGATTGGTCCAGGCAAGGCCGCCGGTGACCTCCTCGGGCTGCTCGTTCCACTCGCGTTCGGCCTTCGCCTCCTGGGCACGGAACGAGCGTGAGTGGCCGGAACTCACGATGAGCAGCGTCTTCGTGACCAGGGCGTGCCCGCGGACGCCTGAGCCCAGGAGCGGCAGGTCGAGACCGGCGAGCTTCGGATGCCGGCGCGGCCCCTCGCCGAGCGGGACCTGCCAGGCGATGTCGCCGCGGCTCATGTCGTAGGCGGTGACCCGCGACCAGGGCGGCTGGGAGATCGGCAGGTCGAAGGGGCCGTGGAACCCCGAGACCCTGGCGACGAAGTCGAAGGAGGAGCGGTTCGGGTCGGGACGTCTCAGCGTGATCAGGATGGGCGCAGTGAAGGACGGCACGTAGAGCTTGCCCGTGTCCGGGTCGAAGGCGCCGCCGGGCCAGCTCGCGCCGCCCTCGAAGCCGGGCATGGCGACGGTGCCGCGCTCGCTGGGCGGCGTGAAGATCGGGCCGTACTGGTGCGAGGTCAGGATGCGTTGCGCTTCGCTGCGGACTTCGGGGGTGAAATCGATCACGTCGGCGAGCTGCATGCCCTGGCGGTCGAAGGGCGGTGGCTTCGTGGGGAAGGGTTGGGTGGGCGAGGTCTGCTCGCCGGGAATGCCGGTTTGCGGCGCCTGCCGCTCCTCGATCGGCCACACGGGCGCCCCGGTCTCCCGGTCGAAGACGTAGAGGAACGCCTGCTTGCTCGGCAGCATGGCCGCCTTGACCGGGCGACCGTCGACTTCGATGTCGCCGAGGACGGCCGGGGCGGCGAAGTCGTAGTCCCAGAGGCCGTGGTGAATGGCCTGGAAGTGCCAGCGGCGCTCGCCCGTCTCGCAGTCGACGGCGACCAGGCTCTCGGCGAACAGGTTGTCGCCGCGGCGGTGGCCGCCGTACCAGTCGTTGGTCGGCGTGCTGGTCGGCAGGTAGGCGAGGCCGAGCTCCTCGTCGGCGCTCATCAAGCCCCAGACGTTGGCGCCGCCGGTGATGCGCCAGGACTCGTCCTCCCAGGTGTCGGTTCCGACTTCCCCCTCCTGCGGCACGGAGTGGAAGGTCCAGAGTTGCCGGCCGGTCCGCACGTCGAAGCCGCGGACGTCGCCGGGCGGTCCATCGTCGGGACCGAGCGGACCGTCGGAGATGGACGATCCGACGATCGCCACGTCTCGGCAGATGGTCGCCGGCGAACTGACGGTGTACTTGCGGCGCTCGACCGGCCGGTGCAGGCCGGCAGTGAGGTCGACGCCGCCGTGGTTGCCGAAGGAGCGAACCGGCGTGCCCTCGTCCGCGTGGACGGCGCGCAGGATTGCGTCCGTGCTGGCGTAGATCAGGCGGCCGGGCGCCTCGGGACGCTCCGGATCGCGCCAGAGGCTCGGGCCCTTGTGGGTGAAGCCGTGGTTCGTCGGTCGCCCGTGGCCGTAGCTCTGCGGGTCGTGCTGCCAGATCGTCGTGCCCTCGGCCGGGTCGATCGCGGCGGCGATGCCGTAGCCGGTGACGACATGGAGACGGTGGCCGACCTTGATCGGCGTGGTCACGTGGGTCCGCTGCTTCATCGACGCGTCCTCGAAGCGAGGATCGTGCGCCATCAGGTCGTTGTCCGGCAGTTGCCAGCGCCATGCGGGTTCAAGCGCGGCGAAGTTCGAGGCGTCGATCTGATCGAGCGCGGCGTAGCGGCGCGCATCGTTGCCGCCGGTGATCGTCCTCCAGTCCGTGTCGCGGTCCTGGGCGGTTGCCGCGGTCGCTACGGCGAGGCCGGCGGCGACGAGCGCCGCGGCAGGCGCCGCCGTGGTTCCGAGGCCCATCGGCCTCAGTCGAAGGCGGGAATGATCTCTTCCGCGACGAGCTGGTAGTGATCGAGATGGTGGGTCGGGATGCCGCCGATCATGATCTCGTGAGCGCCGGCGTCGATCATCTCGCCGATTCGGTCGACGACGTAGCTCTTCGGACCGGCCGCCGTGCCTTCGCCGAGGCCGCGCGCGGCGATGAAGCGCTCGGCGGCCGCCTCGTCGTTGGTCACGAAGGTGGGCATCAGCACCGTGTGCCGGATTTCGCCCGGGTCGCGGCCCGCGTCCTCGCAGTGCCGGTTGACCACGGAAACCTTGTGTTGGAAGTACTCCCGGGTCATCGGCCCTCGGGCCCATCCGTCGAGGTTCATCACGTCGCCGTGGCGCGCCAGGGTTCGCAGCGTCCGCTTCTCGCCGGTGCCGCCGATCAGGATCGGGATCGGGTCCCCGTAGCTGCCCGGCGACAGGGGCGCCGAATCGAGGCGGTAGTACTCGCCCTGGAAATCCACCGGCTCCCCCGACCGGAACAGGGCCCGGATCAACTCGACGGCCTCCTCGAGTCGGTCCTGGCGCTCCTTCATCGACGGGAACGTCCAGCCGTAGGCCTCATGCTCGCGCTTGAACCAGGCGGCGCCGATGCCGAGCACGAAGCGACCGTGCGAGATGTGGTCCAGGGTCCCGGCCATCTTCGCCGCCAGGGCGGGATTCCGGTACGTGTTGCCGAGAACAAGATGGCCGATCTTCAGGTTCTTCGTGATGCTGGCGGTCGCGGCGGCGACGGTGAAGGCCTCCTGGGCTGCGAGGTGTTCCTCTTCCTTGATTCCGGGCGGCGGCAGGTAGTGGTCGGCGTACCAGATGCTGTCCCAGGGACCGGCGTCGAGCAGCTCGGCCACTTCGCGGACGGTGTCCCAGGTGTTGCGGTAGACGGTGACCTGTGCGCCGAACTTCATTGAATCATCCTCCCGGGCCTAAGGGCCCGTGCTTGCCATGACCATCTTTCCGATGATCTTGCGGTCCATCATGTCCCGCAGCGCCTGCGGCACGTCTTCCAGGGGGTAGCGCCGCGAGATCCAGGGCTTTATCTTGCCCTCCGCGGCGAGCGCCTCCGTCTCGACCCTGGTCGCCTCGAACAGCTCCGGCTCGCGCATCCTGGAAGCGCCCCAGAACACGCCGACGATGTCGCAACCCTTGAGCAGGGTGAGATTGAGCGGCATCCGGGGAATGCCGGCGGTGAAGCCGATGACCAGAAACCGGCCGCGCCAGTTCGTGGCCCGCAGCGCCGCCTCCGCGTACTCGCCGCCGACCGCGTCGTAGACGACGTCAACGCCCTTGCCGTCGGTGAGTTCCTTGGCGCGGTCCTTCAGGTCCTCTTCGGAGTAGTTGATCGTCTCGTCGGCGCCGCGCTTCCGGCAGAGCTCCAGCTTCTCCTCGGTCGAAGCGGCGGCGATCACCCGGGCGCCCATCACCTTGCCGAGTTCCAGGGCCGCCAGACCCACGCCGCCCGCGGCGCCGAGGACGAGCAGCGTTTCACCGGGCTTCAGGTTGCCCCGGTACTTCAAGCCGTAGTGTCCCGTGCCGTAGGCGTAGCCGTATCCCGTGGCCTCGGCGTGACCGAGCCCCGGCGGCAGCTTGCGCACGCTTGACGCATCAAGCAACACTTGCTCCGCGAAGCCTCCGGTTCCACCCCCGCCCACGACATCGTCGCCGACCGCCAGGCTCTCGACATCCGGGCCGACGGCCGCGATCGTGCCGCCGACTTCGCCGCCGACGACGAAGGGCGGCTCGCCGCGGAACTGGTAGCGGTTCTCGATGATCAACGTGTCGGGGAAGGTGATCGCCGCCGCCCGGATGTCGACGACGACCTCGCCCGGCCCGGGAACCGGATCGGGGAGTTCCTCGATCGTCAGGTTCTCCGGGGGACCGAATTCACTGCATACGACTGCTTTCATGCTCGCCTCCGGGGTTGGTTGTCAATCTTCGGTCAGATCGCCCGCTCGCGACCCTTCCAGTAGGGCGCGCGCACCAGGCCGCGCTTTATCTTGCCCGTGGGCATGCGCGGCAGGTCGGTTGCGAAGTCGATGGAGCGCGGGCGCTTGAAGTCGGGCAGGTTCTCGCGGCACCAGGCGAGAAGCTCCTCGGCCAGTTCGTCGCCGGCTTCGTAGCTTTCGTCCACCTCGACCACCGACTTGACGCTCTCGCCCCATTCCTCGTGGGGCACGCCGACGGTGCAGACCTCGTACACCGCGGGGTGCTGTTGCAGCACGTCGTCGATCTCCTGGGGATAGATGTTCACGCCGCCGGCGATGATCGTCTCCGCCGATCGGCCGGTCAGGAACAGGTAGCCGTCCTCGTCGACGTAGCCCATGTCGCCCATCGTGAAGAAGTCGTCCCGGTAGGCGGCGTCGGTCTTCTCGGGCGCCTTGAAGTAGACGAAGCGGTTCTCGGCCGCCGCGAAGTAGACCGTTCCGGTCGTTCCGGTCGGCACGGGTTGGCCATCGTCGTCGAGCACCTTGTACTTCGTTCCCTCGACCGTCCGGCCGACGCTGCCGGGTTTCTTGAGCCAGTCGAACGAGTCGACGAGGAACGTGCCGCCCTCGGTGGCCGCGTAGTACTCCCAGACCACGGGGCCGAACCACTCGATCATCTTGTGCTTGACGTGGACGGGCGTGGGCGCCGCGCCGTGGATGAGCCAGCGCATGGAGGAGACGTCGTAGCGATCGCGGACCTCCTGCGGCAGCGACAGCATGCGGTGGAACATGGTCGCCACCATGTGGGTGTGGGTCACGCGGTGCCTGTGGATCAGGGCGAGGGTTTCCTCTGCGTCCCACCTGTCCATCAGGACGCTGCCGACGCCGGCGCCCATCGGCATGGAGAGATTCAGGCCCAGGGGGGCGGCGTGGTAGAGCGGTCCGGTAACCAGGGAGCAGTCCGTGTCCGGCTCGAAGTCGCCCGACTCGCGGACCGCCAGCAGGAACGGCGTCGGTGTCGCGTCGGCCTTGCGGTAGACGCCCTTGGGATGGCCGGTCGTGCCCGAGGTGTAGAGCATCAACGAGCCGAGGATCGGGTTGTCGATGTCCGAGCCGTCTTCCGCCGCCAGAGCCTCGTCCCAGGACTCCGCGCCCTCGATGTCCCCGCCGACGGCGAGAGTCAGGCGCAGGTGGCTCGAGTCGGCTTGCGCCGCGGCAACGGCCGGTGCGAACGCCACGTCCGCGATCAGCACCCGCGCTTCGCAGTTCGCGACGATGTAGGCGACCTCGGGCGGCGAGATGTGCCAGTTGATCGGGGTCATCCGGGCGCCGCTGCGCGAACAGGCGGCGACGGTGTCGATGAACTCGGGTCGGTTCCGGCAAAGCAGGGCGACGCCTGTGTCGGGGCCGACGCCGTGCGCCCGCAGCACGCGGGCCAGACGGTTCGCGTTGGCGTTCAGCTCGCCGAGGGTGCGGCCGCCGAACTTCGACAGGACGGCCATCCGCTCGGGCGCCTCCTCCGCGTGGACCGCGACGCCCATGCCGTAGGGCGCGGCGGCCATGAGTCGTTCCTGCAGTGCCAAGTCGATCGCCATGCGGGCAGTGCTCCGTCGCTTGCCGAGTAGTTTGCGGATCGGCGAGTGTACCGATAGAGCCGCCAACCTGTCGCCGGCGCCATGTTTGGCCGTCGGCCCCGACCTCGCCGGGAACCCGCGCCGCGTGACTCGCTCCGCCGCGTTCTGCGGCGCCGGCGCCTCGTTACACTGACCGGCGATGGCCGCCGTGAATCCGTTCGAGACGGTCGAACTGACCGACCTCGACCGTGCCATGCTCTCGGGCGACCATGGCGAGGCGGCGGCAGTCGCGATGCGCATCCTGGTCGCGATGGCCGGGGTCTACGGGGCCGACCGTCTGCTGGACATCGAAGGCGCCCACATCGACGGCTGCCTCTACCACGGCGATTCGGGCGTCGATTTCGCCGAACTCCTGGTTGCGGGCGGCGCGCGGGTGCGCGTCCCGACGACGCTGAACGTCGGCGGCCTCGACCTGCTGCATCCGGAAGAGTTCGCCGGCGCCGCAGAGCGGCGGGCGAAGGCTCTGCGGCTGATGGAGTGCTACGAGGAGATGGGCTGCCGGACGATCTGGACCTGCGCGCCCTACCAGACGACACCCCGGCCGGCGTTCGGGCAGCAGGTCGCCTGGGCCGAGAGCAACGCGATCGTGTTCGCGAACTCCGTGCTGGGCGCGCGCACTCACCGGTACGGAGACTTCATCGACATCTGCGCCGCGATCACCGGCCGGGTGCCGGCGGTGGGGCTGCACCTGGAGGAGAACCGTCGCGGACAGGTCGTGTTCGATTTTCGTTCCCTGCCTCGATCTCTCACGTCGGCGTCATGGCTGCTGCCGGCGATCGGCTACGTGGTGGGGGAGCGTTGCGCCAACCGGGTGCCCGTGCTGCTCGGCCTGGAGAACGCCCACGAGGACGGTCTGAAGGCGTTGGGCGCGGCGGCGGCGTCCTCGGGCGCGGTGGCGCTCTTCCACGCCGTCGGCATCACGCCCGAAGCGCCGACGCTGGAGGCGGCGCTGGGGTTCCGCGACCCGGAGCGGGGTGGCGTGGAGGCGGAGGAGTGGATCGAGATCACCGCCGACGATCTGCGGGCCGGCCTCCGGAGGCTGTCGACCGTTCCGGGCGCCGCGGCGCCGGATGGCGGCGGCAACGACCTCCGGATCGATGTCGTGGCGCTGGGCAGTCCCCACTTCTCGCCGCGGGAGTTCGCCGAGCTGCTGCCGATGATCTGTTGCCGCCCGCCCGCGGCAAGCGTCGAGTTCGTCGTCTGCACGAACCGTGTTTCGCTCGACTTCCTGGAACGTGGAGGCGACCTCGAACGCCTGCGCGACCTCGGTGTCCGTGTGGTCGTCGATACGTGCGTCGTCGTGGCGCCGATCCTGCGCACGCCCGCAGGCGGCGTCCTGATGACGAATTCGGGCAAGTTCGCGCACTACGCGCCTGGCAACGTCGGCTTCGACGTCGTCTTCGGCAGCCTGTCCGAGTGCGTGCGATCGGCCCATGCCGGCGAGCTGCGGCGCGACCCGGAGTTGTGGCCGTGAGCGGTGGCGAGCTGCGGGGCCGGGTCCTTGTCGGCGGCGCCGGCGCGGGGCCGGTGCTGCGGCTGGAGGCGCCGCTCTCCTTCTGGGGTGGAGTCGACCCCGCGACCGGACGGATCATCGACCGGCGGCACCCGCGCTGCGGCGAGAGCGTTTCGGGCCGGGTCCTGGTCATGCCCTACGGTCGGGGATCGAGCAGCTCAAGTTCCGTGCTGCTTGAGGGAGTGCGTCTTGGCACGGCGCCGGCCGCCGTCGTGCTGCGGGAACTCGACGGGATCCTCGCCCTCGGCGCGGCGGTGGCGCGTGAGCTGTACGAGCAGTCGCCGCCGGTCGTTCTGTTGGCCCCGGCCGATTGGGAGGCCGTGCGGGAGGGGGACGAAGCGTCGGTCGACGTCAGCGGCTGCCTGCGGATCGCAGGTTGACGCTCCAGGACGTCCAGACCCAGACCTTGAACGTGTCCGTGCTCCACTCGTCCGCGCTGTACTGCGCCAGCTTGATGCCGAAGTCCTGCTTCCAGGGGGTGTTCCACACCGCCATCGCGTCGATCTCCGAGCCGTAGTCCATGCTGCCGACCGCCGAACGGAACTGGTGCCAGCGGACGGTCCAGTTCCAAGTGTCCAGATTGTGGTCAAGGCGGAGGTAGAAGTCGACGAGGCCGTTCGCCGGGGTGCCCAGGAACTTGTCGGTCCAGCCGTTGAAGCCGTGGAGCGTGGCCAGCGGTGTGCGGAACGCGTGAGTGCCGTCACCGTCGAGGGCCTCGCGTACGGCCCGCACGCTGATGTCGCCGCGGGCGAAGCCGATCCCGGTCTTCTGGTAGTCGACGTCGACGCTGCCGGGGTTGTCGGCCCAGTCCGACTGGACGGCGTACTGGAGCTCCCACAGAACGGAGGCCGCGCCGGCGTCGTGCGAACCGTTGTAGCTGGCGCCCCAGTTGGACGTCGAGTTGGCGGCGGCGCCCGGTCGTTCGTAGTCCAGCAGGTAGCCGAACAGGGCCAGGTCGCCCGGACCCGCCGGGCCCGAGACGTGGATCACGTGGGAGCCCATCGCCTCCTCGGCGCCGGTAATCCGGTGGGCGCGGTCGAGGAAGGCGTAGCGCAGCGTCCAGTCCGAAGCCAGGGAGGCATCGAGAGCGGCGGCGTCGAAGGCCTGGTGGTGCTGGCGCCAGCCGACCGCGCCGACGAAGCGCTGATCGCCGATCAGGAGTTCGGTCCGGCCGAGCGTGAACGCGACCGGCCCGCGTTCGAGCTTCGCCGCGGCCTGGTTGATCGCCGTCAGCGCCGGATCGGCGATGACCGGACGGTCACGGACGCCGTTGTCGAGTCCGCCGTAGCCGAGGTTGCGATAGGAGCTGTCGTTGCCGACGGGGGTCACGTCCTCCGCCTCGAGCAGGAAGGAGAAGCCGCGGTATGCCTTCGTCTGCAGCTTGAGCGTCGTGCGCAGGGTTGAAGCGAGCGCCGCGTCGTCGAACGCGTCGTCGTCCGATTGCTCGATCCGGTAGCGGAGGCCGACCGAGACGTCCGCGTCGCGGATGGCCTGCCCGAGCGTTGCCGGCTCTTGGGGAAGGTTCTCATCGTTGCCTTGCGCGAGACCGGGCGAGATGCCGACGGTCGCGCTCAGCGCTAACAAAATCAGACACTTGCGCATGATCGCGTGGGTACTCAGGGAAAAAGAAGGTGAAGATGCCGAAGACCGGCGGCAGTATACAGGCCGCTTGCCTACGGGTCGTTCCGGCGGTGCGTCGTCCTTGCCTGGTCGGTGGGCCGCCGACCCGGATCGGTGACGACCAGGCGCTTTCCTGGATCGTCGCCTGCAGTTCCTGCCGGGACGGAGGCGTCGTGGCCCAATCATAGTGCCACCTTCGTCGGGTACACTTGCTGAGCCTTGACCAAGGATCCGAGCCTGTACGCGATTCCGCGGCCGACGCTGGAGCGTGTCGCGGGCCGCACGACCGGAGAGACGACATGAAGACCGCGACCTTTCGCCCTGTCCTCATCATGCTTGCCGCCGCCCTTGCCCTTCCGGGCATCGTCCTGGCCGCCGACGCGGACACGCCCACCTTCTACGCCGACGTGCTGCCGGTCTTGCAGGAGAACTGCCAGACCTGTCACCGGCCCGACGGCCAGGGCGAGAACATCGGCGGCATGATCGCGCCGATGCCGCTGATGACGTATCAGCAGACGCGCCCCTGGGCGCGCTCCATCGCGCGCGCGGTCGAGAACCGCTCGATGCCTCCCTGGTTCGCCACCGAAGCGACCCGCGGGCAGTTCCACAACGAGCGCGTGATGTCCGACAGCGAGATCGAGACGGTCCTGGCCTGGGCCCGCGGCGGTGCGCCTGCCGGTGACGAGGCCGACGCGCCGCCGCCGAAGAGGTTCGTTGAGGAAGGCTCGGGCGGTTGGTCGCTGGGTCGTCCGGATCTCGTCGTCCGGATGCCCGAAGAGCACTGGGTGGCCGACGACATCGCCGACATCAACATCAACTTCCGGACCGAACTGACCGAGGAGATGTTGACGGAGCCTGTCTGGGTGCGTGGCGTCGAGTTCAAGGTCGGCGGCAGCGACGTCCATCACATGTGCGCGAGCGTCCAGCCTCCAGGCGGCGGGCCGGCATTCGGCAAGTTCGGCAGCAACTCGCTGGGCTGTATCGCCCTGGGCGCCGAGAGCCACCTGATGGCGCCCGGCTACGCGATGAAGCTCGAGCCCGGATCGAAGATCGACTTTTCGATGCACTACAACAAGGAAGCCGGCGAGGGGAGCGGTTTCTACGATCGCTCCGAGCTCGGCTTCGTGTTCGCCGACGCTCCGGAAAGCGAGTTGCGCAAGGTCGAGTTCGACTCGATCGGCAACCTGACCTTCGAGATACCGCCCGGCCACGACCGCTGGAAGGTCGGCGCGGCGCGCGTCTTCCCGGTGGAGACGGACCTTCTGGCCCTGTGGCCGCACGCCCATCTGCGCTCGGTCGCGGTGCGCTACGACGCGTTCTACCCCGACGGCACGACCGAGGTCCTGCTCGACGTCCCGAACTACGACCAGGAGTGGCAGACGACTTACCGGTACAAGAAGCCGAAGACGATCCCCGCCGGCACCCGCGTCGAAGTCTCGATGTGGTTCGAGAACACGCCCGAGCGCGGCGAGATTCGCGGTTTCGACCCAGGTTACAACGTGCTCGTCGGCACCGCCACGACCGACGAGATGATGCTCGGCTTCGTCGCCTGGGCCCCCGTCGAGCCCGTCGATCCGATCGCGCTCCGGCTCGGACTCGCCTCCATACAGAGCACAGGCGGCGGGGAGTAGGGAGGCGCCGATGGCCGGTTCGCGCGCGCGGCGGCTTCGGCAAGTCGCTGCTCTCCTGCTGGTTGCAGCGGCCGCCGGCCCGGCTGCGGCTCAGTCCGGCGAGACGGTCGAGGTGATCGAGAAGCCCTCGAAGGAGGGCGAGGGGCGCAAGCTCGATGCCTCCGGCCTGACCAGCACCTTCGCGGTGCTGATCAACGCGACCCGTTCGATCGACAGGGCGGAGATCGGCGGCGGTACGGTTCAGGTCAACGCGGGCCGGATCCCCCTGATGAGCCTGGATTGGCAGTCCTTCCTGGAGCACGAAGAGGGTCTGCTCGAGTTCCAGACCTTCGCGGCGATCAAGCTCCGCACGGAAGTCGACATCGTGGTTGGCGACTTGAAGGTGCCGATGGGCAACGTCTCGCCTGGCTTCGCGGGCCTCTACAGCCTGTGGCTGCGCCTGGACGACGATGGCCAGTGGACGCTGGTCGTCAACCATGAGCCGGACATCTGGGGCACGATGCACGATCCGTCCAGGGACCTTGGCGAGACGGCGCTCGACCACGCCATCGAGGCGGGTGGGAAGTCGAGCCTGACAATCGACATCGAGCCGCCCGAAGGTGGCGCGCCGGGCACGCTCAAGCTCTCCTGGGGCGAGCACCGCTGGCAGACGACGGTCGCCGCCGCCGGCTAGGGCGCCTCGCTCGGGCCTCGCTCGCGGCTGATGAGCAGCGTCCATTGAATGGCGCCCGGGTCCGCATTGGCGGGATCGTCCCGGTTGTGCCAGTCGAGTTCCGCATGATCGACGATGACTGGCTTCAGGGTGGGCATTTCCAGCCGCCCGGTTAACCCGCACCAACCGGCGCGATCGGCCGTGCCCCGAGCACGGGCGCGCGCAGCCCGAAGGCGATGAAGGCGCCGATGAGACAGCACGCCGCCAGGATCCAGAAGGTCAGGGTGTGAGAACCTGACCAGTCGGCGAGCATTCCCGCCAGGGTCGGGGCGGAAGGCGCGACGATGCCGGTGATCGCAAACCGGATGCCGACGGTCGTGCCGAACGCGCGCCGGCCGTAGAAGGCCGAGAAGACGACCGGAATGCAGACGTACGCGGCGCCGAAGCCGAGGCCGACCAGAACCACGGAAACGTAGGCGAGGAGCGGCGTCTTCGCTGCCACGAGCCCGGCGCTGCCTGCCCCCTCGACCAGCAGGACGATCGCGAGCAGCCGCTGGGGCGACATGAAGTCGCCGACGAACGCGCTGAACCTGCCGAACAGGCTGACCAGGACGCGGGCGCCGAGGATGGAACCCGCCATGGCGGTCGTGAAGCCCAGGGACTCGAGGTGGAGACGGCCGTAGACGCTGATGATCCCCCACGGCACGCCGTAGGCGATCGACAGCGCAACGAGGAGGTAGAACTGATGAGTTCGAAGGGCGAGGGGCGCGGTCCACTCGCCCTGACCGGTTGGACCGCGAGCGTCCTCTGCCTCCGGCTCGCCGACTGCCGTCCCCCCATCGGGAAGGTGGCCGAGCTTCTCCGGCGTACCGCGGATGAAGAGCACGGCGACGACCGCGACCACCGCCGAAGTCCCGGCGATGATCAGCCAACCGGTCCGCCAGTCGGCGACTCGGAGAATCTCCGGCGCGAAGTACTTGTTGACGCCGAATCCGACCACCGCGCCGCCGCCGAGCACCAAGGCAATGGCCCTCGATCGGGAGCGGACAAACCAGTTGGAGGCCAGGGTCTGGGCGGGCAGGATGGTCCCGAAGCCGATCGCGATGCCGCCGAGAACCCCGTAGGCGAAGATGCAGTCGACGAAGGAGTCGGCCCGGCTCATCATCCAGAACGCGAACACGCCTGTCGCGGCGCCGAAGCCCATGACCGAGCGGATGCCGAGGCGTGCCATCGCGATCCCGCACGCGGGTCCCAGCAGGTGGTAGATCCAACTGAAGATGCTGAAGACGAGTCCCGACTCGGTGTTGCTCAGGGCAAGATCCTGCTGCATTTCCGGCAGGAACAGCCCCCAGCCGTAGTACATCGGCGAGATGCCGAAGCCGTAGCAGAGCGACCCGATTCCGACGATTCGCCAACCGATGAACGGCCTCCTGGTCATCGGGCCCGGCTTCCGCGTCTCACCCAGTCCGCCTCGCGAGTCTGCTTCAGGTTGTCTACCTTGCCTACTGTCCGCGGATCGCCTCGAGCCGGTCGTTGATCTCCCGTTCCAGCGCCGCGCCCGTCTTCACCTCGTCGCCGAACTCAAGATACGCCTGCTTCTTGCCATCGAACTCAGGCCAGGCGGGTCGGCCGCCGCCGTTCGGGTCTCCGGTACGGGCGAACTGGACCCAGTAGTCAATCATCAGCGCCGCCAGGCGATCGTCCGTCTCTTCGTAGTTCTCGCCCTCGAGCGTGTTGAAGACGTATCCCAGTTCGGCCGCATGGTGCGCGCCCCAGGCCGGGTTCTCCGGGTTCACGCGGGTGAAGAAGTACTGGAACGCTGGCGAGGAGACCCTGTCCATGCCGAGCAGCATCCTGCGAGTGCCGCGCAGGAACCAGGTGTCGGTCAGGAAGCGGTCGTGCTGCACCTTGAGCTCGTCGGCGTTCGACGACGGGTAGAGCTTCGCCACTTCTTCGGCCTGATCTCCGTAGACGCCCTTCAGCGTTTCGAGGAACTGCGCCCGCTCGGTGAGAGGCTCGAAGGCCATGAACATCGTGCCCTCGTTGCGGTTCGTGCCCGCGATCAAGGGGATGTCGTTCTGCTTCCCTGCCGTGTACCGGTCTTCGCTCGACTCGGGCATGAAGGCCGTGCCGTAGGTCACGTGCGGTTCGTAGCTGCCGAGCGCGCCGCCCTGGGCGGTCCTGGCAATGATCGTGCCGGCGTCGAGGGCACGCAGAGCCTTCGCGGTCTGCTTGGCGCCGTCGCCGACCATCGCCGTGGCCCAGGCGACCCCGACATCCTCGGCGCTGGCGAGTTGTCCCCTGGCGCCGCGCAGCGGGCGGATGTTCGTGTCCGTGACCCAGGGGCTCTCCGCGATCGCCCGGTGGATGAGACCCTTCGCCTGCGGGCTCGCCATCAGCGCGTGGACGCTGGCGCCGCCGGCGGACTCACCGAAGATCGTCACGTTGTTCGGGTCGCCTCCGAACCGGGCGATGTTCCGGTTGACCCACCCAAGCGCCGCGATCTGGTCCAGGAAGCCATAGTTGCCCGATTCGCCGCCGGATTCCTTCGACAGCGCCGGGTGCGCAAGGTAGCCGAGCGGTCCGAGCCGGTAGTTGATCGACACGAGGACCACGCCCCTGCCTGCGAAGGCGGCGCCGTCGTATTGCGCCTGATGGCTCCAGCCAAGACTCAACCCCCCGCCGTGGATCCAGACCATCACCGGCCGCAGGTCGTCGTCTTCGCCGGCGGTCGTCCAGACGTTGAGGTAGAGGCAGTCCTCGGAACTCTTCGGCAGCGACTCGCCGGTCATCATGGCCAGAGCCGGGCTCTGGGGACAGATGGCGCCGAACTCCGTCGCGTCGCGCACCCCGTTCCACTGCGGCGCCGGTTGCGGCGCCTTCCAGCGCAGTTCGCCGACCGGCGCCGCCGCGAACGGAATGCCGCGGTAGACGGCAAGGCCGCTGTCTGCGTCGAGAACCTCGCCTCGCAGCTTGCCGGATTCCGTCTTGACGACGGCGTCGTCGGCGCCGGCGGTCGCTGCTGCGGCCAGGAACGAGAGTGTTGCGACCAGCGCAACGGTCCAGTGGGCCGCGTATCTGCGGCGGCGAGTCTCGGCCATGTTGCCTCCAGGATTGGGTCCGGGTCTTGTAGTCGGGCGAGGGCGACTCTACACGGCCCGGTGTGGACGAGGTCGCTGCATCGGGTCGACCCGGCGGGCGGTTCGAACCGCGACGGTGTCTTGTCTCGGGCTTTCGGTGGGGGCTAGAGTAGGCAGCGACCTCATACCTGACGGGTCGCACGCGACCCAGGGAGGCAAGACAGGTGTCCAGATCACAGGAAGGTTCGTTCCGGTTGACCGGGCGCGGGGGATTCGGGAGCGGTCTGTTCGCCGGCTTGCTCTCAGGGCTGGCGCTGTTGGTGTTTGTTGTCGCGCCGGCTGGAGCCCGGGGCAACGAGGCGCCTGACGGGACTGCCGCGTCGGATTTGGCGCCGGCGGCCAGCGAGGACGGGGGCTGCGTCGAGTCCGAGACGGTCATGTGCCTGCGGGACGGCCGCTACTCCGTGACGATCGAGTGGGAGAAGCCGGACGGGGAGAAGGGCTCGGCCAAAGTGGCGAGACCGCGGACGAAGGACTCGGGCTTGTTCTACTTCTTCGACCACAACAACTGGGAAGTGCTGCTCAAGGTGCTGGATGGCTGCGCCGTCAACGAGCACCACTGGGTGTACGCCGCGTCGGCCAGCGACGTCGGAATGACGCTCGTCGTTCGTGATACGACCCTCCCGGACCAGGATGCCGACGGCCGAATGCTCGTCAACTCGAAAACCTTCCACTTCGAACCCCACAGCCGGCGCGCGCAGATGCCCGATGAGTCGGATGAGGACTACCAGGCGAATGTCCTCGCGAAGGGCCACCCGGCACTTACGGCTTCCAACGCCTTTCCGGACGCCTGCGTGTCGTCCTGACAATGCCGGCAACCACGGACTCCGGGGTGTTCCCGGAGAGCTGCCAGAGCCGCCCGTCCGGGCGCGCAGGGAGTGTCGACGTGTGCCGTCCGTATCCGGGGCCACTGTTCAGGCGCGCTCGCGTGACTGGAGGGATCGCCGTCGGGATGGCGGTGGCCGGCTTGTGGCCGGCGGCTCCCCTCGTGGCCCGGGAACCGGGGAGACTGACGCTGGTTCCGGCGGCGGAGATGGCTGAACTGGTCGCGAACCAGGACCGGATCACGCGACTCGTGGGAACGGCTCGCGACGAGCTGGCGGTCGCTCCGCGGACCGGGAAAGACAGCTGGGGGCCGATTCTGACCAACCTCGAGACCGCCGCGGCTCAGTCCCGCTCGCTCTCCGAGCGCTTCGAAGCGGTAGCGGTAGCCGAGGGACTTTCGATTTCGTCGGCGGCGCTCTGTGCGCGCATGGCGGGCGTGTCGATGGCGGAGGAGGACCGGGTTGCGGTTGCTCTTGCGCGGCAGCAGGTGGAGGCGTTCACGCAGGCCCTCGACCGGTTTCGCCTGGAGCCGGCGCATGGCGCGGTGGAGACGCTGCTCGCGGCTCTGGATGCGGAGCCCACCAGGGGCAGGGGCAAGGCCGCCGAGCTTCGGCAGAGTCTGGCCCTGGTACGGAAGCGTCTCGCCGGAGCACTCGACATCTATAGCCGCAGAGTGCTGCTTCCCTTTGCGGACGCCGTCGTGAAGGCTCGCGGCGAAGCAACGGATCCAGCCGAGGTCGACAGGATCTGCGCCCCTTCCGCGACGGCCTCGTCGTCGTCGGCGCCGCCGGCCGCGGGACTGGCTCCAGCAGACGGGATCAAGGCTCGCAGGAAGGCAACCTCCGGCGCGCTGGCGAGCGCGCTCGAGGCGGTTGCTGCCGCGACGACGCCACCGGCCCACCTCGACGGACTCCCGCGGTACGTTCGCGCCGAGGTGCGGGCGCCACGCAAGATCAGGTCGGTGGACCCGCGCTACACGGGTCGGGCGCGCGAAGCCTGCATCGAGGGGACCGTGATCCTCCAGGCGGTGATCACGAAGGCGGGAACGGTTCGAGCCGTCAGCGTGCTCAGGTCGCTCCCGGGACTGACCGATGCCGCGGTGACGGCGATCAGGCGCTGGAAGTTCGAGCCGGCGACACTCGATGGACGGCCGGTCGACGTTTACTACAATGTGGCAGTCAACTTCCATGCACCGGCCGATTGTGCGGGCAGGGTTTCGCGACCGGAGGATCCGCGGCAGTGACCGACAGTTGGCCATGTGCCGGCGCGATGGGACGAACCTGGTCCGTGTTCCTTGTCGCAGGGCTGACCAGCGTGTCCGTGCCCGCCCAGGAGCGAACGGACCCGATGCGGATGGTCCTCGTTTCGGCAGACCTCATCCGTTCGATCGAGGAGAGCCAACGGGTCGTGACGGGGTTGCTCAGGGGCGCCTTCGAAGACGTCGAGACCGCCGGCAGGTTGCTCGGGAAGAAGAGCGACATGGAGCCGGTCCTGGAGGTCATCGCGGGCGCCGGCCGGATGTCTTTCGATCTTGCGACCCCCTCGCGGGAGACGACGGACGGCGTCACCGTGCCGCTCATCGGTTTCTGCGGTGAGGACCCCGAGAGCGCCTGGACGAGCACGGCCGTCAGAGCCGGCTTCTCTGCCGGGACGAGGATCGATCGACTGGTCGAGATGGTGGAGTCGTTCGGTCTGGAGGAGGCGCGGGATGCGGTTGCCGGGGCGCTCCTGGCACTTGAGGGGATCCAGGGAGACACGGCGGAGGCTGAGGCACTGCTGACCAGAGCGGGAAGCCGTCTGGACCACGGGATGCAGGTCTACGAGACCGGTGTCGCCGGTCCGTTCATCGAGTCGCTGGTCGAAGGCGTGGCCAGGATGAAGGACGCCTCCTTCGTGAGCGAACGCTGCCGTGACCGGAAGAACGAATCGGCGGCGGCTCTGGAGGACCAGCCTCCGGACCGCAGTGACGAGGAGGCTCCGGATCTGAACTTGGCTCAGGTCGCGCGGGCAGGAGCCCTGGGGGCGATCCGGGCGAGTCTGAACGCCCTCGATGCGGTAGTCCTGCCCGAAGGGTCGAGTGCGCTCGAGATAGCTCGCGGCTTCAGGGGGCCGGTGCGGACGAAGGTTGTGCCGCCCGTCTACTCCAACTTCGCCCGCAGGGCATGCATGCAGGGCGATGTTCTCCTTGAGCTCGGAATCGACCGGGACGGGACAGTGCAACGAATCCGCGTCCTCCGGGGCCTTCCCGAGCTGTCGGAATCCGCCGTCGCCGCGGCCCGGCAGTGGAAGTTCGAGCCAGCCAGCCTCGACGGAGAGGCGGTTGCGTTCGACTACCGTCTGACGGTGAACTTCGATCTCAGTGGGGCCGAGTTGGCGCGATGCCGCGGCCTGCGGCGGCGGGTTGCCGCCTCCAACTGACGGCAGGTCGAAGCGGGGCGAGCACACCTCGTGTTCGTCGTGGCCGGGCTCGGACGCGGCGGCCGGGGCCTCGGCGAGATGGACGGCGAACCCCGACAAGTTGTCGTCTGCCAGTGGCGGCTGCCCTGCGGCCTGGGCGAGGACCTGGTGACCGAGAACTGACGCCGTCGCGCCTCAGGCATTGAGGGTCGCCAGCAGACGCAGGCTCCGGCGCACCTCCTTCGGCGCCGCATCGGGGACGCCGCAGCGCGCGATCAGGTGCGTCATGCCGACCTGGGCGCGGTAGCGGTCGATGCCGTCCCGGACCCGCGGCAGATCGCCCACGAGTGCCCAGTTGTCAATGTCCAGGATCTCGTCTTCGCTGACCAGGCGGCTGCCCGAGCGCGCCATGCGTACCGCCTGGGCGATCAGGCCGGAGCGAACGCGATTCGTTAGCTGCGGGTTGTCCGACACGAAGACGGTGCGCATCAGGGGCACGACGGGTCGCGGGGCGCCGGCGGGAAGGGCGTCGCGGTGGACCTGGTGGTTCGCTTCGAGCCGCTTGATCGTCTCGAGCGGCGACGACAGGTAGGGCAGGCCGAGCCTGCCGGCCTGCTTCAGCGCCAGCGGGCCGAACGCGGCGACCCAGAGTTCGGGATGCGGCTGCTGTACCGGCAGCGGGGACAGGCGGATGCGGGTGCGCGCTTCCCCTTCGCCTACCTCGATCGCTTCGCCGGCCCAGGCGCGCTTCATCAGGTCGAGAGACTCGGAGAAACGCTGGCGCTTGGTCCGCGGGTCGACGCCGAAGGCGGCGAAGAGCGCCGGCCGGAAACCGCGGCCCAGGCCGAGGATCACCCGGCCGTTCGAGATTCGGTCGAGGACCGCGACCTCCTCGGCGGCCTGGAAGGCGTTGCGGACCGGCAGCAGGTAGGAGGTCGTGCCGAGCCGCAGCCGCTTCGTCCTGGCTGCCGCGGCGGCCAGCACGACAAGCGGCGACGGGCAGGAAGCGGCCCCCGTGAAGTGGCTCTCCGGCAGGAACAGCGAGTGGAAACCGAGCCGGTCGGCGAACGCCGCCTGGCCGGCGACCTGTGCCGCCTCGTCGCCCAGGTAGTCGACCCAGGGCGTCAATCCGATCTCGACGCGCGTCTCCCTCAGCCGGCGCTCCAGTCGCTGAAGCTCTTGCCGGCGTCGGCCAGTTCCGCCAGCAGTGCGGACGGCTGCCAGAAGTCATCGCCGCTCTCGGCCTGGAATTCCCGCATGCGGCCGGCGATCTTTCCGAGGCCCACGCTGTCTCCCCAGTGCATCGGGCCGCCCCGGTACACCGGCCAGCCGTAGCCGTTGACCCAGATCACGTCGATGTCGGAGGGCCGGATCGCGATCCCCTCTTCGAGGATCTTCGCTCCCTCGTTGACCATGGGATAGAGGCAGCGTTCGAGGATCTCGTCTTCGCCGACTTCGCGCTGGTCGATGCCCTGGGCGGAACCGAAGTCGCTGATGATCTGCAGCACTTCGGGGTCCGGCGCCGAGGCGCGGGTTTCCGCGTCGTAAACGTAGTAGCCGCGACCGTTCTTCTGGCCGCGCCGGCCGGACTCGCACAGGATCTCGCGGATGTCGCGGGACGCCGACTCCTTCTCGTTCCAGCCGATGTCAAGACCGGCGAGGTCGCTCATCGCGAACGGACCCATCGGGAAGCCGAAGTCGTAGAGGACGCGGTCCACGTCGTAGTACTTCGCGCCCTTCAGGATGATCTGCTGCGCCTGCACCTGGCGCTGGAACAGGATTCGGTTGCCGACGAAGCCGCGGCAAACGCCGACCAGCACCGGGACCTTGCCGATCTGCTTGGAGATCGTCATCGAGGTGTGGATCACGTCCTTCGCCGTCTTCTCGCCGCGCACGACCTCGAGCAGGCGCATGATGTTCGCCGGCGAGAAGAAGTGCATGCCGATCACGTCCTCGGGGCGGCTCGTGGCGGCTGCGATTTCGTTCACGTCGAGCGCCGAGGTGTTCGTGGCCAGGATGGCGCCCGGCTTCACGATCCGGTCGAGGCTCGCGAAGATCTCCTTCTTGAGGTCCATGTTTTCGAACACCGCTTCGATCACCAGGTCGCAGTCGGCGAGCGCCTCGCGGTCGGTGACCCCCTGGAGCAGCCCCATGCACTGGTCGACCTGTTCGTTGGTCATGCGGCCGCGTTTGGCGGTTCGTTCGTAGTTCTTGCGGATCACGCCGAAGCCGTGGTCGAGCCGGCTCTGCTCCGCCTCGACGATCGTCACGCCGATGCCGCGGTTCGCGAAGTTCATCGAGATGCCGCCGCCCATCGTGCCGCAGCCGAGGACGCCGACCTTCTCGATCTTGCGCAGCGGAGTGGTGCGGGGCACGTCGGGCACCTTGGCGGCCTCGCGCTCGGCGAAGAAGTAGTAGCGCTGGGCGATCGACTGCTTGCCCGCCATCAGCTCCCCGAACAGTTGCCGCTCGTAGTCGAGCGCTTCGTCGAAGGACATGTCGAGGCCGGCCTCGATTGCCCGGATGTTCGCCTCCGGCGCCTCGAAGCCGCGCGTGCGGCGGGCGATCTTGCGCCGGAAGCCGTCGAAGATCTCCTTCCGGTTGGCACGGGCCTCGTTCACTCTCTCGTCGAGGTCGCGGATCTTCTTGAGCGGCCGGTCCTCGGCGATCAGCTTTTCGGCGAAGGTGACGCCGCCCTCGAACACGTCGTCCACGACCTCGTCGATCAGGCCGCCCTCGAGCGCTTCCGCGGCGCCTATCGGGTTGCCGATCACGCACATCTCGAGCGCCTTCGGGTAGCCGACCAACCGCGGCAGCCGCTGGGTGCCTCCGGCGCCCGGCAGAATCCCCAGCTTGACCTCGGGCTGGCCGAAGCGGGCCGAGGAGACCCCCACGCGGTAGTGGCTGGCCATCGCCGTTTCGAGGCCGCCGCCGAGTGCCGTGCCGTGAATCGCCGCCACGACGGGCTTGGTCGCGTTCTCCATCGCCTCGATCGCCTCGTTGAGGCCGGGCGCCTTCATCGGCTTGCCGAACTCGGTGATGTCGGCGCCGGCGATGAAGGTGCGGCCCTTGCAGACCAGGAGCACCGCGGCGACCTGTTCATCGGCTTCCGCCTTCGCCAGTCCCTCGACCATGCCGGCGCGCACGCCGTGGCTGAGCGCGTTGACGGGCGGGTTGTCGATCACGATCAGGGCGACTTCGCCGCGTACCTCGTAGTCGACCATGTCGGTGAGTGCAGTCATGTCGGTGGTGTCTCCTGGCGCGGGCGCGCCGGTGTGTTGACGGTGGAGAAGTTGGGCGGAAAGAGCGGTATCGTAGCCGCTCAGTCGGCGGCTCTCAGGCGGTCCAGGAAGCGGCGGATGCGGTCCGCGTTCTTGCCCAGGTCGCTGACGCCGACCTGGGACACGGAGCGCACGTCGACGGCGGCGCCGCTCCGGGCGGCCCGGACCCGGACCGCGACGAAATCGACGAACCGGAATGCCGGCGTGGTGTCGGCGAACTCGATCTGTCCGCTCGCGTCGTCGCCTCCGATCGGTTCCCAGTTCATGTCCTGGGCCGTGTGCCGGACGCGCCGGAGCGCCTCCTGCCGCGAGATGTCCAGCTGCAGCGTGCCGAGGTCGGGATAGGCCTGCCGCTGGAGGTCCGGGACGTGCGCGCCGCCGCTCGGGTAGGCGAACCCGCGACTGCGGCTGTCCCGGGAGGCGGCCGCCTCGAAGACCGGCGGATCGTCGATGTTCGTCGTGATGTCGTGGATCGCCGGCACTTCGGGACTGGCGTTGGCGAGCACGAGGACGCTGCCGAGAATCACGGTCGAAAGGAGGATGCCGCCCCAGGCCTGCGAAGCGCCTCCGCGACGTTGCCTGGGCCGCGTCCGGAACACTCCGATCAGGCCGAGGAGCAGGGCGAGTGCGCAGCCCAGAGGCATGAGCAGGGCGAACAGGCCGAAACCGGCCAGGGGGGCGATCAGGTCCAGGCGGGCGCCGAGCACGCCGACCAGGCCGGTCGCAAGCGCCAGGCCGGCGGCCAGGGAGGAAGCGAGCGCGGTGGTTGAGTTCATCGCGGGCGGAGGGTAGCAGGCCGGGACCAGGCGCCGACCAGCGCCGGCAGAAGCCGGCACTCCGTGCAGCACAAGACGTCCGGCGCGGCCCCTCTTTCGTTGCTCCCGGTGCGCCGCTGCCCAAGCAGCCCGTGGCAGAAGTCCGTGTGGCGCGGAGAGTGGCCAGGCGCCCGCCCGGCAAGGCGCGACAAGGGAGCATGTCGGGCCGCCCGCAATCCCGGGAACAAGGGCGACCGAGGAGCAACGATGCCGGGCTCTACGAAGAGGTGCTCGCCAGAATCACCCGATCCGATGACACCTGGTTTACGATCTGTCATCTTGATCCGAATCACGATGTGGAGCCGGGCGATGTGGCGGCCGGAGCGCTCATCGGCCGGGATGGTGAAACCGGAAACTCTAGTGGGCCTCATCTTCACTTGCAGTGGACCGAACCTGGCAACCCCGAGAACAAGAAGCTGGATCCACTTGACTTGTGGGGAGGAGAAGATGCCATGAAGGAACAAGGATTCAGCTTCGACTTTGAGGGTGATCCCGAGACATGCGAGGAGTAACAGGAGTGATTCGGACGTTTCGCGCCCTCGGCATACTCTTCCTCTTCGGTGGCTTTGCCACCGCCGGCTACCCGGCCGAGACAACACTTGCAGGCCATGAAGTCGCAGGGGGCTTCGTGGAAGACGACGGGACTGTGTTGCTTCTCTACCGGAAAAGATCGTATTCTCCGGATGCGCCGGACCTTTCCGTTCTCGTCCGCAGAGGGCCGAGCGGAGCGATAACCGACTCGGTCGAGCTGCCCGAAGTTTGGGGGAAGAGTCTCGCCAGGCGTGGCGAAGGCCGCTTCCGGCTCTGGAGTCTGAAGGGTCCTCGCGACCGGGACGGTTACGGCGTTCTTGTGCAGGAAGTGCTGGAATTTAACGCGGACGGCACGCTGCGCCAGCTGTGGGAGTTGAATAGTCGGGATGAGCCGTCTGAGCCGGCCTGGATGGACTACTGGTTCTCGGCCGCCCGTGATGGCGGGCTTTGGGGTGTTGCCGATGCTGGTCTCCATGGGTTGGAGATTGCAGTGGGTCACTTCCGGAAGCGCCATGCCGAGGTTTCGCGGGTTCTTTCGGTGCGGTTTGAGGAACCGGGCGGGGGGTTTTCCGAGGAATCGGAAGGGTGGAGCATCCTGGACTCCAGAGGGCCGATTCTGGCGGTTTCCTGGCCGGATTACGGACGGGGTCGGCAGTTCGTCGTGCACTGCGTCAAGAAGGACTGCAGCTACAAGGTGCCGGTCTTTCGCGAGAAGGAGGAAAGGCGCGCTGGCTGGCAGCAGCAAGACAAGATCCTGTGGTCGGCTACGGCCAAGGTACTGCGCGCCTACCATCTCTGGAACCTTGGCCTGTCTGGCGGCGGCGCCGAGCCGATCTGGGAAGTCGAGCGGGCAAGCGGATGGCGGGTTCATTCGGACCGGGGGCTCGTCCGGGTGGTTCGGCGTGATGGCGAGTACCGGGTGGAGCACTTGTGGCGCGATCCGTGGACTGCGCGCGAAGAGCTTCACGTTTCGGAGTGGCAGGGCGGCCCGCCGCCGCGAGAAGGTCATCATCTTCCGACGCTGTTGGTGAGTGCGAACGGTCGTCACGCCGTGACCCTGGGGACGCGAGTTTTGGAGGACGACGACTTGGAAATTCCTGTGCGCAAGTTGGACTTGCGGTTCGAACCGACCTCAGTGCCGCCGGTGGATGCGGCCTTGGAGGCGCCGACCGATCCAACGCCCGTGCTGAAGACGCAGGTCGGGCTACTGTTCGAAACCGCAACGGACAGCCTGGAGCAGACTTACACGTTCACGTTGTTGTCGCGTCAGACGGTGCGTGTCTGGCTGACCGGCATGAACCGGGACGTCGACTGTTCCGTGGACGGCTCTTCCTGCACGAATCGCACCGGAGTGAGCGACGAGTACTGGACCGGGGAGTTGGAGGCCGGCTCGCACAGCGTCCGGGTGTACCCTTCCGGTGGAGGTCGGGCGAACTTCATGATCCTTGCGGCCGTCCAATGTCCCGTTGGCTACCTTGCTTCTGGTGGCAGCTGCCATCGGTACGTCCCGGCCCCCGTTGCAACGGAAGTGAACGAAGCGGAGGCCCCGCAGAATTAGGCTGCGCGGCCGGCGACGGCGCCGGACGCCGCCGGACCGCAACGGGCCATGCTCGACCAAAGGAGCAACGATGCCGGGCGGGATGCCTGGCCGCTCGAATGCAGCGTGACTTCTGCCACGGGCTGCAAGGCCACTTGCTATGGTTCGGCTGGCGGTCGTCTTGCGCTCGACATGCCGCCGTTCCCGGCGCCTCCAGGGTGTCGCGGGTTCCATGTTCGCAGAAGCAGGCAGAAGCAACTCGTGCAGGAGAAGATCGCCGACCTTGGGCCGGCCCCTGCCCCCCATGAGCGACGCTCGTTCCGCTTGTCGCTTCCTGGGTGCACCGGCGCTGGCGGTGGTCCTGGCCTCCTGCGGCGCTGGGCTGCCGGACCGAACGTCCGAGTCGCGGCGGCCAAACATCGTTCTCTACGTCGTGGACACCGTCCGCGCGGATCGTCTCGGCGTCTACGGCTACCAGAGGCCGACCTCGCCGCGGCTCGACGCCTTCGCCACGGGCGCTCTGGTGTTCGAGAACGCCTACGCCCAGTCGTCCTGGACCCGTCCGGCAATGGCGTCCCTGTTCACGGGCCTTCTGCCGCCCGCACACCGCACCGTCGGCCGCCGTTCCGTGCTCCCCGAGGATGCGACGACCCTGGCCGAGATCCTGGCCGCGAACGGCTACGAGGGGATGGGCCTGGTCCGCAACCCGAACGTCGGCCGGGCTTTTGGCTTCGCCCAGGGGTTCACCCGCTTCCGCTCCGAGGACCGCGACCGGGACGAGACGATGCTGGAGCGGGTGCGGCTGTGGCTGGATGAACGGCAGGACGCCGGAGCGCCGTTCTTCCTCTATCTCCATGCGATCGATCCGCACGGGCCCTACGACCCGGCGCCGGAATTCGAACAGATGTTCGACGCCGGCGATGCACCCGCGCACTACCGGACCGTCCGGTACCTGCTGGAGCTGAATCGGGGCGAAGTCGAGCCCGACGAAGGCACGGCCGAGGCGCTTTCGCGGCTCTACGACGCGGAGGTGGCGCAGAACGACCGCGCCTTCGGCGAGTTGCTCGACGAACTCGAGGCGCGCGGCCTGGCGGAGGATGTCATCGTGATCTACGTCTCCGACCACGGCGAGGAGTTCGCGGAGCACGGTCGCTGGGAGCACGGGCTGTCGCTCTACGAAGAGGTGCTCCGCGTTCCCTTCGTCATCCGTCTTCCCGGCGTGCCGCCGCGGCGGATCGAGACTCCCGCCCAGCACGTGGACCTCCTGCCGACCCTGCTCGCGTACCTTGGCATCGAGGCGCCGCCCACCGACGGCAGGGACCTGCTGGCGCGACGACGCCGTGGTGACGCCAGGCCCGATGTGTACACCCACCTCGACGTCGATGGCCACCGCGCGGCCTCCGTGATCCGCGGCCGATACAAGCTCGTGCTGCCGCAGTCGGCTTCCCAAGGAGCGGCGCCAATGCTCTTCGACCTGGAGGCGGATCCGGGCGAACTGGAGGACCTGGCCAGCGAGCGGCCCGACATCGTGGAGCGGATGCTGGACCTGCTGGCCGACCGGAACCTCACCGGCGAAATCGCCGCCGCCGAAGAAATCGAGGAAGACCAGATCGACGAGGACGTGCGCCGACGCCTCCGGGCACTCGGCTATCTGGACTGAAGCGGGTAGCGCTTGCGGATGCGTCCCTTCGGGCCCAGGGAACACTTCCGACCGTCCAGCAGGACACGACATACACGGTTGTCTACAGCGTTTCGGACCGCGCAGGCAGGACGGACTCCGTCTCGTTCACCGTGACGGTGACGGCGCCGTCCATCGGTCTCGGAAATCCGCCAGGCCCTCCGCCGACAGAAGAACCAGATCCGCCGTCGTCGCCCCCAAAGGTCCGCAAGGTCCATGAGCTGCCGTTCACGGTGTCGGAGACCGACGTTTCGGGCGAGAAGACCTACCTGTTCGATCTGGAGTCCACGACCGACGTGAGCCTGAGCCTCACGGGCATGAACCGGGACGTCGACCGTTCCCTGAACGGTTTGCGGTGCACGAACCACGGCAGCACGACGGACGATTCCTCGACAGGCAGGCTGGAGGCGGGAACTCACACGGTGAACGTGTATCCGTACGGAAGCGGTACCCGCAGTTGGACGCTGAGCGTCAGCGGCTCAGCGCCGCTGCCGCCCTTGACAGGAACGCCGCCACCGCCACCGCCGCCACCGCCGCCGCCGCCGCCACCGCCGCCACCGTCGCCGGTGGTGGAGTCGCAGGTCGGGGTCCTGTTCGAAACGGCAACGGACAGCCTGGAGCAGACTTACACGTTCACGTTGTTGTCGTGTCAGACCGTGCGCGTCTGGCTGACCGGCATGAATCGGGACGTCGACTGTTCCGTGGACGGCTCCTCCTGCACGAATCGCACCGGCGTGAGAGACGAGTACTGGAGCGGGGAGCTGGAGGCCGGCTCGCACAGCGTCCGGGTGTACCCTTCTGGTGGAGGTCGGGCGAACTTCATGATCCTTGCGGCCGTCCAATGTCCCGTTGGCTACCTTGCTTCTGGTGGCAGCTGCCATCGGTACGTCCCGGCCCCGGAGTCCCAGATTTCGGGGTTCGGCGGCGACGGCCCCAAGGTACTGAGTTGCGACGACGACACGAAGCTCGAGGATGGCTTCTTATGCGAGGACGGCAAGGTCGTGTTCAAGGGCGGAGAGACCAAGGTCGTGAGCAAGCCGATACCTGTGCCGCATATACCGGAAGACGACGGCCCGCCGCCGGGCACGGGACCCGGCGAAGGCGACCCGGCGCCAGATCCGGTTCCGGAACCGGACCCGGATCCGGGCGGGGCAACGCCGGGGCCAACCCCAACCGGCGTGAATCCGGCGACGCTTACGACAAGGATTCGGGATTGTGGCTGGAACTTCAATGAGGGCGACCTCTTCGGCGCACCCCGGGGCGAGAGGACTCACACCGGAATCGACATCCAGACTCACAGCGACGCAACGTTCTCTGCGTTCCGCGGAGGCTTAGTGATGCTTCCCCCGCTGCAGCCGGCGGGTTGTGGATGGTACGTGAGAATTCGCCATGACGACGGTGGCTACGAAGTGCACTGTCATCTTGATCGCGATTCGCGGCCCGCGGAGGGTTCAAGGGTTGAAGCTGGCGATCAGATAGGACGTTGGGGTGGTTCGGGTCGCCAATTTGGCGCACACCACCATTTCAAGCTGGTTGGGCCAGACGATGTTGCCCTTGATCCTCTTGCGGATCGAGGCCCCGCGAAGGCTGCCGGATTCACCTTCAAAACTGGCCCGGAGCAGTGTGAAAATGCTCAGTAGACGAGAAAAGGGGGGCAAACAAAATGTCTAAAGTGTTACGGGTTGTCGTAGGTGGTCTTGTTCTCGTGGCATTGAGCGCCGTCGCACTGGCGGCCGAGGTTGAGCTGCCTTCAGGCGAAGTTGCCGGCGGTTTCGTCGATGACGAGGGTCGGGCGCTCCTTGTCATTCGAAGGAGCAATGATCCGGCTGATGGCTCGGTCGTCGTGCAGATCAACGGAAAGAGGATCAGACGCGTTGACATGTCAGGCATCTCGGTGCGGTACGTTTCGGTTCTTTCGGACGGTCGCTTGTTGCTGTCCGGCTACAGGAGAGATGGACAGTGGGATCCGGTCGACGAGATCATCGGAATAGGTCGCGACGGAGATCTTCGAGTCTATTGGGCGTTCAGCAGTCGCGAGTTCGGATCCCGCGAGTACGGACCCGCGGTGGGCAACCACGGGGTTCCAGTCGATGTCTCGGGAGATGGGCGAGCCTGGGGCCTGGTCGACGACAGCGGAACCGGCTTTCGCTTTGGCAGAACGCTGTTGCGCGAGACAAGGACCAAGCGAACTGAGAGCGCGGATGTCGGCGCCGAGAGAGACGTTCGCACCAGTGGGTTCAAGTGGCCGATGGCGCCAGGGTTTGTCTTTCTCGACTCAGACGGTCCTGTCGTACTCACGCCGTGGAGCGGTGGCGCCTATGTCCTGCACTTCTCAGCCAACGGCTCCTCTCCTCTTGCAGTGCCGATTCTGTTCGAGAATGGCGTCGAGGAGTACGATTTTCGTTGGCAGTGGGACGAACGTGTGCTTTGGGCCCGGACGTCCCTCTACTGGAGAGCATACGATCTTTGGGACTTCGGGCTGTCGCCGCTCGGGGAGGAACCGTTCCTGGTGGTCGGGAATTCTACCGCCGAGCCTCATCCGGAACGCGGTGCGGTGCGGCTTGCTACGCGAGGAGGCCGCCATCGGATCGAGCACGTTTGGCGGGATCGGTGGTCCCGTGTTGAGGAGAACCATGTTTCGGAGTGGCGTTCCGGCCTCCCGGCGGCCTGGTTCGTGAGCCCGAGCGGCCGTCGCGCCGTGGTCGTGGAGACACGGGAGTCGGAGGGTGGCGGGAGCCGGAAGTATGCAGAACATGTTGATCTGGCGTTGGCGCCTCACATGGCACAGACCGAACCGGACCTTGAGGCAGAGATCTCTGCTGACCGCGCCAGCATGCCGTGGCTGGGCGGCAAGGCGACTCAGGAGAAGGATGTGGCGCAGAATGCGGAGGAAACGGAGAATCGGGTACCTGACGCGATTGCGGCCGACGCGGAGAAGCCGCCGGACGATTGAGGTGTTCCGAGCTGAACGAGACCACCGCCTTTGTCGTCTCGTCGTCCGCCAACAGGGCTCTGCCCGAACCCTTGCGACGGCGTTTCTGGCGGACCTTCACTCGTTGGCGGCGGGTCCGTCGGGACCATCCGAAACCGCCAGCAGACGTTCCAGTTCGGCAATCCGGGCTTCCGCGGCATCGGCGCGGCTCTCCTCCTGCCGTCTGGCTTCTTCCGCCGTCGGCAGGAAGCTCCCCGATTCCGCATCGAGGAAGCGCACACCACGTACATCCCGGTGCGAGGCGGCTTCCTGTACCTGGTCGCGGTGATGGACTGGGCGAGCCGGCGGGTGCTGTCCTGGCGGCTGTCGAACAGCCTCGACGCTTCGTTCTGCGTCGAGGCCCTCGAAGAGGCCCTGGCCCGTTGGGGCAAGCCCGACACCTTCAACACGGACCAGGGCAGCCAGTTCACCTCGGCGGACTTCGTCGGCGTGCTCAAGGACGCCAAGGTCAGAATCTCGATGGACGGGCGCGGCCGGTGTCTGGACAACGTCTTCATCGAGCGCCTCTGGCGCTCACTCAAGTACGAGGCCGTCTACCTGCACGAACTCGCCGACGGCATCGAGGCGCGGCAGGTGATCGGCGAGTGGATCGCCTTCTACAATCTCGAGCGGCCGCATTCATCCCACCAGGGCAAAGACCCCAAACGAGGTCTATCGCGGCGCCAGCCCCGATGCGACTTCCGACACTCGCCTCCGGGACGAATCGGGTTTTCCGCAGATTCCGCAGTTTTCCACAGCCCCGGCGACGGCGGCTGCGGCGTGATCAACCAATGGAGTACACCTTGGCTCTGCCTTGAAACTGTCCAAAGAACCGGGACCACCTCACTGCGATCAGGTCCGCCTCGTAGCCGTAGGGGCTTAGCGGAGGCGAACGATCGTCGACGTAGACGGCGACATCGATGTCGCTCATCGCTCCGGCCTCGCCACGCCCGTGCGAGCCGAAGAGATAGGCCTCCAGGATCTCCTGCCGGGGTTCAAGTACTCGTGCGAGGCGCCTCTGCAAGTCGTTGCTCGGCTGGTCCGCCAAGCTGGTCTGTGCCTGTCGCATGAGAGCTTCGAGGGGATGGGCCCCGTGTGCCTGGCGCCATGGTACGCGAGCCGAGCGGCGTTGCGGGTCGCGAGCTGTCCAGCGAGAAGTGAACCTCCCTCGGCCTGAAGTGGAACACACAAGCGTGAACGGAGAGCGTGAATCCAGCGGGAGCGGATCGGCAGCCGCCCGCGGATCTGGAAGGCGGTAGCGCGGCTCGCGAATCAGGCGCACGATCGGCGAGGTGACCAACCCTGGTAGACGGGGGCGTCGCGGCGTCTTTCAGAACCGGTGGGGCGCCAGCTCGCGCAGGCATCCTGCCAGCAACGCGACGCCGTCCCTGATCCTGTCCACGGAGGGGCAGGCGTAGGCGAGGCGGAGGAATGGCACGTCCTTGCCCCCCGCGTGATAGGCGGCGCCGTGGCCGTAGTCGAGGCCGCGCTGCTCGCTCAGCGCGAACAGCTCTTCGCGGTCCACCTCGTCGGGCAGGCCGACCCACAGGAACATCGCGCCGGCTGGCCTGCGCCAGGTGCAGATGCCGCCGAGCTGCTCCGCGAGTGCTGCCAGCAGCGCGTCACGCTTCGGTAGCAGCGCGGCGTTGTTGCGCTCGATCTGAGCCGGCAGCCGGCCGCGCAGCAGTTCCGCCACGATGCTCGATGAAAGCGTGCTCTGGCCGGCGTCGAAGCGCCGGTCGAGAAACCGCTGCTGGAGCGGCTGCCTGGCCAGGAAGTAGCCGATCCGGACGCCGGCGCCGAGGATCTTGGACAGCGACCCGATGTAGACGACGCCCTCGCCCGCGGCCAGACTGTAGAGCGACTGCGGCGGCTGCGGCGCGTCGTCGTAGTGGACATCGGCGTAGCAGTTGTCCTCGACCAGAAGCACCTCGAACTCGCGCGCCGCCTCGATCATCTCGAGTCGCCGCTCGCGGGGCATCACGGCGCCGGTCGGGTTGTGGTAGGTCGGCAGCGTGTAGATGAATCGCGGCTTCCTGCCGTCCGCGGCCAGGCTCCCCAGCGTCCGGCGCAGTTCGCCGATGTCCATGCCCTGCTCGTCCGTCGGCACGCCGACCAGGCGGTAGCCGAGCCCCCGGTAGGCGCCGAGGGTGCCCGAGTAGGTCGTCTCCTCCGTGATCACGATGTCGCCAGGCTGCTCCATCAGCGCCCTGCCCACCAGCGTCACCGCCTGCATGGAGCCGTTGGTCAGCGCGACTTCGTCGGGGTCGACGTCCACGCCCTCGCGGTCCGCTTCGCGTCGGGCGAGCACCTCGCGCAGACCGGGATGGCCGAGATCACCGGGGTAGAAAGCGAAGTTCTTCCCGATGTCGAGAATCGCGCGGCCGGCCGCCTCGGCCATCTCGGCGGCCGGGAACGCTTCGGGCGCCGTCATGCCGACCCGCATCGGAATCGGATTCGCGGGCGGGCTGCTCGAGTGGGCGGCGTTGGTCATGGCGGCGGGTGCTCCGGCGCCTTCTGGCAGCTGCAGGCACAGCGCTGGCGGAAGGGAGAACGGAGCGTCGGGACGGCGGCGGCGACTGTAGCAGCAGCGGTCGGGCTGGTAGCCTCCCGGGTCTTCCTGAACTCATGGGACCCAAGGCCGCTACGGCCACAAGCAAGGAGAACGGACGATGAAGGACCTGTTCGACCTCACCGGCAAAGTGAGCGTCATCACCGGATCGACGAAGGGCATCGGCAAGGCGATGGCCGAGGGCATGGCGGCCTTTGGCTCGAAGGTCGTCATCTCGAGCCGCAAGGCGGATGCCTGCGAGGCGGTCGCGGCGGCGATCAACGAGAGCGGCGGCGAGGCGATGGCCCACCCCTGCCACGTCGGTCACAAGGATCAGCTGGAGCGCCTGGTCGCGGCGACCCGGGAGCGCTGGGGGAAGATCGACAACCTGGTCGTCAACGCGGCGGTCAATCCGTACTACGGATCGAGCCTGGGCATTCCGGACTCGGCGTTCGACAAGGTGATGGAGGTCAACATCAAGAGCGTCCACTGGCTGTGTCAGATGGTGATTCCCGAGATGCAGGAACGCCGGGACGGGTCGATCGTCATCGTGTCCTCGGTGGGTGGCTTCCGCGGCACCGCGGTGCTCGGCGCCTACTCCATCTCCAAGGCTGCGGACATGCAACTCGCGCGGAACCTGGCGGCCGAGTTCGGTCCCGACAACATCCGGGTCAATGCCGTCTGCCCCGGCCTGGTGAAGACCAACTTCGCGCGCGCCCTGTGGGAGGACCCGAAGCGGGAGCAGGCGGTAGCTGCGAGAACGCCGCTCCGGCGCCTCGGCGAGCCGGAAGACTGCGCCGGCATCGCGGTCTACCTCGCCTCGCGCGCCGGTTCGTGGACCACTGGCCAGACCTTCACGGTGGACGGCGGAGTCGTGGGCTGCGGTTGATTCCGTTTGTCCCGGCGCTCGTCTTCGCGACGGGCGGGGACGCTGCGCGGCCGGCTGGCGACGAACCGGCTGCGGGCCCGTTGACTTGTCTTCGCTTGGCCGTGCGCCGCGGGAGGTTGGTCAGAGCAGGTCCAGGAACTCCCTGGTCGTCATCCCTGCAGTCCGGATGTTGCTGCGCAGAACCCCAATGGTCAGGTCTCCCTTGTGCATCGGGATGACTACCGGTCGCAGCCAGTCCTCTCGGTCAATCTTCAGATGGCCGCCCTTTTGTGGCATCACCTTAGCCGCCGTTGCGGTTTCAGATCACGGCCATCGGGGCTTCCAGGCCCGCCGCGGGAGCTCTGGTGCGGAAGATCGAACCGCTGCTGCCGGGATCGTCCGGGTCGCCGGCAGTGACGACGTAGAGGTCGCGCCGGTCGCTGCCGCCGAAGCAGACGCTGGTGATGTTCCTGGCGGGAACCTCCAGGTGGCTCACGATCTGGCCTTCCGCGTCGAAACGGGTGACGCAGCCGCCGGCGAAGCAGGCGACCCAGAGGCAGCCCTCCTCGTCGACGGCGAGACCGTCGGGGCGGCCCCGATCGGGCGAGGCGAGTGCCCGCCGATTGACGCAGCTCCCGTCGTCTTCGACGTCGTGGGCGACGACGTGGTTGCGAGCGGTGTCGACGTGGTACAGCGTCCCCCCGTCCGGCGACAAGCCGATGCCGTTGGTCAGGCTGATGTCGCCGTACAGCTCGGTCGCACTGCCCTCGGACTCGATGCGCCAGCACTCGCCGGGTATCCGCTCACGGCTGCCCGTGAACGGGCTCGTGCGCATCGTGCCCGTGATCACGCGGCCCCGGGCGTCGACGAACAGGTCGTTGAAGCCGGGCGTGTCCGGCGGGTCGAAGAGGATTCGCGTGTGACCGTCTCTGACGTGGCATATGTTGCGACCCGAGCAGACGATGCCGCCGTCGGCATGGAGCGCGATGCCGCCGACGCCGCGGCGCTTCGGCACGACCGTTTCGATCTCGCCATCCGGACTGCGCCGGTAGACGCCGCCGTTGTGGACATCGCTGAAGTAGAGGCGGTCTGCCGCGTCGACGCGAGGACCTTCGATCAGGGAGTAGCCGGACGCGAGGAGTTCCATGGCGCGCGGACTGTAGCAGCGCCAGCGCCTGGAGTTGCGAGGCCGGTCGCAGGCTCCGCGTTCGGTCCCAGGCTGCGAATGCTCCTGCCGCCAGCACACCCCTCTCGTCTGCGCGCTTGATTGCCGCCCATTGCTGCGCGACACCGCGGCGAGTTGCTCCTACCGCCAGCGAACGCCCAACCAGGCGGCGGGGTGGAGGAAGATGAGAACGGTGATGATCTCAAGCCGGCCGATCCACATGTTGAGCGACAGGCAGACCTTGATCGCATCGGGGAAGTGGGCGTAGTTGCCGAACGGGCCCACGTCTCCCAGGCCCGGACCGATGTTGCCGAGGGTGGCGATGCTCGCGGTCACCGCGGTGGGCATGTCGGTACCGGCCAGCCCCACGACGCCGACGCTCAGAGCGAACAGAACGAGGTAGAGGAGCAGGAACGACACGATGGCGTGGATCACGTCGTCGGGCACTCTCCGGCCGTCGAGGCGCAGCGGCCGCACGGCGCGGGGGAAGACCGTCTGAAACAGCTCGATCAGGGTCGACTTCGCGATCAGCCATACCCGGACCAGCTTGGGGCCGCCGGCAGCGGAACCGCCGCAGCCGCCGCAGAACATGAGCAGCAGAAGGATCGTCTGGCTCGCCTGAGCCCAGAGCGCGAAGTCCTCGGTCGCGAATCCGGTCGTCGTGATGATGGCGAGCGCCTGGAAGCCCGCGCGCCGAAGCGTGTCCTCCGACAGGGCGTCGGTCGCGATCCAATCCCACAGCAACACCTCGTCGCTCTTGAGCGTGCAGGCCAGAAGCAGGGTCGCGGCGACGACGATCACCAGGTAGAGCCGGAACTCCTCGCTTCGAAGCAGGGTCAGCGGGCGGCCGCGGATCGCCTGGAACTGAAAGGCGTAGTTCGCTCCGGCAAGGAGCATGAAGGCCATTACCGTCCACTCGATCAGGCTGCTTTCGTAGCCGCCGATGCTGCCCGGGTGAGGGGAGAAGCCCCCGGCCGAGACGGTGCTCAGGGAGTTGCAGATCGCGTCGAAGGGCGGCATTCCGAACCGGATCAGGAGACCGGCTTCCAGCGCGGTCAGGCCGACGTACAGCGTGTACAGGTAGAGGGCCGTGTTGCGGATGCGGGGCGAGAGGCGCTCCTCGGTGGGTCCGGGCGCTTCGGCGAAAAACATCTGGCGCCCGGCGATCTGAAGCGCGGGCAGGACGGCGATGAAGAGGGCGATGATGCCCATGCTGCCGACCCACTCGCTCAAGGATCGCCACAGGAAGACGCCTTCGCTCACCGCGTCGAAGTCGGTGAGAATCGTGGCGCCCGTGCCGGTCAGGCCCGACATCGACTCGAAGAGCGCGTCGGCGGGTGAGAAGCCATTCGCGGAGTAGGGGATGGCGCCGATCAGAACCAGCAGCAGCCAGGCCACGGCCACGGTCGCCAGGCCTTCCATCCGCCGCATCTCGAGTCCCCGCCCGGGCAGGAGCCTGGAAGCCAGACCCAGCAGCACGGCGAGGCCGGCGGCGGCGAGGAAGGCGAGGGCGCTGCGCCCGTGCCCGTAGGCTGCTTCGACCGCCGACGGCGCCAGCAGGACGACGCCGAAACAGCCGACCAGCGCCAGGGCCGTACGGAGAACGATCGAAACGCGCATCGCCGCCGGTTTCAGTCGGTTTCGGGCGCCAGACCGAAGGCCGGGCCCACGGTGTCGGCGGCCTCCGCCGTGGCGACGACCAGCAGACGGTCGCCGGGGAGCACCTCGTCGTCTCCTCCGGGCACGATCGTGTTGTACTGCCGCAGGACGGCGCCGACGATGACTCCGGTCGGCATGTCCATCTCGCGCAGGCGCCGAGCCTTGAAGTCCGGGGGCACGACGACTTCGACGACATCGGCCTGGCCGTCTTCGAGCGCGGCGCGGAACTCGAGGCGCGGCGCCTGGATCTGGTGCAGGACCTCGGCAATCGCGGCGGCGCGGGCGTTCAGAGTCACGTCGACGCCGACGCGCTCGAACAGGGCGCTGCTCGTGTCCTGGCTGACACCGGTCACGACCTTGGGAATCCCGAGCTGCTTCGCGATCAGGGAGCAGAGCAGGTTCGTCTGATCGTCACCGGCCATGGCGACCAGCGCATCGCTGCGGGCGACGCCGACTTCCTCCAGCACCTTCAGGTCCGTGCCGTCGCCGCAGAAGACGATCGCCCTGCCGACCTGTCCGGCGATGTCCTCGCAACGGCGTCTGGAGGCCTCGATGACCCGTACTTCGGGCCAGAGGCCGCGGGTCAGTTCCTGTGCCAGGAGCCTGCCGGTACGGCCGCCGCCGATGATCGTCACGCTGCGCACGACGGTCTCGGGCGCGGCGAAGAACTGCTTCGCGACTTGCCGCAGGGCCGTTCGCCGACCCATGAACAGAACCTTGTCTCCGGCTTCCAGGCGGTCCTGCCCGCGCGGAACGATCAGCTTCCCGTTTCTGACCCGGCTGACGACCAGAGCGTTGGCCGGCAGGGGCGCCTCGGCCAGGTTGGGTCCGCACAGCCGCGAGTCCGCCGGCAATCGGTACTCCATCAGCCACACCCGGCCGCGGTGGAAGTCCTCCACGTCGAGGGCCCGCGGTTCGAGCACGATCCGGGCGATCTCCCTGGCCAGCGACCACTGGGGCCAGATCAGGTGGTCGATGACCTCTTCGAGCGTCGTCTGTTCCGGGTCGTTGAAGCTCTCGTGGTGCTCGTCCTGCGAGATGAAGCAGTAGGTCGTCGCCTTCGACCGGCCGCGGGCCGCCAGGCAGGCGATGATGTTGCGCTCGTCCGAGTCGGCACAGGCGATGAACGTGTCCCCGTCGGAGAGGTCGACGTTCTTCAGCGTGGTGCGGCTGGCCGCCGGGCCGACCGTGATCTGCAGATCCAGGTTCTCGAACCGGTCCCGGGCCGTCTCGGTGGGCAGAACGACGAAGACATCCTCCTCGCGCGCCAGTGAGGACGCGAGCATGTATGCGATGTCTCCACCCCCCGCGATGACTACCGTCACGGTCCGACGATACCGGAGGCGCGCCGGCGGGGCCTTCCCGGCGCCTCCAGATCTAGAAGATGCGCGAGAAGCCGCCGCTCTCGCTGCTCAACCGGGAGTTCACCACGTTGTTGTAGATCGAGCCGAACGTGTACCGGAGCTGGACGCCGCCGCGGAATGAAACGTCCGTCTCCAACTGGCGCCTGGCGACCAGGACCTCGGCGTCGGTCGCTCCGCCCTTCGGGAGATAGATCTGGTCCCGGATCCTCGATATCCCGGCGTAGACATCGAAGCTCAGGCCGCGCAGGATGTGGTATTCGACGTCCGTGCTGAACTCGATCCGGCTGCGGTCGAAGTCGTCGATGAAGTGGCTGTACTGGAGGTCGATGTGGGCCTCGCCCCATGGCCTCTCCATGCCGAACGCGATGTACGCCCCCTGGTCCGTGAAGGTCTCGTCGAGCTTGTCGAAGACGGTGATCTCCTCGTAGTCGAGGCTGGCGCCGCCGATGAAGTAGGCGAACGTGAACTCGCGCTCGGACGACTCGCTGTAGGGAAAGTAGTTGTACTCGACGGCCGCAGCCGCGCGATAGGAGCTGTCCAGGTTGAGAAAGGTCGACTCGCGGCTGCTGGCGCCGACGCCCACTCCCCAATGGGGAGCGAGGGTGCGGATCACTTGCCCGAAGTAGTTCGTGCTGCGCGACACGTTCTTGTAGGTACTGCCGTCCTCGAACTCGAAGTTGCTCTCCCGGTAGGAGTAGAAGACACCCATGCCCGTTCGCCACATATCCGTCGTCCGGCCCGCCGAGGCGCTTGCCCGGTAGGACTGCGAGTCCCTGCGATCCTCGCTTCGGAAGTCCGTCTCCAGGCGAAGGCGGTAGACCCAGTGATTCCACGGATCGTCTTCCGCGTCGGCGACGAGGATGTTCGGCTCCGGATGGAAGTGGTCGCGATGCGGCTCTCCCTGGCTCTCGCCGTTCTTGAACTCGACGACGAGTCCTTCGGCCTGCGGCGTCTCGAGGACGTAGCGAACCAGCCCCAGCTCGAGGAGCCGCTGGATGCCGCGACGGCGCTCGTCGTCCGTGTCGGTGAACGACGATGTGTAGATCAACCTCTGATCGATGCTCTCGAAGCGTTCCAGGCCGATGAAGTTGAAGGTGTACTCACGGGAGTTTCCGCCGGACTGGATGGTGACGAGGACGTGGACCTCGGCATCCTGGCGATCGCGCACCCAGTTGACGTAGTCGACCTGGCTGCGCAGGAAGGTGGAGTCGCAGCCCCAGTCGCAGTCCAGGAACAGGCGCAGGGCCTCGGTCCCCTCGGTCGTCTCGAGCGCCGGCGCCGGCGCCGCCGCCGACGCGGGCCCGGCCAGGCTGGCGAGCGCGAACAGGGCGAGAGCCGGGAAGAACAGGCGCCACAAGCGGCGTTGTGAATCTCGGGTCGGTTCGGCCAGCTCGGCCGCACCGGAGTACTGAAGGTCGCTATGATGCCGGGTCGACTCCCGAGAGTCTCGCGGTGTCATCGGTGGCGTGGCCTTGTGACGGCTTGCGGTGGTTGGGCTAACGGCGGCGGATAGGCGCCGGCGAAAGTAACACAGCGGGGAGAGAGAGTTGCAGGCGTGAACGGGCTTCCGCAGGACCATTCCAAAGTCCGACGCTTCGCGCTGCGTGCGGGCAGGGCGCCCGCGTTCCCGAGAGCAGAGACTCGTGCCAGCACCGATCTTCCCACCCAGGAGTGGTTTCCGCACCTCGGACACCGGAGTTCCCGACTTTGGAACAGCCCTGACGGGCTTCCTTGCGACCAACCGGGCGATCGGCGAGGTTGCCGGTGAGCGTCTTCGACTCCGCCCCGTCAGGCGCCGTTCCGGTACGCGGGACACGTCCTGCGAGCGAACTCTGGCGGCGTGTCAGGGCCCTGATCAAGTGGCCCTTCTACGTCGTCTACCAGCGCCGGCTCGAGTCCAAGGTGGGGACCTGGCGGCTGCCCCGGCACATCGGGCTGATCATGGACGGGAACCGCCGCTATGCGCGCCAGCAGAGGCTGGGCAACGTCAGTGCAGGACACTTCCGGGGCGCCGAGAAGCTGTGGGAGGTCCTCAACTGGTGCTATGAGGCGCAGGTCTCGACCGTCACCGTGTGGAGCATGTCGCTCGACAACTTCAATCGCTCCGCGAAGGAAGTGCAGGCCCTGTTCGAGCTGTTCGAGGAGAAGACCCGGGAACTCGCGAACCATGACGATGTCCATCAGAAAGGCATCCGCGTGCGTTTCCTGGGGCAGATCGAGCTGCTCCCGGAGAGCCTTCAGACCGCGATTCGCGACGCGGAGGCGGCAACCAGCGGCTACGACCAGTACCGGTTGAACATCGCGATGGCGTACGGCGGCCGTGAGGAGATCGCGAGTGCCTTCCGCAACTACCTCCTGGACAACTCGGCGGTCGGCAAGTCCCTGGACGAAGTCGTGGACGAGTTCACTGCCTCGTCGATCGAGCGCTACCTCTACACCTCGGGCCAGCCCGAGCCCGACCTGATCCTCCGCACGAGCGGCGAGGTTCGTCTGAGCGGGTTCCTGCTCTGGCAGAGCACCTACTCCGAGTACTACTTCTGCGACACGCACTGGCCGGCTCTGCGTAAGATCGACCTCCTGCGCGCCCTGCGCTCGTACAGCAGCCGCCAGCGCCGCAGAGGACGCTGAGATTCCAGGACACCAATCAACAGGACAGCCGCGGTGGTCGCCCGACCGTGACCTGGTGGTGGGGCGAAGTACCGGCTGGGAGTAGCAAGTGAACAAGACAGCACGGAAGTTTCTGATCGATCTGTTGGCCACGCCGAGCCCCTCGGGCCACGAGGAGCCGGTACAGGAAGTTGTACGCGCCTACGCGGGGAAGTTCGCCGACAGCGTGACGACCGACGTTCATGGCAACGTGATCGCGGCGGTGAACGTCGAAGCCGGCACGAAACCTGACGGCCGCAGGGTCCTGTTCGCGGGCCACTGCGACCAGATCGGCTTGCTGGTCAGCTACATCGACGACAAGGGCTTCCTCTGGGTGCAGCCGATCGGCGGCTGGGATCCGCAGCAACTCGTCGGCCAGCGGATGACCGTGTGGGCGAAGGACGGTCCAGTCCCGGCGGTCATTTCCCGCAAGCCGATCCACCTGCTCGACGTGGAGGAGCGCAAGCGGGTTGTCAAGATGGAGAACCTGTGGCTCGACATCGGCGCGACGGACGGAGACGACGCGAAGACGGCGGTGCGGGTGGGCGATCCGGTGACCCTCGATCTCGGCTTCCAGGAGTTGCGCAACGGCCTGGCCAACGCGCCCAAGATGGACAACACGACCGGCCTGTGGGTGGTCATCGAGGCGCTGCGCCGGGTCGTGAAGAAGGCCCCGAAGGTCGCCGTCTATGCCGTGTCGACGGTTTGCGAGGAGATCGGCCTGCGCGGCGCCCGCACGAGCACCCACGGTGTCGACCCCGATGTCGGCATCGCGGTGGACGTGACCCATGCGACGGACTGCCCGACGATCAGCAAGCGTCAGGAGGGCGATCTCCGCCTGGGCGGCGGCCCCGTCATCGTGCGCGGTCCGAACATGAATCCGAGGATCAGCGACCGGCTGGAAGCCGTCGCGGAAGAGAGCGAGATTCCCTTCCAGTTGGCGGCTCTCGGACGCGCGGCGCCGAACGACGCGAACTCGATTCAGATCACCCGCGCCGGCGTCGCGACCGGCCTGATCAGCATTCCGAATCGCTACATGCACAGCGCGGTCGAGACGATCTCCCTCGACGACCTGGATCACTCGGCTGATCTGTTGGCTCGCTTCGCCGCGTCCCTGACCCCGGACGAGTCCCTGATCCCGTGATCCGAGGCTGGCAGGTGCGCGCGGCAGGAACCGGCTGCGCCGGCTTTCTGGCCGGCATCCGCCGCCAAGCGCCGGCTTCCGGACGTTCCGCCACGGACTGCTAATCTCCGCGGCCACATTCCGTCCCACTGATTCCGTCCAACCGGGCGACCGAGGAGGCCAGGCAATGCCGATGAAGAACCGTCTGCGCGACAAGATCGACAACGATGAGGCGGCCCTCGGCGCCTGGCTGGCGTTGCCGGATACCCACAGCGCCGAGTTGATGTCCCGACTCGGCTTCGACTGGGCGACGATCGACATGCAGCACGGCCTGGTCGACTACCAGCGGGCGACGGCGATGCTGCAGGCGATGACCGCCTCCGACACGACGCCGATCGTCCGCGTGCCCTGGAACGAGCCCGGGATCATCGGCAAGATGCTCGACGCCGGCGCCCACGGCATCATCATTCCGATGGTCAACAGTCGCGCCGAGGCGGAAGCCGCGGCGTCTGCCTGCCGCTACCCGCCGCGTGGAAAGCGCAGCTTCGGGCCCTTCCGTGCCGGTCTGCTCTACGGGGGGAACTACCTCGAGGAGGCGAACGAACAGGCCTACTGCATTCCGATGATCGAGACCCGGCAGGCCCTCGACAACCTGGACGACATCCTGTCCGTGCCGGGCCTCGACGGCGTCTATGTCGGCCCGAGCGACCTCAGTGTGTCGCTGGGGCTGCGGCCGGCCGCGGACCAGGAGGACGAGTCGTTTACCGACGCGATCGACAGGATCCTCGACGGTTGCAGGCGGCACGGACTGTTCGCCGGGGTCGCGGGCACCGTCAAGGAGGCGCCCAAGCGGATCCGGCAGGGTTTCCGCTTCGTCGAGGTGGCGCGCGACAGCGGTTCGATGGCCAAGGCGGCGCTCAAGGATCTGCGTACCGTGCGCGCGTCGATGGACGATTCCTGAATCGACTCGGCCGCTGCCCGTCACGATTGGCCCGGGGCCGCCAGGTCGGCGGTGCGGACCCGTCCGATACGCCGCCTGCGCCAGCACGTGGGCGAACGTGACATCGGCGGTTGCGTGGAACGAATGGGCTCGGGCGGCGTTCTCACTACAGAGGCTGAGCCGGTGGCGTACCCGGTAAAATGCAGAGCGAACACGGAAGCGAACAGGAGAAGGACAGAACGATGTCGCGAATGAAGGTCTGGTTGGTCGTGGCGCTGGCACTGGCTGTGGCCGTGCCGGCAATTGCGCAGGACGGTGAGGAGAAGCAGGTTCGCAAGATCCAGATCAAGAAGGTCGTGGATTGCGCGGACGGCGAGGACTGCGATGAGCGTGTGAGCCGGATGGTCTTCGTCGGCGACGACGGCGACGTCCGGGTGCTCCACGGCGGCGACCACGAGTGGGTTGCCGAGGACAACGTCCATGTTCTCGAGGCTGACGGGCACGCCATCCTCCTGACCGAGGATGAGCGCGCGGACGGCGAAGCCGGCGAGTCGGTGCGGCGCCGCGTGCATCGGGTGATGCAGCGGCTGGGCGAGCACGGCTCGCGCCTGCACCTGCGCCACGGCGGCGGCGCGTTTCTCGGCGTGCAGCTCTCCGAGCTGACCCCGGAACTGCGCACCCACTTCGGTGTTCCCGAGGACGCGGGCGTCATGGTCGGCAAGCTCGTGGACGGCAGCCCGGCGCTGCGTGCCGGCCTGGAGGTCGGCGACATCGTCACCGCGGTCGACGGTGAGCCGGTCGCATCCGCGTCGGCGCTGGCCCGGGCCATTGGCGGCCGCGAGGACGGCGAGACGGTTGTGCTCGAGGTCTGGCGCGATGGCCGGATGGACAAGGTCAGCGCGACTCTGGAGGAGCGGCGGCCGCAGCGGCGCGTCGAGATGTCCAGCATCGAGGCCGGCGGCCACGATGCCGGCGAACACGAAGCCCGCGTGATCGAGGTCAAGGTCGCCTGCGAGGATGGCGAAGACTGCACGGTCGACGTCGCCAACGCGAACTCCTTCGAGTTCGCAGCCTCGGCCTGTGGCGACTCCGGCGAGTGCGAAGTCAAGGTCGAATGCGACGACGGCGACTGCGCCTGCACGGTGAACGGCGAAGCCGCCGACTGTTCGGCCCTGGGCTTCCTGCCCTAGCAGCCACGGGCTGCCAAGGGGCGCGCACGCCTCTCGACCTCCGTTGCTACGATCCGCGCGATGCGCGCGGGTGTCTATCGCGGCCCCGGGAAGGTGGGTCTGGTCGAACGGCCGCTGCCGGAACCGGGTCCCGGAGAGGTCCGGCTGCGGATTGGCGCCTGTGGTCTGTGCGGCACGGACCTGCACATGGTCCACAGCCCCAGTCCCATCATCGAGCCGGGTTCGACGATGGGCCACGAGATGGCGGGGATCGTCGACGACCTGGGCCCCGGTGTCCGCGGCTTCGCGGCGGGAGAATCCGTCGTTGTCGAGCCGCTTGCGTCGTGCGGCGACTGCGAACCGTGCCGCGATGGCCGTGACTCGATCTGCCGGAAACTCCAGCTCTACGGGCTGCGGCGTCCGGGAGGCTTTGCCGACGCGGTCGTCGTACCGGCGCACCGGTTGTACCGGGCGCCGCGATCGCTCCCGGCGCCGAGCGCGTCCCTGGCGGAGCCCTTCGCGGTGGCGGTTCACGGGTTGCGTCTGGCGGATGCCGGATCGGTCACGCCGCCGGCTCGGCTGCTGGTTCTGGGCGCCGGGACGATCGGACTGGCCGTCGTCGCCGTGGCGCGGGCGTGGGGCTTTGGCTACGTCGCGACCACCGCCCGCTACCCGCACCAGGCCCGGCTGGCGAAACAGCTCGGTGCGCACGATGTGATCGACGCCGGCGCCGGGGAGGATCTTTCGGGTTTCGACGCCGACCTGGTGGTCGAAACGGTGGGCGGTCTGGCGGACACGATGAGTCCGGCAGGCATCGCCCTGGCCCCCGGCGGGACGATCTGCATCCTGGGCGTCTTCACCGGCCTGCTGACCCTTGATCCGCTGATGCTCCTGGGCAAGGAGGCGCGCCTGCAGTGGTCCAACTGCTACGCCCGCCGCCCCGGGCAGGAGGACTTCGCGGAGGCGGTGCGGATCCTCGCGGGTGCTGGGGATGGCTGCGCCGGGCTGCTCACCCACCAGGTGCCACTGGACGAGATCGAGCGCGCCTTCGAGATCGCCGGCGACAAACGGTCCGGGGCGGTCAAGGTCACGGTGATTCCGTAGCCCGCGGCCTGCCGGCTGCCCTCGGCAAACTCGCGAAGCGGCCGCAAGCTCCACGAGCGCCGACCGCGAACCCTTGAGCACGGCGGACTGGTGGAACAGGTCGTCGCCGTAGACCGCGGTGCTGCCGTAGTCCCAGGCCTTCATCGGCCCACGGGGTATCCGCCCCTGGCTGGGGCTTGAGGCCGAAGGCGCCGGTGAAGCTGGCGGGAATGCGGATCGAGCCGCCGCCGTCGGAGGAAGTGACCAGGGGCAGCACGCCGCCGGCCAGCGCCGCAGAAGAACCGCCGCAGAAGAACCGCCGCTCGATCCGCCGGGGGTGCGCTCCAGGTTCCAGGGGCGACCGGGTGACGCCGAACAGCGGGTTCTTGGTGATCGCGGTGAAGCCGAACTCCGGCGTGTTCGTCTTGCCGACGACGATCGCTCCGGCGGCCCGCAGCCGGGCCACCTGGGTCGAATCGGCTTCGGCCACCGAGTCGCGGAACACGCGCGAACCCATGGAGGTCACCATGCCGGCAACATCCTCGAGGTCCTTGACCCCTACAGGGGCACGCCTTCGAGGGGGCGGCATCTCCGGCGGCGCGGCGCGCGTCGGCCGTTTCGGCGTCGATGATCAGCGCCTCGCGCGACCGCTGGCTGACGACCGCGTTGAGCCTGGGATTCGTCGCTTCGATGCCGTTGAGGGTGGCGGGTCATCAACTCGACGCAGGAGGCTTCACGCGCCGACAGAACATCGAGGAGCTCGATCAGGCTCAGACGGTCGAATTGCATGGGGATTCTCCGTGTACGGCTGGTGTCGGGAGGTCGTCTGTCGGCGCTGGGTCGGCGCAGTCTGGCAGGCGGACGCGACCGAGCCAAGGTCCCGATGTGGTTCAGATCCACGAGGGCGGCGAGCTCGACGCGGCGCTCGAGGCGGGACGCGACCGAGCCAAGGTCCGAGGTGGCTCAGGCCGCTCTCGGGTTGGTAGCCGGCAGGCACGCGGGCAGCGCGAGCAGGAACAGCACCCAGCGCTGGATTTCCGTGTCGCGCCAGTTCGCCTCGAACAGGCCCGCGACGTTCAGGGCCAGCAGGGCGAAGAGCACGCCCAGGTGGAGGTCGCCGCGGGGTCCCGCCCTTCCACCCTCGCGCCGGTAGGCGGCAAGGGTCAGGGCCGTCGCGGCGCCCGTCAACCACAGGTAGCAGAGCAGCGACAAAACGCCGCGACTGGCCGCCATGTGAACGAACGTGTTGTGCAGGTGCTTCACCCGGGCCCGCACGGCGGTCGGGTGGCGGTAGACCGGGTACCACTCGCGGACCATGGCCGGGCCGATGCCGACAAGGGGCCGGTCGGCGATCATCTGGCCGCCGGCCCAGAGCATGCAGAGCCGGTCGTAGTTCGAGGGGTTGCGGACGTCGACCATCGAGGTGGCGCGCTGCCAGTAGGTGGGCCAGAGCGTCGGCGCCACCGCGGCCAGCGAGATGACCGCCAGGACCAGGGCCGCGGCGTAGCCGACCAGAACGCGGCGGCGCTGCAGGGCGAAGGCGGCCGTTGCGACGGCGAAGGCGCCGAGCCAGGCGCTGCGGGTGAGGGTAAGAACGAGTGCCATGCCGACGACGGTCAGGGCGACCCAGTTCACCTGCCGGCGCCAGCCGTGGCCGCTGGCGACCCGGCCGGCGATCAGCGCGAGGCCAAGCAGGAGCACGCCGGAAAATGTCATGTAGTGCGAGAACGGCCCCGGGATCCGCTGGTGCAGCGGGCCGTGGTCCGTGAACGCGAACTGCGCCAGACCGTAGATGGCCAGGACGACGGTGGTCGCAATGACGGCGTCAACGACAAGGCGTACCTGCCGCTCTCCCTGCACCAGGAGCAGCGCCAGCGGGAGCGTCAACGCGGAGTAGAGCTGGGAGAGCTCGGAAAGGCTGGTCGCCGGGTCGTACGAGAAGGCCGCGGAGAGGACGAAGCAGAGGGCGTAGGCGGCCAGGGGGTAGAGAAGCAGCCGGCGCCGCCGCCGTTCCTCGTCCCCGGCCGCGAAGAAAAGCCGTCGCCGCCGGACGGCGGCCCAGGCCAGGGTGAAGAACAGCAGGAAGTTCGAGAGGGCGATCCCGAACGTGGTGACGAGCTGGCCCAGGAACAGCCAGAAGCCCGCGTTTCCCTTCGCTTCGCGGCAGTGCCGCGAGCACGACGCGCTCGATCGCCCTCCATCGCCGCCGACCTCCCGCCCATGCCGGCAGTCTACGCGGGTGCGCACACCGGGGTGTGCCGGCCTGCCATCCGTGCACCCGGAGATCGGATCTGAACAGACAAGCCCGTGGCAGAAGTCGCGCTGCATTCGAGCGGCCATGCATCCCGCCCGGCATCGTGCCATCCGTGCGCCCGATGACGGGCGCACGGACTGGTTCGCGGGTGGCGCGGAGCGCGCCACCCGGGCAAGCTCCTCGGTCGCCCTTGTTCCCGGGATTGAGGGCGGCCCCGATATGCTCCCTCGTCGCGCCTTGCCGGGCGGGCGCCTGGCCACTCTCGGTGCGACACGGACTTCTGCCACGGGCTGCTACCCGCGACCGGCTTCGCACTCCCGTCACCGTCAACCCTGGACGCAGCACCTCGACCCGGATGTCCCTGAGCCCGGCCGCCGCGCCCGCAGCCGGCTCGAAGGCGATCAGGTACTGGGAGCGAAGGGCGCGTGCGATCTGGCGATAGATGCGGTCCAGGTCGTCGACCGAGTCGGCGATCTGGTACTGGCCGCCGGTCCGGTCGGCAAGCGTCCGTAGCGCGTCGATCGTTGCCTGGTCGCTTACGCGTAGCGCGACGGGGTAGATCGCCACCTCAGCGAGCTCGACCTGGGCGAGCACGCGCTCGAAGTCCAGGTTGCTGTCGGTGTCCGCGCCGTCGCTCAGGATGACGAGCGCCCGCCGGTCCGGCCGTCCGGCGAACGACGAAACCGCGTAGGCGATACCGTCGTAGAGCCGGGTCGAGCCCCAGGCGCGCAGGCCGTCGGCGGCATAGCGGAGCAGGCGGGTGTCGCCGGTAAACGGCGTCAGCCGCTCGAGATCGTGGTTGAACACGAGGAGGCTGGCAGCGTCACGCTCGGTCAGGACGCCCTCGAAGAAGCGCTGCGCGCTCGTGGCCGCCACCCGGACGCTGCGTCCCAGGGAGCTGGAGACATCCATCAGGAGGGCGACGTTCAGCGGCCTGTCGGCGAGGGTTGCGGAAGTCATGGACCGGCGCCTCGATGCCGTGGTGAAGAACCCGGAAGTCCGCCGGCCCGAGGTCGGCGGCCGGGCTGGTCTGCCGGCCGCCGACCGAGACGAGCATCTCGACCAGGCGGACGTCGATCTTCTCGGGGGCCCCGGCGCCCAGAAAGACGAGATCCTCGACCTGTTCCCCGGAACCCCCTTCGCTCGAGTTGCAGCGTGGCCACGGGCGCGAACGAAGGCGAGCGGTCTTCGCAGTCCGGCCGGAATGCGGCAACGGAAGGGCGGCGAAGCCATCCGTTCCAGCGATTCCGTACCCAGGAAGCACTCGACGCGGTCGAGTTCGCGGCCTGACGGCACGTCGACGCGGACCGCGAGCTCGAGCGCCTCATTCAGGCGGGCGGTGTCGGGTTGTTCCAGGCGGATCGCGAACGGGCGCTCCTCCCGCTCGATGTCGAGGCCGTGCCGCGCCAGAAGCTGGCCCCCGTTGTCGTATCCGCGTACTTCGACGCGGTGTCGCTGCTCCGGCAGGTTGACGGCAACAAACGAAGGGCGGTCCTGCGACCGTGGCTACCGCCTCGCCGTCGCGCAGGAAGGCGACTTCGGCGACGCCGGGGCTGGCGATGGCCCGGGCGGTGAACGAGGAACCGAGTACCCGGCCGTCCGGCGCCAGAAGCTCGACCGCAGGCAACTGGTTCAGCACGATCGTCTCGCGGCGGGTCAGCAGGTGAAGATCAGGCACCTCCGGCGCCGTGGCGAGCGTCGGTACGTCGAGCGCGTTGCTGCTGCGGAGCAACCCGCGCCCCAGGTTGTCTTCGGCGCGGAGTTCGATGCGGTAGGGCCCGGGAGGCAGACGACGGTAGAAGTCGAGTGCGATGCCCGGCGCCGGGTCGTCGCCGCCCGTCGCGTCGACCGGAACGCCGCCGCTCATGTGGTGGGTGACGACGAAGGCGTCGGCGAGCCGGTTGCCGAAGAAGACATCGCCTGTGATCGTCACCCGGTCGAGGATCTGGCCGGCGCCGAGTTTGGCGAGATGTTCGTGGGGCAGCCGCAGCCGGCCGCGCATCGCGGTGCGACGGTTCTCGCTGCCGAGGGCCTCGAACTCCAGCGAAACGCCCGGCAACGCCATCGCGTCGGGATCGAGGACGGCTTGCGTGCGCAGAAAGTCGTCGACCCAGCTCGACCCGTCCCCATCGGCGCCGGGCGCTTTGGGCGTCCAGTCCATCTGCTCGACGAACTCGCTCCAGCCGACGGCGCGTTCGAGCCTGCGCTCCAGGCGGCGGCGTTCGTTCGCGGTCAGGCAACGCCTTCGCTCCGCCTGATCGAGGATCCTCAGTGCATCGGCCGGCGGCGGCGCGGCGGCGTCGCTCACGCTGTCGGACGTTCCGGGTGCGAAGGTGAGGTCCACGCCGGCGTCCGGCGACCACAGCGCCATCGACCGGGGGTCGAAGTTGACCTGCTGGACGAACGCGAGGACGACCTGGCTCGTGTCGGGCGGAGGGGAGCGGCCGAGCTGATGTTCGAGTTCCCACCCGTCATAGACCCAGATCTCGATTCGCCGCAAGGGTCGATTCGCACGGTTCGACGCTTTGCCGGTAGGCCGGCTTTCCGGCCAGCAGCACGGCCCGCTCCATCTCGGGCGACCGTTCGCGCAGTTGATCGCGGGCCTCGAGATTCTGGCGCCAGCGTTCCAGCAGCCGCGGCGGGCGCGCCGCCCAGAAAGCGCGCAGGAAGCGCTCCTGCGCGCCAGGGCCTTCAAGTTGCTCGAAGGCCCGGCGCTCGTGGTCAAAGAAGAGCGGCTCGACCTCGGCGAACCACTGCTCGTAGAAGTCCGTCAGACGAGCTTGCGGCCGGCGGCTTCCCTGGGCTTCGGCCGACGTCGCGGCCGCGGCAAGCAACGCCGCCGCGGCCGCAAGGCCGCGGCCGCAGCGGAACCCGCCGCATCGCCGTGCTACACCCGCCACCGAGACGAAGAGCGCAGGTGCGGCCGCAAGGATGCGTTCGCAGCGGAACCGGCCGCGCCGCCGCGCTACACCCGCCGCCGAGACGAAGAGCGCAGGTGTGGCCGCAAGGATGCGTTCGCAGCGGAACCGGCCGCGCCGCCGCGCTACACCCGCCGCCACGGCGAAGGGAGTCGGTGCGGTCTCAAGGATGCGGCCGCACCGGGAGCGGAACTGCCTCGAGCGGACCGCGCGCCTACTCCGGCAACAGCGCCTTGATCGAGTCCGACGGCTCGAAGACGCTCGGGTCGACGTCGTCGAAGGTCACGGACTCGGTGGTCTGTGTGAACTCGAACCCCATGTCGGGCATGCTGAAGAGCGTCGAGGTGGGAAACAGCATGTCGCCGAACTCCTGGTAGCCGCCCATCGTGATGGTCACGTTCATTGTTCCCATTTCATTGGTATCAGTTGCCTCGATGCCGATCAGAAGGCCCGTGTCCGCGGCGAAGTAGTGTGACGACTCGTTGCCGTCGGTGTCGACCAGATCGAGCTGGTGGGCGGTCTGGCCGTCCCACTCGGTCTCGCCGGCAGCCTTCTGATCCGGGTACAGAACGTCGTACTCCAGTGCGGCGTGGAAGCGGGCCTCGCGCTTGGCGTCGGCGAGCATCTTGCCGTCCAGCAGTCGCGGCCCCTGCATCGGGTCTTCGGCCCAGGCGACGTCGCCATTGGTGCCCTCGACGATCTCGCCCATGCCGGAAAGAGTGATGATGGCCAGGGTCTTGTTGGGCGCCATGGCGTACGCGGTTGCATCCCCGGACATGCCCATGGCCGGCATCTCGAACGCGCCCTTCGTGGTCATCGATGTGTGAGCCCGGATGGCTTCCTCACCGCCGATCGCTTCGATGTAGCGGGCGATGATCTTCTCTTCCTCCGTCAACTCCCGGACTGGCTCGGGTGGCGCGGCCTCTGCCTGCGTCTGTGGAATCTCTGCGTCGTACGCGGCACAGGCGCCGAGAAGCGGGAGGCAACAGGCGAGTGCGAGGAAGAGGGCGTTGCGGCTGGCGGACTTCATGGACATGGATGATCTCCTGAGTTGGTTGTGTGTGCGAGTCAGCTCGCCCACTTCCTCGCCGCGGCGAGGGCCTCCTCCGACGGTGGCAGGGTGGGCTTCAGCCGCGCGGTTGCGTTGAAGGGATCCGTGTCGATCTCGTCAAGGCTCCGCTCGCCGGCGAGTACGGCGCGTTTCCATTCCTGGTGCCGGTCCTCGCGCTCCTGGAACTCGGGCATCACTTCGCGCGCGAACAGCTCCAGGCTGCTCATGATGTCCTCGTGGGTGTTCTTGCCGGCCTGGTTGAGCAGGATGACCTGGTCGACATGCGCCCGCTCAAGTTCGCGCAGCCGCTCGCGGATCGTCTCAGGTGAGCCGATCAGTTCGCTGTCGGAGCGCCGCCGGCCCTCGGGGGTCTGCTTCCACTCCTGGTAGCGCTCCCAGAAGTTGTTCGTCCCGGGTTTGAACGGCCCCTCCTTGTTGTAAAGCTGGAGGGCGAACTGGAAGAAGGTCCAGCCGTCCGCCTTCTGCCGCGCCTCCTCGTCGGTGGGCGCGCACATGAAGCCGCTGACGGTGGCCAGGTTCGGATTCGTCCGGTAGTCGCAGAGCTTCTGCTGATCGCCGAGGAAGGTGTTGTAGTACGCGTTGACCCAGGCGCGGGCGGAGTCGAGATCGACGAACTTGAAGCACAGCGCGCCCATCCCCCGGTGGGCGGCGTAGCGGATCGTGTCGAGCTGCGAGCAGGCGACCCACAGCGGCGGGTGGGGCCGCTGCAGCGGCTTCGGGATCACGTTGCGCAGCGGGAAGTCGAAGTAGTGGCCGTGGTACTCCCAGCCCTCTTCCCAGAACATCGGCAGACAAGCCTGGACGGCCTCCTCCCACACGATCCGCTTGTCGCGAAAACTGCGGCCGAAGGGATGCAACTCGGTGACGCTGGAGCCCTCGCCGAGGCCGAGTTCGACCCGACCGTTCGACACCAGATCGAGGGTCGAAACCCGTTCCGCCACTCGCGCCGGGTGATTCGTCGTCAACTGGACGATGCCGTGGCCGAGACGGATGTTCCGTGTCCGCTGCGACGCCGCGGCCAGGAACACCTCGGGCGCGGAACTGTGCGAGTACTCCTCCAGGAAGTGGTGCTCCACCTCCCAGGCGTAGTCGTACCCGAGCCGGTCCGCGAGTGCGATCTGTTCCAGCGAGTTCTGGAGCAGTCGGTGCTCGGAGTCCGGCCCCCAGGGCTTGGGCAACTGGTGCTCGTAGAAGATGCCGAATTTCATAGGCCGCCGACAGTACCACTGCGGGGCGAGCTGCCTGGAAGCTGCCCCCCCGGAAGCCGGAACGGCTGGAAGCCGTGAGCCGTCGCGCTGCGACCCGAGCGATACGGCTGCTGCTAGGGTCGCGCACCGGAGGTGACGACGATGGCGATGACGGCAGACGAGATCAAGGCGGCGTGCGGGGAGCTGGGTGGCTGGGCGCCGGATTTCGAAGCTCCTTCGATCTCGCGGGAGTACCGGTTTCCGACCTTCCCGGCGGCGGTGCGCTTCGTCGATTTCGTTGCCGAGCTCGCCGAGGCGGCGGACCACCATCCGGACATCGACATCCGGTACAACCGGGTCCGGCTGACCCTCAGCACTCACTCGGCGGGTGGCGTGACCGACAAGGACTTTGCGCTTGCCCGGGCGATCGACCAGAACTGACTCCCGGCGGCACGCGGCATGACCCAGGCTCTGCAAGCGGCGACGCCGCGGCCGGCGCCGGAGGCGCCTTACTACCTGGCGGTCGGCAACGAGGTCGAGTTGTTCCTGGCCGCCCACCGGGCACGGATGCCGGTGCTGCTCAAGGGCCCGACCGGTTGCGGCAAGACCCGGTTCCTGGAGCACATGACGCACCGTCTGTATCGCGGCGCCGAGGCAGGGACGCGAGCCGGCATCGATTCGCCTCTGGTGACGGTCGCCTGCCACGAGGATCTGACCGCGACGGACCTGGTGGGACGGTACCTGCTCGAGGGCGACGACACGGTCTGGATGGACGGTCCCCTGACGCGGGCGGTGCGCGACGGGTCGATCTGCTACCTGGACGAGATCGTCGAGGCGCGCAAGGACACGACAGTGCTGATCCACGCGCTGACCGACCACCGCCGCATCCTGCCGATCGAGAAACGGGGCGAAATCCTGCCGGCGCACCCCGATTTCCTGCTCGTCCTGTCGTACAACCCCGGCTACCAGAGCGTCGCCAAGGACCTGAAGCCGAGCACGCGCCAGCGGTTCGTGGCGCTCGAGTTCGACTACCCGCCGCCCGAGGTCGAAGCCGAGATCATCGCCCACGAGGCGGACATCGACGTGCCCCTGGCCCGCGACCTGGCCGAACTCGGCAAGCGCATTCGCAACCTGCACCACCGCGGCTTCGACGAAGGGGTCAGCACGCGGCTGCTGATCTACACGGCGCAGTTGATCGTTGGCGGCATCGGCGTGCGCGAGGCTTGCGTCGCCGCGATCTGCCGGGCGATCACCGACGACGACGAAGTCCAGCGCGCGGTGACCGAAGTCGCAACGACGTTGCTGCCGTGACCGAGCCTCGACGGTGGCCCGCGTTGAGCCGAGTCGCAACGACGTTGCTGCCTTGACCGCGGTCGCCCTCGACGACGTCGCCCGCGTCCTCGAGATCTACGTCGAGGCGATGCTGGCGCGGCCGGCCGAGGTCCGGCCGCTTGGCGACCTGGCGTCCGGCGATCGGTCGCGCGCCGGCCATGTCGACCTGGAAGGCGCGGCCGCGGCCGGCCGACCGACGACCGACGGCGCGGCCTTCTACCTGCCGGAACAAATCGAGCGGTTTGGCAACCCCTGCGGCAACTTCATGGTCTACCGGATGGCCGTGCTGCACCAGTTGGGCGGCGTGCTGTTCGGCACCTATCGCCGCGGCCCGGTCCGGTTCGCCGACTTCTTCGCCGGTTTCGATCAGCCTGGCCTCGCCCGGGCGCTGTTCGCACGCCTGGAGGGAGCGCGCATCGACGCGGCGCTGGCGCGGACGTTCCGGGGCGTTCGCCGGGACCTGCTGCGGCTGATCGACGACGCCCTGGAGTCGACGCCGCCGCCTGCTTCGGACCGGGACTGCCGGCCCGGGTTCGAGCTACAACCTCACGCCGGTCCGGAGTCGCCGCCGGCGCCGGCTCCGAGGCGCCGGTCCCGCGGGCCGTCCCGCGAAGCGGCGCTGTCCCATCTTGCCGGCAGGCTGCTGATGGCTCAACGTCGGCTTGTGGCCGTGCCAGCCCTGCCGCGGGGCCGGGGGTCCGGAGATGTCGATCCCGCTTTCGACTCGACCGTGCGCTTGAAGGCTTGCGACGAGGGCGGAGGCCGGGGGGCCGGAGCCGCTGATCCCGCTCTCGACCTTCCCGACGAAGCCGCGCGCCTGCTCCTCCGCGGCGCCACCGTCGAGGACACCCGGCGCGCGGTGCGTTCGCTCTACCGGGTGTTCGCCTCCCTGCGGCCCGGCGCCGGCCCCGGCCGGGTCGGGCCTTTCGGCGGGCGATCGTGGTGCCGGCGATCGCGGACCGGAGTCCGCCGCCGACCCGGTTCCGCAGTCTCCTCGACATGTCCGCGCCGGCCCATCACGGCGATCCGGCGCCGGAGCGGGTCGAGTTGCGGGGCGAGTGGGCCGAACTCGCGTCCGAGGTCGAACTGCGGGACGACGTGGCGCCGGGCCCGGTGGCTTCGGGCCTGATGGACCAGTTGCAGGTGGACGAGCCTCGGCGTGCTCAGCCTCCAGGACGGCGACCTCTCGGGCACGGCCGGACTGCCGCTCACCGACCTCGACGTGACCGGGGCGATCGAGGCCGAGGCCGGCGATGCGGATTCCGAGTTGATCGAACTCGACCCCGAGGAGTTGGCCGCCCGCCTGGAAGAACTGTCGAAGCGACTCGAACGCGAACTCGATGCAGCCGGTCTGAACCGCGACCGCGAGCAGGTTCACTACTACGACGAATGGGACCACGAACTCGGTGGCTACCGGCGCCGCTGGTGTCACCTCCGGGAGAAGACGATCGAACCGCCGCCCGCGGACGGCGTTGGTGTCGTGGCGGCTTCCGGCGGCCGCTTCGTCGACGAGACGAGACGCCACCACGCCGACCTGTTGCGCCGGGTCCGGCGGCAGTTCGAGTTGCTCAAGCCGGAGGAGTTCCGGCGCGTGCGGCGGCTGATCGAAGGCGAGGAACTCGACCTCGACCGGGTGGTGGAGACGCACGTCGACCGCCGCGCCGGCCGGCCGCCGGACGGCGCCGTCTACATGAGCCGCCGCCGCCAGCACCGCGACGTCGCGGCGGCGTTCCTGCTCGACATGAGCGCCTCGACCGACGCGGAGGCGCCGGTCGACGAGCCGGAACACGCCCCGGGCAAGGACGCCGGCGCCCGAGTACGTGGGTGTCTTCGACGACTTCGACTGGCCGGACAACCCGCAGCCGCTGCCGCCGGGCCGCAGAGTGATCGACATCGAGAAGGAGTCGCTCGTCCTGATGGCCGACGCGCTGGAGACCGCTTGGCGACGACTACGCGATCTACGGTTTCTCCGGTTTCGGCCGCAAGGAGGTCGAGTTCTTCGTTGCCAAGGAGTTCGATGACGACCTCGACCGCGACGCGGAGGACCGGATTGCCGCGATGGAACCGAAGCGCAGCACCCGGATGGGACCGGCGATCCGCCACGCCGCGGTGAAGCTCGCCGAGCGCGAGGCGAAGGTCAAGGTCCTGCTCATCCTCTCGGACGGCTACCCCCAGGACTTCGACTACGGCAGCGACCGCGCCTCCCGCGTCTACGGCATCCGCGACACGATGGTCGCTCTCCGCGAAACGCAACGCGTCGGGATCTCGACCTTCTGCATCACCGTTGACCCCGCCGGCCACGACTACCTGCGGGAGATGTGCCCCGAGCGCCGCTATCTCGTGATCGACGAGATCGCCGCGCTGCCCCGCCAATTGCCGAAGGTGTATCGCGGCCTCACGGCGTAGGCTCTGCGCATGGACTGTTCACGGGCTCTCGCGCTGGCAAGGCCTGAGGTCTCCTTGACCACGGGGTGGCGCGGACCGCGCCATCCGGATCCCGGTCCGCATCCGCCGGTTCGGTAGCGCCAACGCGGCGAAACCGGACCGGCGTTAGGCTTCACTCGCCGAGCACCCCCAGCGGCGGCGCGCCGTCAGGGCTCTCGAAGTCGATGTCGAGGAGCATCGCGATGAGGTCCGCGACGTCCGTGAGGGCCATGCGGTGAACCGTACGGCCGGATTCGAAGCCGGCGCCCCAGCCGACGAAGCCCGGTCAGGATCTCGGGGAAGTCGGTGGGGAAGAAGCCGTGGGCGCCGCCGTCGGTGGGTCGGATGGCGTCGCCGGCGGCGTCGGCGCCGAAGCTGACGCCGAGGTTTCCGGCGAGGGCGAGGTGGGCGCCGGGGGCGGCGCCGGCCTGGTCGAGTGCGTCGCGTTCGACGAGTCGGAACAGGCGGCGCACCGTCCGGGGCAGATCGGCGAGGATTCCCCCGAACCGCTTCAAACGTCCCTTCGTCCGCCGCGTCGCGCAGGTGGAGGAAGGTGGCGCCGCCGCTGGGGTGGAAGGTGGCGCGCCATTCGCCGCGTCGGGTTCGGCGCCGTGAAGGCCGGCTTCGGCGAGCCAGACGTTGGGCATCACCTGGGTGTGGAGGTCGACGAAGCCGTGGTCGCCCGTGACGACGAAGGCGGTGCGCTCCAGGATGCCGGCGCGTTCGGCGGCGTCGCGGATCGCCCCGATTGCCCGGTCGGCGGCGGCGACGGCGCGCCGGGCGCGGTCCGACTCCCGGCCGTGTGCGTGCTGGGCGGAATCGGTCGTGATCAGGTGAAGCGCCAGCAGAGCCGGCCGGTGCGTCTCCAGGACGTAAGCGGCTATCGCGCCCGTCGTGTCGTCACGGGTGATGTAGGCGGCGGAATAGTTGCGCAGGTTGAGGCGGCCCGTTGCCTCCTGCTCCAGTTCCTGCCAGAGCCCCGGCGTGGCGCCCTCGCGCATCGGCAGCAGGCGATCGGAATCGGGGTCGAGGGAGTAGACCTCCGGGATGAGCCAGTCCACCGGTGCGCCGACCGTCACCGGCCAGGAAATCGCCGCGGTCCGCCTGCCGGCCGCGCGCACGGCGTCCCAGAGCGTGGGAACCTGGATCGCCGATTCGTGCCAGTACCACTCGCCACTCTGGCCGCCGGGTTCGAAGGGCCGGTTGTAGTAGATGCCGTGCCGGGCGGGCAGTGCGCCGGTGACGATCGTTGTGTGCGACGGGTAGGTGACGGTAGGAAACACGCCCTGTACGCCCTCGGCGTGGGCGCCGTCGCGGGCCATCTGCTGCAGGTTCGGCGCCGGCCAGTCGGAGCCGGGGACATAGAAATCCGGCCGGAAGCCGTCCACCGAGACCAGCACGACGTGATCGGCCCGTGGCTGGGCGGTCAGCGGAACGACGGCCAGGAGGAGGGCGCCGATCGTGGCCACGAAGTGCCTCGGCGTCAGGGGCCGCGTTCGCCCCCTGGGAACGCCGGCATCTTGCGCGCATCTGCCGCGCGGCGCCTGCCCGAGGCTGCTGTGTCCGCATTCCCGGAAGGCAGGCCTTCGTCACGGGCTGCTAGACCGCCGCCGCCAACCGGCCGTCGTAGATGCTCTGCCGCATACCTGCCAGCTTGTCGAGGTAGAGCTGCCGATACTCGTCGTAGTCGAGACCGAACGGCGCATTGCCCGGTTCGAAGCCGGCGAAGGTCTGATTCGGACCATCGGCCGCGAACGGACGCATCGCCTCGACCTGCTCCTCGAACAGGTCGACCAGGTGGGGATGTTCGGCAAGCAGCCCCCTGCAGTACGTACACGCCGAAACCGATGTGGCGCGCTTCGTCGCGCTGGATCAGCCTGATGCCGCGGTTCAGCGCGGGCAACTTGCCTGTGCGCTCGAAGATCTTGTAGTAGATCGGGTACGCGGCTTCAGCGCCGACGCCCTCGACGTAGAAGTGGTAGAGCATGATGGCGCGCAGCATCGCCTCGGGGCTGTCGTCCTCAAGAAGCGCGCGCAATCGTGGCCGGCAGGCGGGTGGCGAACATGTCTCCTTGCAAGTTGGGGTAGGGGATGTCTACGCCGAAGCGGCCCGGCAGGGCCTCGATCAGCCAGGTCTCGAAGAACTGGACGTGGCGGGCCTCCTCGTACAACTGGGCGGTGACGTAGATCTCCTCTTCGAGCCGACCCTGCTGGCGGAAGCGGAACTGGAGCGGCGCGAGCTCGTGGGTCACGCCGCGCTCGCCGACCCGGAAGCCGGAGATCAGGCGGATCAACAGGGTCCGCTCGTCGTCCGAGAAGGACATCCAGTCGGAGCGCTCCTGGGAGAAATCGATGTCAGCGGGATTCCAGGTTCGCTCGTGGGACGCGGTGAAGAGCCGTATGGGAAGGGACTTGTTGTCGAATGGCATCGTGGGACCTCCTTGTGGAGTCGATTCTAGCCCTTGGTCGGCGCGGGAGACGTCCGTGTCGCCGGAACGCGCGGACCAACAGCAGCATGGCGCCCGCCATGAGCAGATCCGGCTTGGGAGTGGAGCGCCGGGGTGGCCCGGATCGCGCCACCCGGGTTCTTGCGTTGCCGAAGGGGTTAGAGTTGCAGCGTGAGTACCACGTCCGAGACGAAACGATCGGCCCGGGTGGTGTACAGGGGCCCCGGCGCGGCACGATCGCTCCTGGTGGGCCTCGGTGCGCTCGCCATCCTCGGAGGTCTGGCGTGCGCCGAGCCCCTGGACGAACCGAACGAAGACAGTCTGAAGGCCTCCTTCGTTGCCCAGATCGAGGCGGACGAATACGTGAGGGACTTGAGCGTCTACGGCGACGAAATCCACTTTGCCCGCCGTGACGGTTCCGGAGAGCACGTCGAGTGGGAGGTGCGCATCGACTCGCTGTCGGTGGAACCCTGGGGTGGTGACGAGGCTGACGTGGCGGGTCGCGTCGTCTCGGGCTGGAGCGTCGCCGGGCGACCGGTGTCGGTGGAGGTCGGACCGAACGGCCTGGTCACGGACATGCCGATCTGGGTGCTCGACGCCGGTTTGGCGCCGGAATGCTGGGCGCTGTGGGACGAGGAAGCGAAGACCTGGGGCTGGTAGACGCGCGTTTGGCGCCAGCGCTGCGGGCGCGGCAGCTATGATCCCGGTACGCGAATGAACACGCAGGGTTGGAGGGCAGGCACATGAGCAGGCATGAACGTTTGAACGTCGTGTGGACTGTGACTGTCGTTGGCGCGCTGCTGGCCCTCACCGGCGCCGGCGCCGCGTTGGCTGCGGGCAACAACCCCGTCAACACGGCCAGGGACGCCGACTGGACGATGCCGCGCACCGCCTATGGCCATCCCGACCTCCAGGGCGTCTGGGCCAACAACAACGGCACTCCGCTGCAGCGGCCCGCTGCCTGGGCGGGCAAGGAGCGCCTGTCGGACGAGGAGTTCCAGGAGCTGATGGCGGCCGTCGCCGAGGCGACGAACCCGGGCGCCGACGCTCTGTTCGGCGACCAGCTCGTGCTGGCGGCGATTGAACGGACGAAGGCAACGTCCTACGACCCGACGACCGGCAACTACAACCAGTTCTGGATCGCGGACCGGTACTTCACGAAGCGGACGTCGCTCGTCGTCGACCCGCCGGACGGGCTCATCCCGCCCTTCACCGAGCCGGCGAAGAAGCGGCTTTGCGAGAGGGTGAAGCACCTGATGGAGCACCCGGCCGATTCCTGGCTCGACCGGCCGGTTCCCGAGCGCTGCATCAGCTACGGCGCCCCCTTCATCTTTCCGGGCTACAACGGCTACCACCAGATCTTCCAGACGCCTGACCACGTCGTGATCCACCAGGAGATGATCCATGACGCGCGGGTCGTTCGGCTGGGCGACGAGTCCGCGCTCGATGGCGACATCAGGCTCTGGAACGGCGACTCACGCGGCCACTGGGACGGCGACACGCTGGTCATCGAGACCTCGAACTACTCGAAGAAGAACGACTTCATGGGCTCTTCCGAGCAGCTCACGATCACCGAGCGGTTCACCCTGACGGACGCGGAGACCCTGGAATGGGAGGTCACGGTGAACGATCCGGGTACCTGGACCAGGCCCTGGACGGCGTCGATTCCTCTCAAGCGCACCGAGGACGCGATCTACGAGTACGCCTGTCACGAAGGCAACTACGGGATGGAGGGCATGCTCTCCGGCGCACGCGCCGAAGAGGCGGCGAACAAGCCGAAGCAGCTCGATCCGGGCGTCGTGTTCCGCTACCCCGGCTTGGCCTGCGACTTCTGATCGGCCCACGGCGCCATTGAACGGGTCGCGCCTGCTGCGAATGCGGGCGTCTGTCCTGCTTCAACGGATGGAGCGGACGCAGGTACCCGGCAGGTCCAGTTCAAGCCAGGCTCCGTACGATGTCCTTGCGGGCCTCGGCTCGTCGCTCGGCGATGAAGGCATCGACTTCGCCGCCCCCGCCGCCTCCGTACTTTCTTGCCAGGGACTGCACCCTCGCCACCGCGGCCTCCAGGGCGACCTCGGCCGTCGTCATCCTGATCGAGGAACCGTCAGTGTGTTGGCCAGATACGAGACGGTGTGGCGCTGAGGCCGGCACGGCGGAGGAGCGGACAAGGTTGATCTTGCCGCCGCTCCGCCGTGCGTCGCCCGCATAGGCCCGTCGGTCGACGGGGCTACACGCAGATGGTGATGCTCAGGTAGAGAGAGCGGATCACGAGCAGACGGCCGGGCGGAAGTAGGCGACGAGAAGCCACGCAGTGCCCGCGACGACGTTCCCCATCGCGAAGTGTTGACGGGCTATCGAGATGTCGAGAGAACAGACGCTCCGTGCTCCGACGAGGGCGTCGATGTCGGTTTCGGAGAGTGGTCCCGGGTCGTGGGTCTCGATGTTCCTGACGTCGGCGCCTGCGGTCGGGTTCGCCGGCACTGCGAACGAAACGCCGGCACTGACGGTGAGGGCAAGTAGTGCGAGGGCCAGGGATCTCTTCATGAGGTGGGTTCCTTTCTTTTGGAGCCAAGGGTGTAGCGAATGGTCTGAACCGTCTATGGACATGGACGGATTCGATCGAGTGGAGCACGCGCGACGACGATGCCGCAGGCCGATTGCCCGGCTGCAAGGACGAGCGAGTTGTTTGGCCAGCAAGGAGGACCGGCGTTCGGATTCAGCCGCTGAGCATCTTCTCTCGGCGTTCCGCGCGGGCGAAGGTCAGGGCGACAAGGGCGGCGATGACGAGTGCGTAACCGATGCGGTTCCGAACGGCCATCGCGAGCAACTGATCGGCGTCGGCCCCTTGCACCGTGAGCGGGTTCCAGAACGGCGAGATGCGGAGCAGGAGTGCGAAAAAGGGAGGGATGGCGGCGGTCACGCCGAGTAGGCCGATGGTCGCCACGATGCCGGCAGTTCCACCGCGAAACAGGGTGGCGAAACCCATGGTCAGTGCCAGACAGAAGCTGGCTCCCTGCGCCGCGCCATAAAGGGCCTGAACGAACGGAAACCCGGTGAAGAAGGTGAAAGTGAGCACCGCCATCAGGCTCAGGCTGACGAGCAGTATGAGGCCCGCGGCGGCCAGCTTTCCAAGCCAGACGCGATGGGCCCCGCCGGGTACGGTGTAGGCGATCTCCAAGGTGTGCTCGTCGAGCTCCCCGGCGATGATTCGGCTGCCCAAGAACACAGCGAGAGCCGACACCGGCGTCCCGACCAGGACGTTCTGGGCCGCGGCGGCTTCAAATCCGGTCTTGCGGCCGGTGACGAGCAGGATCGCCTGAAGGGCAAGCCAAAGTAGCGGCACCAGCGGCAGCAGCCAGTAACGCGGACCCCCGATCAGAACGGCGGAAAGACGGAGAATGGTGATCAAAGCGGGGCTCCAGAGGTCGTCAGGCCGAAGCGGACAGGTATGGCTGCGAGGTCGAATCGGAAGTGGCGCGAGGGCGACGAGTACAAACGGAGTCCACGTGACGCAGCCGACCGGTGATCGGTGCGTTCACGTCGTCAGCGGCCCGGCGGCCGGTCGGACGTGGCCTTCGGGTTGGTGCATCAGACGTCGCCCTCGCGCCTACGCGGGAGGAAGGCCATTGCTCCACCGGTGCTCTCGAAGAAGGAACCTCCATCAATACGAGCGCGTGTGAATCGTCAAGTGACGCCCGGTGGAGAACTGGCTACGCGCAGATGGCGCCGGCGGCAGCGACAAGGCCGAGGCCGATACCCTGCATGATTGGATTCCCTGCGAGGGTGGCGGCTCCGTAAAGCAGGTAGCCGTTAGCCTTGTAGGACAGAGTGCAAGCTGCCCACGACCACCCTTCTCCCATCACGGCGACCATGTCGGCGTCCGAGAGTCGTTCGAGTCCCCAACTGTCGACGCTTGATGTGTCCTCCGCCACGGTTGTGGCAGGGGTTTCTGCGAAAGCAGTGCCGACGATCAGCACAAGCATTGCCGCCGCGAGAGTTAAAACCTTGTTCATGATCCTTGTTCCTTTCGTTTCATTGGTCTTGTGTTGCCATTGACCCCTCGAAGGGATCGACGGCGCGAGGCAGGCGGGAAGGGTCCTCCGAAGACGGAGGGCCTTCACGGGTCCGCCGCGCCGCAGCGCCATTCGGCGCGGCAGCGGCGTCGGACCGCCTATAGACCTAGACGGAAAGCGGAGAGATTTTATCGGGCGTAGGGACCTGAGCGGGGCGTGGCGCCGGGTGGCTGCGTGCTGGATCGGGCACGAAGGGCGCTTCAGCCGCCGAGCATCTTCTCCCTGCGCTCGGCGCGGGTGAAGGTGAGGGCGACGATGGCGGCGATTGCGAGAGCGACGCCGATGCGGTTCTGAACGTTCAGCGCGAGCATCTGCGCCGCGTCGGCTTCTTCCACGGCGAGGGGATTCCAGAACGGTGAGATGCGGAACGAGCCGAGCGCGCGGTTGAGGCCGAGGACGCCAATGGTGGCCAGGGACCCTGCAACTTCGCTGCGGAACAGGGTTCCGAAGCCCATCGCCGCGGCGAGGTAGAAGACGACTCCCTGCGTGGCGCCGTACAGGCTCTGGAGTACCGGGAAGTCGGTGAAGAAGGCATAGGTGACGGCGGCCAGAAGGATCAGGCTCGAGAGCAGGATCAGGATGGCGGCGATGAGCTTGCCGAGCCAGACGCGATGGGCGCCTCCGGGCACGGTGTAGGCGATCTCCAGGCTGTGCTGGTCGATTTCGCCGGTGATCGTTCTCCCGCCCAGAAAGATGGCGAGAACCGCCACCGGCACGCCGATCAGGCTGTTCTGCGCGGCAACCGGCTCCGCGCCGAGCCGCATCCCGGCCACCAGCATGATCGCCTGTACGCCCAGCCACAGGAGAGGCAACAACGGCAGCAGCCAATACCTGCGCCCGGCAAGCAGGATCGCGGAAGTCCGCAGCACGTTGATCATGCAGGCGCCTCCCCACGCACCGAGCGGGCGAGCCACAGGTAGCCATCCTCGAGGCTCGGCTCGACCGCCTCGGCCCGTTCATCCGGGCGGTCCGCGGCAAGCACTCGCAGGCTGCTCGTGCCGTCGGGTTCCGGCTTCTGGTCAGCCAGCACGGCGCCTTCGGGCAGGTCCGGCGCCTCGTTGCCGTCCGCCGTCCTCCACGACCACACCCGGCCCTCCGCTTCGCGCGACAGCGCCGCCGGATGACCGTCGAAGACCATCCGGCCCCGCGTCAATACCAGGACGCGGTCGCACGCCACCGCGACGTCCTCGACGACGTGGGTGGAGAACAGGACGATCCGGTCCTTGGCCAGGCGCGAGAGCAGGTTGCGGAAGCGGACCCGCTCCCGGGGATCGAGGCCGACGGTCGGCTCGTCGACGACGATGATCGGAGGCAGCCGGAGCAGGGTGCGCGCCACCGCGACGCGCTGCCGCATGCCGCCCGAGTAGCCGCCGATCTGCTCGTCCGCGCGCTCGTCGAGACCGACCTCCCGCAGCAGGGTCGAGATGCGGCCGGCCCGCTTCGAGGCGTCGATCTGGTAGAGCGCGGCGTAGTACTCGAGGTACTGCCGGGCGGTCAGACGAGGGGGCAGGCCGGCGTCCTGCGGCAGGTAGCCGACGTAGCGCGCGAGGCGCTTGCGGACGCTGAGCAGCGGTACCCCGCCCAGCGTGATGCGGCCCCGCGTCGAGTCCAGGATGCCGGTCAACTGACGCAGCAGGGTCGTCTTGCCGGCGCCGTTCGGGCCGAGCACGCCGACCATGCCGCGGTCGACCTCGAAGCTCACCGCGGCCAGGGCCTTGACCGTGTCGATCGGCAAGTCGAGGCCGAAGAGCCTGGTCGCCGCGCCGCGCCAGAGACGGAGGAGCTGGCCGCGCATGCCCCGGGCGCGCCGGCGCCGGGAGGTCTTCCGTTCCCGCCGCATCGTCTCTACCCGCGCCGTGTGGCGTCCGAGCTGGATCAGCACGATGATCGCGGAGACGATGGCCAGCGCGACGAACCCCGCGACCTCGGGGTCGGCGACCATCTCCGGCCCGACCAGCCAGGCGAGGAGCCCCCAGGGCAGCAACGCCGCCAGAACGCCTTCGATGCCACCGGGGTCGACGCGACCCAGAGCGTCGGCGCGGCCGCGGGCCCGCCGGATCTCGCGTAGCAGGCTGGCGCCGAGTAGCAGGATCGCGATCCAGATGCCGAGGATCACCAGGCCGGTGCGCATCCGCACGGCCAGGGTGATCGCGCCGGCCAGAAGCAGCAGCAGGGGCAGGAGCCGGTCGCGAGCGTCGGCCGGATGGAACGCCTGCCCGCCGCCGGCCGCGACTCTCCTGGCGAACTCCGTGGAAGCCCGCAGCGCCCGGCGTACGGGTCCGGGGAGGCCGTACGTCTTGCGCAGGTGGCTAACGACCAGCCTGGGCGGGCCGGCAGTCGCTTCCGGTTCGGGCGCGGCCGGTTTCGGCAGCAGCCAGACGGTGAGGCCCAGCAGCGCGCCGGCGATGAGCACCGTCGTGATGACCTGCCAGAGCATCGACTCGATCACGCCGAACGCGAACAGGGGCGCCGTCACCGCGATGACCGCGCCGAGCCAGGTGAGCACCACCCAGGGGCCCACGCGACTGAACAGTTCGTCGAGCCGGCGGAGGAAGACGAAGCCGACGGGGATGACGAGCAGCGTCAGCACGGTCGCGGTGAGAAGGCCGCCGATCACGAGCGTCGCGAAGGGCGGCCAGAGTTCGTTCTCGCGGCCGGTGGAAATGGCGAGGGGCGCCAGGGCGGCGATCGTCGTGGCCGAGGTCATCAAGACTGGACGGGCCCGCTCGCGAACCGCGGCGAGGGCGGCCGCGCCGGCGCTCCAGCCGGCGCCCAGGGTGTGCTGCTGCATCCGGTCGACGAGAAGCACGGCCGGATTGATCGCCAGTCCCAGAAGGACCAGCGCACCGAGGAGAGCCATCGCCTGGAACCCGATGCCGGTCACGACCAGCGCCCACACCGAGCCGAGCAGGGCGAGGGGAAGAGCGATGAGGACGAGAATCGGCAGGGTCAGCGATTCGAAGGTCACCGCCAGCACGAGGAAGACGAGAAGAACGACCGGCACCGCGATGCGCCGGAACCAGTTCGTGCTCTCCCCGGAACGGTCCAGCGCGATCGTCGTGCCCGGGGGGCGATGGATGCTGGCGATCGCTTCGTCCAGGTTCCGGTCGAACGCGTCGCGCGCCGGACCCCGGCGCGGTACGTCCTGCGACAGGGTGTAGAGGACCTCCCGTTCGCGGACCCCGTTGTGGTGGGTGATGACCGGCGAGGGCGGCGCCTGCCGCACCTGCGCCAGGGCAGCGACCGGCAGCACACCGACCCCGGTCGAGACGCGCAGCTGCTGCAGGCCGCTGAGCGACACGTCGCGGTTGAAGCTGCTGCCGTCCATCAATTGAGCCTCGTCGCGCCGGCCCTCCTGCCGTTGCACGACGATCGGCAGCTCTCGTCCGCTGGCCAGCGGAAAGCCGGTTGCGATCCGGGCGCCTTCCCGGCCGGCCAGGTTCAGCATCGGCAGCACCTCGTCCAGCAGCACGCCGAAAGTGTCGAAGGCGCGGCGGTTCGGGCTCACGTGGAGTTCGTCGGGCCCCGGGCGCACCGCCGGATAGGCGCTTGCGATGCCCTCGATCTCCCGCAGCCGCTCGGTGACCCGGGCGGCGAGGTCCGTCAACTGCTCGTTGTCGTTGCCGGAGAGCACGACGCGGGAGGTGCCGCCGCCGAGCAGTTCCTGGGCGCCTCCGCCTCCACCGCCGCCGCCGCCGCGACCTCCCGGTCCTTCTCCCTCGCCCGGATTCAGGAGCTCGACGCCGGCGCGGCGAGCCGGCGGCCGCAGGAGTCGACGCACGAAGGCCGCCGTCAGCTCCTCGGGCCGCACGTCTTCGTCCACCAGGTGGACGGTGAGCGATCCCCCTTCTTCCCGGATCACGCTCTCCACGCGGTCGACGCCGTCGACCTCCTGGATCGTCTCGAGACGTTCGAAGGCCCGGACCGCGGACTCGAGGCTCCCGCGGCCCTCCGGCAGGCGGACGGAGAGCTGGACCTGGTCGGCGACCGGCGCCTGGCCCGGACCGCCCGAAGCGATGAGGAACAGGGCGCCGATCGCGCTCAGGACAACGGCGGCGACGACTCCGGTGATCCAGCTCGCCGGCCGCCGCAGCGCGGATGCGAGCACGCCCGCGAACAGGATCCGGGTGGGGTCCGGCGGCGCCTTGCCGCCGAAGCGTTCACGACGTTGACGCAGTTTGGCCAGCCGGCGGATCGCCGCCGGCGCGGCGAGGTGCCTCGCCAGCAGGGGCACCAGGCCGATTGCGACCAGCAGGGAGCCGAACAGGGGCAGCAGGATGGCCAGTGCCAGAAGCGCGATCAGGTTCTGGACCAGCGACGACTCGAGGTCGACGATGACGGCGGGCAGGAAGACGATCGCGGTCGTGACGGAAGCGGCGATAATCGCTCGCCCGGTGCGGCGAAGGCCACCCGCCGCGGCGTCGTCGGGACTCCTGCCGCGTTCCAGGCGTCGCTGGACGGACTCGAACACGACGACGCTGTTGTCCACGATGAGTCCGACGCCGACGGCGAGACCGAAGAGGGTGAAGAGGTTGAGCGACAGCCCGGCCACGTAGAGGAAGGACAGGGCGACGGCCAGACTGACCGGTACGGCGACCGCGACCACGGCGACCGCGCGCCACTGGCGAAGGAACAGGAACAGGACCAAAAGAGCGATCGCGAAACCCGAGAGACCGAGATTCCTCAACCGCTCGATCTGCGTTTCGACCAGATCGGCGGCGTCGAAGCTGACAAGCAGGCGAATCCCGAGCGGGGTGAACTCCTCGTTGATCTCCTCGATGCGGCGCCGCAGGTCGCGGCCGAGTCGGACCAGGTTCGCGCCTTCCTCCTGGAACACGAGGAGACCGACGGACGGCTCGCCGTTCACGCGGTACAGCATCTGGCGCCGGCCGGAACCGATCTCGACTTCGGCGACATGCCGGACCAGCACCGGGCGGTTGGGGACCACCCGAACCTCGCCCATCGACACGGCGCCGACAGGGCGGCCGTCGAGCATCACCGCCGTCCGCCCGGTCTCGTCCTCCAGGCTGCCGAGGTAACGGAGCCGGCCGGCGGCGCCGCGTACCGCCGCGGTGACCTGCTCCGTCGTCACGCCGAGCGCCGCGCAGCGGTTCGGGTCGACCCACACGGTCAACTGGCGAGCCGAGCCGCCCATCACCGTCGCCTGGCTGACTCCGGGCACCGCGGCGAGCCGCGGCGTGATCAGCTCCTCGACCAGGTCGTGCAGAGCGTCCTCATCGTCCGAACCGGTCGCCTGCAGGATCATGGCGAAGCTCGAGAACACGCCCGTGTCGTCTGCCTGAACGTCCAGGAAGGCGTCCCGCGGCTGGGTCCGGGCAAGGTCGGCGGCGATGCGGCGCATCTCGAGTTCGCGCACCTTGAGATCGACGCCGCGCTCGAAGCGGACGGTGAAGCTGCCGCTGGCGCCGGTTACCTCGCCCCAGGTTTCGGCCACCCGGGGCAGGGTCCGCACCCTGGCTTCGAGCGGCATCAGGATCTCGCGTTCGACTGTCTCCGGTTCGCTGCCCGGACGGAAGAAGTTGACGTAGAGCGAATCGCCCGTCAGCGCGGGGAAGAGCTCCACCGGCAGCCTCTGCCAAGCGAAGCCCCCCAGCATGACTAGGCCGACAAAGAACATCGTCACCGCGACCGGACGGCGGATGGCGAGCGTGTCGAGACCTGCTTTCACGGCGTGTTCCCGCTCAGGCTTCGGCTTTCGTGCGTCGCGCCCCGCGGCCGGCCAGGATGAGGTACAGGCAGGGCAGCACGAGCAGCGAACCGAGCGTCGAGGTCACGATGCCGCCGATGATCGTGTAGGCCATCGGGCTTCGCAGTTCGGCCGCCTCGCCGGCGCCGGCGGCGAGCGGCACGAGAACCAGCACCGTGGTGAGCGTCGTCATGAGGATCGGCCGCAGCCGGATTGCGGCGGCGCGGGCCAGGGCCGCGCGCCGCTCGACGCCGGCGGCCATCAGCCGGCGCGCGGCGGCTATCAGCAGGACGGCGTCGTTGACCGCGACGCCGGCGAGCACGATCAGGCCGAGCAGGGCCATGACTCCGACCGGCCGCCCGAGCGGTCCCAGCGTGCAGGCGACGCCGATCAGGGCCAGCGGGATGGCGAACAGCACGGTGAGCGGTTGCAGCAGGGACTCGAACGTCCCGGCCAGGACCATCAGCACGAGGACGATGGCCAGCAGGCCGGCAAGGCGCAGTTCCCCGGTGGCCCGCTCCCGCTCTTCTTCCTCCCCGGCGAGCCGGACGATCAGCCCGGGGGGCAGTTCGGTGGAGGAGATCGCGTCGTTCGCGGCGGCAATCGCGCTGGGGTAGTCGGCGCCTTCGGTGATCCGCGCGGTGACCTGCGCAACGCGGCGCTGGTCGCGACGGAAGACCTCCCGCGCCCCTTCGGTGGGCACGAAACGGGCGACCTGGCCGAGGACGAGGTCGGCCCCGGCGCTGCTCGTGAAGCGCAGCCCGGCGAGTTCCTCGGGCCGGGGCCGGGGCAGCGAGAGGACGACGTGGCGCTCCTCGTCGCCGACCGAGAGCAGCGTGACCTTGCGCCCGTCGAGCGCCGACTGGAGCACGCGGGCGATCGTCTCCAGATCGACGCCCAGACCGTCGGCCATCGCCCGGTCGAGTTCGATCCGCAGTTCGGGCGGGCCGCCCTCGAAGGACGAACGGACGTTCCACAATTCCTCGCGGGTGGCGAGGGAGTCGCGCAGGCTGGTCGCCGCGGCGCGCAGGTCGGGCAACGACTGGCCGGCGATCTCGACCACGATCGGCGGTCCCGACGACCCCAGCGCTTCGGCCAGCGCGGAGGCGCCGACCTCCCATTCGATCTCCGTGCCCGGCAGATCGGTGAAGCTGGGCGACAGGGCGCCGACGATCTGGCTTCCGACAGGACCCTCGGCCGACATCCGCACGAGGAGTCGGGCCGTGTTCTCCTCGGTCAGCTCGGTCGTCACCAGCCGGTCGTCCTCGGGCAGCCGGCCGACTTCGGCCTGGATCGCCTCCAGGTGCTCGCCGGCGGCCTGGCGCACAGCCTCTTCGAGTGTGGATACGGCGGCCGCCGTCGCTTCAACGCGCTGGCCCGGCGGTCCGACCATGCGTACCGAGAACTGCCGCGGGTCGGCCGGCGGCAGCAGCTCGCTGCCCAGACCGAGCAGGACGTTCACCGCGGCCGCGGCGGCGAGTACGGCCGCGCCGACGACGACCCAGCGCAGACGGAGGAGGAACAGCACCAGCCGCTCCAGCGCTCCGAAGGCCCAGCCGAGGGGACGCGCTTCGCCGTCGTCCGGCGCCGTTGACGGGCCGTTGCCGACCTCGCCTGCCGCAACGCCTGTGTCCGCCGCGGGTTTGGCGCGTGGCAGGAACCAGCGCGACAGGGCGGGAATCAGCATCAGCGCGACGGCGAGCGACGCGGCCAGCGATGCGGTGACGGTGAAGGCGATGCCCTCGATCAGGCGCGCGGCGAGCCCCTGCACGAAGAGGACGGGCAGGAAGACGACGCAGGTGGTCAGCGTCGAGGCGGCGATGGCGCCGGCGACCTCGCCGGTCCCGCGGGCGGCGCTCTCGGCCGGCGGCACGCCGGACCGGTGGCGTCGGTGGATGCTCTCGACGACGACGATCGCGTTGTCGACCAGCATGCCGGCGCCGAGGGCCAGCCCGGCCAGGGTGATGATGTTGAGGGAGTGGTCCCAGAGGCGCATCGCGAACAGGGCGACGAAGAGGGAAACCGGCACCGCGGAGGCGACCACCACGGTTGGCCCGAAGGAGCGCAGGAACAGGGCCAGCACGACGACCGCCAGCGCGATGCCGACCAGCGCGGCGTTCTGCAGGTCGGCCATCGCGTCCTCGATCAGGGCGGCGTCGTCGTTCACCATGGAGACATCGACCCGGGGCAGGTCGAGCTCGAGGCCTTCGAGGGCCGATCTGACGGTGCGCGAGACCTCGACCGTGTTCGCGCCGGCCTCCTTGAACACCTGCAGACCGACGCCCTCCCGGCCGTTCACGCGCACCAGGTGGTCGATCTCGGCGTCGGCCACTTCGACCTCGGCGACATCGGATATCCGGATCGGCTGGCGGGTCGCCTGGCCCGCGGCGCCCGCCTGCGTTCGGTACCGGATGACGACGCGCTCGACGTCACGGGGGTTGCGGAAGCGCGAGATGCCGCGGACCAGGAAGACCTGGCCCCGGTCCTCCAGGGTGCCGGCGTCGATGTCGACGTTCTCGGCGACCAGACGCTGCTCCAGTTGGCTCAGGGTGACGCCGAACGCCTGCATGCGGTAGCGGTCGACCCGCACGCGGACCTCCAGCTCGCGCCCGCCCAGCACCCGCACTTCGGCGACGTCGGCGAGCTGTTCCATGGCGGGCGCGACCTGTCGGCGGGCCAGGCGCCTGAGTTCCGCGAGATCGGGACCGTCAGGCTCGGCGGCGAGGCCCAGCGTCATGACCGGCGACTGCCGCGGGTCCAGTTGGCGGACGAGGACCTCGTCGACCTCCGGGTCGGCCGCGACCGGGTTGATCGCCTTCTGGACCTCGATCAGGGCCAGGTCCATGTCGGCTTCCCAGTCGAAGCGGACGGTGGCGATCAGGCGGCCCGTGCGGGCGACCTGCTGGACCTCGCGGATGCCGCGCACGGTGAACAGACGCTGTTCGACCTGCTCGCCGTAGAGCCGCTCCATCTCGGTCGGCGGCCGGTCGCCGGAACGCACGGCGACGACGATCGTCGGCGAGCGCAGGTCGGGCAGGAGGTCGATCGGCAGTTCGCGCCAGGACATCCAGCCGACGAGGGCGAACGCCAGGGCGGTGACCGTGACGGCTACGGGACGCCGGGCGGCGAGGCGGGCCGGGCCGGAGCCTTCACCGGTAGTCATCACGGTTGCCCGACCTCGCAACGGGCGGCTAGCCGGAGACGCGGACGCGGGTGCCGTCGGTCAGGGTTTCAAGTCCGCGGACGACGATCCGCTCGCCGACCTCAAGCCCCTGGCGGACCTCGGCGATCTCGTCGTCGCCGAGACCGAGGACGACTTCGCGTCGCACGGCGCGCTGGCCGTCGAGCACGAACACGACCCGCCGGCCGCCGCGCTCGGTGACCGCCTCGCGGGGAACCACCGGCACGTCGGTGCGCTGTTCGACGACCAGGGTGACCTCGACGAACATGCCGGGACGGAGCAGGCCTCCGGGGTTGTTGATCGCGACCTCGGCGCGGAACGTGTGGGTCGTCGGGTCGACTTCGGGGGAGAGGCGGACGACGGCGCCTTCGAAGGTGACGTTCTCCCAGGCGAAGTGGCGGAGCCGCCCTTTCTGGCCGGGGTGTACCCGTGCCAGTTCCGGGCCCACGAGGTCGATGTCGGCGACCAGGGAGTCGACGGGAGCGATCCGCGCGACCTGGAAGCCCTGCGATACGAGCTGCCCATCGGCGATCGGCATGCCGCTCGCGTCGCGGGCGAGCTCCATCAACACGCCGCCGATTGGAGTGAGCATTCTGGCGCGGTCCTCCGTCAGCAGGCTCTGCTCCCAGGTCGCCTTCGCGTCTTCAAGCGCGGTCTCCGCCCGGCGCAACTCCTCGGCGGCGATCAGTTCCTGCTCGAACAGCTTCGCGCGGGCATCGCGCTCGGCAAGGGCGCCCTGGTACGCCTGGTGCGTGGCCCCGACCCGAGCGGCGAGTCGCGCGTCTTCACCGGTGACTTCGGCGATCATCTGATCGGGCACGACGCGGTCGCCCTCGGCCAGCCGGCGCCCGTCCTCGTTCCGGCCGATCTGCAGCCGGCCGGGCGTCTCGACCTGCAGCGCGATGCTCTCCGCGGCCCGCAACGTGCCGGTGGCGACGATCAGGTCTTCGACGTTGCCGGTCGCGACCTCGGTGGCGCTCACCGGAACCAGGAAGTCGACCGTGTCCGTCGTGGCCGCGGCCTGGCAGCCGACGATCGAAGCGCAGGCCGCGGCCGCGACGAGCAGTCGCAGCCCCGGAAGCCGCAGTCCGGGAAGTCGGAGTCCGGGAAGTCGGAGTCCCGGCGCGGCCGAAGAAGGGGCTCGGCGGGCGCTCACGGCGCACCCCCTCCGCCGGTCGGGTCGGCGCCGGCGCCGTTGTCGAGGCGGACGAACCGCACCGCGTCGGCGGCCACGACGCGGCCGGTCGTGTCGTCGCTCAGTTCGAGTTCCACCGTTCCCGAAGAAAGATCGAAGTCGCCGAGAACCGCCCAGCCGATGCCGGCGCCCTGCGCGTCGAAGTCGATCGGATGGGAGCTGCCGGCGTTTCGCAGCTCCAGATCATAGCTGCCCAGGTTCAGACCGAACGAGACCTGGACCCGGGCGGCGCGGGCGTTGTCGCTGGATGGACCGCCGTCCCCGCCGCCAACCCGCACCTCGCGGCGGACCTGGCCTCCTCCGGGCACCGGCGACAGCGAGGGCACATGCAGCTCGACCCGCCAGCGGCCGGTTTCCGGCAGTTCGGCCCTGTAGGTGGCGCGGCGGCTTCCGTCGCCCTTTGAGACGACCGCGGTGGTCCGGCGGTAGCGGCCCCAGCTCGACGACTGTTCGTAGCGCGACCACGCGGACGGTGCTCCTGTGAAGATCTGGAAGACGGGCAAGCCCTGGTCCGTTTCGATGGTGGGTGCGAAGATGCCGGCCAGGCCACCCTGGAGTCTGATGCCGCCGCTCTCCGCCTCGTCCGCGGCCACGGAGAAACCGGGATCCAGATCGTCGACGACGATCGTGTTCGCGCCATTGTCCAGGAAGGCGGGCAACCAGTCGGCGGGCCGAACGCCGCGCAGCGGTTCGCTGTCCGTGATCGTCTCGTCGTCGAGCCGTGGCAGCTCGACGGGGAACTCGCGCCGGTTCAGCGACAGATAGGGAGACGCGAGCATCGTCCCGGGCGGCCGGGAGGTGACGAGACCGAACTCGACGCTCGTATGGCCGGGGATCAGCACGGGTTCGCTCGAGTCCCAGCGAGAGCCGCCCGGGGTCCGCACAGCGTAGCGCAGACGGAACAGGCCGGGCGCCTCCTCGCCGTTGCGGACGAACAGGCGCGTCTGGTACTGGGGCACGCCCTGGTCGTCGTCCGGCAACCGTTCGATTTCGGCCGGGGACACGAGGAAGCCCGGCAGATCGGTCTGGTGGAGAAAACCGCCGACGAGTCCCGGCAGGTCGACGCCCGCCTCGTCGGCGGCTCGGTAGAGGTCGGCCGCGGAAAAAGTGGCGCCCAGGTGCTCGCGGAGCAGGATGGCCAGCATCGCGGCGGCCCGTTCGCGACCGGCGCCGTCGAGAATCGCGTCGGCGAGGGCGGACGTCTTCAGATAGAGCGCGTTCACGGCGCGCTTCGGATCTTCCCCCCCATCGATTTCGGTGAGGGAACTCCCGAGCACGGCATCCCAGACGCCGGGCCGGTCCGTGATGCCGTTGACGATGCCGCTTGACATCGAGCCGCTGCCGCTCGCGAACTGGCCGGAAAGCCCTCCCTGCAGCGCGTTCATGAGCGTCCAGCTGAACTCGCGGTCGAACAGGTGGGCCGAGAAGTAGGATTCGCCGCCGTTGACGAGCCGGTTGACGAGGTTGTGGCACAGGGCCTCGAGCGCCAGCGCCTCGGGGCCGCGCGCGCCGGTCCTGTAGAGGAACAGATTGCGAGCGCCGCCGGCCTCCGCGTTGCCGCCGGAAAAGTCGGCGCGGAAGAAGTCCCGCAGGCCTTGCGCTTTCGCTCGTGCGAGACCGCCCTCCTGGTCCTCGTACCGTTCCGGGTTGCGGAACCGGAACTCGAACCGTGAGGTCGGAAGACCGCTCTCGCTGATCAGCAACATGCCGGGCGGCGCCCGCTCGGTGTCCATGCGCCATCCGGCGCCGTACGAACGCAGTGTCCAGGGAACCTCGACCAGAGTGAACTGGCGGTAGGGGTAGGGCAGACCCAGTTCCCGGGCGGCGGCGAAGCGCTCGGCGGCGACCGCTTCGATCTCCTCTCTGGCGTCGCCGAAGTAGTCGAGGTTCTTCAGATGGGCGGGGTGGAACAGGAGCTCGACCTCCGTGCCCTCGACCACCGTCGTCCGGCGGTCGAACCTGCCGGCGACCAGCATGACCTCCGGGACCGAGGCCGCGGGAGCGAAGCGCTCCCCGTCGCCGGTTGATTCGGCTTTGCCGGGCCCCGCGACCGTCCAGGCTGAGGGAGTTCGCACGGTGAGGTCGAGTTCGAAGAAGTCCCGGGGACGTTGCCGGGGGTCGCCCGTTCCGACGGATGCTCCGGGGCGTGGAAGCCACGCGAGGGAGGCCGGGAGGGCTACGTAGTTGCGCTCGACGAAGCCGTTCAGGTTGCCCAGAATGAAGATCTGGGCGTCCTGCCAATCGATCGTGTTGAAGTCGATTACGGCGTCCAGGTAGGCGAAGCGGAGGTCGGGGCGCCCGCTGGCGCGTACCCGAACCCCGGTGACCTGGCCTGCCGGCGGCGTGGCCCCGAGGTCGATGTCGAGCAGGCCGTTGTCGTGTGCGAAGGTCAGCGCCGCGCCGCCGGCGTTCCAGATGCCGTCCACTTCCAGGCCCGGATTCAGGCTGAACGTGGCCGTGGCGTCCGCCGCTGACAGGAACTGGACTTCCAGGTCGAGGGCCAGACGTCCGCCTCGTTCGATGTCGACCGAGCCGCGGATTGTCTGGAGGTCGACCACGGGGTCGGCCTGACGCTCCTCGTGCGCGGCGCGCCAGGCGTCACGCCCGGCGAGCTGGTTCACGTTCCAGGTGATCGTCGCGAAGATGAGAGCGGCGCCGGCCGCCAGCCCGGCGCCGCCGCCGATCCCCCACCGCTTGCGGTTCGTGTTGTCGAGACGGGGATGCACGGCGACGGCGACCGCCAGCAGGCCCGCTGCCAGCAGGGCGAAACTGCCCCGGTTCAACAGATTGGGGACGGTCCAGATCTGGGGTGCGACCTCCGAGATGCTGCTGACGTAGCCGCCGTTGAGGGCCAGCGAGGGGAGGATGTAGAGGGGTAGCCGGAAGCTCAGGAACGTGCTCCCGACGGCCAGGCCGAGGCCAGCCACGGCGGCGATCAGGCGGTTGTTGCCGACCAGGGCGACGACGTGCACGAAGGCGACGTAGACGGCGAGGGCCGGCAGCGCCTCGATCAGCAGGTAGGCCCACACGGAACTCCAGATCGCCGGTTCGCCGACCCACCAACCGAACGCGACCCCGGAGTGGCCGAAGCCCTGGATGATGATCATCGCGAGGAACGCCACGCCCCAGACCATGAACAAGGCGCCGAGGAAGCGGCCAAGGACGAGCTCGACGTTCGAGTAGGGGCGGCTGTCGAGCACTTCGATCACGCGGTCGCGCCGGTCGCGGGCGCGCAGGTCGAAGGCCAGGAAGACGACGCCGATGCCGAGGACCGTTGTCTGCCAGAGAGCGGTCTGGCTGAGCAGGAACTTGGGGCTGAAGGCGCCCGCGGAGGCCGAGAAACCGGAGCCCAGGCCGTGCATGACCAAGTACTGGCCGAAGAACAGCAGGCCGAGCAGCATCGCCGCGGCCGAGAACAGCCAGAAGCGGAACAGCCGCCGGATGGTGCGCATCTCCGCCCGGGCGAGCGACCGGACGTTGGCAAACGAGATCAAGGGTGCGCCTCCTTTCCGGTGGCGTCCGTCGCGGACGGGGGCTCGGCCAGGTCGACTTTGTCGTGCTGTCCGAAGTGCTCGTCGCTCACCAGGGCCTCGGCGCGGCCGCGCGCGACCATGAAGGCGAGGTAGCCCTCCTCGAGTGTCGGCGAAGCGGCGATCCGCGCGCCGTCCGGAACGCCGCCCGGCGCGGCGACGGCGCGGTACGCGGCCTCGTTCAGGCTGTCTGTACGCGAGACGATCTCGAAGTCTCCCTCGGGCTGCGGCGCGGACAGGGGCAGAGCGAGTTCGAAGACCTGTCCCGCGGCTCGTTCGAGCAGTTGTGTCGGCGAGCCGCGGAAGACGATCTTGCCGGCGTCGAGCAGGGCCAGGTCATTGCAGCCGGTCCCCAGGTCGGCGACGATGTGGGTCGAGAGAATGATCGTCCGCTCGCGCCCCAGGGTCGCCATCAGTTGACGGAAGCGGATGCGCTCCTCCGGGTCCAGGCCGACGGTCGGTTCGTCGACGACGAGCAGGCGGGGCTGGTGGATCAGGGCCTGCGCGATGCCGAGGCGGCGCCTCATGCCGCCGGAGAGCTTCTTCACCTTGCGATGGGCGACGTCGCCCAGGCCGACACTGTCGAGGACGGCGTCGACGCGCTCGCGCCGCGTGGCGCGCTCGTCGAGACCGGAAAGTTCGGCCAGGGTGTCGAGCACCTCTTCCACGCGGTGCAGACGCCAGGCGCCGAACTCCTGCGGCAGGTAGCCCAGGTGCGCACGGACGGCCCGGCGCTCCTTGACGGCATCGTGGCCGAAGACGCTCACGGCGCCGGCTGACGGCGCGAGCAGTGTGCAGACGATCCGCATCAGGGTGCTCTTGCCGGCGCCATTGGGACCCAGCAGGCCGAACAGGCCGGCGCCGATCTCGAGGTCGACGCCGTCAAGGGCAACCGTGCCGCCCTTGTACACATGGCGCAGGCCGCTTGCGGCCACTGTCGTGCTCAAATCGCTACCTCCCGGAACCGCGACGGGCGGCGGCCAGCAATCCCGGCCCCGTGGCGAGCCACCGTGTTGTTCAAGCCGTTACCTCCCGAAACCTCTTATACGGATGCGAGCCGCTTCTGGTTGCGCTCTGCACCGCGAGCCGAAGCCAGGCCCGCCCGCACGGGCCTGATACGAAACCCGCGACGGTCGTGCGCGTAGAAGTCCGTATAGTATGCGGATGCGCTCCGCAGCCTTGTTTCCGACAACATCTCTGGACACTCCGGGCGGTTCTCGTCCCGGCAATCCTCAGACGGAGGTTCTGAATGACTCGCGCCCAGTGCCCATCCGCTTTCCGCACACTCGCCCTGAGCGTCGTCGGCGCCCTGGCGGTTTCCGGCCTCGCCGCCGCCGCGGCGGTCGACCCCGAAGCGGTCACCTTCTACCGCGACGTGGCGCCCGTGCTGCAGCAGGAATGCCAGGTCTGCCACCGCCCGAACGGCGCCAACCTCGGCGGCATGGTCGCGCCGATGGCCCTCACCACCTACGAAGAGACGCGGCCCTGGGCCCGTTCGATCGCGCGCCAGGTCGCCACGCGGGCCATGCCTCCGTGGGATGCCTCCCCGGCACACAACGGCGTGTTCTCCAACGAACGCACCCTGACTCAGGAAGAGATCGACCTGATCGTGCGCTGGGCGGAGTCCGGCGCTCCGGCCGGTGATCCGGCGGACGCTCCGGCGCCCATCGAGTGGCCGAGCAGCGGCGGCTGGCTGATCGGCGAGCCGGACCTCGTCCTGCAGTTCGACGAGCCCTTCTGGGTCGAGGACGACGTGGACGACCTCTACATCTACCGGAAGACGACGGTGACCGAGGACATGATCCCGGAAGACCGCTTCGTCAAGGCGATCGAGTTTCGGCCCGGCAGCCCGGCGGTTCACCACATCATCGTTCCCGGCCTGGGCGGCATCGCTCCCGGCAACGACCCGGTGATCCACACGGACGGCATGGCGGACGTGCTGAAGGCGGGCCGCGACCTGACCTGGCAGATGCACTACCACAAGGAGCCGGGCGAGGGCACCGGATCCTGGGATCAGTCGCAGGTGGCGCTCAAGTTCTACGACAGCGAAGACGACGTGAAGTACGAAGTCTTCAACGCGGACATGGGCAAGTACGACTTCGCCGTGCCGCCCGGCGCCTCGGACTACACGATCCAGACCGAGTGGACGTTCCCGACAGACTCCGAGATCGTCGGCTACCTGCCGCACATGCACCTGCGCGGCAAGGCGGCGAAGTACGAGGCCCACTACCCGGACGGTAGCCACGAGGTCCTGCTCGACGTGCCGAACTACGACTTCAACTGGCAGACCACCTACAAGTACGAGGAGCGCAAGAAGGTGCCGGCCGGCACCCGGGTGGTCCTGACGACGGTGTTCGACAACTCGGAGGACAACCCGGCCAACCCCGACCCGACCGCGACGGTCCGCTGGGGCGAGCCGACGACCGACGAGATGAGCTTCGGCTTCATGTCGTACATCAACGACGAGAACAAGGGCCACGTCGCCTTCAGCGGCGACGGGGACGGCCTTGACCTGACGGCGGTCGTCGCCTTTTCCGACGAGAGCCGGGACGGCAAGATGCAGCTCGAAGAGGCCCCCGGCGGGGTGAAGCAGTACTTCGAGATGATGGACCAGAACAAGGACGGCGCCGTCGACATGGAGGAGGCGAAGGCTGCCAACGCCTTCCTCAAGCAGATGGCCGAGCAGCGCGAGACCGATGAGCGAGCCGGTCGCCGGAAGAAGGCACTGTGAGCGGCCGCCACACTGTCGCCTCTGTGGTCGCGATCGCTCTGGTCGGCACCGTCGCCGTGGTGTTCTCGCAGACTGCCGGCTTCTCGCAGACTGCCGGCGAGCCTGACTTGGAGCCGATTCCATGCGCCGCCGAAACGGCATGGTTTGCCGATGCACTCGCCCTTCGGCAACGGATTAAAGATCCGCTCCCGCCGTCAAGGTCACCAGAGTCACATGTCGCGGCCTTTAGCCAGGACACTGACCGTATCCTGTTCGGCGACCAAATCAACAGTGCATTTTATGAGGCCGGAAGTTTGTTTCGCCGCTGTGTTCAGTTGCACTACCCGGAGGGCGACGAACAGTAAGTGGCCGGGAGGCTCTGGTCCAGAATCAGTTTCGACCAACTCGCTCGCTGCCTCAAGCAGCTTCCGCTTGAAGTCCAGATGCGCGAACGGTCCCAGGCCGCCGACGATGCCGATCAGGCGTCGCTGCTGCATTCGCGCAGCCAGCCGCGGGACCTTGGAGGCTCAGGGCCTCGCTGCCGGCGGTCGTAGAGCGCCTGGAGCCCGTCGCGGCAGACTCGGGTGACGCGGCGCTCCTCCCAGGTACTCGTAGTCGTCGAAGACATCGCCGCCGCCGGAGGCGCGCGGGTCGCCGGTTTCCCGCAGCCGCTCCAGGAGCCGTTCGGCAAGTTCGTCCCTGGTCGCCCGGTAGTCCGGATCGTCGGCGATGTTCACCTGCTGGTCCGGGTCGCTCCGCAGGTCGTAGAGCTCGACCGCGGGCCGCTTGGCGAAGGACAGGTCGTAGAGCCGTCGGTGCTCGGCGTCGCGATCCCGGTTCTCGATCATGTACGTCTTCGTCGGCCCGTTGTCCGTGTCCGCGTACCAGGCGCCGGGGTAGGCGGCCTGTTCGTGGTTCGGCGTGCCGTTGGGCCAGCGGTCGGGGCGGAAGTTGTGGATGTAGAGGTAGTCGTGGGTGCGGATCGCCCGGCTCGGGTAGCCGCCCACATCGGGCGCCTCCTGTGCGGGCACGTGCCGCTCCTTGCCGGTCAGCACATGGTCGCGCCCGTCGGCCACGATGACGGCCTGGAGGAAGTCGCTGTCATTGCCGGCGCCGACCAGGGGAATGAGACTCTTGCCCGTCATCGCGTCCGGCAGCGGAAGGCCGGCGGCGGCCAGGAACGTGGGCGCCAGGTCCGTCAGACTGATGAAGGCGTTGACCTCGAGGCCGGGCTCGGCTCGGCCGGGCCAGCGAATTGCCAGCGGTACCCGCGCCCCGCAGTCATAGACGTTGCTCTTGCAGCGGGGGAAGGGCATTCCATGATCGCTCGTCATGACCACGATCGTGTTGTCCGAGAGCCCCTGCTCGTCGAGCAACTGCAGGGCGTCGCCGACCAGGGCGTCGAACCGCTGGACCTCCCAGTAGTAGTCGGCGACATCCCCGCGGACCTCGGGATGGTCCGGAAAAGCGGCTGGAAGCTCGATTGCGTCAAGTTCCATGCCGCTCTGTGCGCCCGAGCCGGGGCGGAAGGGGCGGTGTGGATCGGACGTTCCGAGCCAGAAGGCGAAGGGCTGGCTTTCTCCCTGTCCGGCCAGGAACTCTTCGAAGCTGCCGAAGCGACGGCCGGCGAGCTGGCGTCCTTCCGTTTCGGTACTTCCGGGACCCCAGGCCTTGCCGGCGGCGCCCGTGCGGTAGCCCGCGCCCTTCAGCGTTTCCTGGTACGTCTCGAAGCGGTCGGGGAAGACGCTCCACAGGTTCGCTGCGCCCTCGAGCCGCCAGTGCCACTGACCGGTGAGAATCGCTCCGCGCGACGGCGTGCAGGAAGGCGAGGAGACGTAGGCGTGGTGCGCCAGGGCGCCCTCGCGGGCAATGCGGTCGAACGCGGGAGTCTTCACCACCGGGTCGCCGTAGGCCGATGCGTGCGGCCAACCCCAGTCGTCGGCGATGGCGAACAGAATGTTCGGAGGCGCGTCCTGAGCCGGGGCAGGTGCAGGCGACAGCGCGGTCGCGGCGAAGCAGGCCCCGACTGCCGCGAGGGCGGCGACAGAGGCTGAGTGCCGGGTGCGGTGCATAGGCGGATCATCCTAACTTCAGGGTGCCCCTCTGGAGCTATGGTCAGATCTCGTGTGTGGGCGGTTGATCATCAGGTGTCGTTCTTGCTGTGGTCGGCGTCCTCGGCTTGTTCGATGCCGTCGACGAAGCGGACATCGCGGATGACTTTGGCGATGTGGCGGAAGCCACGCAGGCGTCGCCAGTGTCGCTGGGCGCTGGTACGGAGCTTGAAGATCATTGCCAGCATGGTGTTGCGGCTGACGCAGCCCTTGGCGCGGGCTGTGCGGTGGCGGATCGTGGCGAAGGTCCCGGTCCTTGAGCAGGCAGTGGGTCGCCTTCGGATACTTGGCATCGCAGGTCCTGAGGAACCAGTCGAAGGTCGTCTCGGCGTCGTTGCGGGTTGAGGAAGGGCGAAAGCGTGTCGCGGGCGAAGGCGTTGACCTCGGAGGCAAAGAGCCTGGGGATGTGCCGGTAGCCGAAGTGCCGGCGGATCACGTTGCCGTTCTTGGACTCGACCAGCGCGTTGTCATCGCTGCGTCGGGCGCGCGACCTGGTGAACTCCGGGACGTGGAGCCCTTTCAGCATCTCGACCACCCTGTGGTTGATGTACCCCGAGCCGTTGTCGGCGTGGAAGCCCCGTACCTTGAAGGGACAAGCCTCGATGAGCTCCTTGAGCACGGGCACGAGGCAGCGCTCCGAAATGGCACGCACCGTGGCCACATGCTCCCATTGCGTCACCTCGTCCACGAAATTGACGTGGTACACGCCCTTCTCGCCGTCCTTGTCCCCCTGATGCACCGTGTCGACGCGCAGGAAGCCCGGTCGCCCCTTCGGCCTGGGCTTGCGGCGCTCGCCGACCGAAACCGCAGTGGCCCGTGTCTTCTTGAACGTGGTGCGGCGGCGCTGGTACGTCGTCGACTTGCGCAGGTCGTAGAACTGGCCGTTCGACATGCCGGCCAGACGCTCGAAGCGCTCGTCGCCATACTCCTCGAGCATCCGCCGCATCACCGCGCGCGTGGCGTGCCCGCACAGTTGGCCAAGCGCCTCGTCGACCCCAGGCCAGAAGACGAATGTCGGCCTTCGTGTACCGCTGGCGGAAGGCATGGGCCTGCGCACCCCGGCGGTCCCGGAGGCCGCCCGTATCCAGGTACTGCCGGATCAGGCGCGTCACCTGCGACTCCGATATCCCGGTCATCTTCATCAGGTATGCCCGGATCGAGCCCTTGTCGCGCCGCGGCAGCGCGCGGTAACGGAACTTGACCAGCGTCTCGACAATGAACGAGTACGCCGAAACGCGGTCGGCAAGCACGAAGTCCACCGCCTCGTTGCCCGACACGAAACGGCGAACCTCCTCAAGTGTCTGATGTCCGTGGGTCTGGAGAGTCAAGATCATCCTCCGATGGTCCCCGATCCCAACCGGCTCACGCTCATTTCTCGCTGGACAGCTCTTCTGGAGCCTAGTCCCATACAGAGATGAGCCTGAACGGGGGTCTCATCGGCAGTGATGGCGAGAGGGGTGTGGGGTGTTTGTTTCAGGTCTGCTGATTGGAGCGAAGCGGTCCGCGCAGTCTGGTGATGTCCCAGGACCAGACCTGGTTGGGCGCGGCGGCGACCAGTTCCGGCTTGGCGTACTTCGGATGGACGCGCTGGCTGCGGCGGTCCTTGACCGGTTGGTTTGCGGCCAGGATGCGGTACATGGTGCGTTCCGAGCACAGGTACCGTCCCTCGTCGAGCATGGTGGCCACCACTTCAGCCGGAGCGCGGTCGACGAATCGGGGAGACGCCAGGGTCTCCTCGACACGCTCCCGCTCGACCTTGCTCAGGGCCCGGGCGGGTGTTGGTCGGGGCTGCTGAGGTCCGGGAGCTGGCCTGGCTCGACGGTAGAACGTGGATCGCGAGACGCCCAGCGCCCGGCAGGCCGGCTGAACGCCGACCTTTTCTGCCAGGGACCGGGCCGCCATCAGCAGTCCTTCCCGTCCTTGAGGCTGAATCCCAGCAGCCCTGCAACTTTTCCCTGGACGTCCAGGATGGTGCGAGCGGCGTCCAGTTCTCGTTCCAGTCGCTTCACCTTCGTTTCCAGCCGCTTCACCTTCGGCGCCAGAGGGTTGGCTTCGGTGGGCTTGCGGCCACGCTTCTTCGGCCTCAGAGCCGAAAGCGCGCCTTCTCGCCGTGCCTTGCGCCAGTTGGCCAGATGGGAGCTGTACAAACCCTCTCGCCGGAGCAGACGCCCCACCTCGCCTCGATCCGTGCACCGGTCCGCCTCCTCCAGAATCCGAAGCCGGTACTCCGCCGTGAACTGCCGCCGGGTCGGCTTCGCCAGCACTTCCGGGTCGGGAACGGCTACTGCAGACGACGCGCCGGCCCCGGGGGCCTCGTCGCTACGCTCCTCAACCCCCGGGGCCGGGAACTCCGAGCCGCCGTCAAGTCTCTGCTCTCGTCTTGCCATCAATCCTCCTCACCAACGTGTGCCCTCCACTATTCAACGGGACGCCCGCTGTGTCACGTACGTTGGCAGAGAGGGAGTTGCCTCCACAGCCTTCACCTACGTCTCCCGCGCCCGATTGCTGCGGGCCGGCGGCCGCTCGGCCGTGCGCGCCGTCAGACCGGTGTGCGCCGCCGCACCCACGCTACAGGCCGCCCGGACTCCAGCCGATACGGAGTGAACGGCTGGCGAACCCCGTCCATCAGTTCGAGGTCAACTCGACCACGTTGGACCACGCACCGTCCCCGTTCGCACTCGCCGCCCGGACCCGATAATGGCGGACAAGACCCGAAGGCGTGGTCACGCTCCATGACCTGGCGCTCGAACTGAAGTTCGACGACGGCGAGGGCGAACCCGCCGTCGTGTACCGCCAAGAGTGAGCAGCCGAATTCCTCGTCTGCATCTGATAGCGCGTGATCGCGCTCGTTGAAGCTGGAGCGGTCCAGGACAGGGACTGAGTCTGCCGCAGAACCGACCCGCTGAGCTGCGGTGCTGACGGCGGTGGCAAAAGGGGCGGAGGGGGCGGAGGCGCTCTCACCGTTGCGACGAACGTCACGCTGGCAGACGCGCTCGCGCTGTCCGTGGCGGTGTACGTGATTGTGTAGTCCGTCTCGGTCGTGACGGTCGGAAGCGTCCCGCTAGCACGCCGCGTCGACGCGACGAACGTAATCCCCGGCGGCAGTCCCGACATGCTGTACGCGTAAGGCACCGTCCCTCCGGTTGCCGCCGGGAACACCGTGTTCACGGAGCCGCCTGACGGCAACCGGAAGTTGGGGATTCCCGGCACTGACAACGGCGGCGGCGGCGCCGGCGGAGTTGTCAGTTCGACGACATTGGACCAAACGCCGTCTCCGACCGCATTCGTCGCCCGCACCCGATAGTGACGAACCAGGGTCCAGGGGGTGACCACGCTCCATGACCTCACGCTCGAACCGATGTTGGACGACGGCGACGGCGTTCCTGCGCCCGTAAAATGCCATGGGTGGGCCGCCGATGCTCTGGTCTGCAACTGGTAGCGCGTGATCCCGCCGCCGGCAGGCGCCGTCCAGGTCAGGGTCTGCGTCCGCCCCGACACCGAGCCGTTCAACGCCGGCGCCGACGGCGCCGACGGCGCAACGACGGTAGCAACGAAGGTCACGGACGAAGAGGCGCTTGCACTGTCCGTAGCGGTGTACGTGATCGTGTAGTCCGTATCGGTCGTGACGGTCGGAAGCGTCCCGCTAGCACGCCGCGTCGACGCAACGAACGTGATCCCCGCCGGCAGCCCCGACACGCTGTATGCGTAAGGTGCGGCGCCTCCGGTTGCAGCAGGGAGCACCGTGTCGAAGGAGCCGCCTGACGGAGACCGGGAATCAGAAACGGCCGGCACTGCCAGCGGCGGCGGCGGTGGCGGTGGTGGCGTCGCCGTACTGGTCGCGGTCACTGTCAGCGTGTAGCTGCCGGTCCCGCCCTGGTAAGGGTAGACCGTCACCGTGTGCTCGCCCGCTGCCAGGGTGCCGCTCCACGAATCGTCCAGCGTGCCCCACCGGTTCGTGCAGCGTGAACTCCCAACCCGACAGTCGACGTCCCGGTCCATGCCCGTCAACGACACACTGACCGAAGCTTCGGCAGACAGCTTGATCGTGTAGTTCCGCCTGCCTACGCCGGTTTGCGTCGTCGATCCACCGCCGCTGGTGCCCGGAGAGAACGCGTATTCGGTACATACGACATTGCAAACCGAGCCACCTTCTACCTCAGTACATTTAGTGCGGCAAACCACCAATGTCTGGCGGCACTCCGGGCGCCAGGGATCTGCAGCGCAATCGACCCCTTCGCCACGGTCGGGGCCACCGCCGCCACCGCCACCGCCACCGCCACCGTCGTCGTCGTCGTCGTCGTCGTCGTCACCCGAGTCACGGTCCTTCTCCCGCTTGAGCGCCTCGCAGTCGTCCACGTGGGGGTTCCTCTTGTCCGTGGTTGAATCCTTCAGACTCCGTGTGTGATACATCAGCCGGTCACTGCATTGTCGATCCTGATCTGCATGACCGAGTCTCATTGCGTGACCCAGTTCATGGGCCAGGATCTCGATCTTGCGCCACTCTTTCTTGCAGCCCGTCTCGTCGAAGATGTAGATGGTCCGGCTGGTACCCAGTGGCGCTACGCCGCAGACGTTCTGGTTCTGTAGCGCTCGACATTCGTGACTACGTCTGGAAAATCCGTGTATCGCCCTTGCCTGACCTTCCACGTTTCCGTGTTACTGACGGCTCTGGTGAACAGCGGAGGCCGTTGATTCTCTGCACAGCCGTTCTCCCCCGTCCACTTGCCGATCGCGCCGTTGCGCACGGAGTCACTGACGAAGTGATCGCCTGACGGGCTGATCAGAGAGATGCCATTGCGGGAGAGAGCGCCACCGTACTCGGCGGACATGGATCCCGGCGTACAATCGACAGGGGCTTCCTGGGCTTCTGCTGTAGGGGCAATACCGGTGACGAGAGCGAGAAAGACAACTGCTCTTCTCACCGGTTGCAGATGCTCGCCTTGGTCCGCTCGTCGCCCGACAACACTTCAACGAACGGGTCTTCTCCACCGTCCGCGCATTGCTGCTGCCAGGCTTTCCGGAATCGCGCCTTCGCCGCTGCGGTTGCGTTGGAGCCGATGCATATCTCGGTTTGTTCTCCGCTTTCCTCGTCGACGGCGACAAGGCGGCAGCCCCGCCTCGTTCGTCGCAACCATTCATCCCCAAACTGCTGGCGTTCCTCCGCGCGTTCTCTGAGCCGGGCCAGATGCGATGTCAGCTTGAAGAGGTTGCCGCGGACAGCCTCTTCCACACGCCATTGCAGATCAACGAGGTTGTCGGGGCCGGTGCTGCCGTGCGACCAGCGCAGCGACTCGCCGTCTTTCCGCACGATGGCGAACAGGGTCGAGTTTCCCGGTCCCGGACCGACAGGAACCACGCCCTCGACCCAAGGGCCGATCACGACAACGCGGGTTCCGATGACCGGGTCGAACTCTGCACCATAACCGCCACAGAACACGCGGTCTTCGGCGACTACCCTCTGTACCGGCAGAAGGACATAGTCGGGGATGGGGGACCGACCGTGGAGCGGAACCGCGTCGCTGAGCTCCAGGAGGGACTCAATCCAGGCGTCGCTGCCGAAACCGGGGATGATGTCCGCCACGGTCGCGACGACCGCCACCTCGGCGAGAAGCAGCCCGCTTCCGAACTCACCACCCGTGTCGGGACCGAGGAAGAGGATTCCCGCACCGATGCCCTTGACGGTGCAGAACTCCTCGGGTGCAAGATGCCCCTCGCGGAGATCGTGGCTGGCGGCTGAACCGAACGTCGCCCGGAACTTCTCCGATTGCTCATTGATCAGCTTCCGCGCGCTCGGATGCACACTGTCCGGAATCTCCTCGTCAAGAGCCCTTGCCGCCGAGATCCAGAGCAGTTCCGGGATCTCGTCCGGTGGTCCCTGTCCTTCCATTGGCGGCGCCAACAGGACCACGGCCAGCAGGCTGGTCACAAGTGGAAGACCATGCCTCATACTTCTACAACCTCCCCCAAGTCTTGCTTCTGTAGCCAATTGGGTGCCTCCTCGGTCGGTGAGTATAGCAACCCGTGGCAGAAGAGCCTTGTCCCATGACAGATGGAGTTGCCCCGGTTTCGTGGACGGTTAGTGTTTGGGTATTCAGGCGGCTTCCTGGTACGCCTTTTCGAAGTTGACGGGGGACTGGTGTCCGATGGACGAGTGTCTCCGGCGCGTGTTGTACCAGCCCTCGATGTAGCGGAAGATCTCGCCTCTGGCTTCCGCGTGGTTGCTGAAGACGGTGCGGTCAAGCAGTTCGCATTCGAGGCTGGCGAAGAAGCTCTCGGCCATGGCGTTGTCGAAGCAGTCTCCCACGGAGCCCATCGAGAGCACGATGCCGGCTTCGCGGCAACGTTTCCCGAACTTCAGCGGCTCTTCAGGGTTGATGGTGGAGATGCCGTAGTCTGGCGCGATGCGTGACACAGACTTGTACGGTCGGATTCTGGGCATCGAGAGTCCGTGGGAGGTGACGGGCGTTGAGCTTCGGCTTGAGGCCGGTGAGGTGGAGGTGTTCGTGGCTCGGGGCGGTGGCGAGTCGTACCGTTGTCCCGAGTGCGGCTCGGCGGCGAGCCGCCACGACTCGCGTCGTCGGCGCTGGCGGCATCTGCCGACCTGCCAGTACCGTACGATCCTGACCGCCGACGTGCCTCGGGTGCGGTGCTCGGAGCACGGTGTGCGGACGATTGGCGTGCCTTGGTCGGACGCGGGCTCGCGTTTGACGGCGTTGTTCGAGGCCTTGGTCATCGACTGGCTGGGCGAGGCGAGCGTTTCGGCGGTGGCCCGGCTTCTGGAGCTGAGCTGGGACCAGGTGTCCGGGGTACAGGAGCGTGCGGTGAAGCGCGGCTTGAAGCGGCGTGGCTCGGCGCCGGCATCGAGAGTCCTGGGCGTGGACGAGACGTCGTTTCAGAAGCGCCACGAGTACGTGACGGTGGTGGCCGACCTCGAGGGCGAGCCGCGGGTGCATCACGTGGCGGACGGCCGCGGCAAGGACGCTCTGTCTTCGTACTACGAGTCGTTGTCGGATGCCGAGCGTTCCAGGATCGAGACGGTGGCGATGGACATGTGGCCGGCGTACATCTCGGCGACGGTGTCGTGTCTGCCGGACGGCGGGGCCAAGATCGCGTACGACAAGTTCCACGTCGCGGCTCATCTCGGCGACGCCGTGAACGCGGTGCGCAGTGAGGAGCACCGGCAGTTGCTTCGCTTGGGCGACGACGGCCTGACCGACACGCGCTACCTGTGGCTGTACCACCCGGATCGGGTGCCGGCGCACCGATGGCCTCGCTTCAAGGAGTTGATCGACGGCACGACGAAGACAGCCCGCTGCTGGCACTTGAAGGAGGTGGCGATGATGATGTGGGAGACCCGGGACCGCGCCGAGGCGCTGGCTGTGTTGCAGGGCTGGTACTCGTGGGCAATCCGCAGCCGGCTGGAACCGATGAAGCAGGTCGCGCGAATGATCAAGGCCCATCTCGACGGCGTGCTGAACGCCATCGAGCGTGGCGTCACGAACGCTCGCCTCGAGGGCATCAACTCCGTCATTCAGTGGCTCAAGAAGTCCGCCCGCGGCTACCGGAACCGAGACCGCTTCCGCACCGCCATCTACTTCCATCTCGGAGGACTCGACCTCTACCCCGATTCACTCACGTTCCACACGAAACCCTGAAGAGCCACTTCAGCGAAGTGTACTGGCTGCCTTGATCCGAGTGATGAATCACACTTTCACCGGGTCGGCGCTGGGCGACGGCCATGTTCAGAGCATCGATCACGAGGTCCGTCTGAAGGCTGGAGGCCATCGCCCAGCCGACGATCCGGCGGCTGAAGACGTCCAGCACGACGGCCAGATACAGGAACCCGGCCAGCGTTGGCACATAGGTGATGTCCGCGACCCACAGGCGGTCAGGAGCCTCGGCCGTGAACTCCCGGTCCACGAGGTCCGGCGCCGGTCGAGCCTTCCGATCGCGGCGGGTCGTCCCCGGCTTCTTGCGCCGGCTTACGCCGGCCAAGCCGGACTCTTGCATCAGCCTTGCGATCCGTTTGCGGCTCACAGAAACTCCCTCGTCGGCCAGCTCGGCCTGAATCCGCGGCGCGCCATAGGTCCCGCGGCTTCGCTCGTGGATCGCCCGCACACGCGCGGCGAGAAGACGGTTCGACTTTTCCCTGGCCGAGCGTGGCCGCCCAAGCCAGGCGTAGTACCCGCTCGTGGAGACGCCGAGCACGCGGGCCATCGTCGTGACGTGGAACTCGGCCTGGTGCGCTCTCATGAACCGGAAGACCCCTTCGGTCCCGTCTCCCGAGCGAACCAGGCCGTTGCTTTTGCCAGGATTGCCCGCTCTTCCCGCAACCGGCGGTTCTCCCGGCGCAGCCGCCGCAACTCCTCGCGCTCCGCCGTCGTGCTGCCGTCGCTCCGGCGGCCCTCGTCCCGGTCCGCCTGGGCCACCCAGTTCCGGATCGACTGCGCTGACGGCTCGAACTCGCGAGCCAGTTGGTCCGGGCTACGCCCGGACCGGACCAGATCTACCATCTGCTGCCGGTACTCCGGGGCGTACCGGGCTCTTGATCGTGACATCGTGAACTCCTCCTCCTCCAAGAATGAGGTGTCCACGGAACCGGGTCAACCCCAGTCTTCGCCAGTCGGTGACCTACCGCCGGCGCCGGCTGACGGTGACCAGGACCCGGGCGACGCAGGTGAGCATCGGAGAGCGGCGGAAGCCCCATCCGGCCGGACGGGCGGGCTTTCTGCGAGTGGATTCCGTCCACCAGGGCGACCTCGACGGGGAGAAGGGTCTGTACGAGATCAACCTCGTGGACGAGGTCACGCAGTACGAGTTTGTGGCCGCCGTAGAGGGCATTTCGGAGCGTTTCCTGGTTCCGGCCCTTCAAGGGTCGATCGAGGCTTTCCCCTTTGTCGTCCGGGGTTTCCACGCCGACAACGGCTCCGAGTACATCAACCACCGGGTCGCCGCGCTGCTGCGCAAGCTCCATGTCGAGGAGTTCACCAAGTCCCGCCCGAGACGCTGCAACGACAACGCCCTGGTCGAGAGCAAGAATGCCTCGGTGGTCCGGCGCTACCTCGGCTACGACCACATTCCCCGCCATCACGCCGCCCTCGTCAACGACTTCCTGCGCGACGTCCTCGCTCCCTACCTCAACTACCACCGGCCCTGCCACTTCCCGGTCGAGAAGACCAACGCCAAGGGACGCATCCGCAAGACCTACCCCTTCGACAAGGTCACCACGCCCTACCTCAAGCTCAAGTCGCTCGACGCCGCCGACCAGCACCTGCGCCCCGGCGTCACCTTCGAGCAGCTCGACCAGGAGGCCCTGGCGCTCGACGACCTCGCCGCGGCGGGCACCGTCAACGAGGCGCTGGTCGCGCTCTTCGCCGAAATCCGACGCCGCGATGCAACCGTCGCATGAGCGGAACCGCGAACCGCTGCGCATCTCGCCTTCAGTGCACGTCGGCCGCGGCCTCGCGGTCCCCGCGCTACCGTTGGTCCCTGGTGCTGATCTCCGCTTCGCTCCAATCAGCAGACCTGAAACAAACACCCCACACCCCTCTCGCCATCACTGCCGATGAGACCCCCGTTCAGGCTCATCTCTGTATGGGACTAGGCTGTTTTTCAACCGATTCTATGGGACAGCAGTGGCAGGAACGGTATCGACCGGTCGGCTTCCAGTCGGAGAGTATCGGTTCGCAGTAGATGCTCCGGGGTTCGGCACGACGCGAGGGTCGATTCGTCTCCAGACCGTTGCCGCCACGTATCGGATCGACTTGCCGGCATCCAATCGGGTTGATTGATCAGAGGCTGCGTCGCGCCCCGTTCTTCGGCGGACTCAACCGCCGCAAAGCGACGGCGCCTGAACAGCGGTCCCGTCAGAGCCCGTACGCGTGCCGAATGGCGGCCGTGGCCAGCAACTTCGCCGGATCCAGCAGTGGCCGTTCAGCAATCGTCGGCCCCTCGAGCGCCAGTGGAATCTCCGTGCATCCAGCCACCAGCACCGCCACGCCGCCTTCGTCGACCAACCGGCGCGCCGCCTTCTCCAGAAGCTCACGCGCCTCCGCCGACCCGCCATCCGTCTTGATTCCGCCGCCTTGGTGGCGCCCGTCGATCCAAAGTCCGTAGATCGGCTCCATCACTGCGCGGCGCTGCAGCTCCTCGCCGCTCTCGAGGTCGAACGGGCTCACCGGCCGCAGCCCGCGCGCCTCCAGCGGATCGTGGTAGAGGCGCGACCGGAGCGTTCCGGATGTAGCGAGCAACCCCGCCGAACCGCCCGGCGCGATCCGGGCCGCCTCGTCGGCCGTCACCTCGATCAGGCTGAGGATCGGCGGCGGGTTTTCCTCGCGCAGCCGATCCAGGAACAGGTGCGCCGTGTTGCAGGCGACGACCGCGAAGTCCGCGCCGGCTCGCCGGACACGTTCCAGGCTGCGCAGCAGCGCCGGCGTCGGGTCCTCCGCCCGGCCCAGAAACGCCTCGGTCCGGTCCGGCGTCCGCGGGATGCTTGACAGCACCCACTGCGGGAAGTCCTGGTCGCGCCGGGCGCCGACCAACTCGCTCGCTGCCTCAAGCAGCTTGCGCTCGAAGTCCAGATGGGCGAACGGCCCCAGGCCGCTGACGATGCCGCTCAGGCGTCGCTGTCGCATTCGGTTCCGGGGCCGGGTCCTTCAGGGGAAGAGGGGGCTCGGGCGGGCATGGAGCCGGCGACTCTAGCGGCCCGGCTGCTCGGGCTCGCCGCCCGGCGTTCCGCATTGAGCGGGAGCGCAAGGCGCTGCGGGGCAGGTAGTATGTCGTGATGTCCGGGGGCCATGGACGATCCGTTCCCGCCCGGCGTGTCGTTGAGGTCGAGGCGGAGCGATCAGGTCGCACTTGCGCCGCGGGCGTTTGACCGCGTCGTGTTCGGCGACTTCGCCGACACTGCGGTTGGCGAAGCCGGACGGTTGTTCGTCCGCAGCGTTCATTCCACCAACCGGAAGGGGACGAACAGTGAGTGGCCGCGAGGCTCTGGTTCGCATGGCGTTGCAAGTCTCTCTCGGTAGGTACGAGTTGTGAGAACGACGTTCCGGAAGCTCTGGTTCTCCCCGTTCCTGCCGCTCTTGCTGATTCAGTGCAGCGCGGTCATCCTGCCGCAACCCGGCGAGGTTTTCTCGGATTTGCTCGGCTCCGGCGAGCGCGGCCCCGAGATGGTCGTCATCGCGTCGGGCGAGTTCAAGATGGGGTGTTTCGGCACGCCCCCGCCGCTGCCGGGTGTGGACTGCCATCCCAGCGAAGAACCAGTGCATCGGGTGAAGATTCCGCGACCGTTCGCCGTATCGAAGTACGAAGTGACGTTCAAGGACTACGACCGCTTCACCGGTGCGACCGAGCGGGCGGACGATTACGGATGGGGCCGCGGTCGCCGGCCCGCGATCAACCTGTCCTGGCCGGAGGCCCAAGCCTACACGGAGTGGTTGTCGAACGAGACGGGAGAGGCTTACCGCCTCTTGAGCGAGGCCGAGTGGGAGTACGCGGCACGCGCGGGCTCAACGGGGAGAATGGATTGGGCCGACAACAAGGCGAACTGCGGGCGTTGCGGGAGTCGTTGGGATGCGAAACAGAGCGCGCCGACCGGATCCTTCCCGGCCAATTCCTGGGGCCTCCACGACATGCTCGGCAACGTCTCCGAATGGGTGCAGGACTGCTGGAACGGCAACCATGTCGGGGCTCCGTCTGATGGCGCCGCAAGGATCGAAGGAGATTGCGAGGAGCGCGTTGTCCGTGGCGGCGGCTGGATGACGGGAGGACCGCCGGGCGCCCCGATTCGAGGCAGGTGGCCCGGGTCGTTCAGAATGGAGATCGTCGGCTTCCGAGTCGCCCGAACCCTTGGTCGCTAGGAGTCACTTTGCGCAAGGTCGTTCATCACCTCCTCCGACTGCTGGTTCTCCTCCTGGTCTGCGCCGGCGCGGCAGCCGCCTTGACCGAGGAGCAGGCCGTCCAGGCCGTCCACCGCTTCATCGAAGCCTGGAACACGCGCGACTCCGCTGCCTTCGCGGCGACGCTTCGATACCCGCACGCGCGACCGGCAGCGGCCTTCGACGGCCGGGTGTTCGCCGACGCCGGGGCCTACGCCGCGACCGTCGACTTCGATCAGGTGCTGGCGACGGGATGGGACCGGAGCCGCCTGGATTCGGCGACCGTCGTCCAGGCCGGTGACGGCCAGGCTCACGTCGCCGGGCGGTACACGCGGCTGCGCGCGGACGGCTCGGCCATCTGGAGCAACCAGGTCACCTACGTCGTCACCGAGACGGACGGCTCGGTCGGCATCCAGGCGCGGCTCGCGGCAGGCTTCGACGATCTGTCGGAGGCCGACCGCGAGGCGACCGCCGCGGAGGGCCTGGCCGCAGTGGACCGCTACCTCGCGGCGTTCAACGCCCGCGACGAGGAGGCGATGGTTGGCGCCCTCCAGTTCCCCCACGTTCGGGTGGGAGTCGCAAGAGCCGGAGTGTGGGAGTCCGCCGCGGAGTACCTGCAGGGGTTCGACTTCGACGCCTTTGCGGAGCGGCTCGGCTGGGAGCGTTCGGAAGCGGACTCGATGGAGGCAATCCAGGTCGGCGCCCGGGGCGTCAACGTCGCGGTCAGGATCACCCGTTACGGCGCCGGCGATGCCAGGATCCACAGCTTCGACACGGTCTACCTGGTCACCGAGGAGGACGGTCGGTGGGCGATCAGGGCGGGTTCCAGCATCGCTCCCTCTCCCTGAGGCTCCGTTGCCCCGCCGCCTCGGCGCGGTAGAGTCCGAGGCCGTGACTCGTGTCTCGCCTCCATCGACCCGCACGGCCGTCGTTCGCCGCGCCGACGACGCGCCCGCGAACCGCGTTGAACTCGGCGCCGCGACGACGACCCAGGTCTTGCTCGGCGCCGATGACGACGCGCCGCACTTCGCGATGCGGCGGTTCCGGATGGAGGACGGCGGCGGGATGCCGCTGCACACGAACCAGGTCGAGCATGAGCAGTACGTGCTTCAGGGCCGGGCGCGGATCGTGTTGGGCGAGGAGACGGTCGAGGTCGGCGCGGATGACGTGCTGCTGATCCCCGCGGGTCTGGCGCACTCCTACGAAGTGATCGAGGCGCCGTTCGAGTTCCTGTGCCTGGTGCCGAACCGGCCGGACCGGATCGATCTGGTCTCGGGAGAGTGAACAGGCGCCGCTGTCCCGCGGCCGCGGCGGGAGCGACCGTCGTTCTGTTGGCCGCGAACGTTGCGATTCAGACTTCGTCCGCCTTGGCGCGGGGCGGCGCTGACGCTCCACCGCCCGACCTCCGCACGCGGACGGACGGCATCGACTGGCCGGGCTTTCTCGGCCCGAACCGCGATTCGAAGTCGCCCGAGACCGGCATCCGCACGGACTGGGCGACCGATCCGCCGCCGCTGATCTGGCGCCTCGAACTGGGCGAGGGCTACGCGGCGCCCTCCGTGGCCCGAGGCCGGCTCTTCTACTTCACCCGCTTCCGTGACCAGGCGCGGTTGGTCGCGGTCCGTTCCGAGACCGGCGAGGAGCTCTGGCGTTCCGAGGTTCGGACGGACTACGAGGACTACTACGGCTACGACGGCGGCCCGCGCACGGCGCCCCTGGTCGACGGACCGCGGGTCTACGCGGTCGGCGCCGACGGCCTGCTCCGCTGCCACCGGGTGCTTGACGGCGAGGTTCTGTGGGAGCGTGACCTGCATGCCGAGTACGGAGTGCAGCAGAACTTCTTCGGCGTCGCCAGCGCGCCCTGGATCGAGGACGACCTGCTGATCGTGGCGGTCGGCGGGAGTCCGCCGGGCTCGCCGAACATTCATAGCGGAAGGTTGAAGCCGAACGGCACGGCGCTGGTCGCCTTCGACAAGCGGACGGGGGAGGAGCGCTATCGCCTCGGCGACGACCTCGCCAGCTACGCGAGTCCGGTGGTCCGGGACGTCGGCGGCAGGCGGCGCGGCTTCCACTTCGCCCGTTCGGGACTGATCGTCTTCGACCCGAAGGATGGCCGGCAGCTCGACGGCTTCGGCTGGCGGGCGCGCCGACTGAGCAGCGTGAACGCGGCGAATCCCGTCGTGGTCGGCGCCCAGGTCCTGCTCACCGAGTCGTACGAGAAGGGCGCGGTCCTGCTCGAGTACGACGGCGACCCGGAACGTGGCGCCACCGGCTTCTCGCCGGTCTGGCAGGACGGTCCGCGCGATCAGGCGATTGCCGCCCACTGGAACACGCCGGTGTACCACGAGGGCGCGGTCTACGTCTCGAGCGGCGAGAAGTCGCCCAACGCCGAACTCCGGGCCGTCGAATGGGCGACCGGCGAGGTCCACTGGAGCCAGCCCCGCCTCGGCCGCACCCAGTTGCTCTACGTCGACGGCCATTTCGTGGTGCAGAGCGAGGGCGGCGATCTGCTGCTGGTGCGGGCCACTCCGGAGAGTTACCAGCTGGTAGCGGAACTTCGTCTCCGGGTCGACGTCAACGGCCGGACGGTCGACCTGCTGCGCTACCCGGCCTGGGCGGCGCCGGTGCTGGCTCACGGCGTCCTGTACGTGCGCGGCCGCGGACGTCTGGCCGCTCTGGAACTCATTCCGCCACCGGAGTAACGCCGCTGGCTCACGCTGCGATCTTCGTCTCTTGCTCGGGCGCCCGCCGGCTTGCGGCCGCCGGCAACTGGCTGCGAGACCGCGGCCGCGACGACGGGGAGACGTTGCTGCTGGCGGCGTCCCGGGGCGCCGCCGACGATCTGGTTCGCGGCCTGTCTGCGAACGGCCACGGAGTTCTTGGGGTCCACCGCGCCTCGCTGGACCAGTGGGCGCTCCAGACCGCGGCGCTTGAACTGGCTGCCCGTGACCTCAACCCGGTCACGGCGCTCGGAACCGAGGCAATGGCCGCCCGTGTGGCCCGCATGGCACAGACGGCAGGGGAGCTGGAGCGGTTGTCGCCGGTGGCGGGAATGCCCGGTTTTGCGCGCTCCCTGGCCGCGACGATCGGCGAGCTGCGAGCGGCGGGCGTTCCGCCAGCCGAACTGCAGGTCGACGAAAGGACGCGCGACCTGGAGCGGCTGCTTCGTCGATTCGACGAGGAGATGGACCGCTTCCGCCTTGCCGATCGAACAACCGTGCTGCGACTCGCCGGCATCGCTGTCGCGAAGCCGGGCGTCGCGGTTCCGCCGGCGTCGCTGTGGCTCGACCTGCCGCTTCGAAGCGCCAGCCAGGCGGAGCTGCTGCAGAAGTTGGCCGGGCGAAGCGGGGACGTGCTCGCGACCGTGGCCGCGGGCGACGACGAGGCCCTCGAGTGGCTGGGTTCCGTGCTCGATGATCGGGCGGTGATCGACCTTGACCGGGAAGAGCCGGCCGACGGCGGGGCCTTGGCCGGGCGACGGCTGGATCGAGTGCAGCGGTTCGTCTTCGAGACGGGCGCGGACGTATCTCCGGCAGGTGACGGGGCCGCGCCCGCCGACGAGTCCGTCGACCTGTTCTCGGCCGCCGGTGAGGGGCAGGAGTGCGTCGAGATCGCCCGGCGCATCCACCGCGCGGCCGCTGCGGGCCTGGCGTTCGATCGCATCGCGATTCTGGTGCGCCAGCCGGCTGCGTACCTGCCCCTGATCGAGGATGCGCTTGCCCGAGCGGGCATTCCGGCCTGCATCACGCAGGGAACGCTGCGTCCGAATCCCGCCGGGCGCGCGTTTCTGTCGCTTCTTGCGTGTGCGGCGGAGAGACTGTCCGCGACTCGCTTCGCCGAGTATCTCTCCCTGGGGCAGACTCCCGAGCCGGCTGCCGGCGGCGCGCCGCCGCGGCGCGAGACGCCGTGGGTCGAGCCGGCCGGCGATCAACTCGTGCTCAAGTCACCCGACGAGCCCTCCGGATCGGAAGAGGTCGCCGGATCCGAAGATGGCGCGGGCTCTGGCGGCGACGGCGCACCGCCAGCCGAGGCCGACGTCGGTGTCGGGGAAGACGCCGCCCCGGCCGGTGCGCTGCGTGTCCCGGCTCAGTGGGAGCGCCTCCTGGTCGATGCCGCCGTGGTCGGCGGCGCCGAGCGCTGGACGGAGCGTCTCGAGGGTCTGGGCGCGGAGTTCCGGTTGCGGTTGCGCGAGGCGGGGGATGAGGACGACGGACACCGGGCTTACCTCAAGCGCCAGATCGACCGCCTGGAGACGCTTCAGGCCTTCGCGCTGCCCCTGATCCGGTTCCTGGACGCCCTGCCGGAGCGGGCCGACTGGGCCCTGTGGCTCGAACGCCTCGGCGAACTCGCGACGATGGCGCTGCGGCGCCCGGAGACTGTGCTCGAGGTGCTGGCCGAGCTCAGACCCCTGGCGCAGGTCGACGAAGTCGGACTTGCCGAAGTGGAGCGGATCCTCGCTGAGCGGCTGCGTTTCGGCCGCAACCAGCCGCCGAGGAGGCGGTTCGGCCGCGTCTTCGTGGGCGGCGTCGAGGAAGCGGCTGGGCGAAGCTTCGATCTGGTGTTCGTTCCGGGCCTGGCGGAAGGCGTGTTCCCTCGGCGCACGGGCGAAGACCCGCTGCTGCTCGACGAGCGCCGCGAGGCGCTCCGGCAGTCCGGTTATCGCCTGACCGGAAACCAGCGCCGCACCTGGAGGGAGCAACTGCTGCTCCGTCTTGCGCTCGGCGCGGCGAGTCGTCGGCTGGTCGTGTCCTATCCGCGGGTCGACCTGGTGCAGGGGCGCGCCCGGGTGCCGTCGCTGTACGCGCTCGACGTGCTCCGCGGCGCCGAGGGAAGGCTGCCGGACCTGGAGGAGCTCGGCCGCCGGGCGGAGGCGGGCGGCGCCGCGGTGGTTGGCTGGCCGGCCCCCGAGGCGCCGGAGGACGCGGTCGACGAGGCCGAGTTCGACCTGGCTCTCCTGCGGCCGTACCTCGGCGCTCAAGCTCCGGTCGCGCAGCGCCGCGGCCGGGCACGCTTCCTGCTCGAGTCGAACGAGCATCTGAAGCGGGCGCTTCAGGCGCGCGGTCGTCGTTGGCGGCGGCCCTGGTTCCCGGTCGACGGTCTCGTGGACGCGAGTCCCGAGGCTCTCCAGGCGTTGGTCGCCCAGCGCATCGGCGCCCGCTCCTACTCGCCGACGGCGCTTCAGCACTATGCCGCCTGTCCCTACCGGTTCTTCCTCCAGGCGGTGCTGCGTTTGTACCCGCGAGACGAACTCGTCCAACTGGAGCAGTTGGACCCGATGACCCGCGGCAGCATCTTCCACGAGATCCAGTTCCGCCTGTTCGGCGCGCTGAAGGAGGCCGACCTCCTGCCGGTCGTGGCGGACAACCTGGAGGCGGTCTTCGAGCGGCTCGACGACGTGCTGGTCACGAGCGAGCGCGACTACCGGGAGCAACTCGCGCCGCCGATCGAACGGGTGTGGAAGGCAGAGTTCGAAGGACTGCGGGCCGATCTTCGGGGCTGGTTGCGACAGGTGGCGGATGAGGGCGGCCAGTGGAAGCCGATCCATGCCGAACTCTCCTTCGGCTTGAGACGCTCCCGGGACCGGGATCCCCATGGTTGTCCGGCGCCGGCGGAAGTGCTCGACGTCGCGCGACTGCGCGGATCGATCGACCTCGTCGAGGAGGACGCGAACGGCCAGCTCCGGGTGACGGACCACAAGACGGGGCGCGCGGTCCACGCCGGCGGCGGTCTCGTGATCGGCGGCGGCAAGGTTCTGCAGCCGGTTCTCTACAGCCTGGCCGCGGAGCGCGTTCTCGAGCGGGAAGTCGTTTCGGGCCGGCTTTTCTACTGCACTCAGCGCGGCGACTACAGCGCCGTCTCCGTGCCGCTCGACCAACGCAGCCGCGGCGCCGCGCGCAGGCTGCTGCTCAAGGTGGACGAAGCGCTGGAAACCGGCTTCCTGCCCGCGGCGCCCGCGAAGAACGCATGCCGCTACTGCGACTACCGGCGGGTGTGCGGCCCGTACGAGGAACTGCGGGTCAAGCGCAAGGACCGGACCCGGTTGGAAGAACTCAACGCGCTGCGGAGCGAACGATGAGCGTCGTCGACGCGCGGACGCTGCCGGCCGACGAAGCCGCCCGCGCGCGGATCCGCGAAGCGCTGGACGAGAGCCAGCTGGTCGAGGCGGCTGCCGGCACCGGAAAGACGACGGTGCTGGTGGAGCGCCTGGTGGCGATCCTGGAGCAGGGCCGCGGCACGGTCGATGGGCTGGCGGCGGTGACCTTCACCCGCAAGGCGGCGGGCGAACTCAAGCTGCGGCTGCGGCAGGCCCTCGATGCGCGTCTGCTCGAGCTGCGAAGCGCCGGCGCCGCGGTCGAGCGGCAGGAACGGCTGGAGAACGCGATTTCGCGGCTGGAGCAGGCGGCGATCGGCACCATCCACTCCCTGTGCGCCGACATCCTGCGCGAGCGGCCGGTGGAAGCGGGAGTCGATCCGGGGTTCGGCGAACTGGCGGAAGACGAGGCGCCTCGCCTGTTCGCCCGCAGCTTCCGGCGCTGGATCGAGGAGCAGCTCGAGGCGATGCGGCCGGGACTGCGACGGGAACTGGCGCGCCTTGTCGTCCGACGGTGGTCGCCGAATGAGTCGGCGCTCGACCGGCTGCGTGAGGCCGCCTGGCGCCTCGTCGACTGGCGTGACTTCGCTGCGCCCTGGCGGCGCCCGGACTTCGATCGGGAGGCGGCGCTCTACGAGCTCTCCAACCGTGTCGAGCGGCTGGCCGCACTGGTTCAGCACGGCCGGAAGGGCGATCTGCTGCGACGGGGTCTGGCGCCCGTTGTCGAGCTGTCGAACTGGATCGTCCGCAGCAGGCAACTCGGCGGGCCGCCAACGGACCCGAACGCCGGGGGCCTGGCCGGCGATCGGGAGGCGTTCCTTGACCAGTTGGAAGCGCGGCTCGCCCTGTTGCTGCGCGACCTGAGCGGCTTCCAGAGTCCGCGCAAGGGAAGGGGCCGCTTCGCGGAAGGCGTGGGGCGCGACCAGGTCTTCGAACTCTGGCGCCGGCTGGCCGATCGGCTGCGCGAGTTCAGTCGCGACGCGAACGCCGACCTGGCGGCGCTGCTGAAGGAAGAACTGTCGGGCGCCGTCGAGCGTTACGAGGAGGCGAAGACACTGCTCGGCAAGCTCGATTTCCACGACCTGCTGATCAAGGCTCGCGATCTCCTGCGGCGCGACCGGGACGTGCGGCGCCATCTGCAGGCACGCTATACCCACCTGTTCGTCGACGAGTTCCAGGATACGGACCCTCTGCAAGCCGAGATCCTGCTCCTGCTGGCGGCCGACGACCCGGATCAGGACGATTGGCGGCGGGTGACGCCGGCCCCCGGCAAGTTGTTCCTGGTCGGCGATCCGAAGCAGTCGATCTACCGCTTCCGCCGGGCGGATGTCGTGCTTTATCAGGAGGTCAAGGAGAGGCTCGCGGAACGCGGCGTCGAGGTCCTGCAGCTTGCGACCAGCTTCCGTTCCGCGGCGCCCATTCAGCGGCTGGTCAACGCGGCGTTCGCTCCGTTGATGACCGGCGACAAGACGGCCGGAAGCGCCGACTACATACCCCTGGGAGAACACCGCGAGGCGATTCCTGGCCAGCCCCAGGTTGTCGTGCTGCCGCCGCCCAGGCCTTACGGGTACCGCAACGTCGCCCAGAAGAGCATCGAGGCGTGCCAGCCGTACGCGACGGTCGCGTTCGTGCGCTGGCTGATCGAGGAGAGCGGCTGGAAGGTCGAGGTCCCCGATCCGGCGAATCCGGGCCGGCTGAAGCGGATACCGGTCGAGGCGCGGCACGTGTGCCTGCTGTTCCGGCGCTTCCTGAGCTGGAACCAGGACACGGCCCGCGACTATGTCCGCGGCCTGGAGGCCTTCGGCATTCCGCATCTTCTGATCGGCGCCCGTTCCTTCCACGAACGGGAGGAAGTCGAGGCGCTTCGGTCCGCGCTGACGGCGGTCGAGTGGCCCGACGACCGCCTCAGTGTGTACGCGACGCTTCGGGGATCCCTCTTCGCCTTTGACGACGATCTGCTGCTGCGGTTCAAGACGCGCTACGGCAACTGGCATCCCCTCTACTCGCCGCGCAAAGTCCGGGAGGACGGCGAGTCGCCGCCCGAGTTCGCCTCCCTGGTCGATGTCCTCGACTTCCTCGGCACGCTTCACCGCCGACGGAACTATCGGCCGATCGTGCAGACCGTGCAGGAGATCCTTGCCAAGCCGCGCGCGCAGGCGGCGATGGCGCTCCGGCCCGCGGGCAACCAGGTGCTGGGCAACGCGCAGCGCGTCTGCGATCTGGCGCGCCGCTACGAAGTCGCCGGTGGCCGCTCGTTCCGCGGTTTCGTGGAGCAGTTGGACGAGGAGGCGGAGCGGGTCGGAAGCACGCAGGCGCCGGTGGTCGAGGAAGACGCGGACGGCGTCCGCGTGATGACCGTCCACACGGCGAAGGGCCTGGAGTTCCCGGTCGTCATCCTTGCGGACATGACCGCCAGGCTGTCGCGCGGGGCCGAGCGGACGTTGAAGAGCGAAGAAGGCCTGTGCGCGGCGAAACTGCTCGGGCTGGCGCCGCAGGAGCTGGTCGAGGCGGCGGACGTCGAGGACAGGCGGGAGGAAGCGGAGGGCGTCCGCGTCGCCTACGTGGCGGCAACGCGGGCCCGCGACCTGCTCGTCGTGCCGGCCGTCGGCGACGAGAAGCGCCCGGGGTGGATCGAGTGCCTGAACGACGCGGTGTATCCGGGGTCAAAGAACTGGCGGCGGTCCGAACCCGCCGCGGGGTGCCCCGAGTTCGGCGATCGATCGGTGGCGGTGCGCCCGTCGGACGACGACCGCGGGCCCGAGAAGTCGGTCAGGCCCGGTCGCTACCGGTTTCCCGCAGCCGCCAGTGCCGACGGGGCGGGCGACGAGGCGCCGGCTTACGATGTCGTCTGGTGGGACGCCGCGCTCGTGGACCAGCAGCCGCCCTCCAGGTACGGGCTGCTGGGCGAGGATCTCCTGGTCGCCGGCGGAGGCGCTGTCGCCGAGGCGAGCCGCGAACGGTTCGAGCGCTGGCGTGACCGGACGGGGGAACTGCTCGAGCGGGGCAGCCGTCCAACGGTGAGTCCCGAGGCGGTGACCGACCTGGACTTTGAACCGCCCGGTTCGGCCGAGGTGAGGGTGGAAGAACTGGAGCGTGTCCGCGATCGGCCAGGAGGCAGGCGCTTCGGCAGTCTGGTCCACACTGTGCTTCGCGACGCGCCGCTTGGCGGCGAGCGGCAGCGAATCCGCGAACTGGCCCGCCTTCACGGCGCCCTGCTGGGCGCGACCGGGCCGGAGATCGAAGTCGCCGAAACCGTGGTGGCCGCGGCCCTCGCGAGCCCGGCGGCGGAAGCGGCCCGAGCCTCGCGGCGGGTCCTGCGCGAGACGCCCTTTCTCCTCCCTTTGGCCGGCGACGGGGAGCGCCGGATCGTCGAGGGCGCGATCGACCTCGCCTACCTGGAGGACGGCGGCAAGTGGATCGTCGTCGACTGGAAGACGGATCTCGGCGATCTCGAGGCGCCGGCCGCTGGCGATTCCGGCGCGAACGGCATGACCCGCGGCGACCTGTATCGCCGGCAGGTGCGTTGGTACTGCTACGCCCTGGAGCAACTGACCGGCGCGCCGGCGTCGGGCCGCCTGGTGCTGTTGTAGCCCGCGCGGGCTCGGGAGGTCCCGGCGCCGCCCGACCCGCCTCTCGAAGAGCTTCTCCGAAGCTGACGGATGAACGGGCGCCTGCAGCCGCGGCCTTGAGAGCCCGTGGTGAAAGTCCGCGTCGCACCGAGAGCGGTCAGGCGCCCGTCCCGCAGGCGGCCTCTTGCTCTTGCCGGACGCCTACAGCACCTCGCCGATGTAACGCTCCCGGGCCAACCGCCAGAAGACGACCAGGAAGGCCGTCAGCGGGATGGCCAGGATCATGCCGGCGATGCCGTTGAGGGCCGAGCCCCAGAAGAACACGGCGACGATGATCGCCATCGGGTGGAGGCCGGTTCGGTCGCCCATGATCCGCGGCGTCAGCACGTAGGCCTCGATCAGCTGGACGAGGGCGAACACGACGACGACCCAGATCACGAGGTCCAGCCCGCCGTCCCGCTGCCAGTAGCCGATCGGCAGCGCCACCGCCAGGCCGACGATGCTGCCCAGGTAGGGAATGATGTTGAGGAAGCCGAGCATCAGGCCCAGGACCAGGCCGTAGCGCAGGCCGGCCACCTGGAAACCGATTGCGAAGAGCGCGCCCTGGAGAAAGGCGATGACGAGCTGGCCGCGGAAGAACGCGACCAGGATGTCGATGAACTCCCGGATCAGGTAGATCACGTCCTTGCGCGTCCTCGGCTTGAGGAACGGGAAGAGGTGATCGAGCTTGCGGAACCGGTCCGGTTCGACGATCAGGAAGAAGCACAGATAGACCGGCAGCACGGCCCAGGCGAAGAGCGAGGCGAGGCCGGCGCCGATGCTCCGGAGGACCCCCAGGGCCCCGTCGCCGACGATGCCGAAGCTCGCCAACAGGTTCGAATCTCCGCCCTCGAATGCCTCCTGGACCCTGATCGCGACCGGGTTCGTTTCCAGGAAGTCGGTCACGACGGGCGAGATATCGGCCGTCCAGGCGACGAGGCGCTCCCACGCCTCAGGGAGCGCCTCGAACAGCTCGTCGATCTGTGACGCCGCCATCGCGCCGAAGAACCAGGCGAAGCCGACGAGCGGCAGAAGCAGGGACAGCAGCACGGCCGCCACGGCGAGGATTCTCGGGAACCGCAGCCGTTCGTTCAGCAGTTCGTAGTAGGGCCTGAGCACGAACGCGAGCACCGCCGCGACCGCCAGCGGCAGGAAGACGTTCGAGAAGGCGGCGAAGAAGCTGCCGATGGCCCAGAACAAGGCAACGACCGCGGCCAGGATGACGGCGGCCGCGGCAATCGTCGCGGCGGCGGCGACCGTGGCGCGCTGGCGTTCGGAGAGTTCGATCTGCACCGTCGATTCGTCCCTGCCGAAACGCTACCACCGAGTCGGACGACGTCTGCCTGGCCTGGCGAACGGCCCGCGGTCGCCGCCTCGTCCATGCGTCAACGGTTCCTGTCCGTTTCGCCGCTGCCTGGGCGGCCGCCGACACCGCTCCGTATACTCCCCTGCATGACCGTGACGTTGCTCGACCAGCCGCCGCGGACCTTGCCGCGCAGCCTGGGTCCGTACCGCCGCCGCGACTACGTGACCCTTCCCGACGAACCGCGTTGCGAACTCCTCTATGGGAGGTTCTACCTGAGTCCGAGCCCGCTCGCCGTCCATCAGATCGTCGTGGGCTACCTGCACCGGTTGTTCTACGACGTTGCCGAGCGCACGGCCGGCGTGACGTTGGTGGCGCCGATGGACGTCCACCTCGTCGATCACTCCGTGGTGCAACCGGATGTGATCTTCATCTCGAAGCAACGGCGCGACTTGATCGAGAGTTGGGTGGAGGGGCCGCCCGACCTGCTCGTCGAGGTGCTGTCCCCCGGCACTGCCTCACGCGATCGGGTCTACAAGCTGAACCTCTACCGCGAGCACGGGGTCGGCGAGTACTGGGTGGTCGATCCGAAACAGCGCCGGATCAGCTTCCTGGTTCGCGAGGACGAGGACTTCGTCGAGCGGACGCCGGACGGGTCGAGCTACCGGTCCGCCGCGGTTCCCGAGATCGAACTCGACATGGACGCGCTTTGGGCGGTCGTGGACCGGGTGTTCCGGAAGGCCTAGCGGCTTCCGGCGGAGCTCGTCCCGCGGCAGGGATCCACCGCGGTGATTTGATGGCAGGTGGAGCGCCAGGCGTTCCGTCAACTGCCGGTCACTGCGAACGCTGTAGAGCACCTGCAGATCCGGCGATGCGCCGGACGCGGGAAAAGACGGCGGCTTCGGACGATGCGACCGGGGAACGCGGCGCCGCCGCACGCGGGGTGGATACGATCGGCCCCATGACTGCGAAGCGACGATTTCAGACCGTCAAGGGGATGCACGACGTGGTCGGCAAGGCCCCTGTCTTTGCGTACGTCGAGGCGAAGGCGCGAGAGGTGTTCTCGCTCTACGGCTACCGCGAGGTGCGTACGCCGGTCGTCGAGGAGACGGAACTGTTCGTGCGCGGTGTGGGCGAGGGCAGCGAGATCGTCGGCAAGCAGATGTACACCTTCGACGACAAGAAGGGGCGCAGCCTGACGCTCCGCCCGGAAGGCACGGCGCCGGTGGCCCGCGCCTACCTGCAGAACAACTGGGCGTCGGGGCCGCAGCCGGTCAAGGTCTTCTACATGGGGCCTTACTTTCGCTACGAGCGCCCCCAGGAAGGCCGCTACCGTCAGTTTCACCAGATCGGCGCCGAGCTGATCGATGATCCGGGGCCCTGCAGCGATGTCGAGCTTCTGGTCATGCTGGTGCGCTTCCTGGAGGAACTCGGCTTCGACGACCTCGAGGTGGGCCTCAACTCGGTCGGCGATGTGGAATGCCGGCAGCGCTACTCGAAGCGTCTGCGGGAGTTCCTCGAACCGTACCGGGAGGAACTGGGCGCGGACAGCCGCCGAAGGCTGGAGACGAATCCCCTTCGCATACTCGACACGAAGGCGCCCGGGGAGCGGGAGTTGCTTGAGAACGCGCCGCGGTTGTTCGATGACCTGGGCGGCCGGGCTCACGACCACTTCCAGGAGGTGCGCGAGCAACTGGTCCAGGCCGGTGTCGCTCACCGGGTTGAGGACAGGCTCGTGCGTGGCCTCGACTACTACACCCGGACCGTGTTCGAGATCACGTCCGCGGGCCTGGGCGCTCAGAATGCGATCCTGGGCGGGGGCCGCTACGACGGTCTGATCGCCGAACTCGGTGGTCCGAGTGTGCCCGGAATCGGTTTCGCGATCGGCGAGGACCGGCTGGTCGACCTGGTTCTGCAGATCCCCGGCGCCCTTGCGCGACTCAAGGCCGAGGCCGATCGCCGCAAGCCCGTGTGCGTGATACCGATCGGCAGCGCGTACCGCCGGCACGGCATGACGCTGGCGCAGGAGCTGCGCGATGTCGGCATTCCTGCGATCTGCGAGTTCGATTCACTCCGGCCTCTCAAGGCTCGACTGAAGCAGGCGGCCCGCCACGAGTGCCGGTGGATCGTGCTGTTTGGCGAGGACGAAGAGAGGAAGGGAGAGGTCCTCTTGAGGGACTTTTGGGAGCGTACCCAGGCGCCGATTCCGCGGGACGGTTTTGCGGCGGCCGTCGCCGAGAGGATCGCCGCCCACGAAGAGCGGTAGTTGTGCGAGGATCGGGAGCTTCGCGGACCCGCCTCCGACTTGCGCGGAAAGCGGGCCCGGCCAACAACACGGCACATCGGATCAGCAAGTGAAGAGAACCAGGGCAGGAACACTGACGACCGACCAGGTCGGCGAACAGGCGAAGGTCCAGGGGTGGGTCCATCGGCGGCGCGATCACGGCGGCGTGATCTTCCTCGACATCCGCGACCGGAGCGGCGTCGTCCAGGCCGTCGTCCACCCCGAGAGCACGCCGGAGGTGGCGGAGGCCCTGCACCCCGCGCGTCTCGAGTACGTCGTCGAGGTCGAGGGTTCGGTCGTGCGGCGCGACCCGGACAAGGTCAACCCGAAGATGGCGACCGGCGAGATCGAGGTGCAGGTTCGGGAGGGGAGGATCGTGGCTCGCTCGGCGCCGATGCCCTTCGCGATGGAGGGCGCGCAGGACGCGAGCGAGGAGACGCGCCTCAAGTACCGCTTCCTCGATCTGCGGCGGGAAGGCCTGCAGCGCAACCTGCGGCTGCGGTCCGACTTCACGATCGAGTCGCTCGCCTACTTCCGCGAGCAGGGCTTCGTCAACGTCGAGACGCCGATGCTCACCCGTTCGACCCCGGAGGGGGCCCGCGACTACCTGGTCCCGAGCCGCCTGAACCACGGCAGCTTCTACGCCCTGCCCCAGTCGCCGCAGCTGTTCAAGCAGATCCTGATGGTCAGCGGCCTGGAGCGCTACGTCCAGTTCGCGCGTTGCTTCCGCGACGAGGACCTGCGAGCCGACCGTCAGCCCGAGTTCACGCAAATCGACGTGGAGATGTCCTTCGTCGACGAGGAGGATGTCTACAGCCTCGTCGAGGGCCTGTTCTCGCGTGTGTTTCCGCTCGCCGGGATCACGCCGCCGGCCTCGTACCCGCGCCTCTCGTACGACGACGCGATGTCGCGCTACGGCTCGGACCGTCCCGACCTGCGGGTCGACCTCGAGATCGCGGACGTGACGGACTGTCTGCGGGAGACGGAGTTCCGCGCCTTTCAGGCGGCGATTGGCGCCGGCGGAGTCGTGCGTGGCGTTCACATACCGGGGGCCGCCGGGTCGAGCCGGCGGCAGGTCGACGAGTACGCCGACATTGCCCGCCGCCACGGCGCCCAGGGCGTCCTTTGGGTCAAGCGCGAGAACGGCGTGCCGTCGTTTTTGGTCAGGAACGCGCTGACTCCGGCGCAGGTCGAGACCCTCGCCGACCGGCTGGGCGTCGAGGAGGGCGGGATGGGTCTTTTGGTCGCCGGCCCGGCGCCGACCGCGGCGGCCGCGCTTGGCGCGTTGCGAGAAGAAGTCGGCCGGCGCTTCGGCCACATGCGCGAGGATGCCCACGAGTTCCTGTGGGTGCACGATTTTCCCCTGGTCGACTGGAACGGCGACGAGGGGCGCTGGAACGCGACCCATCATCCGTTCACCTCGCCGCGCATGTCCGACCTGGACCGTCTGGAGAGTGATCCGGGCTCGGTTCGCTCGCGCGCCTACGATGTCGTGCTCAACGGCAACGAGATCGGCGGCGGCTCGATCCGGATTCACCAGCGGGAACTGCAGAAGCGGGTGCTCGCGCTGCTCGGGATCGACGCCGAGGAGGCGGAGCGGCGTTTCGGGTTCCTGTTCGAGGCGCTGAGCTACGGCGCGCCGCCGCACGGCGGCATCGCCCTTGGCGTCGACCGGATCGTCATGCTGATGGCAGGGGCCGGTTCGCTGCGCGACGTGATCGCCTTCCCGAAGACCGCGTCGGCGTTGTGCCTGATGACCGAAGCGCCGTCGACGGTCGACCAGGAGCAGTTGCTCGACCTGGGGCTGCGCCTGCGCCCGCGGCCCGCGGGCGGCTAGAGCCGCCAACCTTGTCGCAGGCCTCCATGTTTGGCCCCAGCAGCCCCAGCCTCGCCGCGACCCCGCGCTGCGCCGCTCGCGGCGGTGCGTCTGCGGAGCAGGCGCCAGGGAGGCTGCCTTGACCGGGCACGCCGGGGGCGAACCGCACCGTCTGACGCTCGCGCATCCCCGGGGGGTGAGCGAGATTCTCGTCGGCCCGGGTCTGCTGGCCGCGGGCGCTCAGGGCGAGCTTGGCGGCGTGGCGGCGTGGTGCCGGGGCCGGGTCGTGTTCCTGCTCACGAGCGAGGCGCCCGATCGTTACTGCGGCGCCGCGGCACGGCACTTGCTCGAGACCGCCGGCGCGGCCCGGATCGAGACGATCGAGGCGCCTGACGGCGAGGCGGCGAAGACGCTCGAGTGCGCCGCCTCGGTCTGGCGGCAGATGCTCGCGCTCGGCGGCAAACGGGACAGCCGGCTGGTCACGCTCGGCGGCGGTTCGGTAGGCGATCTGGGCGGCTTCGTCGCCGCCTGCTTCCTGCGCGGCATCGACTACATCCAGATTCCGACCACGCTGCTGGCCCAGGTCGACGCGTCGGTCGGCGGCAAGACCGGGGTCGACCTGCCCGGCGGCAAGAACACGGTCGGCGCCTTCCACCATCCGCGCTTCGTGCTTGCAGACATCGACAGCTTGCGGACGCTGGCGGTCGGCGAACTGAGGGCCGGGCTGTTCGAGGTGGTCAAGATGGCGGCGTTGCTTGATCTCGATCTGCTGGATCGGGCGGAGGAGTCGCTCGAGCGGCTGCTCGGGGGCGACGCGGAGGCGCTGACGCCGGTCGTCGCGGCGTCGATCAAGGCCAAGCTCGACGTCGTCGAAGCCGATCTGGAAGAGGGCGACCGCCGTCGGCTGCTCAACTTCGGCCACACCCTGGGGCACGCGATCGAAGCGGAGTTCGGTTATCGGGGCCTGCGTCACGGCGACGCGGTGGCTCACGGCATGAGGTTCGTGTTGCGCCTGGCGCTTCGGCGAGGTCTGGATCCGCAGTTTGCGGAGCGCATCAGGCGGCTGATCGATCGGATGGGGCCGCCCGATCTTGCCGCCGTGGAGCGCGGCGTGGGTGTTCACCTGGAAGTCGACCGCCTGATTGCCGCGATGGGGCGGGACAAGAAGGCGCGAGAAAGCGGGCTGGTGTGGATTCTGCCGGCGGCCCCGGGCCGGGGCGAGATCGTTGCCGACCTCGATCCGGCGGTCGTGCGGACCGAACTCCGGGCCTTTCTCGAAGACTCCCGAGCCGCGTCGTCCGGGGGCGCGCGGTGACCGTGGAGACGGAAGGCGTCGGCATGGCCGCGCCGCCGGTCGAGGACGAGTCGCGCGACCCTCGGGAAGCAGGACGGCGGGGCTTGTTCGACGACGCCCGCGCCGGGTCGTCGGGAGCCACGGGGTGAGCGCGGCGACCGGCGGCCACGCGGCCGCGGCGGAGGGCAGGTCGGGCGAATCGCGGCAATCCGGGAAGCGTGGCCTCTGGAAGCGTCTGCGGCGCGGTCTGGGCCGCACCCGCAAGGGACTGGTCGGCCGCATCAGCACCGCACTCGGAGGCGCCGCGCGGATCGATGAAGACGTGCTGGAGCGGCTCGAGGAAACCCTGATCGAATCGGACCTGGGCGTCGAGACCTCGCTCGAGCTTGTCGAGCGGTTGCGTCAGGCGGGAGATTCGGGGCAGATCGCCGCCGGCGACGAGTTCGCCTTGCGGCAACTGCTGGTCGACGAGGTGGCCGTGCTGCTTCTCGACGCGCCGCCCGCGGCGCTGCCAGCCACACCGCGCATCACCCTGCTGGTGGGGGTGAACGGCTCGGGCAAGACGACCTCCGCCGCCAAGCTGGCTGGGGCCTCGCTGGCCCGGGGCGAGAAGGTCCTCCTGGCGGCAGGCGACACCTTTCGGGCCGCGGCCGCGGAACAGCTCGAAGTGTGGGGCGAGCGGCTGGGGATCGAGGTCGTCCGTCGCCCGTCGGGAGGTGACCCGGCGGCGCTCGTGTTCGACGCCGTGCAGGCCGCCGGAGCGCGCGGCGTGGATCATCTGATCGTCGACACGGCGGGTCGCCTCCACACCCGCGGCCAGCTGATGGACGAACTGTCGAAGGTCCACCGCGTCGCGCGGCGGACCGCCGGCGACGCCTGGAACGTCTTCACCCTCCTCGTGGTCGACGCCGGCAACGGTCACAACGCGTTGGTGCAGGCGCGCGAGTTCGGAGCGACGGTACCGATTGACGCCGTGTTCCTGGCCAAGCTCGACGGTACGGCCAAGGGCGGCATGGCGGTGGCGATCGCCCGCGAGCTGCGTCTGCCGGTCGCCTACCTGGGCGTGGGCGAGGGAGTCGGGGACGTCGTCGACTACAAGCCGCGCCCCTTCGCGGCCGCCCTGTTCGGGTGAGCGCGATGGCCGATGGAGCCTTTCGGGCGGTCGATCGCTTCGACGAGGCGGATCGAACGGCGATGGCCCGCGCGCTGGCCCTGGCGCGCCGCGGACGCTTCACAACGGCGCCGAACCCGATGGTCGGGGCGGTGGTCGTGCGCGCCGGCGAGATCGTCGGGTCGGGCTGGCACCGCCGTGCCGGTGGCGAGCATGCCGAGGCGATGGCGCTGTCCGCGGCGGGAGACCTGGCGGTCGGCGCCACCGTCTACGTGACGCTTGAGCCCTGCAACCATCACGGTCGCACGCCGCCCTGCGCGCGGGGCATCCTGGAGGCCGGGGTGGAGCGCGTGGTCTTCGCGCATGGCGATCCGAACCCGGAGGTGACCGGAGGCGGCGCCGAACGCCTGCGGGCCGCCGGCCTTCGCGTCGAGGGCGGGCTCCTGGCGGAGCAGGCGATCGAGATGAACGTCGCCTTCCTGACCGGTGTCCTGCATCGGCGTCCGGCCGTGACGCTGAAGTGGGCGATGAGCCTGGACGGCCGGATCGCGACGGCCAGCGGCGACAGCCAGTGGATCTCCTCGCCGCGCGGCCGGCAGTGGGCCCTGGAACTGCGCGAAGAGCACCAGGCGATCGTGGTGGGCAGCGGCACCGCCCTGGCCGACGATCCGCGTCTCGACCGCAGGCTCGACCGGGCGGAGGGGCCGATCGTGCGCGTGGTGCTCGATCGGCGGTTGCGGCTGTCGCCGCGGGCGCGGATGTTCGAAGTCGATGGGCCGGTCGTCGTCTATACGGAGGCGCCGCGGGGCGGCCAGGCGGCGGCGACGCCGAAATGGGTCGATCGACGCGACCGTCTGGGCGAGGCGGGCGCCGAGGTCGTCGTGCTCGAGGTCGTGGCGCCGGCGGCGGTGGTGGCGGACCTGGCGGGTCGTGGGGTGGCGAACGTTCTCGTCGAGGGAGGCGCCGCGGTGCTGGAGGCGTTCGCGTTCTCCGGCGTCTGGGACCGGGCCGCCGTGTGTTGTGCGCCCGTCCTGATCGGCGGTGCGGAGGCCCCGGGTCCGCTCGGCGGTGCTGGCGCGGAGAAGCTGGCGGATGGATGGCGCCTTGACCGGCTGCGGGTGCGCCGGCGCGCGTCGGACGTGATTCTCGTAGGCTACAGGCAGGGATGTTTACCGGAATTGTCCAGGAGCGTGGCCGGGTAGTCGAGGGCCCCGGAGCTTGGCGAAGCCACGGCGCCCGCGTGGTCGTCGGGCACTCGGTGGAGCTCGGGTCGCGACTCGCTTCGGGCGCCAGCCTCTCGGTTGCCGGCGTTTGCCTGACCGTCGTGGGGCTGGGCGGCGCGAGCGGCGATTCGGGTATCGGCGCGGACAGCGCGTTTCCGGCCTGGTCGGCCTTCGACCTGTCTCCGGAAACCCTGAGCCGGACGACGCTGGGCGCGCTTCAGGCCGGCGACCGGGTCAACCTGGAGCCGCCGCTGGCCGCCGGCGACCCTCTTGGCGGTCATCTCGTCCAGGGACACGTCGACACGACGACCCGGGTGGCGAAGGTCGAGGAACTTGGAGAGAACCGGGTCATCACGTTCGAGGCGCCTCGGGAACTCGCGACGGAGATGGTCGAGAAGGGCAGCGTGACGATCGACGGCGTCAGCCTGACGATCTCGGCTCTGGACGAAGAGGCCTTCGATGTGGCGCTCATTCCGCACACGCTCAAGGTCACCACCCTGTCGGAGCTGAAGCCCGGCGACGAGGTCAACGTCGAGGGCGATGTCCTCGCCAGGTACGTCCGGAAGTCGGTCGAGGCGGCCGTCGCCGCCGCCCTCAAGTCGGGCGGCCGTTGACGCCGCCGCCTTTGGGAGCGCGGGAATCCTGCTCGCATCCGGTTGAGGATCGTCGCGTTGTGACTCCCGCCCGTGCGCACCCGTCGCCCAGCCGCTTCATCTTGTTTGCATCCGGTTGAGATCGTCGCGTTGTGACTCCACTCACGTTCCGGGAGCACGTCGCCGAACCGGCGAACCTCTGGATCCGTCACAGCTTCTCGCGGTGGCCGGTCAGCAACAGCGACGATCTCTGGTGCGACCTTGCCACTGGCGGCTTGCCGCCGTCGACCTCGGGACCGTTGCCGGCCGCCTCCGATGCCGCCGAAGGGGTGCTCCCGGCAACCGACGTCGTATACGTACCGCCGCTGCCGGAGGACGACGCGCACCTCCGCTTGCGCATCGTCGAGGCCGCGGCGGCGGCGGGAGTGCCTCTCCTGATTCAGGTAATCGGGCGCATCGCCGTCGGCGGGTCGAGTCTGCGCGAGCTGGCCGCGCCAGGGCTGGCCGACCTGCCCGCCAACATCGTCATCGCGGTCGACCTGCTCGACGCGCTGGTCCGCCACGCTGCCGCGCTGCGAGAAGAACTCAGGGAGCGCCGCCAGCCCGGCCTTCCGTTCGAACCGGGTCCGCTGGCGGGCGCAACCCTGGTCTGGCCGCTCGTTGCCGACTGGACCGACGAGCCGGGCTTGCTGGCGCCGGCAATGGCCCGACTCGCTGCCGCCGGGGCCCGCCGCGTCGTCCCCCGCGCGTTGCAGCTCGATGCCCGGGAACGCCGGCTGCTCTTTGAACGGCTGCACTCCTCCTGGCCCGAGGCCTTCGACGCGCTGTTTCACGGCGACGACTCGCGCCCGGACCACTCGGCCTTCCGCTGTGCTGCCGAGGCAGCCGGCGTCGAGCATCGCCTGCCCAGGCCCCTGCCGGCCCTGCCGCTGCCATCCAGGCTGCGGCGCTCCCGCGAACTCGCCGGCCACCTGATCGAACTCGGCGATGCCGCCGCCACCCACGGCGACGCCTACTACCGCGCCGCCCGTTTCCTCGACCGCAACGAGGTCGACATCGATGCCGCCGCCCGGGAAGGCAACCTTGGCGTGCTGCCCTGGCTGGAGGCCCCGGCCAGAGTGGCGGTGGAGGCATGGCTGGCCAGGCTCGGAGGCGGTTGAAGCCGCGTGCACCTTCGATGGCGCCTCGGGCTTCATCCTCTCGGTCGTGAGCTGGCCAAGCACGGGGGCGGTTGAAGCCGCATGGTCGTCTTCGACGTCGACGGAACGTTCGTCGAATCCGAGGTTCGACGGGATCCTCTACGCCCAGGCGATCAGGAACGCACTGAAGATCGATGTCGGCGGGGACTGGTCCGGGTATCGGCGCCAGACGGACAGCGACTGGATCGAAGGCGATCGATCCCAACCTCACTCCTCCGTCAGGAGGGAGTTCGTCACCCTGGTCGCCGCGTACGCCTGGGGTCGCCGTGCTTAGCTTTGAGGGTCTTCAGTGGCGTTAACGTGGCCAGGAACAAGTTCGGAATTTTCTCGGGCTCGGGCGAGCGTCTGGCCCGCGCGTTGCATAATGGCCTTGTCGATCAACCCGTGGACGACGGGACGCATTCCGGTGTTCCGCACTCGAAGACTGAACGTAAGTGGGCCGAGTGTTGCGAACAGTTTGCCGACAAGTTCGTCGGCGAAACTGCTTGAGATCAAGGGCACGCCGGCCCAGTCCAGGAGAAGAGGCTTCTCCGGCTCTGCGTTCAGCAGGTTCAGAGCCTTGGTACGTATCTGTCTTCCGGCCATTCGGGACCCGAATCCCACCTCCTCGTCGCGGAGGCGAAGGTTGAGGGCTCGTCCATCGTCTGTTTCGTAGAGTGCCTCCACTACGTCTACTGGGCGGTGAGGTCCGCCTCCAAAGTCGAGGGCCTCGGAGAGATCGAAGCGGGTGTCCAGATCGATGTCGAAGTAGACGAAGGTGCCGTGGAAAGTTTGCCGCGGGCTGCGCCTGAAGGGAGTCGACTGGCCGTCCCGGTACAGGACTTGGGCTCGACCAGACGTGATTTCGATTGAGCCGCCCGACATCATGGCAATTCGGAGCGCGCCGGCCATACCATTGCCTTGGCCGATATCAGAATGCCGGGTAACGCCCGCTTCGAGAGCCTTGTAGATCGCGTCGGCGTCGTCCGTCAGTTCCCGGTGGCTCTCCCGGAGGGATTCGAGGATGCCGCGGCCTGAGTCCGTAACGCCCACGGCCACCTTGCCGGCATTCTCGAAAGTGCTGACCTGCAGGATCCCGCCCAGGTCGCAGTCGGCGTGAGTGAGTACGTTGTCCGTGATCTCGTTCATGGACCACTCCAGGGCACCGAGGTCGTCCCTCTGTAGAGAAGTAATTCCGCCCAAGAGGACTTCCAAGGCCTCTCCCACCAGTGTGTGCTGCTGTTCAGCGTCCCGAAAACGGCGTGCCGGCACGTGACGTGGATGAACCGTGCTGCTCTCAGAGTAGCTTTCGGGTTCAAGTAGGTGGGCCCAGTTCGTGTTGACGAAGAGGCGATGGAGATCCTCGTTTGCCGGCAAGATGACGTACACGGCGATTCCGTCTCGACGGAGCGCGTCAACGCCAGCTATTACTGGCAGAACACCGTTCGGAAACGCGCGTTGACAAAGCGAAAAATCGAGCATGATGTCTTGATACCCTCGCTCCAGGCAGTCGCTCAGACACCACATGAACTGACGGTGCGCGTAAGGATTGACGCTCTTCGTGAAGACCAGGCGATCATCCTTTCGCTTGACTGCTGGCGGCTGGCGAGGACCAGGCCTCCGCGTTGTGCTGTGATGGCTCTCGTTGGGCATCGTTCTTGAGTTCACACACTACCGCGGCCGCAGCAGCGGGAACAGGATCACGTCCCGGATCGAAGACGCATCGGTCAGGAGCATGACCAGCCGGTCAATGCCCAGGCCGAGGCCGCCGGCGGGGGGCATGCCGTACTGGAGGGCCTCGACGTAGTCGCGGTCGAAGCGGTGGGCCTCGTCGTCGCCGCCTTCGCGGGCGCGGAGTTGCTGGCGGAAGCGGTCGGCCTGGGCGTCGGGGTCGTTCAGTTCGGTGAAGGCGTTGGCGATCTCCATGCCGCCGATGAAGAGTTCAAAGCGCTCGGTGAAGCGCGGGTCGTCGGGTGACAGCTTGGCGAAGGGAGAGACTTCGATCGGGTAGCTGTGGATGAAGGTCGGCTGGATGAGCTTCGGTTCGACGAGCAGGTCGAAGAGTTCCATCAGCAGGTTGCCGTAGGCGAGGTTCCGGGGCGCCCCCTGATCGTGCTTCGCGAGTTCGGCGGCGAGGCCGGCTTCGTCGTGCACCGTGGCGGCGTCGAGGCCGCCGATCTCGATCAGGGAATCGCGCACGCTGTAGCGCGGCCACGCCGGCGTCAGGTCGATCTCGTCGCCGCGGAACCTGCAGGTCGCCTCCCCCTGGTTCGTTTCCGCGGCAACGGCGCCGAGCATCTGTTCGGTGACGTCCATCAGGTGCTCGTAGTCGGAGTAGGCCCAGTAGAACTCGAGCATCGTGAACTCGGGGTTGTGCCGGGTCGAGATGCCCTCGTTGCGGAAGTTGCGGTTGATCTCGAAGACCCGGTGCAGGCCGCCGACAAGCAAGCGCTTGAGGTACAGCTCCGGCGCGATGCGCAGGTAGAGGTCCATGTCGAGGGCGTTGTGATGGGTCACGAACGGGCGGGCCGCGGCGCCGCCGGGGATCGCCTGCATCATCGGCGTTTCGACTTCGAGGAAGTCGAGGTCGAGCAGGAAGCGGCGAAGGGCGGCGATCGCGCGCGAGCGGACGACGAACCGCCGCCGGGACTCGGGTGAGTTCAACAGGTCGAGGTAGCGCCGGCGGTAGCGTTCCTCGCGGTCGGCGAGGCCGTGCCACTTCTCGGGCAGGGGCCGCGTCGCCTTGGCGAGGAGGTCCAGGCGGTCGGCCATCACGGTCAGTTCGCCGGTTCGCGTGCGAATCAGCAGGCCTTCGGCGAGCACGTAGTCGCCGATATCGAGCTGGGACAGCAGCCACCAGATGTCCTCTCCGACCTGATTGCGTCGCAGCAGGACCTGGACCTTGATTCCAGCCTGGTCGGAGATGTCCAGAAACGCCGCCTTGCCGTGCGTCCGGTGGGCGCGAACGCGCCCGGGAACCCGGAGGGGGATTGCGGCCTCGTCGAGCTGCTCGGCGGTCCGGTCGCCGTAGCGCTCGCAGACCGCGCCCGGCTCGAGGTCGTAGGCGGCGCGCGTCGGGTAGGGATCGACGCCGCGCTCCCGCAGGCGGTCGCGCTTCGCCCGCCGGTTCTCGATCTGTACTTCGAGTTCGGACACGGCTCAGTTCGACCCGTCGTTCCAGAGAACGCCATCGGCGATCAGGTCGGAGGTCAGGCGGGCGAGGTCGCGGGTGGCGCCGCGGCCGATCCTGAGCACGTCCTCGTGATCAACGGGACCGTCGTCGAGGCCGACGCCCATGTTCGTGACCAGGGAGAAGCCGAGCACCCGCAGGCCCATGTGGCGGGCCGCGATCACCTCGAGCACCGTCGACATGCCGACCAGGTCGACGCCGAGTGCCTGCCAGGCCCGGATCTCGGCCGGTGTCTCGTAGGAGGGCCCGAGAAGGCCGAGATAGACCCCGTCGCCCACGGGAATCCCCGCATTGCGGCCGAGTTCGGCGAACCGGCAGCGGAGGGCGGGGTCGTAGGCGCCGGCCAGGTCCGGGAACCGCGCCCCCCAGCTTGCCGGCATGCGGCCGCGAAGGGGGTTCAGACCGGTCAGGTTCACGTGATCGGAGATTGTCGCGATCGACCCCGGCGGCAAGTCCCGCCGCAGCGAGCCGGCGGCGTTCGTGATGACGAGCGAGCCAGCGCCGAGCAGGGCCGCCAGGCGCACCAGGTACACGACCTGCGCCGGCGTGTAGCCCTGGTAAGCGTGGAGCCGGCCGCGGCAGTAGAGCAGGAACCGGCCGTCAGGCGCTTCGACCAGTTCGATCGTCGCCTCGTGCCCTTCGACCGCCTCGACATCGAACGGAAGCAGGTCCTCAAACGGCCAACGGCCGGCCGCCGGCGCGCCAAGGTCGAGGCTCAGGCCGGAACCGGTGACCAGGAGAGCTTCGGGCAGTGGCCGCCCGGCGTCGAGCCAGCGCTTCCGGCTTTCTTCGAGTTCAACGGCGAGACCCGTGTCCGGCCCTGTATTCTTGAGCAGATTCAACCCCTCGATCCCCCGCCGCGGAGTGCGGTGGACGATACACGACCGGAACGTCGCCAGGCGCCGGCGCTCGAGGTAACCATGACCGAGAACGAGAAGCCCAGGGAGCTCATTTCGGCGGAGACGCTGCAGCGCCGGATCGACGAACTCGCGGCCGAGATCGAGAGCGACTACGCCGACAGCAGAGACCTCCTCTGTGTGGGCGTGCTCAAGGGCTCGGTCTTCTTCCTCGCCGATCTGGTGCAGCGCCTGTCGCGGCCCCTGGTCGTCGACTTCTTTCAGACCTCGAGCTATCGCGGTGAGACAACCTCACCCGGCGAGGTGCGGATCCGGCGCGACCTGGACCACTCCCTGGCAGGACGGGACGTGCTGCTGATCGAGGACATCGTCGACACGGGTTACACGATGCGCACGATCATGGCGCTGATGGGCTTCCGGGGCGCCCGTTCGGTGCGCCTCTGCGTGTTGCTGGACAAGGCGTGCAAGCGGGAGACCTCAGTCCAGATTCACTACCGCGGCTTCGAGGTCGACGACGTGTTCGTCGTCGGCTACGGCCTCGACTACAACGATCGCTACCGCAACCTGCCCTACATCGGCGTGCTGGACGAAGTGGAGGTAGAGGAGGAGTAGCGCCGCTCGGTCGGCCCGGCGACCGTCTCTGTCCTCAAAGGGGCATTGGGCTCAGGTCAAGTGCTGCGGATAGCCTCGCGTGCCGTGGGCTTCGTCTGGCATGTCGCGCTGAGGTACTTCCGCTCGACCCGCGCGGATGCGCACATTCGCGTGCTGTCTTCGCTGACCGCCGGCGGTCTGGCGGTGGGCACGGCGGCCCTGGTCCTCGCCCTGGCGGCCCTCTCGGGCTTCCAGAACCACCTGCTCCGGGATCTGGCGCTGCACACGCCGGCCCTGCAGGTGGAACTGGGAGGTCGAGTGGACTCGGCGACCGGTGGCGTCGGATCGGCCGCCTCGATTGTCGACCGGGTGACGGCTGCGGAAGGCGTCGTCGCCGCCCAGGAGTTGCTCTACGCCCGCGGTTGGCTGGTCGACAGGAGGGGTGTGGCGGCGGTCGAGGTGGTGGGCTACGAACAGGCGCCGCCAGCCTGGATTCCGGTGGAGGCCGCGGCGGTTCCAGGTCTGATCGTGCCGCTTCAGGTTGCCCAGCGGATGGGGCTGACGGTCGGCGGTTCGGCTCGGGTGGCGTCCCCCCGGTCTTCGCTGACTCCGGTCGGCCCCCGGCCCCGCGTTCGGACCCTCCCGGTAGCCGCGATCTACGACGCCGAACGTGCGGGGTACGAGGACCTGCCGGTGCTGCTGCCGCTGGAGCAGGCGGCCGCGCTCTTCGCGGGCGGTGACCGGCGGCTTGATCTCACCCTGGCACCGGCCGCCGACCCCGAAGAGGTGGCCGCCGACCTGCGCGCGGCGATTGCTCCGGCCGAGGGCTCGGTGGCGACCTGGCGGCAGGCCAATCGGGCGCTGCTGTTCGTCCTGCGGCTGGAGAAGGGCCTGGTGTTCTCGGCGGTGGCGCTGATCGTCGCGGTGGCGGCCTTTGCACTGCTGGCTTCCCTGTCCCTGGTGCTGTCCAGCAAGCGTTCCGAAGTTGGCGTGCTCGCGGCGATGGGCGTGCCTCCCGCGCGCCTGCGGGGCATCTTCCTGACGCTGGGCGTGCTGCTCTCCGTCGGCGGCGCGGGTGTCGGCGTTCTGGTCGGGGCCGGCATCGCGTTGCTCCTGGACTCCTTCCGCGTGCTCTCGCTGCCGTCGGACGTGTACATCGTCGACTACGTGCCGTTTCTGGTCAGGGAAGAGGATCTGTTCGTCGTCGCTTTCTCCACGATCCTGTTCACGGGCGCGGCCTCGCTGCTGAGCGCGCGCAAGGCGAGCCGGCTGGACCCGGTCGAGGCGATGCGGAGCGCCCGCACGTGATCTTCGTCGCCGGAGTGACCAAGGCCTACCGGGACGGCGAGGCCCGGCGCGAGGTGCTGCGCGGTGTCGACCTCGAGGTCGGCCGCGGCGAGACGGTCGCCATCGTCGGCCCCTCGGGTTCAGGGAAGTCGACCTTGCTGAACATCCTCGGGGCGCTCGACACGCCGGACGCCGGCACGGTGCGGATAGACGGGGTCGAACTCTCGGCCGCGAGGCCGGCGGCGCTGGCCGGGTTCCGCAACCGCTCCCTCGGCTTCGTGTTTCAGTTTCACCAGTTGCTGCCCGACTTCACCGCGCTCGAGAACGTGACCATGCCGGGGCGGATTGCGGGTCGCTCGGCAGCGTCGCTTGTGACCGAGGGGCTGGAACTGCTCGGGCAGGTCGGGCTCAGGGACCGTGCCGGCGACTTTCCCCAGCAGCTCTCCGGCGGCGAGCGGCAGCGCGTGGCGATCTGCCGGGCGCTGATGCTGGAACCGCCGGTTCTGCTCGCCGACGAACCGACCGGCAATCTGGACGCGACCAGCGGGGCGCGGGTGCTGGAGCTGTTGAACGACCTCAGGCAGCGGCGGGCAACCACGTTGGTGCTGGTGACGCACAACCCGGCGGTGGCGAGTCGATGCGGCAGGACCCTGCTGCTCGACGGAGGGCGGCTGGCGCGCCACCAGGCGCCGGGGCGCCCGCTGAACCGGCAGCGTCGATAGACTGCGGCCCGAGCGGGCGCGTAGCGTCGAAAGCAGGTAACTCCGTGTTCGAGAAGTACAACGAAAAGGCGCGTCGTGCGCTGTTCTTCGCCCGCTACGAGGCGAGCAAGCTGGGTAGCCGCGTCATCGAGTCGGAGCACATCCTGCTCGGCGTCCTGCGGGAAGGGGAGGACTCGATCGTCGAACTGCTCCAGCGGCTCGGGGTCAAGCCGGAGGACCTGCGGCGCGAGATCGAGGGCGAACGGGTGTTCGTCGAGCGCATTTCGTCGACCGCCGAGCTGCCGCTCTCCGAGGAGTCGAAGAAGATCCTCGCGTACGCCTCGCACGAGGCGGAGAGCATGGTCCACTCTTCGGTCGGTTCGGAGCACCTGCTGATCGGCGTGCTTCGGGTCGATGGCTGCCTGGCGCAGCGGATTCTGGTGCAGTACGGGTTCGAGGTCGCAAGCGTGCGCGAAGAGGTCGCGCAAGTCACGCGGGAGCGCGCCAAACGGCGAGAGAAGCAGGAACTGCCCTTTCTTGGCGAGTTCGGCCGCGACCTGACCGCGCTCGCCCGGCAGGATCAGTTCGATCCGCTCATCGGGCGCGAGGATGAAGTCGGCAGGATCGTCCAGATTCTTGCCCGGCGCACGAAGAACAACCCGATCCTCCTCGGCGAGCCGGGGGTAGGGAAGACGGCGATCGTGGAAGGGCTGGCTCAGAGGGTGGTGCTGGGCCGGGTGCCGCGGTTCCTGGCGGACAAGCGCCTCATCGCCCTCGACCTGTCGCTGATCGTCGCGGGGACGAAGTACCGGGGGCAGTTCGAAGAACGCCTGAAGGGCATCCTGAAGGAACTGGAGGAGGGAGAGGACGTGCTCGTCTTCATCGACGAGATCCACGCATTGGTTGGGGCGGGCTCGGCCGAGGGCTCGCTCGACGCGGCGAACATCCTCAAGCCGGCCCTGTCGAGGGGCGATATCGCCTGCATCGGCGCCACGACGGGCCGCGAGTACCGGCGGTACGTCGAAAAGGACCGCTCGCTGCTGCGGCGGTTCCAGGCGGTCCAGGTCGATCCGCCGACCGCCGACGAGACGTACGACATCCTGGTGGGCCTTAGAGAGCGTTACCAGGGCTTCCACAAGGTGGCGTACGAGGATGGGGCGCTCCGGGCCGCGGTGGCCGGGTCGAACCGCTACATCCCCGACCGCTTCCAGCCGGACAAGTCAATCGACGTGATGGACGAGGCTGGCGCCAGGGTCAAGCTTCGCCGCGTGAGAGACACGACGCAGACGCGCCGGATCGAGACCGAGATCCGGCAGGTTGTCGCCGAGATGAAGGCGGCGATTTCCGACAAGGACTTCGACTGCGCGGTCCGCTACCGGGAGCGGGAAATCGAATTGCGGGAAGATCTGGAGAGCATGGAGCGGTTGCACGACGGAGGCCTTGGAGATCAAGTCGTGACTGCCCAGGATGTGGAGGAGGTGATTGCCTCCTGGACCGGCGTGCCCGTGGCCGCTCTGCGCGGTGACGAGGCACGGCGGCTGATGAACATGGAGGACGTGCTGCGGCAGCGGATCGTGGGCCAGGAACGGGCCGTCCGCGCGATCAGCCGCGCGATCCGCAGGTCCCGGCTCGGTGTCTCCGATCCCCGGCGGCCGGTGGGCTCCTTCATCTTCCTGGGGCCGAGCGGTGTCGGCAAGACGGAGGTGGCGCGGCGACTCGCCGAGTTCCTCTTCGGCAGCCAGAACGCCCTGCTGCGATTCGACATGAGCGAGTACATGGAGAAGCACGCGGCGTCCAGGCTGATCGGTTCTCCGCCGGGCTATGTCGGCTACGAGGAGGGCGGTCAGCTGACCGAGCGGGTGCGGCGTCAGCCGTACTCGCTGATCCTCTTCGACGAGATCGAAAAGGCGCATCCGGACATCTCGGGCCTGTTGTTGCAGATCCTGGAGGAGGGCACCCTGACGGACGCTTACGGAAACCACGTCGACTTCCGCCACTCGATCGTGCTGCTGACGTCGAACCTGGGCAGCCAACTCGTCCTCAAGGGGGGGCGGATGGGTTTCGGCGGCGCCTCCTCGGATGACGACTTCGCCCGGATACGGGAGGAGACCCTTGCCGAACTCCGGCGTTTCTTCAGCCCCGAGTTCATCAACCGGATCGACGAGACGATCGTGTTCAATCCGCTGGGGCGGGCGGAGTTGCGGGCGATCGTCGATCTGCTGCTGTCGGACGTGAACGAAACGCTCGCCGACCGTGGTCTGGCGGTGGACGTGACTCCCGCCGCACGGGAATGGCTGCTCGAGCAGGCGGGGATCGACCCGTCAACCGGCGCCCGGCCGCTCCGCCGGACGATTCAGCGTTACGTTCAGGATGCGGTGTCCGACCTGCTGATCCAGCTCACCGGCGCCGAGATCCGCCGGATCCAGGTCGACCTGGGGCCGACCCGGCGGCGTGACGTGGACGGCGACGGCTCGCCGGAAGGCAGCGATCTGGTCCTGGACGTGTCCCCGGCCAGCGAAGAACGACCCCCGGCGGGCGAACCGGCAGCGCATGAGGAGGAACCTGCTCTTGCGGAAACCTGATCAAGTCTTGCGGAACCCCGAGCTGATCTCGCGGAGGACCGATCGATTCGTACGGAAACCGGAGTTGCGCCGTCTCTCCCTCGCGGTGCGGATGGGTGCTCTGCTGACCGTGCTTCTGGTCGTGTCCCCCGTGGCGGCGCAGCTCCTGGTCGGTCGGCCGATCGTGTCGGTCGAGTACACCGGCGTGGAGACGCTGAGCGAAGAGAGCCTGAGCTACTACCTCGATCTCGAGCCGGGAAAGCCCTGGGATCCGGGTCGGCTGAACGACCGGATCAAGGAGCTCTGGGAGCGTGAACTGATCGACGACATCCAGGTGGAGTCCGAGGCGGCGGGAGAAGGCGTGGGCGTGAGGGTGACGATCACCGAGCGGCCCCTTCTGACCTCGCTCGAATACGACGGGCTGAAGAAGCTCAAGCGCAGCGACATCGGCGACATGACGGATCGGGAGCGCATCTCGGTGTACGAGGATCTGCCGCTCGACCTCGGCGAACTGGCTCGCCTCGAGCAGGCAATCAGGAAGCTCTACGAAGAGCGGGGCTTCCGCTTCGCCGGAGTGCATGTCGAGGTGCAGGACGCGGGCCTGGGCGAGAAGCGCGTTCTCATCACGGTAGACGAGGGCGGCCGGGTCAAGATCGGCCAGGTCGACTTCGAAGGCAACGAGGTCTTCTCCGCCGGCAAGCTGCGCCGCCAGATGGAGAAGACGAAGAAGTCGAACCTGCTGACCCGGATTCGCAAGCGCGATGTCTTCAACTCGGCCACGGTCGAGGAGGACCTCGACAAGGTCAAGGACATCTATCGCCGCTTCGGCTACAAGGATGTCGAGGTCGGCGAGCCGGAGCTCGACGTGATCGAGCGCAAGCCGAACGCGGACCGGCTCGAGGACCGCAAGAGGCAGCTCGGCCTGGTCGTGCCGATCGAGGAAGGGCCGCGCTGGAGGCTGGGGGAGATCGATATCGAGGGCGCCGAGGTGTTGCCGGAAGGGCTGTTGCGCCGGGCGTTCAAGGATCCCCAGGGCGGCTGGCTGCGCTCGGACGTGATCGACGAGGGAGTCGAGCAGATCGGCGAGCTCTACCGCAACAGCGGCTACATCTTCGCGGACGTGAAGATGGAGATCATCGAACGCGACGATCTGGTCGCGGACGTGCTGGTGACGGTCGACGAGAACGATCAGTTCCGGGTGGGTCGACTCGAGTTCACCGGCAACGACCGCACGCGGGATCGCGTGCTCCGGCGCCAGATGCTGCTGAAGGAGGGCGATGTCTTCAACTCGGGCATGCTCCGCACCAGCCTGCTGCGCCTCAGTCAACTCGAGTACTACGTGGTGAACGACGACGATCCGGTCGAGGTGAACTACGACACGGATGACCAGCAGGTCGATCTGATCGTCCAGGGGACGGAAACGGGGCAGACCGAGGTCCAGTTCGGCGGCGGCTACAGCGAACTGGACGGCTTCTTCGTCCAGTCGGCTCTCCGTACGCGGAACTTCCTTGGCCGCGGCGAGACCGTCGGCGTGTCAATCCAGACCGGCCGCTACCGCGACATCTTCGACGTCTCCTACTACATGCCCTGGATCAAGGACCGGCCGCAGAACATCGGCGTCCAGTTGTTCAACCGCGACACGGACTTCGACCTGCTCGTCGACCAGCGCTATCGCAGCAAGGAGGCGGGCGGCGTCGTCTCCTTCGGCCGGTCGTTCCGGCGATGGGAACTCGTCCAGTTGGCGTACAGCAACATGGACATCGAGAGTTTCCAGTCGCAGACGTTCTTCTTCTTCGTGGACCCGGAGGAACGGGACGAGACGACGAGCGACACGATCGAGCAGGCGTTTCAGTTCAACCGGCGATCGCTCACCGCGACGTACCAGTACGACAGCCACGACCACCGACTCGAACCGACGCGCGGCCGACGCCTGATCGCTTCGCTCGAGTACGCGGGCGGACCCTTGGGCGGCGAGTCGTTCTTCATCAGGCCGTCGCTGACCGCGGCCTTCACCACGCCGCTGACCCGGGGCGCCTGGCGCACGGTCGGCCGGGCCAACATCCAGCTCGGCTACATCGAGCCGTTCGGCACGGACGGGACGGGCAACCTCCGTCAGTTGTTCTTCCTTGACCGGTATCTGCTCGGCGGGGAGAACAGCCTTCGGGGCTACGCCTTCCGGTCGATCTGGGTGCGTGATCCGGAAACCGGGCGGACGCTGCTCGACCAGAACGGCTTCCCCCAGGGCGGCAACAAGAGCGTCGTGATCAACCTCGAGCACCACACTCTGGTCAACGGCCCCTTCCGGGTGGTCGCCTTCCTCGACGCCGGCAACGTGTACGGCGACGATCAGGATGTCGACTTCAGCCACATGAGGATGTCCGCCGGAATCGAGCTGCGGGTGAACGTGCCGATCCTTGGCGCGCCGCTCCGGTTCATCTACGCTACGAACCTGAATCCCCTCGACGACCTCGGCGGTTTCGACCGCGAGCGCTTCGACAGCTTCGACTTCAGCATCGGGACCAGCTTCTAAGGGTCCCCAGCTTCAACGGAGAACACCGCATGAAAGCCAAGATACCCAGTACTCGCGCCGCATTCGTCGCGGGGGCCGTCCTCCTGGGGGCTCTGGCCTCGGGACCGGTCCTCGCCCAGAGCAAGATCGCGGTGATCGAGGTCGAGCGACTGCTGCAGGAGTCGGGCCGTGGCCAGGTCGCGGTCCAGGAACTGACCAGGCTCAGAGACCAGAAGCAGACGGAACTTCAGGGTCGGCAGGAACAGTTGGCGGCGCTGCAGAAGCAGTACAACGACGGCCGCCTGACCCTGGCGGAGGACCGCCTGGCGGAGATGGAGAAGCAGCTCGAGGACATGACGATCGGGCTGCAACGCTCCCAGGACGACGCGAACCGCGAGATGCAGAAGGTGCAGGCGGAGAGATTCGGCGAGATCGAACAGGCCGTCCTGCCGATCATCGCCCAGGTGGGCCGGGAGTTCGGTTACACGGCGATCTTCAACAAGTTCCAGGGGGGCTTGCTGTACTCCGCCGATGCGGCCGACATCACGAACCTGATCATCGAGCGCTACAACGCGGCCCATCCCGCGACGCCCGGCGAGTAGTTGCCGCTGCTAGTCGGTGTTTCTGATGCTGTAGAGCTTCGACCGGGTGCGGATCAGCAGCCTGTCGCCCGCGACCGCGGGAGACGCCATGACCATCTCGTCGAGGCTGTTCATGTGCAGGACCTCGTACTCGGCGCCGGCCCGGATGACGTAGGTGTCGCCCTGCTCGCTCAGCGCAAAGACACGGTCGTTGTAGGCCCACGGCGATGAGGTGAAGCTGGCGCCGCCGCGCGGAGCGACCCGCTGGCGACCGTACACCGGCTCACCCGTCAACGCGTCGTACGCTTCGAAGAAGCCGCGGTCCAGCAGGCTGTAGTAGACGCCCTTGTAGACCAGGGGCGAGGTGTTGTAGTTGCCGGCCTTTGGCTGGTGCCAGGCGACGAACTCGCTCTCGGTCGCGTCCCCTTCGAGGGTGATGTCGCCCAGGGCGCCCGGACGGATGGCGAACACCGGCCGGCGCTGGTCCTGGAAGTAGCCCGAGTTCACGTAGACCATGTCGTGGGCGGCAAAGGGAGTCGCGATCGCTGCCCACGACATGCGGCCGTCCATCTCCCACAGGAGTTCCCCGTCGAGACTGTAGGAGCGGATGCGGTTCTTGCCGTTGGTCACGATCTCGGTGCGTGCCTCGTTGGTCCACACCAGCGGCGTGGCCCAGCTCGAGACCTCGTCGCGGTCGGTGCGCCATCGCTGTTCGCCGGTGACCTTGTCGAGAGCGGCGATCCAGGACTCTTCCTCGTTGTCGTAGAGGATGATCACCTGATCGTCGTGCACGACCGGCGAGGAGGCGGAACCGTAGTCCCACATCGTCTCCCGGTACGGCGTGTCGAAACTCCACACCGGGGTCCCGTCCATCGTGAAGGCGTAGACGCCGAGGTCGCCGAAGCGGACGTAGACCCGCTCGCCGTCGGTGGCTGGAGTTTCAGAGGCGTACGTATGCTTCTGGTGGCGGGGGAAGTCGGGAATTCCCGTCTTGACGGAGCGGCTCCAGACGATCTCGCCGGTCGTCAGGTCCAGGCAGTGGACCCGCCAGTCGTGGGTCGCCTGGGGCGGTTCGCTGCGGCCGCGTGGGGCGTAGAGCCCGGCCTGCGGGCGTTCGAAGTCGCCCTCGGCGACCGCGGCCGTGAGGAAGACCCGGTCTCCCCAGACGATCGGACTTGACCAGCCGAGGCCCGGGACCTCGGTCACCCACTCGACGTTCTCCGTCTGGCTCCAGCGGTCCGGCAGGTTCGGGTTGTCCTCGACCGCCGGGTTCGCGCCGGGGCCGCGGAACTGGGGCCAGTTGTCCGAGGCCTGGGCTGGTGCGGCGAGGCTGAGAGCCGCGACGGCGAGTGCCAGCGAGGCAGCGGCGGGAAGGGCGTGGCGGCGAAGTCGGACCGCGGTCGGAGGTTTCATCGCAGGTAGAGCTCCAGGTGGTTCAAGGCGCGTCGGGCTGAATGCGGGAATGCACATCGTATCCGGTCCGCCCGCAGGGACCGTGATCGCGTTCGTGGCAAAGCGCGGCGTCCTCGTTCACTTCCGGCCCGCGCATCGCGGCGATCGGCTGAGCGCACTGGGGCCCGGTCCGGTCCTGCGGCCGTCTGCGCTTCCGGTAGGCTCGTTTCGTGACCCGCCGTCTTGCCGATCTTGCCGCGATGGTCGGCGCTGACCTCGTGGGCGATCCGGATCGCCCCATCGACGGTGTCGCGACGCTTCAGGCCGCCGGCGAGAGGGATCTCTCCTTTTTGACCAACGTCCGGTACCGGCGCCAGGCGCGGTGTTCGGGGGCCGGTGCGATCCTCGTGTCAAGAGACCTCTCGCCCGATACACGGGGCGGTCTGCACGCCGATCTGCTGATCTGCGACGATGCCTATCGCGCCCTGGCCGAGTTGATGACCGCGTTGTTTCCGGTACCCGAGGTGGCGCCGGGCGTCCACGAGACGGCGTCCGTCGATGCGACGGCCCAGGTCCATCCGGGTGCCCGGATCGATGCCTTCGCCGTCGTCGGCGGCGGGTCGTCGGTCGCGTCGGGAGCGATCGTCGGCGCCCACAGCGTGGTCGGCCGCGGCTGCCGGGTTGGCGCCGGTACGGTGCTTCACCCGCACGTCGTGGTCTATGACGGCAGCCGGATCGGCGATCGGGTGATCGTCCATTCAGGCGTCGTGCTCGGGGCGGACGGATTCGGTTACGCCGAAGGAGAAGCGGCGGCGGCGCAGATCAAGATGCCCCAGGTCGGCGTCGTCGTGATCGAGGACGACGTCGAGATCGGCGCCAACTCGGCGATCGACCGCGCCACGTTCGATACCACCCGCGTCGGCCGCGGCACGAAGATCGACAACCTGGTGCAGGTCGGGCACAACGCGCAGATCGGCCAAGGGTGCATTCTCTGCGGTCAGGTCGGGGTCTCGGGCAGCAGCCGCATCGGTGACCGGGTTCTGCTCGCGGGGCAGGCCGGGGTCGCGGGTCACTTCGAGATCGGAGACGGGGTCCAGGTCGCGGCGAAGTCGGCCGTGTTCCAGGAGGTGCCTCCGGGGCAGCAGGTTGCCGGGATTCCGGCGACGCCTATCGCCGCCTGGCGGCGCCGGATCGCGTTACAGTCTCGGCTGCCGGCGATGCGCAGGGCCCTGCGCGGGCTTGAACGCCGCGTGCAGGCGCTGGAAGCGGCGGGCATCGAGTCGGCGGCTGGATCGGCTGCGGCATTGGCGCCGGAGACGGACGCGGGAGACGAGAAGTGAGCGAAGAGCAGAGCGGGAACGGCGCGCCCCTGGGCCCCTTCGACTCGCGCTGGATCGCGGCCGTGCTGCCGCACCGCTATCCCTTGCTGCTGGTCGATCGGGTGCTGGAGCTGGTACCGGGCCGGCGGGTTGTGGCGGTCAAGAACGTGACCCGGAACGAGCCCTTCTTCGACGGTCACTTTCCGGGCAATCCGATCATGCCCGGAGTCCTGGTGATCGAGGCGATGGCGCAGACGGCGGCGCTGCTCCTGCTGCACGAAATGGAGGACCGGGATCGGAAGGTGCTCTTCTTCACCGGCATCGAGAAGGCTCGCTTCCGCAGGCCCGTCGTCCCTGGCGATCAGCTGCGGATGGAGGTCGAGTCGTTGCGCCTGCGGACCTGGCATTCACGCTTCCGGGGCCGGGCGACCGTGGACGGCGAACTGGCGGTAGAGGCGATCTGCACCTCCGCGATGGCCCCGGCGTGAACGCTCGGCGGCTGCAGATGCCGCGGCGGTTGCCATGACGACCGAACTCCACCCGACTGCCATCGTCGACCAGGGCGCCGAGTTGGGCGACGGCGTCGTCGTGGGTCCCTTTGCAGTGATCGGCGCCGGTGTCCGGGTCGGCGCCGGCACGAGGGTCGGCGCCCACGCGACGATCTACGGCGCCACCGTGCTCGGTCGGGAGAACAGCGTCTTCCCTCATGCCGCGATCGGCTTCGACCCGCAGGACCTCAAGTACAAGGGGGAGAACAGCCGGCTGGTGATCGGCGCCCGGAACCAGTTCCGGGAGTTCTGCACGATCAATCGGGGAACGGCGTTCGGCGGCGGCGAAACCCGCATCGGCGATGACAACCTGTTCATGACCCAGAGCCATGTCGGCCACGACAGCGAGGTCGGCAGCCGCACCGTGTTCACGAACGCCGGCACTCTGGCCGGACACGTGGTGGTGGAGGACGATGCGGTGATCGGCGCCTTCTCGGCCGTTCATCAGTTCTGCCGGGTGGGCAGGCACGCCTACATCGGGGCCTACTCCGTGATCACGATGGACGCACTGCCGTTCTGCACCACGGTCGGAATCAAACCGGCGTGCATGGGCGTCAACCGCATCGGCCTGGAGCGCAAGGGGAAGTCGGCGGATGACATGCGGGCGATCGAGCGCGCCGTGAGGGTCCTCACGCGTTCGCGGCGGAACCGGACCCAGGCCCTGGAGGAGCTCGACGCCGGGCATGCCGGGCACGCCGACGTGGACGCGCTGATCGCCTTTGTTCGCGGCTCCTCCAGAGGCTTCATCCGCTCGGCGCGCCGCGGCTCGCGGGGCGCCGGTTCCTAGTGTCCCGGACTCCATGTTGGGCTCCTGCCTTCAACTCGCCCGAGCCTTGCGCGGCGCCAGTCGCTGCGCGATGTTGCGCGGCGCCGGCGCCCGGCGCCCGGGAGAGCGGGAGTCCGTCCTGACGGCGGGAGTCGGCGAGCCGGTTCGACCAGGCCGGGTCGCGGCAGCGGTGCATCGGTGCGCCCGATGACGGTCGGAGGGGATGGTTTACGGGCAGCGCGGATCGCGCCGTCCGGGTTCCGCGCGGGGGTGGTCGGCGCCGGCGCGATGGGCCGCCATCACGTTCGTCTCCTTGCCGACCTGCTGGTTCCCGAGTCGGTGTTCGTGCTCGACGCGGACGCGGCCCGGGCCCGAGACGTTGCCGGCGAGCACGGCGCCCGGGTGGCCGGTGGACTCCAGGAGCTGGCGCGGACCGTCGACGCAGCCGTGGTCGCCGTGCCGACGGTCGATCACCTGGACGTGGCGGGACGCCTGATCGCGGCGGGAGTCCACGTCCTGGTGGAAAAGCCGATCGCGGTCGACCTCGCGCAGGCGGACGCGCTCGTCGCGGCTGCGGCGGCGCGGGGAGTGCTTCTGGCGGTGGGCCATGTCGAATTCTACAATCCTGCCGTTCAGGAACTCCTGGCCTCGGGTCACGGGCCGCGCTTCGTCGAGGTCGAACGGCTGTCGCCCTTCAGTCCCCGCAGCCTGGACGTGGACGTGGTGCTCGACCTGATGATTCACGACCTGCAGATCCTCCATGCCCTCGATCCGAGTCCGGTGCGTGAAGTGCGGGCGGTCGGAATCGACGTCTTGTCCGACCGGGTAGACATCGCGGACGCCCGGATCGAACTCGAGTCGGGGTGTGTCGCGAACCTCACCGCGTCGCGCGTGTCGACCGAGCGGGTGCGGCAGTTGCGGGTGTTCTTCGAGGACCGGTACCACTCCCTGGACTACCGGGAGCAGACGGTGCGGGGGTTTCGCAGAGTGGGCGCCGATGCCGCCGGCGGCGCGGCCACGGCGCCGTCTGCGTCTGCCACGGCGGGCGGCGCCGCGACGGCGCCGTCTGTGTCTGCCTCGGCCGGCAGGCCGGTGACGGCGCCGTCTGCCTCGGCCGGCGGCCCGGCCGGGCGCATCCTGCCGGCCGACCTCGAGGTGGAGCGCGGCGAGCCGCTGCGCCGGGAGCTGGAGGCGTTTCTCGACCGCTGCGGCGGCCGATCGGCCGCGTACGTCGACGGTCAGGCGGGCCGGCGGGCACTCGAAACGGCGCTGCGCGTCAACTCGGCGATCGCCGGGGGTGGAAGATGAGCCCGGAGGCATACCGGACGGGCGTCATCGGCGGCTCGGGCCTCTACGGCATGGCGGAGCTCGAGGTCCACGAGGAACGCGCGATCTCGACACCGTTCGGCAGCCCCTCCGAGGTCTTCGTGCTGGGCGAGTTGAGTGGGCGTCGGGTCGCTTTTCCTGGCCCGCCACGGGCGCGGCCACCGCATCCTTCCCAGCGAGTTGAACTTTCGCGCCAACATCTATGCCTTCAAGACGCTGGGGGCGGAGAGGTTGATCTCGCTGTCGGCCGTCGGCTCGCTCCGGCGCCGCTACCGGCCGACGGACATCGTCGTTCCGGACCAGTTCATCGACCGGACGCGGCATCGGCCGGACACCTTCTTCGGCAACGGGCTGGCGGCCCACGTGGCGTTCGGCGACCCGATCTGTCCGGCGCTGCTTTCGATCTGCGCCGAGCAGTCGGCCGCGGCCGGGGCCGTGGTCCATCGCGGCGGGACCTACGTGTGCATGGAGGGTCCCCAGTTCTCGACCCGCGCCGAGGCCTTCATGCACCGCGGTTGGGGCGCGGACGTGATCGGCATGACCAACCTCCAGGAGGCCAAGCTCGCGCGGGAGGCGGAGATCTGCTATGCGACCCTCGCCCTGGTCGCCGACTACGACTGCTGGCACGAGGAGGAAGAGGACGTCACCGTCGACGCAGTGCTCGCCGTGCTGCAGCAGAACGCGCGCACGGCGCAAGCCGCGGTGGTCCGGATCGTCGCGGCGCTGCCGGAGGAACGGCAGGAGGGATCGTGTCCCTGCGCCAATGCGTTGGAACACGCGATCATCACCGATCCGTCGGCGATCCCGCCCTCGGTGTTGCGCGACCTGGAACCGATCGTCGGCCGGGTCCTGCGCCGAGGCGACAACACCTGACCGGCAAGAAGCGGGATCCGAAGTGAAGCGACCTGAGTCATCCGCTCGACCGCCGACGAGACGCCGCCCCCTGACCGGCAGGAAGCGGGACCCGAAGTGACGCGACTGCTGCTGACGAACGACGACGGCGTGGGCGCCGCGGGACTGACCTGTCTGGCGGCGGCGCTCGACCGGGCCGCGACGACTCAGGGGCCGGTCGACTACCAGGTCGTGGCGCCCCTGGTTGAACAGAGCGGATGCGGACAAGCCCTGACGCTGTTCCGGCCGCTGCGCGCCAGGACGGTTCGGGAGGGGTGGTTCTCGGTCGACGGTACGCCGTCCGACTGCGTCAACGTCGGCGTCCACGCGCTGCTTGACCGGCCCCCCGATCTGCTCGTTTCGGGCGTCAACTACGGCGTCAACCTTGGCGACGACGTGACCCACAGCGGCACGGTCGGCGCCGCCCTCGAGGGCAGGCTGCTCGGCATACCGGCGATCGCTTTCTCGCAGGAGTACCGCAAGGCCCAACCCGCGGACATGAAACGCGCCGCGGGTCTCGCGGCGCGCGCGATCGTGTCCCTGCTCGAGCAGGGGATCCCGGACCGGATGCTCCTCAACGTGAACTTTCCGTTCGATCCTCCGCGCGGCGTCAGGATCGCGAGGCTCGGCCGCCGTCCGTATCGCAACTCGGTGGTGCAGCAGGACGATCCCCGCGGCGGATCGATGTACTGGCTGGTCGGGAAGCCGGAACCGGAACGCCGTGACGACACGGACGCCGCGGCGGTTCGCGACGGGTACATCTCGATCACACCGCTCAGCGCCGACCTGACCGACCGGGAGGCGATCTCGGAGGGGGACGGCGTCTTGCCGGGTCTGCTCGGAGCGCTTCGTTGAAGCCGGCCGGGGGGAGGGCGGACGGCGCCTACCGCTTTCCTCGCGGGCGTATGGTGACGAAGCTCGTCAAGGAGTACGGCCTGCGGGATGAGCGGGTGCTCGCGGCTCTGGAACGGGTGCCGAGGCACCTGTTCGTGCCGGAGCACCTGGTCAACGACGCCTACAGCGACCGGGCGCTGCCGATCGGTTGCGAGCAGACGATTTCCCAGCCCTACATCGTGGCGCGGATGACGGCGGAGCTCGATGTGAGGGACGAGGATTCGGTCCTCGAGATCGGTACCGGATCGGGCTACCAGACGGCGATCCTGGCGACGCTGGCGCGTCGCGTCTACAGCATCGAGAGGGTGGGTCAGTTGGCCCGGCAGGCGATCGGCCGAATCCAGGCACTTGGGCTTCCCAACGTGAAGATCCAGGTCTTCGACGGCACGGTCGGCTGGAGCAGCGCCGCGCCGTTCGATCGCATTCTGGTTGCCGCGGCGGCGCCCCGGGTTCCGGACGCGCTTCTCGATCAACTGTCGCCGGGTGGCCGTCTGGTCATTCCGGTGGGAGACCGGCACGAGCAACGGCTGATCGCCTACCGGAAGCACCAGAACGGCGTCGTCGCACGCCACATCGGCGAAGCGGTGCGTTTCGTGCCCCTGATCGGGCGGCACGGCTGGAAGACGAAGGAGGCTACGCCCTGACCTGGAGAAGGCTGCGATGGAATCAGACGCGATGAAACCAGGCAGCGGGAACCGACTGAAGAACTGGATTCGCGAAGTGCCCGACTTCCCGAAGCCGGGCATCCTGTTCAAGGACATCACGACGCTGCTCAAGGAGCCGGCCGCATTGCGCGAGGCGGCCGACCTTCTGGCAGCGCGGTTTGCCGACCGGGGCGTCGACCAGGTCGTCGGCATCGAAGCGCGGGGCTTCATCTTCGCGCCGCTCGTCGCGTATCGACTGAACGTCGGCTTCGTGCCGGTGAGGAAGCCCGGAAAGCTGCCCGCAGCGACGGCGGCTTGCAGCTACGAACTCGAGTACGGCAGCGACGCGCTCGAGATGCACGTGGACGGTCTCGCCGCCGGCGACCGGGTGGCCCTGGTCGACGATCTGCTGGCTACCGGAGGCACGGCGAGAGCGGCCGCCGACCTGGTCGAGTCGGTTGGCGCCCGGGTCGAGGCCGTCGGATTCGTCGTCGAACTGACCAGCCTTGAAGGCAGGCGACGCCTCGAAGGCTACGACGTGGTTGAATCGCTCGTCCGTTACTGAGATCCTTGGCGGCTCGGGGCCGGCGCTGCTTGCGCCTGTAGCTCAGCGGGATAGAGCGGTGGATTCCTAATCCACAGGTCGGGGGTTCGAGTCCCTCCAGGCGCACCACGCAGCAGCTCAGGGAATGGCGCGGTAGGGATTCCCAATCCACAGGCTAGGGAGGTTCGAGTCCCTCCAGGCGCACCACGCCGGACCTCAGGGAATGGCGCGGTAGGGATTCCGAATCAACAGGCATCGGAGGTTCGAGTCCCTCCAGGCGCACCACTAATCTTCGATTTCGCGCTTCGGCTTGTCCTCGGTCTCGTCTTCGCCGGGCTCGTTCAGGCCGCGCTTGAAGTTCCGGATGCCAGCGCCGAGGCCTCCCGCCAGCTTGGGAATGCGGCTGGCGCCGAAGATCAGGACGATGATCGCGAAGACGATCAGCATTTCGCCAATTCCCAGGGTAGGCATCTTGGGTGCTCCAGGTGGTTGAGTGGCGTTGCCGGATGACCGGGTCCTCCAGCGAGGACGCCTGAGTTCAAGTCTGCCACAGCGGCGCACTTTGCGCCCCTTTCCGGTTTGCCGGGAGTCAAGGGCTGCTAGCAGCCCGTGGCAGAAGTCCGTGTCGCACCGAGAGTGGCCAGGCGCCCGCCCGGCAAGGCGCGACGAGGGAGCATATCGGGGCATCTTCGACCGAGGAGCAACGATGCTGGGCGGGATGCATGGCCGCTCGAATGCAGCGCGACTTCTGCCATGGGCTGCTATGGTTTGCGCCGCCTGAGGAGGGTCTTGCAATGAGCCGTCTGACACGAGAGGAGATTCGGCGCGACGAGGTGCGCGAAGCGGTTTTCTCGGCTTCCGCGTGGTTTGCCGAGCACGTTCGGCAGATTCTGATCGGGATCGCAGCAGTGATCGCCGTTGTCCTGGGCGTCGTGCTGTTCCTCAACTACCAGGATCGCCGGGAGGCCGACGCGAGCTTCCAGCTCAGTGAAGCCCTCAAGGTCTACCGGGCAGAGATCGACGAGCCGGAGACGGACGCGATCGACGACCTCTTCGGTACGCCGCCGGACAGCGCGCCCGGCGAGGAACAGGACGAGAGCGCCGAAGCGGGACCGCAGGAACCCGTAGCGCAAGGGGATGGCGACGACGTCCTCAGCTTCGCTTCCGAGGCGCAGCGGCGGGTCGCGGCGCGCGCCGCGCTCGAGGCGGTGCGGGAAAGCTACGGTTCAACCGCTTCCGGTCGATTGGCTTCCGTCTATCTGGGCCAGATCGCCGCGGACGAGGGCGACGCCGCGACGGCGCGTGAGCTCTGGACCGGCTATCTCGAGACGAGCGGCGGAGACCATGCGCTGGCCGTGAGCCTGCAGTTGAACCTGTACAGCCTCGACCGCGCCGAGGGTCGGGGAGAGGACCTTGCGGCCGAGCTCCGTGGCGCGGTGGCGACGGAAACGTCCAACCTGCCGAAGGATGTCCTTCTGTTCGAGCTCGCCTCGACCCTGGAGCAGCTCGGCGACGAGGAGGGCGCTCGGGAGACCTTCCGGCGCATTGTCGACGAGTACCCGGACAGCGGCTACGCGATCAGGGCCCGGCAGCAGCTCGGGCCGGAACCCGCCGCCGCGAGTCCGTTCAGTTTCGGCGGCTAGCAGCGTGCGCGGCAGGAAGACGGCGGGCCCGATGTTCCGCGGCGCACGCTGATACGGCACGGCCGGCATCCCGCCCCATGGCTACGCCCTACGGCATTCTGAACCGGATGCGTCAGGGGCGGAAGCTGACCCGCGACGAGGTGTGGTCCGTCGTCGCGGGAGCGGCCGACGGGAGCTGGACGGACGTGCACCTTGCCGCCTTCCTCATGGCCGCCGCGATGCGGGGTCTCGATTCCGACGAGACGCGAGAGTTGACCCTGGCGATGCTCGAGTCCGGCGACCGGTGGGCGCTCGCCGCGGAGTTCGGCCCGCTCGTCGACAAGCACTCGACCGGCGGAGTCGGCGACACGGTCAGCCTGATCGTTCTGCCCGTGCTCGCCTCGTTTGGCGTGCCCGCCGCCAAGCTCACCGGCCGCTCCCTGGGCCACAGCGGCGGCACCGCGGACAAGCTGGAGAGCATCCCCGGCCTGCGGCTCGAACTGGACCGGGACAGGACCCTCGGCCTGCTTGAGCGCTTCGGCATGGCAATCGGCATTGCGACGGCGGGCATCGCGCCGGCCGACCGGCGCCTCTACGGCCTGAGGGACCGGACCTCGACCGTGAGCTCCATTCCGCTCGTCGTCGGCAGCATCCTCTCGAAGAAGCTCGCCCTGGGCGCGTCCGGCATCGTGTTCGACGTGAAGACCGGCAACGGGGGTTTTTTCCCCGACGCCGAGGACACGCGCACGCTCGCGTCCGGCCTGGTTTCGATCAGCGCCGCCTGCGGCACGCCGGCGGACTGTGTCCTGAGCGACATGAGTCAGCCTCTCGGCCGCTGGGTCGGCCACGCCGCCGAAGTGAGGGAGGCACTGGACTTCCTCGGCGGGGACGGCGACCCGCGATTGTTCGAAGTCGTCGCCGCGGTCTGCCGGAAGGCCGCCCGCCTGGGCGGCAAGGAGATGTCTCGCAAGGACGTCGAGGCCGTGATCGCCTCCGGCGCCGCCTGCCAGAAGCTTGTCGACTGGGCCGACGCCCAGGGCGCCGAACCCGGCTGGATCGACGCCCTCGACCTCGCGCCGGTCGAAGCCGTGGTCACCGCCGCCGAGTCGGGTTTCCTCGAGGCCGTCGACTGCCGGCGCATCGGCAACGCGTTCGCCGACGCCTGCCGCCCCGACCGCGACCCGAGCAGGATCGACCACGCTGTCGCGCTCCGCTACGACGTCCGCTTGGGGCAGAAGATCGAACGCGGCCAGGAACTCGTGCGGTTGTACGTCCGGCGCGACCCGGAAGTCCTGCAGCGCGAGGTCGCGGCCGCGCTCGTGATCGGGAAGCAGACCGAGGCTCCTCCGACTGTGGCGGAGTAGGCCGTCCGAGGATGCACCCCGGCCAGACTGTCGAAGCGACCCTCAGCGCCCAGGCGGACGGCGCCCGGGGGCAAGGTCGACGGCGCGGTGGCGATCGAAGCGACCGACGGTGCTTTGGACGCCTCGCTACACTGCGGCCGGTGAAGGCTTCGATTCTCGCGGTGGGCGGCGAGCTGCTCGGCACGGACCGCCTCGACACGAACTCTCTGGTGCTGACGGAGGTGCTGAGACGGCGGGGAGTGGACCTGGTTTCCAAGGCGGTCGTCGCGGACGACGTCGCCTCGATCGCCGAGACACTCGATGCGCTTCGGCAGCGCGCGGAGCTGCTGCTGGTCACCGGCGGGTTGGGCCCGACGCGGGACGATCTGACCCGGGAGGGCCTGGCTCGGCTGCTGGGGCGGTCGGTCGCGGTGGACGAGGCGTTGTGGGACCAGATCGAACGCGGGTTTCGCAAGCTCGGGCGGCGCATTCCGCGGGTCAACCGCAAGCAGGCGGAGCGGGTCGAGGGAGCGGAGATGCTGCCGAACCGGGCCGGTGTGGCGCCCGGCCAGCGGATCGAGGATGCCGCGCCCTCGCCTCGAGGGACGACGTACTTTCTGTTTCCCGGCGTGCCGCGGGAGCTCAAGGCTCTGGTGGACGACGCTCTGGATCCATGGCTGGCGGCGCGGTCCGAGGACGGCGCAGGGTTCGATCAGGTCGAGGTGCGGGTGGCCTGCCTGCCGGAGTCGGTGGTCGAGGAGCGCATCGCGCCGGTCTACGAGCGTTTCGGTGACGAGGACGTGTCCGTCCTGGCGCGACCGGGCGAGATCCGGCTGCGGTTGCGGGCTGGAGGGTCGGTGGCGGGCAGGGCGCCGCGTCTCGCGCAGATGGAAGCAGCGGTCCGGAAGGCGTTGGGCGAGGCGGTCTTCTATGTCGGCGCGATCGAGGACGGCATCGAGTTCGAGGCCGCGGTCGGCGACCTGCTGGCGGGCCGCGGCGAGACGGTGGCGGTCGCCGAGTCCTGTACGGGCGGCCTGCTCGGCCAGCGGTTCACCGCCACCGCGGGCAGCAGCGCGTACTTCCTGGGCGGCTTGCTGACCTACTCGAACAAACTGAAGATGCGCCTTCTCGGCGTGCCGCGCGAAACCCTGGTGGAACACGGCGCGGTGTCGAAACCGACGGCCCTGGCGATGGCCGCGGGCGCCCGGGAACGCTGCGGCAGCGACTACGGCGTCGGGATCACGGGCGTTGCGGGTCCGGGCGGCGGCACCCGGACGCGACCGGTGGGTACGGTTCACATCGCGGTCGCCGGACCGGCTGCCGCTTGTTCGCACTTCGAGGCGCGATTCCCGGGTGACCGGGCGCGGGTGCGGCAACTCTCGACCCAGTTCGCCCTCGAGCTGCTGCGGCGGATGCTGTTGCCGCGTCAGACCGGGCGAGACCTGTTGCCCTGGGCGGCGCCGCCCGGCGAGGCGGCGTCGTGACCGCGACCGGTCCGGTCGCCGTCCTTCTGGCGTACGTCCTCGGGTCCGTGCCGTTCAGCTATCTGATCGTGCGGCTCCACCGGGGCATCGACGTGCGCACGATCGGCAGCCGGAGCGCCGGCGCGACGAACGTGCTGCGCGCCTCGGGCAAGTGGGCGGCGCTGCTCGCGCTGCTGCTTGATGTGGCGAAGGGGGCGGCGGCTGTCGTCCTGGCGGGAACGCTCGACCTCGGGAGCTGGTGGCTCGCGGCGGCCGCGGTCGCGGCGGTGGCGGGGCATGTGTTTCCCCTGTTCCTCGTCTTTCGCGGCGGCAAGGGCGTGGCGACGGCCGCGGGTGTGCTGGCGGTGCTGGCGCCCTGGGCCGGGCTCGGCGCGCTGGCGGTGTTCATCCTGCTCGTGGCCTGGAAGCGCCATGTCTCGCTTGGCTCGATTTCGGCGGCGGCTTCGCTGCCGGTTCAAGTCGGCGCCCGTTGGTCGAGCGGCGCCTTCAGGGAGACGGACGGCCTGGACCACGGCCCGGCACTGCTGGCTGCCGTGTCCGCGATCGCTGTCCTGGTGATCGTGAAGCATCGGGCCAACCTGGTCCGGTTGCGCGCGGGCACGGAGTCCCGGCTGGGGCAGAAACCGCAGGTGTTCGAGGCTGCCGAGTGACGAACGGGGCCGCAGGCAGCGGCGTCGCCGTGCTGGGCGCCGGCGCCTGGGGCACGGCGCTCGCGGTCCATGCCGCCCGGGCGGGTTCACCGGTCACCCTCTGGGCCCGTTCTCCGGAGTTCGGCGCGGTTCTGGCGGAGGAGCGGGTGAACGAGCGTTACCTGCCTGGCGTCGAGTTGCCGGCGGAGCTTCGCGTGACCTGGGACCTGCGGCAGGCGGCGGCCTGCGACACGGTGCTGGTCGTCGTGCCGTCGCACGGCTTCCGTGCCGTCGTGCGTTCGTTTCTCGAGGCGCGGGGCGGTGTCGGCGACGGCGCCTTGTTGCCGGAGCGGGTGACCTTCGTTTCCGGCGCGAAGGGCATCGAATCCGACCATCGCGGCGGCTTCCGCCGCATGAGCGACATCTGCCGGGAAGAGGCGGTCTCGGCCGGCGCAGACGCCCTGTTCGCCACGATCAGCGGACCCTCGTTCGCCGCCGAACTCGCCGCCGGGCTGCCGACGGCCTGCGTCGTTGCGTCGGAGTCCAGGGCGGCGGCCGAGCGACTGCAGTCGCTGCTCTCGGGCGGGGCGCTGCGGCTCTACACCTCGACCGACGTGATCGGGGTGGAGATCGCCGCCGCGGCCAAGAACGTGATTGCTATCGCCGCCGGGGTCCTCGACGGTCTGCGCTACGGATCGAATACGCGCGCGGCGCTGATCACCCGCGGCCTGCACGAGATGATGCGTCTCGGTCTTGCCTGCGGCGGCCGGCCGGCGACCTTTGCCGGCCTCGGCGGCCTCGGCGATCTCGTGCTCACGTGTACCGGCGGCCTCTCGCGCAACCGGAGCACGGGTCTCGAGCTGGCCCGGGGCCGTTGCCTCGAGGAGATCGAGGCGGACCGGGCCGGTGTCGCCGAAGGAGTGCGCAACTCACTCGCCCTGCTCGAGCTGGCGACCGGGAAGGAGGTCGAGTTGCCGATCACGGAGCAGATGGTCGAGATCCTCTACAGGGGCAAGGAACCGGCGGCCGCGATCCGGGATCTGATGCGGCGGGAGCTCAAGGTAGAGTCCGCCCTGTGACGGCGGGGAGAGGCGAGCACGAGACGGTTCTGGTGCTCGATTTCGGGGGCCAGTACACGCAGTTGATCGCCCGGCGGATCCGGGAACTCCAGGTCTACTGCGAGATCCATCCCTTCGACCTGGAGGTCGAGGAGATCAGGGCCCGACGGCCGATCGGCATCGTCCTCTCCGGGGGCCCGGACAGCGTCTACGAGCGGAACGCGCCGCAGGCCGATCCGGAGGTTCTCCGGCTGGGCATTCCGGTGCTCGGAATCTGCTACGGCATGCAGTGGATGGCGCAGGTCCTCGGCGGTCGGGTCGCGGCATCGGGCCTGAGGGAGTACGGTCGCACCCGGATCACGCTGCTGGCCAGGGACGGCGCTCTGTTCAACGGGCTGGCGCCGGAGCAGAACGTGTGGATGTCGCATGGCGACCGGGTGGAACAACTGCCGCCCGGGTTCAAGGCGACGGCGTCGACCGCGACGGCGCCGGTGGTAGCTGCCGAGGACGGCGAACGGTCCCTCTTCGGCATCCAGTTTCATCCCGAAGTCACGCATACGGACAGCGGCTCGACGATGCTTCGCAACTTTCTCCACGACGCCTGCGGCGCCGCGGGAGAGTGGCGCATGGCCTCCTACGCCGACGAGGCGACGGCTGCGATCAAGGCCCGGGCCGGTCGCTTTGACCGGGTTCTCTGCGCGCTCTCCGGCGGGGTCGATTCGGCGGTCGCGGCCAGCCTGGTGCAGCGTGCCGTGGGGGAGCGCCTGACCGCGGTGTTCGTGGACAACGGGCTGCTGCGCAAGAACGAACGCGACGAGGTGGAGCGGAGCCTGCGCCAGGGGCTCGACCTGAAGCTCGTCGTCGTCGACGCCGCGACGGAGTTTCTCGGCGCGCTTGCCGGGGTGTCCGACCCCGAAGAAAAACGACGGACGATCGGCCGCGTGTTCATCGAGGTGTTTCAGCGCGAGGCGGCGAGGCTGGAGCGGGCCGGCGAAGGGGACGGCGCGTTTCGCTTTCTGGTCCAGGGCACGCTCTATCCGGACGTGATCGAGTCGGTCTCCGCCTTCGGCCCGTCCGCGATGATCAAGAGCCACCACAATGTCGGCGGCCTGCCGGAGCGGCTGGGCTTCGAGCTGATCGAGCCGCTGCGCTACCTGTTCAAGGACGAGGTGCGCCAGCTCGGCCGGGAGCTCGGTCTCGGGTCGGAGTTCGTGGGCCGGCATCCATTCCCGGGGCCCGGCCTCGGCGTGCGGATCCTGGGCGACGTGACTGCCGATCGGGTGGCGGTGCTGCAGGAAGCCGACGCGATCTTCATCGAGGAGTTGCGCGCCGCGGGGTTCTACGACCGCGTGAGTCAGGCGCTGGCGGTGCTCCTGCCGGTCCACAGCGTGGGCGTGATGGGGGACGGCCGCAGCTACGAGAACGTCGTCGCCCTGCGGGCGGTCGAGACGGAGGACTTCATGACCGCCGACTGGAGCCAGTTGCCGCACGAGTTCCTGGGCGGCGTGGCGGGGCGGATCGTGAACGAGGTCACGGGCGTCAACCGCGTGGTCTATGACCTGACGAGCAAGCCGCCCGGCACGATCGAGTGGGAGTAGGGACGGTCGCAGCTCAGGGACGGTTCGCGCGGGGCGGCGTAGGATCGGGTCGATGATCCCGGAGCTGTTCCGCATCGGTCCGCTTTCGGTCTCGCCCTTCGGCGTGATGCTGGTCGTCGCCCTGTTCGCCGGCCACCTGCAGTTGCGCTGGGGCCTGTGTCGGGTGGGCACGAGCGCCGCGCGGGCCGCGGACGATGCAGCGGCGATTCTGCTGGCGGCCGCCCTCGGCGGTATCGCCGGCGGCAAGGCGTACTACGCGTTGCTCTACGGCGACTGGCGTCTGCTGTACAGCCGCGCCGGTCTGGTCTGGTACGGCGGCTTCCTGGTCGGGGCTGCGGCGGTTCTGTTCGTCATTCACCGTCGCCGGATGCCGGCATGGCGAACGGCCGACGCCGCGGCGCCCGCTCTGGCCCTCGGCTATGGCATCGGCCGCATCGGGTGCTTGCTTGTCGGCGACGACTACGGCTCGCCCACGGATCTTCCCTGGGGCATGACGTTTCCCGAGGGGCCGGTCCCGACCACGGCGGGCGCCTTGCAGCGGGAGTTCGGCGTCGACCTCCCGCCCGACCTGGCGGCGGACGCGCTCGTCGCGGTCCATCCCACCCAGATCTACGAAACGTTGGCGGCGCTGCTGATCTTCTGGTTCGGCCGCAGGCTCCTGGCAGGGGGCGCAGCGCCCGACGGCGTCGTGCTGCCGGTTGTCGGACTGCTGTCGGTCGAGCGCTTCCTGGTCGAGTTCGTGCGCGCCAAGGACGATCGCTTCGTCGGAGCGTTGACCGTGGCGCAGTTGATCGCGGTCGCTGTTCTGCTTCTGGTCGCTCTGCTATGGCTACGCCGCCGCCGCGCGTCCTGACGATCGCCGGCTCCGACTCCGGGGGCTGCTCGGGAGTGCCGGCGGATCTGCGGACCTTTGCGGCCTACGGGGTTCACGGCCTGTGCGCCCTGACCGCGGTGACCGCCCAGACCGCCGGCGAAGTCAAGGCAGTCGAACCGGTGGGCGCCGAACTGCTGCGCCGCCAGTTGGAGGCGGCCGCCGAGATCGGCCTCGACGCGATCAAGATCGGCATGCTCACCGATGCCGCGACGGTCGAGGCGGTCGCGGATTGGCTGGAGGCGTTGCCGCCGACGCCGGCGGTCTTCGATCCCGTGTTCCGGTCGACCTCGGGCGCGGCCCTCCTGGAAGCCCGGGCTCTGCCCGTCGTCGTGGAACGGCTGCTGCCCAGGTTGCTGCTGGTGACACCGAATCTGTTCGAGGCGGAGAGGTTGAGCGGCATGGCGATTGGAGGTCCGGACGATGCCCGGACTGCCGCGCGGCGCATCGAGCGCCTGGGGCCCGGCGTCCTGATCACCGGGGGCCACGGCTACTCGGCCGCGGCGGGGTCGGCTGGTTGTGACGCCAGCGGCGAACTGACCGACCTTCTGTTCGACGGGAATCGCTTCGAGGCCTTCGTCCACCCCAGAATCCGGACCCCGTGGCGGCGCGGCACGGGCTGCACCCTGTCGGCGGCAATCGCGGCGGGTCTAGGCTGGCACCTGCCGCTCGAGCGGGCTGTGCGGCGGGCCGTGGCCTTCGTCGAGAGGGCTCTTCGCGGGTCGTATCCCCTGGGCCGGAACGGTCGCCACGGCACGCTCGACCCGATGGCGGGCCGTCGGGGGCGCAGGTGAGGCCGCACGGAATGGTCGGGCCGCCCGCATTGTTCACGGTTCGAGGCAACCCGGGCAGGAGCCGGAAGCGGCGCCGTCACCTATAATCGGCAATTCATGGCTGGACCACTCCGTCAAGTGCTTGCGCTGCGCGCCGGTTGTCTGATCTTCGGATCGCTGCTGACAGGGGCGGTTGCCGGTCAGGTCCGGGAGGGCTCCTCCGAACCGCCTCGCGCCACCTTCCTGGAGTCAGTCCACGTCAAGGTCGTCAACGTCCAGGTCTTCGTCCGGGACAAGGACGGCAATCCGGTGACCGGCCTGACCAGGAAGGACTTCATCCTCAGAGAGGAGAAGGACCCGGTCACGATCACGAACTTCTACGAGGTCCAGGATCGGGTCAAGGTGAGCGACGTTCCCGGCCTTGTGCCGGAGGAACCCGAAGTCCGTTTCGAGGATCGGCCGGGCCTGGAGCGTCGGCGGGTCGTCGTGCCGGAGGACGAACGCCTCAACCTGGTGATCTACATCGATCACATGAACATCCGGCCCCAGAACCGCAATCGGGTGTTCCGCTACGTGCGCGAGTTCCTGCGCAAGGACGTCACGCGGGACGACCGCGTCATGCTGTTGAGCTACAACCGCTCGGTCAAGGTCGAGCGGGACTTCACCAGCGATCCGCAGATGATCGCGAACGCTCTCTACGAACTCGAGAAGCACACCGGCGGCAGGACGCAGTGGGACTCCGACCGGGCCGACATCATCCGCGACATCGGCGAGGAGGACCGCCACTACGAGTACGTCCAGGGCCGGGTCCGGATCTACTCGCAGTCGATCTTCAACGACATGCAGTTCACCCTCGATGGCCTGAAGGACACCGTGATCTCGCTGGCCGGCCTGCCGGGCCGCAAGGCCTTCATGTACGTTTCGGACGGTCTGCCGATGCGGGCGGGCGCGGACATGTGGCAGGCGCTCGATGAACGCGGGCGGACGGTCGACTCCCTGAGCTACAACCAGAACTTCTTCCTCGACTCGCTCCAGTACGACTCGAGCCGGCGCTTCAGCGACCTGGTCGACACGGCGAACGCGAACGAAGTCTCCTTCTACACGATCGTCGGTGCGGGGCCGATGGGCATCAACTCGCGGGACGCGTCGATGCAGGGCATGGCGTTCTCGTCGAACATCGACTCGGTGGCCAGGGACAACGTGCACTCGTCCGTCATGTACATGGCCGAGGAAACCGGCGGCCAGTACATCGTCAACACGAACAACTTCCGCGACGGCCTGAACCGAATCGCACTCGACTTCACGAGCTTCTACTCGCTCGGCTTCCAGCCCGGTCACGCGGGTACCGGGCGGAGGTACAAGCTCCGCGTCGAGTTGACGAACGAGGCGAAGAGGCGTCTTGGCTTGCGGGACCGGAACGTGAGGCATCGCCTGAGTTACCGCGACAAGTCGATTGACACGGAGATGACCGAGGGGACCTTGGCGGCGCTCAAGCTCGGCTACGAGAAGAACGACCTGGAGATCACCCTGGTCAAGTCGGACGAGATCCGCCGTGAGGAGCGCGGGCTCTACACCGTTCACCTCGACGTGCGGGTGCCGATCGGCGAGATGACCCTGGTGCCTGTGGGCACGGCGGGCGAGCACTTGCTGCGGGCGCGTGTCTGGGTGCAGGCTCTCGCGTCGAATGGAGACATTTCGCCTCCCCAGGTCGAGCCGTTCGAGCTCACCATCCCGGCCGAGGACCTGGAGCGGGCGCGGGAGAGCTTCTACACCTACACCCTGCCCCTGATCATGAAGGAAGGCGATCAGCGCCTGACGATCGCGGTGCGGGACGAGGTGGCCGGAGAGACTTCCTTCATCACCCGGAACCTGCGGGTCGGCGCCTGACCGCGGGTAGGCTTCTTCGAGGCCGACCCTGGGTCTGCCTGGAGGCTGAAGCCGTTGTGAAGACCACGAAGATCGTCGAGTCGTTGAGCGCCTTGAGCGGGCTCGGAGGCGCTCTGGCGCGTTCCGCCGCGGCGCTGCTCGAAGCGGAAGTGGATCAACTGCGTTTCGACCTGGCCCGGAACTGGCGCCGCTTTCTGGGCCTCGTTCTGCTTGCCGCCCTGGTGTTCGGCATCGTCTTCTGGGCCCTCGGCGCGCTCCTCTTCGCTGCCGGCGCCGGCCTTGCGCTGGTGCTCCCGGCCTGGGCAGCCGCGCTGGCGGTTGCAGTGGGCCTGCTGGCGTTGGCGCTGATTCTGCTCTGGATCGTCCGTGTTCGCGCGCGCCGCCTCGAGTCGCCCGTGGGCGCGGTGAAGCGCCGCGTTGGCAGTCACCTGGCGTTCTGGCAGGGCGTTCTGGACGAGGCCGGGCGCGCCGGCGACCCGGCTTCGGAGCGGGAAGGCGACGAGTCGTCGGGTGGCGGATCGTGAGCCGCCGTTCGGAGGAGCGCAGGCGGGCGGCGGTGCTGGCGCGCCGGCGCGACGAGACGAAGGAGGCCGTGGAGCAGGTCCGCAGGGCCCTCGGCAACGTGGCCGGAACCGACTTGAGCAGGGTCCGCGCGGGGGCGGCGTGGGTGCTGCCGGTCGCTGCCGGCGCGGTCGGGATCGCGATCGCGTGGTCGCTCCGACGGCTCAGGAAGAGGTGAGCACCCGTTTGGCCGACGGTCGTGTGCGCCCTGCCGACGGCGCGGGTGTCCGGGGAGCGCCGGGTCCGTGGCCCGCCGAGGCTTCGGTCCGGCGGCTGCTGCTCTTCGCCAAGGCGCCGGTTCCCGGTCAGGTGAAAACCCGGTTGATCGCGCCGGACGGGTTGACTGCCGGCCAGGCCGCTTCCCTGCACGCCGCCCTGGTTGCGGACCTGAGCCGGCGGCTCGGTGCCGGGCGTTGGGAGCTGATTCTGATGTGGTTGCTGTCGCGGGGCGGTGATTCGCCGGTCGACCTGGCGCCTGCCGGCGTGCCCTGGCGGCGGCAGCGCGGTCGCGACCTGGGCGAGCGGCTCTTTTGCGGGCTGGAATGGGCCGCGTCGCGCGCCGGCTGCGTCGCGGCGGTCGGCAGCGATCAGCCCGACCTCGATACGGCGCGGGTGGAGGCGGCGTTCGATCTTCTGGCGCGCGGGAACGACGCGGTCCTCGGCCCGGCCCGGGACGGCGGCTACTACCTGATCGCACTGCGCCGGAAGGCTGTGAACCGTCGCCTGTTCGATGGACTGGCGTGGAGCACGCCGTCGGTGTTGCGCGAGACGCAGTTGCGCTGCCGCGAACTGGGGCTGGAAGTCGCCCTGCTTCCGGAAGAAGAGGATCTCGACACGGTGGAGGATTTGGCGCGATTCCGGGACGCCCTCGAACGCCGGCCCGATTTGCGATCCATGTGCCCGCGAACGGCCGAAGTCGTCGCGTCGTGGTCGGAGCATCCATCGGGAAAGGAGGGCCGGCGTTGAGAGTCGTCACGACAGACGAGATGCGGTCGGCCGAAGCCGCGGTGATCGACGACCTGAGCGTGCCGGCGCTGGTGCTGATGGAGAACGCGGCTCGCGCCACCGCCGACGCGATTGCGGAGTGCTATCCGCGTGCGCGTTGTGTCGCCATCGCCTGCGGCCGGGGCAACAACGGCGGCGACGGACTGGCCCTGCTGCGCGACCTGACGACCCGGGGGTACGAGGCGACCGCCTTCATCGCCGGATCGCTCGACCGACTCAGCCCCGAAGCGACGCAGCAGTTCGTGTTCTGCGAACAGCTCGGCCTGTCGCCGGCGGTGGTTCCCGAGCCCGCCGAGTGCGACGCGGTGGGCGTCGAGGTCGACCTGTGGGTCGACGCGCTGCTCGGCACGGGGCTCAATCGGCCGGTGGAGGGTCCGGTGGCCCGGTGGGTCGACTGGCTGGGCAAGCGGAGCGGAGACGTGCCGCTGGTCTCGGTCGATCTGCCGACCGGGCTCGACGCCTCCACGTCCGTGCCTCCAGGGCCGCACGTCGTCGCTGACCTCACGGTGGCTCTTGGCTTCCCCAAGGTCGCGAACGTACTGGCGCCCTCGTCGGACGCCTGCGGGCGGCTTCGGATCGGCGATCTCGGGGTGCCGTTGCCCGAACCGCCGCCGGGACCGAAGGCTCTCTACCGGTCGCGGCGGCGGGATCTGGTCGGTCGACTCGGAGCGCGTCCGCTCGACGGGCACAAGGGCACGTTCGGTCACGTCGTTGTCGCCGGCGGCAGGAGCGGCTACACGGGGGCCGTGGTCCTGGCAACGCGCGCCGCCGTCCGGGGCGGCGCCGGGCTGGTGACGGCGGCGGTGCCCGAACATCTCGCCCTCGTCGTCGACGCCGGCTCGCTCGAATCGATGACTCTGGGCCTGCCCCCGGATCGGGACGGTTGGTCACGGGAAGCCGTCGAACCGTTGCTGCAGGCGATCGGCGAGCGCGCATCGCCGGGAGCGTTGGCGCTGGGACCGGGCCTGGGTCTGAGCGACGGCGCTCGCGTTCTTGCCCGGCAGGTCGTGGCGCGAAGTACGGCGCCGATCGTCCTTGACGCGGACGGCATCTCCGCTTTCGCCGGTGACGCCCGGGCGCTGCGGGCGCGTGACGCCGACCTCGTCATCACGCCTCATCCCGGCGAACTGGCCCGTCTGCTGGGTGTCGCGTCGGATGCCGTCGTGAGGGCCCGGTGGGAGCACGCGCGGCGGGCAGCTCAAGAGACCGGGGCGGTGGTCGTCCTCAAGGGCCGCCAGACGCTGATCTGTGATCCCGTTCTCGGCGCCTGGGTGAACCCGACCGGCAATCCTGGCATGGCCACGGGAGGCACTGGCGACGTTCTGACCGGGGTGATCGCGGCGCTTCTGGCCCAGGGACTCGAACCGCCTTCCGCGGCGCGGATGGGCGTCTACGTTCATGGCCTTGCGGGCGATCTGGCCGCCGCCACCCGGGGCGAGACATCGATGGCCGCTTCCGACCTGGTCGACGAGCTGGGACCGGCGTTCAAGTCGCTCGTTGCCTCGGAATAGATGCGCTGCCTGATCGTCCTCCAGCTCTCCGACGGATGTCGCTTGCCCCAGCCATGATTGTCAGGACCGGGAACGCCGGAGAGACCCGGAGGTTGGGGCGCGAGCTCGCCGAACGGCTGAAGCCGGGCGGCACGGCACTCCTGTTCGGCGACCTGGGTTCCGGCAAGACGGTTCTCACCCAGGGGATAGCGGAGGGCCTGGGCCTGGACGCGGGGTTGATCCAGTCGCCGACCTACACCCTGGTTCATGAGTACGACCGCGGCCCTGTGCGCCTGGTCCACGTCGACCTCTACCGACTTGAGCCGGAGGAGGTCGAGGGCATCGGGTTGGAGGAGCTGTTGGCGGGGGACGGCGTCAAGGTCGTCGAGTGGGCCGACCGCCTGCCGTACCGGGCGCCGGCGATGGAAGTTCGGTTGGAGGTCGGTCGGGAAACCGGCCAGCGGAGGATCGAGGTCCGCGGCGACGGTTGCCAGGTTGCTAGAGTCCCGCTCGGCAGCGGCGCGGGTTGATTCCCCGCGGATCCCGGAAACCCAGGAAGAACAGGGAAGCGAGAAATCTCGATGGAAGTGGAACGCGTAGGCATCGTCGGCTGCGGTCTGATGGGCCGTGGCATCGCGGAGATCTGTTCACGGGCCGGGATCCCGGTCACGGTGCGGGAGATCAACCGGGAAGTTCTCGAGGCAGGGCTCGGCGCGGTGCGCAGATCCCTGGCCAGGAGCCTGGAAAAGCGGCGCATCGACGCCGAGGAGCACGATCGGGCGATCTCGAACCTGAGCGGCACGGTCGACCTTGGGGATCTCGCCGGTTCCGACCTGGTCGTCGAGGCGATCGTCGAGGACCTGGAGACGAAGCGCGAGCTGTTCGTTTCGCTGGACGACATCGTCGGCGACAACACGATCTTCGCCAGCAACACGTCCTCGCTGACCCTCACCCAACTCGCCGCTTCGACGGCGCGGCCGGACCGGTTCGTGGGGCTTCACTTCTTCAACCCGGTGCCGGTCATGCGGCTGGTCGAGGTCGTCCGCACCCTGATGACGTCGGACGAGGCCTACGACGCCTGCTGGAATCTCGCCCGGCGGGTGGGGAAGACGCCGGTTGCCTGCAAGGACAACTCCGGGTTCATCGTCAACCGGCTGCTGATTCCGTATCTGCTGGATGCGGTCCGCGCCTACGAGAACGGCATCGGCAGCATGGAGGACATCGACACGGCGATGAAGCTGGGTTGCGGCTACCCGATGGGGCCGTTCACGCTGTCCGATTTCATCGGGCTGGACACGATGTACTCGGTCGCCAACATCATGTTCGACGAGTACCGGGAGACGCGCTTCGCACCGCCGACGTTGCTGAAGCAGTTGGTCCAGGCGGGACACCTGGGGCGAAAGACCGGCAAGGGGTTCTTTGACTACCGCTGAACCAGCGCGGACGAGGGCGCAGCTGGTCCTGCCCGAAGGGTCGGTGCAGGCGATCTGCGGCGCGCACGACGAGAACCTGCGGCGGGTCGAGAAGGCGCTTCATGTGACCCTGGGCGTGCGTGGGTCGGCGGTTCAGATCCAGGGCGCGGCGAAGGCCGTGGGTCAGGCGGAGCGCCTGCTGACGGACCTCGGCACGTTGGCCGCGAGCGGCCGCAGGCTCAGCGTTGGCGACCTGGCGACCGCGCTGCGCGTCGTGGCCGAGGAACCTGCCGCCTCGCTGGTCGATTTCTTCAAGACCGGCGCGTTGATTCAGGCGTCGCGTCGCCTGGTCGCGCCGCGCAGCCTGAATCAGAAGCGGTACCTGCGCGCTATGCTGGATCACGATCTGGTCATTTCGACCGGGCCGGCGGGCACGGGCAAGACCTACTTGGCGGTCGCGGTGGCGGCTTCCGCGCTCAAGCAGGAGAAGGTGCAGCGCATCGTGCTGGCCCGGCCGGCGGTCGAAGCGGGCGAGAAGCTCGGATTCCTGCCCGGCGACCTGGCGGAGAAGGTGAATCCCTACCTGCGACCGCTCTACGATGCCCTCTACGACATCATCGGCTTCGACAAGGTTGCGCGGATGATGGAACGCGAGGTGATCGAGGTCGCGCCGCTCGCCTTCATGCGGGGGCGTTCCCTGAACGACAGCTTCATCATTCTCGACGAGGCGCAGAACACGACGCCCGAGCAGATGAAGATGTTCCTGACCCGCATCGGCTTCAACTCGAAGGCCGTGGTCAACGGGGACATCACGCAGGTCGACCTGCCGCCTGGCCAGCAGTCGGGCCTCAAGCATGCTCTGGAGGTGCTGCGGGGCGAGGAAGGCATGGCCTTCGTCGGCTTCGGGCGGTCCGACGTGGTTCGCCACGAACTCGTGCAGCGGATCGTCGGCGCCTATGACCGCTGGGAGGCTCGTTTCGGCTCTGACCCGGCGCGGCGGGAGGAGCGGTGAGCCCGTCGGCGAAGGCGCCGCGGCGGCGACGGGCCGACCGCCGGCGGGAAGCGCGCAAGCGGTTGCGACGCAGCATGTTCCGCCGCCACGGCGAACGGTCGACCGTCGCCGGCCTGTGGCACCACATACTGGAACTCGACGTCGTCTGGGTCGTGCTCCTCATCCTGGCCGGCGCCTGGATCATGGCGCCGGCGGGCTTCTTCTTCGGTCTGGACCTCAGCGAGGGCGACATCGCGAACCGCGACTATCACGCGACCCGCGACATCCTGATCCCCGACGAGGCGAGATCGGAGGAGCTGAAGGAGCAGGCCCGTTCCGACGTTCGGCCTCTGTACGACTTCGACGCCGCCCAGGCCAACGGGATGGAGGACCGGATCCGGCGCCTCTTCGAGATCGAGCGCGGGGGAGACGATGCCGCCGAGCTCCCGACCGGGGGGGAGGAGCAAGAGATGGCCGCCGAACGGCTGCGGCGGCTGCGGGAGGGCAGCAACCTGCGAGTCGACGAAGGCCACGCTGACGTGCTGGCCGCCCAGGTCGGCGGCGAGGACCAAGGCGCCGAGTTCGAGGAGCGCCTGGGCCGCCTGGTCGGGTTCCTGCTTCGGGAAGGGATCGTGGAGAACAAGGAGACCCTGCTTCAGAACCGGCTCGAGGGCGTCACGGTGCGAATCCTCCAGACCGGGGAGGAAGCGGTCCAGTTCGACCTCTTTCGCTATCGCGGCTGGGATGAGGTGCAGAGCTATCTCGAAGCGGAGGTCGGCCGTTGGGGCGGCTGGAGCGGCGCCGACCGGGAGACGGTCGTCGACTTCCTGATGGTCAACCTGACTCCGAACGTCTACCTGAACCTGAACGAGACCCAGGAGCGGCGGGACGAGGCCGCGGAGGCGATCGGGCAGGCGTTCAACGAGATCCGGGCGGGTCAGGTGATCGTGCGCAGGGGCGACGAGGTCGACCACAAGGCGATCGAACTGCTGCGGGAGATGACGGGCAGCGAGCGGCGGTCGACCCTGCTTCGATCGCCGGCAGCGTCGGCACTGCTGCTGGGCCTGGCGGTGGCGTTCCTGTGGGTCGCCTACCGGCGCAAGCGGCTGGTCACGGTTGAGGCGCACGCCTTCGGCAGCGTCGTACTGCTCCTGGTTCTGGGCCTGCTTGCGACCCGTGTCGGCTTCGTCGTCGCGGACGCGCTCGCTGCCTCGTTCGAGATCGAGATGCTCGGTTCAGCGCGGAGCTACGGCTTCGCGATTCCCTTCGCCGGGGTCGCGCTCCTCGTGTCGGTCCTCTACGGACGCGGCGCCGGTCTGCTGGCCGGTCTGGTGTTTTCCGTGCTCGTGGGCCGTCTCGGACTGGCGGAGGCAGGCACATCATCGCTTGGATTGGCGGGCGGCACGATGCTCTATGCACTGACCGGCAGTCTCGCCGCCGTGTTCGCCCTCGATCAGTTGAAGCAACGGTCCGCGGTGATCCGGGCGGGTCTGCTCGTCGGACTCGTCAACATGGTTTCGGTGACCGTTCTGACTCTGCTGGACGAGAACGGCGCCTCGTTCTCCGGCTGGGGCTTCGAGCTGCTGTGCGGACTCCTCGGCGGTCTGCTGGTCGCGGCAGCGGTCGGCTTCGCGATTCCCGTCTTCGAGGCGGTGCTGTTCCTGACCACTGACATGAAGTTGATGGAGCTTTCGGACACGAACAGTCCGCTCCTGCGGCGGGTTGCCTTCGAAGCGCCCGGGACCTTCCAGCACTCGCTGATGGTTGCCAATCTGGCCAAGGCGGGTTGCGAGGCGGTGGGCGGGAACCCGACGCTGGCGTATGTGGGAGGCCTCTACCACGACATCGGCAAGGTGCTTCGGCCCCGGTACTTCGTGGAGAACCAGCGGGATGGCGACAACCCGCACGACAGCCTCGCGCCGTCGGTGTCGGCGCTGATCCTCCTCGATCACGTGAAGGAAGGCGTCGTCCTCGCTCGGGAGCAGGGGCTGCCGCAGCCGATCGTCGACGCGATCGAACAGCACCACGGCACTCGCACGGTCGGCTACTTCCTCGCCCGCGCGAAGGAGCGGGCCGAGCCGGGGCAAAAGGTAAACGAGCACCAGTACCGCTACACGGGTCCCATGCCCCAGAACAAGACGATGGGCGTGCTGATGGTCGCCGATACGGTGGAGGCCGCGAGCCGAACCCTGGAGGACTTCTCCGAGGATTCGATTCGGAAACTGGTGACGCGTCTTCTGGACGACATCGTCGAGGATGGCCAGCTGGATCAGACGGATCTGACGCTCTTTGACCTGCGGCGGCTGAGCTACACCCTGCAGAATGTCCTGAAGACGATCCACCACCATCGGGTGGAGTACCCGGGCTTCGAATGGGACGGGGAAGGTCGGGGTTCCCTGCGGGTTCTTCCCGGCGGAGCAGCGGGCGGCGCCGGCGGCGGTCGGTCCGACTGACTTCTTCAGCGTGGTGACCATCGATCTGCAGGTGGCGGCTTGTGTGGAGGCCACGTGCCGGGCCTGTCTTCCTGGCCTGCGCCGCGTCGCTCACGACGCGGTCGGTGAACTGGCGGCGGATTCCGCGACGTTGACCCTTCGACTTGTCGACGACGACGAGATCCGGGAACTGAACCACCGCTACAGGGCGGCCGATTCGGCGACCGACGTGCTCTCCTTTCCCGGCGAGACGACTCCCGAGGGGCGTCACCTTGGCGATGTCGTGATCTCGGTGGAGACGGCGCACGAGCGCAGCGGCACGGCCCTGGAGCGGGAACTTCAGGTGCTCGCACTGCACGGAATCCTCCACTGCCTGGGATACGACCACGAGACGGACGAGGGCGAGATGGAGGCTCTGGAGCAGCGGCTGCGGTCGCAGTTCCTCGGGCCGTACAAGGCCGGAACGGTGGCCTTCGTGGGGCGACCGAACGCGGGCAAGTCGACGCTGATGAACCGGTTGCTGGGAGAGAAGCTGGCGATCGTGTCGGACAAGCCGCAGACCACCCGCCACCGGTTGATCGGCATTCTGACCACGGAGCTTGGCCAGATGGTGTTTCACGACACCCCGGGCCTGCACCGTCCCCTGCACCGGCTTAACCGGCGCATGGTTCACGCGGCTTCCGCGGCGGTCAAGGAGGCCGACGTCGTGTGTCTGATCCGCGACGTGGCGGTTCCCTTCGGCAAGGGAGAGGCCTATGCCCTCGATCTCGTCGGCGCTGCCGCGGCGGCCGAACGAGAGCGCCCCGTCTTGTGCCTGCTGAACAAGATCGACCAGGTCTCGAAGCCGAAGATTCTGCCCGAGATCGAGCGTTACGCGGAAAGCGGCGTGTTCAAGGACATCGTACCGATCTCGGCGCTCACCGGGGACGGCGTGGAACAGGTCCTGGAGATCCTCTGGCGTCACCTGCCGACGGGCGAGCGCCGGCACGACCCGGAGCTCCTGACCGTGCAGACGGAGCGGTTCCTGGCAGCGGAGCTCATCCGGGAGAAGGTGCTCGAGCAGACGCACGACGAGCTGCCGTTCACGACCGCGGTCGTGATCGAAGCCTGGGAGGAGGGCGCGAAACGAACGGATCTGCTGGCGCACATCCTCGTCGACCGGGACAGCCACAAGGGCATCGTGATCGGTCGCGGCGGCAAGCGGATCAAGGAGATCGGCACCGCCGCCCGTCGGGACCTGGAGGGGTTCCTGGGTCGGCGGGTGTACCTGGAGCTGCGGGTGCGGACAGAGCCGGGCTGGCGCGAGGATGCCGCCGTCCTGAGTCGCCTGGAAACGGGGTAGCTCCCCGAAGTGCATCACAGGCTCCGGGGGCCTCCTCGGGGCGACTTGTGTAGGGGGCGTTCCGGAGCCGCGAGAGAGCCGTTGGCTCGACTCCGGAGAGATGCGCGTGACAGCGATGAGGGCCGGCTTGCGCGCCGGCATCCGGCCATGCGGGTTGCCAGGTCCGGACGACAGGATGGCTACAGAAACGTCGGATCCCTGGCCTGGTTGCGACAGAGTTGTTGGTCCGCCTGCCGGACGACAGCCCGTGTGAGAGGGGGCGATCGGGGAGCGGGTGTCACGTTCGCCCCTTCGGCACCAAGAATCAGGGCCGTGCCACCGTCTGGGCAACCAGGCCGAAACGCACGCGGGCACGGAGGTTGCTAGCGGAAGAACCACGGTGCCGGCGTCGTGGGTTGCCAGTTGATGGACTCGCTGATAGACACGCGGCGAAAGCGCGTTTCGCGCATGCAGAAGGGCCGTCGGGTCGGCGGCTTGACCAGACAGGTTCAGCGCGGCTTCACCGCGGCAAGGAAAAGCAAAGGAGGACTTCATGGCAGAGGTTAGCCCCCAGTCGATCATCGGACGGATCCGGGACGAGGGCGTCCAGATCGTCGATTTCAGGTTCACGGACTTCCCCGGTCTTTGGCAGCACTTCTCGGTGCCGGCCAGCGAGGTCGACGAGAGCACGTTCGAGGACGGACTCGGGTTCGACGGATCGAGTATTCGCGGTTGGCAGGTGATCAACGAGTCGGACATGCTGGTCGTGCCCGAGCCCGGCACTGCCTTCATCGACCCGTACTTCGAGCACAAGACGCTGGTCATGACGTGCAACATCGTCGACCCGATCACGCGTGAGAGCTATGGGCGCGACCCGCGCGGCGTCGCCAGGGCCGCGGAGGCCTACGTGCAGTCGACGGGTCTCGCCGACACTGCCTACTTCGGCCCGGAGGCGGAGTTCTTCATCTTCGACGACGTGCGCTTCGACGGTGGGCCGAACTTCGCCTTCTACGAGGTCGACTCGATCGAGGGCCGCTGGAACAGCGGCGCCGACGAAGGGCCGAACCTGGGCTACAAGCCGCGCTACAAGGAGGGCTACTTCCCGGTACCGCCGACCGACAAGCACCAGGACATGCGCAGCGAGATGATCCTGATGATGGAGGATCTCGGTCTCAACCCCGAGTGCCAGCACCACGAAGTCGGCACCGGTGGTCAGGCCGAGATCGACCTCCGGTTTTCGCCGCTGGTCGAGATGGCGGACGCGATGATGCTCTACAAGTACATCATCAAGAACACGGCCGCCAAGCACGGCAAGACCGTCACCTTCATGCCCAAGCCCCTGTTCGAGGACAACGGCAGCGGCATGCACATCCACCTTTCGCTCTGGAAGGACGGAGTGCCTCTGTTCGCGGGCGACGGCTATGCCGGACTGTCCGACATGGCAATGCACGCGATCGGCGGTCTGCTCAAGCACGCGCCGGCGCTGCTCGCCTTCACCAACCCGACGACGAACAGCTACAAGCGGCTGGTGCCGGGCTTCGAGGCGCCGGTCAACCTGGTGTACTCGCAGCGCAATCGGAGCGCCGCGGTGCGGATTCCGATGTACTCGCCCTCGCCGAAGGCGAAGCGGGTCGAGTTCCGTTGCCCCGACCCGAGCTGCAACCCGTATCTCGCCTTCGCGGCGCTCCTGATGGCGGCCCTCGACGGCATCCAGAACGAGACCGATCCGGGCAGCTCGCTCGACGTCGACATCTACGACCTGTCGCCGGAGGAGAGCCAAGGGGTTCCGACCACGCCGGCGACGCTGGACGAGGCGCTCGACGCCCTCGAGGACGACCACGACTTCCTCACAGCGGGCGGCGTGTTCGACGAGGACGTGATCGAAAACCACATCGCGTACAAGCGGGAGAGCGAGTGCCAGGAGGTGGCGCTGCGGCCGCATCCGCACGAGTTCGCGCTGTACTACGACATCTAGTCGGGAAGCCGGCGCCGTTGGCGGCGCTCGGTGGATTCCGGAATCGCGGGTCGGAAGACCCGCGACACTGGCCGGCCGCGCATCGCTGCGCGGCCGGCTTTTTTTCCCTGCAGGAATGGAGGCCACCTTGGCTGCTGGTAAGTTACGCCTCCATCCCACAACGCGCGCCGACGAGCAAGCAGGCTCCGTCGCCAGCAGGAGGAGGTCCCTTCCGTGCAAGCCTTAGCGATTCGCACCCTTGGCATCGTGCTGGGGTTGACGTTGACCGTGCCGGCGTTGGCCGACGACTGGCCGCAGTGGAGGGGCGTCGACCGTTCCGGCGTGTGGCAGGAGGACGGCATCGTGGAGGAGTTTCCCGAGGGCGGCCTCGAAGCGGTCTGGCGGGTGCCGATCCACGGCGGCTACTCGGGGCCGGTGGTCGCGGACGGTCGCGTGTTCGTGACCGACTGGCGGCGCGTGGAAGGCACTCGCGCCATCACGGGCAAGGAACGCGTCCTGGCGCTCGACGAGGAGACCGGCGAGGAGCTCTGGCGCCGCGAGTGGGACGTGAACTACTCGGCGCTGCAGCAGAGCTATGCGATCGGTCCCCGCTCGACGCCGGCGGTCGACGGCGACACGCTGTACGTGATGGGGGCCGTCGGCCACCTGATCGCGCTTGAGGCAGAGACCGGCGAGGTGATCTGGGGCTACGACTCGGTGGAGCAGGGCGACGCCAGCGTCACGATCTGGGGGTTCGCCACTTCACCGCTCGTGCACGGCGACCTGCTGATCCAGATCGTGGGGGCCGAGCCAAACGGCAAGGTGATCGCCTTCAACAAGCACACGGGCGAAGAGGTCTGGCGGTCCCTGTCCTCGGACTGGGAGATGGGCTACGGCCAGCCGATGATCTTTGAAGCCGGCGGCGTGGAGCAGCTCATCATCTGGGAACCGAAGGCGGTCAACTCACTCGATCCGGCGACCGGCGAGGTTTACTGGACCGTTCCCTGGGAAGTGGCCTCGGGCATGACGGTGACGACCCCCGTGATTGACGACAACCGGCTGTTGTTCAGCCACTTCTACCGCGGTTCGCTGCTGCTGGAACTCGCTGAGGACAAGCCGGAGGTCAAGGAGCTGTGGCGGGGCCAGAGTCGCAGCGAGATGCCGGAGGAGACGCAGGGCCTCCACTCCCTGATCACGACGCCGATCCTCGAGGGCGACACGATCTACGGGGTCTGCAGCTACGGCCAGTTGCGCGGTCTGGACGCGTCGGACGGCTCACGCCTCTGGGAGAGCGACGGGATGACCCGCCAGGGCCGCTGGGGCGCCGCCTTCATGGTCAAGCACGGCGACCGCTGGTTCGTCAACAACGACGTCGGCGACCTGATCATCGCCCGCTTCACCCGTGACGGCTACGAGGAGATCGATCGCGCCAGGCTGATCGAGCCGACGACGCGATCCGGCTTCGGTCCGGGCAGGTTCTACGACGCGATGGTGAACTGGACCCACCCGGCCTACGCCAACCGCCACATCATCGCGCGCAACGACGAGGAGATCATCCGTGTCTCCCTGGCCGCCCAATAGCGCCCTTCGAGGACTCGCCGCCGGAGTGCCATCCGGGTGCTCGATGACTGGCGCCCGGAGGTGGGGCGCGCGTGGCGCGAAACGCGCCACACGGGTTCGGCTGACCCTGGTCCTTGCGGCGCTCGCCGCTCTTGCCACCCTGCCGGCCACGGCCCAGGAGGGATCGGATGCCCAGGGTCCGGTGGGGGAGCTGATCTTCCCGCTCGAGCACTGGCACAACCACGGGTCCTCTCTCGTGGAGCTGCCGAATGGCGATCTGCTCGTGGCCTGGTTCCACGGTTCGGGGGAGCGGACAGCCGACGACGTGCGCATCCTGGGCGCCCGGATGCGGGCCGGCGCAGAAACCTGGAGCGAGCCGTTCCTGCTCGCCGACACGCCGGGCTTCCCGGACACGAACTGCACCCTGCTGCTGGAGCCGGTGAGCGCTGGCGGACACCGGCTGTGGCTGTTCTGGCCCACGATTCAGGCGAATCTCTGGCAGAGCGCCCTGATGAAGGTCAAGGTGTCGACCGACTTCGAGGCCCCGGGGCCGCCGGTGTGGGACTGGCAGGACGTGCTCCACATGAAGCCCGGCGACGGCTTCCACGACCTGGTGGCGGCGAGGACCGACGAGTACTTTCGCAGCCTGGGCTTCGCCGGCGCGTCGGATCCGGCCGCCCCGGAGTCGTCCCGGGCGTGGGCCGCGCGCAACCTGGAGCAGGCTGCGGACAAGCTGACCCGGCGGATCGGCTGGTTCACCCGCGCGCATCCGGTCGTCCTCCCTCTTCCTGAGGGCGGCCAGCGGCTGCTCCTGGGGCTCTACTCGGACGGCTTCAGTTTCGCCGCCGCGACCTACAGCGACGACGGCGGCCACAGTTGGACGTTCACCGAGCCGATCATCGGCGGCGGCAGCGTTCAGCCCACCTTCGCGCTTCGCCGCGACGGCACGCTCCTGGCCTTCATGCGCGACAACGGGCCGCCGCCCAAGCGCGCCCACGTTGCCGAGTCGAAGGACTTCGGCGCCACCTGGTCCATCGCCCGCGACCACCCGGATTTGGTCGAGACCGGCGCCGGGCTGGAAGTCCTGAAGCTCGCGAGCGGCCGCTGGATTGCGGTCCACAACGACATCCCCGACGGCCGCTACCGGCTCGCGGTGTCCGTCTCCGAGGACGAGGGCAGGACCTTCAAGCGCCGGCGCTACATCGAGCGCGAGGAGAAGGGCGTCGGCCGCTATCACTATCCGTCGGTGATTCAGTCCGGCGACGGCCGCATCCACGTGACCTACAGCTACCACGTTGCCGGCGAGCTCGACGACGGTGGCCAGGGCAAGAGCATCAAGCACGTCAGCTTCGACGAAGCCTGGCTGCTCGGCGAAAGCTGAGCGAGGCAACACGTTCAACCGGGAGGTTTCCCATGCGCCATCGACCATTCTCAATCGTTGCCTTGATCGTCGCGACCTGTTTCGTCCTGCTTGCGGCCTGCGCCCCTCAGGACACTGGCGGCGCGGGCGCCGATACCTTCGCCGGCCTCCCCCGCGCGACACCCGAAAGCGCGGGCATGTCGAGCGAGCGGCTCGACCGGATCCGGCCGGCGTTCGAGAGCTACGTGACGGAAGGCAAGCTCTCCGGCGTGGTCACCGTCGTCGCGCGAGACGGCCAGGTCGTTCACTTCGAAGCCAGCGGCAACCAGGACGTCGAGGCCGGCGAGCCGATGGCCGAGGACACCCTCTTCCGCATGTACTCGATGACCAAGCCGATTGCCTCGGCGGCGTTGATGATCCTCTGGGAGGAGGGCCACTTCCTGCTGTCGACGCCGCTGTCCGCGATTCTCCCCGAGTTCGCGGATACGCAGGTCTACGTCTCCGGCGACGGCGACGACATGGTGACGGAGGCGCCGCGGCGGCCCATTCTCATCCGCGACCTGATGACCCACACCTCCGGTCTGACCTACACCTTCATCCCTAGCCCGGTCGCTGCCTCCTACGCGGCGAACGGTCTGGAAGGCTCGGCCGACGCGGTCCCCCACGACGACCTGGCGCACTACGTCCGGGAGCTGGCGAAGCAGCCCCTGCTCACTCACCCCGGCGCCGCCTGGAACTACAGCGTCGGCCTCGAAGTCGCGGGCCGGGTGGTCGAGGTCGCTTCCGGCCAGACCTTCCGCGAGTTCCTGAAGGAGCGAATCTTCGACCCGCTGGGCATGGTCGACACGGACTTCTACGTCCCCGACGAGAAGCTCGATCGCCTTGCCGTGAACTACGCGCCGACGCCGGAGGGCGGCATCGTCGTGATGGACGATCCCGAGACCAGCGCCTACCGCAAGCCGCCGAAGGTCGAGATGGGCGGTTCCGGCCTGGTCGCGACCGCCGGCGACTACCTGCGGTTCGCCCAGATGCTCGCGAACGGCGGCGCGCTCGACGGTGTGCGGATCCTCGGTCCGCAGACCGTGGCCTTGATGATGGACAACCACCTCGGATCGGCTTACGGGCCGTCGCCCATGTCGAGCCTCAACCTCGACATGGGGATGAGCGAGGGCATGGGTTACGGCCTGGGCGGGTACTCGGTCACCGACACCGGCCTGACCGGTCTGCCGGCTTCGCCCGGCGCCTACGGCTGGGGCGGCGCCGCCTCGACCGACTTCTGGGTCGACCCCGAGGAGCGAGTCGTCGGCATGGTGCTGACCCAGTTGCTGCCGACGGGCACCTATCCGCTGCGTCCGACGATGGAGGTGCTGACCTACCAGGCGATCGTGGAGTAGGGCAGCGCGGAGATGAAGAGGAGCAAGCTCCAACGACCGTCGCGATGTCCGCCGCGGCCGCGCCCCTTGACGCCGCGTGCTGGCGACCCCTGACGATGCGTCTCCCGCCCGGAAGCGCCGCTCCTGCGCCGGCTGCGAGGGTTGGCGTCAGTCCATCGGCAGAGGCAGCAGCAGCTTGCGGTCGATCAGCGCCCTGAAGTGCCTGACGGCGGTCAGGGCAAGGTGACGGTCCCGGGACACGAGACCGGTCTCGATGTTGCGGTCGAGCGCCGCTTCAGTGAAATTGGCCGAGGTGATGAAGACGACTTCTTCGTCGGCCACGACGGCCTTCGCGTGGAGAACGCCCTTCGGACCATCCGGTTCCACTGAGCGCGGGTCGTAGAACACGGTGGGCCGCGCGGCGCCGGGCCATTCTCGCTTCCAGAAGCTGTCCGCGAAGCTGCGAACAAGATGGTCCGCGGCGGTCGTGACGCCGCGTCCGCGGTGGATGTTCAGCAGCAGGGTGACGTCGAGGGCGGGCAGTGCGTCCATCTTCTCGGCCAGAACCCTGAAGGCGCGTTCCCCGTCGAAGAAGGCGTACGTGGACGCCCAGATCGACCGGGACGCCGCGCCGATGACCTCGTCGTAGACACGCCGCGTGTCGCGGGCGTGAAGGCCGGGAACCTCCGGCCCGGACCACACGAAGTCGGGGCCCGGGGAGGCGCCCGCGAGTCGGTTCAGGCTTCGAAGCCACGCGGCGGCCGCTGGTTCGGAGAGACCGAGCCGCCGCCAGGCGCCGAGCAGTCGGAGCACCTGCCCCTCCCGGTCGGCCCCGGGCGACAGGTTGGCCCGAACGGCCGTCGCGGTGGAGTCGAACCGGAGCAGACCTGCGTCCAGCGCGGCCGCCAGCGAGCTCCGGAGATGCGCCGGAAGTTCGATCAGAGCGTTGAATGCCTGCTCGTTCACGCCTGTCGGTTTGCGGTCAGGCGGTTTCCGCGAGAAGGCAGGCAGGTCCGGCAACCTCCTGGATTGCTGTTCCGTGGGCGGGTCGGCGGCAAATGACTGCCTGTGCTGCCTAAGCACCTTCGCCCGGTCGTGCCGGTCGCCGATGCCGGCGGAGGTGCGGCCCGGTACATCGTCACTCGATCGGACCGAAGAAGCCCGCGCCGCCGCCGATGATCCGCGCAACCAGGCTGCGGTCGAGATGGTCGTTCCGCGTCTCGCAGGAGGTCTCGGCGATCAGCGTGCAGCCGTGGCAGGCGGCGCCGTGAAGCCACCGTTTCTCGGCGCTGTGGTCGGGTCGGTGGTGGGCACAGACCGGGTCGTTCGAACAGAGCTGGCCGAGGAGGAGAGCGTGGCGGAGATGCTCTCCGATGGTCCGGGCCTGCTGTACGAGGCCGCCCAGCGTTCCCTCGGCGTCGGCGCTGGCGGTGTAGAGGAGGAGTCCGTACCTCTTCGCGACTTCGTCGACGTAGACGCGCTCCCGAATCGATGCCGCGGGATAACCGCAGCGCAGCGCCAGGGACGTGATCAGCAGGTGAGACAGCGTGTGCAGGAGGATGTAGGGGCCGCCCGGAAACGGCCGCCGCTTCGCACTCGTCGGTCGTTCCGCTTCACGGCGCTCGTGGCCCGCGGCCAGAGTGGCGCAGCGCATCTGGACATCCTCGCGGCCGCACCACTCCGCAACGGCTGTGGTCGCCAACTGGACGAAGACGCCTTCGCCCCGGTTCTCCACGGCCGGGAACCAGGCGGGCTCCAGCGCGAGCGCGGCGCGCTCCACATCCGTGTCGACCTCCCCCAGGATGTCCGGTGTCGGCGCCTCGAAGCGGGTGAAACCGGTGAGTGCCGAAACCTCGCGCAGGCGGTGAACCTGCACGACGGCATCTATCCGGTCCGCGAAGGGCCGTGCACCCTCCCGCCATACGGACTCTGGCAGGCGCCGGGCGTGGAATCGGTCGTCGACCGGCACGTCGTCGTCGTAGCCTTCCGGCGCTTTCAGCAGGGCGTCCAGTTCGGCGAGCTTGACTGGTCGGTCGTCCGGGTCGCCCGCCTTTCGGCGTTCGATTGCCGCGAGCACGTCGGCGTCGTCGACGCCGTGCAGGGCGGCCTCGACTCTCGGCTTCTTCTTCAGGAACCGAAGTTCGTCCTGCTCGGTGACGATCTCCAGGTCGTCCCACAGTTCGGCGACGATGCCGTCGACCGCCTCGCTCGGCTTCGGCAGCGAGAGCACCGTGACGATCTGCGGAAACCACGCGTTCGTGGCGGTCCGGATCAGCAGCCGCGCCGGCTCGCCGCACTCCTCGTTGGCGTGTCGGCCCAGCCACGGTCGGGCGCCGCTGCAGTGACCGAGCGGCCGGTCGGCCATCTCCTTGGCTTCGTGCAGCCCCCGCGAGTTGCCGCAACTGCAGCGAACGAAGAGGTTCGAGAGGTCTCCGCCGGTGCCCTGTTCCTCGATTCCCAGTTCGCCCCGGCAGTCCGTCACGCCGCGGTGGACGAAGCTCCACCAGTCGATGTCGTCGACATGGCCGCGCGGGCAGCCGCGCACGAAGCGGATCGCGACGACCGGCTGGCCGCCATGGACCAGGTTCTTGAATTTGCGTCGTTCGTCGAGCGACTTGCGTTGAACCAGGCGGCGCGAACGGCGGCCGCCCTGATGGTCGGCTGAGGACTTCTCCCGCTGCACGACGAACCACTCGGGGAACCGGGGCGCGTCGATGCCGGCCGAGGCGTCGCCGGGCCGGTCCGAAGCGGCGGGCGGGGCGTGGAGGGCGGGCAGCGTGCCGCCCGTCAGGCTGCGCAGCCTGGCGCTGAGCCTGGGTTCGTCTATCTGCTCGAGAGAACCATGCCGTGGCCAGAAATCCAGCCCGCCGACGATGGCGGAGTCGTGGGGCAGGTCGATCAGTGCGCCCGGTCCGTAGGTCGTGATGACCTGACTGCGGCGAATGCTGCCGGTAGGCGCACCTGTTCCCTTGGCCTTGGCCATCAATCCGCTCCGCCACCGGCCGGCTTCGTGATGAACAGGTTCACTTGGGGCTCCACGTCACGAAGCGAGCGGTTGACGCGGAACTTCTTGTGATGGGGTGACTCGAAGTCCGTGTCCAACATCTCGCGGAGCAGTGGTTTGCCCTGCTCCCGCTCGTACTGCTGGTACTTCACCGCGGTGCCGGTGTCCCGATAGTCGTCCACGACGTACTGCCAGGAGTCGAGCAGGTCGCCTACGCGCCGACGAACCGAGCCGAGCTTCTCTTCCCGCTCGGCTTCCGGCATGTTCTGGCGGCTGAGCCGCTCGGAGAACGCATCGAGGAGCAGTGCCTCGAGCTGCGCGCGGACCTCGGCGAGCCCTGGCGGAGCGGTGGCCGGCGTCAGAGACGGTTCCGCGTGCCGAGCGAGCGCGACGAGGGTTCCGGCCATTCCCCGGTCCAACGCCCGGGCCGCGAACGGCGTGACGCTTCCAGCCTCGACCGCGCGGTAGAAGGTCTCGTGGTAGTGCCGGAAGCGTTCGTAGTGGGAGCGGTCGCGCGGCTTGTGGGCGTTGAGCAGGGTGATGACGAGACCGGGCTTCGCGTCTGCGCGGCCGACTCGGCTGGTCGCCTGGATGTACTCGGCGGTCGTCTTCGGCTGACCCATGACGACCATGAGCCCGAGTCGCTGGATGTCGAGGCCGACGGAGATCATGTTCGTCGCCAGGGCCACGTCGACCCGGTCCGTCGCATGGAAAGGCTGACCAAGCCGCCGTCGCGCAGCGGCGACCTGGGCCGTCGAGACCCGGGAGGTCAACTCCAGCGGCTCGTAGAGACGCCCGCGATCGCGGAAGTACCTCCTCTCCTGGTTCAGTCTGCGCCTTGCTCCGTAGCGGCCCAGAGTGTTCTGGACCTCCTCCTCGACGATGCGCCGCGCACCGCCGAGTTCGCGAAGGCTGTTGAAGTAGGCAAGCACCGTCATGTACGGGTCGGCGGCGTTGTTCTCGTTGTCGTGGCCGCCCGCGTTCCGGAAGGCCTGCTGCGCCGCCGCCATCAGCGGCAGCAGAACGCGCCGCATCTGGACCTTCGCATTCCTGCCCGGCGACGCGATGCCGAGGTATAGCCGAGCCGGCTTCACGCTCGCCGGTACGACCTGGGAGAAGAACGAGTCGCGCCGCGACGGTCCGAGCGGCGGGAAGACGCGGGTCATCTGACGGCCGAAGAGGGCCCGGATCTGTTCCTGCGCCCGCCGGGTGGTGGCGGTCGAGGCGACGATCTTCGGTTTCGCGCCGCGGCTGCCGGAACCGCGGAGCGCCAGCGCCTCGACCGCCGTCTCGTAGAGGCCGGCCATCGACCCCAGGGGTCCGGAGATCAGGTGGAGTTCGTCCTGGACGATGAGGTCGGGCGGCGGCAGGGGCGAGGGCAGCGGCTGGCCCCGGCTCGGCGCCGCCGCGCCGTAGAAGCCCTCCGCATCGTGTCGGTCGGCGCCGCCGAGGAGCGCGCCGGCGCGGGCCTCCCACGGCAGGGCCGCGAACTTGTCCACCGTGGCAACGAGAAAGCAGGGCAGGCGGCGGTACAACGGTTCGTCGACGGCGACGATGGGGAGCGGCCGGTCGCCGGAGAACTCGCACTCCCAGTTTGCGCAGATCACGCGCAGGTTGGTCGGCTCGTCGTCGTTCGGTTGCAGCGTGAAGGAGCTGGGCTCGAACTTCGTACCGCACCAGGGGCAGTCCTCAATGGGGACGGGTGACGGCTCGTAGCCGGGTTTCGCCTTGAAGCGCCGCACCTTCTGGCGGGCGGAACCGGGCGGTTCGGCGCCCTTTCGCCCCATGTGGTTCGGCGTCGCCGCCCTGCCGACCCACAGGCCGATCTCGAACGGCCACTCGCCGTAGCGCTCGGGCGCGTCGGCCCGCTCCAGTTCCAGCGCGCAGATCAGGCCCGCGGCGCGCGAGAGTTGATCGAGGGTCAGCAGCCTCAGCGTGTAGCGCATGACAACAGAGACGCCCGCGCCTGCCCGCCCGCCCGCCTCCGGATTCCGGAGCCGCCTCAGTACGATCGCGAAGGCGGCGAGACCCAGGTAGGCCTCCGTCTTGCCGCCGCCGGTGGGAAAGAAGAGCAGGTCGACCATCTCCCGGTGCGGGTCGGTGGGGTCCGCGAGCGGCGCGAGGTTCAGCAGGATGAAGGCGAGCTGGAATGCCCGCCATCGGGGCGCTGCATCTTCGAAGACCTCAGGGGTTCGGCGCCGAAGAGCCTGGGCCACGGCGCGATTCGCCAGGCGGAAGGCGTCGAGTGCCTGTTCGTCGCTTTGGAGCGCCTCGACCCCTCGCTCCATCCGCGAGGCGGCGAACTTGGCCTGATCGAGGAGTTCGACCGCGGTCTCCGCGTGCTCTTCGGGAACTTCCTCGAGCGCCCTGCGCTGTTCGTTGATCCACTCGCGGTAAGCGGCGACGAGCGGTCGCAGGGTCCTGTCCGCATCGTCGGCGCCGGCAAGCTGGCCGAGCCGGTCCATCGACAGGTCGACCCCGTCCGGTTCGCTGGTCTCCGTCTTCTCGACCTCTGCCCGGGGCATCCAGGTCGTGCGGATCTTCCGGCACTTCCCGTCGCTGTCGACGTCCCAGGTGGCGCCGACGTTGTGACCGGTGGCGTAGCTCGGGGCGTCCAGGTAGTGAAGGGCCGCGACCTGTTCATCCCAGTCATCGGTCTCCGCCGAGCGTGGGTCCGGTCTCGGCACGAACGGCTGTTCGCTGCGGATCTCGACTTCGGCCTGGAACGCGTAGGTCGGCTCGGTGTCCTGGAGCGAAGTCGCAGGCTCCCGCTCGTTCACGAGGAACACGCTGACAGCCCGCGTGCCTTCGGGGATGGAGGCGATCTGGGAGATGGGCCTCTGCTCGACGTGAAGTCTCAGCCCGCCCGAGCCGGGTACGTCGTGGACGGGCTCCTCCGTCGCTATCTGGAGGGCGATCTCCACGGTCTCCTCTCCGGTGTTCCGCTGCCAGTATTGCGCCCCGGCCTTGTCGTTGCCGCCGTCGCCTTCCACAGCATCGGTGGCGGTTGCGACCAGTTCGTAGTCGCCCCAGCGAACGGAGACATCGAGCCGGCTGTCCGCGGTTGCGAGGAAGCTCAGACCCATCGAGGAAGGGAAGAAGAGCTTCTTCGCTGCCATCCGGCCCTCCGTCGATTCCTCGGCGAGGCCGGGTCGCTCGGGCGTCTCGTCAGGCCCGCCGTCGTCCTGCTCGTCGTCCCGGCTCAGTTCCGGCGGCGTTCCGGTCGGAATCAGGAAGCCGGTGAGGTACCAGTTGGATGGCGCCTCGAAAACCGGCAGCCGCTCCCGGGCAAGCTCGTGACCTCGCCATGGGCCGATGAGGTCGAGTTCGATCGCTTCGACGAGGGTCCGGCGGACATCGAGAGACGTCACGGCCGCAGCGTCGTGGTTGTTCGGTTCGCTCATTCGGAGATGATCGTTGCCGGCGGAACGAGCAGGGAGGTTACGTCACGCCACAGCTTGTCGAACGAGGGCGCCGACCGCGCGGCGCTCAGGTCGAAGGCAGCAGTGAATCTGGCCTGGTGGCGTGTGGGGCGGTAGGTTCCGTGAGCCAGCGCGTTTCGACTCAACCAGCCCTTGGCGTCCCTGATCGACTCTGGATCGGGCGGCGGTGCGACAGCGTGCAGCGGCCGTTCCGCAATCGACTCGACCGCGGCGACGAACCACGACTCGTACTCCGCCTTGGCCAGTACGGTGCGGATGGCACGGTCCGCCCGTGCGGCTCGGGCGCGCCGGCACAACTCGACGGCGAGTTCAGCCGGACAGTCGGTATCGGCGTCCAGCACGAGCAGGATTGCTCCTCCGGCACCGGCTCGGCTCGCGGCAACCTCGACATACCGCTCCAACTCTCCGGGTTTCACTACGAGTTGCCGCTTTACCCGGATGGGTCGGGGCACGGAGATGGGTTCTTCGGGCGCTACCACTGCCGCGATCCTCCGCAGAAGGATCGGCAGGGCCGCGACTTCACCGTGACCTTCCACGATGGAGGCGATCGTGAGCACGGCTAGGGCTCGGGACCGAAGAGCCTGATTTGCCCGGGTTTCGAGAGCACTGGATCCGGATCGAGTTGGTTCATTCTGAGCAGTTCGCCGGCGGTGAAGAGGTGCTTCTTCAACGCCGACCGCCCAACCTCGTCCAGCGGACCGATGCGGCTCTCGCCGTGCTCTGCTACCACGGCAAGGATCGAGTCGTCCCGAATTTCCGGGTGATCGAGCAGTTCGGTGCTGTGGCTCGTGACGAGGATCTGGGCGTGTTCAGCAGCGTCAAGCAGCGCATCGATGAGGACTTCCACGGCTGCGGGGTGAAGCGCGACTTCCGGCTCTTCGATGCCCACCAGTCCGGGCCCTGCGGCGCCGTTGCTCGCGCCCTGAAAGAGTGCGACGAGCAGGCCGAGTGCGCGAAGCGTTCCGTCGGACATGTTGTTGGCGAGGAAGCGCGAGGGATGCTCCGCACCGCGCACCTCCTGCCGGAACTCGAGCGTCTCTCTGGGACCGAGCCGATGACGACCGACGCCCGCCATGCCAGGAACGACGGTCCCGAGGTACTCCTCGATCTTCCGTTTTGACGGAGGCGAACTCGTGGCGAGGTTGGCCAGGACACTTGCGATGTTGCTCCCGTCCCGCTTGAGGAGTTCGCCCGTGTCGGGCGGCTGAAGGTCGCGTATGGCTGCCGGGTTCAGGTTGTAGAAGCCAGTCCTCGAGAGGGCGTCGTAGACGGGCCGAAACGCCTTGAGACCGGAGACATTCACAAGGTACAGGCGATCGGGCAGTGCCGCTGGCGCTGGCGAGAGGGTCGTCTTGGTAACTCGCCCGCTCTCGACCTTGAAGAAGTGAGCGCTCTGCCCGTTCGTCGGTACGACGAGACACTCTTCGCGCTGGACCTGGTAGCGGGCCTGGCGTTTGGACCCGACAGTGAACGCATAGTGGCCTCGCGATGCGTCGAGGGCGAACTCGACACGGATGGTGAAGTGCGTCGGGTGGCCACCAGAGCGCCGCCGCACCTCGTTGATGCCTCCGCGTGCGAGCAGCGCCTGATCCATCGAAGACCGAAGAGACTCGGCGATGAACCGAAGCGCGTCGAGGAAGTTGCTCTTGCCGGAGCCGTTCGGACCTACGAGGAAGCACAGCTTCGCTGGCGACACGTCGCATGCGGCGATGCTCTTGTAGTTGCGGAGGGCAACGCGAGTCAACAGGCGGCGGTCGGCGGTCACGCTGGATCTCTGGGGCCGCGCTGGCGGGACCGTCGGGCTCTGACGACCGACTGACTGGAGGCGGTGCGGTGAACCACGCGCCTTGCAGTCGGCTTGGGGCTCCTGAGGTCGCGCCCGCTCATGCGGCGAGTCTAGTCGTTGGGGGGCGCAACGATGGCTGTCTGACGGTAGGCGTCAGCAGTTGAGCCGCTTAACCGGCGGCGTGCCGGATGGAATCAGGAAGCCGGCGAGATGCCACTTCGAGGGCGCTTCGTTTGCGGGCAACCGCTCGCGCGCGAGTTCGTGGCCGGCGCCGGGGCCGACGAGGTCGACCTTGAGGGCGTCGACGATGTCCTCGCGGACCTCGACGGACGTCTGCGCCGTGGCGTCCCGGTCGTTCGATTCGCTCACTCGGACTTTCTCACTGGCGCCCTCCGATGACATCCACGCCGGTGATGCCGACGTGCCGTGCCGCCGCCAGGAGGCGTCGGTCATTGCTGAAGACCTCCCGAAAGCCGCTCTCCCTGGCCGACATCAGGTGGACCGCGTCCCCGGTTCGCAGGAAGACTCCCGGTGCAAGCTGCCCGAACAGGTCAACTACCGCCGTCCTCACCGCCGCGGAGAGCGGCAGCCAGTGCCACATTCTCATCGCCTCGTCGGCGCTCAGTTGATCGAGGACGACCTCAAGCTCCCTTCGTGTGAGGCGACCCTCACGGAATGTCCGGTGCAGCGCCGCGTGCAGCTCCAGGCGCCCAAACACCGAGCAGGCAACCCAGCCGCGCTCGGCAGCCAACGCTCGGACGCTGTCCCACCCTTCCTCCTTCACGTAGCACTTGACCAGATAGGCGGTGTCGAAGTACGCCACTAGCGGTCCCGGTCCTCCGAGATACCCGCGGCCGAGTCGCCGCGGATCTCCGGCAGGGCCTCGAACTCGGGCAGCAGTTGACGGTCGGCGAAGGAAACCCCCAGTGCGTCTTCGCGGAACGGTAGAAGCGAAGCCACCGGGCGGCCACGCTCCGTGACGACGACGCCCCGTCCTCTGGCGGCTCGCCGCACCCACTCGCCGGTCTTCAGATGGAGTTCGCGAATGCCGATCTGTTCCATGTGCACAAATGTGACACATGGGTGCGGCGGGCGTCAACCGCGCTCACCACCTCACTCTTCGCGTCCAACCCTGAACGATGAGGTGGCCCCGAAGAACTGGACAGGTGGCTAAGGTGTACTCCTCAACCGAGAGGAGGAGCCAGGAGAAGTCGAAGGTGGCGCTCGAGGCGCTGCGCCAGGGGAAACCGATTTCGGCGATTGCGTCGCGGCACGGCGTTCACCCGGACCAGGTCGGCAGTTGGAAGCGGAAGGCGGTCGAGGGGATGCAGGAGACCTTCTCGGCGGGGCCGGAGCGTCGCCGTGACCGGGAGGAGGAGGTCAGGGACCTGCAGGCGAAGATCGGGGAGTTGACGGTCGAGCGGGACTTCTTGTCGAGAAGGCTCGGGCACTGAGCCGGCCCGAGCGCAGGCGGATGGTGAAGCGGGACGAAGAGGCGTTGAGCCTTTTCCGCCAGTGCCGTCTGCTCGACCTCTCGCGCTCTTCGCTGTACTAGCGCCCGAAGGGCGAGAGTGAGGAGCTGCTCGTCTGGTGAGGAGACTCTGGCTGCGCCGGGTCGACGAGCTGTTTGGAGGTACCCCGCTCCCGGGCCACGATGGCTTCGAGGTGCGGAGGCGGTCTCCACAGGCATTTCATGACGTAGTGCAGGTCCATCGGTTCACCGTTCCAGGCCGGCATCGATTCGTCCCCGGTGATCAGGATGCCAGCATCCTCCAGGTGTTCGATCAACTCCCGGGCGGCGTCGTCGCCGACGACCGGCGGCGCCGGGCTCCGTTCGAGCAGTCGCCCGCGCGAGTTGTAGAACCCCACGGCGCCTTGGTCGTCCATGCGCAGGCTGAAACCGCCTTCGTGGAGCAGGCGGTGGTGTCGGCGGCAGAGCAGCACGAGGTTCGAGAGCTTCGTTTCGCCGCCGTCGGCCCAGTGCTCGATGTGGTGGGCGTCGCAGTGCTGCGAGGTGCAGCCGGGGAAGCGGCAGCCCCGGTCGCGGAACTCCAGGGCGCGGCGGATGGGCGGCGGGATGGTCCGCGTCTTGCGGCCCACGCTCAGGATCTGCCCGGAACGGTGCCGCATGACGACCTTCCCGGCGTCGCAGGCGATGCGCCTGAGCCGTTTCAGCGGAAACGCGGACATGCGACCTGCCCACCCAGGCGCCGGCGGAGTGCTCGCAGTCGGCAGATTCGGTCCTGGCAGATTCGGCTGCGACAGAGCGTCGCGCCGGGTCCCCCGACGTTCCCGCGGGAACGTGGCCGTCTACTCCTGCCGCTCCGTTGGCCTGAACTTCGGGGTGCACCGACGTTCCCGCGGGAACGCGGCCGTTCACTTCCGCCGCGCCGTTGGCCTGGACTTCGGCCTGCCGCGGCGTTCCCGCGGAAACGCCGGGCCGGTTCCTCGTGGCCGCGGATTCGGGGGCTTCCAACTCACGGTCGTTGACGTGAACGACGACCTGGTATCGGTCGCCGCTGGTTCCAGGATCGAGACCTCCCGCAAGCGCGCTCTCCGCCACCAGAGCCAGTGCGTCGGCGCGCAACTTCCCGGCGGGCGGGCGGTCCTCCCGCTCCTGTTCCGCAAAGAGCTTGGATGGTGCGGCTCCGGTTACGCCCTAGTTGCGCTTTCATGCATGATCCTGTATAACGGGCTGGGCTTGGCGATGCGTTAGGCCCGGCACCTGGAGAGCCTGCATGTCAGAGAAGAGTGCGATCGAATGGACCGACGCGACCTGGAACCCGGTGCTCGGCTGCACAAAGGTCAGTGCAGGCTGCGCACATTGCTACGCAGAGCGCTTCTCGGAGCGCTTCCGTGGCGTCCCGAGGCACCCCTTCGAGCAGGGTTTCGACCTTCGCCTGGTACCGGCCAAGCTTGATCAGCCGCGTCGCTGGCGTCGGCCTCGCCGCGTGTTCGTGAACTCGATGAGCGACCTCTTCCATCCGCAGGTTCCCGTGAGCTACATCGCCGAGGTGGGCCGGGTGATGAGCGAAGTCCAGCGACACACCTACCAGGTGCTCACGAAGAGACACGAGCGAATGCACGAGCTTCTTGTGGGGCCTCTTTCCTGGATGGGTGAGTTGCCGAACGTCTGGTTTGGAGTGAGCGTCGAGAACCGACGGCAGGGCTTGCCGCGGCTGCAGGCGTTACGGCAGACGCCGGCAGCGGTTCGCTTTGCCTCAATCGAACCGCTTCTTGAGGATCTGGAGGAGTTCGACCTGACCGGCATCGACTGGGTCATCGTCGGCGGCGAGAGCGGTCCCGGAGCGCGGCCCATGCTGGAAGCGTGGGTGATCAATGTCCTGCTTCAGTGCCGGCGAGATGACGTCCCCTTCTTCTTCAAGCAGTGGGGAGGGCCGCGGAAGCATGTGAATGGGCGCCTGCTCAAGGGTAGGACTTACGACGAGTTCCCGGCGAACTGAGGACCAAGGGACTGTGAACAGATCTGTCGATCCACAGCCGGATCATTGGAGGGACTACGGTCGTTTCCAGCGGGTCAAGCACGAGCTGATTGACGCCTACCTGAAAGGCTGGTTTCCCAAACTCGGCTTGTGGTCCGGCAAAGTCGTGTACTTTGACACTCACGCCGGGCGTGGTAGCTATGCAGGCGAGAATCCCGGTTCGCCACTCGTGGCGCTGAGGACGCTGCTTGACCACACGGCGAGAGACCGGCTCTTGGAAAACTCCGAGTTCCGGTTCGTGTTTCTGGAGCTGGATGAACAGAACGCGTCCGAGCTGAGGGGAGAGGTTGAGCGGATTGAAGATCTGCCCCGCCGGATCGTCGTCGATGTCGAGCCGGGCGACGCGTTCGAGGTGTTGCGCCGGGAGGTCGACGCCCTGAAGTCAGCGGGTCAGCAGATGGCGCCTGCCTTCCTCTTCGTGGATCCGTATGGCTTCAGTTTGCCGGGCGACCTGCTCGCGGAGATCATGGAGTTTGAGCGCGTCGAGCTCTTCGTCAACGTGATGTGGCGCGAACTCGACATGGCGATGCACCAGGAGCTCAAAGCTGGACACGGTCAGGCCGAGAATCTCGACCGGCTCTTCGGAGGCGATGCGTGGCGGAACATCCGGGGCGAAACGATGGTTGAGAGGGCCGATCAGGCCGCGAAGCTGCTGGCTGATCGAGTAGGCGCGAAGTGGTGGACCCATGTGCGGATGGTCTCGGGTGGCGATGCGGTGCGCTTCTTTCTGCTCCATCTGACGAATCACGATGACGGACGGGACCTGATGAAGGAGTGTGTCTGGACGGTTTGCCCCGGCGGCAGCATGAGCGTGCGGCGATCCGAGAACCCGAACCAGTTCCTTTTGATCGAAGAGAAGCCCGATCTGGCGCCGCTGCGTCGGTGGTTGGTGGCCAGGCTCCAGGCGGGGCCGGTCTTGAGGGACGTCCTGAAGGAGGAGCTGCGCTCGAAGATCTGGAGGTGGAAGCACCTTGGAGATGTAGAGGCGGAACTAAAGCAGCAAAAACGGCTCAGGCGGCGCGGAGGGTCACTGTCGCTTCTCCCGAAGCAGGAGGCCTTGTTTCATTAGGGTTTTCTTGGAATTGCCAGCGGCTTCGTTGTTCGAAAAGAGCTCGGCAGTCAACCCCGGACCAACTGGCTCGCGAGTTCGAGCCGGCAGCGCAGTCGATCCGCAACTGTGTGGCCCAGGCGGACCGGGGGACGATGGCTGTCAAAGCGACGGTAGCACGACGGCGGAGCGTGAGAGTTGCGCCGGACCTCGTGGACCGGGAGTCCACGGCCCGATCTACGGGGTTGCGAAGGCCGTTTCGGTTGGTTGCGCCGGAGGACTGATCTGGTTCTCGTCTGCTGAACGCTCCGTGCTATGCCTTTCCTCCAAGGCTGCCAGAAGTTCGGCATCACGAAGGAACGAGTAGGACTGCGGCGGGCGGAATGCCGGCGTCTCGCTGCGAGGGCATAGTGGCGCGGCGAGTGCGGTGACGTCGGTCAGGGATAGTGCGGCGACGAGTCTGCTGTCTCCAACGTAGGCGTTGAAGTCGAGGCGGTCGATGCCGGCCCGGTCGCCGAAGGTGCGCCAGATCTCGTCCGCCGTGTCGAGCACGACTTCTTCGAGCCGGGCGGATGCGACTACCTGCCGCCGCGGACTGGTTGCGTAGATCCAGATCCTTGCTCCCGCTGGTACCCGGACAGCTCGCTTCCGGATCTCGACCGTCTTGGAGCCGGAGACGATCATGTCGACGTACGGCGGCTTGATCGACATGAGGATGTCGGTCATGAGCCCGATTCTCGGAAGCCCGCCTGAACGATCCTCAGGAGTTGATCGTGTGAAATCGGTTCTGCCGCCACGTAGTTCGCGGGACCGACGCAATCCAGTCTCTGAAGTTCGCTGCAGGGGACGGGGCGGGGGATGCTGGTCAGGCTGTCGAAGGTGAACGCCGTCACTTGCCCGCGCCGGTCGGCCCGGGCCTCGATGTTGTGCCGGAACGGACTCCGAGAAGCTCAGAGGCGGCGAGACGGTGGCGGTTGAACGGGAAGGGCGAGGTTGAGGGCGGCATATTGGTCAACGGTCGCTCGCTCGAGCTCGAGCGCGTTGTCGGAGTCTGACCTGGATCTGCGAATAGAGTCGCGCCTCGGCAAATTGCCGATCCGCGATCGTGGCTACGAGAGCGTATTCTTCATTTTCGTTGGAGATGTTCTGCCCCCACGGGAAATCGTTGCGCGTGACGACCACGAACCAGGATCCTTTCTTTCTGGATTGGTTCGCTACGGTAAAGGTCCAACTCGAAGCCTGCACTGTTCCCTTTGAGCGGTTTTGCTCCGTGATGTTCCTTCCCGTGGGCAGCTCGGCAACCGGTGCTGCTCCCGGATTGTCTTCCACCGCGCTGAACCAGCTGGCGACTTCGTCGAGCGACTGAGCCTGTACCAACTTGAAGCTGATTTTCGCCGCGCGGTAGTCGATGCGCGTCGTCCTCACAGCGGGAGAGTAGGCAAGAGCAACGGTGATCCTCCGCTCGCGGCGACCTGAAGACCAGAACTCATCCGGGACCGGCAGCTCGTAGAAGTGGTGCCGATTGTTGGTCATCGACTCCGTCGCCCAGAGCGAGACGCAATCGTCGGGCGAACGGTAGAGAGCGGAGCGGTCGATCAGACCGTAGCCGGTGATTCGGCGGAGGGCGGCGCGGTCATCTGAGAAGAGCTCAGCGCAGGCGAGCGAAGTCCGCGCGTGCGCGACGAGGAGAGCGCGGCAGAGATTGGCGCTTGCGCCTGGAAGCTCCCTCAGCAGGTGCGCGGCAACATGCGCGACTCGCGGAGCGGCGAAGCTTGTTCCGCAGCCCTCGGCGAATGGCGAGCCGGCCGCGAAGTCGCGAGATGTCGAGCGTTCGCCGATGCCGGCCCTGCCGACGGTGAGTTCGCTTCCCGTCCGCAGATCAACGGCTCGATTGCCACCGTAGTCGACAAGATCCGGTTTGATCGCGCCTCTCACCGAAGGGCCGCTTCTGGTAAACGGGGACGGTTCGTCGGTTCGCGCTACGGGCTGGTAGGCAGGATCGTCTGAATAGCTTTCGGCCTGAATCGTTTTCTCCCAACGTGCCAGACTTCCGACGGTGAGGGCATTCAAGGCGGGGGCCGGGTCGAGAAGGCGGGCACTCGACTCAGACAAATAGTCAGGGTAGTCTTCTCGCCAGTCTTCCGGCCCCTCAGGGCCGCCCTCGTAGTTGCCGGTGGGTACAACGAACAGCACACCCAGTTCTCGACTCAGCGCATCCAGCGTCACAGCGAGGCCCGTGATCCTGCCGCCTTCGTAGGACCTGTTGGGATCGCCGTAGGAGAGGTTGAACACGCGGCAGCCGTAGTGATCCACGAAGTAGCGGACCGCGTCTTCGATCTGGTTCTCGACGAGGGACTCGTTGCTCTGGTTCGTTTCGTCCAGTATCCGTCCGCTGAAAAGACGCAGATCCGGGACAAGGCTCTGGGCGCCCATTGCTTTCGCTACGTCGCCGTACAGGGCGATGCCCGAGACCAGCGTACCGTGGCCGTGTTCGTCGGCTGCCGACCTGCCCGGCAGGAAGCTCTGGGAATCTCCCACGGCGGGTGCGAGCAGAGGGTGTCCGGAAGCGAGGCCGGAGTCGAGAACCACGATAGCGGGTGCATCGGTCAGTGGCGCTTCAACCTCGGGAATGTTCTGGACATCGGCGCTGAGAATCTCCCGGGGCAGGGCCAGACGCGGAGGAAGTTCGATTGTGCGAACGTCCCGGTGTCGAAGCAGGTCGCTGGCAACAGCGCGGTCGCAACGGACACGGCACAGCACAAGGTAGGCCTTCTTCACCTTGTCCAGGACCTTGCCGCCACGTTCCTTCAACCACTCGGAGAAAGTGGCAAGCGTTGGGGCCTGCGGGCTGTCCAACGGCCATAGCTCCACATCGAGCGTTACCGATTTGCCCGGTGGCAGACCGTGCTGCTTGAGGCTCCGGCCAGTGCGGTCGTCCTCGCTCCAATGATCGATGTCGCTGAGAGCGTAGAGCAGGTCCTTGCGCGTTACCGCCTCGCCTTGGCTGAGACTTGAGAGTTTCGCCTCAAACGTCTCCAGCGCATCGTCGGTCGCAAAGTAGAGAATCAGCTTCTCGCCCTCCTGGCTTACTGCCTCCATCCCGGGCGAAATCCGGGCGAGAGCCTCCGGCGATACTTGCGTTGCCAGCTTGAGCTTGATCAATCGTCGCTGGTCGTAGCCGCCGAGAGCCGCGGCGGCCTTTTCGCGTGCGGAACGCAGTTTCTGGTGCAGCGAGGCTCCGTGGACCTGCGGATCCTGTGGCGGAGGCGGGGAAGGAGGGAATCCGCCAGGCGGGCGGCGCTTTGTGGTTGGCCGCTCTCGGTTGAGGCGCAGGTGCGGGCGCATTTGTGTGTGATCGAAGAGGCGCTGCTGCAATGGCCTGACTCAAGTACGCCCAGGTTGACGCCGCGCCTTCTCTCGGCGCACGGCCCTGCGGATGTGGTTCAGGCCAAGGCGACCTTCACCGCTCAGGACCATTTCCTTGACGGCTCGGCGAAGCACGCGCTCGACGTCGGCGTGCGTACTTTTGGGGAAGAGCGACTCAACGGCGACCGCGTCGATGTCGAAGGCTCGGCGTACGCCGCGCAGCTTGACGCGGAGGAGCTCCCGAATCTGCCTTGCGGTCGGCAGCCTCAGATAGAGGATCTCCTCAAAACGGCGCCAGACGGCCGAGTCGAGCATGGATTGGTGATTGGTGGCAGCGACGATGAGGCTGCGGCCGTCGTATGCGTCAAGCATCTGCAGCACCGCGTTGACAACGCGGCGCAGCTCGCCGTGTTCCGAGGAGTCGTCCCGCTCCTTGCCCAAGGCGTCGAACTCGTCGAAGAGCGCTACTGTCGGCGTCGTTTCGATGAAGTCAAAGACGCGACGCAGATTGGCTGCGGTTTCACCCAGGAAAGAAGACACGACGCTGTCGACCCGGACGATGGCGAGAGGTCTGCCGAGCTCATTTGCGATGACCTCTGCGGTCAGCGTCTTGCCGCAGCCGGGCGGTCCGCACAACAGGAGACGATCGACGGGCCGGAGCCCGTGCGCTTGAAGCAGTTCCTCGCGGTTTTGCTCGTGAAGGACGGCCCGGACGATGGAGCGGTTGGAGCTTGAGAGAACAACGTCCTCGATTCCACGGACGGGCTCGCGCAGTGACAGCAAGGCCAAACCACGCTCTCGATCCTCGGGGACCGCCTGGGCGAGCCTCCGCAGGCCAGGCGACGTGGGAGCGCGAGTGCGGCCATAGAGAATGGACTCGAGGTCGTTCGCCAGGAGGTGGTGTTGCTTCTGCCGCTCGTCGGCGATCACGTCGTCCGCGGCGGCACGGAATGCCGCGAGGTCGCCATCGGCGCCCGAGACGATGAGTCGGCGCAAAAGCTTGCCGCTAGTCATGGCGGGGTGCGCGGGAAGGCGAGGGAGGTGTCGGCACTGGTGGGCCGGTCGGCTTGCTGCGGACAACTCTCTCACACGGGCAGGGGTGACTGCAAAGCGGGGCCGCGACGTGATCGGACCTGGACCTAGGGCGGTCCAGGCTTCTCATCGGCGGGAACCGCTGCGCTTCTCCTCGGCGGCGCGTTGGGCGTTGAGTTCGAGCAGGCGGGCGAGCACCTCGTCGCGGACTTCGTCGGGCCAGCGGTAGCGGTAGGGCTTCTTTTTCTTGCCCTCAGGTCTCTCGTCGATCTCGTGGTCGAGGAGGAACTCGCAGTCGGTGGAGATGTCGGTCCAGCCGTAGGCGTCGAGGACGGCACGGTCCATGGCCGCGTGGAGCTCGCGAAGCCGGGTGATGCCGGGGCTCTGCTCCTCAGGATCGTGGAAGCGGTTGTACGTCTTCGTCAGGCCCTCGACGCTCCGGAGCATCAGGTCGGCTCGGAAACCGTGGTACGCGGCGCCGGCGACTTCCAGGTCGGAGTGAGTCTCCCAGTTCTCGGGGAAGGGAAAGGTCTCGAAGCAGTCGGACGGCGTGTACCTGAGTCGGTCCTCCAGAGAGGATCCGAAGAAGCGCGCCCAGAGTTCGTGAGGGCGGGACTGGAGGGCGCAGAAGGCGGCGTGGGTGGGGAAGGGAAAGACTGCCAAACTGTGCGCAAAGACCATCTTGGCGGGAAGAAACGCCAAGGCCAGATGTGGCGTTGCACCACAGTTGATCGCCAACACGCGGTCGAGGTCGGCGATGGCTTTGTAGAGCCCGGGTCTCTTCTCGGCGTACTGCCACCAGCGCTCGCGCAGTGCCTTGCGCTTCTGCACGTCTCTATCGGGCTTGACACGCTCCTCAACGATCGCCAGCAGCTCCGGCCAGTCCGCCGCAACCGGATCCGGATAGTCATGCGGCACGATCCCGCTGCGGCGCCACTCCTCGCGCTGCCCATCGGAGGCGCCGTGCCACGACGTGGCCGTGCCTTCCGGGATCGATCCTGGTTCCTGCCGATCATCCACCTGAAGCGAGCCGCGCTCCAAAGAGCGGCGCGAAGGCGGCGCCCGGCGGACGGCACTTCGAACGACGCCGAGGCCGAGTCGGGATCCGCTGACGTGGGGGGAGTTGGGCTCACCGGTCGACAACGCAACCGGACTGTCTCCGAGGGCGCGACCGCTCTGCGCCGCCGCGCCCCGGCGGCCCGGCGCCGCGGACCCGGGATCGGCCCGGCGCAGCGGGTAGTCCCGGAAGTTGATCACGTACCGGTGATGCCCGTGCGTCGGGCTCTTGTTGACCTCGGCGCCGCCGATGTACGGGAAGATCGCCTCCCTGTTCTTCGGGTCCTGTTCGACCAGGCGGTTCATCTCGGCAATCGGCGTCGCCACGCCCTTCGTGTCCGTATCGTCGAAGGTGAAACCCATGCCGAGCACGATGCTGCCCTGGAAGCTCTTGCCGGCGTTCTCGGCGAGGCGTGCAGGATCCTCGTGCCCGCCGCGGTGAAACAGGAAGGCCGTGATCTTCGGTTGCGGCACGCCGTCGAGCATCCGCGGACCATGCCAGGGACCGCGGTGCAGATGGACGACGCTGACGACGACGGCGGCCAAGCCGGGCCACTTGACGCGTCTTCGGGCGCGGAAGATCTCCCCGCCGTGCTTGCAGATGAAGCGCAATCCGGTCGAGCGCGTGTCGCCCTGGGCGATCGTGTTGGTGGCGATCAGGCCGAAGGCGCCGCCTGCGCGAACCAGCGTGAACGCGCGCCTGAAGAAGTGGGCGACAAGGTCCGCGTTGCCGTGGCTTTCTTCGTGGAGCTGCTTCAGCCAAGCCTTGTAGCCCGGTACGTTCGCGTTGCCGATCGTGTTCTTGCCGGCGAACGGCGGGTTGCCGACGATCCCGTCGAAGCCGGGATTCTCGCGCTCTTCAAGCAGGAAGACCTCGGGGTACTCGATTGCCCAGTGAAACGGCGCCAGAGGCGGGTCGCCGTTTCGGCTTTCCTCCAGCCAACCGATGGTCGAGATCGCGTCCGAGCGGGAGGCGCGGATGCGGCCGGTCATGCCGGAGTGACCCGAGACGGAAGCCGGAACGGATGCTTGTGCGTCATCGCCAGGCCGGGACGATGGCTTGCCCCCTGAGCCGCTCGCAGTCTCGAACTGAAGTTCGGCGGCGAACGACCGGCGCAGGGCTTCACGGTCCTTCGGCTTCTGGCATTCGAAGAAGGCCGCAACGACGAGATCGCCGTTCTGCTTGACCCGAGCCAGTTCGTGTTCCGCCTCGTCCAGCCGATCGCGCAGCACCCGGTCCGGCGTGTCGTCGCGCGCCTCCTGGATCGCCCGTCTCAGGCGCAACGCCTTCTTGACCTGCTCTCGAATCCAGGTCGTCTCGATGCCGGCCTGGAAGCGCTTCTCCTTGCCCTTCCAGTGGAAGGCCTGGATCTGTTCCGGCGCAAGGCCGACCAGGGAATCGCCGTGGCGAAGCGCATGGTCGAGGAACGTCAGGGGATGGTCCCTGGCGAGGGTGGTCAGCCAGAGCGAGAGCTTCGCCAGGTCCACGGCGACGGGATTGCGATCTACGCCGTAGAGGCAGTTGCGGGCGACGAGACGCCGGGCGTGGACGGTTTCGTCTTCGTCGGGCGGGATGGGCGGCGCCGCGTCGTGGGCGTGCCAGGAGTCGACCAGGACGTCGCCGAGTTGACGGCAGGCTTCGACGAGGAAGGCGCCGGAGCCCATCGCCGGGTCGCAGACCTTGAGCCCGAGGATCTGTTCCGGCCGAGGCGTTCGTGTCGTCGGAGCCGGATGCGGTCCGGAAGGCCCGGGCGCCGACAGGTCGGGCGCTGTTGCCGGTCCCTGATGACGTGGGCTACGTACTCGCGATCCGTGTTCAGCGGGCGCCGACAGGGCGGCCGGTGTTGCCTGTCCCTGGCCCGCGCTTCCCGCGGCTCGCCCTCGCAGCCGGTCGAGGATCGGTTCCAGGGTGTCCCGGACGATCGGTTCGGTGAGTTCGCGCGGCGTGTAGTGCGAGCCCGAGCGTCGGCGTTCATCGCTCGGTTGGAGGATCATGTGGCCGTTCGGCGCCAGGTCGGGGGTCGCGGCGCGGTCGATCACGCGGTCGAGGCCGGCGTGAAGTTCGTCGATCGTCCGGGCGTTCCGTAGCGCCTTCGCGGCCTTGTCGGTCAGCCTGCGGTCGGTCCGTTCGCGGAACCAGCGGACGCGCCGATCGACTGGTTTTTCGAGCAGCGCTGCCAGGTTCACCGTGGCGGGCGCGCCGTGCCTTTTGGCCGGCTTGATCGCGCACGAAGGTCCCTCGGCGCGTTCGAGGCGGAAGCCCATCATCGTTTCGTAGACGGAGCCGATCTGCTCGACGTCCAGCGCGCGGTAGGAGAGGCGGTCGCCGTCGAGCACGAGGAGCTTCTCCAGAGCGCGATGAACCGTGCCGTCGGATACGAGCGGCGCCGCGACGCGCTCGTGGTTCTGGGCCACGCTTCCCGGGGGCCGACCCTCCAGGAACGGAAAGCGGTCGAAATCGAAGAGCACGCCGTGCCGTGGCGGGAGGCGGAGGCCGGCGGCTGCGGCGCCGTTGTGGATCATGCGGAACAGCGCCAGCAACTGGGCCCAGGCGCCGTAGCGCTGGTCCATCGTGTCGGGGTGAAGCGCCGCGTCGGCCCGCAGCCGGTCGTGGAGACTGGCCAGGGAGTAGTGGCGGACGAAGGTTGCGTCTTCGGAGAGGAGATCGCGCTCTTCGGCGTAGAGCAGGAAGACCAGGCGCAGCACCACGGTGAGAAGGCCGTGGTAGATGCCGCCCGGATCCTCGCGCAACTGGTCGCCCAGGAGTTCCTTTCTCGACGCGTCGTGCGCCGCCTGGAAGCCGCGCAGCAGTTCGTAGAGGGCATGCAGGACCTGCTCGGCCAGGCGTTCGCTGACCTCGTTCTGGTACTTGCGGCTGTCCGCGAGAAGCGCAGCCAGTCGCTGGCGCCTGGGCAGGGCGAGCAGCCGCTGCTCGTTCAGGAGCAGGCGCAGGGCCGTGCAGATCGGGCGGCCCGCGACAAGCAGCATGTCGGCGAGTTGGAAATCGATCCAGCCGGAAGTCTCGCCGCGCGGCGCCGAGACGAGGCGCAAGGCGCGGCCGTTGAACAGCAGCCCGGCGGGAACCGCCTTCGCTCGCAGCAGGCGTTCCATGCGGCTGTGCGGGGAGGCTTCCAGCTTGCCGGCGCCGGAGACCGCGCGGTCGAAGCTCTGGCCCGGTTCGACGGTCTGCACGAGCAGTTGCCAGCGCGAGCCATCCTCGTCCGGGCTTCGTTCGCGGACCGCGAAGTCGGGTCGGAGGGTCTCGCCGCAGTCCGGAAGGTGAAGGCTCAGTTCGTCGGGAATCGGCGCCGCGTTCCCGCCCGCGTAGCCCGCGGGAGAGAAGCGCCAGCCGAGGACCGAGCGGGCGAAGTCCTCGAAGGCGGGCAGCCAGGGCTGGCGACCTTCGCCGGGCTTGAACTCCCGCTCGGATACCGCGTCGCGAAGCAGCCGCTGGCCCTCCCGATCGGCCCGTTCCAGCACGGCGCCGGCCTTGTTGAGCGCCGGCGGCGACACCACGAGGCCGGTCGGCCGGACGAAGCCGAGCCACTCGAGGTGGGCTCTTGTGTTCGCGTCGAGCTTCGGCATCGCTACGGGCGGCGCCGTGCTGATGACGCGAACCCTGCCACCTGTCGCACTCCGCTCATCAGTTCGTCTCCGGCCACAGGTAGACGATGCCCAGCGGTTCGACGGGCGGCGCTACGCGGACTTCGTAGAAGTTGCGAATGCGTTGGGGTTCGTGCTCCAGGTCGCGGTCGAATTGCTCCAGTCGCGTGCGCCAGGAACGCATGTCGGCCTGCAACTGCCGCTCTTCGTCGCGGTTGAAGGCGAGTGTGCGCTGAACGAACTGGTTGTCTCTCAGTTGCAGTTCGTCGCGGACCCGCTGGCGCTGCTGTTTCAGAATCGCGCGCAGTTCACGAGACTCTCGCTCGCCGCGCTCCTGGAGCCGCTTTGTCGCGACTGCGGCGAGTTCCCTGGCTCGTGGTTCGAGCTGAGGACGCAGTTCCTCTATGTCGCGCGCTGCGGCGTTCAGGAGCCTCTGCGCTACAACCTCGTTCACCGGTCGTCTGCTCGTTCCGGCAAGGGACGCTTCAAGCAGGTCGAGCGTGCGTTGTTCCGCGTCACGGGCGTAGGCCCTCAGCGGCGCCGTGCGGCGCGACGGTTCGACCCAGCGCGCGGCCACGGTGATGACCTGCTCGTGCAGCCGTTCGGCGCCGCTGCCGTAGAGAGACAGCCGGGCGAGGAGGACGACTCTGGGGATCGAGTCGGCGGCTTGGGCGAGACAGGCGCGCGACAAGTCGTGGTGAAGGAAGCCCTGGGAGCGAAAGCGAGCGAGGAGCCTCTGCGCTACCCGTTGTTCGAGATGCAGGTGGACCGTCTCGTCGGTCAGCACGCCGGCGTCTTCGAACACGATGGGGCGGGGCGGCTGCTCCTTGCGCCAGTCGGTGAGCTTCTGATTGCGCCGCCGCGGCCGGCGCAGGGAGTCGAGGGTGCGTGCCCAGGTGGGGTCGGCGGAGGTCTGGCCGTCGAGGGCGGGGAAGGTCCAGATCGTTTCGCGGTTCTCGTTCCGCGTCGCTTGCAGCGGCTTTGCGCCCAGCAGCTCGAGCGAACAGGAAAGCGCGTCCCGGAACGGCTCGACGTCGAACTGGACCCACTTTCGCGAGTTCTGGAGCAGGGTCTGGCAGCGGTTGATCTGGTCCTGGAGGTCGCTTCGGCGCTGGCGGGCGCTCTCCAGTTCCTCGGCGGCGACGCGTTTGCGCTCGACCTCAAGATCGGCTGCCGCGATCTCGGCCGCGAGTCGGTCGACCGTGCCGTGGGGTATGCCGCCGCTGTTCAGGCGACGTTCGATCCGGTCGTCGATCACCCTGGACAGGCTTCCGAGTTCCTTTCGGATCGTCTCCGTCTTCTCGACGAGGACCTCCAGTACGCGGTCCTCGGCCCGCTGAGGCAGAACGAAGTAGCGGCAGTTGACTTCGCTGGCCGGCTGGAGCTTGCGGTCGATGCGACCGTTCCGCTGCTCGATGCGGCCGGGATTCCATGGCAGGTCGAAGTGGAACAGGTCCGTGCAGTGGGCCTGAAAGTTCAGTCCCTCGCGGGCGGCGTCGGTCGCCAGGAGGATGCGCAGCGGATCGTCTTCGGGCTCGGCGTTGAACCGGCGCTGGATCTCGCGCCGGGCGGCGCCGCGGGTGTGGCCGTCGATCGTGACGATGCGATCTTCGGCTCGGTCGGAGCAGGCGATGGCGCTCTCCAGCATGTTGCGGAGGTAGCGCTTCGTGCCCACGCGGTTCTCCGTGAAGATCAGCAGCCGCCGGTTGTTCCAGCGCGGTGGCGGCGTACCTGGCGGCAACGCCGTTCCGAGCGGCGGGAGGTCGGGGCAGAGGTTCTCGCGAATCCAGTCGACGAGACGGCGCGTCTTCGCGTCGGGCCGGCCACGGGCTTGCGCGGCGACCTGCTCCATGCGGTCCAGGAGGGCGTTCCCGCGCTGCCAGAGTTCCTCGCCCGTCGCTTCGGTCGTTGTGCCGTTGACGGCGGAAATCGCGGCTGCTTCCGACGCGGCGGTGATCGTCTCGATCTGCCGCTCTTCTTCCCGCTCGGCTTCCTCCTCCGAGGTCCACGCCGCTTCGTCCTCCTGGTCGCCGTCGGCGCCGGTTGCCCCGGATGTCGAGACGAAGAGTTGAGCTTCCGTTTTGGCGCGGGCGGTCGTCGCGGCGCCGGCCTGTTGCTGGAGTTCCTGGTCGCGCTGCCGAGCGACCGTCTTGCGGTGGGTCTGCAGGCTGACCGCGAACGCCTCGATGGACGACAGCAGGCGCTGCTGCAGGCCGACGACGAGCAGGCCGGAGGCGGCCCGGGCGCTGCTGGTTGCCGTCTTGAACCTCTCCGCGCGGACTGCCCGGTACTCGTCGAGCAGTCGGGACAGTTCGAGTTCCGGTTGGTGTTCGGGAAGGCTCTCGATCCTGACGGGCGCCACGTTGCGCCTTGGGAACCCGCCCTGGACCTCGCGGATGTCCTCCTTGAGCCTGCGCACCATGACCGCGTCCAGAGACTCCCTGCGGACGTTGACTCCGCGTGTGAATCGATGGGGGTCGAGCAGCTCCAGGAGGGTGGAGAAGCTGTTCGAGTGGCCGTTGTGCGGCGTCGCGGAGAGGAAGAGGCGGTGCTCGAAGCGGTGGCTCAGGTCCCGAATCGCGCGAGTGAACTTCGACTCGATGCCGTATCGTCCGCCGCTCGAAGGCGCCGCGTGGTGTGCTTCGTCGAGAATAAACAGGCTGCCGCGGAGCACCGGGCCGAGCCAGGCCCGCATCGGATCGGCGTACGTCGGATCCCGGAGCAGGTTGTGGGAGACCAGGAAGCGGCTGTGGGTCTTCCAGGGGTTGACGCCGAAGCCGCGCTCGCGCCGAATGCGGGTGAAGTACGCGCGGTCGAGGATCTCGAACAGCAGTCCGAAGCGCTCCTCCATCTCGGCCTGCCACTGTTCGAGGACGGAACTCGGCGCGGAGACGACGATCGTCCGGACCTTCTTGCGGAGCAGAAGTTCGCGGGCGATCAGGCCGGCCTCGATCGTCTTCCCCAGTCCGGTGTCGTCGGCGATGAAGAGGTTGACCCGCGGCATTCGAAGCGCCTTGCGCAGCGGCTCCATCTGGTAGGCGTCCAGCTTGATGCCGGCGCGGAAGGGCGCCTGGAACAGGTCCGGGTCGGTGGCGGTGACGCAGTTCCAGCGCAGCGTGTGGAGGAAGGCGGCGAACCGGCGCGGCGTGTCGAATCCTCTCGCGGCGAGTTCGCCCCAGCCTTCCTGCTTCAGGATGCAGCGGTCGATCTCGACCTTCCAGAAGACCTCGATCTCCTCGCCCTGGGCGTCGTCTTCGGCGCAGGCGAGGCGGACGATCGAGGATTCGCCGGGCCTCTCGCCGGGCCGGACGTGCTCGACCAGCCAGCGGCGGCTGCGGACATGAACGAGTTGCCCGACCTCCGGGTCGTGTTCGGGGAGTTCGCCGGGGAAGTGGGAAGTGGGGAGCGGGCGGGGGCGGGGCGTCATGCGAGCCGAGCGTACCGGGTCAGGGGACTGGCCGGTCGCGGGAGCACGACGGTCGGTTCGGCGCCCGTCTGAAGCCGGCCGACGCGACTTGCCTGCGAGCTTCGCGGCGAGTTCCCGGCGACGACGGCGGCAGCTATCTGCCGGCTGTCCCGATCTGTTCGTTCAGGGTCTGCAGCGCGTCGTGCGAGGCGGACCTGAGGGGTGAGCGGGCCGCGCGCGGACTCCCAGCGGCGCACGGTTGCCGGCGAAACTCCGAGTGTGGCGGCGAAGTCGGCCACCGACATGCGGCTGCGCCGACGGAGACCGCGCACCCGGGCGCCGGTGGGGCGGAACGGCGGCGGCGCCGCCGGGGCCTTCTTCGCGGCGCGCTTGCGCCCGGAGGTCTTCGTCGAAGCGCGCTTCCGTGCGGAGGCCTTCGTCGCGGCGCTCTTTCTCGCGGCGCCCCTCTTGCCGGTGCGCTTCCGCGGGTTCGTGGTTCGCGAAGCGCTGCGTTCGCGGGCGTTGCGCGACGCCTTCCTCCGCGGTCGGGAGCGGGCAGCCGGCGCATCGTCCGTGTCCAGGTCGATGCCGAAGATGCCCGACAGGTCGCCTTCCTCGAGGGAATCCGTCCCCGCCGCGCCGGCCGGCAGCGCCATCTCGGCATCGATCAACTCCGATTCGTCGACCTTGCGCAGCAGGAAGAGGAGTTCAGGGCTGTCGTCGAGGCGGTTGCCGACGCCGTACAGGACGGAAGCCACGTGCTTGCACATGCCCGCCCAGTCCGGGCAGTTGCAATCGAATTCGATCTGGCGCGGGGTCGGGAACAGACCGCGGCGGCGATCCGTGACCACGTCCATCACCTGATCGGACAGTTTCCCCTGGAGCAGTTCGAGGACGGAACCGATCTGTCCGGTGCATTTTGTCTTGATCGACTTCCAGATTGCCGGCTTGAGCCCTTCGATGCGAATGGAAACGCGGTAGAGCCTGGTACCGAAGACCAGCGCGTCGACCCGGCCGGCCCGGATGGCCAGGTCGCAGACGGCCCCGTGGCGCGCGTAGCTGCGGCCCCGCGGCAGTCGGTTGCGGTAGTCGGAGAAAGACTCCATGCGCTTGCACCAGCGCTTGCCCCAGAAGCTCCGGGCGATCAGGTTGCCCGTGATCTCGACTGGCTGGACCTTCTTCCCCTGCTTGCGGAGACTGGCGACCTTGCGCGCTGCCTTGGCGCGTCGCGCGGCGACTGGAACGTAGGTCGGGAACCTGTACATGGGCTGCTAGACCCCCGCTCGGGTGATGTCGAGGCGGACCAGGTCCAGCAGGTCTTCGTCGGAGAGTTCGGTGAGCTTCACCTCGCGGCCGTCCTCCAGAAGATCCTTCGCCAGATCGTTCTTCTCGCTGATCAGCCGATCGATCTTCTCCTCGATGGTGCCGGAAGTGATGAACTTGTGGACGACCACGTTGCGGCGCTGGCCGATCCGAAAGGCCCGGTCGGTCGCCTGATTCTCCACCGCCGGGTTCCACCAGCGGTCGAAGTGGATCACGTGCGAAGCGGCCGTCAGGTTCAGGCCCGTGCCTCCCGCCTTGAGGGAAAGCACGAAGAACGGCGGTCCGTCGCCGCGCTGAAACGCTTCGACCAGGCCGCGGCGCGCCCTGACTCCGGTGCCGCCGTGCAGCGCCAGTCCCGGCCGGCCGAAGACTGCGGCGAGATGGGTGGACAGCGGATCGATGATCTCCCGGAACTGGGTGAACACGAGAACGCGTTCCTGGCGTTCGGCGAGTTCCGCGCAGATCTCGGCAATGCGTTCGAACTTGCCGCTGTGGTTCGGTCGGTAGTCGCCGTCTCCGGAGAGCTGGCTGGGGGTGGTTGCAGACCTGTTTCAATCGCATGAGTGCCTGCAGCACGAGGCCCCGCCGCTTGATGCCCTCGGCCAACTCCATGTCGCGTTTCATCGACCGCACCACCTTCTGGTAGAGCGCGACCTGGGTTCGGTCAGATGGCAGTAGCGCGCCATCTCGGTCTTGTCGGGCAGGTCGTCGATGATGCTGCGGTCCGTCTTCAGGCGGCGCAGGATGTAGGGCGCGACGAGTCGACGAAGCGGCGCGAACGGCTGCAGTTCGCGTTGTTGCAGGGTCTTGACGAAGCGCCGAAACACGGCTTGCGAGCCGAGCAGACCGGGATGGAGGGAAATCGAAGAGCGCCCACAGGTCTCCCGGGCGATTCTCCACCGGCGTGCCCGTCATCGCGACGCGGGCGTCGGCCTCGAGCTTTCGAGCCGAACGGCTCTGGAGCGTGCCGGGGTTCTTGATGGCCTGCGCTTCGTCCAGGATGATCAGTCGCCACCGCATCTCGGCCAGCCAGGACTGCCGCGTGAGCATCGCGTACGTGGTCACGACCAGGTCGGCGTCGGCCAGTGACCGCGCGGGGTCGCGGGCAATCCGGTTCAGGGTCTCGCGGGTCCGTTTCCGACGGGTGCAGGAATCGAAGGACCAGCGACGGCGCGAACCGAGCCGCTTCGGCGCGCCAGTTTCCGAGCAGGGAGGCGGGAATCACGAGCAGCGAGGGCGCTCGTCGCTCGTCGTCGTGCCCGCCGCGGTCAGCCAGCAGCAGGGCCAGCAACCTGGATCGTCTTGCCCAGGCCCATGTCGTCGGCCAGGCAGGCGCCGAGGCCCAGACGGGTGAGAAAGACGAGCCATGCGACACCTGCGCGTTGGTATGGCCGCAGGGTCCCCTGAAGCGTGCCGTCGTCGACGGGCGCCAGCGCTCCCGGATCACGCATGCCGGCGAGAATCCTGCGCATGCCGTCCCCGGCCTCGACATGGACCCAGCGGCGTTCGGCATCGGCTTCCGCCTCACCCTGAAGATCGACCGAGGCGCCGGCGAGGAGGCGCATTCCCTCGATGTACGAGATGCCGTGTTCGCCGGCCGCGCGGTGCACGGCATCCCAGTGCTCGATCGCCTGCCGCAGACGGTCGCGGTCCACTTCGACCCATTGACCCTTGAGAAGCACCAGGTTGCCGTCGCCTTCCAGGATCTCGTTCAGGTCGGCTTCCGACAGCGGCTCGCCGCCGAGAGCGACTTCGACGCGAAAGTCCAGCATGGCCTCGGCGCCGACCAGGGATGACGTCTCGCCGACGTCACGGAGACCTGCGGTCGCGGACGTTTGCGCCACCAGTTCGGCAACCGCACGGACAGCCCGCTCTCCTCGAGTTCCGGCACGCTGCGCAGGAGTCGATAGGCGCGATCCGGTGTCCAGGCCATCGGCCGGTAGACGTCGCCCGAATCCACGATCTCCCGTACCCAGTCGCACGCCTTCGCGGCTTGCTGAATCGGTGACAGGAGCGTGATCAGCGCTGCGCGGTTGTTCGCGCCCGCGTACTGCTCGAGCGCTCGTCGCAGCGGCACGTGCCGCGCCCGTCCGGTCGCGCCGAGTCGCGCGGCATAGGTGGCCATGAACGCGAACGGCCGTGCCGGGTCACTCTTGTTCTCGGCCAGGTGGAGCACACCCGCCCCACCTTGATGCCAGTTCGGCGCTCGCTCACGCAGGAACGGGGACAGCCCTCCTGCCGTCGAGGCCGCCTGGCGCACCCAGTCGTCCATCTCGGTCCAGACGCGCTGCAGGCGCTCCACGGACAGGTACTCGCCGCCGACCATCGGTGGGGCGGCTTCTACGAGAGCGGCGCACGCGGCCGCGGTCGGTGGCGCCACAGTGGGTTGCGCCGCCCGTTCCGGCAGCTGGCAGAGCCCGGTCAGATGGCGCTCGGCGATGCTCTGCCAGAAGCGGAGAGGGGGCGACCCCAGGGTACTCGTCTTCCCGCCGCCAGCGCGAACAGGGCCTCGCGCCAATCGGCGTTGAAGGCCTGCTCCAGGTGTCCGGTCTCCTCCGCAGCATCCTGAACGCCGTCTTGTGTCCAGCGCAGGCCACCGGCCGGCGTCAGTCCCAGGCTCACGACAGAAGCGTCTGCGCCGGCCCGGCGGCCTCAGGCGTACATCGCCGCCGCCGCCTGCTCCCGCAGCGCCGTGGGATTCCCCAGCACCTGGCGGTCGTAGCCGGCGCGCTTGTAGAAGATGTGCATGTCGCACTCGTGGGTAAAGCCGATGCCGCCGAAGACCTGGGTGGTCATCGTGACGGCGTGGCTTGCCACGTCGGTGGCGTGGGCCTTGAGCAGAGGGGCGAAGTGGTCGATTTCGTCCGAACCTTCGTCCCAGGCGTCGGCGGTGTGCCAGAGCAGGGACTGGACCGGCTCGACTTCGGCGAGGACTTCGGCGCAGATGTGTTTGACCGCCTGGAAGGAGCCGATGATGCGCTCGAACTGCTTGCGCTCCTTCGCGTAGTCGACCGCGATGTGCAGTCCCTTCCGGGCGGCGCCGAGGGCGTCGGCGGCGATGGCGATCTGGGCCGCGTAGACGGCGCGCCTGGTGCTCTCGGCACTGCCGCCGAGGCTCTCCGCGGCGTTCAGGTCGACGCCGGAGAAGGTGACTTCGGCAACCCGGCGCGTGTCGTCGACGGTCTGGAGGGGCTCGATGTCGATCCCCGCGGTCTTCGTCTCGAGCAGGTGGAGGCTGCCTCCGGATTCGAGCAGGAAGGCGTCTGACCAGGCGGCGTCGGGCACGTAGAGCACGGTTCCGTCGACGCGGCCGTTCTGGACCGGGGCGTCGAGGATCGGAGTGACGAGCGTTCGGCCTTCGGCGATCCCTTCGAGCAGGCCGTTCCGGCGCTCGCCGGCGTCGGCGCCGGCGAGCAGCAGCGGCGCCAGGACGTAGGCGGAGTGGAAGTTGACCGGCGCCGCGGCGCGACCGATCTCCTGGGCGGCGATTGCAGCCTCCTGCATCCCGAGTTCCGAGCCGCCGCGGTCCATGTCGACCAGAAGGCCGGTGATGCCCTGGTCGCCGAGCTGGCCGTGGATTGCTTCGTCCTGCCCGGACTCGGAGTCCATCACGCGTCGGACGCGCTCGATGCCGACGTCCTGGGCGAGAAAACGGGCGATCGAATCTCGGAGCAGCTCTTGCGGCTGCGTCAGTCCAAAGTCCATGTCGGACTCCTTTGGCTCAAGGGCGGCGCGGACTCTGGACCGCGGCCGGCTTCGGCGCCCGAGGCAGTCCAAGGCCCCGCTCGCCGATGATGTTCTTCTGGATCTGGGCGGTGCCGCCGCCGATGATCAGGCCCAGGGCGTACATGTAGTTGCGCTGCCAGTTGCCGTAGTCGCGGACGTGCTTCGAGCCGCGCCTGAGGACGCCGCGCTCGGCCATCGCGTCAATCGCCAGGGCGCAGACGTCGTAGTTCAACTGGCAGTTGTTCAGCTTGACGATGAGCCCCCCGGCGCCCGAGTCCCGCTTCTTCAGCCGATCGGTGAGCAGGCGCAACTGGTGGTACTTCATCGCCTGCACCCGGCCCTCCAGCTTGAGCAGCCGGTCGCGGTAGACGGGCGAATCGATCAGGCCGGTCTCGCGCAGGATGTCGACACAGCCGGCCAGGTAATTCTCCGTCGCGTTCGAACGGCCGAGCATGTTGCGCTCGAAGCGCAGGGTGTACGTGCCCACCTCCCAGCCCTGGCCGGGGCGGCCGATCACGTTCGTTGCGGGCACCCGCACGTCGGTGAAGAAGACCTCGTTGAAGGAGGCGTCGCCCGTCATCGTCATCAGGGGGCGCACGTCGAGGCCGGGCGTGTCCATCGACAGGACGAGGTAGCTGATGCCGCCGTGCTTTCCGGCGTCCGCTTCGGTGCGGATCAGGGCGAACATCATGTCGGCTTCGCGGGCGCCGCTGGTCCAGATCTTCTGACCGTTGATCACGTACTCGTCGCCGTCGAGCACCGCGGAAGTGCGCAGCGACGCCAGGTCGGAGCCGGATCCGGGCTCGCTGTACCCCTGGCACCAGATCAGCTCGCCGCGGATCGTGGGGCCGATCAGGTCCTTCTTCTGGTCTTCGCGGCCGAAGTGCAGAAGAGTGGGCACGAACATGCTGATGCCCTGGTTCTCCATCCCGAGGGAGAGCCCTGCGTTCTGGAACTCTTCCTCGATCACCAGGCTGGCGAGGGCATCGGGCTCGCGGCCGGCGCCGCCGTAGCGTTGCGGGATCTCGCGGCCGGCGTAACCGGCGTCCACGAGCCGCTGCTGCCACTTGACGACCCGATTGCGGACCTCGGAGGCGTCGCCGCCGAAGCCGGGTCCGGCGGGGACCGCGACGTCCTCGTTGGCGGCGAAAAAGGAGCGGACCTCCTGGCGGAGTTCGTCGTACTGGGAACCGATCGATGTATCCATGATGGGCGGGACTTTATCGCGCTTGAAGGGCTCCGCCAGCACTTCGGAGCATTCGGAGTAAGCTGTTGCATCCGACGGCGCCGTTCGTGCGCCCGTCATCGGGCGCGCGGACTGGTTCAGGGGTGGCGCTGGCCGCGCCAGCCGGGTTCTGGAGGGCGGGCAACGAAAAGTGGCGGCGGGGGCAAAATGAGCGACGACACGGTTGGAGCGGACTTGGCGGCACAGGCAGAGGGCGCCGGCGAGCAGGCGCCGGCCAGCCGTGATGCCCTGCGCCTGGACCAGTTGCGCCAGGCGGCCTCGGCGGCCGGCGTCGACGCGGTCGTCTTGACTCCGGCGGCCACGATGACGTGGCTGTTGGGCCACGAGTTCGAAGCCCACGAGCGCCTCTTCCTGTTGATCGTGCCGACGTCCGACGCGGCGGTGGCGGTCGTTCCGGCTCTGGAAGAGGCGAACTTCCGCGGCGCGGCGCCGTCCGTCGAGTCGCTTCACCTCTGGGACGATGCGGATGGCCCGGAGAAGGCCGCCGCGGATGCGTTCAAGTGCCTGGCCAAGGCCTCCCGGGTCGCGGTGGAGCCGTTGAGCCTGCGCTACATGGAGTTCGGGCACGTGCAGCGGGAACTCCCGAAAGCAAGGATCGAAAGCGCCGAACGGGTCGCGACCGCTCTGCGGCTCAAGAAGAGCGACGAGGAAGCGGCGCTGATGAAGAGGGCGTCGAAGATCGCGGAAGCGGCGCTCGAGTTCACGCTGCGCGACGTGAAGCCCGGGCGCAAGGAGGTCGAGATTGCCTCCAAGCTCTCAAGCGAGTTGCTGCGGCGGGGCGGAGGAGGCGTCTCGTTCGGGCCGATCGTCTTGAGCGGCCCGAGGTCGGCCTTGCCGCACGGCGTGCCGGACGATCGCGAGATGCAGGAAGGCGAGTTCCTCCTGATCGACTTCGGAACCTCTTTCGACGGCTACCACTGCGACATCACGCGCACCTTCGTCGTCAGCGGTTCGCCCACCGACCGGATGCGGGAGGTCTACGAAGCGGTCCTGCAGGCGAACATCCGCGGCGTCGCCGCGTCTCGTCCCGGAGTGACCTACGACTACGTCCACAAGAACTGCCAGGCCAACCTCCGCGCCCCGCGGTTCAAGCAGTTCATGACCCACCGCACCGGCCACGGTCTCGGCCTCGAGATCCACGAGCCCCCCTCCGTGATGGCCGGCAACGACGACGTCGTCGAAGAAGGCGCCGTCTTCACCATCGAACCAGGCCTCTACCTCAACGGCTGGGGCGGCGTACGCATCGAAGACAACGTCCGGGTGACGAAGCAGGGCTGCGAGCTGCTCACCTCCTCGCCCCGCGAGTTGCGCATCCTCGGCGCTTGACCGCCGCCCTTCCTCAAGCCTCGCAAGCGGAGGTGGAGGCCGAGCTGGCCGCGGCGGCTGTCGGCCAGGGCGCCGCCGGCGTTCAGGCGCGAGGACTGCTGGAGGAAGTCGCGGCGAGTGGGTGAGGTCATCGGGCTGTTCCTTTCGGCCCGGGTTCAAAAAATCGAACACAGTTGAACATACCTAACGTTGTTGGCTATATTAGGCCCCGCGACACCATCGGATTGACTGTACCGCTGCAGAATCGTCGCGGCGGCCGGTTGAGTCCGCGACCTGGAGGGAGAGGCATGAAGCGACGTTCCGTTTGGCTCGGAGGGCTTGTCGTCCTGATCTGCGTCGCTCCGCTGCTCGCGGACGGCCCCCAGACGGGCACGATCGACGGCCGCGTCCTCGACGCCCAGGGTGCGCCGTTGCCCGGCGTCACGGTAACCCTGACCGGTCCGCAGAGCACGCGAACGGTCATCACCGGCGCGGACGGCGTCTATCGCTTTGCGCTGCTGCTGGCCGGCCGCTACACCGTGAACGCGGAACTCGAAGGGCTCGGCGCCGCCGAACTGGCCACCGACCTCGATCCGGGGCAGCGGCGCGGCATCGACCTGACGCTCGTGTCGGCGACCGAAGAAGAGATCACGGTGACGGGCGAGGCGCCCCTGATCAGCCGGTATGAAACCGCCCTGGCGGCGACGATCCCGGAGGAGGTGACGGAGAACGTCGCCTTCGGGACGCGCAACTACAACGCGGCGATGCGGCAGTTGCCGTCGGTCGTCAACCGGAACGACTCGGACTCCCTGCCGTCGGTGAACGGCGGCATCTCGACCGAGGTGGGTGTCTACGTCGAGGGCGTGGACACCTCGATGCATCGACGCGGCGGCGAGATGCGTCTGCTCATTCCCGGCACCGCGCTGACCGAGACGAAGCTCGAATCGACCGGTTTCGGCGCCGAGTACGGCCGGGCGACGTCCGGCATCATCAACTCGACGGTGAAGACGGGTACGAACGAGTTCCACGGCGACTTCCTCTACATCGGCCAGAACCCGAAGTGGCGGGCGCCGGACATCCTCGAACTCGAGCGTCCGGACGATCGGATCAACAGCTTCGAGACCGGGCTCGGCGGCCCGATTGCCCGCAACAAGGCCTGGTTCTTTCTCTCCTACGGCAAGATGTCGGACAACCGGATCGACACGCTGCGGGACGGCTCGGTCGTGAACCTGAGCCGCGACGCGAGACCGCTGATCGCCAAGGTGAACTTCCAGCCCAGGGACAACCAGCAGATCGCGATCACGGCGATCGATGCTCCGTCGGAGGCCATCGGCCTTTCGGGAAATCCAGGTGACCGGTGGGCGATCATGAGCTTCCCGCTGAACGGCCGCGTACAGACGCTCAACTGGAGTCTTGGTCTGGGCAGCTCGAACTTCCTCGAGTTCAAGGTCGCCAACCGTGAGGAGTTCGTCGGCCGGCAGGCGGCGGAGCAGCACCCGATCGCCCCGAACGCTTCGCCGGATGACCCGCCGGGGAACAACTTCCGCTATCGGGACCTGTCCACTGGCCTGCGCCACAACGGACCGGCGGTGCGCCTGGCCGAGGGCTTCAACGACTTCCCGCGAGACCAGGCGAACGTGTCCCTGACCAGCTTCAGGGGCCGGCACGAGTGGAAGTTCGGGATCGACGCGCAGGCGATCGAGTTCAGCAATCTGACCTCGATCATCACCGAGTTCCGCGGACGCGGCTACGACCCCAACCTGCCCGGCGGCTTCGTGACTCCCGTCAACAAGCGAGTGTTCGAGCCGTCGAACGTGATCACGGAAACGAGCGACTTCCTGGCCGTCTTCGCCCAGGATCGCTTCGAGGTCGGCGACAACTGGGTCTGGACCCTGGGCGTCCGCGGCGATCAGCAGACGATCGACAACGACATTGGCGAGCGGGTCAACGAGTACAGCGAGTGGGTACCCAGGGTGAGCGGCGTCTACGACGTGAAGGCCGACGGCAGCATTCTGCTCCGCGGCACCCTGGGGCGCTACTACCACGCGATCGGCATGGGCATCGTGCTGCAGGAGTTCTCGCGCCAGAACAACGGCGAGAACATCTACGAGCAGTTCCTGTGGAACCGGGCGACCCGGCGCTACGACCGCTTCCAGCGGCGCGTCGAGCCGACATTCGACCAGGCGATCCAGGACATCGACCCGTACTACAAGGACGAGGTTTCCTTCGGGGCGGACTTCCAGGTGTCCGGGAAGTGGGTCGTCAAGTCGCGCCTGGTTGCGAGTGAGGCGACGAACATCTTCCACGCCACGCTCCAGTTCGACGATGCCGGCCGGGTGGTCCGTGATCTCCGCAACTGGTCTGACGCCCGCCGCGAGTACCGAGGGTTGCAGATCGAAGCGAACCGGCTGTTTCGCGACAACTGGACCCTGCGCACGAACTACACCCTGAGTTCGACGAAGGGGAACATCAACTCCTTCAACGACAACTTCAACCTCTTCGAGGGCCTGGGCGGCGCCGAGGTCTCAACCGGGCTGACCGACGCGACCTCGAGCGACTGGTGGTTCGGTCGGCTGCTCGAGGACCGGAAACACCTGGCGAACGTGGTCGGGATGAAGCGCTTCGTCTTCGGCAGGCACGACTTCGTGCTGGGCGGCTTCTTCCACTACGCTGCGGGCCGGCCGTGGGGAACTCACGTTTCGACCCAGGTGCGTCACCCGGTGTCGGGACAGACGATCACCACGTCGACGTACCGTGAGCCGTCGGACGCGCAGCAGTTGCCGGACACCTGGACGATCGACCTGTCGGCGATGTACTCGGTGGCGATGGTCGGCGATGTGCGGGCGAAGCTCGGCTTGGAGGTGGCCAATCTGACGGACAACCAGGAGCCGACCATCGTCAACCAGTCCACCGGGCGGCCCAACGCGCAGGTCGCCTGGTACCAGCGCCCGCGGGAGTTCAGGCTGAAGGTGGGCTTCAGCTTCTGATCCGGCGCCGGGCGCCCGCGCGGACCGTGGCGGGCTGGCGGTCGCCGAGGGATGGAGTCGTCGACCGTGGGTTGCAAGCGGGTTGCAAGCGCATGGCGAGCCCGGTGCAAGAAGGAGCAGAGTAGATTTCGGCGATGACCGAGCGTCGCATGGCGGTGACGATGGGGGATGCTTCCGGCGTGGGCCCGGAGATCGCGGTTTGCAGGTTTGCCAAGGGGCTGCTGGGAAGCGATGCCGTGGTGTATGGGGATGCGTCGGTCCTGCTGCGTGCGGCTGAAGTGCTGGGCCTGGACGTGTCGATTCACCCGGTCGATCGTCTGGACGAGACGGTGGACGGGGCGCTGAACGTCCGCGATCTACGGCTGTTGAGCGCTGACCGCGTGACGCCCGGCGTGCTGAGCCCGGAGGCGGGTGCGGCGGCGCTGGCCTATGTGGAGCGGGCGACGCGCGACGCCGTGGCGGGCAGGGTGGCGGGGGTCGTGACCTTGCCGATGAACAAGGAGGCGACCAGAGCCTCGCGGCCGGACTTCAGGGGGCACACCGAGTTCATCGCGGACCTGTGCGGCGCCGAGGACTTCGCGATGATGCTGACCGTGCCGGAACTGGCGGTGACCCACGTCAGCGCTCATGTCAGCCTGCGCGAGGCGATCGAGCGCGTGGAACCGGTGCGGATCCGCAAGGTGATCGACTTGACTCACGAGGCCCTGTCGCGGTTCGTCGCGCGTCCGCGGGTCGCGGTCTGCGGGCTGAACCCGCATGCGGGGGAGCACGGCCTGTTCGGAACCGAGGACGAGGAGATCATCCGGCCGACGATCGAGCGGGCGGCCGCCGACGGTCTGGATGTGTCCGGCCCGCATCCGGCGGACACGATCTTCCGCCAGGCGATCCACCTCGACCGCTACGACGGCGTGGTCTGCATGTACCACGACCAGGGCCACGCGCCGATGAAGCTCTACGGCTTCGAGCGGGGCGTCAACGTGACGGTCGGCCTGCCGATCGTCCGCACGTCGGTGGACCACGGCACCGCCTTCGATATCGCCTGGCAGGGAAGGGCCTTCACCGATTCCCTGGGCCATGCGCTCGACTACGCCTGGAAGCTGACGGGACGGTTCTAGCAGCTCGAACGTCCCGACGGAGTCCTCCAGTCGCGGCATGGCGTCCGCTTCATCCGCCTGCGCGCGGACCTCCGCACGGGTGATCCGGGATCTCGTCGGGGTGCTCGGGATCTGCCACTTTGCCGGGATCAGGATGTGGCGCCGGTTGCCGACGATTGCCCCGGCTCGCCGACGCTCCTGAACCCCAATGCCCTCAGCAGTTTGACTCCCACACACCGGAACCTTGACGAAGACCGTCGGAGGCCCTATGGTGTCGCGCTTCAGAGGAACTGGATTCGGTTGGAACGCCGCTTCTCGATCCGTTCGTGACCCTTGGGCTGATACCTTTGGCGCGACTGGCGTCTTGACCATCGTTTCCGCTACAGTTCCCCTCACGTCAGGGTGGCGGCTGGCGGCTCGTTGAGCCTTGGCAGCCATCTTGAGAGAACGTAAGCGGTCGTGACAGCGCGGTTTGTCCGCATTGTCGCGGCTTTGATCTTCGGATTGAATGGATGCCGGTCGGCGTGATCGGGCTGATCATCGCGGCGCTGCTCGCCGCCGCGATTTCGTCGCTCGACGCGGGAACACGCCGTCGGCGCGAAGGTCGTCCGGCAATTGCCGGGTCGGTCAATTAACGGCGGCGACGAGCCGCTCAAGGAGGGAACAGACTGATGAAGCTGATGAAGCAGCTCACGATAGCGCTGGTTCTTTGCGCGATTCCGGCGATGGCGTTCGGTCAGACCAGCGTCAAATGCGACGACTGCACGCACGCCGTGTCCGTCTACATGGGCAATGGCGGACTCATTGCCACGGCCGACGGCGCCGAGATGGTGACCTGGGTCGCCAGTTGCGGCGGCGTCACCCGAAGCGGCGAGCTTGCTGCCAACGACGACGGCATGGTCTCCGCGCTGTTCACGATGGACAATGGCCTCGCCTGCGACATGGCTGGCGATGGCAACAAGTTCGAGCTCGGCCCGATCATGGATGGCGGCTGGTTCTGGATGACGCGTGACACGAACTCGGCCATTGGCAATCTGGTTGCCATGGACATTCTCGAGAACGACGCGGTCGAGATAACGAGTGCTGGCACCGCCGACGTCGCGATGATGGATGGCCGTGGCGCCGTCCTGATCGAGCAGGCCAGCACGGGGCGTGTCGGCATCCTGCCGAACATCCTGGCGGAAAAGCCGGCGCCTGCTCTCAGGCTGTGCGGCTACGACGTCAGCGGTACCACCTTCACCCGCCGGGCCAGCAATTGCGCGCTGGGCAACGGTGGAACGATGGCCATCGCGACGACCACGAACCCCATCACCGGAGCGACATCGGTGGTGGCCGACGGGTCCAGCGTCGTCCGGCCGGCCGGTGTGGGCGGCGAAGTCGTCATCACCATCGACCTGTGGGCCAACGGCACCGGTCACTTCACGACCGCCGCGGACGGCGAGGCACGGCTCGGACACCCGGAGTTTGCGATGACAAGCGCCAGAACAAGTCGTCTGACCGGCTTGATTTTTGCGGCGAGAAGGGGTTCCGGCCCGGGAAGTGTGGCCTTCGGGAACGGCGTGGAAGCGGCCGGCATCACGATGGACACCACTACCCCTCACGTCGTGACGTTCACCATCGTGCGCGACGAAACTCACTGCAGCGCCACCGCCAACTACCCCGTCCCGGTGGCCCTGACCATCACGATGGACGCTGACACCGTCAATCAGATCACGCCCTCCATCACGCGCAGCGCCGCGGGTGCCGTGGGAGGCATGACCTTCACGGTTGTCTGCCCTTAGGCTTCGTCCTCGGTCAACATGGGCGAGGAGCTGGCGCCGGACAACCCGTTCCCGACCGACAAGTAGGGAACAGCCGATTCCTCCCCCGAGGTTGTTCCAGCAGCCTCAGGAGGAGGAAGCGACTTCGCCACGGGCTGCCAGTGCATTGGAGGCGCTGCATGGACCGGACGGCGAGCAGCTTCGGCGGAGAACGCCCCTGAGAGGCTAGAGTCGGAAGTCCAGTCGGAAAGGCGTTCCTTGCGCAGCCCTCGTTCTCTCGCTCGTTCTCTCGCTCCCGCTCTGGCGGTCGCCTTCGCCGCCTTGCCGGCGGCCGGCGTCGCCCAGGACCTCGCCGACGCCGTAGCGGACGACTACCGGAACGAGCTCAGGTCGCTCTTCGAGCACTTCCACCGCAACCCGGAGCTGTCCTTCCTGGAGCACGAAACGGCGGCCCGGCTGGCCGTCGAGCTGCGGAAGTCGGGAGTCGACGTCGCGGAGGGGATCGGACGCACCGGCATCGTCGGCATGATGGAGAACGGCGACGGTCCGCTGGTTCTGGTGCGGGCGGACATGGACGGTCTTCCGGTCGCGGAGAGATCGGAGCTGCCCTACGCATCGACTGCCAGGCAGGTCGACCTCTCGGGCGAGGAAGTCCCGGTCATGCACGCCTGCGGCCACGACATGCACATCACGACGATGGTCGGCGTGGCGCGCCGGCTCGCCGCGATGCGCGACGAGTGGGCGGGAACGGTCATGTTCGTCGGCCAGCCGGCGGAGGAACGGATCATGGGCGCCCGCGAGATGCTCGAGGACGGCCTGTACGAGCGCTTCGGCGTGCCGGACTACGCACTGGCGCTCCACGTTTCGGCGGGTCGGCCGGCGGGGAAGATCGACGTGCCGCCCGGTCTGCTCGCGTCGTCTTCGGACAGCGTGGACATCACGGTGTTCGGCGTCGGCGCGCACGGGGCGTCGCCCCACCGGGGCAAGGACCCGATCTACATCGCGGCGCAACTCGTCGTCGCGCTTCAGGGCATCGTGAGCCGGGAACTCGACCCGCTCGAGCCCGGCGTGGTCACCGTGGGCTCGTTCCACGGAGGCTTCAAGCACAACGTGATTCCGGACCGGGTCGAACTCCAGCTCACGGTGCGGGCGAACAGCGAGGAAACGCGGGAGCAGTTGCTTTCGGCCATCGAGCGGATCGCGGAGGGCGTCGGCAGGTCGGCCGGGCTTCCGGCCTCGCTGCTGCCGAAGGTGGTGCGTACGCGGGAATCGACGCCGGTCACGGTGAACGATCCGGAACTTGCGGCCCGGGTGCGCACCGCGATTGCCGCCGGCATGGGCGAGGACGTGTTCTACAGCGAGCCGCCCTCGGGCATGGGCGCCGAGGACTTCGCCTACTTCGTCGGCACGAAGCACCAGGTGCCCGGCGCCTACTTCAACGTCGGCGGCACGTCCCCCGTGGATCTCGAGGCGGAGGCCGCGGGCGGAGCGCCGGTGCCGTCGCACCACTCGCCCTATTTTCGCATCGAACCCGAGCCGGCAATCCGGGCGGGGGTCGAGGCGATGACCCTGGCTGTCCTCGACCTGCTGCAGCCGTAGCGGTGCCCAGACCGGAAGGTCCGTTCGAACCGATTCCCGAGTCGGCGCTTCGGCAGGCGCTGGCCGAACTTGAACGACTCTACCCGGACGCCGACTGCGAACTGCGGCACGAGAACGCGCTGCAGCTCCTGATCGCGACGATCCTCTCGGCCCAGTCGACCGATGTGCGCGTGAACCAGGTCACGGAGACGCTCTTTGAGCGCTATCGCAGTGCGGAGGAGTTCGCGGCCGCCGATCCGGCGGTCTTCGAGCAGGAGATCCGAAGCACCGGCTTTTTCCGCAACAAGACGAAGAGCGTTCTCGGCGCGGCCAGGAGGATCGCCGAGGACTTCGGCGGCGAGACGCCGGACACGATGGAGGACCTGATCACCCTGCCAGGCGTGGCGCGGAAGACGGCGAACGTGGTGCTGGGAACCTGGTTCGGGAAGCCGGTCGGCGTGGTCGTCGATACGCACGTCGGCCGACTGGCCCGACGTCTGGGCATGACCCCCGAGACCGATCCGGTCCGCGTCGAGCGGGACCTCATGCACCGGCTGCCGCAGGACAAGTGGATCTTCATGGGCCACGCGATCATCTGGCACGGCCGCCGCGTCTGCTCCGCGCGACGGCCCGACTGCGCGAACTGCACGCTGGCGGACTGGTGTCCGCGCAACGGGTTGCCGGACGTGTAGTTGATGACTGCCGTCCAGGGCCGTTCCAAAGTCGGGAACTTCGGTGACCGATGTGAGGAAACCACTCCGGAATCGGCAACTTGGCGCCGGCGCGGCTCTCGACCCGCAGGGAATCAAGGCCTTCCGCCCGCGCCCGGCGTGGAGCGCTGGAATGCAGCGCGACTTCTGCCACGGGCTGCTAGGCTCTCGCGACTTGCCATGAGGCGGTTTGAATCAGTTCGCGCGGTGCTGCTTTCGTTGGCTTTGGGCTTGGCCGCTGGCAGCGCGTCGGTTGCTGGACCGCCACCCGAGCCGCCGCCGTTCCATGCGATCGAGAACGTGCGGGTCGAGGTCGGTGACGGGACGGTGATCGAGCGGGCGACCGTCGTCATCGAAAACGGGACGATCACCGCGGTGGGAGAAGATGCGGCTGTTCCGGCTCATGCCTGGGTCGTCGACGGCGAGGGGTTGACCGTGTTCCCGGGGTTGATCGACGCCCTGGGCACGCTGCCGGCGCCGCGACGTCCCGGCGGCCCAGGCGCCGGCGAACCGGGTCGGAGTGGCCCCCGACGCCGGCCGGACCCTGACCAGCAGCTGCCGCGTGGTCCGGAGGACCGCCCGCAGACGACCCCGTGGAAGCGGGCTGCGGACGATCTGGCGCTCGACCCGGAGGCGGTCGAGACCTGGCGCAAGGCGGGGTTCACTTCGGTTGCGGCGCGAGCCGGGCAGGGGCTGTTCCCGGGGCGATTGTCGCTCGTGCGGTTCGGTGAACCGGGGGCCGATCCGGAACATCAGGTCGTGGCGCCTGAACTCGCGCAGATGGCTTCGTTCGACACGGGCGCCGGGTTCGGTTCCTATCCCGGTTCGCTGATGGGCCAGATCGCCTATGTCCGGCAGGTGCTGCTGGACGCCGGTCACCATGCCGCCTCGGTCGCGGCGTTCGAGGCGGATCCCGCGGGCTGGCGGCGGCCCGACTACGATCGCGCGCTGGCGCCCCTTGCGCCGGCGGCGGCTGGAAACGAGCGCATCCTGCTGCCGGGTTCAAGCGCCGCCGAGATAGGGCGTGCGCTGCGCCTGCGCGAAGAGTTCGGCCTGAACTCGATCGTCTATGGCGGCCAGGAGGCATACCGCCTCGCCGGGGAACTCGCCGCCGGCGGCGTGCCGGTCCTCGTTGACGTCGACTGGCCTGCGCCGCTGCCGGAGCGCGACCGGGATCCGGACGCGGACCGGCCCTTGAGGGAGATCCTCCACGAACGGCTGGCGCCATCGACGCCGGTCGAGCTGGCTGAAGCCGGAGCGCCGTTCGCTTTCTCCTCCGGCGGCGCCGGAAGCCCGGACGAGTTCCTGGCCGGCCTGCGCCGCGCGGTCGCGGCAGGGCTGGACCCGGCGCGGGCGCTCACGGCGCTGACGCGCGACGCGGCGGCGGTCTACGGACTGGAGGATCGGCTTGGCACGGTGGCCGAGGGGATGGCGGCGGACCTCGTGCTCGCCGACGGCTATCCCTGGCAGGAATCGGCCCGGGTCGAGGCGGTGTTCATCGACGGCCGCCGCTACGCCGCGGCGGACCGTGAAGACGGCGAAGAGGCCAAGGATGCCGAAGGTACCGACTCCGAACGTACCGAGGACACCGAAGGGACCGAAGATTCCGACCACACCGGAGACACCGAGGCCGCCGAAGACGCCGAAGACGAAGGCGGGAGCGGCGAGGCCGCTGCGGAGGCCGCGCCCGGAGCGGAATCCTCCGAGGAGGCGGTGGCGCCGGACGAGTCGCGACCGCGGGGACGCGGCGCACGCGGTCCGGGTGGCCGGGGTGGTCCGCCCGGAGCCTCGGGTGAGGCGCTGCCACCGATGCGGTTGGCCGAGGTGGCAGAGAAGTACGAGGAGGTCGCGGGCGACTCCGGCGTGCCGATGACGGGTCCGTACCGCGAAGACGGCGTGCTGGCGATCGTCGGCGGAACGGTCCTGACGATGGCCGGCGAGACGATCGAGGGCGGCACGGTCGTCGTGCGCGACGGTCGGATCGCCGCGGTCGGCACGCGCGTGCGGCCGCCGCGCGGCGCCCACGTGATCGATGCCGCGGGCCGGTACGTGACGCCCGGCATCATCGACGCGCATTCCCACATCGCGGCCGAGGGCGGGATCAACGAGGGCAGTCTGGCGGTGACGTCCATGGTGCGGGTGGCCGACGTGGTCGATCCGACCGACATCGCGATCTACCGCGCCCTTGCCGGTGGCGTGACGACGATCAACGTGCTGCACGGCAGCGCGAACCCGATTGGCGGTCAGAACCAGGTGCTCAAGCTGCGCTGGGGGCAGGACGCCGACGGTTTGCGTTTCGAGGGCGCGCCTCCCGGTATCAAGTTCGCGCTGGGCGAGAACCCGAAGCGGTCGCGGTCCTTCGGACAGGGCCCCCGACGCTATCCGGCGACCCGGATGGGCGTGCTGGACGTGATCCGGCAGGCGTTCACCGAGGCCGCGGAGTACCAGGCGGCATGGGTGGGTCACCGGCAGGCGGAAGCCGCCGGAGAGCGCAGCCGGCCGCCGGCCCGCGACCTGGAGCTTGAAGCCCTGGTCGAGATTCTGGAAGGGGAACGACTGGTCCACGCCCACAGCTACCGGGCCGACGAAATCCTGCAGTTGCTCCGTCTGGCGGAGGAGTTCGGCTTTCGTATCGCGACCCTGCAGCACGTGCTCGAGGGATACCGGGTGGCTGACGAGATCGCTGCCCACGGCGCGGGGGCTTCGACCTTCTCCGACTGGTGGGCCTACAAGGTCGAGGCCTTCGAGGCGATTCCGCACAACGCGGCCCTGATGACCGACCGCGGCGTGCTCGTGTCGATCAACTCGGACGACGCGGAGGAGATGCGCCACCTGAACCACGAGGCGGCCAAGGCGGTCAGGTGGGGAGGCTTGAGCGACGAGCAGGCACTCGCGCTGGTCACGATCAATCCCGCGAAGCAGCTTCGGATCGACGGCCGCGTCGGTTCGATCGAGGTCGGCAAGGACGCCGATCTCGTCGTCTACGACGGGCATCCGCTGAGTTCCTATGCGGTGGTCCAGACCACCCTGGTCGACGGCAGGGTCTACTTCGACCGCGAACTGGACCGCGTCCGGCGGGAGCACCTGGCGGCGCTCGAGCAGTCGCTCCTGGAATCGGACGACGACGAGGGTGGAGAGGCGCCGTGAGCCGACCAATGCAACCACCACCCGAACCGGCGCCCGCAAACCATCCGGCTGTTCAGCCCGCACGAAGAACGTCTACAGCGGCGAAGGAGAAGCGCGACTGCGCCAATGGCAGTCGTACCTGGACAATCGCCAACTGGCAGCCAGGGAAGGAAGGTGGACAAGTGACACGGCGCGCGGGCCGGGTGTCGCTGCCAGTCGTCATCGCGGGGCTGCTGACCCTGGCGGCGACTTGGGTCCCGTACGCCGCGGCACAGACGGTGGCGATTCAGGGCGGCACGGTGCATCCGGTTTCGGGGCCGTCCTATGCCGGCGCCGTGGTCGTGCGCGACGGACTGATCGCAGCGGCAGGCGCCGGCGTGGAGGCGCCGTCGGACGCCGAAGTGATCGACGCGACGGGGTTGCACGTCTATCCGGGCCTGTTCAACGCCTTCACCTCGGTCGGTCTGGTCGAGATCGGCTCGATTGCGGCCACGCAGGACGACAGCGAGTTGGGAGACACGCCTCATCTGCGGGCGCTGGAGGCGGTCCACCCGGCGAGCGAGATCATCCCGGTAACGCGGGCCAACGGCATCACTCACGTGTTGTCGGCGCCCGGCGGCGGCCCCTGGGCGGGCCAGGCGTCGGCGATTCTCCTCGACGGCTGGACCGTGGAGGAGATGGCGATCGAGCCCGGCGTCGGCGTGGTGCTCGAGTGGCCCAGTCTCGAGACCCGCGAGTTCGACTTCTCGACCTTCAGCGTGCGGGAGAAGAAGTTCTCCGAGGCGAAGAAGGACTACGACCGGACGATCGACGAACTGGGCGATTGGATCGACGCGGCCCGCCAGTACGAACATGCACGGTCTGCCGCCGGATCGGGAGCGACGGTGGAGCACAACCACGCTCTGGCAGCCGTGGCGAAGCTCACACGGGGCGAGTTGCCCCTGGTCGTTTTGGCCGACCGTGCCCGGGCGATCCGGGATGCGGTCGCGTTTGCCGGGCAGCACGGCTTGCGCCTGGTCCTCGCTTCGGGGCGCGACGCGGCGCAGGAGGCCGAGTTGCTCGCCGAGAAGGGGATACCCGTCATCCTGGGCGCCGTCCAGGCGCTTCCGGTCCAGGAAGACGATGCCTACGACGGCCCCTTCACGGCGCCCGGCGATCTCGAGCGTGCCGGCGTGCCGATCGCTTTCGGCACCTTCGACTCGTCGAGCGCCCGGGTCCTGCCCTACGAAGTGGCCACGGCCGTCGCCTTCGGTCTCGACCCGGAGGCAGCACTGCGAGCCCTGACGCTTGGCGCGGCCGAGATCCTCGGCCTCGACGACCGCCTGGGGTCGATCGATGCGGGCAAGTGGGCGAATCTCGTCGTCACCGACGGCGACCCGTTGGAGGTGCGGACCGCGGTGCACCACGTGATCATCCGTGGCCGCGACGTCGACCTGGCGAATCGCCACAGCCGCTCGTACGAGCTGTACGGCAGCCGCCCGGCGCCTCCCTAGAGCCCGTGGCAACCCTCGGGACCGGCCGCGGGCCCTACGGTTCCTCGCTCGACTCCGACTGTTCCCGCGCCTGGAGCAGGCCGATGACCCGCGGGGTCAGGTCGACCCGGGCGCTGGCGTGGAGCACGCCGCCAATGCTGGCGTTCAGGATGAGGTCGTAGCCTCCCTCGTCGATCAACTGCTGGACGATCGGACGCAGCCGCTCGTTGATCTGTCGCAGCGTCTCCTCTTCGCGCTTCGACGCCCGGCGCTGGGCATCGTCGGCAAGCCGTTGCGACTCCCGTTGCAGATCCTGGACCTGGTGCTGGATGCTGCGGAGTTCGTCCGGTCCCTTGCCGGCCGCGCTCTGGCGCAGGCTCTGTTCCTGGCTGGCATTGGCTTCGAGCGCCGCCCTGGTCTCGGTCTGGACCTGCTGCAGGAACGCCGCAAGCTCCTTGCCTTCCCGCGCTTCGGCGACGACCGCTTCCACGTTGATGATGGCGACCCGAGCGGCGCCGGTGTCCGCCTGCCGGGCAAACAGGGAAGGCGTCGCCGCTGCGAGCAGCAGGATCGGGAGGGCACAGAGTGAGAGACGACGGGTCATTGGGACTCTCCACCGGGCGTGTAGATCGGGATCGGAAACGGCGTGACCTTCCGGTTCTCCGGCCGCTCGAGATCGCGAATGCGGGCGTTGCCCTGTTTCGTCACCTGGTCGATGCGCAGGACGGAGTGCATCGGCAGATACGTGCGCCTGACGCCGCTGAACTCGCGCTGCAGCCGTTCTTCCGAGGGATCGACGACGACCTGCGTCTTCTCGCCGAACACGAGTTCGCCGATCTCGACGAAGCCGAGCAGGCCGCCCTGGGCGACCGAGCGGGCGTAGACCTCGTAGACCTCGCCCTGGCTCAGGAACGTCACCCGGTAGATCAGGTCTTCGGACACGGGTTCACTTGGGCTGCTGGAGTTTGGCGAAGGCGGCGGCCATCGCGTTGAGGGCCGCGGGTTTCTTCTGGCGCTTGCGGTAGTTCTTGTAGTCCGCCTTCGTGCCGACGAGCTGCGAGCCCGGCGGCGCGAGTCCAAGGCGGCGGCGCTTGCGATCGATGCTCTCGATGACGACCTTGAGTTGGCGCCCGGGCGGGTAGGCGCGCTGAGCCTGATTGCCGTCCGGAAGGGTGACCGCAGACATCGGCAGCAGACCGGTCAGGCCGGGTTCGAGTTGAACGAAGATGCCGAAGCGCGAGACCTGTTCGACGCGGCCCTCCACCTCCGCGCCTTCCTCGTACTGCTCGCCGAGGTTCCTCCAGGGATCGTTCGCCGGCACCTCGCGCAGGGACAGTGCGATCCGGCGCCGTCCGGGCGCCACCTCGACCACCCATCCCTCGATCTCCTCGCCGGTCGCGAACTCGGGCGCGCTCATCTGCTTGCCGATCGGGAGCTGGGAGGTATGCACGAGACCGTCGAGGCCGGGGGCCAGCTCGACGAACAGGCCGAACTCACTGTGCCGCACGACCTTGCCCTTGAACTTCTCGCCGGCGGTGAACTTCTTCGCGGTCTCCTTCCATGGATCCGCCTCCAGGGCCTTCATCGACAGCGAGATGCGAGCGCTGCGCTTGCTCTTCTTCTTCTCGATCTTGGTCACGACGGCTTCTACGCTCTGCCCGACCTTGAGCAGGTCGCCGGGCTCGCCGGATCGGGTTCGGGAAATCTGGGTCCTGTGGACCAGCCCGCCGATCCCGTCTCCCAGGTCGACGAAGGCGCCGAAGTCGGTCACCGAGGTCACCTTGCCGCTGACCGGCTCGCGGGACTCCTGCCTGGCGCGAATCTCGTCCAGCGCGCGCCTGCGTTCGCTGCGGATGGCCGGGCGCCGGGTGAGCACGATCCGGCGACCGGCTTCCTTGATTTCGAGGACGTGGAAGGCGTACGTGTTGTTCACGTACCGGGCCGGAGGCTTGGGGCGGTTTCCGAGTTCCATCAGCGACCGCGGGCAGAAGGTCGCGACGCCTTCCGAGAGGACGTGAAAGCCGCCCTTGTTCCAGCCGATCACCTTGCCCTCGACCGGGTTCTTCGCCTCGAGCGCGGCGGCAAACGGGATAGCCGCGGGCGCCAGTTCGACTTTCGGCATCTCTTCGGGCGCGGCCTCGGGCTGGGCTTCGGCCTCGGGCGGTGCTACTGCCTCGGGCCGAGTTTCGGCCTCGGGCCGAGTTTCAGCCTCGGGCGGTGCTACTGCCTCGGGCCGGGTTCCAGCCTCGGGCCGAGTTTCAGCCTCGGGCCGGGTTTCGGCCTCGGGCGGTGCTGAGGCCTCGGCCCCGGGGGCCTGCTCGGCTTCCGGCGCCACGGAGGTTGAAGTCGCGGCTTCGAGGTCCGCGTTGTCGTTCAGCCGGGCCGTTGCTTCTACCTGGTCCATGGGCGCTTCGTCTTGAGCAGTTGGGGACGCCGGATCGAGGGGCTCCTCGCCCTCCGCCGGCGCCTGAGCGAGCGCTGGATCGTTCGTCTCAGTCATGGTGCTGGAGGGAGGACACGGGCCGCAGCTTCGAGAGCGGTCCAGGATTGTAGCAGTCCACCCGGAAGCAGGTGCGTCGCCGGAAACAGGACGGGCCTCGCTAGTTCGGCTCGGTCACGCCGGTCACCGCACCCAACGTCGGGCCGATTTCGGCGTGGAGCACGAGGTCGGCAATGCCGTCGAGGTCGGTGGCCTCGCGGTTCAGGATGACCAGCCTGGCGCCCGCCTGTTTGGCGAGGGCGGGGAAGCCGGCGGCCGGGTAGACCACGAGGGAACTGCCGATTGCCAGGAAGAGATCGGCGGCCAGGGTTGCCTCATGGGCGCGTCGCATGGCGAGCTCGGGCATCGCCTGGCCGAACGAGATCGTGGCGGTCTTGATCATGCCTCCGCAGGTGGCGCCGGCCAGGTTCTGCCGTGAACAGACCGGAAGCTCCTCCCGGTCGCGGAACGCGGCCACGATGGGTCCAAGGTCGTAGCGCTGCTGGCACTCGAGGCAGGCGGCGTAGGTCGCGTTGCCGTGCAGCTCGATCACCTCGCTGTCGGGAATGCCGGATTCCTGGTGCAGTCCGTCGACGTTCTGGGTGATCACGGCCCGGAGCTTTCCCAGGCGGCGGAGTTCGGCGAGCGCGAGGTGGCCGCGGTTGGGCCTGGCTCTGGACATCGTGCGATCGCTGCCGATCTTGCGCCGCCAGGACTCGCGTCTCGCCTCCTCGGAGGCGACGAACTCGCCGAAGTCGATTGGCTTGTACTTCGTCCAGATACCGCCCGGGCTGCGGAAGTCCGGGATGCCCGACTCGGTGCTGATGCCCGCTCCCGTGAACGCGACGATCCCGCTCGCTTCGTCGATCAGGCGTTCAAGTTCCTGGACCTGGTTCATGGCGACCTCCGGCATGTTGGACGGTGGGACCGAGTCTACGGCTTCTTCTCTACCGACCGGTCGGTCTGTTACAGTGGCGCCCGCCCGCAAACGAGTTGGATGGACCCGGCAACGCCGGAGGATAGAGAGAGCCAGAATGTCCTTTCATAGCTTCACAGGCACGGATTCCTACCTCGCCGCCCCCGAACTCCGGGATTCGGTGAACGTCGCCGCGGCGCTAGAGAAGCCGCTCCTCGTGCGTGGCGAACCGGGTACCGGCAAGACGGTGCTCGCCGAGGCGGTCGCCGAGAACCTGGTCATGGAGCTGCTGACCTGGAACATCAAGTCGACGAGCAAGGCCCAGGAGGGGCTCTACGTCTACGACACGGTGCAACGGCTCAACGATGCCCGCTTCGGCGACAAGGACATCACGGACATCTCCCAGTACATCAAGTACGGCCCGCTCGGGCAGTCCTTCCTCACCGATCAGCGCGTTGTCCTGCTGATCGACGAGATCGACAAGGCGGACATGGAGTTCCCGAACGACCTGCTCCATGAGCTCGACCGGATGAGCTTCTTCGTCCACGAGACGGGCAAGCAACACAGCGCCCGGTTCCGGCCGATCGTGATCATCACCTCGAACAACGAGAAGGAACTGCCGGACGCCTTCCTGCGCCGCTGCGTGTTCCACTACATCGCGTTCCCCGACAAGGCAGAGATGGAGGACATCATCCGCGTCCACCATCCGGATGTCGAAGCGGAGCTGCTGCAGCAGGTCCTGCTGCGGTTCTACTGGCTGCGCGATCTGCCCGAGATTCGCAAGAAGCCGTCGACCAGCGAGCTGATCGACTGGATCGCCGCGCTGCGCCGCGGGGGCGTCAGCACCGAGGTGATCGAGAGTGAGCTACCCTTCCTGGGTGTCCTGATGAAGCGCGAGAACGACCTGGAAGCCGTGATGGCTGCGCACCGTCGCGGTCGGGTCAACTGAGCGCGCGCTGAAGGTCCGGCAAAGGCCCGATACGACTCGAACGCAGTCCCAGCCATGTTCGTCGATTTCTTCTACCACCTGAGGGGCTACGGTCTGAAGGTGACGATCACGGAGTGGCTGGCCCTCATGCGGGCGCTCGCGATCGGCTACAGCCGCGCGGATCTTCACGTCTTCTACAACCTGGCCCGCTGCCTGATGGTCAAGCGGGAGGCTGACTTCGACAACTACGACCGCGCCTTCGCCTCCTTCTTCATGGGGGTCGAGAACCACTTCGACATCAGCGACGAACTGCTGGAGTGGCTGTCGAACCCAAAGTTGCCGCGGGAGTTGACCGACGAGGAGCGTTCCAGGCTGGAGGCGCTTGACCTCGACGAGTTGCGTGAGCGCTTCAAGGACCTGCTGGATGAGCAGAAGGAGCGGCACGACGGCGGCAACCGCTGGATCGGGACCGGTGGCATGTCTCCCTTTGGCCATGGCGGCGAGCATCCGACCGGGGTTCGCATCGGTGGTGCGGGCGGCGGGCGCTCCGCGGTTCAGGTAGCGACGGACCGCCGCTTCCGCAATCTGCGGTCGGACCGGATCCTCGACACGCGACAGATCGGGCTGGCGCTCCGCCGCCTGCGCAAGCTGGACAAGGACGAGGGCCCCGAGGAACTGGACATCGACGAGACGATCGACAGCAGCGCCCGCAACGCCGGCGAGATCGACCTCGTGTTCCGTCCGCCGAAGCGAAACCGGATCAAGCTGCTGCTGCTGATCGATGTGGGCGGCTCGATGGATCCCCACACCCTGCTCTGCGAGCGGCTGTTCTCCGCCGCGCACAAGGCGAACCACTTCAAGAAGTTCGAGTTCAAGTTCTTCCACAACTGCGTGTACGAGAACCTGTACACGGACATCAGCCGCTGGAAGGGCGAACCCACGTCCGAGATCCTGAAGCGCCTGGATCACACCTGGTCCGTGTGCCTGGTCGGCGACGCATGGATGAGCCCCTACGAGTTGACCCACACCGGCGGCGCGATCGACTACTACCACAGCAACCAGGTCACCGGCCTGGACTGGCTGCGCAAGTTCCGCGACCGTTGTCCGAACTCGATCTGGCTCAATCCGGAGCCGCAGCGGATCTGGAACGCTCCGACCATCCACCTGATCCGGCAGGTCTACCCGATGTTCGAGTTGACGATCGACGGGTTGACCGAGGGCATCGACGTGCTGCGCGGCATCCGACCGAACCGCGCGCTGGCGGCCTGATCGGGGCGAGTCGGTCTCACTCCCAGGGGCCGCGGAATGGTCCGTCGGCCGGCCGGCGTTACACTGTGGCAATGGACGAGAAACCGCCGGGGGAGACCCGGCCCGATGATTTTGGGGCGCCCGGGAACGAGCCTGACCGCAGCGATCCGGTCTTCGATCTCCCTTTGAACCTGAGCCGGGCGCCGGCTTCCGAGGGACCCGAACGAGGAGACGGGGACTCGGGCGACTCGCCCGAAGGGTCGCCGGCGCGTTCCGGGACGATAACCGTCATCGTCATCGCGGGCCTGATTCTGCTTGGCGGCGGCGCCGTGATCTGGTGGTGGTTCGCCAGCCGCTCCGCGGATGCGGTCGATCCCGCCGCCGCTGCTGCGGCCGCTGAGGCAGTCACTGCCCCCGAACCGGCTGCGGCGCCGCCGGCGGTCGATGTTCCGGCCGCTGAACCGCCGGCGCTCCCGGCCCTGTCCGGGAGCGATTCCCTGGTTCGGGACGTCGTGGGCGGCCTGTCGCAGCACGCCGAGTGGCTGGCGTGGCTTGTTCCCGAGGAACTGGCGATGAACTTCGTGCGCGCGGTCGGCGCCGTTGCCTACGACGAGCCGCCCCAGTCCAGCCTGGAGCCGCTACGCCCCGAGGAGGGCTTCAGCGTGGTGCGGCGGGGGCAGCGCTTCTACCCGGCCGAGACGAGCTTCCGCCGCTACGATCTGGCGGTCGAAGTCCTCGACTCGATCGATGTGTCCGGGGCCGCCGGCGCCTATCAGCGCCTGGCGCCCTTGTTCGAGCAGGCGCACGACGAACTCGGATACCCCAACGAGTTCGGCGACACGCTCGAACTCGCCGTGACCAGGCTGCTGGCGACGCCCGTCCCCGACGCTGTGCCGGAACTCCGGTTGCGGGTGATCAGCTTCGAGTACGTCGATCCCGGGCTCGAAGGATTGAGCCCGGCTCAGAAGCTCCTGCTGCGCCTGGGTCCGGACAACGGCGACCGTGTTCGCGCGAAGGTCAGGGAACTCTACGGAGCGCTGCCCTAGCCGGCGCACCCGGTCTCTGCGGGCGCCCGGTCTTGGCTGTGCGCCATCGGCGAACCCCTCCCGTGATGGACCGGTCTCCGCGCGCGCCCGGCTCTTGCGCCTGCCGCTGTCGACGGAGGTGGCGCACGCTCCCGGTCTCCGCGGGCGCCCGGTCTTTGCCCTAAGGCCCTAACGCCCTGCGCTGCGCTTCGGCGTACCGCGCAAGCAACCGGTCGTAGACCGCGGCCGCCTGGGGGCGGGGCGCGGCGGCAGGTCCGGGTCCGCCGGCCGGTGGCAGCGGGTACGGCCTGCGCCCGGTCGCGCGCAGAGCGGCGCCCAGGGCTGCGCCGTCGGTTGCCTCGTGTCCCTCGACGGGGCAGCCCATCACGTCGGCGGCGATCTGAAGCATCTCCCGATTGTGGGCGCCGCCTCCGGTCGCCAGAATCCGGCTGGGCCGGGTCGCCATCCATTCCGAGTTGAGCCGCATGGACAGGAACTGCCCCTCGACGACGGCACGGCAGTTCGCGGCCGCCTGCTCGGGTGCGTCCTCCAGACCGCCCAGCCGAACGACCCCGGGCGACGCCACGCGCGGGACGATCTCCGGTTCGAACCACGGGATCATCATCATCCCGTCGTTGCCCGGCGGCGTGGACCGCAGCGCGTCCTCGAAGCCCTGCCAGTCGAGACCGTGGCGGTCCCGCACCGCTTCGCGCGCGAGCGACCCGTTGCGGAAGCAGATCAGGCTCATCGGATGTCCACTCGGCGCGATGAACACGTGGCCGTTGGCGTCCGGGTCGACGGCGATGTCGGGCATGAGGCAGAAGCAGGTGTCGCTGGTGCCCAGGCTCAGCACCGCTTCGCCGGGTTCGCGCACACCGACGCCGACCAGGGAACAGGGGTTGTCCCCGGAGCCGATGGACACTCGCGTATCCGGCGGGAAGCCGTACCGGGAGACGAAGCAGGGAGCTATCGCGCCGACGACCGTCCAGGGCGGTTGCGACGGGAGGAGACGGCGCTCAAGTTCGGTTGCGGTGGCCGCCATCGCCGCGGGCGACCACTCCCGCCGCCGGATGTCGAGCAGATTCATGCCCGAGCCGTCACCGTGGTCGATCGCCGTCAGCCGGCCGGCCAGGACCGAGGTGACGAACGAGCTGACCAGGCAGACGTGTGCCGTATCGGTCCATTCGTCGGGCCGGGTCCGAGCGAAGCGCCGGATCTGAGGCCCGGTGAAGCGCTCGAAGGTGTTGCTGCCGGTGAGTTCGGCGGTCGCCGCGGCGCCGCCGAGCGCCCGCCGGATCTCTTCGCATTCCCGCCCGGTGGAGGAGTCGGTCCAGATCGGTGCTTCGCTGCGGGCAAGGAGAGGCTCGATCTGCTCGGCGAGGTTCCGGTCCGCGGTCAGAGACCGGAGTGCGCGGTCGCTGCCGGCCCGGAGGTAGACGGAGCCGTGCTGCTGGCCGGACACCGACAGGCCGCAGACCTTCCCGCAAAGATCGCCGCCCAGTCGTTCCAACGCCAGATCCAGGGCCTCGATCCACATGCAGGGCGGTACCCGTCCGATCGCCGGATCGTCGTTCGGAAGCTGTCCGCTGACGGTGCCGTACGCCGGCAGTTCGGAGTCGTAGTGAACGGTTGCGCGCGCGGCGACGCGGCTGGCCCTGTCCTTGCCCTCCCCGTCCGGCGGCGGCGCCTCGATCAGGATCGCGGTCAGGCTTTGGGTGCCGACGTCGATACCCAGGTACAGCGGACCGCAGCTCACTCGATGCGGGTGCTGTACAGGTAGTCGTTGAGGATGCTCTCGAGCTCTTCCTGGCGGCCGCTGACCTTCGGCGGTTCGCCGACTCGTCCGGCCCAGTCCTCGAGTTCCTCGAGGGTCGTTTCGCCGGCCAGGAGCTTGCGGCCGAGGCCGCGCCGGTAGCCGGCGTAGCGTTGCCGGATCCGCTTGCCGGCGAGGCCGAGGACGCCGTCCTTCCGTATCCGGTCGACGATCAGGAGAGCCTTGGCGAAGACGTCCATCGACGCGATGTGGGCGTAGAACAGGTCGACCGTGTCGAAGGAGCCCCGCCGCACCTTCGCGTCGAAGTTCAGGCCGCCCCAGCGCAGGCCGCCCTGGCCCTGGATGATGAGCAGGGCCAGGACGCACTCGCGGAGGCTCATCGCGAAGTTGTCCGTGTCCCAGCCGACGCCTTCCAGCCCGCGGTTGATGTCGACGCTGCCGAGCATGCCGGCGCCCGCCGCGGTCGCCAGTTCGTGTTCGAAGGAGTGGGTGGCGAGCGTCGCGTGATTCGCCTCGACGTTCAGCATGAAGTCATCGGTCAGATCGAACTCGCGCAGGAAGTTCAGGCAGTGACCGCAGTCGAAGTCGTACTGGTGAACCGAGGGCTCCTTCGCCTTGGGCTCGAGGAAGAACTTGCCCTCGAAGCCCTGACGTCGCGCGTAGTCGACGGCGAGTCGGAGGAAGGCGGCCATCTGCTCCCGCTCGTGGCGCATGTCCGTGTTGATCAGCGAGGTGTAGCCCTCGCGGCCGCCCCAGAACACGTAGCCGTTGCCGCCGAGTTCGATCGTCGCGTCGATCGCGCGACGCACCTGGGCGGCCGCGTGGGCGAAGACTCCGGGATCGGGGTTGGTCGCCGCGCCGTGGGTGTAGCGCGGATGGCCGAACAGGTTCGCGGTGCCCCAGAGCAGCTTGACGCCGGTCTCCCGTTGCCTGGCCTTCGCCAGTTGGACGATCTCGTCCAGGTACTCGTTGCTCTCGGCGACGGAGTTGCCCTCGGGCGCAATGTCCCGGTCGTGGAAGCAGTAGTAGGGCACGCCGAGCTTGGTGAAGAACTCGAACGCGGCGTCGAGTGTTTGCCGCGCCGCGTCTAGCGGCGTCGAGGCGTCGTCCCAGGGCCGGTCGTACACGGGGTCCGGTCCGAACGGATCCTGGCCGCCGCCCTTGAACGTGTGCCACCAGGCGACCGAGAACTTGAGTTGCCGCTCCATCGACCTGCGGCCGACCCGGCGTGAGCGGTCGTAGTACTTGAACGCGAGCGGATCCCGGCTGTCCGGTCCGCGAAAGGGGATCGGCCTTTCGACCTCGGGGAAGAACGTCATCGGTCAACCTCCTCGGGCGAGTTCCTCAGTTGTCCTCGAACGCGGCGTCGAAGGCGATCACCGACGGCGCGAAGTCGAGCGCCCTGACGAAATCGGCCGCTTCGGCGGCGCCGTGCTCGCGGTCCATCCCGGAGTCTTCCCACTCGACGGAGAGCGGTCCGTCGTAGCCGATGTCGTTCAGAGCCCGGATGATCTCCTCGAAGTCGACCGAGCCGCGGCCGGGCGAGCGGAAGTCCCAGAACCGGCGGTGATCGCCGAAGTTCGTGTGACCGCCGAAGACGCCGCAGGGCCTGGGCCCGTCGGACCACCAGGCATCCTTGATGTGGACGTGGAAGATGCGGTCAAAGAACCGGCGGATGAAGTCGACGTAGTCGACGCCCTGGTAGCCGAGGTGGCTGGGATCGTAGTTGAAGCCGAAGGCGGGATGGCCGCCCAGAGCTTCGACCGCCCGCTCGGCGCTCACCGTGTCGAAGGCGATCTCGGTCGGGTGGACCTCCAGGCCGAAGCGCACGCCGAGCTCCCGGTAGGCGTCGAGAATCGGCGTCCAGCGAGCGGCGAAGTCGGCGAATCCGTCGTCGATCATCGCGGGCGGCACCGGCGGGAAGGAATAGAGCAGATGCCAGATGGAGCTTCCCGTGAACCCGTTCACGACCGAGAGGCCCAGGGCCTTCGCCGCCTCGCCGGTGCGGATCATCTCGTCGGCGGCGCGCTTGCGCACGTCCTCCGCGTCGCCGTTGCCCCAGACGTGGGGCGGCAGGATCGCCTCGTGCCGGGCATCGATCCGGTCGCACACCGCCTGGCCGACCAGGTGGTTGCTGATCGCGTGGAGTTCGAGCCCGTGCTGCTCCAGCAGCTCGCGCCGCGAGGCCGCGTAGGCGTCGTCACAGCGGTCGACCTCCACGTGGTCGCCCCAGCAGGCGAGTTCCACGCCGTCGTAGCCGAGGTTTCGCGCCAGGGGGCAGAGGTCGGCGACCGGCAGGTCGGCCCACTGGCCGGTGAACAGGGTAACGGGTCGGGCCACGGTGCGTCTCCTGGTGGTTGCTGCCTTCGTTCCTTGGAGTGTGGCGTTCGTGTGCCGCCGTCAGGCGGGCATCCTGAGCCACTTCCGGTCGCTCTCGCTGCTGGCGACGGCCGTCTCGATGAACTGCATCCCGCGCAGGCCGTCGTGGACGGTGGGGAAGTCGAGCATCGTCGCGTCGGGCTCGACTTCGCGCCGCCGGCAGTCGAGCGTGTTGGCGAAGTTCCGGTACAGGTTGGCGAACGCTTCGAGGAACCCCTCGGGGTGGCCGGCCGGCAGCCTGGTGTGCGCCGCCGCGTCGTCGCTCAGGCCCTGGCCGGAGGTGCGCAGGATCTCGCGCGGACGGTCGAGCCACTTGAGGATCAGCGTGTTCGGTTCCTCCTGGCGCCACTCCAGGCCGCCGAGTTCGCCGTAGACCCGGATTGCCAGCGCGTTTTCCTCGTCGACCGAGACCTGGGAGGCGTAGAGCACCCCACGGGCGCCGTTGTCGAAGCGGAGCAGCATGTTGCCGTCGTCCTCCAGCGGCCTGCCGTCGACGAAGGTCGTCAGATCGGCGCACAGCGACTCGATGCGCAGCCCGGTGATCGCTTCGGCGAGGTTCTCGGCGTGGGTGCCGATGTCGCCGATGCAGCAACTGATCCCGGCGCGCTCCGGGTCCGTCCGCCAGTCCGCCTGCTTCTGGCCTTCCGCTTCAAGCTCGGTGGCGAGCCAACCCTGGGGATACTCGACGACGATCTTCCGTACCTTGCCGAGCTGGCCGCCGCGGACCCGGTGGCGGGCCTCCTTGACCATCGGGTAGCCGGTGTAGTTGTGGGTCAGGCCGAAGACGAGACCGGTCCGCTCGACGAGTTCGACCAGGGCTTCCGCCTCGGCCGCCGACCTGGTCATCGGCTTGTCGCTCATCACGTGGAAGCCGGCTTCGAGCGCCGCCGCGGCGACCGGGAAGTGCATGTGGTTCGGGGTGACGATGGAGACAAAGTCCATCCGCTCGGCCGGGTCGAGGGCGGCCTCGCGCGCCATCATCTCCTGGTAGGCGCCGTAGCACCGCTCGGGCGGCAGGAAGAGCTCGGCGCCGGAGGCCAGTGAACGTTCCGGATCCGAGCTGAAGGCGCCGCAGACGAGTTCGATCAGGCCGTCGAGCCCCGCCGCCATCCGGTGGACGCCGCCGATGAAGGCGCCCTGACCGCCGCCGACCATGCCCATGCGGATCTTCCGTTCCATTGCGCGCTCCTCCCGCCGGCTTACCGGACTCGGTTGGGCGTGATCAGCACGTTGTCGTAGGAGACGACGGACGGCGAGTAGCCCAGCAGTCCCGGGGAGCCGTTTCGAATCGGATGGGGGTCGACCGCGGTTACGGTCCAGTCCGCGGGCTCGTCCGCGCCGCGCGCCCAGACCTTGCCGCGAATCCGGGCCTCGTCGTCGTCGGACTCGACCTGGAGCTTCATCGTGTACCACTGGTCCATCTCGACTTCGAAGTCGGCTGCACTCTCGACCCGAAGTTGTGCCGACCAGGAGCGGATCTGCAGCCGCTGGTGAATGCCGAGCAGGTCCAGGATGTAGCCGCTGTTGATCATCCCCGCGTCGGACTTGCGACGGCCCTTCTGTGAGAGGCGGACGTCGGCCTGGATCGTGTAGTTGCCGAGGGATGGTGGACCGAGCAGCAGCGGCGAGCGAAGCAGACCCCGTTCTGCGACCGGCTTGATCAGGATGCTGTCGCCGTTCTCTTCCGTCACGTCGTAGCGGCCTCCGCCAATCCACGCGCTGCGCTTGCCGCCCGAGAAGTCCTCGCTCCAGGGCAGGGGCGGGAACACGCGGAGCCGGGCCTCGGCCTCGAGATCGCCGCTGCTGGCGACCAGGGCGCCGGCCGCGAAACCGGCGTCGGCGGGGATGGTCACGCTGCCGCCGGCGAGTTCCGCGTCGATTCCGCGGAGCGTGAGGGTCGCCTCGACCGGGCCGAGGGCTCGGCCGAGGGCGTCGAAGGCGTAGACCTCGAAGTCGTGGGACTCGCCGGGTTTCGCGGTCACCTCCGCGGGGCTTACCTGGAGGGTCGTCGCCGGCCCCTTCGCGGGGCCTTCGTCGCCGAGGCCGGGTGGCGGTGACGGCGCGACCTCAAGCGGCGCGTCCTTGTCGCCCAGGCAGTACAGGCCCTCTTCCGTCGTGAAGTAGATCCGCCCGTAGGCGATCGCCGGCGACCCGTAGAACTCGGCGTAGCGGCGGCCGTCCGGCATCCTCAGCTCGTGCCGGGCGAGGATCTCGGCGCTGTCGTCGGCGGGCCGGACGATGGCGAAGTGGCCGTTCGTCTCGGGGGCGTAGAGCTTGCCGTCGGCCCACACCGGCGATGCCTTGCCGACCGTGCCGATGCTCAGTTCCCAGTGGAGGTCGCCGGTGGCCGCGTCGACGGCGGCGAGGTTGCCCTGGTTGCTCACGATGTACACGCGGCCGTCGTGGAGCGCGGGCGACGGGAAACCGGCCTTGTTCCGGTTCCAGCGCCACAGTTCGCCGGTCGCCGTGATATCGCCGCTGCCGGCGCCGTCGAGCGCCACCACCCGGCCGAGCGTCGCTTCATCGACGTTCTCCTCGCTGTGGGAGACGAGTACCCGACCCGCGTCGTCGACAACGGGGGAGACGTTGATGCCGCGCTTGGAAAGCTCGAACTCCCAGACCTTCCTGCCGGTGCGGGCCTGCAGCGCGTAGATGTGTCCGTCCGCGTTGCCGCCGATGACCAGCCGCTGGCCGTTGATCGTCGCGAGGACGGGGACCGACTGCGTGTTCCGATCGTAGACCGCGCCGCCTGGAGTCGACATCCAGCGCACCGCCCCGGATCGCTTGTCGAAAGCGTAGTAGCGGTGGCGCGGAGCGCCCTGGTTTCCCCAACTGCCGTTGATCATGTTCAGGATGACGAGATCCTCGTGAATCACCGCGGACGCGGTCCGGCCGCCGTAGCCTTCGAAACGTCCGTGTTCCTCCTTGAGGGATCGTGACCACACGGTGTTGCCTTCACGGTCCAGGCAGAGGAAGAAGCCGCTGACCAGTTGCGCGTAGATGTACCCGGTTTCCGGATCGCCGGTGAGCGAGGCCCAGCCGACGCGGTTCATCGGCACCGTGGTGAGGTAGAGGTTGTAGCGCCGTTCCCAGATGGGCTCGCCGGTCCCGGCGTCGAATGCCGCGACGACCGCCTGCTGGTCGACCCCGGTCCCGTCGCGTCCGTTGACGAACACGCGCCCGCCCATGACCACCGGCGTCGAGCGGCCGGTGAAGTCCCGCCGCCAGATCAGGTTCTCGCCGTCCGGGCTCCAGGTGTCGATCAGGCCGGTCTGGGGGGAGGTTCCGTTCTGATGCGGCCCGCGCCAGGAGGTCCACTCTTCGGCCGGCGCCGCACTGACGGTCGAGACCGCCAGGACCAGCACCGCGCCCGCAAGTCGTCGGGTCGTTGTCCTGTCGCCTGCCTGTTGGGGCCCGGAAGAATGGGCCTCGCCCCCGCGTGCGTCGTTCATTCTGCGCAATCTCCTTGGCTCGCCTGTGTCGCGTGAGTGCCCGCGGTCTGGCGGATGATGTCGCTGCTCGGCCTGGTTGCCAGTCGTTCAGGGCTTCCGCGCGATTGGTGCGCGATGGCCCGCTGTACTTCCTGATCGGCGGGATAGACTATCGCCTCATTCCGGCAACGGCACGAGCCACCGGCCGGCGCCCGTCCGGGGCGTGTCGCGGTGGAGCAGACGCCAGGCTCAGAGGGTTGATCATGTCCATTTCCCCCGAACTTCAGTCCCGCATCCAGGGGATCGTGGATTCCGGTTCCGCCGTCCTCTTCATGAAGGGCGATCCCGCGGCCCCCAAATGCGGTTTCTCCGCCCAGGTCGTTCAGGTGCTGAACCGCCTGCTTCCCGAGTACCGGACCTTCGACGTACTGTCGGACTCCGAGGTCCGCGAGGGCGTCAAGGAGTTCTCCGACTGGCCGACGATTCCCCAGCTCTACGTCGGCGGCGAGTTCATGGGCGGCTGCGACATCGTCAAGGAGATGTACGACAGCGGCGAGCTCCACGATGCTCTGGGTATGGAGCGTCCCGCGTTGACCGGCGACCAGGTAGCGATTTCGATCAGCGCGGAGGCGGAGCAGATCCTGCGCGACGCCCAGCAACAGCAACAGGCCGAGCTCCACTTCGGCATCGACGCCAGGTTCCAACCCTTCCTCGGCTTCGGGCCGGCGGCGGGATCGGAGGTTCGCGTCCAGGTTGGCGATCTGACCTTCCTGCTCGACCAGGACAGTGCCGCGCGGGCGCGGGGCGCATCGATCACCGTCGTCCAGAGTGAGCACGGCCAGCGCCTGGATGTCGACATCCCGGCTTCCGGGACCGCCGGCTGAGCCGTCGGCGACGGGTCGGACCGGCTCCCGGAATGGAGATCACTGCACAACCGCCGCCGCGGGAGACGGCCGAGCGCATTCGGGAAGCCGTGGCGGCGGCGCTGCCGGGCGCCCGCATCAGGGTCACCGGCGAGGGCAGTCATTTCAGCCTGCGGGTGGAGTCCGCCGCCTTCGCCGGCCAGACCAGGCTGGCACGCCAGCGGCTCGTTCTGCGTGCCGTCGCGCCTCTGATGAAGGGTGACGGCGCACCCGTCCATGCGATCGACCGGCTGGAGACGGTCCTGCCGCCGGCAACCTGAACCGGGCGGCGGGGCGGGCCGCCGCTCACCGCGCCGCGGCAGTCGCGGCGTAGAATCGACTGATGGACCGGGTTGTGCTCGCGGCGCCGACCGTGGCGCCCGCACTGGCGCGCTTCGCCGCTGCCGTGCGCGAGACGTACGGCGACGCCGTGGTCGACATCCGTCTGTTCGGCTCGTACGCGCGTTCGAGCGCGCACGAGGAGTCCGATGTCGACATCGCGGTCGTGCTCGACGAAGCAGGCTGGGAGATCCGGCGCGATGTGATCGACCTGGCGACCGACGCGGGCATCGAGCATGGCCTGTCCCTGTCTCCCACCGTGTTCGACCGGGCGGAATACGAACGATGGTGCGCCCAGGACCGGCCCCTGACCCGGGACATCGAACAGGAGGGGATTCCCCTGTGACCGGAGAAGGCCGACGCGAGAGTTCGCTTGCGGAGCTGACACTCGCGGACGAGGAGTTGCGGGGCGCCGACGCGTTGCTTCAGGCCGGCTATCCGCGCATCGCTCTGACGAGGGCGTACTTCGCGGTGTTTCACGGCTGTCGCGGGATCCTCTATTCCGCCGGCCTTGAACCTCGAACCCATGCCGGCGTCCAGCATCTGTTCAACCTGCACTTCGTGAGGTCGGGCCGGTTCGATGCCGCGGCGGCCCGCCTCCTGGCACGGCTGCAGAAGTACCGCCAGGAAGCGGACTACTCGCGGTCCTTCGTCGTGGACGCGGAAGGCGCCAGCGAGGAACTCGACGCGGCCCGGGCGTTCGTCGGCACGGTGCGGGCCCGGGTGGCGGCCGAGCGTGGCGAATCCGGGGCGGAGACCAGAGGCTGAGTCGTCGCTCAGTGTGTTAGTGTCTCACTCCAACGTGAAATCAGTACTCGGAGGACGCCCGTGATGTCATGCCGTTCCCGCCTCGCCGCTCTCGCCGCCCTGCTCGTCGTTGCCGCGGTGCCGGCAATCGCCGCCGGCCCCGATGAGGCCGGCAGCCCCGACGCGATCACCTTCCACGAGGACGTCGAGCCGATCCTGCAGCGTTCCTGCCAGGGCTGCCACCGGCCCGAGGGCGTGGCCTACGGCGGCATGATTGCGCCGATGGCCCTGACGACGTACGAGGAGACCCGTCCTTGGGCCCGCAGCATCGCCCGCCAGGTCGAGGCGAAGCGGATGCCGCCCTGGTTTGCGAGCGAGGAGACCCACGGGCTGTTCACGAACGAGCGGATTCTGAGCCGCGAGGAGGTCGACACGATCCTCGGTTGGGCCAGCACGGGCGCCCGCCGCGGCGATCCGGCGAACGCGCCGGCGCCGGTCGAGTGGCCGACCGGATGGCTGATCGGCGAGCCCGACTTGGTACTTGATCTGGCCGAGCCGTTCTGGGTCGACGACGACGTGAAGGACCTGAACATCAGCCTGAAGGCGGAGATGATCACGAACGAGATGCTGTCGGAGCCGCGCTGGATCAAGGCGATCGAGTTCCGCGCCGGCAGCGACGTGGTGCACCATGTCGTCGGTTCCCGGATTGCCGCGGAGACCGAGACGCCGGGCGCCTCGGGTCTGATCGGCGGCATCGCCCCCGGCACCGAGCCGTTCCACCTTCCCGACGGGGCCGGCCGCCTGCTGACGCCGGGCACCCAGCTCTACTTCTCGATGCACTACAACAAGGAGCCGGGCGTGGACACCGGTGTCTGGGATCGCTCCCAGATGGCCTTCAAGTTCCATCCCAAGGACGCGAAGATCGACCGGATCGCCGAGTGGGAAGCGGTCGGCAACAGCGATTTCGAGATTCCGCCCGGTCATGAGAACTGGATCATCGGCGCCTCGAAGGTCTTCGAGCACCCGACGACGATCTACGGCTACCTGCCGCACTCCCACCTTCGGGGACTGGACGCCAAGTACACGGCGTACTACCCGGACGGCGCCGAGGAGGTTCTCCTTGACGTTCCGGCATACGACTGGAACTGGCAGACGAACTACATCTACAAGGAGCCGAAGGACATTCCGGCCGGTACCCGCGTCGACGTGCTGATGACCTACGTCAACACGGAGGAGCGGAACGAGCTGACGGTACTTGAGCTCGACACGACCCGCGCCGTCCAGTTCGGCGGCCCGACGACCGACGAGATGATGATCGGCTTCATCGACTACTCGGAGGATCGGGGCGAGGAACTCGTGACCGAGACGGAGGACGCTTCGGCGGCCGCGGCTCCGGCGGCGGGCGGCGCCCGGTAACCGTCGACAAGAACCAGCGAGGCTTCGCCCCAGACCGACGAGCGTTCAGGCCGGCGCACCCAGTGGGCGGAACTTGCCTCGACTGTAAAGGTCAGCCCTGTTCAAGGAGTCTGGAGCCTTCGATATGCGGCGCGTCCACTTCGACGGGCGCGCCGTTTCCCGTTGTGAGAGTCTCGACGTCGCACGATGACCTCTGAAGGTTCCGGGACGACAGAAGACTCCAGGGAGGTGCTCTACGGCGCCGTCGATCTCGGCGGTTCCCATATCGGGCTGGCGCTGGGATCCGTCGACCCGGCGGCGGGCGAGTACCGCCTGATCGCGCGGCGGAACCTCGAGGGCGGCGGCTATGAGGGCTGGGCGCCGGTGCTCGACCAGATCGCTGAGGGCATCCTCGAACTGGGCCGGGAGGTCGGCGCGCGCGCGGCAGCGGTCGGTCTCGGCTGTCCGGGCTGGGTGGATCCGGAGAAAGGCGAGACGCGGTTCCTGCCCAACCTGCCAACCCGGTGGCGCGACGTACCGGTGGCGCGGATTCTCGGCGAACGGCTGGAGGCGCCCGTCCATCTGCTGAACGATGTGCGCGCCGCGACGCTGGGCGAGTTCACCCTGGGCGCCGGACGCGGAACGTCGACGATGGCTCTGTTCGCGCTCGGCACGGGGATCGGCGGTGGCGTCGTCGTGGACGGCAAGCTGCGTCTGGGGCCGCTTGGTTCGGCGGGAGAACTGGGCCACCAGATCGTCGACCTGAACGGTCCTCTCTGCGGCTGCGGCAACCGGGGTTGCCTGGAGGCCGTGGCGAGCGGCCCGGCGGTCGCCGGCACTGGCGTCCGGCTTCTGCGCTCGGGCCAGGCGCCGGCGCTGTTCGAACTCACCGGAGGAGACGCGGGTCTGGTGACGGCCGAGACGATGGGCGAAGCGGCCAGGGCCGGCGACGAGGCGGTCAAACGGGAACTGGAGCGGATCGCCCGCCTCGTCGGCATTGCCGTGGCCAACGTCGTCGTGGCAATCCATCCGGAACTCATCGTGCTCGGCGGCGGCGTCGCCGGCCTGGGCGACCTGCTGTTCGACGGCGTCCGCCAGGAGTTGGCCGAACGTGTCCGTGTGTTCCCGATCGACGACGTGCGCGTCGAACCGGCCGTTCTCGGCACGGACGCTGGACTGGCCGGGGTGCTGGTCTGGACGGCTCGTTCCGCAGCTCTGACCTGAGACGCGCTGACCAGAAAGGGTACGATCCACCAATGACCTTCGACACCCTCGCCGCCGCCCGAACGCTGGAAGACGCCGGTCTGACTTCGAAGCAGGCCGAAGCGGTCACGACGACGATCCGCGTAGCGATCGCCGAAGGCACTGCCACGAAGCAAGACATCTTCCGCTTGGAAGCGAGACTCGCAGAGCTCGAACTGCGGCTCACCTGGCGCGTCCTGGGCGGCGTGGGCTCGCTGTCGCTGTCGCCGTCGCCCGGCTCCTGTTCGCTTGACCAGGCCCTGCGCGGCGACTGAATCCGATGTCACGCGCCGCGCGGTCTCGGAGTTGCGCCGCGTTTCGGGGTTGACGTGGGAGCAACTAGCGCAGATCTTCGGCGTTTCACGCCGCAGCGTGCACTTCTGGGCCAGCGGCAGGCCAATGAACTCTGCCAACGAACGGTGCCTTCTCAAGGTGCTTGACGTCGTGCGAGAAGCCGACCGGGTGACGCCAGAAGCAACCGCGCGGCGCTCTTCACGGGGTCCGCAGGCAGTGCGCCTTTTGATCTCTTGAGGTCGCAGGCGTTCGACGAGGCCGCCGCGCTGCTCGGTCGTCGACGGCCGGGCCGGCGTGTTGAGCTGCGCGAGCTTGATGCGGACGCTCGGGCCGAGCGGACGCCGCCGCCGCCCGATGGCTTGATCGAAGCGATGAACGATCCGATCCACCGGGATGCCGGGACCGGTTCTGCCGCCCGCACCGTGAGGAACATGCGGCGTGAATCGACCGAATGAGGCGCACCCGGCAGCGATCGACCGCATTGACGACGCTCTCCGGCCGTGGCGCCAGGGCGACTGCGTACTGGGCGACCAGGGGTTCCTGTTCCGGTTGGACCTGCGGGTGCCGCTAACGGAAGCGGCGGCTGTCGCAGCCGCCGTCGGCGCCGACGCGGCAGAAGCACGGGTCCATGGATTCGCCGTTGTGACGCAGACCTGCGACATCGTCCGTGCCTGCGAAAGCCGGCCCTTCGTCCAGGTGTGCCCCTTGGTAGAGGTGGACGCCGACAGGCTCGCGGAGATCAGACGAGGCCGCAGACCGAACTATGCGTTCCTTCCGGGAACCGAGCCTCAGGGGCTCGTCGCCGACCTCGACCGCGTGATGACCGTGGAGAAGGCGGTCGTGGCTGATTGGGAACGCGTCGTTGGCGCGCCTCGAGACGAGGACGTCAGAAATCTGCGGCAGGCACTCACCCGGAACCGGAGTCGCGTGGCGTTCCCCGACGACTTCGTGCGGTTGGCGTCGCAACTGTCACGCCGAATGTCGAAGAAGCACGACGCGCAGAGCGAAGAGGGGCGTGCTCTTCGCGCGCTACGGGAGATTCGGGTGCAGCGTCCGACATTGCCGAAGGTTCAAGAGAAGCCAGCATAGAGGGAGCTTCGTCGGAGTACTACCGTTCGGCCAGTGCGAGATCCCGCACTGCGGTGGATGTCAGGCGGACGGCCCGGGTCACGCCTTGTCGGCGAAGATTCGGGGGCGGACGGCTTTCCAAGTGGCCGAACGTTCCTCGGGCAGGATCTCATCCAAGGCCGCCAACCGAGCGCGAATCAGATCTCGCTGCCACTCGGGGATCGGAATCTCCCCCGGCGCCAGACTGTCCCAGGGCTCGACCACGAGCTCGATGCGTTCCTGCGCCGGCAGGCTCAGCGCTTCTTTCTGGCTTCTGGCCTTGGCCAGCATGTTCAGAGCATAGCGGTCGCCGCCCGTGCGAGGACACTCGATTCTGGCTACGCCGCCGGGGGACGTTGCCGCTCCGGCTCTCGCCGCCGGTTCCAACGAAGTCGACGCGAAGGACGTCGTGACCTTCCATGGGGATGTCGGGCCGGATCCGTCAGCGGACCTGCCAGGGCTGCCACCGGCCCCAGGGTCTCGCGTACGGCGGCATGAACCACGTACGAGGAGCCCCGTCCCTGGGCCCGCAGCATCGCCGTTTCGCCGCGCAACAAGAACTGGATCATCGGCGCTTCGAAGGTCTTCGAGTACCCGACGACGATCTACGGCTACCTGCCGCACTCCCACCTTCGGGGACTGGACGCCAGGTACACGGCGTACTACCCGGACGGCGCCGAGGCGGCCGATTCGGTCAACCGCCCAAGCGCCGCCGCAGGTAAGACTTCGGGGAGGTGTTCTACGGCGTCGTTGATCTCGACGGTTCCCACATCGGGCTGGCGCTGGGATCCGTCGACCCGGCGGCGGGCGAGTACCGCCTGATCGCGCGGCGGAACCTCGGCGGTCGCCGGCACTGGAGCGGGTCGCCCGCCTCGTCGGCATTGCCGTGGCCAACGTCGTCGTGGCAATTCACCCGGAGCTCATCGTGCTCGGCGGCGGCGTCGCCGGCCTGGGCGACCTGCTGTTCGACGGCGTCCGCCAGGAGTTGGCCGAACGTGTCCGTGTGTTCCCGATCGACGACGTGCGCGTCGAACCGGCCGTTCTCGGCACGGACGCCGGCCTGGCCGGGGTGCTGGTCTGGACAGCTCGTTCGACAGCTCTGACCTGAGGCGCGCTGACCAGAAAGGGTACGATCCACCGATGACCTTCGACACCCTCGCCGCCGGCCGAACGCTGGAAGACGCCGGTCTGACTTCGAAGCAGGCCGAAGCGGTCACGACGACGATCCGCGTAGCGATCGCCGAAGGCACTGGCACGAAGCAAGACATCTTCCGCTTGGAAGCGAGACTCGCAGAGCTCGAACCGCGGCTCACCTGGCGCGTCCTGGGCGGCGTGGGCGCGCTGCTCGCTGTCGCTGTCGCCGTCGCCCGGCTCCTGTTCGCTTGACCAGGCCCTGATCGGCCAAGGGCCATACCGGTAGAAGCGCGGGTCGTCTTCGTCGCACTCTGCCAACGAACGGCACCTCCTCAAGGTGCTTGACGTCGTGCGAGAAGTCGGCAGGGGTGACGCCAGAAGCAACCGCGCGGCGCTCTTCACGGTGTCCGCAGGCAGTGGGCCCTTTGATCTCTTGATGTCGCAGGCGTTCGACGAGGCCGCAGACCGAACCATCAGTGCGAGATCCTGCACTGCGGCGGACGAAGGCGTGCTCTACCTCGGCGACGGGTGATGTAGGCTCGCGCCTCACGCGTGGTCGGCGTGTAACCGACCCCGGTCCCTTGACTCTAGTAGCTCAAGCTGGTCTGTGGACCTCTTTCTCGGGGTTCCCGTCTTGGCACAGTTCGTGAACACACACACACACACACACACACACACACACACACACACACACACACCGAGTCTCGGTCTGGCTGTGTGGCCTGTGTGACCGTCACTACCCTTTAGATTCAGAGCCGGCGCCGCCCGCGGGTCGGTGCGGGTTCCCGTCGGGTGCCCCCGGGGCGCGGCGCCGCGGGAGCCTGCCGGCGGGAAGACTCGCTCCCGCAGGTGGTTCGCGTGTGGCGCGGGTCGGGCCACTGTGGCGCAGCGTTCTGCGGCGCAAGCTCGCCGGTGCGCCCGTCGCGCCCTGTTGGACGGCGCCAGGCCGCTCTTGGTGCGACGTGCGCCACGGGCTTCTTCGGCGGCGAATCAGGGTCGGGAACTGGCGCCGGACACCCCGTCTCCATCGGGAAGACAACCCGTGGCCGTCGGGCAAGCGAACGGCCGTTCCCTGCTCAGCCGTCGCGGCCGGTTTTCGGATCGAACAACCGTCGATGAATCCTGGCGAGGCCTGGAGCCTCGGAGCCGAAACGAACGGCGGCGAGAGCCGCTTGAGGAGAAGAAAACCGATGAAGCTGATGAAGTACCTCCCGATCGCAGTGTTTCTCTGCGCCTTTCCGGCGATGGCCCTTAGGTCAGACCGTCTCCTGCGAGGCCTGCACCCATGACGTGTCCGTCTACATGGGCAATGGCGGACTCATCGCGGAGGCCGACGGCGCCGACATGGTGGCCTGGGTCGCCACCTGCGGCGGCGTCACGCACCATGGCGAACTCGAGCCCAACGCCGCCGGCATGGTTATGCTGCAGTTCACGGACAGCGGCGTTGTCTGCAACGCGGAAGAGAGCCGGCTGCAGATCGGCCCGGTCAAGGACGGTGGTTGGTTCTGGATCACGGACGACACGAACTCGGCCGTTGGCGCCTTGGTCAGCCACGACATCCTCGACAACGCGGAGACCGGCATCACGAACGCCGGTCCCGGCGTCACGATGACGATGGGCAGGGGCGCCGTCCTCCTGAAGGAGGCCTCGACCGGCCGTGTCGGCCTGCTGCCGAACATCCTGCCGGCGCCGCCGGCGGCACCGCTCAGGAAGTGCGGCTACAACGACGGGGGAGCGGCAGCATCGCCACGCTACACCCGCCGGACGACTGCCTGCGCGATGGGCGACGGCGGCACGATCATTCTGGCGACGGTCACGGACCCCATTACCGGAGTGACCGTGCGGATACCGGACGGGGGCACCGTCACTCGGCCCGCCGCCGGGGCTTCTGGCACGGTCACCGTCATCGCCGACCTGTGGATGAACGGGAGCGGCCACTACACGACCGCCCCAGGTGGAAACCCAAGGCTCGGACACCTGGAATTCGGGATGACCGCAACCAGGGCCGCCGACCGCTTGCAGGGCGGCATTGTCCTCGCCTACTCGTTGCTGGTCGGTACCGGCCCGACGGCATCAAGGCCCCCCGACGGCGGTACCCCGGTAGGCGGTGTTGGGTTTGATTCTGTCAACTCCAGCGCCAGGATCACCATCGAGTCGGACACCGCCTACTGCAGCAGGACGAGCAACGTTTCCCTGCCTGTGATCGTCAGTGCGTTGGTTCCCCCGACGACATCGGGGGCAGCAGCCGTTCTGGACCAAGTGACGCCTTCCTTCAGGCAGCCAACCCAGGTGGTCGGGGGCACGAGCTTCGAGGTCGTCTGCCCTTAGGGTTCGTTGACGCCGAAGGCGGTCCGGGCGCTCGGGCTCCCTGTCGCTGGAGGAGGTGGGATCTCACGAGGTCACGATCTTTCCCGCTGAATTCGCGGCCCACGTTCGCCGAGCGTGGCCGCCCAAGCCAGGCGTAGTACCCGCTCGTGGAGACGCCGAGCACGCGGGCCATCGTCGTGACGTGGAACTCGGCCTGGTGCGCTCTCATGAACCGGAAGACCCCTTCGGTCCCGTCTCCCGAGCGAACCAGGCGCGTGCAGAGCTTCGGTGAGAGATTCTGGTCGAAGAGCAGCTTCACCTTGCGCCGGCTGCGGCGAGCCGCCGTTCGCGGTCGGCGGCGAAGGCGAGACAGGCTCGGATGTCCTCGCGCGTCAGGTCGGGGAAGTCTCTTAGGAGTTCGTCCTCAGACATACCTGACGCCAGGTAATCCAGCACGTCGGTCACCGTCATGCGCAGGCCACGGATGCAGGGTTTGCCGCTGCGCTTTCCAGGCTCGATCGTGATTCGACCCAAGTCCGTCATTGGTTCAGCCTAGGTAACCGCTAGCTGTCGGTCAAGCGAGCACGGAGGGAGCACCGGGTGATCGGGACGGGACCTGCACCAGTCATGCCGCCGGCCGGTTCTCGCGGCGGGCCGCGGTGGCGGTAGCCGTCGCCACATGCCGCCGCCGACGGCGCAGGAGGAGTTCCGCCAGGAACAGGAGGGTCGCCGCTGCGGCGAGGACGGACCACAACTCGAAGCGGCGGACCGCGGTCCGGGCGTCGGGCGCGGTGAGTGCTGCCACGGCGCCGTCGATCGTCTCGTGGAACAGGCCGGAGGTTTCGGCGGCGAGGGCGGCGAGGGCGGCGATGTCGGGGGCGCCGGGGCGCAGTTCGTCGCGGGCGGGAAAGAAGAGCGTGCGGCCCGGGCCGACGCTCGCTTCGGCGCCGGGTGCTCCAGTGTGGACCTCGACTCGGTAGGGCTCGAGGCTCGGCGCGAGTTGCAGGCCATCTTCGGGCGAAAGCCGGTAGAGACCGGGGCCGGTGCGCTGCATCGGCGCTTCAAGGCGCCGGTCGCCGCGCAGCACGACGAGCCGTGGGGAGAGGTCGCTGGCGAACCGCCCGCCGTCCTGGATCACGCTGAGTTCCGCTTCGAGGACCTCGTCCCGCCGGTCGAGGCGCAGGTTCCATTCGGAGTTCGCGCGCCGGTCGGCCGCGTCGCGCACGACCTGGGCGACGAGGCGGGGCAGTTCGGGCCATCGCAGCCAGTCGCTGGCCCATCGGGGCTGGAGGTCCGACGTGAACATCCAGGTCTTGCCGAGACCGACGTAGCGGCTGGCGAGGATCGGATCTGAGTCGCCCGCGCCGAGAATGACCTCCGCGCTGTCCTTGGCCACAGCGGCAATGCGTCCGTGGAGTTGAGGCGCTTCGGCGACGTCGACTCCGGCCAGGGCTTCGGACTGGCCGCGTTGCTCGACCCGGATCTCCTCCTCCCGCGTCGAGTCGGGGAGCTGGTTCATCGTCTCGTCGATCAGGATGCTCTGGACGGAGGAGGCGTCCTCGATCGTGTAGGCGTTGCCGTCGCCCCAGTCGGCGATGTCCGCGAGCAACTCGCGGTCGGACTCCACGCCGATTGCGACGGTGGAGACGGTGATTTCCTCCTGTCGCATGCGGCGCACGAGGTTCTCGTACTCGTCGGGGTAGGTGCGGCCGTCCGAGACCAGGATGACGTGCCTGACCTCGGACTCGACCGCCGAGAGCTGATCCAGACAGGCTTCGAGCGCCGGATAGAAGTTCGTCTGGGCGCTGGCTTCGATGCGGTCGATGCGGTCGGCGAGCCGCTCCTGCTCGCGCACGAACTGCAGGGGGACGATCTCGTGAGTGTGCCAGTCGAAGGCGACCAGGCCGAAGCGGTGTTGCTCGTTGAGCATGCCGAGGGCAGCTTTGGCGGCCTCCTTGGCGAGGTCCATCTTCGGACCCTTCATGCTGTAGGACTTGTCCAGCGCGATCATCAGCGCGACCTCGCTGCGCTCCTCCTCGATCTCGAAGTCGAGCGGCAGCACGGCTTCGAGCGGCGAGCCACGGTACCCCTCCTCGCCGAAAGTCGCCTCGCCGGCGACGAACAACAGGCCGCCGCCTTCGTCCTCGACCCACTCGCCGAGCGTTCGCTGGGCCGGTTCGGGAAGGCTGTCGGCGGCGACGTTGCTCAACAGGACGGCGTCGTACCTGCGAAGCGCGGCCTGATTGAGCGACGCCCGATCCGGCGTCCTCCGGGTGACCTGCAGGCCCTGATTCTCCAGCAGTCGCTCCAGGTCGCCCGAGTGATCGGTCGGCGCGAGGAGCAGGACGCGGTGTTCGGGCGCCACGCGGAGGCTGCCCCGCCACAGGGCGCCTTGGGCCGGACCGTCGCCGTCGCCGCTCCCGAGCACGGCCTCGAAGGTCTGGAGTCCCGGCTCAGGGAACGTCCATTCGAGCTGGATCCGGGTCACGCCGGGTTCAAGCGGGACGCTGTGCAGTTCTTCGGCGCCGTCCCCGCGCAGGGTCAGGGGCGCCTCGGGCAGGGACGCCCGGCTGCCGATGCGCAAGATCCAGTTGTGAGGCTCGCCCGCGCGCAAGGGCCGCTCGTCGTCGTCGAGTTCGACGGACTCGATCCAGACCGGCGGCGCCACCCGATCGAGAACCGCGGTGTCGATTCGCAGTTCCGGATACTCGGTCGCGGTTCGCCCGGCCATGCCGCTCGCGTTCTGGCCGTCCGAGAGGAGAAGGATGCGGCGGACGCGGTCGGCCCGCAGCGCTGCCGCCGTCTGACGAATGGCGGCGTCCGGACGCGTGCTGCCGCGGTCGAGCGCGGCGTTGCCGGCGGAGGCTGTGCTGGAGTCGGCGACCTCGAGTCGCCGCAGGTCGTCCGCGTCTGCAGCCGCGGTCGCGCGGTCCGCGAAGGCGAACAGGCGCACCGGCGCCTCCTCATCGATGCCGCGGTCGATCGCCTGAAGCGCCCGGTTCAGGCTCGCCGGTTCGACGCTGGCGGAGACGTCGACGAGCACGGCGACATCGAGCTCGCGGCTGCTCCATGTGATGACCGGTTCGGCAAGCGCCAGGACGAGCAGCACCAGCAGCGATCCACGCATCCACAGCAAACGCCGCCGCTGCCGGTCGGGCCGATCGCTCCGCTGCGACCACAGCAGCACGGCAACCGGCAACGCGGCAAGCAACCAGTACGGCTCGAGCAGGTTCATCAGTGAATCGTGGTCACCCGCCTGCGGCGGGGGCGGCGGGGTCGGTCCCAGGGGTCGTTCGCGCTAGTCGGATTGGGCAAAGGGGGTGCGCTCACTGCACTCCGCTCGCTCCGATTGGGCGTAGCCGGTTGGAGCGGCGTCGGCAGTCGCTCACTCCGAGCACCCCCGGGTCCGACCCCGCCGCTCCCTCGGCAGGCCGGCGGTCGTCGTTGGGCGAGCCGGCGCTTGTGGGCGGAGGTTTCGGGTCGGCTGCCAGGGGGAGACATTGGGCGAGCGGCGCGTGGCTGGTGTTTCGGCGGATTCCACGACGCGGAGAGTGGAACGGGGGGCTGGGACGGGGGCATTCCAGTTACACCGTGAGGCCGCGGAAGAAGGTGATCGCCTCGATGGAGGCGAGGAGGAGGCCGGCCAGGGCGAGGGCGCGCCAGGACCAGGGGCGGCGGGTGTCCCGGGTGAGTTCGGCGGAGCGACCCGGCGGGACGGGGTCGAGGTTCGAGTCGTTGATCCGGGTGGCCCATTCTTCCTGGAGATTGATCGCTTCCTGGAGATTGGCGGCTTCCTGGAGATTGACGGCGTCCCGGAGCCCGCCGGCGCGTTCGGCTGCAGCCACGGTGTTGCCGGCCGTCAGCCACTCCGTCGCGTTCTGGAGGAGGGCGGCGAGATCCGGGCGTTGGGACAGGGGGGAGAGGTCCAGGTCGAAGGCGATGACGACGGAGCGGGCCTCAAGGTGCGGGAGTGCCGGGTCAAAGGGAGACGAGGCCGACTGCGAGGCCGGGTCGGCGGGATCGCAGACGGCGATTGCGGTCAGGTCGCCGGCCGCCGCCAGGGGTCTGCAGCGGAAATCGAGCTCGCGCGCGGGGATCGTTGCGGGTAGACCGAGCAGTGAGACGCCGGCGAGGATCGGGTGGTCGGCGTCGATGCGGTTGATGCGACGTTGGCCTTGAAACCCCGCCTCGGCGGGGGAGAGTCCGCCGGCAGGAAGGGCTTCCGGAGGATCGAGGAACAGGCTGGGCATCCAGGATGGAGCCTCCGCCGTCATTGCTGAAGACCCCGGACCGCGTGTGGTGGCCGTGAGGCCCGCCGGCGCCGTGCGGTGGAAGACGGCGACGTCGGCCAGAACCGGTTCGGGCGAGGAGTCCCGGTCGCCAGGAGTGACCGCAGGCGTCCCCGTAGCGGTTCCGCCGCGTGTCTCGTCGGTTTCCGAGTGCACGGCGACGATCTTGACCGACGGGTCCGCCTCGAAAGCCCTGGCGACGGCCGAGTCGTCGAAGGTGGCGCGACTGCGGGTCTGAACGAACAGAACACGTTCGCTCTTCGGCCGCGCTACGCGGGCCGGGCCGGCTGTTTGAGCGGCGATCAAGGTGGCCCGGTCGTCCAGCGGGAAGACATCGCCGGGTGTTTGGAGCCGCGCCACGACAGGTCCGGGGGCGAAACCGGCGATGTCGATCAGGGCGGTGAAGCGGTCGCCGGGCGGCAGTTCCAGTTGGCGCCGGATACGGATCGTCTCCGAATCGGCGACCGTCAGTTCGGTTCGCAAGGGACTGCTGGCGTCGGCCGAGTCCGTCGCGAGCACTTCGAGAAGCGCCTCGGGCTTCGCTTCGTGGCTGGGCGCCGGGCGGGTCACGAAGAGGACGATGCCGGCGTTTCTGGCCGGGGCGAGGACGGACACCGTGCGGGTCTCGGTCGCGGGGTCCGTGATCGGCCGCCAGTCGGAGATCCCGTCGGTGAAGAGGTAAGCCGCATCGCCTGAGGGGATCGCCGGTTCCAGGTCGGCTTCCACGGCCTCCGGCTCGACGGCGCCGGACAGGGCGAGCAGCGCCTCGGCGGAGGTGAGCGGAGTCGGGTCGGCGCCCAGGGTGAATCGGCTGCCGGAATCGGCTTCGGCGATCGTGCGGCGCGCTTCGGCGATGGCCAGCTCCATCCGCGTACCCGCCCCGCCGGGAAGGGCGGCGCGCATCGTGGGCGAGGAGTCGAAGGCGAGGGCGATCAGGTCGCCGCCTCCGGGCTGCAGCCAGGGGGCCTGGCCGGCGGCCAGCGCCAGACAGCCGGCGACGGTCATCGCGAGAAGCAGGGAGAGCAGCCAGCGCAGCCGGTCGTGGCGCTTCCTCCGGGCGGCCAGCAGGCGCCGCCAGAGCAAGGTGGAGGCGACGGACAGCGTCTGCGCCGTGGGCCGGATCAGGTAGATCGCGAGCACCGCGAGGGCGGCAAGCAGGAGTGGCAACCAGACCGGCACGGCTGCTAGCGTCCCCGGCTCAGCAGGCCGCGGCGCAAGGCGCCGAGGGCCAGCTCCTCGAAGCGCATTTCGACCGGCGCCTGGATGAAGGACCAGCCGCGGGCGGTGCAGCGGGCGCGGATCTCGTCGCGATGGGTGTCGGCTTCGCTTTCCAGCTTGTGCAGCAGCGTGGGGGCGCCATGGACGCGGAGCGTGTCGCCGGTTTCGCTGTCGACCAGGGTCGTGTCGCGGTCGAGCGGCGCTTCCAGGTCCTGGTGGTCGGTGACCTGGAGGACCGCGACATCGTGGCGCAACGGCAGGAGCAGGTCGAGACCGTCCTCCGTCGTGTCCGAGAGGAGGTCGGAGATCAGGATCACGAGGCCGCGGCGCCGGCCGGCCGCGAACACCTGGCGGACGGCGTGGTCGAGCCGGGTATCGCCGCCGGTGTCGAGATTGGCGAGGAAGTCGAGCGCGCGCCATACCTGTCGCGAGCCGTGGAGCGGTCCGAGAACCTGGTGCGCGTGGCTCGACCAGGGCGCCAGCGTGACCCGATCGAGGGTGGCGAGGGCAATGTAGGTCAGGGCCGCCGCGATCCGGCGGGCGGCGTCGAACTTGCGGCGTCCGGCGTCGCCCGGCGTGGGCGCCATCGAGCGGCTGCAGTCGAGCAGGATGTAGACCGCGAGGTCGCCGTGTTCTTCGAACATCCGCAACAGCAGGCGGTCGAAGCGCATGTAGGCGCGCCAGTCGAGGTGACGCACGTCGTCGCCCTCGACGTAGGGGCGGTAGTCGGCGAACTCGATTCCGGCGCCGAGATGGGTGGCGCGGTGCTCTCCCTTGAAGCCGCCGGCCGGAACGCGGCGGGTCAGGAGCCGGAGGCGCTCCAGCCGGGCAAGGAAGGCCGGCTCGAAGGCGAAGGCGGAGTGGTCGGCCACGGGCCAGGTTGCGCCGGAGTTCTTCAACCCTCGGGCACGTTGTCGACGAGGTCCTGGAGCAGATCGTCCAGGTCGACCCGTTCCGCCTCACCCTCGAAGTTGAGCAGGACCCGGTGCCGCAGGGCGGGCAGAGCGACGGCGCGAATGTCCTCCCGGGCGACGTGGGCGCGGCCGCGAATCAGGGCGTGGACCTTGGCGCCGAGGACCATCGCCTGGACGCCGCGGGGGCTGGCGCCGATGCGCACGTAGCGGCGGACCGCCTCCGCGGGCCGGTCACCTTCGGGACGGGTCGCCAGGCCAATCCGGATCGCGTATTCCTGGACCGGATGGGCAATCGGGGCGAGGCGGGCGGCGCGACGCATCGCGATGACCTGCTCGGCGGTCCACAGTGCGGCCGCGGTCGGCGTGTGCCCCGAGGTCGTGCGGTCGAGAATCGCGTGCAGTTCGTCGGTGTCGGGGTAGGACATCCGCAACTTGAACAGGAAGCGGTCGAGCTGTGCTTCGGGCAGCGGATAGGTCCCCTCCATTTCCAGCGGGTTCTGGGTGGCGAGGACGAAGAAGGGCGGCCCGAGGGGATTCGTTTCGCCGCCGACGGTGACCGTTGTTTCCTGCATCGCTTCCAGCAGGGCCGACTGGGTCTTCGGCGTGGCGCGGTTGATCTCGTCCGCGAGCACGAGATTCGCGAAGATCGGTCCGGGCTCGAACACGAGCCGACGGCCTCCCGTCTCGTCTTCGCGCAGCACGTGGGTGCCGACGATGTCGGCGGGCATCAGATCCGGCGTGAACTGAATGCGCGAGAACTCGACGTGAAGCGCTTCGGCCAGGGTGCGCACCAGTCGCGTCTTGCCGAGACCGGGAATGCCCTCGAGCAGTACATGGCCGTCGGCGAGCAGTCCGATGATCACGCCGTCGACCACCTCCTCCTGGCCGACGATCACCTTGCCGATCTCGCCGCGCAACTGGCCGCAGCGTTCGGCGAAGTCGGTCAACTGTTGAGCCAGGTCGGCTGCGGTCCGGGGTTCGGCGGCGTCGTTCACTCCCTGTCCTCCGGGGAACCGTCTTCCAGCGACTCGAGGTAGCGCCGCACGGAAACGCGGTGGCGCCACGCGATCGGATGCCTCGGGGGCGGCAGATCGCCGGCAGCTGCTGTGGAGTCGCTGCCGACGACGGCGCCGGAGCTTCGAATCGCCACCTCCGCGGCCCGGAACCGGGTCGCATTGGTCGTGGTCAGGGGTCTGCGGAAGGCGTCCTCGGGCGACTCGAGCAGGGCGGTTTCGAGTGCCTGTTCGAGGCTGAGAGCCGGGGTGAGGAGGTCGCCGAAGGGGTCGACCATTTCGTCCTGCGGTCCGGTGCCGACACCGGCCGCCGCGCCGTCGGCTTCGGCGCTGCTGTTGCCGGGTTCCTCGCTTGCGGCGGCAGCCGTGCCGCTCTCGTTGCCGGAACCTTCGCCCTCGTCTGTCGGCTCGCCGCCGGCGCCGTCGCCGGCCGCCGTCTCGGCGCCGGCCTCGGCGCCTTCGCCTTCGCCCGGCGTGCCCGGCGCGCTTGGTTCGTCTTCTCCGGCGCCCTCGCCGGTGTCGAGTTCCCGCATCAGGTCGGCGCCGGTTTCGGCTTCCGCTTCACCGGCGAAGTCGCCCGCCGCGGGCTCGCCGCCCTCGGCATTGCCGTTTGTCGCCTCGACTTCCGCGTCGTCACCCAGGCTCCCCTCGGCGCCCTCGGAGGCGTCGCCGACAGCGTTGCCGGCATCGTCGGAGTCTCCCTGCTCGCGGATCCGGAGACTCAGGAAGGGCAGGTCGCTGAGGCGGACATCGAACTCCGGGACTCCCGGCCTGCGACCCGGCTCCTCCTCGAGAAACGCCGCCGCCTCGAGGTCCCGGGCAGCCTGGTCGGCGTCGGCGCCGCTCATCGCGGCGGCCAGCGTCTCGCCGACGAAGGAGTTCGGCAGAGCAATCGGTACGAGCAGGACCGCGCAGAGGATCGCGGACACCGCGGCGCCCCGGGGGGCGAGGCGGGGCGCCGCCCGGCGCGCGCCGGTGCGGTCGAGGCCCGCGACGCCGCGTTCAAGGAGCAGTTCGATCCAGGGCCGCGGCCACGCGGCTTCCGCCTTGTTCGCTGCGGAAGGCCGGCCTTCAGGACCCGTGGGCAGGCGCTTCTCCGTTTCCAGGGCGGTGACGACGGCGTCGCGCAGATCACCCGCCTGGTCAACTGCCCGGGCCGCGGCGGGAAGATCGCGGCGAAGCGAAGCCGCCTCGCGCAGCAGAAGCGCGAGGAGAACGATGCCTCCCGCCCAGGACGGCCAGAGCGCGGCGGCGCTGCCGTCGCCGCCGGCCGCCTGATGCAGCAGCCAGGTGGAGAGCAGCCAGAGGCAGGAGGCGGGCGCGAGCCAGACGAGCGCGGCTAAGGCGCGCCGCAGACGCAGCCGCCGGTCGACCGCGGCGAGGCCGCTCAGCAGCTTGCGGCGGAGGGCGTCGGCGGCGTCACCGGCGACCTCGAACTCGACTTGCGGCGGGTTCAATTCGCTTCCCAGAGGGCGATGCCGCCAGCCTGCTTGCCGATGTCGATCCGGGCGACCCGGCGCAAGGCGCCGTTGTCATAGACCTCGACGACTCCCGGCTCGCCTCCGATGCCCTCGACAGTGACCAGGCTGAAGCGGCCGTCGGAGGTGATGGCAACACCGTGCGGAATGCGTCGGGTGGTGGCCAGTCGAGCGACTTCGCTGCCGGTATCAAGGTCCCAGAAGCCGATCGAATCGCTCTTCTTGTAGGTGACGACGAGCAGGCGTTCGTCGGGCCCGACTGCCGCGTTGTAGGGGCCGGCCGGCGTGTCGAAGCGTCTCGTTACCTTCCACTCGCCGGTGTCGATTTCGTAGATCGCATTCCCCGAGAGAGCCGTGACGTAGAGGAGACCGTCGGCGGTCGGCGGCGTGACCCAGGAGGGCTCGACGGCGCCGCCGGCGTGGGCGCCGCCGTGGCGCGCCGCGGTCTGGTGGTCGCCGTGATCCCCGTGCGCTGCACTCGCCCCGGGCTTGGCGCCCAGCTTCAGGCGCCGGCGGACCTCGAAGCGGAGCGCGTCGACCTCGACGAGTTCGTCATCCATCATGTTCACGCTGTAGAGCTTCCGGCCGTCCCGGCTGAGTCTCGCTCCGTGCGGCATCGTGCCGGTCGCAAGCTGTGCGATCTCGGTCATCGACGACGTCTCGACGACGGAGATCGTGCTCGGTACGTGGTCTCCGTAGAAGTCCGAGTTGACGACGAACAGCAGCCCCGTCGTCGCGGCGATGTCGAGGGTGGCGGGGAACATCCCGACTTTCACGTCGCCCAGCCACTCGTCCGTTCCGGTCTCGTACTTGTGGATCGAGCCGAACGGAGTGCCGTGGGCGATCGAGACGTACCAGTGGCGGCCGCCGGCGGAGATGTTGATGCCGTGGGGACCCTCGATCTCCGCCGGGAAGCTGCCGACGGCAATCGTCTTCGTCACCTCGATGCCGGAAGGTCCGAACCGGATAAGGGACACCTCGTCCTCCGACTCGGCGCAGACGTAGGCGTAGTAGTTGCGGGACGGCGGGACGGGATCGGTCTCGGCGCGGCCAGGCGCCGGGGCCACCGTGGCGGCGCCCGCAACAAGGGCCACCGGCGCTGCCCACGATGGCAGCCAGGAAGTCGACGTGCGCATGCGGCGAACCCCGATTGCCGCTAGTGCGGCTCTCCGATGACGCGGTCCGGATCGTCTGGGTCTTTCAGCTTGACCGCCCACAACCCGGAGTGCCAGTCCGAGAAGAAGATGTGGTCCTTGTAGGGCTGGGGGCCCCAGACGAAGGGTGCGTTCGGCACTAGCGCGTCGGGATCGAACGGCATGAACATGCCGATCTCGCGGCCCTGCCGGTAGAGATCGCCGCGCAGTTCGCCCGAGACGTCGACGACGCGCAGGCCGCCGTTGTAGTAGGCGACGTACATGATGTCGTCTTCGATCCAGAGGTTGTGCGTCCCCGCCTCGGGCACCTGGTAGCGGGCGACCTCGCGGGGATTCTCCCAGTCGTCCCAAGAGATGACGTGAATCCAGCCGGCCGCCCGGGGCGGCGCCGCACGGGGGTCGCGTCCGAGTTCGCCGTAGGGGAACGCCTCGTCACCGGCGAAGACGTAGAACTTGCCGGTCGATTCGCTGCGGTAGGGATAGGCGGCGTGGTTCCAGCCGCTGGGGTAGGCGTAGCTGCCGAGCTGCACGGGGTTGTTCGGTGCGCCGCCCATGCCGGCGCCGCCGACGTCGATTGCGACCACGCCATCGTCCCAGTTCGAGGTGAAGGCGACGCCATCGACGACCCAGACGTCGTGGATCGAGTGCCCCGGGGTCTCGAGTTCGAAGCGCCCGACGCGGTAGGGCTGGGTTGGATCCTCGATGCTGATCACGTCGAAGCGCCGGCCGTTCGACAGCGCGTAGACGTGCTCGTCGTGGATGAACACGTTGTGGACTCCGCCCCGCAACTGATCGTCGAACCGGGACAGGATGCGCACGCCGACCTGCGGTTCGGAGACGTCGAGGACGACGAAGCCGTTCTTGCGGTTCGAGGCGCCCTCGCGGCTGATCACCGCGACCCGGCCGTCCTCGGAGACCTTGACGTCGTTGACCGTCCGCGCGTCCACGCGGACCGCATCGATGAGAACGATGCTCTCGGGGTTCGTCACGTCCCAGACATAGGCGTGGCCCTCGGCGCCCCAGGTGCCCGTGATCGCGTAGTCGTTCCCGTCCGTTCCTTCCCAGACCCAGAGGTCCGACGTGCGACGGTCGCTGACCTTGCCCTGGCCGACGAACTCGATGTCCTTGTTCACGTGCCGCGGCGTGATGCGAACCGGGTGGCTCGCGGAGTGATTGCCAGCTACAGCCGTCACCGTGTAGATGCCCGACCGCTCGGCGACGAAGGCGCCGTCCTGCTCGATCTGGGCCGCTGCTCCAGGCGCCAGAATCCGCGCGGAAGGCGTGCCGGCCACCAGGAAGCGGATCGGCAGGTCTTCCACCGCGTCGCCGTCCCGGTCGAGGCCGACCGCCTCGAACCGGACGACATCGCCGGTGCGGGCGTTGTCGGCGGAGGCGGTCACCTCCAGCCGTTCGGTGGGATTCGGCGCGACGGCGATCTCGACCTGCCAGGAGGCATCCTCGGCGGTCGCGGTCAGGGTGGTCTGGCCGGGCGCGACCAGGTCCAGGCCCCCGAAGCCGTCCGGTGCGGCCACACCCGTGTCGGAGCTCGAGTAGGTCACGTCGACATCGTCGCGGACGACATCCGTGATGTCGACGACCCGGGCGTGCAGCGGCAGGTGAGTGCCGGCGTAGAAGGCGCCCGGGAGGTCCACGATCTCGACGCTCTCGACCGGGGGATTCGGGATCGTCACCTCGACCTCGACCCGGAGCAGGGCTTCCGCCCGTCGCGGCTCGTCTTCGACTTCCTTCGGCACCAGAGCGATCACGGTGACCTCGCCCGGACCATGCGCCTCGAGTTCGCCGGCCGGGTTGACTCCGAGTCGGCGGCGGTTGCGGGAGAAGAAGACGATGTCGACACCCTCGATCGTCTCGCCGTCGTCGCCGACGACGCTGGCGGTCAGGGTCGCCTTGTCGCCAACCTCCAGAGTCAGTTCGGTGGGGGACACCTCAAGCTCGGCGCCGGGCGGGATCGGCGGCTTCTCCTCCTCTTCGGCCGCCGTTTCGTCGGCCTGCTCGTCCCCGTCTGCCGCCGTTTCGTCGGCCTGCTCGTTCTCGACGGCAGCGGGCTCGGCGGGTTCCTGGGCGGCGAGCGGCAGGGCCACCGACAGGATGAAGGCAACGAGCAAGGCCAACCGGAGTGGTGGACAGGTGCGGTTCATGATCACGGTGAGCGTTCTCCGGGAGATTCCGGTTCAAGACAGGACTTGCCTGAGAATGAGCGGGCGCAGTCTATCAGCGGGCCGGAAAGGGCCTGGCGGCGCCGTGCGACCCGGCAGCCACTGAAAGTTGCGGGGGCGCACGATGCCTCGAACACGAGCCAGGACCCTCACGAAACAGCAGGCCGTGGCCGCTTTTGACCACGGCCGTGAAGCAATCGACCTTCTCGCGAGCCCGCCCGCGTGACGCGGCGGGGAAAGCCCGGGGTCCGGCGCACCGGATCGGCCTGGGCGATGCGCAACGCCCGTGCAGCCAGCCAGGTCACCGTCCCCGGCGGAACCCGCGTCCGCGGCGGCGACCCACGGGCGGCTACATGTGGATCGGCCGGCCGTGAACGGCCAGCGCCGCTTCCTTGATCGCTTCGGCGAGGGTGGGGTGGGCGTGGCTGGTGCGGAAGAGATCCTCCGCCGAGGCGCCGAAGCTGATCGCCGCCACGGCCTCCGCGATCAGGTCGCCGGCGTGGCTGCCCAGGATGTGGACGCCGAGTACCTCGTCCGTGTCCGCGCCGGCGAGGATCTTGACGAAGCCCTCCAGGCTTCCCGTGGCCCGTGCCCGGCCGATGGCGCGGAAGGGGAAGGAGCCCTTCCGGTAGGCGATTCCGGCTTCCCGCAGTTCTTCCTCTGTCTTGCCGACGGAAGCGACTTCGGGCTCGGTGTACACGATGCCGGGGATCTCGTCGTAGTCGATGTGGACGTAGCCGCCGGCGATGCCCTCGACGCAGGCCATCCCCTCTTCCTCCGCCTTGTGGGCCAGTTGGGGGCCGCCGATCACGTCGCCGATCGCGTACACGCCGGGCGCGGAGGTGGCGAAGCGCTCGTTGACCTCGATGAAGCCCCGTTCGTCCGTCGCGACACCCGTCTCCTTAAGTCCCAGGCCATCGCTGATCGGCACGCGCCCGACCGCGACGAGAACGCGGTCGCACTCGATCGGGTCGGCGCCCTCGATCTCGACGACGCAGTGTTCGCCGTCCTTGCCGTTTCGTACGGAGGCGCCCCGAACCCGGCTGCCGAGGCGGATGTCGAGCCCCTGGCGGCGGAAGATCTTCTCGGCCGCCGCGGCAATCTCGGCGTCGGCGCCGGGAAGGATGCGGTCCAGGTACTCGAGGACCGTGACCTTGGAGCCCAGTCGGTTCCAGACCGCGCCCAGTTCGAGCCCGATGTAGCCGGCGCCGATCACGACCAGGCGCTCCGGCGCCTCGCTGTACGCCAGCGCCTCCGTGCTGGCGCCGATGCGGTCGTCGTCGAGTTCGATGCCGGGCAGGCTGGCCGGCCGCGAACCCGTGGCGACGATCACGTTCCGGGCCCGGATCTCCCGTTCGCCGTTCGCGGTCGCTACGAGCACGCTCCGACTCTCGCCGACCTGGGCGCCGAGCTTCGCCCGGCCCTGAATGTGGTCGACCTTGTTCTTCCTGAGCAGGGACGAGACGCCGCGGGTCAGGGTCGTCACGACCCGGTCCTTGCGCTTCATCATCGCCGCCAGGTCGAGCCCGATCTCGCCCGCGACGCCGCCGTGGACGGCGAGCTCGCTGCGAGCCGCGACGAGTCGCTGGCTCGATTCGAGGAGCGCCTTGCTCGGGATGCAGCCCACCCGCAGGCAGACGCCGCCGGCCGCCGCGTGCTCGTCGACGACGGCAGTGCTGAAGCCGAGTTGGGCCGCGCGAATGGCGGCGACGTAGCCGCCGGGCCCCGCGCCGATCACCAGCAGGTCGCAGGGGGAATCCGTCAATGCTCACTCTGCTCGGCGAGCTCTCGCCAGAAATCCCGGATGGCCAATGGCGTCGAGGCGCCCTCCCTGAGACCCGCCATGACCTCCGCCGGCAGGAACTGTCTCCGAAGAAAGCTCTTCGGTCTCCCCTTCGTCGGCCGATGTTCAGCCTCAACGATCCCATGCCGGAGCAGCAGGTTTCTGACTGCCTTCCAGTTCCGGTCCGAGAACACGGTCTTGTGGCGGGGGTCGTCCTCGCAAACCGGATTGGCACGTCCGTAGGCGCGCATCAACCTTTCGACAAGCTGCAGGAGACTCTGATTCACTCGGATCCGCCCATTCCGCCCGGTTGGCGCCGGGCCGCCTCTGTCGGCAATCGCCTTCGCCACCTCATCGGGATCGTAGAGCACGTTGCCGGATCCGTTGACCAGGTGAAGACCCTGGATGTGTGCGCTTGGCTCGAGTCCGTGGAACTCGAGCCGGGTGCTACTCGAAACTCGCGGTTCAATCATCATCACCTCGTCGGCCCGACAGTTCAGAAAGCGTGTGTTCGTCAGATCGGTCCGGCGAAAGATGACTTCCGAAAAGGAGCATTCTCTGCACACGACTCCTCTCAGGTGACCTCCGGGAAAGGTCACCGAACGAACGGCAAGGTCGGTCACGTCGCCGCCGGTTTCAGCCGCGGCGCGAATGAGGCCCAGCAGGATCAGGCCCGCGTTCTGTTGAACCTGGGCCGCGCGAAGCCAGTTCTGTCGGGCCGCCTCACCCAGTGCGTCTGCGCGATGCTGAAGACGTTGCGAAGACTCCTCTTCCTTCCACAAAACTTCACCGAGCCGATTGGCGACGTCATCGGGAAGTGCCGACCTGCCGAGAACCGCTCGCAGATCGGTGTCCTCCTGGAAGTACTGGTCCACGATTGCGCGCGTCAGGAAGTAGGCGAAGAAGGCCTCGTGCTCAAACGCCAAGCCGCGGTCGTAACGGCTCCTGACCAGAAGAGCCAGGGAGAGGACTCTTTCCAGTACGATCTGCTGAGTGGATTCGGGTACTTCTGCGATGGTCAGGACGTACTCCGCGACCTCCCGAATCGACCGGGTGTCCAGTTCCCGGGTTTCCTGATTCCACATTTCTAGCGCGAGTTCGCACAGCAGGGACTCCAGTTCGTTGTGCCCGAGAAGGGGGGTTTGTTGGCGGTCAAGCAGCTTTTCCTGTCGTTCTCGGTGAAGGAAGCCCTGAACGAGCAGAGTGAGGAGATCGTCGCCGTCGTCGAATGTGTGCCCCGCAAGCAGCAGTTCCGAGGTGCGCGCAAGGAAGAAGGGCTTCTGGGCCAGAGGTTCGTTCGGACCCGAAAAGACACTCTTGAGGCCGTGCTCCAGGGCGATGCGCCTTTGTGACGAGAGGTTCTTCCCTTCTGCCACGCGGTCGACGTAGATCCCGCGCTCCCGCTCTGTCCAGTCGCAAATGGCGACGGGAGCCTCCTCCCAGCTGAGTTCAGCGGCGGTTGGTCTGCCGGCCCTCGCACGGAACTCCTCTTCGTAGTAGACGGAGCGCGCCGAGGCGATCAGTTGGCCTTCTCCCTCCAGTTGCTCGAGGAAGCTTGTCAGCGACGAGAACGCATCGTCGTAGCCACTGACCCCGAGAAGTTCGTCGAACCCGTCGATGATCGGGACCAGGAGGCCGAGGCGGGTGAGACTTCCGACGGAATGGTAAGTCAGGCCAACCCGGAGGTCCTGTAGCTCGGTCGCCAAGGCCTCGTTCAGGCGAGCGAGTGCGCGACCCTGGGCATTGACGTAGAGGTAGAGGGCGTCCGCTTCGGCGGCAATGTAGGCGCGGGCCTGCTGACGGACAAGCTCTCGCAGGACGCGCGTCTTTCCGCCGCCCGCCTCGCCGGTCACCATGATCAGACGGGTCGCGTCGAGGCTCCCTTCGTCGTCCACCAATTCCTGAAGAAGATCGATGGCGTCCTTCTCGGTTCCGCCCTCGCGTCTCGCCCTGGTCGGAACAAAGAGTTCCTTGGGCGAGGCGCGCTGAATCCTCGTCGCGACCGTCCTCAGGTCGGCCATCTCCGGCCCGGCGAGGAACTGCCGATAGGGCACCTTTCTGCGGCGCTCCATCTTGTAAGAGCCGCCTTGCTGATCGACGCGAAAGGTGTCACTGCGGGTCCGGCCACGCATCTCCCAGACGGCCTGAATGTCCCGGCCGTTGAGCTGGAGGTCAACGGTCGATCCGGGGTCGGCAAAGGACGCAAGGTCGTTCCGGATGCGAGGAACCCAGTAGGACGTGGAGGGAAAGGACTCCGTCATTTGACTGATTCCGTTCGCCCAAACGATTGGATCGACACGCCCTGATGCTGTAGCGCCGAGTCGTTCAGGCCGGCGCCGACAGCGCGCTTGCGGAGCCAGATGGTAGGCGCCGTGCTGGCGTCTTGAACAGTCAGAAGAGCAGGGATCATGTCGTCGTCGTCGCTTACGATAGTCAGCATGCCCAATGGGTGAGCGGCGTTCCTGGCGAAGTGGAGGGCGTCAAAGCCCAGCATACCGTCAACCATCTTCTGGCGCCGCCTGCGGGACTGCAGGCGGATCGTCCCGCGCAGTTTGACCAGAGGAAACCGGGTCATCGCAACTGCGAGCACAGGCCGAACGAGAATACCGTGTCGGCGACCGCGAAGCGATGTGACCAAGGGCAGAAGCCACTCGGCGCTCGGACTCCAGCGACCGTTCTCGTCCGTCCAGCCGCCATAGAGGCGAAGATCAAGCTCGACAAGGTCCGGCAGCGCCCGTCTGCACGCCAGCGTGACCTCGGACACCAGATCCGTTGCCCAGAGCTCGTGGTCCGCGCGCGCAGCCTGGAAGCGCCCAGACAGATTCCGGTGGCGCACGTTGTCATAGTCAACGAGGGCGATTCCGTGCATGGTTGTCGAAGGGTGCCGGGCGGTTCAGGCGCCAGCCGGGCCGGTCCCGATAGTCGCCGCCGGGCGTTTATCGTTCCCGGGCTCCGAAGGCCGCATGACTCTTGTGTGGTCGCCCCGAAGGAACGAGGATACTCGTGACCCTGCCGCCCCCCAACCAGTCTGCACCGCCACGTCGACAGGTGGACGAAGGCCAGACCTTACCGCCAAATCCGCGAAAGAAGGTCTATCGCTTGGCCACGAGCGGTCTCGCCTCGTGCCGACGCCATCGGAGATCCGATCGCTGGGTGTCATGCGGTGCTCAGGGCCTAGGAGACACCCGGAAGAGACGACTGCCGTTTCCCGGTTCCATCTGGCGCCTCTCGACCCGGTGAACCATATCCTCGCTCAGAGAGCATACGGAGAAAATCAGCTCGCTCGGGCACGCGATCCAGCCAGCCCTGGTCCTCTCGCCTCAGCAGGGCAACGTAAAGTGCGCACGATCGCGCCTGACAATTCAGGGACTTCTTGTGATTGAACTCAATGTCCGTGAAACCCTTGTACTTGCCAAGGCACGGGCCGAAACCGGGGTCCGAGCTGTTCAGTTCGCCCAGTGCCTGGAGGTAGAGCCAGTCGTAGAAGGCGCTCAGTGGTTGCAAGGGCCACGATTCTTCATTCCAGCGAAACTCCTTCAATGGAGAATCCGCATACGGACGCATCAGCCATTTGACGTCCCGACCGGAGCGTTCCGAGAAAAGAGACTCGCCCGGGCCGTTGCGTCCTTCAAACACCTTGGACCCCTGAAACGCCGCCTCCAGGACAATTCGTCGGCCCCGGTGCGAGATGCTCAAGTTGAACGCACTCAGTTTCCTGCCGAGGCAACTTGGGGATTTCGTTGAAACTTCCAGAATCGGACCGCCCAGGTCTGCTTCGGCGGCGCGATGAAGCGATTCGATGCTCCGTTGCTTCTGGCCGAGAGAGAAACCGGGGAACCACTGAAACTGGACCTTGTGTTCCTGAACCAGACAACCGTCGGGGTCGGGCGAAAAGACGAGACGTTCAGCCATCAGCGCCCTGCGATTGCCGACGGTCGTAGCGGACCCAGCTCTCGACATTCCTCTTTTCAAAGAGTGCAGGTTGGTCCTCGGGTTGGAGCCGGAGACCTGCTAGCCGTGGTGCAATCTTCCTCCTGACACATTCCTTGTTCACGAACACTCTTGCTATGGAAGACGTCGGGATGGCGTCCTTCACGAGTACCTCGGCCTGAATGTCGGTCGGACAATTCGGCCGATGGTGCTCTGCCCTCGTGATCGCTCGAGGCCCCGGCGCCTCCTTCTCGAAGAGGGAACGGAAGCCCTCGAACCCCTCTTGAACGTGTTTTCCGCCCGCAGTGGCGGCGTTGACCGGCGAAAACCTGGTGGTGGGACGCCCGAGGGCCTCCGGTTCGAGGAACAGGATGACCCAGGAAGTGTCGCGAAATCGCTGAGAATAGTCGTTCAGTACGTACACGTTCGGCACTTGAATCGAGCAGCAGATGAAGTCGCGGTGATTGTCGAGCCGCTGGAAGTCGTTTCTCGCCGGGGAGCGGTGCTCGAGAAGTAGCCTTCGGGTCGACCGAATCATGCCGTCATCAAGTATCCGGCTCAGGGAGTGAGCTCGGGTGAAATGGACAAGGCGAGTGATACCGCGCTCTTCGGCGTACCTCAGGATGCGGGTGTCGTGGTTCAGAAGAGTCTCCAGCGCATGGAGGGCCTTGGTTTGGGGAGACGGCTCACGGACGTCGCCCGGAAAGCTCGGACGTGCATTCGTTGGCGAGAAGATGCGGCGTCTCGACCGCGCAGAAGGTCCGCGCGCTCTCGGGTGGGCGGCGGGCGGCTCGTGGCGTCGCGGAAAGCGGAGGGCCAGAGGTGTTCCCGCGGCGCGGGAACTCGGAGACAGTGAACGCTCGCCTGCCCTTGGACTGGAGGTGGATTGCGCTTGAGTGCCGTTCATCTGGCCTGAAGGAGAGTCTCGTCACGAGGGGTACGGTGCGGTCGGCTTATCGCGTGGATCAACCTGGCGGAGGCTACACCTCGATCAGCATCCTCGCGGGATCCTGGATCGCCTCCTTGATTCGGACCAGGAAACTGACCGCTTCGCGGCCGTCGACGATGCGGTGGTCGTAGGTCAGGGCGACGTACATCATCGGTCGGACGACGATCTCGCCGTCGACCACCATCGGCCGGTCCTGGATCGCGTGCAGGCCGAGAACGCCGCTTTGGGGCGGGTTGATGATCGGCGTCGACAGGAGGGAACCGAAGATGCCGCCGTTCGTGATCGTGAAGGTGCCGCCCTGGAGTTCCTGGAGCTGAATGCGGCCCTTGCGCGCCCGACCCGCGAAGTCGGCGATCTGGCCTTCGATCCCGGCGAAGGACATCCGCTCGGCGTTGCGCAGGACCGGCACCATCAGGCCGCGGTCCGTGCTGACGGCGATGCCGATGTCGTAGTAGTTCCGGTAGATGATGTCGGCGCCGGAGATCTCGGCGTTCAGGCGCGGGAAGCGGCGCAGGGCGTCGACGGCCGCCTTGACGAAGAAGGAGAGGAAGCCGAGGCGAACGTCGTGACGTTGCTCGAAGTCGTTCCGGTACTGCTTGCGGAAGTCCTTGACCGCAGACATGTCGATCTCGTTGAACGTGGTCAGGAGCGCAGCCTGCTGCTGGGACTCGACCAGGCGTTCCGCGATGCGGCGGCGGATCGGGGTCATCGCGACGCGCTCTTCGGCGCGGTCGCCTGCGGGCCCGGCTGCCGCGGCTGCCGGTTGCGGCGGGGCGGTGGCAGGCGGCGAGGCTGGCGCGGCCTGCGGCGCCGGTGCGGCAGCAGCCGCGGGCGGTGCAGCAGCAGCGGCGTGCGTTGCGGCGGCGTGCGGTGCGCCGGCGGGGGTCGGCTCGGCAGGGGCCGGCGGTTCCGCCTCGCGGGAGGCGAGGTAGGAGACCACGTCGCTCTTGAGCAGCCGGCCGCCCTTGCCCGTCGCGGGAATGGCGCCGGCGTCGAGATCGTGTTCGGCGATCAGGCGCTTCGCCGCCGGCAGGATGCGCGGAGCTGCGGCAGTCGTTGACGCCTGCGTCGTTGCGGCCGGGGCCGCCGGCGCGGGCGTGCCAACGGGAGGCGGCGCCGCGGTCGCGGCGGCGAGCAGATCCGTCTGGGCGCCGACGGTTGCCGGGGCGGATCCCGCGGTCGCGGCGGCGCCTTCGTCGATTCGGGCGATCACGCCGCCGACCGGAACGGTCTCCCCCTCCGCGGCGACGATCTCGGACAGGACGCCGGCGACAGGCGAGGGCATTTCGACGGTCACCTTGTCCGTCTCGAGTTCCACCAGGGGCTCGTCCCGGCCGACGTGATCGCCGGTGTTCTTGATCCAGCGCAGAATGTGTGCCTCGGTAATCGATTCGCCGATCTCGGGGATCGTGACTTCACAGGTCATCCGGGTTGCCTTCGGGGAGTTCTCATTCCGATTCGGCCGAGTCGGCGAACGCCGCCTCGACCAGTTGTTGCTGCTCCAGCTTGTGGCTGCTGGAGGATCCGGTCGCAGGGCTTGCCGACTGAGGACGGTAGACGGCGGAGAGCGGCCGGTCGCCGATCAGGAAACCGAAGTTCAGGCGCAGGTAGGACCAGGCGCCCATGTTCCGCGGTTCCTCCTGCACCCACCGGACCTTCGCCTCGGCCGGGTACCCGGCCAGGGCGGCGTCGAGCTCCGCTCCTGGGGCCGGGTAGTACTGCTCCATGCGGAGGATCGCGTGGTCGTCGGCAGAGGTCTTCCGGCGGTGGGCGTCCAGATCGTAGAAGACCTTGCCGGAGCAGAGCAGGATGCGGCGGACCTTCGCGCGGTCCTCGTCGGTCCGGATCGCTGGATCGGCGAGGACGGGCTGGTATGCGCCGTGGGCCAGTTCGGTCAGCTCCGAAGCGACTTCCTTGCGGCGCAGCAGGCTCTTCGGGGTGAACACGATCAGCGGCTTGCGCAGAGCTCGTTCCACCTGCCGGCGGAGCAGGTGGAAGTACTGCGCCGGCGTCGAGGGGTTGACGATCTGCACGTTGTCCTCGGCGGCCAGCAGGAGCCAGCGCTCGATTCGGGCGCTGGAGTGCTCCGGTCCCTGGCCCTCGAAACCGTGCGGCAGCAGGATGACGAGGCCGCTCAGCCGGTTCCACTTGTCCTCGGCGCTGGTGATGAACTGGTCGATGATCACCTGGGCCGCGTTGACAAAGTCGCCGAACTGCGCTTCCCAGAGCACCAGCCCGTCCGGGTAGTCCAGACTGAACCCGTACTCGAAGCCGAGCACACCGGCCTCCGACAGCGGGCTGTTGCAGATCTCGACCGTCTCCTGGTTGGGGGCCACGTTCATCAGAGGCCGGTAGTTCCTGTCGGTCACGCGGTCGTGCAGTACAAAGTGGCGCTGGCTGAAGGTTCCGCGTTCGCAATCCTGACCGGTCATCCGAACGCGCTGGCCGGAATCGGCCGTCGCCGCGAAGGCGAGCGCCTCGGCCGCGGCCCAGTCGACTGGCCGCTTGCCCTCAGCCATCTCGGCACGGCCGGTGATGAACCGCCGCAGGTTGCGGTGCAGGTTGAAGTCCTCGGGAAGCTCGACCAGCCGCTTCAGGTACTCGCGCAGCTTCTCTTCGGAAACACCGGTGTCAGGCTCCGGGATGTCCTCGGTGCGGCCGCCGACAAACGCGTTCCAGACGCCGTCGTAGGCCTGAGGACTCGTTTTCTCGTTCATTCTCCGGGCGGTGGCGAGTGCTCCTTCGAGCCGCTTCTCTTCGCGCTGAATGTAGATTTCGGCCTCTTCGGGCTTGATCTCTCCGAGTTCGAGCAGGTGCTCGAGGTAGTGGACCCGGACCGGATCGCGGGCGCGGATCCCGTCGTAGAGCACCGGCTGCGTGAACGCGGGCTCGTCGCCCTCGTTGTGGCCGCGGCGCCGGTAGCAGTAGAGGTCGATCACCACGTCCCGCTGGTAGCGCTGGCGAAAGTCGAGGGCCACGTTCACGACCTGGGCCACCGCCTCGGGCTGCTCGCCATTGACGTGGAAGATCGGTATCTGGAGCATCTTCGCGACGTCGGTGCAGTAGGTGTTCGAGCGCGAACTCTCGGGCGGCGTCGTGAACCCGATCTGGTTGTTCACGACGACGTGGAACGCGCCGCCGATGTGGTAGGCGGGAAGCTGGGACAGGTTGAGCGACTCCTGCACGATCCCCTCACCGGCGAAGGCGGCATCGCCGTGGATCAGGAACAGCGCCGCGCGGTCCCGGAGTTCGTTGCCGATCCGGTCCTGCTTGGCCCGCACGCGCCCCATTGCTACCGGGTTGATGAACTCGAGGTGGCTGGGGTTGAACGACAGGGAGAGATGGACCCTGCGTCCCTTGTCCGTCGTCCAGTCGCTCGAGTGGCCCATGTGGTACTTCACGTCGCCGCCGCCCGTGTACTGCTCCGCGTCGAGGTCCTCGAACTCGCGGAAGATGTCCCGCGTCGGTTTGCCGATGATGTTGGCCAGCACGTTCAGCCGACCGCGGTGGGACATGCCGAAGACGATCTCCACGGCGCCCTGTTCGGCGACTTTCTCGATCGCCAGATCGAGCAGGGGAATCAGGCTCTCCGCGCCCTCGAGGGAGAAGCTCTTCGCGCCCAGGTACTTGCGCTGGAGGAACTCTTCGAAGACGGCGGCGTCGATGAGTTTCTTGAGAATCCGCACCTGCTCGCGACGGTCCAGGTGGACCCGGTTGCGGCTGATCTCCATCCGTTCCTGGAGCCAGGTGCGGACCTCCAGGTCGTCGATGTGCATGAACTCGGCGCTGATGTACTGACAGTAGGTGTCGCGCATCCGCTCCCAGACTTCGCGCACCGTCGCCGTGTCGGCGCCGGGGATGCCGGCCGTGGACACGGTGCGGTCGAGGTCGCTCTCCTTGATGCCCAGACCCTCGAGTTCCAGTTCTTCCGGCAGCGCCGGTGGATTGCGGAGCGGGTTGATGTCGGCGAAGAGGTGGCCGCGAATCCGGTAGTTGCGGATCATGTCGTCGACCCGGCGCTGGAGTTCGATGGCCGCCGTCAGGGTGGAGGTTGTAGCGGGGGCGCTGTCGTCAGCCGATTTCGGCAAAGTCGGCCGGGAGACTGGCCGTGCCGTGGCCGCCGTCGTTGACGCTGCTGTCGGCGCTCCGTTGCCACCGAACAGCGGGGGCGGCTCGAGCGACGGCGCCAAGGCGCCGGAGTCGAGCTCTCCCGCCTCCGCCAGGGCGTCAAAGTAGCTTCGCCATTCGCCGTCGATGGACTCCGGATCCCGGCGATACTCGGCCAGGAGGGCTTCGACGTAGTCGAGAGAGAGGCTGTGCAACTGCTGCGGCTGGCTCATCGCTGCCTGCGTCCTTGATCGAACGCTAGCAGCCTCGGGTCAAGCGCGCTCCGCCTGAAGCCGCGGATCGATCACATCCCTCAGCGTATCGCCGACCAGGTTGAAGCTCAGCACGGCGAGGAAGATCGCGACGCAGGCGGGAGGAATCATGTGGCCGGCGGTGAACAGGTTCTCGTAGCCGGAGCGCAGGATCGTGCCCCAGGACGGATCCGGCGGCTGAACCCCGAAGCCCAGCCAGGAAAGGCCGGCCTCGATCAGGATGGAAACGGCGATGCCGAAGGTCACGCTGACCAGGACCGGGGCGAGGGCGTTTGGCAGCAGGTGGCGGAGCACGAGCTGGGCCGGCCGGACGCCGAGAGAGCGGGCGGCAAGCGCGTAGTCCGTCTCGCGGATGCGCAAGATCTCGCCGCGTGCGAAGCGCGCGATGCCGACCCAGCGGGTCAGTCCGATCACGATCATCACGTTCTCGATGCTGGGCGGGAACCAGGCCAGGACGGCGAGGATCAGGAAGAACGGCGGAAAGCACATGACGACTTCGATGAAGCGCGAGATGACGAGGTCGGCGATGCCGCCGGCGTAGCCGGCGATGCAGCCCAGCACCAGGCCGAGGATGACCGCGATGCCCATCGACAGGAAGCCGACCTTCATCGACACGACGGTGCCGTGGACCATGCGCGACAGCACGTCGCGCCCGGACTGGTCGGTCCCCAGCCAGTGGCGACTGGACGGGCCGGCCAGGGGTTCGGCGGCGATCTCTCGTGGTCCGTAGCGCATCGGCGTCCAGAGCGCCCAATCGCCGCGGTCCGGGTCGAACTCGCGCTTGAAGTCGAAGGTCGCGAGGCGATAGGGCCGTTTCTTCTTGATGATCAGCTTGCTTCCCGGTATCTGGTGGATCAGGTCGATTACCGCCGGGTAGTAGAAGCTGCCGTCGAAGCGGCAGAGGATCGGCTGCTCGTTGGCCAGCATCGGCGAAAGGAAGGAGACGAGGAACAGCGCCGCGACGACGCACAGTCCGACCATGCCGAGGCGGTGCCTGCGGAAGCGACGCCAGGTGATGTGCCAGTACGAGCGCGCCGGCTCGCCGCTTGTCGTCGCTTCAGCGCTCATCGTCACTTCTCATAGCTGATCCGGGGGTCGACCAGGCCGTAGGTCAGGTCGGCGATGAAGGTGATGCCGAGGACGAGCAGGGCGGTGATGAAGTTGAGCGCCATGATCGTCGGGTAGTCCCGCTGCAGCACGGACTCGAAGTACAGCCTGCCAAGCCCCGGCCAGTTGAACATGTACTCGAGGATCACGCTGCCGCTGAGCACGAAGGGGAAGGTCAGGCCGATCAGCGAGATCAGCGGGATCAGGCTGTTGGTGAAGGCGTGCTTGAGCACCACGCTGCGTTCCCCGAGTCCCTTGGCGCGTGCGGTGCGGACATAGTCCTGCCGCACCACCTCGAGCAGGTTCTGGCGGATGAAGCGGGAGTAGTAGGCCAGGTTGCCGAAGGTGAAGCAGAACGTGATCAGGACGTAGTGCTGGGCCAGATCCCACATTTGGCCGAGCGTCGTCATGTCGTCGAAACCGTCGGACCGCATGCCGCGGAAGGGGAGCAGGTCCCACTTCACGCCCAGGTAGAGGATGAGCAGCATTCCGGCGACGTAGTTCGGCACGGAATAGAGCATGTAGAGGCCGGTGCTGACGGAACGATCGAAACCGCCCCCCTGCCGGAGGGCGCTGTAGATCCCGACCGGCGTCGAGATGATCAGGGTCAGCATGAAGGAGAGGAGCGCGACGGACAGGGTCGGCCACAACGCCTCGCCGATCTTCGCGGAGACTCTCCTTCCGTCGTGGAAGGACGAGCCGAGGTCGCCCTGGACGAGCTTGCGGACCCAGTTGGCGTACTGGACCGGAATCGGCTTGTCCAGGCCGTAGAGCTCCCGCAACTGCTGGTAGACGCGCTCCGAGACCGCGGCGTCGGCGATCTGGGAGGTCTGGAGTTGCGCCGGGTCGCCCGGGACGAGCTGGATGATGAAGAACGAGATGACCGAGATGCCGAACAGGGTGATCAGTCCGGTGGAGAGCCGGCGAAGGATGTAGCTGAGCAAGATCGATCTCGATGAGGTGAGGCTGCCTACAATACCGCTCCCATGAGCGCCACCCTGAGCTCGGGCTCCGAAGATCGTCCCGCGCGGCCGGCGGCGCGCGCAGCGGGGATTCCCCGGTGACGCCGTCCGTGCCGCGCGCGAGCCATGCCGTGCGTTCGTCATCGGGCGCGCGGATGGAGCTGGTCGCGGTGTTGCGGCTGGCGACGCCGGTCATCCTCGTCCAGGTCGGCATGGTGCTGATGGGCGCCGTGGACACGATGATGCTGGGCCGGGTCTCCGAGGTCGACCTGGCGGCCGGCGCGATCGGCAACGCGTTCAGCATCGCCGTGATCTGGTCCTTCATCGGCATCCTGCTGGCGATCGATCCGATGGCTGCGCAGGCGTTCGGCGCCGGCGACCACCGGCAGATCAGCAGGGTGCTCTGCCGGGGGGTGGGGATGGCGGTCCTGCTGGCGGCGCCGGCGACCTTGATCGTGCTGGAACTGGATCGCTTGCTGCTGCTCACCGATCAGCCGCAGGCCATCGTCTCGCCGGCCTCCGCGTACCTTCGCGGCATCGCTCCCGGAGTCATCGCCTTTCTGCTCTTCATGTGCCTGCGGCAGACGCTTCAGGCGATGAGCATCGTGCGACCGGCGCTGATCGCAATCGGCGTGGCCAATGTGTTCAACGTGATCGCGAACTGGGCGTTGATCTTCGGCCATCTCGGCTTCCCGGCGCTCGGCGTGCGTGGCTCCGCCTACGCCACGTCCGGATCCCGCTGGGTCATGCTGATCGTCGTCGCGGCGTTCGGATGGCGTCACTTGCGCCGCTACGTCGGCGGATGGAGGTGGTCCTGGCTACGTCCGGCCGCGCTCGGTTCCTTCCTGTCCGTGGGAGTGCCGATCGCGATTCAGGTGTCGCTCGAGGTCACCGTGTTCAGTTACGCGGCCGTGCTCATCGGGCGCCTGGGGGAGGCGGAGCTCAGCGGTCACCAGGTGGCGATCAGCCTCGCCTCGATCTCCTTCATGGTGCCCCTGGGCTTCGCCGGCGCGGCGACCACTCGGGTCGGCAACGCGATCGGGCGTCGTGATCCGGCGGGGGCCCGTCGCTCGGCCCTGGTCTGTCTCGGTCTCGGCGCCGGGGTGATGATCGCCTTCGGCCTCGTCTTCTTCTCCCTGCCGCAGCTTCTCGCGCGCCTGTTCAGCGACGTGCCGGGCGTGATCATTTCGGCCGCCGCGTTGATTCCGATCGCCGGCCTGTTTCAGGTCGCCGACGGTTTGCAGGTTGCCGCCGCCGGGGTGCTGCGGGGAGCTGGCGACACGCGGTTTCCCGCGGCCGTCGCGCTCGTGGGCTACTGGGTCGTCGGCATGCCGGCCGGCGCCTGGCTGACCTTCAACAGGGGGCTTGGCCCGAGCGGCGTTTGGTGGGGGCTGACTTTCGGTCTGGTCTTCGTCGCGATCTTCCTCGCGTTTCGGGTGCGCTGGCGACTCTGGCGGAGCGGCGCGGCGGGCCTGTTTCCGGCCGAAGCCGTCGAGGACGACTGAAGGGACTCGCAGGCCGTGGTCGGGCGGTAGCAGTCCGGGTCCTGTTCACGGCCGGCGCCGTCGGAGACGGCTGATGGAGGTCGCACGGCGTGGTCGGGCTCGGCAGATCCGGCGCTCTTTCCTGGCCGGCGCCATTGAGGACGGATGATGGAGGTTTCATCGCGGGCCGCTGGGCGGATAGTCTCCCGCCGGCCCGGAGAGTCTCCGGCCGCGAGGGAGGTCCAGCCAGCCATGCCGAGCAAGCCAGTCACTGCGAAGAGGAAGGCCGTACTCGCCTACAGCGGCGGTCTCGACACTTCCGTCATCCTGCGCACCCTGCAGGAACGTGGTTTCGACGTCGTCGCCGTGATCGTCGACGTTGGTCAGCGCGAGGACTTCGACCATCAGGCCCGCCGCGCCGAGGCAATCGGCGCCTCCAGGGTCTACGTCGAGGACCTGCGACGTGAGTTCGTGACCGACTTCATCTACCCGGCGATCGCCGGCAACGCGGTCTACGAGAACCGCTACCTGCTCGGCACCGCGCTGGCCCGGCCGCTGATCGCCCGCTGCCAGGCCGAGATCGCGATCCGCGAGGGCGCCGACGTCCTCTCCCACGGCGCGACCGGGAAGGGCAACGATCAGGTCCGGTTCGAACTCGCCTATGCCGCGCTGGCGCCACAGGTCGAGATCTACGCGCCGTGGAAGGACGTCGAGTTCCTGCGCCGGTTCCAGGGCCGCACGGATCTTCTGAACTACGCCGAGGAACAGGGCATCCCGATCGAGGCGTCGTCCGAGAAGCCGTACAGCATGGACGAGAACCTGATGCACAAGAGCTACGAGGCCGGCCTGCTGGAAGACCCGATGCAGACGCCGACCGAGGACATGTTCTCGCTCACGGTCTCTCCGCTCGACGCGCCGGACGAGCCGACCGACATCGAGGTCGAATTCAAGGACGCTCGCCCGGCGCGGGTGCGAAACCGGACCGCCGGCGTCGAGCACACGGATGCCCTGACGTTGTTCGAGTACCTGAACGAACTCGGCGGCAGCAACGGGATCGGCCGCATCGACATCGTCGAGAACCGGTTCGTCGGCATCAAGTCACGCGGCGTGTACGAGACGCCCGGCGGCACGATCCTCCACCACGCGCTGCGCGACCTCGAGGGCGTCGCGATGGACCGGGAGGTGCAGCGCCTGCGCGACGGTCTGTCGCCCAAGTTCGCCGAGCTGATCTACAACGGCTTCTGGTTCGCGCCCGAGATGGAGTTCATCCGCGCCGCCTTCCTCCAGGCCGAGCGGATCATCGACGGCACAGTCCACCTGCGGCTCTACAAGGGCAATGTGACGATCCTCGGCCGCGAATCGCCGAGTTCGCTCTACGACCGGAACCTGTCGTCGATGGACGTCGAAGGCGGCTACGACCAGACCGACGCCCGCGGCTTCATCCGCCTGAATGCGCTACGGCTCAAGGCGCACCAGGTGATCGTCGGCGGGCGGTCGTGAGGGTCAGCGATCCGGTCAGCCGATCCTGAAACGGAACTGACCGGCGACGCCGAGCCTGTATCCCGCGAAGTCACTGCTCAGCGTGACCTGCGGCCGCTCGGCGGTGACCTCCAGGTTCACCCGGTGGGGCGAGCCCTTTCGCGTCGAGTGGCGGACGCCGAGCCGAAGGTGTTCCTGCCCGGTTGCCGACCTGGCCAACGCCTGCGCGAAGGGCGTCACCAACGATGCGCCGATTCCTACTCCCCATGCGACTTCGGCCCGAGTCTGCGACGCTCCGGGATCCATCCGGGCGGAGGCGGTGGCGAGCGCATCGGGAGACATTCCGATCCACCGGGGAGCGTCGGAGCGCCACAGGGCGTTCGCACGCGCCGCCGCGCCGCCAAACTGCTGGGCGACCAGCAACGACAGTCCCTCGCCGTCCCTTGTCGCTGGACGAAGCTCGATCGTGGCGCCCACGCTCTCTTCCTCGTAGCGGGCCAGGCCTTGGGTGACCAGAGTCCGGCCGGTGGCCTGGACCCGTAGCCGCCCGTCGGCGGAGATCAGTTCCAGGCCGCCGGCGAGTTCCGTCCCGGTTCCGTTCGTCGAGGAGCCGCCGTCGTAGCGTTGGGCGACCTGGGTGAAGGGGCGGAAGGCCACCGCGCCGACCTTGCGGGTCAGGGAGCCCTCGAGACCGATGCGTCCCCTGCTCGCGTCGCCGCCGAGACTGGCGTCCCCGGACGATCGGCCGAGGTGTTCGCCGCCTTCGATGACGGCGGAGCCGATGTCGCCGCGCACGGCAAACTCGAGTGACCCGGCTTTCGCCACCTGTTGGCGGAAGCCGGCGAGGCCAAGCCGCATCCGTGCATCCGAGGACGGAGGCGCTCCCGCCGTCGTGTCCGTGCCTCGAACGAGGTCGCCCTGGCCCATGGCCCCCACCGCCCAGAGTTCTGTCCGGCACGACTTGCGGGACGGTCCGCGGCAACCCGATGCATAGCGGGCGTAAGGGTAGACGCCGCCCAGGTCGAGACGCACGGCGCCGCTGCCCGCGTTCGCGAGCCGATAGCGCCCGGTGGCGTCGAACCAGGACACGGCGGTCCCGAACATGAGACGCCCGGCTGTGTAGTCCACGCCGACGAAGGGCAGTTCAGGCGCGACCGTGTACGCGTTCCCGCCCGTTCGTCCGCGAACGGATCGACGAACCCCCGCCCCCCAGAGCGCCAGCTTTCCGGCTGGGCGTTCGTCGTCGAGCGGCGCCACCTTGCGGACGAACTCGAAACTGTCCGTCGCGAAGTCGAAGTCCATGTCGGGTGTTCCGCACGCCTCGTGACCCGCTGCGCCGCCTCTCTCCAGGTCGATGCGCTCCACGTCGATGCGGTTCCGGCGCGTCGCGTTGCAGCGGTCGAGCGACTTCATCTTCACGCGGTTTCGGTCCGGCCTCGCCTTGAACCGTCGTACGACCGTGTCCGTCGCGCCAAGCAGCATCCCGCGCGCGAAACCGCCAAGGACCGCTTCCTCTACTTGCTGCTCCGTTCCGCTGTTTCCCGGGAAATCGGCTTGCCCTGACGCACGGGCCGATCCGAAAGGAAGAGCGACCAGGGCCAGAGCACAGCAGCAGGAGGTTCGGTGCAAGCGTCGGGTCCTTTGCCTGGCGGTTCCCTTGCGAGTGTTCGGTGTGACTCGGTCGACTGGACGGATGCGAGCGTATCGTCAGCGCTCGCAGGACTCTACCCCGAAAGCGCCGCGAGCTTCTCGGTCAACAGCGGGACGACCGCCTTGTAGTCCTCGACGATGCCGAAGCTGCAGTGCTTGAAGATCGGCGCGTCGGCGTCCGTGTTGATTGCGGCAACGACCTTGCTGTCGCCCATGCCGAGAAGGTGCTGGCTGGCGCCGGAAATCGCGATAGCGATGTAGAGCTCGGGGGCGACCTTCTTGCCGGTCTGGCCGACCTGCCAGTTCGGGGGCACCCAGCCGGCGTCGCAGGCGGCGCGCGAGGCGCCCTGCTCGGCGCCAATCGTGTCGGCGAGCTTCCCCAGTTCGTGGAAGGGTTCGGGACCGCCGAGTCCGCGGCCGCCGGAGACGATGACCGGGGCGTCCTCGAGCCGGACGCCTTCCTGGGCGGCCACTTCACGGCCGACGATCCGGATGCGTGGCGGGTCGAGGTTCAGGTCGACCGATGTGACATCCCCTGATGACGGCTGTTCGGGGGCCGGTTCGAAGCCGCGCGCCCGTAGCCAGACGACCGCCGGGCTCTTCTTCAGCCGGTAGATCGAGATCGCCTTGCCGCCGTAGGCGGTGCGCTGGGCCAGCAGGTGGTCGCCGTCCATGCGGATTGCTGCCGCGTCGGCCATCGAGCTGCCGCCGAGTCGGTGGGCGAGCCGGGGCGCGATCTCCTGACTGTAGGTGTCGTTGCTCAGCAGCACGGCGACGTAGTCCCCGCCTCCCGCGGCGTGGAGCTGCTCGGCTGCCTGCAGGGCCTGCTCGGGCTGGACATCCCGCAGCTCCTCGTTGGCGCCAAGCACGACGCGGTCGGCAACGGCCGCCATCGCGGCGACCGCTTCCTCGTCGGCGGGGCCGATGACCAGCACATGGACCTCGCCGCCGACGCTTCCAGCCAGGGCGCGCCCGGCGCCGACGGCGCCCTGCGCGGCGCGGTCGTAGCCGAAACTTCCCAGAACACAGACTGCAACGTTTGCCATTCTTCTCTCCTTCTGCGGTCTCTACCGGGGCTTCTGCTCCGCGTCAGCCGATCGAGGCGACGACTTCGTGGATCTTGTGCGCCAGTTGATCGACCCGCTCGTCCAGCGTGTCGCCCTCGGCGAGCTCACAATCGACTTCGTCCGTCGGCACGAAGATCTCCTCGACTTCGAAGCTCGAGAAGCCGTTCCGGATCTCGTCGCCGTCCAGTCCGAGCTCGGCCGGACTCATCTTCCGGAGCGGCTTGCGGTAGGACATCATCACGTCGCGCGTTTTCGGGATGCGCGGCACGTTGTCCTCGTTGTTCGTGATCGTGACGACGAACGGGGGTTCGGCTTCCGCGACCTCGATGCCGTCGTCGGTCTGGCGACGGAGTGTGATGCCGCCGTTGCCGGGCCTCAGGCTCTCGACGAAGCCGAGCGCGGGACGGCCGAGTTCTTCGGCCAGTACGCCGCCGGTCTGACCGGTGCCCCAGTCGCCCGATTCCCGCCCGACGAGCACAGCGTCGAACGGGCCGCCGTCCTGCTCGAGGCGCGAAATGGCAGCCGCCAGCACCTGCCCAACGGCCGCGGCGTCGGGATTCGTGTTGCCCTCGCGTTCCACGAGGCACGCTTCGTCGACTGTCATTGCCATCGCCTTGCGCAGACAGTCCTCAGCCGAAGACTCTCCGTAGCAGAGCGCGGTGACCTTGACGTCGCCGGCAGCCTCCCGGAACTGGAGCGCGGTCTCGACCGCGTTCTCGCAGAAGATGTTCGTCACCAGGTTCGCGCCGCCGCGTTTGGCCGCCTTGGCCGCCGGGTCGATCTCGAAGTCCCGGGCCGGAACGTCCGGGTCGAGGATCTGCTTCAGGCAGACAAGCACTCTCATTCTCGATTCTCCTTCGCTGTGGGCGAGGCCTTGTTGTCCGTCGCCACTTTCCTGTTGGGCCGCAGCCCCTACTCGTCGGGGTCCTCCGCCTGTTCGGCGTTCCGATTCAAGACGGCCGCAACCGCCATCCGCGTGACTTCCGCCACCACCTCGTCCGCGTCGAGCCGCCCGTCCGCCCGGTACCAGCGCGAGATCCAGAGGATCATGCCGACGAGACTGAAGGCGCCAATCGTCGGGTCGAGGCCGAGGACCTTGCCCTCGTCGCGCAGGGCAGCGAGGGTGTCGGCGATGAACTCGACGTAGTCCCGCTGCCTGCCGATGATGTCGGCACGGTCATCGGGCAGCAGTCCCTCGAGTTCGTTGACCAGGATGGTCAGCGCCGACGAGTCCTGGGTGATCAGGCGCGCGTGCCTGGAGACGATCGTCTCCAGGCGGGCCTGCGGATCCTGCTCGCGGCGCGCCGGTTCGATGACCTGCGCGTCGAGCTGGTCCATCGCGAAGCTCATGATCGCGAACAGCAGGTCCTGCTTGCCCTTGATGTAGTAGTAGAGCCCGGCCTTGGTCAGTCCCACGGCGGCCGCGATGTCGTTGATCGAGGTGGCGTGGTACCCCTTGCGGTGGAAGATGCGCGCCGCGTTGCGGTAGATCCCGGCCCGGCGGTCCGGGTCGGTTTCGCCGGTCGCGGTGCGGCCGGTCGGGTGCGGGGCGCTGTCCAGAGCGGTCATCGGATCGAGGCGTCCCGAAGGGTCACGGCGGCCGGGGACCCGCGCCGCAGAAGTTGGCGGAGGGGAGTTCCGGGGCACGGCATCCCGGTGATCTGGGGGCTGCGGCTAGACATGGATTCGCGACACGCTGGCAGCCAGTCTACCGACCGCCCGGTAGGTTGGCAACGGATTCGCGCAAGCTTCCAGCAGGCCGCGGCAAGTCACGCTGCATTCGTTTCGGCCCTGCGACCCATCCAGGATTGCGCCACACAGGCCGGGCTCCCCGGTTGCCCCTGTTCCCCGGATTGCGGGCGGCCCGAGATGTTCCCGCGTCGCGCCTTGCTGGGCAGGCGCCTGACCGCTCTCGTGCGACGCGGACGTTCACCAAGGGCTTGCTAGCGCGCGGCTTCGTCCGTCTCGCCGACCGCGTCCCAGAGCAGTTCCGCGACATCCTTGACCTTGACGTCACGGTCACCTCGCCTGGCGTTCACGCCGTCGTCGAGCATCGTGGCGCAGAATGGACAGCCCACAGCGACGACATCCGCACCGGTGTCGACCGCTTCCTGGGCGCGCTCCTGGTTGACGCGCTGGTCCGGCGGCTCGTCGACGAAGGCCATGCCGCCGCCGCCGCCGCAGCAGAAGCTCTGGTTGCGGCTGCGCTGCATCTCGACTTGCCGGGCGCCGCCGACCTTCGCCAGCAGGTTGCGAGGAGCGTCGTACTCGCCGTTGTGGCGGCCGAGGTAGCAGGGGTCGTGGAACGTGATCGTGTTGCCGCCGCCTGCCTGCGCGCCCGGGCCGTTAGCCTGCGGCGGGCCCGAAGCCAATTGCCCCGAACCGACGAGCTGATCGAGGAACTGGGTGTGGTGGTACACCTCGTAGCTGCCGCCGAACTGCGGGTACTCGTTCCTGAACGAGTTGAAGCAGTGCGGACAGGAGGTGACGACCTTGCGCACGCCGTAGCGATCCAGGGTCTCGACGTTGCCCTTGGCCAGCATCTCGAACAGGAACTCGTTGCCGACGCGGCGGGCCGGGTCGCCGCTGCAGGATTCCTCGCGGCCGAGGATCGCGAACTTGACGCCGGCCTTCTTCAGCAGCTTCGCGGTGGCGCGGACGGTGTTCCGGTTGCGCTCGACGAGGGCGCCGCCGCACCCGACCCACATCAGGACCTCCGCCTCGGCCGGGTCGTCCATCTCGGCCATCACGTCGATGTCGAGCCCCTCGGTCCAGTCGACGCGGCTGAACCGGGTGCCCGCGAAGGGATGCTGGCGCGACTCGAGGGAGTTCATCATGTCCATCATGCCTTCCGGGAACTCGGCCTCTTCCATGACCAGGTAGCGGCGGGCGTCGACGATCTTGGGCATCTGCTCGATGTGGACCGGGCAGGCCTCCATGCAGGCGGCGCAGGTGGTGCAGGAGAACAGCGCCTCGGGCGATACGGCCGTCTTCTGATCGATGATCGGCAGCAGTGCGGCGTCGCCGTTTCCACCGCCGTTGCCGTTGCCGTTCGCCAGGACGCTGTCGCCGCGCTCGTGCATCAGGGCCTGCAGGTCGAGGATGATGTCGCGCGGCGACAGGCTCTTGCCGACGGTGTTCGCCGGGCAGACATCGGTGCAGCGGCCGCACTCGGTGCAGGCGTCGAAGTCGAGGAGGTCCTTCCAGGTGAAGTCGCCCAGGTGATTGATGCCGAAGCGCTCCGCAGTCTCGAAGTCGATCGTCTTCAGGCTGGCGCCGTAGCCGTCGAGGTTGGCGGTGAAGATGTTGAGCGGCGCGGTGAACACGTGCGACATCTTGCTGAAGGGCACCCAGGCGATGAAGCCGAAGGCGACCAGGAGATGGAACCACCAGATGACGACGTGACCCGTCTGCATCGCCGCGTCGCTCATCAACGGGTCCGAGGCGCGCGCGAACAGGTTGCCGACCGGCGACCAGGCGGCCCAGACATCGTCGGTCACCGCGATTCGCCAGCCTTCGACGATGAAGCCGGTAAGGGCCATGACGAAGATGGAGACCAGGATCCAGCTCGCCTCGTCGTTGTAGATCAGCTTCGCCGGTTTCGCCACCCAGCGGCGCACCGCGGCCAGGGCGACGCCCACGAGCACGAACAGGCCGAAGATGTCGACGATCAGGGACTGGAAGATCAGGTAGAAGTGCCCCTTCATGATGTGCAGGGGCGTGTCGTGGTGGATCGCCACGACGGTGGTCGCCAGGAACAGGACGATGAAGCCGGTGTAGACGAGGCTGTGGAAGAGGCCGGCGTAGCGGCTCTTGATCGTGCGGCCCTGAAAAGCGGCGTTCCTGAGGAAGAGCTGAAGCCGCTCGCCGATGCGGTCGAACCGCGCGGCCGGCTGCCCGGCGCGCCAACGGCGAATCTTGAGCCAGAAGCCCCAGCCGAAGACGGCCAGGGTGGGGACCATCAGGACGTACACCAACCACGTGTACTGGATGTTCCAGAAGACCTCGCGTGTTGCCTGGGTTGGGTCCATGGCTGAGACTGTACCGCCGAGTCGAAGTATCCGGCAATTCCGGTCAGCGGCTTGGTCGTCTTAACTTCTTGCTCACGAATAAGTTACAGCGTTCCACCTTGGCGCACCGGATCCGGTGCGGATCGCACGTAAATCGCTGAGAACAAGGAGCTTGCAAGGTCTGAGTATGGTGCTTCTCCGCAGGGTTTTCCGCAGGTTCTGCGGACTCCCGAGCGGCTGCCCGGCTCCGGCCCGCCGGGCGGCCCGGGGCAAGGGCACAGCACCCCGTGGCTGAACTTCCTGGCGCTCGGGGCTCCGGTCAGGCGCCCTCGCGCAGGTCGAAACGAGCGCCGCGCGCGGCCTGTTTCCGCGGGCGCGTCATCGAGTACACGGAAGGCACGATGCCGGGCGGGATGCATCGCCGCAACGAAGGCGGCGGAGACCCCTGCCGTGGGCGGTCAGGCCCTTGGGAACCCCAGCTGGGCCAGGGTCTGCTCGATTTCGTCCAGGATCGCGGCGTCGTCGATCGTGGCCGGCACGGTGTACGGTTCGCCGTCTGCGATCCGCCGCATCGTGCCTCGCAGCACCTTGCCGGAGCGGGTCTTGGGCAGACGGTCGACCACCGCGGCGATCTTGAACGAGGCGACAGGTCCAAGCTGGTCACGCACCGTTTGGACGAGCTCCGGCACGATCTCGGCCTCGGTGCGGCCGGAACCGGCGTAGAGGACGACGAGCCCCAGAGGCGCCTGCCCCTTGAGGGAGTCGGCAACTCCGATCACGGCGCACTCGGCGACATCCGGGTGGGACGCGAGGATCTCCTCCATGCCGCCCGTGGACAGGCGGTGGCCGGCGACGTTGATCAGGTCGTCCGTGCGGCTCATGATGTAGAGGTAGCCGTCCTCGTCGACGAACCCGGCGTCGCCCGTCTGGTAGTAGCCGGCGAACTCCGAGAGATAGGAGTCGATGTAGCCGGCGTCGTTCCTCCACAGGGTCGGCAGGCAGCCGGGCGGCAGCGGGAGACGCAGGGCGATGGCGCCCGTTTCGCCGGTCGGCAGTTCGCGGACGGCGCCGCCGGAGTCACCCTCGTGTTCGAGGATGCGCACGTCGTAGCCGGGGACGACCCTGGTGGGGGAGCCGTGCTTGACCGGCAGCGCTCCGAGGCCGACGCAGTTGGCGACGATCGGCCAGCCCGTTTCCGTTTGCCACCAGTGATCGATGACCGGTACGCCGAGCTTCTCTTCGGCCCATCGGACCGTGTCCGGATCGGCTCGCTCGCCGGCCAGGAAGAGGGTTCGCAGGGAACCGAGGTCGAAGTTGCGGATCAGGTCGCCCCGCGGATCCTCGCGCTTGATCGCGCGGAACGCGGTCGGCGCGGTGAAGAGCGCGGAGACACCGTGATCGGATATGACGCGCCAGAAGGCGCCGGCGTTCGGCGTCCCGACCGGTTTGCCCTCGTAGAGCACCGTGGTGCAGCCAACAATCAGGGGCGCGTAGACGATGTAGGAGTGGCCGACCACCCAGCCGATGTCCGATGCGGCCCAGTAGACCTCGCCGGGCGCCGTGCCGTAGACGTTCTTCATGCTCCAGTCGAGGGCCACGAGGTGCCCGCCGTTGTCGCGCACGACGCCCTTGGGGATACCTGTCGTGCCGGACGTGTAGAGGATGTACAGGGGGTCGGTGGCCTGAACCGGGACGCAGTCGGCGGGTCTGGCGGCGACCATCGCCTCGTGCCAGTCGTGGTCGCCGGGGCCGAGCGCGGCGCCGTGTTGGGGGCCGCTGAAGCAGCACGGTGGCGTCCGGCTTGTGGGTCGACAGGGCGATCGCTTCGTCGAGCAGCGGCTTGTACTCGATGATCCGCGCGATCTCGATGCCGCATGACGCCGTGAGCACCACCCGGGGCAACGCGTCGTCGATCCGGGTGGCGAGCTCCTTCGCCGCGAAGCCACCGAACACGACCGAGTGGACGGCGCCGATCCGGGCGCAGGCCAGCATGGCGACCGCGGCCTCCGGGATCATCGGCATGTAGATCAGCACCCGGTCGCCCCTCCGCGCGCCGAGACTCCTGAGGACGCCGGCCAGCCGGGCCGTCTGGTCCTGCAGGTCGGCGTAGGTCAGCGTCGTCTTCGTACCGGTGACCGGGCTGTCGTGGATGACAGCCGGCTGCAGCCCGCGACCAGCCTCGACGTGGCGGTCGACCGCGTTGTAGCAGGTGTTCACCTGCGCTCCGGCGAACCAGCGATGGAAGGGCGGGTTCGAGTCGTCAAGCACGCTGTCCCAGCGTCTGACCCAGGAAATCTGTTCCGCAGCCTCGGCCCAGAATCCCTCCGGGTCAGCCCTGGCCCGGCGCAGCGTCCGTTCGTAGAGTGTGCCCACGGGCGGCGATGATAGCCGCCGCTCCCGGTGCGTCACGGGCTGCCGTCACGGCAGGCCTATGTGCGGCGCCGCCGTCGGATGGTCGGAGCTTCGGGGCGGTTCAGGTCAGGGCCGCCGGCTCTGGAGTTCTTCCCAGATGCCGACATCGAAGCGGCCCAGGGAGTTCGCCGCGCCCCGGAACATCGCGTTCGTGTTGAACTCCATCGTGATCGTGCCGTCCGGGCCGACCGCGATCAGGCCGCCGTCGCCCTTCTGCAGCGTGTTCCGGATCACCCGGCTGACGGCCTCCTGGAGCGAAAGGCCGCCGTACTCGATCTGAGCCGAAACGTCGTAGGCCACGGTGTGACGGATGAACTCCTCGCCGCGCCCGGTGCCGGATATCGCCGCGGTGGCGTTGTTGGCGTAGGTGCCGGCGCCGATCACCGGCACGTCGCCGATGCGGCCGATTCGCTTCATCATCGTCCCCCCGGTCGACGTGGCGGCCGCCAGGTTGCCGTAGCGGTCCATCGCCACCGCGCCGACGGTGCCCAGATGAGAGGCGCCGCCGGGATCCTCGGGCGCGCCCGCATTGCCGGTGTAGTCGCCCGGCGCGTTGGCGACGGCGTCCCCGCCGTCTCGCGCGGCGGTCCTTCTCTGCGCCCGGAGTTCACGAAACCTCTGCAACTGCCGATCGGTGGTGAAGTAGGCCTGCGGCCGCCGCTCTACACCGACCAGGGCGCCGAAGTCGTCCGCTCCGGGTCCGCCGATCAGAACGTGCGGCGTGTCCTCCATCACGCGGCGCGCGAGCTTGATCGGGTTGCGGACGTTCTTCACCGCGGCTACCGCGCCGCAGGCGAGAGTGCGCCCGTCCATGATCGCCGCATCCATCTCGTGCGTTCCGATGGCGGTGAAGACGGCGCCGCGGCCGGCATTGAACCGCGGATCGTTCTCGAGCGCCGAGACGACGTTCTCCACCACCTCGACACTGGCGTCGCCCGCGGCCAGTCGCTCGGCGCCCAGAGCCAGGGCCGTCCGCAGAGCCTGGTAGTAGTCCTCCGCGTCGGTCCTGGCTCGACTTGCACTGCCGGCGCCGCCGTGGATGGCCAGCGCCCACTGCGGCGTCTGGGGTTCTTGCACCTGCAGGTCCTCTTCCTGGGCCGAGGTCTGTTGGGCTTCCTGACCGGTTGGATCCGCCTCGAGATTCGGCTCCGAACAGCCGCCGGTCAACAACAGAGCGGCTGCGATGGCGACAGCGTGGCGCCCCGGCCGGAACCGGGGAGTTTCGACCAACAGGAGGATGCGGCTGAGTGGGGCGAGTAGCACGATCCGACGATCAGAATCCAGGATCCTACATCACGCGGCCCCAGCCAGCCGCGGGACCGGTCTTGGGTCCCCGGACCGGAGGGCCCGCTGGCCCTTCGGGCATTGGCCTGGCGAGACCGGATGACACGGTCCGTCGTCCTGCCCCGTCGCTTCAGACGCCTGATCCGGACCCCTGCCGCCCCCAAAGGAAGTGTGCAGTCTTAGTCGCCACAAGTTGGCGCTTGTCCGCGTGACGTGAACACCACCGCCGCGTTCTTCGCGGCCGCGACGAACACGGATCCGCTGCGGCCGAACGGGCGGCGACCGCGGGGCGCCGCGGGCTGCTAGTGTCCCGCGTTCTTCTGCCCTTGGCAGGCCCCATGTCGTGAAGCGCATCGAGGACCGAGCGGTACGCTGCCCCGGCTGCGGCGGTCCGATGGAGCGACGGTCGAGGGGCGGCAAGCTGTTCTGGGCATGCTCCTGTCCCCGAAATGCAGTCGCGACGGTCTTGGCGCAGCCGAACCGTCGTGCCCGGCGTGCGGCAAGGCGATGGAGGCTCTTGAGGGCCGCAAGGGCCCCCATCGCGACCGGCCGGTGTGGTCCTGCGCCGGATGCGTGGATCGCAGCGTGGATCGCTCAGGGGCAGCGCCCGGCAGTCCGAGGCCGCCGCTCGAACCGGTTCGGAAGCCGAATTCGGGTTACCAAACCGAAAGACGAAGGGTGTCCGGGGCTCGGAAGACCGACTCGAAGGGACTGCGCTCCCCGGTCCCGGGTGGGGAAGCCGGCGCGCCACCGCAACCGGGCGCTGGAGCGCGAGCGGGGACCGGCCCGGACACGTCCCTGCCGGTCGAATGGTGGGCGAAGGCCCCCTCGGGATTCCTGGTCGAGTTCGCGGCGGTGGCGGCACTGCCCGAGTTCGTTATCCCCGAAAAGGACCGTCAGCGGGCCAAAGCCCTGCGGCGCGCGCTCCACGGCGATTCCCTCCTCGACCCGGGGCGGTCCGCGACTTCGGCGTGCGTCCTGTTCTCCGCCGACCGTGGCCGGACCGGCAGCGACCCGGATTCCTACGCGGCCGGTTTGCTGCTGACCAAGATCCTCCAGCGCGGCCATGCGCCGATGCCGACGCTCGGCGTGGAGCGGGAAGCTGTACGCGTTCACAATCTGCAGTCGGCGGTCGTTGACCGTGAAGAAGACGTGCCCGAGGGTGGGGAGTTGGGCTGGCGGCCGCGGAACGGCGGGTCTTCTTGCCTCGCGCCTGAACTGGCGCCTCGCGTCCTGGCAGAGCGCCGCGAGTTCATTCTGGACCCGGAATTCGAGGCGGTAACTGACGATTCGCTGTTCGACAGTCCCCTGGAGCACTGGTTCCTCGCCGAATGGGTCCCCGAGCATCTCGGCCCGGAGGCCGGCCACTGGTTCACGCCGCAGGCCCCGCTGGACACGATCCTCGACGCGGCGTCAGGCCGGAGGGCCGCCTCGTCGAGAACGCGGGATGCCGACGGATCGGGCGCCGGCTCAACCGCCACGCTGAGCGAGTCCGAATCGAGCCGGGGTTCGGGAGCCGGGGCCCGGCGGCTCGATTTCCTGTTCCACCATCCGGGTGGGGCGCCCCTGGCCATCGAACTGGACGGTCCGGAGCATGAGGCGGCGGCCCAGGTCGATCGGGGCCGCGACCGGGCGCTGCGGAACGCCGGCATCGAGACCGTGCGCGTCGGCGTGGCGGAACTGGAAGCCGGTGAGGGATCGGAGCTTCAGCGGATCAGGCGGCACTGCGAGCAGGCCTTTGAGGCGCTTCCGTCGTCCGCGAAGGGGGCTGAGCCGATTGTCGCGGCGGCCGCCGACTGCGTGGCGGCCGCCAGGGTTCAGTTCGCCCTCGCGCGGTCGCTGCAGTACGGCTGGTTGCAGGGTGGGGGAGAGTGGATGGTCCGGCTGCGCGGCGCCGGCCCGGTCGAGGCGGCGGGCGTTGTCGATGCGCTGGAGTTGTTGGCAGCGTTCGACGACGTCTTCGGGTGCAGCACGGTTCCCGAGCGCTGCGTGGTCCGCTACGACGATGCCGGGACTGGCGAGGCCGAGAGAACCTGGCTCCGATCCGGGACCGGCGAGCGGCACGAGATCGAGGCCGCAGCCGACAGCCGACAAGCCGCTGCCGACAACCGGGGCCTTGACCCCACCGTCCCCATGAAGGGCCGAGCCGTCGCGGAACCCCGACAAGCCGCTGCCGACCCCCGAGGGTCCGCGGCCGACAGCCGGGGGACCGTGCAGGAACTCGTCGTCCGGGTCGAAACGGATGCCGGCCCCTTTGCACGACTGTCGCGGGAAGACGGCGCCGACCTGATCATTCGGTCCGCCCTCGTGCCGGTCCCGTTGCGGGTCACGATGGATGTCGACCGGAAGACCGCCCGCCGGCGCCGGAAGCGGGCGGCGGCCGACGATGCCGCCGCGATCCGTGCGCTCACCGTGGTCCTCCGGCACGTCTTCCGCAAGCGTGAGTTCCGACGAGAGCCCGATCGGGACGAGCAGCGCGGCGAGCGGCCCACGCCTGGGGGCGACCCTCCGGGAGGAACTCCGGCCGGGATCTCCGGCAGGCCTCTGTCGCAGGCCGATCCGATCCTGAAGTTGCTGGATCAGCAGGACTGCATTGCGCTGATGCCGACCGGGTTCGGCAAGAGTCTGATCTACCAGCTTGCGGGCATGATGATGCCCGGAGTCACCCTGGTCGTCGATCCGACGATCGCCCTGATGAAGGATCAGGTGGAGGGTCTGAAGGCGGATGGTTTCGACCGGTCGACGAGCGTTTCGAGCAAAACGCCGCGAGAGCTCGTTGCGGACCTCAACGTGAGGATCGGCCGGGGTGAGTTCCAGTTCCTGTTCCTGAGTCCGGAACGTCTCCAGACCCCTGGGTTCCGGCAGACGATGCGGAGCCTGACGAATAGCGCTCAGGTGAGTCTGGCGGTGGTCGACGAGGCGCACTGCGTGTCCGAATGGGGGCATGACTACCGACCGGCCTACCTTCACCTAGCCGACAGGCTGCGCGAGCTCGGCAGGGCCGATGCGGACGATCCGCCGCCGTTGGTGGGCCTTACCGGAACAGCGTCGCGCGCCGTGTTGCGGGACATGCTGGTGGAGCTGAAGGTCGACACCGTGCTCCGCCCGGATTCCTTCGACCGGGCCGAACTCGAGTTCGACGTTCGCCGAGTTCGGGGCGGCTCGAGCACGCGTTCTCACAAGGCGCTGGAAGGCGTCCTGAGCGCGCTGCCAAGGGAGTTCCGCATGTCCGGCGCCGACTTCTATGCGGCAAGGGGCTCGAGCACAACGGCGGGAATCGTGTTCGTGCCGCATGTGAACGGCAAGTTCGGCCTGTCCGAGGTCGGGGATCTCGTGGTCGGGGAGACCCGCGCGAAGGTCGCTCTCTACGGCGGCTCCAAGCGGGAAGACGGACCCTTCACGGAGAACAAGGCGTCGGTCATGGTTGCCACGAAGGCGTTCGGCATGGGAATCGACAAGGAGAACGTGCACTGGACCGTTCACCTCGGCATGCCTGCTTCCATCGAGAGTTTCTACCAGGAGGCTGGCCGCGCCGGTCGGACGCGGCAGAAGGCCCTCTGCACCGTCGTCTACTCCGAACTCGACCAGAGCCGGAACGACGACCTGCTCGACCCTGGGATCGACTTCGAGGAGGCGAAGCGCCGCTACAAGAAGACGCAGGGCCCTGAGTGGTGGCTCCAGGCGGATGACGTGACGAGGGCTCTGTTCTTCCACTTCAATGCGTTCGAGGGCAGCGCTTCGGACGTGGACTCGGCAAGGGAAGTCCTCCGGCGCGCCGGCGATCTGACGAAGAGCCACCGGGTCGAGCTGCCGATGGATGAGGAGAAGAGAAAGGAGAAGGCGGTCTGCGTCCTGCGCCGGGTCGGCGTCGTTCGGGAGTACGACGTGGAGTACCGAGCGAAGAAGATCATCGCTCACTTCGAGCCGTTCGACGCCGAGCGCTCGCGGCGCAGGCTGGCCGAGTACTTCGTCGCGGCGGACCCTGCGCGGGCCGGGATTCTGCAGCGGAAGGCGGAGGCAGTTGCGGCGTCGGACAACCAGGCCCACGCCCTGGAGCTGGCGCGGTTGTTGATCGAGTTCACCTACGACCAGGTGGAGCGCGGGCGCCGGCGGATGACCCGGGAGGCGATGCTGCTGGCACGGAACGCGCAAAACGACGCCGAGATTCGGCAGCGCCTGCTCGACTATCTGAGCGAGGGCGTTGGGGCGGCGAATCTGGAAAAGCTGCTCGAACAGCCGCAAGTGGACTTCAAGGCGTGGTGGGGGTTCGTGGAAAAGATCAACCTGCCGCAGGAAGCGGGGGAGTTGAGGGGAATGTGCATTCGGGCTCTGGAGTCCTGGCCGGAGCATCCCGGCCTGCTGCTGACCAGGGCGGTGGCCGAGGCCCTGTGTACGGATCAGGACCAGGCGGTGAGCGCGACCGGCATCGTCGATGCGATCCGGTCCGGCCTGGAGAAGTACGAACTCGGCGAGCAGGAGCTCGAGGCCGCGGTGCACCGCATCTTCGAGGCCGCCGGCAATGGCCGACCGCCGCTGGCGGCGCCGTTGACCGTCGCGCTGGTGCGTCTCGGCGCTGCCGCCGGGGATGTTCCGGGTCTCTCGTTCGCCGCCGCGCTCCTGGAGCGGGTGGACGAACTGGGCCGCCCGGAGCTGAATACCCTGGTGCGCGCGGAGAAGCTGCGCCGGGTCGCGGAGCGGGTCGAGGCTGCGTCCGGTCGACTCAAGGGATGGCTGGGTCCGCCGGAAATCGCCGGCATTCTGGACGGGGGAAGCGATGGTCGATGAGGTGGTGAAGGAAACGGATCAGCGGCTCGAGGAGGCTGTGGTGCGCGTGGACAAGGTCCTCAGCGACATGGAGGACCTGACCCCTGTCGGCGATGCTCTCCTGGCCGCGAGGCGCGGCCTCGGCGATGCGGGCAGGAGCATCACCGGACTCGCTGACCAGGCGGGCGCCGCGATGGAGCACTGGAAGGCGGCGCTGGCAGCCTTCCAGACCGCGGCGAAGGCTCTCCAGGACGTTCGCAGCGAAGGAGGCCGTGGACGCTGCGTCGGCGCGTCTTGCCGGGGCTGTTGATCTCCTGCAGGCGGAGGTCGTGGCGGCACGCGGGAGTGCAACGGAAGCGGAGGGCCGCCTGCGCGAGGCGGCGGAGTCGTCGTCGCGTGAGAGCGTGGAGGCGGTCGCCCGTACCGTGGACGCGGCGTCGGCGCGTGTCACGGGCGCCGTTGGTCTGCTGCAGACGGAGCTGGTTGAGATGCGCGGGAGCGCGGCGGACGCGGAGGGTCGGCTGCGCGAGGCAGTCGAGTCGTCGTCGCGTGAGAGCGTGGAGGCGGTCGCCCGTACCGTGGACGCTGCGTCGGCGCGTGTCACGGGCGCCGTTGGTCTGCTGCAGACGGAGCTGGTCGAGGTGCGCGGGAGCGCGGCGGACGCGGAGGGTCGTCTGCGCGAGGCGGTCGAGTCGTCGTCGCGTGAGAGCGTGGAGGCGGTCGCCCGTACCGTGGACGCTGCGTCGGCGCGTGTCGCGGATGCCGTTGGTCTGCTGCAGACGGAGCTGGTCGAGGCACGCGGGAGTGCAACGGAAGCAGAGGGCCGCCTGCGCGAGGCGGTCGAGTCGTCGTCGCGTGAGACGATGGAGACGGTCGCCCGGACCGTGGACGCGGCGTCGGCGCGGACGCGCGATGTCGTCGGGGCTGAACTCAGGCGCCTGAGGATCCTCGTTCAGGTCGGCTGCGGCATAGGCGTCGCGGTGGCCGTGCTGGTGGTCGTTCAGTTGCTCGTTCCCTGACGGACCGCGCGGCTCTGACGCCGGGCCGGGCGCCGGTGCGGCATAATCCGCTTCCTGTGACGGACAACAGACGGCTATCGCAGTACGCGGACGAGCGGGATCCGGACGTCTTCTGGGCGGCCGTCCGGCCGGAGGACGAGCCGGTGCGTCACCGCTGGTTCCTGCCGGTGGTGGTGGCGATCCTCGTCGTCAGCGTGCCCTGGTACCTGCCGCCCTCGGTCGGGGACCGACTCGCCGGCGGCCTGCCGGTCTGGACCTGGGTCACGATCCTCTGCGGTCTGGCCCTGGCCGCGGTGACCGCCTTCGCGTCGCTGCGGCTGTGGCGTGACGGAGCGGATGAGGCCGGCGGTGACGACCCGGAGGAACGGGCGACCGGCGGCGACGCCGGAACCCGAGCGGCGACGTTGGGCCGCGGCGACCGGGAGGGTCGGAGAGCGCACGGCGACCGGGAGGAGCGGACAGCGCGCGGCGACCGGGAGGAGCGGCAGGAGCGGGCGTCGGGCGGAGACGGGCGGGTCGGGAGTTGAACGCCTCCGTTCCCGAGGTGACGTTCGGCCCCGGCGCGCTGGCGGTGCTCGGCGGCTACCTGGTCATCATGCTCGGCTTGGGGCTGCTCGGACGGTTGAAGCAGAAGGAGCGCTCGCTGCGCGACTTCTACCTCGGGGGCTCTTCGTTCGGCTTCGCCGTCCTCTTCCTGACCCTGTTCGCGACCCAGTACAGCGGCAACACCCTGCTTGGATTTGCCGGCCGGTCGTACCAGCAGGGGGCGACCTACATCGTCAGCATCACCTTCATGATCCTGGTCATCACGGTGTTCATGATCTACGCGCCGCGGCTCTTTCACCTGGCCCGGCGTTTCGGCTACATCACGCCCACGGACTTCGTCTACCACCGCTTCGGTTCGCATCCGCTGCGCGTCCTGTGCGTGGCGCTCCTGTGCTGGGGGCTGGCGAACTACGTACTCGAACAGTTGGTCGCGATGGGGCACGGCGTGGAGGCGATCAGCGGCGGCCGGATGAGTTTCATGCAGGGAGTGCTGCTCCTGGTCGGCGTGATGCTGGTCTACGAGTCACTCGGAGGGATGAGAGCGGTGGCCTGGACCGATGCGGTGCAGGGAACGCTGCTCCTGTGCGGGTGTGCCGTCATCCTGTACACCCTGGTCACGGCCGACGGCGGCCTGGCGGCGGCTGCGGAGGGCGTTCGCGCTACCGCCCCCGAAAAGCTCGAAAGCCCGGACGCGGAAGGCCTGCGGTCTTGGGTCAGTACGCTGCTGATGCTGGGCCTGGGCGTTGCTCTCTACCCCCACGCGGTGCAGAGGATCTTCGCCGCCAAGGGCGAGCGCAGCCTGCGACGTTCGCTGGCGGCGATGTCCTTCATGCCCCTGGGCACGACCCTGCTCGCCTTCCTGATCGGCTTCATCGCGTTGAGCCGCTTCCCGGGCCTCTCCGAACTCGAGAGCGACAAGGTCACGATCTACGTGCTGGGCGGTCTGATCGACCGCTCTCCCGTCATGTACTGGCTCGTCGTCATGGTGTTCGCGGCGGTCGTCGCGGCGATCATGTCGACCGCCGATTCGGCGCTTCTCTCCATCGGGTCGATGTTCACCAAGGACATCTACAAGAGCTATATGCGCCGCGAGGCCAGTGCCCGCGAGATGCTGATCGTCGGCAAGACGTTCGCCTGGGGCGTGATGGCGATCCTGATCGCGATGGCCTGGGTGTCGCTCGAGACGGAGAGTTCGATCTGGCTGCTGATCAAGCTCAAGCTCGAGTTCATGGTTCAGTTGTCGCCGGTGTTCATGCTCGGCGTCTACTGGCGCCGGATGCCGGCCTCGGCAGTGCTCGCCGGGATCGTGCTGGGCACGTTGCTCACGTTGGTCATCTGGTGCGGAGTGGTGGCCGGCCTGTGGACGACGCGCAGTCCCTGGGGCGTTGCCGCCGGCGTCTGGGGCCTGCTTCTGAACTATGCCGTCTGCGTCGGCTGGACCCTGCTCCGGCCGGCAGAGCAGCCGGCAACTGTCCGAACGTGAAGAGCGGTAGAGGCAGACGCCGGGTCTTCTCCGGCATCCAGCCGTCCGGCGTGTTGCACCTGGGCAACTACCTTGGAGCGGTGAAGCACTGGGCGGCCCGTCAGGACGATCGCGAGAACTTCATCTGCGTTGTCGATCTGCATGCGATCACGGTGCGCCAGGACCCGGAGACCCTGCGCGCCGGCACGCGCGAGTTGACCGCGATGCTCTTCGCCTGCGGGATCGACCCGGAACGCACGACACTGTTCGTCCAGAGCCACGTTCGAGCCCACGCCGAGGCGGCCTGGATTCTCGGCTGTGCCACGCCGATCGGCTGGCTCGAGCGGATGACGCAGTTCAAGTCCAAATCGGAGCGCCAGGGGGGCGCCGAGCGGATCGGCGTCGGGCTGTTCACCTACCCGATCCTCCAGGCCGCCGACATCCTGCTGTACGACGCGGACGAGGTGCCGGTGGGAGAGGACCAGAAGCAGCACGTCGAGCTGGCCCGGGACATTGCGGGACGCTTCAACCATCTCTTCGGCGACACGTTCGTTCTGCCCGAGGCGGTGATTCCGACTGCCGGAGCGCGGGTCATGGCGCTGGACGACCCGACGGCGAAGATGTCGAAGAGCGAGACGGCGGGTCGGGGCCACGCGGTTCGCCTCACCGACCCGGACGACGAGATCAGGCGTTCGCTCAAGCGCGCGGTGACCGACTCGGGGCGCGAGATCTCGTTCAGCGACGATCCGGAGCGGGCCGGCGTGAACAACCTGTTGATGATCTACCGGGCGATCACCGACCGCGGCCGCGAGGAGGTCCTCGCCGACTTTGCCGGCGCTCGCGGCTACGGCGACCTGAAGATGGGAGTCGCGGAGGCCGTGATCGAGGTCGTCGCGCCGATCCGGCAACGTTACGAGGAGCTGATGGCGGCCCCGGACGAGTTGGATCGGCTGCTCGCTATCGGCGCGGAGCGCGCGCGGGCGGTGGCCGAACCGAAGGCGGCGGAGATCCGGCGGCTGGTCGGTTTCGCTTAGTAGCTGCCACGGGCTGCTAGGAGTGGGAACGGATCAGCTTCTCGATCCGCTCCGTGCCCCGCTCCAAGGTCTCCATCGAGGGGCCGAAGCTGAGCCGGCAGTAGGTGTGGTAGCGGGCGTTGCGGCGCCGCTGGCCGGGGTTCACGTCGAAGAACACGCCGGGGACGGTGATCACCTGGACCTGGAGCAGGGCCTTGAAGAACTCGATGCCGTCGCTAAGCGGCGCCGGCAGACCCGCGAGGTTGCCCCAGACATAGAAGGCGCCCTGCGGCTCGTGCTCGACCTCAATGCCCAGGCCCCGGAGCCGGTCGACGAGAAAGCGTCGCTTGCGCGTGAACTCGGTCTGGATGGCCCGTGTCTCCTGCAGAACGAGCTCCGGCTCGAGCAGGGGTACGGCGGCCTCCTGGAAGGGGTGGTTGCCGCCACCGTCCAGAAAGGAGCCGGCGCTGGTCACGCGGTCGATCACGGTCCGTGGGCCGACGATCCAGGATACGCGCCAACCGGGATAGCGCCAGTTCTTGGTCAGACCGTCGACAAGGATGATCGGGTCGCTGTTCACGTCGTCCACGTAAGCCGCCGCGGAGACCATCCTGGCGCTGTCGGCGATTTCGCTGCAGTTGTCCGGCGCCGGCGTGTAGATGTAGTGGCTGTAGAACTCGTCCAGGATGAAGGTGCAGTCGTTGGCGCGGGCCACGTCGACCCACTCCCCCAGGGCCTCGCCCTCGACGAGTTGACCGGTGGGGTTGCAGGGATTGCTGCACCAGAGCGCGGACAGGCCGCGGCCGACGATCTCCTTCTTGAGCAGCTTGCGCGCGGCCGTGTAGCCGTGGGCGGCGTCGAGCAGGATGGGGATCGGGATGAAGCCCTTGAACGCGCTGAGGAGTTCTTCGTAGGCGGTGTAGTCGGGAATGAAGTGTCCGAGGTTCATCTCGCCCATCGCTGCTGCGATGCGGGTCATGGCCGGGCGACCGCCGGGGGCGATGCTCACGTTCTCGCGCGAGTACCGGGAGCTCTTGTTGCGACGGTAGAGGAAGTTGTACAGCTCGGCGACGCGGTCACGCAGTTCATCGATTCCGTCGACGGGCGCGTAGGTCTGGCGGCGCGGGTCGATGTGGAGCTGGTCGCGGCGCGGCGGCGCTCCGGGCAGGGCGCCGACCTCTGGCGAGCCCTGGCCGAGGTTGTACCAGGTCCGGCCGTCGCCGCCGTGGCCGGCGGCCGCGGCGCGGTGCATCACGTAGATAACGCCGGTCCGCGGCACGCGCCGGAAGCCGGGCGTCTCAGGGACATCGACACCGGCGGCAGGGGATGCGACTTCCTCTATCATCTGCTGCCGATGGACTTCGTCGAGTTGACCGTGGACGACGGCGGGTCGAGCCCTCGTCGCCCCTGGGCGGTCGAGCTTATTCGAGTCTTGCCGCTGGCGGGAGCGTCTGCCGGGAGCGGCCCGTGACCCTCGGCCCGGCGCTGAGCCATCTGCTTTCCGCCGCGCCGGAACCGCTTGTGGCGGGCGACGAGCCGGCCGGTTGGTACCGGGCGTTCAGCGAGCGGGTGCTCGCCTCCTGGAGCAGGCAGGCGCCGGCCGATGCCGAGCCCGACGGGCAGGCCTGCTTCGGCCACGGTCTGCTCGGCGGCTTCGTGGCCGATCGGCCGGCCTGGGCGATGGTGGCCGGACACCAGGGGGCGATCCGCCGCCTGGCCTGGGAATGCGGCGGGCTGCACCTGATGCCGGAGGGCGGCATCGTCGCGTTCTGTGCCAGCGAGGAGGGCGGGGCGCACCCGCGCGCGATCCAGTCGTCGCTCGACGTGCTGCCGGATGGCGGTTTCCGCCTCAGTGGCCAGAAGAGGTGGGCGACTCTGGCGCCGTCGGCGGCCGCGCTGCTGCTCATCGCCTCCGTGGGCCGGGAAGGCGACCGCAACCGGTTACGGGCGCTGTCCGTGCCCAGCGACCGGCAGGGAATCGAAATGGCGCCGATGGACCTTGGCGGGCGGGTGACCGCGAACCCCGAGGTGCGGCACGCCGTGGTCGAGCTGAACGAGGTGCCGGTGGCGGCGGCGGAGTTGCTTCAGGGAGACGGCTACGCGGACGCCGTCAAGCCCTTCCGGACGATCGAGGACCTCTACATCGGCGCCGCGATGACGGCCTACAATCTGGCGCTGGCGCGACGGTCGGGCTGGCCGTCGTCGGCGGTGGAAGACCTGCTTCTGCTGCTCGCGACCGCCGAGACTCTGGCTTTCGGCCCGCTGGACGAGCCGGTCGCCCACCTGGGGGTGGCAGCGCTTGGTCGGGCCACGGCGCATGTACGCGAGGCGCATGCGGCGCATTGGGAGCTGGTGGACGAGGCGGCGGCGGCTGCCTGGAAGCGTGCCGCGTCGGCCGCCGGCGTGGCGGCCCGGGCCAGGGAACTCCGCCGCCAGGCGGCGTGGCGGCGCCTGGGCCGGGAAGACGCCTAGCCTGGAGTTGAAGGGAAGTGCTCGAACGCATCCGCAGCTTCTTTGGCGAACGGATCGACCCGGAGCGGGAGGGCGACCCGGATGCCCGTCTGCGCCTGGCGGCCGCGGCGCTGATGGTTGAAGTGATGCGCGCCGACTTCGATGCCGCTGAAGCGGAGAAGGCGGAAGTGCTGGCGGCGGTACGGCGCCAGTTGGGTCTGGCAGAGCAGGAAACGGCGGAACTCGTGGCGCTGGCCGAGGAGGAGACCGAGGGGACGGTTTGTCTCTACGAGTTCACCCGCCTCATTCACGAGTCGTTCGACGCGCAGCGCAAGGGCCGGTTGCTCGAGGAGCTGTGGCGGGTCGCCTTCGCCGATCGGGTGCTGGAGGCACAGGAGGAGTTCCTGATCCGCAAGATCGCCGGGCTCCTTCACGTTCCGCACGCGGACTTCATCGCGGCGAAGCGCCGGGCGAGGAACGACGCCCGGAGAGTGTCCGGGTGAGCGAAGCCACTCGCTCGCCGGAGCAGCGCCCGGCCGACCTTCACCCGATCGAGGCGAGCGTGCTGCACGCGCGCCGTGAGCGCGTATTCCTCATTCTCGCGGGACTGTTTCTGGGCTCGATGACCATGCTCAACATCCTGGGAGTGACCCGCTTCCTTGATCTGAGCTTCACCGTGTTCGGCATGCGAATTCCGATGCCGCTGGCGGTCGGCGTGCTGCCGTATCCGTTGACGTTCCTCTGTACCGACTTCATTTCCGAGATCTACGGGCGCAAACGGGCCAACTTCCTCGTCTGGGTCGGCTTTCTCGTCAACCTCTGGCTCGCCGTGGTCCTGTGGCTGGGCGGAACACTGCCTGGTTTCGACTCGCCGGTTCCGGGGCCCGACGGACGCCTGCCGATCTTCTTCGAGATCCGGACGATGACCCTGGGCGTGATCGCCGCCTCGATGATCGCCTACCTGAGCGCGCAGCTGTGTGACGTCTACGTGTTCCACTTCTGGAAGCGGCTGACGAAGGGCCGCCACCTGTGGCTTCGCAACAACGGCTCGACGGTGGTCAGTCAGTTCGTCGACTCCTTCTTCGTGATCACGATCACCCACTTCGCCGCCGGCGCTGTCCCGGTGGCGGGCGGCGAGCCGATATGGCCGCAGTTGTGGGTGTTCATCGGCACGGCGTACGTGTTCAAGTTCACGGCGGCGGCAGTGGACACGCTGCCCTTCTACCTGGGCACCCGCTGGCTGCGGCGGTACCTGCAGATCGAGGACGGTTGAAGTAGAGTCCGTCGCCCACTATGGACACTTGGAACCCGACTTCCTGGCAGAGCGCGGACGTGCGCCAGCAGCCCACCTACGGCGATCCGGAGGCGGTGCAGGCCGTTGCGGCCCGGCTCGCCGTCCTGCCGCCACTGGTCACCTCCTGGGAGGTCGAGACCCTGAGGGGACAGTTGGCCTCCGCGGCGCGGGGCGAGCGCTTCGTTCTCCAGGGAGGCGATTGCGCCGAGAGCTTCGCCGAGTGCACCTCGGACTCGATCACCGCGAAGCTGAAGATCCTCCTGCAGATGAGCCTTGTGCTGACCCACAGCCTGAAGAAGCGGGTGACGCGCATCGGCCGCTTCGCCGGCCAGTACGCCAAGCCGCGCTCGGCCGATACGGAGACGAGGAACGGCGAAACCCTGCCCTCGTACCGGGGCGATCTGGTGAACTCGCTGGACTTCACCGCGGAAGCGAGGGCGCCGGATCCGCTGAATCTCCTCCGCGGCTACCAGCGCTCCGCCTTGACCCTGAACTTCATCCGCGGACTGATCGACGGCGGCTTTGCCGATCTCCACCATCCCGAGTACTGGAATCTGGACTTCGTCAACCACTCACGCAACGCGGCCGAGTACCAGCGCCGGGTCGAGGCTATCGGCGAGTCACTCAAATTCATGGAGACACTCGCCGGCGTCGACGTTGGGCAGATCGACCGCGTCGACTTCTACGCGAGTCACGAGGCCTTGCACCTGGTGTATGAGCAGGCTCAGACCCGGACGGTGCCGCGCCGGGACGGCTGGTACAACCTCTCGACCCACCTGCCCTGGGTTGGTCTGCGCACCGCGTACCGGGGTTCGGCTCACATCGAGTACGCGCGCGGCATTCGCAATCCCCTCGGCATGAAGGTGGGGACCGGGATGAAGGCAGACGACATCGCCCACCTCGTCGAGGTGCTGAGTCCCGCTGGCGAAGAGGGCCGGCTTGCGCTCATCCACCGCTGTGGCGCGGAGAGGATCGGAGAGGAGTTGCCTCCGATCCTGCGAGCCGTGTCCGCGACCGGCAAGCCCGTGCTCTGGATTTGCGATCCGATGCATGGCAACACGAAGGGCACCCGGGAAGGGATGAAGACCAGGGCGTTCAGCGACATCCTGTCGGAACTCGAGCAGGCTTTCGATCTCCATGCCGCGAACGGCACGATCCTTGGCGGTGTCCACTTCGAACTGACCGGCGAAGACGTGACGGAGTGTGTCGGCGGCGCCCGGGGTCTCGACGAGCAGGGGCTGCGGCGGGCCTACCGCTCGCAGGTCGACCCGAGGCTGAATTACGAGCAGGCCCTCGAGATGGCCCTGCTGGTCGGGCGCAAGGGGTCCTCGACCTAGCAGCCGTGTCCTGAGCGGGTAGTATCGGCCTCTGATCGCCCCTTCGGGGATTTGCCCTATGTCACCGGCCAGTCAGAGTTTCCGCTTCCGCGAGTCGCGCCGTGTGCTACGCGAAGCTGCGGTTCGTCTGACTGCGTCCGGACAGGACGGCGAACTCCTCGGTTTGACGCGGGACATCGCGACCGGCGGCATGTTCGTGTCGACGCCGACGCCGATGCCGGTCGGCGCCTCCGCGCACTTCGCGCTGCAGCTCGGGTCGGACGACGAGCCGGCAGACGTCGAGGGCGAGGCGACCGTGGTCTGGGTACGTCCCGAGGCCGGCGACGCCGATCAGCCCGCCGGGATGGGGCTGCAGTTCAGCCGCGTCGAGCCCCCGGGCGAGGAGCGCCTGGCGTTGCTGTTCTCGGAGCCGCAGGGGGAGAGTCACCCGATTCCGCCGGCTGCCGCGACCGAAGCGGAGGAGGTCGAGGTCCAGGAAGCGGCAACCCGTGACGTCGAAGCCGAGGCGGCGGCCGAAGCGGTCGAGGATGAGGCCCGGACACAAGCGCCCGATGCGGTCGAGCCGGTTGAGATGTTCGAGGCAGAAGCGGCGGACGCGGTCGAACCGGCGGAGATCGTCGAGGCGGAAGCGGCGGATGCGGTCGAACCGGTGGAGATCGTCGAGGCGGAGGCGGCGGACGCGGTCGAACCGGCGGAGATCGTCGAGGCGGAACCGGTTCCGGCGGAGGCGCCTGCCGAATCGCCCCCCGAACCGGCCCGCGGACCCGTGGGTGACGACTCGCCGTCGATCGATCAACCCCTGGCCGGGGAAGATGCGGCCGGGGCCGGTGAAGTCGAGCCCACCCATGCGGAGCTGTTCGGCGACCTCGCGGAAGACGACGAGGACTGGATGAAGCGGGAGTCGACGTCTCGTCCCTGGCTGTGGCCGGCGGTCGGTGGGGCCGTACTTCTCGTTGCCCTGATCGCTTTCCGGGGACCGCTGATGAACCTGGTCGGACTGGGGGGCGCCCCGGCCGAAGAGGCTGCGCCGGCTGAGGCGCCGAGCTTCGAGATCTCGACGCCCCGGCCGGGGGCCGAGACGCCGCCGGAGGGCGCCGGGGCAGCGTCCACGACGAGCCTGCCGTCCGTGCCCCTGGAGGAGCAGGGCGCCGCCGCGCCGCCCGACGGAGCCGGGGAATCCTCCACGACGAGCCCGCTGCCCGTGAGCCTGGACGACCAGGCTGCCGACTCGGCGGCCACGGCCGACACCGAGGCGGCCGGCGCCGCGGCTGCGTCCGCCTCTGAGTCCGCCGAGCCTGTGGCGCTCGAACGACCTGCGCCAGACCCGCCAACCGTCGCCGTCGAGCGAACTGAGCCGGCTCCGTCGCCCGCCGCGGGCCGGCCGGCCGTGCAGCCACCGGGACCCGCTGCATCGACACCGCCTGACAAGGCGACCGCTCTGCGTTCGATCACCGCCTCGACGGCAGGTGACCGGACGATGATAGAGATCATCGGCAACGCTGCGTTCCGGCGACACCACGTGTTGCCGCTCGAGTCGCCGCCGCGCCTCGTCGTGCGGTTGATCGGGGTGCGGCAGGACTTCGACGCGAGCGCGGTCAGGGCGCCCCGGCTGCGCGGAGTGCGCACGGGAATTCATGGCCGGGGGGCGACCAGGAACCTGCACGTAGTGCTCGATCTCACCGGCCCCGGGATCGCTGCAGCGGTCGAGCGGCGGGGCGACCGCGTCGTCGTCAGCCTTTCGGATTGACCCCACCCGCGTCCGCCGGCGGGCGTAGCGGGCCGGGCCCTTCAGGCGGCGCGCCGCGGGTTGCGGCCGGCATGCTCGCGAGCCGGGTTCTCGGCGTGGTCCGGGAGGCCGTGGTCGCGAGCCTGGCCGGGGTCGGTGCGCTGACGGACGTCGTGTCGGCGGCTTTCCGGGCGCCCAATGTGCTGCAGAACCTGCTCGGGGACCAGGCGCTGTCGGCCTCCTTCATCCCGGCATACAGCCGGCTGGTCGGCGAGGGCCGGCGGCGGGAGGCCGGCGCTCTGGCCGGGGCGATGTTCGGCCTGCTGTTTGCCGCGGTGGGAGTGCTCAGCCTGCTCGGCGTCATCCTGGCGCCCTGGCTGGTGCGGCTCCTGGTCCCCGGCTTCGCGGGCGATGCCGAGGCGGTGGCGGCGGGGACGGCCATGGTCGACCGCCTCGCCCTGACCACGACGGCGGTTCGCATCTGTTTCCCGATGGTGGCGGCGATCACGCTGTCGGCCTGGTGCCTGGGAATCCTGAACAGCCACCGCCGCTTCCTGCTCCCGTACCTCGCGCCGTGCTTCTGGAATGCGGGGGTGATCGGCGTCGTCTGGTTCGTCGCGTCGCGGACCTTCGATGGCGAGGCAGAGAGGATCGAGTCGCTCGTGCTCGCCGTCTGCTGGGGCGGCCTGCTCGGCGGTCTGTTGCAGTTCGCGGTGCAGCTGCCGTCGGTGTTGCGCGTTTCCGGCGGCCTGCGCCCTTCGTTCAATCTGAGGGCGCCCGGTGTGCGGAAGACCCTGGCCAAACTCGGACCGGCTGTCGCGGGCCGCGGCGTGGGCCAGTTGGGCGCCTACGTCGATGTTCTGCTGGCCTCCCTCCTGGTCGAGGGTGCGATGGGGGCGCTCATGTTCGGGCAGCGCCTGTACCTGCTTCCGATCAGCCTCTTCGGCGTCTCGGTGGCGGCGGCGGAGTTGCCCGAACTGGCGCGGCTCCGGGGCGATGGCGAGGAAAGGTCGGGAGCGGCCGCGTTGCGCGCCCGGCGCTCACTGGCGGCGATGTCGTTCCTCATGGCGCCGACCCTGGTGGGCTATCTCGCGTTGGGCATGGGAGTTGTCGGCGCCGTCTATCGCCGCGGCGAGTTCGGGATCGCCGACAACTGGCTGGTGTTCCTCGTGCTTGCCGCCTATTCCCTGGGTCTGCTCGCTTCGAGCGCCTCGCGTCTGCTGCAGAGCGTGTTCTTCTCGCTCGGCGACACGCGGAGCCCGGCCTGGATTGCCGCGATGCGGCTGATCGCGGCGGCGGGAGTCGGCGCGGTCCTGATGATCTGGCTGGACCGCATCCCGGTGGCGGACGTCGCGCTGGTCGGCTGGTTCGGGCCGGTCCCGGTGGAGTCCGGCCAGACGCTGCGGCTTGGCGCGGTCGGTCTGGCGCTGGCCTCGGCGGTCGGCAGTTGGCTCGAACTGGTGCTGCTGTTGCGGCAGCTGCGTCGGCGCGGGGCGCCGGCAGGGGCGCCGTGGCGGGCGTGGCGCCGCCATCTGCCGCTCGCGCTCCTCTGTCTGGCGCCCTGGGCCGCGACTCAGACCCTGGTTCCGGGTCCGCTCTGGTTTGCCGGCACGGCGCCCGTGATCGGCTTCGCCGTGACCTACCTGGTTGCGGCCGACCGGATCGAGGTGCCCGAGGCGCACGCCCTTCGGCGCTGGCTCGAAACCCGGCGTCGCCGGCCGACGTAGTCTGGGGCAGGAGGTCAAGCATGGAGGTTCTGCTCAGTGTGGGTCTGGGAGTCGGCCTGGCGGCGGCCTGTGGATTCCGGGTCTTCCTGCCCGTCCTGGTGATGGGCGTCGCGGCTAGGGCCGGCGCACTCGATCTCGCCGAGGGCTTCGCGTGGATGGCGGGGACTCCGGCCCTGCTCGCTCTCGGCATCGCGACGATCTGTGAGATCGGCGCCTACTACATCCCCTGGATCGACAATGTCCTCGACGTGGCCGCGATGCCGGCGGCCGTGACCGCGGGCATCGTCGTGGCGGCCGCGAACATCGAGACCGCGACGCCGCTGGTGGGCTGGGCTCTGGCCGCGGTGGCGGGCGGCACGGCGGCGGCGGTGGTCCAGTCGGGGACGACGCTGCTGCGCGGGGCCTCGACGATGATGACGGCGGGCATCGGCAATCCCGTCGTGTCCACCGCAGAGGCGGGATCGGCCGCCGGCCTGTCGCTGCTGGCGATCGCGATGCCCGTGTTCGCCCTGGTCGCCGTCCTGCTCCTGGTGGCCGTCGTCAGCGCCCGGCTGTTGCGGCGGCGCGCGCTCAGGGCGCGGCCCGCAGACTCCTGAAACGCTGGTCACGGGGGTCCTGGACAGTGGCTGAGGGGAGGCGGCGCGGCAGGCCGGCACGGACTTTTGGACTCTGGAACAGTCCTGCGTTGGACAGCGCTTCCGCTTTGAACCGGCATCCGCCGTCGGATAGGGTCACGGCCAAGGCGGAGTGGGACCATGGATGAACCGGTGACGTTGAAAGCTGCCGCTGGGCCGGTCGCGGCGGTCGAGTCGCCGCCCGCGCGGGGGTCGAGCCCCGGTCGCGGGGCCGGAGGGACGTTCGAGTGGTCGCCGAAGGACTTCGAGACCGTGCCCCACTCCAAGATCCACCGACTGCGTTGCCGGGAGATCGAAGACGCGCTCGAGATCTGGCTGGAGGACCGTGAGGCCTACGTTGGCGGCGACCAGAACGTCTACTACGACGAAGGCGATCTCGACAAGGTTCTGGCGCCCGACGTGTTTGTGGTCTTCGGCGTGTCGAAACGGCTACGGATCAACTACCGGATCTGGGTGGAGGGGCCGCCCCCGTGCTTCGCGCTCGAGGTCCTGTCTCCGTCCACGCGGCGGCGCGACCTGGTGGACAAGAAGGCGATCTACGAGCGCATGGGAGTGCGGGAGTACTTCGTGTTCGAGGGGGCCGACGACGAGGGACGCGTCCGCGACAGGCCGGTCGACCCGGCGCTTCAGGGTTTCCGATTGCATGCCGGCGGGCCGGATGGCCGCGGAACCGCACGTTATGAGCCGATCACTGCCTGGTCCCGGGCGGAACGCCCATCCGGGGCAGTCACGGTCGGCTACACGAGCGAAGTCCTGGGCCTGGGCGTGACGCTCAGGCCTGACTGCGAGGGAGTGCGCTTCCTCGACGTGGAATCGGGGAGCTTCTTGCCGACAGCGGCAGAAGCCCGGCTGCTGGTGGAGAACCGGGCCGATGAAGAACGCGCAGCGCGAGTGGCGGCAGAAGCCCGGATCGCCGAACTGGAACGTCTGCTGGCAGCCGCGGAAGGTCGCGGCCGACCGCGGGCGCCGAGGGCACGGGGAACCACCTAGCGACGAAGCCGCGCGAGCCTGCGGCGGAGGCGCGGGGCATGGTGAGAGGCCGATGGAGGATGTGACCGCTGTGACGACGGGGGACATCGGGCCGCGCGTCGGGCGGCGCCGGCTGAATCGTCCAGCCGGGGCGGCTGCTGCCGGCCAGGAATCGGACCATGCCGCAGTTGCGCCGGCCGGATGGGCTTCGGGATGGGCCGCTGGCCTTGTGCTCGCCGTGCTGGCTCTGGGATGCGCTTCGACCGGCGCGCGGGAGACCGGCGAGCGTGCGTTGCAGGGCGAACTGGAGCGGCGTGGAGTCAGCCGCGTCGTCGTTCCGTTCGCGCTGAGCGAGGCGATGGCGGCGTGGGTTCGCGAGTCGGCCGGCGAGACGCTGCGCGAGGAGCGGCTCGACCGTCTGGTCGAGGTCGTGATGGACACGTCGCTGCTTGGAGTGGAGTACGAAACGGGACACACGGGCTCAGCGGTAGAGGTGTTCAAGAACCGGACGGCGAACTGCCTCGCCTTCACCCAGATGTTCGTCGGCATGGCGCGGGAGCTGGACCTGCCGGCGTACTTCGTCGAGGTGGCCCACGTGGAGAGCTTCGAACGCTCGGGGGACCTGATCGTCGTGTCCGACCATGTCGCGGTGGGCTTCGGGCCGCGGCACACGATGCGGGTGATCGACTTCGGGCAGCGTCAGGAAGACGATGGTTGGCGCGTCAATCCGATCAGCGACCTGACGGCCACGGCGCTCTTCTACTCGAACCGCGGCGCCGAGGCGCTGCGCGCGGGGCGCCTCGACGAGGCGGTGGCCTGGCTGGAGGACGCGGTTCGGATCGATCCCGAACTCACCTCCGCCTGGGTCAACCTGGGCGTCGCGCAGCGGCGGAACGGACGCGCCGAGGCGGCCGAGGCGAGCTACCGGCGGGCGCTCGAGATCGACCCGCGCGGCAGTTCGGCGCTCGCCAACCTGGCCGTGCTGCTGCGGATCAACGGGCGGACGGACGAGTCCGAGGATCTGCTCCGTCTGGCGGCAACGACTCGCAACCGCAACCCGTTCACCTACATCGCCCTGGGCGATCTGAGCCTGCGCTACGGCCGCCTTGACGAGGCGGAGCGCTTCTACAGCCGGGCGCGGCGGCTGGGTCCCGACGAGGCGACGCCGGCTGCCGCACTGGGCGAAGTGCTGCTCCGCCGCGGCGAGCGGCGGGCGGCCGAAAAGCTCCTTCGCCGCGCGCAGCGGCTGCAACCCGACGGCGACCAGCGGATCGATCGGCTGGCCCGACTGCTGGCGGGCGCCTGAGCGCCGCGAGCCTTTCGCATACGGATTCTGGCGTGCCGCCCCTCTGGCAGCTCTGGATCGACACCGGCGGTACGTTCACCGACTGCGTGGCGATCGATCCGCTCGGCGCGGTCCAGTGCATCAAGGTCCTGAGCTCCGGAGCGGTCCGGGCGACGGTCGTCTCGGAGGTTGCGGAGGACCTGCGCCTGGCGACACCGTTCGATCTTCCCGACCGCTTCTTCGAGGGCTACGACCTGGCGCCGCTCGCCGGCGGTGCTCCGGCGCGCGTGCTGGAGTGGTCGGCGGATGGTTCCTGCCGGTGCGCTTCGGGTCGAGGCAGCCGGAACGGCGGCGCTGCTGCAGACCGGGGTCGCCCGGACCGGCGCCCCGGCGCCGACGCAGCGGATGATCACCGGGTCTTCGAGCGGGACCAGGTCGTGGAGCTCGTGTCGCCCGAGAACGCCCCCATCCTCGCCGCCCGCATCGCCACCGGCCGGGCGCTGGGCGAGCCGCTGCCGCCCTGTGATCTCCGGCTTGCCACGACCCGGGGAACGAATGCGCTGCTCGAGAGGGCCGGTTCGCGGACAGTGCTGTTCGTCACCGAGGGCTTCGCCGATCTGCTGCTGATCGGAGACCAGGCGCGGCCGGACATCTTCGCGCTCAACATCGAGCGGCCCGCGCCCCTGTACGAACGGTCGGTCGAGGTCGGCGGCCGCCTCGACGCGGAAGGTCGCGAGTTGTTGCCTCTCGACGAGGCGGGACTGATGAAGGCTGCGCGGGCGCTCGCCGTCGAGGGCTTTCGGGCCGCCGCGGTGGCTCTGATGCACAGCTACCGGAATCCGGTGCACGAACAGCGTGCGGCCGGCATCCTGCGCGAGGCCGGTTTCGAGACCGTCTCGTGTTCGGCGGAACTGGCGCCCCTGATCAAGATCGTGCCGCGGGCGCACACGGCGGTCGTCGACGCCTACCTGGGACGCGCGGTCGGCGGTTACCCTCGAGACCACCGGCGCCGTGCTCTCGGGCGGCCCGGCGGCGGAAGACGGCCGCGTCGCGCCGCGGGTCATGACCAGCGCCGGCGGTCTGGCGAGCTTCTCGAGCTACCGGCCGAAGGACAGCCTCCTGTCGGGCCCGGCCGGCGGCGTGGTGGGCGCCGCGGCGGCCGGCCGGGCGAGCGGCACAGAACGGGTGATCGGCTTCGACATGGGCGGCACGAGCACCGACGTGTCCCGTTACGACGGCGACTTCGAGTACAACTTCGAGTTTCGGGTCGGCGACGCGACCGTGGTCGCGCCGGCACTGGCGATCGAGACGGTGGCGGCTGGCGGAGGCTCGATCTGCCGCGTCGATCACGGCCAGCTCAAGGTCGGGCCCGAAAGCGCGGGCGCCCGGCCCGGGCCGGCCTGCTACGGCGCCGGCGGGCCGCTGACCGTCACCGACGTCAACCTGCTGCTTGGTCGGATCGACCCGGCGGCCTTCGGCCTGCCCATCGACGTGGCCGCCGCCGAACGCCGGTCGGCGGAGGTGCTGGCCGGTCTGCCAGGCGGGGAGGAGGGACTGCTCGGAGGCTTCCTGCAGGTCGCCAGCGAACGCATGGCGGACGCGATCCGCCGCATCTCCATCTCGCGCGGCTACGACCCGGCAGACCATGCGCTGGTCAGTTTCGGCGGCGCCGGTGGTCAGCACGCCTGCGCCATCGCGACCGAGCTGGGCATGCGCACGGTGATCGTGCCGCTCGACACATCGCTGCTGAGCGCGGTCGGTCTGGGCCACGCGGTCCTGGAGCGATTCGCACACCGCCAGGTCCTGGAGACCCTGGAAGACGCTGCGATCGGCCCGCTGGTCGAAGAGCTCGAGCAGCAGGCGCTGGCCCGACTGGTCAGCGAACGGGGAGCGAACCTGGAGGGCGCCAAGGTTCGCCGGCGGATTGTCCGGCTGCGTCTGCTGGGACAGGAGACGGCGCTTGAGGTGGAACCCCCTTCGTCGGCCGAGGCGCGTTCGGCCGACGTCGTGGCCGCCCTGTTCGCGGAACGCTACCGGGCCGTGTACGGCTACGAGCCGCCGGATCATCCGGTCGAGGTGGAGTCGATCCGCGTGCTCGCCTCCACCGCGCCGGCCGCGGCGCGCCTGATCCGCGGCCCGTCGCAGCGATCCTCCGAGCCTGCGCCGCGCACCTGCCGTGTCTGGTTCGACGGCTGGAGGCAGGTCGACCTGCTGCACCGGGACCGTCTTGCTGCCGGCTTCGAACATGCCGGACCCTGTCTGGTTCAGGAGCGCCACAGCATCACCGTGGTCGAGCCGGGCTGGGCGCTGGGCGTCGACGACGCGCGCGCCCTGGTTCTGAGCCGCCCGGGACCCTGAACGGCTGGAACTTCGACGCCCGACCCCGTGACCTGAATGGCCTCGGAGCAGGGCCGTTTCCAGGTTGGGCACTCCGATGTCCAAGGCGCGGAACCGAACCCGGGTCGGAAGATCGGTGCTGGCACGACATGTCTGGCCCCGGGAACGCGGGTATCCTGCCGGCACTGGGCGTGAAGCACTGGACTTCGGGATGGTCCTGAGGGGCTCAGGGGCAGTTCTGGCCATGGATCGGCTAGAGCTAGAGTGGCCGCTTTGAGGGAAACGCGTGTCGATGGAAACAAACCACCAGCGCTCGCCGTCCGAGACATTGTGGGCTGCGGCTCGGCATGCTCCCCGGAATGCTGCGGTCCCACTGTCCGGTGATTCCATGACTTCGTCGTCCGATGTGGTCCCTCGATCTCGAACCCTGTGCTCGGACGACCCGGCGTCTTCCGTCTGCTGTCCGCCGCTTGCGCGGCGGCGCTTCTCGGCTGTGCCCACACCAGCGTGCTGGAGCGCATCCCGGAGGTCGCGCAGCCGCCGGCCGGGTTCGACCTGGGAACCGACCCGGTAACCGACCCTCCCGCCGTTGCGGAGGCGCCCGGCGCCTGCGGCGCCCTGGGCGACGAGACCCTGCGGGAGTTGCAGGACCAGCTGGCCGGTCAGAGCTTCGACCTTCAGGCGGCCTGGAGCCGGGTCGAGGCAGCCGACGCCCGCGCTCGCGAGAGCGGCGCCTACCTGATGCCGCGTCTCGATGCTTCGCTCACCGGCAACGAACTCACGTTCCCGAGCACCGGGATCGTGAACCAGTTCCTGCTTGCCGGAGCGGCCTGGGACTCGAGCCTGGCGGCCAGCTTCGAGATCGATCTCTGGGGCCGGTTGCGGAATCGGGAAGTCGCGGCCCTGCTCGATGCCGAGGCAAGCGTTCAGGATTTGCGTTCGCTGGCCATCAGCCTGTCGTCAGTGCTGGCGGAGGTCTGGTTCGGGATCGTGGCGGAGCGGGAGTTGATCGCTCTCCTCGAGAGCCAGCAGCGGACGTCGGAGCGGTTCCTCGAACTCACGCAGTTGCGGTTCGGCCAAGGCCTGGGCCCGGCTCAGGACATTGGCCGCCAGCGCGAGCAGTTGCTGAGCCTGCAGGGGCAGATCGAACTGGCTCGGGGCCGGCTGGAGTCCCTGGAGTTCCAGCTCGCGGCGCTTTTTGGGCGGCGGCGAGCGCCAGACGCCGGCTGTTTCGGCGGGACTTGGGTCGCTCCTCGAGGCCGCCGACCGGCCCGGGCTCGGATTGCCGGCGGAGTTGCTGGAACGGCGGCCCGATCTGCTGGCGGCCCGCCGCCGGGTCGAGGCAGCCGACCGGCGGGCGGCAGCGGCGGTCAAGGAGTGGTTGCCTTCGCTGTCCCTGAACGCTCTTTTGACCGGGCGTGCGCTGGAGGTCGTCGACGTCCTGGATGACCTGGTACGGCAGATCGGCGGCAGCGCGTCGCAGGCTCTCTACGGCGCCGGCGGACGGCGCGCTCGCATTGACCAGGCATACGCGGCGGCGGAGGAGAGTCTCTACGCGTACGCGCAGTCGGTGGTGGGCGCCGTCGGCGAGGTGCAGACGGCGCTTGCGGAGGGCCGGAGCACGCGCGAGCTCGTGGCGAACCTCCAGGAGCGGCTCGGGGAAGCGCGGCGGGTGCTGCTCCTGACCAGCGAGTCCTATCGCGAGGGCGCCACGGACTACCTGAACGTGTTGACCGCGCTGTTGTCGCAGCAGGGACTCGAGCAGGCCCTGATCGACGCGCGACGCCAGCAACTTGCCAGCCGGTTGCAACTGTGCCGCGCGCTCGGTTTCGCGCCGGGGACCTCGATTGAACCGGCTGACCGTGCAACTGGCGGCGGCTCCGCAGACGGTCAGCCCGGGAGGAGCACGGTGAAGGGCAACATGATTCGAGCAGGCCTCGTGGCACTGATTCTCGTGGTTGGCGTGGCCGTCGCGATGCAGATCGTCCGGCTGCGGCCGGAGGCGGTGCAGACGCCGCCTGACGACTCGGGCGTTCTGGTCGAAGTGGCCGCCGTACAACGCCTTCCCAGGCGCATCGATGTCGAAGCGCAGGGCACGGTGACGCCCGCGCAACGAGTCGTCGTGCAGCCGCAGGTGAGCGGGACGCATCGCCGTCGTCGCGCCGGAACTCTCTCCGGGGACCATCCTGCGCGAGGGCGACCTGATCTTCGCGATCGAGGACGCGGACTTCAAGCTCGCGGTCGCCCGGGCCACGGCCGCCGTATCCGAGTCGGCGGCGCAGTTGGAACTGGAGCAGGGGCGAGGCCGGGTCGCGGAGCGGGAGTGGGAGCTGTTCCAGGACGAACTCGATCCGGAGCAGATGGAGGCGTCGCTGGCGCTGCGGGAACCTCAGCTCCGCTCGCGGTTGTCGGCGGTCCAGACCGCTCGCGCCAACCTCGCGCGGGCGCGGCTCGACCTGGATCGCACGGTGGTGCGAAGCCCCTTCAATGCCGTCGTCCTCTCGGAGGCGATCGAGGTCGGACAGACGGTGACGCCCCAGAGCCAGACGGTCACGCTGGCGGGCACCGATGCGTTCTGGGTCCAGGCCGCGGTTCGCACGGAGGAACTCGATCAGATCCGGGTCCCCGTCCTTCACGGAGACGCTGAGGGTTCGCGCGCCCAGGTACGGCTCGATCCGGAGCAGGACGATGTCTTGCCGGGGCGCGTCGTCCGACTTCTCAGCGATCTCGACACCGCGGGTCGAATGGCGCGGGTGCTGGTGGAGGTCAGAGATCCGCTCGACCTCGAGGCCGGCGGAGGCGCTTCCGGGAGGCGAGGACTCCTTCTTCTGGACAGCTACGTGGACCTCCTGATCGAGGGCGCCGTCGTTCGCGAGCTGTTCGAGGTGCCCCGTGACTGGCTGAAGGAGGGCAACCGACTGTGGCTGGACAACGGGGGGCAGCTCGAAATGCGGCCGGTCGAGGTTGCGTGGCGCTTCGAGGACAGCGTCTGCATCGACAACGGCTTGAACGACGGGGAGACGGTCGTGACCAGTCGTCTCGCGACCCCTATCGAAGGGATGAAGCTGCGCCGGGTGGATGGCTCGTCGCCGGTCGTCGCGTCGGACTTCCTGACCCAGGGGAGTCGCTGGGATGTTTCGGCGTGGGAGACCGGCGCCGTGGCGCCGTTGCGCGTTCGGCTCAACCAGGGTTGGCGGTTTCTGCGTCCCAACGGCGGGCCGAGCGTCGCCGGAGCCCGCGCCGGTTAGCGAGGTGGCCCAATGAGCCTGCTGTCTCACGACCACGGACCGGTCGACAGGAAGGGTCCGATCGGGTGGATGGCCTCCAACCCGGTGGCGGCGAACCTGCTGATGTTCGTCCTGGTGGTTGGCGGGATCATGTTCGCGCTGAGCATCAAGCGCGAAGTGTTTCCCGAGATCGAGATGGACATGGTGACCGTCGTCGTCGCCTATCCGGGAGCATCGCCGCAGGAAGTGGAAGAGGGCGCCGTTCTCGCGGTGGAGGAGGAGATCAGCTCGCTCGACGGCATCAAGAAGATCAGCTCGGTCTCGGTCGAAGGGATCGGCACGGTGATGGCCGAGTTGCTTCAGAGCGCGAACGCCGACCGCACACTGAATGACATCAAGAGCGCTGTGGACCGGATCACGTCCTTTCCGCAGGATGCCGAGCGGCCGGTTATCTCGTTGATCACGAACCGGCGGCAGGTCCTGTCGCTGCTCGTTCACGGCGATGTGGACATCAAGTCCCTCGACCGGCTCGCGGAGGAGATCCGCGCCGAGCTGCTCTCCGACGAGCGGATCACCCTGGTCGAGAAGGCCGGCATTCCGCCGCCCGAGATCAGTGTCGAGGTGTCGTCCGAGAACCTGCGCCGGTATGGTCTCACGCTGCCCCAGATTTCGGCCGCGGTGCGCGCCGCCTCGATCGATCTGCCGGGGGGCTCGGTCAAGACCGAGGGCGGCGAGGTGCTGGTGCGCACGACCGAGCGGCGCGACTACGGAGAGGAGTTCCGGGACATCACGCTGATCGCCCGGGCCGATGGCACCCGGGTGCGTCTTCGTGACGTGGCGGAGGTGATCGACGGCTACCGGGAGACGGACGAGGAGCTCCTGTACAACGGTCAGCGGGCCATCGACCTGCAGGTGTTCGGGTCGGCGCCGAGGTGCCGCTAACCGTCTCGAGCGCGGTGTACGACCTGCTGGAGCGCCGCCGGAGCACCCTTCCCGACTCGGTAGGTCTGGCGATTGTCTCCGACGAGTCGGAGGAGTATCGCGACCGTCTGTCGATCCTGGGCAAGAACGGGCTGCTCGGCCTGATCCTGGTGATCACGGTCCTCGGCATCTTCCTGCGGCCCGCGGTCGCCTTCTGGGTCAGTGCCGGCATCGCCATCGCTTTCTGCGGTTCGTTCTTCCTCATCTCGATGCTCGGCGTGTCGATCAACATGATCTCCCTGTTCGCCTTCATCCTGGTGCTGGGCATCGCGGTGGACGACGCCGTCGTGGTGGGCGAGGCGATCTTCTACCACCGCCGCAGCGACAACCGGCTGGAAGCCGCGATCGTCGGAACCCGGGAAGTCCTGACCCCGGTCACCTTCGCCGTCCTCACGACGATCATCGCGTTCATTCCCCTGGCGCTGGTGCCCGGCATCACCGGCAAGTTCTTCCGCAACATTCCGCTGATCGTCATCCCGGTCCTGGTGCTTTCGTTGGTGGAGTCCGTGTTCATCCTGCCCGCGCACCTGCGGCACGTCGGCAGGACAAAGCTGAGGGGGAGGAAGGGGCGGAGGCGTTCGCTCAACCCGTTCAGACGGCTGGGGAGGCTCAGCTCCGCTTCTCCGAGTGGGTCGAGCGGGTCATTGCCGCGCGCGTGCCGCCGCTGACCCGGCGGTTGGTGCGAGACCGCTACCTGACCGTGGCCGTCCTCTTCGCCGGGCTCATCATGGCTGTCAGCGTGGTCGCCGGCGGACACCTGAAGTTCAACTTCTTCCCCCAGATCGAGGGCGAGTTCGCCAACGGGGTGATCGAGCTTCCCTTCGGCGCGCCGGTGGCGGACACTCGCGAGGTGGTGCGGCTGGTGACCCGGGCCGCGAAGAGGTCGGCGCCGAACTCGTGGCGGAGGGGCGAATGCGCCCGCGGCGGGACGGCTCGACCCTGGACACCGTCTTCGAGGGGATCAGGGCCCGGGTGGGAAGTGCCGACACCGGCGCGTTCGGTCCGGGCAGTGGCATTGCCATGACCGGCGGTCACGTGGCGGTCGTCACGACCTACCTCGTTCCGGACGCCGACCGCGAGTTCGGGTCGGCCGAGTTCACGCGGCGCTGGCGTGAGCGGGTCGGTGACCTCCCCGGCGTGGACCGCCTGTCGTTCGACTACAACGACGGTCCGTCGGCCGGCGCGAAGGTCTCGGTCCAGCTCGAGCACACCCAAACCGCGCCCCTCGAAGCTGCCGCTGCGCGCGTGGCCGCGGGGCTCGCGAACTACGCCGGTGTCTTCGATGTCGATGACGGCTTCAAGGTCGGCAAGCCGCAGCTCGACCTGGAGCTCAAGCCGGCTGCCAAGGGTTTGGGGCTCACGGAGTTCGACCTTGCCGCACAGGTCCGTGGCGCGTTCTTCGGCGCCGAGGCCAGCCGGCAGCAGCGCGGCCGCGACGAGTTGCGGGTCTACGTTCGGCTGCCGAAGGAGGAGCGTGACTCGGTCCACGCGATCGAGAACCTGCTCGTCCGCACGCCGGCCGGAGGCGAGATTCCGCTGCACCAGGCCGCCTACGTGAGCCCGGGAACGTCGTTCACCCAGATTCTGCGCGTCGACGGCCGTCGAACCGTGACCGTGACCTCGGACATCGATCCCACGATGACGACCGGCAACGACATTCGTGCCGCGCTGGCGCGCGACATCCTGCCGGACGTGGTGGCCGACACGCCCGGCCTGACGTTCAACTTCAGCGGCGAGCAGGAAGCGCAGGCCGAAGCCGTGGGGTCTCTGACCCAGGGTCTGATCATCGCGATGCTCGCGATGTACTCGTTGATGGCCGTCGCCTTTCGCAGCTACCTGCAGCCGATCGTGATTCTCGCGGCCGTGCCCTTCGGCATGTTCGGGGCCGTGCTCGGCCACCTGTTGATGGGCTACGACCTGAGCTTCCTGAGCATCTTCGGTCTGGTGGCGCTGGCCGGCGTGGTGGTCAACGACTCGCTGGTGCTGATCGACGCGGTGAACCAGTTGCGAATGGAAGGCAAGAGCGCTTTGGACGCAGTGATCGGCGGGGTGACCCGGCGCGTGCGGCCGGTCATCCTGACCTCGCTCACGACCTTCTTCGGCCTGATGCCGATCATCCTGGAGCGTTCGAATCAGGCGCAGTGGCTGGTTCCGATGGCACTCAGTCTCGGCTTCGGGGTTCTGTTCGTGACCGGAATCGCCTTGGTTCTCGTTCCGTGCCTGTACATGATGATCGAGGATCTCAAGCACGGCTTCCGCTGGCTGGTGTTCGGCGAGCCCTCGGCGGAGCCGGAGCCGCTGCCCCAGCCCGGTGGCAGGTAGAGCGGGTTAGCGCCCAGGCGACTTGGAGCCGTGGACGACCTGGTGCGTGCGTGCGAGCCGCTCTGGCCTCGCGGCATCTCGATCTTCCTGTCGCACGAAGCGCGATTCCGAAATCCGCTGGCGCCGGCCGATCGCGAAGCGCTGTCGGATTCGGAGGCGGCCGCGGATCCTGCTGTCATCGCGGTCGTGGCCGACGAGTTGCCAAGCCGCCTCGACCGGCTTGAGCGGGGCACGTACTTCCCGGTTCCCCTGGCGCGCGCAGTGGCTGCTGGCCGTGCCTTCGACGACGCCCTGATGTCGTTCCACTATCCGCCGATTGAGGTCGACGCCGACCGCCGCTGGGTCTGGAAGGGCCGTTCGGTGGCCGACCGCATCCGGCGGTTCTTCATTCAGCACATCGGATACGAGCCGGCGCTCGGCGTCTGGTTCGTGGAGTACCGCGTCAACGACGGCTGGTGGGACAAGTGCTATCTCGATTGCGAGACGACGCCGCTCGTCGCGGTTCAGATGCAAGAGGACGCCGACGCCGGTGAAGGCGGGGTCATCGCCGACCTGAACAACGGCGAGAGCGACGCCCTCGATCCCGATTCGCTCCGCCTCGACGAGCAGGAACGGCTGTTCGCCTCGTCGGCGCAGCATGGGCTGGTCGAAATCGCGGACGCACCCCGCTTTGCGTTGCTGCGGACTGTTTCGGATGATCTCCGGACTGTGGAGTTCGCCGGGGCCCGGCGAACCCTCCGCTGGCCGGACTCCGACTGAGCGCCCTGGAGATCAAGAGTCCGCGCGCCAGAACCATCCCGTTCGCAACCGCGTAGAGAGCCACACCGCGGCAACGGCGCAGCCTCGGATCGCCGCGAAGGCGCCTGGACTCACGGTGCTGCGTTGCTGCCCCTTGGACCTCCTACCCCTCGACGGCGTTGCCGTCCGCGTCGAGGAACCTCATCTCACCGAGCCCCAGCGCTCTGATGTTCTCCTCGATCCGGACGCGGTCGCCGACCACGATCCAGACCAGGTTGTCCGGCTGGAGCACCCGGTCCGCCTCGGCGCTTATGTCGGAGAGGCCTACGCCCCGAACCGCGTCGGCGAAGGTGTCCCAGTAGTCGTCCGGCAGGTTGAAGCGGGTCATCTCGATGAGGCTTGCCATCACCGCGCTGTTCGTTTCCCACCGTCCCGGCAGGGTCAGCGTGTTCTGGTCCGTCACCTTGGCCAGTTCGTCGGCCGTCGGCGGCCTGCTGCCGCCGCTGCGGATGCCGCGAATCTCCTTGTCGATCTCGGCCATCGACTCGGCGGTCCGATCGGTCTGGACCGGCGCGAAGGCGTAGTAGGGCCGCTGCCCCGCGGCGTCGAGAAGGATCGCCCGGGCGCCGTACGACCAGCCCTTGTCCTCGCGCAGGTTCAGGTTGATCCGCGAGGTGAAGCCGCCGCCCAACATGTCGTTCATCGCCTCGATCCGGAGGTTCGCGGGATCCCCCTTTGGCGGCGCTACCTGGCCGGCGAAGATGATCGACTGCGCGGAATCGGGCCGGTCGATCAGGTAGACGACCGTCTCGGGCTGCGCGGGGACCTCGGCCAGGTTCTTGGCCGGCACGTCGCCCGCCTCCCAGCTCGCGAAGCGGGATTCGATCGCCGGCAGCAGGTCGCCCATTGCGATGTCGCCGACGACGACGAGCGTCGCGTTGTTCGGCTTGAACCAGGTGTCGTGGAAAGAGCTCAGCGAGTCGAGGCCGAGTTCGCTCACCGACTGCTCGGTCCCCGATCCGGTCAGGGGATTGCTGTAGGCGTGGCCCTCGCCGTAGAGGATGCGCGGCAGGACGCGCTGGGCCATGGACACCGGCTGGACCTTCTCTCGGCCAATCCCGGCGAGCTGCTGCTGTTTCAGGCGATCGAACTCGTCCTCGGGGAAGGAGGGATTCAGGACGACATCGGCGAACAGGTCGAGCGATTCGTCGAGGTTCGAGGTGAGTGCGCTCATCGAAACGCTCGACGCGTCCAGGTTGGAACCGGCGCCGAGGGTTGCGCCCAGGGTGTCGAGAGTGTCCGAGATTTCGAGCGCGTCGCGGGATGTCGTCCCCTCGTCGAGCATCGCCATCGCCATCCGCGCAGTGCCGGGGAGGGCGAACTGGTCCGAGGCGTAACCGGCGTCGAGCAGCAGGGTGAAGTTGACGACGGGCACCGCGTCGCGCTGGGCCAGGATCACCTTGAGGCCGTTGTCGAGTTCAGCGGTTTCACGCGCCGGGAAGCTGGCCTGAGGGAACTCGGTGACCTCGGGCGGGCCGGAGGAGCGGTCGAGGGTGCTGTCCGTCGTGGTGTAGGTGGCGTAGGGCCTGACCTCGACGGTCAGGACGCCGTCGCCCAGCCACTCGAGTGCCGCGCCGTGGACGTCCGAGACGGTTGCGGTCAGCAGGTTCTCCTGCTGCTGTTTGTGGCCGTCCGGGCTGCCGAGATAGACCTCGCTGGCGGCGAGGACATCGGACTTGCCGCCGAAGCCGCCGATGCGCTCGACGCCCCGAATGAAACTGGCCCGCTGGCTGGCCTGGGCGCGGGCGAGTTCTTCCGCCGTCGGCCCCGAGGCGAGGAAGGCCTGGAGTTCCTCTTCGAGCACCGCTTCCACCTCGGCCAGGTCCTGTCCCGGCTGGGCGGTGGCGAAGACGAGGAACATGCTGCCGAACTCGCGGGCCAAAACGAACGCCCCGACGTCGGTCGCGATCTGGTCGTCGTAGACCATGCGCCGGTAGAGGCGGGAGCTCTTGCCTACGCTCAGGACGTCGCTGGCCAGGGAGAGGTGATCGACGGACTCGTCCTTCACCGTGGCGACGTTCCAGACCTTGTAGACCCGGGCCTGCGGAACCCGGTCCTGGAGGATGATCCGGCTCGGTTCGCTGCGGCGCGCGAGCTGGACGTCGGTCTTGATCAGAGGCGGCCCGGAGGGGATGTGGCCGAAGTACTTCTCGACCCGTGCCTTGACGTCCTCGGCCTCGACATCGCCGGCGACCACCAGGACCGCGTTCGCCGCGCCGTACCAGGTGTCGAACCACTCGTGCACGTCCGCGAGCGAGGCCGCGTTCAGGTCCTCCATCGAGCCGATCGTCGAATGGTCGTAGGGGTGGCCGTCGGGATAGGTGTTCTCGAAGATCGTCAGGAAGACCTTGCCGTAGGGCTGGTTCTCGCCCTGGCGCTTCTCGTTCTGGACCACGCCGCGCTGCTCGTCCAGTCGGGCCTGGTCGACGGCCGCGCGCATGTGTCCCATCCGGTCGGATTCCATCCACAGCGCCATGTCGAGCGCGGTTGTCGGCACGACCTGGAAGTAGTTCGTGCGGTCCTGGTTCGTCGTCCCGTTCATGCCGGTCGCGCCGACGCGGTCGAAGGGCTTGAAGTAGTCGTCGTTGAAGTGCTCGCTGCCGTTGAACATCAGGTGCTCGAACAGATGCGCGAAGCCGGTCTTGCCGGGCTTCTCGTCGCCGGCGCCGACGTCGTACCAGACGTTGACCGCGACGATCGGCGCCTTGTGATCCTCGTGGACGATGAGGCGCAGTCCGTTGTCGAGGACGTACTTCGTGTACGGGATGTCGACGATGTCGGCGGTCCCGGCGGAAGGGTCGGACGACGGGCCGCCGGCCGGCCCTTCGCAGGCGGCGGCGAAGATCAGAAGAAAGATGGTTATGGTGGCCTTAAGCAGTCGATTCACGGCAGTGTTCCTCCTTGAGCTGGGGGCTGGTCCGGCCATTGGGGGCGGCGGGGCAGCTCGGTCCCGACCGACAGACTATCGTCCCCTCAAGGGCCTGGCAGGGTCTTTGGGCGGTTGGCGGCAGGACCATTCCAAAGTCCGACGCTTCGCGCCGCGTGTGGGCAGGGTACCCGTGTTGTCGAGAGTATAGAGTCGTGCCAGCACCGATCTTCCCACCCAGGAGCGGTTTCCGCACCTCGGACATCGGAGTTCCCGACTTTGGAACGGCTCTGGCGGTTGGCGGTCCAGGCCGGGCCCTTCCCGCGGCTCGTTGGACGGGCGTCCGAGTACAATGCGTGCGACGAAGGGGCGCGCGTCCGCGACCTGCCCGTAGGCGTCCCGCCGTTTGAAGCCTCGCCAGGGTGCCGGTCAGGGCGTTCTGGAGAAGGAGCCGGAGGAAGATGCAGGAGTACACCGCGATCGTCAAACGTGTCGGCGACTGGTGGATCGGCTGGATCGAGGAAGTGCCTGGCGTGAACTGCCAGGAACGAAGCCGCCGCGAGTTGTTGGAGACGTTGAGCATCACGCTGAGCGAGGCGCTGGAGTTCAATCGGCAGGCTGCCGTGGCCGCGGCGGGTGAGGGCTATACGGAGGAGAAGGTCGTTGTCGCATGAAGCGCAGGGCCCTTCTTCGGCACCTTCGGAAACGGGGCTGCGAACTGGTGCGCGAGGGGCGCCGCCATTCCTGGTGGCGGAATCGCGCTGACAACCGCCGTAGCGCGATTCCACGGCATACCGAGAACGACAGGATCCTGGCGCGAAAGATCCGTGCGGACCTAAGGGGTCGAGCCGGTCCCCTGATCAGTTGTTGCTCGTGTACTTGCACGGTGGCTCGGAGAAATAGCCGCTGAAAGCCCAGAACGGACGGTATGACCCGCGACGGGTCACGACGCCGAGTCGACAAACTGGACACAGGCGCGACGTCTGACCGCAGTCGCGTAGCAGGGCCGACAACACTTGTCGAGCCTTGACGGCCGGCCAGGCACTCACGCGGCGGCAAACCGGATGGTGGTCGCCCCGGCCAGGGGCTCACCTTGCTCCATCCGCTCGGCGACCACGCGAAGAGCCAACGCCTTTGTTCGCCTCATGGCGTCTTCGCGGCTCTCCCCGTAGGCCATGACGCCTGCGAGTTCGGCGACCTCCGCAATCCAGCGGCCATCGTCTTCACGCTCTGTTTCGATGGTCAGTCGCATCAGCCGCTCCCTGATTCGTCAGCCCGGACTGTACCAACACCCGGGAACGGCGGTCTCGGCCTCGGGACCCGGTGCCGATGGTAAGGGGCTTGGCAGTCGGCGGGTTCCTCGGCAAGCAGGGACTACCTCTTCCTGGGCGGCGGATCGCCTACCAGGCGATGCCGTAGTCCTCGCCGAAGTCGCTGGCGCCGCCCCACATCGTGCCGTTCTCGCGGTCGAACCAGATCGCGGTGATCGGTCCGGAGGTGCGGTCCAGGGTGCGGACGCGGTAGCCCATGCGGCCGAGTTCTTCCCGCACCCACGGCGGCACGTCGCGGCGGACGTCGAGGTCTCCGGGCCGCGACTCGTGGGCGCCGAAGGAACTCTGCATCTGGTGGCTGGTGATGTTCGCGGCCTCCGCTGCCTGTTGCACGTTCATCCCGAACTCGACCACGTTGAGGAAGAACTGGAGCAGGTTCTGGTCCTGCGTGTCGCCGCCCTGGACGGCGAAGGAGAGGTAGGGCGAGCCGTCCAGAAGCGCCATGCCCGGGGTCAGCGTGGCGCGGGGCCGCTTGCCCGGTTCCGGCAGGTTGTACGGGTTTAGGCCCGGGTCGAGCACGAAGCTCTGCATCCGCTGGCTCATTCCGATGCCGGTGCGGCCGGCGATCACGGCGGGGATCCAGGCGCCGCTGGGGGTCACGGACACGACCCAGCCCGCGGCGTCGGCGGCCTGGATCGAGGTCGTCCCGGCGACGAACGCCTCCTCGTAGGTCATCCGCGGCAGGGGCCGCGGGTCGGTCGAAGCCTGCTGGAAGCCCTGCTCGCCTGGGCGGACTGGTGCGCGGCCGAGGGCGTGGCGCTGCCGCGGGTCGGTCGAAGCCTGCTGGAAGCCCTGCTCGCCCTCCGCGTCCGCCGCCGGCGGGATCGGCGTCCACTGTTCGAGCAGATCGAGGAACGGATTCTCCCCCTCCTGGAAGTCGTAGGGGTTGCCGGGGCGCACGTTCTCGTTGTTCCGCTCCCGGTCGATCGACTCGTAGCGGGCGCGGGCGTAGTCCTTCGACAGCAGGCCTTCGAGCGGTTCCTCGGGCGGGTAGTAGGGGTCGCCGTAGTAGAAGTCGCGGTCGGCGAAGGCGAGGTTCATCGCCTGGTAGAGGGTGTGGATGTACCGGGCCGAGTTGTAGCCCATCGGCCTCAGATCGGCGTTCTCCAGGATGTTCAGTGCCTGGAGCATGACGGGTCCCTGCACCCAGGACGTCAGCTTGTAGACGTCGACGCCGCGGTAGTTCGTGCGCACCGGTTCCTCGATGTGGACCTGCCAGCGGTCGAGGTCGGCCATCGTCACGAGCCCGCCCAAGTCCTCCGACCCACGGACGAACTCCTCGGCGATGTCGCCGCGGTAGAAGCGGTCGTAGGCGGCGGCCAGAGCCTGCTCGCGCGTCTTGCCTTGCTTGAGGGCGGCGGCTTCCGCGTCGACGAGCTTGCGCAAGGTGTCGAGAAGGTCCGGCTGGCGAAAGATCTCGCCGGCGCGCGGGGCGGCGCGTCCGTCGCTTTCTTCCGACGACGACAGGTGGGGCAGGAAGACCCGCGCCGAATCCGGCCACTCCTGGAGCATCTCCTTGCGTCGCTCCATGTTGTCGGCCTGCGCTTGCTCGATCGGGTAGCCGTCCGCCATCTGGACCGCGGGTTCGAGCACCTCGGCGAGGCTCATCGTGCCGTAGTGGGCGAGCATCACGATCAGCCCGCCGGGGGTGCCCGGCGTCACCGCCGCGAGCGGACCGTACTCCGGGGGATAGACGAAGCCCCGCTCGCGGTAGAAGGAGGCGGAGGCGCCGGTCGGGGCGGCGCCGAGGGCGTTGATCCCGACCACTTCGTTGTTCCGCGGGTCGAAGATCAGGGCCTGGGTTTCGCCGCCCCAGCCCAGGGTGTCCCACATCGTCGAGGTCGCGGCGAGCATGGCGCATGCCGCGTCCACGGCGTTGCCGCCGCGGCCGAAGATCAGGGCGCCGGCGGTGGCGGCCAGCGGTTTCCCGGTCACCGCTACCCAGTGGCGCCCGTGCAGCACGGGTTTGGCCGTTCGCTGGGCGATGGCCGGCGCGGCGATGCTGACGCCGGCGACGGCGAGCACCAGGAAACGAAGGCGGAAGCCGGGGGCCGGTGTGGAGATCATCGCGGCAGCCTATCGCCGCCGCGGTACGACAGCGCGGCCCGCGAGTCTTCGGGCCCTTGGGTCCTGCCTGCGGCCCTGCCTGCGGCCTTGCCTGCGACCTTGCCTGCGGCCTGCAGCGCACCGGGGGTGTCGCTTGCTCGCTGATAGCCTGCCTCTCTTTCCCGCAATCGAACTGAGGGCACCGGAACATGAAAGCAGCCGTATTCCACGAGGTCGGGCAACCGCTCGAGATCACCGACGTCGCGATCAGCAAACCGGGACCGCACGAGATCCTGATCAGGAGCTCGGTGGTCGGCGTCTGCCACAGCGATCTGCACTTCGTGGACGGGCTGTGGCCGATCCGGACGCCCGCGATCCTTGGCCACGAGGCGGCCGGAATCGTCGAGCAGGTGGGTTCCGAGGTTCGCTACGTCAAGCCGGGCGACCACGTGATCACCTGTCTGTCCGTGTTCTGCGGCTACTGCGAGTACTGCATGAGCGGCGAGCCGACACTCTGCGACAAGCGGGCGACCCGGCGGCCGAGGAGTGCCGAGCCGCGGCTGGCCCTTCCCGCCAGCAATGGCGGCGGACCGCGGCCCGTCTCCCAGTTCGCCGATCTGGCGTCCTTCGCTGAGCAGATGCTGGTCCACGAGAACGCGGTCGTGAAGATCCGCGAGGACATGCCGCTCGACCGCGCCGCGGTCATCGGCTGCGCGGTGACGACGGGTGTCGGCGCGGCGTTCCGGACGGCCCAGGTGGAGCCGGGCTCGACGGTCGTGGTGATCGGCTGCGGCGGCATCGGCCTGTCGACGATCAACGGCGCCGAACTCGCCGGCGCCGGACGGGTTATCGCGGTCGACCGGGTGGCTTCGAAGCTGGAACTGGCGAAGCAGTTCGGCGCGACGGACACGGTGGACGCGTCGGCCGGTGACCCGGTGGAGCAGGTGCTCGAACTGACCGGCGGCGGTGTCCAGTACGCCTTCGAGGCAATCGGCCTCAAGGTGACCGCCGAGCAGGCGTGGGCGATGCTGCGTCCCGGCGGCACCGCGACCGTGATCGGCATGGTGCCGTTTGGCGAGAACATCGAGATTCCCGGCCACGAAATGCTCCAGGCGAAGTGCATCCAGGGCTGCGTGATGGGTTCGAACCGATTCCGGATCGACATGCCGCGGCTGGTCGACTTCTACCTGGCCGGCAAGCTGAAGCTCGACGAGCTGATCTCTGACCGCGTCGGGTTCTCGCAGATCAACGAGGCGCTGCAGAACCTGAAGAGCGGCGAGGTGGCGCGGCAGGTCATCGTGTTCGATGCGTAGGAGCGCCGCCGGCACGCGCGTCGACGCGCGGTTGCGCATCGTGCGGGGCGTCCACGACAGCAGGCTGACCGCGAGCAACTGGTTCGAGTGGGTTGGCCGGCGGGGGCGCCGGCGTTCCCGGTGCGCGTTCTTCGTAGCGATTTCCGCGCTGTTGGTCGGCGTTGCGCCCGGCGCGGCTGGCGACGTTGCGGAAAAGACAGGACTGGAAGCCGCAGTCGCGTCGCGGGCCGACCTGCTCTGGGACGCGGCGCGCAAGGTCTGGGACTGGGCCGAGCCCGGATACCAGGAGACGAAGTCCTCGGCCCTGCTCGCCTCGATCGTCGAGGAGGAGGGCTTCAGCGTCGAGCGCGGGGTCGCCGGCATCCCGACGAGCTTCGTCGCGTCCTACGGCTCGGGAGGTCCGATCGTCGCGATCCTCGCCGAGTTCGACGCCTTGCCGGGGCTGTCCCAGGAAGCGGTTCCCACGCGCTCGCCGCGCGACGGACCCGATTGGGGCCATGCCTGCGGACACCATCTGTTCGGCGCCGGTTCCGTCGGCGCGGCGCTTGCGGTAGCCGACGGCATCCGTAGCGGCGCGATCCGGGGCACGGTGCGGCTCTTCGGAACGCCCGCCGAGGAGGGTGGCGGCGCCAAGGCATTCATGGCTCGGGCCGGACTGTTCGACGACGTGGATGCCGTCCTCCACTGGCATCCGGGCGACGTGAACTCCGCCGGCGATCCGACGAACCTCGCCCGGGTGGCGGCCAAGTTCCGCTACCGGGGCCGCAGCGCTCACGCTGCCGCGTCGCCCGAGGCGGGCCGGTCCGCACTCGACGCGGTGGCGATCCTCAACTACGGCGCCGAGTTGCTGCGGGAACACACGCCGGACCGCACCCGGATTCACCACGTGATCACCGCCGGCGGCGACGCCCCGAACGTCGTGCCGGCCTTCGCCGAGGCCTACTACTACGTGCGCCACCCGGACATCGACGTCGCGCGCTCGATATACGACCGGCTGGTCCTCGTGGCCGAGGGCGCCGCCCACGCGACGGAGACCGAACTGGAGATCGAGTTCCTGGGCGGAATCCACAACCTGCTGCCCAACGACACGCTGTCGAAGGTCTCGCTTCGGAACTTCGAGGCCCTGATCGACATGAAGTACAGCGACGAGGAGCGCGGCTGGGCCCGCAAGCTGCAGGAGTCGCTGCTCAAGCCGCGACCGCTCGCGTCCGTGTCCGAGCTGCGCGACGACACCGGCAACACGACCTTGGGCTCCACCGATGTCGGCGACGTTTCCTGGGTCGCGCCGACGACTGGTATCCGGACGGCCTGCTGGGTCCCGGGTACCCCGGCCCACTCCTGGCAGGCGGTCGCGGCCGGCGGCACGACGATCGGCCGCCAGGGCATGTTGATGGCCGCCCGCGTGCTGGCGGCTACAGCCTGGGACCTGCTCGCCGATCCGTCGATCGTCAAGGCGGCCCGCGAGGAACTCGACCGCCGGCTCGCCGACCGCCCCTACCGGGCAGCGCTGGAGGAAGGTCAGCAGCCGCCGCTGGACTACCGCAAGCCCCCTGAGCGTTAGCGCGGCGCGGCCCGCCGGTGACTGAAGTCGCCGGTGCGTGCGTGCTGCGCCGGCTCTGCCGCGGCTTGTCGTGCGGGCCCGGCTTCCTGCGGCGAGTCAGGCCGGCCAACCCATCGGGAAGGGTGCGTCGATGCCGCTCATGTCGGCGCCGGAAGCCTCGAAGCAGCGGAGGGGACCTCGCGTGAGACTTGCGGCCTGGCCGCAGGTACGCGGCGATCACCTCGCCGGGATCGTCCACGTCCGGAGGGGACCTCGTGTGAGACTTGCGGCCTGGCCGCAGGGCTTGCGCAAAGCTGTTCCAAAGTCGGAAGCCGATGACCGAAGTGGAGGTGTGAACTGGACTCGGGAACGTCCCGGCAGGGTTGCGACGGGACCTGGTCCGTGTCAAGATTCTTGGTCATGAGCACGCCTCGCGGCACGGGAGCCGGGCGGCCACGCCGGATGACGGCATGGCTCCTGGCCGTACTGTGGTGCATCGGCTGGCTGACTCCCGTCGCCGCCGACTCCGGCTGCGAACTCGAGTGCTGCAGCGGCACGGTCTGTCCGATGTCTGCGGCCGAAGAGACGAACCCGGCCGAATGCGACGGACACGCGCCGGCGCCGGGCGGAAACGCCGCAGGACATCGCGTCGAACTGCCGGACGGCCAGTGCGGCATGGGCGCCCCCTGCCACCAGGTCGACCCCGACCAGCCCTGGACCTTCAAGGCCAAACTCGCCCGAGTTCCAGTCCCTGAGATGCTCGCGATCCGGGACTCCACTCCCGCGGATGCGCCTGGCCGGCCCGACCGGCGCCCGGCGCCCCCTCAGCCTCCGCCTCCCCAGGTGGCCTGACATCGGATTCTGCATGTCGCCGGCCATGCCGGCGGCACCCCCAGTGCGCGGCGGCCGTGAGGCGGCTGCCGCCACACACCAGGCGCATGTAGCCGGCAACCTGGCCGGTACGGCTCTTCGAGATACAGGGCGGCGACCATCCGCCCCGCATCCGGCGGCTTCTTCGGCTGCATCCGCATGCTCGCGCAGCGAGCCGACAACCCCTTCATTCCCGATGTCTTCACACGGAGTTCTCACGACGATGAGTTTCCCTTCAACGATCAATTTCCCTTCAACCAAGAATCTCCCTTCAACCAGGAACACCCATCCTGCCGCCGCGGCCACCGCCGCGACTCTCCTCCTGCTCCTGTTGAGCGCTTTTCCCGTCCCGGCCCGGCAGGACGACGCGAAGCCCGAACCGGAGGAGCAGACTCCCGCCGTTTCCGCCCGCATCACGGTTACGGCATCCCTGCCCGAGATCCAGGTCGAGACGACGATCCCGGCCGAGGATCTGCAGAACGAATCGGACCTGGCCGCCGCCTTCCGTGCCGCCCCCGGTCTCAATGCGAACCGCGGCGGACCGATCAACATGGATCCGACGCTGCGCGGCCTGCAGGAAAACCAGATTGCGATGACCGTTGACGGGTCACGAACCTTCGCCGCCGGCCCGGCGCGGATGGACTCCGACCTGAGCCACGTGAACCCGCTCACCGTGGACGAGGTCCGGGTGGTCAAGGGTCCCTACGCCCTGATGTGGTCGGCCGGCGCCTTGAGTGCGATCGACGTCGTGACCTGGGCGCCGGAGTTCTCCGCTGGCGGTCACCGGCTGTCAGGCGCCCTGTCCGTCGACTACGGGGAGAACGGAGGTACTTCAAGCAGCCTTTCCCGGCTCGCCGGCGCCGCCGGGAGCGTTCGCTATGCGGTCACGGCCGCCGTGCGCTCGGGCGACGACTACGAAGACGGCAACGGCAACACGGTCCCGGGCGACTACACCTCCGAGAACCTGTCGTGGCTGTTCGGCGTCCAGGACCAAAACGGCGGCCTGCTCCAGTACAAGGGCGGCTACCAGTCGCAGGAGGACATCGACTATCCCGGCCGGCTGCTGAACGCCACCTACTTCAAGACCCGTTCCCACAACTTGAAGTACCTGTCGGACAGGGAGCGGGGAGCGCTCCGCGGCTTCATGGTCCAGGCCTACGCAAGCCGCAAGGACCACCTGATGAACAACGACGAGAAGCCGACCGGTCGCGATGCCCCCGGCCGCATGCCGCCCTTCGCGCTCGACATCGACCTGCCGACCGAGTCGAACACGGCAGGCGCCAGGGTCTCCTTCGATCTGGGCACGGGAGACGACGGGTTGCGCTGGACCGTCGGCGCCGACCACTATCGCTCGCGTCAGCAGGCGGAGCGCCTGATTCAGCGTCGGTCGAACGGGTTCCTCCTGTTCCGGGACCAGGCCTGGCCGGAGAGCCGGACCGACAATGTGGGCGCCTATCTGCAGGGCGTCCGCGACGGCGAGAGGTCCTCCCTCGGCGCCGCGGTGCGCGTCGACTCCGTTTCCGCGGGGGTCCGCGAGACGACCGAGTTCTTCCGCGCCAACACGGAAGGCGACCTGGACCAGGACGAGACGAACCTGAGCGCGGCGCTCTCCGCCGCCCTCAGGCTGAGCGACGAGTGGCTGCTGACCATCGGGGCCGGCCGTGCCGTGCGCACCGCGACGACGCTGGAGCGTTGGTCCGACCGCTTCCCGGCCAGCAAGTTCCAGCTCCCTGCCGAGTTCATGGGCAACCCGATGATCGAACCGGAGGTCAGCACGGAGATCGACCTCGACCTGCGGGGCCGCAACGGCTCGCGTCTGGAAACGAACGCGACGCTGTTCTACCGCCGGATCGACGACTACATCACGATCGCCCCGGACCCCGCCCTGCCGAAACGGTTGCCGCTGTCTCCGCCGATCGTGTTCCGCTACGTCAACGGCGAAGCGTCGTTCTTCGGCGGCGAGCTCGGTCTGCGTCAGCGGCTGAACGATGTCCTCACCTGGCGTCTGGAGGTCGAGTTCGTCCACGCCGACGACGACACCCTCGACGAACCTCTGCTCGGCATCCCGCCGCTGACCGCCCGAGTCGGCATGCGCCTGCGGACGCCTTCCGGCCGGGGTTGGCTCGACCTTTCCGCCACGGCAACCCGGGACCAGGACCGGGTCGCGACCAGCCGGTTCGAGATCCCGACCGAAGGCGCGGAGACTCTCGACCTCGCCGGGGCCTGGAGTCTCCGTTCGGGCCTCGAGTTCATCCTGCGGGCGCGCAACCTGACCGACGAGGCCTACGCCAGCCATCTGAACGCGAAGAACCCGTTCAACGGCCGGCGCATCCTCGAACCCGGTCGCAGCGTGTTCGCAGGCTTCTCCTACCGGCCGTGACCAGAGGACACCGGTGCGGATGGAAACCGGGAAGCCGTCGCCGAGCGCCGATCCCTGCCAGGACGCATGGCTGCGCGAATGGTGCGCGACTCTGACGCGCTCGGCTGTGCTGATCGGGTCATCCGTACCGGTGGGCAGTCCCACCCTGTCGGCGCCCCCGCGGGGGCGCCGATACCGGGGTTCACGGCGCCCTCGGCCGGGGTCGGACCGGGCAGGCGTGCCCGGTGCTCAGCGGGACTTCCCGCGGCTCGCGTTCAGGCGCAGTCCCGCGTGGAGGCTGACGTCGACCGCCGAGCCGTACTTCGCCGTGTTGTTGCTGAGGCTTACGTAGGCGGCGCGGTCGCGTCCGCTTGGGCCCGGCTTGAGGCTGCGCGTCCAGCCGACGTCGATCAGGGTCGCCGTGACGCCGAGGATCGAGAGCTTCAACTGCCGGAAGGGGCTCTTCTGGTGTCGGAGTTGCAGGACCAGCGAGGTTCTTGGGCCGAGTGGACGTTCGGCGGCGATGGCGGCCGTGACCATGTCCTGCGGCGCCAGCGTCAGCAACTCGTGGCCGCCGAGCCGGACGAAGCCGGCGTTGCCGTAGAGAGTCCAGCGGCGCCACGGGCGTGACACGAGGTACTGGACTGCCGTGTCCACCGAGCCGGTGCCGTAGAAGTCATCCTCGCTGGCGGTGGGCATCTTGACCTGCACCTGCACGGCCTGGCGCCACGCCGCCGACCCGGCTGGGAAACTCCACTTGAGAGAGGCAACGGTCTCGCCCAGACCAGGCCCCGGCTCGTCGAAGCGGATGAACCGCAGGCGATCGCCATAGGTTCCGGGATCGCCGCTGCCGTCGCGGCGGAAGTACAGGAGGTAGTCGTTCTGCAGCGACTGCGGCCGGCCGGACTGGCGGAAGCCGAAGAGGTTGTGAAAGCCCTCGATCACGGGGTCGAGGACGCCGCCGCCGGCATCCACGATCGAGGCCCTGAGTCCCAGTTCGAGTCTCCCGCCGATCCGGCGCCGGGCGTCGACTGTCAGCCGGTGGACTTCCGCGTCGGCGAAGTAGATGCCCTCCGGTCCCGGCCAGGGGGCCAGCCGATCGAGTTCCCCGACCGTGACGGGGCCGCGCTCGGGCCGCGCCTCGATCGCTTCGGACACCGCGGGCGACCGCAGCCAGAAGCTGGAAAGCCCCAGCGACGCCGTAACCTGCCACCTTCCAGGCTCGGCCGAACCCTCGGCCGGCGCCTCGACCGGGAGACTCAGAAAGCCGGCGCCGCTTCCCAGCCACGCTTCCGCCACGGGCAGGGGCCCGAATCGCTGCTCTTCGGCTCGGGCGACCCCGGCCATCGTCAGCGCCGCGGCGGCGAGAACGGGGAGGCGGGGCAGCAGGGTTAGTTCGCCGTTGCCGCCTGGATCGCCCGCCAGATGCGCTCAGGCTTGGCCGGCATGTCGATGTTGTCGATGCCGAGCGGCCGCAGCGCATCGACGATCGCGTTGACGATGCAGGGCGTCGCCCCGATCGTCCCCAGCTCGCCGATGCCCTTGGCGCCGAGCGGGTTGATCGGCGTCGGCGTCACCGTGTTGTCGAGCTCCATGCGCGGGAAGCGCTTCGCCCGAGGCACGGCGTAGTCCATCAGGGTGCCGGAGAGGAGCTGACCGCCTTCGTCGTACTGCACCTCCTCCCACATCGCCTGGCCGATGCCCTGGACCACGCCGCCCAGGCGCTGTCCGTCGGCGAGCATGGGGTTCATCACTTCGCCGAAATCGTCGACCGCCACGTAGCGCTGGATCTCGATCTCGCCGCTTTCCGGATCGATCTCTACCTGGCACAGGTGAGCGCCGAACGGGAAGGTCGTCGCCGACGGTTCGAAGCGGGCGACCGCCTCCAGGCCCGGCTCTTCGCCGGGAACGTTGACGTTCCAGAGGTGGGCCATCTCGGCGACCTGCCGGAAGGTCAGCTTGCGGTCCGTGCCGGTGACCGTGAACTCCCCGTCCTCGTACCCGATCTGATCGACGGGTGCGTCGAGATGGTGCGCGGCGATGCGGGTCGCCTTCGCGTGAACCTTGACCAGCGCCATGTCGAGCGCGGCGCCGCCGACGGCTATGCCGCGACTGCCGAAGGTGCCGACACCGTGCTGGACCTGGTCCGTGTCGCCGTGGACGACGACCACGTCGTCGAGTCCGACGCCGAAGGCGTCCGACACCTGTTGGGCGAAGACGGTCTCCTGGCCCTGTCCGTGCGGAGAGATGCCCGTGTAGACGGTGACGTTGCCGCTCGGCTCGACCCTCACGGTGGCGCTCTCCCAGGTGCCCATGCGCTGCTGTGGCGCGGTGCCGGTCGAAGGCCCGAGTCCGCAGACTTCGGTGAAGGTGGCGAGTCCGATTCCGACCAGCCGCCCGTCATCGCGCGCCCGGCGTTGCGCTTCGCGCACCTCGTCGTAGCCCGCGAGTTCGATCATCCGGTTCAGCGACTTCTCGTAGTCGCCGGTGTCGTAGGTGGCGCCGGAGGGTGTGGTGTGGGGGAATGCGTCCTTGCTGATGAAGTTCCGGCGCCGAACCGCGACCGGGTCGATTCCCGTGGCTGCCGCCACCTCGTCCATCACGCGCTCGATGAGGTAGGCGGCCTCGGGGCGCCCGGCGCCGCGGTAGGCCTCGGTCGCCATCGTGTTCGTGAACACAGAGGACGTTTCCCAGGCGACCGCCTTGATGTCGTAGCAACCGCAGGACATCGTGTGGGTGGAGAGGGCGATGAAGGGGCCGAAGAAGGAGCGGAAGGCGCCGATGTCGGCGATCGTCTGCCCCTTGAGCGCCAGCACGCGTCCGTCGCTCTGGAAGGCGACCTCGATCTTCTCGACGTGGCCTCGTCCGTGAGTCATGCCGAGCAGGTTCTCGGTCCGCGTCTCCGACCACTTGACCGGCCTCCTCAGGTCGCGTGACACCCAGCACAGCAGCGCGTCCTCGGCGTAGGTCGGGATCTTCGCGCCGAAGCCGCCTCCCACCTCCGGAGCGATCGCGCGAACGCGGATCTCGGGGATCCTCAGGCACATGGCGATCTGCTGCTTGACCGAGTGGGGGGCCTGGTTGGAGGTCCAGATCGTCAGCTTGCCGGGACCTTCCTCCCAGTGGGCACAGGTGGCGCGCCCTTCCATCGGAAACGGCGCGACCCGCTGGTTCAGCAGACGGATCGAGAGCGTCTGGTCGGCCTGCTCGAAGAGCTTGTCGGCCTCGGGATTCGGCGCCGGAACCTGGAGGCAGATGTTGCTGTCGAGTTCGTCGTAGACCCTGGGCGCGTCGGGCGCGAGCGCCGCCTCGACGTCGACGACGGCTTCCCGGGGTTCGATGTCGACCTCGACCGCGGCGGCGGCGTCGCGCGCCGCATAGGGCGACTCGGCCACGACGACGGCGACCGGGTGGCCGACGTAGAGGACGCGTCCGTCCGCGAGCAGCGGGTGGTCGGGCATGCCGGGTATCGCGACGCCTATCGGGGCGCCCCCGACCTGTCCGTCCATGTCGGCGTAGGTGTAGACGCCGACGACGCCCGGGCGGTCGGCGGCGGCCGTCGTGTCGATCGAACGGATCTCGCCGGCAGCGAAGTCGCTGCGGACGAAGGCGGCATAGGTCATGCGCGGCAGCTTGACGTCGTCGGTGTAGGTGGCGAGGCCGCGAATCAACCGCGGGTCCTCGCGCCGCTTGATCGGCTTGCCGATGGAGTTGGGTCGGAACGTGGTCATCAGGCTGCCCCCGCGGCTTGCGCCGCATGCTGTACCGCGTCGACGATCTGCTGGTAGCCGGTGCAGCGGCATATGTTGCCGTCGATCGCCTCGCGGATCTCCGCCTCGGAGGGGTTCGGGTTGTCGTCCAGCAGTTGCTTCGCCGCCATGATCATTCCGGGGGTGCAGTAGCCGCACTGCAGGCCGTGCTTCTCCCAGAATCCGACCTGCAGCGGGTGGAGGTTGTCGGCGTCCTGAGCCAGACCTTCGATCGTCGTCACGTCCTGGCCGTCCGCCTGGACCGCGAGGACGGTGCAGCTCTTCACCGCGCGGCCGTTCAGATGCACGGTGCAGGCGCCGCAGAGGGTGCTTTCGCAGCCGATGTGGACGCCCGTGAGGTCGAGCTCCTCGCGCAGGAAGTGGACCAGCAGCGTGCGCGGCTCGACCTGCCGCTCGGTCTTGCTGCCGTTGACGGTTATGGCGACTGGGACGGATCGTGGCATCGGACCTCCTGTCAAATCGAGTCGCGGCGTCCGCGCCGCGCTGAAACACCGGAACAGGGCTTGTTCCGTACACGCATCGGTGTCGTGGCGCGGAAGCGTATCGCAGCGAGGCCTGCTAGGATCGCCCTGTTCAACGACGACAAGTTACCCCCTCAGAGCACCCTTTCAAGCCAAGGGAGACCGACATGAGAAAGCCGCTCATCGCAATCGCCGTTCTGGTTGGGCTCGTAGCCGCGGCGCCTGCCGCCGTTGCCGCCGAAGGCGAGATCAAGAGAACCGCCAGCGGCAAGCCGGACTTCACCGGTGTCTACGACATCTCGAGCATCACGCCGTTCTCGAGGCCCAAGGACTTCGGAGACAAGCTGACCCTCACGCCCGAAGAGGCGCAGGCGCTGGCGAAGCGCCGGGCCGACACGAACGCGGCCCAGGACGCGCCGAGCGATCCGGAGCGCGCGGCGCCGGAGGAGGGCGGCAACGTCGGCGCCTACAACAACTTCTGGTTCGAGTGGGGCAGCCAGAACTTCATGATCGACGGCAAGTACCGCACCTCCGTGCTGACCGATCCGCCGAACGGGCAGATGCCGGCGATGACGGAAGAGGGCAAGAAGCGGGCCGCCGCGGCGCCGAAGTTCGCCTGGCCCAACCGGGGCTATGCCTGGTGGCTCGAGTCCGGCGACATCCCGTACGACGGACCGGAGACGAACATCGTCGGCGTGCGCTGCATGTACCAGCCGACCGCCTCCGTCGCGATCCGTCCGTTGCCCTACAACAACGTGAAGACGATCGTGCAGACCGAAGACCACTTCATGATCAACATCGAGTGGATGCACTGGACGCGGGTCGTCCGCATCGGCGGCGAGCACATGCCTGCGGACTACACCTCGCTGAGCGGCGACTCGATCGGCTGGTGGGAAGGCGACACGCTGGTCGTCGAGACGAAGAACTTCCGCGACATGCCGGACCTGCGCGGCGAGGGTGTGCGGGTCGTCGAGCGCTTCAGCCCCCATGACGGCGACAGCCTGCTCTACAGCTTCACCGTCGAGAACCCCGAGTACGAGGCGCCCTACAGCGGCGAACTGCCGTGGCCGAAGACGACCGGCAAGAGCTACGAGTACGCCTGCCATGAAGGCAACTACGCGATGGGCAACACGCTGCGCGGCGCCCGGCTGCTCGAATCGGAATTCAAGAAGGGCCAGTCAAGCACCGGCCAGGAGTAGGCCGAACAGTCCGGATTCTGGAGCGGCCCTTGGGCACGGGCGTTGTGGCGCTTGTGCCGGCTGAAAGGTTGCACAAGGAGGTACTGCGCCCGCTCCGGTTCGAGTTGGAGGACGATTGCCCCGATGAAGCCCCAATTGTTCGTGCTCGCCCCCCTGGCGTTGACGTTGACGCTCCCCGCGGATGGCCACGGCCAAGCCAAGATTCGTGCCTCCTGGCTGGAGTGTCTTGGGCCGAGCGAGTGCGACGTTCGCGTGGCCTATACTGGTTTTCGCGACAGAAAGAAGCTCGGGCTTCTGGCTGCCCGGGCTGCCAGCGCCTGCCAGGCGGCAGGCTACTCGCACTATGTCGCTCGAGCCGCACGACGGCAGGTCCCCTACCGCCTCGTCCAGCGCGTCTTCTTCACGCATGACGCTTCGCCGCCTGCCCGCCCGTGCTCCTTCTCGGCGACCGCCGAACTGGTGGCCCAGGCCAGCGAGATGGCAAGGGCCAGCGGATATCCGTGGCCGGTAGGCCAGGAGCGATTCGACACTCAACCGGCGTGGACCTTTGAGCCGGGCGAGGACGACTGGGGCGAGCCCGTGCCGCACCTCGACCTGATCGCCTCGCCTCCCGTCGCGGCAAGGCGAAGTGACCAGAAGCACCTCCTTGGGTTCCTGTACCTCACGCGAAGCTGCGCCGCCGGACTCGCCGTGCGCGAAGTCGATTCCGAATCAAGCGATCCGTGGGCCCACACGGATGGCCAGTCCGACGACGGCGACCGAATCCTGGAGATCCGGGTAGATGGCGCCAGGGTCAAGAAGCAGGGCCAGACAGCGACCATACCGAATGCCGGCATGGTCGCTTCGAGCGAGCGAACCTTCGGCGTAGCCGTTCGGTCAGAGCAACACGAAGACAACGCAGCGTTCGAGTGGGCTGTTGCTCCTCCCGACCGGGCGACCATCAGGGAGCAGTTCCCACACTGCGTTGAGTCGCCGTGAAGTGATCCGGCCCCGAGACGGTCCAACGAACCGGGACCGCCTCACTGGTCGTCGCGGACGGGCTCGGGCCCGAATTGCGAGAAGTGCTGGCGGCGTTGGGCGTCCGGGGCGCGGACGGGCTGAGCGACGATGACCTCATTGAGCGGCTGGGCGCCAACAAGGCAGCGTATGCGGCGGGAATCGCGGCGCGGCTGTACGGTGATGCCAGCTTGGCGCAACGCGCCCCGGAGGCGTTCCGCGACGCCATCGAGCAACTGCGGGGTCTGACCTGATGACTGATCGGCTCGAGACGTCCCTGGACGAACTGACGGACATCCAGCGCAAGGCGGTCGAGTGGGATGACGGCGCCTTGCTCGTACTCGCCGGTCCGGGTTCCGGCAAGACCCGCGTACTGACCTGCAGGGTCGCGCGCCTGCTCGATCGATCGCCGGACGAGCGCTTCCGCGTGCTCGCCTTGACGTTCACGAACAAGGCTGCTCACGAGATGTCGAGCCGGCTGGCCGTCCTTGCGCCAGGGCTCGAGGAACGCGCGGACGTCCATACTTTTCATGGCTTCTGTGCTCAGGTCCTGCGCCAGCATGGGGTGCATCTCGGCATCAAGCCCGACTTCGCGATCTATTCGCGGACATCCGACCGGGAAGCGGTGTTGGAAGATGCTCTCGGTCGCGAGTCGTGCCGCGCTGAAGCCGGGGACCGCCGTCTCCTGCCCGGGATAGACCTCCTGAAGGCCCACCTCATTCGGCCCGAACAAACCGAGGAGTGCCTTGGCGGGCGGCAAAGCGCGTCGCCCGAGGACGACCGCCGTCTGGCCCGCGCCTACCGGCTCTACGAAGAGGAACTGCGCCGTGCCAACGCGCTGGACTTCAACTCGCTCATCCTCGAGGCGCACCGACTTTTCGGATTTGCGACGATGGCCCGCCACTATCAGACCGTCTACCGCTACTGGCTCGTCGACGAGTTCCAGGACACCAACGGCGCCCAGTACGAGCTGCTTCGACGCATGGCGGGCGAGGACTTCCGCCGGGTCTTCGCCGTGGCCGACGACGACCAGACGATCTACGAATGGAACGGCGCCAACGTCCGCCGGATCTGCGACCTGGTCGAGGACTTTGGCTGCGAGGTCCTGCAGCTTCCGACCAACTTCCGCTGCCCGCCGCGCATCGTCGAGGCGGCCAATCGTCTGGTCGTCTACAACGCCCGGCGCGCCCCCGCCAAGCGTTCGGCCGAGCCGGCGAAGAGCAGTTGTTCCGTCGATAGCGAGCCGATTCGGCGTTGCGTGTTCCAGACCGACCAGGAGGAGGCGGCGGGGATTGCGGCCGAGATCGCCGGGCTGGACGCCGTCGAGCGCGGTCGAACGCTGGTGCTGGCGAGGACCCGCGCGTTGCTGGAATCCATGCGCGCCGCGTTGCAGGCAGTCGATGTGAACGCGACGATGCTGGGTCGCCGCGACGACTTCGCATCGCCCGAGATGCGATGGCTGGTCGCCTGCCTGAAGCAGATCAACCGGCCGCTCGACCGGCGCAACCTGGTCACGCTGGTCGAGTCGTTCCGCAGCTGGGTATCCGGCTGCACCGCGTCTTCCGCAAGCGGGAGCGCGCCGCTGGACTTCGACGAGTTGTTGTCCCGTTCGGCGACGGAGGGCGTCACGCACCTGTCGGTCTGGCTGCGTACGGCTCAGGCAGCCGGTCTGCCGTCCCCCGCGGCGGAGATCGTCGACCTGATCGCGGGCCTCTCGGTCCGGCAGATCGATCTTGCCTTGGCAATCGAGCAGATCCTGGAGCACTTCGAGAACTTCGAGAGCGACGAAATCGCCGATGACCTCAAGGACGACCTGGGCGCCTGGCGCAGGTTGTCGGGAGAGATCAGAAGGGCGGTCGGATCGGCGTCGCTTGACCGGTTTCTCCAGGAGCTGGATCTGCGTTCCAAGGAACCGCCTCCCACACCGGGTGCGGTGTCTCTTGCGACCATCCACGGCGCGAAGGGCCTGGAGTTCGACACCGTCTACCTGATCGGCCTGGCGGAGGAGATTCTGCCCTCCTGGCACAGCACCAGGCAGCCGAACGGCAGCGCGGCGCTGGAGGAAGAACGCCGCAGCTGCTTCGTTGCCATCACGCGAACGAGAGAGCGCCTGATCCTGTCGCGAGCGCAGGCGTACCGAGGATGGCCGAAGCAGCCGTCGCGATTCCTTGCAGAGATGGGCTTCGCCGACGACGATGGTGAGGCGCCTGGGCGAACGACGGGCTGCTGGCGCTAGCGCTAACAGCTAACGGCATCTGAACGCGCTTGTGTCGCTTCTGGTGGAGGCTGTCGTGCCTGCCTCGTTCGTGTGGGTCCAGGTCTCGCCGTCTGGCGCCGTGACGCGCAGTTCAAAGCCGACGTCCGTCACGGGCGCCACGAAGACCCATCGGTGTCCGTTGTGATCGCAACCGTCCAGCACCTTGACCAGAACCTCGGCGTTCTCCCGGCTGAAGAACCAGAGAATTCCGGATTGGCTGGAAGCCCATACACCTGCCTGCGCTTGTCCGGTCTCGCCTTCGCCGGTGACGTAGCACATGCGAACCCCGTAGCCACCGTCGAATTGCAGCACGTCAGTCGTTGGATTACAAGGGCCCGGGCTCGGGTCTGGGTCTGGGTCTGGCGATGGAGTTGAACCGTGCTTGACGAACCGGATGGCCCAGGTTCCAGTCCAGGTGGTGGCCTCTATTCGGAGATCATCTCGGGTGCGCTCCATGCGAAAGTCCTTCCTGCTTCGGTCGGCGCCTGGTGGGCAGGCTATGTCGCTTAGGCAAAACAGGACCTGGCGGTCGGTGTTGGAACCGGAGCGGTTCTCGAGCCAGAACTCGTAGCTGTCGGACCCGCTGATGGTAAGCGACGCAGTCCATGTTCCGACCGTAAGCGGATACGGTAGATTCACGTCCGCTCCCCCGGAGCCTTGTACCGTGAAGTCGGTTCCGGTCTCGGCAGAAGCACCATCAGGAAGCCTGTTCTCTGCAGCAGGAAGTCCTTCTGGAAACAGGCTGCGCTCGGGACTTCTCCTGACCTGTTCAAGGACGGTCAGCGCTTGAGCCTTGTGAGCCAGACGCAGATCCCCCTCGCCGCTTGCCTTCACGAGTTCAAGGACGGTCTGTCCGTAGGCGGGCGCGAAGGTCAGCGCGATTGTGAGGGCGCAGAGTACAATCGAACGCATCGGGGGATAACTCCAGTGGTATGCGCCGGCTCCGGGATCCGGTGTCGCGGTGGGCGGGGGCGCCGATTGGCTTCGCCGGGTTCTCTTCCTGCGGGCAAGCCATCCTGCGGTATGGTCTCGCGTGGAGAATCTGTACGCTTTGTCGCCCACTTGGCGAATTACTATACAGGATGCCCCCTCTCAGTCAACGTACGTGACACGGCGGCACCGCTGTCCAACGCTGTCCGCGTAGAGGTCGCCGCGGCTTGCGCGCACGACCCGGTGAGGGGCCGGGTAGCTCCAGCCCCGGTTACACCGCGCGGACCTGCCGGTTTACCCGGCCGATGATCCGGGGCAGGGCCTCGTGCGCCTCCGCCGGCACGCGGAAGGTCGTCATCCAGGACAGCGCGGCGAGGTCCGCGAGTTCGACGGCGGTCCGGCCGGCCAAGAGCGCCGCGCCGCGGAGGATCTTGATCGCCTTGACCAGGAAGGTGCGGTCGGTGAGCAGGGAGTTCGTCTCGTTGCACTCGAACTCGAGCACGAGGGTGCGCAGGATGTCGAGTAGCGCGGCGCGCACGACGGGCCCCACTTCGACCTCGTACATGCGCTGGTTGAGGGCATCGAGCGTGGCGCGGTCGGTGACCGCCTCGGGGTCGGGCTGCTCGACCACCGACCCGGCGGCGAAGCGGTCGATCAGGGTCCGCGCCTCCTCGGCGCCGCTCTGGATCAGGCCGGTGACGCGCAACTGGAGGGCGAACCGATCGAGGTTCGCGGGATCGAGCGGCTCGTTGTAGTACTCGTCGTCCATCGGGTTGCCGGTCGCGATGGCGGCCATCAGCGGAATCGGCTCGGCGCCGAAGCGGCGCTCGTTCAGGATCCGGAGCAGGACGTTCAGCGCTTCGCCGGGCGCCCGGGAGATGTCGTCGAGGACGGCGATCTCGGCAGTCAGCAGGCCCCCCGGTTCGATCCGCTGGTGGATCCGCTCCGCTTCGCCGGCGCCGTCCGAATCGGCGGCTTCCGTCTTCACCCGGCGCCGCTCGAGCACGATGTCGCCGACGAGTTCGGCAAGCCGCGTGTCGCGATGCAACTGGTAGAAGAAGAAGTCGAGTTCGGAACCCTTGGCTGCGACCTCGGCCAGCCGTGTCTTGGCCGTGCCGGGCGGCCCCTCGACGTAGATGTGTTCCCTGGTGACGAGGGCCAGGAGCAGGGCCGTCTTCACCTCGTCGTGGCCGACGACGTGGTGATCGAGCAAGGCCCGAAGTGGTGCGAGATCGGTCACGGAGTGCGGGACTCTATCCGCACTTCGGGTCGCGATCTCAAGGGGCCGACCTTGCAGGTTCGCAGCGACTCGGCCAGAGGGTCCGACCGGCTCGCGCCCGCTTCCCGGAAGCCCTCACCGTTCCTCCAACCGGAGACCGCCGCCGGTCAGTGGACGGCCGCAGAAGCGCAGTCCGCCGGTTTCGGCCGAGATGTCATCGAGCACGGGCGGGCAGTCGCCGTTGCCCAGAAACACGGTGTGGAGAGCGACGCCGAGCCGGCGCGCCAACTGCCGCTCGCGCCGCACGGACGTGTCGCCGATGATCGGCAGCCCGTCGGTCAACAGAACGACGTGCCGGTTGCGGCCGGAACCGCCTCGCAGCCCTTCCAGGGCGGTGCGGAGCGGCGCCTCGTAGTTCGTCTGGCCGACCGCCTTGGCCTGACCGGCCTGCTCGGCGAGCCGGGAGTAGGAGCGGTGCAGCAGGCGGCCGCCGACTTCGTGGGGCAGTGCGCGGTGATGGAACTCGACATAGCCCACCCGCATCCTGCGGCGCGCCGCGACCCGGAGGATGCCGAGCACGACCTGACTCGACCACACGGTCAGACGGCCCGCCATCGACGCGGAGATGTCCCGCAGCACGGCGACCGCGCCGCCGGCGCTCCTGCGCTTGCGCTCGAAGGTGCGCGGCGCGCCGGGAAGACGGCCCTCGGTGAACAGCAGGGCTTCGATCACGTCGGCGTCGATCAGCTCGTCCAGGTCGCGCAGCGGACGGTAGCCGCGAGGCTGGCCGCCCGGATCGGTGTCCGGGTCGATTCGCCCGCGCTCGATGCGGCCGACCAGGGCCCGCAGGAGAGGGTCGACCTGGGCAGGCGGGGGCGGTTGGCCGAACAGGGCGGGCGGGGCCGGCAGGTCGGCTTGATCGTCGATCCAGGAGTCGGAGGCCTGGGAGACCGCCGCCCCCGGATCGGAGTCGTCGTCGCCCTGATTCTGCGCCCCGGGCATCTGAGCTCCGGCCTCGGCCATCGTCACGTTTGGCGGGTCGCCGAGCAGCTCCTCCAGGATGTGATCGAAGTCCTCCTGCACCTCGTCGGGCAGGCGGTGGGCGACCATGTAGCGGATCGCGCCGAGATCCCGCGGCGCCGCGGCCGGTGCGCCGCGAAGGAAGGCATGCGCGCGGACCAGTCGCAGCGCGGCGGAGCTGAAGGAGCGGTCGGACATCAGACGGTCGCCCGATGCCGACTGGTCGGCACTGCGCTGCCGGAGCCGATCGAGCAGGCGGTGGTAGGCGTCGAGCGTGCGCGGCTCGATCCTGAGGGCCGCCGCCGCCCGTTGTGCCGCGTTGCGCGTGGCGGTGCCGATCACTGCTGCGGACCGCGGTGCTGCGGTCGCCGCCGAAGGAACGCCGGCGCTGTCCGCAGCCGTCGGATCGGCGGACCGTGGCGGCACTCGAGCGGCCTCTCGCGCGAGCAGGACGGCGGCTTCATCGAAGAGTTCTCCGGTTAGCAGACCGGTCAGGCGAAGCTGGACCGCGAAACGGTCGAGCTGCCCGGGCTCGAGCGGGTCGATCGGGGCTTCCACCTGCTCCAGCGGGCCGGTGGCCACCGCCGACTCGAGGGGCAGGGCCTGTCCCAGGGCGTGCCGTTCCGCGAGAATCCGGAGCAGCGGCCCCAGGGCCTCCCCCGGGGACCGTGGCAGGTCCTCGAGCAGCGCGACCTCCGCCTGGAGCAGGGGGCCGGGGATCAACTCCCGGCGCAGGCGCTCGTGGCCACGGTGTCGGCGTCGGCTCAGCAACACGTCGCCGAGCAGGTCCGTCTCGCGGATGTCGCGATGGAAGACGAGCGTGTGAGTGCGAGCCCCTGACAGCGTCGCGAGCGCCGCGGCCAGTTCCGACTTGCCGCAGCCTGGCGGCCCTTCGAGGTAGGCGTGCTGTTGGGCCAGCAGCGCCAGCGTCAGCCCTGTCGCCGCGTCGTCCTGACCGACCAGGACCCGTCCCAGCGCCGTGCGCAGTTCGACGAAGGCGGCAGACAGTTCGGTTGTGTGGCGGTCAGGGGCAGGCAGAGTCACGGCGGCAGCATGCTACTTGTGCGGACCGGCGGCCGCACGGTCCACTGTGCAGCTCCGGTCAGGGCCGTTCAAGAGTCGGGAACTTCGGTGACCGATGTGAGGAAGCCACTCCGGAATCGGCAATTCGGCGCCGGCGCGGCTTTCGAGCCTCGGGAATGAAGGCCTGCCGCCGGCGCCCCGCTTGGAGCGCTGGACTTTGGAATGGTCCTGGCGCAGCTCCGTCAACTGGCACGGTCTGTGCTTGGAATACAGGAAGAGGTGGAGGAGGCGCGGGTCTTCCGGGTCGCCAGGCAGATCGACGACCGCAGTCGTGCCCTGACCACACACTGAGACATCAGGGCTTCTGGACGAACAAAGTGAGAACAGCGGTTGGTAGGATGGCGGGAGCGTCGTTCCCGGTCGTCAGCCGTGGCTCGCAGCCAGGCAGTCAGGAACACAGGAGGTTCGAAGCGTGACAAGAATCGCGACGGTTGGACGACGATTGGGGCTTGCAGTCGCCCTGGTCGGCGGAGTTCTGTTCTCGGTCGACCGCGGATTGGCGGTTGCGTCCGATGGAGCCGCAGGCACTGCAGCGGCGGTGCGAAACGGCGCGGTCGACGACGAGAAGAAGAGCAGGGCGGAGAAAAAGGCGGCGAAGAAGAAGGCGGCCCGCGAAGCGAAGGAGCGCAAGCGGCTGGAGAAGCAGCGGCGGCAGCGGGGCAAGACGGTGCGGGCGGTCGTCGTGCCGTCGACGCCTGCCACGGCGCCGTCGGTGACTCAGGAGCCAGCCGCCGAAGTCGCTCCGGCCGCGGCGCCGGAAGCCGCCGCGGCGCCGAGGGCGACCGCGAAGGTCAACGCCACGTTGAAGGCCGAACCGGCCGCAACGGTCCTGAGGGAACCGGCATCTGAACCCGCGCCGGCGCCGGAAGCCGCCGAGGCGCCGAGGGCGACCGCGAAGGTCAACGCCGCGTTGAAGGCCGAACCGGCCGCAACGGTCCTGAAGGAACCGGCATCCGAACCCGCGCCGGCGACGACCGCCCGCCGGCCGCGCGCGGCGGACCGCGCTCCGAGCTCGGTCACGACGGTGAATCGGGCCGCGCGGACGGCGCCCGCGGACCTCAGCCTGAACGAGCGCATCCGAGTGGCCGAAGTGTTGCTGGATGTCCTCGTGACCGACAGGAAGGGCAACGTGATCGAGGGCCTGGGCGCCGAGGACTTCGTGGTCCTTTACGACGGCGATGAGCAGGAAGTGACGAGCGCTTCCTTCTACGGCGGGCCGAGCGAGTTGTCCGCTACCGGCGAGGGCGGAACGACACGGACCGACCGCTACTTCATCCTCATGTTCCACGACCAGCGCATGCAGGCGCCGCGACTGGCGGCGCCCCAGATGGACAACGCGCGCTGGCTCAAGCGGTGGATCGAGGAGGAACTCCAGCCGAACGATCAGGTGGCTGTGTTCGCCTACCAGGCACGGCTCAAGGTCTACCTGGACTTCAGCCGCGATCCCGACGAGATCCTCTCGGCGGTGGATGCCGCCGCCCGGGGCAAGAGGGACCTCGAGCCGTGGACGACGCGCTCGAAACCCGACTTCGATCCGAACTCGCCGTCGCTGGTGGTGAACCTGCCGAAGGGCAAGGAACTGGCGAAGCAGAGCCGCAAGCTCCAGCAGGCGTTGGAGTTGCTCGGAGAGGCGGCCTCGGGAATCGCCGGTCGCAAGAATCTGGTCATGTTCAGCCTCGGCTTCGGCGAGATCGGGCAGTTCGGCAGCTATACGCCCGACGCACGCTACTACCCGCCGATGCGCGAGGCGCTGAACGCCGGCAACGTGGCGGTCTACACGATCGACACGATGGGCAGCTCCCGCCGCTCGATCGCGTCCGCATCGCTCAACGACTCGCTGAGCCTGATCTCGAACGACACCGGCGGCCACTACTACGCGAACTTCACGAACATCCTGACGCCGATGCGCCAGGTCGCCGAGGAGAACCAGGGCTACTACCTCGTGAGCTTCCGCTCCGAGTACGAAGCCGGGACACAGGGTTACCGCGGCATCAAGGTCAAGGTTCGCAACGCGAAGTACAAGGTGCGTTCCCGCACCGGCTTCCGCTACGGCGAGTGATCAAGGCCCTCAGCGGCGTGAGCCGGCAACGAACGAATGTCCGCGGCGTTGTAGCCCGGCGCGACGGACTCCATGGAACAACGCGGCCAGAGAGCACTCGCCGAAGGGCCAACAATCCACGAACGCGTAGCTGGAACGGTCGGCCTCCGCGCGCAGCGGCAGCGCAGCCGCAACCGTCCGCGAACGCGTAGCTGGAACCCGCCTCCTGTTCCCTGCGCGAAAGCGTCGCGAACTCTCCTGCCTGGCGCCGAACCTTCGACCCGGGCGCGGCGGCCGTTCGGCCCGCATCGGGAGGGACGTGAGGCCGTGTAGGCTGTGCCGCCAGAGCCGCCCGCAACACGAACAGATCTCAGGGAAGGAAGTTGGATGATTTCCGCCGACGCGCGTTACCAGAAGAAGCGGATAGAGGTTCATGGCCACCAGATGGCCTATGTCGATCATGGGGAGGGCGATCCGATTGTCTTTCTGCATGGCAATCCGACTTCGTCCTACCTGTGGCGCAACGTGATGCCGCATCTGGAGGGCCGGGGCAGGCTGGTGGCGCCGGACCTGATCGGGATGGGCGATTCGGCGAAGTTGCCGGACAGCGGGCCCGACCGGTACCGGTTCGTGGAGCACCGGCACTACCTGGACGGGCTGCTCGAGGCGATCGGGGTGGATTCGAACGTGGTTTTCGTGATCCACGACTGGGGCTCCGCGCTCGGTTTCGACTGGGCGAATCGGCGCCGCGATGCGGTGCGCGGCTTGGCCTACATGGAGGCGCTCGTGAGTCCTGTCCCGACCTGGGACGGCTGGCCCGAGGCGGCGAGGGGCGTGTTCCAGGGGTTCCGTTCGCCGGCGGGCGAGGGCATGGTGCTGGCGAAGAACGTGTTCGTCGAGCGCGTGCTGCCGGGCTCCGTGCTCCGAAAGATGACGGAGGCGGAGATGGCGGTCTACCGGCGGCCGTTCGAGGACGAGGGCGAGTCACGCCGGCCGACGTTGACCTGGCCGCGCCAGATCCCGATTGCCGGCGAGCCGGAGGACGTCGTTTCGATCGTGCAGTCCTACGCGGACTGGCTGAAGGCCTCGGACGTACCCAAGTTGTTCGTCAACGCGAAGCCCGGCGCGATCCTCACCGGCGCGATGCGGGATATCTGCCGGACCTGGCCGAACCAGACGGAAGTCACGGTCAAGGGCTCCCACTTCATCCAGGAGGATTCCCCGAACGAGATCGGTTCCGCGATTTCGGAATGGCTGCCGTCCTAGCTGGCGTTGTTCTCCCCGACACCCGGATTCGCATCTGACGCCTGAGGATTCAGGCACCAGGAGGCTCACATGCTGCGCCGGCCGTTGCACAAGGGCGGTTGCCATCGCTTCGACCTGCTGCCGATCATCCTGCTTTGCGTTGCGCTGGAGCTGCTGACGGTCTCGGGAGCGCTCGGCGCCCAGGAATCCGGCGACGGTCCGCGCCTGGAGGGATTGGCGCCGCTTGACCTGCCGGATGAGATTGCCCGGGCGAGTGACGTCCGCTGGCTGGAGGACGGTGAGTTCCTTGTCGGGGTGATCGGACGGGGCCTCTACTCCTGGCGCCTCGGCGACGAGGCGGGACAACTCAGGGTTGCTCTCGAGGAGCCTGAGGCGGAGTACGTGGACGTCGGCGGTCGGGCGATAGTCAATTCCACTCGGCTTGAACGGGACTACGGCCGGTTTGCCGTCTCGCCCGACGGAATCGCGTTCACGGACCTGCTCTCCGGCATCCACCTGGCGACCGAGGATGGGGTCGACTCGCCGGCGGACCTGGAGCACCTGGGCGACCTTGACCGGCGAGGTGCGCTGACCGCGGCGGTCGGTCTGGTCCGCGAGGACGACGATGCCTGGGGGCCGTACGCCGCCTGGTTGATCGAGGACGCCGGAGGCGTCTCGCGGGGTCTCCTGCCGACGAGGGACGGCGGGCACGGTCTGGAGCTGTGCGGCGATGCGGAACTTTCGGTGATCCGTTTCATCGCGGATGATCGCCTGCTCGTGATTCCGGGCGCCGAGGCCGGTGTCTTCGTCTACGACCGCGAGGGCGTGCTCCACGACAGCCTGGGCACGGAGACCTTCCTTGCGGAGAGTGGCTGCGACGTCGAGGCCAACGAATGGGGGAGTTCTCCCCTCAGCGATGCGTACGCTCGGGCCGATTGGTTGGGCCCTCGTCGCATCATCGACGAAGTCGTGGCCGACGGTGAAGGGAATGTGTACTTCTTCGTTCGACATGGGGCGGACGGTCCGGCGGAGGCACTGGCAGCCAGCGACCGGAAGTGGCTGCCGGGCGGCACACCGTTCCTTGTGGGTTTCGGGGCGGGGGTGCTGAACCAGCAGGCGATCAACGACCGCATCGTTGCCTCGGTTCCTCCCCCCACAGGCAGGGTGTGCTGGGACCTGGTCCATGCCCAGGTTGACGATCTTCGGACGGTTGCGATGCGACCGTGCGTCATCGAGTCGGAGTTCGCGGACACTCGACTGCGCGCCGACCTTCGCGGTGATCACGCGGTGCTTCTTCTTCGCGGCGGGGCCCTGCGCGGTGGAGACGTTCGGTCGGGCAAGGCCTTCGAAGCGCGCCTTCGTCCACCGGGTTGACGTGGAGGACCAGGAGGATGCGATTCTCAGCCCTTGCTTCGTCGTTGGCGGTTGCGGCAGTTGCCGTCCCGGTTGCGGGACAGAACGACGCGGTGGCGGACGCTCCGTTCCGGTTCGTATGCCGCATCGAGAGCGAACCTGTTTTCGTCAACGGGATGGCGGCGCCGGCTGACGACACCTGGGAACGGCGGGACGACGTCCCGGCAGGCCGTGCACCGGCCGAGTGCTGGGCCTGGAGCGACTCCTGCCCACCGTTGTTGCTCGAGCCTGGACAGAACGCGGCTGCCGCCTGCCGCGCCGGCAGTGATTCGTTCAAGCCGTTGACCGTCCGCGTGCTGGACCCCGAAGCGCCGAATGCGGATCCGGTGGACGGGGTGGCGCCTCCAGCCGAGTACAGCGTGACCGCGGCGCCCGCGGCGATGTGGCGGCAGGCGCCACGAGATCTGCTGCCGACGACGACCTTCGCGTCAGGGTCGCTCTCCCTCCCGCGCAACGACGAAACGTGGCGCCTCCAGGCACTGGGGGAAGGCCTCGCCTCGACCTGGCGGGACCTGCCCTCTGAAGAGGGATCGGTTGAACTCGCGTTGGGGAAGGCGGTGAACCTCACGGTCCAGGCGACCGCTGGCGGCGCGCCCCTTGCCGGCGCGCGGATGTACCTTGTGAAGATGGAGTCGGGACCGTTCACTCCGCCCGAGCCTCTGGGCTTCGGGATGTCGGACGCTGCCGGCAAAGTGAGTCTGACCGTGTCCGCGCGGGAGCGCGCCGCGGTCCTCGTCTCCCACGTCGCCCGGACCGCTGCGGCGTTCGAGCGCTACGCCGAGGCGCCGCCGGTTGTCGAACTCGGTCCGGGCTTCGCCGTCACGGGTCGGACGATCGATCCGGAAGGTCGGCCGATAGCCGGGGTGCGGCTGCTGGGGCTGTCGTGGCTGGAGCACGAGCTTCCGTTGATGCGGCGCCACCTGGGAGTCTCCGGCCCGGACGGCCGGTTCTCGCTCACCGGTTTCGCCAAGGGTGCTGCGTCCCTGCGAACCGACGGCGGCGACCTCGAGTACTCGGAGAGGTTCGATCTGGAGGAATCCCTGGACCTTGGGTCAATCGTGTTGACGCCGGCAGAGACGTACTGGATCCAGGTTCTCGATGCCAGCCGCGGAACGCCGATACCCGGCGCGCGCGCATCGTCCGAGGCCGGGGACCAAACCACGACCGACCGGGAGGGAATCGCTCTCGTGTCGCCGCGGTTCGACCGCACCCTGTTGATCAGCGCGAAGGGGTACCGGTCGGCGCGATTCGAGATCGGCGGCGGAGGCACGACGGCCAGGGAACGCTCGATGCCCGGCCTGCCAACCCTCCCCGTCGATGTGGCCGGCGGCGCCGGCGCCACGGCTGAAGAACCCCTCGTGCTCCGGCTGGATCCGGCCTTCACGGTCGAGGGCGTGTACATGGCCGCGGACGGTGTGACTCCTGTCGCCTCGGGGCGCCTGGCGGTCGCTCGCGACATGGCGAACGGTCAAACGAGAAGGCATCGAACGATCGCCGCGGACGGTTCCTTTTCTGTCGACCTCGAACCGGGGGCCTACACCCTGGAGCTGTCGGGCGCCAATGCCGCTCGGACGGTGCTCGAGGTCCGGGGATCGGCGGGCGACGTCCGCGACCTGGGCGTCATCGCGGCCCCGACCTCCGCCTGGGTCTCCGGAACCGTGGTGAACCCGGAGTACGCGCCGGTGTTCGAGGCCTCCGTGTCCTACACGCCACCGTCGGAGTACGGTCAGTTGATCGCGTGGGCCCTGGGTCAGGGAGCCACCGTGGCGACGAACCTCGACGGCTACTTTGAACTTCACGGTCTCGAGTTGGGGAGTTCGACGTTGCGCGTTGAGGCGGACGGATTCGCGCCGCTCGAGTTCGAGGTCGAAGCGAACGCGATCGAGTGGATCGATGCTGGATTCGTGGAACTCTCGCGGGGTCGCCGCATCACGGTGCGTTCGGATGTGGACCGCGGGCAGGTTCTGATTGACCCTGGTGGCCGAGGCCTGCCGCGCGATCTGATCACGGGCAATCTGGAGGACGGCCTGGCGGTCGTCGATCGCGTGCCGGAGGGCGCCTTTGTTGTCCGTGTGTCCGAGAATGGCGTGGCGGCTTGCGAGAAGGAGGTGGCGGAGGCAAGCGGCGACGAACTCGTCACCTGCGATCGCAGCACGGTAACGGTCACCGGCCGCGTGACAGTGGCCGGTCAGCCTGGGGTCGGAGAACTGTTCTGGGCTGCCAAGGAGAACGTCCGTCACGCGGGAGGCTTCATGAGGTCCGGCTTTGGTCCGCTTGCGAGGACGCAGGAGGTCGGGCCCAGCCGGTCGCAGAACCTGCAGGCCTCCGTTGACTTCGACGGCAACTACCGCCTCGAGGCGGTACTCCCCGGCGAGTGGACGGTTCGGTGGAGGCCGCCCGATGGCGGCCAGCCGGAGAGCCGGGAAGTGACCGTGCCGGAGGCTCCGGGCGAAGAAGTCACGCTGAACTTCGACTACGGCGGCGTGTCGATCGAAGGCGTCGTGACGGATCCGGAGGGCGAGCCGGTCCGCTTCGCGACGGTCGATGTCTTTCCCCAGCGCTCGGCGGTCGTCTCGGATCCGAACGGGCGATACCAGGTCCTGGGACTCGCGCCGGGCGCCTACCAGTTGCGGGCGCGGTTTCGGCACCAGCGGTCCGGCCTCGTCGACGTCGAGTTGCGGGATTACGGCGACCGGCAGACGGTGCAGCTCCAGCTCCGTGACGATCCGCCCAACGACGAGGTCGCAGTCCGCATACGCGGTGGCGGCGGCGGCTTCTGCTTCGTCGAGATGGAGGGGGCGGGGCAGCGGGTGGCTCGGATCGATGGCGGCGTCGCCAGAACACAACTCACGCCGCCGCTCACCGACCGCGTTCGCGTCGCCTGCCAGGCGGACGGGCGCTGGATTCTCGCTGGCTGGCAGCCCCTCGAACCGGCTCTGGATCGCGGCATCGATTTCGATCCCTTCGAGTCGGACTCCTCGATCGTCCTGGAAGGCGACCCGTCAACCGTCGCGGTGCAGGTCACCGGCCCCGGAGGCTGGGACCTCGGGAAGCTCCGAATCTGGTTCGGCGGCGCGCCGAGTTTCTCCGTCGGCGAGACGATCTCCAACCTGCCGGAGGGCGAGTACAGCCTGCGTTGGGGGACTCAGGTGCGGACCGTGTGGACGCAGCGGCGGCGGGCTGCGGAGGTCGAGATCGATTGACCAGGCGGCGTCCAACCAGGTCAGGCGGCGACGATGGTCTCGCGCGCCCTGGTCGCCGCCGGCGTCCAGTCGCTGGTCGGCGGCCTGCACCCCGGACGCCTTCCTCGGCGTCCGGGACACCGTCGGTCGTCTCGACGCGGGCATCCTCAACGGCTGGTCCGTCGAGGTCAGTCGGACTCTGCCTCGGCCAGCTGCCGTCCGACCTCGTCCAGCAGCGCTTCGGTGAGAGCGAGGGCGCCTTCCCTGTCGATCCTCTCCAGGTCGGGCTCGACTCCGGCGTAGCGAAACGCGACGGCGTAGGGCGTGTACGGGATGAGCGCCTGGAACGGCTCCGTCGAGCTTCCTGAACTGGCGAGGCGGTCCAGCAGTTCCTCGATGTCGTGGGTGAGAGGGTAGACCTCGCCCAGCAGGGCGATTCGGGCTTTCAGGGCTTTCTCGGCCGCCTGCTGGACGTGAAATCCGAAGACCTCGTCCGAGGTTGCATTCGGGTCGGTCATGACCCGGAGTGCTTCGACGTCGCGTTCCGCCGCGCGCAACATCATCCGGGCGCACTTAGGGTCGCTCATAGAGCACCTTTCCCTCGCGCAGCGCCCGCGCCAGCACGTGGTTCAGCGAGTCTCGCCAGTAGTCGACATCCTCCTGCGAGAAGACGAGGACGTCGGTCGAGACGCCGGACCCCGTGATCGCGTGGTAGAGCCGGACGAGTTCCTGGTGGCGACTTCGTTCTGGCCCGAAGGGTTCTGCTTCGACGACGATCAGATCGATGTCCGAGTCCTTGCGCTGATCGCCGCGAGCCCGGGAGCCGAAGAGAATGACCTGCTCCGGATCGACTTCTTCGACGATCGCCCGAACCATACGCTCGAGCGTCGCTTCCGTGACGCAAGTCATCGGCTCTTCTGGACGCTTGCTGGCTCCACGACCACTGACCTGATGCTAGCAACAGTCCCATCCACCGACGCCTTGCGCCGGGTAGCCCGAAGCCAGGCCGGACTCCGGGCGTCGCTGGTTCCGTTGTGCCTCCGCTGCGACCTGACGCCGCTCCACGCGGTCGATTGACGGGCTAGACCGAACCGAGTGGGCGTCGTGGGCCCGCGTTGGTCTACTTGCCCCCGGTCACCGGCCACTTGGCCGGGTCGTGGTGGCGGAGGTAGTCCTTGCGGTCAATCCAGCCGAGGATCATCGACCACGTCATCCAGCGCTTCTCGGGCAGGATGGCGAAGTAGACGTGGGCCACGGTCAGGGTGACGAGGACGACGCCGCCGACGCCGTGGAGGACGTAGACCCAGCCCCAGCCGGCGTCGCCGAAGAACTTGTAGTCGTCCTGGGCCCAGAGCGGCTGCTCGATGCGCCACATCATGAGGATGCCGGTCACGATCGCGGCCATGCCGAACAGGGTCGCCGCGTGGTGGAACATCTTCTGCGCCGCCGGGTACTTGCCGGGCTTGGCGGGCGGTGCGCCGCCGCTGACCGCGTTGCGCATCTCGCGGATCATGTCGCCGAGGTCCTTGATGCCGACCCAGACGTTGCGCAGGCTCTGGAAGAAGGTCGCGTGGATGATGTGAAAGACGATCGAGGCGGTCAGGATCAGGCCGGTGATCCAGTGAATCTCGAGCCACGCGAACTCCAGGCCGACCTTGGGCAGGAAGCCAGTGATCAGCAGCAGGATCATCGAGATGCCCATCACGGCGTGGAAGAGGCGAGAGGCCAGGCTGTGCCGCTTGATCTTCTGCGGCAGGCCGGGATCGTCAACGGCGTTCCTTGCCGCCTTCTTCTCGTCGCCGATCCACCGGCGGCGAAGCGCCAGGTGCAGGATCAGGAACACGCCGCCGGCGATCAGCGCGATCCAGAACAGACTCCAGTCGATCCCGATCGGGATGTCCTGCCCCCAAGGATTCGTAGCCCTCTGAAAGAGATTCATGTGCGCGCTAGACCGGCGCCTGTCCGCGGATGGCGCGGCGGATCAGGTTTCTCATCAACGGCACCTTGTAGCCGTTGTGGCGGAGCGGCTTGGCGCCGATCACGCCAAGTTCGGCGATCCGGGTGGCGATGTCCTCGCTGATCTGCTTGCCCCGCAACAGTTCCTCGCAGCGGTCCATGCGGAGCGGGACCGGCGAAACGGCACCGACCGAAATCCGGCAGTCCTCGACGACTCCGTCCTCGACCCGCATGGCCGAGGCGACGTTGACGAGCGGGAAGTCCCAGGCGTTGCGGTCGCGCACTTTCTCGAAGTAGAAGTCGGCGCCGGCCCAGGTGTCGGGGATACGGACCGACTGGAGGATTTCGTTCGGTTGCAGGACTGTCATCCGGGTGATGTCGATTGCCGGCCCGAGGAAGAAGTCCTCCGCCGCGACCGTCCGTTCGCCTCGGCGACCGCGGATGACCATCTCCGCATCCAGGGCGATCAGCGCCGGCGCGGTGTCCGAGGGGGTGACCGCGACGCATCGCGAGGCGTCGAAGATGCAGTGCTCGCGGTTCATCGACTCCGGCGTGTCCGCGTAGCAGATGTTGCCGCCCGCGCGGTAGCACGGCCAGCCGGCGCGGTAGTACCAGCAGCGCGTGTCCTGGACGAGGTTGCCGCCCAGCGTGCCCTGGTTGCGGATCTGCGGCGTGGCGACCGTCTCGGCGGCCTCGACGAGCAGACTGTAGCGGTCGCGGATCAGCTCGTTCTCGACGACCTCGGTGAGCGGGGTCATCGCCCCGATCTCAACGCCGCCGTCGGTCTCGCCGATCCCGGACAACTCCGGGATGCCGCCGAGGTCGACGACCGCGTCGGGACGCTTCACCCGGTCCTTGAACCAGTCGAAGGTGTCCATCCCGCCGGCCAGAACCCAGGCCTTGTCGCGGTGACGGTCGAGGACTTCGAGCGCACCGGCCATGTTCTCGGGCTGGTAGAGCTCGAAGTCGGGGATCATGTCGTGGATGACAGCCATGCTGTGGTTTCCTCCGTTCGCTGATTCGGTTCCTGGCGATCCGAGCCGATCAGGTGTGCGCGGCCAGGAACTCGGCGTCCTGCTCGCGGCCTTCGAGCTGGTTGATGATGTGGTCGGTCATCAGCGGCAGGTAGGCCACCGTGTCCTGACCGAGGGCATCCTGGATGGCGCAGAGCAGCACGGCGCAGCCGGCGCCCATCGGCGGTTCGCCGATGCCCTTGGCGCCCACCGGGTTGTTCGGGTCCGGCTCGCCGACCGCGTCCCAATCCATCGACAGCGGCACGTCGAGGATGGTCGCCGGCCGGGCGGTGTAGAAGCGGTTCGCGAAGGGGATGCCCCATTGCGGGTCGTAGACCCACTTCTGACCGACCGCGCAGCCGAAGCCCTGGACGGCGCCGCCGTGGAGCTGGCCGCCGAGGCTGCGGGGGTTGAGCACCGTGCCGCAGTCGGTGACCGCCTTGTAGTCCTTGAGTTCGATCACGCCGGTTTCCTTGTCCAGCTCGATTTCGGCGTAGGCGACGACCCATGAGTAGACGTCGCCGGCGCGGCCGTAGTTGTCCTTGGCCGCCGCCAGCAGGCCGCGGCCCTTGAGGATCGCGGCGCCGCCGATCGTGATCGGGCTCAGGCCCTCGTTCAGCTCCGTGCCGTCGTACGGGCCACCGAGCTCCATCGCCTTCGCGGCGGCCTGGGCCAGGCTCATGCCCGCGGCCCGGTTGCCGCGACGGTACACGCGCTCGCCCGCGACGACGTACTGCGAGGCCGAACCGCCGTGTGTCGCGGCGGCAATCTCCTGCAGCTTCGTCTGCATGTCGGTGGCCGCCGCGTGGGTCGCCCGCGTGATCGCGTGGGTCGTCTGGCTGCCCGCCTGGACGCAGGTGTGAGGTATGCCCTCGCCCGTCTGGCCCCAGACCATGTCCACCTTCTCCCACGGCACGTCGAGCAGGTCGGCGGCGACCCGGGCGGTGTCGGAGTAGGAGTGAGTGCCGAGGTTGCCGATCCCGGTATGGATCTCGAGCCGGCCCTCGGGCGTGATCAGCATCAGGCCGTCGAAGCCGCTCGAACCGGCGGTGTAGGTCGAGCTGGCGAGTCCGACGCCGGTGACCTTCGAGCCGTTGGTTTCCTTGCTGCGCGACTTGGCGGCGTTCCAGTCGACCATCGCGTCGAGCTTGTCCCAGGCCTCCGCGACGTAGGCGGTCGTCACGTTTCGGCCTTCCTGGGCGCCGAACCTGGCGCCGTTCTTCGCGATGTTGATGCGCCGGATCTCCAGCCGGTCGATGCCGAGATGATCCGCGGCGCGGTCGAGCAGCGGCTCGACCATGGCGGACATCTGAACTCCGCCCGGCGCCCGCTGAGGAGCGCGCGGCGGCGTGTTCGTGGCAATCGAAACACCGCGGTGGCGCATGTTCTCGGGCTGGTAGGTGAGGGACACCATGTTGCCCGAGGTGCCCATGTCGCTCTGGCGCCCGTAGGGGCCGTTGTCCTGGATCACCGCCCAGTCGAAGGCGGAGATGCGGCCGTTGTTCTTGAAGCCGATCTTGGCCCAGCCCTGGAAGCCGGGGCGGGCGCGGCCGATGTAGTTCTCTTCGTAGCGGGTGACCCGGTGCAGAACCGGCTTGCCGGTCATCTTGGACAGGTAGACCGGCACTGCCATGTTGCTCGAACCGACGATCTTGCTGCCGAAGCCGCCGCCGGTGTACTCGGCGTGGACGATCAGGTTCTGCGGCGGCACGCCGATCGTTCCCTGGGCGGCGAGCACCGTGAAGGCGACGCTCTGGGTCGACGGGTAGAGGTGGCAGATGTCGCCTTCCCAGTGCGCCATGCAACTCCGCGGCTCCATCGGGTGGTGGGTGACCGACTGGAAGAAGAGCGGCTCTTCGATGATGTAGTCCGCGTCGGCGAAGCCCTTCTCCAGGTCGCCGTTGGTCCACTCGTCCTGGAACACGCCTTCGGGCATCTTGCCCTTCTCGCCGTTCGTGCCGCGGGCGGTGGCCAGATCCTCGGCTGTCCACTCGATCCGCTCGACCACCGTTTCCATGCCGGTGTCGGTGCGCTCGCGGTCGATGCTGTTGCCGTCGGGCAAGGAGTTCGGGCCGCCCGGAGCGATCGAGTCCAGCGGGTCGAGCGCGAACGGCAGCGGCTCGAAGTCGACCTGGATCTTCTCGATCGCATTCGCGGCGATCTTCTCGCTGACCGCGGCGACGGCGAGGACCGGTTCGCCCTCGTACTTGGGATGGTTGGTCAGGGCGCGCTCACCCAGCGGGTCCGGTTCGCCCATGAACCCGGCGAGGTCGTCGGCGGTGAGGACCGCCTCGACGCCTTCCATCTCGAGCGCCGCCGAAGCGTCGATGTTCCGCACCCGGGCATGGGGCATCGGCGAGAGCAACTGCTTCGCAAACAGCATGCCCTCCTGACGCCAGTCCTCCGCGTACTTGGCGCGTCCGGTGATCTTCTCGATCAGATCGGGCGGAACGTAGTCGGTGCCGACAAGAGTCTTGGCCATGCTTTGCTCCTCCGCTCAGGCGGTGCGCGCGTTGAGAAGCGCGCGTTCGGCGGTGTTCAGGATCTTGTTGTAGTCGCCGCAGCGGCAGATGTGGCCGGCGAGCCACTTCTGGCAGTCCGCGCGGGTCGCGTTCGGGTTCGCCTTGACCAGGGCCGCCATGCTCATGATGAAGCCGGGGGCGCAGAAGGCGCACTGGAAGCCCATCTCGTCGAGGACGGCCTGCTGGACCGGGTGGAGGACACCGTCCTGCTCGAGCCCTTCGACCGTCGTGACCTCGCGGCCGCGCACCTGGTGGACCAGGATCGAGCAGCCGTAGTGGGGCACGTCGTCGATCAGCACGGTGCAGGCGCCGCATTCCGCCCGGTCGCAACCGAGCTTGGTGCCGGTCAGGTCCAGCTTGAAGCGCAGCACCATGGCCAGCGTGTCCTGCGGCTCGACCTCGAGTTCGTGGGTCTCGCCGTTCACCCGCAGGTTGATCGCGCTGCCGACCGGCTCGGTCGCGGCGTGCAGGACCTCGGGCTGCAGCAGGTTGCCTCCGGCAAGGGAGACGGCGGCGCCGGTGGCGACCGTACCCTGGATGAAGGTCCGTCGGCTGACGTTCGAGGGGCCGGAGTCTGCGCCGTCCTCCTCGATGTCCTGGTCGTCCTGCCGAAGTTCCTCGAGCAGGTCGTCCTCCAGGAAGGTGTCTTCTCTCAACTCATCCATGGTCTCCAACCTCCGTTGGGGGAGTCATGCCGCCATCTTGCTTCCAGCGGGCTGTCGTCTGCTTGTGTGCGGGAGCATACAACATCGTTCCCGAGCGTTCGACTGTGCCTTCCCTGAGGTGGAATCGTCCGGCGGCGGCGGACAGGGAGCGAGGGAGCGAGGGTGGGTTCGCGCCTTCCTGTTCTGATCGAGCTTGCCGGCGAGTTGCACGCAGGCGACGGACTGACCCTGCTGGCGGTCGCCGTGGAGATGATGCCGGACCGCTCCTTTCGCAGCCGTGGGCTTTGCCCAAAGGGCCTGTTGACCCGCCGAGGGTCAAATCCGTCCGCCGATGATCACGTCGAGCACGTACGGACCTCCGGTGGCGAAGGCTTCCCGCACCGCCTCCTCGACCTCGGCCGGATCCTCGATCTTGTGTCCCGGGACCCCCATGCCGGCCGCCATCTCGACGAAGTCGAGGTCCGGCTCGGTCAGGTTCATGTGGGGGTACGGCCGCTCGGCGGGGATGCCGAAGCGTTCCCGGTAGACGTCCATGTTGATCTTCAGGATCTTGTACTCGCGGTTGTGCAGGATGAGGAACACGATCGGCATGTCGTAGTGGGCCGCGGTCCAGAGCGCCTGGATCGAGTACATCGCCGAGCCGTCGCCCGAGAAGACGATGACCGGCCGGTCGGGGTGGGCGAGCGAGGCGCCGATGCCGCCGACGAGGCCCTGGCCGATGCCGCCGCCGCGGGTGCCGCAGTAACGGTCGGGGTCGTCGATGGGCAGAAAGCCGAGCAGGTCGCCGCCGGCGGTGATCGACTCGTTGACCACCACGGCATCGTCCGGGACCGCCTTGGCGACCTCGGACATGAGCCGGGCCGGCGACATGGGCGAGTCGTCGAAGTGGGCGGCGAGGCGCTTCTGGCGGGCGGCGTGAGCACCGGCCGTCCCGGCCCGCAGGGCGTCCATCCGCTCGCTGGCGGCGGTGCGAAAACCCGTGTCGGCAGTGGTCTCCAGAACCTCGCGGAGAGCTGCGAGTCCGGCACGGGGATCGGCGATCATTCCGGCGTCGACCGCGAAGTTGAACGCGAGCCGGCTCGGGGCGTCCTCGATCTGGAGCACGGTCGCCTCGGGCGGGAAGGGCGAATCCGGGTCGAACCAGACCTCCTCGAAGAAGGAACCGCCGACGAGCAGGACGGCGTCCGCGTCGCCGAGCGCGTGCCGGATACCGGCGTGGTTGAGCGGCATCCGCGGCCGGAAGCAGGGATGGCTCTGGGGAAAGTTCACGCGCTGCATCAGGCCCTCGGGACAGACCCCGGCGCCGAGGAATTCGGCGAGCCCCACCAGCTCGTCCTGGGCGGCCGAGCGCGCCACTCCGTCGCCGACCACGATCACGGGACGTTCGGCCCGCAGCAGGACAGCCGCCAGAGCCTCGACGGCCGCGGCTTCGGGCTGCGGCGCGCGGTAGAGGTCGCCGAGGGGCCGGGCTTCTTCCTGCGTCTCCTGCTCGAGGACGTTGATCGGCAGGGCGACGAACACCGGGCCGGCCGGCGGATCGTGCGCGATCTTGAAGGCTCGGTGCAGCACGGGCGCGAACTCGTCCGCATGTTCGACCTGAACGCTCCACTTGACCAGCGGCGCGGCCATCGCCACCAGGTCGTGGCCGAGCAGGGGTTCGCGCAGCCTGGAGCGCGTGTCCTGCTGGCCTGCCGTGATCACCATCGGGGTGTTGGCCTCCCAGGCGTTGTAGAGCATGCCGAGCCCGTTGCCGAGGCCGGGCGCCACGTGCAGGTTGACGACTCCGGTGATGCCGGTGGACTGGGCGTAGTAGTGGGCCGCGCCCAGGGCGACGGACTCGTGCAGGGCGAGCACGTAACTCAGGTCCGGATGGTCGCCGAGGCGGTCCATCAGGGGGCTCTCGGTGGTGCCCGGGTTGCCGAACAGGAGGGGGACGCCGTACTCGGTCAGGGCATCGAGCAGAACGTCGCCGCCGCGCTTGGGTGTGTGTCGGGGACGGATCGCTGGCACGCTCATGGCGGTGAGGCTAGGACCTTGCGCCGAAGAACGCAACCGCAGGGAGTTCCATCCGAGCGCCCGATGACGGGCGCTCGGACTGGTTCGCGGGTGGCGCGGGTCGCGCCACCCGGGTTCAAGGCGGAAGCTCCTAGCGAGGTGGGGGCTGGGGCCAAGCATGGAGTCGGCGACAGGTTTGGCGGCGGCAGCAGCCTCGAATCGCCTGCGTTCGGGCTGCCGTGGCGACGTGGCCCAGGCGTCCCTTCCGGTGTTACGGTTAGCCTGTTTCGCAGCCCGAAGGGGAACCGCAACGAGCCGGATGGAGAGCACGGCATGGACACGCGCAAGACGGTGAACGAGGTACTGGATGGGGAGACGGCGTCGGCGGCGGCGTTCTTCGCCGACGAGCGCTTCGCGGGGATCAAGCGGCTTCACACCGCGCGGGAAGCCGCGGAGCAACGCGGCACGATCCGTCAGGACTACACGGTGGCGCGGGACACCGCCGGGGCCTTCCACGACCGGCTGCGCGAGCTGTTCGAGCAGCGGCGGGCGATCACCTCCTTCGGTCCGTACTCGCCGGGTCAGGCTGTCGCGATGAAGCGCCGCGGTATCGAAGGCATCTACCTCGGTGGCTGGGCGACCTCGGCCAAGGGCTCGATCAACGAGGATCCGGGGCCGGATCTGGCGAGCTACCCGTTGAGCCAGGTGCCCGACGAGGCCGCGCCGATCGTCCGCGCGCTGCTCACGGCGGACCGGAACCAGACGTTCATCCGATCCCGAATGAGCGAGGCGGAGAGAAAGGCGCGCCCGCCGACCGACTTCAGGCCCTTCATCATCGCCGACGCGGACACCGGCCACGGCGGCGAGGCGCACGTGCGAAACCTGATCCGCCGCTTCGTCGAGGTCGGCGTGCCGGGCTACCACATCGAGGACCAGAAGCCCGGAGTCAAGAAGTGCGGCCACCAGGCGGGCAAGGTTCTGGTGGCCCAGGACGAACAGAACAAGCGACTCAACGCGGCCCGCTTCCAGTTGGACGTGATGGGGGTGCCCGGGATCATCGTCGCCCGCACCGACTCGGAGGCGGCGACGTTCATCGACGGCAACGGCGATGAGCGCGACCAGGCGTTCATTCTCGGCGCGACGAACCTCGATCTGCCGAGCTGCAAGACAGCGACCCTGGCGATCCTGCGCCGGCTGAACACCCTCGGTGCGGAGGAGGTCCGCGGCCACGAGCTCTACCGGGTGTCCGAGGCCGCCTACCACCGCGCCGACGTCTGGCTCGACGGCGTCGGCGTGTACGGGCAACTCGAAGCCGACTACAGGAAGATGGTCGCGAGCGGCGGGTCGGATACCGAGGCGGTTCTCGACGCGGCGATGGCGCGCTTCCTGGACGCCTGGCAGTCGGAGGCGGGGCTCAAGACGTACCCGCAGGCGGTCGCGGAAGTCATCGCCTTCCGGGAGGAGGAAGGCGCCGTGTTCGAGCTCTCGGTCGAGGAGTGGCTCAAGTTCGCCCACTCCGTGTCGGTCGAAGAGGCTGCGGCGCGGGCCCGCAAGATGGGCATCAACCTGGTATGGAACGCGGAGCTCGCCCGCACGCCCGAGGGCTACTACCAGATCCGGGGCGGCATCGAGTACGCGACCTCCCGCTCACTCCACGCGGCGCCCTACGCGGACCTGCTCTGGATGGAGACGAAGACGGCCAACCTGGCCGACGCCCGCCGGTTCGCGGAGGCGATTCACGCGGTCTACCCGGATCAGATGCTGGCCTACAACCTGTCGCCGTCCTTCAACTGGGATACGACGGGGATGTCGGACGACGAGATGAGGGCCTTCCCGGAGGAGCTCGGCAAGCTCGGCTTCGTGTTCAACTTCATCACCTACGGCGGTCACCAGGTCGACGGACTGGCGGCCGAGGACTTCGCCACGGCTTTGCGCGAGGACGGCATGCTGGCCCTTGCCCGGCTGCAGCGCAAGCTGCGGCTCGTGGGATCGCCCTACCGCACGCCGCAGGCTCTGGTCGGCGGCGCCCGGCTCGACGGCGCACTGTCCGCTTCGACCGGCCATACGGCGACGACCAAGGCGATGGGCAAGGGATCGACCAACGTCCAGCACCTGGTGCAGACGGAGGTGCCGCCGCGGCTGCTGGAGGAGTGGCTTGATATCTGGCGGGACAAGTACGACATCGAGGAGTCCTTGCGCGTCGAGTTGCGGCCCCACGTGGCCGGCTCCGACCTCCTGGAACTCCGGGTCCTGGCGCGTGGCGCCGGCGACGAATCGAAGGCGGCGAACGTCGTTTTCGCTCCGATCCGGGATCGTCGCGAGCGGATGATCCTCTCGGTGCGCGACCAGAACACGTTCGACCTCGACCTGAGACGCCGCCGGTTGATGGCGTTGATCCACGTCTTCCTGATCCACCGCTACGGCGGCGTCTGGGTGCACTACGTCAGTCCGACGGACGACAACCAGCACCAGACCCGGCGGATGATCGACCTCGGCATCTTCGAGAGCGCGAACACGGAGGTCGGCGAGATCATCGTCGCCGCGGTCAATCGGGATCGGGTGAAGGAACTCGCCAACCCGGACCACGAGTCGCTCACGGCGCTGATCGAGAAGACGGAGCCGGCGCCGGTACGGGCCGCTTCGTGATCGGAGATTCCGGCCGCCGGAAGGGCCGGCCGCGCCCGGCGGACCGCCGGTTCCCGGTCCGCGGGCCTGGCCGGCGCCGTGACCGGTTCGGGCGCGGCGCGACTCGCGCCGCCCGGGTTCTGCCGGTGGTCGCGGGGCTGGTCATGGCCTTCTGGGCGCACGTCCTGGCGGCCCAGGAGGAGCAGAAGGAAGGGCCGGAAGAACCGCCGTCCGTGGCGGAAGCCACCGGGGGCTACGAGCACCTTCCCGGATTCCTCGACCTGTTCTGGGACAGCCGGGGCGGCAGGCTCTTTCTGCGCATCGATTCCTTCGACACCGATCTGCTCTACATCGAGTCGCTCCCGGCGGGCCTCGGATCGAACGACATCGGGCTCGACCGCGGGCAACTGGGCCGCACCCGCCTGGCTCGGTTTGAGCGGGTCGGGCCGAAGGTGCTGCTGGTGCAGCAGAACACGCGTTATCGGGCGCTGAGCGACAATCCGGATGAGCGGCGCGCGGTGGCCGACGCCTTTGCCCGCTCGGTGCTCTGGGGGTTCGAGGCGGCGGCCGAGGACGACGACGGCGCCGTGCTCGTGGATGCGACCCGGTTCGTGCTCCGGGACGCTCACGGCGTGGCTTCCCGGCTCCGGCAACGCGGGCAGGGGACCTGGGAGCTGGACGCCTCGCGTTCGGCGGTGCACCGGCCCGGGGTGGCCGCGTTCCCGCGCAACTCGGAACTGGAGGGAACACTCACGTTCACTCTGCGGTCTGCCGATCGGGGGGCGGGCGCCTGGCTCCGCCAGGTCGCCCCTTCGCCCGACGCGGTCACGGTGCGCATCCGCCACTCCTTCGTCGCGCTACCGGATCCCGGGTACCAGCCCCGGCGCGCCGATCCCCGTTCCGGCTTCATCAGCACCAGCTACTTCGACTACGCGACCCCGATCGACCGGCCGCTCCGGACCAGCCTGATCAACCGGCACCGGCTCAGGAAGCGCGATCCGGGCGCCGAACGCAGCGAGCCGGTCGAACCAATCGTGTACCACCTCGACCGGGGGGCGCCGGAGCCGATCCGGTCCGCGCTGCTCGAGGGCGCCCGCTGGTGGAACGAAGCCTTCGAGGCCGCGGGCTACGTGGATGCCTTTCGCGTGGAGCTGCTGCCGGAGGGGGCCGACCCGCTCGACATCCGCTACAACGTGATCCAGTGGGTCCACCGTTCGACCCGGGGCTGGTCCTACGGCAGCTCGGTGACCGACCCGCGCACCGGCGAGATCCTCAAGGGCCACGTGACGCTGGGGTCCCTGCGCGTGCGGCAGGACGTTCTGATCGCCCAGGGCCTGCTGTCGCCGTTCGAGGAGGCGGACTCGTCCACCGAGGCGCTCACCGGGATGGCGCTGGCCCGGCTGCGCCAGCTCTCGGCCCACGAGGTCGGCCACACGATTGGCCTGACGCACAACTTCGCCTCCAGCGCCTCCGGACCGGATGGCCGCGAGTCGGTCATGGACTATCCGCATCCGCTCTCCATCCTGGGCGCGGACGGCGCCGTCGACCTGAGCGCCGCCTATGACGTCGGCGTCGGTGAATGGGACAAGCGGGCGATCCTCTACGGCTACGCGGACTTTCCCGACGGCGCCGACGAGGCGGCGGAACTCGACGCCATCCTGCGCGGGACAGCATCTGCGGGGCTCCACTTCATCACCGATGAGGACGCGCGGCCGGTGGACGGCGCCCATCCGCTCGCCCACCTCTGGGACAACGGGGGTTCCGCGGCGGAGGAGCTGCGGCACGTCCTGTCCGTTCGGCGGGCGGCGCTCGACCGGTTCTCCGAGCGCAGCGTTCGGATCGGCGAGCCGTTGTCCCGGCTCGAGGACGTCCTGACGCCGCTGTACCTGCTGCATCGCTACCAGGTCGAAGCGGCGGCCAAGGTCCTCGGCGGAATCGACTACAGCTACGCCGTGCGCGGCGACGGCCGGACGCCGGTGTCGCTGCTGCCTCCCGCCATGCAGCTCGACGCCCTCGATGCCCTGCTCGCGACGGTGGACCCGCTGGAACTGACCCTGCCGCAGCGGATCCTGGACCTGATCCCGCCGCCGTCGCCCGGCCGTGGCCGCGGGCGCGAGAATCTGCCCTCGCGCGCCGGACCCGCGTTCGACCCGGTGGCTGCCGCCGAGTTGGCCGCGGACCTGACGTTCGGGATGATCCTGGACGATGCGCGGGCCACGAGACTCATCGATCATCACGCTCGCGATCCGGAGCAGCCGGGCCTGATCCGGGTCCTGGAGCGGCTGCTCGAGGCCACGTGGCGGGCCGATCCGCTTCCCGGCCTGGCGGGTGAGGTCGGTCGCGCGGTGGACGCGGCGCTGTTGCGGCGCCTGTTCGCCCTGGCGTCCGGAGCGTCGCTCGGGAGCGCGCGGTCCGGCGTACCGACCAGTCTCGGCGCTTCCGGCCCGGTGGTTTCGTCCGCCTCCCGGCAGGTGCGGGCGGTGGCATGGGCAGCAGTCGGCGGGCTCCGGGAGTGGCTTGCCGGCAACCCGGGTTCCGCGGCCGGTTCCGACCCGGCCGAGTTGCACCACCGATCCCATGCGGTGTGGCTGATCGACCGCTTCCTCGACGACCCTCGTTCCGTCGCCCTGCCGCGGCCGCTGCGGGCGCCGGACGGCTCGCCGATCGGTTGCAGCGTCGGTCCCGGCGATCTGGCCTTCGGCGCCTGGAGTGCCGGGCCGGGCCGGCTGTCGGGAGCGGAGTTCTCGCAATGAGCGGCGCCCCATCCGCGTCGGTCAGGCGCGGCGGCGGGAGGGCATTCTGCGCCGGCGCCGCGCCGCCATGAGCACGGCTTCCGTGTCGGTCGGACTGCCTGAAGCCGTTCCGGGCTCTACAGCCCCGGTGCGGTGGCCGAGCTGGTCGCCCTTCGGCGGACGCTTCACGCGGATCCCGAGCTGTCTCTCCAGGAGACGCGCACAGCCGAGCGCCTCGAAGGGACGCTCGGCGAGCTTGGCGTGGAAGATGTCATCCGCGTAGCCGGCACCGGCGTCGTCGGCCGCGTCCCCGGCCGGGATCGCAAGGCGCCGCCCGTCGCGGTGCGCGGCGATATCGACGCTCTGCCGATCACGGAAGACACCGGCCTGCCGTTCGCGTCCCGCAACGAGGGCGTGATGCACGCCTGCGGACACGATGTCCACGCTTCGTGGACGGTCGCCGCGGCCCGCCTGCTCCAGGCGGAGCCCGCTGCCGGCGATGTGCTGTTCGTGCTCCAGCCCGCGGAGGAGACCGGGGAAGGCGCAGCCGCCGTGCTGGCGACCGGTGTTCTGGACGACGTCTCGGCGATCTTCGCAGCGCACGTCGACCTGACCTTCGAGGTCGGCCAGGCGATGGTCCAGGAGGGCGCCGTGGGCGCCGCGGCGGACCGGTTCGAGGTCGAGCTCCTGGGCCAGGGCGCTCACGGCGCCAGGCCCCACCTGGGTCTCGATCCGATCGTCGGCGCGGCGCAGGTTGTCTCCGCACTGCAGACGGTCGTCTCCCGGCGGGCGCCGCCCGACCAGCCGGCGGTGGTCACGGTGGGCGCGATGGAAGCTGGCACGGCCCACAACGTGATCCCTGATCGCGCGGTGCTCAAGGGCACGCTGCGCTCGCTCGATCCCGGCGTGCGCCAACTGCTCGCGGACGAGGTCAGGCATGTTGCCGAATCGGTCGCTGCCGCGTGTCGGCTCGAGGCGCGGGTGCGGACGCTGCAAGGTACGCCGGCTGTAATGAATGACGCGCGTGCCACGGCTTGGGCGCGTGAAGCCGCGGCTTCCTTGATCGGCGCGGAAGCGGTCAAGCCGTTGCCGGTCGCCAACATGGGCGGCGAGGATTTCGCGTTCTACCTTGAACGCATCCCGGGCTGCTTCATCCGGGTCGGCGCCCGGCTGCCCGGCAACCCGGTCGTCGGCGCCCACACGCCGTACTTCGCGCCGGCGGAGGAGGCCATCTTCGTCGGCGGCGCGCTGCTGGCGGCGGCGGCTCGCCGGGCGTCGTCGGAACTGGCGGCGCGAGGACTTCAAGACGGTTGACGAACCTCGCGAGCGTGAATTCCGCGTCCATCGCCCGCCTCACCGGACCCGGCTGCCGAGGCGCCGCGTCGAGGATGCGGTGGAAGGGCGGAGCGGCGTGCAGCAGTCGACTGGGGAGGTAGTTCAGTTGACGACACACACTTGAAGAGGAGTTGCCGCTCCGCCCTGCCCCGGTTTACGCAGGCGGCGGGGCAGGGTTTCCGGCCTGCGCTGCTCCCTGCCGCCGGGACCGCCAACGCCAACCTGTCGCGCGGGCCCCATGCTTGACGGCTCAGTGGGCTGTGCAGGGGAGGTCGGAAGCCACCAGGCCTCGAACCCGGCGGTGCTGGACGGGCACTCCACCGTTCCCGGTGCGACGCGGACTCCTGCCGCTGGCTGCCAGAGCGCAGGCTACCGGCCGCTCTGCCCGTCCCGGTCCGGATGCCGCATCGCGGTGATGTTGAAGCCGGCGTCGACGAAGTGGATGCCGCCGGTGGTCCCCGCGCTCAGATCGGAGAGCAGGTAGGCGGCCGTGGCGCCGACGTCGTCCACCGTGATGTTGCGGCCGAGCGGCGCCCGTTCCGGCATGACTTTCAGCATGCCCCGCATGCCGGACACGCCCGAGGCCGCCAGCGTCCTCACGGGACCGGCGGAAATGCCGTGGACGCGGATGTTCTTCGGTCCCAGGTCGACGGCGAGGTAGCGGATCGAGGCCTCCAGCGCGGCCTTGGCGATGCCCATCACGTTGTAGTTCGGGGTCGCCTTGGTCGCGCCGTAGTAGGTCATCGCGATCATGCTGCCGCCGCCGGTCATCAGCGGTTCGGCGGCGCGGGCGAGGGCGATCATGGAGTAGCAACTGATGTCGAGGGCGGTGGCGAATCCGGTCCGCGAGGTGTCGACCGTGCGGCCCAGCAGGTCCTCGCGGTTGGCGAAGGCCACGGAGTGGACGAGGAAATCAAGGCGCCCCCAGCGCTCCTTCAGGACGGCGAACACGTTGTCGATCTGGCCGTCGTCGGTCACGTCGAGCGGTTCGACGAAGGTCGAACCGATGCTCTCGGCCAGCGGCCGGACCCGCCGCTCCAGGGCATCGCCCTGGAAGGTGAAGGCGAGTTCCGCCCCCTCATTGTGGGCGCGCCGGGCGATACCCCAGGCCAGCGAGCGCTTGTTGGCAACGCCGACGATCAGACCTCGGCGACCATCCAGCAGCCCGCCGGGCGCAGAGCCGGCCATCGTGTCGGACGAAAGATCGGCGGGCGCCGATTCGCGCGAAGTCACCGGCTGCAACCGCCCGGGAAGGCGTTGACGTCGGTGATTGCGTCCGCCGCGTGTCCAGATTCGTTCCTGTACTCCCTCACATCGCCGGTAACTGTATCCGTTACCCGGATCACGTAACCCAGGTCCGTGGTCGACGCTCCGAACACCCACATGCTTCCGTTCAACGGGCAGCCGTCGAGCACCTTGATCAGCACTTCCCGGTTGTCCTCGTCAAAGAACCAGAACATTCCCGAATCTCCCGTGCCCGCACGAGCCACGGCGCCGGGACCCGTGTCGCCGGCCGCCGTGCGCCACTGCACTTCCACCGCGTAGCGGGAGGCTTGCAGGCAGAGCGTTGTGTCGTCCGCGGAGCAGCTTCCGGCCGGATCGCTCGCCTCGACGAGAAACACGATCGACGCAGTCGATTCGGCGCCGGCGCCGATCACTGCGAGCGTCACCTCGTAGAAGCCGGGTGACTGCCACGCGTACTCGACCGTGCGGCTGCGGGACGTTTGGCCGTCGCCGAAGTCCCAAAGTCTGGAACCGACGCTGCCCGAACTCTCGTCTTCAAGGCGTACCGGTACGCCGGTCCGCGCACGGCAGAGGTCCGCCTCGCAATCCGCGTCTACCGAGATCCTGGCCCGGGGCGGTGCGCCATCGCCGCCATCGCCGCCACCGCCTCCACCGCCGCCGCCACCACCACCGCCACCGCCGCCGCCACCGCCACCGCCGTCGCCGCCGCCGCCGCCGCCACCGCCGCCATCGTCGCCGTCATCGCCGCCGCCGCCGTCGCCGCCGCCGCCACCGCCGCCGCCACCGCCGCCGCCGCCGCCACCGCCGCCGCCACCGCCGCCGCCGCCGCCACCGCCGCCGCCGCCCGGACCACCCGGACCACCCGGATTGCCGCCCGGATCATCGCCCGACTCCCGCGAAGGTTCATCGTCGTCGAGAATCGCCAGGGTCGTCTCGTCGACGCCTTGCACGCGGTCAGGCAGACCTTCGAACCGAAGGACGACCGATTCACCGTCGTCGTCGTAGCTGTCGTCCACCGCCCGGAACTCGAACTCCGTCCGCGTAGCGTCAGGCGAGAAGGTCACGACTTCGGGCGCTCCTTCGTAGTCGTCGGACGTCGCCCCGCCGAAGTGGGACCGGCCGAGCCGGAGGTGCAGGTCCCGCTCCGGAGGGGCGTCGAGGAGCACGGCGACCGTCACGGAGTCGCCCTCCGCGACTTCATGGCTTCCGGCGCCGAACGAGGCGGTGACCTCCGGGTCGTCGTCATCGAGAATCGTCACGATCGTCTGACCGAGGCTTCGTACGCGGACGGGAAGCTCACCGAAGTCCAGGACGACCGTCTCGTCGTCGTCGTCGTCCGCGTCGTCCGTGGCGATGAACCGGAGTTCCCTGCGAGTGGCGTCGGGTCCGAAGGTCAGGTCGGCGGCGGGGGCGGCGTAGTCATCGGACGTCGCCCCGCCGAGGTGGCGCCGGATGAACGGGAGACTCAACTCGCGCTCCGGAGCGGTGTCGAGGAGCACCTCCACCGCTACGGCGTCCCCCTCCTCCACTGCGTAGCTTTCGGCGCCGAATGACGCAGTGACCTCCGGATCGTCGTCGTCATTGATCGTCCCGGTGATCTTCAAGGTGGACAGCCCGCCCGCCAGCTCTGCATTCTGGACGTTGTCGAGCGTTACGTGGAATGTCTCCGCCTCCTCCTCATCCGCGTCATCGTCCGTCAGATTGATCGTGATGGTCTGGCTTGCTGTCGTTCGGGCGGGGAAGGTCAGCGTTCCGCTCGCCGCCGTGTAGTCCGATCCCGATTCGGCGCCGGCGTCGCCGGTCCCGTCCTCGGTCGCGTAGTCAACCGTCACATCGCTCTCGCTCGCCGCGCTCAGCGTGACCTCGAACGCGATCGCTCCGGCGCTCTCCACTGCCTCCGCCGATCGGGCCGACAGCGTCGACGTTTCGCTTTCCACGATCGTCACCTCGACCGGCGGCACGACGACCGGATCGTAGTCGCCGCCGCTCGCCTCGTGACTTATCGTGACCGCCGGGTCGGCGATCGCGTCGCCGTCGGTCGCGGCCGCCACCGTCACCGTCTGCGCTTGACTCCAGTCGTCCTGCGTGAACATCAGCGATGCGGGTTCTACCGAGATGTCCGTACCCTCGGGAGCGCTCGCCGTCACCGTGACGGTGGCGGAGGGCCTTGCGGCGAGATGCAGGGTGTAGGTTGCCGTCTCTCCCTCGTCGACCGTGATCGCCGTGCGCGAAACCTCCACTGCGCGCATCGGTTCCACCATCGCGACGAAGCTCTGACGCGCGGTCCTTCTGGTCAGGCGGTTGACCTCGGTCGCCGTGACCGTGATCGTGGCCACTCCCTGCGCCAGCGGCGTCAGCGTTATCCGTGAACCGGAAACCGCCGCCGTCGCCACCTCGGGCAGCGAGGACGTTGCGGCGTAGGTCAACAGATCCTCGTGATCATGGAAGGCGGCCGCAACGTCAACCACCCCGCTGTCTTCGCCGACCCGCAGGTTCAGATCCGTCAGTGTGGCCGCCGGCTCGGGCGGCCGGTTGGCAAGGACGATCTCGGTGAACGCCTCGCCCACGTTGACGCGCCACGCCGCTTCCCGCAGCGAAAGGAGCAGAGTCTCCTTGCCCTCGCGTTCGAGGTCGACCTTCGCGGTGATCGGAACCTCCCGACTCGTCACACCGGGGCCGAACCGGAGGGATCGGGGGAGGCCCGAGAAGTCGCCAGCCACCGCTCCATCCCGAAACTGCCACCTCACCTCGAGTTCCAACGTCCGCCCGGGATCGTCATCCAGGTTGAGGACGACGTTTGCCGTCTCGCCCTCGGCCACCGTGTAGCTTCGGGCGCCGAACTTTGCGATGACCTCGGGGTCGGACGGAAGGTCGATGGGGTGGAACGGAGTGTTCTTGAACACATCGCGCGGTCTGAGGTCGAACCCGCTCCAGCTCGCGAGGGCGGCGCCCGTCCAGACTCCACTCACGTCAACACCGTCTTCGTCGCGCGGCAGATGCAGCGATGACGACGCGTGCCAAAGCACGACATCGGCGTCGGAGACGGCCTCTTTTGATGCGTAGGTGGGCAGTTGCGTGAAATCGGTTTCCGCCGTCTTCGCGACGGTGACCCAGAAGTCGTTCTGAAGCCAGGTCTCGGTCTGCCTCACAACGCCTCGCCACAGCGGTCGCAGGTCGTAGGCGGTGTCGTCGTCGGCGATCTGGATCTCGGTGAACCTCCTCGGTTCAAAGTCGACTGCGCCCTCGACGCCCCCGTTGAAGGAGATTTCCTCATCCTTCCATGAGTCGGTGCCGGGATTCTCCAGATGTTGCCGCACGTAGGCCGAGTCGTCGCTGCCATCGCCGAGGTCCGCGTCAATCCTCCAGAGGGCGCTGTGAGTGTGTGCCGTGGTCCGCCTGGTTGCGTGGAGCTCACCCGTTGGCGCCGTTCGTGCCTTGAACGTCCCGTCGTCGTGAAACTCGTAGCGGATGATGTAGTTGTAGCTGGAGGCGTCGATCGTCCCCCATAGCACCAGCATCTGGCCGCGGACAGCCCGGAGATCGTCCCTCCACAGAATGCCCTTGTCCAGCACTTCGCGAACGACCTTTCCTCCCTTGCCGACGATGCGGCCGCACCGCCCGGTGTCCCTGCTGTTCGCCGCAATCAGATCGCGGCTCTCCAGTTCACTGACCACGGTTCCGTCGCTGTACTTGGTGTAGAGCGCCGACAGTCCGGTTCGGTCCAGCACCTGGTTGAACGATCCGCCGGCTTCGTGCCTGAACCAGGCGCCGGTCACGAAGAGCCCCTGCCCGGGAGCGTGATCGAAAGCGACGAGCCAGGCCGTCTCGAGGGTCGGCGCGGAAGAGCCGGACCAGGCTGTCGGAAACTGCTGGTAGGCGATCGAGCCGAGTCCATCCGCGTAGTCTGCGGCGGTTCGGCTGGGGGCGGGGGAATGCACAAGGCAACCGGCAGGAGTCTGCCCCCGTGCCGGCGAAGCCCAGGGGAGCGCGGACAGCGCCAAGGTCGATCCGGCGCAAAGCAGGCGCCGGAAGCTGCCGACGAGTTTGCCCCCTCCTGCCCGTCTATCCTCCGCCCCGGTCTCAGTCGTCATCCTGAATGGTCACGGTGGTTCCGCCGGCGTTCGTGACCCCCTGGGGAAGGGCCGCGAAGCTGAGCATCACGGTCTCCGGTTCTTCATCCTCGGTGTCGTCGGTCGCCGTGACCGTGAACTCTCGACTCCTGACCCCGGGGTCGAACCGGAGGTTGAAGGGCACGCCCGAGTAGTCTGCATCCGTTGCGCCGTCATGAGTCCGAACCAGGTCGATGTCCAGGGCCCTCTCGGCGTCGGCGCTCAGACTGACGCTCACGGTGACGCCGGCGCCCTCCGCTGCCTCGTAGCTTGCGGCGCCGAACGACACCGAGACCTCGGGGTCGGACGGGGCGGCGCCGGGGTGGAACGGAGTGCCGCTGAACAGATCGCGCGGCCTGAACTCGAAACCGGTCCACATTGCAAGGGCTGACCCTGATGATTCCGGCCGGTAAAGCAGGAACGGGCCGTCTTCGGACCGCACGACGTGCAGCAGCGGTGAAGCTTGCCAAAGCACGATGTCGGCGTTGGCGATGCTCTGCTCATCGGCCGCGTACCCGGCGAGATCCTGGAACTGCGTTTCGCCGGTGTCCGCGAAAACCGTTGCCCAGAAGTCGGTCCGTGTCCAGGTCGGAGAGTGTCTCGCGAGGCCGCGGTAGATTGGTCGAAGCTCGTATTTCAGATCCCCGTCGGTCACCTGAAGCCGGGTGAACTCCGTTGCCGTGAAGTCCAGTGAGCCTTCCGTCCCGCCGTTGAACGCCTCCTCCGTGTCCGACCACGAGCCGCCGCTGTCGTCTCGCTGGTGGCGCAGGACCTTGACCGAATCCCCCTCGTCGCCGTCCAGATCCACGTCCATCCGCCAGAATGCGATGTGCGAATGGGCATAGGCCGGGAAGGCGGGGAGGTTCCGAGCGGTTGCCCCGACCCGCGCCTTGAATGTCCCGTCGTCGTGAAACTCGTAGCGGACGATGTAGTTGTAGTTGGCAGCGTCGAGAGCCCCCCAGATCGCCATCATCTGGCCGCGGACCACGTCCTGGCCGTTCTTCCACAGGACGCCCTTGCCCGACACTTCCCGAATCACTCTTCCCTGGCGCCCGACGATGGCGCCGCAGCGCCCGGCGTCTCGCCCGGTCACTTGGGAGAGGGTGAACCTGTGGTCCCGCAGATCCTGATAGCCCCGACCGTCCTGGTAGTGGGCGTAGAGTTCCGAGGGCCCGGTCCGGGACAACACTTGGAAGAAGGGTTCGCTCGGCCCCGGCTTGAACCAGGCGCCCGTAATGAACAGAGCTCTCGAAACCGCATGATCGAACGTGACGAACCAGGCCGTCTCGAGGGCCGGCGTGGGCTCGCCGACCCGGCCGGCCGGAAACTGCTGGTAGGCGACGGAGTTTTGGTTCGTCGGGTTCAGGTCGTCGTCCTGGGCGGGGGCCGGGGAGTGGACCAGGCAGCCGCCGGGGGTTTGACCGGGCGCCGGCGGAGCAGCGTGGAGCGTCGCCAGAATCAGGAGGCATCCGGCGGTCAGCGCCGGCCGGCGGCAGAGGGACGTACGACAGCCGAACGGTCTCCTGAGCAGGAAACGACGACGGGCCGGTGCTATGCCTGGAAGCACTTGGAAGCCGCGAACTGCGGTCGCCTGACCTGGCTGGGGCGCGGGCGGCCTGATCGGGCTGCAAGCCGGCTGACCGCCCTGGATCGAAGCACGTGCGCTGTTGTGCGACTCGCCAATTTCATCACGGTCGGACGATAACAGGCGCCACCTCTTCTGTCAGCGGCAGGTTTGCCGGTCCGAGTTTCCGCGACCCATGCAGCCCGTCTCTGCGCGGCGCCTCCGGGCGATGGTGGACCTGCGCTTGTCGGCGCAGTCCTTCACCGGCCCGGCGTTTGCCTTCGTGTCGGTAGAGCGACCAGGGAGTGACAGGTTGGCGCCGCGCTCCTCGGGCTTGGCCTCTCTCAGTCTTCCAGGACGATCTCGGCGTCGGTGAGGTTTGCGATGACGGACGGCAGGCCGGCAACGTAATCGTTCTCGGTCTTGAAGAGGAGCTGCGCTATGCGCTTGCCGAACAACGGGTCCTCGGGGTCCCGGATGGTCGGGCGCAGGAACTCGATGTCCACGTTCTCCAGAGACGCGCCCAGGAATCCCCGGATTCTGGCGTCCTCCAGAGCAAGACGTTTCGCCTCGTCGACTTCGACCGGCGCGAGCGGACCGCTGCCGTCATTGGCGATGCGCTCCCACACGACGGCCTCTCGAGTCAGATCGACCAGGCGGCGGCTGGTTTCGTGTCTGTCGTAGTTGTAGGTCGTGACGATGGCGAAGACGGAAACCGGTTCGTCCTTGTTGCCGGCAACCATCTCCACGCCAGAGACGACGGTCCTGTCGTCCGGTGACGAACTCTGGTACGAGGGAGACGCGACCGTCGCGGAAGACCGGCGAGTGACGGACCCGTCGGTGGCGATGCGTATCGCGCGCTCGGCCTCCTCGGAGGTCAGGCGCGAGCGGGGGATGGGCAGACCGCTGGCCGGGTGTTCGATGTCCTGGCCGTCGGCGGGAACAGAAGCGGTCAGACCAAGGAGCAAGGCGGGCATGGCGCTCGAGCGAAGGAACGTGCGACGAAGCCGAGACGCGACGTGCCGAGTCGGTCGGGGCTTGGGCTGCTGCGGCACTAGGGGTTCTTGCCTTCCGAGCGTCGCTTGCCGCTTGTTTCGATCCGCAAAGCGGCATTGGGTCCGACGCGATTTCGCAGTATATGCCGGTCTGGCCGGATGCCCGTGCCATGCAACGTCTGCCGTGCACCCTCTGGCAAGCTAGCGGCGCATGGTCTCCTTGCTCGGCATCGTCCTGGTCGTCGGCGCGACGCTCTGCTTCTCGCTGTTCGACCTGCTCCGGAAGAAGCTCACGGGATGGCTGAGCGACGCCTTCCTGGTCATGGTTCTGGCGCTGGGGGCGGTACCCCTGTATGGCGTCTGGTTGGCGGTGCAACCGCCGCCAGGCGTGAGTTCGGCGTACGTCTGGCCGGGGCTGCTGTCCGTTGCCTGCAACCTGGGCGCGAACTACGGCTTTCTGCGGTCGGTCCGGTCGGCGGGTCTGAGCGCCGTGATCCCGTTGCTCTCCCTGACGCCGGTGTTCACCGCTCTGCTCGGGATCCCGCTGCTCGGCGAGCTGCCGGGCGGTCGGGAGTGGCTTGGCATCGCGATGGTCGTCTGCGGCGCCCTTGCGCTGCAACCGGGTGAGCGCTCCGCCGGCCGGGGCCGGCCGTGGACGCTGGGCGCGGGCGCCTGGTGGATGATCCTGGTCGCGTTCCTCTGGGCGACGGCGCTACCGCTCGACAAGCTGGCCACCGAGGCCTCGAGTGCGGCCTTCCACGGCCTGGTCATGCACCTGGGGGTCGGCCTCTGTGTCGCGGTGGTCGCGGTGCGGGGCCTCCGGAACGCCCCCGGTCGCGGCCGGGGCTCCGGCAGGGGCGTGGGAGCGAGGATTTGGGCGTTCCTGCTCTGCGCCGTTGTGATCGGAGCGGCGGCCCAGGCGCTCCAGTTGCTGTCCCTGCAACACGCCTGGGTGGGCTTCGTGGAGACGGTCAAGCGAGGCATCGGGTCGTCGCTGGCGCTGGTCCTCGGCCGTCTGTTCTTCGCCGAGCCCCTGACGCTGCGCAAGGTGCTCAGCGTGGCGGTGATCGCGTCCGGTGTCGCGGTCATGCTCTGGTAGCGTTGCGGGACCGTGGTTCGTTCGGTCCCCGCTGGCCTCAGGCTGAGCTTGCAGATCACGCTGGTTGCTTTGCTGGTTGGCGCCGGCTTGGGCGACGCCCAAGTGTCGAGGTTGTCCGAGATCGAGCTGCCGGACGGGTTCTCGGTCGGCTTCTTCGCCGAGGGTGTCACCGGCGCCCGGTCGCTTGCGCAGAGCCCGGGCGGCACGGTGTTCGTCGGCACCCGCCAGGCGGGCGTGGTCCATGCCCTGGTCGATTCCGACGGCGATGGCGTCGCGGATGAGCGGTACGTCGTCGCATCGGGTCTGAACTCGCCGAACGGCGTCGCCTTCCGCAACGGAAGCCTCTACGTGGCCGAGATCAGCCGGATACTCCGCTACGACGGGATCGAGAAACGCCTGGACACTCCTCCGCAGCCGTTCGTGGTCACCGACCGGCTTCCGACCGACGCGCATCACGGCTGGAAGTTCATCCGCTTCGGGCCCGACGGACGGCTCTACGTGCCGGTGGGCGCTCCTTGCAACATCTGCAACGAGGCCGACCCGTACAACGCGATCCTGCGGATGGCCAGCGACGGCAGCTACGAGATCGTCGCGCGGGGCGTCCGCAACACGGTCGGCTTCGACTGGCATCCCGGGACGAGGCGGCTGTGGTTCACGGACAACGGTCGCGACTGGCTGGGCGACAACCAGCCTCCGGACGAACTCAACGTGCTGACCTCGCACGGCCAGCACTTCGGATATCCCTTCTGTCATGGCAGGAACATCTCCGATCCGGAGTTCGGCGCCCTCCGTGCCTGTTCCGAGTTCCAGCCTCCGGCGCAGGAACTCGGCCCGCACGTGGCGGCTCTGGGCATGCGCTTTTATGTGGGCGAGGCGTTTCCGGAGAGGTACCGGGGCCAGATCTTCATCGCGGAACACGGGTCGTGGAACCGGACCGATCCGATCGGTTACCGGGTCATGCTGGTTCGGCTGAACGGCGCCGGGCGGCCCACTGCTTACGAGGAGTTCGCCACCGGCTGGCTTCGGAACGGCTCGGCCTGGGGGAGGCCGGTCGACGTGATGGTGCGAGCCGACGGCTCGTTGCTCGTCTCGGACGACCGGCTCGGAGCGGTCTATCGGTTCGACCATGAGTCCGGGAGCAACACGGAGCCGGACCCCGAGCCCGATCCGGATCCCGATCCCGATCCGGACCCCGACCCCGACCCTGATCCAGGCCCCGACCCTGATCCCGATCCGGACCCCGAGCCGCCTTCGACCGACGGTTCCTGCAAGTCGAGCGCGGAGACGCTCTGCCTGCACGACGACCGCTACGAGGTTCGGGTGGAGTGGTGGACTGGCGACGGGAAGACGGGTTCGGCCCTGGTCGTGCCGGAGGCAACGAAGGACTCCGGCCTGTTCTGGTTTTTCGATGCCGAGAACCGGGAGATCCTGATCAAGGTGCTGGACGGCTGCACGGTCAACGACCACTACTGGGTGTACGGCGCCTCGACGACGGATCAGGGTTACGCGATTCGGGTAAGGGACACGGCGACCGGCGCCGTCAAGGAGTACCGGAACGACCCCGAACAGCCCGCCACGGCGATCACGGACGCCAAGGCCTTCTCGGCCGCCTGCGAAGAACCGGTGGCGGACGCCGGTTGACGGCGAAGCAGAGAGCCCTCAACGATCGCTGCGGCGCCGGGATCGGGATACGCTTTGGCTCCCTTGCCGGCACTCTGCCGCCGCCGGCATACCTCGCTCCTGTGGATGTCTCCGATTGGAGGCATCCCCTGAAGCAAGGAGAACAAGACACACATGACGACCCATCACACGACATCGACGCCGGCTGATCCCTCCGGTCTTGATGGCATCCGGGAGAACCTGGAGGCCGTCGGCGCGCTCCTCCGCGAAACTGCAGCCCGGGCGGCGGAGACCGAAGCCCGAGCGCGGGAGAACGAAGCCCAAGCGCGCGAGAACGAAGCCCGAGCGGTGGAGGACCACAGGCGGGCCATGAGGGAGATGGCTGAACTCAGAAGGGAGGCCGACCGTCGGATGAAGGAGACCGACCGGCAGATGAAGGAGACCGACCGCCGGTTGAAGAAGGCGGAGGACCTGTTCACGACCCAGTGGGGCAGGCTGATGGAAAGCCTGGTTCGGGGCGACCTGGTGGCCCTTCTGAACGAGCGCGGCATCGAGGTGGAGCGGACCCTCCAGCGAGTCGAGAGCCGCCGCGGCGGCCGGCACTTCGAGGTCGACCTTTTGGCGGTGAACGGTCGGGAGGTCGTCGTCGTGGAGGTGAAGACGACGCTGCGGTCCGAGGGCGTGACGAAGTTCCTGTCCAAGCTGTCGGAGTTCCTGGACTGGTGCGCGGAGTACCGCGGCAGGCGAATCCTGGGCGCCGTGGCGTACCTGGACGGCGCCGAGTCGGTGACGAAGTACGCGGAACGCAGCGGGCTGTTCGTCATTCGCGCGACCGGAAGCAGCGCCAGCCTGCTGAACGAGCCGGGCTTCGAGCCCCGCGTCTTTTGCTGACCGGTCGCCGGATCGACAGGTCCAACCAACTCCAGGAGTTACAACATGCTTCGCTCTGCGCCCTCTGAACCGCGTGGCCGGATGTCCTCACGAAGGACCCTTCCTCGCTTCACCTTGTTCACCTTGTTCGCCTTGGCCCTGGTCCTTGTCTCAAGCGCGGTCTTCGGGGCCGATGACCCCGAGGTCCAGTTGGAGAAGATCGAGCTGCCGGCCGGGTTCTCCATCGACGTGTTCGCCTCCGGCATCGACCTCGCGCGGTCGCTGGCGCAGAGCCCGTCCGGGGCCGTCTTCGTCGGCACCGGCGGGCTCCGTCAGAGCGACGTCGTCTACGCGGTCGTCGATGAGGACGGTGACGGCAAGGCGGACCGGCGCTACGAGGTGGCTTCGGGCCTGAACCGGCCGAACGGCGTCGCGTTTCACGACGGCGACCTCTACGTGGCCGAGATCAGCCGCATTCTGCGACTGGACGACATCGACGGCCGCCTGAACGCGCCGCCCGAACCGGTCGTCGTGACCGCCAATCTGCCGGACCGGCGGCACCACGGCTGGAAGTTCATCCGCTTCGGGCCCGACGGCCGGCTCTACGTCCCGGTCGGCGCGCCGTGCAACATCTGCGACGAGGGCGATCCGTTCGCCACCATCCTCCGTCTGGACGAGGAAGGGGACCATGAGGTCGTCGCGCGCGGCGTCCGCAACACGGTCGGCTTCGACTGGCATCCCGACACCGGCGCCTTGTGGTTCACGGACAACGGCCGCGACATGATGGGCGACGAGGTTCCTCCCGACGAGTTGAACGTGCTGACCGAGGACGGCCAGCACTTCGGCTACCCCTACTGCCACGGCCAGGACATCGCCGACCCGGAGTTCGGGGATGAGCGGCCTTGCGCGGAACTCGTGCCGCCGGCGCTCGATCTGGGGCCGCACGTCGGGGCAATCGGCATGCGCTTCTACCGTGGCGATGCGTTTCCGGCGCGCTACCGCGGGCAGATCTTCATCGCCGAGCACGGGTCGTGGAATCGCAGCAGCAAGATCGGCTACCGGGTCATGGTCGTCCTACTCGACGGCGACGGCCGCGCCACGGAGTACGAGGAGTTCGCCACCGGCTGGCTCCAGGGCGAGGACTCGTGGGGCCGGCCGGTCGACGTGATGGAGCGCGCCGACGGATCGCTGCTCGTTTCGGACGACATGCGGGGCACAATCTACCGGATCACCTGGGACGCGGCGTCCGCGGCGGCGGAGTAGGGGCGTGAAGGCTGTCGACCCGGCAGCAGTCGAGGCGGCGCGGGCCCGCCATGCGGCGGCTCAGGCGGCTGGCCTGAGCCTCGACATGACCCGCGGCAAGCCGTCGCCCGAGCAGCTTGCCCGCTCGCACGGCCTGCTGACGGCCGTGGCGCGGGAGGACGATCCCGCCGCCGACGGCACGGACTGCCGGAACTACGGCGGAGATCCCCGTGGTCTGCCGGAGCTGCGCGCGATCTTCGGCGAGATTCTGGGCGTCGATCCCGACCTGGTCTTCGTCGGCGGCAACGCCAGCCTCCAGTGGATGCACGACTTCGTCGTGCAGGCGATGCTGGTGGGCGTGCCCGGCGGGGATCCGTGGGGTGGCCCCAGGCGATCGACGCCGGTCAGGTTCCTCTGTCCCTCTCCCGGCTACGACCGCCACTTCGCCGTGCTCGAGCGCTACGGCATCGAGATGCTGAACGTCGCGATGGGCGACGACGGCCCCGACATGGACGAAGTTGCGCGCCTCGCGGGTTCGGACCCGAACGTGAAGGGCATGTTCTGCGTGCCGCGCTACAGCAATCCGACCGGGATCACCTTTTCCGACGACGTGGTCGAGGCGATCGCCTCGATGCCCACCGCGGCGCCGGACTTCCGGGTCATCTGGGACGACGCCTACGCGCTCCACGCGTTCGACGGCGAGCCGGATCGGCTGGCCAGCCTCTACGACCGTTGTGCGGCCCACGGCAACGAGGATCGGGCGTTTCTCGTCTCGTCGTTCTCCAAGGTCACGTTCGGTGGCTCGGGTGTGGCTGCCGTCGCGGCGAGTCCAGCGAACGGCGCCTGGATCCGGGCGTTTCGTTCGACTCAGACGATCGGCCCGAACAAGCTGAACCAGCTTGCACACGCCCGTTTCTTCGACGGCTCGGTCTCTGCGGTGCGGGATCACATGAAGGGACACGCGGATCTGATCCGGCCGAAGTTCGAGGCGGTCCTGCGCGTGCTCGACGAGCGCCTCGGCGGCCTCGGGATCGCCTCCTGGAGCCGACCTCGCGGCGGCTACTTCGTCAGCCTGGACACGGCGCCCGGTTGTGCCCGCGCGGTGGTCGAAATGGCGGGCGAAGCTGGGGTCAAGTTGACCCCCGCCGGCGCCACCTTCCCCTACGGCCTCGACCCGCAGGACCGGAACATCCGCATCGCTCCGACGCTGCCGGCCCTCGGCGAGATCGAAACGGCGACCGGCCTGCTGGCCGACTGCATCGTCCTGGTCAGCGCCGGCGAGTAGCGCCGCGTCCTCCGCTTGCTCGGTGCGCCGGCCTGCCATTCGTGCGCCCGATGACGGGCGCTCGAACTGGTTCACGGGTGGCGCGGATCGCGCCACCCGTGTTCTGGCCGGCATCCGCTCCGGCCTGCACGCTCGTCGGTTCAGAGGCAAAGCCTTGCTAGTCGATGTAGCCGAGGCTCTTGAGTTGCTTCACGTCCTCCTCGCTGAGGACGGTCGAACTCTTCGCCTCGTACTTCGGCAGGTCGCGGTACCAGTTGACCAGGCGGCGACCGAGGGGCGGGACCAGCTCGACGGGGGGCGCAGTCAGCGGTTTCTCCTCGCGCGGATCAACCGTCAGGTCGAAGTACACGGTTCGGCGTTTCGAGAAGTCGTGCAGCACCTTCGCGCCGTCGAGCTCCATGCTGATCTGCAGGGGATTCTCGTAGGGCGCGCTGCGGCGCGACCTGCCGAACAGCGCGGAATGGCGGTCGCCGATCACGAACCGTGGCCGTGGAGTGCCTTCCGGGGTCCCTTCGGTCGGCACGAGGCTCTGGCCCTCGAGGGCGGGCGGCGCCTCGACGCCGAGCAGTTCCAGGACGGTCGGCAGCACGTCGATGACGCCGACCGGCGCCCGGACCTCGAGGCCTTCCGGAAGTCCGGGGCCGGCGAGGATCATCGGGATACGGGCGTTCGGCCAGTGGACGTTCTTGCCGTGCCCCCAGTAGCTGTGCTCGCCCATGCTCTCGCCGTGGTCGCTCAGGAACAGGGTGTAGCGGGGACCGGGCAGCAGCTCCTCGATCGTCTCGGACAACCGGCCGAGCCAGTGGTCGACGTAGTTCACTTCGGACTGGTAGCGCCAGCGCTTCTGCCAGCCGGAGGTTCGCTCCTCCTTCGGCGGCGCCGGCGGCGCGAAAGCGGTGCGTTCGAGGTAGGGGCTGTGGGGGTCCGAGAAGTGGACCCAGAGAAACAGCGGCCGCCCGCTTCGTTCCTCGTCGTCGGCGCGGCGGCGCAGCCAGCGCTCCGCCGCCCTTGCGATGTCGTCGGCGTGCCGTTCCATCACGCCGACCGCGTGCCGCGCCTCGTTGAAGTCCTCGTCGTAGTGGTCGAAGCCCCGGTCCAGGCCGACCAGGTCGGATCGCAGGGTCCAGTTCGAGATGAAGGCCGCGGCTTCGTAGCCGGCTTCGCCGAGAATCCCGGCAAGGACGGGGATGTCGGTTCGCATCCGCTGGGCGTTTCGCCGCGCCCCGTGGGTCGGCGGGTAGAGGGAGGTGAAGATCGAGGCGAAGGCTGGACCGGTCTTGCCGATCGTCGTGTGCGCATCCTCGAACAGGATGCCGGCGGCGGCCAGGGCGTCGATTGCGGGCGTCTTCGCGTCCTCCGCCCCGTAGACGCCGACGGCGTCCGCGCGCAGGGTATCCACCGAGAGCAGGACAAGGTGTGGATCGGCCGCGAGGGGTGCGCTGAGCAACGCCCCCAGAAACAACGCCGTGCGGAGTGCGCGGGCGCCCGCGTTCACGCAGTGACGGCCCCGAAAGCCAGGGCTTCTTCCTGGGTGTCGATGTCGCGGGCCAGGGACATCGCATCGACGACCGGCATCCGGACCCTGCGTTCGGGGTACTTCCGGCGGTGACGGCGCTTGATGAACATGCGGCGAATGGCGAGCTCGAGTTCGGACTGCTTGATCACCTTTTCCTTGAGGCGTCGGGCAGCCCACGTGCCGGACAGCAGCGTGTCCCAGGTGAACGTGGGCAGCCTGAGGTTCAGCAGGTGAATGAAGTCCTGGACCAGCATGATCCACAGGAGGCGCCGGGCCATGTAGGTGTTGCGGTAAAGGATCGGGCGGTTGCGCGTCCGGTACGCGAGCTCCATCAGCCGGTACATGAACTTCCAGCGCAGCGCCGCGGAGTCGAAGATCACCAGATGACCCGGCAGTACCGGAACCGGACCGGACACTCCTTCAGGTGTGACGTGGTACTGCGGCTTCCACCCGGACGCGCCGAGCCGTTTGGGGTCGCGAGGCGCCTCGATGAGGGGGAAGAAGAAATCCAGCGGGCTTTGGTCCCAGAAGTCCGTGACCACAGTCTGCATCTCGTCCGGGTCGGGGACGATGTCGCAGGTCGTGATTGCCAGCGGTCCGTCGCCGTGGAGGCGGCGGGCGGTTTCGACGCCGACCTGGATGTTGCGGCCGAAGCCTCCGTCCGTATCGATCGAAATGCCGTCGGAGAGCGAGCGGTAGGCGTGTCCGGGTCCGGCGACGTAGATCGGGTCGAAGGCGCTCGCCTGACGAAGGCGCTCGATCACGACCTCGATGAGCGGTCTGCCGCCGATCTTCACGTCGACGCCCTTGATCCCCGCGAGCGGGTGCTTGGAGCGGCCACCGGGCGGCATGTAGGCCGGTCGTCGGTCGCTGCCCCCGAGTACGATGAGGGGGACGGACTTGGAGGTCATGGTGGAATCCGAGTTCTGTCGAAGGGCTGACCGGATTCTATGACGAGACTTCCACCGCCACCGACGCCCGAGGTCGTGGACCGCGACGATCGTCTGGCGGAGCTGGCCGATCGGTGGCTGCGTGAGCCCGCGGTGGGGCTGGACACGGAGTTCGTGCGCGAACGGACCTTCTTCCCACGGCTTGGCCTGGTTCAGGTCGCCGACTCGTCCGGTTGCTACCTGGTCGACACGGTCGCGGTGCGGGATCGGTCGCCGCTCGCCGAGCTGGTCCGCGCACCGACGGTGACCAAGGTGTTCCACTCACCGAGCGAGGATCTCGAGATCTTCCACCACGCTTTCGGTTTCGCTCCCGAGCGGATGTTCGACTGCCAGGTTGCGGCCGCGTTGTGCGGCATGGGCGGCTCGTTGGGGTACGTACATCTGGTGTCCCGGTTGTTCGAGGTCGAGTTGGCCAAGGGGGCGCAGCGGTCGAACTGGTTGCGGCGCCCCCTGAGCGAGGAACAGGTGCTCTATGCGGGTCTCGACGTGGCCTATCTTCTGCCCGCCCACGAAGTGCTGCAGGCGAAGCTCGGGGATCTCGGTCGCGAAGCCTGGGCGGAGGAGGAGTTCGGTCGCCTGCTGCGTGCCTGCGAGTTGCGGCTGGGACCGGAGTGGTCCTATGGCCGCCTGCGGCGCTCCGCGCTGTCCGGGCCTCAACTGGCGGCGCTGCGCGCGGTTTGCGAGTGGCGCGAGGAGCGCGCACGGCGACGTGACCTTCCACGCGGCTTCGTGCTCAAGGACGAGACGGTTCTCGACATCGCGAGGCGGCTGCCGCGCAACGGTCGGGAACTGGCCTCGATGAGGGGCATCGGCCCGAAGCAGGCACGCCGATACGGGCCGGCTCTTGGTGAACTGGTAAGGCGGGCGGCGTCGCTTCCGGAGAACGAACTTCCGGAACGGGTGGGGCGCTCGGGTGGACGGTCGTCGGCCCGTCTGGCCGAGGGATTGCGGGAGCTGGTCGCGCGGGTGGCCGGTGACCTCGAACTTCCGGCCGAGGCCTTGGTGCCGCGTCGAGTCCTGGAGGAGTGGTCGGCGCGCAGTCTGAGTCGGGGCGAGTGGGTGTGGCCTGAGGCGATCGAGGGCTGGCGCCGTTCAGTGCTCGAGCCCGAAGTGATGCGTTCGGATCTCTCTCTTCGGCAGACGACCGGCGGACGCCGCCGTCGCCGCGGCAGGCGTCGGGGCGAGGACTGAAGTGAGGCAGGTGGACTCCTTGCCACACTCGATTGGCGACCTGTACCGACTGTTCGGTCAGGCCGCGCCCGCGGCGACCGTCGTGACGGCAGAGGCCACGCCGCAGCCCCAGCGGAGGTTGCTGTCGCACCAGAGGCACATGACGGTGACGCTCGAGGAGCACCACGGCGGAGAGGTGGATGTCGTCGTTCTGGACCGCGTGGTGCACGGCGACCACTACACGCGCAAGATCCTCCTCGCGCGGCGGCCGCGCCGGCGCGGCCGGACCTGTCGAAGCACGGACGAGGGCGACGTTCCCGTACGCCCCAGGGCCCGGGTCGTCCAGTTCGGGATCATGCTGTTCAACCTGCAAGTTGCGAGCAACGAGGCGCGAGCGGAGATCCTGAGCGAGCGGACGCCGCTCGGGCACATCCTGATTCAGCATCGCCGGCTGCGGCGAATCAGCACTCACAGCCTGCTTGAGATCGAGCCGGACGCGGAGATGCGGCGACACTTCGGTCTCCCGGAGTTGGGCGTCGCCGAGGCGCCAAGGGTCTTCGGGCGGCTGGCGACGATCTTCTGTGACGAGAAGCCGGCGGTCGAGTTGCTGGAAGTGCTGCCGCCCGGTCCGGACGCCGTCGCGGTTGCGCCGGTCGGGTAGGGCGTAGCGGGGACGTCAGGCCCGTTCGATCGGAAAGGCGATCAGTTCGTCGATCCGGCGAGCCTCGAGGTCGAGACCGAGTAGCCGGTCGAAGCCCAGCGCGACTCCGGAACAGCGCGGAAGCCCGGCCTCCAGGGCGGCGAGGAACCGGGAAGGCATCGGCGGCTCGGGCCGACCCGCTTTCCGCCGGCACGCCAGGTCGTGTTCGAAGCGTTGTCGCTGCTCGGCCGGGTCGCCAAGTTCGCCGTAGCCGTTGGCCAGCTCGATGTCCCCGACGAAGGCCTCGAAGCGCTCCGCCGTGCGCGGGTCGCGGGCGTTCAACCGGGCCATCGCGGCCTGGGAGGCTGGATAGTCGAAGACCACGGTGACGCGGTCACTCGCCAAACGGGGCTCGACCCGCTCGACGAAGAGCCGACTGAGCAGGTCGTCCCGGTTGAGACCGGCGGCTTCCTCGGCTGAGGAGGTTCGCTCCACAGCCTGGCGCAGTGCCGGGGTCGGCGTGCCGTTCGGATCGACTCCGCCATGGCGTTTCATCAACTCGCCGTACGTCTCATAGGCCGCCGGTTCCAGGCGCCGGGATTCCGCCAGGAGCGTTTCGATCAGGCTGGCGACCTCTCGCATCAACTGGTGGTGATCCCAGCCAACGCGGTACCACTCGAGGATCGTGAACTCCGGGTTGTGCCACCGGCCGCGTTCGCCGCCGCGAAACGCCTTGCAGACCTGGTAGATCGAGCCGGCGCCGGCGGCGAGGAGCCGCTTCATCGAGAGTTCGGGCGAGGTCTGGAGGTACATCCGGCGCTTCGCCAGACCCGGCGCTTCCACCTCGCAGTCCAGGCTGTCCAGGTGCAGGTCGAGCGTGGCCTCGGCGCTCAGAAGCGGAGTCTCGACTTCCACGACGTTCCGCGCGGCGAAGAAGGCCCGCAACTCGCCCAGCATCGCTGCCCGCCGGCGGATGGCTTCGGCAGTGGCTGTGGGGCGCCAGTCGGCGCCCTTACCGGTCACGCGGCGCCCTCCGAGGTCCCTCAGCTCCTGGCGCGGGAGACGTACTCCCCGGTGCGGGTGTCGACCCGGATCGACTCGCCGTTCTGAATGAACAGCGGCACCTTGACCGTGGCCCCGCTTTCGAGCCTTGCGGGCTTGCTGCCGCCGCTCGAGGTGTCGCCCTTGAGACCCGGATCGGTCTGGACGACCTCCCGGATCACGAAGTTCGGCGCCTTGACCTGGATCGGATGACCGTTCCAGAGGGTCACATTGCAGACGTCCTCCTCCTTGATCCACTGTTCGGCGCCGGCCAAGGCCTGTGCGTCGGCTTCGACCTGGTCGTAGGTGTCGGGATCCATGAAGAACCAGTGTTCGCCGTCGCTGTAGAGGTACTGCATCGACGTGTCGACTACGTCCGCGCCGTCGAGCAGGTCCCCCGGCTTCAGCGTCTTCTCGTTGACCCGGCTGCTCAGGAGGTTGCGCATCTTGACGCGGGTGAACGCCTGCCCCTTGCCGGGCTTGATGAAGTCGCAGTTGATGATCACGTTCGGTTCGCCGCCCTCGAGCACCTTGAGTCCGGTTCGGACCTGGTTCATGTTGTAGCTGGCCATGATCTGGAACCGTCCCCTCCCAAGGCAGCGGATCGACTGGCGGGACGATAGCAGCCACGCCGGAAACGCGAGGGCCGAATGCCGGCCGGAACCACAGGTGGCGCGATCCGCGCCACCCGTGAACCAGTCCAAGCGCCCGTCATCGGGCGCACGAATGGCAGGCCGGCGCACCTGTACCCTTGCTGGGTTGATTCTGGTCACCGTCTCGTACCGGTCCGCCGTAGTGGCCGAGGCTGCGGTAGCTGCGGGAAACCGGTCTGCCGGTCTTGCAAGGTCCGGCGGGAAACGGCTAAGCCGTTTTCCGCGGGACCGGCAGTTTCCGCAGCCGGCGCCGGCGGCGGCCCCTCCCGGTCCCGGCGGAGCTCGGTGCGGCCGTCATGAAACCTTGCCAGCCCGCGTGCGTTGTGTAGCGGTGAAGGGCGCTTGAAGCGACCCCACGAATCTCGGCCCTGGAACCTGGAGAACGCGATGACCATTCGACATCCGCACTTCGTACCCGACTCCCGGCTTCGAAGCCGCCCCCCCGTGCGGCGCCGGCGCGGCGGCCAACTCGGTCTGCTCGCCTTGCTTGCCGCCACGGCGGTGGCGACGCCCGTGTTCGCCGAGTTCGACGAGAGTTATCGCTTCGACGCGAACTCTCTCTCGGTTTCCAGCCTGATCGGCAAGGTGGAGATCAGGCGGGCGACCGGCGACGAGTTCGAGGTCGAGGTGTCGGTCCGCGGCGAAGACGGCACGCGGCAGAACATCAGCCTCGACGAGGACGCGCGCGGTTCGCGGGCGCGGCTGGCGATCGAGTTTCCGGTCGACGAGGAGAGGCGGTACGTCTACCCCGAGTTCAGCCGCCGCCGGGCGAACCTGTGGTCGCGCCGGCAGGGCAGCGCCGACAGTCTGCTTGGAGAGATTCTGCGCTCCATGTCGGGCCGCCGCATCCGGATCGAGAGGTCGGGCAGCGGCTTCGAGGCCTGGGCCGACGTGAGCATTCGCGTGCCGGAAGGCCGGTCGCTCAAGGTCGAGTTGGGAGCAGGGGACATCGACGTGTCCGACGTCACGGCCGATCTGGAACTGAAGACCAGGGCCGGCATGGCGGAAGCGGCTGGCCTCGACGGCGACGTGAAGATCGGCGTCGGCAGCGGCGGTTTGACGGTGCGGGACGTGCGCGGCCGGCTGGTGATGGACACGGGCAGCGGCAAGGCAAGTCTCGACCGCTTCGAGGGCGAGATGCTGTCGATCGATACCGGCAGCGGCTCGGTGGAGGTGACGGACGTGGCGGCCGAGGCGATCGATATCGACACGGGCAGCGGCGGCGTCACGGTGGTCGGTCTCGAAGCGGAACGGTTCTCGATCGACACCGGCAGCGGCAGCGTGCTGGTCGAGTCCGCGGGCGCCGACACCGCGGTGATCGACACGGGCAGCGGCAGAGTGCACCTGGCCCTCGAGCGGATGGGCGACGGCAGGTTCGAGATCGACACGGGGTCGGGCGGCATCGTCATGCTGGTTCCGGAGGACCTTTCGGCCCGGTTCGACATCGACATCGGCAGCGGCGGCATCGATGTCGACGTGCCGATCGCGAAGACGCTGCACAAGTCGCGGGGCGAGATGCGCTTCATCGCTGGCGAGGGCGATGCGAACGTGATCCTCGACACCGGTTCGGGCAGCGTCCGCGTCGCGAGCGTGGACTAGCAACTCGTGGCGCACCGGGCGCGTTCAGATGCCCGTGCAACAAGGCGCTAACGCTAACCGCCTCCGGTTGCGAGTCATTGATCGCCCGCATGGCATGGTGCTGGTCGGGATGCATGGCCGCCCGAATGCAGTGTCGTGTCAGGCTGATCCATGGCCACTTGCGCGAGTTGGACTCAGCCCCTCAGCGTTCTTGCCAGCGGCAAGCGGCAGAAAGCGTGTGTCAGGTTCTGAGACTCTGCACGGGTAAGCTCCTGCTTCGGCATCCCGAGCCATGCATGAGCGAGACTCAGCGGCCGAGGGACTCGGCACGTTCCGAGAGGCGTTCTTCAGCGCCCGCGGTATGTCTGCGCCGGACGAGCGGCCGCTCTGTGCCTACCGGACAACGGGGGAGGAGTTCCTGGTTCTGGGGGAGCTGCTGCAGCAGCGCGCCGCGAACGGAGGGAGCCCGGCGGGCTTCGACGCCCTTTTCTGCCTCTATGCGGCCGAGTGGTGGCGGCGCCACCACGAAGGGGGGCCGTGGAAATGGGAAGGCGCCCTCGAAGGGGTCGGTCTGGACCTCAGCAACCCTCAGAGCATCTACCGCAGCGTCGAGAACGGGCTGAGGTACTGGAACCGGGAGCTGATTCGCGGTGGCAGCGCCCGCCGAATGTTCCTGGTGACCCTCGCTTGCGAGGGCGGCTTGCCGCTGAAGATGGTTCGTTCGAACAGGAACCGTCTGGGGCAGTACTTCCGGGAGTTGCTCGACCAGTTCGACGCCTACCGGTCAGTAGGGTTTGGCCCCGCCCGGCTCGCCGAGGCGGCCGGCCATCGGCTCCCGGCGTCGTTTCGCCAACCGGTCGTCTACGAAGTCAGCGGCCAGCTGGTTGAGGTCGTGTGGCAGCGGCGGGCACAGGTGAGGGGCCTCTCCGACCCGGTGGCCCACCTCGATGAGACCGACGCGGCCTGGCGCGACGAACTGCCGATGGCGCTCGATGATGAGGTAGCCGAGTCCCTCCTTTCAGGACTCGTCGTTGACGCCGCGAAACAGGCTTCTGGCGCCCGAACGGCCTTTCGCCGGGTGCGGGAGCTAGTGCGGCTGACCTCGGGCTCGTGGCGCCTTGTCGGTTCGCTGGAACTGCCCGGGGCAACCGACGCAAACGTCTTCGACGCGCTCTGGGCAGCGAACGGCGATGCCCCTCCGGGCCGATGTGAGCTGTTCGCGACGGACGCGATGGGAAGATCGAGTCTTCTTGCTCTGGCGACGCGACGAGGTGCACCGAGCAGCGATGAATACCTGATCGAGAGTGCGCGGCGTGGGGGCCGCGCCGAGCAGCGCGGCGAAGCCGCAGCCGGCGCTCTGCGACTCGAGGTGAAGTCAAGCAGAGGCGTATCCACCCTGCCTTTGCCCAAGTCGGACAGCCTCTCAGACCTGCCTTGGGTGTTCGCCGACCGGCAGGGAGACGGCTCACGTTTTCGATTGGTCGGAGAAGGGAGTTTGCGCACGCGATACGACCGAGTCGCGGTCGCTGTCCCGGCGGGCGCCGAAGTGCGAGTGATGGAAGCGGGCCAGTTCGAAGCAGTCGGCCAGGTGGCGGAGATCGGGCGCGAGGTGTTCATCGTGGGCGGTGCCGCCGCGATCGTCATGGATGGTGAACGCTGTGTCGTTCGGACTGCTCAGGAGAAGGACGAGGCGGTTCACTACCAGCTCCAGGGGCGCGTGTTCTCGACAGCGACCCCCGATGCTTCTCCCGTCTATCAAGGCTGGCCCCGACTTCGGCGCTGTCCAGCGAGCGGGACGCCCGAGGAGATTCGCTGGGCAGACATTCGGGTTCGAGCCATCGGCAAGGGCGAGGCCTGGGCAGAATGGTCTCCAGACCGCTTCGGCTTGTTCGACGCCCGGCACGTCGTGGCCGGCGCACTGGAGTATCGGGGCCGCGTCGCGGTCGTCCCGCAGACGGCTACCCTTTCGTGCCGACCCGTTCCCGGTGACCGGGAGACCGAAACACTGCTTGGCGGGTTGGTCGCGGCCGAAGTCGGTCTGCCGGGCGAACAGGACACCCGTGTCGAGCGCTCTCCCGATGGGATTCGCCTGGTCTCGAACGCTCGACGTGTGTCGTCGTTGGCCGTCCTGCTCCACTATCCGTCTGGCGGCGGGGACCTCCGGCTCGACCTGCCGGTTGCTACGAGCCATGGTCGTTTCGTACGCAGCGACGGCGCCGGGATGCCGAGCCACGCGTCGGTCGGCATCGACGAGTTGATCGCGATACGGGCGATCGCGACGGCGTCAGGTGCAGGAACGACGTTCGGGGTCGTCGGTTCACTCGCGGCGGAGGACCTGCCTCTTGATACCGGCGGCAGCAATTCTCTGGCGGAAAGGATGCGCGAAGTGGGCGGAGTCCACGAACTGCCTCTCGTGTTCTTGCAGGAGCCGATTCGCCTCCTCCTCGAATCGTCGAGCGATCTCCAGGCGGAGGTCCGCGTGCGGATCGCCTGCAACGGCGTGGAGAGCGCGCCTCATCTGTGCGTGAAGCGATTCGGGTTCCGCATCGACTGGGACGAGTTCGGGTCGGTTGCCTGCATTCGAGAAGCAGGCGAACCGGCCTCTTCGAGTGAGCTGAACGCCGAGGTACGGCCGTTGTGGAAACCTGAATGCGAGAGCCGGGCGCTGCCGCGATCGGCCGAAGCGTGCTGGTCCCTGCCACGGGACCTTGAGCAGGGGCCGTGGCTGGTGACCGTCCGGCAGGGCGACCTTTGTGTGGCGCAGCCTCGCGTTTGGCATCCTCAGCCGTCCGGGACTGAAATCGGAGAGGACCGGGTTCCGGCGTTTCCGAGACTTGAAGAGGTGATTCGGCTCCGGAAGTCGAGCACCCGACGCGAGGGTCTCGACAAGGTGATCGACGGCCTTGCGGGCCAGCCCGATCATGAAGACTGGGAACTGGTGCGAAACGCCTTCCGGAACCACCAGGACGTGCCCCCGTCGGCCGTGGATCTGCTCACAGCCGTTGCCCGTTCACCCCGGGCCGCTGCAACGGCGCTCATGCAGGCGGGCGACGAGGAGTTCGGGGCGATCTGGTCGACCGTTGACCAACTACCTCATCCATGGTGGTCTGTGCCGGTGAACGTCTGGGTGGACGTATCTCGCAGCCTTCATCGGCAGTACATGGCGGAGTACGGGGAGGACCTGGCAAGTTGGGCCTTCAATGTGTTTGAGCGCCGGGCGAGCGACCAGGGCGGCTACATGGACGTGGTGCTCAAGGTCGTACAGGCAGCGGTGCTGCGTCGCGGTGACTCCGCGGCCGAGGCATGGGGCAGCCCGCAGGCGAGGGCGATGATCTTCAGGAGGCGAAACGGGGCACTCCAGGACCTCTTTCGCCGGCGGAGTGATGACCACTGGCCTCAAGCCTCTGTTGTCGACGAGTGGCAGCATGATCACATCGCGAACCTCTCGCCTGTGCAGCGGACCGCTTGGCCTCAGGAGCAGGTCGCCGGATTCCGCCGAGCCGTGTGTTGTGCGCCGGCAGTGGCGGCTCTGAACTCTCTGCTCGGACTGCCCACCTCGCAGTCCCTGGTGTTGGGACTGCGAAGCTTGAGAGCCTTTGATCCGAAGTGGTTCGACACCGGGCTGTGGACGACGATGGCGCTCGCGATTTCGTGGCAGAAGTACTCGGGCTGAAGATGGAGCAACTCAGTTTCTCCGCCCTCAGTCGGGATCTCCGAACTCGCTCTGCGAGAGCGACGCTCGACCAGCTTGGACTGGCGCCGGGGCCGCTTCGGAGTCACGTTCGATCCGTCCTGGATCGACCGGCGAGCCACGAGGGGAGCTTTCTGGCCGAACCGGTCTTCGAGGCGACCTTCCCTTGGCGGAGAAACCGGAAATCGATGGCCGACCTCGCCGGTGAGCTTCTCGAGCCTGACCTGGTTCGGGCGATGGACGAATCGCCCGCGGAACTCGGTGAATACCGGTTTCCGAGAAGTCGACGCCCGTACGTCCATCAAGTTGCGGCCTGGCGAACGCTGCTCGAACGCGAGCCGCGTTCGGTCGTGGTGACGAGCGGCACCGGGTCGGGAAAGACGGAGTGTTTCCTTGTCCCCATCCTGAACGATCTTGCGAGTTCGAGCCGCGCGCGTCCGTTCGACGCCGGCGTGCGGGCGCTGTTCCTCTATCCCCTGAACGCGCTGATCAACAGCCAGCGGCAACGGTTGGCGGCCTGGACGGCGGGACTGGGAGGGAAGGCGAAGTTCTGCCTCTACAACGGGAACACGCCTGAAGAAGTACCTTCGTGGAAGCAGGCACAGATACCTCAGGAGGTCCTGTCCCGGAAGGTGCTCCGCGAGAGTCCGCCTCCGGTCCTCGTGACGAATGCGTCGATGCTCGAGTACATGCTGGTTCGTTCCGTCGACCAACCGATCCTTCAGGCGTCGCAAGGGAAGCTCCGCTGGGTGGTCCTCGATGAAATCCACACGTACCTGGGTTCCCAGGCGGCGGAACTGGCTCTTCTTCTTCGCCGGGTTCTGCTGGCTTTCGGTGTCGACCCGCTTGGCGTCCGCTTCGTCGCGACCTCAGCCACCGTTGGGGCCGACGATCCGGATACTCGGGATGCGCTGCGGGAGTTCTTCGGAGACCTGACCGGAGGGAGTGCGGGCAGAGTGCGCGTGGTCGGAGGGGAGAGGGCGCCCGCTCCCCTGGCCACGGCGTCGAACGGCACTGCGCTTGCCTCTCTGCTTGACGCCGTCCGCGCCCGTGAGGGGATCCCATACGACACTCTGGCGTCGGTCGAGGCGCTTCGCACTCTTCGTGACCTGCTGGCTTCAGACGGGATGGGCCTGCGCGATATCCGGAGGCACCTGGGGTTTGATGAGTCGGTGGCGGCTGAAGACGTGCTCGGACTGCTTGACGCAGGTTGCCGTGCGCAGAACGGGGACGAGTGGTTTCTGCCGCTCCGAGGCCACTTCTCCTTGATTCGCGAATATTCAGGCTCGAATAGCGTTGGTGATTGCGAGGAAACGGGCTGCTACCGCGGGTGACGCGCCGAGGTGGAGGGTGGTCTTTCCTGCTGGTCGCAGCAGGACGGCGGCCCGACCGAGGAGTTTGAATCGCATGGTGTGGATGCTCTCGAATCGTCGGCTCGTTCGGCGCTTGCGGTTGGTTTTTCTGACCGGAGCAAGTGTTTGAGCCTGGAAGGCTCGCGAGAGATTGAAGGCGAGTACGGAGAGCATCTGCCAAGCCGCGTTGGCCGGTTCGCTGAGGCTGGGAACGCAGTCGAAGGCGAAGCCGGTTTTGAGTTCGCCGTAGACCTTCTCGTGGCTTCCTCGGCCGTTGTAGAAGTGCCACACGTTGCGGGGCGTCAGCCGCTTGTTGGTGAGGATGGCTGAGTACTCGTAGTGGCCATCGTCGGGGTGGAAGAGGTCGAGTTGGAAGTTCCTCCCGGTCTCGTGCGCGACGTGGCGTCGGTAGAGCACCACGCGGCGGTCCTGGCCCCAGACTTGAAGCCGGCTCTCGTGAGCCCAGGTGCGGTCGTCGACACGCTGCCAGTGGGCCCCGGCGTTGGCTTCGGCAGCGACGCTCCTGAGGTTGAGCCACGGATGAAAGGGGGCCTTGAGGGCGTAGTCTGCGCCCGAATCGTCGAGGACCCGGAGTACGTCCCGTCGAAAGAACGCCCCGTCCATGCGGAGTTCCAGCTGTCGGCGGCGGCCGACCGTGTCGCGGACCTGCCGGATCAGGTCCTTGAGGAACGTCACGCTGGCGGCTCCATCGTTGATGTTGCCCGGTCGATTCGAGAGGCGCACGATCTGGCCTTCCTGAGCCTCGTAGGCGGTGATCGGGTAGTAGCTGCGCGCTCCCCGACGCTGGCGGTTGTACCCCCGAAAGGCCCCCTCCACCTTGGACCCCGTGCTGATCACCGAGCCGTCCACATCGAGGGTGAGCCGCCGCCTGCCGGTTCGCCGCAACAGAGCGCCGACCAAGTCCTCGTTGACCTTCGACAGCCGCTCCACATGATCCTTGCGCAGGCACTGGAGCCAGTAGCTGACGGTGCGCGGCGCCGGCAGTCTGCTCAGGCCGGCAAAGCGCGCCATGATCGGATCGCCTTGCTCGTTCTGAAGATGCCGGACTCGGCGTCCGCCGACGAGAATCAAGCCCAGCAGCGAAAGCAGCATCGCAACAGCGCCGAAGTCGGTCGTCGGAAACGAGGAGCCGACCGCTTTGCGAAGCAGATCGATGAACCCGCTTCGCCTCAGGTACTCCCGCAACAGCTCGAGGCCGGCGTGGGAGGTCACCTCCTGGCGTCCGAACCGATAGTCCAACTTGCCGTTGACACGACGCTTCAGATCTGCTCTTCTATACCGCACTGGGAGTGGCCTTTCGTCGAAGGGGGTTTGTGATGGTTGTGAATCACGATTCTACCCCATCCCGTAAGGCCCTCCCGGCTTCAACTTTGGCTCAGAACCCGAGACGATATTCGCGAATCAAGGAGTCCTGTCAGGTCGGCCGCCGTTAACCTGGAAACCGGTCAGGTGTTGGGGGAAGGAGAGACTCCGACCATCGGTCTGGTACAGCCCGACGAGAAAGGCAGACTCTGCTGTCCCCGTTGTGGTGCTGCGCCCAGGGCGGGCCGCGAGGCGTTTCGTCCCCTGCGCTTGGGAGTGCCGTTCTACTTGAACATTGCGGCGCCGACGCTTCTCGACAACACGCCGGGACTGGATGAGGGCCGATCGCTTCCGCACCGGGGGCGGCGGCTGATGACCTTCAGCGACAGCCGCCAAGGGACCGCGACATTTGCCGTACGCGCGCAATTGAGCACCGAACGGAATGCAGTCCGCAGCGTGTTGTATCACCAGTTGGCGTTGGCGGCCACGCGAAGTAGCGAGCGGAGCCGTCTTTCCGAAGACGAACAGAAGGAGCTCGATGCGCTCGAGGAGCTGACCACGTTGCCGCCGCCCCTGAGAAGTCTGAGGAAGCGCCTCCGGGCACGTGAGGCCGGTGCCGCCGCGACCGGGCCGGCGATATTGGGCTGGGAAGAAGCACAGCGGAAGCTGGCGTCCTCGAGGAACATGAACCCGTGGATGCGCGACCGGTGGCGGGACCTGATGGCGAGTCAAGCCAGCGAAGAGGAGATTGCGGAGTTCTGTCTCTATCGGGAGTTCCTGCGTCGGCCGCGGCGGGCCAACTCGCTTGAGACGCTGGGCCTTGCGGCTCTTGGCTATCCGGGCATCGAGAAGTTGGGGGATCGGAGCCTGCCAAGGGCGTGGCGGGTCCGGGAGTTGCCTGCCGCCGAGTGGAGGACGTTTCTCGCCGTCGCCCTGGATCACATGGTGCGGGCGAATGGCGCGGTCGAAATGCCGCAGGATTTCCGGAGGTGGTTGGGTGTTCCCTGGAGGGCACGCTACCTTCAGGGGCCCCAGGCGGAGGTTGATCGTGACCGCCGGGTCATCCGCTGGCCACAGATCAGAAAGGGATCTTCGCGGTCGCGATTGGTCTGGTTGCTATCGACGTACCTCGGCCTGAGTCTCCATGTTCAGGCGGACGTCGACGCGATCAACGAAGTCCTGCAGGCTGCCTGGCAGCAGATCAGGAGCCTGCTGGTTGAGTCGGAGCTCGGCTTTCAATTGAACCTGGGGCAGGCGGCGGTTCTGCGCGATGTCGATACAGCATGGAGTTGTCCTGTCACCCGACGCGTCTTGCCGCGCGCGCTGGGCGGAATCACCCCCTACCTGCTGGGTACGGAGGCCGGCGCGTTGGGTCGGTGCGCCCGGGTGACGATGCCGCGGTTGCCATGCGGCTTCTGGCGGGATGGGGACGGCCGGGAGTGGTCGGGCGCCGAGATCGACTGCTGGCTCCGGAACGACGATCTGGTTCAGGCCGCGCGTCAGCAGGGCGTGTGGGGGGACATGAACGACCGGATTGCACGGCGTGCTCCCTACTTCGTCGTCGTGGAGCACTCTGCCCAGCTGTCAAGCGCCCGCCTGCAGGAGTACGAGGAGCGATTCAAGCAGGGGCAGGTGAATCTCCTCAGTTCGTCGACCACAATGGAGATGGGTGTGGACGTCGGCGGCCTGACGGCGGTATGCATGAACAACGCGCCGCCGAGCCCTTCCAACTTTCTTCAACGCGCTGGGCGTGCCGGCCGTCGACGCGAGGGTGCGGCTGCGAGCCTGACCGTTTGTCCAGCAACACCTCACGGCGAGGCGGTGTTTCGGGATCCCATGTGGCCATTCACTGCTTCCGTCGCTTCACCACGGGTGGCCCTGGACAGTGAACGCATCGTCAGCAGGCATGTGCACTCGCTGTTGCTGGGTGCTTACCTGAGCGGTCAGGACGCCCACAAACTCTCAAGTGGCTGGTTCTTCGAGGCTTCTTCGGACGAGGCCCACTGCCCTGCCCAGCGGTTTGCAACCTGGTTACGCCGTGGCGCCCGGGAGGATGTGATCCGGGCAGTACGCTCCCTGATTCGGCAAACTGTCCTGGCCAGCCGCGCGCCGTCGCGTATGCTTGACGCCGCTGCGGGCCAGATCGAGACGATCCTTGGGCGATGGACCGCCGAGCTGCGGGCGTTGCAGGAACAGCAGCGCGAGGAGGCTGATCGTACGCGCAATGGCCGCTCTGTCGTCCAACGGGCAATCGAACGGCAACTTGAACGTCTCCGCGACGAGTATCTGCTCAGGGAGCTGATCACTCGGCGCTTTCTGCCGGCCTATGGCTTTCCGACAGGTGTCGTTCCGTTTGTGAACACCACGCGACGGTCACTCAGACGATCGGCGTCTCGAAGAGGGGGATTCGAGGGCCGCTTCGGCTCCAGTCGCGGCTACCCCTCCCGGGAACTCGGCATCGCGCTCAGAGAGTATTCGCCGGGCGCCGCCGTCGTGCTTGACGGGCGAGTGTACGAGTGCGGCGGCGTGACGTTGAACTGGCATATTCCGGCGGGGGAAACGGACGTCCGGGAGACGCAGGCTTTCAGGCGTTTCTGGCGCTGCAGACGCTGCGGCGAGGTCGGCACGGCTGGCCACCCGGTCGACCGTTGTCCTTCTTGCGGTTCTGAGAATCTGCGCCAGTGGGAGTATCTCGAGCCTGCGGGCTTTGCTGTAGAACTCGACTACCAGCCGCACAATGACTTGACGAAGTTGCCGTACGTGCCTGTTGAAGGACCTGTGATCTCGGCTGGTGGAGCGGAATGGGTGAACCTTCCCGGAGGATTGGGGCGATATCGCCATAGTCCGGAGGGCCGCGTCTTTCGCCGAAGCCGGGGAAGCCGGCAGCACGGGTTCGCGGTTTGCCTCCGTTGTGGCCGGGCAGCGGAGGAGACCTTTGCCGACGAGGCGGAGTTGCCTTCTGCCATGAAGGACCATCGGCGCCTCAGGGGCTCGTTTGGACGAGTGCCTCGTTGCGAAGGGAACGACTCGGACTGGGCAATCAAGCGACGAGTGTGGCTGGGTGGCGAAGAACGGACGGATGTGTTCGAGTTGCGCCTGCTGTCAGTAGACCTTGATTCGCGAATATTCAGGCTCGAATAGCGTTGGTGATTGCGAGGAAACGGGCTGCTACCGCGGGTGACGCGCCGAGGTGGAGGGTGGTCTTTCCTGCTGGTCGCAGCAGGACGGCGGCCCGACCGAGGAGTTTGAATCGCATGGTGTGGATGCTCTCGAATCGTCGGCTCGTTCGGCGCTTGCGGTTGGTTTTTCTGACCGGAGCAAGTGTTTGAGCCTGGAAGGCTCGCGAGAGATTGAAGGCGAGTACGGAGAGCATCTGCCAAGCCGCGTTGGCCGGTTCGCTGAGGCTGGGAACGCAGTCGAAGGCGAAGCCGGTTTTGAGTTCGCCGTAGACCTTCTCGTGGCTTCCTCGACCGTTGTAGAAGTGCCACAGGTTGCGGGGCGTCAGCCGCTTGTTGGTGAGGATGGCTGAGTACTCGTAGTGGCCATCGTCGGGGTGGAAGAGATCGAGTTGGAAGTTCCTCCCGGTCTCGTGCGCGACGTGGCGTCGGTAGAGCACCACGCGGCGGTCCTGGCCCCAGACTTGAAGCCGGCTCTCGTGAGCCCAGGTGCGGCCGTCGACACGCTGCCAGTGGGCCCCGGCGTTGGCTTCGGCAGCGACGCTCCTGAGGTTGAGCCACGGATAGAAGGGGGCCTTGATGGCGTAGTCTGCGCCCGAATCGTCGAGGACCCGGAGTACGTCCCGTCGAAAGAACGCCCCGTCCATGCGGAGTTCCAGCTGTCGGCGGCGGCCGACCGTGTCGCGGACCTGCCGGATCAGGTCCTTGAGGAACGTCACGCTGGCGGCTCCATCGTTGATGTTGCCCGGTCGATTCGAGAGGCGCACGATCTGGCCTTCCTGAGCCTCGTAGGCGGTGATCGGGTAGTAGCTGCGCGCTCCCCGACGCTGGCGGTTGTACCCCCGAAAGGCCCCCTCCACCTTGGACCCCGTGCTGATCACCGAGCCGTCCACATCGAGGGTGAGCCGCCGCCTGCCGGTTCGCCGCAACAGAGCGCCGACCAGGTCCTCGTTGACCTTCGACAGCCGCTCCACATGATCCTTGCGCAGGCACTGGAGCCAGTAGCTGACGGTGCGCGGCGCCGGCAGTCTGCTCAGGCCGGCAAAGCGCGCCATGATCGGATCGCCTTGCTCGTTCTGAAGATGCCGGACTCGGCGTCCGCCGACGAGAATCAAGCCCAGCAGCGAAAGCAGCATCGCAACAGCGCCGAAGTCGGTCGTCGGAAACGAGGAGCCGACCGCTCCGCGAAGCAGATCGATGAACCCGCTTCGCCTCAGGTACTCCCGCAACAGCTCGAGGCCGGCGTGGGAGGTCACCTCCTGGCGTCCGAACCGATAGTCCAACTTGCCGTTGACACGACGCTTCAGATCTGCTCTTCTATACCGCACTGGGAGTGGCCTTTCGTCGAAGGGGTTTGTGATGGTTGTGAATCACGATTCTACCCCATCCCGTAAGGCCCTCCCGGCTTCAACCTTGGCTCAGAACCCGAGACGATATTCGCGAATCAAGGTAGAGACGGGTTTGCCGATCAAGGATGAAGTCGAGGCTTACACCGTTGCAGTGGCGCTCCGGTCTGCCCTTGCTGAGCAGTTGGGCATCGATGCGAGGGAGCTTGGTTGTGCCACGCAGCGAGTTCGAAATCGGGACGGCACGTCGGGGCGCTCGATCTTCCTGTACGACACCGCGAGCGGCGGCGCCGGTTACGTTGCGACGGCGTCTCAGCAGCTCGTTGATCTGCTCAGAGCGGCCCGCCGGAACCTCGAGTGTCCGCGCCAGTGCGACTCAGCCTGTCACGGCTGTCTGCTGAGTTTCGATACCCAGTATCGAGCGGACCAAATGGACCGCCATAGGGCCGCGTGCGTGCTTTCGGAGTCCGCCCTGATGCGGCTTGACGTGCCAGACCAGGTGAAGAGGTTCGGGGCAGGCGCCAAACTCGAGCTGCGAGGCCTCCGCAATGCGCTCCGACAGGAGTTGTCGCGGCCTGGCGTGAAACGGCTGCGAATCTACCTGGATGGGCGGCTGGACCGCTGGAACATAGCGGATTGGAGTGTGGCGCCGGACCTCTTTCGCTGGCGAACAGACGATGTCGAGGTTGAGCTGTTGATTCCAGAAGAAGCGCGGGACGGACTTGATCCGGCGGTGGCTAACTTGTTGGCGAACCTGGTCGAAGTGTCTGGCGCCACTCTCTTCGTGCGCGGTTCATTGCCGTCGACAGAAGCACTCGCGGTCGAGATCGAGGGGTCGGCGGGCTCGGTGAGATGGGTGGTGATTGACGAGGACGGGCGGGCGCCAGGCGCCGACTGGGGATGTGGTACGGAGAGCGGCATCTGCATCAAGGCTGTCTCGTCGGAACCGCGGTCGGATTCCCATGGATCGCTCGAACTCAGTGCCTCCGACCTGAGGCGTACACCCGAGGCCTCTGTGGGGGAGGTGCGGATTGGGTCGGACCTGAACGGTTCCGCAAGGGGGTTCGGCGTACGATTCTGGGATCTGGTCAAGGGCCAAGCGCCGCGACTCGGCCGCCAGCTCGAGGTCGGAGGACCGATCTCCGAGATCCGCTACATCGATCGCTACGTGAGACATCCGTTCACCGTTCGCCTCTTCATCGAGCTCGTGACGGCCTTGACGCCAAGTGGCGGCAAGGGCACCCGTTTGGCTGTCCGGTCGGCCAGTTATGACGTGGACCATGCATGGGCTCATCGAATCCACCATCCTTGGCCGCAAGCTTCGGACCGGGACAGGGTCGGTGATGAGTTGGCTCGCCTCAGAGGCTTCGAGCCGAGTTTCGAGACGATTGCGCCACGGCATCTGCCTCACGCCCGCGAACTGGAGATCGTGTGGGCTTCAGGTCGGTCGGTCGTGTTGCGTCTCGATCATGGCTTGGGCTATTGGGAGGGGAGCACGGCGTTTGACTTCAGCGCGAGCCACGCGCGGCAAGCCCGGACGTTGAACCGAACACGTCTCGACGTCAAAGCTCGCCATCCGACACACCCGACCATCGTCTACGTCACTGCGGTTCGCGGCGCCGGTTGAACCGGGTCGCTTTCAGAGTCTTGTTCTATGGCGCCTCGACGCCCGCCATCTCGCAGACGATCCGCCACTCCCGTTCGGTTACCGGCTGAACGGAGAGCCGCTGGCCCCGGCGGAGCAGGGCCATCCCCTCCAGGTCGGGTCGCTGTCGCAGCTCGGCCAGCGTGACGGGTTCGTCGAACTTGCACTCGAACTCGATGTCGACCAGGTACCACCGGGGGTTCTCCGGGTCCGACCTGGGGTCGTAGTGGGAATCCCCCGGGTCGAACTGGGTCGGGTCCGGGTAGGACTCGCTGCACACGCGCGCCAGGCCGACGACCGCGGTCGGCCTGGCGTTCGAGTGGTAGTAGAAGACCCCGTCGCCGACCCGCATCCGGTCCCGCATCAGGTTGCGCGCCTGGTAGTTCCGCACGCCGTCCCAGTAGGTCGTGCCGTCGCGTTCGAGGTCGTCGATCGAGTACTCGCCCGGCTCGCTCTTCATCAGCCAGTACTGGCGGGGTTCGTCGGTCATGGGGCCTCCTTGTCGTGGCGCAGGTCCCGTATTCTGCCCTGCTTTCGGCTGTAGGGTCGGATACCATCGCGGATAGCGATGGGCATGAAGAAAGAACGGCCTACGGCACGGACGGGATCGTCCCCCAAGGGAAAGTACGTGGGGCTGTTCCGCAATCCGCGGATCCGAACTCGGTCCTCGGCCGCACAGGTGTCCGAGGCCGTGCAACCCCGGAGTCCGGCAGCACTCGGAAGCCCGCGTGGTCGGCCGCCCGGACCGATTCAGTTCGCCTTGAAGCTCGCCGGGTTCTGGCGGCTCAGTCAGGACAATCTAGCCGGTTTGCTCGGCTTCGGTCCCGGCGACACGGCTCACGCGGGCGCTCTGCTGACTGGGCGGGCGGAACTTCATGGCCGCGACGTGCGGGACCGGATCGCCCACCTGTTCCGGATCAGGGAGTCACTCCATTCGCTGTTCCGGGACCTGGAGGTCGAGAACGAGTGGTTGCGAGAGCCCCACGAACTTCTTGAAGGCAAGTCGCCCATGTCGTTGATGGTTGGCGGCTCGATGGAGGATTTGCTTCTGGTCAGAGAGTACGTGGACGAGGTGGCCGGGCCATAGGCCTTGCTTGATGAGCTGCCTACTGAGAGGAGCGCGCGCAGGGTCTTCCGGCTGGCGAAGGACCCCACGTTCGATTTCCTGACCTCCCTTGGCTTGGATAGCAGAGGGGAGGCTGAACTCAGGGAGGTCTTGGCAGCCGCGCCCGGCGCAGCGTCGGCCGAGCAACTCTGCGAAGCCGTCTTCAGGCCGAAGAGAAGGCTGAGAAGGCGGACTCGCTACTCCGACGGTTCCTTTCCGGTCTTCTACAGTTCGCTGAACGTTGAGACCGCCGAAGCCGAGGTCAAGCACTGGCTTCCGGTCGTCATGGGACGCCCAACGACCGCCAGAACGACGTACTACCGGCACCTGGAGTGCACGTTCTCGGGCCGCGAGAAGGATCTTCGCGGGCAGGTGTCCGAGTGGCCGGATCTGGTCCACGAGACTGACTACACCTTCTGCAATCGGCTCGGCACAGAGGCGTTGGAGCTTGAGCTCGATGGTTTGGTCGTGCCATCGGCTCGGCATCCTGGCGCGAACCTGCCGATCTTCAGGAGAGCGGCGATTGCCGAAGCGGAACTGCGAGATTCGGTCGCTGTGACTTACGACCCGGCCTCGGGTGCCGTGAGTGTTGGATGAGGGCGCGTGAAGAGGACGACAGGCCAGTCCTGGAGGTCATCGTCGACACGGAAGAGAAGGCTGGGGCTCTGCTACGTCTTCTGGACCTCTCGGTGTGACACGGACTTCTGCCACGGGCTGCTAGAGAATGCTGCGGCCGAAGAGCGAGCTCAACAGGCCGAGAGCCAGCTTCGCGGTCTGGTTGCGGGTGTCGAGGATCGGATTGACTTCGACCACGTCGACGGAACCGATGCCGCCGTGCTCCGCGATCAGTTCCATCAACAGGTGGCCTTCGCGGTAGCTCAGGCCGCCGGGAACCTGCGTGCCCACCCCGGGCGCCTCGCGGGGGTCGATCGAGTCCATGTCCAGGCTGACGTGGAGAAGGTCCACGTGGTCCAGGCGCTCCAGGGCCTCGGTGGCCAGCGGCGCCAGACCCCGTTCGTCGATCTGACGCATCGTGTAGGTGCTGATGCCGGTTTGCTGAATCAGCGCCTGCTCGCCGGGATCCAGGTCGCGGACACCGAACAGCACGACGTCCTCGGCCCGGAGCTTGGCGCCGGGGCGTCCGGCGTCGACCAGTTCCGGCGCGCCGAGTCCGCACAGGGCGGCCAGGGGCATGCCGTGCAGGTTGCCGGTGGGCGATGTCTCGGGCGTGTTGAAGTCGCCGTGGGCATCGATCCAGAGGACGCCGGTGCGGTGCTCGTGCGACACGCCGCCGAGCGTGCCGACTGCAATCGAGTGGTCACCCCCGAGTACGAGCGGCACGGCGCCGTCGGCGACGGCCTGCCGGCTGGCCTCGTAGATGCGCTCGCAGGCTTCCACGACCGGCTGGAGGAAGCCCAGGCCGGGCGCTCCGGACAGCGTGTCCCGTTCGACGGTCTCGATGTTGCCCCGATCCTCGACCCGGTACCCGAGTCGGGTGAGTTCCGACTTGAGTCCGGCGTAGCGCAGCGCCGTCGGGCCCAGGTCGACGCCGCGGCGCGACTGGCCGAGGTCCAGAGGGGCGCCGACGATGCGGATGGTGGTCCGGGCGGCTGCGGCCGAGGTGGACATGATGTGACGGTAGCAAGTTCGCGGGGGTGCGGGTTTGTTCCGGATTCCGCCTGCGGCGGATAGCGGCGAGAACCCCGGTGGCGCGAACCCGCGCCACACGCGAACCAGTCCGTGCGCCGGTCAGCGGGCGCACGGACGGCACGCACGCGCACCTGGTGGCGGATGGCGGCCAGGGGGCCGGCGCACCCGGTGGCGGATGGCGGCCAGGGGCCGGCGCACCCGGTGGCGGATGGCGGCCAGGGGCCGCCGCACCCGGTGACGGATGGCGGCCAGGGGCCGGCGCACCCGGTGGCGGATGTCGGCCAGAAGACCGGCGCACCTGTACCTTTGCTGGGTGGATTCTGGTCCCTGTCCCGGTGGCGGACGCAATAGGATGCGGCTCGCCCATGTCGGTTCGCAACTTCTGCATCATCGCTCACGTCGACCACGGCAAGTCGACGCTTGCCGATCGGCTGATCCAGCACTGCGGCGCGGTGGAGGATCGCCAGTTCCGCGACCAGATCCTGGACTCGATGGACATCGAGCGGGAGCGGGGGATCACGATCAAGAGCAACACGGTCACCCTGCGGCGCCAGGATGCGGAAGGCCGCCTTTGCCGTCTGAACCTGATCGACACGCCGGGCCACGTCGATTTCTCGCACGAGGTGCGGAGGTCGCTCATGTCCTGCGAGGGGGCGTTGCTCCTGATCGACGCGGCCCAGGGCGTGGAGGCGCAGACGGTCGCCAATCTCTACCTGGCGCTCGAGTACGACCTGGCGGTCATTCCGGTGATCAACAAGATCGACCTGCCGTCCGCCGACGTGGACCGGGTGCGGGAGGAGATAGACAGCGACCTGGGCCTCGACCCGTTCGAGGCGGTGCTGTGCTCGGCGAAGACCGGCGAGGGGGTGGAAGATGTGCTCGACGCGATCGTGGATCGCCTGCCGCCGCCGGAGGGGGACGCCGAGGCGCCGCTCCAGGCGCTGGTGTTCGATGCCCAGTACGACCCCTATCGGGGCGTCGTCATGCTGGTCAGGGTGCGACAGGGCACGCTCCGCCCGAAACAGAAGGTCCGGCTGATGCACACGGGCAGCGAGCACGAGGTCGAAGAGGTGGGGACTCTTCTGCTCAAGCGGCGGCAACGCGAGGAGCTCGAGGCGGGCGCTGTGGGTTACGTGATCGCGGGAATCCGGAAGATCTCGGAGATCGACATCGGCGACACGATCACGAGCGCCTCGGGCGGCGCCGCCGAGCCGATCCCGGGCTACCGCGAGGCGAAGCCGGTCGTGTTCTCCTCCGTCTATCCGGTGTCGAGTCACGACTACGAGGATTTGACGAGCGCCCTCGAGAAGCTGGCGCTCAACGACGCCTCCCTGACCTACGAGAAGGACGCGTCGTCGGCTCTCGGATTCGGCTTCCGCTGCGGTTTTCTGGGTCTGCTGCACCTGGACGTGGTGCAGGAGCGCCTGGAGAGGGAGTACGGTCTGTCCCTCGTCCTGTCGGCGCCGTCCGTGCGCTACCGGGTACGGATGTCGGACGGGACGCAGCAACGGATCGACAATCCCGCCGCCTACCCGGACCCCTCCGAGATCGAGACGGTCGCGGAGCCGTACATCAAGGCCTCGATCATGCTGCCCGAGCGCTACCTCGGCGCGGTGATGGAGCTGTGCCTCGAGCGCCGCGGCGGCAAGACGAACATCCACTATCTGGCGGTGGGGCGGGTCGAGCTGACCTGCGAGCTGCCGCTGGCCGAAGTCCTCTTCGACTTCTACGACAAGCTGAAGACGGTGACCCAGGGCTACGGTTCGTTCGACTACGAGTTGATCGGCTCCCGGGTAACGGACCTGGTCAAGGTCGACATCCTGGTCAACGGAGAGCGGGTCGACGCCCTCTCCCAGCTCGTCCACCGGGACAAGGCGAGGCGGCGGGCGCTCCGCTACTGCGAGCGTCTGAAGGACACGATCCCGCGCCAGCAGTTCAAGATCGCGATCCAGGGTGCGATCGGCGGCCAGATCATCGCCCGCTCCACGATCACCGCCTTCCGCAAGGACGTGACCGCCAAGTGCTACGGCGGCGATATCACCCGCAAGCGGAAACTGCTCGAGAAGCAGCGGGAGGGGAAGAAGCGGATGAAGCGGGTCGGCTCCGTCGACATCCCGCAGGAGGCCTTCGTTTCCGTGCTTCGGAGTGACGGCTAGTACCCGGGAACCAGAGGGCTCGATTGACGGACGGCGTGGTTGACGTATACTTGCGCGCACGATGTACGTCACTCCCGCCCATGCACACCAAGCTCACGCTGCGGCTTGACGACCGGCTGATCGCCCGGGCGAAGGACTACGCCAGGGAAGCCGGCAAGTCCGTTTCGCAGATCGTGGCGGAGTACTTCTCCGCGGTGACATCCCGGCGCCAGCCGGCTGGCGCCGAGACGCCGACCGTGGCCCGGCTGCGCGGGGTGCTGAAGGACAAGGGACTGGACGGTGTGCGTGACTACCACGCGCATCTTGAGGAGAAGCACCTCTGAGAAGGCCGGGCGCATGAGGGTGCTCTTCGACACCAACGTGCTTATCGACTTCCTGCTCGACCGGGCGCCATTCGCGGAGACCGTCGCCGATCTTCTCTCACGGGCCGACCGCGGCCAGATTCAGGGGCTGGCCTGCGCTGATTCGTTCACGACGATCTTCTACCTGGTGCAGAAAGCGATTGGCAGGGATGCCGCCAGGCGCCACATCTCGTCTCTGCTGTCCGTGCTCGACGTGGCGCCGGTGAACAGGGCGACTCTGGAGCACGCGGCCGAGAGCCGTCTGCGCGACTTCGAAGATGCGGTAGTCGTCGAGTCGGGACGACAAGCCTGCGTGGACTGTATCGTCACGCGGAACGAGAAGGACTTCGTCGGCTCGCGCGTGACGGTGCATTCGCCGAGGGCTCTGCTGGCTCTGCTGACCGAGTAGGCGAAGGCGCTCGGGCGCCCGGGAAGAGGTCGAGTTGCCGCCAAACCTGTCCGCCTGCGACGGGCTGCTAAGCCACGGCGGCGAGCATCGCTCCGTGGATCTCCCGTTCGGCGGCCTCAACGATCGGTGCAGCGGCCTTCGTTTGGCTCATGACGGGCTCATTTCGTCACTTGGTGGGCCTGGTCTCCGAGTGCGCTGGGGAGGAGGCTGGCTGGAATCCGTGCTGCGTTACTCGGTATTCGGCGCCAAGGCAGGTCTGGAGGGTACGCAGGGGTCGCGGCGTCGGCAGTTGGCCCCAGGTTACTCTGCCGAATCCACCGGCTCGCCGGTGTAGAAAGCGGTGGTCAGCCGGGCTGCGGCGCGGGCGACGGTTGGCGCCGTTCCCGCCGCGACTCCGGCGTCGCCCCATGCCTCGCTGCTGCCGGTGATCAGAGCCTGGCCCTCCGGGGAGGCGGCGAAGGCGTGTTCGTCGAGTTGTGGCTCGTCCGGCTGCTCCAGGTGGAGGGCCAGTCCAAGCAGACCAAGTTCCCAGCCGACACCGGCCGCTCCGGGTCCGTACTCGTCCCAGTGCGGCGCCAGGAGAGCGGTGTGGATGAGTTCGAGGCGGGCGGCGCCGGCTCCGTTTGCCGAGCAGCGGACCTCCACCCAACTGACGTCGTCGGCGAATTCCCACGTGAGCGCGACGTGCGAGGGCCGCTCGCAGGCCGTGATCTCGCCGCTGGCGTTCCCCGTCAGTTGGAAGCGGCCGCCGAGCTCGAGCTCGCCGCTGATGGGCAGAAGCCAGCGCTGGATTCGTTCAGCGTTGGTCAAGGCGTCCCACAGGTCCTTTTGGGCCACGCGAAAGCTGCGGCAGAGAGAAACCACGCTGGCGGGGCGACCGTCGCGTTCCAGCAACGACACGGAACGCTCTACGGCGCCCAGGTGCTCTTCGACGGCAAGGTTCATTTCGGCTGTGCAGTATACGCAGTCCGAACGCCTACTCCGGCGTGTACCAGATCGGCGATGACCAGGCGCGTTCCTGGATCGTCGCCGAGACATCCTGGCGGGGCTCGACGCCTTCGCGCAGGGCGTCCCAGGTCGACCAGCGGCAGGTCGGGTTCTCGAGCACCCGGACGTAGTAGAAGGCGCGCTTCGTCGCGTCGAAGTCGGGGTCCGTCCAGACCGCCTTGAGCTCGTCCGCCCCGGAGTCCGCGCTGATGTCGCAGGTCGCGAGATCGACCGTGGCGCCGTTGCCGGGGCAGCGGTGCGTGGCCGGGTCCACCTCGGCGCCGTCGGAGCAGGCGACGTCGTAGACCATCTCGACGCCCTCGCCGTTGCTCGACGAGCCCTTGATCACCTGCACGCGGTCGAGCGGGGCAGCCATCGAGTCGCGCATCGCCCAGACGGCGAAGGTCGGCGCCGAGCCGGCATCGGCGGACAGCAGGTCGCCGCCCATCGGCACGCCCTCCGCGTAGGCCCTGGTCAGGAAACCGGTGTCGTCCAGGTCGCCGTCCTTGAAGTCGCCGGCGAAGAAGCGGATCTTCATCCGCGGGCCGGAGGTGGCGAAGGTCTCCTTGCGCCGCATCGCGTCGAAGATCGACTCGCGCGTGTTCTCCTCGGCCCAGACGCCGGCGAGACCGGAAGCGCCCCAGGTGTAGTAGTAGGTGTCGCGGAAGGTCCGGCCCGAGCCGTCGTCGGTTCGGATCGACGAGTCGGACTCTTGGGCCGGATCGCCGGTGGACTGGTTGGCGCCGGCGCCGGGCACGGAGCCGCGGAGATGCGGTTCGGCGTCCAGAATCCCGACCTTCGACCAGTAGTTGTCCTCCTGGAACGAGCCGGCCGAGACATGCGTGTCGCTGGCGCCGATCAAGCCGAACTTGTACGGGTTCGCGAGGCCGCCGTCGGCCAGCCGGAGTCCCCGGATCAGGGCGTCGCGGACGTAACTGCCCTCCGGCTGGCTGATGATCGTCGTCGCGATCTTGTAGGGCATGATCTCGAAGTCGGCCCACTCGTCGTTGGGCGACAGGGCCGGATGCGTGTCCGAGGTGCCCTTGACCTGGGTCATCTCGACGATCGGCTCGTTGCGCATCCGGACAGAGACGTACTCGTCGTCGAGCGGATCGCCGTGGAACTTCTCCATCTCGAACATGCGGCCGCCGGAGCCGTTCGGGTTGTGCGGGATGGCGAGCGCGTCGATGCCCTGGTCCCGCCACTCGTCCATCGTGGCCCAGAGGTCCTCGGGGTTCTGGGAGTCGGTCCGGCTGAACGGTGCGTCGGGGGCTTCGGAACCGCGGAAGACGACGTTGCGGTGCAGGTTGTCCCGCTCGTAGCCGGACGACGTGTACTCGTAGGCGATGAAGGCCGTGAAGTTCCCCGGATCGTTGTGCGCCTCGGCCGCCTCGATGATCCTGGACCAGGCGCCCCGGACGACGTCCATCTTCAGATGCTCGTCTTCGCCCTTCCTGGCGCCAAGGTAGGGCCGCATGCCGACGAAGATGCCGCGCCGCTCGTCTGCCTCTTCGGCCACGCGCATATCGGCGGCGATCGGGTGGTCCCAGGCAGGCGAGCCCTCCTCGGTCATCGCCGGGAGCATGCCGAGGTACATGCCGTGGTCGGTCACGCCCTGGAAGTCGAGCGGGCGGTCGAGCTTCATGTCGAAGCCGGCGGGATGCTTGATCGTCCCGCCCTTGGCGAACTCGTAGGCGTCGTTCGGGTCGGTCGTCGTGCCGAAGATGAAGGCGTCGAACGAGTAGCGGGTGTGGACGTGAAGGTCGCCGAAGTAGGCGTTCCGGGTGGGGTTCGGGCCTTCGGCGGTCTCGGCGGTCGCTTCACCTCCACCTTCACCGGCAGCGTCCTCGCCGGGAGCGCAGGCAATGAACGGGAAGGTGCAAAAGGCGGTCAACGCCGCGACCATCGTGAGCTTCTTCATCGGTTCTCCTCGCAAGCTGTGTCGCGACAGTCTACTATTCCGTTCTGCAATCGTTGTTTGGATTATCGCGCCGGGACCGCGAAGGGAACCGGAGCTCAAGGGGAGGTGCGTTGTGCGGAGACTGATCGGCGGGTTCGTTGTCGTCGCCTTGGGCGGCCTGGCGGTGGCGTCGCCGGCCGCTGGCCAGGGGTTGGACGCGGATCTCAGGGCTCGCGTGGATAGCCTGATCGCGGAGGTCGAGCGCTCGCCGACCACCGCCTCGAACGTGGCCGAGCGCATGCCGGTGCTCTGGGAGTGGGCGAACGCGGTCTCGCTTGAGGGGGGCTTCGTGCCGAAGAACCTTCCCCTTGTCGCGTTCTACGGACCGTTTCCGCGGCCGGGTTCGGAACCGTCGCCGTCGCAGGTCGAGGCGGTCGACGACTACGTGCGGCAGCTCGCCTGGCTGGACGAGGACGAGGAGGCGCTCGGCACGGTGACGCGGACCGGGGCCGAGGTGTTCGAGGCGCTCAGTTGGGCGACGATCGAGGTCGTCTACACGGTCGGCTCGCTCGGCGTGGAGGAGGGCGGCGGAATCGTGATCTCGAGTCAGGGCGCCGGCGGCTACGGCCGGCTGCAGACGACCGACCCGGCGGGCGACCGCTACGTCTCCGCCCGGGTGAGCCGGGAAGGCGTCAGCCTGGAGCAGGATACGCATCCGATCTGGGGCCCGTACGGCGGCTTTCGCGGGCCGGTTGGCTTCCCGACCCTTCGGGTGCGCGGCGGCGATCTATCGCCGGGCGACACGATCACGTTGACCTTCGGCGACACGTCGGGCGGCGGCCGCGGTCTGCGCGTCGGCGAGTTCAGCAATGACCGGATCGCCTTGCCCATTCACGTCGACCCGGGCGACGGCAGGGTCTACGAAATGCCGCCCGCGACGTTCGAGGTCGTGGGCGGAGCGGCGGAGCGGGTTCACGGATTTGCTCCGTCGATCGTCGGTGACGGGGAAACGTTCGTCATCTCGGTGCGCGCGGAGGACCGGGCCTACAACCGGGCGACCCGGGAGATTCCGGGTCTCGAGGTGTTCCGCGACGGCGAGCAGGCGGGCGAGCTGCCGGCCGGCCAGGCGATCCACCTGATGGAGGTTGTGGCGGAAGGCGAGGGCGTCCATCGCTACACGTTCCGCAGCCCGGACGGCGAGGTGACGGGCGCCGCGAATCCCGTATGGGTCAAGGCCGATCCCGAACAGCGCCTGTTCTGGGGCGAGACCCACGGCCACTCGGGATTCGCCGAGGGCCAGGGCACGCCCGGCGGCTACTTCGCCTTCGCCCGCGACGACGCCCGGCTGGACTTCGTCACGATGAGCGAGCACGACATCTGGCTTACCGACGGCCTGTGGGAAGAGTTGAACGAGGCGGTCCGGGAGGTCCACCGCGAGGGCGAACTGCTGGTCTTCGCGGGCTACGAGTGGACGTCGCCCCGCCAGCGCGGCGGTCACCACAACGTGTTCTTCCGGAACGTCGGCATGCAGCGCGTCGGCGTCCAGGCGGCGCCGAACCTGTCCGACCTCTACCGGGGCCTGCGCGCCGAGTACGACACGGACGACGTCCTGATCATCCCGCACGCCCACCAGAACGGCGACTGGCGGCAGAACGACTTCGAGATGGAGAACCTGATCGAAATCATGTCGGGCCACGGCACCTTCGAGTGGTTCGGCAGCCGCTACCTCGAGCAGGGCTTCCGGGTCGGCTTCGTGTCCGCCTCGGACGACCACCGGGGCCACCCCGGCTACTCGCCCGGTCATCAGGCCGGGGCGTCCGGGCGCAGGTCGAACATCTTCCAGTTCGGCGGTCTGGCCGCCGCCTGGGCGCCCGCGCGGACCACGGACGCCGTGTTCGGGGCGCTCAAGTCGCGGCGGGCGTACGCGACGACCGGGGCGCAGCGGATCGTGTTGGACGCGCGCCTGAACGGCGCGCCGATGGGCAGCGAACTGGACCAGACGGACCGCCGCGTGCTGGAAGGACGGGCGATCGGCGCCGGGCCGATTCGCCGCGTCGACCTGATCCGCAACGGCGAGGTGGTGGCCACGTTCGACACCCGCGGCGCGGGCGGGTCGGCACTTCCGGAGGGCCGGTTCGAGGCTCTGGTCAGCTTCTTCTCGGAGAGCTGGGTCAACATCCGGGACAATCCGCGCGGGCAGCGTCCGTGGCAGGGGAGCGTGACCGTCGAGGGGGCAGAACTGGTGAGCGGCAGGTTGACCGGGACGCCGCTGCCAGCGGACCGCTTCGGCGTCGACGGAAACGTGGCCAGCTTCGACTTCACCACCCGCGGCTCGCGGCGTTCCTTCGCCCTGGTGCTGGAGGGCGACCCGGCGGCGGTGCGGCTCGACCTCGAGATCGCGTCGGCCGTCGAGTACGGCACCGCGCCGACCCAGGTGCGTACGCCCCAGCAGTTCGCTGCCGCGGAGTTCACGCTCGCCCTGCCGGCCGCGCCGGGCACGTCGGCCGCCGCCCGCGGCGGCAACGAGCACGTCTTCCACGAAGGCGACTACCGCGACAGCGTCCGCGTCGACTATCTCGAAGGCCTCCGCGACGACGTCACCTTCCGCTTCACCGACTTCGGCCAGGAAGAGGACTGGTACTACCTCCGCGTCGAGCAGATCGACGGCCACCTCGCCTGGTCGAGTCCCTGGTGGGTCGGCGGCGAGAAACCGCGCTAGGCGCCAGGCGCTTTGAGCAGGACGCCGCCGCGCTGAACGCCGGCGCCTTCGTCTCCGCGGACCCTGAAATCCTCGAGAAGCTCGGGTTCGTCGATCACGGCGAGAACGTCGGCGAGCCTGAAGACTTCCTCGACTGACCTCGTCCCGTAGCCCGAGGAACGAGCGTGGCTCCAGCTGGTTCCGAAGTCTGAGACTGACGCTGACCAGGGGATACCATCCCGCCGCGTTGACCTTCGACACCCTCGCCGCCGCCCGAATGCTGGAGTCCCTCGTCAACCAGGGTGGCCACCGCTTCTGCTGGCGCGCGGTCGACGAACCGGGGAGACGCGAGCGTCTCCTTGACCCGCTGACGCGCGACCTTGCTCCTGGCGGCGTGGACCGATTGGTTCGGTGCGAGGGGCCGTGGCGCTCCTCCGGCGACAAGTTGCGGTTGTGGGCGGGGAATGGCTGAAACCGAGGCGGCCGGCCTCTATGTCCATAGCCCTTTCTGTTCGGCGATCTGTCCCTACTGCGACTTTGCAGTGGCCCGGGGTCGGGCGGCCGATCGTGGTCGCTTCACGGAGGCGTTGCTTCAGGAGATCGAGCTCCGTGGTTCCGGAGGGCCCGAAGGCGGCTGGGCCGGAGAGGCTGCGTGCTGCGGGGCCCGGCGTTTCGACACGGTGTACTTCGGTGGGGGTACGCCGTCGGCGCTGAGCCTGGAGCAGCTTGGCGCGATTCGGCGGCGGCTGGCCGCGACGTTCGAGATCGATCCGGCAGCCGAATGGACGATCGAGGTGAACCCGGAGGACGCGTCCCCTGAGTCACTGGCGGGATGGCGGGAACTCGGCTTCGATCGGATCAGTCTCGGACTCCAGGCGCTGGACGACAGGGCGCTGCGCTTTCTTGGCCGACGGCACAGCGCGGAGGATGCGCGGGCCAGTGTGGAGCGGGCGCGGGAGGCGGGCTTCCTTTCGGTGTCGGTCGACCTGATCTACTCCCTGCCCGGCTTTGACGGCGACTGGTGGCTTCGTACCGTCGACGAGGCGGCATCGCTCGGGCCGGATCACCTCTCCTGCTACGAACTGACGATCCACGACGGGACGCCGTTCGGGCGCCGACGGGACGCGGGCAGGCTGCGGGAGACCGGGGGAAAACGAGCGGGCCGCGAACTTCGTCGCGACGCACCGCCGCCTGGGGGGACTCGGGTATCAGGGATACGAGGTCTCGAACTTTGCGCGGAGGCAGGCGGACCGGAGTCGGCACAACCGGAAGTACTGGCGGCACGTGCCCTACCTGGGCCTCGGACCGGCCGCGCACTCGTTCGACGGGCGGCGCCGTTGGGTGGAACGTGGCGCGGTGGCAGCGCTGGTCCGATGCGATCGAGGGCCGCACTTCGACGGTAGCCGAGGTCGAACAACTGACGGACCGCGATCTGCTGCTCGAGGCCGTCATGATGGGACTCCGCCAGCGCTCCGGCGTCGACTGCGCGGCGCTCGAGGAGCGGTTCGGGATCGATCCCGCCGTGGGGAACGCTGCGGAGATCGAAGCGTGGCAACGGGCAGGCTGGCTGCGGATCACCGGGCGCCGGCTGCAACCGACGCTCCAGGGGATGGCGCGCGCCGATCGTCTGGCGGCGGAATGGGAGCTGCCTGAGAGCTAAGGCTAATCGAGCGCTTTCCAATAGAGAAATGAGCGTGGAGAGCAGGCGGTAGAGAGGCCTCGATCCGGGTCGGTTCGGGTGTTGGTTTCTGGAAGCGGCAGACGGTTCTGTACCGTCTGCCGCCCTGAGGGTAGCGCGCTCGTGCCGGGGGTGGGGGTGCTCGTAGCGCGGCGCGGCAGCGGTGCCGGAGTTGGCGGCTGAGGCGATCGAGGGCATCGGCGGTGGTGTCGGTTCAGGCGCTGCGGCGGTGCCGCGGGTCGGCCTCGCGGTCGATGAGTTCGAAGAGTCTGGCGCGCGCCTTGTTCAGGGCGACCGCAGCGTCGAGGTCGTTCATTGCCCTGGCCTGTTCTTCGAGGGAGGCGATGGTGATCCCGGGCCTGAGGTGCTTGTCGACGTCCGGCAGGGACCTGAGCTTCTCGAACGGCGTCATCACATCCTGGTAGGGGTAGCGCTTGCGGATGCGCCCCTTCGGGTCGACGACGTCGGTGGCAAACAGGCACGGGCGGTGGAAGTTGAGGAAGGGCGAGAGGGTGTCGCGGGCGAAGGCGTTGACCTCGCGGGCAAAGAGCTAAGGGGATGTGCCGGTAGCCGAAGTGCCGGCGGATCACGTTGCCGTTCCTGGACTCGACCAGCGCGTTGTCATTGCTGCGTCGGGGGGCGCGACTTGGTGAACTCCGGGACGTGGAGCCCTTTCAGCATCTCGACCACCCTGTGGTTGATGTACTCCGAGCCGTTGTCGGCGTGAAAGCCCCGTACCTTGAAGGGACAAGCCTCGATGAGCTCCTTGAGCACGGGCACGAGGCCCGTGCCTGCAACGAGGGTCCGCGCGTTGCCGTTCACGGTGTCGGAGACCGGTGTCTCGGGCGAGAAGTCGTACAGTTTCAGGCTGGACTCCAGCACCGAGGTGAGCTTGAGCTTGACGGGAATGAACCGGAACATCGACTGACGGGTGAACGGTTCCAACTGCACGAACCGGGGCGGCACGAGCGCCGATTCCTGGAGCGGCACGCTTGCGGCAGCCACGCACACCGTGACCGTCTACCCACGCGGCGGCGTGATCAACCAATGGAGTACACCTTAGCTCTGCCTTGAAACTGTCCAAAGAACCGGGACCACCTCAGTCCTATCCGTACGGCAGCCACGGGCTGCCAGGGGACTACACTCTCACCGTAGCCGTGAACGATGTCTCTCTGGTGTCAGTCGTCATGCCGTACGGTTCCGGTCCGGACGATTACGTGTGCAGGAAGGACGGCGAGGTGATCGACTGTCCCGCGCCGGATGAAACGCTCGACGTGGTTGACGACGATCCCGGTCACGCCGCCTGGCGCCGATCCCGGTCCGCCGCCTGGCACTGGGCCGGGCGAGGGGCCTCCGGGGCCTGGCGACGGCGGCGACGGCGGTGGTGGTGGCGGTGGTGGCGACGATGATGATGATGACGAAGAGGAAACGCCCGAACAGAAACTGGATTACGCTGTTGCCGATGCATTGGAGAGACTGGAGGCCTGTCGTGTACGGAACGGGAACTCCTCGTATCACCCCGGAGAAGCCATCTCGGCCGCACAGGCGGCCGCGAACATTTTCGATGAGATACCGCATGACGGCCCTTCCTGCTCGAATGCCGCTGACCCCATTGCTCATGTGAACGCCATATCGGGGTCTGAGATTCATATCTGTCCTCCCTTCTACTCCCTGTCTCCGGCCCTGCAATCCCGAACGATCATCCACGAGGGGTTGCATCTGATCGGTATTCGACACCAGCACTTTGATGGCGCAACGGATCCAGGCGATGGCGGCCCGATGAACGCCGCGATCACCAGCTCGTGCTACGACGAATGAAGTGCGGTCACGCTGAGCGATGCGACACGACGCTTGACGCACGGATATGAACGCTTAACCCACGGCGAAGGAGAAACCGAATGACCAGCGACCCGAAAGCGGGACTCTCATCGACTGATCGACAGGCCGGTCCGGGGCGATCCCGACGGGGAGTCGGTTGCTCATGCTCGTTGGAGTGCTTCTGGCCCTGACCGCGCCTGGAGGGGCTGCCCGGGCGATGCAGGGGCCGCCCGATTGGGTGGAAGAACTCAGCTTGGCCGACAAGGTGGCCGAGGGCTCGGTGGCCTTGGCCCCGCGTGTTTACTCGGCGTCGCATGTTTCCCCGGCCGAGGTGCACACGCACCTGGCTCGCCTCGGGCTGGAGCGTCTCGGCCTCGATGGCGGAGTGGTCCTTGACCCGGAAGTGAGCATCCGCGGGGAGAGACGCGTTTCACGGCGTTCTGGAGGCCAGGGCCGACTGGGCCGCGTATCGACTCGAACTCAACGGGAAGTTCGCATCGCGTGAAACTACCGAGGTTCTCGGTCAGGCGATGACGGTGACGGCCGTCATCAGCTCCGAGGGTCTTCGGATTTCGGACGATCGGGGAGGATCCCGGACCGAGGCGTACCGGAGGTTTCCGCGCGATGCATGCGACCGGGGAGTGTGGGAGACGAGCTCGAACACCATGTGGTGGGGACTCGGCCCGGCAGTTGCGTTGACCCGTCATTGTTCTATGCGACGTTCGACGAAGCGAGTGACGACCACGGCTCGATCGTCGAGGTCGTCAGAGACGGCCAAGGATTGCCGATCGGTGTGCGGTTCGGGGGGAACCTGGTGCTTCGCTACAAGTCCACGCCTCCTTTCCCGGCACCTTCCGAAAGCGCGCAGGCCGGCGGCCGGTGGAGCGCGCCTTCGTCGTGGGACCTGATCGACCTGCGAACTTCGGAGATCGTGATCGACTCCGCCGATGCCGCCAGGGTTGCTTCCGGGCTTCCGGTTGTTTCAGTGGACTTGCGAGGCTTCAGCGAAGTTCTTCGCTTCGAGGGCGGAGAGGCGTTCGCCGTGCCGAGGTCGCGGGAGGCGACCCTACGCGCTCCTGCCCCTTGAGACGACCTCCGACGTCGTCTGGCGCATAGTTCATGCCAGTGGCGGCAGGAGTCGAAACCGCCAGTTCCGTGTCGATTACACCGACGAGCTCGTGCGAGTCCGGATCAGGATCGCGGAAGGGGACAGGAGCATCGTGGTGGAGGCGCCGCGCAGGCGTGAGAGCCTGGCGCCGGTCTCGTTCATTCATCCCGGCGCCGAGATGTTGACGGACACCATGCGGTCCGGAATACGGTTGCGGACTGCCGAGCCGCTGGATGCGTGGCTGGATGGCGCCTTCGAAAAGGAACGTCTTCCAATCGTCCTGACGCCGTTTCACTTTGAGGGTCTCGTTCCGCTGGCGGTGCGCTATGGCCTGGTCGAAGTGGAAGCTGGCGCGGAACCGGGCGTGGTCCGCGCGGCTGCCAGTGTGGAGCCGCACTTGCAGTTCGGCCCGGCCGACGGGTGCGAGATCGAAGCCGACCGGGTCCTGTGCGTGGGTGGCGCGAGCGACGTGATCGGCGAGGAGAGTTCCGACCCCTGGTGAGTCTTCCGACGCCGGGCAGAGGACTGGACGGCGAACTTCTGTCGCCACGGTGTTTCCGGCAGCCAGCGGAGGCAGCTCGCCGTACTCATACAGTCTGACCGGCCTTCCTCCGGGGATTTCGTTCCCGTCATGCCCGGCTTTGACGGCGACTGGTGGCTTCGGACGCTCGACGAGGCGGCATCGCTCGGGCCGGATCACCTCTCCTGTTACGAACTGACGATCCACGACGGGACGCCGTTCGGGCGCCGGCGGGACGCGGGCAGGCTGCGGGAGACCGGGGAGGACGAGCGGGCCGCGAACTTCGTCGCCACCCATCGCCGCCTCGCGGATCTCGGCTACGACGGCTACGAGGTCTCCAACTTCGCCCGCACGGAGACTGATCGGAGTCGGCACAACCGGAAGTACCGGCGGCACGAGCCCTACCTGGGCCTGGGACCCTCATCGCACTCCTTCGCCGGTCGCAGTCGGTGGTGGAACGTCGCCCCGTGGCGGGACTGGAGCGCCGCAGTCGAACGCGGCGACTCGTCGGTGGGCCGGTCGCGAGGAGCTGACCCGGGATCAATTGCTGCTGGAAGCCGTGATGATGGGGCTTCGCCAGCGATCCGGCATCGACTGTGCCGCTCTCAAGCGGCGGTTCGGGGTCGACCCGCGGTCCGGGAACGCCGCGAGTATCGAAGCCTGGCGGAGCGCGGGCTGGCTCGAAGTGACCGGTTGCCGACTGACGCCGACCCTCGAAGGCATGGCTCGGGCCGACCGCCTGGCGGGGGAATGGGTCTGCGGACCCAGTGGACCGTGCGCCTGAAAGCCGCCGTCTGCCTTCCTCATGCGTGCAGGCGTCGCAGGAAACGGTCTGGCCGAAGGCCGTTGCCGGGGAAGACCGTGGCCCGAGCGAACTGGAGCCGCGCCATGCACAACGCTCTGAAGAAGATTGCCGCCGAGTAGCGCGCAGAGAGGCCCTGGGCAAGAGTGGGAAGAGTCACGCTGCATTCGATCGGTCGTGCATCCCGTTCAGCCTTGAAGAGAACCCGAGCGACCCCGGACGCCTGGTTGAGGAGGTGGTCGCAGCGGTCAGGGCGAGGGATGTGACTGCCGGACTTGCCTCCCGTCACCGGAAGACCGACGCGCTGATCTCGATGTCGGCGCTCTGCCACGCCTTGACGAAGCGCTGCCGTGCTTCGTCCGCTTCTTCTTCCCGGTTCTGCGCGCGCAGCGCTTCCGCAAGGCCGAACAGCGACCAGCCGTTGTGCGGGTTGTGCTCCAGGTCCTGGCGGTAGACGGCCTCGGCTTCGCTGGCCTGGCCGGCTTCGAGCAGCAGGGCGCCCAGCGACTGGCGCACCGGGTAGTGGAACGGCGGTGGCTCCGCGTAGCGCAGGCTGTCCTGGAGCGCCGCGGCGGATCGCATCTCCGCGACCGCGCGCTCCGGGCGTCCCTTCGCGGCGTGGATTTCGCCGGCTACGAGGTGTTCGGTGAGGCGGACCAGATCGGTCGCGCTGGCGAAGGAAATGCGAATGTCGGCGAGTTCGGGGTTGCGCCGCAGTTTGCCGAGCGTCTTCAGGTGCTTCCTGGCGGCCTTGACGTCGCCCGTGGCCGCCGCGGCGAGGCCCTTGGGCGTAGCGCCACATCGCGTTCCGGAAGGCTTGGCCGGCCGGCGGTTGCGGCGTGTCCAGGATCTCCTGCCAGCGGCCGAAGCGGACGCGGGCGAACAGCGGTGTGGCCAGGTAGTTCTGCAGGAAGGCGAGGCTCGAAGCCATCTCCACGGGGACTTCTTCGGCCAGGGAGTCGGCGCTCTCGATCGCCAGGGCGGCACGGCCGCCGAAGGTCGCCGACGCCCACAGGAAGTGGATGTTGTGCGGGTAGTAGGCGACGGGATAGAGGCCCTGGGCGCTGCACTGGGCGATGTAGTCGAGATCGGCGGCGATCGCGCGCTGGTTCGAGTCGAGACGGCGTCGTCGTAGCGGCCCACGCGGATGTAGATGTGGGCCGGCATGTGGACCAGGTGTCCGGCCGACGGCATCAGCTTGCCCAGGGCGTCGGCGCTGGGCTCCGCCAGTTGCGGTTCCCGGGCTTCCATCAAGTGGATGTAGTAGTGGTGCGCGCCCGGGTGGTCGGGGTGTGCCGCGATCACGCGCTCGAGGAGTTCCTTCGCTTCCAGCGTGCCCGGTTGAGGCTCGCCGCCGCGCCAGTAGTCCCAGGGCATCGTGTTCATGATCGCCGCGGCGTGCAGGGTGGCCGGCTCCGGATCGTCGGGGAACAGCCCGGCTACTTCCGCGATCGCCTCGACCCAGGCCGCGTCCAGGGCCGCGCGGTCGGCGTCTTCGTCGGTCGAGTAGCGGCTGGCGAGCGCGTCGATCAGGGCCTGCTCGCGCTCGCTGGCGCTGTCGCGCCGGTCCTGGGCCTGCTTCAGGCTGTCCAGCGCCTGGAGTTCGCGCTCACGCGGCATCCCGTCGTTCAGATTGCGGCCGAGAGCCAGGGCCCTGCCCCAGTGCGGCATCGGCGCTTCCGGGTCGAGCCGTGCCGCTTCCTCGAAGGCGCGCACCGCTTCGGCGTGGTTGAAGGCGTAGACCAGACGCAGGCCCTGGTCGAAGAAGCGCTGCGCCCCTTCCGACGAGGTCGAGATGGGATAGTGGAGGTCGCCGAGGCCTTCGAGCAGCGGCGCAAGGGGTGCGTCGGGCGCCGCGTCGTCGTCGGCGCCGGCTGCACCGTCGACCCCGGCAGCGGCGCCGGCTGCGGCGGCGAAGGTCGTCATCGCCCCGACCGTCAGGGCGGGCAGCACGGATCGGAAGTTCCAGTCAGGCATGGATTCAGCGTAGCAAGTCAAAGCCTCCCGGACCGTCCCCGGAACGGACGCCGGGCGCCCCCGAAAGGTCGGAAAGGGGCGCCCATGAACTGCTCCCGGACACCGTCCGGAGCGCGGGCGGTTTCACCGCCGGTCGAGCGGGCGCCGCCGGCGGAGAACCCGCCTGGCGAACTCGGTGGAAGCGCGCAGTGCCCGGCGCCCGGGTCGGGTGCGGCCGTTCCAGGTGCGGGCCTTTGGCATTAGCATCTGCCGCCAGGTGGAGTGACGTGGCGCGGATTGCAGTGTTGACCGGCGGCTCGACGCCGGAGCGGATCGTCGCCCTGGCGGGTGCGCGCCAGGTCACAGCGGCGCTTCGCGGGCAGGGCCACCGGGTCACTGTGTTCGACACGGCGGAGGCCGCGCCTCTCGATCAGGAAGCCGAACGACGGCTGCTGGCGCAGGCGGTGGGCGTCAGGCCGCCGTCCCCTGACCGATCTGCGGGCCCTTGAGGCACGGGAGGACCTGCCGGCCCTCGTGGGTCGCGGAGGCCTCGCGGGGCACGACGCCGGTGTTCCTGGTTCTCCACGGTCGGCAGGGCGAAGGCGGCGAAGTGCAGGAGTTGCTGGAGAGCGCAGGCCTCGCCTTCACCGGCAGCGATGCGGCCGCCAGTTCCCGGGCGATGGACAAGACCGCCAGCAAGGGCCTGTTTCGCGGCGCGGGAGTTCCGGTTCCCGAGGGGACCGTGTGGCCGGCCACGCGCGCCGGGCTGGAGTCACTGGGTCTTCCCCTGGTGGTGAAACCCTCGCGGGTCGGCTCGACGGTGGGACTCACCCTGGTGCGGGATCTGTCGGAAATCGATGCGGCGGTCGGCCGGGCGCTCCAGTTCGACGACGAAGTGCTGCTGGAACGGTTCCTTCCCGGGCGCGAGTACACCGTCGGAGTGCTCGATGGCCAGGCTCTCGGAGTGGGGGAGATCGTGCCGCCGGGCGAGATCTTCGACTACCACGCGAAGTACACGCCGGGATTGACCCGTGAGGTCTTCCCGGCGCCGCTCGACGACGAGTTCGCGCAGAGACTGTGCGCGTTCGCGCTGGCCGCCCACCGGGCGCTCGGCCTGCGCGACTTCTCGCGCGTCGACTTTCGGCTGGACGACGCCGGCGAGCCGGTCTGCCTGGAGGTGAACACTCTGCCCGGAATGACGAAGACCAGCCTGCTGCCGCAATCGGCCGCAGTGGTCGGGATCTCCTTCGAGGAACTCTGCGACCGCATGGTCCGCCTGGCGCTCTCTCGACGCTGATCGACGTCGATCTCGCGCCCACCAACTCCGAAGACCAACGCCTGAGGGGCCAGCGTTTGTCACGCCGGTCCTGGCGTTGGCCGTGGCCCCTGAGATGTCCTGGCTGACCAGGGAGTCCGCGGCCGAGTTCGCAACCTGGTGTCTGCGACGAGTTTGGCGGCTGCTGGCGTTAACCGGAGGCGGCAGCCGATCGGGGCCGGTTCAGAACCCGGTCGAGCGCTCCGCGCAGGTCGGCCACGAGATCGTCCGCGCGCTCGACGCCGATCGAGAGCCGCAGAAGCTGGTCGCTGATGCCGGCCGTGGCTCTTGCCGCCGCCGTCATCGAGGCGTGGGACATCGTGGCCGGGTGGGAGATCAGGCTCTCGACGCCGCCCAGGGACTCGGCGAGCGAGAAACAGGTGAGGTTCGAGACCAGGACGGCCGCGTCCTCCCGGTCCCCGGCGACTTCGAAACTGGCCATCGCGCCGAAGCCGTCCTGCTGGCGCCTGGCGATCCGGTGGCCCGGATGGTCGGGCAGGCTCGGGTGAAAGACCTTCGTCACCGCGGGATGCTCGGCGAGCAATGCGACCACGGCGAGCGCGTTCTCTTCGTGGCAGCGCAGACGGCTGTGCAGGGTGCGCAGCCCCCGCAGGGTCAGGTAGCTGTCGAAGGGCGCTCCGGCCAAACCCAGGGTGGTCGCCCACTCGTGGAAGAACTCGTGGAGCTCCTGCGTGGCCGCGATGACCGCGCCGCCGACCACGTCGCTGTGGCCGTTCACGTACTTGGTCGTTGAGTGGACCACCATGTCGGCGCCCCACTCGATCGGTCGCTGAAGCGCCGGGGACATGAACGTGTTGTCCGCTACAACCAGGGCGCCGGCCTGTTTCGCGTGCCGGCAGACGGCTTCCAGATCGGTGATCCGCAACAGCGGGTTGCTCGGCGTCTCGACCAGAACGAGCCTTGGTCGGGTGGCGAGCGCCGCGGCCATCGACTCCGCGTCCGTCAGGTCGACGAATTCGACCTCGAGGAGGCCGCGCTGCCGGCAGCGGTCGAACAGCCGGAACGTGCCGCCGTAGCAGTCGTGCGCGGCGACGACCCGGTCCCCCGGGTCCAGCAGTTGACAGACGAGGGTCACCGCTGCCATGCCGGAGGCGGTCACGATCGCGCCGTGACCTCCCTCGGCCTCCGCCAACGCGTCAGCGAGGGCGGAGCGCGTCGGATTGCCATCGCGGGTGTAGTCGTACTGGCGCTTGCCGTCCAGCCCGTCGAAGGTGAAGTTGGAGGACAGGTACAGCGGCGGGACGACCGCGCCGTATTGCGTTTCGGTACCGATCGCTGCACGCGCGGCGCGGGTTGCCGGGTCGTGGTGCTTGGTCATATGAGTCTCCGGTCGAGAACGGGATTGGGTGGTTCCGCTGTGCGCAGAACGGCTTCAACGCTCTCTCGAGAAGACTTCTACGGAGAGTGAACCGGAGGAGGCGCCGAAACCGCGGGTGCGGCTTCGTTGACTCATCTCTCGGCAAGCCCCGCCCTGGAGCGGAACTCCCGTAGGAGTTGGCACCTCCCAGGGTTGCGAAGCCCCGGTGGTTGCCCCGGCGTCGACGGGCCTTTCCCTCAGCCGGTCTCGATGAGTGCTCCGACACGGAGGACCGCGCCGAAGCGCAGGCATCGTAACAGACCGCGCTGCAGCGTCTGGACCTTGTCCCGGGCTGCTAAGCTGCCCGCGGCTCCTCTGACTTGTATTCCGGCGGAAACGCCGTTCGGTTTTTTCTTGACTCGGTTGTCGCACTTCCGTTCCGGATGTGCGCAAGGTAAGGAGGCACTGGATGAGGAACTTGGTTGGTTGGACCCGGGTGATTGCGCTTCTCGCGTTGGCCCTCGCACTCGGCGCTGCCGGAGCATCGGCGCAGGCCACCGGACAATTGAGCGGCTTCGTCACGGATGACGAGGGCGGCGCCTTGCCGGGCGTTTCGGTGACCGTGACGAATGTCGCTACGAACCAGTCGCGCCTGGTGATGACCGGCCAGGACGGGTACTTCGCGGCGCCGCTCCTGGCGCCGGGCGACTACAACGTGACGGCGGCCCTCGAGGGCTTCGTCCAGTTGAGCCGGGAAGGCGTGCGGGTCACCGCCGCCGAAACCGCCCGGATCAGCATGTCGCTGGCGGTCGGCGAGTTCTCCGAGACGATGACAGTCACCGGCGAAACGCCCCTGATCGAGACCTCGAACGCCACCCTGGGCATCGTCGTCGACGAGGCGAAGATCGTCCAGTTGCCTCTCAACGGCCGGAACTTCACTCAGTTGGGCACGTTGATCCCGGGCGTGGTCGAACCTCCGGCGCGCCTGGGCGGGGCGCGCGGCGACGCGGACGCTGCGATTCACGGCTTCGGCGCCGCGACCGCCGGCTTCAGCGTCAACGGCGTGCGCAGCCAGTCGAACAACTTCCTGCTCGACGGCGCCGCGAACAACGACACGTTCAACACCGGCTTCGTCGTCCGTCCGCCGCCGGACGCGATCGAGGAGTTCAAGATCCTGACCCACTCCTACACGGCGGAGTTCGGGCGCAACGCCGGTTCGATCGTGAACGTGGTGACGAAGTCGGGCGGCAACAGCCTCCGGGGCAGTGTCTGGGAGTTCAACCGCGACGATTCGTTCGAGTCGCGGAACTATTTCTCGCCGCCCGACCAGGAGAAGCCGACCCTCGCGCAGGACCAGTTCGGCGGCACGCTCGGCGGGCCGATGATGACGGACCGGCTGTTCGGCTTCGGCTACTACGAGGGCTTCCGCAACACCCGCGGCACGACCCAGAACATCGCGGTCATGTCCGCTGCCGAGCGGATGGGCGACTTCTCGGGCGGCGGCACGATCATCGACCCGATGACCGGCGAGCCCTTCCCGGGCAACGTGATTCCGGCCGACCGGCTGAGCCCGATCGCGACCAGGCTGATCAACGACTTCATGCCGCTTCCGAACGCCGGTGGCCGGTACATCGCGTCGCCGGACGTGACGGATGACCGCGACCAGTTCGGGCTGCGCCTCGACTACCGGATCACCGACTCGCAGAGCATTCTGCTGCGCGCTCTCAGGAGCACCTCGGACCGCTTCGAGCCGCCCACGGTGCGGCCGATCGGCAACACCGCGGCGTCGACGCTCGAGGACTACATGCTGTCCCACACCGCCACGGCGGGGTCGAACGTCTTCAACCAGGTGCGTTACCTGACAAGTGCAATCGACGCGGAGCCGGTGGTGACCAGCGGCATCACGAACTCCGAGTACGGCATCAACCTGCCGAACATCAACGAGCTGGCCATCGGCCTGCCGCAGTTCTCCATCTCGGGTTTCCCGAGCATGGGCGACCGCAACCAGCCCTTCGTCAAGCGGGAGAACAAGGTCGAGCAGTTCACGGAAGATCTCACGATCCTCAGCGGCCGCCACACGATCAAGACCGGCGTCGATGTCCGCAACGAGAAGATGTTCATCGGTTTCATCAACCGGCCGAACGGCGACTTCGTGTTCAGGGGCACCCACACCGGCAGTGCCGCGGCCGACTTTCTGCTCGGGTTGCCCGCTTTCATCCGGACCGCGGTGCCGGGGGCCGACTCGATCAACGAGGGCGACGGCTGGCTGTACTCCGGGTACGTCCAGGACGAAATCCGGGTCACGCCGCGGATGACGTTGAACCTCGGTCTCCGGTACGAACTGGCCGAGCCCTTCGAGGACAGCGGCGACGGGCTGAACAGCTTCCGGCCGGGCCAGCAGTCGACGCGCTTTCCCGACGCGCCGACCGGTCTGGTGTACCCGGGGGACGCGGGGGTGCCCGCGGGAACGTACGACACGGACTCGAACAACTTCGCGCCGCGGCTGGCGGCGGTCTGGGACCCGGAGGGCAACGGCCGTTCGAGCCTCCGTCTGGGTTGGGGGCTGTTCTTCGACAGTCTGCCGGGTCAGGGCGACTTCTTCCAGAACTCGGTCCTGGCGCCGCCGTTCAACCCTCTCGTCCAGCTCAACGCGCCGCCCAACGAGGTGACCCTCGCGGACCCGCTGGCGAACCTCACCGGCGGCCCGACGAGGTTCCCGCCGGGGATCATCTTCATCGGCTGGGGTGAGCGCTTCACGACTCCGAACTATCAGCACTACAACATCACGTATCAGCGTCAACTCGGGCAGAGCATCGGCGTCGAGGTTGGCTGGGTCGGGTCGCGGGGCCGGAACCTGCCGATCTTCATGGAGGTCAACCCACGGGTCGTCGAGCCCGGCCAGACCACGCTGGGGCCGCGCACGTTCTCGGCCTTCAGCCTGGTGCGGCCGACCTTCACCGTGGCGAAGTCCTGGTATGACGCGATTCAGGCCAGCGTGCGGATGCGGCCTGCCCGCGGTCTCAACTTCCTCTTCTCGTACACCTACGGCGAATCGGAGGACCACGTCTCGGGGCTCAACATCGGCGGAGAGGAGCGGCCGATCATTCCGGTAGACCTGGAGCGGCTGAGCTCGATCGAACAGGCGCTCGAGCGTGAACGCGGCCCGTCGCTGTTCGATGTGCGGCATCGCCTGGTGCTCAGCTTCGGTTACGACCTGCCGTCGCTCGAGAACGGCAGCGCGTTCGCGCGCGGACTGTTCGGCAACTGGCAGTTGAACGGCATCCTGCAGTTCCAGACCGGCTATCCGTTCCCGATCCGGGTTCGCGGCGACGACATCCGGGGTTTGACCTCGCGTCCGGACCAGGTCTGCGACCCGAACGAGGGCGCGCCCAGGACGGTCGAGAAGTGGTTCAACACGGAGTGCTTCGTGCCGCTGAGCCTGGCCGAAACGGCGACGCGGCGCGGCAACGCGGACCGCAACATCCTCCGCGGTCCGGACTTCGAGCGGGTCGACCTGTCGCTGATCAAGAACATCCCGGTCGGCGGCGACGACCGGTCGCTGCAGCTTCGCATCGAGGCGTTCAACGTCTTCGACCGGGTCAACTTCGCCCAGCCGGGCAACCGGATCGGCGACCGGGACTACGGCGTGATCACCGCGACGAACGGCGACGGCCGGATCGTTCAGCTGGGCGTCAAGTACAACTTCTGAGGCAGCAGCCGGCCGGGTGCGGGCTGAGGGGCGGCCTCCCGGGGGCTGCTAGTCTGCTCCGGCTGGTTTCTGCCGGTGGACAAACCAGAGGTTGCGGGTGTAGACGAGGATGCCGCTGCTCTGGCCCAGGATGAACACCCACTCCCGGATCCATATGGCGTAGCTGAGGAGCATCAGACCGCCTCCCAGACTCAGGTACCAGAAGATGTTCGGGACGACGCTCTGGCGGTGGCGTTCCGTAGCGATCCACTGAACGAGGAAGCGAGAGCCGAAGAGGGCCTGGCCCCCGAAGCCCACGGCTACCCAGATGTTCTCGGGTGTGAGTTCGGGCATGGCGGGCTCTCCAGTGAGTGAGCGGTGGCGGAGACGGCCCGGTGGCGGAACCAGGAGACGCCGAAGAGGTCCAGGATGCCGCGCAGGAAGCGGCCGCGGATGTTGTACTTGCTCTTGCCCCGGGTGCGGGGACGATGCCGGACCGGGATCTCAGCGTAACTGCCGCCGTGCCGCAAGGCCAGCAGCGGCAGGAACCGGTGAAGACCGTCGAAAGCCGGCAGATCGTTGAGCGCGGCGGCTCGGTAACCCTTGAGCGCGCAACCGATGTCCGTGCAGGGGTCGCCGAGGATCCATCGCCGCACCCTGTTCGAGATCCGGCTGGCAGTGCGCCGCAGCCACGTGTCGCGGCGGTTGGCGCGCACCCCGGAGACGATGTCGTGGTCGTCGAGCAGGGCGGCGATCGCCGGTATGTCGGCCGGGTCGTTCTGCAGGTCGGCGTCCATCGTGACGACGAGCGGTGCCCGGGCGGCGCGAATCCCGGCCAGCAGGGCCGCTGACTGGCCGCCGTGGCGGTCGAGACCGATTGCCCGAACCCGTGCGTCTCCCGTGGCCAGAGCGACAAGTTCCTCGCGGCTGCCGTCCGTACTCAGGTCGTCGACGAGGATCAACTCGTAGTCGATGCCGGCCACGGCCATCGCGTCGCCGGTCTCGGCCGTCAGTCGTTCCAGGTTGCCCGCTTCGTTGAAGACCGGGGCGACGATCGAGATTCTTGGCGGCATGACTGGCTCTGCCGGGTCCTCCCGGGAGGGTTCGAGGCTGTGTCGCCGGGCCGTCGTGCGGGGAACAGGCGGCGAGTTTCCTGTCGGCGGGGATCCCTGGAATCTGTCGCGCTGTACCGCGAGGCCGTGGACGTGGGTGTGTTCCATGCGAGCTTTGCGCCGCGGAAGGCGGCGCAGCAAGTTTACGGCGCAAGCTCCCGAAAGCGGACGGGATGGGCCGAAAGCGAGGGACGTGATCGAGGCGCCGCCGACGCGGCCAGCGCCGCGTATGCCGTGCGTTGATACCCTGCCCGCCGTGCTGCTTATCGTGCGCCATGGCGAGACCGCCTCGAACGCCGCCCGGATCGTCCAGGTACCGGAGACTCCGCTCAACGAGCGCGGCATGGCGCAGGCGGAGCGGCTGGCGGTACGGCTGGCGAAGCACCATGGAAAACGGCCGGTCGGGCAGGTCGTGGCCAGTCATCTGCGGCGCGCGGAGATGACCGCGGCGCCGGTAGCGGCGGCCCTGGGTTTGCCGCTGATCGTCGAGCCGTTGCTCGCCGAGCGCAACTTCGGGGACCTTCGGGGCCGGGCCTACGCCGACATCGGACTCGACATCATGGCGCCCGGATATCAACCCCCGGCGGGAGAGGACTGGGCGACCTTCCACCGCCGCGTCGATCAGGCCTGGAGCAGGATTCGTCAGCTCGCAGGGGAAACCGAAGGCGACAGCGTGTTCGTCACCCACGGCCTGGTCTGCCACTCTCTGGCGCTGCATCACCTGCACCTTGCCGACGGCGTCGAGCAGCCCGATCGTTGGGGGAACACCTCGGTCACCCACGTCGAGGCTCAAACGCCGTGGAGGACGACCCGGATCAACTGCTGCGACCACCTGGACAAGGCGACGGCCGACGGCGGTCAGATGTCGGGTATCTGATCGGCCTGGACCGGAGGCGGTCGGATCTCAGGCAAGGGACGAGGCCGCCGCCGATCCGGGCAACTACTCGATGCGCGGCAAGAACTTCCCGCTGGAGACGCTCCCGGCGACGCCTCCCTCCGCCTGACCTGGGACAACGACTGCCTGCCCGGAGGCGCCGACGGTTCGGCTGCTGCGGACCCTCGGTACGCTCGGATAAAGTCCGTTGCACCCTCTCCGGCCACTGCGGGAAGAACCGGGGTCGAGGGCGGGTTGCAGACAGCGTAGCCGGGGCTTTTGTGCGTGAAGCCGCGGTTCCGCGTGTTCCCGTTGCCGGAAGTCTGCAGGTGTTGCCTTTCCAGGCAGTGGTTTTCCGGAAATGACCCAAGGACGGACCTTTCGACATGACCGTGGACGTAAGCGAGACCGAACAGCCGGCGGCGCCCGCCGGCCCAGTCGTACCCGGGGTCAGCGAAGAGCTCCGGAGTGAGATCGCGGCCCAGGCGGACGTGCTGCAACGGGTGCGCGCGGAGGTGGGAAAGGTCATCGTCGGCCAGACCTACATGATCGATCGTCTGCTGATGGCCCTGATCGCGGATGGGCACGTCCTGATCGAGGGGATTCCGGGTCTGGCCAAGACGACGGCGATCAAGACGCTCTCCGAGTCCGTCGAGACCGGCTTCTCCCGCATTCAGTTCACGCCCGATCTGCTGCCCGCGGACCTCCTGGGCACCCAGATCTACCGCGTGGATCAGCACGACTTCCAGGTCAAGCAGGGGCCGATCTTCACCAATCTGCTGCTCGCGGACGAGATCAACCGCGCCCCCGCGAAGGTGCAGAGCGCGTTGCTCGAGGCGATGCAGGAGCGACAGGTCACCCTGGGCGACGAGACCTTCGACCTGCCCGATCCGTTCCTGGTCCTCGCGACCCAGAACCCGATCGAGCAGGAGGGGACCTATCCGCTGCCGGAAGCCCAGGTCGACCGCTTCATGCTCAAGCTGCGCGTGGACTACCCGAACCGGGAGGAAGAACGGGAGATCATGCGCCGGATGGCCCGGCGGGAGCGGCCTGTCGTCGAGGCGGTCGTCAGCCCGGACGATATCCGCCGGGCGCGGGACGTCGCTGACGCGATCTACCTGGATCCCAAGGTCGAGGAGTACATCGTCGATCTGGTGTTCGCGACCAGGCAACCGGCAGATGTCGGACTCGAACGCCTGGAGCCGCTGATCGAGTACGGGGCGTCGCCTCGCGCCACGATCTTCCTCGCCGCTGCCGCCCGCGTACAGGCGTTGATGTCGGGCCGGGCCTACGTCACGCCGCAGGACGTGAAGACGGTGGGCGCGGATGTCCTGAGGCACCGGGTGCTGGTTTCATACGAGGCGGAAGCCCGCGACCTCGGTTCGGACGATCTGATCCGGGAGATCATGGGCGCCGTCGACGTTCCCTGAGGCGATCGATGTGGTTCTTCCGGCGTCACCAGACAGCAGGCCAGGATCGGCAGGAGGCGACGCGCTCGCCTGAGCTGCTGGCGCCTGAGCTGCTGGCGCGGATCAAGACGATCCAGCTTCGCACCCAACGCCTGGTGACCGACGCTCTCGCGGGCGAGTACCACAGCGCCTTCAAGGGGCGAGGCATGGAGTTCGAGCAGGTGCGGGAGTACACGCCGGGCGACGACATCCGCCACATCGACTGGAACGTGACGGCGCGCATGTCGAGCCCCTTCGTCAAGGAGCACCGGGAGGAGCGGGAGTTGACGGTCATGCTGATCGTCGACGTGAGCTCGTCGGGCGCCTTCGGCACGGCCCGGAAGCAGAAGCGCGAAGTCGTCGCCGAGGTCGCCGCGGTGCTCGCGTACCTCGCGATCCAGAACAACGATCGCGTGGGGATGATCATCTTCTCGGACCGGATCGAGCACTTCATTCCGCCCAAGAAGGGCCGCTCACACGTCTGGCGCGTGATTCGGGAGGTGCTGAGCTTCCGTCCGACGGGCCGGGGCACCGACCTCGACGGCGCCCTGGACTACCTGGGCCGCGTCGTGCCGCGCCGTTCGGTGGGCTTCGTCATTTCGGACTTTCTGCTGGGCGAGGGCCTCGACGAGGCCTTCTCGGAGCGCTTGCTGGTGGCGGCTCGCCGACACGATCTGACCGCCATCCGCGTCCTCGACCAGCGCGAGGTCAGCCTGCCGCGAATCGGGCTGGTCGAACTCGAGGACGCGGAGACCGGGGAGACGATCGTCATCGACACGGCGAGCCGCCGGGTGGCGGAGAGCTTCGCGGGTCTGGCCCGCGCGGATCTGGCGAGGCGGTCCGAGCAGTTTCGTCACGCCGGCGTCGGCGAGATTCAGGTCTGGGCCGACCGCCCGTGGATCGATCCGATCGTTCGCTACCTGCGGGCGCGCGAACAGTCGGTGCGGGTGTAGGAACCGGAATGGCCGTGCATTCCCGTCTTCAGGCCCGCTGTCCTGCCCGGCCCGGCTGGACCGGTCTGACGTTGATCGGGCACAAGGGCAGGATCATCCGCATCAGATCCGACTGGTTCGCGGCTGGCGCGGCTTCGCGCCAGTCGGCCCGGCGGCCTCCGGCGGTTTCCGCCGTGACGGTTGTGCTGCTGCCTCTCCTCCTTGCGTGCAGCGCCGGCGGGGAACATGCCGACACGCCCGAGGCGCCGAAGCCGCCCGCCGAGCTGCGTGCCACGGTCGACCGTTCCACTGCCACGACGGGCGACCTGATCAGGTACGAGGTGGAAGTCGAGCGCGACCCGGAGGTGACCGTCGAACTGGCCGATCCGGGAGTCGACATCGCCGGCTTCCGGATCGTCGACCTCGGCCAGGATCCGCCGGAGACGCTTGCTTCCGGCCGGATCGTGGAGCGCCGCTGGTACCAGCTCCGCGCGGACCTGATCGGCGCCTACGCGCTGCCGGCTCTCTCGGCTGCCTACAGTGATCCCCGCGGCGACGGGGGGCGACCTGCGGACGCCGGAGATCCCGGTCGAGGTCGAGTCGGTGCTGCCGGCGGACGGCGCGGAGGTGACGGACATCCGGGACATCAAACCGCTGCGGCGAATCGAGCCGGAGAGGCCGTGGCTGCTGTGGGTCGGAATCGCCATCGCGGTTCTCGCTCTCGCGGCTGCGGGTTGGTGGTGGACGCGCCGGAGGCGGGGCAGAGGAGGCGAAGCTGCGGAGACGCCCCGGATACCGCCCTACGACCTCGCGGTCCAGGAGCTGGAACGGCTCCGCCGCACCGACTTCTCGAACCTGCGGGAACTGCGCCGCTACTACGTTCGCCGTCTCGGCCGTCGTTCGGGCCTACGTCGAAGGCCGCTTCGGGCTGAACGCGACCGATCTGACGACGGAGGAGATCCTGAGCCGCTTGGGAGAGTTGATCCGGCTCGACCCGAACCAGGCGCGGCGTCTGGAGCGGTTCCTCGTCGCGACGGACCAGGTCAAGTTCGCGGCCCACCTGCCCGAGCCCGACGAGATCGACCGCACCTACGAACAGGCTCTGGGCTTCGTGCGGGCCACCCGGCCGTCAAACGAAGCACGTGAGGAACCCGCGTCGGACCTCGACCGCGCGGGGAAGGCCGCCTGATGGAGCAACTCCTGTTCGCCGACGGCCGCTGGCTCCGGGTGCTGCTGCCGATGTACGTCGTCTGGGCGCTCCTGTGGTGGTTTCGCCCGCGCTTGCGGCAACTGGCGACGCGTAGCGGTCTCGGGGGCGGCCGCAAGGCGCCGGGCCGAGCCGCCGTGGCCTACTCGTCCATTGTCCGTGCGCGTCAGTCGGCGCAGACGGCAACGCCGACCGTTCGCCGTCTGGTGTCGGCACTGCGTCTGGTCGTCGTTGCCCTCGTGCTGCTCGCCGTGATGCGTCCGCAGACCGGCCGGGCGCTGACCGAGGTGACGACGGAGGGCATCGACATCGTGCTCGTGATCGACACTTCGGGGTCGATGAGGGCGCTCGACCTCGATGCGCATGAGCGCTCGCTCAGTCGCCGCCGGGACCGGCTGGAAGTGGCGAAGGGAGTCGTCGAGACCTTCATAGGTCGCAGACCGAACGACCGTATCGGCCTCGTCGTGTTCGGCGAGGAGGCCTTCACCCAGTGCCCGCTGACGCTCGACCACGGCATTGCCGCGACCTTTCTCGAGCAGTTGGAGATCGGCATGGCGGGCGACGCAACCGCGATCGGGTCGGCGGTCGGGGTGGCGACCAGGCGCCTCGTGGACTCGGAGGCCGAATCGAAGGTCGCCGTCCTGCTGACGGACGGGCGCAGCAACGCCGGAGCGTTGACGCCGTTGCGGGCGGCCGAGGCGGCTGCCGCGCTCGGGGTGAAGCTCTACACGATCGGCGTCGGCACGCGCGGTCAGGCCCCCATCGTCGTCGAGACGCGCTTCGGTCCGCGCGTGGTCTACGAGGACGTGGAGATCGACGAGGACACTCTGCGGCAGATGGCGACGGTCACCGGCGGCGTCTACTTCCGGCCGAAGAGGCTGCGGGGCTGGAAGAGATCTACGAGCGGATCGACGAGCTCGAGAAGACGGAGATCACGCAGGAGTCGTACATGGAGTACGAGGAGCGCTTCGCCTGGCTGGTCACGCCGGCCGTGTTTCTGCTCCTGCTCGAAGTCGTGCTGCTCGATACGCGTTTGAGGAAGCTGCCGTGAGTGTGAACCCTGTCAGGTCGGAGTCAAGAAGCGACCGCGGCCGGCCGCTGATCGCGCTGGCGCCGGCGGTTTTGGCGCTCGGCTGCGAGGTCCGCACCGGTCAGCCGGACGCGCTCTGGCTGCTCTGGCTGGGGCCGGGCCTGCTGCTCTTTCATGTCTACGCGTTCCGCGCTCGCACCCGGCTGCTCGGCCGGTTCGCCTCGCGCGAGATGTTGCCGGTGCTGGTTGCCGGGGTCAGCCGGCCCCGGCGGCGTCTGAAGGCCTTTCTCGTCCTGGTCGCGCTGCTCGCCCTGGTCGCGTCGCTCGCCCAGCCGCGATGGGGCTTCGTCTGGGAAGAGGTCCACCGGGAAGGGGTGGACATCGTGGTTGCCCTCGACGTGTCGGACTCGATGCTGGTGCGCGACGCGGAGGCGGGCGGCGAGCTCAGTCGGCTCGAACGCGCCAAGCGCGAGATCGCCGACCTGCTGCAGCGGCTCGAGGGCGATCGCATCGCCCTGGTGGCCTTTGCCGGCGAGGCTTTCCTGGAACTGCCGCTCACCCTGGACTACTCGGCGGCGGCCCTCTTCCTGGAGGCGATGGCGCCGGACCTGATTCCGACCAAGGGAACCGCGATCGGCGATGCGCTCCGGGTCTCGCTCGAGGCGTTCGAGCGGGTCGCATCCGTCGGATCGCGTCAATCGCGTGCCGTCATCCTGATCACCGACGGTGAGGATCATCTGGGCGAGGCGCAGGAAGTCGCCGAGGGCGCCGCCGCGGCGGGCGTGCGGGTCTTCGCGATCGGAATCGGCCGGGACGAGGGCGCTCCCATCCCCAGGGCGGGCGGGGGTTTCCGCACCGACCGGCGGGGCGAAATCATCCTGAGCCGGCTGGACGAGGCGGCTCTGCAGCGGATCGCACTGACCACCGGTGGCCGCTATGTCCGCTCGGTGACTGGCGACGTGGATCTGGAGCAGATCTACGCCCAGGGCATCAAGGCGCAGCTCGAAGACCAGGAACTCGGCTCCAGTCGGCGGCAGCGCTGGCAGGAGCGCTTCCAGTGGCTGCTGGTCATCGCGCTGGCGGCGCTGATGCTGGAGCCGCTGATCGGCGACCGGCTGCGGCGCCGCGACGGGACGTTTGGAGGAGGCGACCATGCGGCCGCGGCTTGAGAGTCTCTTCGGGGCCGTCGTCTTCCTCGCATGGGGCCTCCTGCATCCGGACGTCACGGCAGCCCAGCCGCCGCCCGAGCTCCCGCCGGCGCCGGTTTCGCCCCGGGCCGAGCCGGAGACAACGCCGGTCGAGTTCTCCTCGCCCTATGACGCGTTCGACGCCGGGGCCTACTCCCAGGCGCTCGATCGCTTCGCTGATCGGCAGACCGAGCGGCCCGACGATCCGGAGTTGAGCCTCAACGTCGGCGCGGCGCACTACAAGTTGAACGACTTCGCGGCCGCCGACGCCCAGTTCTACCGGGTCGCGGCGAGCGGCGACGACGAGTTGCGGGCGCAGGCCCTCTACAACCTGGGCAACAGCGCGTTCCGCCAGGGCAAGCCGGGTGAAGCGATCGACTTCTACATGGCCTCCCTGGAGGCGAATCCGGACGACCTGGATACGAAGTTCAACCTGGAGTTCGTCAGGGAGGAGCTGAAGAAGCAGCAAGAGCAGCAGCAGAACCAGGGCAACGAAGATCAGGAACAGGAGAGCCAGGAGGGCGCGGAGCAGCAACCGGAGGACTCGGAGCAGGGCGGGGCTGAGCAGCCCGAAGACCAGCAGCAGGACGACGGCGCCCAGGGCCAGGATTCGTCGGAGGACCAGCAGCCGCAGGATGGCGAGAGTTCCGAGGACTCCGATGGCGACGGGCTTGCCGACGATCTGGAGCGCGGCGCGGAGAATCCCACCGATCCTCAGAATCCGGACAGTGACGCGGACGGACTGCCCGACGGCCAGGAGGACCGGAACCGGAACGGTCGAGTCGACCCGGGCGAGACGGACCCGAATCGGGAAGACAGCGACGGTGACGGCATTCCCGACGCGGCGGATGCGCCGCCCGAGGGCGACGGTTCGGATCCCGGAAGTCAGGGTGGCCCGCAAGAGCAGCCTCCGGGCATGACGCCGGAGGAGGCCGAGCGCTACCTCCAGGCACTCGAGGAGGGTCGCCTCGACCCGAATCGCCGGGGTCAACGCGGCCGCAACAAACGCCAGGCGAAGGACTGGTAGCCGAGATGGATGGCCAGAGACGAACGCGGCTTCGGCCGGTGAGCAGGAGCTCCGCGGCCCTTGGCCGGTCTGCCGTCCTCTGCGCGGCGTTGGCAGCCATGCCGCAGCCCGCGCCGGTCGGGGCGCAGGAAGAGGGGAGAATCCAGGCCACGGTGGACCGTAACCAGGTCACCCTCGGCAACCAGATCTACCTGACGATCCGCATCGCCGGCTCGCCCGACCAGCCGCCGAGACTGCCCGAGATGCCGGACTTCCGGGTCGTGTCGCGGGGTCAACAGCGCGACTTCCAGTTCAGGAACGGCAGGTCGAGCGCCAGCACGTCATACAACTACCTCCTGATTCCCGTACGGGCCGGAACGTTCGAGATTGGCCCGGCCGTCGCACTCGTCGACGGTGCACAAGTCAGTAGCCTGCCGTTCACGGTCGAGGTCATCGCGGCGGAGGAAGCCGCCGCCGAGCAGGACCGGGCTCTCTTCGTCACCGCGTCGGTCTCCACCGGCCAGCCATGGCAGGGCCAGCAGGTGATCTACACGTGGCGCTTCTACAGCCGGGTGCGGGTCGGTCAGGGGTCGATCGAGTCGATGGACTTCGGCGCCGACGTGGTGGCCGAGGATTTGGGCGAGGTTCGTGAGTTCACGACCGCGGTCGAAGGCGTCCAGTACAGGGTGAACGAGGTGCGCAAGGCGCTCTTTCCGCAGCGCGCCGGCGAGATCGTCCTGCCGCCGACCCAGCTCAGCGTGGAGGTGCTGGTCGAGGAGCCGCGCCGGCAGAGCCGGCGGCGCAGCGTCTTCGACGACTTCGACAGTCTGCTCGGTCGCGGCGGGCGCTGGGAGACGAGGTACCTGGTCACGGAACCGGTGACGCTCGACGTGCGGCCGCTGCCACCGCCTCCGGCGGGGTGGAACGGTCTGGTCGGGGACTTCGACATCAGCGCCTCACTCAGCCGTCGCGAGTTGCAGGTGGGGCAATCGGCGACGCTGGAGGTGCGGGTCGCGGGCGCCGGCAACGTGCAGCTTCTGTCCGAACCCCCCTTTCCCGAACTGCCGGCGTTCAAGATCTACCCGGACCAGCCCGCCAGCGACATCGACAGCAGCGGTCGGCGCCTGACGGGACGCAGGATCTTTCGCCGGGCGCTCGTGCCTCTGGTCGTCGGCGCGCTCGACATTCCGCCGCTTGATCTCGTCTACTTTGACCCGGACCTGGGTGAGTACGTGGAGCGGTCGACGCAGCGCATCGATCTGGAAGTGGCGCCCGCGGATGGCGAGGAAGAGCTGATGCTCACCGAGTCCCTGGCGCCGACCACCGGCAAGGTAGCGGTCCGGATTCTCGCCGACGACATCCTGCCGCTTCGCCGGACTGCGGCCGGCATCGCGTCCGCCGCGCCTCAGGGCTGGCGGGCGTGGCTGTGGCTGGCCGGCGGCGTCTTGCCGCCGATCCTGTACTTCGTGCTGCTCACCCAGTATCGCCGCGAGCGGAGGTATGCCGCCGACAGGACGCTGCGCCGGCGCCAGCGGGCCCTGCGCCAGGCCCTGGCCGCGGCGAACAGGCTGACCCGCCCTTCGGGGACGGAGGGAACTGCGGGAACGACGGGAATGGCGGAGGCTTCCAGGGTGCTGCGGGCCTATGTGGGCGACAAGCTGGGTATCGAGGGAGCGGCCCTGACCCCGGCCGAAGCGGAGACGGCGCTGGTCGGGGCTGGCGTCGAGCCGGACGTGGCGGCGCGGTGCCGGGCCGAACTGGAGCGGTTCGAGGCGGCGCGGTACGGCGTGGCGGTGGCGCCCGGGACACAGACCGGCGACGCCCTGAGCCCTCGCCCCATCGACTCTCCGCGGCGACACCCCGGCGGGCAGTCCGGGGAGGACCTTTTGGAGTTGATCCGGTCCGTCGACCGGCAGCTCCGCAGGAGAAAGGCATGAGACGGGGGCTGGCGCTGTTCTTCGCCCTGCTGGCCTGGGCCGGTTCGCTCGCCGGGCAGCCGGCGACGACGTCCGTGGTCACCGAGGCGCCGGCGGTGAAGGAGGCGCCCGGTTCGACACCGCCCGAAGCGCCACCGGAACCCGCGGAACTCTGGGTCAACGGCAATGCCGCGTACGAGGCCGGCGACTACGAGACGGCCGTGTCGCGCTACCGCGAAATGAAGAGCCTGGGCGTCGAGAACGGTCATCTCCACTACAACCTCGGAAACGCCTGCCTGCGAGCCGGCGACCTGGGACAGGCGATCGCTTCCTACCGCCGGGCTCTTCGCCTGTTGCCGCGCGACGAGGATGCTCTCGCCAACCTGGCGTTCGCACGCCGCAGCGCCCGCGATGAGATCGCGCCGCCGGAGCCCCCGGTGTTGCTGCGGACCCTGCTGTTCTGGCACTACAGCCTTGCCCCGGACGAGGTGCTTCGCAGCGTGGTGCTCGTCAGCGGTGCGTTCTGGATGGTCCTTGCCCTGCGGCTCTACCGGCGTACTTCGGAGGTGCTCCGGTGGTCCGCCGTCTGCCTGGCTGCGGCAGCGCTGGCGTTGGGCGGCTCGCTCGTCGCGCACGCGGCCTTCACTCCTGCGTCGGCCGTCGTTCTGCCGCAGGAGATCGACCTCCATGCCGCGGCCGGGGAGGGCTCGGTCGTCCGCTTCCGTCTCCATGCCGGCACCGAGGTCCGGGTGATCGAACAGCGCCCGGAGTGGATCAGGATCGAACTGCCCGACGGCCAGAGAGGCTGGTCGAGGCGCGAGTACATGGAGATCGTCGAGTAGTCACGGCGCGCTCGCTGCCATGCGGCAGCCACAGAAGGGACTCGATCCACAGGCCGAGGGCGAGGGTTCCGCTCTCAGCCGCCCGCCGCGAAGCGCCGTCCGAGAATCTCGAAGAAGGCCGCCAGGAACCGGAAGGTCAGGCCCCAGACGATGTGCCGGTCGGGATCGCCGACGACGACGCCGGGGAAGCTCACGTCGGGATACGGCGGGTGCCGGTAGTCGATGACCCGGGAGCGCTCCTCGAACCAGGCCAGGGGCACCCAGAACGCCTCGGCGACTTCGTAGTTCACGACCAGGTCGTTGCCCGTGTCCGCGTCCACCTCGTAGACGAAGGCGGCGATCCGGAGCCGCCTGCCCTGGCCGGCGCGCTGGCCCGTCTGATCGTCGAGCCGGCCGAGCAGACGGGCACCTTCGAGCGAGAGGCCGACCTCCTCGACGGTCTCGCGCTCCGCGGTATGTCGCAGGTCGCGGTCGGTCTTGTCGTGCCGGCCCCCGGGCAACGCCATCTGTCCCGACCAGGGGTCGGACGGCTTGCGGGCCCGCTCGATGAACAGCGCCTCGGGGCCTGCCGCCGAGGGGCGAAGAACCATCGCCACGCTGGCCTCGAACTCGGCCGGCGGGAGGATCCGCGGTTCGTGCGCAGCCAGCCGTGCACGGATGTCGGCGCTGTTCATTGCGGGCAGGAGCGGGGCGGCCGCGTCGGGGACGCCGGGTCCGGCTACGCGAACGTCGCTGTCAGCCATCGGCTCAGGAGCGCGGCGGCCAGGGTTTCGTGCGGATGACCCGGCCTGTGTCGGCTGGACCGGCAATCCGGCGCTGAACCCGCAGAACCTCTCCCATTCGTTGGTGAATCTCGGGCGGCAAGGGCGCACTTCGCCGAGTGTCCAGGTCGATGTGAATGCTCAGCAACTCGTGCGTCGCCGCGACGTAGCCCTCGTCAGGGTGGAGCATGCGCATGAAGGTGTGGTACTTCTTGTCGTCGAAGCCGAGCAGCTCCGCTTCGACAACGATCGGAGCGCCTTCGGGCAACTCCCGCAACCAGGTCAAGCGGCTGTCGATCGAGAATGTCGAGCGCCGGTTGGCCTTGCGATAGGCCTTGTCGATGCCCAGGAACGCGGTCCACGGACCCGTCGCGTCGTCAAACACGACCAGGTAGTAGCCGGCGTTCATGTGGCCGTTGTGGTCGATCCACCCGGGCAGGACGGCGCCGGTCCAGATCTGCTGCGGGTCGGTCACGGCAAGGCGCCCGGAAGCTGCTACTTCAGCGGCTTCCTCTCCGTTCGGCGACGACGATCTCACTTGCGCTGATACCGTCCCTCGGCTTGGGGAGCGGTTTGGCCAGAAAGTCCTCCACATCGAGCCGTTTGCGGGGAGGCGTGACGATTCCACGCCGCACCAGTGCCTTGGCGGCGTCGCTCAGCTCCAGTTCATCCAGCCGGCAGGGCTCCAGGCGGGCCACAGGCTCTCCGCGGCGCGTGATCAGCACACTCTCGCCGCGGCGCACCTCCTTCAGCAGGCTGCTGAAGCCGTTCTTCGCTTCGGTTACGCTCGCGCGCCTCATCTGGCCATTCTGGTCAGATGAATCTGGCCTGTCAAGCCACGCGGGTACAGCTTGACTTTCGTCTGCCTGGGCGCGCAGAATCTGCAGCCTTCCCCATGGCTCACACGACACGCGTTGCTTCCCTGTTCGACCGGCCGCTCAAGCCGGGCGCGAAGCCCCGGCCCCAGGACCGGGCGCCAGATCTCTAGACTTCGTTCATCGGGAAACACCTGCCGGCCGGCCATCCAGTTCAGGATGCGCCGGCTTTTCTGTCGGTAGAGGAGCAACGTCATGGCCTCCCATCCAGCCATCATCGAGTCGACCCTGCGCGAGGGCGAGCAGTTCGCCAACGCCTTCTTCGACAGCGACCAGAAGGTGGAGATCGCCCGCCTGCTGGACGCCTTCGGGGTCGAGTACCTGGAACTGACCTCCCCGGCGGCGAGTCGCCGCAGCCGTTCGGATTGCGAGCGGGTAGCCGGACTCGGGCTGCGCGCCAAGGTGCTCACGCACACCCGCTGTCACCTGGAGGACGCGAAGCTGGCGCTCGATACCGGCGTCGACGGCATCGACGTCGTGTTCGGCACCTCCCGCTACCTCCGGGAGTACTCGCACGGCAAGAGCATGGACCAGGTGATCGAGACGGCGGTCGAAGTTGTCGAGTACATCCGGTCGCACGACGTCGAGGTCCGCTTCAGCACCGAGGACTCGTTCCGCAGCGAACTGGCCGACCTGATCCGCGCCTACCGGGCGGTGAACGCGGTGGGCGTGAACCGCGTGGGGGTCGCGGACACCGTGGGCGTGGCGAGTCCCCGGCAGGTCTATGACCTGGTGCGGCGCCTGCGCCAGGAAGTGGACTGCGACATCGAGTTCCACGGCCACAACGACACGGGTTGCGCGGTGGCCAACGCGTTCTGCGCCCTCGAGGCGGGGGCCACCCACGTCGACACGTCGGTGCTGGGGATCGGCGAGCGGAACGGCATCACGCCTCTCGGCGGCCTGGTTGCGCGGCTCTACGCCGAGGATCCGGAGGGCGTGCGCACCCGCTACGACCTGCCGCTGCTGCGCGAGATCGAGAACACGGTCGCTTCGCTGGTCGAGGTCGACGTGCCGTTCAACAACTACATCACCGGCTACACGGCCTTCACCCACAAGGCCGGCATTCACGCGAAGGCGATCCTCAACGATCCCTCGAGCTACGAGATCCTCGATCCTGCCGACTTCGGGCTCGACCGGTACGTCCACGTCGCGCACCGCCTGACCGGCTGGAACGCGATCAAGTCCCGTGTCGAGCAGTTGCGCCTGGAGCTCGCGGACGCGCAGATCAAAGAGATCACGGCCCACATCAAGGTGCTGGCGGACGAGAAGCCGCTCAGCCTCTCGGACGTGGACACGCTGCTGCGGGAGTACCACACGGCGGAGTTGACGCCGGCGGTGGCCGGAGCGGCCGGGTGAGCGAACGAGGTCGGCCGGCCGACACGGCCCGCACCTTCGCGCAGAAGGCCTTGGCCCGGGCCAGCGGCCAGGATACGGTCGCGGCAGGCGAGATCGTCGACGCCCGGCCGGACATCGTGCTCAGCCACGACAACACGGCGCCGATCGCCGAGATCTGGCGACAGTTCGGGCAGGAGCGCGTCGCGATTCCGGAGAGGATGGCCGTCACCCTCGACCACGCCGTGCCGGCGCCGACGGTCCGGCACGCGCAGAACCACGCGGAGGTCCGCGCCTTCGTCGCCGAGCAGGGCGTCGGCCACTTCTTCGAAGTCGGGCGCGGCATCTGTCACCAGGTGCTGAGCGAGGAGGCTGTCGTCCTGCCGGGCGATGTGATTCTTGGCGCCGACTCTCACACCCCGCACTTCGGCTGGCTGGGGGCGTTCGGCGCCGGTGTCGGCCGCAGCGAGATGGCGGTGCTCTGGGCCACCGGCGAGCTGTGGCTCAGGGCGCCGGAGTCGATCCGGATCCGGCTCGACGGCGCGCTCGAACAGTGGGTGACGACGAAGGACGTGGCGTTGACGCTGATCGGCGATCTGGGCGCTGACGGGGCGCTGTACCGGAGCGTCGAGTTCGATGGTCCGGCGATCGCCGGTCTGAGCCTCGACTCGCGAGCGGCCCTGGTCAACATGATGGCCGAGATGGGGGCGAAGAACGCGTACATGCAGCCGGACGAGGACGTGTTCCGGTACCTGGCCGAACGGCTGCTGGCACGGCCGGGACGCCGCACGGGCCGCGGGGCGGCGCCCGGCGAGACGCCGGAGGCGGTGGCGGCCCGGTTGGAGAGAGGGGCGCTCTATCCGGATCCCGGTGCGGTCTATTCGGCCGATCATTTGCTCGATCTGTCGGCCGTCGAGCCCCGGGTGGCCCGGCCGCACCACGTCGACGACACGGTGGCCGTGGGAGAACTCGGTTCCGTGCGGGTCGACCAGGCGTTCATCGGCACCTGCACGAACGGGCGGATCGAGGATCTCGGGGCGGTTCACCGCGTGATGGCAGGACTCCGGCTCGCCCGCGGCACCCGGATGGTCATCGTGCCTGCCTCCAGTGAGGTCTGGAAGGAGGCCTTGGCACGTGGCTGGGTGGCCGATCTCGCCGCTGCCGGCGCCGTCTTCGGGACGCCGGGCTGCGGCCCGTGCATGGGCAACCACCTTGGCGTGCTGGCGCCGGGCGAGGTGTGCATTTCCAGCGCGAACCGGAACTTCCAGGGCCGGATGGGGGACCGGGGCGCGGAGATCTACCTGGCGTCGCCTGCCGTGGTTGCGGCGAGCGCGGTCGCGGGCCGCATCGTCCATCCGGGGGAGGTCGCGGGATGAGCGTTCCGGTCGATGTGGGTCGGCCTTTCCGCGGCCGCGTGTTCCGCTACGGCGACCACGTGAACACGGACGTCATCTTTCCGGGCCGCTACACCTACACGAAGAGCCGGCCGGAGGAGGTCGCGCCCCACGCGCTGGAGGACCTTGATCCGACGTTCGTGGAACGCGTGCGTCCCGGCGACGTGATCGTCGCCGGCTCGAACTGGGGCTGCGGCTCGAGTCGCGAGCAGGCCGCGGTCTGCCTGCGTTACGCCGGCGTCGGCGCGGTGGTCGCGCGCAGCTTTGGCCGCATCTTCTACCGCAACGCGCTGAACAACGGCTTGCTCGCGATCGTCTGCCCCGAGGCGGTCGACGCGCTGGAAAACGGCGTCGGGGTGGAGGTCGATCTCGAAGCGTCCGTGATCCGCTGTCTCGGACAATCGACGACGGCGTGGCCGAGTCCGGCTCCGAGTCCGTTCATTCAACGTCAACTGGATCGTATCCAGCGACGTATCAACCGTGAGCTGCGACGGGTAGCTCGACCGAAGTCGGCAGGGTCTGCGGGCGGGGCTCGCGGCGACAGCTTCCGGGACTCCGAATCCGGGGGCGCGGCTTCGGTACCGGGGAACGTGGGGAACGTCCTGCCCGCGCCCGGCCCCCGCGCACGCACCTTCTGCTTTGCTTCCTTCAGTCCGGCGGTGCGGTCGATGATCGCGGCCGGCGGCCTGATCGAGCAGACCAGGCGTCGGCTGGCGGCTGGCGCAGGCGCGCCGTGACGGGGAGCCGCGATCGGTCGGCGGCGCCGGTTCGCCTGGGTCGCATTGGCGGCGACGGCATCGGCCCGGAGGTCGTCGACGCGGCGGCACAGGTGGTCGACGCGGTCTGCGGCGACCGGATCGAATGGGTCGAAGCCGAGATGGGTTGGCGGACCTTCGAGCGCGGCGGTCGTGCGCTCCCCGAGGCCACGGTCGAGATCCTGGAAGACTGCGCCGGCGCTCTGTTCGGCGCCGTCTCCTCGCCAAGCCACGCGGTGGATGGGTATCAGAGTCCCATCGTGGAGCTTCGGCGCCGTTTCGATCTCTACGCGAACCTGCGGCCGCTCCGCAGCGGCGCCGTCGATGCGGTTGTCGTCCGGGAGAACACGGAAGGTCTCTATGCCGGCCGCGAACGCTGGGAACGGGAAGGCGAGGTGGCGATCGCCGAGCGAGTGATCAGCCGGCGGGCAACGGACCGGATCGTCCGTTTCGCCTGCGAGCTGGCGCTGTCCCGAGCCGCGCGGCGCGGCAAAGGAGCCCGGCTCACCGTCGTTCACAAGGCGAACGTCCTGCGCCTGAGCGACGGCCTCTTCCGCGAGACCTCGCTCGATGTCGCGGCTGGTTTCCCGGAGATCGAGGTCGAGGAACAGCTCGTCGACTCGATGGTCTATCGCCTGATCCTGGAGCCCGAGCGCTACGACGTGATCGTTGCGCCGAACCTCTACGGCGACATCCTCAGCGACGCCGGCGCCGCCCTCGTCGGCGGCCTGGGCGTCGTTGGCTCGGCCAACTGCGGCGAACGCTTCTGCCTCGCCGAGCCGGTCCACGGCAGCGCGCCCGACATTGCCGGCCGGGGGATCGCGAATCCGATCGCCGCGGTCGCCGCCGCCTCGCTGCTCCTGGAACGGGTCGGCATGCCCGACGCGGCAGCCCGCATCCGGAACGTCCTGACGGAGCATCGCTCCGCCGGTCCCCGAACTCCCGACCGCGGCGGCGAGGCAACGACCGAGCAGGCGCTCGCCGACCTGCTGGCCCGGGTCTGACGCGGCGCCGCGCATCCTCATATGCCGCTCTGCCGGGCCGCGCAGGGCGCTCGCCGACCTGCTGGCCAAGGTCTGAGGCGGCAGCCCTTCGCACCGAGGGCACGCCAACTAGCTCAACTCCCCCGTAACGTAGCGCGAAGTTCAACGACAGCTCGGAACCGCGGCGCGCTATGCGGTAGACCGTGTACGGCTAGGGGTTGCGCGGCCTGGCCCTATCCTGTATAGTGCCGCCTATTGGATAACCACTGCATAGGAGAAACGTATGGAGGCACGGGACTACGTCATACAGGTGCTTACGCGGGCCGAGGATCGGATCGCCGCACGGCTGAAGGAGGCAGCGGAAGACCGCCAGTACGCCGTCGCGACTGAGCTCGCCTCGATCTCACAGCGAGTTCGAGACTTGATTGAGTCGGTGGCCATCGCGGAGCGAGGCGACGATCAGGAAGAGACGGCGCCTACTGGCCGTACGGGGCCAGGCGCCCGGCGGATATCGAAGGGTCGCGCCCCGGCCGATCCACCCTCAAGTGGCTCCGAGGGGAGAACGAGCAGCCGATATCCGAGGTTCGTTCTCTCCGAGGGTCGGCTGGTCAAGGTCGCATGGTCGAAGACGGAGGGCACGGAGTACCGACATCGGGCCCCGGAGGCCTCCGTGCGGGCCGTAGTAGCGGCGCTTCGCGCCCTGGAGTCGGGTGAGTTCGCCATGAAGCAGTTGTCGGTTGAGGATGGAAACGGGGCGAAGGTTCCGGCGTATCAGACGAACGTGATCGTGGCCTGGTTGGGAACCGTTGGCGCGGTGCGCAAAGCAGGCCGGGGAGGCTACTTGGCCTTTCCTGACCGCCTGACCACTGCCGACATGGAGCGATACTGGACCGCACTGGACGCGGATCCAGGCCCGCCCGTAGGTTGAAACAACTATGGGTGACGCCAGCCGGCATCGTTCCTCGTCGAGCTTGAGAGGCGGGCGGTGCGGCCCGCTCAGGCCGGGAGGGGTCGCAACTCCTCATACTGAGGCCAGGACCTGCCATGCGCACGGAGTTCGTCGCAGCAGGACACGACGGTCAGGCAGCTTCCTTCCTTGTGCCGGCGCAGCCGTGTGAGCGCGGTGTAGAGCAGGGCCTTGTCTGTGGCGTGCTTCACTGACTCAACGCAGAGAATGAGGTGGCGCGCTTCCCAGCCCTTGAAGCTGTGAGGGGTCGTCGCCTTGATGCGCGCGTCCCCCTGGAAGAACGCTCGCTTCTGGCGGCGCGAGCTACTTGAATCCTGATCGAAGGTGTGCAGCACCTTGATGTAATTGTGCGATTGCCGCTCGACGAACTCGTGTCCCAAACTGTTGCTCGCCGTCAGAAAGGTGATGTCCGCTGTGGCCGTGTCGGGTCGAGGCCGCTTCATCATGCGCCGGAGCTCCGCATCGCAGGCGTCGAGCAGCCTTGAACTCTCGTCGACGTGAAGCCAACGAAGCTCATCCGGGAACGCGTCGATCTCCATCTGGCTCTCGACGACGGTCGGGACGTCGACCTCGCCCTTGAGGAACTCCTTGGCGAACCTCTGTACGAGGGGGACGACCGTTGGCGAGAGCCGGTAGCTGCCCTTCAGTTCGGCCCAGCGACCGCGAAAGCCGGCGTTCGTCATGGCGCGGTCGGTCCACGCGGCGGCGCGCCCGTAGACGTTCAGCGTTTTGTCGGCGACAAGCATCATTTCCCCGTCGTCTCTCAGCGCGCGCCTGAGAGTTTTCCACCACGAGAGACGAAAGTCCTGGCCTTCGTCCACGAGGATGGCGTCATAGCGGGGGCATCCTGCGCCGTCGGCGTAGATGCGTTGCACCAGTGCGGGCAGCCCGTCGTCCAGAACCTCCTTCACCTGCTGCTGGCCTTCCGCTTTCGTTTCCTGCGGCTCGGTCTCCGGTTGCTGGTCAAGTGCGGAGGCCCATAGTCGCTTGTATTCCTGATCGTTTCCGGTGGCGAGACAGACTCGCCTGCACCAGGCGTGGAAGTTCAGAAAGGCGATCTGGCGGCGAATGACAGGGCGTGGCGCGACGTGCCGAACCGCGAGATCCCGCAGGTAGTTCAGCAGCGTGATGTTGAAGCTGACCACGAGCGTTTGCTTGCCTTCCGCCGCCAGCTCCGCCGATCGAGCCGCCAGCACAACGCTCTTGCCGGAACCGGCCGGCCCCTTGATTCGTCGGTACCCGCCCATTGTTCGGGTCGTCGAAAAACGAATTTGCTCCTGGTCAAGCTTGAGCGGTCCTCGTTGTTGCTGGCTGAAGAACGGCTCCTTCAGCCAGCCGCGGAGGTCCTCTGCGATGGCGTCGCTCATCACACGAGAGGAGGTTCTCTCGCTCTCCGGGAAGATCGCCCCGAGGTTGCCGGACTCGACGTCTTCGGCGGCGGCGATCGGATAGTACCGTGGGTACGCTCTCATCCCCTTGTCCGCCAGTCTGAGCGGTTCGAACACGCGGTCGACTTCGCTGCGACGCGAGCGTGGAAAGACCAGTCCGGCCGTGATCACGGCGCGTCCGGCCCGCTGATGGAGTCGAGGACAGTAGAGATTGAACAACTCGTCCTCGTAGAGCCGAATCTGGAGGATCGGGTCGTCGGCTCCAGCCGAGAACGTCCTGCCGTCGGCATCACGGCGCTTGAGGACTGTCTTGCCGGAGGCATTCAGGCCGGCGTAGTAGGGCGTAAGGTTCCAGTCCTTGATCTCGAAGACGGCAACGCCCACGTCAGGGTTGAGCACCACGATGTCGGGCCGGAGCCCGTTGAGGTGCGGCTGAACGAAGATCTCCCAATCGGCGGGGAGTTTCTCGTCGAACAGGTCGATGACCTTCCGCTCGCCCTCCGTGAGCGGCGTGAGAAGTTGGTCGAGTTGATCCCGCGGGGGCTCGATGAGCCGCGCTGTGCTGCGTTGCTGAGGCATGTCCAACCGGGCTTGGCGCTAGCCCGCATACTTCACCGGGCGGTTTGAAATCGGGCCTCTTCCTGCGGGATAGTCCAGGCGCCAAGAAAGATTTGGACGATCCAGAGGAGAGAGACCCCTGATGACGGAGTGTACACCGTCGCAGCTTGGGTTCGGGTTCCACGGTCGCCGCCGGGTGACGGCTCGTTTCGACGGCGGGCGTTTGACGACCGACGGCGGCGGTTCGCTGCTTCGGGAGACGGACGACCGGACCGGTTTGCTGGATCGGGTGGCGTCCTGTCTTTCGGACTGCCGGAATCCTTCGGCGGTGGAGCACACGGTGCGTGATCTGGTGTCTCAGCGTGTCTACGGTCTGGCCTTGGGCTACGACGACCTGAATGACCACGCCGAGCTTCGCCTTGACGCGTTGATGGCGCTGTTGGTGGGCAAGTCGGACATAACGGGGCCACTCGTCGTCGGGCGCGGGTCAAGGGGCGCCCTCTGGCGAGCGCTTCGGCGTTGAATCGTCTGGATCTGTTTCGGTCGGAAGAGGCTTCGGCTGACCGCTACAAGCGGATTCCGGCGGACGGCTCGGCGATGGACGGTTTGTTTGTAAACCTGTTCCGGAGGCTCGCAAGGCGGCGCCGGCGGAGATCGCGCTGGACCTTTGACGCGACAGACGATCCACTGCACGGGACGCAGGACGGCGAGTTTTTCCACGGCTGTTGCCGGTGCTACTGCTACTGACAGCCCGAGCACCGCGATCAGAGGCTCTTCCAGCCAAAACCAAACCCTTTTCGTTGACTGCCGAGAGCTTCTCGAATAACGATCCGATTGGCGATCACGAGAGGTCTCTTCAATGCTCTGGATTGCCTTGTGTGGAACTGATTCTTCGTGATAGATTAGACGTCTTTGCGGGAGCCCCGACGGACCGGTTCGACAGCCCCGACACGACCCAAGCCGACCGTCAGGTCGCAGCACGGATAGCAAGCCAATGATTGACAAACAAACCGACATGAGCGCCGCGGAACGCATGGGCGAGGAGATCGCGACGCTTGCGGCACGGATCGACGCGGCGACCTACGAGTTGCTGGTCCTGATCCGCAAGTTCGACGAGCTGGGAAACTGGGGCTGCGGCTTTCTCAGTTGCGCCCACTTTCTCAACTGGCGCATCGGCCTGGCGCCCGGCGCGGCCCGCGAACGCGTACGCATCGCCCGCGCCCTGGGCGATCTGCCGCGCATCAGCGCGGCGATGAAGCGCGGAGAACTCTCCTACTCGAAGGTCAGGGCCCTGACCCGCGTCGCCCGTCCCGACACGGAGGAGACTCTGCTCGGCGCCGCCAGGACGTGCACGGCGGCTCATGTCGAGCAGATGGTCAGGGCGTGGCGGAGGATCGATCGCTCGGTGGAGGCTGCGGACGACGAACTGCGCGATGCCTCGAGCGAGGTGACGACCCATGTCGACGAGAACGGCATGGTCGTCATCCGGGGGCGTCTGGCGCCGGAAGCCGGCGAGGTGCTGCGGAAGGCGATCGAGGCGGCGGGCGAGAAGCTCTACGCCCCGGAGCAGAAGGATCGCCCGTCGGCCGGCAAGGTACGCGCGGACGCTCTGGTTCTGGTAGCCGAGAGCGCGCTCAGGGGCGGACTGGACCCGGGCTCAAGCGGCGACCGCTATCAGGTGGTCGTCCACGTGAACGAAGCGGAGCTGGGGACTGCGGCGAGCGGGTCGACCAACGGCCGGCGGCGAGCTGACCGCCTGGCCGGGGACGAAGCGAAGGCCCTGCAGAACCAGGCCGCGCGGCCGGCGACGGCGCCGGACCGCAACGGGCACGTTCCAGCGGGAGCGCCGGAGAAGGACGTTTCCGCGGGAACGCCGGCGAGACCGGTTGCATCGGAAGTGACCGAAGTGAAGGCCCTGCAGAACCAGGCTGCGCGGCCGGCGACGGCGCCGGACCGCAACGGGCACGTTCCAGCGGGAACGCCGGAGAAGGACGTTCCAGCGGGAACGCCGGCCAAGCCGGTTGCATCGGAAGTGACCGAAGTGAAGGCCCTGCAGAACCAGGCTGCGCGGCTGGCTACGGCGCCGGCCTGCGACGGACACGTTCCAGCGGGAACACCGGCGAAGGACGTTCCAGCGGGAACGCCGGCCGAACCGGTTCAACCGGAGGTGCTTCGGCCGGTCGGCTCGATGCCGCCCCCATCGCAGGCTTCAACTCATGCGACAGGCGCAGGATCGCCGCGTCCGAGCCCGGAGCACGGCGCGGAGACAGCCGCGCCTCAAGCATCAACACGGAACGGGAGAGAGTCCGCCGGGGCCGGACTGCCGGCAGCCGACCGGTTGGCGACCAACCGTGCCTGGATCGGCGACTCCAACACGCCTGTTTCCGCCGAAACGGCCCGTCGCATCGCCTGCGACGCCGGCAGAGTCCGGATGACCCACGACTCGGACCGGATTCTCAGCGTGGGCCGCAAGACCCGCTCCGTTCCACCGCCCATCCGGCGGGCCCTCGAGTTCCGCGATCAGGGCTGCCGCTTCCCGGGCTGCACTTCCAGGCACTGCGACGCGCACCACATCGTCCACTGGGCCGACGGCGGCGAAACGAAGCTCTCGAACCTCGTTCTCGTCTGCCGACGGCACCATCGACTGCTTCATGAAGGCCGCTTCGGGCTGCGGATGAGCGAAGACGGCGCCGTCCGGTTCTTCCATCGCGGGGGACGGCCTCTGGAGCAGAGTCCGGCGCCTCCGCCGATAGGCCTTCACGCCGCCCGCGAACTGGTCGAGCGCCTGGAGAACGCCGGCATCCTGATCACCGGCGGGGAGTCGATGCCGTCCTGGGACGGCGAACCGCTCGACCTCCGCTACGCGATGGAGTGCCTGTGGAAGCCGCCGCCGCACCTGGAAGAACTCGTGGCCCGGGAGCGCGGCGCAACGCGTCCCGGGCAGCTGGCTTGCAGACCTGCCGCCGCGCATTCGCTTTGAGACCCCCGGTCACGAACTGCCAGAGCTTGAACCGCGAGGACGGAGTCGAGGTTGGCCGTCGCCAGAGAGGACGAGGTGGAAGCTGCGCATCGCCAGACCGAGCACGGCGATCAAAAGGATTTCCTGGCAAGAACTGTACCCTGACAGCCCGTGGCAGAAGTCCGTGTCGCACCGAGAGCGGCGAGGCGCGCGTCCAACAAGGCGCGATGAGGGAGCATATCGGTGCATTTTCGACCGAAGAGCAACGATGTTGGACGTGATGCATCGCCGCTCGAATGCAGTGCGACTTCTGCCACGGGCTGCTGACGCCGCCGCGGTGAAGTATGCAGGCTAGCGCTGGAACCAGAACGGCTTGCGCTGCAGTTTCTCGCCGGCGAGCTCGTTCATCGACAGGGCGTCGAAGATGCGGCCGCCGACCATGACGTAGCGAACCAACTCGGAGCTGCGGAGGTTCTCGAGCGGGTTCTCTTCGAGGACGATCAGGTCGGCGAGCTTGCCGGCTTCCAGCGAGCCGAGGTCGGCCTCCATGCCGATGTAGCGGGCGCCGTTGATCGTGCCGGCGATCAGCGCGCGATGGGGTGACATGCCGCCCTGCTCGAACATCCACATTTCCCAGTGGGCGGCGAGGCCCTCGCGCTGGCCGTGGGCGCCGAGCATGATCGGTACGCCGGCCTGGTCGAGGGCGTTGACCACGCGGGCGGTCAGGATGTGGTTGTACTCGCCTTCCGGCGCCTTCTGGCGGCGGCGGGAGCGGGCGTCGATCTCCTCCCGCGGCACGTAGTTCAGCAGCCGCTCGTTGGCCCAGACATCCGTGTGCTCGTACCAGTAGTCCTCGCCCTGGATGCCGCCGTAGGCGACGCCGAGGGTGGGCGTGTTGCCGACCCGGCTGCTGCCCCAGAACTGGATCACGTCGTCGTAGATCGCGCCCACCGAGAGCGAGTGCTCGATGCCGGTGTGGCCGTCGGCGACCATCGTCATGTTGTGCTGGAACAGCGCGCCGCCCTCGTTGACGACCAGCATGCCGAGATCCTGGGCCGCGGCGACGATCTTCTGGCGCTGGTCGCGCCGCGGCTGGTTGTAACTCTTGACGCTGATCGCACCGACCTTCTGCAGGCGGCGCAGGTGCTGGACCGCGTCGTCCGGCGTTTCGACGATCGCGCGGAAGGAGCCCAAGGCGCCGTAGAGGATCGTGCCGGTGGCGAACAGCCGGGGGCCGACGATCATGCCGGCGCGCTGCATCTCGCTGGCGGCGAAGAAGGTGCTCGTGTCGGTCGAGGGGTCGTGGGCCGTCGTCACGCCGAAGGTGAGGCTCGCGTAGAGCTCCGAGTTCTGCTGCGGGATGATCTCCTGGCTGCCCTGCGGCCCGTGCCAGTGAACGTCGATCAGGCCGGGCATGACGGTCAGGCCGGCGGCGTCGATGATCGACGCTCCGGCCGGTACGTCGACCTGCCGGGACGGGCCGACGGCCGCGATCCGGTCGCCGTCGACGACGACCGTGCCGCGGCGGATGATCTCCATGTTGTCCTCGCCGGCCATCGTGATCAGGCGGGCGTTGGTGATCGCGATCGTGCCGTCGGGGCGGTAGGCACTCACTTCGAAGCCGAGATCGAGCCCGGCGGCAGGTTCGTTCGCCTGGCCGCCGCCTGCGTCGGCGTTCTGGTCATCGCCCGCGTCGCCGTCCTCGTCGCCTTCATCGTCCGCGCCGTCGTCGTCCTCCGGCGCGAAGGCGTCGGCGAGCCGGCGCTCGAACAACTCCGGCCCCAGCGACCAGTAGAGGGTCGAACCGTCGCCGGAGAAGTGGAGGTAGGCGCCATCGTCGGTGGACACGTTGCGAACCGGCAGGCCGGGCGTCGTCGGCCCGACCTCGATCGCCTTCGAAGCCGGGGTGAATGGCACGACGTGGGCGTCGAACCGTTCGGCGAACGCGAGCCAGCGACCGTCCGGCGACACCCGCATCTCGGTGGCGACCTTGCTGCCCGCATGGTCGCGAGCCTCGGCCTCGCCGGCGCTCGTGAGCGGCAGGCTGCGGAGCACCTGCCGGTCCCAGCGTTCCGCGGCGGTGAAGTAGACGCGGCTCGAGTCGGCGCCGAAGTGCGGGTTGGCGCCGGACCGCGAGATCCGGACCGGGGCGTTCTCACCGCCGGCATCGATCCGGTAGAGCCCCGGGTCCTTCGACCACAGCGGGCTCAGGATGCCGCCGCTGCGGCTCTTGCGGTAGACGACGGCGCCGCCGTCCGGCGAGAACGCCGGTTCGAGGTAGAAGCCGGGATCGGGCGTGAGCTTGCGTCCCTCGCCGCCGGAGGCAGGCGCGATGCGCACCGCGCCCAGGTCCTCGTCGTGCCAGCTTACGTAGACGATGGACTTCCCGTCGCGCGACCAGGAGGGATAGAACTCGAAGTGGTCGTCCTGGCTTGTCAGCCGCCGCGCCTCACCGACTTCGCCCGTCGCCGGGTTGCGGCTGCGCGTCCAGAGCCGGCCGAGGGTCTGGAACACGACCTGGTCACCGGCGGGGGAGACCTGGGTCCAGCGCAGCATCTTCGTGCGGAACGTTTCGGGCGCCGCTTCGAAGTCGAAGGCGAGAGCTTCCTTCATCCGGTGGGTCGCGCGGACGCGGAACGGGATCTCGCGTACCTCGCGGGTCTCGATGTCGATCCGGTGCAGGCCGCCCTGTGCCCAGAACACGATCGACCGGCTGTCCGGCGTCCAGGCCATGCTCGAGTAGACGCCGTGGACGGCCCAGATCTCCTGCATGTCCCGGTCGAGCGCGTCGTGGATCGGGGTGTTCTCGCCGCTGTGCAGGTCGTGCAGGAACAGGTGGCTCTGGAAGCGGACGCGGCGGACGAAGGCGAGGTACTTCCCGTCCGGCGACGGCGTCGGCCGCACCGCGCCGCCGGGACCGGCGATCACCGTCTCGAGGTCGCCGGTCTCGCGGTCGATCCGGCGGATCGAGTAGATGCCCTCGGCCGAGTTCTTGCCGTACTCGAAGAACCCGCCCGGCGTCGTGTCCTGGCTGAAGTAGACGTACCGTCCGTCAGGCGAGAACGCGGGTTCGCCGAGGTCCTTCTGCTCGTTCGGCTTCTCGTTCAACTGCAGGCCGGCGCCCTCGCCGCTCGCGTGGTACAGCCAGATCTCGCCGCTGCCGAGCGATCGGGTCGAGACGAAGTGCTTGCGGGCCGCAATGAAGCGCCCGTCCGGGCTCCAGACGGGGTTGTTGACGAGCCGGAAGTCCTCGCGGCTGATCTGCCTCGGCTCGCCGCCGTCCGCTGGAATCGTCCAGACGTTGTCGCCGCCGCTACGGTCGCTGATGAAGGCGATCTCGGCGCCGTCCGGGCTGAAGCGGGGCATCATGTCCCACGCCATCCCGTTGGTCAGCGCCTCCGCGTCGCCGCCGCCGACCGGCAGCAGGTAGAGGTCGCCGAGCAGGTCGAAAACGATCCGCTCGCCGTCGGGCGAGAGGTCGAGGTTCATCCAGGTGCCCTCGGTCACATCGAGTTCGACCTCGACCTCGTCCCCGGGCGGGTCGTTGACGTCCCACTTCTTCTCGTCGTCGCCGGCGAGGGCCGGAACGGCGGCGAGTGTCAGTAGAAGACTGGCGGTGAGCGGAAACCGGAAGCTGGAGCGCAGAGATAGGCGTGTCATCCGGCGAGTCTACGCCCCGCAGCGGGTTCGGGCGCTCAAGGCTGCCAGAGAAAGTTGAACTTGACGATCAGCTCGCGACGCGCCGTTTACCTGGCCGTCAAGGTCGGTGCGGCCCAGTTGTGGTTGTAGACGACGAAGAGGTTGGCGCCGGGCTTGTAGATCCGGTTGAAGCGCACGTTGACGCCCGCCAATTGGGCCGCGTCGTTCGCGGCGCGTCTCTTCTCGGAAGCCGGCCAGAGGGCCGGCGCACCCTGTCCTTGCGGCGCAAGCTCCTAGACGGACCTGGTCCGCTCGTCGGCAAGCCGGAACTCCTGGTGCCAGTTGGAGTCGCCGCCGTCGCCCTTGCGGTCGACGACGACGTCGACGAGGAAGGGCTCGCCGGCGCGTGTGACCTCGATGCCGCGTCGGATCGCGGGCCGCAGGTCGGCGGCCGACTCGACGGTGACGCCGTCGACGCCCTGGCTCCTCGCGAGGCCGGCAAAGTCGATGTCGGGATCGCCCAGGTGCATGCCGGTGTAGCGGTTGGCCGCCTTCATCTTGCCGTCGTAGCGGGCGTAGGCGAGGCGGACGGTCTGGTAGTTCCGGTTGTTCGTCACCACGGTGAGCACCGGCACGCCGTAGCGGGCCTGCGACCAGAAGCCGGCGGCGCTGTACATCACCGAGCCGTCGCCGATGCTGCAGACGACCTGCCGGTCCGGCTGGCCGAGTTTGGCGCCGGTGGAGGCGCCGATTCCCCAGCCCAATCCGGCGCCGGAGGTCGCGAGCCACGTCTTCTCGTCGTCGCGGTGGCCGGTGGAGAAGAACTGGTTCGAGCCGCTCAGGTTCTCACTGACGATGATCGCGTTCGGGTCGAGTTCCGTCTCGAGCACGTGTCCGAGTTCGTCGGCGTGGATCGGGCTGTTGCCCACGTTCGCCGGGTCAAGCTGCGGCTGCCTGCGAACGGAGTCGCGCCTGGAAGCGCGGATCTTCTCTCGCCGCTTCTTCGTGGTGAGCGATTCGATCGTCTCGACCAGGGCCTCGGTGGCGAGCCTCGTGTTCGCGACGACCGCGCGTCCGAACGGCCGGTCGCTGCCGATCGCGCTCGTGTTCAGGCCGATCCAGGCGCTCTGCGAGCCTTCGGCATCGGGGCCGGCGGCGGCCGTGCCGCCGATGTCGCTGACGCCGATGCGGAGCACAAGGTCGCGATCCCGACTGCTGTAGCCGCCGGCGTAGAGGGGGTGCCTGCGCGGGAAACTGTGGAAAGGCCAGTTCACGTCGGCCACCTGTACCTGGAGAAGCTCGGCCAGTTCCAGGACCGCCTGCTGGGCGCCGGCCTTGCTGACCTCGTCGCCGACGTGGATGACGGGCGCCTCCGCCTCGATCAGCATCCGCGCCACCGCCTCGATGTCCTCGTCGCGGGCCGGAATGTCGTCCGGGATGACGAAGGATGCGCGGTCGTGGATCGCGGCGCTGACCCCCTTGGCCTCGATGGCGTGGTTGGCCAGAGCGAGGTAGGTCGGACCGCCGGGCGAGGTGGTGGCCACCTTGTAGGCACGGCGCAGCATGACCGGGATCGAGCCGGGGTCACGGGTCTCCCAGGACATCTTCGTGAACTGCCGGTTCACGTCCTTCTGGTCGAAGCCGGGCCTGGGCCCCAGCAGGAGGTTGTCGTCCTGCATTTCGTTGTCGAGCAGGCCGGCGGTGACGATCAGGGCGGCGCCGTCCCGGCTCGAGTTGTAAAGCTGGCCGGCCGACTGGGCGGTGCCGGCAATCACGTGGACGTTGACCAGGGCCGGTTCGCCCGAGGCCTTGTGGTAGCCGTCGGCCATCGAGATGACGATGCCCTCGTGCAATCCCATGATGAGTTGCATGCCGGGTCGGTCCAGGAATGCGTCGAAGAGACCGACTTCGAACGAGCCGGGGTTGGTGAACAGGAAGCGGGTGCCGGCCGCGGCCATCTGCTCGACCATCAACTCGCCGCCGGTGCCGGTTGCGGTGCGGCTGCCGGAGTCCGGATCGGCGTTTGCCGCGGCGGCGGCCGCGTTGGCCGTGGACTCGGCGATCGTGCCGGTGAGACCAAGCGCCGTCAGGGCCTGGATGAAGCCGCGGCGGGAGAGATCGTTGCGGAGGAAGCGGTAGACCAGTTCGTTCACGGCGGGCCTCCCTTGTCGTCAGGATGTCGCGTCAGCGTAGCAGGGGGGCCTTGGGCGCACAGAGACGCCAAAAGCGTTCGCTGCTATGATCGCGCGCCCAACGAGACCGCCACGGCGCCCACTGCGGCCACCCGGGCGATGGAGTCGACATGCCCAGAACCTGCCAGATCACCGGCAAGAAGCCGCTCAGCGGCCATAACATCTCCCACGCGCACAACGTCACGAACAAGTGGCAGCGGCCGAACATCCAGACCAAGCGGCTCTACGTCCCCGAGCTCAAGCGGACGCTCAAGCTCAAGGTGTCGACGCGCGCCCTGCGGACGATCGACAAGAAGGGCTTGCTGCCCTACCTGAAGAGCCGCGGCCTGACGGTCCGCGACGTCACGTAGCGCTCCTCGCGCGGGTCTCAGGCTTCGGGCTCGGCCTCCGATTCTTCGGGCGAAGACGCCTCTGCTTCTTCCCGGCTGCCCAGGTACTCGGGCAGCTTGATGCCGACGTTCTTCGTCAGTTCGTGCAGTGGCGGCAGGGCGCCGACGAGGCCGGAGACGAAGTCCGCGGTCGCCGTCTTGCCGCTCTCGCCGCGGCCGGAATCCCACACCGTCACGTTGTCGATGTTGAGGCCGGCGATCGCCTTGACCTGTTCCTCGACCAGCTTCGGGAGCTGCTCGGTGGCAAGTAGCAGCGCCGTGTTGTCGGCGCCGCCGATTGCGTCGACGAGGCGGTCGAAGCCCTCGGCCTTCTTCTTGAGCACCGCCTCGATACCGGCGGCTTCGGCCTCCTGGAGGCGCTGAATGCGGTCGGCGTCGGCTGCGGTCAACGACCGGATGCCGTCCGCTTCGCCCTGCTTCAGGCGGCGGTTGCGCTCGGCCTCCGCTTCGGCGAGCGTCGCGATCTCCTCCTTCTTGATCTCGGCGGGGATGACGACATCGGCGCGCTGGGTGGCTTGCTCCCTGGTGGCGCGGGCGACCTCGGATTCCTGCTGTGCCGCGTAGGCTTCCTGCAGGGCCTGGGCGGCCTTGACCTTCTCCGCGGCGGAGGCGTCACGCTCGGCCTCGGCCTCGTTCTTTCTCCGGCTGGAGTCGGACTGGGCCACGCGCACCGCGGACTCGTTCTCGCCCTCCTGAGCCGTCGCCAGGGCCTGGGCCACCTCGATGCGCCGGTCGCGCTCCGCCGCCGCGGCGCCGACCTCGCCGTCGCGCTCCTGCTCGGCGACCTTGACCTTCGCCTCGTTGATCGCCCGCGCGGCCGCTTCCTTGCCGAGCGCGTCGATGTAGCCGGACTCGTCCGTGATGTCCTGGATGTTCACGTTGATCAGTCGCAGGCCGACCTTCTTCAGCTCGACCTCGACGCCGTTCGAGATGTTCTCGATCAGCTTGTCGCGGTCGGCGTTGATCTCCTCGATCGGCATCGTCGCCAGGACGACGCGCATCTGACCGAAGATGATGTCGCGGGCGAGCGCGGAAACCCGGTCCATCTGCATCCCCAGCAGGCGCTCGGCCGCGTTCTCCATCACTCCGGATTCGGTCGAGATGCCGACCGTGAACGTCGACGGGCAGTTGACGCGGATGTTCTGCTTCGAGAGCGCCCCGGTCAGGTTGATGTCCATCGTCATCGGCTCGAGATCGAGGAACTGGTGCGCCTGCAGGATCGGGATGATGAAGGCGGCGCCGCCGTGGTAGCACTTCGCCGAGCCAGTGCCGCCGATCTTCCCGTAGACCACGAGGATGCGGTCGGAGGGGCAACGCCGGTACCGGCTCGAAAGCGAGAAGATGAGGATGAGGACCGCGGCGAGGGCGGACAGGATGAGGATGATCAGGTCCACGTGTTCGTTCTCCTAACTGCTTGCTTGACGGGTTTCGGTCTGTTCGTCGGCTTCCGCGTCGAGGGGAACGACGAGCAGGGTGTTGGGATCGAGGGTGTCGACCACGCGGATGCGGGTCAGGGTGGGCAGATCCTGGTCGTGGCGCGTCATCGCGGCGACCGTGCGCAGCCGGCCCTGGACCAGGACTTCGACCTGCCCGGGCTTCTTCAGGCCGCCCCCGATAGGCGCGTACACCTTGCCGGCCACGCCGACCGCGTTCCTGTAGTCCACCGTGCCGCTGTGCCGCAGGCCCATCAGCACGCGCATGACCAGGAGCAGGATGCCGGCGAAGAGAAGACCGACGACGGTGCCGCCTATCGAGGCGCCGAGGGTCGAATAGCCGGCGCGCATCATCACGACGCCGGTCCAGCCGAAGCCGGCCAGGAAGCCGCTCACGGTGCGCATCGAGAGCAGGGATGTCCCCTCGCCGTCGACGGCGTCGATCAGGTCGTCGAGCCCGAAGACGCTGAGGAAGACCTGAATCAGCAAGGCGATGGCGGAGACGATGCCGAGCGCGTAGAAGACGCGGTACGCGCCCTCCAGCGACCCCCACCAGCTACTGACGACGTCCATCGTTCTCCTCTCTCTTCTTCGTGACTTCCGAGTCTACCGTTGACGCCTCTCGGCTCTCAGGTCCGGTCGCCGCGGGCCGCTCGTTCGATTCCCCGCTCCTCATCGACCCGGAGCAGCAGCAGACCGCCGACCAGGAAGAACACGAGGACGACGGCAATGCCCGCGCGTTGGCCGTAGCCGGCCGTGATCAGGCCCAGCAGCAGCGGCCCGAGAAACGCCGTCGCCTTGCCGGAGAAGGCGAAGAAACCGAAGAACTCGGACTCGTATCGCTTCGGCGCGAATCGCCCCATCAGCGACCGGCTCGCGGATTGGTTGGGGCCCATGAACAGACCCAGCACCAGCGCCGCGGCCCAGAACCAGGCCCTGTTCGGCGCCGCGACCGCGACCAGGGAGCAGACGAACAGGCCGACCAGGCTCCACAGCACCGTGGTGCGGCCGCCCACCCGATCGTCGACGAGGCCGAACAGGAAGGCGCCCAGACCCGCCGCGACGTTCAGGGCGATGCCGAACACGATCACCTCGCTGGTGTCCATCCCGAAGGTGCCCGCGGCGTAGACGCCGCCGAAGGCGAAGACGGTGATCAGCCCGTCGTTGTAGATCAGGCGCGCGACGAGGAAGCGGACGATGTCCTGGAAGTCCCGGATCCGGGTCAGCGTGCGGCCGAGGTCCCGGAAGGCGCCGCGAACGGCCGCGACGGCGCCGCCGGCGGATGCGTCGCTGCGCGGTGTGACTTCGTCACGCAGCAGGATGAGCGCGGGCAGGCTGAAGAGCAGGAACCAGACGGCGACGAGCAGGTTCGAGGCGCGGATGTTGAAGCCGTCCTCCGTGCTGAGCGCCAGCCACGGGGCGCTTTCGCCAAGGCCTATCAGCCCGAGCAGCGCGACGACCAGGCAGGCGAGCCCTCCCGCGTAGCCGAGACCCCAGGCGTAGCCGGAGATCCGTCCGATCGTTCGCGGCGTCGACAACCGGGGCAGGAAGGAGTTGTAGAACACCATCCCGACCTCGAATCCGACGTTCGCGACGACGAACAGCGCAAGGGCCGCCAGGACGGCGTTGCCGCTTCCCGGGACGATGAAGGTCAGCCAGGCAGTCGCGCCGACCGAGACCAGTGTGGCGGCGACCAGGAAGCGCCTGCGCAGACCGGAACGGTCGGCCATCGCCCCAAGCACCGGTGCGACGAGGGCGATGATCAGCGAACTGATCGTGATCCCGCGCGACCACAGGGCGGTGCCGCGGGCCGCGTCCTCGGCGAAGGTCTGCGAGAAGTAGGTCGCGTAGACGAAGGTCACCACCAGGGTGGTGAAGGCCGAGTTGGCCCAGTCGTAGAGACACCAGGACGCCACCGCCCCGCGGCGGGGGCCGGGCGCCGCTCCGCTGCCCGGACTCCTCAGAACTCCTCGTCCTCCCACCAGGGGAAGTAGGCCGGCATGTCCGCGCTGACCTTCAGGGGAAACTCGGCCGGACGCTTCTCGAGGAACGAAACGACGCCCTCCCTGGCGTCGGCGCTCCGGCCCCGTGTGTAGATGCCCTTGGACTCGACGCGATGCGCCGCCATCGGCGATTCGGCGTCGAGAGCCTTCCAGAGCATGTGCCTGGTCAGGGTGACCGAAACCGGTGAGGTGTTGGCCACGATCTCGGACGCCAGTTCGCGGGCGGCGGGAAGCAGATCCTCCGGCGGCAGGACGCGATTGACGAGCCCTGCCTCGAGTGCTTCCGAGGCCGGGAACACGCGGCCGGTCAGCGTCCACTCGGAGGCTCGGCCCATGCCGACCAGGCGAGGCAGAAAGTAGCTGCTGCAAGCCTCAGGCACCATGCCGCGGCGCACGAAGACGAAGCCCATCCGGGCCTCGGTCGAAGCGAGGCGGACGTCCATCGGCAGGGTCATCGTGATGCCGACGCCGACCGCCGGGCCGTTGATCGCCGCGATGATCGGCTTGCGAAGGGCGTAGATCCGGAGCGACAGCACGCCGCCGCCGTCCCGGTAGGCCTCGAGGTCATCGTTGGAACGGGCGAAGGTGTCGCCGCCGGAGGACAGATCGGCGCCGGCGCAGAACCCGCGCCCTTCGCCGGTCACGATGATGGCGCGGATGTTGTCGTCCCCGTCCGCGCGGTCGAAGGCTTCCATCATCTCCGCCGCCATCTGGCCGTTGAAGGCGTTGAGGCGTTCGGGACGGTTGAGCGTCATCGTCAACACGCCATCCTGGACTTCGTAGCGGATCGCTTCGTAGCTGGATTCCTGGGTCATCTGGTCGTTCCTGCTGTCGGTGTTCGGTGGGTTCTTCTTCGTCGCTGCGCCTGCGCGGATCAGGAACCGGCTGAAACGCCAGGAACCGGGAAGCGCAGGCAGAACCGCTCGATGTCGTGCCGCATCGCGTCGAGACGCTCGTCGTCGCCGTGCCGCCTTAGTGCGTCGACGATCCACTCGGCGAGCAGCTTCATTTCGGCTTCTTCCATGCCGCGCGTGGTCGCCGCCGGACTGCCGAGCCGGATGCCGCTCGGCCGGAGCGGCGGTCGGGGGTCGTCGGGGATCAACTGCTTGTTGACCGTGATGGACACCTTGTCGAGGGTCTCCTCGGCGACGCGGCCGTCGATGCCGAAGCTCGTCCGGGTGTCGAGCACCATCATGTGGTTGTCGGTGCCGCCGGTCACGAGATCGGCGCCTCGGTTCATCAGCTCCTCGGCCAGCACCTTCGCGTTGGTCAGCACCTGCCGGGCGTAGACCGCGAACTCGGGCTCGAGCGCCTTGCCGAGGGTGATCGCGAGCGCGGCAACGGCGTTCATGTGGGGGCCGCCCTGAAGACCGGGAAAGACAGCCTTGTCGATCTTCCGGCGGTGCTCGGCGCGGCACAGGATCAGGCCGCTGCGTGGGCCGCGCAGGGTCTTGTGGCCGGTGGTCGTCATCACGTCGAAGCCGTGGTCCATCGGGTTGGACATCGCGTTGCCGGCGATCAGCCCGCCGATGTGCGACACGTCGGCCATCGTCAGCGCGCCCACATCGTCCGCGATCCGCTTGAACTCGCGGTAGTCGTAGTCCCGCGGGTAGGAGGAGTAGCCGCAGAGAATCATCTTCGGCCGGTGCTCGCGGGCCTGGCCGAGCAGGGCGTCGAAGTCGATCGCGCCGGCGTTGTCGGGATCCGTCTTGTAGCGGATGAAGTGGAAGACCCGGCCCATGTGGGACACCGGCGCGCCGTGAGTCAGGTGGCCTCCATGCGACAGGTCCATCGCCAGCACCGTGTCGCCGGGGTCGAGGAACGCGAAGTACGCCGCCTGATTCATCGGCGAGCCGGACAGGGCCTGCACGTTCGCGTGCTCGGATCGGAACACCCGGCAGGCGCGCTCGATCGCCAGCCGCTCCACCGCGTCGGTGAACTCCTGGCCGCCGTAGTAGCGGCGGCCGGGGTAGCCCTCGGCGTACTTGTTCGTCAGCACCGAGCCGTTCGCCGCAAACACCTCGGGATAGGTGTAGTTCTCGGACGGAATCAGCTCGACCCCGCGCCGTTCACGGTCTTCCTCGCCGACGATCGCCGCCCAGACCGCCGGGTCGTTGCGCGCCAGGGCCTGTCGGTTGGACTCCACTATGCGGTCTCTCCGAAGAGGGTCGCGACGGCGGCCGAAGTCGCGTGCAGGCCGCCGCGGACTCCGGCGGAAGCTACTCGAGCGCCGCCTTCGCCGCCTCGAGCAGAACCGTTTCCGGGAGACGGACCCGGTAGTCGGGGTTCACGTAGTGGAAGGCGATCCGGCCGTCCGTATCCAGCACGAAGACGGCGGGGACCGGCAGCATGTGGTGATCGTCGCCGGCGTACGCTGCGAGGTCCAGCCGGTAGGACTCCCGGTAGGTGCGGACCATTTCCTCGTCCCGGAAGGCGATCCCGAAGGCCTGCGATGCCCTCATGCCGCGGTCGGAGAGCAGCCGGTACTTCAGCTCGTTCTTGCCCTTTGTCGCCTGCAGTTGCTCCGCGACATCCGGCGAGATCGCGAACACCTGGTAGCCGAGGTTGATCAGATCCTGCTCTATCTCTTGCAACTGACCCAGTTGCGTATTGCAGTACGGTCACCAGCCGCCGCGGTAGAAGATCAGGATCGTCGGCCTGGCCTGCGCCTCGGCAGGCAGATCGACCTCGCCGCCGTCGGCGGTGGGGAGTCGAACATCCGGTACCGCACTGCCGACCAGGAGTGGCCGAATGTCCTCTGCCGACGCCGGAACGTCGGCGGCGGAAGCAGGGGAAACGGTGGCGCAGACGAGGGCCGCGCCAGCGAGGAGAGTCGTGGTTCGCATGGCCGGCAGGGTATCACGCAGGCGGACGCCGCGAGGCCTGGTTCGCTTCGCGCGAGGCTCTCCGCTGCTCGGTGAGTTCCGCCCACGGGACGACTCCGGTGCGCGCGGCCCAATCGCGCCACAGCCTGGCGAGTTCGTCGACTCGTTCGGGCATCTCCGCGGCCAGATCATGCGCTTCCGTGCGGTCGGCGACCAGGTCGTGAAGTTCCCACGGTCCGGGGTGCCGCGACACGAGCTTCCACTTGCCGGAGCGGACCGCCCGGTTGCCTTCGTGCTCCCAGAACACCGCTTCGCGGTCCAGCGGTTGCCGGTCAAACGCCGGCAGCAGGCTGGCGCCTTCGATGGGAATCGAACTCCGTCCCGAACGAGAGGAAGGCTGCTCCGCTCCGGCGGCATCCAGGGCCGTCGCCATCAGGTCGACAACGTGGGCGGTCTCGCCGACGATGCCGCCGCCTTCGACGATCCTGGTCGGCCAGTGGACGATCAGCGGCGAAGCGATCCCGCCCTCGTGGACCCAGTGCTTGTACAGACGGAATGGCGTGTTGCTGACGTGCGCCCAGTGCGGGCCGTAGCTCTGGTAGCTCGATTCCGGGCCTGGCAGCACGCTGGTGTCGTTGCCGACTGCGACCGGGCTTCCGTCCAGGGCCTGCTTCGGCAGGTGCAGGCCGGTCCACCGGTCCGTCAACACCTCGGCGCAACCGCCATTGTCGGCCAGGAACAGGATCAACGTGTTGTCGAGCCGGCCTGTCTCCTCAAGGGCGGCCACAACCTCGCCGATTCCCTGATCCATGCGGTCGATCTGGGCGGCGTAGACCTCCATCGCACGCTCGAACCAGGGCCGTTCTTCGGCGGGCACGTCCTCCCACGCCGGTACCCGGGAGTCCCGCTCGGCGAGCAGCCAGTCCTTGTCGATGAGCCCCAGTTCGGTCAACCGCTCCTGGCGCTGTTCACGGATCGCGTCCCAGCCGGCGGCGTAGCGGCCCCGGTAGCGGGCGATGTCCTCCGGCAGCGCGTGCAGCGGCCAGTGCGGCGCCGTGTGGGCTACGTACAGAAACAACGGATCGCCGCTCCGGTCGCCGGCCGCGTGGTCTCGCACGAAGCGCGCTGCATGCTCCGATATCGCGTCCGTGTAGTAGTAGACCGGAGCTTCGGGGTTTCCGGGAGGCTCCAGCTCGATCGGCGTGTTGCCTTCCGTAAGCGAGACCGGATCGTAGAAGCTGCCGGCGCCGTGGATCGTGCCGTAGAAGCGGTCGAAGCCGCGTTGCCGTGGCCAGTTGTGGGTCGAGGTGAGTTCGTCGTTGTCGCTCCAGTGGCCTACATGCCGGGTGACGTGCCATTTGCCCGACATGTACGCGCCGTAACCTGCTGCACCCAGCGCCTCGGCGATCGTGATCGCATTGGCGGCGAGGTCGCCGCGGTAGCCCGGCAGCCCGTCATCGCCCATCATGTGCCCGACGCCGGCCTGATGCGCGTAGAGGCCGGTCAGGAGCGACGCCCTGGTCGGGCAGCAACGGGCCGTGTTGTAGAAGTGGCTGAATCGCAGACCGTTCGAGGCGAGACGGTCGAGGTTGGGTGTGTCGATCTCGCCGCCGTAGCTGCCGAGGTCGGAGAACCCCATGTCGTCTGCCATGATGAGGACGATGTCGGGCCGTGGCGTGGAGTCCGAGCCGCCGCAACCGAGGGCCGACAGGGCCGGCGCGGCGACCGCCAGGGCCAGGCCGACCGCGGCGGCGGGGTTCTTGCATAATGGGATGAAATCGGGCATGGACGGAGTGTATTCAGAGAGAAGTCTGACGTGCGCTGGCCCCGTGGCCGCGTTCGAGTCCGGCCTGTTCTGGTTCTTCGAACCCGAGAACGTCGAGTTGGTCGTCAAGGTCCTCGACGGGCGGGCGATCAATGGCAGCTACGATGGCGGTCTCTCCGATGTCGAGTACACGATCACGGTCACGGACACGGTGACCGGCAGCTGGACGACCTACCGCAACGAGGCGGGGAACATCTGCGGCCAGATCGACACGGAGGCGTTCTGATCCCGACCGGGTCGCGCGGCCTGCGAGTTTCTCCATGGACCGGGACACGTACAGAGAGCTGATCGGTCGTTTCGCTACCGGCGTAACGGTCGTGACGACGAACGTTTGCGGTCGGCTCCACGGCATGACGGCGAACGCCGTCTGTTCGCTTTCTCTTGATCCGCTCCAGTTGCTCGTCTGCGTCGACCGGGAGTCGAACTGCTGTCAACAGATGCTCGAGGCGGAAGCGTTCGGCATCAGCGTCCTGGCATCCGACCAGGAGGAAATCTCCAACCTGTTCGCCCGCGCGACGGCGCCCGCGGAGGGCTCCCTGCCGGGTGTCGACTACCGAATCGGCACGCTGGGAGAACCCCTGATCGAGAATGCCCTCGCCCACATCGAGTGCCGGCTCGCGGAGCGTCTTGAGGGCGGCGACCACATCATCGTGATCGGTGACGTGGTGGCCGGCGAGCGAGTGCGCGACGCCGGGCCGCTCCTGTTCTACGGCGGCCGGTACGCGCAGCTGGCGGACTGAGCGCGGGTCAGGCCACGAGCGGACAGCTCGGGTCGAACTCGCGGTCCAGCGCGGCCAGTTCAACGATCGCCTCCTGGATGACCTGCTGCGGTGTTGCCCCCTGTTCCACCCGACGCAACCACTGCATCGCCGGGTTGCCGTTCTCGAGGATTCTCTCGATCGGATCGAGCAGGGCGCCGAAGCCGTGGCGCCCGGCCGTCTCCCGGACGCTCTCCAGCATCGATGCGGTCCAGTCTCGAAACTTGAGGGTGCTGCCGTCGACCCAGTTCGTCGCCTCCGCTTCGAGGCTCGCGGTACCTGCGGCGCGTTCGTTGGCGGCGGCGAGCACCTCCAGTTCGCTCGACGATCGGCCGCGCAACGGATCGAGTTCCGGCCGCTCCAGCACCTGCCACACGCGGGCCTCGTAGAGCGCGGTGACCGCCTGCAGGACGTCAGGATCGCTGATCCGGTCGCAGATCCGGAGTTCGAGGCGATCCAGAACCCGGGGTGTCGCGGGGCCGTTCGGCCGTATGCCGAGCCAGAGGTGACGACCGTTCTGCATCGTGCCAAGCTCGAGTTGCTCGTCCATCCAGTCGGCGAACGAGGCGGGGTCGGGGAAGAAGGGAACCCGCTCTGGCGTCAGTGGAAAACGCAGCCACCGAGACGAGTGCTGCCCGGTGGGTTCGCCCGCCAGGAAGGGCGATGCCGCGGTGAGAGCGAGGAACATCGACGCTTCGAGCCGCAGGACCCGGTAGGCGCGCAGCAGTTCCTCGGGGTTGTCTATCCCCAGGTTGATGTGCGTCGACGCGGTGACGACGCGGGTTCCGTAGGTGTCCCGGATGTAGCGGTAGTACGGATTCTCCGGATCCGAGATGTAGAAGGAGTCGGGATTGGCCAGCGACAGCGTGCCGCCCGGCACCAGGGTGCAGCCGTGCGCCGCCACCAGGTAGCGGCGCAGCGCGCACCGTTTCGCCATCAGTCGGTCGGTGAGGACCTGGTAGTTGCGGTAGGGGGCGGTCGTGAACTCGACGTTGCGCCCGTCCGGCTCGGTCGTGTAGCCGTCGAGATCCGCCTTGACCCGTGCCGACAGCGGCAGCACGTGACCGTCGGGTGTACCCGTGTAGACCTCCTCCTCGAGGCCCTTCAGCAGTTGACGGTGCAGCGGATGATGATCGAAAGTCATTCAAGAGTCCGGCGCGGTGGAGGTAACCGCCTGTCAGTGAGGGGCTTAGCGACAGGAAAACGGGCGCCGACAAGCCGGGGATTCTACCAACGGATACCGGTTCCGACCGTTGCTGCGAAACGCCTTCACGAAACCCGGGGCAGGAACTGCGTCGTTCCTGGCGGCGCGAGTGGAATCGCCGCCGCTACTGTTCTTTCTGGCCGCCCAGCACCTTGGCGCCCAGGTGGGCGCCGGGCAGGAAGAGGAGGATGCCGACGATCCAGAACCAGAGCGGTGACGGAATCGTCGCCATGTTGTAGACGCCGGCGATGAGGAAAAAGGCGCCGACGATCAGGGCCAGTCGACGCTTGGCCTGTCGCGCGATGCGCGCCGCCGTTCCGCCGCCGAGGAACGCGCCGGCGGCCCAGGCCACGAGGACGGCAACCATGTTCGCGGCCGGGATGTCGCCCGGTTGGATCAGTGCCCGGTCGGTGGGTAACCCTTCGGGCGTCGGCAGCAGGGCGATCGCAGCGAACTGAACGAGGCTGATCGCGATGCCGCCGACGATCAGGCCGGCGGGTACGGCGAGGACGGTTCTCAGCATGACTCTCGTTGCGAGGCTTCGGTCGATCGGCCGGCGCCCGTGACGGTCGGGCCAGGAGGTAACTATACTGCGCGGCTCACAACCAAAGTTGAAGGAGTCTTGCCGATGAAGCTCGCCGTTGAGTTCCCCAGCGTGGTCTACAGGGAGGGGCCGGAAGCCGTTGCCCGTCTCGCTGGGGCGATGGATGAGATCGGCTTCGATCAACTGGACATCTTCGACCATGTGGTCATGGGCCACGACACCCAGGGGCGGGAGAAGAACCGGTATCCGGCGAAGATGCCGATCATGGAGGCCTTTGCCACCCTCGGGTACGTCGCGGCCTGCACTTCGCGAATCGGGCTCGGAACCGAGGTGCTGGTCCTGCCGCAGCGCGACCCGGTCCTGACCGCGAAGCAGGCGTCGACCCTGGATACGCTCTCCGGCGGACGTCTTCGCCTGGGTCTCGGGGTCGGTTGGCAGGAATCGGAGTACGAGGCGTTGGGGCAGGACTTCCGCAACCGCGGACGGCGCATGGACGAAGCGATCGCCGTGCTCCGGGCCTGCTGGGGCCAGGACCCGATCGATTTCGAAGGGGAGTTCTACCGCGTCGAGGCGATGGCGATGGAGCCCAAGCCGCCGCGTGGAGCGGATCTTCCGATCTGGATCGGGGGCCACAGCGAGGCTGCTTTGCGGCGTGCGGGCCGGTACGGCGATGGCTGGATGGGCGTCGCCTCGGAGGAGCTGTTCGAGAACGGCGATCAGGCGATCGCGTCGATCCGCTGCTACGCGGACAGGGCCGGTCGTGATCCGGAGACCCTGGAGTTTCAGGCACAGGTTTCGCCGCCGCCGCGACCGGGGAACGAGAGCGACCGCACGTTCTACACCGAGCCGGACCGCGTCGCCGAGGCCGCCGCGAAGCTTGGCGAACTGGGGTTCGACAGCGTCGCGCTCAACCTGACGGGCCTGTTTTTGGCCGGCGCCCGCAGCGTCGACGCGATGATCGACGGCGCCGGCGCCCTGCACGACCGGTTGAGGGCCGAGCTGGGCTAAGCCCGGCCCGATCCGACCTCACTGCTAAGCCGACGAACCCGCCTTGGTTTGGCCGCGCCGCCACTGCCGGTAGGCGCCGATCATCAACCACGCGCCCGCCGCCAGCAGGCCGAGGGGCCAGAACTCCCACACGCGGTCGATGTCGTAGCCGAAAGTGTGGTCGAGCAGGGCCAGGAAGCCGATGACGAACAGGCCGGCGCCGGCCAAGAGACCGAGCTGGCCGCTCCTGGGGGGCTGCGGGGCGTCCTGCAGACCGAGGTCGGTCGCGAGGCCGAGTTCGATCAGAGTGGCCTGCCGGTAGGCGTCGATGATGTTGAAGAGCCAGACGAAGGCCACGACCATGCCCATCACGCCCTCCTCGGTGGCGAGGTAGATGGAGCCGACCGCGAGCAGGAAGAGCACGATGCCCCGCTGGTAGAGGCCGTTGTAGATGTGGCCGAGCCCGGGGAAGAGCGCGAGGATCACGCTAACGACGTGCCGGGCGGTGAGACCTCCCTGGGCGGGCGTGGGCGCGGGCGCCGGCGGCGGTGGAGGCGGAGGCGTCTTGTCGCCCTCGGTCCGGGGCGGCGGGGGTGGAGTGTGCGCTGGCGGGGCCGGGTTTTGGCTGGCAGTCCCCGCGTTCTCGGTCGGTGAAGTGTCCTGTTCGGGTGCGGTGTTCATGCGGTGCTCCTGTCCTGATGGGCTTCCGGGCGATTTCGGATCGTTGGCGGCGGCTTGCCGTCGTCGTCGGACTCGCCTGCTGGCAACAGGCCGGTCAGTTGGCGAAGTGCCTCGGACGACGACTCGACGGCGCCCTGAAACCACGCGCTGACGCGATCGGTGGGAAGGTCCAGCGGCTCGGTGAAGAATCCGGCCGGCCGCCAGAGTCCCTGCAGCGAGCCAAGACGCTCACTGACGGTTCCCTGCATCGACGCGCCGGCTTCGGACGCGGGTTCGAGCAGATGCTCGCCGGCCGCGGCGCCGAGATTCGTCGCGACCCTGCGCCCCGCGGCGAACGGATCGCCGAGCACGAGGGTCAGGGCGACCGCGAGCAGGTAGCTGGCGGCGAGTGCGGCGCCGGTTCCAGGACGTGCGGCCAGGGCTGCGGATCCGGCTGGCCCGCCGCGACGACGCCGAAACCAGCGGTCAGGCCGAGGTGGCGATTGGCGTCGAACGGGGCTGCGTGCGGGAATCTCCCGCAGCCGCCGCATCAGGGTCGCCGGCGGATCGACTTCGTACCCGACAAGCGATTCCAGCTCGAGGGGCGCGCGCCTCGCCGTCGCGGTCCCAGGGCGGACCGAGGGCGATCTCGAGGAGTCTGGCGCGGAGTTCGTCGGACATCGGGAGGCGGGCGCCGAGTTCGTCGATGTCTGGCGCCCGCTTTGCGTCCTCCGCTCCCGGCCGCGGCTTCCCGTGCTGGCGCTCAAGGCTCAACTGTAGGCCCCTTTACGGGTCGGAACGGGATCGCCGGCGGCCTTGCGCCTGCGGTCGATGCGCCGAATGAGCTCGAGTCGCGCGCGCCGCAGGCGAGACTTCATCGTCCCCTCGGGCAGGTCGAGAAAGGCGCAGATGTCGGCGTAGCTCAGGCCCTGCAGGTCGCGCAGCGTCAGGATCTCGGCGAAGGCCTCCGGCATCTCTTCGAGCGTCTGGTAGACCATCCGCAGCCGTTCGCGGCGTTCGGCGCTGGCGGCTGTGTCCAGACTGCCGGGCTGGCGCTTCAACAGCTCCTCCGAGACGATGGTGGTTCGCCGTTCGGTCCGCGTGCGGCGATAGTGGTCCACGCAGAGGTTCCTGGACAGCCGGAGGGTCCAGCCGGCGAGCGGCACATTGCCCCGGTAGCGGTCGAGGTTGCGGTAGAGCTTGAGGAAGATCTCCTGGGTCAGGTCCTCCGCTTCCGCGATGTTGCCGGCGAACTGGAACGCGATGTTGTAGATGCGCCGGCCGTAGCGATCGATCAACTCGCTCCAGGCGTCGGCGTGTCCGGCAGCGGCGCGCCGCGCCAGGAACAGGTCGGGATTCGGGCTGGCAGGTTGTTCAGGAGTCGTCATCGGCGTCTGCTCAGGAAGACGAGTTCCGGCACGAGCGGGTTTCATGTGCGCGCCCGCTGACGGACGCGCACATGGTTCGCATGTGGCGCGTTCCGCGCCACCCGGGTTTCATCTGCGCGCCCGCTGACGGACGCGCACATGGTTCGCGTCTGGCGCGTTCCGCACCACCCGGGTGGCATGCTGCATAATCCCGGTCCGCCGGGGGGCCGACCTCCGGGGGAATCGCCATGCCGGAACGACGACGCATCCTGGTCACCAGCGGCTTGCCCTACGCCAACGGTCCGATCCACATGGGCCACCTGGTGGAAGCGGTCCAGACGGACATCTGGTGCCGGATGCAACGGATGCGTGGTCACGAGTGCTACTACATCTGTGCCGAGGACGCGCACGGCACGCCGATCATGCTGCGCGCCGAGCGGGAGGGAATCACGCCCGAGGACCTGATCGCCCGGCTGGCGGCGGAGCATCTGGAGGACTATCGCGCTTTCCGGATCCACTTCGACAACTTCTACACCACCCACTCTTCCGAGAATCGGGAACTGGTGGAGGGAATCTACGACCGGCTGCGCGAACGGGGGTCGATCGACCGCCGGACGGTCCGGCAGTTCTATGACCCCGAAAGGGAGATGTTCCTGCCCGACCGCTTCGTCAAGGGGACCTGTCCGCGTTGCGGGGCGAAGGACCAGAACGGTGACAGTTGCGACGAGTGCGGCTCGACCTATCAGCCTTCGGACCTGATCGACCCGCGTTCCATCGTCACCGGAGCGCTGCCGGTCGAGCGGGAGTCCGAGCACCTCTTCCTGCGCCTGTCCGACTACCGGGACCTGCTCAAGGAGTGGGTCGGCGACGGCCGCCTGCAGAGCGAGGTGGTCAACAAGCTCCGCGAGTGGTTCGACGACGGGCTGCGGGACTGGGACATCTCGCGCGACGCGCCGTACTTCGGCTTCGAGATCCCGGATGCGCCGAACAAGTACTTCTACGTCTGGGTCGACGCACCGATCGGCTACATGGCGAGCTTCCGTCAGTTCTGCGACCGCGAGGGGATCGCCTTCGACGACTTCTGGGGACCGGGCAGCGACACCGAGCTGTACCACTTCATCGGCAAGGACATTCTCTACTTCCACTGCCTGTTCTGGCCCGCGATGCTTCACGGCGGCGGCTACAGGACGCCCTCCTCCGTCTTCGTCCACGGTTTCCTGACCGTCGACGGCGCGAAGATGTCCAAGTCCCGCGGCACCTTCGTCATGGCTCGCACCTACCTGCAGCATCTGGACCCGGAGGCCTTCCGCTACTACATCGCCGCGAAGTTCAGCGACGGCCTGGCGGATATCGACATCAACCTGGAGGACTTCGTCCTGCGCGTCAACTCGGATCTGGTGGGGAAGGTGGTCAACATCGCCAGCCGCTGCGCGGGATTCCTGCACCGACAGGCCGGCGGCCGGCTGGCGGCGGCGCTGGACGCGCCCGAGCTCGCGGCGGAGGCGGCTTCCCGGGCGGAAGAGATCGCGGCCCTCTACGAGGGGCGTGACTACAACCGGGCGCTGCGCCGCGTGATCGCCCTGGCGGACCGGGCGAACCGCTACATCGACGATCGGAAGCCCTGGGAACTCGCCCGCGATTCAGAACGTGCCGCCGAGGTCCAGGCTGTCTGCACGACGGGCATCGAGCTGTTCCGTCAGTTGATCGTCTACCTGAAGCCCGTCGTGCCGACGATCGCGGCCCGGGCGGAGAACTTTCTCGGTATCGACCCTTTGGTCTGGGACGATGTCCATACGCCTCTGGTGGACCACAAGATTCGGCCGTTCAAGCCCCTGATCACCCGGGTCCAGCCGGAGCAGGTGGCTGCGATGATCGCCGCCTCGGGCGAGGGCGACGTCGGGTGAGGGCGTGACGGCCGCCGCTGCCGCGGTCGTTCCCGACCCGCGGGATGCCGCGGTCTCGGCAGACCGTTTGACCAAGGTCTACAGGATCTACGACACCGCGTGGGGCCGGTTGCGGGAGGCGGTGCTGAGGCGCCCGGCACACCGTCCGTTCCGGGCTCTGAGCGATGTGAGTTTCGAACTGCCTCCGGGCGAGGGACTCGGAGTCGTGGGGGAGAACGGGGCGGGCAAGAGCACTCTGCTCAAGATCGTCGCCGGCGTGACTCGTCCGACCTCGGGTGACCTCTCGATTTGCGGGCGCGTCGCTTCGATCCTGGAACTCGGTTCGGGTTTCCACCACGAGTTCACCGGCCGCCAGAACATTCGGCTCAGCGCGGCGATCGTCGGCCTCGACCCGCGGGAACTGCGGCAGCGGACCAGGGACATCATCGAGTTCAGCGAACTCGGCGCCGCGATCGACCAGCCGGTCCGTTCCTACTCGACCGGCATGACGATGCGGCTCGGCTTCTCGATTGCGGTGCAGGTCGAACCGGACATCCTGGTCGTCGACGAGGCGCTCTCGGTGGGCGACGGCTACTTTCAGAAGAAGTGCATGGACCGTCTGCAGAAGTACATGGCCGACGGCGGCACGCTGCTGTTCTGTTCCCACGCGATGTACTACGTCACTTCGTTCTGCGAGCGGGCCCTGTGGCTGCGCGAGGGCCAGGTGGCGGCCGACGGGGCGGCGCTCGGCGTCGTCGGCGAGTACGAGCGGTTCCTGATGACGAAGACCGGCAAGACCGCGGAAGCGGACGCGCCCTCAGGCGACGATCCGGCGGCGAGCCCGGCGCGGATCCTCGGGATCCGGCCGCTCGACGGCGAGGCCCACAGGCGGGCCTCGGATTCCTGGGCTCTGGAGGTCGAATGGGAGAGTCGGGAGGACGGCCTCGGCTTTCACCTGGCGGTCGGACTCGACACCGCGGACGGCGTCCAGGTCTGTGCCTTCACGACCCAGCGCGCGGGGCTTGAACCGCTGACCGGGGCAGGCCGGCACCGCGCGGTGGTGCGGGTGCCGCGTCTGCCGATGACCAAGGGCGACTACTCGGCGTGCGTCTTTCTGCTGGACGAAGAATCCCTGCACGTGTTCGACCGCAAGGTGCAGGCGAACGTGCTGGAGATCGATGCGCAGCGGTTCGAGCCCAGCCTGTTCGAGGTCGCGCACGAATGGGAGATCGATCGATGAAGCTGCTGGTGACCCGACCGATTCCGGAAGAGGCGGCAGCGCGGCTGCGTGCCGAGCCGGGCGTGGACACGACGATGCTCGAGGAGGACGCAGCGATGGACCGTGGGCTGCTGCTCGACGCCGCTGCGGACGCGGACGTGATCCTGGCGCTGCTCACCGAGCGCATGGACGCAGAGGTCTTCGATCGGTCGCCTGATCTGCGCATGGTGGCAAACATGGCGGTCGGATTCGACAACGTGGACATCGACGAGGCGGCCGCGCGTGGAATCTGGGTCACGAACACGCCGGGAGTGCTCGACGGCGCCACCGCGGACCTGGCGATGGCGCTGCTGCTGGCGGCGGCACGGCGGCTCCCGGAGGCCGAGCGTTTTCTGCGAGCCGGGAGGTACAAGCGCTGGGGACCGATGCTCCTGTGCGGCCAGGAGGTCCACGGACGTACGCTCGGCATCCTCGGCATGGGTCGCATCGGCGAGGCGGTCGCCCGCCGTGCCCGGCTCGGGTTCGGCATGGAGATTCTCTACTGGGACGAACGGGGCAGGCCGGACCTCGAGGAGGAACTCGGCGTTCGCAGGACCGATCTCGACACGCTGCTCGGGGCCGCCGATTTCGTCTCCATCCACCTGCCGTTGACCGAGGGCACCGCCGGCTTGATCGACGCTGAACGGCTCGGGCGGCTGAAACCGACCGCGGTGCTCGTCAACACCGCCCGCGGGCCGATCGTCGACGAGGCGGCCCTGGCTGCGGCGCTTCGCTCCGGCGCCATCTGGGCCGCGGGCCTGGACGTGTTCGAGCGGGAACCGGAGGTTCATCCCGACCTGATCGAACTCGACAACGCGGTTCTTCTGCCCCACATCGCGAGCGCTTCGATCCAGACCCGCCTGGCGATGGCCGAACTCGCCGCTGCCAACGTCCTGGCGCTCCACCGGGGCGAGGACCCGCCGACGCCGGTTGTCCGCGGCGCCCGCTGAGGGTGTGACACGGACTTCTGCCACGGGATGCTAGGCAGCCTGGGTGCGGAAGGAGCGGGCGACGCGGAAGCCGGTGTCGTCGGCGAAGCTGGCCGACTCGCGCCTTGCCAGTTCGCAGTGAAGCTCGGACGCTGCAAGTCGGAAGGAACCGCCGCAGAGCGTTCGGCGGTCCTCGGCGCCGTTTGCATCGGAAGCGACCCACTCCCAGACGCCGCCCAGCATGCCGTGAAGGCCGAAGCCGTTCGCGGTCAGGCGCTCGGGAGGCTGCACGCGGCCGCCCGAGTTGCCAGCGTGCCAGCAGGACCGGTCGACCGACTCCGGCGCGGCGCACCGCGACGGGGCGTCGCCGGCCAGCTCGGCGCCCCGGCAGGCATAGCGCCATTCGACTTCGGTCGGCAGGCGCATCGGCTTGCGCGAGAGTTCGGCGTACCAGCGGCAGTAGGCGTCCGCCTGCTGGAAGCTGACCCCGGTGGCGAGATCCCGGTCGCCGGAGGAGAGCGGCGACCGCCGGTGGTCCGGGGCGAAGGCTTCGAACTGCTCGTTCGTGATCGGCCACTTGCTCAGGTAGAAGGGTTCGACCGGCGCCAGGCGCCCGTCGAGTTCCATCTCGCCGCCCGGAACCAACCACAGAATGGTGCGCGGAACGTGAGCGTAGGAGCGGGGCAGCGGACGGTGCACCATGGGCTGAGAGAGTACAGCCCGGCCGGCAGTTCGGCACTGGGTCGGGCTGCCGTCAGAACCAGGACGGTTGGCCGAGGATACCCGCGGGTTGGGACTCAGGTTCGCGGGCTGTTGTCGGAATCGGGCCAGTCGGCGAGCGGTACGCGTTTCAGGAAGGTCGGCCGAAGACCTTGGGCGTCGGCATGCGGGCCCGGATCGCGTCGAGTTCCTCGACGGTGACCGTCGCGATGCCGTTCTTGCGGCAGTGGGATTCCACCGAGCGGACGACCATGCCGCGGACGAAGGCGGGCACCCGCTTCATCCGCGCCCGTGCCTCGGGCGCCCAGGCGATGCTGGTCGAGCTGTCCTCGCCGTACCGGGAGAGGGACGCGAGCCCGGTTCGGTCGCCGAGCGCCTCGAGTTGCCGTGGCGAGAAGGCGCCGGGTTCGTGGGTGCACAGCGGATCCTCGGCCATCAGGTCGCCCGTCATGCCGTATGCGCGGGCGCGGCAGCCGCCGCAGACCGACTGGAGTTCGCAGGAACCGCAGCGGCCGCCCAGCTCCTTGCGGCGACGGATGTCCTGGAACAGGTCGGAGTCCTTCCAGACCGCGGACAACGTGGAACTCTTCAGGTTGCCGCCGAAGACCGGCAGGTAGGGGCACGGGGTGACGTCGCCGTTCGGGCGGATTCCCATGTAGTGCGTGCCGGCCGGGCAGCCGCCGGCGCCGCCGTCGAAGGCCTTCAGGAAGGGCGATTCCGGATCGCCGGCCAGCAGTTGACGGACGTAGTGGGGAGCGCACTTCGCGTTGACCACCATGCGGCCGCGGTACTCGCGCTGGATCTTTTCCAGGGAGGCGAGGACCTCGTCGTAATCCGACGGCGCCAAGTCGGACACGAACTGGCCGCGGCCCGTGGGCACCAGGAAGTAGAGGTTCCAGACCCGGGCCTCAAGCTCGGTGTAGGCGAACTCCGCGATCTCCTCCAGTTCCCCGCGGTTGTGTGCTCCCGCGGTGGTCTGGATGATGAAGGGAAGGCCCGCGGCGGCCAGATGTTTCGCGCCGTCGACCGTGTTCTGCCACGCGCCGCGCACGCGGCGGAAGCCGTCATGGACCGACGGGTCGAGGGCGTCGAGCGACAGGGCGAGACCGCGGACTCCCTCGCCCTTCAGGATGCGGGCCAGGTTCTCCGTGATGCGGACGCCGTTGCTGCCAACGACGACCCACAGCTCCCGCTTGGCGGCGTAGCGAACGATGTCCAGGATGTCGCGCCGCAACAGCGGCTCGCCGCCGGTGAGGATGACCAGGGCCTCCGGAGCGAACTCGCAGATGTCGTCGATCACCTTCTTGCACTGGTCGGTCGTAAGTTCCGAGCGATCGGCGAAGTTGGCCGTCTGCACCAGCGGCTTGCCGCCGGCATCCAGGTAGCAGTGCTCGCAGGCCAGGTTGCAGCGGTAGGTCAGGTTCCAGGAGATGACGTACGGGCGGGCAAATGCCGCCGTGGCCGGGTTCGTGGGCCGCTCGAGGGGAGAGAGGGTCATGGCGGGAGTTTCGTGTGCGGTGTCTTGCCGGCGAAGGTTCTACCGGAGAGGGCCCTGCCGAAGATGGTTCTGCCGGCGAGGGCTCTGCCGAAGATGGTTCTGCCGGAAGGCATCAGGCGATGCCGAAGAAGGAGCGGGCACGCTCCAGGACCGCCGCGTCGACCTCGTCGTAGCCGTGGTCGAGGGCGAACTTCTCGATGCCCGCAACCGCCGAGGTGCGGACGATGTCCGGGATGTTTGCGAGGCGTTCGCGGGCTTCCGCGGTCCACGGAATGCCCGCGGGGGCGCCGTTGCCGCCGTTGGCGCCGCTTTCTCCATCGGCCGGGCTCGCATCCCGGTCGGCGCCTTGCGCGGCGAGCGGGACGCCCATGTCGGCCAGCATGCCGGTGAACGGGCACTTCGAGGCCGCGGCGGCCGTTTCCGGAGCTTCCCCGGGCCCGATCTTCACCCCGAGCGAGCCGACGACCTGGGTCTCGTGCGGATTCGTCATCATCGCCATCTCGGCGGAGCAGGCGGGGCAGGCGTAGACGAGGGCGACGGAACCGCCGTCGGGTCCCAGCGCGTGCTTCAGCTTCATCTGCTCGTCGCAGGGTACGCAGAGGAACTTCATCTTCGATCTCTGTCGGTCGGAATCAGGTTGGCTTGGTCGGTGGGCCGCCGGACGACGCAACGCAGGAGTTGTTCGGCGGCCTCGTCGAGCGCGTGGAGGGCCGGCCCCGGGGGCAGGTCCGCTTCGCCTGCGTCGGAGGCCGTTGCCAGACGCGGGTCGAACGGTACCCTGGCCAGGCAGGGGAGTCCAAGCTCGGGCGCATCTCCCGCCGCGCCGTCGAACAGGGGGCGGACCCCGTCGCACGTGCCGCAGTAGTAGCCGCTCATGTTCTCGATGTACCCGAGGACCTCGTTCGGCGTCGTGCCGAGCGCCGCCGCCGAGCGTGCGACGACGCCGCGGGCCAGGGCGGCTGGAATCGTGACGAGCACGAACCGCGCGGCCGGCCCAGCGCCTCGGCGTACTGCAGCGTCCGTTCGGCGCCCGGCGGCAGGTCGACGAGCAGGAAGTCGAGCCGACCCCAGTCGACCAGACCGAGCAACTGCTGGAACAGGTTGAACTCCCGGGTCGCGCGCCATACGTGGGAGTCGCCCGTCGCCACGCTGTCGAAGGCGAGGTGCTCCGACTCGGGGACCAGGGACCCAGGGAGACGACGCCCCAGACCGCCTGGCGTACGCGGGAGGGCCATTCCCCGATCGCCTGGCAGGAGCGGGGCCCGTTCCAGCCCGGCCAGACGGGCCTGGCAGGGACCGTTCAGGTCGGCGTCGAGAATCGCGCAGCGGCGCCCCGCTCGCCCGAGTGCCAGGGCGAGCTGCATCGTCAGGGTGCTCTTGCCGACACCTCCCTTGCCGGAGCCGATGGCGACGACGTGATCGATGCCGGCCATCGCCTCGGCGATGCGCTCCCGCTGCTGGAGGACCTGTCCGAGAACGTCGGAACCGCCGTCGCCGGCGATGTCGGAGTATGTCTTCACGACCGCCGGATGCGTTCGAGCACGCCGGTTCGTTCGGCGACGGAGCGTGCCGCGGCGCGGAGCCGGCCGCCGACGCCCCGTTCGGGATAGGCGGCGCGCTGGAAGATCAGTCCGTCGTTCACGATCCAGGGGCGGCGCCGACCGAAGGCGTGACGATGTCTCTTCATGTAGATGAGCTCGAAGCCGTTCTTCGCCAGCAGGCCGATCAGCCTCGAGGGGACGGATGCCCCATTGCCAGTACCAGTGGTTGTCCCGTTCCAGCCTGCCGTTCTCGTCCCGTTCGTCGTGCCTTGCGAACCACGATTCGAGGCGTTCGCGGGTGTTCCAGTCGTCTTCCAGACGTAGACGTTCCGGTAGTACCAGTCGACGCCGCGATCCACGAAGCGGATCGTTCGCGGCGTCTTCAACCAGTTCTGATTGAACACGATCAGCGAGTCCGCGTGGGGTAGCCAGTCCAGCAGGAACCTGTCCCAGTCCGGCTTGACCTGGTGCAGGAGGATGTCGTACATGATCAGGGCATCGACCTTGCCGACCGCGTCGAGCGCTTCCCGCGAGCCGAGCAGGGCCTGGACGAGTTCCACCCGACGATGCGCCCCGGCGCGTTCGCGGGTCAGGGGCGTCAAGTTGCCGTCGACGATCACGGCCCGGTCCAGCTCGTTGCCGCAAAGCGCGGCCGCATGAAAGGTGTAGGCGCCGTCAACGCCCCAGCAGGCGCCAAGATCGGCGAACGACCGGAAGTCGGTGAGCTCCCGGGCGATGTCGATCAGTTCGAGCTTCTCAGGCTTGGCCTGGACCTCGGACCGGGCTTCGACGGAGCGGTCTTCGGCGCCAGGGCGGGGGGACATCGTGGGCAGAGTAACAGTCACGACAGCGCCGCGTCGCAGGCGTAGCGAAGGGTTTGCCGCGCCGCTCGGAAGCCGTGGTCGTCGAGGCGATCGGCCAGCGGTTCGCAGCGGTGCACGCGGGGCAGATAGAGCGGTCGCTCGGCCTTGCCGGCGGCGAACGCGAGCACGGGACCAAGCAGCGCGGGCACCGGTCGCTGGCCGCCGAGCGCGAGAATCTCGCAGGGTGCGGACCGGTCGGGCATGTCGTCGCTTTGAGCCGCGTCGCGTGCCCGGGCCATGAACGGCAGAGGCTTGTCGGCGTGAGCGGTACTGCGGTAGAGGAGCCAGGCCTCGAAGCCGCGGTCGGTTGCGATACCGGCGCCGAGCGCCTGCTGCCGCAGGTTCTTGATCGTCCGCGTCGTGCGTTGCCAGCAGCGGTTGAGCTCGGACGCATCCGCGAACTCGGCGCGGGCGATGATCTCCTGCGCCGAGACGGTCCCGACCAGATCGAGGAAGGGGCCGGCCGCCGGCGCCTTGCCGTCGCGGACGTAGTCGGTCAGCGTTGCTTCTTCAGCGAAGCCGCAGGCGCCGAGGAAGCGGCGCGCGGCAATCGCCTCGGCCGGAACCTCGGCAAACATGCGGGTCGGCTCGAGGATCGCCATCTTCCGAGTGAGCGAGGTCAGCATGTGGCGGGCGTGGCCCTGCCGGCGATGGTCCGGGTGGACGCCGACATGGAGCACGAGGTTGGCCGTGGGCTCCCGCTTGGCCGCGATCAGGACTCCGATCGGATCGGATCCGGCGAGGGCGACCATGCAACTGCTGGTCCAGAGGTTGATCTCTCGGGACAGCCGCTTCATGTCGTCGACGGTGAGCCGCCACGGCACGCGGCCGGGGCCGACGTTGCAGCGGTGGAAGGCCTCGACGATCAGGGGGACGTCGTCGGAGCGGCAGAAGCGGTACGCGGACAAGGGTCTTCTCGATCGAGGGGCCTACTCGGCCGGCGGCCCCGCGGGCGCTCCGACCGCGCCGGGAAAGGACGTCATGCCGGTCGGCTCCTGGTCAGGGACGCGCAGCAGCGCGAGAATCAGCATGGCGGACGCGTACATGGAGAGGAAGACGGTGAAGGCGAGGTCGTAGGTCCCGTAGCGGTCGAAGACGTACCCCGCGAAGGGTACGCCGAGGATCTGGATCGGCAGGAGCATCGGACTCATCAGACCCATGACCCGACCGAAGGATCGACGGCCGAAGCACGCGCCGATCAGCGTTCCCCAGAGCGGCATCATCCCACCCATGCCGAGACCGAAGATGGCGGCTGCGCCGATCAGCCCCGGGTAGCTCTCGGCACGCAGCAGGACGGTCGTCCCGGCGGCCTGGAGTCCGATCGCGAGCCACAACGCGCCGCGGCCGCTCAGGCGATCGCCGATCCAGCCGAACACGACCTTGCCCAGCACGCCCGTCGCGGCGATGGCGGACAGACTGAAGGCGGCTCGAAACGGCGCGAACCCCAAGTCCGTCGCGTGCGCGATGACGTGGGTGAGGATCGCCGAGTTCGAACAGAAGTTCATCGACACGACCAGGGTGATGACCCAGAAGTTCCGGTTGGCGAGGGGCTCGGTCCAGTCGAGGCGCCGGCGTCGAGGCGGCGCCGCGGCAACGGCAAAAGTCGGCGCCACCGGCTCCACGCCGGCCGGGCCTTCACCGGGGGAAAGGGGTCGGGTCCATTCCGGGACGTAGGAGGTCGCGTCGCCGTCGGGGTGCAGGCCCAGGTCCTCCGGCCGGTCGACGACCCATCGACGCACTGCCGGAAGCACGAAGAGCAGGGTCAGCGCGCCGTAGAGCACGAAAGTGCCGCGCCAGCCGACCCGGTCGATCAGACGGGTCGCGACGGGCGCCATGACGACACCGGACAGCGAGATCCCCATCGTGGCGATACCGAGAGCCATCGCGCGCCGGCGAACGAACCAGTTGGCGACCAGGGTCGACGCCGTCACGCCCCCCACGAGAGCCGCCCCGAGGGCCAGGAACGTGCCGAGGACGAGATAGAACTGAACCAGGTTCCGGACCACGGCCGTCAGCAGGAGGCCGGCGGCCAGCAGCCAGGTTCCCGCCGTCATGATCCGCTTCGCGTGGCCGTGGTCCAGGGCGTGGCCCAGGAAGGGCGCGACGAGGCCGTTCGTGATGCCGAAGAGGGCGAGCCCGATCCCGACGCCGGTTCGACCGCCGCCGAACTCGGCGGTCAGGGCGACGAAGAAGGCGCCGAAAGAGTAGAAGCCGAAGCCGACCGAGACGAAGAGCGCCAGGAAGGAGACACCGATGATCTTCCAGCCGTGGAAGACCGCGCTGGCGGGAGGCGTCCGCAAGCTGTCAGGCGAGCAGATCGTCCAGCTTGAAGACGGTTGCCGCGTTCTCGCGCAGGAACTTCGGCCAGACGTGGTCCTGCAGCGGCAGGTCGTCCATCTCGGTGAAGATGCGCTCGTAGGAGAGGCCGGGGAAGTAGCCCGCGTACATGAACTTGTTCGGTCCCCGCTTGTTGGCGAACTCGATCACATTGCGGGGGTAGTGCTTGGGCGCCCAGGCGGAAGGCGAGTAGTAGAGGTTCGGCCACTTGAGCATCAGCTTGACGCACAGGTCGGTCCAGGGATCGCCGCCGTGGCGCATGACGACACGGAGTTCCGGAAAGAACCAGGCGACTTCGTCGAGCAGGCCGGGGTACTGGCACTTGTAGGGCACTCGCGGACCCGGCACGCCGACCAGCATGTTGATCGGGATGTCGAGCTCGATGCACTTGGCGTAGATGGGATAGAAGCGCTTGTCGTCGATCGGTACCTGGGGATACGCGAGGCACGGCGCGGCGGAGGCGGCACGGATGTCGGGGTGGAGCTTGACCGTCGCCTCGAGGGCGCGTACGCCATCCATCCCGGTGTTCGGATCGACGCCGACGTTGCCAAAGAAGCGACCGGGGAACTCGTCGAACAGTTTGAGCGCCGGCGCCGGATTCCGGGCGCTGACGCCGATCTGGGCTATCCGGACGCCGAACGCGTCCATCATCGCGACAATCTCACCGGGTTCCATCGGCCGGTCCATGCGCTGCCCGGCATCCTTGAAGAGGTACTGCGCCGGGTGGTGGGAGAACTCCTCCGTGCCGCTGTCGCGGCTCAGGCGACGGACCGCCTCCATCCCCATGCCGGCGCCGCCGGCCGGGATGTCGAGGAACAGGTCAACGACGCCGATGTCCCTGGGTCTGGTCATGTCCGTTCCTGGTTCTGATTCGAGTTGGCGCCTGTGCTCCCGGCGGCGAGTGCCATGACCTCGATGGCAGCCTCACGCAGTGTGACCGCGACCGCGCGCCCGTCGGGAGATCGCACAGGCGCGGCCCATTCTCCGGCGCGGTCGACCAGCACGCTCGCGTGGGCGTCGTAGAGGTCTGTGTGAACGTGTCGTGCGAGCACGATGTCCGAGGCCTCCTCGACGTTGCCTCCGCACGCCGACGCGAGGAGCGGTACCGCTACGAGGCCGCGGGACACAGCCGACCGAAGCCATGACCGCCGCGCAGACTTCACTCAGGTTTCCGGGTCGCCGGCCTTGCGCTTGTCGTCGAGGGCCGACATCAGGCCGACCTCGTTCAGGTAGGCGCCGGCCTTCGCGTCCTTGGCCGCCTCGACCTGCGCGTCGCTCGCGCCGGCTTCAGCGAGAGCGGCGAACGGGCACCTGCCTGCCGCGGTCGCGGCCCTCGCCTCCGCCTCGGCGACTTCGGCGGCGGGCGACTCTTCCGTCTTGCCGATCTCGTAGGCGGCGATCATCTGCTCCATCAGCTCGCGGCCGAGTTCGATGCCCTCCTCGACCGTCCTGATGCCGATCTCCGCGACGTGCTTTTCACGGGCCACCAGCTCGACGCGCTCCTGGGTTCGGTCCCGCATGAAACCGGCGGGAACCCGGAGGATGCGCTCGATCGCCTCGGCGGACCACTCGTGGTTCGAGAGCAGCGGTACGCGGTCGTCGTCGCGGGCAACCAGCTTGCGCTCGTCCGACGCCGCTTCGGCGGCGCTGTTGCCGTTCGTTCCGGCCGCGTGCTCGCGGGCCTCGATCGTCACCGGCTCGCCGGTCTCGTCCTCGATCAGGACGCGCGCGAACTCGAAGGTCACGGTGGGCAGCTTGCTCATCCGCGCCTTCTTCTCGATCCGGGCCTTGGCGCGGCGGCGCCGGTAGGCGTCCTCGATCGTCTTGAGCGCCAGGCGGGCGTCGGCGGTCCACTTGAGCTTGCGGCCGTCGTAGGTCGTCTCGACCTCGAGGCCTCCCTCCATCTCGGCGATCCGGTCCAGCATCTCCTCGGTGATCTGCTCGAAGGACTCGCTGCCGCACACGCCGCAGCGGACCGGATCCGGCTCGGCCGACGTCACGCCGCACTTGCGGCAGATGAACGTGGGCCGGCTGCGCGCGAGCTGCAGGGCGACCTGCTCGGCCAGCGCCTCCGTCTCGCGGGCCGTGTACTTCGGCATGTAGCGGTCCATCGCCTCGTCGAGCACGTCGCTCGAGATCACGCTGTGGCCCTGCTCGACCGCCAGCCGGTACAGGGCGGTGCGGGCGATGCCGCGCACCTGCTCGGGCACGCGCTTGAAGCGCTCCTCGGCCTCCGGCGTCCAGCGGATGCTCTCCTCGGCCTTGACGTCGAGTTCGGGGTACTCCAGGCGGGTGGTGAGCAGCAGGTCGCAGGGGCAGGAGCGCAGCAGGTTCTCGGCGTTGCTGCCGAGGCCGCTCTCGCCCTCGTCGCTGTGGACGCCGACGCGGCCGATGACCAGCATCCAGGGGTCGATCTTCCGGGCGTGATCAAGGACCTTCTGGAACGCCTTGCCGTCAAGGAGGGTCTTCGTCACCTCGACGCCGACCTCCGTTGCCATCGTCTCGGCGACATCGAGGTGCGATTGGTAGATCTGCGCCAGACCGGTGTCGATGATCTCTTCGTGGAGCTGGTTCTGCTCCTCGAAGCGGAAGATCTTCGCGGCCCGCTCGGTCAACACGTTGACCACGCCCTTGAACACGGAGTAGTGCAGGTACGGGTCGTAGACCGAGATCGCCTCGACCTTCTTGCCGAAGGTCTTCGCCAGGTCGATGGCCGTCATCAGGGCGCCGAAGGACTGGGGCGAGCCGTCGACGCCGACCAGGATCGTGTCGCGGCCGTCGGCTTCGGCGCGGGCGCCGTTGCCGTTGCCGTTCGTCGCGGTGGCCTTTGCAGGCAGGCGCTTGACGATCAGCACGTCCTTGTCGGCGGTGCGGGCGACCCGCTCGCAGACCGAGCCGATCTGGGTGTCGCGGACGCGGCCGATGCCCATCACCCCGAGCACGGTGAGGTCGTACCCGGACTCGCGGATGTCGCGGACGATCTCGACGTGGTGCTTGCCGTCCATCATCTTCGGCTCGAACTCGAGGTCGGCCTCGTCGCAGACCGCCTTCATCGGTTCGAGGTAGCTCTCCGAGATGAGTTCGAGCCCCATCGTGATCAGGGAGTCGTGGATTTTCCGCTGGCGGTCGAGCTCCGTCTCTTCGAGGTACTCGTCCGGCAACGTGTACTCCATCTGCTTGAACCGGTAGTCGTGCATGCTGGCCGCGTAGACGTGGCAGCCGACCATGGTGGAGTCGAACTTCCGGCCCAGCTCGACCGCGGAGGCGATCGCCTGGTTCGAGTAGTCCGAGTTGTCGACGGGGACGTAGATCGTCTTGTACATGGTGGTGTCTCTTGAGTTGCGGAGATGGTTTCCGAACGGTGTTTCCGGTGATCCCGGGAGGCTATCGAACCCTGAATGGGGGAGTGGTCAGACCGCGGGGGCCCCGGCCGCCGCGACGGCGTCGGCCGCGGTGTCGGCGCCGGCCGCCCTCTGGCGTGCGCGGCGGTGGACCAGGAACACGACGAGCAGCTCGATCGCGAGCACCAGGAAGGCGGCCCGCAGGACCGGCAGGGTCGCTGCCTGCTGCACGCTCGGCTCGGTGTAGACGTAGAACCAGGACGACAGGGCGCGCTTGTTGCCGCGCTCCCGGTTGAAGCCGTCCCAGACGCTGAAGGCGATCGGCGTGTACTGCTGTTCCGCGAAGCTGACGCCGGCGCGCGACGAGCGGCGGCGCTTGTAGGTCACCGTCCACTCGCCCTGGTCGTAGGAGGTCACGGCTTCGACGATGTCGGCCTCGGTGGGCTCGATCTGGTCGCTGCCGCGGCCGCGAAACGTGTCCGCGACGCCGTAGGTCAGGTTGACGAACCACAGATCGACCGGGTTCTGGCTGTCGCCGAACAGGAAGTACGGCTTGAGCTGGGGAGTGTCTTCAGGCGCCAGCGAAGCCGGGAACTGCAGCGCCACCGCGTCCGAGAACTCGGCGCCGCCGCTTCCGGCGTCGCCGCCGCCGAAGAAGTCGTCGCCGCCCCCGCCGCCGCCGAAGAAATCGTCACCGTCGTCGCCGCCGCCAAAGAAATCGTCATCGCCGCCGCCGCCGAAGAAGTCGTCCTCTGCCGCCGCTGGCGCTTCCTCGCCGCCGAAGTCGCCGAAGAAGTCCCCGGAGTCGGCGGCGTCCTCCGCGCCGTCCTCGGCATCGCCGCCGATGCCGTTGTCCTCGTCCCACATCGGCACGTCGATGCTCGGGCTGTTCCGACCGGTGGTGTCGGCGCGCAGGTCGTTCCAGCGCACCCGGAACGCGATCTCGTCCCGGTTGTAGACGGCCTGGGCCTCTATCGAAGTGACCGAGGGGTAGAAGTTCCTCCCCGGCTCGCTGATCTGCCCGACGAGCGGGAACCGGGTCATCGGCGCATCGGCGAACAGGGCGTCGAGCGCCTCGCCGTTCTGCAGGTCGATCGGTTCCTCCGCGTGGACCGCGGTGATCAGGGTGCCGTAGCCCGGGTCGTCGCCGTCGCCCAAGGAGTAGACGTAGTTCACCAGGTGCTGGCGGTCCTCGACTTCGAGCGAGTCCGCGTAGGAGGGCATCGGCGTGCCGTTCAGCCCGGTGGAGAAGGTGCGGTAGATGTCCTCCTTGGTCGGCCCGCCGCGATAGGTCCAGCGCTGGGTCAGGTCGGCGATCTTGATCGGATCACCCTTGTCGTTGACCAGGGTCGGCGCCGAAGGGCCGTCGCCGCGGCCGACCTCGCCGTGGCAGGACGCGCAGCCCTGTTCCTCGTAGACCACGCGGCCGCGGGAAATCGACTCCTCGGTCGACTCGAGTGGCGGGGGAATGTCGATCGGCTCGCCGTAGCGGTCCGGGTTCTCGAAGTCAGGGGAGAAGGACTTGATGTAGTAGATGACGTTGTCGATTTCGGCGCTCGTCAGGTTCGGCCAGCCCGGCATCGAGGTATAGGGAAGGCCGACCTCGATCGCCCGGCGCAGGTCGTCGTCCGTTGGCAGCATGCCGTTCGGCGTGGTGCGGAACTTGTACTTGCCGGTGGTGAAGTCACGCGGCTTCGGCTTGACCCGCAGGGTGGCGTAGCCGTTGCCGTCGCCGTCGTCGCCGTGGCACTGGCCGCAGTACTTGTCGTAGACGACCTTGCCGGCCGCCCGCTGCTCCTCCGTGCCGAGGTCGACCTGGGCCATGAGCGGCGCCGTAGCCAACAGGGCCGCCACAGCCGCCGCCACCGCGCGGGGTGCGGCAGAACAAGCGGCCGGCGGGTGGTGCGCCGCAGTGATGGAGATGCCGTGCCGGGCCATCAGTGCTGCCCCAGAGCGCGCGGCTCGAAGCCGTTGAAGTCGTAGATGAACAGGTTGACGTCCCACATCTCCTCGGTGGTGAGGAACTTCTCCCAGGCCGGCATCGCGCTGTCCCAGGGCGTGCCTCCGGCGGGAAGCCCGGGAGCGCCCAGGGCGATCCGCCAGTGGACGAAGGAAGCCTGCAGGATCGGCAGGGTGCCGCTGTCGTTGAAGTTGCTCGGTACCGGGTTCAGGCCGTGGGCGAACATGCCGTCGCCGCCCATGCCGTCCCCGTGGCACCAGAAGCAGTTCTCGTAGTAGACGCGCCGGCCGTTCTCCAGGTGTTCCTCGTAGGCAGCCGGGTCGTCTTCGTGCAGGTGAATGTAGGGGTTGTCCGCGGTCGCCATGTCAAGCGTTTCGCCGTGCACCTCCATCGTCGCCGGCGGGGACGGGTGCACCTCCCGTCCGAAGCCGGGCGCCTCCAGCGGCACGTTCATGTCCGCATGGACGTTGTAGGCGGCCAGTGCCGGCAGGGCGACGAGCAGGGCGGCGAGAGGAAGCCGGTACCGGGGCTCGCGGATCAGGCGGACGATCGGCGAGGTCACCTCTGCCAGCCGCTCGCGACTCGCCGAGGCGTAACAGACGAGAGCGAGGGTCGTGATGCCGAGGTAGATCGTCGCCACGGACTGCGGCATCGGCACGGTGAAGCCGAACTTGAAGAAGGCCCACAGCGCTGCCCAACTGAAGAGCAGCCAGGTCAGGGTGTTGGCGCGGCGCCAGACCAGCACGGCGCCGCCCGCGGTCAGAGCGAGAAGAAGCGGTAGGTTGAATCCGTCCATCATCAGTTCCGGGAGAAGTTCCGAGAGAGTTGCGGGGCAGGTGGCCGCCCGCTTCCAGGGCGGTCACCGTTCAGAACAGGGACGCGCGGGTTGTTGTTCCTCATGATTTCAGGAATTCCTGAAAGTTCGGCTCAGTAGCCCAGGTCGGTGTCCAGGGTGACGGTCGCCGTGCCGCCCTGGCTCTGCAACCAGGCGATCACGGCCTTCATCTCGTCGTCCGAAAAGCTGATCGGCGGCTCGTTCATCTTCTGCATGCCCTGGGCGAAGCCGGGAACGAGGAAAGCGTCCGGTTCGTACAGGGACTGCGCCAGGTATTCGATGTCGGACATCCCCTCGATCCGGGCGCCGGCGCGCGAGCCGATGCCGTCGAAGCCCGGGGCGCGGACATCGTTGTGGCAGCTCATGCAGATGCCCCTGCCGTTGGCCAATTCGAGGCCGACCTGGATGAGGTCCTCCGTCGTCATCTCGGCGCTGATCAGGACCGGCGGCGGAGGATGCTTCTCCTTCTGGGGCACGATCTGGCCGAGGTACATGTAGAAGGCCGTGGTGCCCAGCACCACGCCGACCAGCTTGAGCGGCATCGGCAGGGTCAGCTTCATGCGGCCTGCCCTCCTTCGAGCTCAGCGGCCGATTTCGGCTCGTGGTCCTTCTTGCCGCTCAGGCTGCTGAGCCAGAAGACGACGCCCAGCAGACCGAAGAAGATAAGCACGGTCACGGAGACCACCTGGGTGGCGAAGCCCAGGGTGGGCGTGTAGGCGTCGGGCGATGTGTCCAGAACCACACCGTAGACGTGCCACTCCTCACGGAGACCCGAACGCACGTAGCCCATCAGTCCCATCAGCCAGGTGAAGCTGAGGGCGATGAAGATCAGCGCGTACTGCGAGATCGCGGGCATCCTGCCCCACTGGGTCTCGCCGGGCTGCCGGGCGTTCCGGTACAAGGGCAAGTCGATGATCGTGATCACGAGCATTGCGGCGAGCACGGAATAGACCTGCGGTATCGCGAACCGGACGCGCGTCGCGGCGTCCACGTAGTAGCCGTAGATGCCGAAGAAGATGACCAGAGCTGCCGTCGCCGCGAACACCACGACCTGGGCGCGGCTCAGAAGTTGCCTGTGCGGGTGTGTCGACTGCCTGCCGGTCCGCCGATAGAGCAGGAAGCTCATGTAGGTCGAGAGGATCAGGATGTTGACCGCCGTGTTCTTGGCCGACATCTGGCCCAGATAGGAGAGCTCCGGGTGGCTGCTGCCGCCCATCGCGGCGATCTCGGACACGGACGCGATCGCGTACCGCGGCGTCGCCCAGACGGCGAAGCAGAGGGCGATCGCGATCAGCAGCCACTTGATGAACTTCTGGAAGTGGACGGCGCCCTCGATCCGCCCCATCCCCAGCCACAGATAGTAGTTCGCGCCCAGGAACAGATTCCCGATCACCGCGGCCTGGATGACGAACAGCCAGGAGAAGGTGCCGCCCATCATCTGGATGCCCAGGGTCTGGCTGAAGGCGTAGATCTCGCTCGCCAGATAGTAGCCGGCGAAGGGCAGCGGCAGAAACGCGATGATCGCGACGAAGTTGCCGATGTAGCCCATCCAGTCGAAGTGGGCCTTCTCCTCGTCGGTCTTCGCCCGGAGGTAGCGGAAGGCCGCGTAGGCGGCGGCGATCGAGCCGCCGAAGGCGACGTTGGCGATGATCCGGTGGATGTTGATCGGCATCCAGGTGAAGTTGAAGAAAGCGTCCCGCAGGCTGAGAAGGGCGCCGCTCTCGGAGACCGCCGAGACGAAGTCCGGGATGCCGTCGCCGTCCACGTCCTCCCGTTTGCCGGGCGACATCATGAAGGTCAGCCATGCGTTGGCGATGAACATGATCGCGGTGCCGACGATGTTCAGCATGAAGCCGAGGAACAGGTGCACCTTCGGCCCGAACTTGCCCCAGCCGTAGTAGTAGCTGTAGAGGAACAGCGCCTCGAGGAAGAACAGCAGCACATACGGCAGGAAGGTCGGCGAGAAGATGTGCATCAGGTAGTTCGTGAACTTCGGGTACAGGATGATCAGCCCGAAGGTCAGGAACGCGCCGAAGGTGGCGGTCATCGAGAACGAGACGGAGAGCAGCTTGGTGAACTCGTAGGCCAGCTTGTTGTAGCGCTCTTCCTTCTTCACGTAGCCGATGAACTCGATGATGAAGGCGAACAGGGGCACCGCGAGGACGAACGCCGCGAACAGCAGGTGGAGCTGCGCCAGCACCCACACGGTGACCCGGCTGCCGACGAAGGGAACCGCGCGGTACTCGGCCTCTTCGTAGGGAAGGGCTCTCGCCTCCGCCTCGTCGGCCGCCTGCTCGTCCGCGATGCCCTGCTGGCGCGGCGTGAGTTCGGCTTCGCCCAGGGCCTCCTCGGCCGCCGCCTGGCGATCGGGCTGGCGGTACTCGTTGTCCACCAGGAAGCCGCCCAGGCGGACCGTGACGATCACCGACACGAAGGCGAGAACGCCGATGCCGAAGAGGATCTTGTTTCTGCTCACTGGCTCTTCGCTCCCTGAGGCGCTACTGGCGGGCTTCCCGCTCCGCCTGCATCGTCCGGCGTTCTTCCTGCAACTCGCGGACGTAGGCGACGATCGCCCAGCGATCCTCGACCCCGAGGGGGTAGCGGTAGCCCGCCATCAGCCCGGAACCGTTCGTGATGATGTCGTAGAGGCGGCCGTCGCTGTAGCCGGCGCGCAGTTCGTCGTGGAGCGAAGCGGTCGGGGTGTCGGCCCGTTCGAACAGGATGCCCTGGCCGGTGCCGCGTTCGTCGTGGCAGGGCTGGCAGTAGATCGTGTAGCCCTTCTGACCACGGGCCAGCAGGTCGCCGGTAACCGGGATCGGCGAAGCCTCGAGCAGGTAGCCCTCGTCGTCGCGCCCGAACGTCAGGCGGTGGTCGATGTCCAGTTGACCGCGCGCCACCGTGCCGGCGACGGGCTGGCGCATCGCCATCCCGTTGTAGAAGAAGGCGCTCGCCTCCTGCGGGTCGTAGCGCTCCTGGTAGTCCATGTTCGGATTCAGGTGGATGGGCGGGTACGGGGAGGGCATGCCCCGGCAGCCGAGCAGGAGCAGCGCCGCGGCCAGAGCCGCGCCCGCGAAACGCCGGTGTCTCCGGAAGCTCGCGGCATGGCGCCGGCCTGCGGGGAACGGCGAGCCCGCACTTGCCGGCCGGGGAGGCCGACAGATCGGCGCGGCTGGCGACACCTGGAACGCGCCTCGTTGCGGCGGCGCACCGGATGCGGACCGGAAGGTCCGCGCACGCAGGGGTCGCGCGGCCTCGAGCATCAGTGCGCGTCCTCGACGGCGCCGTGGCCGTCGTCTTCCGCGGCGTGGTCCGCGACGGGCGCCGGGGCGGGCGTGATCTCGCGATTCGGATGCCGGATCTTCGCCAGGTAGGTGGTCCGCGGCTTCGTGTGCAGATCGTCGAGCAGGTTGTAGTTGCGGGGGCTCGACTTCGCCTCGACGACCTGGCTCGCCGCATCCGTGATGTCGCCGAAGCGGATCGCGTCGGCGGGGCAGGCCTGCTGGCAGGCGGTGACGACGTCGCCGTCGGCCAGCGGTCGGCCGTCCTGCTTCGCGTCAACCTTGGCGCGGCTGATCCGCTGCACGCAGTAGGTGCACTTCTCCATCACCCCGCGCGACCGGATCGTGACGTCCGGGTTCTTGCCCAGCTTCATCACCTCGGGGGTGTCCTTGGTGAAGTTGAAGTAGTTGAAGCGCCGGACCTTGTACGGGCAGTTGTTCGAGCAGTAGCGGGTGCCGATGCAGCGGTTGTAGACCATCGCGTTCAGCCCGTCGTCATCGTGGACGGTGGCGGCGACGGGGCAGACCTGCTCGCAGGGCGCGTTCTCGCACTGCATGCAGGGCACCGGCTGGAAGTTCGTCTGCGGGTCGTGGGGCAGGTCGTCGACCAGGCCGTCGAACAGGCCGCCGGGCTCGCCCTCGGAGGAGAAGTAGCGGTCGATGCGCAGCCAGTGCATCTCCCGGCCTTCCATCACCTGATCCTTGCCGACGATCGGGATGTTGTTTTCACTCTGGCAGGCGACGACGCAGGCGTTGCAGCCCGTGCAGGCGTTCAGGTCGATCGTCATGCCCCACTGGGGCGAGTCGCCGTAGGTCCACTCGTCCCACATCGAGTTCTCGTGGGGCTTCTCGCTGTGGGCGGTGGCGAAGTCGGGGTGCTCCCCGAAGTAGTCGAGGTCGGCTTCCTTGACCAGCGGCCGACCTTCCATCGAGTGATGGTCCTGGGTCTGTGCCAGGGGATAGGAACCACCGCTTGCCCGCAGGGCGCAACGGCCGACGTGGAGGGCGTCCGAGGTGCGCAGCAGGTAGCCGTTCCTGCCGGGGGTGTGATCCTCGTCGTTCGCGGCGCTGGCGATCCGGCCGCCGAAGTCCCGGCCGTAGCCGAGATCGATCGTCACGCTGTGGTCGGCCTGACCGGGGACCTGCCACACCGGCAGTTCGAGTTCGCGCTCGCCGCGGGTGACGGTGACCAGGTCCTCGTTCTCGAGGCCGAGCGCGCTGGCGGTGGCCGGGCTGATCAGGGCGGCGTTGTCCCAGGTCAGCTTGGTCATCGGGTCGGGGAGTTCCTGGAGCCAGCCGTTGTTCGCGAAGCGTCCGTCGTAGAGAGCCGCGGAGGAGCGGAAGACGACTTCCAGCTCCTCGCCAAGGGCGACCGGGCTTGCAGCGTCGCCGGCCGCGCGGATGGCGGCGGCACAGTCTTCGGGGGCAACGGGCGCGAGTTCGGCCGGGGGGACGGCGCTGCCTTCCAGCACGCCGTCATGGAGCACTCGCCGCCAGGCGATCTCGAACTCGGAGAGGGCGACGGGAACCGGCAGGGACATGGGGTCGACGGGCGGGGCGTCGGCGTCCTGGCTGCCGTCCTCCGTTGCGGCCGCGGCATCCTCCGTTGCTGCCGCGGCATCCGCCGGCGCCGGCGCCTCGGCTTCGGCACCGTCTTCAAGCGGCAGCCCGAGCAGTTCGGACCACGTCTCGCGGACCAGATCGCGACCGTCTCGCGCCTCGCCCAGAGCGATCAGCGCGAGGACTTCGATCGCGCTCCTGGCGCCGTAGAGCGGCTCGATCAGGGGCTGCACCACGCTGGCGGGGCCTTGTGTGGCGCGGGCGTCGCCCCAGCTCTCGAGGTAGTGGGCCAGCGGCACGTGCCAGCGGGCCAGGCGGCTCGTCTCGTCGCGATGCGAGCCGACGTGGATCAGCGCTCCGGCGGCGTTCAGATTCTCTAGCGCCCCGGCGAAGTCGAGGTCGGCAGGAGCGCTGTAGACCGGGTTTGCTCCCAGAACGACCAGCCTGTCCACGGCGCCTTCGTTCAGCGCGGCCGTCAGGGCGGCCAGGTCGGCGTCGCTCGAACTGCCCGTGTCCGGTGTCTGGTGGCAGGTCACCGTCGCGCCGACGTTGCCAAGCGCCGAGTTCAGGGCGTAGGCAGCGGCGTGAACCTCCGGCGGCTGGCGGTCGCCGGCCACGATCAGCCCGGCGCCCCGGTGATTCGCCAGATCCGCCGCGAGCGCCTGCACCCAGGCGTCGTCGATGTCCGCTGCCGGCGCGGCGCCGTCCAGGGGAAGTTCCAGGCCGTGGGCGGCGAGGGCGTGCCCAAGCCGGGCGACGAAGGCGGCGACCCGGCCGCTCTGGACCCGCAGCCGATGGTCGGCGTTGGCGGCGGTGAGCGAGTGGACGCCGTCGACGGCGTAGTGGCGAAGCATCGCGGGGGCGCCGTTGTCGCCCACGCGCCGGGCCTTGGCGTAACCGCGCAGGTTGCGGACGCTGTCGCCCTCCGTGCCGAGCAGGTCGGAGTCCAGGGTGAGCAGGACCCGTGTCCGATCCAGGTGGGGCAGAACGTGGTAGCGCTCGCCGGCCACCGACTCGAGGCCGCGGTCGGCGTTCTCGTCGCTCACCGGCTGCCAGGTCACCCAGCGCGCCTGGGGGTAGCGTTCAAGCAGGGCCGATTTGAGCCGCCGCAGTGTCGGCGAAGAGGACGGCTCGGCGAGGACCGCCAGCCCGGCGCCGTCGGCGGCAGGAGCGAGGTCGCCCTCGGTCCAGGCCGCAACGAGGTCGTCCCAGGAAGACGGCTGGTCGCCGAATCGCACGGTCCTGGAGCGGTCCGGGTCGTACAGGTCAAGGATGGAGGCCTGTGCCCAGACGCTCGACGCGCCGCCGGAGGACGGGTGGAGTTCGTTCCCCTCGACCTTCGTCGGCCTGCCCTCGTGACTCTCCATCAGCACGCCGAGGGCCCGGTTGCCGAACGGCATCGTCGTGGCGTACGCCTGCGGAACGCCGGGGACCATGCCCTCCGGCGCGTCGACGTAGGGAACGATGTGTTCGACCGGGCGGCGGATCACGTCGCAGCCGACCAGACCGGCGAGAGAAGCGGTGGAGCCGAGCATCGCGAGCACGCTGCGCCGGCTCAAGCCCTCCTGGAGCAGTTCGGGGGGCGCCTCGGAGGCCCCTTCCGGGAACTCGCGGTGCAGGAAGTCGGTGGCTCGGGCGTCGCCCTGCACCTGTTCCAGGCTGCGCCAGTACGTCTTCGCCGGCCGGTTGCCGTTGCCTGCGCTCATCGATGGCACCCCGTGCAGTCCTCGGGCGGTGCGAGACCGCGTTCCGCGATCGCCTGTTCGGCGAAGGCAGCGTGATCGCCCGTGGGCAGCCACTCCATGTCGGTGACCGCGTCGAGAGGCCGCAGGTGCGGCCCCGGATCGCGATGGCAGTCGAGGCACCAGCTCATGCTCAGGGGCTCGGTCTGGGTGACGACCTCCATCTCATGGACGGGACCGTGGCAGGAGCTGCAGCCGACGCCCGCGCCGACATGGACGCTGTGATTGAAGAACGCGTAGTCGGGCAGGTTATGGACGCGAACCCAGCGCATCGGCCGGCCCTGCTCGGCACTCTTGCGGATCGGCGCCAGAAGCTCGCTCTCTCGCGCCGCGACGTGGTGGCAGTTCATGCACACCTGGGTGGGGGGAATGTTCGACACCGCCGACTCTTCGACCGAGGAGTGGCAGTAGCGGCAGTCAAGGCCGAACTCGCCCACATGCAGGGCGTGGCTGTAGGGCACCGGCTGTACCGGGCGATAGCCGACATCGGTGTACTCGGGCGAGAAGTAGTACCAGATCCCGCCGACCACTGCCGCGCCCACAATTGGCAGCGCTGCTGCGGCATACAGCGGTACCTTGAGAGTCCACTTGGGGAAGATCTGTGCCAAAACTTCTTAGCCCCGAAGCAGGTATGAAGCCCTGCACCCCTCCGAGATCGCGCGGAGTGTACAGCGTGTCGCGAAGGTGGTCAAAGGCTGGCGCAACACCCCCCGGAAGCGACGAGGAACGGGGGCGGAGAATCCAGCGGGAAGTGACCGGGAGGTGAGCGAGACGGTCCGTTCCGGGGATCCGCGGAGGATGGCGGAAGATGATCGCGTCGCTGGGAACCGGAAGCGACCTGGCTGGAGTCGAGATAGTGTGGGGCGGTGTCAAAAGGGGGTCCCGAGAGGTCGGACGGGGAGCGGATTCCGGTCCGTCGCCGGCTGTGGAATCCGTGGTTCCTGGCGGCGCTCGCGGGTGTCGTGCTGATCCCGGCGCTGCGGCCTCTGCTCCGGGTCGAGCCGGATCCGCCGCCGGTGCTGCGCCAGTTGCCCGAGTGGCGGCTGGTGGACCAGGACGGCGAGGCCTTCGGCAGCGCCGATCTTGCCGGCGAGGTCTACGTCGCGTCCTTCCTGTTCACCCGCTGCGCCACGGTCTGCCCGCGGCTGACCGCGGCGGTGAGTCGGCTGGAGCGCCGCTACCGGGAGGAGGGCGTCGAGGGCGTCCGGCTGGTCAGTTTCTCGGTCGATCCCGCGCACGACACCCCGGAGCGGCTTCGCGGCCATGCGCTGAGCCGGCGCCTGGACCTGGAGCGCTGGAGTCTGCTCACCGGAGACGAGGCGAAGGTTCGCTCGCTGGTCGTCGACGGTTTCGCCCTGCCCATGGGCGAGCGGCTCGACCTTTCCGGCGGACTGGTCGACGTGGCCCATGCGGCACGGCTGGTCCTCGTGGACCGCGGCGGCGGCGTCCGCGGCTACTACGACTCGGATGACGCGGGCCTGGACGAGGTCTTCCATCGCACCCGGCAGATCCTGGCGGAGTAGCGCGGCCCTGGAAGCCATGGAATCAGTGTCGGGGCGACGATGGCGCAGCAGTGGCAGAACTGGTCGAAGCAGGCGCGGCACGATCTGGAGCACGCCTCCGCTGCGCGCGGCGAGGGCCGGCACGACTGGGCCTGCTTCGCCGCGCTTCAGGCTGCGGAGAAGGCGGTGAAGGCGCTGCACCTGGCGCACGGCCAGGAAGCCTGGGGGTACGCGATCGTCCACCTGCTGGCGGATCTTCCCGAAGCCCCGCCTGACGAACTCGTCGAGGCCGCCATCACTCTCGAGTCCTTCTACATTCCGGCCCGCTATCCGAACGGTCACGAGGAAGGCGCACCGTTCGAGCACTACGGACCGATCCACAGCGACCTGGGGCTCCGTCTTGCCGGTCACATCCACGACTTCGTCGGTCAAGCGCTGGCCGAGCCCTGAGGCCGTCCTCGGCGCGCTGGAAGCCTGGACCGTTCGAGCGGCAGAGCGCCGGGCGGCCTCCATCGCGCACTTGTAGTCCTTGTCTTGCGCCGGACGCGCCGGCGTCAGCGCCAACACCTGCTTCGGCTCACTTCCGGTCGTTCGGATCGAGGTTCAAGAGTCCTTGCCGTTCCAGTCTGTCGACTGCCTCGCCCATCCTCTGCCTGATGTGGCGACCTGTTTTCTTGAAGCCGAATTGGCGGGCTGCCTGCTTGATGAGATCGTTCCGCTCGCAGCCGTACAGTCGGTCGGAGATGAGCCGGATTCCAGCCTCGAGCTCGCTGTTGGCGATGTGGTTGATCTTCCTCGGGGCGACGCCAGTGGGCGGGCGCCGCGGCGTGGCGGGCTTTCCCGGGATGCACAGAAACCCTCGCTCTCGGCCTCCTTCCCAGTCGAGGTGCTTCGATCGGACCGCCTCCGTTGCTTCGCACTTGATCCGCTCCCGGATGAGGTGTCCTGCCTTGCCAAGCGAGTACCTCTTCCGAATGCGGCGGACGACCAGGTCGAGATGAACCGGACCCTCAGTTTCCACCACCCGCTGCGCGAGCGCCGCCATCGTCTGCCGCGTCTCGGAAAGCAACTCATCGCCGATTCGAATGTCCGCGAGCGACGCCTCCTCGTACTCGTCGAACAGCAGTGAGGGCTCAGAAGGATCAGGTTCTGCGCCTTCGTCCGAGGGCAGGGAGTCGGTGCTGTCGGGAGCGGGCGGGCATGGCGTGTCCGAACCGCCACCCTCGTCCCGCGGCGGGCGAGCCGATGCTCGCGCCAGGGAAAGGGCGCGTTCGATGGCTGCGAGTTCCGCATCCGGGTCACGCGTCCACGCCGTCGACCAGACGCGGTGGATGCGCCAGCCCAGCCCTTCGAGGACGCCTTGACGTAGCCGGTCTCGGTCTCGGGCGGCGGCTGCGCTGTGATACGTGGCGCCGTCGCACTCGACGCCGAGGTCGAAGCCGGCGCCGTTGACCGAGGCGATGCCCAGGTCGATGCGGTAGCCGGAAACGCCGACTTGCGAGACGACACGGTGGCCCCGCTGATCGAGTGCACGCTTCACGGCGTCCTCGAAGGGCGCTTCGGGCTCTGAATCCGGATCGGAGGCGGCTTGCGATTCGAAGGCTCGGTCGGGACTGCGCAGATACTCAAGGTAACGACGGAGCAGGCGAGGCCCGTCGTGCCTGGCAGTCTCGGTGATGTCCTGGGGGCGCAGGGAATGCACGACCGTCATGCTTCGGCGGGCACGGCTGACCGCGACGTTCAGCCGGCGTTCGCCGTGTTCGAAGTTGATCGGTCCGAAGCGCTGCGGCACCGCGCCGGGTGCGGTGGTCGGACCGTAACCGATGCTCAGGATGATGTGGTCGCGCTCGTCGCCCTGCACGTTCTCGAGGTTCTTGACGAAGAAGCACTCCGGCTGGTCCTCTCGAAATCGCTGGTCGAGGTCGCGCTCCTCCAGCCTGCGCTCATCCACGAGTCGTTCGATCAAGTCCGCTTGAGCTCGAGACAGGGCGACGACACCGAGGCTTTCGCGCGCCGGTCTCGAACGCATGGTCGAGAAGACCCGCCTGACAACTTCCTCCGCCTCGACCCGATTCGTTCGCGATGCGCCCGCGTCAAAGCGGCCATGGCTGAGGTACACACCACGGACCCCCGGGGCGTCGTCGTTGCGACCCGGCGTCGGAAAGGTCAGCAGCCGATCCTCGTAGAAGTAGTGATTCGAGTAACGAATCAGATTCTCCTGCCGGCTGCGGTAGTGAATCGTCAGGTGCTGTTCGGCCACGCCGGCGCCGAGCATTCCGACCATGGCGTCGAGAATGCTCTCGCGGCCTGCCGTCTGATCCGGGTCGTCGCCTTCTTCGTTCAGTGCCTCCGGGTCGTCGCTGTCTTCCCGTGCCCGCCGGAAGAAACTGGTGGGCGGAAGCTGCTTCTTGTCTCCTGCCACGATGGTCCGCCTGGCTCGCGCGATCGCCGGTACGGCGTCCTCGGGAAAGACCTGGGACGCCTCGTCGAAGACGACGACGTCGAAGTCGACCGTCTTGGCCTGGAGTTCGCCGCGTGGTAGGTACTGGCTCACCGCGAGCGGACTCATCAAGGTGCACGGTTTCAGAGCCTGCAACACGTTGGGGATACGCCGGAGGAGCGTCCGCACCGGCATCCGCCGGCGGCTCTTGGAGATCTCGCCTTTGAGGGCGCCGATCTGGCCGGCCTGCGCATGCGTCGCCCACCGATCCGGGTAGCGCTCGAAGCAGCGTTCTCGGACCCGCGATCGAGCGGCCTGCATCAGGTCGCGGTCCAACTGCTGGAACTGTTCGCGGGTGTGTTCGTGATCCTTCGCGCTGAAGCCGCTGAACTCGGGATCCGAGCCGTACACGTGATCGAGCCAGGCGAGACAGATGCGGCGGCGTACGATCCGCGGGACCTCCTCGGCCTCGTTTGTCGCAGCTCGGATGCGAGTTGCGGCATCTGCGCCGATCTCGCGTTCCAGGTTCGAGACGGCCGATCGATACTCGATCCAACCGGTCGCGGAAGGGGCGTGTTGGGAGAGGTCCCCGGCCCATTGGCGGAGTTCGGCGAACGGGGCCGCACACCACGCCCTCCACTGGGTTCTGCCCGCATCGAAGTCCTCGCCGACCTGGTCGAGAACATCGAGAACCTCCCGGCCGACTGCCCGCAGTTCCTCGGCATTCTCGACGTAGGCGGCCTGCGCAAGGGGTTCGGTGACGTGCGCCTTGAGCCGCTCCGTCAGATGGCCGGGGGCGTCTTCGAGAGTCTGTCTCGTCCATTCGATCGCGGCCTTGACGGCACTCCAATCAGTATCCGCACCGGCGAAGCGGACGCCGAAATCGGCCTTCAGTCCGGGCCCCAACTCCTCGTCCTCGCGCTCGATCTCTTCGAGACGCACCATGTCGTCCACCAGCCCCTCAAGAGCTTGAATGTCCTTCGGCGGTTGGTGGCAGCGCCCGGCGAGATCACCTGTCGCGTCGGCGAGCGCCTCCAGCGGCGGCAGGGCCCGTTGCGCACGGGTGATCAGTGCGGTCAATGGCAATGCCCCTTCGATCAGATCGGGCCGTTCGATTTCCTCGACGGCTGAAGCCAGCCGCGTCAACGCGCCATGGCCCGCTGCAACCGCCTCCTGTAGCTCGACATGCGAGTCCTCTTCTGTCAGCAGGCGGCGGAGTGCGCGGGCGCCAATCCCGCCGCGCCGCAGCGCAATCGTCTCCTCGAGGTCCTTCGCGAGCTGCTCCAGGTCGGTTTCCAGCCCCTGCAATCGTGCGCCCAGACGCTCCCTGTGTCCGGGTTCCGCCGCCGCCCACTTCCTGCGGAGCTCATTCACCTTGAACGCCCGCTCCACGGCCTGACGGGATTCGTCCAGCGAGAGCTTGCGCGGATCCCGCAGCTCCGCGCGCAGTGTCCGTTGGTCGCGGCGCCAGGATCCGCCGAGGCGGCGCCACCAGCTCTGGTAGTCCGTTCGATAGCGATCGCGCATGTCGCGATTGACGATTTCGACCAGGCGGACCTCGAACTCCTGCGGAAATCGAGTCTCCGCCTCGCGCAGGCTCGTGATGTGGTGCTCCAGCCGCGCCACGTCTCGTTGAGCCTGCTCCTCCTGTGCTGCGTCAAGCCACGCAGGCGGCGCCGGGTAGAGCCGGACCAGGCGTTCGGCGAGTTGGACGGCCTCGGACAGCTCCCGCGCGGTGGCGGCGTTCGGATTGCGGAGCAGGGTCGAGCGCCCTCGCGCACCGGATGAAGCGACCGATGCCAGCCGCTGCGCGGCACGGACAGCCTCCGTTGCAGCCTCCTCGAGTTCGCGGACGTGACGAACCGGCTTCGCCGCCCGCTCATCGCTGCGGCTGTCGAGGACCGACATGATCCGCCGCGGCCATTCGACACCGAGAAGATGCTCGATGGCGCTGGCCTCGGCCGTTGCCCGCTGCAGGGCCGCCACGATCGAACGATAGTCGGCGGGCGGACGCGATCCGCCGTACACCTGTGCCGCCGTGGTATCGAGTTTCTTCCGGGCCGCCTGCTGACGCTCCCGTATCAGCGCCAGCCGGCGGAGCTTCGAGAGAGTGCCCTGATCGAGCCAGTGCGACGGGACGCCCCGACCCTTCGCCAGGTTGTCGAGCAGAGCAGCCGTCGTGCCGCACGCCTGGGCGGTCGGAGGTGTGGGTACGCCAGCCCACTCCGCGATCGATTCGGTGCGCGAGGTTGCTGTCTTCACGACCGCGATGACCCGCTGCATCCGCTTCCGGATCCGTTCGGACAGCTCCATCGAGGGCGATGCGGCCTTGAGCGGAATCCAACGGTTCGTGGCGTGCTCGCGGAACTCGTCCGGGCGAATCGCGATGTGCGCCGCCCCGTCTTCGATGTCCGCCAGGCGCTGCTCGTCCAGCTCCTCGATTCGACCGATCGTGAAGTCCACGTTCGGCGCATCAAGTACCTGCGCGTACTGCCCCTGCATCTCGAAGGCCGTGCGGCCGAGCAGGGTACGGGTCTGATGCAGTGCTCTCACGAATCGGTTGAGCCTGGTTCGCCGATCCTCGAGAACCTTGAGGGAGAGTGTGGAGTCAGGAACGTGCCTTGGATCGTCAAGCGACTCCTTCAACTGTGCATAGACGGAACTCCTCTTCGCCCGCCCGCTGTGGAGGTCGAGGCAGAAGACGCCCAGTCCGCATTCGTCGAGCCGGCGCTTCACCACATCGAGTGCCGCCGTCTTCTCGCTGACGAACAGGACGCGCTTGCCGTCGGCGAGCAGGGTGGCGACGAGATTGACGATCGTCTGGCTCTTGCCGGTGCCGGGCGGACCGTGGACCACGAGGTGGGCGTCGCCGCGGCGTGCGGTCTCGATTGCCCGCAACTGGCTGAAGTCGGCGTCGACCACGGTGAACTGGTCGTTCAAGGCCAGCAGGTCGTCGAGTCGGCCGCCGTGGAGGTCTCCGTCTGGCGGCATCGCGCTCGGCGTCGACCGGTCGTTTCCCGTCCCGGCTGGCGGTGCTGCACCGGCGAGCTGCAACACGAGGGGATGATCCACACCCTCCGTGCGCATGCGGCCAAGATCCTCGTACATCGCCAGTTTCGAGTAGGCGAAGGTGCTCAGGGCGACCTCGTCCTCCACCGCCCAATCTGCCTTGCCGCGAATCGCCTGGCGCACCTCCTCGAGGTACTCCGAAAGCCGCTGTTCCTGGACGTCCGGCAGGGTGAGGTCGAACGTTCGGAGTTGGTGCGCCAAGGTCGCATTGGCCTCTGCCGTGTCGTCCTCTCGCTTGAGATGGAAGGCGGTGCGGGGAGAGGCGCGTTCGAGATCGCACGGCAGCAGCGTCAGCGGCGAGCGAGCCGCCTGACCGTCCTCGTCGATCCAGCGCAGGAAACCGACCGCGAGGAACAGAACGTTCAAGCCCTGCTCGTTCTCCCATTCCCGATCCTTGCGGCGCAGCGCCTTCAGGCGCCGCTGAAGGTCCAGGGGTTCGATCTCGGTCTCGATGTCGCCGGGCGTCACGCGGACGTCGTCGCCGATGCGTTGGGCGTGGGCGAACCTCCAGCGGGCTGTCGAGCCGTCGATCCAGGTATCGACCTCCGGAGGGCTGACGTGCAACGAAACGGCGATGCGCCCGGGCTTGAAGTAGAGGAGATTGTTCCGGCGGTCAAGCTGGAGCAGCCTCTTCTGCCAGTCGGCGATCACCTGCGCGACGGGTGTCTGGCGGGGCATCTGCGGATCGTCTGCTGCGGCCCAGTCAGGCCTCGGTTCGAGGCTCCATGGCCAGAATCCACTCGCTGATCAGCGCCACCGCTTCCTGATCGACGAGGCCGCGGCCGATCTCGGGCATCGCGATGCCCGGGTGGGTCGATTCCAAACGGTAGACGAGGATCGACTCGTGGGGTTTGCCGGGGACGACCCCGTACCGGCGGTCGCCCGTACCCGGGCCGGCTGCCACGGGATGCTTGAAGACGCCGAGTCGGGTCCGGTTCTGGTGGTCCTTTCGCAGATCGAGGCCCGAGGTGCGGCCGCTCCCCTTCAGGTTGTGGCAGTGGGCGCAGTTCATGTCGAGCCAGGTGCGGGCGCGGTCGTCAAGGCTGCCGGTCGCGGGTTCGTTCCATACCGGTGCGCGCGTCGCCTCGGCGGCAGGAGGACCGCCTTCGAGGAAGCCGATGCGCCGCCAGCGATCGAGCTGATTCTCCCGGTGGGCTTCGCCCCGGGTCGTCGTGTAGGTGAAGTCGCGGTTCAGCTGGGCCGCCCGCGGGCCGATCGGCAGTACGCGTTCACCGTCGGTGCGGTGACAGGTCTTGCACTGGTTCGCGTTCGGCACCTGGTAGGTGTGTTCGATTCGCACGCCGTTCGCGTCGACCCAGGTCGCGTCCAGGGGGCCGCCCACGATCTCGAGCCTGGCCTCGGTCTGCTCCTCGTTCCAGATGTACGGCAGACCGACCCAGCCGTCCGGCTCGTGAACGAGCAACCTGGTTTCCAGGAGCCGCAACTTCGCTTCCGCCACGCGGTAGTCGGCGGGATAGGCGAAGGTCTTCGCGATCACGGCGCCGACAGGGAATTCGAACGCCCCGCTCTCCCGGTACAGGGCGGGTTCGATCGCGCCGCCGGGAACGACCGGCAGGCGCACGAAACGGAGCTTCTGCGCGTAGTCGGAGAAGAGCGGCGTGTTCAGATCGTAGGGCTCGACGCCGGGGGCCGGCCTGTGGGCGGACAGTTCGCCGGTGAAGAGACCCCAGGCCGAGAGAGTCTGCGGATAGTGGGCGAAGGGGCCCCTTCCGGCGGGAGAATCACTGCTCGAACAGCCGGTGGCCACGCAGAGGACGACGGCCGGGGCGAGCAGCGCCCTCATCAGGGGCTGCCGGCGCCCGTCGCGGCGCCCAGATCGACCGGCCGGGGAACCGCGGGCAGCGAGCCCTGGTGCGGGCCGAGATCCGTCGACACGCTCGGTTCTCCGCCCGCGAACACCGAGCCGAGATCGAGGTTCACGAAGTCCGCGTCGCCGTTGTTCTCGACGTAGAGGCGGAGTTCGTCCGGCACCGCGCCGTCGACGAGCTTGTCCGGGTTCACCACGCCGTCCCACACGATGTCCGGGAAGGCGCCTCCGGCGAGGGCGACGAACGCGTCGGCGAACGCGCCGTTGGGCATGTCGCCGCCGCCGACGAACTCGTTGTCGTGGACGTAGACGCCCTCGGTGTACGGGTCGTAACCGGGGTCGTTGTACGTGCGCCCGGTCGACAGGTACGAGATGACGGCCAGATTCGAGTTCCGGTTGTTGTGGATCCGGTTCCCGAAGAGTTCGACGTTGTCGCTGGCCATCACGATGACTCCGGAGCCGGCGGGGATCGTGGAGACGATGGCCCCTTCCTTGCCGAAGTTGGGCAGGTTGTTGTCCGCGATGTCGTTGTCGTAGATCCGCGCGTCGCGGCCGTCCTTGACCGGAAGTTCCGGCAGGGAGAAGACGAGCAGGCCGCCGGTGTTGCCGTGTGCCCGGTTCTCGTAGACGTCCGCGCCGGTCGTGTTCTCGATCTCGATGCCGGCCACGTTCTCCCACACCTCGTTGCGCCGGACGACGACGTTGGCGGACTGTCCGACGTAGATGCCGGCGTCCGAGGCGCCGCGCACCCGGCTGTCCTCGATCAACACGTTCGTCACCTGGACCGGGTAGAGGCCGTAGGCCCCGTTGTTCGTGTCCGGTCCGTTCGTCCACTCGACCCGCACGCTGCGGAAGGCGGCGCCGGTCGTTCCCTCGACCTTGATCCCGTCGCCGAGCGTGTTCTCGACCGCGAGGCTCTCGACCGTGAAGTCGTTGGCCGTCACGAGGACTCCCTCGCCGCCGGTGCCCGGCGCCTGGCCGGCGAAGTCGAGGATCGTTTCGTCCATGCCCTGGCCCCGCAGCGTCACGCCCTCGACGTCGAGGGAGAGGGTGGCGTCGAGCTCGAAGCGGCCCGCGGCGAGTTCGATGACGGCGCCGGGCTCGGCGACGAGCAACGCCTCCTGCAAGGTCCTGTGGTCTTTGTCGCCAGGGTGCAGGGGGCCGTCCTGTTCGGCGCAGGCGACCAGAGCGAGCAGGCAGACGGCGGTACAGAGGGTGTTTCGCTTCATGGCTGGGGTTCGTCTCCGGGTCGTTACCTGGCCGGCAGGATCATGCCATGATAGTCCCGAAAGGGGACAGGCCTCATGCCGGGAAAGATCGCGATCGCCTTGGTCGTTGCGGGCCTCGCTGGCGCGGCTGCCGCGCGGGACGACGCGCCGGCGCCGGCGCCGCAGCCGGTCGGCACGATGAGCGAACTGATGATCAAGCTGATGTATCCGGCGTCCGACGCGATCCTCTATGTCGAGAGCCGTGCGCCGACGAACGAAGTCGAGTGGAACGAGTTGCAGGCACAGGCGCTTGTTCTCGCCGAGTCGGCGAACCTGATCATGATGCCGAGCCGGGTCGTGGGAGACCGCGACGAGTGGATGCGGGACGCCCGGCTCATGTTCGACGCCGGCGCGGCCGCGTACGAAGCAGCTCTCGACCAGGATCTCGAGGCGCTGATCGCCCTGAACGAGCAGGTCTACCTGTCCTGCGTGGTGTGCCACAAGCGAACCCGGCCCGACTACGGGCGGAACTACAAGCGCTTCGAGGATTCGTCTGCGGAGGAGCCGCGGGTTCCCTGAACCCGCGTGTTTCCCCGGAGGGACATCGGGTCCGGCCGTCTTCGGCCCGCGGACGCTGCTAGCAGCCCGTGGCAGTCCGTGTCGCACCGAGAGTGGCCAGGCGCCCGCCCGGCAAGGCGCGACGAGGGAGCATATCGGGCCATGTTCGACCGAAGAGCAACGATGCCGGGCGGGATGCGTGACCGCTCGAATGCAGCGCGACTTCTGCCACGGGCTGCTACGATCGCCGAATCAACTTCAGGGAGAACCGACGTGACGTTGTACGACTCTCGATGCCCCCGGGCTCGGTGCGCGACGCTTCTGCTCGCTTGTGTTCTGGCGCCGCTCGCCGTCGCCGCCGACGACTCGAACGCTGACGTGTGGGATCGTGTCGAGCACCATACGGTGCAGAGCGGCGAGATCGACATTCACTACGTCACGCTGGGGGATGGCAAGCCGGTCCTGTTCCTCCACGGCTTCCCGGACCTCTGGTACTCGTGGCGCCACCAGATGGCCGCCCTCGAGGGGGAGTTCCGGACCGCGGCGATGGATCTGCGCGGGTACAACCGGAGCGGTCAGCCGAAGCGGGTCGAGGACTACCGGATGCCGTTGATCCTGAGCGACGTGGCGGCGGTGGTCGAGGACCTCGGCGCGCCCGTCACGCTGGTCGGCCACGACTGGGGCGGCGGTATCGCCTGGCGCTACGCGATGGCGCATCCGGAGCAGATCGAGCGTCTGGTCATCCTCAACCTGACCCATCCCAGGGGCTACGGCAACGTGATCGCGAACGCCACCGAGGCGCAGCGGCAGAACACGCAGTACGCGCGGAACTTCGCCACCTCGGAGCCTGACGGCAGTCCGGTGCCCGAGGGCCTTCTGAACCGCTACGCCAGCGAGGGCGAGAAGGTGGCCGGCCACTATCGGGAGGCCTTCAAGCGGTCCTACTGGGACGGCATGCTGAACTACTACCGGGCGAACTACGGTCAGGTAGCCGGCGGCGGCGAGATGCCGAACCTGCAGATGCCCGTGCTCCAGTTTCACGGCCTGAAGGACACGGCGGTGGACAAGGATGGATTGAAGAACACCTGGGACTGGATCGACCGCGACTACACGCTGGTCACGGCGCCTTCGGCGGGCCATTGGGTCCAGTTGGAAGCGGCGGATCTCGTCTCGAACACGATGCTGGCATGGCTGCTGGCCAGAGAGTGAGCGAAGGCTCGGGAGGCAGGTTGAAACGATGTCGATGATCCAGCCAGGAAGAGGTCTTCTGTCCGTCTCGCTGGCCGCGATCGCTGCCGCGCTGGTTCTCGCCTGCGCGCCGGCGACGGTTTCCGAGGAGGACGCAGCGGAGGAGCAGGCCGTGGAGCAGAGCGGCCCCGCCCGCGAGTACTACGAGATCCGGCGCTACCGTCTGGACAACGAAGGCAGCCGGGACACGGTCCTGGCTTACCTGGAGAACGCCCTGGTTCCGGCGCTGAACCGCGCGGGCCTCGATCGGGTCGGCGTGTTCGGAGTCGAGCCGCCCGCCGAAGGGGAAGATCCCCTTGAACCCGTTGACGCGTTGTCGGTGTGGGCGATCATCGCTTTCCCCGGCATCGAGGACTTCGTGGGCATGAAGGCCACCCTGGAGGCCGACGCGGTCTACCTGGAGGCCGCGGCGCCGATGTACGCCACGCCGATGCGGGAGCCGATCTACGAACGGGTCGAGAGCTGGTTCCTGCACGCCTTCAAGGGCATGCCGGTGATGGAACTTCCGCCGCAGACAGCGGCCGGGGAGGACCGGATCTTCGAGCTCCGGCTGTACGAGAGCCACAACGAGGACACGGCGCGCCGCAAGGTCCACATGTTCGACAACGGCGAGATCGACATCATGCGGGACGTAGACATGGCGCCGCTTCTGTACGGCGAACTCCTGATCGGCGCCAATGTGCCGGCGCTCGTCTACATCCTGTCGGCGCCCGACATGGAATCGCACCGGGAGCACTGGCAGGCGTTCAGCGACCACCCCGAGTGGAAGCGGATGCGGGTGATGGAGATGTACAAGGGGACGGTCTCGGGGATCGAGAACGTCTTTCTCCGGCCGACCGCCTTCTCCCGGATCTAGTTGTCGCCTTCGTCGGCTTTGGCCTCCGCCGCGCTGCCGGGCCAGCGCACCCAGTAGCCGTCGGCCCAGACCAGATCCTGGTCGAATTCGGTACCCGCGAAGGCGCCGATCTCGTAGCTGGACTCCGGCTGCGCGGAAGCCGAGCCATCGCGGCCGCCGCTCCAGATGCCGATCACCTGGGTGCCGAGCAACTGGTCGGCGCCGCCGAAACCGTAGCGGTAGGGATTGTTCCAACCGTCGCGTTCGGGCACGTCCTGCATGTAGAAGAAGGTGTTCGACGGCCTCAGCAGCGCGGACAGGTCGGCATGGGCGAAATCGGGGTATGTGAACTCGGTCCAGGTGAACGTCGCCGTCGTGCTCGAGCCGGCGGCGGCGGCGCTGACCTGGTCGGTGAGCCACTGCATCCAGGCGGTGCCGACGCTCTTCATGTCGGCCTGGGTCCGCGTCTGGTTCGCGTTCTGAAGTCCGGTCATCAGGTTCGGTACCAGCAACGCGGAGATGATGCCGATGATCGCCACGACGATCAGCAGTTCGATCAGGGTGAAGCCGCCTTCGAGGCGGCGGGAGCGCGCTCCAGTCATCTTCGTGCTCCTTGAGTGCATTCGAGGTTTGGCCGCGTGAGTCGGGGCATGTCGCCTGCGGCTTACTGGATGATACGGGTTGGACGCGCGGAACGTCCAAGCGAGGCCATGCAGAAAAGCGGCGGTTCCGGCGCTGGTGTAGATTGACGAAGCAGAGCGCCAGTTGGGAGTAGCTTCTGGACTTCGACTCCTACGACTTCGATCCAGCGATCTTCGACGAGATGTTCGTCGCTCAGGGTGTGCCGCGCGAACACTGCCGCGCGCTCTGCGAGGCCCTGCGGAGCGCCCCCCGCGAGGAACTCGAGACGATCCAGGAGCGGGTGACCCGCTCCTTTTCCCAGGAGGGGATCACCTTCACGGTCCACGGCGGCGACGAGGCCGAGGAGCGGATCATCCCGGTCGACTGCGTGCCGCGCCTGCTCACGCTCGCGGAATGGAGTGAACTGGAAGCCGGTCTGGTCCAGCGCATCTCGGCTCTCAACCTCTTCCTCGCCGATGTCTACGGCGATTGCCGGATCGTTCGCGACGGGGTGATTCCCATCGACGTGGTCCTCGATTGCCCGCAGTACCGGCCCGAGATGCGCGGCGTCAGCGTTCCGAACAACGCCTGGGTGGCCGTCTGCGGAACGGACATCGTGCGCACGCATGAGGGCTTCATGGTGCTGGAGGACAACCTCCGGGTGCCTTCGGGCGTCTCGTACATGATCGCCAACCGGAAGGCGGTCAAGGCCGGGCTGCGACGCCTCTTCCGGACCTGCCGGGTCCAGGAGGTCGAACACTACGGCCGCCTGCTGCGCCAGACGCTGACCGAGCTGGCGCCGCGCGGCCGGCTGGATCCGAGCCTGGCGCTGCTCACGCCGGGAACCTGGAACTCCGCGTTCTACGAGCACATGTTCCTGGCCCAGGAGATCGGCGCGGAGCTGGTCGAGGGACAGGACCTGCTGGTCAACGACGGCTTCGTCTACATGCGCACGACGGCCGGGCTGCGCCGAGTCGACGTGATCTACCGTCGCGTGGACGACGACTTTCTCGACCCCCTGGTTTTCCGCAGGGACTCGCTGCTCGGTGTGCCCGGGCTGCTCAACGCGTACAAGCGGGGCAACGTGACCCTGGCCAACGCTCCCGGTACGGGCGTCGCCGACGACAAGAGCGTCTACGCCTACGTGCCCGACATGGTCCGCTACTACCTGGCCGAGGAGCCTCTGCTCAAGAACGTCGACACCCGCCTCTGCAGGCGACCCGAAGACCTCGAGTACACGTTGGACAATCTCGAACATCTGGTGGTCAAGCGGGTCGGGGAGTCCGGCGGTCACGGCATGCTGGTCGGCCCGCACTCGACGCCGGAAGAGCGCGACGAGTTCAGGGAGTCGCTCCGGGCCGCCCCGGCGGAGTACATCTCGCAGCCGACCCTCGCCCTGTCGAGGTCGCCCTGCCTGGTCGACGATCGCGCGGAACCCCGTCATGTCGACCTGCGGCCCTTCGTGCTGACGGGGGCGCAAAGCCGCATCGTCCCGGGCGCCTTCTGCCGGGTGGCGCTTCGCCGCGGGAGTCTGGTCGTCAACTCGAGCCAGGGCGGCGGCGGCAAGGACCTGTGGGTGGTGGACCTCTGATGCTCTCCCGCAGTGCCCAGGGCGTGTACTGGATGGGTCGCTACCTCACGCGGGCCCAGTACCTGAGTCGGCTCCTGGAGCTGCACGTGCAGGCCCTCGTCGATCGGTCGGTGGAGGAGATCCACTTCGGTTGGCGGCGCATCTACCGGACGATGAAGCGCTTTCCGCCGGCGGGGGAGAGCTGGTTGCCCGAGGCCGACGAGTTCGCGTTGGCGGACTCGTTCACGCTGGCGGACGATCTCACCTTCGAACGATCGAATCCCGATTCGGTCTGGAGCAGCCTGGAGCGGGGGCGCGAGAACGCCCGGCAGATGCGCCACTGCATCAGCGCCGAGATGTGGTCCTGTCTGAACCTGGCCTATCTACGCATGCGGGACCTGGAGACCGTGGACATCTGGAGGACTCCGGAGGCCTTCTACGGTCAGACCTGCAACGAGATCCACAACTTCGTGGGCCTTGCCGACGCGACGATGTACCGGAGCAGCGCCTGGAGGTTCATGCGCCTCGGCCGCGCGATCGAACGGGTTCAGCTTGCGGTATCGCTGATCCTCGCGCAGACCGAACTCGGCCGACGCATGAAGAGACGTACGCTGGGCTGGGCCGGCATGCTGCGCATGCACCACGCCTCCGAAGCCTACAGCCGGTTGTACGGGATCGAAATCCGGCCGAGCCGCGTCCTCGATCTGCTGGCGAGCGATCCCCTGCTGCCGGCTTCGCTGCTCAGTTCGGTCCGCGCGGCGGCGGCGGAGCTGGATGCGATCGCCACGGGGCCGGATGCGGAGGCCGACGCGGCGGCAAGACGGCTGGCGGGCCGCGCCGGCGCGATGATCCTCTACGACTGGCCCGAGGCCAGGGATCGGGAGGAACTCCTGCGGCGGGTGGACCGGTGCACGCGCGATCTTCACGGCACGGTGCTGGATGCGTTCGTGGACTACGGGATTCAGGACGCTCCCCTGCGGTGATGACGACGCGGCCGATGCAGTGCGAGGTCGAACACCGGACACGGTACCGCTACGGCCGGAACGCGCGCGGCTGCGTGTTGATGCTGTGCCTCCAGCCGGCCTCGGGGCCTGGACAGGGCGTGCTGGAGTTCCGGATCGACACCGAGCCGCCGGCATCGCTGAGTCCCGAGCGCGACTGGTTCGGCAATCGACGGCACGTGCTGAACGTCCACCGGCTGCACCGGGAACTGACGATCACCTCGCGGTGCCGGTTGGAACTCCATCCCCGGCCGGCGCCGGACGCGGCGGGGGATTGGGAGGAAGTCCGTTCCTGGCGTGGGCTTCCGGAGTACTGGCACTTCGTGCAGCCGAGTCGTCTGGCCCGTCCGTGTCCGGCGCTCGAGGCCTTCGTGCGCCGGGAACATCTTCAACCCGGCGAGGATCCGATGGCGACGATGCAGCGTCTTTCGGATAGCATCCGCAACAGTCTGGACTACCGGCCCGGTAGTACCTCGGCCGATTCTCCGATCGAGCACGTCCTGGAGTCCGGTCGCGGCGTCTGTCAGGATTTTGCCCACGTGATGATTGCCATTGCCCGTTCCTGGGGCGTTCCGTCCCGCTACGTATCCGGCTATCTGCACACGTCCGGCGACCCGGGCGGACACACGGCGGCGACTGGCAGCCACGCCTGGGTCGAATGCAGGTTGCCCGGCGCCGGATGGGTCGGCTTCGACCCGACCAACCCGGCCGGCGGGGATGGGCGCCACATCCGCGTGGCCACCGGACGGGACTACGCCGATGTATCGCCGACGAGCGGGGTCTTCCGCGGCAACGGGGATGCGGAGCTCGAAGTCGATGTGATAGTGAAGACCGTCGGTCCGCCGGGACCGGAAGACACCGCAAGCGAAGAAACAGGAGGCAGAAGGGATGAACGTTCAGGCTGAGCACCACGACGGGGTTCTTGTCGCGAAAGTCGAGGGCCGCGTCGACAGCTCGAACTCTCAGGACTTCGAGCGCCAGTTGCATGAGGCCTTCGGTGACGACGCCGGGGCCGTCGTGATGGATCTCGGTCAGCTCGCGTACATCAGCAGTGCCGGCTTGAGGGTGGTTCTTCTGGTGGCCAAGACTCTCGGGCAGCGCAACGTGGGCATCTCCCTCTGCTCGCTCTCCGGTCCTGTCCAGTCGGTCTTCGAGATCAGCGGGTTCAACCGCATCATCCAGATTCACGAGAATCGGACCGACGCCCTCGCCGCTGCAGGAAAGTAGGCCGCCCCGGCTTCGCTGCATGTCCGACAGATCAAGCGCCCGGGCCGCGCGTGCGGCCAACCCCGACTACAAGATCCTGGTCGTCGATGACGAGCCGGACCTGGAACGTCTCATCAGGCAGCGGATGCGCCGTCACATCCGCTCGGGCCGCTACGGCTTCGAGTTCGCCGGCAATGGAATCGAGGCGCTCGAGAAGCTCACCGAGGTCGACGACATAGACATCGTTCTCTCGGACATCAACATGCCGAAGATGGACGGTCTGACCCTGTTGCAGCAGATCCCCGAGGTGAACTCGGATATCCGCTCCGTCATCGTTTCGGCTTACGGCGACATGGAGAACATCCGCACCGCGATGAACCGCGGCGCGTTCGACTTCGTGACCAAGCCGATCGACTTTGCGGATCTCCAGGTCACGATCGACCGGACGCTCAGTCACCTTGACGAGTGGCGCGCCGCGCTGGCGTCGCGGGACAAGCTGGTCGCGCTTCAGAACGAGCTGGACGTGGCCACGAAGATCCAGCAGTCGATCCTGCCGGCCACGTTCCCCCGCGTCGACGGCTGCGAGATCTTCGGCTGCATGGAGGCGGCGCGCAACGTCGGCGGCGACTTCTTCGACGTGATCAGGCTGGACAGGGGCTGCCTCGGGCTCGCCGTCGCCGACGTCTCGGACAAGGGCGTGCCGGCGGCGCTGTTCATGATGTCGAGTCGCACCCTGCTCAAGGGGGCGGCGGTCGGCGTCGGCGAGCCGGCCCTGGTCCTGGGTGAAGTGAACGATCTGTTGAACGAGACGAACGACGCAGCGATGTTCGTCACCGTCTTCTACGGCGTCTACGATCCCTCGACCAGGGTGCTGACCTTCGCCAACGGCGGCCACAACCCGCCTCTTGTCGTTCACGCCGACGGCAGCTCCGAGGAGCTCGAGTTGACCGGCGGCATCGCTCTCGGCGCAGTCCCGCACTTCGAGTACGGCCAGGCCAAGGTGCAACTCCAGCCGGGAGACCTGGTCGTCTTCTTCACCGACGGAGTGACCGAGGCGATCAACCTGGCGAACGAGGAGTTCGGTCTGGAGACCCTCCAGGCGTTGTTCGAGGACGGCAAGGCCGGGAGTGCCCGGGAGGCCGCGGAGATGATTCTGCAGGCGGTGCGCGAGTTTGCCGGGGAGGCGCCGCAGTTCGACGACCTGACCTGCATGACCCTGCGTGTTGCTGACGAGTGAGCGCGAGTCTCACCCTTCGGGTTCCCAACCGGATCGAGGCGTTTGCCGGCGTGACGGAGGCGGTCGAGACGCTCGGGCGCGAGGAGGACTGGGCGCCGGACGTTGCGTACGCCGTCGTTCTGGCGCTCGAGGAGCTGGCGACGAACGTCGTGCGCCACGGCGGTAGCGAGGAAGGGGCCAGCGAGATCGAGATCGAAGTCGTCTCGACGGACACCGAAGCGCGAGTCGAGGTTCGTGATGGCGGCAAGCCGTTCGACCCGTTCCACGACGCTCCCGAGCCGGACACCGAAGCCGTGCTGGAGGACCGGAAGATCGGTGGCCTGGGTGTCCACCTGGTGCGGGTCCTGATGGACGAGGCGTCCTACCGGCGCGAGGGCGGCCGCAACCACGTGACGATGGTCAAGCGGCGGAGTTGAGCCCGGCGGCACGGATGCGCGTTCGTGCACAGGGCGCTCTGACGGCGTCGGTCTGCGCCGCCCTGATCGCTTTCGGTCCGGCCCCTGTCGGAGCGCAGGCGGCAGAGGTTCCGGGCGTATCTCCCGAGGGCGTCCGGTTCGGCCAGTCCGCCGCCTTCAGCGGTCCGGCAGCCGAGCTCGGCAGAGGCATGCGGCTCGGCATCGAGGCGGCGTTCAAGGAGGCCAACGACTCGGGCGGGGTGCACGGGCGGCGCCTGGAACTCGTCACGGTGGACGACGGCTACGAGCCGGAGGCCGCGATCCGCAACACCCGCCGATTGATCGAGGAGGAGGGGGTGTTCGCCCTGGTCGGCGGCGTCGGTACGCCGACGTCCCGTTCCGCGGTACCGGTGGCCGCGGAGGCCGGCGTGCCGTACATCGCGCCGTTCACCGGCGCGGGGTTTCTCCGCGCCGAACCCCACGTGATCAACCTCCGCGCCTCCTACGCCCAGGAGACGGAAGAGATGGTGGCGCGGCTCACCGGGGATCTCGGCGTCAAGCGCATCGCGATCGTCATCCAGGACGATTCCTTCGGCCGCGCGGGACTCGCGGGCGTGCGGGCCGCCTTCGCCAAGCGGGGCATGGAGGCGGTCGGGATCGGGGTCTACCCGCGCAACACGACCGCGGTCAAGACGGCCATCGTCGACATTGCGGCGGGCAGGCCGGAGGCGGTGATCGTGGTGGGCGCCTACCAGCCGGTGGCCAGCCTGATCGCCTGGACCCGCCACATCGGCCTCGATCCGGTGTTCATGACCCTCTCGTTTGTCGGCAGCAATGCCCTGGCCGAGGAACTCGGTCCACGCGGCGCCGGCGTCTACGTGACCCAGGTCGTGCCCTTTCCGACCGCGCGCAACTCGAAAGTGGCCGCCGCCTACCGGGCAGCGCTGCGCGCCCACACCGACGGCGCCGAACCGGGCTTCGTTTCGTTCGAGGGGTACCTCGCCGGTCGCCTGGTCATCGAAGCACTCCAGCGGAGCGGCACGGCGGTCGATCGCGAGCGCTTCATCAAGGTCCTGCGCAGCGCCGGCTACATCGACCTGGACGGCTTCCGGCTCGTGTTCGGCGCCGAGGACAATCAGGGCTCGGACGCCGTGTTCCTGACCGTGATCGACGAGCGGGGCCGGTATCGATCGGCGACGCGTCTGGAGGCTCGAACGAACCCGTGATCGACTGGTTCCGGAATCTGGCCGAGGGCCGCTTCAGGATCGCCACCCAGCTCTACGTCGGCATCGGTGGCGCGGCGGTGCTGACGCTCGCCGCGAGTCTGGTCGCATTGTTCGCCTTCGCCCAGGTCGGCGATTCCCAGAGTCGGGTCAACGAGGGAACGGTGCCCGAACTCGCTGCCGCGTTCGGCGTCGCCCGGGGCAGCGGAACGCTGGTGGCTGCCGGTCCCAGGCTGACCGCGGCGGCTACGCCGGCCGAGCTGGACCGGGCGTCGGTGGAGATCATCGCCCCGGCCCGGCGGGCGTTCGAGAACGAACTCGGCGAGTTGATGAGCCAGGAAACGGGCGCCGGCGAGACGCTGGACGACGAGCAGCGATTCGCGGAGATCCAGGCGCGGGGAGAGGAGCTGATCGGGAACATCGCCGCGATCGAGCGGTCGGTCGCGGAGGGCTTCGAACTGGGCGCCGCCAGCGAGGCTCTGCGCCTGGACCTGGACTCGCTCCAGAGCCGGATCGCGGCGCTCCTCGTGCCGGCTCTCGACGATCAGCTGTTCTTCGCGATGACCGGCTTCCGCTCGTTCGAGGACCCGCCGGCGCCCCGCGGGATCCACTTCTCGGAGCCGGAGATCGACCGCTACCGCGTGCTGGTCGGGCTCCAGCAGGACGTCACGATCATCGATCAGCTCCTGAAGAGCCTCGCGGTGCTGACTGACCGACCTGAGATTGAACCGGTCGAGGAGCGGTACGAGTCGGCCGCGACGAGCATCGAACGCTCTCTCAACGCGACCGACGGGACCGCGACCTCCGGCCGGTTGAGATCGCTCTTCGAGGAATTGCTGGCGAAGAGTCGCACCGCCTTCGACCTCAGACGACAGGAGGTCGGCGTTCTCGACCGGCAGCAGGCGCTGCTGCAGGAGAACCAGGACCTGGCGATCGAGCTCGGCGCCGACGTGGAGGAACTCGTCGCGGATTCCCAGACCCGAACGGAGAGGGCCACCGGCGACGCGACCCAGGCGATCCGCACCGGCCGCGCCCTTCTGATCGGGCTGAATGTCGTCAGCATCGCCGGGGCGGTGTTCATCGCCTGGCTGTTCGTCGGCCGGCTGCTGGTGCGGCGCTTCGAGGCTCTTTCGGGCAGCATGCGGGAAATGGCCGACGGCAACCTGGAGGCGGAGATCGGCATCGGCGGCAAGGACGAAGTCGCGGACATGGCGGCGGCGCTGGAGGTCTTTCGCCGGCACGCGCTGGAGGTGCAGCGGCTCAACCTGGTCGAGAAGCTGGCCGACGAGCTGAAGGAGAAGAACGACGAACTGGAGGTCGTCCTGGCCGACCTGCAGAAGGCGCAGGACCAGATCGTCATGCGGGAGAAGCTCGCCGCGCTGGGCGAGCTGACGGCCGGCGTCGCCCACGAGATCAAGAATCCGCTCAACTTCGTGAAGAACTTCTCGGAAGTGTCGTCTGAACTCCTCGAGGAAGTCGAGGAGATCATGAAGGAGAAGGAAGACGGCAGCCTCGACGAGGACCAGCGGGAGGAGATCGGTGAGATCTTCGAAGACCTGAGCGGCAATCTGAAGCTGATCCAGAACCACGGCGAGCGCGCCAACCGCATCGTGACCGACATGCTGAAGATGGGGCGGGGCGCCGCCGGGCGGGAGGCCGCCGACATCAATCGCCTGGTCGACGAGCACGTCGGGCTGGCGTACCACAGCGCCCGCGCCAACGACCCGAACTTCAACCTGACGATCGAGAAGGACTACGATCCCGACCTCGGGACCCTGGAGGTCGTTTCGCAGGACGTGGGCCGCGTGTTCCTCAACCTGGTCAGCAACGCCTGCTACGCGACCGACGAGAAGCGGCGCGACGCCGAGGAGGGCTACGAGCCGACCCTGACCGTCACGACGCGGAAGATGGACGACGGGGTCGAGGTGCGGGTGCGGGACAACGGCAACGGGATTCCGCGCGACGTGGTGGACAAGATCTTCAATCCGTTCTTCACGACCAAGCCGACCGATCAGGGCACGGGGCTGGGGCTGGCGCTCTCTGCCGACGTCGTGCGCGAACACGGCGGCATGATCCGGGTTGACACGGAACCGGGCGAGTACACGGAGATGATCGTCGAGTTGTCGGCCGCGCCGCCCGACCTCGATCTGCCCTGGAGCTAGCAGCCGGGGGCGGAGCAGGGGCGGCCAGGCGCTCGTCCGGCGGCGCCGGGATAGCATCCCGGCGGTCCACTTCGCATGCTTCGTCCGCCGGTCGCGGCGCGGTGGGGGTTGAACGCATGAACGTCGCCGTCACGACACGAGCACCGACCTCGCCGGCCCATCCCGCCCCGGTGTTCGCGATGCGGGGCGTCACCAAGGTGTACTCGATGGGCGAGGTGGAGGTCCATGCGCTGCGCGGAGTCGACCTGGATCTCCACGAGGGCGAGTTCACTGTCCTGCTCGGCCCGTCGGGTAGCGGCAAGTCGACGCTGCTCAACATCCTGGGCGGTCTGGATGCCGCGACGGCCGGTCGGGTGACCTACCGCGGCGGCGACCTCAGCGAGGCGGGAGAACGCGCCCTGACCCGGTACCGGCGCCGTCACGTGGGCTTCGTGTTCCAGTTCTACAACCTGATTCCGTCGCTCACCGCGCACGAGAACGTGGCCCTCGTGACCGAGATCGCACACGATCCGCTGACCCCGGAGGAGGCGTTGGCGCTGGTCGGCCTGAAGCACCGTCTCGACCACTTCCCGTCGCAGATGTCGGGCGGCGAGCAGCAGCGCGTGGCGATTGCCCGCGCGATCGCGAAGCGTCCCGATGTGCTCCTCTGCGACGAACCCACCGGCGCCCTGGACATCAGCACCGGCATCGCCGTGCTCGAGGCGATCGGGAAGGTGAACGTCGACCTGGGAACGACGACGGCGGTGATCACCCACAACGCCGCGATTTCGGCGATGGCGGATCGGGTCATCTCGCTCGCCGACGGCCAGATCGCGAACGACGTCCGCAACGGCGCCAAGCTGCCCGCGTCGGCGATCGAGTGGTAGGGCGGGCTCCGGGGGCAGGCCGTTGAGAGCTCTCGATCGCAAGCTGTTGCGGGACCTGTGGAACGTGCGTTCCCAGGTGCTGGCGATCGCGCTGGTCGTGGCCTCGGGAATCGCCCTGCTGGTCATGTCCCTCGGCGTGTTCGGCTCGCTCTCGACCACCCGCGAGGCCTACTACGCCCGGTACGCCTTCGCCGACGTGTTCGCGGGCGCCCGGCGGGTTCCGAACCGGGTCCAGGAGCAAATCGAGGCGATCCCGGGGGTGGAGAAGGTGCAGACGCGGGTGGTCGTCGGCGTGACGCTGGATGTCGAAGGCGTGGCTGAACCGGTGAACGGTCGGCTGATCTCGATTCCCGAGCGTGGCCGGCCGGTGCTCAACGACGTCGTCCTCCGCCGCGGCCGCTGGCTCGATCCGGACCGGGCGGAGGAGGCCCTGGTCAGCGAACGCTTCGCCGAGGCCCACGGACTCCAGCTGGGCGATCGCGTGGCGGCGGTGATCAACGGGCGCCGGCAGCCGCTCGAAGTCGTGGGCATCGCGCTCAGTCCCGAGTTCATCTACAACATCGGTCCGGGTGAGTTCTTCCCCGATCCGTTGCACTTCGGTCTGTTGTGGATGTCCCGGCGCCACCTGGCCACCGCGTTCGAGATGGAGGGCGGATTCAACGACATTGCCCTCGCCCTGACCAGCGCCTCTGCGAGCACCGAGCGGGCGGTGATCACCGAGCTCGACCGCATTCTCGACGCCTACGGCGGCCTGGGAGCGATTCCGCGCTCGGAACAGCTTTCCCACTGGTACCTGCAGAACGAGCTGACTCAACTGGAGAACATGGCGTTCATCGTGCCGATGATCTTTCTCGGCGTGGCCGCGTTCCTGCTCAACGTGGTGCTCCGGCGGACGATCGCCGTGCAGCGGGAACAGATCGCGGCGCTCAAGGCGCTCGGCTATTCGAACGCCCGTCTCGGGCTGCACTACGTGCAGTGGGCCGTCGCCGTGGTGACCCTCGGTTCGCTGATCGGGATCGTCGCCGGTCTCCTGCTGGCGAACGGCATGCTCGGCTTCTACATGGAGTACTTCCGGTTTCCGTTCCTGACCTACGAGGTGTCGGTACCGAGCATCCTGATCGCCATCGTCGTGAGTCTCGCCGCCGCCGCGTTGGGCGCGATGGGCGCGGTGCGGAGCGTGGCTTCGCTGCCGCCAGCCGAGGCGATGCGGCCGGCCGCGCCCGAGAGTTTCCGCGTATCGCTGTTCGAACGGCTGGGGGCCGGAAAGTGGCTCACGCAGCCGGCGCGGATGGTGCTCCGCAACCTGTCGAGGCGGCCGCTGCGGGCGGCCCTGTCCATCGTCGGCATTTCCTTCGCCGGCGCGATCATGGTCGTCGGCAGCGCGATGATGGACTCGATGGACGAACTGCTGGAGGTCCAGTTCAACATCATCCAGCGCCAGGACCTGTCGGTGAGCTTCTTCGAACCCGTCAAACGGAGCGCGGTGCACGAGCTCGCGGCTCTCTCCGGCGTGATGCAGGTCGAGCCGACCAGCGGCGTCGCGGCCCGGCTGCGCAACGGCCACCTGCAGAAACAGACCGCGATCCAGGCTCTGGCGCCGGACGCCCGGTTGCGGCGCGTGGTCGACGTCGACTACCGCGCCATCCAGCTCGACCGGCCCGGACTCGTCCTGTCCACGCTGCTTGCCGAACAGTTGCAGGTCGAAGCGGGCGACACGCTGGTGGTGGAGGTGATGGAGGCGGCCCGGCCCGTGCGCGAAGTCGTCCTGACCGACACGGTGGACGACCTGCTCGGGGTGGCCGCCTACATGGAAGAGGAGTCGCTGCGGCGGCTGGTGCGGCGCGACGACACGATCAGCGGCGCGATGCTGAAGATCGATTCGCAGGCCGAGGAACGGCTCTTCGGCCTGCTCAAGGCGATGCCGGCGGTGGCCGGGGTCACGTTGCGGAGCGCCGCGCTCAAGAACATCCAGACCTACATGCTCGACAACATGTCGATGGTCATGGGGGTCAACCTGCTCTTCGCCGTGATCATCGCCTTCGGCGTGATCTACAACACCGCCCGCATTTCGCTGTCCGAGACGAGCCGCGAACTTGCCAGCCTGCGCGTGATCGGTTTCACCCGCGCGGAGATCTCCTCGATCCTGCTGGGCGAACTCGCGCTCCTGACGCTGGCGTCGATTCCCCTCGGGCTGTTGCTGGGGTACGGCATGATCGCGGGCGCGATGAGCGCGTTCGAAAGCGAGTTGTTCCGGCTGCCCGTGGTGGTCGAGACGAACACGTTCCTGGTTTCGGCGGCGACGGTGCTGGGGTCGATGGCCATCTCGGCGTGGACCGTCCGGCGTAAGCTCCACGACCTGGATCTCGTCGCGGTGCTCAAGACCCGCGAGTAGGAAGGACGGCGACGCGATGGGCTTGAGACGCTGGATGCTCTGGATCGCGGGGGCGATCGTGGCTGCCCTGGCGGTGTTCCTCGGCACGCGGCCGCAACCGGTGCCGGCGGAGCTGTCGCGGGTCACCCGCGGACCGATCGAAGTGACGATCGACGAGGAGGGCGAAACCAGGGTCCGGGATCGCTTCGTCATCTCGGCGCCGCTCGGCGGCCGGGTGTTGCGGATCGAACTCGAACCGGGCGACGCGGTGGCCGCGAACGAGACGGTCCTGGCCGTGTTCCGGCCATCCGCTCCCGTGCTGCTCGACGCGCGCAGCCGGGCCGAGGCGCAGGCCGCGGTGGAGACCGCGCTCGCGGCCGTGGGTCAGGCCGAGGCCCATTACGAGCAGGCGGCCGCGGAAGTCACGTTCTCCCGGGCCGAGGTCGAGCGCTACCGGCGGCTGTCGCGCGACGGGATCGTGTCGGTGGAGCAGATGGAGACTTCCCAGCTCGACCTGGACACGCGCCAGGAAGCCCTGGAGGCGGCCGAGTACGCGGTGCGGACGGCGCTCAGCGAACTGCGGGCGGCCCGGGTGCGGCTGCAGCAGTTCAGCGGTCAGAGCGCCGCCGTCGATGGCGAGGCGATCAGGATCACGTCCCCGGTCTCCGGCGTCGTGCTGCGCCGCCTGCGCGAGAGCGAGTCCGTCGTGCCGGCCGGCGAGGCCCTGCTCGAGATCGGCGATCCGCAACAGATCGAGGTGGTCACGGACTATCTGTCGAAGGACGCAGTGCGGATCCGGCCGGGACAGCAGGTGTTCATCGAGCGCTGGGGCGGCGACCGGCCGCTGCAGGGACGGGTGCGGCGGGTGGAGCCTTCCGGCTTCACCAAGATCTCGGCCCTCGGCGTCGAGGAGCAGCGGGTCAACGTGGTGATGGACATCACCGACGCGCCGGACGCGTGGGCCGGCCTCGGCGACGGGTTCCGGGTCGAGACCCGGGTCGTCGTCTGGCGGAGCGAGGACGAGTTGAAGACGCCGACCGGCACCCTCTTCCGCCGCGACGAGGACTGGGCGGTGTTTGCCGTGGAAGACGGCAGGGCGGTGCTGAAGCCGATCAGGATCGGCGAGCGGAATGCCCGGGAGGCCCAGGTGCTGGACGGTCTGGCGCCGGGCCAGGAGGTCGTCGTCTATCCGAGCGACAGCCTCAGCGACGGATCGCCCGTGGCCGCCGAGCTCTGAGGGCGGTTTGCGGCGAGGCCCCGCCGAGTTCTCTCAGGCGGCTTTCCCGCGACGACTCGACTTCGCTGCCGACGCGACTCGACCTTCACGTTTCGGAGTGGCAGAGCGGCTCGGAGTGGCAGAGCGGCTCAGGCTGGCCTCACTCCGCGATCCGGAACGGGGCCGACCACTCCATCTTGCCCCAGCGGATCGTCAGCGTGCCGCCGTTCCCGTCCACCGCGAGCGCGCCCTCGGTTTCGGCGACCGGTTGGTCGAGGCTGCGGAAGGTCAACGGTGTCTCGGCGGCGTCGTGTTCCGCCATGTGCATCGTGCCCCAGACATCGGCGAGATGGTTGAACACGAGCTTCCAGCCGTCGCCGTCGCGCTTGAGCCACAGGCTGTAGACGCCGGGGTAGGTCGGGCCGTGGTTGTGGGCGGCTACCGCAGCGCCTTCGAAGGCGAGGTCGGCATCGGTCCAGAACTTGAACGGCTTGCCGTAGACCGGGCCCAGAACCGCGCCGTCGGCCAGGCCTTCGAGCCGGTCGTAATCGGGTCCCGGGGCGGATAGCCGGTCGACGCGCAGCCGGATCGCCCGGCCTGCGATCTCGATCCGCGACGACGACAGTTCGTCGCTGTCGCTGACCGGCTGCCTCTCCACGATGATCCCCGCCGCTTCCGCCGCTTCCTTCGTCCGGCCCCTGATCTCCGCGTTGAAGAAGGCGGTGCGCAGCTCGCCGGCGATCCCGTCGTCCTCGCGTGCGAGCTCGAGCTCGACCGGGACGAGTTGGCCGTCGAAGTCGAGGTTCCACTTCAGCAGCAGGCCGGTTGCCGTGCGGCTGATGTTGGTCACCGTCGAGTCGGCTATCTGTGCGAGGTAGAAGTCGGCCGTCGCCTTGCCGTCGTCGTCCGAGAACGTGATCAGGCTGTTCAACGAGCCGCGGTCAGTGAGCGCTTCCAGCACCCACTCGCCGAGGAAGGGTTCGATCTCGGCGGTGTCCAGGCGCGTCTGCGCGGGCGGGCCGTCCTGGGCCAGGGCGGCGCCGGCGAGAGCCATCGCGGCAGTGAGGGCGAGCGCGGTGCGCGTGAGGTTCCGTCCTTGTTCCATGTTGGAGAGTCTCCGTCCTGGCAGCCCACGAGCTGCTAGAAGTAGTCCGGCATCGCCGGTGGAGGGCCGGCAAAGATGCGCTCGGCCCGGTCCAGCGCGACCGCCGATCCTTGCACGGAACCGAGCTCGGCCAGGCGCCGGGCGCTGAGGTGTCCGGTGTAGAGAGAGGCGAGGGCGCGGATGTCCATCTGCAGCGCGTCGGGTCCGGCCTCGCCGCTCGCACGGCGCACATCGGCCGCGCCGTGCTCGATCTCGACGATCCAGCGACCCTGGTTGGGGGAGACCACGTCGTCGGTCACGTCGACTTCGAGGCGGGCGCTCGGTCCGCGCGGGTAGCCGCGCTCGGTGAACGCGGCAACGATGTCCACGATCCGCAGCATCCAGGTCTCGGCGACCGAGATCTCCGTGCCCACTTCGGGCGCCTCGAGCAGCAGGGAGTCGTCCAGGCCGCCGTACCAGGTAGCGTGGCGGGCCAACGTTCGGCAATCGGAGAAGAGAGCCAGGATGCGTCGCGCCGCCTCGCGGTTCGCGGCCTGGACATCCCGGATCTCGAGGCCGTAGGGATACCGCGCGACTTCGCCCAGGGTGTAGACGATGTAGCCGTCGAGTCCGTCCTGGCCCGGAATCGCGTAGCGATGGACATCGCGGCCCGCGGGGTGCTTGTGGACCCGTTCCCAGATGTGCTCGTTGCGGTCCAGCCAGCCGGGCCGGTTCATCGCCAGGCGGCGGTAGAGACGCGAAAGCTGCTCGGCGTCGGCCCCGGGGTCGAGGCGACAAAGCTCGCCGGTCGCCGTGATCCGGCCCAGCTTCGCGAGCGGCAACCGGTACCGGTAGCGATGGCCGGCGACGGCGTAGCCGGCGCGTCCGTACAGCGTGAAGGTCGTGGGGTAGAGGGTCGAGACGGCCACGCCGGCGTCGTGCAGTTCGTTCAGGGTTGCCGCCATGAGCGACTTCGCCGCGCCGCGACCGCGTGCCGTGGGACTGATCGCGACGCCGGCGATGCCGATGTTGCGAACGGAGCGGCCGCCGAAGAACTGCCCCATGTCGTACCGGACCAGCCCCCCGACGACCTCGCTTCCGGCGCGCGCGACGCGCACGTCGTCGCGGGTCGCTCGCAGCCAGGAGAGGCAGGAGTCGCGGGGCGTGTTGAACGCCAGCGACTCGTGGTTGGCCAGCGCCTCCAGGTCGGCGGAGCTCCGCAGCGGTCCGAAGCTGAGACGTTGCGTCACGGTGCGCGAGTCTACCCGCGCCCCGGCGCGCGATGTGGCGTTGGCCCGGCGTTGAGCGCTTGCCTGAGCCATCCGTGTGATGCAGGATCTTCTCTTCCCTGCGCCTCCAAAGGGCGAGGCATGACTCAACGGACCCGAGAGTTGGCGGCAATCGTCAGAACAGAGCGGCTGAGCAAGAACTACGGCGCGGTGACGGCCCTGGTCGACGTCGGCTTCGAGTGTGGCGCCGGCGAGGTGGTGGGCGTGCTGGGGCTGAACGGCGCCGGCAAGTCGACGCTGCTGCGCATCCTGGCCGGCGAGCTCTTGCCCGGCAGCGGCAGCGTCCAGGTCGCGGGCGTCCGGCTCGGCGCCGATTCGCGCGCCATGCGGCGCCATGTCGGCTACCTCCCGGAGGAGCCGCCGCTCTACCGCGAGATGAGGGTCCGCGACTACCTCTGTTTCGCCGGCGCGCTGAACGGCGTACCGCGACGGGATCTTGCGGGCCGCGTGAGGGCGGTAGCCGACAGGGTCCACGTTGGCGACCACCTGGACCGCGTGATCGGCGAGCTGTCGATGGGCTTTCGCAAGCGCGTGGGGATCGCGCAGGCGATCCTGCACGAGCCGGAGGTCGTCCTGCTCGACGAGCCGGTGTCGTCGCTCGACCCGGCGGAGATCGTCGGCATGCGGGAGCTGGTGCGTTCACTCGGCGGCGAGCGGACGGTGTTCACGTCGTCGCACCATCTACGGGAAGTCCACGAGACCTGCGACTCGATCCTGGTGCTCCACGAGGGCGCCCTGATCGCGCACGGTACGCAGGCGGAACTGGGGGCGCTGGCCGACCGTGAACGGATCGAGGTCGAGGTGCGGGGGACGTTGGCTGACGCCGTCCGCAGCCTGCCCGCGGGCGCCGCGGTCGTGGCGACGGAGGATCCTGGCGGCGGTGTCGCCGTGCTGACGATCGATCTGGCCGGCGCTCCGCGGGAGGCCGTCGTGGCGCGTCTGGTGGCTTCGCGGCTCGGCGTGCGGCGGGTCGAGCCCGTGCGCTCCGACCTGGAGGGGGTTTTCCTCGATCTGGTCTCGGCCGACAGGCCCCGCCGGCCCGGCGGCCGTGATCCGCACGCAGACCGGGGGCCCGATGGTGCGCCGACCGCTGATCAAGGCGACCCGGAGCGGCTGGAACCCGGTACGGAACTCGTTCGGCGGCAGGTGGGCACGCGGGCGCGGCGTCCTTTGACGGGGACTGGCCCCGAACCTCCGGTCGCGGGGAGCGGTTCGTGAGCAGGCGTCGGCGACGACCCGCGACTGGAGGGGACCTGCCACAGGCGGTTCGCCGTCCCCCGGAGAGTGCGCAGGTTGCCGTCGTCCGCGATTCGGCGCGCCGGGACGCCAGCGCGGCCGGTGGCGTGGGAGCGCGCACTGTTTCCACAACCCGGGCGGCGACTACTGGCGCCGCGAGCGCCAGCGCGGCCGGTGGCGTGGGCGCCGTCCTTCTGATCGCGCAAAGGGAGCTGCGGGCCGCCTTCGCGGGACTCTACGGCTGGGCGATCCTGGCTTTGGTCCTGATGCTGGACGGTCTGTTCTTCAACGCCTACACCCTGGGCAGCCAGCGTCCTTCGAGCGAGGTCCTGAGCCTGTTCTTCTACACGAACTTCGGCGTCACGATGGCGGCGGCGGTGTTCGTCACCATGCGGTCGTTCGCCGCCGAGCGCGAGCAACGCACGCTCGTGCTCCTTTTGACTTCGCCCGCGGGCGACTGGCAGGTCGTGCTGGGCAAGTTCCTGGGCGCCCTCGGCTTCGTTCTCTGCACGGTGGTTGCCGCGGCCTACATCCCCGTCATGGTCTACCTGAAGGGCAATCTGGAGTGGGGGCAGGCGGCGGCCGGCTATCTGGGCATCGGGCTCGCCGCGGTTGTCTGCACCGCAATCGGCATCTTCTGTTCCGCGGCGGCGCCGAACCAGTTGGCCGCCGGTGTCGCCGCCGGCTTCCTGGTCACGCTCCAGGTCCTGTTCTGGCTCCTTTCCGGCATCAGCGATCCGCCGCTTGACGGCGTGTTCGCGGCGATGGACCTCTACCGCGAGCATTTCGAGCCGTTTCAGGACGGCGCCGTCCACTTGAAGACGCTCGTCTACGCACCGACGGTCGCCTTCCTGTTCCTGCTCGGGGCTGTGCGAGTCCTGCAGGCGCGGAGGTGGCGGTGAACGGCCCCGGACGCTTCGCGCCGCTCTTTTGGCTGTGCGGTTCCCTCCTGATCCTGGTCGGGGAACGCTACGGCAGCCCGGGCGTGGTGGCCGGGGCACTCAAGGGAGTGGGGATCGGGCTCGCCATCCTGGCGTGTGCGTCCTGCCTGGTGGAGTTTCTCGATGCGCCCCGGGGTTCCGCCGCACGGACTGCGGCGAGGAGGTCACTGGCCTTCTACGGGCTGGCGGCTCTGGGTCTGCTGCTCTACCCGCTGACGATGAGCGGAGTCGTCGACCGCTTGGGCCTGGACGACGGCGGCGCCGCAACCTGGCGCGCGACGTGGACGGTTGCCTGGGTGCTTGCCTGGTGGGTGGGAACCGTGTCCGCGGTGGGCGGCGACTGGATCCGCTTGCGCGGCGGCGGCGTGCTGGAGCCGCTCCGCGTGCGAGCCGCGACCGCGGCCGCCGCCAGCCTGGCCCTGGCCGTGGCGTGGGTGTTCGCCGTGAACTACACCGCCAGCGAGCGGGACCGGCTCTGGGAGTGGAGTGCCCGCAGCCGGGTGCGGGCGTCGGAGGCGACACGGGAACTCGCGGGAGGCCTGCGGGATCGGGTGGAGGTCGTGGCGTTCTTCCCGCCCGCCAACCAGGTCCTGCGACGAATCGAGCCCTTTCTCGACGAGGTCGCGGCGGCCGGGCCGGTGGACGTGACGGTGCTCGATCAGGCGCTTGAGCCGAACCGGGCCGCCGACCTCGGGGCTCGCGAGAACGGCGTTCTGTTCGTGGTTCGCGGCGGCGACCAGCGTCGGATCCATCTCGGCGTCGAGTACAGCGGCGCCAGGTCGAGCCTCGGTTCGCTCGACCGGGAGTTCCGGGAGGCGTTGCTCGAGATCGGCCGGGAACGCCGCACGGTGTATCTGACCGTCGGGCACGGCGAGCGCGGGGAGTACGCGGGCGAAACCGGCGAACCGGGCATGAGGAACGCACGCGGCATCCTCAGGGCTCTCAACGTGACGACGAGGAACCTCTCCGTGACCGAACTGGTTCAGGGTCTGCCGGCCGACACCGGCCTGGTTGCCGCGTTCGGCCCGACAGAGCGTTTTCTGGCGGAGGAAGTCGACAGCCTGCGACGGTTCTGGAACCGGGGCGGCGCCCTGCTCCTGTTTCTCGAACCCGGGGTCGAGCATGGCCTGGAGCCGTTGCTGGCCGACCTGGGGATGCGCCAGATCGAGGGTACCGTCGCCAATGAGCGCTACCACCTGCGCCGCGACGGGGGGCTGAGCGATCGCCGCCTGCTGGTGACCAACCGCTTTGGCAGTCACGCGACGGTCAGCGACCTGTCTCGGGCTGCGAGCCGAATCGGCCTGGTTCTCGAGGGCGCCTCGGCCCTCGAGGGCGTGCCCGGCGCCGGGGCCCGCCCGAGCGTCCTGGTGCGGCCGATGGCGGGAAGCTGGCTGGACCGCAACGGCGACTTCGAGCGTGGCGGCGAAGGGGAAGCCGACCGGATCGAGGCGCTCGCCATGGCGTCGACCCGGTTGGTCGAGAGCAGCGCGGCGGAGGTCGAATCCACCGGGGAGACGGGTGCACCAGCCGGGAATGCTGGAGACGCGGGTGCTTCGCCCGAAGACGGCGGCTTGGTGGATGCTCCTCCCGAAGATGTTCAAGGCGAGGATGCTCTGCCAGGAGACAGCGAAGGCGCGAGTGCACCTCCAGGAGACGCCGAAGGCGAGGATGCTCTGTCGGCGGCGCGGGCGGAACCGGTGGAGAGTCGCGCCGTCGTGGTCGGCGACGTGGACGCGATGAACGACGACCATGTCTACATCACCGGCCCCGGCGCGATGTCGGCCAATGCGAAGCTGCTGCTCGACGCATACACCTGGCTGGCCCGCGAAGAGGAGACCGCCGTGTCGAGCGTGCCCGGCGACGACGACCCGGTGCTGCAGCGAACGCGGGGCGAATCGATCCGCTGGTTCCTCGGCACCGTGTTCGGTGTGCCGATCCTGGTCCTGGCTGCGGGCATTCTCCACGTCCGGAGAAGGCGCTCGGGCGGCAGGCGGAGCCTCGGGGAAGCTGACGGTGGAGGAGCGTCGTGAGGTTGTCGGGTTCGGTCTGGCGTTCGACCTGGCTTCACGGCGGGCTCCTGATTCTGGCGCTGGTCGGCGCCTGGCTCTCGTACCGGCGTCCCTTCGACGACGATCCTTCGACCGCGTCCCGCCGCCTGATCGCCGTGCAGGCGGCCGAGGGAGAGGTCGAACGCGTGGTCTACGAACGGCCCGACCGGACGCTTGCCATCGAAGCGCGCGAGGACACCCGGGGCCGTTGGTTCGCGGGCCGCGAGGGGCCGGATACCGTCTTCGTGGGCGGCCGCCGGGTGGCGCAGGCCTGGCAGGCTCTGGAGCCGCTTCGCGCGGTGCGGATTCTTGAGGACGTCGACGGCGACAAGCTGGAGGAGCTGGAACTCGCGGGTGATGGGGCCTCCGGTGAGTTCCTCGTTCTCACCGTCCGTGGACGGGAGGTCCGCTACCGGCTCGGCGGACGGCCGTTCGGCGGCAGCGACCGCTACGCGCGTCGGCAGTCGGACGAAGGCGGCGGCAGCGACCGCAACGCGGGTCGGCAGCCGGGCGAGGGCTACCCCGACCAGGCCGGCCGCGTGCTCGTCCTGCCTTCGGAGGTGACGGCCGGCCTTGGCGGCGGCGCCGAGGTGCTGATGGAGCGGCGACTCCTGGAGGCGGCCCGTCCCGAAGTGGAGGCGATGACCTTGTCGAGAGCCGCGGCGCCGAGCGGCGAGCTGCTGCGCATCGTTCAGCGTCCCGGGGCCGATCCGGGCAGCTCCCGCTGGACGGTGGGGGAGTCGGACGAATCGGACGCCGACATCGCCGCCTGGGTCGACAAGTTCTTCCGACTGTCCGCGGTCTCGTACCGAAGCGGCGAACCGGCGCTCGACTGGCGCGCCGAGGCGAGCATCACGGTGGAGTCGCGCGAGCAGGGCGCAACGGCGCTCGAGATCTGGTCGGTACCAGCGGACGAGGGCAGACTCTGGCTCGCCCGTTCGCCGTTCACCCGGTTCGTCGTCGCGCTGAGCCCCTCCCTCGCCGAGGAGGTCTGCGCCGACCTGGACGGGCTCCTCCGCTGACGGAGCCTCAGCTGTCAGGGCCGTCTCCTTCTCGTCCTGGTACGCCCTGGGCGCTGCTGCTCGCGGTGGCGCGGCGTGTTCGCGGCGCTTGCAGCGCTTGCAGTACCGGCATCGCGCTGGCGGCGAACGCGATCGACTACTGTCTGGCGGAGAGCCGAATGGGCTATCTGCATCACGCAGACCGTCGGTCCCGGGATCATCACGAGATGGCACGAATCTTGCCAGCCAGCCAGCCAGCCAGCCAGCCAGCCAGCCAGCCAGCCAGCCAGCCAGCCAGCGGCGGTCCGGCGCGACGGTTCGTTCGGGGGTTCGGTCCCTGGCTGATTCTGCTGGCGGCGATGACGGCGGTGTTCGTCTTCGGCCACGACCGGGGTCATTTCTACCGGCCGGGCCATCACGACTGGCTGTCGTCGCACGGTTTGGCGCTGGCCGCCAACTTCTCGCCGGACCACGCCTTCCTGATGTTCGAACGCCGAACGCTCGACCCGGAGATGGACTACGGGTACGTCCCCCAAGAACGGGTTTCCGCCTGGGGCGTTCGCCTTGACCGCGCTGGCCATCGCGCCGTTCGACGGGCTCTCGTCGCAGATACTCGCCGCCCGAATGCTGATGGTGCTGTTCTTCGCAGCCGCTGCCGTCGTGGCCTGGCTGTCGCTGCGCCGGCTGTTCGATCCGTGGGCCGCGCTGGCGGCGGTGCTGCTCTCCTGCTCGTCGTGGTACGCCCTCTACTACAGCGACATGATCTTCAACGACGTGCCGAGCCTGTTCGGGGTGCTGCTGGCCTTTCACGGCATCGTCGTGTTCGTCCAGGAGGGCCGCTTCCGTCAACTGGTCGTCAAATCCTGCGCGGCGCTGCTGCTGGGCTGGCAGGTGTACGCCCTGCTGCTGCCGTTCATCGTGTTCGGCGCCGTGGACGTGCTGCGACGGCGCGCGCCGTGGGGCAGCCTCCGGGAGGCGGGCCGTGCCGCAGCGGCGGTGCTGTGCGGCCGGCACGTGACACTCGGCGTCGTGACGCTCCTGTTCGGCATGCTCGTTCTGCGCGCCCCGCTTCGACCTGTACCTGATGAAGTACTGGTTTGTGCTGGTGAAGGATCGGTGCACGCCGACGGATGCCCGGCGACCGTTCTTCCTCCATGTGACGCCGATGCGCGTGGCGGACCTGGATGGCCATCGCCGGCGCTTCGGCTACAACAACAGGAACGTGTGGATGGAACGCAACGGCGCGTTCGACGGCGACCGTTGCTGGCTCTGGCGCTCTCGCCTGCCCAGCGGCATTCGCCATATCGAGTTTGGCCAGTACATCCGCGGCGTCGGCCGGACCTGGAGAGCCGCGGCGTCCCTTGACCTCGTACACCGTTGACGGTGCGCGCATGGGACAGACCGCATTCACGGCGCCGGATGCAGCTTTGGTCCCACCTTGCTGCCGTTCGGCCACGGCCTGCCGGGGATAGGCTGGGCCGCCTATGGATATCGGCATCTTCATGTTTCCCACCGGCGACGCGATCCGGCCCGACGAGCTCGGCGCCGAGGTCGAGGCGCGCGGCTTCGAGTCTCTCTGGTTCCCGGAGCACACCCACATCCCCACCTCGCGGCGTACGCCGTTCCCGGGCGGCGGGGAGTTGCCGCCGGAGTACTCCCGCACACATGATCCGTTCGTCGCGCTGACGGCGGCGGCGATGAGCACGAGCACACTCCGGCTCGGCACCGGCATCTGCCTGATCATCGAACGCGACACGATCACCACCGCGAAGGCCGTGGCGAGTCTTGACGTGCTCTCGGGCGGCCGCTTCATCTTCGGCATCGGCGGCGGCTGGAACCGGGAGGAGATGGAGCACCACGGCACGGACTACTCAACCCGTTTCGCGAAGCTCGAGGAGCAGGTCGCGGCGTTCAAGACGATCTGGACCGAGGACGAGGCGGAGTTCCACGGCCGTCACGTCGACTTCGATCCGATCTGGTCCTGGCCGAAGCCCGCCCAGAAGCCGCATCCACCGATCGTGCTCGGCGGCGGCACGCGCTACACCCGCCAGCGGGTCGTCGATCACTGCGACGGCTGGATGCCGATCGGGCGGGATACCGAGGCAGTGCTCAGGGGCATCGAGGATTTGAGGCAGCGCGCCGAACGTGCGGGCCGGGCGATGGACACGATCTCGATCAACGTCTTCGGCGCGACGCCGAAGCGGGAGATCCTCGACCTCTACGCCGAGGCTGGTGTCGGCCGGGCCGTCCTGCTGGCGCGGCCTGAAGGGCGCGACCTGGTCCTGCCCCGGCTCGACCGGTACGCCACGTTGCTGCCCTGATCGGCTGCGGGCAAGCCCCGGGGCGGATCCGGTCCGCTGCGTCCCCGGACACCCGGGACAGGCTGAGTCCGGACGCCAGCGATCTCGCGTCCGCTCGCTGCGTCCCCGGACGCCCGGGACAGGCGCCAACGCTTGGCCAGTGGGAGATGCCGGCGATTCTGGCGGTGGGAATGCCGTTTTGCCGGGCAAAAAGGAATCAGGATGGACAAAATGACTGCTTGGCGCTAGCGTCTCGTTCGTGTTCAGCCGATTCTTCACCCCTCCCGCGGCATCGAGCTACTTCCTGTTCGGCCCGCGCGGGACCGGGAAGTCGACCTGGCTGCGGGATCGCTACCCCGAAGCCATCGTCATCGATCTGAACGATCCGGAAGAGGAGCGCTACTACGGCGCGGCGCCCGAACGGCTGGAGAGCACGGTGGCGTCACGTCCGACCCGGAGACCCGTCGTCATCGATGAGGTGCAGCGAGCGCCGCGGCTTCTCCAGGTCGTGCATCGACTGGTCGAGCGGGACAAGGAGCTCCGATTCGTTCTGACCGGGTCGAGCGCCCGGAAGCTGAGGCGAACCGGCGTGGACCTGCTGGCCGGCCGGGCGCTTCTCACCACGATGCACCCCTTCATGGCGGCGGAACTGGGCGCCGCCTTCCGTCTGGATTCCGCCCTGACTCTCGGGCTGATTCCGCTCGTCGTGGACGCGGCCGAGCCGGAGTTGGCACTTCGCACCTACGCGGCGCTCTATGTGCGCGAGGAGGTTCAGGCGGAGGGCCTGGTGCGCAACGTCGGCGCGTTCTCGCGCTTTCTCGAGGCGGCGAGCTTCAGCCACGGCGGGGTGCTGAACGTGTCGAATCTCGCCCGGGAGTGTCAGGTCGAACGCAAGGCGGCGGCAACCTACCTCTCCGTGCTGGAGGACCTGCTGATCGGCTTCACTCTGCCGGTCTTCCGGAGGCGCTCCCGCCGCAAGCTCACGTCGCACCCCAAGTTCTACTTCGTCGATCCGGGGGTCTTTCGTTCGCTCCGCCCGCGCGGTCCTCTCGACGTGGATTCGGAACTGGCCGGCCCGGCACTCGAAGGGCTGGTCGCCCAGCACCTGCGGGCCTGGATCGCCTACACCCGGCGGCGGGACTCGCTGAGTTTCTGGCGAACCCGCTCCGGCAGCGAGGTCGACTTCGTTCTCTACGGCGAGAGCGGGTTCTTCGCCTTCGAAGTCAAGCGGGCGAACGTCGTCCATCCCGGGACCTGAGCGGCCTCCGCGCCTTCGCCGCGGACTACCCGGAGGCCACGCCGGTGCTCCTCTACGGCGGACGCCGCACACAGGCGAACGGAGTTCTCTGCCTGCCGTGCGAGAGCTTTCTCAGCGGCCTCGTTCCCGGCGGCTCGTTGGATGCCATCCTGGCGGCGGTCGGCGACCGCCGCCGGCCTGCCTGATCGGGTCAAAGAGGTTCAAGTGCGTCGCCTCGGCGTGTCAGCACCTTAGGGAATCAGTTTCAGCAGTGCGACCACCGCACCGACGATGACGCCGGTCTGAACCAACAGGACGCGGAGCATCCGCACTTCAAGCTCCGCGAGTCCGGAGTCCAGGTACTCACGGGTCACCAGGTCGCCAACGGCGTCCTTGATAGCGCGGGCGTGCGCTGCGGCCTGCCGTTCCCGTACCCCGGCTTCGGTCAGCGCTTCAGCGGTGCGGAGCGTGTCGGTCGCGGTCATCCGCCGAAGCGTATCGGCTGGCGCCGCGCGGCGGCAAAGCTGGCAGTGCACTCCGGACGCGACACTCCTCCTTCACTCTCCGGATCGCGGCTTGGCTCGGCGACGCCTCAGGCGCCACCTTCGGCCTGCGGGGATCGCCGAGAATCCCGGACATCACGGGTTGGCCGGTGGGGCGTTTCGGTGCTTCAGATGGGGTTCAGGAGTGTCGGATGAGTTGCTTCCCGCGGGCTCAGCGGTTCCAGGTGGGCGAGCTTGTTGCGGAAGTCCCTCAGCTTGGCTGCCTTGCCAGCAGGCCCCGGGCCTGGTCCCTGTGGACCGAAAGGTAGTACACGAGGGGGCCGAACTCCAGGTCCTCCGGTTTCTCGATGACACCGAGGTCGGTCTTGAACGGAAGGCGGAAGCGGTCCCGGTGGCGGTGTACCAGCTCTGCTCGCCGCTCCTCCAGAAGCGGCATGAGGACTGCGGCCTGAGCCGCCCAGAGCCGCCGCTTCAGTTCGGTCTCGCGTCCCTGGACGAGAAGCAACGCCGAGTGGACGACCGGCCGGTTGCGTGGACCGTCCAGGGTGCCTGCCGCCCACGCCTCCGGTGTATCCGCCGTCCAGCCCTGTTCTTCCGCGTAGCTGTTGAGGACGGGGCGGGGCTGCAGGGCTGCATCCGGGCCGCCGTCCAGCAACCGCTGCGCGAGGTCGGGATCCCACTGTGCGAGATCAGCGACGGTGTTGGCAAAGAGGGAGCGGATCGTGCGGCTGCGACTGAACGCGTTGCGATTCTGAAGCGCCAGCATCTGAAGGTCGTCGCGGTCGATCACGTCGCGGAACTCTCGATAGCTGAGCATGATGTCCGTGGAATCGGCCTGTTCAAACCCCGTTCCGCAGAGCGGAGCGACGAAGATCGGGGGGCAGGCGTTCAGCGCGGCGTGGCGCCGGGAATGGGCGTAGGAAAGGAGGAACCGCCTCCAGTGCGGCCAGTTGTCCGGTGTCAGGCCATCGATCCAGAACACACTGTGCTGAAGGCCCTCGTCGAGGACGAGCTGCTGGCAGGGGCCGAGGCCGTTGAATGCAGTGTCCGGGGCGATTGTCCGGCGAATCAGGGAAAGCGGCCGGGACGCGCCGCAAGCCGCAACCGTCGCCCAATTGTACGCCCGGCGTCGGCAGCGCTGCTCCAGATGATCGGCAAGGCCGGGGGGTATGCATCGGCCGAACCGAAGGACGACGCTGGCTCCGTCGTCCAGGTCGTTGGCCATCTCACGGATGAAGCGCGAAGGGCCCGGCAAGCGCCAGAGAGACTCCATGGCTGATTCAGTCGCTCGTCTCTTGCATCACCCTGGCGACCGTCGGGTCCACCTGCCAACGCGCTCCGCCAACCTCCTGCAGCAGGCTGAGTTTGCGGGCGACCCGGAAGGCAACCTGGACATCGTCTTCGCTCAGCGTGCAGCCGGCAAGCTCCCGCGCCTCCGGCCCCAGAAGTTCGTGCTGCTCGGCTCTGCCGTACTCGTTCGCGAGGCGGAGCATCTCGGACAGAGCCTGCTGGTCGAGGCAGAAGGCCGAGCGGAGGCGGTCCGCGTTCTCCTTGAGGAGCATCGCGAAGCCGTCCCTGCTTCTCAGCCGAGTTGGATCGGCGCCGCCGCGGAGGCCGTCGAGAACGAGGTCGAGCAGTTCGGGCCAGCCCCCGCAGAGCTCTGCGAGGTCGCGCTCCTGTCGCGCGTCGAGCATCTGGCCCACGTCCGGATCATCGTCGAGACATTGGGCGGCGAAGTCGATCGACCACGGTCGGAGGCGGACCATCTCGACGACGCCCTGTTTCTCCCACTCTTCAATCGTCTCGTGATGATCCGTCAGACGCCGGGCATCCAACGTGAACACGACGCGAGCGAACCGGTTGGGCGAGCGGAGTCTTCCGAGTGCTTCGATGGCCGCTTCGATCCAGGCCGCCTTCCACCTCGCGCCTTTCGCTGTTCCCACCGGCGCCACGAACAGGGTCGTCTCGTCGCTTCTGGCCTTGATGCGGCGCTTGAGATCGCGTTCAAAGCCCAGGGTCGATCGCGACGCGGCCAGCGGCTTGACATCGACGAGGCTCTGGCCCTGCGTCAGAAAGTCCCTCACCTGTGCCACGCCTGCGGCGCCCGGTCCCAGGACCAGCACGACGGCGTTGCGCCGGCTTCTTCGGTCCGCGTGTCCGGCGATTCGGCGCTCCTGCCAGAGCGTCAGCGGGCGGCTGAGCGGTCCCCTGTCGCCGTGACGCCGTCGGATCTCGTGGGGACCGAGATCGGGTTCGGCGGCTCGCCCCTCCAGGGGCCTCGAGCTTTCGGACGATCTCCTCCTGGTCACCCAGAAGGGCCAACACGTTCGGGGTCCGCAGGGTGTAGCGGTCTCTCCGCTTGCGGTCGCTGAGTCGCCCGCAGTACACCGAGTTCCACCAGTTCCTCCAGGAGCGCCAGGAATCTGCCACGGTCGACGTCCTTGAAGCCGGCCGGCCACCATTGGCCTACGTCGCCGAAAATGCGCTCGTCGTCCGCGCCGTCGTGCAGCACGCGCGAGTCGTCGCGGCACATCCAGGCGGTAGCGTAGGCGATTGCCTCATACCGCGAATCGAGTTGCAGCGTCCACTCGAAGCGTTGCCGGATCAGCTCCTGCAGGTCGCGACTGAGGTGAACTCCTTCCACGATATCGCGATGAATGTTCGGTAGCCGAGCCGCCGTCCGAGGGACCGCCGTCCTCGACAGCTCGTTGACGAGTGAGGCGCCGTAGATCTGGAGGAGACTCGGGTAGTAGTTCGCTCGTGCCAGTACGCCGAGGACCAGGCGCGGCGGGTCGAAGAGATAGCCGCATGCCTGAAGCGGCAGACGGAGAAGCAGCTCCGCCTGCCGGCGATCCTCCGGCCCGATGAACGGGCCGATGCAGATCGGTTCGCCCAGGTGGGCCAGCGGGTGGTTCGACTGGGTCGTCGTCCGCACGACGTTGTGGAGGCCGGCGAAGACCACCTTGATCGATCGGCTCCGATCCATGAGGGACTTGAGTCGCGAGGACTCGGCGAAGGTCTCGCGACTGCTGTTCAGCGCGTCCCGACGCAGGAATCCGTCCGCCTCGTCGAACATCAGGAGCAACGTATGCCCGGTGTCCCTGTTGAAGCGCTCGTGCAGCGCATCCATGAATACCTCGATGCTCCGCGACGAAAGGCTCGGTCGCTTGACTCCATCATCGATGGCGTGAAGCTCCCTCAGAGCCGCCCAGATCGCGCCCCAGATGTCCGCTGTGTCCGCGTCGCCGATCCCGGCTGCCTTCAGGTCGATCACGGCGGCGAAGCGGCCCTGAGCCGGCGCCGAATACACCTCCTCAACTCGATGCAGCAGCGCCGTCTTGCCAAGCTGGCGACCGCCGTACAGGAAGCAGGAGCCCTGGAAGTTCGTGATCTCGCGTTCCTCCCGTTCGCGCCCGAAGAACATCTCGGGCGGTACCGAACCGCCTCGACGCACGAACGGCTGACAGTAGGAGAAGGGCAGGGCAAGAGCGAAGAGGGATGCCAGCCTGGAAGGCGGCTGCGCCGCGAGGAAGAGAAGAAGGATCTCGTCCAGCGTGATGAAGGACAACGACTGCTCGAAACTCTTTCGGAGGAGTTGCTCGCGTGTCGTATCGCTGATTGGGGCGAGGCAGACGACGATCGGCGCTTGACCGCCGACCTCGCTCTGCAGGCGCTGAAGCACCTGCGCCGCCGTCGGCGGCTCGAAGAACACGAGGAGCCGATAGCGCCCTCCGGCCTGGGAGCCGAAGTGCGGATCGGGGCAGTCGCCGCGGTTCGACAGCGGCGCCGTGATCAGCTCGCCCGATCGGAAGTTCCTCGGGACGGCATCCGGCCACTTCGGCTGGGTCAGGGTTTCGGGCGTGGCGGGTTCGAGATGGAGCCGGGCGTCAAGGAAGCCCAGGCGTGTCAGCAGCCCGATCGCCGCTCTGGCAACCTTCTGCCGGTTCACCGGCATGGACCGTTTCAGCGTTCGCCAGCTCTCGAGCAGGTCTGCGGCGGACTCGCGGTCGTCATCGTCCAGTCTGTCGAAGCGGAGGTCGCCGTGCCTCCTTCCCTTCCTGGCAGCCTCAACGACCCCGCTCCAGTCGTGGGCGGATCGTCGGAGCGCCTCGCGGTTGATCGCCAGGTAACCGTTCAGAAGCGACGGCTCGGGCTCTTCTGCCATGGCCGGTGCGCGAGTCTCCTCGCCGGAGCGGTGGAGGAGTTCGTTTGCGGCGACCAGGTCGCCGTCATCCATGTGTTGCCAGATTCTCTGGCGTCTGGGGTCGTCCTGGTCAGGGATCAGTTTCGCTGCCTTGCATTGGAGGGCCTTGAGGCTGTCATCGATGGCCTCATTCAGGTCGACCCGGCCCCGTCGGATCTCCCGCTGCTGCTCGAACTGCCGGACGGACCCCTGTTCCAGCTCCTCCTCCACGGCGATGAGGCGCCCGTCCAGGGCCGCTCGACGGTCCGGTTCGATCTGGCCCTGGCGGAAAGCCTGCTCAAGTGCGGCGCGCGAATCGGCCGCCTGGTCGCGGAGCGCATGCAGGCTGTCCTCCCTGCTGGATTCGAGGTGGTCTCGCCACCGCTCCGCCTCGGCGTCGTCAATCTGTTCGCCCGCATCTGCCCAGCGCTCAGCCCAGTTCAGAACCCTCCTTGCAGACTCGAAGTCTCCTGAGCCGAGGTGGCGCTCGAAGGCGGTTCCAAGGTCGGTTGGGCGGGACGACGTGAGAGCCTCCAACAAGCTGGCGGGTTCGCCTTCTCCCTCGCCGTCCTCGGTGATGCGGACGTCCGGCAACCGGAAGAGCCCCGTCGCCTTGAGCATCTCGGCCGGCGGCTCGGTCAGGAACTCCTCTTCGTGGCTGGGGTCAACCAGGTCCTGGACGCGTGCCGCCGCCTGTTGCGCTGTTCGGGCCGCCGCTCGCACGAGGAGCGGCTGTTCCGGGAACGTGCCGACGGGCCGCAGCGCGTCACGGAGTCGAGGCAGTTCATCCCTGAGCAGGGAGACGAACTCGTTGATCACCAGGCGGCGATGGTCCGTCGGGCCGCTCTCCACTGCCAGGTCGAGATACTCGTGGGCGAGTTCGAGCGGGCGCGCCAGGCGCCGCTGAAACCGCTTGAAGGTCTTCGTGGCGACGCTCTGGTTCGCTTTGAGCAGTCCCTTGCCAGTCCGCTCCACGATCTCCCGCAGACCGTCGTGGTCCTCGAGGTCGGCGAGATGCTCCCGGACGCGACTCGGCGCGGCTTCGGCCAGGACCGCCAGCACGAGTTGGCCGAGTTCGCTCCGGTCGCTGAGCAGGGCCTCCCAGATTCGGTTGGCGGGTGTGTAGTAGAGAGGCATCTTTGCACTCTCGTTACGCCAGAGACGCAGTTCCTCCTGCACTTTGGCCAAAGCGTCTTCGCGTTTCGTGTGGCGCTTTGCCCGGCGCAGGGAGGCCCCGGCGTCTACCTGGGCATTCTGGACGGCCCAGCTTCTCTGCGCGGCTCTCTGACAGAAGTCGTACAGCTCGGGAAGGCCCTCGTGGGTGAGGTGCTGGAGCAGGGCGGCGGCTCCCGTGTAGGGGGCGAGAAGTGCCGGCGCCAACGCCGCGGCGAAGCCGATCAGGGCCTCTGCGTTCTCGGTCTCCGGCGAGACCTCCCGTTCGTCGGGCGCGCCTTCCACGGCGCGTTGGATGGCGTCCCGCAGATCAGGCTCAAGCTCGCCGTGTGCCTTCTCCAGATGGACCGAGTAGAGAGCGGCTTCAAGGAGAGCGGCGCGGGGCAGTCCCGCTTCGATTCCTGCTGCTTCGGCGGTTCGGCAGACCTGGTAGGCGTGGGCGAGGCGGGGAGGCTCGTCGACAAGCGCTGCGGCTACGGCCTCACGGACCCGCCGTTCCTGCTCGTTCCATTTCGGCGTCGATTCTTCTTCTTCTTCCTCGCGGGCGCCGACTTCTTCCGGCAGGGTGTCTTCGGCGTCGAGGTCGGTCGCGGCGCCCGCTCCCGGGCCCGGCGGCTCGACGGGCTTGGCTGCCGGACCTGCGTAAGCTGAGTCCCCGGGTGGCTGCTCGTCACCGGTGGCCGCCGAGGGCGCCGCCGGTCCCGGCTGAGCGGGTTTGGGCCGATCGTTCGAATCGGGTTCGGACTCGGCTCCGGGCAGGTCGTCTGCGCCTGTGCCGCGGACCGTCGCGTCTCGGTCCGCGGGCCTGGCCTCTCGGTTCAGGCCGACCGCGGCAGCCGTGTCGTCAGCTGGTGATTCGACGGCGGCAGGCACGTTCGGTTCAACCGATGCTTCCGTTGCGGGCGTCTTCCCGTTGGCCGCGATTGCCGGAGCAAGCAGTCTCAGCAGAGCGTCCTCGGCCGAACGGTGCCGGTCTCTCGCTGCGGTGGCCTGTTTCCGACACTCGTCCAGACGGTGATCCAGCTGCCGTTGCTCGTCGCGACTCGTGGGTTTCCGGGCGCGGAGTCCCTCCCTTTGCTCCTCAAGCTCGCGATGGCGCGTGTGGTTTTCCACCAGTGCTTCGAAGGCCGTCGGGATGTCGCGCTCCAGGCGATCGAATTCAGCGCGGGCCTGTTCCGGCGCCACATCCGGCAAGCTGTGCCAGTCGTCGCGGAGACGATCGAGATCGTCTCGGATCGCCTCGCTGGCCGCGTGTCGGGCGATGTCGTCGCGCAGGCGGTCGGCGGCAGCCAGCAGGCTGTCGATTGCGGCCTTGTTCTCGATCTCGAGTTTCTTCGAGGCGACTTCAGTGCGGAGTGTCTGGAGGCGGTCCTGGAGACCTGTGGCGAACCCTCCGACGATCGACAGGGCTTCGACTTCGTCGACCGAGTCGAGGAGATCCCCGACCGAGTCGAAGGCTCTCTCGAACATCGACTGGGCTTGGCGGATACCGCGCTCGAGAGCCGGTTCCGGCGCAGTCGCGGTTGCCTTCGCTGCGACCTTCCCGTCTGTTGGTCCGGGCGCCGGGTCACCATCGGGATCGGATGTGGTGATGGGCGCGGCGAGCAGGTCCCCGAACTCGGCTTCCAGTTCGGCCGCTTTGCCGACTGCGTCCAGAAGAACGGAACGGTCGTTCGTGAGTGACGCGAGTGAAAACGTCAACAGGATCGTCATGCGCCGCTTCTCGTCGTCCGCCGCGGACCACGTCTCAAGGCGCGACTCCACCTCGGCCCTCAGGCGATCGAGGACGAACTCGTCCGAGCTCTCCGACCTGAGGAGTTTCCGGTCCAGATCGTCCAGGAGGCAGTACTCCAGCGAGGGAGGCGTGTCCCTGGGGGCCTGACCGGTCGTTTTCCTGGCAACGCCGAGCTTGGCGACCGGCTGCTCCCTCCAGTGCCTCCAGAGCTCCCGGCGGCTCTTCGCGTTGCCGTAGAAGGCGAGCAGGATGTCTTCGTCAGATGCCTTGTGCAGGTCGCTGTCCAAGCGGCTGCGCACGTATGCGCCCTTCAGGAGCTTCTTCCGAGGGCCGCCGCTCAGGTACAGGGGCCTCTGCAGCTCCTCGAGCCCGCCCAGGCAGCGGGGGAGCCCGTTCCCGAGTTCGCCCTGGTGTGCTTGTTCGGCCATGTATCCTGCGACAGCGGCTGACTTTACACGATCCGGCCCGCCCGGCTGCCCTGGTGGAGCGGGCCGCCGGCCAGGCAGCCGTGCGCTGTGATCGAGCACGCGAACGGCACGATGCCGGGCCGAGATGCGGCGCCGTTCGAACGCAGTGCGACTCCTGCCGAGAACTGCTAGTAGTGGAGCTCTTCGCCTTCGGACTTCGCGATCACGGCCGCGCCGACGGAGTCGGAGGTGATGTTGACCATCGTCCGGAACATGTCGAGCGGCCGGTCGACGCTGAGCATCAGGCCGGCGAGGGCGTAGGCCTCGGGCGTGTTCAGATCGATCGCCTCGAGCACGATGAAGATCATGACCAGGCCGGCCGAAGGGATCGCCGCGGCGCCGACCGAGGCGAGGAGAGCGGTCAGCACGACGACCAGTTGCGTGTAGAACGAGAGCTCGACCCCCAGCGCCTGGGCGATGAACAGCGCGCCGACGCACTCGAACAGAGCGGTGCCGTCCATGTTGACCGTCGCGCCCATCGGCGTGACGAAACTCGTTACCCGGTTCGACGCGCCGACCTTCTCCCGCAGGCACTTCATCGTCATCGGCAGGGTGGCCGCCGAAGAACTCGTCGAGAACGCCATTGCCATGGCCGAGGCCATTGCCCGGTAGTGATGGATCGGGTTCTTGCGCGTCAGCAGGCTGAACAGCAGCGGCAGGACGACGAACAGGTGAATCGAGAGCCCGGCTGCAATCGTGAACATGTACTTGCCGACCTGCTGGAACACATCAAGGCCCATCTGGCTGACGGCGCGGGCGAGCAGGGCGAAAACGCCGATTGGCAGCAGACGGATGACCCATGTCGTCACCTTCATCATCGCCTCGAAGCCGGCGCTGAAGCCCTGCCGCAGCAGGTCGCCCGTGGCGCCGCGCATCACGCCGATTGCAGCGCCGAGCACGATGGAGAAGAAGATGACTCCCAGGATGTCGCCTCCGGCAGCGGCGCCGACCGGGTTGTCGGGGACCAGACGCTGGATGATGTCGGCCATCGAGCCCGGGGTCTGCAGATCGTCCGGCGTCAGGCGGTCCACTCCTTCGGGCATGACGAGACCCCTGCCGGGGCGTATGCTGTTGGCCAGCATCAGGCCGACCAGGATCGCCATGAAACTGCTCAGCGCATACCAGAGGAGGGTTTTGCCGCCCAGGCGGCCGATCGACTTTCCGTCGCCGATGCCGGACACGCCATGGACGATCGAGGTGAAGATCAGGGGCACGATGACCATCCTGAGAAGGCGCATGAAGAGGTCCGCCACCCAGGTGATCCAGGTCACCTCGCCGAAGACCAGGGCGAAGCAGAGGCCCGCCGCCATGCCGATCAGTACCTGCCAGTGAAGAGCGAGTTTCATGGTCAGGCAGGCTAGCACGCGGGCGCCGAGGGCCCGCCGCCGGTTGCGGCGCCGTTCGCGCGTGTTCGTGGTGGCCGTGGCCTTGGTGTTGGCGGGGCTTGTGGCGAGCTGCGGCAGCGTCCGCTACTACTCGCAGGCGGCTTTCGGGGGCGCCGGCGTGCTGGTCAAGCGCCAGTCGATCGACCGTCTCCTGGCGCCGGGACGAACGGAAGTGCTCTCCGCGGCGACCCGGGAGCGGCTGCGGTTGACGCAGCAGATACGCGACTTCGCCAGCAGTGAACTCGGTCTACCGGACAACCGCAGCTATCGGAGCTTCGCCGATCTCGAGCGGCCCTACGCGGTCTGGAACGTGGTCGCCGCGCCCCGGCTCGGCCTGGAGCCCAGGACCTGGTGCTATCCGTTCGCCGGCTGTGCGGCCTACCGCGGCTATTTCGACGAACGGGCCGCACGGAGGTACGGCGAGCGGCTTGCCAGCCAGGGCTTCGACGTGCGCGTCGGCGGCGTGGCGGCGTACTCGACCCTGGGCTGGTTCGCCGATCCGGTGCTCAGTACCTTCCTCGACTACGCCGACGCGGATCTGGCCGCCCTCATCTTCCACGAACTCGCGCACCAGGTGGTCTACGTCAAGGACGACAGCGCGTTCAACGAGTCGTTTGCGACCGCGGTCGAAGTCGCCGGAGTGCGCCGGTGGCTGCGGTCCCTGGGCCGGAGCGAGGATCTGGATGCCTTCGAGCAGGCGCGGGAACGGCGACGCGACCTGAACCGGTTTCTGCTGGAGGTGCGAACGGAGCTGGAGGCGATCTACCGGAGCGAGGAGAGCGACGACTGGAAGCTGGCGCGCAAGGCGGAAGTCTTCCGATCGCTGCCAGCCCGCTACCGGCGCGAGCTCGTTCCTGCATGGCGGGCTGCCGAGAACGGCGCCGCCGGCGGCGAGTCGGACCTGGGCGAGTGGCTGTCGCGGCTCAACAACGCGGACCTCGTCTCGATTGCCACCTACAGCGACCTGGTTCCGGCGTTTCTGGCGCTGCTCGAGGCGTCAGGGCGGAACTTCCCGCTCTTCTACGCCGAGGTCGAGCGGCTGGCGGCGCTGGAGCCGCAGGAGCGGCGGCGGCAGTTGGCTACGGTCCGGGACGATGATTCAGTACCAGTCGATGGCGCCGCGCGCCAGGTCGGGATGGTCGGTGAACACGCCGTTCACGCCGAAGACGAACAGGTGGCTGCGGATCTCCTCGATGACAGTCGTGTAGGGGCTGGGCACCTGGTCGGCCCGGAACGTGTAGGGATGAACCAGCAGGCCGGCTTCCCTGGCCCAGACAACGAGGTCCCGCTGCCGCCGGATCATCGTCTTGGCGGGTCCGATGCCGTCGGCGAAGTCGGCGATGCCGGCGATGCCCTCCGGGCTCAGGAAGCGCTGGTACTGCTCGACCTCCGCCATCAGGAGCACCTGGGGCAGATCTGAGCCCAGCGCTCGCAGGCGCTTGAGACTCTCGGGCTCGAAGCTCTGGACGAAGACCCGTGCGCCGGGCTCCCGGTAGCCGTAGCGATCGAGAACGTCGAGCAGCGCCTCTTCCATCGGCAGGCCCTCCTCGCGGTGCCAGGCCGGCGCCTTCAGTTCCGGGTAGATCCCCACGTTCCTCCCGGAGGACTGGTTCATTCCCTGGACGAGTTCGATCATCTCGGCAAACGTTGGCACCCGGAAGCGGCCGACGCCCTTCGGAAAGCGGCCGTCCAGGCGTTCCGCGGCCTCCAGACGGCCGATTTCCTCGACGGTGAAGTCGGCGGCGTACCACCTGCCGTCTTCGCGCGCCCGATCGGGAAACACCTCCTCGACGTTCGTGGTCGCCTCCAAGTAAATGTCGTGCAGGCAGATGAAGTGGCCGTCGCTGGTCAACACGAGATCCGGCTCGATGTAGTCGGCGCCCATGCCGTGGGCCACCGCATAGGCGGGGATCGTGTGCTCGGGCAGATAGCCTGAGGCGCCGCGGTGGGCGATGACGATCATGCGAACGTCCGGGACCTCCGTTGGTTCTTCCTGGGTCGCCGCCGGGAGGCCAATGGCCGCGAGCAGGATGCCGGCCTGAAACGGGGAGGGGATCATGCCCGCAGGATAGCGGCTCGGCCGGGAAGGCTCCCACGTACCGCTGTCGGACCAGAAGACGACTGCGGCTCGATTCAGCGGCGGCGGCTCGGTCGGTCAGGCCTCGGTCTCGACCCGGGCATCGCTGAGGCAGGCGCCGCTGTCGGCGAGGGCCTCGGTCTCGACCCGGGCATCGCTAGGGCAGGCGCCGCTATCGGTCAGGGCCTCGACCTCGACCCGGGCGTCGTTGAAGCAGGCGCCGGCGCCGATGTCGGTCAGGGTGTCCGGCGCGAGAGCGCAGGCGTTGGTCCCGGACTCCGTGCTCCTGGCCCAGACTCCCTTGGGCAGCAGGACGACGCCGGGCTTGAGGTCCGGGTTGAAGCGCATGCGGCAGCGCACCTCGCCGTAGCCGTTGAACACGCGCACGCGCGGCCTGCCGCCGTTCTTCAGACCGTTCTTCAGGCCGCGGGCGGCGGCATCGTCCGGATGCATCTCCAGCGGAACCGGGCCTGAGCGCAACTGACCGAAAGTCGAGCTCACGGTCTGCGGCACCGAGGGCGAGATGAGCGCCAGCGGGTACCGGCGCCCCGAGGCCTCGGGGTGGAAGGCGTAGAGCCCACGCGCCGATTCGGTCTCCAGGGACGGCGGGCAGAGATGCACCCTGCGGTCGGCGGTGTGGGGGAAGACGTCGACAAACTGGATTGGCCGGCGGCCGGTCTCCGGCAGCGCCTGGCCCCCCTCGGCGAGCCGCCGCGCCCGCTCGCCGCCGAGCACCGCCTGCCGCCATTCCGCCTCCGAGCGTGGGTCGCCCTCCCGCAGCAGGTCGAGCCGTTCCGCGAGGTCGCCGAACACGCGCAGGTTGGAACGGGCCTCGCCGACCGGCGGGACCACGGGTTTCGTGTCGTGGAGCACCATCGCGCCATAGCCCATCGCCACGTCGTCGTGCTCCAGGAAGGTCGTGGCCGGCAGCACCAGGTCGGCGTAGCGGGCCGTGTCGGTCGTCACCTGGTCGAAGACGACCGTGAACAGGTCCTCGCGGGCCAGGCCGCGGCGGACGAGTTCCTGGTTGGGCAGTGTCGCGAGCGGATTCGCGTTGTAGACGAACAGGACCTGGACGGGCGGTCCCTGAATCGCGTCCGGGTCGGTCAGCACCCGGCCCACGTGGTTCATGTTCACGATCCGGGCGCCCGGCGACGGCTCGCGCCAGCCGACGTTGCGGAAAGCGCCGCTGTTGCTCATCGTGTAGCCGCCGGCGCGGACCTTGAACTTGCCGGCCACCGCCGGCAGGGCGAGGATCGCCGCGACCGCCGAGCCGCCGTTGCGGTTGCGCTCGACCCCCCAACCGCAGCGGATCACCGCCGGCGAGGATTCGCTGTACCACTCGTGGCAGCGGGCGATGTCGGCCTCCGGAATGCCGGTGACTTCCGCGGCGCGCGCGAAGGTCCAGGGCTCGACGCGCCGCCTCAGTTCCTCGACGCCGGTCGCGTGCGCCGCCAGGAACTCAAGGTCCGCATCGCCGCGGCGGAAGAGCTCGCGATGCTGCGCCAGCGCCAGGCACAGGTCCGTGCCGGGTCGCGGCTGGAGGTGCAGGTCGGCCTGTTTCGCCAGCGGCGTGCGCCGCGGGTCGACGACGACGAGCCTGCCGCCGCGAGCCCGCGCGGCGCGCAGGATCGGCACCAGGTGGATGCCGGTGGAGGAGGGGTTGGCACCCCAGACGATAGCCAAGGCGGCGTGCTCGTAGTCCTCGAGGGCGACGCCGGCCATCTTGCCGTAGAGGCCGAGCGCGGCGGCCGTGCTGGGCGCCGCGCACACGTTGCGGGCAAGAGCCGAAGCCCCGAAGCGACGGAACAGGATCGCATCGGCCGTGTCCTGGGTCAGCAACCCGTTCGATCCGCCGTAGCTGAGCGGCAGCACGGACTCGCCGCCGAAAGCGGTCCTGGCCTCGGTCATGCGGGAAACGATCAGGTCCAGGGCCTCCTCCCAGGAGATGCGCTCGAACGCGCCATCCCCCTTCGGGCCGGTACGGCGGGCCGGGTGAAGAAGACGATCCTCGCCGTAGAGGTGGCGCGAAATGCGTCCGACCTTGGAGCAGATGAAACCGCTCGTCAGCGGGTGTGCGACCTCCGGCGGCGCGGCGCGGACCTTGTCGACCACGCCGTCCCGGACCTCGACCTCGAGCGAGCAGGAGTCGGGGCAGTCCAGGGTGCATGCGGTGTGATGAAGGGTGGCCTGCACGACCTCGCCTGGCGTCGGTTCCGGCACCGTCATGCGTGGAAGCGTACACCGCCGGCGGGTGCCGGACCGCCGGGAGTTCGTCGTCTCCCAGGGCCGTTGCAAGGTCGGGAACTTCGGTGACCGATGTGAGAAGACCATTCGGGAATCGGCAACTCCGCACCGGCACGGCTCTCGACCCTCGGGAATGAAGGCCTCCCGCCCGCGCCCAGCGTGGAGCGCTGGACCTTTGAATGGTCCTGTCGTCGCCTCCAGGCGTAGGTGCGCCTCAACCGGCGGTACGCCTCGCAACCGGGTTACGATTCGCCCTCCCCAAGCCGCTCCGGTTCCGCAACCACACGGGTTTCCACGATGACTCTGCCATTCGATCGACAGCCGTCCGCGCAGCAGACACGAGAAAAGCGCGTCTTCAACTTCTCGCCGGGACCGGCGGTGCTCCCGTTGCCGGTCCTGGAGGAGATACAACGGGATCTGCTCGCGCTGCCCGGGGCCGGCAGTTCCGTGCTGGAGATCAGCCACCGTTCGCCGACGTTCGACGCAATCCTGGCCGAAGCGGAGGTCAACCTGCGCGAACTCCTCGCCGTCCCGGACGACTACCGGGTGCTGTTCCTGCAGGGCGGCGCATCGCTCCAGTTCTCCATGATCCCGATCAACCTGCTGCGGTCCCGGGACCTGCCGGCGAGCTACATCCTGACTGGCTCCTGGGGCAGCAAGGCCGCGGTCGAAGCGCGCCGCGAGGGCGAGGTCCACGTGGCATGGGACGGCAAGGCGGACAACTTCGTGCGGGTTCCTGACGACGAGGAACTCGACCTGCCTCCGGCCTCGGCCTACGTCCACTACACGTCGAACGAGACGATCCAGGGGGTCCAGTTCCGACGTCCGCCGGCGGTCGGCGACGCGCCGCTCGTCTGCGACGTGTCGTCGGACTTCCTCTCCGGGCCGGTCGATGTGCGCGAGTTCGGGTTGCTCTACGCCTGCGCCCAGAAGAATGCCGGCCCTTCGGGCGTGACCGTGGTCGTCGTCTCGGACCAGGTGCTCGAACGCTGCGGCGACGAGCTCCACTCGATGCTCAGCTATCGCCGCCACGCGGAGAAGGGATCGCGGCTCAACACTCCGAACGTCTTCGGCGTCTATGTCTTCCTCCTGGTGACCCGCTGGCTGAGGGACGAGGTCGGCGGCCTGGAAGCGGCCGCCGAGCGGGCGGCGGCGAAGAGCGCGCTGATCTACGACGTGCTGGATCAGGGCGGCGGCGAGTTCTTCGTCGCCCATGCCGAACGCGAGTGCCGTTCGCACATGAACGTGACTTTCCGCCTGCGGCGCCCCGAACTGGAGGAGGCGTTCGTCGCCGGCGCGGCCGAGCGGGATCTCGTCTCGATCAAGGGCCACCGCTCAGTCGGCGGCTTCCGCATCTCCGCCTACAACGCGATGCCCGCCGAAGGCGTCGAGCGCCTGCGGGACTACATGCTGGAGTTCCGCAAGGCGCACTGATCGCTCGGCTGGGTGCGCCGGTCTGCCATCCGTGCGCCCGCTGACGGGCGCACGGACTGGTTCAGGTGTGGCGCGGATCGCGCCACACGGGTCCTGGCCGCCATCCGGGCGATGGCGCGAAGCGGCGAGCCCGTTCCGCTAGCGACGACTCGTCAACAGCGCCGCGCCCACAAGCACAAGCAGCAGCAGCGCGCCTCCGCCCCAGAGCAGGATCGGCGAAGTTCGGCGTTCCTCGTACGTGACCACCTCGTCCCCCCGCTCGTCGAAGAACGCGGAGTAGTCCTCCGCGGCAGCGACCGCCGCCGCCATCGCCGCCTCGTCTTCCGGCTGCCCCAGACCGTCCTGGGCGATGATCCGCTGAACCGTATGGACCAGGTCCCAGATCTCGTCCGGGCTGTACGCATCGCCGTAGCCCGGCATCGCCGTGCCGTCCATGCCGAGGTAGAGGCGGCTGTAGATGTCGGCGCTGCTGTTCCCGCCCTTGAAGACGCCGCCGACGATGTTGGTCGGCAGAGTGTGGTTGCCCTCGAAGTCGGCCATCGGATCGTTGCGAAGCCGCCTGCCGTTCGGGCCGTGGCAGGAAGCGCAGGCCTCCAGGTAGATCCGCTCGCCGCGTGCGCGCCGTTCCTCGTCGAAGGGCGGCTCGGGGGGTATGGGGATCGGCGGCCCGGGCGTCGTCCGGCGGGCGAACTCGGCGTCCGCTTCCGCCGAAGTCAGCGTGCCGGCCGCGACCTCGCGGTCGAGCTCGCCCCTGATCGCGTTCAGGCTGAAGCTGCGGACATGGCGCGCCATCCCCTTGATTTCCGCCTCCGGCGCCTGGCCCCAGGCCGACATCCCTGTGCCCGGCATGCCGCGCCGGATCGTCTCCTCCAGGTCATGGTCCGAGGGGATCGCGTTCCCGGTGGTCGCCAGTTTGAAGCGGCCCGACTGGAAGCTGCGGGGCCGTTCGCCGGTCGTGTAGCTGAACTTTCCCAGACCGTCGCCTTCCTCGCCGTGGCATTCCCGGCAGTAGCGGAGGAAGGCCCGCCGTCCGAGGTCGTCGTCGGAAGCAGCAGGGTCGCCCGGGGTCAAGTCCTGGGTAGCGATCGCGCCGGTCGCGAGGACGAGTGTGCAGATGAACAACGGAGCGAGCCTCGCAGGGGAGGATCGGAGGGACTGGAATAGACTGGTCTACCGACTTGGTCTACTCATCTGGCCTGAAAGGGGTACCTTATGACGACTGTTGGATCCTACGAAGCGAAGACCCGGCTACCCGAACTTCTGCGTGCCGTGGAACGGGGCGAAGTCGTGACGATCACCCGCCGCGGTGAGCCTGTCGCTCGTATCGTGGGCGTGGATTGCGGCGCCGACGAGTCCACGACGGAGGTCATCGAACGGATCAAGGCAGCGCGGAGCAGGCGTCCTTCCGTCACGACCGAGGAGATCCTCGCCGCCCGGGATGAGGGGCGGCGCTTCTAGTGACTTTCGTCCTGGACGTGTCGGTTACCGCTGCGTGGTGCTTGCCGGACGAGGAATCGGAGACAGCGAACCGCGCCCTTGACCGACTGCGAACCGACGAAGCCCTCGTTCCGACCCTGTGGTGGTTCGAACTACGAAACGCGCTGGTCGTCAACGAACGGCGCGGGCGCCTGACGGAGGCCGAGACAGTCGCCTTCCTGGGAGATCTGGGCCGCTTGCCCATTCGCCCGGACGAGCGGCCGCCGAGTTCCGGCCTCGTCCTGGCATTGGCCCGTAGACATGGCCTGACGGTCTACGACTCCGCCTACCTCGAAGCTGGCGTGCGCCACTCTGCGCCGGTAGCCACCTTGGATCGGATGCTCGCCGCGGCCGCCGAGGCCGAGGGCGTCGGCGTCGTCTGAGAGCGGGAGAAGTTCGCCGGCAAACTTGCCGGCGAATAGTTGGCGGTTCGATCTCGCTTCTGTACGGTCTTTCCATCGTGCAGAAGGAACCACAGCCAGCTTGCCGCGCCGCCGACCTCGAGCGGGCGGGTTTCCGCCTCGGCGCGCGCGGCACGCACACGAGCCGCACGATCATGTTGAGAGACCTCGAAGATCTCTTCGCCTTCGTACCCGCCGCTGCCGGGCCGACCGCGTACGCTGACGCGGTGATTGGAGAGAACGTGCTCGGCAAGCAGACGGCGGTCACGCGGCGAATCAGCTACCAGCGGCTGCGCGAACTCTACGGCCTCGATCCCCGGATTCCCTTGTTTCGCGTGCTTCGACATCTCTGGGACATCGATCGTCCCGGTCGGCCCCGGCTGGCTCTGCTTGCGGCGTTGGCCCGGGATCCCCTGCTGACGGCTACCGTGCCCGTCGTCGTCCCTCTGGAGGTCGGCGGGGAACTGATGCGTTCGACCCTTCTCCGGAATCTCCGCAACGCCGTCGATGACCGGCTGAACGACGCCGTGCTCGACAAGGTGGCCCGGAACACGGCCAGTTCGTGGACCCAGGCGGGCTTCCTTCAAGGCCGGGTGCGCAAGCTGCGATGTCGGGTGGCGCCGACACCCGGCGCCGTGGCTCTGGCTTTGTGGCTCGCGCGGCTGGAGGGCTGCGCGGTGGCTCGGCTGCTCGAGTCTCCGTGGGCGCGCGTTGCCGGCGACGGCGGGTCGACGGCCCTCCTGGCGCAGGCTCTGCGGGCGGGCCAGCTCGGGCTGATCCGCGCCCGCTCAGGGGCGGGGGTACTCTCGCTTGATCCTTCGATCCTCGACCCGGCGGTCGGGCGGTGAGTGCGAGTTTCGTGAACCACTTCGTCCTGAAGACCCCTGGCGACGTGACCGCGTGGTCCACCGCCGGGATCGCCGCGGATGGCCGTGTCCGGTTCGTCGATCCTGCGGCTGGCAACGTGGCCGCGCGGTCCGCCGCCGGGGTCGCCTGCTGGACGGGCGCCCCGCCGTTCCCGGTGCGCCGCGGACGTTCGCCGCGGACTGCCAGCGGGTCGGAGGAGGGAATCCGGTGAGCGTGAGCAGAATCGAGGAGCTGGCCCGCCGGTACAAGCGCCGCATCAGCGCGCCGTGGCAACGGACGCTCGCCGGCGCTCAGCGGGTCATTCTCGTCGTGTACCACAAGGAGATGGAGCGGATGCTGCGTGCCAGGGTCGGCGAGTTCGAGCAGGCGACCCGAGCCGCGGCTCACGGCTGGCAGCTGGTCGACTGCACGGCCTGGTTCGCGGAGTGGATGGCTCGCGACGAGTACCGGGACGCCTACTTCGACGATCCGTCCCTGCTCGATCTCAAGCTCGAAAGCGAGTTCCGCGCCGAATCGGCACAGAAGCTGGCCGCGGTCCTGGAGGAAACCGGCGAAAACGATGTGGTCGCCCTGCTCGGCGTCGCCTCGCTATACGGTTTCCTGCGGGTTTCGGACCTCATCCGTGCCGTGGAGCCGGCGGTCCGCGGTCGGCTCGTCGTCTTCTTTCCCGGTACGAGGAACGGGAACAGCTTCCGGCTGCTCGACGCACGGGACGGCTGGAACTACCTGGCCCAGGCCATCACTCTGCACGACGAACAGGTGAACCTGCCGTGAAGATCCACGAACTCCTCGACCGCGACCCGCGCGGCGCCCGCCTCGGGAACAACGGCCAGGCCCGCCTCGACGTCGAGGGCGGCCGGTCGGAGGCGGTGCTGCGCGAGGAACTCTCCACCTTCGTCTGCGACGGCCGCTTCGGCGACGCGCTGCAGCGCATCCTCGACCGCTATCTGGCGAACCTCGGCGCCGCGCGGCAGGACGCGGCCTGGGTCAGCGGGTTCTTCGGCAGCGGCAAGTCGCACCTGCTCAAGATGGCTGTGCACCTGTGGTGCAACACGGAGTTCGCAGACGGCTCGCGGGCGCGCAGCCTGGCCGGGGCCGCTCTCCCTGGCGACGTGCAGGCCGCGCTGCGTGAACTGGACACGCAGACGACGCGGGCCGGCCGCCGGCCGGTCGCGGCGGCAGGCACGCTCCTCGGCGGCAACGACTGGGTCCGCCGCACGGTCCTCGAGATCGTTCTGCGCGCCTGCGGCTGGCCGGATCAGTACGCCCAGGCGCAGTTCTGCTTCTGGTTGCGCGAGGAAGGCGCGCTGGACGCGGTGCGGGCGGCGGTGGAAGCCGGCGGCCGGGACTGGCTGCGGGAACTGAACAACCTCTACGTCAGTCCCGTCCTCGCGGGCGCGGTGGTCCAGGCTGTGCCGGGCTTCGCCGGCGACGTGCAGGCCGCGATGCAGGCACTTCGCGCCCAGTTTCCGCCGACCCGGGAGGACATCACGACGGAGCAGTTCGTCGACACCGCCCGCCGCGCGCTCTCGGACGGGGACGATCTCCCGCACACCGTGCTCGTGCTCGATGAGGTCCAGCAGTACATCGGCGGCAACGAGGACCGGTCCTCGGCGATCACCGAGCTCGCGGAGGCGGTCCAGACCCGCTTCGACAGCCGGGTGATGCTCGTCGGCGCCGGCCAGTCGGCGCTCTCGGCCGATACGCCGCACCTGGCCAAGCTCCGTGACCGGTTCGTCATCCGCGTGGAGTTGACCGATGCCGACGTCGAGGCGGTGACCCGGCGCGTGCTGCTCGCCAAGAAGCAGAGCGCCGTTCCCGAGCTCGAGAAACTCTTCGAGACCCACGCCGGCGAGATCGCCCGCCACCTGCAGGACACGCGCATGGCCCCCCGGCCGGAGGACGCCGCGCACCGGGTGGACGACTACCCGCTGCTGCCCGCGCGCCGCCGCTTCTGGGAGGCGTGCTTCCGCGCTGTCGACGCCGGCGGCGCGCAGAGCCAGCTGCGTTCCCGGTTGCGAATCCTGCATGACTCGCTGGATGCGCTTGCGTCGCGCGACCTGGGCGCTGCGATACCCGCGTCCGACCTGTTCAGCGCCCTCGCGCCCGACATGGTGAGCACCGGGGTTCTCCTCGGCGAACTCGACACCCGGATCAGAAGGCTGGACGACGGCACAAAGCGGGGCCGCCTGCGCCGCGACCTCTGCGGCCTGGCCTTCCTGATCGGCAGACTGCCCCGCGAAGAGGCGGTGGACACCGGGCTGCGGGCCACGCCCGCCACCCTCGCGGACCTCCTGGTGACCGACATCACGCGGGACGCCTCGGCGTTTCGGCATGAAGTGGAAACGGAACTCGCAGCTCTCGCGGACGGCGGCGAGCTGCTCAGGGTCGCAGGGGAATACCGCCTCCAGACCACGGAGGGGGCGGAGTGGGACCGCGCCTACCGGGAGCACATGGCCGCCATGCGCCAGGACGAGGTGGAGATCGCGCGCGTTCGCAACCAGCTCTTCGGCCGCGAGGCAGAGGAGGCGGTCAGGCCTCTGAGACTCACCCAGGGATCGTCGAAGACGCTGCGCCGGCTGAAGCTGCACGCCGGCGAGGAGGCGCCGGCGCCGGACGCCGAGGCGGTGGTCGTCTGGTGGCGCGACGGCTGGTCGGCCAGGCAGCGGGCGGTCGAGAACGATGCGCGGAGAGCCGGCGTCGAGAGTCCGACGCTGTTTGTCTGGCTGCCGCGTCGCAATGCGGACGACCTGCGCGATCGGATCCTCGCCGTTGCGGCGGCGCGACGGGTGCTTGACCTGAAGGGGAGTCCCGCCTCGCCCGAGGGGAGGGCAGCAAGGGAGGGCATGGAGAGCCGGCTGGAGGACGCCGTCCGCCAACGGACCGAACTCGTCCTCGACGTGTTGCGCGCGGCGACGGTCTACCAGGGCGGCGGCACGGAGGTCTACGGCGACGACCTGCGCCAGCGGATCGAACGAGGCGCCACCGCGTCGCTGGCAAGGCTCTTCCCCGAGTTCGACAAGGCGGATCACAGGTCCTGGGAGGTCGCGCTCCGCCGCGCCCGCCAGGGTTCCGACACGCCGCTTCAGATTGTCGGTTGGGACGGGCAGACGGCCGAGCATCCGGTGGCCCGGGAAGTGTTGGCGAAGACCGTCGCCGGCGCCCGCGGCACCGAGCTCCACCGGACGCTCCGGGCCGCCCCCTTCGGCTGGCCCCAGGACGCGGTGGACGCCGTGGTCGTGGCTCTGCACCGGAGCGGACACCTGCGCGCGACGCGCAACGGCGTGCCCGTGGCCCCCGGCGCGCTGGACCAGGCGGGGATCAAGAGCGCCGAGTTCCGGCCCGAGAAGGTCGTGCTGACCGCGGCTCAGCGGATCGGGCTGCGGGGTCTGTTCCAGGAGGCCGGGCTCAACGTGAAGAGCGGCGAAGAGGCGCCGGCGGCGCCGGCGTTTCTTGAGAGCCTGCGCACACTGGCGGCCGACTCAGGCGGTGCACCGCCGTTGCCCCCGGCGCCGGACGTCGCCTTCCTTGGCGAGCTCTCGCAGCGCGTCGGCCCCGAGCAGTTGGCCGCGATCCACGAGCAGCGCGAGAGCATCGGCGCGGCGATTGCCGCCTGGCGCGCGCTCTCCGAACGGCGCCGGAGCCGCGAGCCTGCCTGGCGGCTGGCAACGGCGTTGCGGCGTCATGCGCAGGGCCTGCCGGGGGCCGAGGCGGTAGAGGAGCAGCTCAGGGCGATCAAGGAGCAGCGTGCGCTTCTCGAAGAGACCGACCGCCTCGCGCCGCTGGCGGGCCGGCTCGCCGGCGCACTGCGCGAGGCGCTCACCGCGCGGCGCAGCGAACTCGGCGCCGCCGTCAGAGCCGCCGTGGCCGAGCTCTCCAGCGATGCGACCTGGCAGCGCCTGGACCCGGACGACCAGGACGGAATCCTCCGGCAATGCCGCCTGCAACCACCGGCCGAGACGCCGATAGCCACCGTCGAGGAGCTTCTCGCCAGCCTTGACGATCGCCCCCTCTCCGCCTGGCAGGCCGAGGTCGACGCCGTCCGCGAGCGAGCGTCCCGGGCACTCGCCGAAGCCGCGCAGCAGCTCCGCGCCGGCGCCGGCGAGCCGGGCGAACGGCCGCCGACCAGCATCACGATCCGCCGCGGCACCCTCGCCAACGAGCCAGCCGTGCGGGAGTGGCTGCAGGAACAGGAGGGGAAGCTGCTGGAGGCGGTGCGCCGGGGACCGGTGGTGCTGCGGTGAGAGAAGCCTCCGTCGTCTCGCGCCGCACTCAACGCCGGCTTCGCCGTCTCCGCGGCCCCGGACATCCTCGACGCGTTCGGCATCGCCGATCACGGCGAGAACGTGGGCGAGCCGGAAGAGATCTTCCCCGACCTCGTCCCGTAGGCCGTCATGGCTCGCTGGCGTTGCCGACCTCCAGTCCCCCGGCGCAGCGCCCTGTGTGGTTTGCTTTGAATACATCTTCGGCGTATCTTGACGATAGAGGTGGGTTTCCGTTACGTTTGGCGCGTGCGACGACGGTTCCCGGGTCGCCTCGGCGGGGAACGCACGCACGACACATGCACCGGGCACCGAAGCCGGGAGGTGACGTGAAATGGGAATGACGACGGAGAAGCTCGCGGCCCGCATGCGCGCGGCGAGGAAGGCTGCGGGGCTGACCCAGGAGGCGGTCGCGGACGCCCTGGGGCTCTCCCGGCCCGCCGTATCCCAGATGGAGTCCGGCAGAAGGGCAGTCTCGGGCCTTGAACTGGAACGCCTTGCCCGCTTGTGCGGGCGGGGTCTGGGGGACTTCTTCCGTGACTCCTTCACGACCGAGGGCAACGCGACCGTGGCACTCTTCCGACGGCATCCGGAGTTCAGCAGCGACTCGGACCTTCGCGAAGCTCTGGGCGAGGCGCTGGCGTTTGGGCGTTCGCTCTCCGACCTCGAGGATCTCCTCCAGATCGACAGGGGAGAAACGGTGGCGGCCTCGTACAGGAGTTCCGGCCTGCAGGGCAAGTGGGTTGCGATTCAGCAGGGCGAGCGAACCGCGGAAGCGGAACGGAGGCGCCTGGGTCTGGGAATCGAACCGCTGCCCGAGATGCTTGATCTGATGGAGAGCCAGGGAGTTCATGCGGTCGCGTTGCGTCTGCCTGAGCAGATCTCCGGCTTGACGGTGGTGGACCACGCCGCTGGTGTGGTCGTCGCCGTCAACGGACGGCACGGGTTCCACCGGCAGCGCTTCTCCCTGGCCCACGAGTACGCCCATGTCCTGCTGGATTGCGACAGACAGGCTTGCGTGAGCCGTCGGACTCACCAGGACTCGTTGATCGAGGTGCGGGCGAACTCTTTTGCGGCCGCTTTCCTTCTCCCTGCTGCCGGGGTTCAGCGGTTCGTGGAGCACCTCGCCAAGGGGCGTGCAGGCCGGATTCGGCGGCAGGTATCCGATGGTCGGCACGTCCAGACCGCGGAGCGACGTTCGCCGCCCGGCAGCCAGCAGATGCGGCTCCACGATCTGGTGATGCTGGCCCATCGCTTCGGCGTCAGCCGGCCGGCCGCCCTCTACCGTTTGAAGAGCCTCCGCCTGATCACCGAGCGGGAGCGCTCGGCCCTCGCTGAACAGCACGCCACCCACGGCAAACGAGTAGCCCGTCTGCTCGGCCTCGCGACCCCTAGCGGTCAATCCCGGTGTGTCCCCCGCAAGCGCCTGGTCGCACTCGGCATCGAGGCCCTCCAGCAGGACCTCATTTCCTACGGCAAGCTCCGTGAGCTGGCCCGGCAGGTCGATGTGCCTGAGGATGACCTGGAAGAGATCGTCGTCCGTTCAGGCATCGACCTGTGGCCACCGGTCGATGTAGCACCCGTGGACTGGGCGGCTCTTGAAGGAACTGAATCGTGCCGCGAGTAGCGATCGACGCAAGCGTGCTGATCAACTTCCTGGGTGCCGTAATCAATAGGATATGCGAATAGCCATGAAGACATACCACCTGTTCATCAGTCACTCCTGGACCTACGGAAGCCAGTACGCGAGATTGGTCGCGCTGCTGAAGGCGAGGCCCAGGTTCCGATTCAAGGACTACTCCGTGCCGCGCGACGATCCGATCCACAATCCCGGATCCGAGGCAAAGCTGCGCGAGGCCATTCGCAGGCAGATGAGATCGTGCCACGTAGTCGTCGTACTTGCCGGCGTCTACGCCACCCACAGCAAGTGGATCAACGTCGAGATCTCCTTGGCGCAGCAGTACGACAAGCCGATCGTGGCTGTGGCGCCTTGGGCCAGCCGGAGGATCTCGGCGCGCGTCCGCGAGGCGGCGGACGAGATCACCCGTTGGAACGCCGGGAGCGTTGTAGGGGCTATCAGAAAGGTTGCGCCATGACCGAGACACGACAAGAGGAACTGCTCGCCATCTACAAGCTCCATGCGGAACTCGCCGACCGTGTGAGCCAGCGACGCGAGGGCGCGAATCGCCTCTACGTGAGCTTGCTTCTGGGGCTCCTGGTGTTCCTCGCCGCGCTGCTTCGATTCGGCGGGGCCGACGAGACGACTCGCCTCATGGCCTGTGTCGCCGGCGTGTTCGGGGCGCTGTTGGCCGGTTCGTGGTATGTCGTCATCCGCTCGTACCGGCAGCTCAACACGGGCAAGTTCCAAGCCCTTCTCGATCTGGAGAAGAAACTGGCCTATCCGTTCTTCGGCCGGGAATGGGAGCTCCTCGGCGAGGGGCGGGACGTGAGCCGCTACTGGAGACTGACCGTAGTCGAGACGACATTGCCGGCTCTCTTTGCGCTGCTCTTCCTGGCTTTGGCCGGCTTCGCCTGCACACTGTAGTGCTGGAAGGGACGAAGGAATAGTCCGTGTTGACCAGCATCCAGAGCACTCCAGTAGCAGCAAGAGGAGCAACTGCTGGAAGCTGCGCCGAAGGGGTCGGTGGTGCGGCGGTGAGGCATCGGGACGATTTTCGGTCATCGGTCGGTCTACTGGCTGTGGACTGGGATTTTGTGCAAGGACACTCGTCAACGTAATGAAAGGTCGGGCCGAGATTCACACTGCAGCGCTTCAGGCGCTATCTCATCCGCTGGTTCTTCGCGGCGCGTGGCTTCGCGTGGACGGTTGGTATCGCAGCGGCAACTTGGCTCCTCAGCCTGAGCTCGCTCGGTGGCGCCTTCATCCTGAAGGTGAGCTGCGCTCGCTTGCCTTGGATCTGCGAAACCGGGAATGGACGCCCGGCGCTTGGCTCCAGGTTCCGTACCCCAAGCGGGGCGCTTGCTTGCGCCACTACACGATGCCCTCCGTGCGCGACCAGGTTGCGTTCATGGCGTTCCTGGTGCTCCTAGGCCCTTGGCTGGATCGCCAACTCGAGAACTTTGCATTCGGCAATCGGTGGTACCGGCCGATTCGATGGGACCGGCGGTGTACGCGCGCTCAGTGGAGGAGAGGATCCTATCCGCTGCTCACGGGCAAGGCATACTTGTCTTACGCCCGATCTCACGGGCTCTACCGTCGCGTGGCTCACTGGACGGTGGCTCGGATGACGAAGGCGCCGTTGCGCGACCGGGACTACGGAGGGCCGCTTCAGCACCCCGACCACTACGGGTCGAAGTGGCTTCCGGAGTGGGCAGCGGAGGACTGGTGGGAAAGTCAAGCCTGCGTTGATCAGCGTGCCTACTGGGCAGCACTGGACCTGCAGCTTGCATACCCCTCTGTTCGACTTGGTCGACTGCGCGAGAGCATTCACCGCATGAAAGGCGCGGTGCCGGGCGACGAGTTGAGTGGCTTTCCCTCGGCCGTTTGTGACTCCTTGGCTTGCCGCGAGATCCTGCAGCTCCTGGGACACTGGCTTGTTCGTGCCCTCGAACAAGTAAGAGTTTCCGGGGACGTCCCGAAGGACGCTTGGCGTCCTTGCTGTGCAGCTCCTCAACTGCCTTCCGAGAACCAGGGCCTTCCCACCGCTCGAAAGCCGCCGCACTGTGCCGCTCCAGCGCCGGTTGGACCTCAACTGCCTCCCGAGAACCAGGGCCTTCCCACCGGGCTTGCGGTATCGGGGCTCTTGATGAACGTCCTCCTTCACTCGGCTGACGGCGAGCTCCTGGCGAAACTGAAGGACCGGCAAGGAGCCAGCCGAAGCGCCATCCTCAGATTCGCGGACGACATGTACCTTCTGTCGAGGTCCGCTAGCGGTCTGGTTGGGCTCATCGACGACGTCTGGAGCGCCTTGCCGGCGACGTCTCCGCCGTGCTTGCCAGCAAGGTCTCGCCATCCAACCTCTACCTGAATCTCGGAAGGTCGATCCCCCCGGAGTTGAAGGAGTTGGTGAAGGCCTATCTTACCGAGCACGGCTGGAAAGAGTGCAAGATCTGCAAGGAGCTACGACGTCCTTGCAAATCCGGCACATCTGAATCGGCCCCGACGTTTGCCTCTTGGTGGCGTTCCTCACGGGACGGCCGAGATCATCAGCTGCCGCGCTTCGACGTACGCCGTGGGGCCAAGGGAAGTAGGTCCGTTCGTCACGACACTTGTGGCTCGACTGAGCGACTTGGGCACAGATACTCTCGCGGAGCGTTTCGGCGACGAAGCTCGCAATCGTCGCGACCGACTTCACGAACTCGCCCGGTTCGATATCGACGACAAGCAGGTTCGCCCCTGAAACCCGCCGGACGTTCGCAGTCAATCGACTCGTCAGGGTCTGTTGCCACCCGATCACGACACTGCGAGCACCGCCCTCTCGGATGTTCGCGAGTCGATCGCCTACGTGCTGCGTGAGACACCGTGGAAGTTCTCGCTTTGGAGGGCTGTCGTACGGGCGGCTGCGTGCGTCCAACTGGAGCGACTGACGAAGACAGCAGTCTTGCTGTGGAGTGGCTTGTCGACCGGCTCGGCACATCGCACACGTCGACGTTAACGGCGATCCGAGATCGTGGATGAACACGTGGCCAGAAGATGCGGGTCGGCTACGACATCAGCGAGATCCACTTTGGAAGGAACAGTACCTGTCCTACCACGGGCGGTTTTCTGGCAATCGCTGGGCGATGTTCTGAGAGAGCTCTGGCACCATCACGATCGCGTCAAGCGTCCGCCCGTGGGCGATGCCGGCCCTCGCCGAGTTGGTGGACGCTTCGGGCGATTCCTGCCGGAGATCACACCGCCGTCGCCGCGCTGCTAGGGGCGTTGGACAAGTGGAGCGACTGTGCTTTATCCGTCGGATGGGATGTCGGATTGTCTCAAGCGATGGCCTTGGAGCTAGATCAGCTTGTAGCGGCCGTTCTCGCGTCCGCTGTTCGGCCTGAGGTGGCCGAGGGGTTGCGGCGCGCCGAACGCCCGGGTGGGACGCTCATGGTGCCGCGTTCCCCCTTTGGCGAATCGGCAACCGCGAACGATGGACATCCTGGCAGGTGCCGAGCGTGTTCTTCGGTCGCGAGAGCGAGCGAGAGATCTGAAGGAAGCGGGCTCGCCCACGTCTACTTGGCGGGCCGGAAGAGTAGCTTGGCCCCCCTTCTCTCCCCGGAGAACGAAGGGCCCCGGATTCTGGGAACTCTGAGCGACCCTGACCGCACGATCTCCATCGGAGTCGCTCTTGCTGTGTGGATGACATTGGTCGGGATCTACTGAAGGAGGCGGCGGTTGTTGACCTGCGGCGATGGCCCGAAGGGTCCTGCGGGAACCCCTGGCCCTCCAGGAGTACGCTCGTGCTCGGCGTCTGTTTCTTGCGCACGAAGAGGGAACCTCGTAGTGGAACCGACTCTCCATCGACTGCTCTGGGGCCCTGACTCCGCACAAGCGCCTGGCCGAGTGGGCACCGAGGCCGTGGGAGGTACCGGCGGTCGGCCTGCCGGTCCGCGTAGACGGCCCTTCTGTACGCCTCGGCATCGCAGTCCGGTCTTCCTCCCGGCTGGAGTCCCGCCGAAGGACCGTTGACATGGCGGCTTGCTGGCCAAGGCGGGAGTACGCCTTTGGACCACGAGAAGGTGATTCCGACGGATGTCATTACCAGGGGCAGACTTTCCCAGTTCGACCTCGACCCGCCGTGCGCGCCGAGCGGAGGCGCTTCGCCAGACGTGGGAGCCACATCCAAGGCATCGAGTGGGCCGACTTCGAAGGGACGCCATGCTTGCCGCTGGTCGTTCGCCGGACCACGGCGTGGGAAGTTCCACCGCATGAGGCGTACTTTCTCCCCTTTTGCGCTGCGAGAGAAATCACGGAATTGAGAGCGCCGACTACGCCCTCTACTGCGACAGTTCCTGCTGTTGATCACGGCAATTGACGGCGGCGAAGCGATTCTCACCGGATTGGCGGAACGAGGGGTCGGCAGTGTGCCGTTCGTGGACCGATGGGCCTGGCGGTCCCGGATCCACCTTCCTGAGCCGGCGTGGGGAGGCGATCGATTCGATTCTCCGTTGGTCTGGGAGGCCCGAGAACGCGTTGGCTGATCCAGAAGACGCCTCAGCGACGCTCTCGAACCTCTCCCGCCCGAACGAGCTCACAAGTGACGACTTCGAGCGAGAGCGCGTCGACATCGCCTGGGCGGCGCTGATTCCACTGAGATTGCCCGGGCCGTGGGCCAGATGGGAGTGGCTAGCGGCAATCTACCGCCAGAACTCCGTTTGGACGAGACTAAGCTTGAAGAGTCGCTCCTTCTTCGGGTGGGCCAAGCGCTTGGGCCGGCAGAGTCACCCGAGGCCGTTCTTTCGGCCTTTCCGGCTGTGGAGTCACGAGCCGGCAACGTTGTCTTGAGCAGATCGCCAGTGCGTTTCAAGCGCCACATCACGGGAGCTCCGGTCGAACTCCGACCTTGTGGTCTTTCCTGAACTGGCAGTGCCGGAACCTGAAGCTCGCACCGTTCGCGATTTGGTCGCCAAGACTGGCATTGCCTCGCTCAGCGGACTGTACTGGCGGCAACTCAAGCCCGTGTACGCCCCACGGGGCTCGGCCTGCCCAAGTCGGTCCTGGTTCGTGAACGAGGCTGAGTTTGCGGTACCGTGGGCCAAGAGGATCCAGGGCCTACGAGCGTCCGTTGGTACCGCGTTCGCAAGCCGCTGCCCGCGCACGTTGAGGCTGGCTTGGCGTCGGCACTGAGTTGTCGCAAGCCTGGACGAAAGGGCGTGGGAACCGGCGCGAGAACTCAGTGGCAATGCTCAAGGGCCAGCGGTGGTACCGGTTCCTGCATCCAGACTGGGCGATTTCACGGTCGCTATCTGCGCCGACTTGCTTGATGCTGCCCCTTGGCATTCACTTCGGGCGAGATCATGCATCTCTTCATGGTCGCCTGCAATCAGATGTTGGCCTGTTCGACGCCCTGACGTGGTCAGGTCGTACGAGAATTTTGCGAACGTGGTCACCGTGAATGATGGTCGCTCATGGCGGTACGGTGCTCTGGACACCCAAGAGAGGGTCTCTTCGTCGGGAGTTGGGTCATGTTCGAGGCAGTGGCCTCTCGGTGATCGCCGACGTGCGAGTTCCCGTGAAGAGTCTCTTCCGGCAGCAGAAGTGCGGCATCGACGAGGCGGTGCAACTCTCGAAGGCGGAGTGGCTCCCCAAGTCGCCAGAGCAGGGTAAGTTCAAAGCACCGCCGCCTGGCTTCGAGCGACGCGCCCTCTCGAGGAGCACGGATGTCGAGGGGACTTGAGAGATGCTGACAATTCGAAGTGTGCAGCTCGACGGCTTCCTGTCGTTCCCGCCTGGCTCGCCTTCTTTCGAGCTTCAGCCGCTCAACATCCTGATCGGTCCCAACGGATCCGGGAAGTCGAACTTCATCGAGGCGTTTGACCTCCTTGCCGCCACCCCGAGCGACTTCGCGGCGGCGGCTCGGGCCGGTGGCGGGGCGGGAGAGTGGCTTTGGAAGGGAGAGGAGGTTCGGATCGGGCTCGAATCGAGATCGTGCTCGGCGCCGGAACGCCTACGGGAAGGCCGATTCGGTATGGGCTGGAGTTCGGTGCGGTCCAGCGGCTGGAGTGGAGATCCTGGATGAGTTCGTGGAAGAGGTCGAGCCGGCGTCCGGCAGGGAGAAGGACGCCGACGTCTCCTTCTACTATCGGTTCCAGAAGGGCCGTCCCGCGATCAATGCCAGGAGGAAGGCCCGCCGCGCTTGCTTCAACGGGAGAGCCTGTTGCCGGATCAGTCGGTGCTCGCCCAGCTCAAGACCCGGACGTCTATCCGGAAGTGACCTGGGTCGGGAGGCGGCTGCCTTCGTTCGCGACGTTCCGCGAGTGGACGTTCGGGCAGGGTGCGCCGCTGCGGAAGCCTCAGCCTGCTGATCTTCCAGACGACCTGCTGCTGCCGGACAACCGGAATCTGGCTCTCGTGCTGAACTACATCGAGCATTCGGGTGAAAAGCGGCTCGAAGCTCGGCTGAAGGAGTTCTTCCCTCGGTTCGAGCGCCTGTCCACCCGCATTGCAGGGGGCGCGGTGCAGTTCTACTGCACGAGACAGGGTTCGCTTCACCAGTACCTGGCCACTCGCCTCTCCGACGGCACCGTACGGTTCATCGCGTTGCTCAGTTACCCTGCTTCATCCCTCGCCACCGCCGCTTGTATGCATCGAAGAGCCGGAGCTGGGCCTTCACCCCGACGCCGTGTCCGCGGTGGGGTCCATGCTCCAGGAGGCCTCCGAACGTATGCAGTTGATCGTCACGACGCATTCGGAGGCCCTCGTGTCGGCGATGACCAACGACGTGTCGTCGGTCGTCGTCTGCGAAAGGCCTGGCGCCGGCACCGAGCTCAGACGGCTCGATCCCGAAGAACTTGGAAGCTGGCTTTCCAGGTATCGGCTCGACGACCTCTGGGCAAAGGGCGTGCTGGGAGCGAACCCGTGAAGGGCGTCAAGTTGTTCGTCGAGGGAGGAGGCGACACGCGCGGAGGAAGCCGGGCCCTTTCATCCGAGCTGCGCAAGCAGTTGGAGAAGGGCGGTCCGCGCCAGCGCGCATCGAGGGCGAGGCCCGGTGCGCGGGCCGCGTTGCGGGCGCTGGCGGTGACGGGGCACGGCCGCACGACTCGATGTCGGCGGGCGAGCG
>CATOTG010000001.1 GCA_951813015.1 uncultured Thermoanaerobaculia bacterium | reverse complement strand
GAGTACCTGAAGGAGCACGACGGCATCGCCATCTCCCACACCTCCGCCTCGAGCATGGGGACCGACTGGCGCGACAACGATCCCGAGGTCGAGCCCCTGGTCGAGATCTACCAGGGGGACCGCGTCTCCAACGAGTACGAGGGCGCGCCGCGCGCCGCCCGCAGCGGCAACCTGCGCTCAGCCCCGGGCGGCTTCCGGCCGGAGGGCTACGTCTGGAACGCCTGGGCCAAGGGCTACAAGCTGGGCGTCCAGGCCGCTTCCGACCACCTGTCGACGCATATCTCCTACGCCGCCACGATCGCCGAGGAGTTCACGCGGGAGGGCATGCTCGACGCGATGAAGCAGCGCCACAGCTACGGCGCGACGGACAACATCATCCTCGACTACCGGCTGCGCACCGGCGGCAGGGAGTACCTGCAGGGCGACATCCTGACCGCGGACGGCGACTTCCGGCTGAGCGTCCGCGTGATTGGCACGACGCCGATTCGCCAGATCGACATCATCCGCAACCAGACCTTCCTCTACAACCGCCAGAACCTCGAAGCCGACGTCAGCCTCGAGTTCGTCGACGCCGACGTCGAGCCCGGCGAGCACCTCTACTACGTGCGGGTGATCCAGGTCGACGGCAACATGGCCTGGTCCTCGCCGATCTGGGTGACCGTAGAGTAGGCCGCCACAATGAAGGACTCTCTCGCAACCGTTCCGTCAAGCGCGTATGTGGCGCGGTACGCGCCACACGGGTTCCCGCCGCAGGCGGCCAGGGAACCGCTCCGTCGAAGCGGCGGCCTTCAGTGATCCCGCTCGTAGTGCTGCCGTAGCAGGTCCTTGCCGTAGTCGTTGCCGTTCGGCGTGCGGACGACGGCGTGAATGTGCTGGCGAACAGGGGCGCGCCCTTTGACGAGATGCCGGATGCCGACGGGCCGCTGGTGGTCGAACTCGATCAGGATGACCGGGCTGTGGATGCGGTAGTAGAAGACGTCGTCGTCGCCGACGCCGCCGACCCAGGCGAAACGGGTCGCGTCGAGATGGGTTTCGACCTCCTCCATCCGCACCCTGGCGTGGCCTTCGCGCATGTTGTGGACGTAGAGGCCGATCAGGTCGAGCAGTCGCGTCCTGGCTTCGGCTGACAGATCGGAGGCCGGGATACCGGCGTAGTCGAGCACGATGTTGTCGCTGAACGCTTCGCCGAGGTTGTTGTTGCCGTCCTTCGAGGTCTCGATGATCGCCTTCGCTTGCTGGTCCGCGGAAAGAGAGCGGATCAGCGCGAGCCCCTGGTCCTGCTCCCGCTGCATGATCACGGTGCCCTTGAACCTGCCGGACTCGGCGATGACCGGCTCCGAGCCGATGAACAGCGGTGTCATGACGACCTGATCGCCGAGCACGAAGTAGTTGATGATCAGGTGGTGGCCGTCGACCTGCCAGCCCCAGGGCTGGTCGGCCGAGGGCTCGCCCATCACGGTGATCCAGTACAGCCACTCGTTGTACTCGACGAAGTTGTCGTTGTTCAGTTCACCCAGGGTGCGGTTGAGGTTCATGATGTCGCGGCTCAGCTTGAGGCCGTCCGCGCTGAGCGACGCGCGCATCAGGCCGAAGGCCGCTTCGCGCTGGGCTTCGTCCATCTCGTCGAAGCCGACGCCCTGGCGCAGGTAGAAGTGCTGGTTCATCCACTTGCGCCACTCGTCGTCGTCGACCGGGAAGGTCGTCTTCGCGCGCTGCTCGGCCGAAAGAGCTGCCAGGAACTTCTCCGCGGCCAGTCGGACCGGCGCCGTCGACACGCCGGTCGACTCGATCCTGAACAGGCCGCGCTCGATGCCGGAGCTGGCGTGGATGCCGACGTAGGGGTCGTCGGCGAGGCGGGCGTCCATCTGCCGGCTGCGTTCCCGCATCCGTTCCGTCAGGCCGGGGCGTTGGGCGAGGGCGGCGGAGGTGGTGAGGAGAGCGAGGGCGATGGTGAGGGCGTGTCGGATCATCGTGTTGTCATGCTAGCGCTAGGAGCCACCGGCGCGCCGACCCCGTTTCCTCAGCCGAACAGGTAGCCGAACAACCAGTCGAACTGGGCCCTCAGCACGACGTACCGGATGACCAGCAGCGCCATCGCGGCCTCGAACACGAAGACGACCCAGAGACCGATGTAGGTCAGCCGCCGGGGCCGGATCCGCGGGTCCATCCGGGTGCGCTGCAGCCACAGCGTGGCCCCGCACTGGATCGGCAGGAAGATGGCCGAGGTCAGGCCGCCGACCATGATCAGGATGACGAAGTCCGTGACGAAGTAGTAGATGCCGAACGCGGCGAGGGGCAGGCAGATCAGGTAGCCGCGGATGATCTTCTTGCGCAGCGCCAGGTTCGAGCGCTCGATCAGGCCCATCTCCATCAGGTAGTCGGGGATCGTCCGGCCGCCGCCGCCTGCCCCGGAGAGCACGGTCGAAAACAGGATGCTGAAGGCGCCGATGGCGAAGATCCACACCGCCCATACCCCAAGCGTCTGGGTGAAGATGTTGGATAGTGCGCCGATCGTCTCGTCGTTGCCCTCCGGCGTCAGCCCCATCTTGTTCAGCACCCCGGCGCCGAGGATGTAGTAGGGAATCGTGGCGCAGGTCACGATGATCAGCGCGAGCCAGACGTCGGTGTGGAGCACCCGCATCCAGCCGCGGGCGCGGGACTCCCAGTTCGGATCGCTGCGGTCGGAGCCGAGCAGGCTGGGATAGCCCTTCTCGACGCACCAGTAGGTGTAGGACGAGATATCGCCCGAGGTCGTGCCGGTGTAACCGTACGCGGAGAGGGCCAGCGCCGCGACGGCGACGAACAGCGTCATGTCCGGCTTCATGCCGCCGAGGATCTCGCCCGGCGTCGTCCGGAACTCGGTGAACTGCATCGCGATCACGCAGACCAGCGTGCACAACGTGAACGCGATGACCAGGGGCAGCATGACCCGCTCGAGCCACTTGTAGGAGCCGGTGCCGAGGATGATCGAGCCGGCAACGGCGATGAGGCCGGTGCAGAGAACGCCGTCGAGTTCGACGTTCCCCAGCGAAGCGAGGAAGGACATCGACTGGCCGGCGCCGCCGATGATGCCGCCCAGCCCCATCGTCCCCGGGACGTAGGCGATGATGCCCAGCCAGATCGGCCAGGAGATCTTCCAGATGCGCCCCGGCAGCCGGTTGATCGCGCGCAGGTAGGTGTCGCCCGACTCGATCGTGTAGCGCGCCATCTCCGCCTGCACCAGCGACTTGCACCAGCAGGAGAGGAGCATCCACCACAGCAGCGTGAAGCCCGCCACCGCGCCCAGGCTGGTCGTGAGCACCAGCTCGCCCGAGCCGATTACCGCGCCGGTGACGATGAGGCTCGGCCCCAGGTACTTCAGGCGGTCGCGGAACCTGACCGGCGGGGCCACCGCCTCGCCGTGGCGGACGGTGTACGGATCGAGTACTTGGTTAGCCAGAAGGGACTTCCAGAGCGTCTTTCCCGAGCGTCTTTCGAGAGCGTCCAGGTGGCGCTGGGGAAGCGCCGGTCTTTGGGGGGTGAGCGGAGGGAGGGTATCAGTCGCCTTCGCGCGGCGCCTCGCGCGCCTCCTTCTCCAGCAGCCGGGCGCCGCTCGGCGTGCGGGGAATGTCGTCCTGGGCGATGGTTGCAACGGGAGCAACCAGGATCGCCACGACCTTGAGAAGCTGGATTCGCATCGGTTGACCTCAGGGAGCCTCGCGTTGCGGAAGGGCGAAGGCGATCAGCTCTGCCGGTTCGGTCATCCCGCCGCCGGTGACCGCGATGTACTGCCGTCCGCCCTGCATGTAGCTGACCGGGGCGCCGTGGAGGGCGCGGTCGACGAGCACTTCGGCGAGCAGCTTGCCCGTCGCCTTCTCCCGGGCCTGGAGCGAGCTGCCGAGCACGGTCGAGCGGGTCGTTGTAGACCTCGAAGCGGGCGGCATGGGTGATGAGCAGCGTCTTCGTGACCAGCAGACCGCCTTCCGTCACGGCGCTCGACGAAAGCCCGCCGAGCGGCCCCAGGTCGAGATGCCGGATCGCGGGGTGATTTCGCGGCCCGTCGCCGAGGGGCGCCTGCCAGGCGATGTCGCCGCGGTTCAGATCGATGGCGGTGATTCGCTTGTACGGCGGCTTGAGCAGCGGCAGGCCGCGCGGACCGGCGGTCGAGACGCGGTCCAGCACGTAGGGCCAAAAGCTCCGCGCCCCGTCCGGCTCGACCAGGGCCATCCCAGAGGGCCGGGTCATCGACTGGACGAAGAGCATCCCGGTTTCGGGGTCGGCCGCGGCCCCCGGGTGGTTCGCGCCGCCACCGGCCCCGGGAACCGCCAGAATCGCCTCCTTGCCGCCCTCGCCACGGCGGATCAGGGGCATGAACATCGGCCCGAGGATGAACTTCTCCGCGATCTCGAGCGCCTCGGCCCGGAGCTCCGGCGTGAAGTCGATCAGGTCGTCTTCGCTCACGCCCTGACGGTCGAACGCCGGCGGTTTCGTCGGGAACGGCTGGGTCTTCGACATTCTCTCGCCCGGGACCGTGCTCTCCCAGGGGACCGGACGCTCCTCGATCGGCCACACCGGGTCGCCGGTCGCCCGGTCGAAGACGTAGGTGAAGGCGGTCTTCGACACCTGGGCGACCGCCTTGATCAGGCGACCCCCAACGACGATGTCGATCAGGTTCGGCGCCGAGGCGATGTCGTAGTCCCAGACGCCGTGGTGGACAGTCTGGAAGTGCCAGACCCGCTCGCCCGTCGCGGCGTCGACGCAGATCAGGCTCTCGGAGTACACGTTGTCGCCGTGCCGCAGGACCGCCGTAGTAGTCGCTGGTCGGCGTGCTGGTGGCGAGGTAGACGTAGCCGAGTTCCTGGTCGGCGGTCATCGGCGCCCAGACGTTCGTGTTGGCGGGCGTCTTCCAGGAGTCGTTCTCCCAGGTCTCGACGAACTCCTCGCCCTCCTGGGGAATCGTGTGGAATCGCCACTTGAACTCGCCGGTGCGCACGTCGTAGCCGCGGACGTGGCCCGGCGGGTTGTTGTTCCGGAGCGGGAAGTCGAAGATGCGGGAGCCGACGACGATCGTGTCGCCGACCACGATCACCGGCTGGCCATGGCTGATGTTCCGGAGCTCCGTGTTCTCGCGGCCGAGGTTCCGGGACAACTCGACCACGCCGTCCTCGCCGAAGGCGCGGTCGGGCTGCCCCGTGGCCGGATCGATCGAAATGAGCTGCTTGCCGATCGTGGCGACGAACAGTCGCTCCTGCTCACCGTCGGTCCAGTACTCGAGGCCGCGCGTGTAGTAGTTGTTCTGGGCCGGCTTGCCGCGCTCGTAGCTCTTCGGGTCGTAGACCCAGAGTTCCTCGCCGGTCGCGGCGTCGAGCGCGGCGACCTGGCTCAACTCGGTGGGGAGGTAGAGCCGGCCGTCGACGACCAGGGGCGACGAACGGAGCACCTGCCGCCGGTAGGGCGAGTTCTCCTCGATCCGCGAGTCGGCGGAAGCCCACTTCCATGCCGGCTCGAGCCGGTTGAAGTTCGCGCCGTTGATCTGGTCGAGCGCGGTGTAGCGGGTGAACCCGTCGTCGCCGCCGTGATGGCGCCATTCCCCGTCCGCAGCCCCGTACTGAGCGGCGGCCGCGGTGCAGAGGCAGAGGGCCGGGAGAGCCGCGAGAATCCAACGGGGTTGGTGGTACACGGCCGCTAGCATAGGGGCAATGAGACCCATAGACAATCGGATCAGCCGATGAGAGCGTTGCGCTCCCTCGTGGCCCTCTCCCTCGTCGCCTCCCTCTCCGCCCTGTCCTGCGCGGCCCCCGACGCCGAGCCGGCCACCGACGCCGAACCCGCGTCCGCCACCGCCGACGCGCCCTCCATCCGCGTCGAACGCCTCCTCGACGCTCCGATCATCGGGCCGGAACTCGACTTGAGCATCGGCGAGAACATCCAGGGGCCGTCACTCATCCGCGTCCCGGACTGGGTTGCCGACCCGCTCGGCCGCTACTACCTCTACTTCGCCGACCACAAGGGCCACTACATCCGGCTCGCCTGGGCCGACGACCTGCTCGGACCGTGGTCGATCCACGTGCCCGGCAGCCTGCAGATCGAGCAGTCCCACTTCCTCGTCGAGCCGCCGGAAGTGACCCCGGAGATGGCCGCCGAGTGGGAGGCGCGGCGAGGCCTGAAGATCTCCCACGACGTAGTGAAGGAGATTACGGCGACTCACATCGCGTCGCCGGACGTTCACGTCGACGATCGGAACCAACGGATCGTCATGTACTTCCACGGCCTGGAGGACGTGGGCCGCCAGGTCTCCCGGGTCGCCACGTCGACCGACGGCATCGACTTCGAAGCGCAGCCCCAGGAGCTGGGCCGCACCTACATGCGCATCTTCCGCTACGGCGGGTTGACCTACGCGCTGGCCATGCCCGGCCAGTTCTACCGGTCGGAGGACGGCTTGACGAACTTCGAGGAGGGTCCGCTGCTGTTCAACCCGGACATGCGCCACTCGGCCCTGCTGCTCCGCGACGACACGCTGTGGGTGTTCTGGACCCAGGTCGGCGAGGCGCCGGAGCGCATCTTGCTCAGCGGCATCGATCTCAGCGGCGACTGGATGAGCTGGACGGACTCCGAACCGGTCGAGGTCCTGCGCCCCGAACGCGACTGGGAGGGCGCCGACGCCCCGCTCGAACCATCTGTGCGCAGCACCGCCTACGGCCACGTGAACCAGTTGCGCGACCCGGCGATTTTCGAGGAGGACGGCCGCGTCTTCCTGCTCTACGCCGTCGCCGGCGAGAGCGGCATCGCAATCGCCGAGGTCTTCTTCGAGTGACCGGACCGCACACGTACTGCTTTCCTTGATGACCGACGAAGTTCACCGCGTAGGCGAGGAGGGAGCGGTCGTGACCCTCTCGAGCAGGGGACGGTTCGGAACGACGCCGCGCAGGAACTCGTCGACCGGCAGGCAGAGGACATCGTCGACCAGCAGTCGGCGGGCGCCACGGTAGAGCAGAGCGGCCTGCGCTTCAGGGTAGTCGGCCAGGAAGGCCCTGAGCGCACGCAGGTCGCTCCGGTGCGCGGTTTGGGAGTTCTTGACCTCAAAGGCCCAGTGAGCGCGCATCGTCTCGTGTCGGGCGATTCCAGGACCGAGTGGACCACGGTGAGGAGTTCGGGCACGCGCTGGACCTCGTCGATTACGACGTCGGCACGATCCGGCTCTGCGGCGATCATCTCGCGCAGGCGCTCGGGCCGAGCCCGGAGGGCCCGGTAGAGAGCCGGGTCGAGAAGATCCAGATAGAGCGCGTCCGGAAGCTCGGCTTGCAGCCAGGTCGACTTGCCTGTCCCCCGAGGTCCGAAGAGGAAGAAACTCTGTTCCGGTAGCTTGCAGAAGCGCGGAACCATTGCCGATTTGCGTCGCAAAACGGCGTTAGTCTAGCCGATATGCGCTTCGGTCAAGCGCGTCGTGCGCCTCGCTGAGCGCCTACCGGCACTCCGACGACATGACCTCCGCCTCGATGATCACGCCGCAGATGTGGCTCGTGTACTCGAACGGGTCGCCGTCGAAGAGGGCGAGGTCGGCGTCCTTGCCGACTTCGACCGAGCCGACGCGGTCGTCGATGCCGAGGATGCGGGCGGGGCTCAGCGTGACGGCTTCCAGCGCCCGTTCCATGCCGAGGCCGTTGGCGGCGGCGATGGCCGCTTCCCAGAGCAGGACGCGGGTCTTCGGGACGTAGCCCTCGAATCCGGTCTGGATGGCGAACGGAATGCCGGCGTCGGCGAGCGACGCGGCGGTCTCCCAGGAGCCGTTGCGGACCCGGCTCATCGGGGGGTGGAGCAGGACGGGCACGCCGGCCTCGCGGATCTCGTCGAGCAGCAGGTAGGACTCGGCGGCGCCGTCGAGCACCAGGTCGAACCCGAACTCCTGCTGCAGCCGTAGAGCGGCGGCGATTTCGGGCACGGTGTTCGCGGTGATCAGCAGGGACAGTTCGCCCTCGAGGACCTGGCCCAGGGCTTCCTTGGAGAGGTCGCGCGCCGGGGGCTTGGGCGCAGGCCTGGCGTCGCCTTCTTCCCCGTCAGCCTCGTCGCCCTCGGCCTCGTCGCCCTCGGCTTCGTCGTCCTCGGCTTCGTCGCCCTCAGCCTCGTCGCCCTCGGCTTCGTCGCCCTCGGCCTCGCGGCCCCCGGCTTCGTCGCCATCTTCCGCACCGGCTTCCGCCGCCTTCTGCGCCTGCTCCAGGTACGCCTGGGCGCCAAGCAGGGCGTTGCGGAGCATCGCAATGCCCTTCGCCGACGTGCCCGGCGACTGGAAGTTCGAGGACACTGCGTTGCCGAGCGTCGAAGCGAGCATGCGCGCGGGGACGACGACGGCCTGGTCGACGTTCCGGCCGCGGGTCTTGGCGATCATCGTCTGGCCGCTGACGAGAGCTCCGGGCCCGTGGCCGGTGTGCATCGTCGTCACGCCGTAGGAGCGGACCCACTCGACCAGGGTCTCGTTCGCGTCGTAAGCGTCGATGGCCCGCAGGTCGGGCTGGATCGGCGAGGAGCGTTCGAGCTGATCCTGGTCGCGGACCGGACCGACGTTGCTGTTCAGCGCGCCCGAGAGTCCAACGACGGAGTGCGGGTCGACGAGGCCGGGGGTGACGACGGCGGCTTCGAGAACCTCGACGCCGTCGGGGACGTCGGCCTCGGCCGCCGGCCCGACCCACTCGATCTTGCCGTGTGCGCCGGCGACCACGACCGCGTTTTCGATCGGTGGCCCGGAAACCGTGTGCAACGTGCCCGCGCGAACCGCAACCTGGGCCGCGGTCGGCGCCGCGGTAAGGGCGGCCAGAGCGGCCAGAGCCACGAAGAAGGTGGCGACTGGCGCCGCAGAAGTTTGGGAAGCCGGCGCTTTGCGCCGGATGCCGGCCCGAGGGCCGGCGCACCCGGTTGCTGTCGAGCAAGCTGCCAAGCGCTTCATCGTGTCTCTCCCTCGAGCAACTGCCGGGTCATGTGGTCTTCGTGGGCCGTGGTCCGGTAGACCTTGTAGCCCCCGACCGCGAACTTGCGGTGGTCGGGGTTCGAGCGGTCGTAGATCATCGTCCCCTCGACCCAGGTCTGCTCGACCTTCGAGTACACGCTCAGCGGATCGCCGGAGAGGATGACGAAGTCCGCGTCCTTGCCGGCTTCGAGCGAGCCGATTCGGTCGTCGAGTCCGAGTGCCCGCGCCGGCGCGAGAGTCAGGCCCTCGATCGCCTTGTCGCGCGACATGCCGTAGCGGACGGCGATCGCTGCGGCCCGGAAGAGGAGACGCGAATCGGTCACCGAGTCGTCCGTGTTGAAGCTGACGTCGACGCCGGCCTGTTCGAGGATCGCGCCCATCTCCATGTTCCAGTCCATCGTCTCCTCCTTTCCGCCCGGCGCGTCGATCCAGGTGATCGACACCGGCACGTCGGCGGCGGCAAGTTCCTCGGCGACCTTCCAGGATTCCGTCCCGTGCTGGACGACGACCCGGAAGCCGAACTCCTCCTTGAGCCGCAGCACGGTGGCGATGTCGTTGTGGCGGTGGGTGTGGTGCTGGACGATCCGGTCGCCCGCCAGTACCTGGGCCAGAGCCTCCATGCGCAGGTCCCGCTTGGCCGGCTCGCCCTCGTCGTCCTCGTCTTCGCTCGCTTCCGCCTCGGCCATCCTGTCCCGGTACTCGACCGCCTCGTGGTAGAGGTTTCGCACGAGGGCCGCGGACTTGGACCGCGTGCCCGGGAAGGGCGGCGAGCCGATCGAGTTCGTGCCGTTCGCCATCTTCATGCCGCCGCAGATGCCGTTGATCGGATCGTCGCAGTAGAGCCAGTCCTCGATCGTCCGGGCGCCGTCGCGCAGCTTGACGTAGGCGGTCTGCCCGGACATGAGGTGCCCTGAGCCCGACATGATGTTCAGCGTCGTGATGCCGCCGGATCGGGCGCGCCAGATGCTGTCGGCGGCAACGTCGATCGAGTCGAGGTTCCTCACGTCCGGGTGAAGCGGCGCGGACCGGTCGCCCCCGGATACCGAGCCGACGTGGGAGTGGGTGTCGACGAGGCCGGGCATCAGCACCTTGCCGGACACGTCGTGCTCGACCGCCCCGCGCGGCGTGCTCGTGTCGGGGCCGCCGACGCCTGTGATCCTGCCGCCTTGGGCGACCAGGACGCCACCGTCGATCGGCGGACCGGCGATCGGCAGCAGCCGGGCGCCGCGGAACACGTGAGGGTCGTCCTGGGCCGCGGCGGGCAGCGCGGCAAGGAGCGCCGGCAGCAGGGCGGCCAACAGGAACGAGGCAGGACGTCTTCTCATGCGGATTCCTCGAGTGGGGTGGTGTTGCGTCTGCGCGTCCCGGGGCGTGAGCGGCGCCGACCGGGTGCGCTGGCCTCTGACCTGCTGCCGCCGCAGACGGCCGGATGCACGCGCCGCGAAGCGGGGACGATACCGCGCTACCGCCGGAAGGACGGATCAAGATCGATACGGTACACCGCTTCTCGCGGTCGTCCGCCATCCTCGCTCCCCCACATGACGTGCACGGCGATCTGGTCGCCGCGCGGGCTCCAGGCCAGATCGCCGACGTAGGTGTGGCCGAGGCTGTGGTCGGAGGGCGGGTCGTTGAAGAAGGTGAGCCGGCGCTTGTTCGAGCCATCCGGGTCCATCAACCACAGCTCGCGTCGGGCTGTCGGCGGCACCGACTGCCCGGGTTCCGTGCCGCGGATCCCGGCGTTCGAGGTGAAGGCGAGGTAGCGGCCTGTCGGCGACAGCCGGACGTACTCCTCGGCGCCGCCGCGGGAGTGGGTCAGCCGCTCCGGCTTGGCCCCGTCGAAGCGGATTCGGTAGAGATCGAGGGCGTCGGGCGACTGCCCGGGTTCGAAGTTCGCCGCGACCAGGGCGCCGCGGTCATCGGGGGTGTAGCCCTGGGGCACGATCAGTGCGTCGGTGGGCGCCGGGTACGACTCGATTCGGCGCAGCCTCGGTATGCCGCTGCGGTTGACCTGGAAGCGGGCGCTGCGCAGTTGCCAGGCGCCGTAGCGGCCCTTGCGCGCCTTGACGCGTTCGCTCCACAGCAGCCGTTCGCCGTCGAAGGCGAAGTGGGGATCGAGCACCGCGGCGCCGTTGTCGCCGAACCGGGTCAGGAGCGTGAAGTGCTTGCCCAGGCGGTCGATGTCGTAGAGCTCGCTGTGCACCGCCCGGTCGGGAGTCAAGAGCTGCAGCGGATCGGCAATGAACTTGAGCCGCTTGGGGCGGCTCTGCACCTGGACGATGAGGCGTTCGCCGGCGGGGTGCCAGACCGGGTTCATCGCATTGACCTTCCGCAACGCGTACATCTCGCAGGTCAGGCAGCGCTCGGCCAGAAAATCTGTCGAGGTGATGTAGATGTCGTAGCGGCCGTCTTCTCCGGCCTTGTCGTAGGCCAGCCACTCGCCCTGGCGGGACCAGTCGACCCGGCCGCCGCCGTCTATCCAGCGTTCGATGCGGAGCACCGGGCTCGCCTCCGGGTCGGCCGCCGGCGCCGGCGCGGTCAGGCCAGCCAGCAGGACGCACGTCCATGTGAGTGTCCGCGGCACGTTCAGTTGGAGGTCCTGTCGGCCATAGGGTGCTCCTTTCCGCCTCCGCTTGGTTCATCATAGCCGTGTGTTCCTGAAGCCCGCCCGCTTGACCGGTTTCGCCGCACCGATCCTCCTCTCGCTCTGGATCGTCGGTTCGGCGCCGTTCCTCGGTCGCCTGACACGGTGGATTCAGGAAGAAGTCGACCGTTCGCTTCTCGTCATCGTGCCGACGATCCTGTTCTGGGGTCGGCCGCGGCGGCCGTTGTCGTCCGGGTGGTTCGCTCCGCCCGCAAGCTGAGGTGGGCCAACTACGCCGCGCTCACCGTCGGGGCGCTCTGGGCCGTGGCGCAGGCAACCGCGCTGGCCCGCGGCCGCCCGGAGGAGTCCGCTCTCGAACGGATGCACCTCGTGCTCTACGGGCTCATCGCGCTGCTGCTCTACCGGCCTTTCTGCGCGGCGGCCGGTCGGCCATCGCCGCCGCGTTCTCCGCCGCCGTCCTGACCTCGCTCGTCGGGCTTGCCGACGAGTTCGTCCAGTGGCTCGTCTGGGTCCGCGTAGGGCGACTTCTACGACTGTGTGCTGAACGCGTCTGCCGGGGGCTGCGGCGTCGTCTTCGGCGCCGGCCTGTTCGGTTTCGGACATCAGGGCGCCGGCGCTCGCGGAACGGCGCACGATCGCCGCGCTATGGGTCGTTCTCGTCGTCGCTTCGTACGGCCTCGTCGAGCTGACGAACCTCGGGCGCCGGATAACGGACCCGGAACTTGGCAGCTTCCGCAGCTACTACAGCCCCGACCGCCTCGAGCGCTTGAACGAGAACCGCCGCGCCCTCTGGGCCGCGAACCTGCCGCCCATGCGGCCCTTCCAGCCCTGGCAAGTCCAGGACCACTTCCTGAACGAGGCCACCTGGCACGTACAGCCCGCAACGAAGCCTTCGACGCGGAAGACTGGCCCACCGCCGCCTCCGAAGAGGCGATCCTCAACCGCTACTACTCGGCCGTCCTCGACCTCCGCACCCCCGAAGGCCACCTCCGCTACGCCTTCGTCCAGGAAAGAGCCCAACGCCTCCAGCAGGAAGGGGCAGTCCCGGTATCCACCTACAAAAGCTCCGCCGGCGGCAACCGCATCTGGATCTGGCCCCGCTTCCTCGGACCGTCTCTGCTTCTCCTTGCTCTGCTCCTCGGCGTCTTCGTTGCTCTGATTCCGGCCCGGCGCAAACAGGTGATTCCCTGGTCCTAGTCCGAACCCTTCGCGGGTTTCCGCAATCAGGCCGTCGACGACGGCGTTCATGTCGCCTTCCCTGGGCCCGCTTCAACTGGCGGTCGGCGCTGGTGCCGTGGGCGAGGATCGTGTGGACGTACTCGGCTTCCTTGCGGATGCCGAGTTCGTCGAGCACGTCGGTCGACGAAGTCCATCAACTCGAGGGTCAAGAACCGGCAGCGGCACCTCCTCGGCCTTGCCGAAGTCGATCAGCTTGCCGTCGATGCCGTACCGCATCGCTCGTGTCGCACTTGTTCTCGTAGTAGAGCAGGTGTCGGGGGTAGCGGCGCCGAGGCCTGGTTGTTTGCGGCGCAGGCGGATCAGCCTTGCCGACAATCGCCATGAACAGGGCCGTCAGGCACAGCGCCTCCTCGATCTTCGTGCAGACGTCGCAGACGCGGAACTCGATCGTCGGGAACCTGGGATGAGGCCGGACGTCCCACCAGATCTGGGTCGGCTCCTCGATGCACCTCGTCTTGACGAGAACGTTCACGAGGCGTTCGTACTCGGCGTAGGACCGGAGCGAGGGCGGCAGACCGGAGCGGGGGAGGCTCTCGAAGACCACCGAGCGGTAGGACTTGAGCCCGGTGTCCCGCCCTTGCCAGAGCGGCGAACTCGTCGACAGCGCCAGCAGGTGAGGCAGGAAGTAGAGCGACTGGTCCATCACGTCGATGCGCAGGTCCTTGTCCGGCACGCCTACGTGGACGTGCATGCCGAAGATCAGCATGCGGCGGGCGACGTCGCCGAAGTTCTCCTGCAGCTTGATGTAACGCTGGGCCTCGGTGACGTCCTGCTCCTGCCAGGAGGAGAATGGATGCGTGCTGGCGGCGGCGATTCGCAGGCCGTTGCGGGAGGCCAGGTGGGAAATCGATCGCCGCAGACGGATGAGCTCCTGGCGCGCCTCTCCGATCGTGCGGCAGACGTCGCTGCCGACCTCGACCTGGCACTGCAGCTGCTCCGCCTTGATCTGCTCCTGGAGAACGATCTGACCCTGCTCGAGGAACTTCTGGATGAAGGGTTTCAACTCCCGACTCCTGGGGTCGATGATCTGGTACTCCTCCTCGATACCGATCGTCAGCTCGGGGAGCTTCGTCTGCATGGTCTTCCTGCTGCTCGGAGGGGAAAGCGTGTCTTCCTGGAAACGCGGAGGCCGACCTGCGGACCGCGATCTCCCGCGGCGTCGATGCGTGGCTCGTCGGGCGCCCCGCGCGGAACAAGCGTATCCGGCCGGCGACCGGTCGCCTGAACCGTTGCTCAGGAGGTGCTCTCTGATACCGTCTCCGCTGCGATGAGCCGGTTCGCGACCATTGCCTCGCGCCCGCTCGTTCGGCGCCTGATCGCGGGTTGTCTGGCGGCCGCCGTTCTGCTCGGAGTCGCCTGCGCGGGCGCGGAACCGGCGCTCGAAACCGGGAGCTCCGGGGTCTGGAGTCTGGACGGCAGGGCGCCAACGGCGGAAGGTCGGCACGGGATGGTCTCGAGCGGCCATGGCCTGGCGTCGGCGGCCGGCGCGCGCGTCCTCGAGCAGGGTGGCAACGCGGTCGACGCCGCGGTGGCGGTCGGTTTCGCTCTGGCGGCGGTTCTTCCCGCGGCGGGCAACATCGGCGGCGGCGGCTTCCTCGTCTACCGCTCGAATGACGGCGAGGTGGGGGCGCTCGACTACCGCGAAAAGGCGCCGGCCGCGGCCACCCGCGACATGTTCCTCGACGACGAGGGCAAGGTAACGGAGAACGCCGTGATCGGCCACCTGGCGGCCGGCGTTCCGGGCTCGGTGGCCGGTTTGTGGGAAATGCACCAGCGGGTCGGGTCCCTGCCTTGGGCCGACCTGGTAGCGCCGGGGATCGAGCTCGCTCGGGGCCACGCGGTGGATGAGGTGCGCTCGCTGAGCCTCGCGTCGGCGGCTGAGCGGTTGAACCGCTTCCCGGCCAGCGCGGAGCAGTTTCTCGTCGATGGCGAGGCGCCGGCGCCGGGGACGCTGCTTGAGCAGCCCGACCTGGCGGCCACCCTGACGGCGATCGCCGAGCAGGGCCCGGACGGCTTCTACCGCGGCCCGGTCGCCGATCTGATCGTCGCCGAGATGGAGCGGGGCGGAGGCCTCATCTCGCACGAGGACCTGGCGAGCTACGCACCCGCGTGGCGAGAGCCGGTCGAGGTGGAGTACCGCGGCCACACGATCTACTCGATGCCGCCGGTCTCTTCGGGCGGTCTGACCCTGGGTCTGATCCTGAATGTGCTGGAGGGCTGGGATGCCTTGCCTCCCTTCGGCAGCGCCGAGCTGATCCACCTGGAGGCCGAGACGATGCGGCTCGCGTTCCGCGACCGGAACACCCTGCTCGGCGACCCGGACTTCGTCGACGTTCCGCGGGCGCAGTTCGAGTCTCAGGACTACGCCGACGGGCTGCGCGCATCGATCGACCCCGAGCGGGCGCAGCCGTTGCCTCCGGTCGAGGTCGCGCCGCCGGCCGAAGGTACCGAGACGACCCACTACAGCGTGGTCGACCGCTGGGGCAACGCGGCCTCGATCACGACCACGATCAACAGCGGCTACGGCAACGCGGTCACGGTGACCGGCGCCGGGTTCCTGCTGAACAACGAGATGGACGACTTCGCCGCTTCACCGGGTCAGCCGAACCAGTTCGGGCTGGTGGAGGGCGAGAACAACGCGATCGTCCCCGGCAAGCGGATGCTGTCGTCGATGACCCCGAGCATCGTCCTCGACCCGGAGGGCGACCTGATGATGGTCGTCGGGACGCCGGGCGGCCCGACGATCATCACGACCGTCTACCACGTGATCTCGAACGTGATCGACCACGGCATGACCCTGAAGCAGGCGGTGGAAAGCCCGCGGGTGCATCATCAGGCGTGGCCCGATCGGATCTTCTACGAGCAGGGCGGCCTTTCTTCCGAGGCACTCGAAGGTCTGGCCGCGCGCGGCCACGAACTGTTCGAGCGCGGCTTGAGCGGCGACGTGTCGGCGATCCGGGTGAGGGACGAGGCGCTTGTCGGCGTTGCCGACCCGCGGCGGGGAGGCGGCGTGAGCGCGCCGCGGGGAGAGGCGCCCGTGAGCGGGTAGCGGGTCGCGCATGAGTGCTCGGCGCATCTTCGCCGCCGTCACGGCGGCTCGCTTCGGGCTTGATGTCTCATGAACGGCCGACGCATCTTCGCCGCCGTTACGGTTGGCCACCTCGGCATCGACATCTTCAACAGCATCGGGCCGGTGCTGCTGGCCTTCCTGAGCGCGCCGCTCGGCCTCAGCGCGAAACAGATCGGGCTTGCGGTGGGACTGTTCCAGGTGCTGGCGGGGACGACGCAGCCGGCCTTCGGCTGGTTGGTCGACAGGGTCGGCAGCCGCTTCCTCGGTCCATTCAGCGTTGCCTTCAACCTGGGGTGCATGGCGCTGGCGGTCGCTGCCGCTGCCGCGACGGGGAGTTTCGGACTGTTCCTCATTCCGTTCGCCCTCGCGGCGGTCGCCTCCGGAGCGTTCCATCCTCTGGGCGTGATGCACTCGAGTACGGTGAACGTCGCCCGCTCGTCCACCTTCACCGCGATCTTCTTCTTCTGCGGTCAGTTCGGGCTGGTCACGGGGCCGTATCTGGCGGGTGTGGCGCTCGACCGGGCGGGGCTTGCGGGGATCTACTGGCTCGTGCTGGTCGCGGCGCCGGCGCCGCTGTTCATGGCCTTCGCGATGGGGCCGCGGCGGGTCAACCCGGCGCCTGGCCGGTTGCGGTCTGCCGATGACAGGCCGGCTGGCGGCGCACAGGCGCCCGCCAGTCGCCGGCGACCGATGCGGGTCGGCGTCATCGCTCTTCTGGCCCTGGTGTACGCCAGCCGCTCCTGGGCCATCTTTGGAACGATGGCGTTCCTGCCTCTCCTGTTGAGCCGGCAGGGATACAGCTCCAAGGCTCAGGGCCTTGCCAGCGGGCTGTTTCTGCTCGGGGGCGCGGTCACCGCGGTTCTTGCGGGGGCCTGGGCCGATCGTTGGGGTCGACGCCCGGTCGTCTTTCTGACGACGTTGCCGGGTTCGCTGCTGCTGGCGCTGGTGCCGGAGTCCGAAGGCCTGATCTTCGCCCTCGTCCTGCCGTGCGGAGCGTTGCTGGGGGCGTCGCACTCGATCCTGATCGTCATGGCCCAGGAACTGCTGCCCTGGCGCCGGGGGCTGGCTTCGGGAGCGGCACTCGGCTTCCTGTTCGCGACGGGCGGGCTTGCCACCTGGGGAATCGGAGGGCTCGCCGATCGTTTTGAACTGGCTTCGGTGCTGCAGGCCGGCGCCGTCGTCGGCCTGGTGTCGGCGTTCGCTTCGCTGCTCCTGCCGAAACGGGCGCCGACCGGAGTGACCGCGGCGCCGGCGGTTTCGGCGGTGATCGTGTTCGCGGTCGCGGGTTCGGTTCTTGCTTCGCCGCGAGCGGCATGGGCCCAGTTGAACGGCGAGATCAACGGTCAGGTCCGCAGCGATGCGACTGGAGAGCCGCTGCCCGGCGCGGAGATCAGGATCGTCGGCGAGCAGTTGTACAGCCCCAGGGTTGTTCTCGTCGGCGCCGGCGGCAGCTACCGGGCGCCGGGCCTGCCGCCCGGCAGGTACAGCGTCGAGGCGGGCGTCGACGGGTTTGTGACCTCCGCGGCGGAGAACCTGATCCTGGTGACCGGAGGTGTGCTGCGGGTCGACTTCGATCTTCGACCTGGCGGCGCCTCGAGTCTCGACCTCGAGTCGTCGCCCTTGCTGGACGTGGTCACCGGCAGTGACGGCAATGTGCTGGCCGGCGACGACCTGCGGGAGCTGCCCGGCTCCACCGCGGCGGTGAACCTGGACCTCGCCACCGGTCTGGACGCGGTGGCGGGAGGACTGGCGGTCAACGGCTGGTCACCCGGACTCGCCAACTATCGGATCGACGGGCAGGCGACGGCCATCGACACGCGGGAAGCGACGGCGGTGGACCTCCATTGGGTCGATCAGGTGCGCGTGCGAACGATGGACTTCTCGGCGGCGCTGGCAGGTCCGCATGTCGACCTGATCACGCGGACCGGCGATACGGCCTGGCGGGTGAACGGCGGTCTGTCGGCGGTCGAGCCGCTGGACAGGGCGAAGAGGTTGGCTCTGCGCCAGCAGGCCGACGACCGGGTTTCCTTTGGCGGCGCCGACAGCAGGAGGATTTCCGGCGAAGAGGCCTATGTCTTCGTTGGCGGCCCGCTTCGCGACGAGCGCGCGCGCGCTTTCGGCGGCCACTCGACGGGCCGGGCCAGGGGTGTCTTCGATCTGTTTCTGGCAGGCGCGCCGTTGACGTGGCGCGAGACGACGGAGTTGTCGGTCGGCAAACTGGACTGGTGGGCCGGCTCGGCGAGCAACCTGAGCCTGAAGCATCACGAGGGGGCCACGGAACTGGATGGCCGTCGGCCTGCCCTGCTGGTGCTGCCCGACGCGAACGGCGCGGAGAACAGGCGTTCCAGTCACCAGACGACGAGCCTGAACGTCGAGTGGGGCGTTTCGGATCGGCTGTGGCTCCGGCTCTTCGGCGGCCGCTCCGACCTTCGCGATCGCGCGGACCCCTGGCAGGACACGGGCGCCTACTTCGCGGCGCCTGCCCCTGGCATTGTCGCGGGCTCTTTGTACCCGCGGACCGCGGGGCCGCTGCGGCGGTTGGCGGCGCGCCGCAACTGGGCAGTGGAACCGTCGTTCTTCCTGTTCGATCACACCCTGGAGGTCGGCTTTCAGAGTACCCGCGGCGATTTGCAACTGCAGCGTTTCGATCATCCGGGCCGGGAACTGCGAATTCCTGGCGGTCCCTTGCCGGAGTGGCGCGGCGAGCCTCTCCGAGCGGGCCGTTTGCGGCAGAGGAAGCGGGCGCTCTACGTCCAGGACGCCTGGCGCCTGGCGGGAGTGTTCGACCGCCGCCTGACCCTGCATCTGGGCCTGCGTGCCGAGGAGGAGTCGTCCGGGCCGCTCGAACTCGGTTTCGGTGATCGCACGGAACCCCGGATGGGTTTCGCCTGGGACGTCACCGGACGCGGAAAGTGGAAGCTCTACGGAGGCGCTGCCTGGTGGCGCCTGGACGCTTTCCGGCCCGTCGCCGGTTTGGCGGGTATCGACGGACTGGCGACCCTGGAGGCGGCGGGGTACTCCGGTTCGCCTCTGGTCTTCGAGCGTGCCGCCGTTGACTCCGACCTGCGTCCCGGTCTGGTGCGGGAGATCCAGTTGGGAACGAGATACCAGTTCCTGCCGGACGTCGTGATCTCCGCGCGTCTCGCCCGCCGCCGGTTGCGAGACGGCATTCGACTTGTTCCTGTGGTCGATGGCGGCACGGTCGTGCCGACGCTGCTGACGCCCGGCGTGGGCGCCGGCAGAGGTCCCCTGGGAGGCGCCAGCGACGATCTGCCGCGGTTGCAGCAGGACTGGTGGGGCGCCGAACTCAACGCGAACGTCGGTTTCATGCCGGCCTGGCGCGTTCACTTCACCTACCTGCTGAGTCGGTTGACCGGCAACCACGAGGCCGGCGGACTGGCGCTTCAGGCAATCGGTGGAACGGACGTTCATCCGGGACTCGCAGCGTTCGACCTCTGTTCCTCGCCGGTGCCGTGCGACGTGCTCGACGTGACGGACGAGAGTCGGCGCCTCGACGTCGACCGCGAGCACCAGTTCGCCGGCTGGTTCGTGCTGTCTCCGGGGGACCGGTTGGTGACCGCCCTCGTCTACCGGTTCCGCACCGGCGGGTCGTACGTGCCGCGGACGATGGCGGTGCGGGTCGACGAGGAGAAACGCATTCTCAGCACGGGACTCGCGCCGCTGCCTTTGGGTCCGGAGACGCCGGCCAAGAGCTCGGACCTGAAGCGGGTGGACCTTTCCCTGACCTGCCGCATCCCGCTGCGCTCCGAGCACCGGCGACTGTCGTTCTTTGCCGAGGCACTGAACGTCTTCGACCAGGACGCCGCCACCGATCTCTGGCCGCTCGCCTACTTCGATCCGGTGCTGATCGGTCCGGGGGCGGGCAACGTCGCCGCCGCCGTCGCCGAGCAGCAACCGAGGCCGGACGGCCGCGAAGGCCTCGCGGCCGCGTTCCAGAACAGCCGCCGGGTGCGGGCCGGATTGCGGCTGCAGTTCTGAACGCCGGGCAGCGGGAACACCGCAGCGCCCCAAGGCTGGGTGCGCCGGCGTCCCTGCAGGGCCGCTCCGGCTTGCGTTCTTCCGGCCTCGGACTTCACCAAGGCGTAGGCGTCGCTATGCCGAGTTGGGTCTCAGGTACTCCCTGTCATTGAGCCCGACCATCGGAGACGAACGATACTCGCTCCGGGCGCCGCAGTACTCACCACCTGATCCGCACCGGATACCGGGAAACCAGCCTGTCCGGTGTGACCAGCGTCATCCCGTGCTCGATTGCCTGGCAGATCAGGAGGCGGTCGAACGGATCGCCGTGCACGGGCGGCAGCCGCGGTAGCTGCAGGGCGCTGGCCTCGTCGACCGGCAGGGACTTGAAGCCGTACCACTCTCGCCGTGTGGGAACGAAGACGTCTGGCTGTGCAGGCAACTCGAGTTTGCCGAGCCCGTGCTTGACGACCAACTCCCAGGCCGTGACCGCGCTCACGTAGACATCGTTCGCGGGGTCCGCGACGAGCTTTCGGACTCCCCCGGGGACTCTGGCGGAGCCTTGGCTCCACCAAAGGAACACGCAGGTGTCGAGCAGCAGCTTCACTCTTCGGGAAGTATCGGCCCGTTCTCGAACGCGTCGATGAACCCGTCGGGCAGGGGGTCGGTCTTGCGCCGGTTACACCAGTTCGCTCAACCGCCTTAGCGCCGCCAGCAGGTCGGGCTGCTCGGTGAGCACGCCGCGCAGCGGGTCGGTCTTGAGCTGCTTGAGCCGTTCGGGCAGCGACCGGATGTTGTGGTCGCGCAGGTCGAGGCCGGGCTTGACCTCGGACCAGCGCAGCGGCGTCGAGACCGGCGCCGCCGGGAGCGGCCTGACGCTGAAGGGGGCGACGAGCAGCCTGCCGCGGCCGTTCTGGACGAAGTCGATGTAGACCTTGCCGTCACGCCGCTCGGGGTTGCGGGTGATCGTGGCGATGTCGGGCAACTGCCGGCAGATGATCTGGGCGATGAGTTGGGCGAGGCCGCGGGACTGCTCGAAGGTGCAGGCGCCGCCGAGCGGCAGAAGAACGTGCAGACCGCTCGAGCCGCTGGTCTTGACGAAGCTGGGCAGCTTGATCTTCCGGCACAGGCGGCGGATGGCCAGGGCGATCTCGATCACGTCCCTGAACGGCGCGTCCTTCGGGTCGAGATCGAGGATGCACCAGTCGGGCTGGCCGAGCTGGTGCACCCGGCTCGACCAGACGTGGAGGACGATCGCGCCCAGGTTGGCGATGTAGACCAGGCTTTCGCGGTCCCGGCAGACGAAGTACTCGACTTCCTTGCCGGTGCGGGGGCTCACCAGCTTCACGGTCTGCAGCCAGTCCGGCGCGAAGTCGGGGGCGTTCTTCTGGAAGAAGGACTTGCCGGCGATGCCGTCGGGATAGCGGGTCATGACCAGCGGCCGGTCGGTCAGGTAGGGCTGCATCGCGTCGGCGATTTCGGCGTAGAAGTCGATCAGGTCGCCCTTCGTGTAGCCCTCGGCCGGCCAGAACACCTTGGACCTGTTCGTCACGTCGACGCGCCGTTCGGGCGGCGGCGGCGGGGCGGCGCCGGGGGCCCGCGGCCCGGCGCGGCGTACGCAGTCCTCGACCGGCTTGTCGTCGCGCAAGCGGAGGAAGACAGGGTGCCGGAGCACGCCGTGGGGGGTCCATTCCTTGTAGCGGACCTCGCAGATCAGCTCCGAACGGGGCTCGATCCAGGTCTGCTCTTCGACCCGGCCGCCGATCAGGTCGTTGTCGGCCAGCGGCCTGTCGACGGGATCGTCGGCGTCGGCGTCGCTGCCCGCGCGGCCGCCGCCGTCGGCGCCGACGGGGGCCCGGCATGGCGGACGGTCGCGCCGGTTGGCCGACAGTCGATCCGCCAGCTCCGCGAGGATCGCGTCGCTGAACCCGGCGCCGACGCGTCCGGCATAGACGAGGCCGCCGGCTTTGCCTTCGCCGGCTTTGCCTTCGCCGGCTTTGCCTCCGCCGGCGGCCGCCGTGCCGCTGGCCTCCGCATCCCAGACCGCCAGGTGGAGCGAGCCGAAACCGACCCGGCTGCCCTTGGGCGGCGACATGCCGACGATGGCGAAGTCGGCGGTCCGTTCGGTGCGCAGCTTGACCCACGACGACGACCGGCGGCCGACGTAGCGGGAGTCGCCGTCCTTGGCCATCGCGCCTTCAAGGCCCATCGCCGCCACCTGCTCGAAGAACGCCTCGCCCTGCTCCTCGATGTGGTCCGAGTAGCGGAGCGGCCCGGCCGGGGGCAGAACCTTCGCCAGCAGGGCCTTTCGCTCCAGCAGGGCCAGCGACCGCAGGTCCGATCCCTCGAAGGCGACGAGATCGAAGGCGAACAAGGTCGCGGGCCGGCGCACGACGGCCTGTTCGATGTCGACCGGTCGGCTGAGCAGGGCGCGCGTCTGCAGCCTGGCGAAGCTGGGCCTGCCGCCAGCGTCGAGGACGGCGACCTCGCCGTCCAGGACCAGGGACTGCACCGGCAGGGCGCGCAGGGCGCGGACCAGTTCGGGGTAGACCGCGGTCACGTCGCCGCCGTTGCGGTAGCGCAGGAAGACGTTGCCGCCTTCCCTGGCCGCCACCAGGCGGTAGCCGTCGTACTTCAGTTCGTAGATCCAGCCCGGCCGGGAGAACGGCCGGTCGCCGGCGACCGCGAGCATCAGTTGCAGCGAGCGCGGGTCGACGTTGTGCTGTCGCGCGCCGGATTCGGCGACCTCGGCACGCACCTCCTCGATCCGCTCGCAGCCGTCCCGGAGTTCCTCGACGGTCAGGCCCGAGAGCACGGACTCCGGCGGCAGGTCGTCCGCGCCGCCCTCGCTCCCTGGGCGGGCAGCCGCGTCGGGTTTCTTCATCATCAGCCACTGGTTGCCGCCGTCCGTCTGGCGCCGGCCGCCCGTGCGAAACAGGGTCCAGACGCCGCGCAGCTTGTAGCCGTGGAGTTCGAAGAGGAGCTTGCCGTTCTCCAACCCGGCGACCGGGTCCTCAAGCGGCCTCCAGCGGCCGCTGTCCCAGACGATCATCGCCCCGGCGCCGTAGTTGCCGGCGGGGATCGATCCCTCGAAATCGGCGTACTCCAGCGGGTGGTCCTCGGTGGCCACCGCCAGGCGCTTGACCTCGGGGTCGAGGCTGGGACCGCGGGGCACGGCCCACGACTTGAGAGTGCCTTCGAGTTCCAGGCGCAGGTCGTAGTGGACGCGGCGCGCCGCGTGCTTCTGGACGACGAAGCGGCCGGCGCCCGTTCCCGTCGCGGGACCGAAGGGTTCGGGCGTCGCGTCGCTCGATCGCTTGCGGCGGTAGGCCTCGAGATTGCCGCTCGGCATCCGCGGCATTCTCCCAGAACCCCGTTCCGCAGGGCTTGGCGCCGGCCGACCGGCTGCGCCGGCGTGCCATCCGTGCGCCCGGTGACGGGCGCACGGACTGGTTCGCGTGTGGCGCAAAACGCCACAGGTTCCCGCCGGCTGCCGCCGCAGGCGGCCTCGAAAGCGCGCCGGCCGCAAGGCCGGCGCCGCTTTGGCGACCGGCTCGAGGACCCGCCGGACGGCTTTCGGTGCTATGATTTGCCGCCTATGCCTGCACGTTCCGTTGGCGCCGGTACCGTCTCGTTTGGCCTGGTTTCGATCCCCGTCAGGCTCTACTCGACGTCGGAGACCTCAGGCGGGGTCCGCTTCAACATGCTCGACCCGACCGACAACACGCGGGTCAAGCAGCAGTTGGTGAACCCCCGTACCGGCGAACTCGTCGAGCGCAAGGAGACGATCAAGGGCTACGAGTTCGGCAAGGGCCAGTACGTCACCTTCAGCAACGAGGAGATCAAGGAGCTGCAGGAGAAGGCCTCGCCGGCAATCGAGATCACCGAGTTCGTGCCACTTGCGGAAGTCGAGCCGATCTACTTCGAGAAGTCCTACTACCTGGGGCCGGAGAAAGGCGGCGAGCGCGCCTACCGGCTGCTCAGCGAGGCAATGCGAAGCACGGGGCGCTCGGCGTTGGCCAGGCACGCCGCGCGCGGCAAGCAGTACCTCGTCATGCTGCGGCCCTACGCCTCGGGTCTGCTGATGCAGCAACTGAAGTACGAGGACGAGCTGAAGGCCTTTGACGAAGTGCCGCTGGGTGAGGAAACGGAACTCAAGCCGGGCGAACTCGAGCTCGCGGTCCAGTTGATCGAGCAGATCGCTTCCGACGACTTCAAGCCCGATCAGTACACGGACGAGGTCCGCAAGCGGCTGTGGGAGGCGATCCAGAGCAAGATCGAAGGCCGCGAATTCGCGGAAGACGAGGCGGAGGCGCCGCAGGCGCAGATCATCGACCTGATGGAGGCGCTCAAGGCGAGTCTGTCGAAGAACGGCGACACCGAGACCGGCGACGCTGCGGGCGGCCGCAAGTCGAAGACCGGTTCCCGCAAGGCCGGCGCCGGCAAGACCTCGAAGAAGCGTGCGCGCCGGGCGAAGGCGGAGCCCGAGCGCAGGGCTGCGGTGGGTTGACTTGAGCCGTTGTCAGTGAGCCCTCACCGCGAGCGCGTCAGGGCCGTTGCCGCGGCCGTTGTCCGTCGACGCGCCTCACGGCGAGCGGGCGGTCCTCGTGATGGAGACCGGCGGCGGCGCGGACGTATTCAACTCACTGGATCCGCGCACGTGCACGGGCGGGGAGAGGCTAAGGTAGCCCCTCGTCTCAGTCGTCCACCGGCGGCCGCCCGCAGGTGAGCAGGATTGCCCGGTAGTCAACACAGGAGTCTTCGAGATCGCACCCCCATCTAAAGAGCCGCGCATCAACCACCGGATCCGGAAAAGCCCGGTACGGCTCATCGATCAGGACGGTACCCAGGTGGGTGTCGTCGCCCTGGATCAGGCCAAGACGCGCGCTCAGGCGGCACGGCTTGATCTCGTTGAAGTGGGTCCGAACGCGGATCCGCCCGTCGTTCGCATTCTGGACTGGGGCAAGGTCAAGTTCGAACGCGACAAGAAGAACAAGGAGTCGCGGCGGAAGGCGGCGACGATCGATCTGAAGGAGGTCAAGTACCGGCCGACGATCGATCCGCACGACTACCAGATCAAGACGGACCGCGCGCTGCGCTTCCTGCGCGAGGGCAAGAAGGTCAAGGTGACGATCTTCTTCCGCTACCGTCAGCTCCGCCGGCCCGAACTCGGCGTCGCGATTCTGGACAAGGTGAGTTCAGCGATCGAGGGTGTCGGCGAGGTCGAGACCCGGTCCGGCCTGGAGGGCCGTCAGATGACGATGATCCTCAACCCGGCCCCCCAGGAGAACTGAGTCCGAATCAGGCGGAGCAGCCTTCAATGGAACGGGCCGCCTTGAAGCGGATGCCGGCCAGGACCCGGGTGGCGCGGACCCGCGCCACCAGCGAATCAGTCCGTGCGCCCGTCATCGGGCGCACGGATGGCAGGCCGGCGCACCCGGTACGCGGCCAGTTCCATGCGAGTCAGCGCAGCGCACGCGCTGCCCTGCCTCCTGAGGGCGAACTCCGCCGCGGGCTGCCACCTGGATGCAGACGTGCGAGATGCTGACGTGAATGGGCGCGTGCCGGTTGTCGTCTTCGCGGTGCTGGTCGCACTTTGTGCGGTTGTGCTGGCTGTCGCCTTGACGGACGAGCCGGCCGGCAGCCGCGGGATCGACCATCCCGAGTTCGAGACGATGCGCCAGGGCGGCGGCGCCGAGCGCCACGACTCCGTCGTGTTCTTGGGCTGGCTCTACGGCACCCTGTCGATTGCGCTCTTCGTGGGTTTCATCGCGCTGGGGTTGCGGCGCCGCGGTCGACTGCCGGAGGGTAGCGGTCCGGCCCTGGTGATCGGTCTGGCGCTCTTCGCGCTGGTCTTCGCGCTGCTCATCCTGAGCTACCGCGCCTACGTCGCGCCGGGGGCCGAACGGTCGTTGTTCGGGTCGTTCCCGCGGCCCTCGGCATGGATGCTCTATGGCATCTGGCCCGTTCCCCTCATCTTTGCCGTGCTCTACATGTGGAACTTCGACCGCTGGGTGATCAGCGAGGACGAGGTGGCGGAGTTCGAGCAGTTGGTCGCCGAGTCGCGCCGCGAGCGCGGGGCGGGCGGCCGAGCGGACGGTGGGGACGCCGGCGGCCCGGGAGGAGCGGCATAGATGGAAGGCGGCGGCAACAGCATCATCCTGGCCTGCATCGGCGCCTACCTCGCGGTGTGCATCGGCGTCGGTCTGTGGGCGTTGCGCCGTACGAAGTCGACGAAGGACTTCTTCATGGCCGGCCGCGATCTGGGCATCATCGTCACCGCCCTGGCCGTGTTCTCCAGCACGCTGTCGGGCTTCGGCTTCGTCGGCGGCCCGGGGCTCGTGTACCGGATGGGCATGAGCTCGCTGTGGATGGTGGTCTGCGCGTCGGTCGGCTACGTGATCGCCTTCTACCTGCTCGGCAAGCGGTTGCGGCTGTTCGCCGAACTCCGCGACTCGATCTCGCTGCCGGACGCCGTGGCGGCCCGCTACAAGAGCCAGTGGAGCCGGGGACTTACCGCGGTCGCGATTCTGCTGGGCGTGATGGGCTACTTGGGAACCCAGATCCTGGCCATGGCGACGGTTCTCCAGGACATCCTCCAGCGCAGCTTCGGACCGATCAGCCTCGAGGCCTGCGTCGCCTTCTCCTGCGCCGTGCTCGTCTTCTACTGCGTCACCGGCGGCATCATCGCCTCGGTCTACACCGACCTCATCCAGGGCTTCGTCATGATGGTGGCGGCGGTCCTCGTGCTCCTGGCCGCCATCGCGGCGGTCGACGGCGGCTTCGCCGGCATGAGCGAGACGATCATGGCCGACGACACGGAGTCGATGGGGCCCTGGGGCGCGGCCGGGATGATGACCTCGCTCTCGTGGTACTTCGTCTTCGCCCTCGGTCTGGCCGGGCAGCCGCACGTCATCACGAAGATGATGATGTGCCGGCGGGTGCGCGATGCGCGCAGCATTCTGCCGGTGTCGATCGTGGCCTACGCGGTCTCGGCCCTGCTGTGGATCAGCATCGGGCTGGTGATGCGGGCTCTGGTGCTCCAGGGCGCCCATCCGGAGATTCCCGGCGCCGACGCGGCCGCGCCGCAGTTCCTCCAGGCGTTCGCTCATCCGCTACTCGCCGGAGTCGTCTTCGCCGGTCTGTTCGCCGCGATCATGTCGACCGCGGACGGCTTCCTGAACATCGGCGCCGCCGCCGTCGTCCACGACATTCCGCGCGCCCTCTTCGGCCGCTCGCTCAGGAACGAACTGTTGTGGGCCCGGATCGTGACCGTGATCATCGCCGTCGTGGCGTCCCTCTTCGCCCTCTACAGCGGCCAGGAGATGGTCGCCCTCCTCGGCGCCTTCGGCTGGGGCACCTTCGCCGCCGCCCTCGTGCCCGCAGTGGCCATCGGCTTCAACTGGAAACGCGCCACCGCAACAGCCGCCAACGTCGCGATCGGCGCCAGCCTGGCGATCAACTTCGGCGTTCAGCTCTTCAGTCTCCCGGTGCCGTTCGGCATCGATGTCGGCGCGCTCTCGCTCCTCGTCTCCCTCACCCTCTTCTTCGGCATCTCCCTCATGTCCAAACCGCCGCAACTCGACCGCGACATCGCGGCGGTCATGGACATGTAGCGCAGATAACCGGGCGCGCCGGCTTTGCTGGCCGGCGCCAGGTGCGCTTCCGCGAAGCGGCGTACGAGCTGTTTCCTGCCGTACCTCGTGCGGCAGCCGGCCAGGACCCGGGTGGCGCGGACCCGCGCCACCCGCGAATCAGTCCGTGCGCCCGTCATCGGCGCACGGATGGCAGGCCGGCGCACCCGGGCTGCTAGTACAGGACGACGGAGCGGATGCTCTTGCCTTCGTGCATGAGGTCGAAGGCGTGGTTGATGTCGTCGAGGCCCATCGTGTGGGTGATCATGCTGTCGATTTCGATTTCGCCGGCCATGTACTGGTCGACCATGCCGGGGAGGTCGGTGCGGCCGCGGACGCCGCCGAAGGCGGTGCCCCGCCAGACGCGGCCGGTGACGAGCTGGAAGGGCCGGGTCGCGATCTCCTGGCCTGAGCCGGCGACACCGATGATCACCGACTCGCCCCAGCCCTTGTGGCAGCACTCGAGGGCGGAGCGCATGACCTCGACGTTGCCGATGCACTCGAACGAATAGTCGACGCCGCCGTCCGTCAGGTCGACGATGACCTCCTGGATCAAGTCGTCATGGTCGGCCGGGTTGACGAAGTCCGTCGCGCCGAGGGAACGCGCGAAATCGAACTTGGTCGGGTTGACGTCGACCGCGATGATCCGGCCGGCCTTCGCCATCACGGCGCCCTGAATCACCGACAGGCCGATGCCGCCCAGGCCGAAGACCGCGACCGTGGCGCCCGGCTCGACCCTGGCGGTGTTCAGCACCGCGCCGATGCCGGTCGTGATGCCGCAGCCCAGCAGGCAGACCTTGTCGAGCGGCGCCGCCTGGTTCACCTTCGCGGCGGAGATCTCGGCGATCACCGAGTACTCGGAGAAGGTCGAGGTGCCCATGTAGTGGTACAGCGACCGGCCGCCGCTCCTGAACCGGGAGCTGCCGTCCGGCATCACGCCCTGGCCCTGCGTTCCGCGGATCGCCTGGCAGAGATTCGTCTTGCCCGACGTGCAGAACTCGCACTCGCGGCATTCCGCCGTGTAGAGCGGAATCACGTGGTCGCCGGGTACGACGGAGGTCACGCCGGGACCGACCTCCTCGACGATCGCGCCGCCCTCGTGGCCGAGGATGGCGGGGAACAGCCCCTCCGGGTCGGCCCCGGAAAGGGTGTAGGCGTCCGTGTGGCAGACACCGGTGGCGACGACGCGGACGAGGATCTCTCCCTGCTTCGGCCCTTCGACGTCTACCTCTTCGATCTCCAGTGGCTTGCCCGCTTCGCGGGCCACGGCGGCTCTCGACTTCATCGCTGGAGACGCTCCTTTGAAGAAAATCCAATTCTGCGGTTCCACGCTACCATTTGGGTGCTGACGACCCGGTCGCATGGTCGACGTGAACGCGTAAATGAGGAGGAAGAGAACTGCGGCCGGCGTTTCGGGGCACGTCGCGGTGCGTTCGGCGCGGCGACTTCTTCTCGCCGCGGCACTGGCGTCGCCCGTCCAGGCGCAGTTGCCTGGAGCGGCGCTCGACGTACTGGACTACCGCTTCGAACTCGCGCTCTCGGACGACGACGACGAGCTCGACGGCCGGGCGTTGATCGCCTTCCGGGTTCTGCGTCCAGTCTCCGAGGTCGCGTTCGATCTCGATGATCCGGCCGTGGGCGCCGGCGCGGACACCGGCCCGGGCGCCGGCGGGAAGGCCGGCGGCGAACGGCCCGGCGGAGGCATGGCGGTCGCTTCGGTAACCCTCGCCGATCCCGCCGCGGAAGCGCCGCCGGCAGGCCCGGCACTCCGGTTCCGGCAACGGGACGACCGGCGCGTTCCGGAGCGCGGCAGCCGCGGGCGACATGAAGTCGGCCCGGCACTCCGGTTCCGGCAGCAGGACGATCGGCTTTTCGTCGTCCTGGATCGCGCGGCGGCGGCCGGTGAACGGCGCCGCATCGAGATCCGCTACCGGGGTGTTCCCGCCGACGGCTTCACGATCGGCACGAACCGGCACGGCGAGCGCACCTTCTTCGCCGACAACTGGCCGAATCGGGCCCACCACTGGCTGCCGGTGGTCGATCACCCGTCGGACAAGGCGCAGGTGGCCTTCGTCGTCACGGCGCCTGCACACTACCAGGTCGTGGCGACCGGGGCCTTCGTCGAAGCCGTCGACCTCGAGGACGGGTTGCGCCGGACCGAGTGGCGCAGCCGGGCGCCGGTCGCCACGAAGGTGATGGCGGTCGGCGTCGCCCGGTTCGTTCGCCATCGCCAGGCTCTGGTGGACGGGGTGCCGGTCGAGACCTGGGTTTACCCGCAGGACCGCGATGTCGGCCTGCGGGCGTTCGCTCCCGCCGCCCGCGTCGTGGGCACGTTCGAGCGTCGGCTGGGCGACTATCCCTACGCCAAGCTCTTCAACGTGCAGACGACGACCCGCTGGGGCGGCCTGGAGAACGCCGGCAACGTGTTCTACGACGAGGACGCGGTCGACAGCGAGAACGGCATCGAGACCCTGATCGCCCACGAGATCGCTCATCAGTGGTTCGGCGACTCGGTCACCGAGAGCGACTGGCCGCACGTCTGGCTGAGCGAGGGCTTCGCCACCTACCTCACCGCCTGCTACCTGGACTGGACGTACGGCCGCGGGCGCTTCATGGGCCAGATGGACGCGGCGCGGGAGCGGGTTCTAAGGTACCTCGACCAGGCGCCGGGCTCCGTCATCGTGCCGGAGTCCGTGCCCGATCCGCGGCGCCTGCTCAGCCCGAACGTGTACCAGAAGGCGGCGTGGGTGCTGCACATGCTGCGCGGCGAGGTCGGCGACGGCACGTTCTGGAAGGGCATGCGGACCTACTACGAGCGGTTCCGCGACCGGAACGCCTCGACGGACGACTTTGCCGCGGTCATGGAAGAGGTGTCGGGCCGGAGCCTCGACTGGTTCTTCGACCAGTGGCTCAGGCGCCCCGGCGTACCGCAACTCGAGATTGAATGGGAGTTCGACACGGAGTCGTCGGAGGTCGAGGTTCAGGTGCGGCAGCTCGGACCGACGTTTCGTCGGCTGGCGCTGGAGGTGGAGGCAGTGCTTGCCGATGGCGGCGCCGTGCGCGGACGAGTCGACGTCGAGGGCGAGAGAACGACCGCGACCCTGCCGTTGCCCGGGCGCCCGGAACGGCTCCGCATCGACCCGGACGGCTGGCTGCTGATGCGGTACGCGAGTGACGACAAGTGACAGCGGTACGATGACCGCCATGCCAGCGCACGCCCGGCGACCGTCTCGACCGACTGCGACACGTCGGGTGACAGCGGTACGATGACCGCCATGCCAGCGCACGCCCGGCGACCGTCTCGACCGACTGCGGCACGTCGGGCGACAGCGGTACGCATGACCGCCATGCCAGCGCCCGCCCGGCGACCGTCTCGACCGACTGCGACACGTCGGGTGACAGCGGTACGGTGACCGCCATGCCAGCGCCCGCCCGGCGACCGTCTCGACCGACTGCGGCACGTCGGGTGACAGCGGTACGATGACCGCCATGCCAGCGCACGAGCACTTGGCGGCGGCCGACTTCGAGCGGACGCACGCGGGTAGCGCCTTCGGCACGGTCCTGGCGGATCCGCCGTGGCAGTTCCTGAACCGCACCGGCAAGGTGGCGCCCGAGCACCGCCGCCTGAACCGCTACGCGACCCTTTCGCAGACCGAGATTGAAGCAATCCCGGTCGCCGCGGCCTGCGCCGAGGCCGCCCACCTCTACCTCTGGGTACCCAATGCCCTCGTCCAGGAGGGCCTGGACGTGATGAAGCGCTGGGGTTTCACCTACAAGACGAACCTGGTCTGGCACAAGGTGCGCAAGGACGGCGGTCCCGACGGTCGGGGAGTCGGCTTCTACTTCCGCAACACGACCGAACTCGTCCTGTTCGGCGTCCGCGGAAAGCTCCGCACGCTGGCGCCGGGCCGGCGGCAGGTGAACATCATCCGCTCGCGCAAGCGGGAACACTCCCGCAAACCGGACGAACTGTACGAGATCATCGAAGCGTGCAGCCCCGGTCCCTACCTGGAGCTGTTCGCCCGGGGCCGCCACTCCGAACTCTGGACCGTCTGGGGCGACCAGAGCGACGGCTACGAGCCGGATTGGCCCACCTACGCGAACGCCAGCGGCGGCGTGTACCGCTAACGGGCGGTCGTCTGGCTCGGCGCCCGCCGCCCGGCTCGAAGGCGCCGCCCCGCCGGCGTGTACCGCTAACGGGCGGTGGTCTGGCTCGGCGCCCGCCGCCCGGCTTGAAGGCGCCGTCCCGCCGGCGTCAGGCGATAGCGCTGGTCCTTCGCCCTCGGCGCCTCCGGTCGCGTCATCTCGATCAGGCCTGCTTGCAGGGCGGGTCCAAGGTATCCCTGACGCAGCCACTTTCGGTCGCGCAGACCCAGTGCATCGAGCATCTCGCGCCTGGACATCTCTTTGTTCACTAGCTCCAGGAGCCGCTTTACTTGGGGGGTCACATGGGGGGTCGCATGGGGGGTAGCCTGTCGCACCGCAGTGAGGATTGCGTCCAGCATGAAACAGATGAACGGCGTGCTCCCGCCTTGCCTGGAACTCTCTTCGATGGCCGTGTAGTACTCGGGCTGGCAAGCCTGCACGACGCTCTCCACCGGCACGTGGGCGAACATCGGCTTCCAGCGGCTGAGGATCAGGGTCTGCCACAGCCGGCCGAGGCGGCCGTTGCCGTCCTCGAAGGGATGAATGAACTCGAACTCGTAGTGAAACACGGAGCTCGCGATCAGCGGGTGCTCCTCGGCGCCCCGCAGCCAGCTCAGGAGGTCCGCCATCAGCCCCGGCACGCGTTCTGCCGGCGGACCGATGTGGTGTACGCCGTCAGGGCCGATCACGCCCACGGCGGCGGTGCGGTATCGACCGGGTGTTGCGGCCAGTCCGGTCATCAGCGTTCGGTGAGCCCCGAGCAGGTCGTCCTCGCTCGCCGGCGTCCAATCCCCGGCCAGGTCGTAGGCCGCGTTCGCATTGCGCACCTCCTGCACGTCCTTCGGCGGCCCTGCGACCCGCTTGCCGTCGAGAATCGCCGACACCTGCTCCTCGGACAGCACGTTGCCCTCGATGGCCACGGAACCGTGCACCGTGCGAACGCGGGCTTCCCGTCGCAGTTGCGGGTCCAGCCCCAAACCGGCAGCTTCGGCCCGACCGATCGCCTCACCGATCTGCTCCACCAGGTCCAGGATCCCGGGCGTGATCGTGTAGGGCGGCGCCGCGGCAGCGGTCATGCCCGACACTCTTGCACAGCCTGTTCCGCGGAGGTCCAGACGCCTTCGGGGTCCTCCGCCACGGTACGATGGGGCCACCCAAGGGAGACGACCATGTGCAGGAACATTCGCGTTCTCCATAACTTCGAGCCGCCCGCCGGCGAGGAGGAAGTCCGCGCGGCAGCACTCCAGTACGTGCGCAAGGTGAGCGGCTCGACCAAGCCGTCGCGGGCCAATGAGGCCGCCTTCGGGCGGGCGGTCGACGCGGTCGCTGCGGCGACCGGCGAGTTGCTCCGGGAACTTACGACGACCGCGCCGCCGCGCAACCGGGAGGTCGAAGCGGAGAAAGCGAGGGCGCGCTGGCGGCAGCGCCAGGCTCGGATGGCACAGACACGCACGGGCTGAAGGGACGCAGGCCCGGTTCGGCAAGGACCGCAGGGCTTTTCGCCGGCCTGCAGCCGACGATAGGCTGTCGGCAGCGTTGCCGTGCATGGGAGCGTGGCGGCGGAACACACGGAGACGACAGGATGCGCGGAACGACCTTCCGAACTCGTTCCTGGCCAGCTGACGGCTGTCGGGCGGGCGCGCGCGCCTGGAACGGCTCGCAGCTGCCGACAATCGACGCAAGCGAGCAGCTGGTTACCCGAGCCGACCTGTCCCGCGCGCTGTTGATTCAGACGGCGGCGAACGCGGCGCTTGTGGGCGGTCTGCTCGGCCTGTTCCGGTTGATTCCGTGACGAGCTGGCTGCGCCGCCTGCTTTGCGCCGAAGAGTCGGCGGAGGTGATCGAAGCAAAGGCGAAGGCGCGCCGCAGTCGGGTTCGGGTCCTGGTGACCTACGCGGTCACCCTTGCCTACTGCGGCTCGGCGGTCTATCTGATCGCTCGCTACGCGGGAAGCGAAAAAGACCGGGACCTGGTTCTCGCTGCGTTCGCCGGCCTGACCGGCACCGCGTCAAGCGTGGTCGGCTTCTGGTTCGGAAACCGAGCGGCGAAGGCCCACAAGGATTGAGCGGGCGGCCTGGCCGGCGCCACGAGGTCTTGGAACGGCGGGGCTGGGGCCAGACGCGGAGTCTGCGACGCTACATGGACTACCTGCATGTTTGACCGTGGCGGCGTCAGGGTACAGTTCTTGCTGGGAAGTCCTTTGATCGCCGTGCCCGGTCTGGCGACCCGCGGTTTCCACCTAGCCCGCTCTGGCGACGCCCAACCTCGACACCGTCCTCGCGGTTCGATCTCTGGCAGTTCGTGACTGCGGGTCTCAAAGCGGATGCGCGGCGGCAGGTCTGCAAGCCAACTGCGCGGCCCGCGTTGTGCCGCGCTCCCGGGCCACGAGTTCTTCCAGGTGCGGCGGCGGCTTCCACAGGCACTCCATCGCGTAGCGGAGGTCGAGCGGTTCGCCGTCCCAGGACGGCATCGACTCCTCGCCGGTGATCAGGATGCCGGCGTTCTCCAGGTGCTCGACCAGTTCGCGGGCGGCGTGCAGGCCAACCGGGGGAGGCGCCGGACTCTGCCCCAGGGGCCGTCCCCGGCGATGGAGGAACCGGACGGCGCCGTCTTCGCTCATCCGCAGCCCGAAGCGGCCTTCATGAAGCAGTCGATGGTGCCGTCGGCAGAGGAGAACGAGGTTCGAGAGCTTCGTTTCGCCGCCGTCGGCCCAGTGGACGATGTGGTGGGCGTCGCAGTGCCTGGAAGTGCAGCCCGGGAAGCGGCAGCCCTGATCGCGGAACTCCAGGGCCCGCCGGATGGGCGGTGGAATGGTGCGGGTCTTGCGGCCCACGCTGAGAATCCGGTCCGAGTCGTGGTTCATCCGGACCCTGCCGGCATCGCAGGCGATTCGGCGGGCCGTTTCGGCTGAAACAGGCGTGTTGGAGTCGCCGATCCAGGCACGGTTGGTCGCCAACCGGTCGGCTGCCGGCAGTCCGGCCCCGGCGGACTCTCTCCCGTTGCGTGCCGGCGCCTGAGACGCGGGTATCTCCCCCATCTCCCCGCCAGCCGTTGCCGACCCGGCTTGCGGATGAGCGGGCCGCCCTTCTTCAGGCGCCGCAATCACTTCCGGTGCAACCGGCTTCGCCGGCGTTCCCGCGGGAACGTCCTTGGCCGGCGTTTCCGCTGGAACGTGCCCGTTGCGGTCCGGCGCCGTAGCCGGCCGCGCAGCCTGATTCTGCGGGGCCTCCGCTTCGTTCACTTCCGATGCAACCGGCCTCGGCGGCGTTCCCGCTGGAACGTCCTTCTCCGACGTTCCCGCTGGAACGTGCCCGTTGCGGTCCGGCGCCGTAGCCGGCCGCGCAGCTTGATTCTGCAGGGCCTCCGCTTCGTTCACTTCCGTTGCAACGGGCTTGGCCGGCGTTCCCGCGGGAACGTGCCCATGGCGGTCCGGCGCCGTAGCCGGCCGCGCAGTCTGGTTCTGCAGAACCTTCGCTTCGTCGCCGGCCAGGCGGTCAACTCGCCGCCGGCCGTTGGTCGCCCCGCTCGCCGCAGTCCCCAGCTCCTCTTCGTTCACGTGGACGACCACCTGATAGCGGTCGCCGCTCGAGCCCGGGTCCAGTTCGCCCCTGAGCGCGCTCTCGGCTACCAGGACCAGAGCGTCCGCGCGTACCTTGCCGGCCGACGGACGATCCTTCTGCTCCGGGGCGTAGAGCTTCTCGCCCGCTGCCTCGATCGCCTTCCGCAGCACCTCGCCGGCTTCCGGCGCCAGACGCCCCCGGATGACGACCATGCCGTTCTCGTCGACATGAGTCGTCACCTCGCTCGAGGCATCGCGCAGTTCGTCGTCCGCAGCCTCCACCGAGCGATCGATCCTCCGCCACGCCCTGACGATCTGCTCGACATGAGCCGCCGTGCCCGTCCTGGCGGCGCCGAGCAGAGTTTCCTCCGTGTCGGGACGGGCGACGCGGGTCAGGGCCCTGACCTTCGAGTAGGAGAGTTCTCCTCGCTTCATCGCCGCGCTGATGCGCGGCAGATAGCCCAGGGCGCGGGCGATGCGTACGCGTTCGCGGGCCGCGCCGGGCGCTAGGCCGATGCGCCAGTTGAGAAAGTGGGCGCAGCTGAGAAAGCCGCAGCCCCAGTTTCCCAGTTCGTCGAACTTGCGGATCAGGACCAGCAACTCGTAGGTCGCCGCGTCGATCCGTGCCGCGAGCGTCGCGATCTCCTCGCCCATGCGTTCTGCGGCGCTCATGTCTGTCTGTTTGTTTGTCAATCATTGGCTTGCCATCCGTGCTGCGACCTGACGGTCGGATTGGGTCGTGTCGGGGGCTCTCGAACCGGCCCTTCGGAGCTCCCGCGAAGACGACGAAGCTATCACGACGGATGATCGAAACACAAGGCAATCCAGAGCATTGAAGGAGCTTCAACTCCGTCTCGCCCGGGACGCACGCCCAACGACCTCCCGCGCTCCGAAAACGCACTCGCACGCCCTGAACTTCGACCAGGTGAGGTGGTTCCTGGGACTGGGACCGGAAGATCGGGTGCCGGACGCGAAGACGATCTGGCGCTTTCGGAAAAGCCTGAAGCGTGCCGGGGCGTTTGAGGACCTGTTTGACGAGTTGACGGTGCAAATGGAGTCACGGGCATACCGTGCCCGGAAAAGTCAGATGGTTGACGCAAGCATTGTAAAGGCTGCCGCGTAGCGCAACATTCGCGAAGAAAACAAGCAGGTGAAAGCCGGCGAGGTTCCATTCTCGTGGTCGGAACGGAAGCGTCGCCATAAGGACGTGGATGCCCGCTGGACGAAGAAGCACGGGGTGTCGCACTACGGCTACAAGAACCACATCAGTGTGGACCGTGCCCACGGTCTGGTTCGCAGATACGAGGTGACGGATGCGGCCCGTCACGACAGCAAGGTCCTTGAGCAGGTCCTCGACGAGCGGAACACGAGCGGCGGCGTTTGGGCCGACAGCGCGTACCGGAGCGCGAAGCACGAAGAGATGCTGACCAAGGGCGGTTTCCGCAGCCGGATTCACCGCAAGGCGCAGCGGAACCATCCGTTGCCGCCTCGGTCCATCAAAGCGAACCGGAGAAAGTCCAGGGTGCGCGCACGGGTTGAACATGTCTTCGGCCACCAGTGAGGGCGTGGGCGGCAAGCTGGTCAGGAAAGTCGGCCTGGACAGGGCAAGCTGCAAGATCGGAATGATGAACCTGGTCTTCAACCTGCGCCGCTTCGCGTGGCTCTGCGCCCGCCGACATCGAGACCTGCTCGAGCTGCCGCCTGAGCCGCAAGGACGCCGGCCTTCAACGGCGATCAGACCTCCGACTCAGCCCCAACGACCGTCCGGTCTGCTTTGAAGCCGCCCAACCCCAGACACTCCCCGTCCCGTTCCGCCTCCTCCCGGCAACACGTCACCACCGGACGCCCTTACACGATTCCGAGAGCCTCCTTGAGAGCACGGACTATCCCGAAATCGGATTGCCGCGCAGCGTCAGCTAGCTTACGGTAGCCGTGGCTGCCGAAACCAAGATCCCGTCAAAGCATGGCCCCGAGTATGCGGCCTTGGCGCATCGCCTTCGTCAAGCCCGCAAAGACGCTGGATTCTCACAATCAGCAGTTGCGGAACGAGTAGGCAAGCCACAGTCGTTCATCTCAAAGTCTGAGAGCGGAGAGCGTCGGCTAGATGTAGTCGAATTGAATGTTCTGGCCTCCCTTTACGGGAAGAGCCTCGACTACTTCTCGGAATGAACTCCTTGTCGATCTTCTCAAATCGGGAGGACCTCCGTGCCGTCGTCGACCGCCTCTACACGTATCTGCGTCTCTCCTTCGCGGGTTACTCAATCCCCGGGAACATGGCCGAGTTCGTTTTGGCAGAAGTTCGTGGTGGCGAATCTCTCTGCACATACGACTTCGTCGATGTCATCTCATCGGGCCGGAATGTCGGTTGGCAGGTGAAGTCAACCAGGTCAACGACCCCGGTCACTTGGAAGCGCGCGAAGTTGGAGAACCAGCAGGAACTCATGCGACGGTCAGAAACGCCAACGGGTGTCCAAGATCTAGGCGACAGGATCTTGGAGTTCTGCAACGCTCACGCGATCGAGAGTCTCGAGAAGTACGACCTAGAAGAGATCGGGTATGCGCGGCTAGTTGCACACCAGGACCGCACCATCACATACTTTGAGCGCAGGCTTATCAGCCGCGTACAGCCGACGTTGTTTGAGCCACGGGACTTCACATGGAAGTGGTCGAAGTCGAAAACGCGAAGGCCGGGTGCCAAGGAGCAGCTCAGTGCGCTGCATGGGTTCAGCGATTCGGGAGACAAGTGGTTCGCGTGGCATGGGCGCGGCGAAAACCAGCTTCACTTCTGTGGCGAATCGACGTGGTGGCCAAGTTCTGGCGACCGACACTCACTGACGTTTCGGTTGCCTGAACCGCGTGAACGCGTTTCCTTGGACACGTTGTCGAAGCTACTGGTTCGGCTTGATGCCGAGGGCGGACCGGACTGAGAGGGCGATGGCTCTGGCAACCAGAGGAGCGACCGAGTTGCCGAGTTGCCGACACTGCGAGTGGTAGCGACCCGTGAACCCGAAGCTGTCTTGAAATGACTGAAGGCGTGCCGCCTCGCGAATCGTCACGATCCGGTCGTCCTTAGGATGCGTGAACATTCCCGATCCCGGATGGAACAGCCATGTCGTGAGTGTCAGTGCTTGAGCATTTGCCTGCATCCTTCGGTAGGCACTCCCATAGCCGTTCTTGACCCGCAGATGATCGGGCAGGTGTGCGTGCCCTTCTCCTTCCCGCAGCAGTCGAACACGGGCGAGCTGGCGCTCCGTCAGGGGCCAGGGAAAGTGGTTGGAGACTCGCGTCGCCGATGCCCTTCTTGACACTTGATAATCGGACTGCGGTGGCTTCGCGTACCTACTGTCTCCGTCTAGGGTCTCGGCATAGGCACCATGGAGATCCCCGATCGCATCCCAGACAGTCGGGCTTGTCGCGAGAGCAGGATAGAGATCTGTTTGCTCTGGCTCGAGGATCAGCTTTGACTGAGGTGTCCGGCGACCCGGCCTAGGACCGAGGCGGTGTGTCGGTTCGGGGAAGTCAAGTTGTGCATTGTCACGTCCCGCCAGAAAGATCGCTCGACGGCGTCTCTGAGGGACGCCGAAATGGGCCGCGTTCAGAACCTTCGACTCAGCCGAGTATCCGAGGCGGTGAAACCGCGCCTTGACGGTCGTGCCGAAGAACCCCTTGTTCTTGACGAGAATCTCGGGCACGTTCTCGATCACCACCGTCTTGGGGCGTAGGTGATCCACGAAATCGAAGAACCGCTTGTAGAGGTGGTTTCGCGGGTCGTCGATGAACTCGCCTCCCTGGTGGCGGAACGCCCGGTTGCGCGAGAAACCTTGGCATGGTGGACCACCGACCATGCAGTCGATGGTTCCAGCCTTCAAGTCCAGCTCGGAGGCCAGGTCGTTGGGGCGAAGGGTCGACAGATCAGCACAGACGACTCGCGCGGCCGTGTGATTCCGCCTGAACGTCTCGACTGCGTCCGCATCGAAGTCCACTCCGCCCAGCACGCGAAAGCCTGCGGCCTCAAACCCATGGCTAATGCCGCCACCACCGCTGAAGAGGTCGAGGAGTGTTGGGCTCCCGTTCGTCAAGGGCGGGCGGATGCGGTCAGAGTAGGGGCGCAGGATTCGGCCACTAGCGTAGGATGGCCCAGTGGTCTCCCGGTGTCAAGGGCTGAGCTGTCCAGGGAGAAGTGAGCGCGAACGGGTGGGATCGGGGATCATCGGAGGATGATCTTGACTCTCCAGACACGGGGACATCGGACACTCGAGGATGTACGCCGGTTCCTGTCGGGCAACGAGTCGGTGGACTTCGTACTCTGGGACCGCGACGCGGCGTACGCGTTCGTGGTCAAGGCGCTGGTCAAGTTCCGCTACCGTTCGCTGGCTCGACGCGACAAGGGCCCGATTTAGCCGGCGTCGGGAAGCCAGGTAGATGGTCCTCGGGGGACCGTACTTTCCCTGATGGTCGGCATACCCGCAAGCGCCGATCGGGACGTTCGATGACTGCGTGACGGTCCAGTTCTTCATGCCGCTCGTGCCCACCGACAAGGCAGGAGAGCCGCTGCAGGCGTTACCATTTAGCAACAGCGCCGGCAAACCAACTCGGTGCCTGGCCGCTGGACCAGCGGAAAGACATGCTCTTCTCCGAGTAGGCCGCGTCGTTGTAGTTGCTAATCGTGCGGGTGTAATTCGCTTGTCCGTATGCACTGCTTGCCCCGAGGAACGAGACAGCAAGAACGAAAGCACCGAGTCCGCGGTGCTTCATGATTCAGGAGCTTCTTCGTCGTTCGCGATCTCTCCCGGCTGGGGAGAACAGGAGGTTCTCAATGTCCAGCCATTGGGGCTGGGAAAAACTCCGGAAACGAAACAACCAGAACGGACGGCTTCGGCGGCTCCGCCCTTGAAGCCTCTCCACAACCTCGTGAACTCTTCATGGTCCAGCATGTCTGCCAAGTCCACGAAACCGTCCCGCCAGACATCCCAGGCCCGCCCTCTCGCCGCCTCCAATGTCTCGGGAAAGTCCGGTGCGAACGACACCGGGTAGAAATCCGACTGTCCGTAAGTCCTCAGACCGCCATTGGCTTCAACCTGGACTACCCGGCTCATGCTCATCACGGTCACCGCCAATCCGTCCTTGTCAGCGGGCAGATCCGCCGCGATCAGCAGGCGGTCTCCGAACTCCGGGTAGTACTCCTGATGAGTGGCGTCAGGAGCGCAGAAGACCCGGCATCCGGCAACGAATCGGGCGTACGGAAGGATGGCGTACTTCACGAAACCCGGGTACTTGCGCGACGGGTAGAGGTGCTCGGTGTCTTTCGGGAGGATGAGCGTGTGCGGCCGGCCTTCCTGGTCGAATCCCGGAACAAAGCCCGTCACCGTCCCCAGAACGACGGCATCCGATGCCGCCGTCCAGCCCCGGAAGTCTCCGGGGGGAAACACGGTGCGGCGTGGGAGGCGGAATAGCTCGCGGATGGAAGCAGCCTCTTCAAGGCTGATCTCGCAAGCCAGTTCCGTTGGAGGCGCGTCTTCAGATGCTGGCTTCATCGTTGCCGGCGGTGGCCGCTTCATCCGGGCGGCCAACCTGCTCGCCAAGGTACTGCCGAGGCGCTCTTCGCCGTGAACGGCGCCGTCGGGCTCGAGAGCGTAGGAGGCAGCGACCCAGTACGGCCCATCCGAATCGCGTTCGGGATGGGCGTACAGAAGCTTGGGCGGCCTCTCGTCTCCCTGGACGGCCAACGGCGAAAAGGCAGCGAACAGCGCCAGAAACAACACAAGGGACAGCAACTTCATGTGGCCTCTTTCCCGCATTCTCATCATCTTCTCGGAAGCGGCTCTTACAACCCTACTCACGGCCTCCGGGCGGATCAACCCCGAGCGCTGTCCAGCGAGAAGTGAGCGTGAGCCGGGTAAGATCGGGGATCATCGGAGGATGATCTTGACTCTCCAGACCCACGGACATCAGACACTTGAGGAGGTTCGCCGTTTCCTGTCGGGCAACGAGGCGGTGGACTTTGTGCTTTCCGACCGCCTTTCGGCGTTACTTGTTCATCGTCGAGACGCTGGTCAAGTTCCTTACCGCGCGCGGCCGCGACGCGACAAGGGCTCGATCCGAGCGTATCTGATGAAGATGACCGGGAGGGGAAGCGGCTGCGTAACCGGGATCTGGTGGCCTAAGTGGGGTCTTTCGAAATGCGAGTGGGTTTCAGGCGGTGTGAGGGTTGATCTTGTGGAAGTCGAGTTTTCCGGCGAGGAGGAAGAAGGCGATTCGGATGGTGTCGAATCGCTTGTAGCCTCGGGCCTTGCGTTTGGCGGCCTGGAAGAGTCCGTTGAGGGCTTCGAGGAAGCCGTTGGTTTCTCGGGTCCGTGCCCAGGCGGCGATGCCCTTCTGGTGCTTCCGGATGGTTCGTGCGACTGCCTTCATGGGTTCAACCTTGGAGCGGTTCACGTTCGTGCACCACTGGTGGAGCATCTTCATCACGACGTTGATCTGCTTGCGCTTGAGGATTCCCCGGAGTTGCTCGCGATACAACCAGGCGCGGGGCGGTGCGCTTGCTGACGGCCTGAGCGACGAGTTCGTCGAGGTCGGTTCGCTGGGCGGCTGTCAGGGAGTCCCGGTTCTTGAGCAGGGTCCAGCGCAGCCCCTTGAGCGAGGCGTCGAGGCGCTGTTCAAGGCGGCGGGTCTTGTCGACTGCGTTCGAGGCGAGCGCGAGGACGTGGAACTTGTCGTGGGTCAGTTCGGCGTTGGGGAGATGTTCGGCGACGCCCTTGATGAAGGCGGCCGACATGTCGATCGTGGCCCGGCTGATCGAGTCCGGATGACCGCGGTGTTGCTTGAGATGGTCGGCGAACTCTCCGACGGCGCCGGACTTGCGGCCTTCGGCCAGGAAGACGAGGCGCCGGCGTTCGGTGTCCGCGACGGCGGTGACGTAGTTCTGGCCCCTGGCGCGGGAGGTCTCGTCGATGGCTACGTGGCGCAGCCCGGAGAGGTCGTCCTGGTGGAGCGCCATGTCGACGTAGCGGGCGCAGATTGCGCGCACCCGATGCCACGAGACGCCGGTCAGGCGGGCCGCGGCGGCGAAGGGCATCTCGCGGCACAAAGGTGAGGATCAGGGCCTCGAACAGGAGCGTGAAGCCCGACAGGCGGCCCGCCCAGGGAGGCTTGACCAGCGCCACCCGGTCGTCGGGAAGACGCACCCGCGGCACCCGCGCCTCGAGCAGGCACTCGTGCTGGAAGAAGTTGAGATGGCGGTACCGCTTGATCTGGGTGTCGTGAACCGGATGGGCGCCGTCGTGTCCCTCGCGGGAGAACCGGGTACCGCGCCTGAAGTCGAGGCGTATCGTGAGCCGGCGCTCCGCCTCATCGCAGTCCAGCCCCGCAACGAACCACGGCTCCGCAATCCCCAACGCCTTCGCGAACAACCCCTCCTGCATCTCGTCTCCCTCCCGTCGTTGCTCAAAGGGAACAAGTCTTGCCCACAGACGCCGAATCGTGGACCCGTTGCCCGCCGCTCAGGCGCGGCTCGGCGACCGGAAAGTCAACGCGCACCGCCACTTCGGCCGATACCACCAGTGCTCGCGACCGACTCGTTTTCCGCAGAATCCGCAGTTTCCGCAGGCCGACGGCTGCTACTGCGGAGCTCCTGACGGCAAAGTCACCCTACCCACTCGCAATTCGGAAGAGGCCCTAAGTGCCTCAGTTTGGAACAGCCGCATGCATGTCCGCTTCGGTGACAAGGTCGGCTAGAAGGTCGCCGTAGTAGATCTCTCCGTGGCCGATTGTGATGGTGGTGTGGCAGCAATGCTTGCGCGCGTCGTAGATAATCTGCGCGGATGTAACTTTGGCTCTGATCTCCGTAACGCGAAGAACGGCCAAGCGGCTGAGGCCACCGAGCTTCCGGGCCCTAGACATACACCTGCGCACCTCGTTCAAGGCGTCGTCAGTGTGGCGGAAGCGCTCCAACCAGCTCACGGAGAGCTCTGGATCAAGGAACGCCGCACCAGAGGGAAGACCGCTGTCTGGGTCTATCTGCTTGAAGGGTATGTGCCGTACGACGTGATCTGAGTCGGGCAGCGGGTCACCCTTCTTCATGCAAGAACGACCTCATAGAACTGAGGGCGTCATCGAGCGGCACACTCGTGCCGCACCCACCCAAAGTGCCATCCATCTTTCTCGTTTGCCCATAGTCCACTGTGCCGTCTGCCTTGAACAGGATGTACGTCCTGAACTCTCTGGTCTCCCATTGCGCCCAAATCTCGCCCCGAACGGATGTCAGAGCTGGATCGGTTACTTGGGTTCCTTGGCGGTTGCACAACAAGAGCAACAACGAGGAGAGGGCGTGCGGATCCAGCCGAACATCCTCTGGATCGTCGTCAAAGTTCAGTGTGTCTAGAACCAGCAGCCGGGAGGCAACTCGCTCGCGCCCAATTAGACGGAGTGCGTCGATCCGGAAGCGGTTCGAGTCGAGGCTCATGTTGAAGAGCGGCGGTGTTACAGCTCGTATCAAGGCACTCCATCGAAATGGGCGAGGGGGCCGACTCCAGAAGCCTTGACGCTTCAGCTTCGGAATCGTGACAGCGAAGGTTTGGTAGCTGGAGTCCAAAGCGAGATTCATGGGCCGACCTCCATGGCCTTCTTCAGCGCCGAAATCAGGTCCTCCGCAACGGATGGCACCAGCAAGAACTTACGCAGGCTCGAAATCTCGATTGGATTCTCATTGACGAACTTCGCGGCTTCCTCCTGCGCGATCCCCGTGAGCTTCGCTGGCGGTGTTGCCTGTCCGACAGTCAGCACAAAGCCCACGCCGATTCCCTGAACCGCGATCGCGTTTATGGGCTCAACCGGAATATCCCGCTCATCGTCGGGCCACTTGGCAACCAGCGGAACAATTTGCCGTTCTGTCATGCAACAGCGCTCCCCTTGTTTGTGAGTAGGTCCTAGACTGGCAGCCAGACGATGGGGTGAAAGGGCTCGTTCGGGCCGTTTGGCCGCGCGCATAAGCACCCTAGGGGCAGGCTGTGATGCTCTCTACGCTATCTGGCGCCGTGGCGCTCATGCAAGGCCCGAACGGGCGGTCTGCGCTCATCTGGCGTTCCGTCCACCTCTGGCCTCTGTTCTCTAGTGTCGGTTCTACTGTTTTGGCGTCTCTTCCGTGAAGCAGTCGTAGCCGCAAACAGCGCCTTCGCGATCAGCTCCGGCGTCGCGTCCTCAATCCGAGCAGGAACTCCTGTTCGCGCTCCGCCTTCTTGCCGGCCCACGACCGCTTTGTCGGCCGCGCGACTGTGGCGGACGCGTTCCGCCGCGCCGTCATTTCACGACGGCTCATCGTGTGGTCTCCTCGGTCGTCGCATCGCTGCCTGCGGTCATCTGCAGGCCCGCTCATTATTGGCCCCTGTTGGGGATCCGTCAAGCACGAGTGCCGCCCAGCGCCTTTGCGCGAGGAGGAGACCTTTTCGGCCGGGCCGGAGCGGCGGCGGGGCCACGAGGAGGAGATCAGGGACCTGCACGCGAAGATCGGGGAGTTGACGGTCGAGCGGGATTTCTTGTCCAGGGGGCTCGGGCACTGAGCCGGGCCGAGCGCCTGCGGATGATCGATCGCGGGGAGGGTGAGTTGAGCTTGAGCCGGCAGCGGATGGCACAGACCCGCGCGGGCTGAAGATCCGCAGGCCCGGTTCGGCAAGGACCGCAGGGTTTTCGCCGGTTCACAGCCGACGATAGACTGTCGGCAGCGTTGCCGTGCATGGAAGCGTGGCGGCGGAACACACGGAGACGACAAGATGCGCGCAACGACCTCCCGAACTCGTTCCTGGCCAGCTGAGGGCTGCCGGGCGGGCGCGCGCGCCTGGAACGGCTGGCAGCAGCCGACAATCGATCGCTCGGTGCCTGGCTGCGCGACCGTGATCAGCGGCGACCGGAGTGAAGGGACCGGACGACGAAGGCAGCGCGAGGCCGGACGATGAGCGCCACCGACACGCTGCGCACAGCCGAGACGCTGCGCGAGGCCGGAGTCCCGGATCGTCAGGCTGCCGCCCACGCTCGCGCCGTTGATGAAGCCTGCACCGACAGGGCCGGGCAGCTGGTTACCCGAGCCGACCTGTACCGCGCGCTGTTGATCCAGACGGCGGCGAACGCGGCCCTTGTGGGCGGTCTGCTCGCCCTGTTCCGGTTGATTCCGTGACGGGTGGCTGCGCCGCCTGCTTTGCGCCGGCAGAGTCCGGGCCTCCCGGGATCCAGCAACTTCGCGGCGGTAGCCAGCAGCAGCCGTCGGGTGCCGGCACGCTTGGGCGGCCGCGACGAAGCCAGGAGGCGGTTCAGGACGCGCTCCACGTTGCCGTCGAGCACCGGCACACATTCCCCGGCCAGCCGGCTCGTCGGCGGAGGTGGTCGAAGCAAGGGCGAAGGCGCGCCGCAGGCGGGTTCGGGTCCTGGTCACCTGCGCGGTCACCCTTGCTTCCCGGTTGAAGCCGGGGTGGCTCCTCCAGGCAAGCTGACGTCGTGGATGCTCTCGGCCCAGCGGGCAAGCTGTTCGGTATCGGCGTCTGCCACCAGGTTGAAGCCCGGACGGAGCGTCGCCACGATCTGCCGGAATTCGTCGGCGGTGAGGGGCGCCCTCCGCGTCGCGAGTATCGCGGCCAATGCGGCCTTCAGTTCGTCAATCTGCCGCTCGCACTGGTCCTTTTCGGTCATCCTCCGGGCTCCTCCCTGCTCAAACGATAGCGATAGCCGTGAAACCACGTCCAGCGTGTACTTCCAGTTGGATTTGAAGAGCTCTGCGACCCGCCGGCCGGTCTCAGGTGATCCGGCCCGTCAGTCCGGGCTGTCCAGGAGACCTTCGGGCGTCTGCGATGGCAGTTCGAGCCCTGCCTCAGCAGCCGCCAGCAGCGGACGAGTACTCACGCCACCGCAGAGCGGCACGCCGCCGGCGGCGTCCTCGTTGGTTCGCGCATGGGCGACCGCGTGCCGGAACTCAGTTCGACGGCGGAACGCCTGCCGTCTCCGCCCGGATCACCGCGTCGTAGCGGTCCGATCACCTGACGCACGTAGGCGCGCTTCTCGATGTAGCTGCCCGGGTAGAAGCTGCGCTTGAAGCCGTAGATGATCACGTTGCGGAGGTCCTCCCGGGACAGGTTGAAGGCCTCGCAGGCGGAGGCGATCTCCTTGGTCACGGGTGGTGCGGGACATGAGCCGGTTGTCTGGTGCACAGGGTGACCGAGATCCGGTCTTCGATCATTCGGCCGAAGGGGTGATCGGCGAACCTCTGCAGATGCTGAATGCTCTGCAGATTCGAGGTGATGCAGACCTCCAGAGTGATGCGACGGTCACTGATGTACTCAGCGAGGTTGTGGATGTAGCGCTCGGGATCCCTGGCCGCGGCCGAGTTGGGGTTGTCGCGCCGGAGGCCGGTCCGCGGCGTAGAGATGGGTGCCGTGACCGATCCGGTCGGCGCCGAGCAGAGTGATTGCCTGGTAGATGCTCTCCGGACCGTAGGCCTCGCCGGGCGTGGACCGTCTTCATCAGGAAGTTCTGCTGCGCGAACAGGTAGGCATCGCGGTGCAGTGAAGCTGGATTGCCGGCTTCGGCCCCGGCCAGGTCGAACGCCACGACGGGCAGTCCGAGCCGGTCGCGCGCCTCGACCACGGCGCGGGCAAGGGACAGCGACGCCGCGGCGTGGATCTCCGGCTTGGTGAAGCCCTGGAGGGCCGAGTGGAGCCCGCGGTAGTAGGGGCTGTGAGCGGGACCGAACATTCGCAGCGCGCAGGCGATGATCCCGTAGCGAAAGGGCGGTTGGGCGCCGTTCCTGACGCCGTCGGTGGCCTCGTGCTCCTTGCGCACGCGGTCCAGGCCGCGGTCGACTGCCGCCAGGACATCGGCCGTGTCCAGGTCGGGGCCGGTGTGAAGCTGGGGCGCCAGCCGGACCTCGAGGGTAGCAGACGCCCTCGGCCAGGTTGTCCGCCCCGAGTTCGTAGGCGGCCCGCTCCAGGGCCTCGGCGGTGCACAAGGCAGGGGCGGTGCAGGAGAAGGTCCGCAGGTAGTCCTCCAGGTCGTCGTAGGTCTCCTTGAAGACGAGTTCCAGGAGACCTTCGGGCGTCTGCGAGGGCAGTTCGAGCCCAGCGTCGCGCGCCAGCTCGATCAGGGTGTCGAGGCGAAGCGACCCGTCGAGGTGAACGTGGAGGTCAGTCTTCGGCAGCTTGCCGATCAGGTCGGCCGAGGGACGGGTTCGTGCGGGTCGGTATGATGCGCAGTCTGCATAGCGCAGTTTACAGGCACCTTGTGGATTGGCGACTTCGGTCAGGAGCGAGACGATGAGTACGACCAGACGTTCCTTTCTCTATGGCATGGGCGGTCTCGGAGCGGCGGGCTGCCGGGCTGGGCAACCTGGGCGCGGCGTTCGCTGGCCCGGTTCGGGGCAGAGCGGTGGCTGCCAGCGACCGCATCCGGGTCGGCGTGATCGGTTGCCGGGGCATGGGAACGACGGACATGCGTTCCCATGCTCGACGTCGACGGTGTCGAGTGCGCCGCGCTCTGCGACGTCGACGGCAACGTCCTTGGCGAGCGGGTCAAGTCCTTCGAGGATCTGACGGGCAGCAGGCCGGACAGCTACGGCGACTACCGCAAACTGCTCGAGGACGATCAGATCGACGCCGTGATCATCGCCACGCCGGACCACTGGCACTGCAAGATCATGGTGGACGCCTGCGAAGCCGGGAAAGACGTCTACGTCGAGAAGCCGATGGCGAACTCGATCGAGGAGGTCCGGGTGATGCGGCGGGCCGCCAGGGAGTACGGCCGGGTGGTTCAGGTCGGCCAGTGGCAGCGTTCGGGCAAGCACTGGCAGGACGCGATGGAGTACCTCTGGTCGGGTGAGCTCGGACAGATCCGTTCCGCCAAGACCTGGGCCTACATGGGTTGGGCCGCGCCGATGCCGGCGCCCGACTCGCAACCGCCCGCGGGCGTCGACTACGACATGTGGCTGGGGCCGGCGAAGAAACGGCCCTTCAACAAGCACCGCTTCCACTGGGACTTCCGTTGGTACTGGGACTATGCGGGCGGTCTGATGACCGATTGGGGGGTTCACCTGATCGACATCGTGCTGATGGGCATGAAGGCGACGGCGCCCAAGTCGGTCATGTCGCTCGGCGGACCGTTCGGCTATCCCGGCAGCGCGATGGAGACCCCGGACACGCAGCAGGCCATCTACGAGTACGACGATTTCACGATGACCTGGGAGCACAGCCTGGGCATCAGCCTCGGACCGCACCAGCGTGGTCACGGCGTTTCCTTCACCGGCAACAACGGGACCCTGATCGTCGACCGCGGCGGCTGGGAGGTGCTGGCCGAAACCGGCAGCAAGGACGGTGAGCGCTACGAGAAGACCCCGGCGATCGCAAGACAGGTCGCCGACCGTGATCAGCGGGGGCTGGATCAGCACTCGCAGAACTTCATCGACTGCATGAGAACGCGGGAACAACCGGTCTGCAACGCGGACGTGGGGGGCCTGGTTGCGATCAACGCCCACCTGGGAAACATCGCGTTTCGGACCGGTCGCCGGGTCTACTGGGACCACGGGGCGGGACGGGTCGTGGGCGACGACGAGGCGAACGCGCTGCTGCGGGCCGAATACCACAACGGCTGGCAGTTCCCGCAGGTGACGGGGCGCCGAAGCTTCGGCCGGCTGATCCGCAGCCACGCCAGGTGACTTTGCTCGAAGACCGCCGGCTCGGCGCCGCCACCGTCCTCTTCGGCGAAGGCGGGGGCAAGTACCCCGACAACAACGCCCTGCTGGTTGAAGGCGCCGGGTCGACGATGCTGATCGACCCCTCGCTCGGCGTTCGAGCGCGCGGCCGGAGCGCGCTGCCGGGCGTCGACCTCGTGCCTGCTCAGCCACTGCCACGAAGACCACACCGCGGCGCTGCCTCTGTTTCGGGACGCGCCGGTCCACGTCCACGAAGAGGACTTGCCGGGCCTGCTCGACTTCGACGGCTTCCTGGACATCTTCGGCGTCGAGCCCGCGCGCCGCGAGGAGTACGGGCGGACCCTGCGGGAGACGTTCTTCTACGAGCCGCGGCCGGACGCCGTGCCCGTTTCGCGACGGGGATCTGTTCGACCTGGGCGGTGGGGTTTCAGTGCGAGTGATTCACACCCCGGGCCACACCCGCGGCCACTGCTGCCTTCTGATCGAGCCGGACGGCATCCTGTTCCTGGCCGACATCGATCTGAGCGGCTTCGGCCCGTACTACGGGGACGGATGGTCCGACCTTGAAGCGTTCGAACGCTCGCTCGAACAGGTGCGGGGCATTCAGGCGGCGCACTACCTCTCCGGCCACCACATCGGCCTGCTCGACGACCGGGCAGCCTTCCTGGGCCGCCTCGACCGGTACGTCGACCGGATCGCGGACCGCGAGGGACGTCTGCTCGAGTACCTGCAGCAACCGCGGACGATGGACGAGATCGTCGCTCACCGCTTTGTCTACCGACCGCGCGATCAGGGCGAGGGCATCGCGAAGGCCGAACGGCGCAGTGCGCAACTCCACCTCGATCGGCTTGAGCGCGACGGCCGGGTGGGGCGGGCGGGAGAGACGTACCGGACGCTGGGTTAGCATGCCCTTGGCCGGGTATCGCCAATCAGGTCATGCACCGCCGGAACAGGAGGTTGGTTTGTTCGTCAAGACGTTGGCTCGAAATGTTGCCTGGGCTTCGGTACTGATCGGGGCGCTGCTTGCCGCTGCTCCCTCCGCGGTCGCTCAGGACGCAGAGTCGGTCGACCATCTGCTCGAGCCCGAGACGATCCACCCCGCGACCGCGGACGAGTTCCGTGCCGTGCTGGAACACCACCGGGGCAAGGTCGTCGTCGTGAACTACTGGGCCACCTGGTGCATCCCCTGTCTTCAGGAGCTGCCGGAACTCGACCTCCTGCAGGAACGCTATGGCGAACGCGGCCTCGTCGTCCTCGCCATCTCGATGGACGATCCGGACAAGCTGGAAGACCGGGTCAAGCCGTTCTTCGCCAAGCGGGCGCCGGGCCTTGTCTCCTACCTGGCCAGCGCCGGCGAGGACGACTCGGTGGAGTTCGTCACTTCGTTCGATCCCGAGTGGCCGGGCGCGCTCCCCACGACGATGTTCTTCGATCGCGGCGGCGAGTTGGCCAACATCCACCTTGGACGCATGCTGTACGCGGAGTTCGAGGAGGTCGTGCTCGAGATGCTCGAAGCCGACGAGGGCTCCTGACCGGAGCGAGCGGACCCGCGAGGAGCAGGACCGCCACCCTGTCGAGCACGACATGAGGTCCCACAACGCACTCGCCGAACCGGCCGTCGACCGGCGGTCCGAACGGCGCGGCGACGCGGACTGGCTTGCCGGGCGTCTCGCCGACCCCGGGAGTCTGCTGACGGTCGTGTGGCGGGAGCGCAGCCTGGTCCTCGAGGCGCATGGCGAACGCGCGCCGGCGCCCGGGACGGTGCCGGTGACCGTCGCTTCAACGCTGGTCGAGCGGACGGAGGAGCTCGTCTACCTGGGCGACGCGGGCGGCCGAAGCTACTTCTCGGTCGACCTCTCGGATCGGGACGATCCGCTCTCGGGACCGCTCCGGGGGGCCGGCCGGCTGGTCGAGCTGCGGCAGGTCGGCGCGGCGATGAGCGCCGCCGACGGCAACCTCCTCGCCTACGCCCGCGCGATGGCGACCTGGCACCGGCGCCACCGCTTCTGCGGCCGTTGCGGCGGTCCGACCACAAGCCGGAACGCGGGTCACTTGCGCGTGTGTACAGGCTGCGGCGCCGAACACTTCCCGCGCACGGATCCCGCGGTGATCATGCTGGTGCACACAACGGGCGACGACAACTCGTGCCTGCTCGGGCGCCAGGCGACCTGGCCGCCCGGGATGTTCTCGGCCCTCGCCGGCTTCGTCGAACCCGGCGAGAGCCTGGAGAGCGCCGTGGCGCGGGAAGTCCGGGAGGAGACGGGCATCGGCGTCGATACGGTGGAGTACCACTCGTCCCAGCCGTGGCCCTTCCCGACCTCGATCATGCTGGGCTTCTACGCGTCGTCCCCCGGCGGCGACGTGCGGGTTGACGCCGAGGAGCTCGAGCACGCGGTCTGGGCGACCCGCTCCGAGCTGGAGGTCGCGCTCCGCGCCCGCGAGGTCCGGCTGCCCCCGCCCTTCTCGATTGCCCGTCGCCTGATCGACGACTGGCTGCGCGACGAGCGCTGAACTGTCGCGTACCATTGAGAGCGCAGCCGCGCCGTACTCGACGATCACGGCACTACGAGCGCCTGGCTCTCTACGACGAGGTCTATCCATGACTCCGGACTCCACGAACGGCGCTTTCGGCAGCCAGCCGCGCGACCGCCTCGGCCGGCCGATCCGGGATCTGCGCATCTCGGTGATCGACCGTTGCAACTTCCGCTGCACCTTCTGCATGCCGGCGGATCGCGAGTACAGGTTTCTGCCCAGACAGCAGTTGATGACCTTCGAGGAGATCGAACGCCTGGTGCGGTTGTTCGTCCAGCTCGGCGTCCGCAAGCTGCGGCTGACGGGTGGTGAGCCCCTCCTGCGGCGTGACATCGAGGAGCTGGTCCGCATCCTGGCCGCCGTGCCCGGAATCGAGGACCTGGCGCTGACGACGAACGGCGCCCTGCTCGGCGCCAAGGCGCCGGCGCTCGCCGATGCCGGCCTCAACCGGGTCACGGTCAGCGTCGAGTCGCTGCGGGCCGACGTCTTCGGCCGCGTCACCGGCCTTGGCCACAGCGTCGACCAGGTGCTCGACGGCATCGACGCCGCGGCGGCCGCCGGTCTCGGCCCGATCAAGATCAACACCGTGGTCATGAAGGGCACGAACGAAGGCGAGATCGCCGACATCGCCGGCTACTTCAAGGAGCGCGGCCACATCGTCCGCTTCATCGAGTTCATGGACGTCGGCACGGTGAACGACTGGAGCCTCGACCGTGTCGTCACCGCCTCCGAGATCACCGGCCGGATCGCCGAACGCTGGCCCCTCGAGCCAGTCGACCGGGCCCAGGCGAGCGACGTCGCCGAACGCTTCCGTTACCTCGACGACGGCGTCGAGTTCGGCGTCATTCCCTCGATCAGCCGCCCCTTCTGCGGCGACTGCGCCCGCGCTCGCCTGTCATCCGACGGCCGCCTCTACACCTGCCTCTTCGCCGACACCGGCCCGTCGCTCAGGGACCGCCTCCGCGCCGGCGCCACGGATGACGATCTGCTCGCGTTCCTCGCCGGTCACTGGCGCCAGCGCGAGGACCGCTACTCCGAGGTCCGTGCCGAACGCCTCCGCGCCGGCCTGCAGCCGGCAGCGGAACGGGTCGAGATGTTCCGCATCGGCGGCTGAGCGTCGTCGGCGCGGCCCCGTTCACGTCGTCTGATTCGGTTACAGTGCCGGGCATGTGTGGGTGCGCGTTCGGGGCGGTCGCGTGAGTTCCCGTCCGCTGCTGGCGGCGGCTGAGGGGGAGCGGGACCGCAAGGCGGAGCACATCCGGCTGGCGCTCGACCGGCGGATGCAGGTGGAGCGCAGTTACTTCGACGACTACCGGTTCGAGCATCGGGCGTTGCCGGAGGTCGACTTCGGGGATCTTCGGATCGGCACGGAGTTTCTCGGGCGCGAGCTGAAGGCGCCGTTGCTCATTTCGTGCATGACCGGGGGAACCGGGGTTGCGGAGCAGATCAACCGGCGGCTGGCGGAGGCGGCCGAGGCTGCACGGGTCGCCCTGGGAGTCGGGTCGCAGCGCAAGGCGATCGACGATCCGGAGACGGCGGCGACGTTCCGGGTCCGGGAGTTCGCGCCGAACGTGCCGATCCTGGCCAACCTGGGCGCGGTGCAACTGAACTACGGCTACGGCATCGACGAGTGCCGGGCCGCGGTCGACATGGTCGAGGCGGACGCCCTCGTGCTGCACCTGAACGCGCTGCAGGAGGCGTTGCAACCGGAGGGGCAGTTGAACTTCCGGGGGCTGCTGCCGAAGATCGCCCGGGTCGTCGAAGCCCTGGAGGCGCCGGTCATCGTCAAGGAAATCGGTTCCGGCATTTCGGCGGCGGTTGGCCGGGAACTCGCCAACGTCGGCGTGCGGATTCTCGATACGGCCGGCGTGGGCGGCACGAGTTGGGCACGGATCGAGGCGGCGCGGGCCGATGAGTTGGCTCTCGGCGAGCGCTTCGCCGACTGGGGGCTGCCGACGCCGGAGTCGATCCGGCAGTTGGCGGAGGTGCCCGGCGTGCAGGTGATCGGCAGCGGCGGCATCCGGTCGGGCATCGACGCGGCGAAGGCGCTGGCGCTCGGGGCCGACGTCGCCGGCATGGCGTTCCCATTCCTGGAGGCGGCGAACTCCTCGACCGCGGCCGTCGTGGACCGGCTCGACCGGTTTGCGGACGAGTTGCGCATCTGCATGTTCTGCACCGGCGCCGTCGACCTTGCGGCGCTGCGCCGCGCACCGCTGCTCCGAATCATGGAGGGGCTGGAATCCGACCGACATTGGAAGGTCGACGTTGCGGCGCTGCGCCGCGCACCGCTGCTCCGGGAGACTGGCGATGGCTGATCGACTGAGGCCCGAACTCGAGGCCGCGGCGGCCGAGATGGCGGGCGCCGAGCGCGGTTTCCACCGCCTGCCGCCGGGGCTTGACGCCGCGGCCGGGGCGGCGGTGCGGCGGCGCGCCCTGGAACTCGCGAGCGGCAGCGGGCCGCTTGAAGCCATCGGCGGCTACACCCTGGACGACGACCGTGCGTCCAGTCAGCACTGCGAGAACTTCATTGGCGCCGCCCAGGTGCCGATGGGTGTCGCCGGGCCGCTTTTCGTGCGGGGCAGCGAGATCGATGGCACGGTCAGCGTGCCGATGGCGACGACCGAGGGCGCCCTGCTCGCGAGCGTGAACCGGGGCTGCCGCGCGATCACGGCTGCCGGCGGGGCCACCGTCTTCGTCGAGGACGTGGGCATGACCCGGGCGCCGGTCTTCCGCACGACGGGGATCCAGGCGACCAGACGGCTGCTCGAGTGGCTCGACGGGAACGAGGAGAGGATCCGCGCCAAGGCCCAGCAGACCAGCCGCTACCTGGAACTCCTGGAAGTCCGTCCGTCGGTCGTCGGCAGCACGGTGTTCCTCCGGTTCCGGTTTGCCACCGGCGATGCGATGGGCATGAACATGGTCACGATCGCCTGCGACCGCGTCGTGTCCGAGTTGATCGAGCCGGAGACCGGCGTCGAGTGCGTCGCACTGTCCGGGAACTACTGCGTGGACAAGAAGCCGTCCGCCGTCAACTACCAGCTTGGCCGCGGCAAGCGGATTCACGCGGAGGTGGTCCTCGACGAGCTGACCGTGCGCAGGGTGCTGAAGTCGAACGCGGAAGCGCTTCAGGACGTGGCCTATCGCAAGAACCTGCTCGGTTCAGTGGCGGCGGGCGCGCTGGCGTTCAACGCGCAGTTCGCCAACGTCCTCGCGGCGGTCTTCGTGGCCTGCGGTCAGGACGTCGCCCACGTGGTCGAGGGTGCGATGGGGGTCGCCTCGTTCGAGGCCCGCAACAACGGTTCGGTCTATGCCTCGGTCTACATGCCGGATTGTCCGCTGGCGGCGATTGGCGGCGGTACGGGCCTGGACACCCAGCGGGAAGCGCTCGCCGTGATGGGCGTGCGAGCCGATCCGGACCGGCCCGGCGCGGCGGTGCGGCGCCTGGCGGAGATCGTCGGCGCGGTCGTTCTGGCCGGCGAGTTGTCGCTGACCGCGGCCTTCACCTCGCGCGACCTGGCGCGGGCCCACGAGCGGCTTGCCCGCTCCCGCCCGGCGAACGCGGACTGATCGGGCCGCGATTCCGAGCCGCGCGATGGCAGCGGCAGCGGTATCGGTCGCACCCGCCCGTCCGGGGTCTCATGGGGAGGGGCCCAGCGGTCGTCCCGGTCTCACGGCAGCAGCCTCAGCAGCGCGACCACTGCGCCGACGGTCACGCCGGTCTGAATCAGCATGGCGCGGTAGATGCGCCGCTCCATGTCGGCCAGGGCGGCGCTTAGCGTCAGGTCCAGGTGCTTGCGGGTGACCAGCTCCTGGGTCGCCTCGCTTACCGCGTCGTCGATAGCACGGGCGGTGGCGTCGGCCTGCCGGTCCGGCACGCCGGCCTCGGTCAGCGTCCGGGCCGTGCGCAGCGTGTCGGTAGCGCCGCTCACGCCAGGGCCTCGCGCAGGGCTTCGGTCGTGCTCATGCCGGCATCGTAGCGCAGACTCTCACGCTTCCTCTCACGCTTCGCCCTCCAGGGGCGGCAGGTCGAAGAGCGCCCGGTCCTGGTCTCTGGTGAGGAACTCGTCGAGCGGACCGCCTCCCTGATCGCCCTACAGAAGATCGCCGCGCCGCACCTCGAAGCCATCGTGGCCCGGGAGCGGGGTACCTCCAAAGCCGCATAGGGGCTTAAGGGGGCATAGGCTATGGAGACTTTATCGACGCTCTGTTGAGCTCACGGAGAATCGCCTTGTCAGTGCTCACTCCACTCCGCTCGCTCCGGTTGGGTGTCGGTCAGGACCATTCCAAAGTCCAGCGCTCCACGCTGGGCGCGGGCGGGAGGCCTTCATTCTCGAGGGTCGAGAGCGGTGCCGGTGCGGAGACGCCGATTCCGGAGTGGTTTCCTCACAGCGGTCACCGGAGTTCCCGATTTTGCAAAGGCCCTGTGGGTGTCGGTTGATGTCGGGTCGTCGGGCGTCGCTCTGAGGCCGCTGGGACCTCTCCCCATGGGACCCGGACGGGCTGGACGGCGGTGCGCTCACGGGCTGAGCTGCGCCGGGGCGGAGGGGTGCTTGCCGTGACCGGGGGAACGGAGGCCGTGGTGCGGCTGAGCGTGCCCGGGAAGGTGATCCTGATGGGTGAACACGCGGCCGTGTATGGCCGGCCGGCGGTGGTGGCGGCTCTCGGCCTGCGGCTGAGGGTGGAGGCGGGTCTGGCTTCGACGGCCGGCGCCGGCGGTCATGGGGTTCGCGTCGATCTTCCCGACATTGCGGTCGAGGAGCGGCACTCCTGGCCGGCGCTGGCGGACTTCGCCGGGCAGGCACGCCGGCGCTGGCTTGCCTTCCGGGCGGGCGAGGCGCCGTTTCGGGTCGACCGGGATCGCGGCGCGCTGGTTCGCGTCGCGGTCGGCGAGGCGCTGGCGTCCCTGGGGGCGTCGGCGTCGGCCCGGTTGCGGGAGTATTCACTCGACCTGCGGGTGCAGTCGGCGATTCCGGTCGGCGCCGGACTGGGCAGTTCGGCGGCGGCGGCGGTGGGGGTGGTTGCGGCTGTGCGGGCGTTGGCGGGCGGCCTGGGTCGGGTGGCGCCGAAGGCCGGGCGCGGGGGCGGGAAGAGCCGCGCTGCAGCCGGCGGTGCGTTGCCGGCCGGCCCGGAAACTCGACACGCCGTCGCCCGGGCCGGGGTCGAGGGCGCCGAAGTTGCAGCCGGCGGGGCGTTGCCGTCCGGCCCAAAAGCCCGACGCGCCGTCTCCCGGGCCGGGGTCGAGGGCGCCGAACTCCGGGCAATCGAGGCGGCGGCGCTCGAGGTCGAGCGGCGGCAGCACGGGTTGCCGTCGGGGATCGACAGCGGCACGGTGCTGCGCGGCGGCGTTCTCTTCGTGCGGCCAGCGGGGAAGGCGTTGCGCTTCGAGGACCTGCCGCGGCGGGGGTGGCTGCGCAGTGGCCTCCTGGTGGCCGACAGCGGGACGCCCGGCCAGACCACCGGCGCCGTGGTGACGACCGTTCGCCGGCGCTGCGAACAGGATCCCGAAGGCGTGGCGGAAGTGCTCGACCGCCTCGGTGGGGCGGCGGCGGCCTTTCGCGAGGCCCTGGTCGAGGACCGCGAACCCCGGGCGGCGGCGGCGGTCGCGGCAGGGCACCGCGGCCTGGTCGAGCTCGGCGTCGTGCCGCCGGCCATCGCGGCTCGGATCTCCCGCGTGGAGTCGGCCGGCGGCGCCGCCAAGATCTCGGGCGCCGGCGCGCTCGAGGGCGAGTCGGCGGGCGCGCTCATCTGCATGCCCGGCGGGCGCGATGCCGGGCCGATCGAAGGCCTGTCGGACCTCGCGCCGGTCGATGCGCCCATCGGCGCGGACGGCCTGCGGTTCGAGGACTGATCGAGCGCGGTTACAGGCTCGGCGCCGAGTCGTGGATTCCACGAGGGCGCTCCTGGTGGCGGCTGCGCCGGCGCCGAGGCGGCTACAGGCTCGGCGGCGCGCCATGGATTCCACGAGGGCGCTCCTGGTGGCGGCTGCGCCGGCGCCGAGGCGGCTGTAGGCTCGGCGGCGAGTCATGGATTCCACGAGGGCGCTCCTGGTGGTGGCTGCGCCGGCGCCGAGGCGGCTGTAGGCTCGGCGGCGAGTCATGGATTCCACCCTCGAACCGGTGCGCGAGCCGGGTCCGGTGACCGCGGAGGCGCCGTCGAACATCGCCTTCGTCAAGTACTGGGGCGCCCGCGATCTCGAAGGTGACGGTGAGGGTCCCGTGCCCTTCAATCGGTCGCTGTCGATGACCCTCGATGCGTGCCGTTCCGTCTGTTCCGCGTCGCCCCTAAGGATGGGCAGCGAGGACGAAGTCCGGTGGCTCGATGTGCCCGGCGGTGAGCGCCGGCCTGCGCCGGCGACGCCGCCACCGGCCTTTGTCGAGCGCACGAAGCGGCACCTCGACCGGCTGCGGGCATGGTCGCAGGGGACGGCCGCGCCGTACGAAGGCGGATTCCGCATCGCGACGTACAACACCTTCCCGACGGCTGCGGGCATCGCGTCGTCGGCCTCGGGTTTCACCGCCCTGACGCTTGCCGTCGCGGCCTGCATGGGCTTCGACCTGGCGCCGCGAACGCTGTCGGACCTGTCGCGGAGCAGCGGTTCAGGTTCCGCCGCGCGGTCCGCGTGGGGCGGCTACGTCGAGTGGCCCGCCGGGGACGGCAACGCCGGGGTGCAGATTCTGGACGAGGGGGCTTGGCAACTCTGCGATCTGGTCGCCGTCGTCGAAACAGGAGCGAAGAAGGTCTCGTCGCGGGACGGCCACCGGCGGGCCGTGACCAGTCCGTACTTCGCGCCGCGTCTCGCCGCGCTCGACGGGAGGCTTGAGCGGGTCCGCGCCGCTCTGCGTGGCCGCGACTTCGAGGCGCTCGGCGATGCGGTCGAGGAGGAGGGGATCGACCTGCACCTCATCGCGATGTCGTCGCGGCCGCCGGTCTACTACTGGTCTCCGGGGACGATCGAGGTGCTGGCGGCGGTCCGACGTCTGCGGGCCGACGGCGTGGCCGCGTATGCCACGATGGACGCCGGCGCCAACGTCCACGTGATCTGCCAGCCGGCCGATGCACCGCAGGTGGCGGACCGGCTCGAGGCGCTCCGCAGCGTCGAGCACGTCCTGCGCGACCGCACCGGGGGCCCGCCGGCGTGGCGTAGCGGCGCGGAGCTCTGACCGTGGCGGTGGGATCGAGGGACGCCGGGACCGATGAGCGCGACCGGTCGAGCGTGACCCGCGAAAGCCGCGACCGGGTCGGTTCCGCGATCCGTAACGCCGGGAACGATGAGCGCGACCGGTTGAGCCTGACCCTGGTCAAGCTCGGCGGCAGCCTGATCACCGACAAGACGAAACCGCGCACGGTCGAGAAGGAGCGCCTCGGCCGCCTGGCGGCCGAGATCGCGGCCGGTTGGTCGGGCGGCGGCCTGCTCGTTGGCCACGGCAGCGGCTCCTTCGGTCACCCGGAGGCGAAAGCGGCCGGCCTCGTGGGAGGTGCGGGCGGTCGCCGGCTCGACTCGGCGGCCGACCGGATGGGGATCGCGCGCACGCAGGCCGCGGCGCAGGCTCTTCACCGCTTGATCGTCTCCAGTCTGGTCGATGCGGGCGTGCCGGCGTACTCGCAACCGCCGTCCGGGTTCCTGGTCACCGACGACGGGAAAGCCCACGGACCGCCTCCCGAACCCCTTGCCGAGGCGCTGCGGCTGGGCATGGCGCCGGTGACGATGGGCGATGTGGCGATGGACCGCAGCCGCGGGGCGGCAATCGTGTCGACCGAAACGGGGTTCGAGTTCCTGGCGGGTGCTCTGCCGACCCTCGGGATCACGGTGCGGCGGGCCGTCTGGCTGGGTGTCACTCGCGGCGTGCTGGACGACGCCGGCCTGCCGATTCCGCGCATCGATGCGACGAACATCGAGGCGGCTCTGGCGGCCGCCGGCGCTTCGCCGGCGGTCGACGTGACCGGCGGGATGAAGCATCGCCTGGTCACCGCGTGGCGTCTGGCCCGGGCCGGCGTCGAGTCGTTGATCGTCGACGGCCGGGAACCGGGCCTGCTGGAATCCGTGCTCCGGCGCCCGGCGCTGGCAGCGGCAGGCGCCGGTACACTTGTGAGTTCAGGCGAGCAACCTCGAACGCATCGTTGAACCGGTCGCCGCCGGTATCCGGGGAAGGTGTCGGTACGCTTGTGAGTTCAGGCGAGCAACCCTTGGAGATCGCCTACGCAGGCAGACGCGGCCGCCGCCTCGGGCGGCCTTCGAAATGATGACCATGCGGGCAAGCAGCAGCGTCGAGGATTACCTGAAGTGCATCTTCCGGGCCGAACAAGAGGCGCGGCAGAGCGGGGAGGACCTTGTGCCGATGGGCCGTATCGCGGCCCACCTGGAGGTGGCGCCGGCTTCGGTCACCGCGATGATGAAGACCTTGGCCGAGTCCGGCCTGATTGCGTACGAGCGCTACAGCGGCGTCCGGCTGGAGCCCGCGGGCCGCAAGCTGGCCGTGCACGTCCTCAGGCGGCACCGGCTGGTCGAGCTGTTTCTCGTCAACGTGATGGGGTTCGACTGGAGCGAGGTCCACGCCGAAGCCGAGCTGCTCGAGCACGCGGTCTCGGAACGGATGATCGAGCGGATGGACGAGATGCTGGGCCATCCGTCGGTCGACCCCCACGGTGATCCGATTCCCGGCGCCGACGGCCACATCGAGATCGTGGACCATCCCAGCCTGCTGAAGTGCCCGCTGAACTGCACGGTCGAGGTCGTCCGGGTCACGGACCAGGGCGCCGAGTTCCTGCGCTTCGCCGATCGAGAGGGTCTGGCGCCGGGCAGGTCGGTCGAGGTCGCGGCGAGGGACGAGACGGCCGGCAGCGTCGCGGTGGTCTCCGGGACCGGGCAGCTCAGCCTGGGTTTCCCGGCCGCGTCCAAGGTGCTCGTGCGGGAGGCGTCCTGAAGCGCTCGTGGCCTTAGCCTGCCGTGTCGTCGCCGGTCGGGGTCACGACGAACAGCGGATCGCCGCTGTCGACGGTCTGACCCGCTTCGACCAGGAGTTTCTCCAGGCGGCCGTCGATGTCCGACGGGATCTCGTTTTCCATCTTCATCGCCTCGAGCACGAGGACGCCCTGGCCCGCGGCGACGTGCTCGCCCTCGTCCGCGAGTACGGCGGTGACGCGGCCAGGCATGTACGCCGTGGCCTCGAAGACGCCGTCCCCGGCCTGGGCGACGGCTGCGGCGAAGTCCCGGGACCGGGGGTCGATCACCCGCACTTCAGCACCGTCGACGACGTAGACGCCCTTGCCGAGGGCCCGTACGCTGGCGGTCGTCTGCCGTCCGCCGACGATCACGCTCAACACGTCCGGCCGGCCCACGGTTGCCGCGTCGACCCGGTACTCCCGACCGTCGACGGCGATCGTCCAGTTGCCGTCGGCGCCGGCCTCGGCCTCTACCCGGACTTCACGGTCTCCGCTGGCGACGATCAGTTCCACTCGACCTCTACCTGGACTTCACGGTCCGCACTGGCGACGATCAGTTCCACTCGACCTCGACCTCGACCTCGACCTCGACTTCAGGGTCTGCACCGGGTGGCGCAGTGCCGGGCGATGGCGACGTCGTTGTCCCTCCTCGGCGCACCCGGCGCGCGCACATATCGACGCGCATGCAAGCGTGAGACCTGGCATGGCCCTTGGCCACGATCAGTTCCACGTCGCGCCCCTCCTGCTGTCGCGGCGCGCGGCGAGTTGCCAGTTGGACCGGGCGCGGTCGTCGGAAGCGGGCGAGGTGACGCCGTTCGCGTGGTTGCGGCCCAGGTGGGCGAGCACCGCCGCCAGCACCGGCAGGTCGGCGTCAAGCGAGTCTCCACTTGCCGCAGGCGCCCGGAGGTCGCCGTTCTCCAGCTTGCGGTCGAGCATCGAGATGTCCATGTTGCCGGCGAGGAAGTCCTCGTCCTCGAGCAGCAGCTCGAACAGGGCGAGGTTGGTCCGGATGCCCTCGACGCGGGTTTCGGCCAGGGCCCGCCGCAGCCGCGCCAGGGCCTGCGTCCGGTCGCGGCCCCAGACGATCAGCTTGGCGAGCATCGGGTCGTAGTGGATCGTGACCTCGGCGCCCTCGTAAACGCCGCAGTCGTTGCGCACGCCCGGGCCCTCGGGCAGGCGGAGCAGCTCGATCTTCCCGGGCGACGGAGCGAAGCCGCGGAACGGGTCTTCCGCGTAGAGGCGGACTTCGACTGCGTGACCGCGGGGTTCGATGCCGCTCACCATGGCGTCCGGCAGCGCCTCTCCGGCGGCGATATCAAGTTGCGCGGCGACGATGTCGACGCCGGTGACCAGCTCGGTCACCGGGTGCTCGACCTGGATCCTCGTGTTCATCTCCAGGAAGTAGAACGCGCCCTCGGGATCGAGAAGGAACTCGACGGTGCCGGCCCCCGCGTAGTTCACGGTTTCGGCGGCGCGCACCGCGGCCTCGCCCATCCGCCGTCGCAGGTCCGGGTCGACTACAGGCGACGGAGCTTCCTCGACGACCTTCTGGTGGCGCCGCTGAAGGGAACACTCCCGCTCTCCGAGCGACACGACGCGCCCGTGGCGGTCGCCGAGGATCTGGATCTCGACGTGGCGCGGACGCTCGACGAAGCGCTCGATGTAGACGGAGGGGTCGTTGAAGCTCGCGCCGGCCTCCGAGGAGGCGCCCCGAAACGCGGCCTCGAGTTCCTCCTCCTTGCGCACCAGGCGCATGCCCTTGCCGCCGCCTCCGGCCGAGGCCTTGAGCATCACCGGATAGCCGATCTTGCGGGCCGCGGCCCGCGCCGACCCGGCGTCGGCGAGCGGCTCGGTTCCGCCGGGCACGATCGGCACGCCGGCTGCCGTCATCAGGCGCCGGCTCTCGATCTTCGACCCCATCGCCGCGATCGCCTGGGACGACGGGCCGATGAAGGTCACGCCGCGCTCCTCGCAGCGGCGCGCGAAGTCGGCGTTCTCGGACAGGAAGCCGTAGCCGGGGTGGATCGCGTCGGCGCCGATCTCGACCGCGAGATCAACGATCTTCCCGGCCAGGAGGTAGCTGGAGCCGGAGGGCGCCTGACCGATGCAGTGGGCTTCGTCGGCCATCTGTGTCGCCAGGCCGTCCCGGTCCGCCTCGGAGTAGACGGCGACCGAGACGATGCCGCGCTCCCGCAGCGCCCTGATGATGCGCACGGCGATCTCGCCGCGGTTCGCGACCAGCACCTTCTGCAACCGGCTCGTCATGCCGGAAGGCGGCCCGGCCAGGGCCGGCGGCGGCGCCGCTCTGCTGGCGCGCTCGGAACAGGCGGCGGGTTTCCTGGCGGCGTTGGTCTGTCGCGGCGTTGGTTCATGGAGTCCTGGCCCCTTAGGGCAGCGAAGTCGCGGATGTGTGTTCGTTCCATGCAGGCCTGCGCCGCAGGACGCAGCGAAGCAAGTGTACGCCCCAAGCCTGTTGGACAGAGTCGCCCTTGTCGGAGCAGTCTGTCTGGTTCCGTTGTCGGTACAGGCTGAAGAGCGAGTCCCGTTGGAGTTGCGGGTCGTCGGGCCGGAAGACAGGACGGAGTTCGCGGTGGCGCGGTCTGCCACGTTCCAGATTCTCGACCCGATTACCCGCCAGGAGATCGCTGGCTGGAGTCGTCCCTACGAGGTGGCCCTGGACGGATTCCAGGTCGACGTTCCTGCTTCTGAGCGGGGTGTGGTCGGTTCGGGCAATGGTCGCTGGCGCTTGGTCTCCATCGGTCTACCTGGCGCCAGGGAACACCGACCTGAAGCCGTTTCTCCTGGTTCCGGAGCGCAAGATCGTCTTGCGGATCCGCAGTTCGGACCGGGCTGTCGAACGCCTCGGTGACGAGAGCCTCCACATTGTCGGTCGCGTGTGGTCTCCCGTTGATCGCGTCGCCGCCTCGTCGCCGAGCTGGCGAGATCGGCAGCCAAGGGCCGCTGTGGGCGGAAGGGCGTTGGCGCCCGGCCTCTACCGCGGTCCGTGCGCTGGTGAGTGGAAAGGCGACAACTTCGAGTTCATTGTCACCTGTCCCTTCGCCGCCGGGCAAACGGCGCACCTGCGCATCGGGCTGGGCCCGTTGCAGGCGTGGACGACAACGGTCCCGAACGACTTGGGTGATTTGGTCTACGACGTGGACGAGCCGGCGCTCGGTGCGACCGTGACGGGCCGGTTGGCAGGCGCATCGGAGGAGCGTGTCTTTCTGGCCGCTACGGACGGGCGCATTTCTCCTGCCGCCTGGACCGACGAGACGGGCTTCTTCGAGTTGGAGGGTGTCTCTCCCGGCCGATTCGACTTGAGACTCGTCGGATCTCCTCTGGATGGATGGCCAGTTCACGTGGAGAATCCGGGGGACTGGATCGACCTGGGTGAGCTTCAGGGTTCGGCGTCGAATCGCTTGACGGTCGAGTTGCGGAGCAGCAGTGGCGCCGTGGTGACGGATCTTGCGGTGTCCGCCACCAACGTGGAGCTGAACGAGCAGGATCAGATAGTCCGGTATGGGCGTCAGTCCGATCCGGAGCTATCGGACGGCGGCCTGTTTGTCTGGCGTGGTCTGCCGGAGGGTGACTACCTGCTTGGGGTCTCGAGTGGACGAGGTGACCGCTACCGCGACGAGCTGGTCCGCTTGATCGGCATGGACCATGTCGTCCTGGACCTCGACCTGGTGCCGGTTGAAGGGGTCGTCCGTCGTGGCCGGGATCGGCTGGAGGACGTTCTGCTCTGGTTTGGCGGGCGCTCCGGCGCCGAACGTGTCGCGATGAGAAGTCGCGATGACGGAGTCTTCCGGGGGCACTTGCCACGCGAGAGCGATTGGTACGTGGAGCTTACCGCCGCTCCGCAGTGCGACCCCTGCACGGGCTCTTGGGAGCGAGGCTGGGCCGGGTTTGACGAGAAGACCTTTGAAGCCATTGGCTTTGTCGAAGTGAAGGCGGGTGACGACGGTGTTGCGCGGATCGATCTCGACCTTCCGGATGGCGTTGTGCAGGGCCATGTTGTCGTTGCGGAAGGCGCGGACCTTCGGGGGGTTCCGGGGGCGTCGGTCACGGTCCGGCGCGCCGAGGAGACTTTCCGCAAGGGGGCACTTGGACTCGGGCCCGGGAGTACGAGTTCCGACGAGTCCGGGACTTTCGCGCTGGAGGGTTTGCCTGAGGGCGAATACCTGGCGTTCGCCGAGGAGGAGCGCACGGATCGCGTACGCGCTGTCGGCAACGTCCGGTTCCACCTGACGGGAACGGGAGAACCCGCCGAGATCAGGTTGTTGCTCAGGGAACAGCAGCCGATTCGTGTCGCTGTTCGGTCTGGAGGCGCGCCGGTGGCCAGTGCAGCCCTATGGGTCCGATCCGGCACGACCTGGGACGGCGCGTCACCGTTGCCTGTGGATGGGCAGGCGACCTTCTGGTTGCCATCTCCGATCTCGACCGTGGACGCCTTCATCTGGGCGGACGACTTTGGCGCGATTGGCGTACGCCATGCTTATCCTGAAGACGTGATCCTTCTGGAGCTGCGTCGGGATCGTGGCGACCTCAAGGTGCCGTGGTCTCTGGGCGGCCGACTCGTCGCCGAGTCGGGAGCCTGGATCGAGTTGGTTCGACTGCGCCGCTTGGCCAGCCACGCCGTGGTGGTGGAGGGAGAGGAAGCGATCATCCGAGGCTTGGCCCCCGGCCGGTGGCTGTGGTGTCCACCCGATGGCGGAGCATGCAGGTCCGCTGTCGTCACACCGTGGGCCGAGACTCAGGCGAAGTAGGAAGGGGAGGGAAGGGTGTCGAGAAACTCCCGGTACACCGTGCCACTATACGTGTGTCTCGCATGGGCACTTGGCTGCGCCGAACAAACTGTCGTTGAGAGACACGAGGAGCCGGGCTACTTCGGCTTCAGCTTCGAGGTCGCTTTGGGCTCAGGGTTACTGAGTGTCGTGGATATCGTGCCGGGTAGCCCGGCCGAGACAGCAGGCATCGGCGTGGGAGATGTACTGACAGAGGTCTCGGGCACCCAGACGCGTTTCGCCTCACACCGCCAAGCCTTGGACTTGTTGCGTCAAGACGGCAAAATCGGATCGCCTGTCGAGCTGGTGTTCCTGAGAGAGGGTGATCCTCGTCGCGTGGTTGTAGTACCCACGGAGCAGCCAGAAGGCTTGGCGGCACGAAACGAGGCAGCGCTTCGTTGCGCCGATTCTGTTCTGGAGGTTGGTGTTCCACCAGCCTGATGGGGTAGTTCTCAGGCTGCGGCGAGGGTCCCGGCTCCCGCCGGCCGAACCGTCGCCCGCGTCTTCAAGGTCGGCGAACCGGGCTGCGGCCTGTTTTGAGACCTGCAGGAAGCAGTCCGAAACGAGCCGAAGCGGCGCGGTGCCCTTGGTGCCTGTCGTTGACCGAGGAGCAACCCGTGTAGCCTTTCCCGCGCAAGGCGCGAACCGCCTCCGGGGTGCGCGTCGTTGGACACAGGAATTGGCCCGATGCGGGACGGGAGGCATGGCCTGAACGAGTGCCGCCTGACTCGGCTGCGGGCTGACGAGCCCGAAGCCCCGCGCTGGTAGAGGGTTATAGTGTTTGTCTCAAGGAGGGACGATGAGCATGGAAGGAAGTTTCGGACAGGACAGCGTCGGCAGCGAAGACTGGGGGCCACCGGTCACCAGAAAGTCACTCATGCGCGGCGGCCTTGCGGCGCTGCTCGTGGCGCCGTGGACGGCGTCTTCGCTCGGCGCCGGCGGCGCCGGGGGTGGCCAGGAATCGGGCGACTCGGAAGCCGAGGCGCAGGGCCGTACTCAGGGCGCGGGCGCCACCGGGGACGAGATCGTCCTCGGCGTGTCCGCCGCCTTCTCGGGGCCGTCGCGGGGTCTGGGCGCCGAGCTCTACCGGGGTGCGACGGCGTACTTCAACCACGTGAACGACAACGGCGGCATCGAGGGCCGCAGGCTCACCCTGAAGCTCTACGACGACGGGTACCAGCCGGACCCGTGCGTTCAGAACACGATGCGGCTCATGCTGGAGGACAAGGTCTTCCTTCTCTTCGGCTACGTGGGGACGCCGACCGTCACCCGGGTGCTGCCGATCCTCAAGAAGTTCCAGAACGAGAGCATCTTCCTGTTCTTCCCCTTTACCGGCGCCCAACCGCAGCGCGAGCCGCCCTACGGCGACTTCGCCTTCAACCTGCGGGCTTCGTACAACCAGGAGACGGCGGGCCTCGTCGACAACCTGGTGCGCATCGGCAAGCGGCGGATTGCGGTCTTCTACCAGATCGACGCGTACGGACGCAGCGGCTGGGCGGGGGTCCGGGCGGCCCTGGCGAAGCACGGCGAGAAGCTCGCCGGCGAGGCGACCTACAGCCGGGGCGAGAAGTTCACCGGCAGCATGCGCAAGCAGGTTGAGATCCTGCAGGGCGTCTCGCCGGATGCGGTGATCTGCGTCGGGGCCTACGCGGCCTGCGCCGGCTTCGCGCGTGACGCGGTGGACCTGGGACTGAACGTTCCGATTGCCAACCTGTCCTTCGTGGGCAGCGAGAACCTGCTCAAGCTTCTGGTCGAAGGCCGCCTGGACAGTGAGAAGTACACCCGGCTGCTGATCAACTCCCAGGTCGTTCCGAGCTACGAGGACACCTCGATTCCGGCGGTGAGGGAGTACCGCGAGTTGATGGCCCGGCACGACCCCAAGGTCCCTGAAGAGTTGATCCAGGAGGAGTACACGCCCTTCCCGCACAGCTTCGGCAGTCTCGAGGGGTTCCTGAACGCGAAGCTGCTGGCGGAGATCCTCCGGCGCCTGGGACCGAACCCGGATCGCGCCGGGTTGGAGGAGGCGGTGTTCTCGATTCGCGACTTCGATCTTGGAATCAGCGAGCAGGTCTCGTTCGGGCCCGACCGGAGGCAGGGACTGCAGCGCGTGTACCACACCGTCGTTGACAACGGCCGGTTCGTGCCGCTTGACGACTGGGGCGCCCGGTTCGCGTGAGATCGGTTCTCGACAAATGAGAATCCGCAGGCTGTTCAAGTGGACGAGGTTCGGCATCTTCGCTGTCTTCGGCGTGATTGTCCTGTCGACCTCGGTCCTCTGCATCTACACCGTCGATACCGAGTTGTCGGCGGAGTATGAAATCAACGCCCAGAACATCGCCAAGACGATCGCGGACTCGAGCGCCGGCATTCTCCTGAACCAGAATCTCGCGACGCTTCAGTCGCTGGTCGATCAGTTTCTCGCGGTTCAGGGCATCCGGTACATCTACATCACGAGCGAGACGGGCGAGTTTCTGGCGCACACGTTCGTTCCCGGCATTCCCGAGGAAATCCTCGCCAGCGACCACAGCAGTACCGAGCCGGTCGAGCGGAGCTTGCCCGGCATGGGCGACTTCATCGAAGTCGGCAGCCCGATCTTGGCCGGCGTCGCCGGTACGGTGCATGTGGGCATGGACCTGGACGTCGTGGCGCTCAAGATCCAGCGGGCGATCGGACAGCAGGTCTACCTGATCTGCGTCATCCTCGTTCTCGGCGTACTGACTTCGATCTGGTTCGTCAACCTGGCGGCGAAACCGCTGGCCGAACTCCTCGCCTACGCGGTGGACCTGGCCAGGGACGGGGAGAGAGACGACCTGGCGGAGCGTGAGATCCTGGCCCGGGACGACGAGGCGGGACACCTCGCCCGTCTGTTCCTTCACGTCGCGCGGCAAGGGACGGGGCGGGGCTCGGCGCCGGGCGTCACCTCTCAGGAGTAGGGTCGGCGTGCAGGTACCGAGAACGGTCATCGCCCTGGTCTGCACGACGCTGCAGTTGTGCTTCGGAACGGTCTACGCCTGGAGCTTCTTCCAGACCATGCTGGTGCGTCAGGCCGGTTGGACGTTCTCCCAGACGGCCTGGGCATTCAGCATCACGATCTTCACCCTCGGCGTATCGGCGGCGTGGGCCGGACAGGTGCTGCCGCGGTTCGGACCGAGGAAGCTGGCGGTGATCGGCAGCGTCCTGTTCTCGGGCGGCTACGTCATCGCCGCGGGCGCCCTGACGCTGGACATGTTGCCCCTCTTCTACCTGGGCTACGGGGTGATCGGCGGCGCCGGCATCGGGCTGGGCTACGTGACGCCGGTGGCGACGGTCGCGAAGTGGTTCCCGGAACGCAAGGGGCTCGTCACCGGCATCGTCGTGATGGGCTTCGGCGTCGGGGCGTTCCTGCTGAGCAAGGGCCTCGCGCCCGTGCTCGTCGTCCGCACCGGCGAAGACCTGTCCCAGGTCTTCCTGTGGCTGGGCATCATCTTCGCTTGCCTGCTGATCCCCTGCAGCCTGTTGCTGAGCGATCCACCCGCCCCGGCGACGCTGCAGACCGTGGTCGCCGGGCCTTCCGGGGCGGCGCCGGTGTCGGACGAATCGACGGCGGTCAGGACGTACCTGGGATCCCAGCAGTTCGTCTTCATGTGGATCGTGTTCTTCTTCAACATTGCGGCCGGGATCACCGTGATCAGTTTCCAGTCCGAGTTGCTGCAGGAGGTCTGGGGACTCTCCGACCCATCGCTCGAGCCGGCGACGCTCGCCGGGTACGGCGCGACCCTGATCGCGATCAGTTCGCTGTGCAACGGCGTCGGACGCTTGCTCTGGGGCCTGCTGTCGGATCGTCTCGGGCGGGTCAGGGTGTTCCGGATCCTTCTCGCCAGTCAGATGGTCGTGTTCGGCATTCTGATGACGGAGACGAATCCGTGGGTCTTCTCCGCGCTCGTTTGCTACGTGCTGCTCTGCTTCGGCGGCGGGTTCGCCACGATGCCGCCCTTCGTGCTCGATGTGTTCGGCTCGAAGAAGATGTCCTCGATCTACGGCGCCGTGCTCACGGCGTGGGCTGCCGCCGGGATCTTCGGCCCGGTCTATCTGGGCTACCTCAAGGACGTCTACCCCGACCGTGCGGTGATGTACTGCTTCCTCGTCGGCATCCTCATGCTGGGTGGCGGTTTCCTCTTCTCCTACCTGCTGACCGACGACCGGATACGCCTCGGCCGCCCGACGCTTGAGGGGACGCTCCGCGAGTTCGGGATTCCGGTTCCCCGGAAGGGATAGAGCCCGTGCTCGCGGGCATCCCGCACGGATCCGCCGGACGCCGGCATCAAAGCGCATCGTGCTCGCCACGGTCCTCCGCTCGCTCCGGCCCTGGCCCAGTGGACCAGGAACGTGTTCGTTCTGGCGCCGGCCGCGTTCGCCGGCATCGGAGCGCATCGTGATCGCCACGGTCCTCCGCTCGCTCCGACCCGCTCAGTGGACCAAGAACGTGTTCGTTCTGGCGCCGGCCGCGTTCGCCGGCGGCCTGATGGCCCTGGACACGGCAAGGGCGGGGAGCGGTCGTGCTGACCGCGTTCTGCGCCGCGGCCAGCGCCGTCTACCTGTTCAACGATCTGCGTGACCGCGAGCAGGACCGGCGTCATCCGACGAAGAAACGGCGTCCGGTGGCGTCGGGCGCCCTGGGCGCGGCGCCGGCGGCGCTCGTCAGCGCGGGGTTGGCGGCGGCTTCCCTGGGCGCGGCCTGGTCGTTGAACGACCGCACGGTCCAGCTCGTTGCCGCGTACCTCGTGGTCAATGCCTGCTACAGCCTGTGGTTGAAGCGAATCGTGATCGTCGACGTGATGGTGCTGTCGAGCGGCTACGTGATCAGGGTGCTGGCAGGCGCCGCCGCGGTGGGAGTCGCGGTCTCCGCCTGGCTGGTCCTGTGCACTGTCTTCCTGGCCCTCTTTCTGGGGTTCTCCAAGCGACGGCACGAGCTGGTGCTCCTGCTCGGCGAGGCGGGGGAGCAGCGGTCGGTGCTGAACCACTACAGCCGGACGTTCCTCGACCAGATGATGAACGTCGTGACCGCCTCGACCTTGCTGTCCTACGCGCTGTACACGACGGCCGACGAGACGGTCGCCCGCTTCGGCGCCTTCAGCCTGGTCTGGACGGTTCCCTTCGTCCTGTTCGGCATCTTTCGCTACCTGTACCTGATCCACCAGGCGGAAGACCCGAAACAGCGCAATCCGACCGAGCTGCTGCTGTTCGATCCCCCGTTCCTGATCAACATGGGTCTCTACGGCCTGACCGTTCTCCTGATCGTCTACGTCGGCGGTCCGCCGGCGCAGTAGGAACCGGGTTCCCGCCGGCCTCCGGTCAGCGCCGGCGCAGCAGCGCCAGCACCCACGGCAGCGCCAGCAGACCGACGACGACCGCGAACCCGAGGGTCGCGGCGCGGACGATCACGGTCGCGGCCATCGCGGCGTCGAGGGTGACTCCCTGACGCTCCAGCAGGAGGACCAGGGTACCTTCGGCCGCCAGCAGGCCGCCGGGGACCATGGAGATCGCGCCGGCCATGCTGGAAGCCGCGTAGTTGAACACCGAGGCCAGCATCGGGACGGCGGGCTCGTAGTGTCGAACGACGAGCGCGCAGCCGATGCCCTCGGCCGTCCAGGCGGCGGTGGTGAGCGCCAGGCCGACCAGCAGCGTTCGCGGCTCGACCAGGCGGCTGAATGCCTGGTGGATGTCGATCAGCACCGCCGCGCGCCCGGCGCCCAGCCGGGTCTTCGCCAGCAGCGGGATCAGGCGGTCGACCACGGGTCGGTAGAGCACCGCGACGACGCCGGCCGCCGCGACGAGGACGACAGGGGCCGCGAAGGAACGCTGGCCGGTGAATACCAGCACCGACGATGCGAGGAGCAGCAGGACGGCGAGCACGTCCAGCAGCCGTTCGGTGACCACCACGGCGACGACGGGGCGCGCCCGCTTCGCCCCGAATTCGCGGGCCATCCAGGCCTTGGCCAGTTCGCCCGCCTTGCCCGGCGTGACCGCGAGGAGGAAGCCGGCGAGAAAGATCGCCAGGCTGCGGCCCGCCGGCAGATGCACGTCGAGCCGGCGCAGGCAGTACTGCCAGCGCAGGTAGCGCAGGCCGTAGTTGACCACGGAGAGGAGCAGCACGAGGGCCAGAACACCGCCGTCGAAGCTCCCGATCAAGGCGCTGATCTGCTCGAAGTCGCCCACAAGACCGAGCACCGCGAAGGTCACGGCACCGAGCAGGAGGAGGACGAGCAGCCCCCGGACAATGCCGCGGAACGGCTGGGTCGGTTCGCCGGAGCTCGAACGCTGGCGGGAAAGCGGCACGGCAGGCGGGTTGGACGGTAGCAGCCTGGCAGCCGTACAGGCGGAGGGGCGTTGGCCAGGGTCACGTTCCCCCGCTTGGCGGGTTGGACGGTAGCGGCTTGGCAGCCGTACAGGCCGGCGGCGTTGGCCAGGGTCACGTTCCCCCGCTTGGCGGGTTGGACGGTAGCGGCTTGGCAGCCGTACAGGCGGAGGGGCGTTGGCCAGGGTCACGTCCCCCGCTTGGCGGGTTGGACGGTAGCGGCCTGGCAGCCGTACAGGGTGTAAGGGGCGCGGTGGCCGCGGTTCGGCACGATCCCCGCGACGCGAGTGATTGCTAAGCTGAATCAATCGATGTGGAGAAGCGCGAAGCTGAGCGCGCGGCGCCCCGTGGCGTCCCGGATCGCGCTCTACGGCACGCTGCTCGTCGCGGCAGTCGCCTTCGCCGTGTTCCGGCCGAGTACGCCCGCGCCGGTCTTCGACACCGCCTGGTCCGAAGTCGACTACGCGGAGAACGAGGATGTCCGGCGTCTGCAGGCCCTCGTCCGAATCGACACGACGTCCGACGCGGGGCGCGAGATAGACGCTGCCCGCCACCTGGCCCGGATCCTGGAGCGGGCCGGCCTCGCGGTCGAGATCGAAGAACATCCGGACGCGAAGGCGAACCTGTGGGCCATCCTCGAAGGCGAGAGCGAGGAGGCGCTCGTCCTCCACAACCACCTGGATGTCGATCCGATACGCCGTCTTGAGGACTGGGCCGTGCCCCCGTTCGAGGGCCGGATCGATCCGCCGTGGATCATCGGGCGGGGCGTCTTCGACATGAAGAGCGTGACCGTGGGCCCAGATCGGGGCGGTGCTTGCGGCGAAGGAACGGATGGACGAGACCGGCTGGCGTCCGGAACGATCCCTGATCTTCCTCGCGACCAGCAGCGAGGAGACCGGCAGCGACCTGGGTACGCGCCACATCCTCGCCAACCGTCCGGAACTCGCCCGCCGGTTCTGGGCCGTGTTCACGGAGGGCGGCGTGCTGGAGGCGCCATCGACCGGTGAAGTCAAGTACTGGGGCACTTCGTTCGCCCAGAAGCAGTTCCTCGACGTGACCGCGGCGAGTCCGTCCGCGGAGCGGCTGGAGCGACTCCGCGCCAGCCTGCTCCGGGCGCTGCGCACGGCGCCGCCGACCGCCGTGGCGCCGGAGGTGAGGGCGTTCGCCGCCGCCTACGGGCCGTCGCGTCACCATCCGGACTACCGCGCCGCGCTCGCCGACCCCGAGCGGGTGCTGGGCGATCCCGAGCTCTTCGGCCGCCTGCCGGATCTGCTCAAGTCGTTGTTCCGCAACGAGGCGCACCCGTTCGCGGTCGAGGAGTCGCCTTCGGGCGGCTACCGTTTGCGGATCATGCTCCACGTGCTGCCCGGTCTCGACGCGGACGCCGCGGCGGCGGAGCTGCTGCCCGGTCGGCTCCTGGACGGCATCGATATCCGGATTGATGAGCGCCGCGGCGCCGTGCGGGGAAGTCCCCTGGACCACCCCGCCTACGTCCGGTTGATCGACTCGCTGGTTCGGCGTACCGGCGTCGAACCGGGTCGGGTCGGTCCCTACCTGCTGACCCGGTACGCGAACGACGCCCGGTTCTTCCGTCGCCACGGCATTGCTGCCTACGGGTTCACTCCGTTCAACCTCCTGTCCGTCGACACGATGACCGTGGCGGGCCCGAACGAGAAGATCGCCCTGCCCGCCTTCGTCGAGGGCGCAAAGCTGTATCGCCGTGTGGTGCTCGACCTGCTCGATGCGGCGCCCGGGCCGGACGGTCCGTCCGCCCCGGCCCGGGGCGCGGGGGAGACGTCCCGGTGACGGCCGGGGGATCGTCTCGGGGCGGTCGCACGGTCCGTTTGACCTGCGGCCCCGGGGCGCGGGGAGACGTCCCGGTGACGGCGGGGATCGTCTCAGGGCGGTTGCGGCGATGGCTGGCGGCGGCCGCGCTGTTCGTCGCCGCGCCGGGGCTGGCCGCTGCCAGTCCGGTCGCCTGGCTTCAGACCTACCTGTCCTTCGATACGAGCACTCCCCCCGGCGGCGAGTTGCCTGCCGTTCGCTACCTGGCAGCCCTGATCGAACGGCACGATCCGCGTGGCGAGATCGATGTCCGGATCCTGGTGAGCCCCGACGGCCGCGCGAACCTCTACGCGCGATTGCCGGCGAACGCGGTGGAGGCGGCCGGCCACAGCCTGGTTCTGTTGCACCACGTCGATGTGGTGCCCGCGGGTGAGGGTTGGCGCCGCGCCCCGTTCGGCGGCGAGCTGCACCGCGGACGGATCTGGGGCCGTGGCGCGCTCGATGCGAAGAGCCTCGGCATCGCGCACCTGGAAGCGATGCTCCATCTCCTGGACAGCGAACTGCCGCGCCGACGGGATCTGGTCTTCTTGGCCAGCGCTGACGAGGAAGCGGGCGGCGAGAGCGGCGTCGGCTGGTTGCTCGAAGAGCACGGCGAACTGTTCGAGGACGCCGAGGCGGTCCTGAACGAGGCCGGAGTGAATCGGATGGCCGGTGACCGGCTGCTGTGGTGGGGAATCGAGACGGCGCAGAAGCAGGTGCTCTGGTTGCGGGTCACCGCGGCCGGCCGGGGCGGCCACGGTTCGGGTTTCAACCCCGCGAGCCCTACCCATCGACTGCTTCGGGCTCTGAACAGGGTGCTCGACCTGGAGCATGCATGGCGAGTTACACCTGCGTCCCACCAGGCGTACCGTGCCCTGGCCGCGCTGCGTCCGGGCGAGTTCGCCGACGTTTTCGACCGGCCGTTGGAAGTCGTGCAGGCCGAACTCGACCGCCGGCGCCGCGAAGGCCGGCTGGACAGGATCCTCCTGCCGGGTATGTCGGCGAGCTTCCGCGACACGGTCCAGATCACCCGGATCGACAACGGCGCCGGGCCGGTCAACGTGGCGCCCGGCGAGGCGACGGCGCTGGTCGACGCGCGTCTGCTGCCGGACACCGACGTCGAGGGATTCCGCCGGCGGGTGGAAACGGCGCTTGGCAGCGGCATTCATGCGGAGGAACTGCTGCGGTCAGGCGGCAGTCCGGTCTCGAGCACGAGCAGCGACGTGTACCGCACGCTGGAGCGCGTTCTCGGAGTGCGCGCTCCGGTGGGGCCGACGATGATCGCCGGTACCACGGACTCGCGTTTCTTTCGCCGCCTTGGCGTGGATGCCTACGGTTTCTCGCCCTTCACGCTCTCCGCCGACGATGCGGGCGGCATCCATGGCGTCGACGAGCGGATACCCGTCGAGGGCTTCCTCCGTGGCTGCGAGATGATGAAGCGAGTCGTCGCCGCCCTCGTGCTCGCGGATCGTGAGCCCGCGCCGGCTTCCGCCGCGGCCGGTCAAGGCGAGCCGTGATGGTTGGCCTCAGGTGAAGCGATGAGGTTTGCCGCGACGTCCGGTCAAGGCGAGCCGTGATGGTTGGCGAGGCGCCGGCGATGGCGATCTTCGGCGCGACCTACGCGGCGGTGGTCGGACTGTGCGTCGGCAGCTTTCTGAATGTCGTCGCCCACCGCCTGCCGCGCGGCGAGTCGGTGGTCAGGCCGCGCTCCCGCTGCCCGGGTTGCGGCGGAAGGATTGCCGGTCGGGACAATCTGCCGGTCCTGAGCTTCGTTCTGCTCGGCGGCCGCTGCCGGATGTGCGGCGCGCGGATCTCGTGGCGCTATCCGGCGGTCGAGGGCGCCTCCGGTCTGCTTTGGCTCATCGCGTGGCTCGCTTTCGGACCGACCGTGGACGGTCTGGCTGCGGCGGTCTTCTCGAGCCTTCTGCTGGTCCTTGCGGTGATCGATGCGGCCCACTTTCTGCTTCCGGATCGGCTGACCTACCTGACCCTTGGCCTCGGTCTGACGGCGTCTTTCGGCGTCAGTTGGACGACGCCGCTCGGGTCGGCGCTTGGCGCCGCCGCCGGCGCTGCTGCGCTGCTGCTGCTGATCGGTGTCTGGTACCTGCTCCGCCGAGTCCGCGCCATGGGCCTGGGCGACGTGAAGATGCTCGCCGGAGTGGGGGCCTTCCTGGGCCTCTACGGGATGTTGCTCACCCTTTTTGTGGCCTGCCTGTTCGGCGCGATCTTCGGACTTCTGCTGATGGTCCGCGGGCGTCTGAGCTGGGGTTCGCGCTTGCCGTTCGGCGTCTTCCTGTCGCTCGGCGCGGTGGTTTCGCTGTTCTTCGGGCCGCTTCTGATCGCCGCCTACGCGTCCCTGCTGTAGGAGCTTGCACGGCAGACACCGGGACCTCGGAAAACCGGCAGACCGGTTTTCCCCAGCTACCGCAGCCTCGACGACTACTCGCGTCTCGGAAAGACTCGGACAGGGACCAGAATCCACCCGCCAAAGGTACAGGTGCGCCGGCGTGCCATCCGTGCGCCCGCCGACGGGCGCGCGGACTGGTTCACGCTGGTTCACGGGTTGCGAGGATCGCGCCACCCGGGTTCCGGACCTTCTGCCGCGCCAAGAGCCAACGCTGACCAGGAGGCTGCCCGAGCGCTCCATGCGTACCGCCTGGGCGATCAGGCCGGAGCGAAGGCGATCGCATCTGGTTTCAGCGTGGGCATCTCTAGCTCTAGCCGCCCGTGTACCCCGCATGCGGGGTTGCGGGCCCCGATTCCGTCTGTGTCGGTATGGGGAGTTCACCTGGTTCCGTTCCGCACCCGCCGACCGGCGCCGGCTTCACTCTGGTCGAGGTGCTGGTTGCGTGCGCCCTGCTCGGGCTGGCCGCCGCGACGGTGTTGTCGCTTCTGGTTCGATCGGGCCTGAACAACCTTGAAGCGCGTCGAGCCGACGCCCTGGCCGCGTTGGCGCGCTCCTCCCTGGACGACCTCAAGGAGGCGGACAACGTCGAGGAGGTCTGGTGTCAACAGACGTCGGACTGGCGGGCTGACTGCGGTGGGGAGGCGCCGCTGTTCCGGCGTTCGGTGCAAGCCGTGCCGGTTCTGGCGCCGGCGCTTCCCGGAGAGTCCGTCAAAGTGCAGGAGGTGACGGTCGAAGTGACCGCCCTGCAGGCGGGCCGCGCCGCCGGGGAGAGGACGATCCGTCTCGTCACCTTTAGTCCGCTGGAGAACCGTGAAGCTCGACCGGCGCGGTAGCGCAACCGTCCGGCGCCCGGACTCGGGGGGCCAGCCTGATCGAGATGCTGGTTGCATTCGGTCTGACCGTGACCGCCGCCGGCGAGAGGACAATCCGTCTCGTCACCCTTCGTCCGCTGGAGAACCGTGAAGCTCGACCGGCGCGGTAGCGCAACCGTCCGGCGCTCGGACTCGGGGGCCAGCCTGATCGAGATGCTGGTTGCATTCGGTCTGACCGTGACGGTTTCCGTGGGTGCGCTGTCGCTGTTCGTGCTCCATCAGCGCCTGGCCCGGGCCCAACTCGAGGCGGCGTCGCTCCAGCAGGCGCAGCGGGCGGTCCATCTCGAACTGAGGCGGGCGCTGCGGGCCGCCGGGCGCGGCGGTCTGATCCATCAGTTGCCCGAACAGCCGCCGCGTCCGGAACTGGCGCTCGCGGTGGAGAAGCGGGTAAGTGCAGGTCATCCGGTGGGCGCCACGACGGCGGCCGAGGGAACCGACGTGCTCATCGTGCGCGGGGTGATCAACGGCCCGCTCTACTGGGTCGACGACTTTTCGTTCGACTCGGCAGCGAGGCGCGGCTCGTTCAGCGTGCGTGCGCTGACCCCGTACGGCTCGGACCAATCCCTCGAGATGCTTCAGGAGGCCGGCGACGCCGGTGACGACGCCCTGCTCCTGGTCTCCGGCGCCGCTCCCGGAGTCCACGCCGTGGCGCCCATCGTCGACGTGGCCGCGAGCGGCCGTGGCCGGAACCGCACGCTGCGGGTCGAGTTCCACGCCGACGCCTCGCGGGGTTCGTACGCGGCGGGCTTTCTCTCCATGTCGAGCGGCGGGAGCTGGCCGGCCGGCTACATGGGTGGAGTCGAACGGGTCGGCGTGCTCGAGGAGTGGCGCTTCTACGTCCGGCCGCCGGATCCGGGCGGCGGGAGGGGTTCGCAACTGGCGATGGCCCGCCTCTATCCAGGCACCGATATCGCATGGCGTCGTCACAGCGCGAACCTGGCCCAGGTGGTCGCGGACGACATTTCCGACCTGGAGGTCGCTGTGGAGGAGGTGGGGGATGGCCCGGGATGGACCGTCACCGTGGCCACCACCGCCCGCTCCGGGGAACCGGCCGCGGCGGCTCTGCGGGCGCCTCGGACGGCTACGACCACGATACGCATGAGGAACTTCCAGTGAACCAGGAACCGAAGAATCTCCGCGGCGCAGATCGTCAAGTCCGTTGCCCGCCACTACGGGCTCAAGGTGCGCGAGATCAACTCCGGGACAGTTCGACCAAGCGGGCCGACCCGAATCCTGGCAAGGAGCTGGCGGCCGCCCGCGGCAGCTCCACCCTGCTCGTGACCCTGATCCTCCTGCTCCTGAGCGGTTCCTGCCTGGCCCTGCTGATGGCGACTCAGACACAGATGCTGATCGCTTCCGGGCAGAAGTTGCAGGTGCGCCTGCTCGCTGCCGCCGAAGGCGGCCTGCAGCTCGCGGTAGCGCGCGGGGTCGCCGGCGCCACCGATCCGACCACGCGAACCGTGGGCGCCGGTGCGGCGGGGGCCGTGATCACGGTCGAAGTCAGCGGCCTGGCGCCGGTCGCGGACGGCGCCTGCCATCTGTGCATGGCGAACCTGGACGGCCCGTTGAGCTCGCTTGGCGGTCTGCGTCGGGTCAGCCACCTGGCCGCCGCGACCGCCGCCTCGCCGGCGCGCCTTCGTGGACTGCCGGCCCGGCGAAGGGAGCTGACCGCGGTGGTCGATCTGATGCCGTGGCCGCCCGCCGAAAGGGATGGATGGGACCTTGGCCAAACCGCCGCGACGGCGCGCGGCCTGGTCCGGGATGCCGCCCTGAGAGAGGTCGGCGCCTACGATGAAGTTGCCCCCTTGACGGTGGGGCGGTTCGCGGATCCGGAGACCGGCAGCGCGCGGACGGTCGCGGTCGGAGGGCTCGGCCGGTCCGGCCGCCTTCTCTTCGCCGTGGAACTGTCGCCGGAGGCCGGCCTGCTCTGGAGCTTCGCGGATGGCACGGACGAGGACGCCAACGGCGGCGAGGATCTGGGGCTCACGGTGTCGAAACCGGCGATCCTGCCACTGAGGTTCGGCGATCACATTCGCCAAGTCGCCGTGTTCGGAGGCGGCATCGGCCCGGAGGGCGCCGGCGAGGTGGGCAACTGGCTGTACTTCGTCGGGGTCGACGGCGGTCAGTTGCTGTACAAGCGGCGGCTCGATGCGCCGGTCACTGCCGGCCCGGCGGCCGTGGACACCGTGGGCGATGGACTGGCAGACCGGATCTACGTGGGAACGACCGCGGGCAGCCTGTACCGCGTCGACGTGTCGCCGCCGGTGGAGCTCAAGGGCGGCCGTGTTGCGCCCGGCGCCTGGCCCCCGCGGCGGCTGTTCGACACCGGGGCGTTGCCGATCCACTATCCGCCGGCGGTGGTCCCGGCGCCGGCGCTGGGCGCCCACGCTCTGGCGCTGGGCGCCGGCGGCAGCGCCGTTGCCGACTCCGCCGCCGTTGCCGACCCCGACCCCGCTGCCGACCCCGCCGCCGACCCCGACCCCGCTGCCGATCCCGACTCCGCCGCCGTTGCCGACCCCGCTGCCGGCGCCGACCCCTCCGCCGGCGCCGAAGAGGCGCCGGCGGGACGGTTCTTCCTGCTAGTGGACGGCGGCGCCGGCGGTCCCCGCTCGGCTGACGAGCTCCCGGTCCTCGATCCGGAGGGTCCCCGCCGGGGCGATGACCGGTTGGACCCGACGCGGGCGCCGGGGGAACAGGGGTGGGCACTGACCCTGGGCGCGGGCGAGCGTCCGGCGTCGGCGCCGCTGGCCGCCGGCGGGCTGCTCACGTTCTACACTTGGCGCCCGGCCGGTCCGGGCGGCGGAGAGGTCCGGAGATACGCGCTTCAGCTTGGCTCCGGCGACGCCGCCGGCCGCGGCGCCCGTTCGCAGCTGGTCTCCCGCCAACCGGCGTGGCCGTCGCCCGCACTCGGAGCGCCGACCCGGATCGAAGTCGACCATCCAGGCAGCCTGGCCTCGCCGCTGCTTGAGCCGGACGAGCTGGCGATTCTCGAGACGATCCGCGGGCAGATGCCGGAGCGCTGCCGCTTCCACGGCAGCCGCATCCGGCTGACCGGTCCTGGTCCGAATGGCCCGCCGAGCCGGCTGGCGGTCCTGCCCGTCTGCCGAATCGACGTGGACTGGGCCGAGGGCGGGCTCTAGCCAGCACCCCGTCGTGACCGCCGACTCGCGCTTCCTGGAGAAGGTGCGCAAGCACCCCTACCTGGCCGACTCGATTCGGCACGTGGCGGAAGAGGGCGCAGGTTGACGCTGTCGACGCCCAAGTGGGCAGTCTGAAGTCTGGCCTTAGGCGTCGTCAGGGTGCAGTCTTCGCCGGGAAAGCCTCTGATCATCGGTGCTCGGGCTGTCGAGACTCAGGCAGCACCTTCGCGAGTGCCCAGCCAGTAGAGGTTCTGGCGACCGCCCGGTCCATTCGCGCGGTAGCGGGCGACTTCGGCGAGCGGAAGGCCGCCCGCCCGCCAGACGGTCGAGTTCCGGCTCGCCGGTCCGTGAGTCTGGCGCCGAGGCGTGGTTCTCTACCCGACGGCGCCGTGGCGTGGTTCTCTACCCGGCGGCGCCGGGGTGTGGTTCTCTACCCGGTGGCGCCGAGGTGTGGGCGCACCGGGACGGCGACGGTCCGTTGCCGGACCGCCGCCGCATGCGGCTGGCTTGTCCTCAGGAGTTCCGGGGACGTTGCCGAATCGCTATTCCTCGGGTGGGCGGCGCAGGTGGGGCACGATGCCGATGAGCATTGCGACGTCGTGCTCGAACAGCGTGCCGTCATTCCCTTCGTCCGCGTCCACGCCGACCGGGACCGTCGCCGAGGGGCCGTTCAGCGTGTCCCTGCAGACCAGCGGCGCGACGGCCGCGTTCCGCGGGCCGTTGACCCAGTACCAGCCGCCCGGCCTGACGCCCTCGAAGGAGAGCTCGCCGCGCATCGGATTCCCGGCGTCGTCGGTGCAGGCGGTGCTGCTGCTGTCCCCGCGCAGCAACTGGACGACCAGGCCTTCATCGTTCGCCAGCAGCGTCTGCGTCGCGTTCCAGCCGCCGCAGGTGGTCCGAAGCTTCGCCGATTCGCCGTCGGTCGGCTTGACCACGATGCCGCCGGCGCCCCGCCAGTACGGGCTGACGTATTCGCTGCACGCGTCGGCGTCGGGCGTCGGCAGGTGCGGCACGATGCCGATCATCCGTCCGGCTTCGTGTTCGAAGAACGTGCCGTTGGCTGTCACGTCCGTCTCCACGCCGGCGGGAATCGCCGCCGCGTCGCCGCCCAGCTCGACTTCGGAGACCAGCGGCGCGACGGCGGCGTTCCGGGGGCCGTCGACCCAGTACCAGCCGCCGGGCTCGATGTCCCTGACCGACAATTCGCCGCGGACGGGATTCCCGTCATCGTCCATGCACGCGTCCCGGCGCACCAGCTGGACAATCAGGCCGTCATCGTTGGCATACAGCCTCTCCGTCGTGCGGGCGCCGCGGCAGGACATCTCGAACTTCACGGAAAGGCCGTTGGCCGGCTTGACGACGATGCCGCCGGTGCCCTGCCAGTACGGCGCAACGAACCGGTTGGGATCGGGTTCCGGCTCCGGCTCGGGTTCCGGCTCCGGGTCGTCGTCGGGGTCGTCGGGGTCATCGTCCGGGTCGTCGGGGTCGGGTGCTGGCGGCGGCGCCGGCAGCCTCGGTGGGACACAGCCCTCAACCGCGGCCACTTCGGTGATCGTTCCCGTGGCGAAGTGGTCGTAGCTCCAGAGGACGTTCGAAGTGGAGCTGGTCGGCGCCGTAAGCTTGATCGTGAAGGTCTCCCCATCGTCGACGTGGCAGTCGGCCACGGCGGCCACCTCGATTGCACCCGTCCCGGAGGCCGCCCCGCCGGCTATGGCCACACCGACGGGAGTCGTGGTGTAGGTGTAGTCCAGATGTTCTACGGCCGTGCCTTCCTCGGCGGCGAGGCTCACCTGGACCGACCTGGTCCCCGCGGCAGCGGGCAACCTCGAGTAGGTCACGTTGAAGCTCAGGTTCTCCCCCTCGTTTCCGCTGGCGTTTGCGACACTCAGACATTCGCCCATGGTCAGGGCGCCGGAGGTTACCCGCGCCGCCGTGGCGGTCGGCAGCGACCCCGTGAACGTGTTCCCGCACAGGGACAGAGTCTTCAGGCTGGTCAGGGTGCCCACGCTGGGCCTGCTCGTGTTAAAGCTGTTCTGCGCGAGGTGGAGGTGCTCCATGCTGGTGATGGCGGACAGGGCGCCCGACCAGGTGGTCATCTTGTTGCCGCGGACATTGAACCGCTGCAGCGAGGTCAGGGTGCCCGTCACGTTGAAGTTGGTGAGCTGGTTGAAGTGGGCCGAGAGCTCTACCAGTGAGGTGGGGAGCGCCGGGAGGGCGCCGGTGAACTTGTTGTCATTGAGACGGACATGCTTCAGCGCCGTAAACCCGTTCAGCGCGGGGATGGTGCCCGTGAAGCCGTTTCCGACGCCTCTGTCGAATCTGAAGTTGTTGCCCAGCTCGAGGGTCTCCAGGGGGGCTTGAAGGTTCGCCGGGAACCCCCCGGACAGGTCGTTGTCGTTGAGGTTGAGATGCTTCAGCTTCTTCAGGCCGAGCATGGACGGGACAGCTCCGGTCAAGCGGTTCCGGGCGAGGTTGAGTGTTTCCAGCTTGGCGAGGCTGGTCAACGTCGTCGGGATGCTCCCGGTCAGTTCGTTCCTGCTGAGATCCAGAGTCCTCAGCTCGGTGAGGGCGCTCAGATTCGGGATGGACCCGGACAGGTCGTTGTCTTGGAGATGAAGCTCCTCCAGTTTGATCAGGGCGCTCAGATTCCGGATGGACCCGGTGAAGTTGTTTCCCCGGAGGTCAAGGTGCGTCAGGTTGGTCAGCGTGCCCGCCCACGCCGGCATCGGCCCGGCGGTGAGGTCAGGGTTGTGGCCGATCCGGAGATACGTGAGTGCGTCGAGGGCGCTCAGATCGGGGAGCGTCCCCGTCAACAAGTAGGAAGGGCCGAGCGTGAGCCGGGCGACGCGGGTCTTGCCGGCGTTCAGACCGACCGATTGCCAGATATTCATGCCCACCTCGCGACTCCAGTTCAGGCTCGGATACGTCGCGTGCTTGAGTCTCAGCAGGGCGGTGCAGTCGGCAATCAGGTCGGCATGCGACGAGGGGGACGAGGGGTCAAAACCGGGAACCCCCCGGAGGGCTTGGTCGTTCGCCACGCAGGTCGGCGCCTGGGCGTGGGACGCGCCGCCGTACAGGCCGAGCGCCAGCGCCAGGCCGAGGACCATCAGCGCCAGACGCGGCACGTGGGCCGACTGCCGGGAACCGGCGCTCGAGCAACGTGGGGAGCGTCGGCGACGATCAACTCCGAAGGTGGACGATGGCGAGGCCGGGATTCGATCTGGAGCTTTGTCCATCATGCTCTCCTTGAAGGCAGGCAATAGTGGCGTCGGGTGAGGGGAGCTGGCTGCCAGCGGGAAAACGAGCGGCACAGTCCTTGAGGCGGGATAAATTGTAGTTTAACGCGATTCGACACGATCGTCGCCAAGTGTTCGGCGCCGCGTCCCTCCGGGGGAAGAGCCGAATCGCTATTCCTCGGGTGGGCGGCGCAGGTGGGGCACGATGCCGATGAGCATTGCAACGTCGTGCTCGAACAGCGTGCCGTGGGCCGCTTCGTCCGCGTCCACGCCGACCGGGACCGTCGCCGCGGGGCCGCTCAGCGTGTCCTTGCAGACCAGCGGCGCGACGGCCGCGTTCCGCGGGCCGTTGACCCAGTACCAGCCGCCCGGCCTGACGCCCTCGAAGGAGAGCTCGCAGGAGTTGGCGTTGCTGTCGCCGCCCCCGCGCAGCAACTGGACGACCAGGCCGTCATCGTTCGCCTGCAGCGTCTGGGTCGAGTTCCAGCCGCCGCAGGTGCTCCGAAGCTTCGCCGATTCGCCGTCGGTCGGCTTGACGACGATGCCGCCGGCGCCCCGCCAGTACGGGCTGACGTATTCGCCGCAAGCGTCGGCGTCGGGCGTCGGCAGGTGCGGCACGATGCCGATCATCCGTCCGGCTTCGTGTTCGAAGAACGTGCCGTTGGCTGTCACGTCCGTCTCCACGCCGGCGGGAATCGTCGCCGCGTCGCCGCCCAGCTCGACTTCGGAGACCAGCGGCGCGACGGCGGCGTTCCGGGGGCCGTCGACCCAGTACCAGCCGCCGGGCTCGATGTCCCTGACTGACAATTCGCCGCGGACGGGATTCCCGTCATCGTCCATGCACGCGTCCCGGCGCACCAGCTGGACGATCAGGCCGTCATCGTTGGCATACAGCGTCTCCGTCGTGCGGGCGCCGCGGCAGGACATCTCGAACGTCACGGAGAGGCCGTTGGCCGGCTTGACGACGATGCCGCCGGCGCCCCGCCAGTACGGCGCGACGAACCGGTCGGGATCGGGCTCGGGCTCGGGTTCCGGCTCGGGCTCCGGCTCCGGCTCGGGGTCTGAGTCGGAGTCGGGGGGAGGGGGACAGCTGGCTGCCGGGGCCACGTTGTTGATCGTTGCCGTGCCGCCGTAGCTCCAGAGTATGTCGTCGAGGGAGTAGCTCACGATATCCATCGTGAAGGTCTCCGGGCCTTCGACGACGCAGTCGGTCTTCGTGGACACTGCCGGGAGCGTCCACTCTGCTTTGGCAGAGCCGTCGGCGGCGGACACGATCGATGCCAGCAATGAGTTGCTTAGGGGCTGGTAGTCCGCAGTTGTCGCCGTGCCGTTCTGGGTCCTCAACTGCACGCTGATCTGGGAAACCCCCGAGGTCAGGGGAAACCTCGAGTAGGTCCGGACGAAGTTCACAGCCTCCCCCTCGTTCACCTCGGCGTCGGCGACGTCGAGACAACGGTACATCGTCATCGGCGCAGTTCCGCCATCGCCGGGGGTCAGCCGCCCGCTCGTGGCGCTTGGCAGGCCCCCCGTGAGACTGTTCCCGCACAGGGACAGATGCTCCAGGTTGGTCAGGCTGTCGAGGGTGGCGGGAATGGCGCCGGTAAAGCCGTTCGACCCGAGGAGGAGGCGCCTGATGCCGGTGGCGGCGGTCGCGTTGTTGATGTTCCCGGTCATGTCGTTGCCGCGGAGGTTGAGCACCCTCATGCCGGTGCTGGCGATGCTGGGGATGCCCCCGGTCAAGCTGTTGAAATGGGCCGAGATTTCTTGCAGGTTGTTGCCGCTTGGCAGGGTCGGGATTCCCCCTGTCAACTTGTTGTCGTTGAGGCGGAGATGCTTCAGTGCCACGAGGGTGGACAGGGCGGGGATTTCCCCGGTCAGGTTGTTTGCCACGCCTCTGGTGAATCGGAAGTTGTTGCCCACATTGAAACGCTCCAGCTTCACGAGGGCGGACAGGGCGGGGATCCCCCCGGTCAGGTTGTTGTCGTTGAGATCGACCCACCTCAGGGTGGTGATGCCGTTCAACGCCGGGATGCTCCCGGTCAACTTGTTCCTGCTGAGAGCGAGCGTTTCCAGCTCGGCGAGGCCGGTCAACGACGGGATTCTCCCGGTCAGTTCGTTCCTGCTGAGATCCAGAGTTTTCAGCTTGGTGAGGCCGCTCAACGACGGGATGGACCCGGACAGCTCGTTGTCGTTGAGACGGAGATGCTGCAGGCTGGTCAGCTTGCTCAACGACGGGATGGACCCGGACAGCTCGTTGTGGGTGATCCGGAGATGGGTGAGTCCGTCAAGGGCGCCCAGGTCGGGGAGCTCTCCCGTCGCGTTGAAGGAATGGCCGAGCGTGAGGTGGGTGACGCGGCGCGTGCTGGGGTGCAGCTTGATCGCTCGCCACGTATGCATGCCCTGACTGAGCCTCCATTGCAAGCTATCGAAAAGGCCTGATCCGCTCTTGAGAGTCAGCTCGGCCTGGAAGGCCTTCAGGGCGGTGCAGTCGGCAACCAGCAATCTCTTCGCTTCGTCGCTCAGATCACGGCTGCCCACGGCGTGTACGACGGCTGCGGTGCTCGTCGTGCATACCGTCTGGGCGTAAGACGCGCCGCCGTACAGGCCGAGCGCCAGCGCCAGGCCGAGGACCTTGAGCACCAGACGCGGCACGTGGGCCGACTGCCGGGAACCGACGCTCGAGCAGTGTGAGGAGCGTCGGCGACGATCAACCAGGGTGTACGATGACGTAGCCGGGATTCGATCTGGAGCTTCATCCATCACACTCTCCTTTAACCTAGGCATAGTGGCGCCAGGTTGGGGAGCTGGCCGAGCTGCCAGCGGGGAAACGAACTGCACTGCTCTGGAAGCGGGCAGCTTATCCGTTTCCCGGGCGCTTTGGCCAGCTTGGGTCTGCCCCTCCCGGGAGTGACGTCTCGCTCGCCAGCCCGACCAAGTCCCTTGTTCCGTTTCCGGGCGTCTATTGAAGTGCCTGCCGGACCGCCATCGCCAACGTTTCGTCGTCGGCCGGATCCACGGTCCGCAGATCGAGAATCAGGCGTCCTCTGCGCTGGTACCCCACGACGGGCGGTTCACCGGTCCGAAGCCGAGCGGCGGTCTTTGCGGGGGCGTCCAGCGCGAGCACCCAGCCTTCGATCGCCTGGTCCGGCGCGGAGCCGCCGCCCAGGTAGGCGTTACCCCGGATAGCGCGACCTCCCAGTCTCGCCGCCATCCGTTCGACCCGCCGGCGGGATTCACCGGTCTCGTCCCAGAGAGCGTCAATCGGCATCCGTTGGGCCGCCAGGTGACGCCTGAGCACGGCGTCGAGTGCGGTCAGGACCAGCCGTCCCGGTCGCAGCGCCCGGTAGAGCGGCGACTTGCGGAGTTGGTCGACGAACGATCTGCGGCCCACGATCAGGCCGGCCTGCGGTCCCCCGAGGACCTTGTCGCCGCTGCCGCAGACCAGGTCGCATCCGGCCTCGATCAGATCCCGGAAGCTCTCGTGCCGTCGCAGCGCCGGCGCGGCGTGCGAGCCGATCACGCCGCTGCCCTCGTCGACGAGGAGGGGAAGATCGTGACGGTGAGCGAAGTCGGCGAGGCGAGTCGCCGGGACCTGCTCCGCGAAGCCCCGGATGCGGAAGTTGCTCGCGAACACCTTCAGGACGAGGGAGGTGGCCGGGCGCACGGCCCGCTCGTAGTCGGCGAGCCGGGTGCGGTTCGTCGTGCCGACCTCGACGAGTCGGGCGCCGCTCGCCCGGAGGATGTCGGGGATCCGGAACGAACCTCCGATTTCGACGAGTTCGCTTCGGGAGAGGATGACTTCGCGGCCGCAAGCCTGGGTCGAGAGCGCCAGCACCAGGGCGGCCGCGTTGTTGTTGACGACCAGGGCAGCCTCGGCGCCGGTCAGGGTCACCAACAGGCTTTCGACGCGGAGACTGCGGTCCGTCCGACGCCCGCTCCCCAAGTCCATCTCCAGGTCGCAGTAGGCGTCAAGCCGGTCCCGCAGGTCGTCCACGACGGGCCGAGGCAGAGGCGCCCGGCGAGATTCGTGTGCAGGAAGATGCCGGTTGCGTTCAGCACCCGCCGGAGCGGGGGCGCTTCGGCTTCGAGCGCGGCGCGGACGAGTTCGGGTATCCCGCGGATCCGGTCCTCCAGTTCATCGTCGTCGATGCCCGTTGCGATTTCGCCGCGAAGCGCGTCGAGGACCCTGGCTGTTTGGACCCTTGTCGCTTGCCTTCCGTATAATCCTGTGAGTTCGGCAAGCGGGCTCTCCTGCAGCAAACGTCCCACTGCAGGCAGTCGTCGCAGTTGACTCACGTCCCGCTGATCCTATTCCTCGCAGCTACCGCGCGGAGAGCCATGAACGCCAAGCAATCACTCCTCAGCGCACTGTCACTCCTCGGCGCACTGTCGAGAGCGAAGGCGCTCGCCCTCTGCCTGCTTCTGCTCGCGGCCGCGGCGCCCTTCGGCGGCGCCTCCGGCCTCGCGGCTCAGGCGCCCGGCGCCGCGGCGACCCCGGATCCGATCCTCGAACGGGCAATCCTCGAACGGGCAATCGCGGAGCAGCGCAAGAAAGCGGAGAGTCAGAACAGCCCGCGCGCCCGGGCGACGGCCCTGAACGATCTCGCCAATCTGCTGGAACTCGGTGGCGACATTGCGGCGGCCTTCAAGAACTACCGGGCCGCAATCGAGGCGGACGACACCTGGGCGCCCGCGCACTACAACCTGGCCCTTCTGGCTTACACGACCGGCGATTCGGACCTGGCGTCCAGCCATCTCGAGGCGGCGACCGAGCTTGAGCCGGACAACGCCTGGGCGCATTACCAGCTCGGCCGGATCGCCGACGATGCGGGCGAAGCCGGGAAGGCTCTGGAGCACTACATACGCGCCGTCAGCCTGGATTCGCGTCTGGCCTTCGGCGACGTGAATCCCCACTTCCTGGTGAACCGGTACGCCACCGAGATTCTGCTCCGGGCCGACCGGACGCCGCTCGAGGCCCTGCCGCCGAGGACGTACTCCGAGCCGCGCCGGATCAGCGGCCTGCTTCTGCCGGCGCGGGCCCCGGAGACGGCGCCGCGACGCGAAGAGGCCGCGGCGGCGGAGGAGGTCCCTGAAGACGATGCCGGCAAGGTCGAGCCGGGCGAGGCGGCGAGGCGCGTGACGGTGGACCGGCACAGCTCCCGACGGGTCAACCGGTCGACGGTCCCGGCAGTTCCCGATGGCAACGCGTTCCAGGAGCCGACGGTCCGTCCGGCCACGGCCGAAGCTCCGGTCACCGCCAGTGCGCGGGACGAACGGGCGGACCTCGCGTCCGACCGCCGTACCGGGCGAGAGCCCCAGGTGTTCACCCGCGACGATCTTCGTCGTCGCACGCTCGGCTCCGGCGGGGCGGTCGGGGTTCCCGCGGGCTCGCCGCCGCCATCGTCGAGACCGACTTCAGGGAGGCGTGGCGGGGTCCAGGCGGGAACGCCGGTTGGTCCGGGCGGCAGGCAGCCTGCGGGCGGTTCGGGCCCGGGGCCGGCGTCCGGGACCTTCGGCGGCTCCGGAGGGGGACGCTTCGAGCCGTCGTTCCGCAGCAGCGCTCAGCTCGACGTGACGATCCGCCGCTTCCCGGCGCCGGCGCCCTGAGACCTGGAGACCCCTCGAACGAGGGTAGCCTTTGCGCCAGCTTGCGGACGCGAGCGGTGCGGGGCGAACATGCTCGTCGGTCTGTGGGCGGAGCCTCGTCAGTCCTGTGCGACGGGCTCGAGTTGCAGTCCCGTCAGCAGCAGGGTCGGCGACCCCACCGCACCGGGCGCCGGCAGGAACCGGAGATCGTCGCCGACGGCCCGGATGCCCCGGAACAACTGCCGGACCGAACCGCTGAGCCGCGCCCGCGGGATGGCGCCGAGAATGCGGTCGTGTTCCACGACGAAGCCGGTCGCATCGATCTCGAAACTCGCCTCCCCGCCGTTGTCCGAGCGTGGGAAGGTGACTTGGCTGCGGCCGTCCGGAGCGCGGTCCAGCAGATAGCAGCCGTGCCGGATGCCGCTCCGGATCGCATCCGCGGGGTCCGGACCGCCGTTGATGTACAAGTGGGAGTGGCTGATTTCGGGCGGTGACCGCCAGCCGGACCGCCGCCGGCAGCCGGAGGCGGAGAAGCCCGACCAGCCGTCATCCTCCCAGCTCAGCAGAGGCTCGGCGGGTTCGCCGCCCCGGATCAGCGCGACGGCCCGGGTGGGTACGCCTTCGTCATCGACCGGAGTCCTGATCCAGCCCCCCTCGAGAGCGCCGTCGTCCAGGACTTGCAGGTCGGGTGGTCCCAGGGAGTCGCCTGGACTCAGGCGCTGGAGCCTCTCCCAGCCGTCGCGGCCCCTGAACAGGGGGCCGAGCAGGGCCAGCAGGCTGCTGGCGAGCGAAGGCGCCACCGCGATCTCGCTGGACGGCAAGAACGATGTCGGTGTCGCGGTGGCGAGCGTCAGCCGGTCGGCGACTTCCGCGGCCAGGGCGGCGGCGTCGAGGTCCTTCGGGTTGCCTGCCGCTCGATAGAGGCTGCAGGCGCCGCGCGTAGCGTTCCGTTCGACGACAAACTCCAGATGGACCGTCGCCAGGCGCACTGCGGTCCGTCCGGTGACCCCGGCGCTGTTTGCGAGCACGGATGCACTCGCGCCGTCTTCGAGTCTCGCGCGGACCAGGCGGCTGCCCGGCAGTTCGTCGCGGGTTCGCTCGACGACATCGCGGATGAGGTCACGGCCGAGAGCCTCCGACTCGTCGTTCGGCAGGTCGTTGCCGGCCGGGTGAGGCAGCGACGCTTTGCGTGGGCAAGGTGTCGGCAATCTGAGCGAGCCGGCGCGCAGCGAGTGGCGGTTCAACCGGCGCCAGCCGCCGGGCGCGGGGAGGGGGCCGGAATCGGCGATGAAGAGCGCTGCGTGATTCCCTCCGGCGCGCAGTGCCCAGCCTCTTTCCTCGATCCTGCCAACGTGGAGGCGCCAGTCCTCCGGGGCGGACGGCGAAGCGTCGGCGGGTCTCCACGGGTCGATTTCGATCCGGAGGCTGCACCCGGCCTTGACGTAGAACTCGGCATTCGATGCGCCGGTACGGTCGGCCACCGCGGTCAGCGCCGTTCCCAAGGCCTGAATGGTGGGTAGCCGGAGCGGCTTCAAGCGAGACCCTCCAGGCGCACGGACGGGCTGCGGGCCCATACCGGCAGGAGAGACCCGCCCTTCGCGCACCATCCGGCGCCCGCGGCCAGCGGCCGGTCCCCGACCGCGGTCACGGCGGCGAGGAGGTCGACAGTGCGGGAACGGATCTCGACCGGTCCGACGAAGTCGACCGGACCGCTGGCGCCAATCCGCCGGGCGCAGGGCGCCCGCAGCACGCAGCCGCCATCGAACGGGTTGAGGGCGCCGCTCTCGAACTCGCCGATGTAGAGACCTCCGGCGGCTTCCTGGAAGAGTTCCGTTTCGGGCAGATCGCCGGGCAGCAGCTCGAGGTGCGTCGTGCGCGGTCCCGGCAGCAAGTGACGGTTGGCACGGCGCGCGGCGCCGGGAATCAGGCGCTGGTACCGGCCGGCCCAGTCGAGGTCGGCGAGGGGTTGACGCACCCGCCCCCGGCGCAGCAGCCAACGGGCGATGACCGTCGTTCCTTCATCGTCGCTGGATCGCCCGCAGCCATTGGGCGCCAGGCGTGGATCGTCGAGCACGTCGAGATGGACTTCACCCAGTTTCAGACCGACGACGCTTTCCGGGGCCCCGGTGAGGGCCAGTGTGTCGGCCTCCAGGGTGTGGGCGACGACCTCGTGCAACATGACCGCGGCGGCGCAGGGTCCGAGGACGATGACGCGGGGCGTATCGGCGTGTTCCGGCAGATTGCGCGACCTCAGGCGATCGACCAGGCAGGTGGCGACCGGATCGAGGTCCTCGTCGGCGAGCGACGGCAGCAGACCGCCCCAGACGCCCCACGGGGTCTTCACGTGCAGGCTGAAGTACTCCTCGAACTGGCTCGGAGCGGAGACCTGGCCGCGAATCACCTGGACCTGCCGGCGGTGGCGCCTCACGGTGACTTCCATGGGGAAGCCCACGCGGCGCCGATTGACCGCTTTCTCCAGTTGTCGCTCGGCGCGCTCGATTTCGGCCATTCGCAGTGGCGGCCAGCGACCGACCCGGATCCTCGGCGCCGGTCCGATCGAACCGGCGGCGCCGGTGACGCGGTCGCAGCAGGACGCGAAGGTGTATCCCGAGATCGCGTCGGTCGAGGCCAGACGGCTGGCGCCGGCCTCGATCAGGCGCACACAAAGGCCCTGCTCTCGCCGCAGGCGAAGCCGGTCGCGTGTGCCTCCGGGCAGCAACTCGACCGTCTCCAGACGCTCGAAGAAGGCCTCCGCGTGTTGACCCGGGTGCACGGGAAGCCGCGCCAGAGCGTCGGTCAGCGTGCTGACGTCCGTTGCGAGTAACTCGTCGGGCCCCCGGTTGGTGGCCGTCGTCTCCATGGACCGGATTCTAGAGGCGAAAGAGCTGTGGTAAGAACGCCGCGCGCGATGACCAGGGAGCGGGAGTCAGTCGAAGCGGATGGCTCGGTTCGCGGCCGGCAGGCGAGCGAGTTGGAACAGCGGCTTGAAGAGTCGCGGCTGGGTGGAGGCGCCGAGCGCATCGATCGCCAGCACGCGAGCGGCAAGTTGACGGCTCGGGAACGGGTCGATCTGCTGCTCGATCCGGGGTCGTTCGTCGAGATCGATGCGCTGGTGACTCACCGCTGCACCGATTTCGGCATGGCCGGGCAGCGCATACCGGGTGACGGCGTGGTGTGCGGCCACGGTCGGGTGGACCAGCGCTCCGTGTACGTCTTCGCGCAGGACTTCACCGTGTTCGGCGGGTCGCTGTCCGAAACGAACGCCCGCAAGATCTGCAAGCTGATGGATCTGGCGGTCGAGAACGGCGCTCCGGTCGTAGGTCTGAACGACTCGGGCGGGGCCCGCATCCAGGAGGGTGTCGCCTCGCTGGGGGGCTACGCCGACATCTTCCTCCGCAACACGCTGGCATCGGGGGTGGTGCCCCAGATCAGCGCGATCATGGGGCCCTGCGCGGGGGGCGCGGTCTACTCGCCGGCGATCACCGATTTCGTGCTGATGGTCGAGGGCACGAGCTACATGTTCGTGACCGGGCCTGACGTGATCAGGACGGTCACTCACGAGGACGTCTCGATGGAGGAGTTGGGCGGCGCGAAGACGCACGCGCGGCGCAGCGGCGTGGCGCACTTCACCGCCCCCGACGACACCGCCTGCCTGCTGGCCGTTCGCGAACTTCTCGGCTACCTGCCGGGCAACAACCTGGACGATCCGCCGCGGCGGCCGACCGACGATCCGGACGACCGCGACGCGCCCGAACTCGACGAGCTGGTGCCGGTCGACCCGAACAGGCCCTACGACATCGGCGAGTTGATCCGCGCCGTGGTCGACGACGGCCGCTTCCTCGAGGTCCACCGCGACTTCGCCCGGAACATCGTGGTCGGTTTCGCGCACTTCGGCGGCCGCAGCGTCGGCATCGTCGCCAACCAGCCGAACTACCTCGCCGGCGTCCTCGACATCGACGCGGCGGTCAAGGGCGGCCGGTTCGTGCGCTTCTGCGACGCTTTCAACGTTCCCCTCGTTACCTTCGAGGATGTGCCGGGCTTCCTGCCGGGCGTGCAGCAGGAGCACGGCGGGATCATCCGCAACGGCGCCAAGCTGCTGTACGCGTTCGCCGAGGCGACGGTGCCGAAGATCACCGTGATCACCCGCAAGGCCTACGGCGGCGCCTACTGCGTGATGGCCAGCAAGCACCTGCGCACGGACGTCAACCTGGCCTATCCGACCGCGGAGATCGCGGTGATGGGGCCGAGCGGAGCGGTCAACATCCTCTACCGGCAGCAGATCCGGGACGCGGACGACCCCGAGGCGTTGCGTGAACGGATGGCCGCCGAGTACCGGGAGAAGTTCTCGAACCCCTACGTGGCGGCGGAGCGCGGCTTCGTCGACGCGGTGATTGCGCCGCGCACGACCCGCAGGGAGATCGTCCGGGCGCTGCGGCAACTCGAGGGCAAGCGGTCCGGCGTGCCGGCGAAGAAGCACGGCAGCGTGCCGCTCTAGCAGCCAGGCGGGAGCGGCGGCTTATCGGGAAGACCAGGCACGGAGAAGACAAGCGACAGGACGACGACGGGGAGCGAGCGAAGGCATGAGCGACATCAGGGTAGGGATCGTGATGGGCAGCGATTCGGACTGGCCGACGATGAAGAAGGCGGCGAAGGTCTGCGCCGATTTCGGCGTCGGCTGCGAATCCCGGGTTCTCTCGGCCCACCGGACTCCGCGGGAGACGGCCGAGTGGGCCGAAGGCGCGGCTGCGCGGGGCATCGGCGTGCTGATCGCCGGCGCCGGCGTCGCCGCCGCGCTCCCGGGTGTCGTGGCGGCCGCGACGACCCTGCCGGTGGTCGGCGTCCCGGTGGCGAGCGGTCCGCTGAACGGCGTCGACGCCCTGCTGGCGATCGTGCAGATGCCCCCGGGCATCCCCGTCGCGACGGTGGGCGTGAACCGGGCCGACAACGCGGCGCTGCTGGCGCTTCAGATTCTCGGTCTGGGGGACCCGGATCTTGCCGCTGCCGTGGCCGATCATCGGCGCCGGATGGGCGAGAGCGTGGCGGCGGCCGACGAGCGTGTGCGGCGGGACTCCGAATCGCTGGAGAGCGGATGAAATTCGCGCTCGGCGCCGACCACGCCGGGGTCGAGTTGAAGAGCCGCCTGGGTGAGCTTCTACGCGCCCGCGGCATTGAGATCGTCGACTTCGGCGCCGACGGTTCGGCCCCGGCCGACTACCCCGACAAGGCGGCGGCGGTAGCGCGAGCGGTCGCCGCGGGCGAGGCCGACCGCGGCCTGCTGGTGTGCGGCACCGGAGTCGGCATGGCGATGTCGGCGAACCGCTTCGCCGGCGTCCGGGCGGTCAACCCGAGCGACAGCTTCACCACCCGGATGTCCCGTGCCCACAACGACGCGAACGTCCTCGCCCTCGGCGCCCGCGCCCTCGGCCCCGGCCAGGCCTGCGAACTGCTCGAGGTCTTCCTCGACACCCCCTTCGACGGCGCCCGCCACGCCGGTCGCGTCGCGAAGATCGACAGCGTCGTCGAGTAGCACTGGCACTCGCGGCGAAGCCGGGCTTCAACCGCGGTAACCGGTCACCAGGTCGCGTGCGGCTGCCGGCACGCCGCAACGGGCTCGCAGGGCGGTTCGGACCTCGCCGACCAGGTAGAGCGAGCCGGTCACGACCAGGGTGCGGGGCGGATTCGCGGGTGCGCCCAGGCATCGATCAAGCGCGCTTGCCGCGTCGGGGTCGACGACGGCACGACAGTTCCCGAGGAGCGGCAGGAGCGTTTCGGGTGACGCGGCCCGCCGATGGTCGGGCGCCGTCAGGACGATCCGGTTGGCTCGTTCGGCCAACCGGAACAGGCAGCGTTCCGGTTGCTTGTCGGTCAGGGCGCCGTACAGAAGATCGAACTCGACGCCTGTCTCGTCGAGGTAGGAGCGAAGCGCCGCGGCGCCGGCGGGGTTGTGGGCCGCGTCGAAGAGGACGCGGCGGGAAGCGGCTTCGACTTCGATCTCGACCCACTCCAGGCGGCCCGGCCAGCGGACCGCCTCCAGCCCTTGCCTGGCCGCCTCGGGGTCGAGTTCTCGCTCGTCGAGTGCGCAGAACTCCTCTGCCGCGCGCAGCGCCAGGGCGAGGTTGGCGAGCTGGTGGCTGCCGGCGAGGGGCGCCCGGAAGGCGTACCGAGCGTTCGGTGTGGTCAACGAGAGCTTCGACGAGGCTGCGGCTTGACGGTCGAGCGTGACCTCGGCGGCGGCGTTGACCAATCGGGCGCCGCAGACCGCGGCGCATCGGTGGAGTTCGCGTTCGACTTCCGGCGGCGAGCGCCAGGTCAGGCACTGGCGGCCGGGTCGCATCACGCCGGCTTTCTCGCCGGCAATCGAGGTCAGGGTCCAGCCGAGTTGCCGGGCGTGGTCGCGGGCGACCTGCGTGATCACGCTGAGCACGGGTTCCGAGACGTTCGTCGCGTCGAGACGGCCGCCCAGGCCGACCTCGAAGACGGCCGCGTCCACGCGATGTGCCGCGAAGTGCAGCCAGGCCGCCGCGGTGAGGCTCTCGAAGTAGGTAGGCGGCGCCGACCCGGAGGCCGCGAGCACGCGTCGGAGGCGGGATCCGAGTTCGGCCTCGGTGATCGCCGCGCCGTCGATGCGCAGGCGCTCCTCGACGTGCTCGAGGTGGGGCGAGGTGAAAAGGCCGCAGCGGAAACCGGCGGCGGTCAACAGCGACGCCAACGCCGCGCTGGTCGAGCCCTTGCCGTTCGTCCCCGCGACGAGGATCGTGGGCACTCCCCGTTGGGGATCGCCGAGGGCGCCGAGGAGGTCGCGGATCGCGTCGAGGCCGAGCTTCTGGCCCCAGACCTCGAGCCGGTCGAGGATCTCCTGGGCCGAGGGTCTGGTCTGACCGGTCACGTGGCGGCGCAGCATAGCGCCGCAAGACTCCTGCAGACAGCTCCACCCGTGACACGACGGCCCCAGGTGGCGCTTGAAGTTCTCGCGTCATTGCGCCGCAAGACTCCTGCAGACAGCTACACCCGTGACACGACGACCCCAGGTGGCGCTTGAAGTTCTCGCGTCATTGCGCCGCAAGACTCCGCAGACAGCTACACTAGGCGCCTCATGTCCGGTCACAGCAAGTGGAGCACGATCAAGCACAAGAAGGCGGCGCAGGACGCCAAACGCAGCAAGGTCTTCACTCGCATCCTCAAGGAGGTGGTCGTGGCGGCCCGGCTCGGCGGCGGCGACCCGGCCGGCAATCCCAGGCTGCGCCACGCGCTCTCGGAGGCCAAGGCCCACAACGTGCCAGGGGACAACATCGACCGGGCGATCAAGAAGGGGACCGGGGAACTCGAGGGCGTGTCCTACGAGGAGGTCACCTACGAGGGCTACGGCCCCGGCGGCGTTGCGGTCCTGGTCGAGACGCTGACGGACAACCGCAACCGGACCGTGTCCGAGGTGCGGCATCTGTTCACCAAACACGGCGGCAACCTCGGCGAGAACGGCTGCGTCGCCTGGATGTTCCGCCGGCGGGGGTTCTTCGCGTTCGACCGGGAAGCGATGGAGGAGTCCGGGATCGACGAGGAGGCGCTGGTCGAGCTGGCGCTGGAACTCGAAGCCGAGGATTTCTCGGTCGAGAAGGACTCCTGCAACGTCTACACCTCGGTCGAGGCCTTCCACGCGGCGAAGGACGAGGTTGAGGCCCGTGGCCTGGTGACCGGCGTCGCCCGGTTGACGATGGAACCCGAGAACCTGGTCCGGGTCGATGAAGCGGCGGCGGGTCAACTCCTTCGGCTGATCGATGCGCTGGAGGACCAGGACGACGTGCAGCACGTCTGGGCCAACTTCGACCTGGACGACGAGTTGCTGGAGCGGCTGGCTTCCTGAGCGCCGCAGCGTCGCCGTGATCGTCCTCGGTCTGGATCCGCGGCTTCGGCGGCAAGTCCGACGCCCTCGCCGCTTGGCCGCAGCGTCGCCGTGATCGTCCTCGGCCTGGATCCCGGCAGCCGGTACACCGGCTACGGCGTGGTGGAGCAGGAAGGGTCGCGGTTGAGGGAGTTGGACTCGGGTCGGATCTCGCTCGTGTCCGAACCGGATATGGCGGCGCGGATGGCTTGCCTGGCGGAGGGCGTCGAGCAAGCCCTCGACCGCTGGCAGCCTGCCGGCGCCGCCCTGGAGACCCTGTTTCACGGGCGCAACAGCCGCTCGCTGATCGCGCTCGCCCAGGCGCGGGGCGTCATCCTCTCGGTGCTCGGCCGCCGCGACCTGAAGGTGGAGGAAGTTTCACCCGCGGAAGTCAAGAAGGCCGTGTGCGGCAACGGCCGGGCCGACAAGAGCCAGGTGGCCCGCATGGTCGACGTGTTGTTGGGCGCCGGAGCGGGACGGCGCAGCGCGGACGCGTCGGATGCGCTGGCCGTGGCGATCTGCTACGTGCAGCAGCGTCCGCTGCAGAGAGTCGTGGAGGCGGCCCGGAGTGCGCGTTGAACGATTCGCCACACCGGGTGTGCCGGCGTCCCCGCCGGCTGCCGCCGAAGGCGGCCTCGGGCGCGCGAGCCGTCTGCCCCTCCGGACGAGGGTGGTCACGGGCCGGGTCGAATCCACGGTTCCAATGCGGCAGCCGTGTGCTATATTGCTTCACCGTTCCAAGGTGAGCCAAGCACCCCTCTCGGATCAGAGACCATGTGTAGGGGTCACCGCCGTCAAGAATCGCGTCCGCCGAAGGCGGGCGGTTCAACTCGGCCCGTCCCGACGGGCACACTGGTTTTGAGGAGGTAGCTAGGTGAACATTGGTGGCACGTTCTGGAAGTTGATGAACGAGGGCGGACCCGTCATGTGGCCACTGCTCGCATTCTCCGCCATCGCTCTCGCGGTGGTGATCGAGCGGTTGTACGCGCTGTGGCGCGCCCGGATCAACGTTCACGAGTTCCTCCCCAAGGTGAGGAAGGCGCTGGTCGTCAACCGGTCGATCCGTGACGCGGTGAAGGTCTGCGAGGAGTACCGGGGGCCTGTCGCCTCGATCCTCAAGGCCGGGCTGATGAAGTACGGCCAGCCCAAGGAAGACATCGAGAAGACGATCGAGAACGCGGCCCTGTTCGAGATGGGTCGCCTGGAGCGCGGTCTTGCCGTTCTGGCGACGACCGCCAACGTCGCTCCGTTGCTCGGCTTCTTCGGCACGGTGACCGGCATGATGGCCGGCTTCGACGCCCTCGCGGCGCAGGGCCTCTCCAACCCGGGCGCGGTCGCCACGGGGATCAAGGAGGCCCTGACGACGACGGCCGGCGGTCTCGCGGTCGCCATTCCCACGCAGCTCGCGTACAACTACTTCATGAGCCGGATCAACAAGTTCGTGCGCGACATCGAGACCGCCGCGAACATGCTGCTCGAGACGTTCGGCGAGATGGAGCGCAGCGGTGTTTCGCCCGAGAGCGGCGAAGGCAACTAGGGCCTCTTCAGGTCCCAAGGCGAGGACAGCGACATGAAGCTCAAGGCATCCATCGAGCACAAGCCGAACATCCCGACGGCGTCGATGGCGGATATCGCCTTCCTGCTGATCATCTTCTTCATGCTGACGATCACCTTCGAGGTCGACAAGACCCAGGTGCAGCTGCCGAAGACGACCCTCAGGTACGAGATCCCGAAGAAGGCTGCCTACGTGTCGGTCGATCCGAACGGGCGCATCCGCGTATCCGACGGCAACTCGCAGAGTTCCCTGGTCAGTGCGGCCGACGAGGTGCTCTCGATGGCCGCCACCGTGATTGCGACCGATCCGCAGAAGACCTTCGTGGTCAAGTCGGACGGCGACGTGCCGTGGGAGAAGGTCGACGAGGTCCTGGATGCCCTCAAGCGGGCCAAGGTGCGCGATCTGCGCCTTCTGTCCGATCAGCGAACGGTCGACGACCTATAGAGGGCTTCTGGAGGGCTTGTGGAGGCTATGCTGGAACTTGTGGAGGCTATGCTGGAACCTGACGATTCGGATGGAGGCTCAAGATGAGGATTGAACGTGACCGCCCGGACGACGAGATTCCGACCTCGTCGATGGCCGATATCGCCTTCCTGCTGATCGTCTTCTTCATGGTGACGACCACCTTCACCGCCACCCGCGGGCTCGACTTCGCACTGCCGGAGGACGACGACAACCCGCCGGTCATCGAGAAGGAAGAGTCGGTGCTGATCGAGATCTTCCCGGGAGGGAATCTGGTCGTGGACCAGAATCCGATGAAGCTCGGCGAGATCATCGAGTACCTGAAGCCGAAGCTCGAGCGGAATCCTAAGAAGCCGGTGATCATCCGGCCGGATGTCGCGACGGAGTACAGGCACATGGTCGAGGTCTACGACGAGTTGCGCCAGGGCGAGGAGCACGGACTGTCGGAACCGATCAACATTTCCGTGCCGACTCAGCGCGAAATCCAGAGCTTCTGGTACTAGGAATGGGCGCGGCAGAAAAGACGGCAGAGGAAACAAGGCGCGCCGGCCTGCCATCCGTGCGCCCGCTGACGGCCGCACGGACTGGTTCACGGGTCGCGCCGAGCGCGACCCGGGTCCTGGCCGGCATCCCGCGCGAAGCGGCGGTTTCCGGATGTCCAGCAGCGCTGGATCAGGCGTTTCCGGAATAGGACCGACTCCGAACCGGATTGCAGTTGACACGCGGAAACCACACATCGAACAGACAGCGAGGAGGTAACCCCGATGAGTGACGAGAACCTCGAAGCGGCTGAATCCCCGGCAGAGGGGCCACAAGCGGAAGCAGCCCAGGCGGATGAGCTGACGTCAGCGGAACAGGGCCTCCTGACGTACGTGGAGGAAACCCGGGAGGACAACAAGACCTTCCGCTACTCGTTCGGGCTCGCCGTGCTGTTTCACGCGGTCCTGCTGATCGTCAAGCTGCCTGATCTGTACGGCGAAGTCGTGGCGCCGCCGCCGAAGCCCAAGGTCTTTGTCGTCCAGCAGGTGCGCTTCAAGCCGCCACCGCCGGAAGTCGAGCAGCAGATTCCGAAGCCCAAGTCGAAGAAGGTGCCGATCCCCGATCCGACGCCCGATGAGCCGGAACCGATCCGCATTGACGAGCCCGATGAGATCGACATTCCCGAGGTCGACGACCTGGACCTGTTCGACCTTCCCGAGGCGCCGCCTCCGCCGGAGCCGACCGGGCCGATCTACGTCACCGGCGATGTGACGAAGCCCGAGAAGATCAACGAGGTCAAGCCGCAGTACACCGAGATTGCGCGCAAGGCGCGGATCCAGGGTGTCGTCATTCTTCAGGCGACGATCGACAAGAACGGCGACATCACGGACGTCAAGGTGCTGAAGGGCCTGCACATGGGCCTCAGCGAGGCCGCCGTGACGGCGGTCAAGCAGTGGAAGTTCAAGCCGGCGACGCTCAACGGCAAGCCGGTAGCCGTCTACTACAACCTGACTGTCAACTTCCAGCTCCAGTAGGAGTCTTGGGATTCAGGCCGGTGAGGCGCTTGCGCCGAGCCGGCCGTCGTCATCAAACGAACCCGACGTGACCGCCCACTTCCGATTCCGGCAGCCGGGTGTATCTGGCGCCCTATGAAGGAGGCCCGACAGATGACCAACCGCCGATCTGCCAACCGCCTGTCCACCAACCGCGTGTCGACTTGCGCCCTTGCAACGGCCCTTGCACTGCTCGCCGCGTCCGCCGCATCCGCCGGCTGGGACGAGGGAGTCGCGGCATTCAAGGCCGGCAACTACGCCCAGGCGATTGCCGAGTTCCAGCAGTTCGTCGAGGAGAGGACCGACGAAGAGGCGCTGGTGGTGGGGTACCAGATGCTGGCGCGGTCCCTGCTCCGGGGCGGCAAGGCCGAGGAGTCCGTCGCGGCCTTCCAGAAGCACCTCGAGTTGAAGCCCGGCGACCTTGCAAGTCAGATAGGGCTGGGGCAGGCGTACTACGAGGCTGGCATGCCGCGGGAGTGCGTGACGACGCTGAACAGGTTGAATGTCGGCAGCCTGCCGGAGCCGCACCAGATTCAGGTCTACCAGATGCGCAGCGCGAGCCAGGCGAGGCTTGGGAACACCCGTGGAGCGGCCGCCGACCTGGGCAAGGTCGCTGACCTGAAGGGGGATGCGAAGACGCGCTTCGAATACGGCAGGCTGCTGCAGAGCGACGCCCAGCTGGATGCCGCGCTCACCGCCTACGAGCGGGCGATTTCGATGGACGGCAGCCAGGCGGAGTGGAAGAGGACGCTGGTCAACGCCCTGAAGATCAAGGGTCGGACCACACAGGGCTCGGCCAAGACGGGCATCTACGCCAAGGCTCAGGATGTCGCCAGAAGCCTCGTGGCGAGCAGTCCCTCCTTCGACAACCTGCTCCTTCTGGGCGAGATGCAGTTGGGCGGAAAGAGCTACGACGCGGCGGGGTCCACCTTCCAGCAGGCCATCTCGAAGAAGGCGAACGACTGGCACCCGCACTTCTACCTCGGGCAGTCCTATGGCTCGCTCGAGCGTTACAACGAGGCGGAAGGACCGCTGAACACTGCTCTCCCCCTGGCGCCCGGCGAGACCGAGAGAAAGCAGATCCAGGACTATCTCGGCTTCGTGCTCTCGAAGCAGAACAAGTACGACCTGGCGATCTCGGCGTATGAAAGTGCCGGCAACTCGGCTGGCGCCGCGCGGGTGCGCGAGAACAAGCAGATCGCCCAGGAAAACCTGGAAGCCGACGAGCACAACAAGAACATCGAAGAGTTGGAGCGCACGCGGGAGGAAATCCGCAAGCAACTGGAAGAACTCCCGGGGGGGACCGATCCACCGCGCCGGTAGGAGTCCACTCAAAGCAAGTTCAATCGCGCGCGGGTCGGTGCGCCTTGGCAGCGGTGCAGGTGGTCGATCGCCTTGGCCACCACGTCAGAGCGAGTCCGAATGCACGCGGGTCGGTGCGCCTTGGCAGCGGTGCAGGTGGTCGATCGCCTTGGCCAGCTCAGAGGGAGTCCGAACGCACGCGGGTCGGTGCGCCAGCTGTAGCCGCTCCCGGATCTACGCGAGTTTCCGGCGCAGAATCTCCTGCGCCGCCCGGGGTTCGGCGCTGCCGCGTGACGCCTTCATGACCTGGCCGACCAGGTAGCCGAGGGCCTGCTTGCGGCCGCCGCGGTACTCGTCGGCGGCCTTGCCGTTGGCCGCGATGGCGGCGTCGGCCCAGGCTTCGAGCTGGTCATCGTCCCGCACCTGTCGCAGCCCGAGACGGTCGACGATTCGGTCGGGCGTCTCTTCCGAGTCCCAGGCTTCGCTTAGCACGTCCTTGGCTGCCGTGGTCGACAACTCGCCGGAGTCGACCAGGGCCACGATGGCCGCCAGGCGATCCGGCGGGATCGCTGCCTTGCCGGAACCGCCGGAATCGCCGGCCAGAAGGCCCGCGTCACGGGGAATCTTCCGTTCCTTCAGCTCGCGGAGGATCTCCGTCATCACCCAGTTCGCAATCGATCTCGCGCCGGCCGGATGAGCGGCGACGGCACGCTCGTAGTACGTGGCCAGTGCGACACTGCCGGAGAGGAGCGCGGCTTCCTCGGCGCGTAGCCCGTAGCTGTCGCGGAACCGGGCGCTCTTGGCCCACGGCAGCTCCGGCAGCACCTCCGCCTGCCGCTCGATGCGGCCTTCCGCCAGGACCAGAACGGAAAGGTCCGGCTCCGGAAAGTACCGGTAGTCGTGGGCTTCCTCCTTGGACCGGAGAGAGCGGGTGGCGCCGCTCGCGGGATCGAAACTGCGCGTCTCCTGTTCGACCCGCGCCCCGGCCGCGAGGATGTGCAGCTGGCGCTCCCGTTCGTACTCGAGCGCCTTGGCGACGTGACGGAAGGAGTTCAGGTTCTTGACCTCCGTCTTCGTGCCGAGCGTGTCGGAACCTGCCGGACGCAGGGAGAGGTTCGCGTCGCAGCGCAGACTGCCCTCCTCCATGTTGCCGTCGCTGGCGTCGGTGTAGAGCAGGACCTGGTGAAGGGTCTGCAGGTAGGCCTGTGCATCCTCGGGCGAGCGAATCTCGGGTTCGGTGACGATCTCCACCAGGGGTACGCCGCAACGGTTGAAGTCGACGAGGCTTCGTCCCGGCAGCGGACCGCCTCCCGGCACCTCGTGGAGCAGCTTGCCGGCGTCCTCCTCGAGGTGGATCCGATGGAGCCGCACGTTGCCGCCCGACGGCAGTGGCACCGCCCCCCCTTTCGCCAGCGGCTCGTCGTACTGACTGATCTGGTAGCCCTTCGGCAGGTCGGGATAGAAGTAGTTCTTGCGGGCGAACACGGACCGCGGTCTGACCTTGCATCCCAGCGCCAGCGCGAGCCGGATGGCAAGGTCGACGGCGTGCTGGTTGGTCACCGGCAAAGCACCCGGATAACCGAGACAGACCGGGCACACGAGCTCGTTGGGCTCGGCGCCGAACCGGTTCTCGCAGCGGCAGAACATCTTCGTCCTGGTGCGGAGCTGGACATGGACTTCCAGCCCGATGACCGTTTCCCAGGCGGCATCGAGGGCTGCGGGAGAAAGCCCCGGATTCGCCGTCCTCTGCGCTACGCTCATGTCCGTCACGATGGCCGCGGCATCCTACAGCAGCTACCGGACGTGAAGCCCCCTTCGGTCGCGGCGTCCCGAAGGCGTCGCCGTCGCGGATTCCATCCGACGGACGGCGCCTGCTGTCCGGGAAGTCCGTCCATCGTCCACTGCCGCGGAGCAGTCCGGGCTGCCTTTCTCGGCGCGCTGCCGGGCGCCGGCGATGGAGAACGGGGAGCCGGTGGAAGCTACGCTGAGGGGCTTGGACCGGAGGATGCCTTTCGGCTCCTGGCGCGTGAGGTGAAGGTGGCCGAGAGGGCTTCGCCCGCCTGGTTGAAGCAGCGGCACAGCGCCGAGGCGCTGCGGGTGGAGGAACCGGGCTTCAGCGGGGAGGGCGACGCGCTGGTCGTTTCTCGCCCCGGCGTCGCGGCGACCGTCTTCGTCGCCGACTGCGTGCCGGTGCTCATCGCCGCGGGTGAGAGCGTGGCGGCGGTTCACGCCGGCTGGCGGGGGCTGGCAGGGGGCGTTCTCGCCTCGGCGATGCGCGCGATGAAGCGCGCCGGCGGCGCCGACCCGGCGACGGCCGAGGCCTGGATAGGTCCGGCGATCGGGTCCTGCTGCTATGAAGTTGGCGAAGACGTCGCAAGGGAGGTGGAAGCAGCGAGCGACGCGGAAGTCGTCATCCGCCGGCCGGGCCGCAAACCGCACCTTGATCTGGCCTTGGCGGCTTCGAAGCAGCTTGCCGCATTGGGCGTGGACCGCACCTCGAGGAGCGGTCGCTGCGTTCGCTGCGATCCGGAGTGGTGGAGCTACCGGCGCGACGGCGCGGGCGCCGGCCGGAACTACGCGTTCATCTGGCGTACGGATGACATTCGGGACACGGAACGCACGCCGAGGCGCCGCGGCGGCCGATCAGTTCCGTGAGTCCCCGTCGGAGGCCGTGCGGCGTGAACTGCGGCTGCGGGTCCTGCGCGTGGGGTCGATGCCCAGCGACCGCAGAAAGGCCAGGTCGCGTCCGTTGATGCGAAACGTCGGTGGCGGCAGCGGCCGCCTGGTCGAGGAGGTCTTGTCGCCCCCGCGATCATCGTCGTCCTCGCTCTTCTTGTAATCGAGGATGAGGTTGAGCGTGTAGCCTTCGCGCCGGATCGACTCGAGCCGATCGTGGACCTCGGGCGACTCGGCCATTGCCTCGCACAGAGACCGGGTAAGTTCTTCGAGTAGTTGCTTGAGCCGGGGTTCCATGGGCCGACGACCATTATCCCAGACCGCAGCAGATCGTGACACCGCGGGTTCGCGGCGGGACGAAGCGGTTGCCTGGCGGCCCGTACGCGACGCGCTTGCCGGGGCGGGCTGGGCGCCGGTCTCGTTCGAGCCGCTGGCCGGCGACGTCTCCGCCCGGCGCTACGCCAGGCTGCGTCTTGCCTCGGGCGAGCGGCGGATCGTCTGCTCCTATCCCGACGAGATGAAGGACGTGGCGGCGCGGTTTGTCGGCTCTGCCGACCTGCTGGCATCGGTCGCCGTGCCGACACCGAGGCTTCATGACTACTCGCTCCAACCTCCGGTCTGGGTTCTTCAGGAGGACCTGGGCCCGCGCACCCTGTACCAGCGGTGGATGGAAGGCGGCAGTGGCGCCGATTCTGACCTGAGCCGTCGACTGGCGGAAGCCAGGGAACTCATCGGGCGAATACAGCGCCTGCCGCTCGACCCGGTTCGGGCCCTGGGCTCGCCGCCGCTTGATGGCGACCTGTTGAAGTTCGAGCTCGACCAGGCATGGGAGCGTTTCCTGGAACCGCAGGGGCTGGTTGCGGACCCGGGGTTGGCGAAACAGCTTCGGTCTGTGTGCTCTGCGCTCTGCGAGCGGCTCGATTCGGCGGCGAGGGTCCCGTGTCACCGCGACTTCATGGCCCGGAACCTGATGCTGCGCGCCGAGGCTGCGGCTCGCGACGGCGGCCCCGAGGAGCTGGTCGTGATCGACCACCAGGATCTGCGGCTGGGCCCGCCGAGCTATGACCTCGCCTCGCTCCTGAACGACACCTTGACGCTATCGGCCCGAGAACGCCGCCGGCAGTTGCCGGCCGCGCACATGGACTCTGACCGCATGTTGCAGTACGTTGCGGCGACGGCGCAGCGCACACTGAAGATCGCGGGTACCTTCGCGTACTTCGCCACGGTCGGCAGCGACCGCTATCTGCGGTTGATCCCGCCGGCGCTGCGCAGGTTCCTGGATGCCCTCGAGGCTCTTCCCGAGGGTCGCGAGCTGGCGCCCCGGTTGCGCGAGGTGTGGGCCCCGGTCAGCACGTAGTGGCGTTCCGCCGGGCGGACACCTGGCCACTCTCGGTGCGACACGGACTTCTGCCACGGGCTGCTAGTATCCGAGGCCGACTTCGAGAGGAGAACGCCATGCCCTCCTTTGGCATCCAGGAGCTGCTCGTCATCTTCGTCATCCTGCTGGTCATCTTCGGTGGCAGCAAGCTGCCCCTCCTGGGCCGCGGCATGGGCGAGGGCATCCGCAACTTCAAGCGGGGCCTGCGCGGCGACGACTCCGCCGAACTGGAGGAGAAGAAGTCCTAGGCAGAGGTCCGAACCCGTGTGGCGCGGGGACGCGCCACACGCGAACCAGTTCGTGCGCCCGTCAGCGGGCGCACGGATGGCACGCCGGGGCGCCCGGTCAGGCCTTGATGGAGCTGGGTTCGCCGGTTTGCCGTTGGGGACGCCCGGATTGCGCCGTTTGTCCGCTCGCTCCGGGTTGCCAGGCTTTTCTGCCGCGCTCAGCCGCCGGCGAGGACGGCGAAGTCGAGGCCGCGAGGATTGACGGCCGCCCAGGCAGCGCGGTGGTGCTTGACGTACAGGCGGAGCACGCTGTTGGTGAACTTCCGGGTCTCCCGGAAGGGCGGCATGCCCTGGAAGCGGCTGACCTTTCCGGGCCCCGCGTTGTAGGCCGCGAGCGCCAGCGCCAGGTCGCCGTCGAAACGGCGCAGCAGGGAGGCCAGGTAGCTCGCCCCGGCATCCAGGTTTTCACTGGGATCGTGCACGTTGGCGACGCCGTACTGCTCGGCGGTCGCCGGCATCATCTGCATCAGGCCTAGCGCGCCCTCCGGTGAAACGGCCAGCGTGTCGAAGGCGGACTCGGTCCGGGCGACGGCCGCAACGAGGAGCGGGTCGATCTCGTGACGCTCCGCCACGGTAACGATCTGGGCGCCGAAGGGAATGCGCCGCAGCAGGTTTTGAACCGCGTCCTTGTCGGCGGCGCCGATGAAGAGCGCGAAACTCTCTCCCCGCGTTCGGATCTTCTCGTACAACGGGCGGCCGTCCGGGGATGTGCGGGCCGTGGCCGTGCCGGATGCCGGGTCTAGCCAGGCCTGGATCTCCTCGAACAGAGCGACGTCCGCAAGATGCGGTGGCGGCGACAGCGTGCCGGGCTGCCTTCCGGGCGCCGTATCCCGCACCGAGACGGCCAGAATGGCGCCAGCGGCCACAGCGACCGCGAGAGCCTTCTTGCCGGTGCTGGCATTTGAAAGGTGCATGAGAAGTGTGGAGTGCGGTGTGTCGGCGACCCGGGTAGCCGCCGTGAGGACGGTCGTTCTCGACTTCGCACGATCCGGCCGGTAACGGCGGAGCGGATTTGTTGCTGGAGGCGTTCGCCGACGGTCAACGGATCGTCTTCCTGCGCTCGGCAGCAAGCGGTATGCCAACCTCGTCTCGTTTTCCAGCCGACCATCCGGGGCGGAGTTCTATTTCGATTGGTTCCTCTTGCTGAATGGACGATACTCGGACGACTGGATGCGAAGACCGTGGACCTTGGTGCGCAGGGTGTTCCGGTGGATGCCGAGACTGTTGGCGGAGCGGCTGATATTGCCCTGGTTGAGTTGCAGGGAAGCGAGGATGAACTGCCGTTCGAAGATCCGACGAGCTTGAGCGAGACTGACGCCCTGGCTGACCAGATGCCTGACGAGCTGATCAAGCCGGTCGCCCAAGTCTCCCGTCGCGTCCTCGGGAACGCCGTCGTCTGCGCTGCGTTGCTTCAAGGCTGGTTGGGTACCGAAACGGTGATTCTAGCACTGATCGGAGGTCCGGGGGGCGCTTCTGACGTTGGGTTACTCGTTGGGTCAGGGGCGCAATGCGCCCAGATCCCCGACACCGCCGCGGCCCCGGCCTCCGGGTCCATGCCCGCAGTGATGTTCACGGCCCAAGGCGTCGAGATCCCCGACGGCGCTGCGGCCCGCTCGCTCAGCCGTCGTCTTGCAGCCGCGACAGCGATTCGGCAGCCAGGCGGGCGGCGTCGGAGTCCGGGAAGCGTCTCGAGACTTCCCGGAAGCGGCGCCCGGCGCCCTGGGTGTCGCCGAGTCGCTCGAGGGTTCGACCAACCTTGACCAGCGCGTCGGGAACCTTGTTGCCGAGCGGGTACTCGTGGAGCATGGTCTGGAATGCGGCCATGGCGCCTCGGTTGTCACCCCGGGCGAACCGGCATTCGCCGATCCAGTAGAGCGCGTTGTCCGACAAATCGCTGTCCGGGAACTCGTCCAGGAAGCGCCGAAACTCCAGTTCGGCTTCCACGTAGGCGTGGCTCAGGTACTTCTGGCGCGCGAGGTCGTAGCGTTCCTGTCCCGCTTCGCCGACTTCCCGTCCCGCCTCGCCGACTTCCTGTCCCGCCTCGGCGATGGTCGCTGGCGCGCCGGTTTCGTCCCCGCCGGCGCCGTCCTCCGGTTCGGCGGCGCCGACCGGCGGCGCTTCGGCGGGCGCTTCGTCCGGCGCTTCCGCCGGCGTGTCGTCGAGCTCCGTGACCTCAAGTACCTGCACCCGGGCGGGAGGGGGCGGTTCGAACGGGACCGGTGGCGGAGGTGCGGTTGCCAGCGTCCTGACCTGCTCGAGCGCCGTTGCGACTTCCGCGATGCGTTCACGCAGCCGGGCGTTCTCCGATTCGGTCTCGGCCAGCAGTCCTTCGAGGTGCGAGACCCGCTCTTCAAGTTGCGCGAGGTCGGCCCGGACACCCTCGTTCGGGGTCGCCAGGCGGTTCATCAACTCGCGTGGCGACTCCGTCGAGGCACAGCCGACGCTGAAGCCGACGATGGCGAGCGCGACCGCCAGGCAGAGGCGCGGGGGCCGTCGCGCGGGCGCGTCGCGGCGGCGCGGGCAACCGACGTCAGTTTCCGGGACCATCGTCGCCTTCGGGCTCTTCTTCGCCGCCACGGTCCGGCCGTGGCGGGGCTGGCGGGAGGTCGCTTCGCATCTTTCGGATCTTCTCCGGCGAAGGCACCTTCTTGATCCAGGGACTGCCGGCGTGTTCGCTCCACAACTGTTCGCACGCGTCACGCAGATAGTCGACCACATCCAGCCCGGCGTCGAAACGGGCCCGCTTGAGCACCTGGACGTAGGTGAGGCACATGTAGGCGTGGATCTTGTCCTTGTCCGGGTAGTCCGGATACTGCTCGAGCATCCCCCTGAAGCGTTCGCCGGCCGCCCTCGGAGTGCGGGATCGGTAGTAGTAGCTGCCGACGACGAACTCGTGCTCCGCGAGTTGGTTCCGGACCTCGACGATCCGTCCGGCGGCCTGGCCGGCGAACTGGCTGGTCGGGTAGAGCCGGCGGACGTTCTCGAACTCGCTCAGCGCCTGGCGGGCGGTCTGTTGATCGCGGTCCGGTTTCTCGATCCGCTCGGCGAGCGCGGAGGCGAGACGAAACTGGGCGTAGGCCGCGCGCTCGGAGGTGGGGAAGCGGTTCAGGAAGTCGCGATAACGCTGCTCTGCCTCGACGTAGGACTGGTAGCCGCCGCGCAGGAACAGTGCGTCGGCGGCCAGCAGCAGACCCTCCCGGCCGGTTTCAGAGTTCGGCTCGACTTCGAAGGCGTGGACGAGGTGCTGGAGCGCCTGGGAGAACTTCTCGTCCGCCATGAGCTGCTTGCCGATGTCGAGTGCTTCGGAGGACGACAACCGGAGGATCGGATCGTCCTTGACGCCTCCGCAGGCGACGACGAGCGCGAGTCCCGCCGCGGCGAGCAGCGTTCTTCCGGTCAGCCGCGTCATTCGTTTGCCTGCCGGCGGAGAGCCGCCAGCGCTCCGACCGGACTCTCCGCGGCGAAGACGCCGGAACCCACGACCGCCACGTCCGCTCCGGCCCGCGGCGAGCAGGGTTCTTCCGGTCAGCCGCGTCATTCGTTCGCCTGCCGGCGAAGAGCCGCCAGTGCTCCGACCGGACTCTCCGCGGCGAAGACGCTGGAACCCACGACCGCCACGTCGGCTCCGGCCGCCGCCACCTCGTCGAGGTTTCCCGGCTTGATGCCGCCGTCCATCTCGATGGCAGTCGAGAGTCCCCGGGCCGTGATTTCAGCGTGCAGCCGACGCGCCTTGTCCAGTACTTGGGGTTGGAACGCCTGGCCTGCGAAGCCCGGCTGAACGGACATCAGGACGACGAAGTCCAGGTGCTCCAGGTAGGGCAGGACCTCGTCCAGGGGCGTACCGGGGTTGACCGCGACGCCGGCGCCGGCGCCGGAATCGCGAATCGCCTCCGCCAGCCGAACCGGTTCCGTCGTCGCCTCGTGGTGGAACGACACCCAGGCCGGTTCGGTGTCCAGGTAGCGGTCGAGGAGGACCTCGGGGTTCGAGACCATCAAATGGATGTCGAAGCCCACCCGGGTTCGTTTCGCCAGGTCGGCGATGACCGGCGGCCCGAAGGTGAGGTTGGGCACGAAGTGGCCGTCCATCACGTCGACATGGATCAACCGGGCGCCGCCGTTCTCGCAGTGTTTGACGGCGGTGGCAAGGTCGGCCAGGTCCGCCGCCAGGATCGAAGGCGCGATCTTCATCGTTCGGGTTCTCTGAGGCGAAACGGACGGGTTCAGTGGCTTTCCTGCGCGGCGACGACCAGGGCGATCGAATCGCCTTGTCGCAGGGGATGGCCCGGAAGCGGATACTGACGCAGAACGATCCCGGCTTCGACGCCTTCGTAGGGCTCGTACTTTACCCTTCCGAAGCGGAATCCGCGTGTCTCGAAGTAGGAGCGCACGGGCGCTTCCGGCAGGTCGATCAGATCGGGCATGACGAACGATGCGCCCGGGTTGGCCAGGCTGACCATCACGTCGACCCGGGAAGAGGGTTCGACCCGGCTGCCGGGAGGTGGACTCTGACGGATCACGGCGCCGGGGGCGCCAAACTCCGCGTACACGCTCCGGCTCCTGCCCAGCTGCAGGCCGGAGGCCGCGAGACTGACCTGAACCGTCTGCAGGACCTGGCCGGTCAGATCCGGGGTTTCGACGAGTTGACGTCCCCGTGACAGGTGAATCACGACGCCGCTGTCCTGCTTGACGGCGCTGCCGGCCGCCGGGTCGTGCCGCAGTACGTGGCCCGCGGGAACGGTGTCGTCGTGGCGGTCCTGTTCGACCCGCCGCACGGTCAGGCCGGCGGCGGCCAGAGCGTCCTCGGCTTCGCCGACGTTCAGACCGACCAGGTCGGGTACGGCGATCACTCCGCTCCGAACGAAGTTGGACAGCGCCAGATAGGACGAAGCGCCGAGCAGGGCGGTCAGCAGCCCGGCGTACAACCCTCCCACAACGAGGCGCTTCAGCCACCGCCTGCGCGGCGTGTCGGCGAGCCGGCGCGCGAGACCCTCGTGCCTTCGCATTCAGCGCCCCAGGCCCGGCAGGTTCTTCACCAGGTCGGAGTAGAGCGCGAACATCATGATGCTGACGATCACGACAAGGCCGAACTGGGTCACCAGGTTCTTGACGCGGATTGAAAGATCGCGCCGCAGGACACTCTCGAACAGCAGGATGGCGAGCTGGCCGCCATCCAGGAGAGGGATCGGCAGCAGGTTCAGAATGCAGATGTTCAGGCTGATCAGGGCGGTCAGGAAGACGAGGTCGTTGATGCTCCGGCGCGCTGCCTGGCCGCTGATCCTCGCGATCTCGATGGGCCCCGCGATAGCGCTTTGGGGCGAGGCGCGGCGTTCGGCGAGCCTGCCCAGGAAGCCGAAGATCTCGGTTGTCGTCTCCCAGTTGATCCGCGCGCTCTCGATCAGGGCAGCGCCGGGCTCGACTCGCTGGTACGAGAAGTGGCTGATCGCGATGCCGGCCCGGCCGACGCCGCCTTCATCCATCGGCACGAACCGGACCTCGAAGCGCTGGTCGGCACGGCCGATCTCGAGGCTGACCTCTTCGCCTGCTTTCGGTTCGACCAGCCGCCGGAAGTCGTCCGCGTCGGCGATGGGGTGTCCGTCCACCGCGTAGAGCGTGTCGCCGTACCGGATGCCCGCCCGCTCGGCCGGCGTGCCTTCGAACACCTCGCGAACGCGCGGAAGCAGGCTGGCGTACATGCCGGCGTCACCCAGCTCGTGGCGGGGAACCCGGCGCGGTACGAGCACCGTGCTCAGTGTCCTGCCGTCGCGCTCGTAGTCGACCGCGAGCCGCCGTTCCGGCGACACAAGCACGATGTTCGCAACCTCGCGCCAGTCGGACACATCTTCCTCGTCCAGGCGCACAATCGTGTCGCCGGCCTGCAATCCGGCCTCGGAGGCCGCGGACTCGGGCGCCACGGCGCCGATCTCGGTGCTCAGGTCGCGCGGCCCCGCGAGCTCGGTACCGGCCACGAGCACAACGGCGATCAGCGCGACCGACAGGACGACGTTGGCGGCGGGGCCGGCCAAAAGGACGACGATGCGCTGCCACCGGGGCTTCGTGATGAAGTCGCCGGCGTCGCCCGTGGGGTTCGAGGGGTCGATTCCGGAGAAGGCGACGTAGCCGCCCAGAGGCACCATCGCCAACCGGTACTCCGTGTCGCCTCGCTCGAATCCCCAGAGCCGGGGGCCGAAGCCGATGGAGAACACCCGCACCCTGATCCGGAACGCCCGCGCCGCCAGGTAGTGCCCGAGTTCGTGAACGAAGATGATCACTCCGATCACGACCAGCAAGGCCAGGGTGTTGCTCAGGATGTTCATCAAACGAAGGGCTAAGGACGCAGGCGCCCGCCGATGCTAACCGCCGAACGGCGCCAGGACTTCCCGGGCCTGGCGCCGACCCCACGAATCCCAGGCCAGGGCCTCGTCGACGGTCTCCGGGTCGCCCCCGCCCGCCTGCCGGTCGTGGCGCTCGAGCACCCCGGCCACGACCGGCACGATTGCGGTGAAGGGCACTCCTCGGCCGAGAAACGCGTCCACTGCGATCTCGTTTGCCGCGTTCAGCGCCGCCGGGGCGCCACCGCCGCGGGCGAGGGCGGCCCGGGCCAGGGACGGCGCCGGGAAGAGCCTTCGATCGACTTGCCGGAACTCCAGCCTGGAGGCGGTCTGCAGCAGTTCGGTCAGGTCGGTCGAGGCCGAGCCGGCTGGCCGCGACCAGCGCTCGGGATACGAGAGCGCGTACTGGATGGGGTATTCCATGTCGTTGGCCGAGATCTGTGCGATCCCGTTGCCGCACCGAAACTCGACGATCGAGTGAACGAGGGACTGCGGGTGAATCACGATCTCGATGCGGGAACCGGCGACGTCGAAGAGGTAGCTCGCTTCGATCAGTTCCAGGCCCTTGTTCATCAGGGTCGCCGAATCGACACTGATCTTCGCGCCCATGTTCCAGGTTGGATGTGCGGTCGCCTCGGCTGGCGTCACCGTCTCCAGGGTGGCGGGATCGCGGTCGAGGAACGGACCGCCCGAAGCGGTCAGCACGAGACGGCGGACCTCCTCCGGGCGTCCCGCCCTCAGCGCCTGGTGGATCGCGGCGTGCTCGCTGTCAATCGGCAGGATGGAAGAGCCCGAGGCGGCCGCCAGCCGCCGCAGCACGGGCCCGGCCGCGACCATCGCCTCCTTGTTGGCGAGCGCCAGGTCGGCGCCGGCCGCAAGCGCCGCCGCCGCCGGCTCCAGCCCGGCCGCGCCGACGATTGCGGTCACGACGAGATCGATGTCGCCGGTCCCGACCGCGTCCAGCAGTGCCTGGTCGCCGCACGTCAGGCGGACTCCGTCCGGCAGTTCGCCCTCCAGCGCGGCGGCCCTGTCGGCGCTGGCAACGATCACGCGGTCGGGCCGGAACTCGCGCGCCAGCTCGGCCAGGCGGGCCGGTCGGCTTCCCTGGGCCGCGAGCACCGAAACCCGCAATCGGTCCGGGTGGTTGCGCGCCACCGCCAGGGTCGCCTCGCCGACCGAACCGGTGGCGCCCAGTACGGCGACGCTGCGTTGGCTCAACGCGGGGCTCCGACGGCGTCCGCGCGATGACGGCGAGGTGGAGTTCGGTTCGGAACGGCGACGCGGCGTTGGCTCAAGGCAGGGCTCCGACGGCCCCAGGCCCGTAGAGGACACTCCCGTAGAGGGTCGGGATCGCCGGCCCGAGGGCGCCGATGTCGACGAGGACGTACAGGAGCGGCGTCGCCAGCATCACGCTGTCCAGCCGGTCGAGGAGACCGCCGTGGCCCGGCAGCAGGCGGCTGGCGTCCTTGACCCTTGCGGCACGCTTGAGCAGAGACGCCGCGAGGTCTCCAGCCTGGCCGGCGCCGCCGCAGACCAGCGCGACCAGGGGAACGCCCCACACGAAGTCTTCCGGGCCGAGCCAAAGCAGGAAACCCGCGATGCCGACGCCGACGCTCGCCGCCAGGCCGCTCACGGCGCCGGCGATCGTCTTCCTGGGACTGATCCGGGGGGCCAGAGGCCGACGGCCGAATGCCCGCCCGCCGTAGTAGGCGCCGACGTCGCCCACCGCGGCCACCGCCAGCACCCAGAGCAGGAGCGCAGGACGGAGCTGATGGAGGTGGACCGCGGCGACCAGAAACAGCCCCATCCACAGTGCCCCGAAGGCGAACATGGCCGCGCCCGCCAGTCGGTCGCGCACCTCGGCGCGGCTGCTCAACCCGACCGCCACCGCCAGCGCGAGGACGACTGTTGCTGCCGCGAACCGGAGGTCGAGGACGACGAAGCGGCTTGAGGGGGCGATCTGGTGGACGCTGCTGGCGAGTGCCGCGAGAACCAGCGCCAGCCACAACGCGGTGCGGAACCTCGGCGCGTCGGCGAGCCGCTGCACCAGGGCGGTGTACTCCGCGGCCGCCAGCAGGACGACCAGGGTGAGGACCGCCGCGAAGAACAGGGGCTTCAGGTACAGGACGAGGGCTGTCGCCAGCGCCGCGGTCACGATCCCCGTGACAACGCGTTTCATTGCCGCCGACTGTATTCCACGTGCTCCAGGCACAGTCCCCGGGCGGGCGCGTTGGGGCCGGCGGCCGAACGTGGGCCGCCGTCGAGGAGTTTGGCGAATTCGCTCAGCGACCGGCGACCGCGGCCGACCTCCAGGGTCGTGCCGACGAGCGCGCGGACCATCCCGCGCAGAAAACCGTCGCCGGTGACGCGGAAGCTCAACTCGTCGCCGGCTTCCGTCCATGCGGCCTGGTGGATCGTGCGTTCCGGCTGGCCGTGGCTGCCCCCGGACTTGGCGAAGGCCGAGAAGTCGTGGCGTCCCGGCAGCAGGGCCGCGGCCCTCGTCATTGCCTCCAGGTCGAGTTCGCGCGGCGCCGAGACGACGAAGGGCGCCCGAAACGGGTCGATCACCGGGGCGCCGCAGAGCCGGTAGCGGTAGACCTTGAGGGTGGCGCTCTTGCGGGCGTGAAAGATCTCGTCCACCGGGTCGGCGTGGAGCACCCGGATCGCCGCCGGCAGATGACGGTTGCTGCCCTGGACGAGCGCCCTGCACGTTTCCGCGGCCGGCGCGCTTGCGGCCGCCGTCAGGTGAGCCACCTGACCGCGGGCGTGAACGCCGGCATCCGTGCGGCCGGCTCCGTAGACGGTCACGCTTCGGCCGAGGATTCGGGCCAGGGCTTCTTCGACCACCTGCTGGACGGCGAGCGCGTTGTCCTGGCGCTGCCAGCCGGCGTAATCCGTGCCGACATAGGCGATTCGCAGGCGGAATTTCATCGGGTTTCGGCGCCCGAGCCTGACACCTTGAACATCGCGGCTTCGGCGCGCCGGCGATCGATCGCGAACAGCAGCAGCGGCGGCAGCCAGACCGCGACGTAGACCCAGGGGAAGTAGTCGACTCCGGCGAGTGCCGGCAGGTAGGCCAGGGGCAGGGTCGCCGACAGCAGCAGGACACTGCGCACGCCGAGCAGCGCCGCCCAGGGCAGGATCCAGATCAGGTACCAAGGATAAAGCGTAGGGCTTGCCAGCAAGACGACGCCGAACGCGGCGAAGGCTGTGCCGGTTGGCCCGGGGCGCTGTCGCCAGACCCGAAGCCACGCGACGCCGGCGGCCGCCAGGAGCAGGGTGCGGGCGAGGAACCGGGGATAGGTGTTGGCGTACAGGTTGCGCCACGGGGGCGCGTCGACCTCGCCGCCGAAGACGAACCGAAACCCGTGGACGAGTCCGGCGGCGACCCGGTCGAGCTGCAGCAGGTCGAGCAGGCGCCACAGGGGTTCGTAGAGCGGACCGTTGTACTCCCAGCGGAGCGCGTAGACGGCAAGGCCCGGAGGTACGCCGCCCGTCCAGACCAGAACGGCCGCGGCGGTGGGAACGAGCAGGCAGGCGGCGCCCAACGCGAACAGACGGCCCTGCGGCCGGTCGCGCCGAATCGTCCGCCACCAGAGGGGAATCGCCGCGAGAGGAACCAGTTTGGCCAGCACGCCGAGCGCGGCGACGGCCCCGGCGGCAAGCGAACGCCCTGAAGGGTTTGGGGAACCGCGCCCGACCGCGATCAGATAGACGCAGGCGATGACGAGCGAGGCGCCCAGGACGTCGACGTGGCCCATGCCGGCGCCCTCGATCACGACCAGCGGATTCCAGACGTATGCCAGGGCGCCCGCGGTCGAACCGCGTCGCCGGGCAAGACCGAGCAACAGGACGCAGCCGATCAGGTCGACCGCGACCAGCGTCAGCTTGTAGGCGGCGAGCGGCTGCGGCGTGGCGCTGGCGGCGGCGAACAGGCTCAGCGCCAGCGGCGGGTAGACCGTGGCGACGTCGCGGTGGGCGGTGCGCTGCCACAGGTCGTCGCGCTGCGCGGCCAATCCGGGGTCGTTCGGAGCGAGGCGATACGGGTTTGCGCCGGAAGCGGCTACGCGGCCGTCCCAGAGGTAGCGATGGACGTCGTCGGACAGGCTTGGCGCCAGCGGCAGCGCGAGCAGGCGCAGCAGCAGGGCGACGACCAGGATACCGACGAACCGTGGCTCGCTCGCTTCTTCCCGCCGCGCCGGTCGGAACCGCTTCAGCGCCCGGAACAGCGAGGCTTCGGCCAGCCGACCGGCTGGGGGATTCGCGCCGGGCTGCGCCGGTCCGAAGCGCTCCAGCGCCCGGAACAGGGCGCCGAAGGCCAAAAGGAGCACCGCGAGGAAGAGCGCGCTCGTCCACGGTGCGTCCGCCGCCGGTCGCAGGCCGGTGCGGTCCAGCAGGAGGAGCCCGCCGAAGCAGGCGAGCAGAGGCCAGGCGGCTGCCACTGGTGGGAGTGCCCTTGCCATATCGTCGGCGTTCGTGCTTCTTCCCGTGTACTACGCCGTTCTCGGCACGCTCGCCCTGTTCGGATTGCACCGACTCGTCTTGCTGCTGGTGCTGCGCCTGGTCCGGCCGCCCGCTCAGGCCGGCGGCCCGGCCGCGGCAGGCGCGGAGACGGAAGTCCCCGAAGTCCCCGAAGTCCCTTGGGACGAGGTTACTGCGGACCGGGTCGTTGCTCCTCGGGTGACTGTCCAACTGCCAATCTACAACGAGCGCTATGTCGCCCCGCGACTGCTCGCGGCCCGTGCTCGACTTCGACTATCCAGCGGAGCGGCTGGAGATCCAGATCCTCGACGACTCGACCGACGACACGGGCGATCGAATCGAGGCTGTACTTGAGGAGGCGTCGAAGCAAGGTCGCCGGCTGCCGGCGGTCCGACACCTCCGTCGACGGGAACGCGAGGGCTTCAAGGCAGGGGCCCTGGCGGCCGGTCTGAGCCGGGCGAGCGGCGAGCTGATCGCGATCTTCGACGCCGACTTCGTACCCGGGCCGGACTTTCTGCGCCGTACGGCGCCTGCCTTCGCCGATCCCGGGCTCGGCATGGTCCAGGCGCGCTGGGATCACGCGAATCGCGGGGACTCCCTGCTGACCCGCGCCCAGGCGGTCCTGCTCGACGGGCACTTCCTCGTCGAGCAGGAGGCGCGCTACCGGTCCGGGTGCTTCTTCAACTTCAACGGCACCGCGGGCGTCTGGCGGCGCCAGGCGATCGAGGACGCCGGCGGCTGGCAGTTCGACACGCTGACCGAGGACCTCGACCTCTCCTACCGGGTGCAGCTCGCCGGATGGCGCTTCGCGCTCCTGACCGACCTGGCGGCGCCCGCCGATCTGCCGGCCCGCGTCAACGACTTCAAGAGCCAGCAGCACCGGTGGGCTTGCGGCACGGCCCAGACCCTGCGCAAGCTGCTGGCGCGGATCCTTCGAAGCCGGGTCAAGCTGCGGGTCAAGCTTGCGGCGACGGCGCACCTGACCTCGGGCTTCTGCTATCCGCTGCTCGTCGTGCTGGGGCTCCTGCTCCTGCCGGCCATCCTGTTGCGCCGGGAATCTCCGCACCTGCTGCTGTGGGTCGACGCGCCGCTGTTCCTGCTCGGCACGGCCGCGGTGGCGGGCTGCTACGCCGTCGGCCAGCGACGGGCCGGCCGCCCCGGTTCCCGGGCGTGGTTCGAGGTGCCGCTGGCGATGTCCGTCGGCATCGGCCTGTCGCTTCACAACTCGGCCGCAGTGGTCACGGGCCTGCTTCGTCGCGGCGGCGTGTTCGCTCGCACGCCGAAGATCCCGGCGGGCGCGCAGGCACTTCCCGCGCAGTACCGGTCGCGCGCCGTCTGGAGCCTCTGGGGCGAAGCCACGCTCGCGCTCTACTTCTGGATCTGCATTGCCGCCGCCGGCTTGAGCGGTCGCTGGTGGTCCCTTCCCTTTCTGTACCTGTTCGCGCAGGGGTATAGCCTGATGGCGCTGGGAGGCGCCCTGCCCCGGCGGGGGGCGCCGCGCCAGACTGCCGTAGTCCATGATTCGCCCCCTTGGAAGACCCTCGGCGCCCGTCGCCTCCAGGCCGGCGGACGTCGTCGTGAGACCGGCCTCGCCGGCGGACGCTCCCTTCCTCAGGCGCTGGCGGTCCGAGCCGGCCGTGCGACGCTTTCAGCCGCTGCACAACGTGTCCGCGTCGCGACTGCGAGCGGACCTGGCGTCGCAGCGCCCGCGGGACATCTACCGCGGTCGGGGCGACCGCTACACCTGGCTGGTCGAGGCGGACGGCGAACGTGCCGGCTGGATCACGTTGGCGATCGTCGACTGGGAGCACGGGCTGAGCGAGCTGGGGTACGCCCTGGCGACGCGTCACCACGGCCGCGGCACGATGACCGCGGCACTGGGGCAGTTGCTGCCGGAGCTTCTGTTGTGCACGCCCGTGGAGCGCATCGAGGCGAGATGCGCGGTCGACAACGAAGCGTCACGGAAGGTGCTGGAGAAGCTGGGATTCGTTCACGAGGGCCGGCTCCGCTCGTACTTCGTCCTGCAGGGCCGCCGCACGGACCACCACCTGTACGCGCTGCTGCGCGAGGACTACATTCCGCGCTAGCAGCCCGTGTCGCGCTAGCCCATCCGGGGTTTGCCGCGCTACAGTTGCCAGCCTTGAACCGTCACTTGGGGAGGTACGTATCGTGAGCAATGGAAGCGGGCCGAACGCCGCCGATTCCGCGCTTGAGAGTCTTGAGGCAGGAATCGCGTTGTTCTACGAGGACAGGATCGCCGAAGCCAGGGGCCGGTTCGAAGACGTGGTCGCGGGCGGTGGCGAGAGCCGCTTCGTCATTCGTGCAAAGGACTACCTTGCCGCCTGCAGGCGGGTGGAAACCGCGGCGGACGGCGGCCCGGACGACGCCTTCCTTCAAGCCGTGATGGCCAGGAACGACGGCGACCTGGAGCGCGTTCTCGAGTTGTGCGGAGGCAACGGCCGGGACCAGGACGACCGTTTCGTCTATCTGGCGGCCTGTGTACACGCCCTGACCGGAGACGAGGACGCCGCTCTGGACACCTTGGCCAAGGCCGTTGAACTCGACACGAAGAACCGGGTTCGAGCCTTCCACGACAGCGACTTTTCTCTACTGGACGGGGACGAGCGCTTCGACAGGCTCGTCCATGACGATAGCGACTGACGTGGCGGGCGAGGCCGGCGCGGCAGTCATTCTCGCTGCCGGCGGTGGCGAGTCGCTGCGCTCCGAGCGGCCCCGGGCCCTGCATCGCGCCGGCGGCCGAGCGCTCGTCGCGTGGGTCGTCGCTGCGGCGCGCAAAGCCGGCTGCACCCCAATCCACGTCGTTGTCGGCAGCGGAGCGCGGGAGATGCGAGAGGTCCTCGAACAGGAGGGACTGGGCGGTGAGGACGTCCTCTGGGTGAAGCAGCGCGCGGAGCAGCCCGAGGACGAACGCGCCGGACAGGCGCTGCTGCTGGTCCGCGAACTCCTGGATGGCGACAGTCCGGTTCTCGTTCTGTCCGGCGATGCGCCCCTTATTCGGCCGGCGACTCTGCGGAAACTCCTGGACAGCGCCCGTCGTGGCTGGGGCAGCGTCGCGGTAGCCGATCCGGACGAGCCGGGCAGTCCGCGGCACTACGCGCTGCCCGTCCCGGAGATCTTCGACTGGCTGGAGAAGCTCGATGCGGAAAGGGAAGGAAGCCGACTCTGCCTCGCGGATGCCGTCGCCGCTGCTGCGCTCGAGAACCCGGTGGCCTGCGTCCGGGTGGAGGACGCTTCGGAAGCGCTCGGCGTCAACTCGCGCGCGGAACTTGCGGCGGTTCAGCGGGTGCTGTACCGCCGCAGCGTCGACGCGCTGCTCGAAGCCGGCGTCACCATCCTCGATCCGGACAGCGTGTGGGTGGATGCCGGCGTGACGGTCGGTCCCGACTCGGTGCTGCACCCGGGCGTCACCCTGCTGGGCGCCAGCCGGGTGGGACGCGGCTGTACCGTTCACTGCGGCGCCTGGCTGCGCGACAGCGTCCTCGCGGACGAAGTGGACGTCCTGCCCTACTCGGTTCTCGACGGCGCCCGCGTCGCCTCGGGCTGCAGCGTCGGCCCGTTCGCGCGCCTGCGGCCGGAGGCGGTTCTGGAGGAGGGCGCGCGGGTCGGCAATTTCGTCGAGGTGAAGAAGTCGACCCTGGGCCCTGGCGTCAAGGCTTCCCATCTCTCCTACCTGGGCGATTCTTCGGTCGGCGCCGGCGCCAACATCGGCGCCGGAGTCATCACCTGCAACTACGACGGCAAGACGAAGAACCGCACGGTAATCGGCGAGGGAGCGTTCGTCGGCAGCGACACGATCCTGATCGCACCGGTCGAAGTCGGCGCGGGGAGCTACACCGGCGCCGGTTCGGTGATCACGAAGGACGTGCCGGAGGAGACTCTCGCCGTCGGCCGGGCGCGCCAGAAGAACATCAAGCGGCGGCCGCGGTGACCCCGGAATCCCTCGTGCCCCGGTGTTCCGGCCCAGCCCGTCCTCGCCGGGCGCCTGCCCCGCAGAACCTGCCCGCCTTCGCCTCGCCGGCGCCGGCGCCCGGCGGGCGATCGGGACCGCCATCCCGGCGCCCAGCCCGATGACCCGGATGCCCGAGGTGGACTTCCGCTCCCGTCTGAACCCGGAACAGTTGGCCGCGGTCACCCACGACGGCGGGCCGCAGCTCGTGATCGCCGGGGCCGGCTCGGGCAAGACCCGGGTGATCACCTACCGGATCGCCTGGCTCGTCGCGGAGAAGGGAATCGAGCCGTGGCGGATCGCTGCGGTGACCTTCACCAACAAGGCGGCGGACGAGATGCGCGGGCGCGCCCTCGACCTGGTCGGCGGCAACGCCAGAGTCTTCGTCGGCACCTTCCACCGGTTCTGCGTGCGGCTGCTGCGCCGCTACGGGGACCGCGTCGGCCTCGCGTCCGACTTCGCGATCGTCGACGCGCCGGATCAGCTGCGGCTGATCAAGGCGGCTCTGAAGGCGGAGGACCTGGACGAGCAGACGTTCCAGCCCCGCGCGGTCCAGGGCCGGATCAGCGCGGCCAAGAACCGGCTCCTGACTCCGGCCAGGTTCGAACGCGAGGCCGAGGACTTCTTCGACCGCCATGTCGCCGCCGCCTACCGCCGCTATCAGCGCGAGCTGCGGCGCGCGGGCGGCGTCGACTTCGACGATCTCATCGCGCTCGCGGTGCGGCTTCTGCGAAAGGAAGCGGACATCGGCGAGCGGGTTCGGGGACGCTTCCGCCACCTGCTCGTCGACGAGTTTCAGGACACGAATGCGGCCCAGCTCGAACTGATCAAGAACCTCGTTCTCGACCCGGACGGCTCGGTCTCCGGGCTGACCGCGGTCGGCGACGAGGACCAGAGCATCTACGGCTGGCGGGGGGCCGAGATCGACAACCTGCTTCGCTTCGAGCGCCACTTCCCCGGCGCCCGGGTGCGCAAGCTGGAACGCAACTACCGCTCGACGCAGAACATTCTCGACGCTTCGGGCGCCGTGATCGCGCGCAACGTGGAGCGGCGCGGCAAGGCGCTGTGGACCGACGCCGGCGCGGGCGATCCGCTACGGCTCTTCTTCGCCGCCGATCAGGAGGACGAGGCGCGCTGGGTCGTGCGGCAGGTGGGGGAGCTTGGCGCCAACGGCTTCGAGTTCGGCGACATGGCCGTCCTCGTGCGGACCAACGCGCAGACACGGGCGATCGAGGACCAGATGCTGCGGAGCGAGGTTCCGTACTGTCTGGTCGCCGGCGTTCGGTTCTACGAGCGCGCCGAGGTCAAGGACCTGGCCGCGTACCTTCGGGTGATCAACAATCCGCGGGACAACCTGTCTTTGCGGCGGATCCTGAACCAGCCGCGGCGGGGCATCGGCCGCCGGACCGAGGAGTTCCTGCTGGCCCGGGCGGCGAAGATGGGCCATTCCCTTTGGGACGCGATCCGGCTCGACCCGCTGCAGGAGCTGCCGGCGCGCAACCGCCGTGCGGTCGATGATTTCAGGGGCCTGATCGAGGCGCTCCGCAAGGAAGCGGAGCGGCAGCCGCTGGCTGAGCTCGTCCGGGGGGCGATCGTCGCGGCCGGCTTCGACGCGCTCTACGGGAAGGGCGACGAGGAGGGGCAGGAGCGGCTGGACAACCTCGGCGAACTCGTTTCGGCCGCGCAGGACTTCCAGACCCGGTACGGCTGTGAAGAGGCGCCTGCCAGGATTCCGACCTCGGCGCTCCCGGCCCTCGACGATCCCCTGGGCGCGGGCGCCGGGGAGACGGACGAGGAGCCGCCGACCAGTCCGCTGACGAACTTCCTGGACTACGTCTCCCTGGTCAGCGACACGGACGGCCTGAACGCCGACCTCGGCGTCGCGGTGATGACCCTGCACAGCGCCAAGGGCCTCGAGTACCCGGCCGTCTTCGTCACCGGACTGGAGGACGGCGTGCTGCCGCACTTCCACGCCGGCGGCGGCGCGCGGGACGTCGAGGAGGAGAGACGGCTGTTCTACGTCGGCATGACCCGCGCCGAACGGCGGCTGTTCCTCAGCGGCTGCCGGCGCCGGATGATCGCGGGCATGTTCCAGGACCAGCAGCCCTCGCCCTTCCTGATCGACGTGCCGGAGGAACTCGTGGAGACCGCCCGGAGCCCGGACATCTACGCCGGGCCGCGGACCGCGGGCGTTCGCAGCTTCTTCGGCGCCGATCGTTCCGCCGGGGCCCCATACCGGCCGTCGCCGCCCTCGGGCCTGAAGGGTCGAGCGTCGGGACGGCCCGTGAAGCAGGCCGCCGGCGGTTTGCGACCGGGCGCGTACGTCCGTCACGCGACGTTGGGCAAGGGCGTCGTGTTGCACCTCGACGGCCAGGGAGAGAACGCCAAGCTGACGGTCTTCTTCGACAAGGCAGGCAAACGGAAGCTCGTCCGCCGCTACGCCCCGCTGGAGGTTCTCTGAGCCTCCAGGTCTGCGCCGCAGACACTGTCGAACTCGTTGCCAGCGTGCTCGTGCACCGCTACGCCCCACTGGAGGTTCTCTGAGCCTGAGCGTGCTGCTACACTCCGGCGCCTGCCTGTCGGGGCGTGGCGCAGTCTGGTAGCGCACCTGCCTTGGGCGCAGGGGGTCCTCAGTTCAAATCTGGGCGCCCCGATATCGCTCGCATGCCCAGGCCTCGGTTACTCTGTCGCTTTCGCCTGCCTGTAGCTCAGCTGGATAGAGCGGCGGCCTTCTAAGCCGCGGGTCGGGGGTTCGAGTCCCTCCAGGCAGGCCAAGCTCGTTGAGATTCTGGTCGGAGAGGTCTGGTGGGTGTAGCTCAACCGGTAGAGCGCTTGATTGTGGTTCAAGTGGCTGGGGGTTCAAGTCCCCTCACCCACCCCATCCTCCTTTCCGCATCCTTCCCGTTCGCGCGCCCGTAGCTCAGCTGGATAGAGCGACGGCCTCCGGAGCCGTAGGTCAGGGGTTCGAATCCCTTCGGGCGCACCATGTTCCTGCCGGCCTTCACCCTGGGTGCGCCCGCCTGCCATCCGTGCGCCCGCTGGCGGGCGCACGGACTGGTTCACGTGTGGCGCGGGTCGCGCCACACGGGTCCTGGCCGGCATCAGAGGCGCTGCCGCGAAGCGGCCCGCGCGGTGACCGTGAACGACGGCGGCACGAACTACGGCGTTCGGCATCGGAGGCGCTGCCGCGAAGCGGCGCGCGCGAGCTACGCCGTATCGAGCCTTGCCAGGCAGGTCTCCACCACCTGGTCTGCGCCCAGCCGCTCCATGCATGCAAAGTCGCCGCGGCTGCAGGTGCGCCGCCAGCACGGCTGGCATTCCAGCCGCCGGTCGAGCTGCACCGAAGCCGACCGCGGTCCGTAGGGCCCGTTGCGCGCGGGGTCGGTCGGCCCGAACACGGACACGCACGGGACCTTCAGCGCGGCGGCCAGATGAGCCGGGCCGGAATCGCAGCCCAGGAACAGGGCCGCGTGGCGAAGCAGCGTTGCCAGCTCGCGCAGATTCGTCGGCGGCGCGAGCAGCGCAGGCCTGTCGTCGCCGGCGCCGGCGACAATCTTCTCGGCCGCCAGTCGTTCCTCCTCGCCGGCCCAGGCGACGACCGCCGGCAGGTCGCGCTCCCGTCCCAGGCGCCGCACCGCGGCGGCGAAACGGTCCGGCGGCCAGCGCTTCGTGCGCCATATCGTCCCTGGCGAGACGACGGCGTAGCCGCCGGCGCCCAGGCCGTGGCGCTTGAGGAAGTCGAGGGCCTTGGGCTCCGCATAGTCGGGCAACCGCCACTCGGCGATCGGGTCATCCGTTCCGGCCAGTCCCGAAGCGCCGGCCAGCATCAGGTTGCGGTCGACCACGTGGCTCACCGCGGGAGACACGGCAACGCGCCGGTTCAAGAAGAAGGCGTTCAGCTCCCGGCTGCCCATCGCCGGTCCGCCGCGGAAACCGACGCGCTGCCGGGCGCCGCTCAACCAGGCGACGAGACCGCTCTTCGTGAGCCCCTGGACATCGATTGCCGCGTCGTAGCGGCAGCTGCGGAGGTCGTGGCGGAAGCGCCTGAACGCCTCGAGCCGGTCCGCTATGCCCCGAGCCCGGCGCGGGTAGACATGGAAGCGGTCGACGTCGGGGCAACCGTGCAGAAGCAGCGCGGCAGGTTCCTGAATCGCCCAGCCAATGAACGCATCCGGATGCGCCCGGCGAAGCGCGGATGCCACCGGGGCCGCGTGCAGGCAGTCTCCGATTGCCGAAAGGCGCACCAGGAGAACGCGAAGCGGGCGGGAAGGTTGCGCTTCTGTAGTCGTCATGCCCGTGTCGTCCGTGATCTCGCGCGTCTCCCTCGGCGCTGAGCCCCTGTGGCCGATCTGAGCATACGGCTCGCCAGTGCTCGCAGATCGCCTCGCCGCGCCGGACCTTGCTCAGGTCGAGGGCGATGAAGGTCGTGCTGTTCGTGCCGTCCGTCTCCGGATCGGCCAGGACACCGGGAATGTCGACGACGGTGTAGTCGGGTGGCCGCCGCTTGGCATACTCCCGCGCATGCCCGACGAACCGGACGCCGAGCCACCGCGCATCCGCCCGCCGACGTTTGACCGGGTCGCCGTCCGGTTGCTTGTCTTGGCGCTCGTCGCCGGCGTGCTGACGGCGCCCGTCCTCATCCTCTGGCGTGACTTCAGTTGGTTGATGGCGCTTTCCAGCGCCGCCGGCGTCGCTCTCCTCATCTTCTTCAGCGGCCGCGCCGTGCGGATTCTCCGCTTCGAGTGGCGCCGGCCGCCCTTCGAGCGGGAGGACTAGAGAGGTGAAGAAGGTCCGTCCCTGGCGGGTCGAGGCCAACCGCTCGATCTTCGACCACCCGCTGCTCAGGGTCGAGACCCAGAAGCTCCGGGCCGGCGCCGACCGGCGCGAAGCGCTCGTGCTGCGCTCGGCGGACTGGGTCAACGTGATTCCCCTGCTCGAATCGGGGTCGCAGGGGCTAAAAGGGCCGACCGTCGTGTTCGTTCGCCAGTGGCGGTTCGGGCGCGCCGCGGAGTCGCTGGAGATTCCGGGCGGCATCGTCGAAGCGGGCGAGGACGCGGAAGTCGCCGCGGGTCGGGAACTGCACGAAGAGACCGGATACCGGGCCGGCCGGATCGAACGCCTCGGCGTGGTCGAGCCGAACCCGGCCATCCTCGACAACGCGTGCTCGCTGTGGCTGGCCCGGGACCTCGTGGACACGGGCGATCCGATCGGCGACGGCAGCGAGGAGCTGGAGGTCGTCCACGTGCCGCTGCGCGACGTCCCGGAGCGAATCGAGAGTGGCGAGATCCGTCACTCGCTTGTCGTCACCGCCTTCTATTTCTTCGCCCGTCGCCACGGTTTCTCGTGAGCGAACGTCGACCATGGCCCGTTCGTGCCGCCGCTCGCCACGGTTTCTCGTGAGCGAACGTCGACCATGGCCCGTTCGTGCCGCCGCTCGCCACGGTTTCTCGTGAGCGAACGTCGACCACGGCCCGTTCGGGCCGCCGCTCGCCACGGCTCCGTGCCCCTTCGGGGCGTGTCCTTCGACGCGACGGGCACGCTCTTCGTCTGCCCGCGTCGCGGCGAGATCTACGCCGAAGTCCTTGCGCGGCACGGACTGCGCCTTGCGGCAAGCGAGATCGAGAGCAGCTTCCGGACCGCCTGGAGCGAACTCGACTGCCGGCTCGGCCGTGGCGAGGACCGCTACAGCAGCCACCCCGACGGCGCTCGCGGCTTCTGGCGGGAGCTGCTGGAGAGATCGTGTGCGCTGCTCGGCCACGAAGCTCCCGGACCGTTCGCGGCCGCCGAGCTGTTCGCCCGTTTCGAACGCGCCGATGCCTGGGAGCTTCGCCGCGGCGCCCGCGAAGTCCTCGCCGAACTGCGGCGCCGGCGCTTGCGGGTCGCGGTGACCAGCAACTGGGACCGGCGACTGCCCCGGGTGCTGTCCAACCTCGGCCTGGGCGCCGACATCGACGCCGTCGTGTGCTCCGAGGACGTGGGAGCGGCCAAGCCGGCCGAGACGATCTTCCTGGCCGCCTGCCGGGAACTCGACCTGGAACCGGCGTCGGTCCTCCACGTCGGCGACGCCAAGGTCGAGGATCGCGAGGGGGCTGTGGCGGCGGGCCTTCGGGCCTTGTGGCTGAACCCCGCCGAAGGCGACATCGGAACGCTGGAGGAGGTGCTGGAGTACCTGCCGGACTGAGCCCCCCGGCCCCACCGCCGCGGCCCGCCGTTTCGGTCAGGGTCAGCCCCGGCCCTCCTCTGACCCGAGCAGACCCTCCGACGACGCCCGTGCCTGCAACGAGGGTCCGCTTCCAGAAACCAACCCGTGAACCGACCCGGATCGAGGCCTCTCTGCCGCCGGCTCTCCACGCTCATTTCTCTATTGGAAAACGCATGACGGCCGCATGACGGCCGCACTGTCCGGCAGGACCTCCTGCGGTCCGGTGCCGACACCGGCCGCCGCGCCGTCGGCTCTCCAACGTCCAGTGCATTCGTCGGAACTTCCGCTTCGACTCAGGGGAAGGCCCGGGGCCTGAAGTCCGCGTCGTTCACGATGCTGGCGCTGCTGCCCGTGGCCCGGATGACGAACAGACCCCGGCGCACTGCGTGCCGGACCACCGATTCGTCCGCCTCCAGGTACGCCACCGCGCCGTAGATCCGGTGGCCCGCGTAGGCCCGCAGCCACTCCCGGATTCGTGCCAGCTTCTCCTCGAAGCGCTTCACGTCCCGCGGTCTCAGCGTTGTCTTCACCTCGACGGCAACCGCCTCCGTGCCGCCCGCCGCCAGGATGTGCAGTTCGAAGTGCTCGCCATTGCGGCGCGCCGCCAGTCTCTGCGTCGTCATCTCCACCGCCACGCCCCGCTGCTGCAGGTCATCGTCTCTCTCCCTGTTCCAATTCCAGAAGCGGGCCGCGCCACGGCGGGCCCGCCGGTTGTGTGTCGTGTTGGCGCCCGGCGGCCCCTTCGGGCGCATGCCGGGCAGGGACACATCCTACCGGCCAGCAGGTCGCCTGAGCGCGCGATCCCGGACCCCTCGAACCCCTCTCTGCCAACGTACGTGACACAGGGGGCGTACCGTTGAATGGTGGAGGGCAGACGTTGGCGAGGAGGATCGATGGCAAGACGAGAGCAGAGACTTGGCGGCGGCTCGGAGTTCCCGGCCCTGTGGGGTTGAGGAGCGCAGCGACGAGGTCCAGGGATCGAAGTCGCTCGATTTCGAGTCGCATGATCATCCTCCGATGATCCCCAACCCACCACTCTCGGGCTCATCTCTCGTGGGATTGACATCCCCGCTCCAGGCTCACCTCTCATGGGACAAGGCCCTCTGCGCCAGGCGGGTGACGTGGACTGCTACACTGTCTGATGGCAGCGAGTTTGCATATCAATGAAGATATCGACCAAGGGCGAGTACGGCATCCGCGCCATGCTGTACGTGGCGATGCACTCGGACGCCGGTCCGGTGCCGAGCCATCAGATTGCGGTCAACCAGGGCATCCCGGAGCCCTACCTCCGCCAGATCCTGGCGGCGCTTGCCCGCTTCCAGTTGATCCGCTCGAACCGGGGCCCTCAGGGCGGCCACCTCCTGGGACGTCCGGCGGGTGACATCTCGATGCACGACATCCTGGTCGCGCTCGAGGGACACACGACGTCGATTGACCACATCCTGGCCCAGCCCTGCACGATCGGTGTCGGGCCCAGGCACTGCGCCATCCGCGAGGTCTTTCTGAGCGTGAAGGAGGCGGTCGAGAACATCCTCTGCAACCTGAGCCTCGCCGATCTGGCCGAACGCCAGGAGGAAGTCTGCGAGTGCAAGATCGAAATCCCGCACGACCTGCCGGCGGAGCGCCTCCACGGCCCGCCGGGCCGGCCGCTGCAGGTGCTGAGCGACTGACCGCCGGGCCGGGCGCCCCGCGGCGGGTGAGCCGTCGCGGCGGGCACGCTTTCGCGTTGTTGCTGGCGCCGGTCGCGGTGTTCGCCTGGTCGTGCCTCGTTCCCCCGGACCCGTCGCCGGCCGACGACGGCGACCTGGAGAGTCTGACGGTGGCGCCGCCGCGCGACTCCGTGTTCCGGCCCGACGAGGATCAGCAGGAGCGCCGGGCGCCGGAGCTCGCGGTCGGCGGTCGCCTTCCAGGCGCTTTTCCGGAGGATTTTCCGCTCCCGGACGGATCCACGGTGTTCGACTTCGGCGATGTCCCGCAGGAAGGCGAAGCCGGAGCACCGCCTGCGGCGGAGTTCGTGAGCCTGCGGCTGCCGCTGGGCGCTCCGGCCGCGCGGGAGTGGTTGTTGCGCGAGGCGCAGGCAGCGGGCTGGCGCGCGGCCCTGGGGGACATCATGACGTTCCGGCGTGGCGACGGGTGGGTCCGGGCCGCGATTGAGCCGGGCAGGACCGCCGGCAGTTCGGCTGCCCGTTTCGAATACCCCTTAGGCCCTGAGGCAGCGGGCCGCTGGTAGCATCGGGTGACCGGACGGCCAGGTGGCCGAGGGAGCAGATCAGGTGACCGAGATGGTGGGCCCGTTGGCGCTCAGGCGCGCAGAGAAGTACGGTTTTTGCGCCGGCGTGCGGATTGCCGACCGGACGGTGCGAAAACTGGCCTCGGAGGGCCGGAGGGGAAAGATCCTGGGCCAGTTGGTGCACAACGAACGCGTCGTCTCGGACCTCGTCCAACTGGGGTTCGCCACCGCGGCCTCGCTCGAGGAGGTGCGGGCCGGCACGATCGTGTTCTCGGCCCACGGCGTGCCGCCGTCCTTTCATCGCCGGGCGCTGGAACGAGGCCTGCTGGTGGTCGACACGACCTGCCCCTTCGTCTACGACGTCCACGAGGAGGCCCGGCAGGCGCTCGAGGCGGGCTTCCACGCGGTGTTCATCGGCGATTCCGCCCACCGCGAGGTGATCGGCTACACCCGGGATCTTGATCCCGGCGACTACGACATCGTGCAGACGACCGCGGATGTCGATCGCATCGACTTCGGCCGCCATCCCAAGGTGAAGATCTTCTACCAGACGACGCTGAACAGCGAGGAGTACGAGGACGTGGCCCTTGCGGTCGAGGGCGCGGCGGCCCACGCGGAGCGGGCGGACACGATCTGCTATGCGACGAAGGAGAACCAGGACGCGGCACGCGATCTCGCGGCCGACCCCGAGGTCGACTGCATCGTCGTCGTCGGCGGGCGGCACAGCGCGAACACCAGGCATCTGTGGGAGATCTGCCGGGCGGCCCAACCGCGCAGTTATCTCGTTCACGGTACGGACGACCTGCGGGCGGACTGGTTTGCTGACTGCGGCGGGGTGGGCATCACCGCGGGAGCATCGACGCCGGACTCGATGATCGAAGAGGTCGAGGGCGCGATCCGGTCGCTGGCTGCGTCTCCCGCGCCGGCGTCCGGGCCGCTCGCTGCCCCGGAGGCCGCGCTTTGAGGGTCCTGGTCATCGGCAACGGCGGCCGCGAACACGCGATCTGCTGGCTCATCCGGCAGCGGGCGCCGGCGACGGAGCTCTACTGCGCACCGGGCAGTCCGGGCACCGAGGAGTGCGGCGAGAGCGTTGCGATCGATGTCTCGGACATCGAAGCGCTTGGCCGGTTCGCCGCCGAGCGCGGAATCGACCTCACCGTGGTCGGCCCCGAACTGCCGCTGTCTCTCGGGGTCGTGGACGCGTTTCGCGAGCGCGGTTTGCGCATTTTCGGTCCCTCTCGCGCCGCCGCCCGCCTGGAGAGTTCGAAGGTGTTCGCCAAGGAGTTCATGGATCGGCACGGCGTGCCGACATCCGACTTCGTGGTTGCCGACGACCGCGACGCCGCGCGGCGCGCCGCGGGGCGGTTCGGCCTGCCGGCCGTGCTCAAGGCGGACGGACTCGCCGCCGGCAAGGGTGTGCTGATCGTGTCGTCACCGGAAGAGCTCGAGGCCGCGCTCGACGTCTTCTTCGTCGACCGTCGCTTCGGGTCGGCCGGGGCTCGGGTTCTGATCGAACCCTTCGTGCTCGGCGAGGAGGTCTCCTTCATCGGGTTCTGCGACGGCCGGCGGGTCCTGCCGCTTGCAACCTCGAAGGACTACAAGCGAATCGGCGACGACGACGCCGGCCCGAACACCGGCGGCATGGGCGCCCACAGCCCGGCGGGAGTCGTCACCGGCGAGCAGCTCGACGAGATCATGACCGACGTGATGGAGCGCACGGTGGCCGGCATGGCCGCCGACGGGACGCCGTTCTTCGGCGTTCTCTACGCCGGTCTGATGATGAGCCCGGACGGTCCCCAGGTGCTCGAGTTCAACGTCCGGCTCGGCGACCCGGAGGCGCAGGCGCTTCTGTTGAGGCTGGAAGAGGATCCGGTCGACCTTTTCCTGGCCGGCGCCGACGGCGACTTCGGACGTGCCGAACTCGCCTTCAGCTCCGGCGCTTCCGCGTGCCTGGTGCTGGCCAACCGGGGCTATCCGGGGAAGGCGGCATCGGGAGACGCAATCGTCGGGATCGAAGCCGCGCGAGAGCGGGACGGCGTGGTCGTGTTCCACGCCGGTACCGGCCGCCGGGACGGCCGGGTCATCGCGACGGGCGGCCGGGTGCTGAACGTCTGCGCAGTCGGCGACGACCTGAGCCAGGCGCTGGCGCGGGCCTACGAGGGCGCCGCCCGGATTCACTGGCCGGCCAAGGCGATGCGCTCGGATATCGGCCGGCGGGTGCTTGGGACGGGGGCGGTCCTGTCGTGAGTTGCGTCGGCTGCAGCTTTGCCGGTCAATCGACCGCGGTGGAGGACACGTTCGTCGGTGTGCGCTTCGGCGAGGAGACGAACCTCACTCTGTGCCGGACCGGGGGCGAGCTGCTGGCCCGCGGCGACGAAGTCATCGTGTCGATGAAGCCGGGTCCCGCCTATGGTCGGGTCGAGAAGTCACCCATGCCGGTCTTCAAGCCGTGCCAGAAGTCGAGTGCCCGCTCTCTGATCCGTCGGGCTGACGATGCGGACCGTGCGGCGAGAGAGCGGCAACTGACGAACCAGGTGCGCGGCAGGACCTTTTGCCGCGCGAGGGTGGAGGCGCTCGGTCTGGAGATGAAGGTGTCGCGGGTCGACTTCAGTCTGGACAGCCGCCACGCGACGTTCTACTTCACCGCCGAACGGCGCGTCGACTTCCGGCAGTTGCTGCGAGACCTGAGGGCCCGCTTCAAGTCCCGCGTGCGGCTGGTTCACGTCGGGCCGCGGGACGAGGCGCGGCTTCTCGGCGGCGTCGGCATCTGCGGTCGGACGCTGTGCTGCTCCACGTGGCTCGAGGACTTCCGGCCCATTTCGATCCAGATGGCCAAGCGACAGGGCCTGAGTCTCAACCCGTCCAGGATCTCGGGCGCCTGCGGCCGGCTCCTGTGCTGCCTCGCCTACGAAGACGACGACTACCGTCGTCGCCGTCCGAGCGAGAGGTCCTGGTCGGGCGGTCGCGACGGTGGCGCCCTGCCCGTCCTGAGCTGAACCGCCCGTCTGGAGTCGAAGCGGCAGCGGCCGACGGCCTACGAGGCTCCCCGCCTGCTCAGCACCGCCGGGATGGTCTTCAGCATGATCTTGAAGTCGAGCGCCGGCGACCATGTGTCGATGTACTCCAGGTCGAGCTCGATCCAGCGGTCGAAGTCCAGGTCGCTGCGGCCGCTGACCTGCCACAGACAGGTAATCCCCGGCTTCATCGACAGGCGCCGCCGCTGCCGCCTCGTGTAAGGCTCCTTCTCCTCGAGTGGCCGGGGGCCGACCAGGCTCATGTCGCCGCGCACGACGTTCCAGAACTGCGGGAGCTCGTCCAGGCTGAACCTCCTCAGGTACTGGCCCAGAGGCGTGATCCGGGGATCGCGGTCCATCTTGAACGCCGGACCGGACATCGTGTTCAGGTGATTCAGTTCAGCTCGCCGGGCGTCCGCGTCCGCCACCATCGTGCGGAGCTTGTACATGGTGAAGCGGCGGCCGTTCAGACCGCAGCGCGTCTGCCGGTAGAGCACGGAGCCCGATGACGTGACCTTGATCAAGAGCGCCAGCATGAGGATCGCTGGCAGGCTGATCGTCAGCAGCACGAAGCCGATGGAGAGGTCGTAGAAGCGCTTGAACAGCAGCAGGGGAAGGCTGGACGGCGCCGGTGAAAGGGTGACGACGGGTCGGCCGGCAAGGGAGTCGAGTTGCACCTGGCTGTGGGGCGGCGGGAGCAAGTCGAGGGCGATACGGGTCTGAATCCCCTGTTCCTGCAGCGCTTCGAAAATCGTCTGCAGGGCGGGGAGCTCATTGGGAGTCACGGCAAAGAACACGTCGTCTACGACATGCTCGGAGACAACGCGCAGGATGTCGTCGACGCCGCCCCAGACCGGCTGTGGGCCTTGCGCGGACCTGCTCCCGTCGGTGTGGATCAGACCGACGATCTTGAGGCCCCAGTAGGAATGGTCCTCGATCGCCTGCGCGAGCTGTCGCGCCGCTTCCGGCGTGCCGGCGATGAGCACGGCTCGCTGGTTCAGTCCGTGTTGCCGCAGGTCGCGGGCGAGGGTGCGCAGGGCGATCTTCTCGGCCAGCAAGAGCACGAAGGACAGGCCTGAGAAGAGAAGCAGCCAGGGCCGGCTCAGGCGATCCTGCAGCAGGAGCTGGTCGAGTTGAAGGACGAAGACGGCGAACAGGATGAGCACGGTCGCGGCCGTGGCCACCTTGAGGATCGCGGTCGCCTCCGTCTTCAGGTCGGCGATGCGGTGCGAGCGGTAGCGCCGGGTAGCGACCAGGGGCACGGCCCAGGCCAGGAGCGCCACCGGCAGAAGAGGCAGGTGGTCGCTCAGCGGATAGAGGGGCCGTGGGAAGAGGCCCGGCAGCACCTGCGGGAACAGTTCGCTGCGGATCGCGTAGGCGAGAAAGAACGCCGCAGCGACCAGGGAGAGATCGAGGGCCAGAACCAGGCCGGCTTGCAGTCGAATGCGCTGTTTCAACATGGGTTATCGACGCCCGGCTGAGTCTAGCCGCCCGACCGCGGCCCGGAACGCCTGTCGCACAGGCGGCGAAACAGCTCCTCGTACTGGTCCGTGACCCGGTCCCAGTTGTACTCGGACGCCGCCCGCGCGGCGGCGCGCTCGCCAAGGCGGCGCGTCCGCACCGGGTTGCCGGCGGCCTGCTCGAACGCCGCGGTCAACGAGGTCCGATCCTGGACGTCAAAGTAGATCGCGGCGTCGGCTGCCGTTTCGCGATTGGCCGGTTCGTCGTTGACCAGCACGCAGTTGCCGTAGCCCATCGCCTCGACCAGCGCCGGATGGGTGCCGCCGACTTCCGTGGCGTGCACGGTCGCGAGTGCGGACGAGAGCAGGCCCCGGTAGCCGTCGCCGTACACGGCGCCCGGGAACACGACGCGCGAATCGGCGGTCCGCTTCATCTCGGCGATGAAGTCGGAGGCGTAGGGCGCGTCGCCGACCATGACCAGGGGCAGGTCGCCGCCAACCCGGGCGTAGGCCGCGACCACGCGGTGCGGGTTGTTCTCCGGTTCAAAGCGGCTGACGTAGAGAAAGTAGCGCCGGGGTTCGAGCCCGAGTTCGTCCAGGATCGGGTGGGAGACGATGGGCCGGGGCTCGACGCCGTAGCGGATCATCGTCGTTTCGCGGCCGTACCGGTCCCGGTAGTGGTCGGCGATGATCTCGGCGTCGCTGACCGTCGCGCCGGGCAGCAGGCAGGCCAAGCGTTCGGAAAGAGCGTACACGAGGCGGCCCGGCCAGCCCCACTTCGCTCTTCGTTTCTCGATTCCGTCCACGTGCAGGGCGGTTGCGATACGTCGTGGCCAGAGCAGGGGCAGGAAAATCGCGTTGGCGCCGTTGACGACCAGTGCGGCTCGGGCGCCGCGGGCGAAGAGTGTCGCGTGAAGACAGGAGAGCAGGGTGTGAACGGGCGTGTCTGCGTACTTCGTGCGCAGCGTCGGCAGGACGACCAGATCGACGCCGCGGTGAGAGCGGCGCCGCCGGTCGACGTAGTGGGATCGGCAGTAGACGGTGACCGGCCATCCGCGTTCCGCCAGCCGCGGCGCCAGCGCCTCGATCATCGTCTCGTAGCCGCTGTAGTTGGCCGGAATGCCGCGGCTGCCGAGAATCAAGACCCTTGGTCGTTCAGGGTCGAGCGGCAGGGACTCCCTCCCGAACCACCTGGCGGTGGTGCGGGGCGGCACGCTGCGGCGGGCGCGGATCAGGCGCCGCCGTTCGAGGATCCGGCGGCGGTTGCGCCACAGCCAGGCACAGGCGGCCAGCGATGCGGGCTCCCGCAGCAGCACGTAGCCGAGGATGCCGAGTTCCCGGATCGAGGTCGCGAGCAACGTGCGCGGGGCGTCGGCCAGGGTGCGGTGGTAGATCTGCAGCAGGTAGCGGTTCTTGAGCGAGTGGAAGTTGATGTCCCGCGACATCTGGCGGCGTCGCCGGGACAGGTTGACGCGGCCGTGCAGCGCGCAGGCCCGGGGTTCGTAGAGCACCTCCCAGCCTCGTTCCCGCAGCCGGAAGCAGAGTTCCGCGTCCTCGCGGTAGGAGTGGAAGTCGTCGTCGATGACACGGCCGTCGATTGCTGCGTCTTTGAGGGCGGCGCTCAGGAACAGCGTCGCGGCGCCGGTGCCGCCGAATACCCGCTCGGTCGCCGGATACTGCCCGTGATCCGCCTGGTCGGCGCCGCGGTCGACGTGGCGCCAGCTTCGCGTGAGCGCCATGCCGCAGGCGTCGATCGTCTCGTTCGTCTCCGCCCTCAGCAACCTCCCCGTCACCGCGCCCACCGGGCGCTTCTCGCTCGTGAACCGGTGGAGGCTCTCGATCAGGCGCATCGCGTAGTCGGGCGCGGGCCAGGCGTCCGCGTTCAGGCTGAGCACCCACTCGGGGTGGGGGTCGCTCGCGAACGCGCTCTCAAGCGCCCGGTTCAGGCCGCCGGCGAAGCCGGTGTTCCTTCCCTGAGCGATCACCTCTAACGGGAAGGCGGCCGCCCCGACCTGCTCGCGCAGGAACTCCTCCGTGCCGTCGGCGCTCGCGTTGTCGACCACGATCAGCCGGAACGCGGGACCCTCAAGCCCCGCGAGCGCCTCGAAGAAGCGCGGCAGGTTCGCCGCGTCGTTCCAGGTGACGGTGCAGATCGCGACCTTGACACCGCGAGGCTCCACACCGGGACTTCCCGCCATTGTGCAAGTGGTGTGAGCAGCGTGTTGGTGTGCGGTTGTTCCGTCTCGGGGTGTCACGTCAGGTTGGCAGTTCAGGATGCTTCCAGCAGCAGTCGAGATCGGGCGGAGGCTCGATGCGGGTCGAAGAGTCTTCGGTCCCGAAGCATGGCGCAGGCGACGTGGATGAGGCGATCGGAGACCTGTCTGAGGGCTCGTCCGTAGCGGTGTCCCCTTGGTTTGCACTTGGTCTTGGTGATGGCGTCGCGTTGGGCTGCGACGCCTGCCCAGTGGTGTGCGGCATCGGCGAGGCGATTTTCTTGGGAACTCACCGCCCTCTCCAACCCGTGGCCGCCGCCGCCGCCAATCGCCACAGCCCGGCGGCGGCCTCGCCGCGGCGCCGGGCCCGGCGGGGCCGGCGAAGCGGCAGCAGAGCGATGCGGAGCAGAGCGGCGAGGACCAGCATGACATTCAGCACGAGGGCGGCGCCGCGGCTGTGATGCTTGCGAGCGTATCGGTCCAGGTTGCGGTAGTAGGCGAGCAGGAAAGGGCCGTAGCCGAGCCGCGGTACGGAGGCGCCGAGGCCGTGCCGGAACGTGGCGTCCGGCCAGTAGCGGATCGTCTCGCCCCGGTCGTGGAGCCGGCGGGCGAGGTCGACGTCCTCGAACCAGGCCGGCCAGAACTGTTCGTCCATGCGACCGACGGCTTCGAAGGCGTCGCGTCGAAGCAGCAGGGCGCAGGCCGCAGGCTGTTCGACGGGCGCACCGGCCGCCGGCGCCGGCAGCGTGGCGGGCTCGATGAAGCTGCAGTAGCCGAGCAGCGTGCGCAGGCCGGGCAGTTGGCGCAGTTGCCAACCGGCTTGAGGAGCACCGTCCTCGTCCAGCAGCCGGGGCGCCAGGCCGGCCGTTTCCGGGTGCTGTTCCATGCCCCGGACCAGGGACTCGAGAGCCCCGGGTTCGGGTCTGGCGTCCGTGTTGAGGATCAGCAGCAGACGTCCTTGTGCATTGGTCGCTCCGCGGTTGACGGCCGCTGCGAAGCCGAGGTTGGCGTCCGGCTCGAGGACGTGGACGTTGGGCCGGCCGCCGCTCAACTCGCCGAGGCGACCGCTCGAGCCGTTGTCGACCACGACGAGTTCGAACCGAACGTCCCGGGGCCAGCTTTGCACGAGGAGCGTGAGGTTGTCCTCGTCGTGCCAGTGCGGCGCCACCGCGCTCAGGAGCGGAGTGTCGCTCGTCGCCCGTTTTCGCCGTCGTCCGCACGTCCTGCACGTGGACGGCGAGGCGCTTTGCCCCGAGGTGTCGCTCATCGCCCGTTTTCGCCGTCGTCCGCGCCGGGTGCGCCGGCGTGCCGTCCGTGCACCCGCTGACGGGTGCACGGACTGGTTCGCGGGTGGCGCGGATTCGCGCCACCCGGGTTGCCGCCGGCTGCCGCCGCAGCCGGCCAGGGAGACGGGCCGGCCGCGGGATTCCACGTTTCCTGCCCGCGACCGAAACCGGCGAATCGAGGCAGGAGCCGGACCGCGCGACTCCAGGCGAACAGGAGATCGACCGCTTTCGGGCGTGGAGAATCCCCCGGCAGCGCTTCGGCCGTTTCACCCCTGAACAGATCGACGGCGTCCCGCGACAGAAGCCCCGGCAACAGCAGCCAGAAGCTCCGGCCCAGCCGCGTCGCCAGGACCAGCAGGCGATTGCAGTAGATGCGGCGGACCCGCCGGCGGGCGGCGCGGCGGCCGCGGCTGGACAGCGCGCCGGCATGTTCGATGCGGGCCGCCGGCGCCAGTACGGACTCGTACGATGCGCGGCGCAGACGGTCGGCGAGTTCGACGTCCTCGTAGTAGCTGTCGAGCCGCTCGTTGAAGGGCCGGAGCGGCGCGCCCGCCGGGCTCACGGCGACGAGCGCCTCGCGGCGGTAGATGGCCGCGGTGGCGGACACGCCGTAGATGGGCGTCGGCAACCCGCCTGCCGGCGGCGCGGGTTTGCCGCGGTCGACCTGGATCGCCTGCCAGCGGCGGTTCCACGCCAGGCCGGCGCCGTCGATGCGTGCTTCGTCCTTGCCGTCACCGGGCGGAAGCAGGTTGAGTCCCTGCGCCGCCGCGAGCGGGGAGTCGGCGGAGATCCGCGGGTCGGCGCCGTCGCAAGCGCCGAGGGCCGCCAGCAACGTTCGGGTCCAGCCGGTCGCCAGCACGGCGTCATCGTTCACCAGGGCGATCAGGCGGCCGCGGCTGACCGCGATGCCGGCGTTGGCCGCGCGGGCGAATCCTGCCGGTTCGGGAAGCTGCGCGATCCGCGGCGACCGCTCGAAGGCGGCGGGATGATTCGACGCGAACTGCCGCGCGAGTTCCCTGAGCGCTGCCGGACCGTCGGCGGGAGCGGAACGGTTGACCTGGTCGGCGGTTCCGCTGCCGACGAGCTTCCCGCTCTCCCGCGCCAGGTCGCGAGAGTGCGGCCACCACCATCCCCAGCCGGGTCGCGATCTTCGTCGCCCGTTCCTGACCCGAACCGGCCGCTGCTGGTCAAGACCGGCTTTCGCGGCCGGCTGCTGCCAGACGACGATCAGTTCGGCGGGCGCGCCGGTTTCCGCCGCGTCCCGGTAAATGGACTCCAGACAGCCCGCGACATGCTCCGGTACGCCGACCGTTGGAACGACGTAGGAGAGTGCCGGCGCCTGGGCCGACCCGGCGGCGGACCCGTCGGTCAAGGCCCGGCAGACCGGCCGACGTGGAGGGCGAAAAAGAGGATCACCTCGACCTCGGCGGGGAGGTCCGGGTCGCGGGTGATGACGATGTCGCCGGTTCCACAGAGGGAAGAGAGATCGAACTCGGCGCGGTAGCGGGCGCCGAAGAAGGGGCCGCCGGCGCCGGTCGCGACCCAGTGCAGCCAGGGCTCGCGGCCCGTCGCGGCGCCGCTTGCGCGCGCCGACCATTCGCCGGTGTGATCGCCGTGCAGCACCTCGACGCCAGGGGGACTGGCGCCGATGCGGGCCACCGGCTGACCCGCGGCGACCCCGGCGCCGTGGGCGACCGCCGAATCGAGCACCAGGGTGGCGCAGCCGGCCGCTCCGGCTTCCCATCGTGGCTGGTCCGCCGTCAACACCTGCCTGGCCGAGCCGAGCAGCGTCTGCCGCGGCTCGAACGCCCCCCAGGAGCCGAGGGCGGCCGCCGTCAGCACGACGACCCCGACCGCCAAAACGATCGCCCGCGGCGTGGGCGCCCTCCGCACCAGCACGCAGACGCCGCGTCCGATCAGGATCAGGACGATCAGTCCGAGCCAGCGATCAAAGGCCGTATCGAGTCCCAGAGCGCTCAAACGATCGTCGAGATGCGCGGACCGCAGCCACGGACAGGTCGCCGAGAGCGACGCGAACACGAGCAGGCTGCCCTGCCAGCAGAATCCGAACACGGCTGCGTCGCCGTGCAGGCCGATCCCGTGCCAGGGCCCGGTCGGAGGCGGATCGTCGGCCGAGGCGGCGTCTGGCCGCCGGGCGCTCAGCACGGTCCACAAGGCGATGCCCGCCAGCAGGGCCTGCGTGGGCGGTAGAAAGCGCAGCCCGCCGACGGAGAGGAGGACGGCCGCCGCCACGGTGTGCAGCTTGCCCCGACCGACCAGGTTCGGCGCCGCAAGGAGGACCAAGGGCAATCCGGCGAGCGCTACTGGCCAGGGCGCCGGCGCGGCCGGCGGCAGCCCGAGGGTCAGGGCGCCGGCCACAACCAGGACGATGGCGAAGGCGAACCGTCGCCAGACGACGGCGGCCGCCATCGCGGTGAGCAGCACCCCGAACGCGGGCTCGCGTACGAGAACGAGGCCCAGGATCGACGCCAGGCCGAGCCCCAGTGTCGCCGCCGCGCGCGACCAGCGCTCCTCGAGCGCCTGAGCGGCGGCGTCGGCGAGCGCCGCTGTGGCCAGCACCAGAACGACGTTCGAGCGCACGCCGCCCCCGACCAGGATCAGGGCCGCGGCGCCCGCGAGGGCCGGAGCGCCCAACCGCGCGAACAGGGCGGTCAGGACGACCGCCGCCGCGGCGGGGATGGCGACGAGGACGATCAGCAGCCGGAGTGCTGAACCGTCGAGCAGGTCGGCCTGCCGCAGCAGCAGGTTGAGTCCGATCAGGGCGGACGCCAGGACGGCGCCGAGGTGCAGGAGGCGGCCAGGGGCCAGCGAACCGGGCGGCGCCAGCAACTCGGCCCGGCGAGCGACCAGGGTGTCGACGAAAAGCGCGGCGGGACCCAGACAGAGCAGGGCCCCCACCGCCGTCGCGCGGCCCGGACCGTGGGGCGGCACCGCCGCGAACGCGACCACGGTCAGCACCGGCAGAGCCAGCGCTGCCGGACTCAGCGGGCGACGCGCGACGCCGGCCGCGGCGATCAGGACGGTGGTCGCCGCCAGCGCCAGAAAACGCCCCTCGGCCGCCGCCTCCGGGTTGCGCTCGACCCCGGCCAACCCGAACATCGCCAGGCCCGCAAGCAACGGCGGCAGGGCAGCCACGAAGGGCGGCGGCGAACCAGCGGCGGTCATCGCCTCTCAGCCTACCGCCATGCTCCTTCCGCACGTCCTGGCGCCGGGACTCCGGCCTGCGCCCGCCGGCATCCGGCGCGATAGCGCCGGCTTCCGGACGCAACGCTATGATCCGTCGCCGCGTCCTCGGCACGAACTGCCGCCGAAGGCTGAAAGACTGCCACGCCATGTTGCCGCGAGAACTCCTGAGAAGCGAACCGGAGCGGGTCGCTGCCGCCGTTGAGGCGCGCGGCGTGGATCCCGCTCTCGTCGAGCAGTGGGGCAGTTGGGATCTCCGGCGTCGGGAGTCGCTCACCGAACTCGAGGAACTCCGCCACCGTCGTCGGGTGGCGGGCCGCGAGATCGGCTTGCTCAAGGCCCAGGGCGAGGCGAAGGAAGAGGAAGCGGCCGAGCGGATTCGCGAGATGACCGCGCTCAAGGCTCGCGTGGAGCAGCTTGAAGAGGTCGTGGAGCAGGCCGAGCGGGAGCTGGTGGACACCGAACTTCGGGTGCCCAACATCGCCCACGAGAGCGTGCCGCCCGGCAACGATGAATCGGCGAATCGCGTCGAGCGGGTGGTTGGCGAACCGCCGGAGTTCGACTTCGACGCGAAGGCGCACTGGGACCTCGGCCCGGAGCTGGGAATCCTCGACTTCGAGCGCGGCGCCAGGCTGGCCGGCGCCCGGTTCACGACCTACTTCGGCTGGGGGGCTCGCCTGGAGCGGGCGCTCGGCGCCTTCATGCTCGACCTGCACACCGAGGAGCATGGCTACACCGAGGTGCTGCCTCCCTACCTGGTCAAGCGCGAATGCCTGTTCGGCAGCGGCCAGTTGCCGAAGTTCGAGGAGGACCTGTTCCACGTCCAGCCCGATTCGCGGTACCTGATCCCGACCGGCGAGGTGCCCTTGGTCAACCTGCATGCGGGCGAAGTGCTTGACGAGGACCAGTTGCCCCTGCGCTACGCGGCGCTGACGCCCTGCTTCCGCGCCGAGGCCGGGTCGTACGGTCGCGACGTGCGCGGACTCATCCGCCAGCACCAGTTCCACAAGGTCGAACTCGTCCAGGTGACCGTGCCCGAAGCGAGTTTCGAAGCGCTGGAGCAGCTCACGCGTCACGCGGAACGCGTGCTGCAGCGGCTGGAACTGCCCTACCGTGTGGTGTCTCTCTGCACCGGCGACCTGGGATTCGCCATGGCGAAGACCTACGACCTCGAAGTGTGGCTTCCCGGCCAGCAGGCCTACCGGGAGATCTCCTCGTGCAGCAACGCGGAGGCCTTTCAGGCCCGGCGCGTCCGTACCCGCTTTCGCCCCGGGAAGGGGGGCTCGTTGCGCCATGTCCACACCCTGAACGGCTCCGGCCTGGCGGTCGGACGGACGCTGATCGCGCTGCTGGAGAACTGCCAGACGGCGTCAGGTTCGATACGCATTCCGGCGGCGCTCCAGCCCTACGTGGGCGGAGCAGAGGAGATCCCGAGCGGCCAGGGCCAGGCTGGCGCTAGCGAAGCAGTTCGCCCGGCCTGATCCCGGCCACCCAGGCCTCGCATGGCTCGCATCGAACGCCCCGGATCTCCAACCTCTCGTCGCCCCGGTACAGAAGTCGCGCCCGCGCCTCCGGGTAATCCTGCAGGAAGGCGCGCAGCCCACGCAGGTCGCGCGCACGCACGGTGGTGCTGTTCTGGACCTCGAGGGCCCACAGGCCCTCTTGACCGTGCACGACGAAGTCCACTTCAGTGCCCGCCTTCGTGCGCCAGAAGGACAGGCTCGCACTCGAGCCCGAGTAGTCGATCCATGCACGCAGATGCTGGGCCACGAGTCCCTCGAGAGCTCCTCGCTCGATCTCCTCGGGACGATCGAGCGGGCCGGCCGGACGAGCCGACCGGAACACGCCGGCATCGAACCAGTAGAACTTCGGGTGAACGGTCAGCTGCCGTTTCTGGCGCCTTCGGAACACTGGAAGCCGGAAAGCCAGGTAGAGATCCTCGAGGATTCCGATGTACGCCTCGACCGTCTTTCGGCTGGTGTGGACCTCCCGGGCCACTTCAGAGATGTTCAGTACCGAGCCGTGCGAGAACGAAACGGCTTCCACAAAGCGCGCAAAGTCGTCGAGTCGGCGAACCAGGCCCTCCGCCTGAACCTCTTCGCGAACGTAGAGAGCGACGTAGGACGCGAGAGTCGCATCCGGTGTATCCGAGTCCCACACGACAGGCAGAAGGCCTTGACGCAGCGCAAGCGCCAGGTCGAACGACGGCAACTCCGCTGCCATGAACGGATGCATCCGCGTGAGCAACAACCGGCCCGCCAGCAGGTTCACGCCCGCCCTTCTCAGCTTGCGGGCCGAGGAACCCGTCAGCACGAAACGCGGTGCGGCCCGCCGGCCGCCGCGTTCGATCAGGTGGTGGACAACGTCCAGCAGGGCGGGGACCTTCTGCACTTCGTCAAGGACGACGACCTCCGGGTCCGGTTCGCCGTCGACCAGCTCCCGGAGTCGGTCGGGCCGAGCAGCGAACCGTTGCGCCACCTCCGGCCGCAGCAGATCGAGCCAGAGGGCATCGGCAAACGCCTGCCGGAGGAAGGTCGACTTGCCGGTCCCCCGAGGACCGAAGAGGAAGTGACTTGCCGCTGGAGGCTGGAAAAATCTCCCTAGAACTGCCATTTTTGCTGCCGATCTGGAAGTGACGATACCAGAAAGGCAGACGAGAGCGAACCCGGAGGCGCACGGTCAGCCCGCGAGACCGGGGGCCTCGTCGCCACGACCTCGACGACCTGGGCGGCACGCCCTGGCCGCTACTCCCTCTGCCCTACCCGGTCTTCTTGATCACCACGAAGCTGATGTCGTCCTCGGGGTCGGCGAAGGCGAGCAGGTCCTGCCGCAGGTGTTCGCAGATCTCGCTCGCGCCGCGAGCCCGGACGGCCTCCAGGACACTCTCGGCGCGCTCCGGAAGGTAGCGCTCGCCGCCGTGCTCGGAAAAGCCGTCCGTGTAAAGCAGAAGCAGGTCACCGGCCTCCAGCAGGTCGACCTCGCTGATCTCGTAGGGGCGCTTGTACCCCAGGGGGCCGGGGTCGACGAGTTCGTCCATGTAGGCGTTCGATGCGAACATGCCGACCGGCGGGAAGCGGACGAGCTGATCCTCCGGCAGATGCTCGATCCGGCCCGGACGGCCGGCGAACACCAGGGGCGCCGGATGGCCGGCCGAGAAGAAGCGAAACTTGCCCTTTTCCGAGACCTCCCCGTAGAGCATGGTCAGGTACTTGTTCAGGGTCGTCGACTTGTAGAAACGCTGATTGATGTGCTCGAAGAGCCGCGTCGTGATCTCGCCGAACAGGTCGAGCTCGTAGTAGGCGCCGAGCAGGAACGCCTGATGCAGCATCGCCGCCACCAGGGTGTCCGTCACCTTGTGGCCCGACACGTCGGCCACCAGGACGCCGGCGCGTTGCCGGCACTGATGCAGGCCCGCCACGACCCGCTCCCGGCCGGCCTCCGCCGCCTCGAGGATGCGACGGTCGAGATCGTAGCGCTGCTTGAAGTCGAGGTAGATCACATGGTCGCCGCCGATCGCCTGCCGCAGCGGCAGGGAGACGCCGTCGATATCCACGCCGCACAGGTTCGGCAGGTCGCCGGACGACGGCTTCGTCGCCAGAGCGATCTCTTCCAGGTTGGCAAGCTCGGCCCTGATCTCGGCCTGCCATGCATCCGACGGTCTTCTGCTCACGACTTGCTCCTTCTCTCCAAGCGTAGCCCTACCCGGGCATCGGGCCGCGGCGGAGCAGACCGACCGCCCCGGTCAGGACGTGGCGGAGACGGTGTCCGCCACGGCCTTCGCGTCGTGACAGGCGCCGTGGCGCCCGTTGTCTCTGCGGACGGGCTCAGGCCTGCCCACGATCCCGGCCGTTGCGTTGACGCCGGGGGAGCCTCCTGGCGCCAGGAACCGCAAGCAGCTCCGTATGCGTCGGAAGCCGCGTGGCTGACGACGATCTTCGAGGGAACGTCGGAGATCATGCTGAAGATCGTGTCCGACGCGGCCACGAACGGTTGTGGGGCGTATGCGATGATCTGCGCGAGGAGTCTGACTCTTGCAATGGGTGGGTTCCTGGGCATGGCGCGACGAAGATCCGGGCAGCAGCGAGACGGTGCAGGAACGACTCCGAACGGCGGGGCCACGACCGGCCATGAGGCCGAGCCATGGGCGATGTGGATGTCATCGAGCGAGTGGGCCGGGGGGACGGCATGACGAGACAAGGCGCGGCTCCACCGCGCATCGAGCGCCTCACTGTGAAGAACTTTCGCGCGCTGCGGCATGTCGAAATGAGGGACCTGACGCCGCTCACCGTCCTTCTGGGTCCGAACGGCAGCGGCAAGTCCACGGTCTTCGATGTCTTCGCCTTCCTGGCCGAGTGCTTCGAGAGCGGGTTGCGCAGCGCCTGGGACAGGCGGGGCCGGGCGCGGGAACTGAAGTCGCGCGGTGGCGAGGGACCGGTCCTGATCGAATTCGCGTATCGCGAACAGCCAGGCCCACCGCTGATCACCTACCACCTTGAAGTGGATGAGACGAACGGCAAACCGGTAGTGGTCAAGGAGTGGCTCAGGTGGAAGCGGAGGCGGTATGGCGCGCCGTTCAGGTTCCTCGACTATGCCGGCGGCGTCGGGCAGGTCGTGTCGGGCGAACAGCCGGATGCGCAGGACGACCGGATCGACGTGCCCTTGAGTTCGCCGGACACGCTGGCAGTGAACGCACTCGGACAACTGGCGGAGAATCCCCGTGTCGTCGCGCTCCGCAACTTCATCATCGGCTGGCACGTGTCCTACCTGTCTTCAGAGGATGCGAGAGCTCAGCCGGAAGCGGGACCGCATGAACAACTGAGCAAGACCGGGCGCAACCTCGCCAACGTGATCCAGTATCTGTCGGAGGACTATCCCGGACGTCTGGAGTCCATCTTCCGCAAGCTCCGGGAGCGCGTCCCCAGGATTCAGAGCGTCACGGCGGATCCCATGCCGGACGGGCGGCTTCTACTGCAGATCAGGGATGCGCCGTTTTCCGAACCGGTCATGGCGCGTTTTGCATCGGACGGTACGCTGAAGATGCTGGCCTACCTGGTGTTGCTGCACGATCCGGCTCCGCCGTCGTTCGTCGGCATCGAGGAGCCGGAGAACTTCCTGCATCCGCGCTTGCTCCACGGGCTGGCCGAGGAGTGCCGGGGAGCCACGGACGCGACACAGATCCTCGTGACCACCCATTCGCCCTTCTTCCTGGATGCACTGCTTCCACGCGAGGTACGGGTGCTGTGGCGCGACGACCACGGCTACACGCGTTGCCACGCTCTGGACGGGAACGACAAGGTCAAGGCGTTCATGGATGCCGGCGCACAACTCGGCAACCTCTGGATGGAAGGGCGTTTCGGGGTGGGAGATCCGCTGAACGCAGGCGGAACACCGATGCGGTGAGGCGGCGGGCACTGACCGGGATTGGCCTAAGGTGCAAGCTGCCGCCGCCATCGGTCAGGAGATCGATCCGGCCCGCAATCGGTCCCACAGCTTCGCGGTCTTTCGCGATGCGATTGCCGAGGCAACCGCGTGAGATCAACCGGATCGGATGTCGACCGGACCGCGCTCGACTGGCTCGCCTCGCTCGGTCGGGCGGTTGCCCACGGCCCAGGCATCGCACCCGACACGCCGAAATGCCTGAGGCGCACGGACAGAGCCAAGGTGGCGGAGGGGGTGGGATTCGAACCCACGGTGGACTCTCATCCACGCCGGTTTTCAAGACCGGTGCTTTCGACCACTCAGCCACCCCTCCCGGGCGGCAACTCCCGCGAACCGGCAGCCCGCGACACACAACGCAGCAGAGAGTCTACGGCCAAGCCGCCGGGAATGGACGGGAGCGGTCCGAACCTGGCGGCCGAAGCACCGAGTGTGCGAGGTGTTCAGGGGCTCCATGTCTGGCCCCGGCCCGGAGGCGGAGCGTACAACGTAGAGCTTCGGCTGGGGACTGGCGGCAGGCAAGCCAGCCTCTACGCCGAAACCTGTACTCCGATCTGATTCGCTACGGGAGTATAGATGTCGAGCTCGGTTTCGGGCGTCTTGACGGCGACGATCAGGGAGTAGCGGACTTGCGTCTGCTGGAGCTGCGGCCGCTCCTTCCACCAGCCGCCAACCGGGAACACAGCCAGGTATCCTCGCTCGGCCAGGTCGGCCGCCGTTCCCGCCCACCAGTCCGAATGGATGGAGCCGCGGTTTCGATGCGTTGAGCCGATGCACCATCCCCTGTCGTCATGACGCCTGCCGGGCCGATCTTCGCTCTGCGCATCCTTGGACACGCGAGCCTGAAAATCTCCGAGCTCCTCGGTCGCTGCCTTGATCGCGAACCTCAGCCCGTGCGACGGATATCGATGCCGGTACTTCCAGCCACGGCGGGCGGGGTTCGGTTCGATGAAGTAGGAGAGCGTTACCCGCAACTCCACACGCTCGGATCCCATGGTCGACAGCTCCTCTCGCGGCCACGGTAGCGCGTGGAAGCTGAAGTCCTTCGTGGCTATTCGGCCATTCCTCTTCTCGAACGGCTGCAACGAATCCTAGGCGACAAGAGTCAGCAAGTTCGAAGCGCTCCAGCTTGCCCGTTCGAGATCAGGCACACCGTAGCCGTAGCGCCGGAGACGAAGGCGGTTCCGGTTGCCCGATGACCCACCGGCGGTGGCTGTCTTCATTTCGCGCGTCCATTCGGCGGAATGCACGAGCAGGCCCCGGACCGTTTCGGGCCAGAAGTCCGGGTAGCGCGCCATGAGCGTCGCGGCCATGCGCGCTGCCAGGGCCGCGGCGGCGCTCGTTTCCCCCATGGTGGTCAGTGGCCTTTCCGTCGGCCGAGAATGGGTCGTCAGCAGCAGCAGTGAATCGGGTGTGTCCACTTCTGCCCCGTCCCTCTCGCGGATTCCGTTACCGCCTTCGAGGACCAGGTCCGGTTTGTTGGGCCAGTCCTTCTTCCAGCTCACCGATGTCGTACTGCTTGGGCTCAGGCCCCCGGGGCGTGCCAAGGGAGTCCAACCACGGAAACCCTCGGTGTCGAATTGGACCTTCTCGGTCGTCGCCCCAACGGTCAACGCATTCCACGCCTGGCCCGGGTCGTGGATCTGGTCCACATCGTTCATCTCGGGGTACAGGCGCCGGTTCTCGGGGCGGACATTGCCCGCCGCCAACACGATCAGCCGAGGTCGTTCGTCGCTGGCTCCGCAAGCGGCGTCATCGACCGCGGAAGACCACGATGACGGGCTGCCGCGGTCGCGCTGGTCAGGCGTCGACACGGCCATGCAGTAGACCCGTCGCCGCTGTGGCTCCTGCACCTCCATTCGTGCCATCGCCTCTTGTGTCAGGTTGCCGTACAGTTCAGGATCGTTCGGGTCCAAGCCGGGCGGCGGCAGGATCTTCACCGACTCCAGGCAGTGTTCCACGGTGACTGGGCTGCTGGCGGCGAACTGGGCGGTCAAGTCGCCCCACAGACTGAGCCCGGCCATACCGGTTCCGTGGCTGCCATTGTCATTACCACCCCACTCTGGGTCGCACGCCAGCAGATTGCTGGTTGACAGGGCGTCGCGCAGCAGCGGATGGCCGTTGTTCACGCCGGTGTCCAGCAGGCAAACCGCGGATGTTCTCCCTTGGAGTCCCTTGACACGCCCGAGCAAGTCGTTTATCCACTTGGCCTGCTCGGAGGGGTGCTGTTCCATGAAGAACTCGGGATGGTCCTTCGCCAGTCGAAGTTCCGCGATGCAGTCGAGAAGCTCAACGGACTGGCTCATCTGCTCCCGGGTCGCAAGAGCCAGGAGGACGGTACGGTCGGAGAACTTGATGCGCCGTCTCCGCACCCGGATGCCGACCGACTCGGCATGCGCTTCGAACGTAGCCGTGATCTCGTCCCGATCCTGTCCCACTCGGAGCCAGACCTCCCACCACGTGGGCCGCTCTGCGTCGGGAAAGAGACCCGGGTCGTCCGTCCAGAACGATTCGATTGCCGCTTGCCGAATCCGGGCGATACTCTCTACGAAGTTCTGGTTCGACGGTCGTTCACTCTTGGTGTCTTCATCCCGGTACTTTGTGACCACGTTTTCGAGGTGCTTGAGCTTAGCCCTCCGGGACGAAAACAGTGGCGAACATGACGTCCGCCCTCTCGCCCACGGCGACCAATTCAATTGGTGGCTGTACGCCTCTGCGGTCAAGGCTCCGAAGGGCAAGTTCGAAGTCGGGATCACTCGTCGAATTCGAGGTACGATCCAGTACCTTCGCCAATGCCGACTGCTCTTCGCCGTTCGAGTAGATCCTTCCGTGACTGCCGAGCCCTTTCCAGCGCGCGTAGCAAGGCCTCAGCGTGGTCAGCGCGTGCCCGTGGCGGGAACTTGAGGGAATCCGCGCCTCGAACGGGCCGTGGGTAGGTGTAGGGGTGTGTCGACGCTGGCTCCCGCACGCGGAGATGCGGAAGTCGTCTGCGGGTTTCGTCAGGCACTAGTCCCGCTGCGCGAACTTCCGAGCGCCCCGGCGGCGCTCCTCGAGTGCGTCCGTCAGCGCCGTTGTCGTGACTTGTAGCGTTTCTGCCAGGACGGCTTCCTTGGCCGCAGCTTCGCACGCTTGCACGACATCGGCGTAGCTCATGCCGCTGGCGGAATCGGCAGCGACTTCCCAGTCGACGTTCTTCACGTCAAAGGGGGCAAGCCGGTCCCGGAGTAGCTGGCGGACCAGCTCTCGTGGGGCGACCGTGTACTCGACGATGTCGTCGAAGCGCCTGAAGAGCGCCTGGTCGAGGGCTTCTGCGTGATTCGTCGCGGCGACGATCAGACTCTGCGATTCGTCCTGCTCAAGGAACAGCAGGAAGGAGTTCAGCACCCGACGAATCTCGCCGACATCGTTCTGGGCCGACCTCGCACCGCCTATGGAGTCGAACTCGTCGAACAGGTAGACCCCTCGATGCTCGGCCAGAGCATCGAAGACGAGCCTCAGCTTCGCCGCCGTTTCGCCCATGAACCTGGTGATCAGCCCATGAAGGAGGATGGTGCAGAGTGGCAGCTTCAGCTCTCCAGCCAGCGCGGATGCCGTCATCGTCTTGCCTGATCCGGGCGGGCCGATGAGAAGCAACTTTCTGCGAGGCCTGAGGCCGTGCCGAGACAGTGTTTCGCGACCGCGGCTCTCGCGGAGGATTCGGTCGAGGCGTGACCGGATGCTGCAGGACAGGACCATGTCACTCAGGCGAGTAGCCGGATAGGTTGCCGACAGGAGGCCCACAAGATCGCCGCGTGGCCGCGCTAGCGGGACAGGGGAGGCGGAGGTTCGCCGGTCCTTCTTCGCGTCGTCCACCAGTGTTCGAATATCGTTGGCCATTCGCCCGTGCCCGTGGCGGGCCGCGTGTGCTGCCACCTGCATCGCCACGACGAGGAAGCGGTCGTCGTCTTCGCCCAGGTGGCTCTTGATGAGTGCCTTGATCTGCTCGGCAGTGGCCATCACGACCCCGGAACATCGCTGGAGGTCAGGGAGGAGAGATCCTCCGGGTGGAGCGTGGCCGGATCATAGCCGTCCCGAGCATTCGGAGCTTCCCCACGGTGGCGATTCGGGCTTGATGCCGGCCAGAGGACCGGGCGCGGACGGTCGGCGGGGCCTACCTGCTCGCCGCTTCGCCGTCGGCCATTTCAACCGGCGCCAGCTTGAGCAGCGCGCCGTCCGTCTCGTCGGTGATCACGTAGATCAAGGCGTCCGGCCCCTGCCGGACGTCGCGGATCCGCTTGCCGATGTCCTTGAGCAGCCACTCGCGGCCGAGTTCCTCGCCGTTCTCGCTGAAGATGAGCCGTTCGAGATGGCCGGTGTTCGGCATCCGGCCGGTCATCAGCGCGCCGGCGAACAGGTTGCCCTTCCACTCGGGGAAGGCGTCGCCGGTATAGAACATGAGCCCGGACGGAGCGATGGACGGCAGCCAGAAGATCGCCGGTTCCTCCATGCCTTCGGCCCAGAAGCGCTCGGAGATGCGCACGCCGTTGTAGTGGCGGCCGTAGGAGACGACGGGCCACCCGTAGTTCTTGCCGGCCTCTATCGCGTTCAGCTCGTCGCCGCCCTGCGGGGCGTGCTCCGTGGTCCAGGGCTGGTGGGTCTCCGGGTGGAGTGCGAGGCCCATCTGGTTGCGGTGGCCCATCGAGTAGATCTCGGGCTTGTGCCCTTCCCTACCGACGAAGGGGTTGTCGTCCGGTGCGCTGCCGTCGAGCCGCAGGCGGAGCGTCTTGCCGGCGTGGCTGTTCGGGTCCTGGGCCAGCTTGGCGTGGCCGAAGAAGCTCTGCGTGCCGTCGACGAGGTCGGCGCCGAAGGCCCCGCCCATCGTCATGTACATGATGTCCTCGCCGGGCACGAAGGCGAGCCGGGCAGCCGCGATCGACCCGCCCCAGGGCTCGGCGACGAACACGTCCTCGACGTCGACGAGCGAGGCGCCGTCGAGCTTGCCGCGGACCAGGGCGACGGTGCCCTCGCGGCCGGAGATCTGCCGCGTGTAGGTGAGGTAGACGTAGCCGTTGTCGGCGAAGTGCGGATGAACCGCGACCTCCATCATCCCGGCAAGGCTGCGGGCGAGGACGTCGTCCGGCACGCCGGAGATGGGCTCGTCGATCAGCACGCCGTCGCGAACCAGGCGCAGGTTGCCGCCGCGCTCGGTGACCAGCATGTCGCCCTTGGGCAGGAACGCGAGAGACCACGGACGGTTGATGCCGCGGACGACGACGGAGACCTTGACCTCGGGGATCAGGTGGGTGTTCATGATCCACGGCTCGTCCGGCAACTCGACGCGGGGAATGCCGCTGCGGCCGCGGCCGTATCCCGTCTGCGCGACGGCCTGGCCGGCGACGGCGGCGGCGAGGAGGAACACGGCGATCCGGGTCATTCGGGTTGCGGTCCTTCGGTTCATCGTGATTCTCCGTCCGGTTGTTCTCCGCCCGTTTCCGCTTCGTCTTCAGGCCACTCGGCCCCCTGGAGGATCCAGAGGCGGATCGTCTCGATCTGCTCGTCGGCCAACTGCGTGCCGGCCTCGTAGGGCGGCATCCGCATCTCCGCGAACTCGGAGCTCACGCGGATGTAGAGCTCGCTGTCGTCGGGGTCGCCGGGTGCGATGTTCGGATAGCCCCCGAGGTCGGCGAAGGCGTCCTCCCTGATGTCGAGCCGCAGGTTGGCTTCGCGGCGCGTGCGGTCCTCGCCGTGGCACTCGTAGCAGAAGCCCTCGAGGATCGGCTTGACGTCTGCCAGGTAGTCGACCTTCTCCTCGCTCTGACCTGCGACCGCGCCCGCAGCGCCGAGCCAGGCGACCAGCAGAACCGTCGAAACGGCGGTCGGACGTGTCGCTCTCATGTCTCTGCTTCTCTCCAGGGCCGGGAGGACCCGCGACGCTTCGGCGGGTTCGGCTGTTCACTGCGGGTCTAAAGCGACAGTCTAGCCCGTACCCCGTGGGCGACGGTCGCGGAGAGGGAGTGTGTAGATCGTGAACGGTCCGTGCGTCATGTGCGGACACCCTCCCCGTGGGCGACGGTCGCGGAGAGGGGAGCGCGTGTTCGCGTTCCTGCTGCCGCAGACGCGGCGGCCCTGCGGCCGCTCCACGGCCTCCGGAATTGCTAGAGTTGACGTTCACCACCTTGACAGCGATGTCTTCACACGACGAGAGCCTGGGCCCGGAGGGCTACGACCAACCCGCCGTCGAGGCATGGATCGCCGAACACGTCGATGGCCTGACCCCGCCGCTTCAGTGGACCCGGCTCGAGGGTGGCCACTCGAACCTGACCTATCGCCTCGACGACGCGGACGGCGGGTCGGCGGTCATCCGGCGGCCTCCCCAGGGTGTGCTGCTGCCCAAGGCCCACGACATGAGCCGTGAGTGGTCGCTGATCTCGGCCCTCGGTCCCACGGCGGTGCCGGTACCTCCGGCGCTTGCGTTCTGCGAGAGCCCGGACGTCACCGGCGCCTGGTTCTACGTGATGGGGCTGGTGAACGGCCGGCCGCTCTACAGCGCCGGCCACACCGAGGAGTGGGTGCCCGAGGAGTGCCGCGTGAAGCTGGCGCATTCCTTTGTCGACGTGCTGGCCGAACTCCATGCGGTCGACCCGGACGAGGTGGGGCTGGGCGCCCTGGGCAAGCGGGACAGCTACGTCGCTCGTCAGCTGAGAACCTGGTACCGGTCCTGGACCGCGTCGGTCGAGCCGGCTCAGTTGGACGACGCACGCGCCCACGACCTGCAGCGCTACTTCCTCGAGCACCTGCCGGACCAGGGGCCGGCGCGCGTCGTTCACGGCGACTACGGGCTTCACAACTGCCTTGTGGGGCCGGATTCCGTGATCGCCGCGGTCGTCGACTGGGAGATCTCGACCCTCGGCGATCCGCTGGCCGACCTCGCCTACGCGATGAACCAGTGGATGCCGGCGACGGACACGATGCCGAGCGGTTCGGGCGGCGCCACCGCGGCGCCCGGCTTCCCGTCGCGCGAGTCTCTGCTCGAGCGCTACGCGGAGCGCACCGGCCGCGACCTGTCCCACCTGGACTACTACGTCGGCTTCAACCGCTGGAAGTCCGCGGCGATCGTGCATGGCGTGTACGCCCGCTACATGGAAGGCAAGAAGAGCACGGAGGGCGTCGACCTGCCCGAGATGCGCCAGCGCATCGTGAGGACGCTCGACCTGGCCGAAGACGCGGTCAACCGCCTTTAGCAGGCCGTGGCAGAAGTCCGTGTCGAATGCAGCGCGAGGCCGCGGCCGTCACGTCCTCGAAGGCGCCGTCACGGCCGCGGCAGAAGTCCGTGTCGAATGCAGCGCGACTTCTGCCACGGGCTGTCAGGGCTCCATGCCCGCCAGAGCGCGAACGCCCCCGCCTCTGCTCGGCAGCTGATTAGCCCTTGACTTCGGACAGAGTCGGCGACAACGTACGGGGTCTGAGGTGGCGTTGATCGCCCAGCAGCCGGCCGCGAGATTGCCCCGGGCTCTGGTCGAACAGCTGGCCGTGCCGCGAGTCGACTGAATCGATCTCGGGCTCAGTCGCTCGGGCATGCGCGTGAGCACCATCGTCAGGATTCCGGGAAATCTACGCTCGCCGTCGCGATGTGCATTGAGGATGTTCATCGAGACGGTGTGCTTCTACAAAGGGGGATACAGGATGAAGTTCAGGCAACCGGTCCTGTCCGCGCTCGTGCCGCTGATGCTGGCAACGAGCGGAGGATGGGCGCAGGAAGAAGACACCGCCCAGGATGCGGCGGCGCCCGAGGGGCTGTTCGTCGAGGAAATCACGGTTACCGCGACGAAGCGCGAGGAGTCGCTGCAGGACGTACCGATTGCCGTGACGGCAATCACGCCGCTCCAGATCGAGCGCGCCGGGATGCTGGACATCCGCGACCTGCCGACGCTGGCGTCGAGTTTCAACATGAACTCGTCGCAGACGGAGTCGCAGGGAACCACGTTGCGCATTCGCGGCGTGGGCACGACCGGCAACAACATCGGGCTTGAGAGCTCGGTCGGCGTGTTCCTCGACGGGATCTACCTGAGCCGTCCGGGGATCGCGCTCGGCGACCAGCTCGATGTCGATTCGATCGAGGTGCTGCGGGGCCCGCAGGGCACTCTCTTCGGCCGCAACGTCTCGGCGGGAGCGCTGAACCTGCGCACCCGGCGGCCGAGCCTGACGGACAGCTCCGGCTTCCTCAACCTGTCCGCCGGCAACTTCAACGCCTTCAATCTCCAGGCGGGTGTGGGCGGTCCGCTCTCCGACCGGGTCGGCTACCGGCTCTCGGCCGCTGTTCGCAACCAGGACGGTTTCCTCGAGAGCGTCTCGGGCGCCGAGAGCTACACCCGCGACCGGACGCTGGTGCGCGGGCAGTTGCTGTGGGACTTCGCGGACCGCGGGTCGCTGCGGATCATCGGCGACTTCTCGGACGCCGACGAGGAGTGCTGCGACGCCGTTGTCGTGCTCGAAACGCCCGCGGCGGCACTGGGTTCGTTCGCGGCCGCCGGACTTCCAGCCGACGGCGGCGTCTCCGTCGCCGGCCCATCGGCCTTCGACGCCCGGCACTCGAATGGGGGTCCGTTCGTCAACCCCTTCGATCAGAAGGGACTGTCGGCCGAGCTGAACTACAACCTGACCGACAACGCCGCGCTGACCTACCTGGCTTCGTGGCGCGACTTCCACGCCTCGTCGATCCAGGACGACTTCGTCGGGATTGACGTGTACTCCGTGTCTTCGCAAGCCGCCAACGGCTTCGACTCGTTCGACGACATCGAGTCCTGGTCCCAGGAGTTCCGGCTCGCCGGCGACACCGAGCGGATGAGTTGGCTGGTCGGCGGCTTCGCCTCGGGCGAGGACATTCTCGAGCACTCCGGTCTCGGCCTGCTGGGGGACTTCTCGTCCTTCGTCGATGCGATTCTCTGGAACTACGCCCTCGCTCAGGCGCTCGCTCCGGCGCAACTGCTGGGCGGCGTGCCGATGGCGACGGGGGGAACGTTCGCAGACGTCCTGGCGGCTGACAACCAAGCGCTCGCGTTTTCCGGGGGCATCCCGGTCGGCGGTTCCTTCGCCAACAACGTCTATCGCCAGGAAGGCGATTCCTGGTCGCTCTTCACGCACAACACGTTCCGCCTGTCCGACCGCTTCTCGCTGGTCGCCGGGCTGCGGTACGTCGACGAGACGAAGGACGGCAGCTTCAGCCAGCCGAACGCCAACAACCCCGCCTGTTTCGCGACCCTGATGAACGCGCAGGCCCTGGCTGCGGGCGCCGCGGGAACGGCGCTCGCGCCGTTGGCGACGACGATCGGCAATCTGAACGCCGCCTTCAACTGCTTCCCGTTTGCGACGCCGGCGGATACCGGAGTGCCGATCCTCCCCGCGACGTTCACCGACACGTTCCAGGACGACGAGCTCGTCTACACCTCGAAGGCCGTGGTCGAGTTCAGCGATACCGTCAAGGGCTACGCGAGCTACACCCATGGCTTCAAGTCCGGCGGCTTCAATCTGGATTCCACCGCCGCCGTCGGCGGCGGCGACCCCCGGTTCGACTCGGAGAAGATCGACGCCTTCGAGCTGGGCCTGAAGTCGGAGTTCGCCAACCGGCGGGTGCGGCTGAACGCGACGGTGTTCGACTACGACATCGAGGACTTCCAGGTGCTCGAGTTCACGGGCGTCCAGTTCAAGACGTTCAACGTGCCGAAGGCGCAGAGCCGGGGCGCCGAGTTCGAGCTCGAGGCCGTCGCGGGTCAGCACGTCACGCTGAACTTCGGCTACACCTTCGCCGACTCGGAGTATCCGGACGACTGCGCCGGCGACGACGCCCCGGCCTCCGTCCAATCGCTGTGCGGCGCCAAGCTGACCAACGCTCCCGAGAACGTCCTTTCGTTCGGCGCCAACTGGGACAACACGGTTGGCGAGCGGTTCCTGGTGTTCGCGGCGGTGAACGGGCGCTGGGAGGACGACCGGCGGACGAGCACGCAACCCGGCCTCGCCCTGGACATCCAGGAGGCGAACGCGAAGGCGAACGTACGGGTTGGTCTCGGCAGCTATTCCGGCCGCTGGGCGGTGGAGCTCTGGAGCAACAACGTGACGGATGAGCAGACGAAGAACGTGACGTTCAACACGCCTCTGCGCATCGGCAGCCGCAGCTCGTTCCTCGAGGCGCCGCGAACGATGGGCGCCACGCTGCGTCTCAACTTCTGATTCCGCACGCGCGACCTCGGTGGCCAGGCCGAACGATCTGGTCACCGGGGCCGCGTCGCGCCTCGCGGGCCTGGCCGGGCCCTGGCCCGCGAGCGCGTCGCCGAGGGTGTCGCGGTTCAGGCCTGACGTGGCGAGGTCCTGCGGCCTCGCCACGTCGGCCCACCCGGTCTCAAGGCAGCGGCATCTGCTCGCTTTCCACTTCGCGGGCCTGGTCGAACGCGGCGACCGGCTCTGCGGTGCGGACCTGCTCAAGCCAGAACACGCCGTCGAATTCGGCGCTGTTGCCGCGCGTGCCGGCGAAGTCGACATCGCCGTCGCCGTCCATGTCGCGGGCGACGAAGCTGTCGAACATGCCGCGTTTGCGCCGCGAGATGTCGTGCCGGGTCCATTCGCCGTCGATGTCGCCCGGGTTCTCGAACCACGCCAGCCGTCCCAGCGGCGTGTCGGGTTCGACCTCGCCGTCCTCGGCCCGCCCGCTGCGGCTGTAGGCGCCCGACAGCGCGTCCAGGTCGCCGTCGCCGTCGATGTCGGCGAAGGCGAAGCCGACCAGGTTGTCCGGGGTCAGGCGGCCGATCGGCCGCAACTGCCAGGCGCCCGCGGGATCGGCCGGCTGCTCCAGCCACACGAGGACGCCCCCGAACTCGACCGTCGCGAGGTCGAGCCGCCCGTCGCCGGAGAGGTCGACGAATGCCATGTTGAAGCCGTTGAGCAGGGCGCCGGCCTGAGGTGCATTCGGCAGGCGGGGCGTGTCCGCGGTGGTCGTCGTGCCCTCGACCCGGATCGGGTGCTCGACGAGCGCGACGTCGCCGGCCCCCGGGCTGCGGTTCTCGAACCAGAAGATCCGGCCCTCGCCGGTCGAGCCGGCGACGATGTCCGTGTCGCCGTCGCCGTCGAGATCGACAGTCTGCGAGTTGATCGGCCAGATCACCTGGACGATCTCGTGCTCGATCCACTCGCCGGAGATCGGGTCGTTTGTCGGGTCGAACCAGGAGATCGGGTTCCTTGCCGTGTTCTGCCGATCCGGGTTCTGCGCCCCCTTGTTCGCCGCGACGACCTCGGGTCGGCCGTCGCCGTCGAGGTCGCCGGCGAACACGCGGATGTAGGAGCCCCGGTCCCTGGTTACCGGCGGGATGACTCGCGGCCAGTCGCCGCTGCGCAGGGCGGCGGCCGCATCTTCGGTGTCGGCGCCCGGGTTCTCGAAGTAGATGAGATGGGCCAGCTCGCAGGCGGCCACGACGTCGAGATCGCCGTCGCCGTCGAAGTCGGCGATCGCGACGTCCTCGGCGGCCGAGGCTTCGTCACCTTCGGCGAGCGTCGCCAGGCGCCACGTGCCGGGATCGGGACCGCCGAAGGCGAGCCGGATGTGCCCCGCCCCTTCGTTGCCGTACTCGGTGTCCGACTCGTGGACCGAGACGATGTCGAGATGGCCGTCCCCGTCGAGATCGGCCATCTCGAGTCCGTCGCCGCCGCGAATCGGCACGCCGCCTGACGCCGCGTCGTCGATGATGTGCTCGCGCCAGGAGATCCACTCGCCGTCGGACCGGGCGCGGGTTGGGGTGTCGGCGACGAGGGTTGAGGCAAGGGGTTCCGTGGTCTGGCAGCCTGGCAGGGCAGCTGCGAGCGCGGCTGCAAGGAAGGAGGCCGCCCAACGGGTGCGCCGACGTCCTCGTCGGCTGCCGCCGCAGGCGGCCAGGAAGCGCACCCGGCCGCAGGCCTCGCTCCTTGCTCTCCGCGGCGCGTCAAGAAGGAGGGGCCTTCGGCCTCGCGGGCAGGTCGGGTTATCGAGCACCCGCAGATAGTAGACCGCCCGCTGGTCGGGGTCGAACCCCGCCCGGCCCCACGCCTTCCGGATGCCCTCGAGCGCCGCGTCGACCAGCGGCCCCTGGAGATCGACGAGGACCGGCGGCGCCCGGGTCCTTGAACACCGCACGGAGCTCGGCCGCGCCCAGCTCCTGCGAGATGCTGCACCCTGGACGCGAGCGGCTGCGCAACAGAGTTGAAGGCCGGTTCAAGTCGGCGAGGTCGACCAGAGCACCGTTGTCGGGGCAGCGCGGCCGGTCGCCCGTCGGCAGCAGGAGCTTCGTCGACGCCGTGATCGCGCCGCGCGCGATCGAACCGCGGCTCGCCGGGCGCCAGGTCGCTGGCGAGGGCGTGGTCGGTGTGCGGCAGTCAGGGGGCCGGGCGATCGAGGGCGACCCGCGCCACGTTGGCCCACGGGACGAACTCGGCGGTTTCGCTGCCGTTGACGAAGATCAGCAGGCCGGGATTGGACGGCGAGAGGTCGCCGGCGCAGTCAAGTTGCAGCAGCTCGCCGCTGTAAAGCGCCACGCTCACGCCGCGGCCCGAGTCGCATTCCTCCTGATCCGGAGGCTCGATGGAAGCGACGAGGCCGAAGGGAATCGTGTAGTCGACGCCGCCGGCCGGCGCGTCGAGCGTCTCGGTCGTTTCGCTCTCGTCGAGGTCGAAGACCAGCCGACCGGCGAGGCGACTGCCGGTGCGCGTGGTGACGGCGCCCGAGAGCGCCTGGCCCGGCGGGAAGTCGTCGTAGGCGGGGCCGCTGCCGTCGCCTTCGGTGAAGTCGAGGCGTTCGAAGGCCTCCCACGATACGAGCACCCGGCCGTAGCGTGCGTCGTCGACGTAGACGCCGCGATTGCCGCGGCCAGCGGCGCGGGCGCCGGAGAGGACGAACTCGCCGCCGTCGCGCAGCGTCACCTGCGCACGGTTCCCGGAGTCGCGCGCGATCGTGCGGATTGCGTCGAACCGCAGGCTGAGTTCGCCGTCCGCCGCCCGGCCCTGAAGCTCGTCGGCGCCGACGCCCGACTGCCGGTCCCACTGGACGAAGCCGGTGAAGCTCCCGTGTGCGGTGCGTACCGTGCCGTGCAGCCGGTCCAAAGTGGCCTCCAGGTCGGCGGTGGGGAGAAGCTCGATCGCGCGGATCCGGCGTTCGCCGAGGTCGACGACGCCTTGCTCGTCGTCCCACACCCGGACGCCGTCGGCGAAGTCGTCGGCGTCGAAGCGGTCGAGGATGAACACCGTCCCGCTCTTGAGCGTGACGAGGAGCTCGCGCCCGCTCGGCTCGATCCGTCTGACGTCGCCGAAGCGCGCCATGAAGGGCCGGCCCAGGTTGAGCTTTCGCTTGCGCCGGGTGATCTCGACGCCAAGGACGGTGACCGGCCTGCTCTGCGTCAGTCGCTCGGGCGGCACGTCTCCGGCCCAGGGGTTCTCCTCCTTGAAGCCGTTGAAGTAGTCGCCCCAGAACGCCTCCTCGTCGCCGCCGAAACGCAGGCGCCCTTCGTAGGCGGCGCCGCTCTTCGTCGTGACCCGTCCGTAGAGGAAGCCCTGGTGGGCCTTGGCCGACGTCGCGGGTGAGCGAGCCGCCGCGGGCGGGGCCGCGGCGTCAGGCTTGCCATCCGGGTTGCGCAGCAGACGCGCCGCGACGAGGCCGAGAGCCACAAGAAGGGCGAACAGCAAGAGCGCGGCGGCGCCGCCGGCGATCCTGGCTCTGGTCATTGCGGGAACATTGTCTCCGAACCAAAGGGGCGGAGGCTGCCCCTGCAAGACTGACGATGCCGACCGGCCCGCGATTACGGCCGTCTCGGCGTCAGCCTCGCGCCCTGTTCTCCTCCGCTCTCACACTCCCGGAACCCCGGATCCGCTCCCCGTCATCTCCACCGAGACTCCGACCCTCGACCCTGCCGATACTGGCCGACGACCCCCGACGCCCCTCAGCGGTCGAGCACTTGACTTCAACCGAAGTCAACGACATCGTATGGGGTCGGAGGTGTCCAGGATGGTGCAGGTAACCGCGAGGCTCCCCGACGAACTTGTCGAGAAGGCGGACCGTGCCGCCAGTCGACTGAATCGATCTCGGGCTCAGTTGCTCAGGCAGGCGCTCGAGTACTACCTCGAGGACTTCGAGGATCTTCGCCTGGCCCTGGATCGACTCAACGACCCCGCGGATCCGGTGCTGGATTGGGAAGATGTCAGGCGCGATCTACTCGATCAAGATCAAGGCGAGCGCGGCTAGAGCTCTCGGGAAGATCGATCCCGGCGACCGCCGGCGCATCGTCGCGGCGATCGATCGGCTGGCCGTCGAGAGGTCGGCGGGATCTGCGCTGAAGGGAGAATTCGGCGGACTCAGGCGGCTCCGCATTGGCCGCTACCGGATCATCTACGAGACGATCCACGAGCAGCTCACGGTGCTGGTCGTCCGCGTGGGCCATCGCAGGGAGGACTGTCGTTAGGCGAAGATCCGGACCGCGGATCCCGGCCATCCGCAGGAGGCGGAGCGACCTCGGCTTCAGGGGACTTTTCAACGAGTCCGGATCCTTGTATACAACGGGGCGGGAAGAGAACCGAACACGGGAGAGATCACGACGATGGACGATATGACGAACGCAGGCAAGTGCCCGGTTCTGGCCGGTGCGGACAGACATGCGGCGAAGGGGAGCATCGCGAATCAGCGCTGGTGGCCGAACCAGTTGAACCTGAAGGCGCTGCACCAGAACTCGCCCCTTTCCGACCCGATGGGCGAGGACTTCAACTACGCGGACGAGTTCGCGAAGGTCGACCTGGATGAGCTGAAACAGGACATCGAGGAGGTGATGACGACCTCGCAGGACTGGTGGCCCGCGGACTACGGTCACTACGGGCCGCTCTTCATCCGCATGGCGTGGCACTCGGCCGGCACCTACCGGATCGACGACGGCCGAGGCGGCGGCGCCTCGGGCACGCTCCGCTTCGCGCCGCTCAACAGTTGGCCCGACAACGTAAGCCTGGACAAGGCGCGGCGCCTGCTCTGGCCGGTCAAGCAGAAGTACGGCCGGAGGCTCTCCTGGGCGGATCTCATGATCTTCACCGGCAACTGCGCCCTGGAGTCGATGGGCTTCAGGACGCTCGGTTTCGCGGGCGGGCGCGAGGACGTGTGGGCGCCCGAGGAGGACATCTACTGGGGCTCGGAGACGACGTGGCTCGGGGACGAGCGCTACACCGGCGACCGTGAACTCGAGAATCCGCTGGGCGCTGTGCAGATGGGCCTCATCTACGTGAATCCGGAGGGGCCGAACGGCACGCCGGACCCGGTCGCCGCGGCCCGCGACATCCGCGAGACGTTCCGTCGCATGGCGATGAACGACGAGGAGACGGTGGCGCTGATCGCCGGCGGTCACACGTTCGGCAAGGCTCACGGCGCTGCCGACGCGGGCGAGCACGTGGGCGCCGAGCCCGAAGGCGCCGGCCTCGAGGAACAGGGCCTGGGCTGGCGCAACACGTTCGGTACGGGCGTCGGCGGCGACGCGATCACCAGTGGTCTCGAAGGCGCCTGGACGACTTCCCCGGCCGAGTGGGACAACAACTTCTTCGAGAACCTGTTCGGCTACGAATGGGAACTGGAGAAGGGCGCGGGCGGCGCCTACCAGTGGACGCCCAAGGACGCTGCGGCGGCCGGCACGGCGCCGGATGCCCACGATCCGTCGAAGCGGCACGCCCCGATGATGCTGACGACGGATCTCTCCCTGAAGGTCGATCCGATCTACGAGCCGATCTCGCGGCGCTTCCATGAAAACCCGGACGAGTTCGCGGACGCCTTCGCCAGGGCCTGGTACAAGCTGACCCATCGCGACATGGGTCCCCGCAGCCGCTGTCTCGGTTCGTGGGTCCCCGCGGAGGCGCAGCTCTGGCAGGACCCTGTCCCCGGCGTCGACCACGAGTTGATCGCCGATGGCGATGTCGCGGCTCTCAAGAGTCAGGTCCTGGGCTCGGGGTTGTCCGTCTCCCGACTGGTTTCGACCGCATGGGCGTCGGCGGCAACGTTCCGCGGCACGGACAAGCGCGGCGGCGCGAACGGCGCGCGCATCCGGCTCGCGCCGCAGAAGGACTGGGCCGTCAACGCCTCGGCGCAGTTGGGTGAGGTTCTGCAGACGCTCGAGGCGATCCAGGCGGACTTCAACGGCGCCCGGTCGGACGGCAAGCGGGTCTCGCTTGCCGACCTGATCGTCCTGGGCGGTTGCGCGGCGGTGGAAGAGGCGGCGAAGCAGGCCGGCTGCGAGATCGAGGTGCCGTTCGCGCCGGGTCGCACGGACGCGGTTCAGGAGCAGACGGACGTCGAGTCGTTCGCCGTCCTCGAACCGACGGCGGACGGTTTCCGCAACTATCTCGGGAACGGACATCACCGGCCCGCGGAGGTGCTGCTCGTCGACCGGGCGCAGATGCTGACGCTGACCGCTCCCGAAATGACGGTGCTCGTCGGCGGCTTGCGCGTCCTGGGAGGGAACGCGGGCGGCTCCGAACTTGGCGTCTTCACCGACCGGCAAGAAGTGTTGACGAACGACTTCTTCGTCAACCTGCTCGACATGGGAACCGAATGGCAGGCCAGCGCCGGCCGCGAGGGCGTCTTCGAGGGGCGCGATCGGTCGACGGGCGAGGTCAGGTGGACCGGCAGCGCGGTCGACCTCGTCTTCGGCTCGAACTCCCAGCTCCGCGCGATCGCGGAGGTCTACGCCTGCGATGATGCGCAGGAGGCTCTCGTGCGCGACTTCGTCGCGGCGTGGGCCAAGGTGATGAACCTGGATCGGTTCGACCTGGCCTGAACCGGCTCCAAGCTTGCTTCGATCACTCGGGAAGAGTGTCCGGTGCTCCCCTTGTACATCGAAGTCCGAGGAAGCCAGGCTAGGGCCCGACGCATCACGTTCATCAGGCCGAACACGTTCGTCTCGTAGATATCGCGGACGGAGGCATCGGGCGACTGCTCGAAGAGCGCGTTGCTGCCGTAGCCGGCGTTGTTGACCACCGCGTCGATCGATCCGAACGCGGCGGCACCCTGCTCGAAGGCTGCGTCGATGCTCTGCGGGTCCTTGACGTCGAGCCTCGTGACGAGGACGCCTTGGAGGCCGGTGAGCTCCGCTTCCTTCTCCGGCGAGCGCATCGTGGCCACGACGTTCCAGCCTTCGGCTCGGAAGGTGTTGACTGCCAGTTTGCCGAAGCCGCTTGAGCAGCCGGTGATGAGGACGGTGCGATTGGTCATCTACCTGGATCTCCCATAGGGGGTTGGTTGCGGACTCATTTGGACGAACTGTTGATTCCGGCCCCGCGAAGGGCGCGCGCCATTCCGGCTCGAAAGTCGCTTTCGGTTTCGCTGTCGGCCAGGAGTCCCTTCGCGGCCATGACGAGCACGAACGCCAGATCGGCGGCTTCCCGGAGTTGCTCGCGGACTCCTCCCGCCAACAGAGCGTCGGTGACCTCGGCGGTGAAGGCGTCGAGAGGGTAGGAGCCCGTCTGCCGCCGTGCGGCGTTGCCGAGCCCGAGAATCTCCTCGCCGTAACGGCCGTCGCGCACGAACCTCACGACCGGTCCCAGCCAGCAGCAGAAGGCATCGAGCAGGGCCTGCTCGGTCGGTCTCTCCGGGTCGGCCAGACACGCAAGCGCGTCTACGCGCAGCGAACGTACGACGGCGCCTATCGCCCATTCGAGCACTGCGTGCTTGCGCCCGATCCGGTTGTAGAGCGTCTGCCGCGTGACGCCGGCCGCTTCGGCCAGGGAGGTCATCGACGTCTTCGCGTAGCCCGTGCTCGCGAACTCGGCGAGTACCTGCGCGGCGGTCTCGTAGTCGCTGGCATCGGGTCGAGGCACAATGTACACTTTAGACTAGAAAAGCCCAAGACGTAAAATGGGAGGCTAGGACCATGCCGCGACCCACGATCGGTTTCATCGGACTTGGCGCCATGGGCGAACCGATGGCGGCACGCCTGCTCGATGCCGGCTTTCGGGTGGTCAGCTCGGTCAACCGCAGCCGCGACGCGATCGAACGCCTGGCCCCGAAAGGGATCGAAGAGCATGGGACGCCGCGGGAAGTCGGTGAGAACGCCGACGTCCTGATGACGATCGTCTGGGACGAGGAGCAGACCGATCGCGTGCTGCGCGGCGAAGGTGGCGCGTTGGGCACGCTGCGCGCGGGAGCAGTCGTCGTGGTCATGAGCACCGTGTCGCCGGTCTACTGCCAGCAGCTTGCAGGAGAAGCGGCAGCGAGAGGCGTGGACGTGATCGACTGCCCGGTCAGCGGCTTGGTCGCCGGTGCCCGGGAGGGCACGCTGACCTTGATGGCGGGCGGGGATGCGGCGACGATCGAGCGGTGCGGGGAAGCCTTCGACGTGCTCGGCACGACGATGCGCTGTGGCGGTGTCGGGGCCGGTCAGGCGATGAAGATCGGCAACAACGCGATCGCGCTTGGCACCTGGGCACTCGTTCAGGAGGTGCGCGAAGTCGTCGGCGCCCACGGAATGGACCTGGATCGGTTCATGGAGATCCTGAACGTGTCGACGGGCCGGAGCTTCGTATCGAAGAACTTCCCGATGCCCCCGCGGCGCGTGACCTGGCCCGCGATGCCGGTCAAGGACCTGTCGCTGTGCCTGGACGTCGCCAGGGAGTTCGACGTCGAGGCGCCGTTGGTCAAGGCCAGCCTGGACTCCGGTCGGCCGGAGGACTGAAGAGCCTGTTCTGGGCGTTCAGCGCTTCGAGCCTCAGGCCTTGTGCCGCGAACCCGGCGCCGGCGGTGTCTCGGGCGCCCCGGCGAAGCACTGGGCCATGCCCATCCACTCGGTGGCGATCGGTCCTTCTACCTCGAGCGAGGTGTCGGCGATGTTGCGTACCTGGGTGACGACCTGGGCGAAGTCGACCGCCTTGCCGGTGATCCGGTTCGCCGTTTCGTCCGCGTTCCAGGTCCAGACGTCGCCGGATGGGGCGGTCAGGTGGAGGGCCGGAACGGTGTCGGGGACCTCCATGCGGCGCACCGCGTAGGTCCAGCCGAAGGTGTTGAGTCCCAGGAAGACGATGTTCCGGATCCGGTCCGTTTCTTCGCGGTCGAGTCCGAGCAGGTCGAAGACCTCCTGGGCGTGGGCCCAGGTCTCCATCTGCCGGGCGGTGATCGAACTCCGTGCGCTCATCGGCGGTCCGAACCACTCGACGCGCATCCTCGGGTCGACGCCCTCGAGGCGTTCGCACATCTCCGGGTAGTACTCACGCCAGACGTCGTAGACGGCGCGGTTGCGCTTGCCTTCGAGCCATTCGTCGGTCAGCTCGAGCAGGGTGAGCCGGCCGCGCCGGGCGGCCATGAACCGCTTGAAGTCGTTGAACGCGGCCTGATCGTGGATCGATGCGTCGGCGGCGTAGTTGAAGATGTGGAGGTGGGCGACGACATCGTGGATGGTCCACTCCTTGAAGAGGGTGGCGCGATCGAAGTCGTCGTCCGACAGCGGCGCCAGGATCTCCGCCAGACAGTCGCACTCGGCTCGGAAATCAGCGATCTGCGTGAAGCTGCTCAACTCGTCTCCTTTCTCCGGCTGACGTCTCTGGCTAACGGCGGATCGGCCGGCCGGGCCGGTCGCCGGTGGTCTCTCCGCCGTCGAACACGAGTTCGCCGTTGACCTGGACCTTGGCTCGGGCCACGGGCTGCTACGGGCCGGCCGAGGACGCGGCCGGGTCGACGACCGGGGCGGCAAACAGCGGTACCCGTTGCGGTTGATCGGTATCGGCGCCGATGGTGACCGTTCCCTGGAGCTGACCCTGCTCGTTGAGCCGCCCCTCGATCACGGTGGTCGTGGCGCTCGCGTTGAGGGTGGGGAACTGGGTCGTGATCTTCAGCTCGTCGCCCTGCCACTCGAAGTCGTCGAGGACGATGGAGTAGATGCGGCCCATGTAGAGCCAGCCCTCGCCTTCGCGCGGAACATGAAAGCCCATGAAGCCCCCGGACACGTAGGAGTCCCTCGCCGGGTGCAGCGCCAGAAGATCGCGGATCTGCTGCTCCGGGTCCTGCTGTTCAAAGAGCACGCCGTCTTTCTGCACGATTTCGATGAAGCCGTTGAACATCTCGCTGAACGTGTCGCCGCGATAGATGATCTCCTTCGTCGGGTCCGGGTTGGCCGGGTTCTCGGCCGAGTTGTCCCAGACGGCCGTGACGTCGAGGCGGCTGCCGGCCGGAATGTCGATGGGCTTCGTCGGGTAGTAGAGCCACTGCCAGTTGTAGTCGTACTTCGGCACGTCGAGCAGCATTTCCTTCGAACCGTCGGGGTAGGTGAGCTCGTAGCTCATCGCCTTGCCGCGGACGTGCATGTGCGGGCTGAAGGCGAGGATCTGCGCGTCCTTGTCGAACAGGCGGTGGGCGTTCTCGGCGTGGTGGCCGGCCCCGGGCGGAATGCGCAGGCCCGTGTTGGTCACCGGAATCGTGATGACCTCCTTCTGCAGCTCGCCCTTGCCGAAGTGAAGCCCGATCTTCGATGCGTCGCGGGTCGCCTCGCCGATCGGATGGTAGTGCTGGTCGACCACGACCCGGGCCTTCGAGCCGAAACGCCGCCCGACGCCGTCCGGGAAGACGTAGGGCGGCATGCCGGCCGTCCAGATGCCGAGAACGCCGGCGTAGGCCGGGCCGCCCTCGTTCATCCTGGTCGTGTAGGTGGTGAGGAAGTGATGCGTGACACGCGAGTCCTCGGGCAGGAACTCGATCGCGCGGATCCAGCGCGGTTCGCCGAGATCGACCTCGACCACCTGCTGCGGGAAGAGATCGTCACCCTCGGCCGGCACCTCGATCCTGTCGAGGGTGACGACGAAGTCGGGTTCGCCGAGCTTCCAGCCCTTGGGGAAGGTCGGCGCCTCGGGCAGGTCGGCGGGGTCGCCCTGCGGGGCGCCGGCCTTGGCCCAATCGACGATCTTCTCGATCTCGCTGTCGGTAAGCGAGATGTCGTTCGACCAGACGTGCCTGTCGGACTCGCCGCTCCACGGCGGCATGTCGCGGTTCTCCACCGCGCGGGCGATCGACCGGGCCCACGGCCGCGCCTCCCGGTACGTCATGAGGGACATCGGGGCGATTTCGCCGGTCCGATGGCACTGCACGCAGTTCTTGAAGAAGATCGGCGCGACGTCGCGGCTGTAGGTCGGCGCGTCGGCGGCCGCGGCGGGGGAGGCCGGGAATGTCGCGGCAAGTGCCACGGCGGCGCTCGCCGCGAGCAGGACATGTTGCGTCGGGGTACGGGTCGTTGCCTGATGCATGGTCTCACCTCTGGTCTGAATACTGCCGATACTGGCGGTTGACCGGATCCTGGCGTCCCGCCCCGGCTGTGCCGGCGGCTGGATCAGCTGCCGGCAGCTCGGACCCGGTCGCGGAGCCGGTCGAGGCAGGCGTCGTCGAGGGCGTCCGCCTCGGGCGAAGCCGCGCCCGCGAGCAACCGGTCGCGCAGGCGTTGCCGGTCGAGGTCCTTGCGGATCAGTTCGCGAACGTACTCGCTCGACGTGCTGTAGCCGCGGGTGCTGACCTGTTCGTTGACGAAGCCCTTGAGGGCCTCGGGGAGCGAGATGTTCATCGTCGTCATGCGACGACGCTAGCGGCGTTGACAAACTTTGGCAAGGAGCTTCGGTGCTTCGCCTCGGTTGGGCCGGTCTCCGCCCTCGCCGGCCTCGCTGCGACGGCGCAGATCGTTCAACCGGGCCCGTGCCTGCTCGCTGCTGCGACTCGCCGTCTCGTGCTCAGGCCACAGCCCCGACCTGAACGCGGTCGACGCCGAGTCGTCCCTCCTCGACGACCAGGCCGACGGCGCCACAGTCCAAAGCACGGTCGGTCGCTTCGAGCGCCACCGCGCCGTCGACCTTGCCGACGAGGCGGTCGCCGTTGACCTGCAGCGTCAGCTCGCGGCTCTCGCCCAGCCGCCACTCAAGCGGCGCTTCCGCCAGCACGTCCTCGTTGTGCAGCATCCGCACGAGCTGCACGCGATTCCCGCGGGCCAGCAGCAGGGCGTAGAAACGCGTCAGACCCTGGACGCGCGCGGCGATGCCGGCCCTCTCGACGAGGTGGGGCGTCACCTCCGCGGTCACGGAGTAGTCGCGCCACTCGCGGGTTCCCTGCATCAGCAGCCCCATGCCGGTGTTCTGGACGAGCCGGAACATCTCGAACCCCTTGGTCAGCAGGTCGACGCCGTTGACCCAGGCGCGATGCGTCATGGCGCCCCGGTGGCGGGGGCGTTCGAGACAAAACTCCGGCGCACCCGACCACTTCAGGGCCTCGAGGCAGACGCCTTCGGCCTGCCCCTCGACACGGACGCCGACGGAGAAGATGGGCCCGGGCAGCGCGGGGACGGTGAACGACACGCGCCGGCTCTCGCCGGCCGCGAGTTCGACGGTGTCGTCGTCGAAGGTCACGGTCTCGTCGTCCTCGCCGTAGCAGGAGAGCCAGACGTTGGCCCGGGCGCCGTCCGCCTGGGCGCTGAGGGTCGCTTCGACCGTCTGGCCGGGGAAGATCCGCGGCGACGCGAGCAGTTGGTAGACCCGGTTCTCGTACCACTTCGCGGTCTCCAGCGACGGGATGAAGACGGGAGACCCGACTCGGGCGTCGCCACCGGCATCGATGCGCAGGGCGCGCTCGCCGGAGGGCAGGGCGACGTTCGAGAGCTCGGCCTCGCCGTCCGCAACCTGGAACCCCTGCACCGAGCCGGGGAAGGAGAAGTGGAACTGGGCGCCGCCCCTGGGCGCCCAGGCTTCCTTGCCGGCGAGGCCGCGTCCCATGTTGATCACGTGCAGCGCTTCGCTGGCGCAGTCGCTGATCGCCCGGCCGCCGTCGGCCGTCGGCATGTAGAGGCGGTCGGCCACCGGGCCGCGCCAGTCGAGACCCTTCCGTAGCCCGGCGTCGATGCCGGCCAGCCCCTCCTTGATGCCCAGGAGACAGCCGACGTTGCCGGAGTTGCAGTCGGTGTCCCAGCCGCAGGTGTTCACGATCTTGAGCGTCTCGGCGAAGTCGCCCTCCCCGTGCAGCAGCGCCAGGATGATCAGCCCGTGGTTCGGGACGATGTGGCAGTTGCCGCCGTACTTGTCGTATCCGTAGCGCTCGGCGAGCCGGGCCCGGGCCCGGCGCCAGTCGCTGTCCCGGGCGTGCCAGTCGCGCAGGTCGCCGATCATCGCGGCGATGACCGAGTCCGGCGGGATGTAGCCGAGGGCGGTGTCGAGGAGCCTGTCGGTGTCCCGTTCGACGAACGCCATCGACTCCATCGCGGCGAGGACGCGCGCGCCGTGAACCGCTTCGCCGTCGTGGCTGACGCGCCCGGCGGCGGAGGCGAGCCGGACCGCCAGCTCGGGGTTGCCCGGCGCGACCATCGCCCAGCCGTCGATGAAGATCTGGGCGCCGATTTGCTCGGCCACGACCTTGCCGTTGCGTTCCATCGAGCCGCTCTCTGGCGCCTCGATTCCGCTCTTGAGACGAAGGTAGGCCGTGTGCTCGGTCGAGTTGCCGAGGCCGCCCCACCAGAGCACGGTGCGTTCCCGGATCAGGTAGTTGAGCCAGGTCTGGCCGATCTCCCGCGAACTGAGAGCCGCGCCTGAACCATGGTCTTCGAGCGCCCGCAGGAAAGTGAAGGTCCCCGAGATGTCGTCGTCGGTGACGACCAGGGGGACGTCGAGCCGGTCGTGAACGTAGTACTCGATGTCGCCGAGCCGCTTCTGGATCCACTCGTAAGGCCAGCCCTCGAATGGTCGGCCGAGGTAGACGCCGATGACCTTGCCGAGGACGCCGGCGTAGACGCGGTCCGCGTAGTCGGGGGGTAGCTTCATGCTCCCTGCTCCTGTTGGAGTGAATTGGGTTTTCTTGAAGCGCTGCTTCCGTTCATCATGATAACTTGCGCCACATGTTCAGGCGTGCGCTCGATCTCCCGCCGTCCGGAAGCGAGACGTTCTTCCTCTGGGGCCCCCGCCAGGCGGGCAAGAGCACGCTGCTGCGGCGCGCGTACCCGGAGGGTCGCTGGATCGACCTGCTCAAGGCGGACGAGTACCGCCGCTACGCCAGCCGGCCGGAACTCCTGCGTCAGGAGATCGAGGCGGAGGGCGCGGAGCAGAGCCGGCAGGTCGTGATCGACGAGATCCAGAAGGTCCCGGCCCTGCTCGACGAGGTGCACTGGTTGATCGAGAACCGGGGTCTCCGGTTCGCCCTCTGCGGGTCGAGTGCCCGCAAGGTGCGCCGGGGCGCGGCGAACCTGTTGGGCGGCCGGGCCCTGCGCTACCAGCTTCACGGGTTGACGGCCCGTGAACTGGGAGCGGACTTCGACCTCGACCGCCTGGTCAACCACGGCTATCTGCCGCCCGTCTACCTCAGTGGACAGCCCCGGCGTCTGCTCGACGCCTACGTGGGCGACTACCTCCGCGAGGAGATCGCGGCGGAAGGGGCGGTGCGCGCTCTTCCGGCCTTCAGCGATTTCCTGGACGCCGCCGCGCTGAGCGACGGGGGCATCGTCAACTTCTCGAACATCGCACGCGACTGCGGCATCTCCGGCCACACGGTGCGGTCCTGGTTCGGCATCCTGGTGGACACGCTGCTCGGAAGCTGGTTGCCGGCCTGGCGGAAACGGCCGAAGCGCCGCGTGATCCAGGCCCCGAAGTTCTACTTTGCGGACGTCGGCGTCGTGAATCGGTTGGCCCGCCGAGGCCGTCTCGAACGCGGTTCGGAGGCTTACGGCCATGCGTTCGAGAATTGGGTCCACCACGAGCTCCGCGCCTTCATGAGCTACCGAGCGTACGACGGCGAGCTCTTCCATTGGCGTCTCGCCGGCGGCACGGAGGTCGACTTCGTGCTCGGCGACATGGATCTGGCAGTGGAAGCGAAGGCCAGCGCCCGCATCGGTCGGCACCATCTGAAGGGTCTTCGGAGCCTCTGGCAGGATCATCCGGAAGTCGTCCACCGGGTCGTCGTCAGCCTTGAACCCCGGTCGCGCGGGACCGACGACGGTGTCGAGGTGCTGTCGCCCGAGGCCTTCGTCCGCCGGTTGTGGAGCGGCGAACTCTGCTGATTCGCGGCTCGACGACCCGGGAGCTGTCAGCCGAGAACCTTGAACGGTGTATCATGTTCGGTGGATCGAGATCCCAGTTCGTTCAGCCGTCGGCAGTCGCCGACACGACCAGACCCGGAGGGAGAGCCACCATGGAGAGCAGAATCCGAGCCGCAGCGAGGACCGACAAGGTCCTGACACTTCTTCTCGCGCTGGCATTTCTGACCGTGCCCGCCTGGGCGCAGGACGGCAGCGTCTCCGGAACGGTCAACGACACGAACGGAGACCCCGTCCCCGGCGCCATGGTCAGTCTGGAGGCCGCGAACGGAAGCGAGGTGGGCAACGCGATGAGCGACGCGGACGGCGCGTTCTCCATCACGGGCGTCGCCGCCGGCGCCTACACGGCCAACGTCAGCCTGGATGGCTTCCAGTCCGCGAGCCAGGCGGTCAACGTGACCGCGAGCGGCGCGACGGCGTCCTTCGAGATTCGTCCCGCCTACCACGACACGGTCATGGTCACGGCGGAGCGGGTCGAGGAGAACGTGATGGAAGTGCCGATGACGATCACCGCCTTCGACTCGAGCGTTCTCGAGGAACTCGTGATCCAGGAGAGGACGGATCTGCAGAATCTGGTTCCGGGCCTCCAGTTCAGTGACGAGATGGAGCAGCAAGGCCAGGGAACGGTCATCCGCGGCATCGGCACGAGGAACGCCCAGTACGACCAGGCCGACTATGCGGTCGCCACCTACGTCGACGGCGCCTACACGCTGGGCGTCTACGGTACGACGCCCGGCGGCGGCTTCGACCTTGAACGCGTCGAGGTGGCCCGTGGACCCCAGGGGACCCTGAACGGCCGCAACTCGATCGCGGGAGCGATCAACGTGGTCACCAAGGGCCCAACGGATCACTGGGATGCGGAGCTGATGGGGGAGGTCACCGACGTCTCGCAGCAGCGCCTGAACGGGGCCATCGGAGGCCCGCTCGGCGACGGTCCCTTCAGCTTCCGCCTGACGGCCGGCACCCACACGGGCGACGGCAGGCAGGAGAACGTCGGGCCGGGCGGCGACCATGACGCACCCGATCAGACCTTCTACGCGCCGCAGATCCGGGCCGAGACCGATCGGTTCTCCGTCAGGGCCCGCATGCTCCATGTGGAGGAGAACGGCGTGCCGCGGGGCTTCGTGCAACTCGCGAACGTGGACCGGACGACCGACGGCTACTCCCGGAACCGCTACTACCTCTGGGAGACGCCCAATCCGGCCCTCGATCCGAGCTGTCCTCCGGGTCTCCCCGGGTGGCACTGCGACAGCAGGATCGCCAACAGGGTGGCGTTCAACTACCCCGGCTCCAACGTGAGCGAGAGCGATTTCCTGACGGTGCGCGCCAACTGGCAGGTTTCGAGCACCCTCGGCATCAGCTACAACGCCAGCGACGGCGACACCGCGCAGCACGTGATCAGGGACGCCGACTACACGAACCGGGTTCCGGTTGGAACACCCCCGGGTGATCGGGGTCTGGGCGGCGACCCCAACTCGATGGACCACACGATTGCCAGCGACGGTGGCGTGGACTTCTCGAACTCGTTCTACGACCTTCCGTTCGAGTACCCGGAGTCCTCGCATGAGCTCCTGTTCAGATCGAGCTACGGGGGCGACTTCAACTTCATCGGCGGGTTGTTCACATACGACAACCGGAGATCCGGGACGATCTGGCGCCATGACCTGGACACGACCGTCCGCTTCGGGACCGCCGATGAGCAGGCCCGGAGGGTCGGGACGGTCTTTGGCGTTCCGGTCGACAGTTGCCAGGATGTCCTGATCAAGGTGATCGAGGGATTCGGCATCGGTACGAGCGACCCGGCGGGTGACGAGGAGGGGCTCTACTGGTACTGCCCCGAGGGTGACGATCACAGCGATCTTCTCGGTTTCTTCGTCAGAGGCAACAACAAGACCCAGGCCGCGTTCCTCAGTGGCGACTACCGGTTCAACGACCGTTGGGCGCTGTCGGGAGGGCTGCGGTATACCGAAGACGAGAAGGAGCAGAAGCCGGAGGACCAGGGCGGTTACGCCGTGACGACGTTCACGGGTGTCGCGATTGCGGTCGCTCTTGCGGGCGAGGGCAATCCCTACCCTCAGAGCTGGGCGCGGCCAATCGGCCACCTCGCTCTGGAGTACACGACGGATGCCGGCCATCTGATGTACGGCCGGGTTTCCACGGGCTTCCGCTCCGGTGGGTTCAACATCGGTCTGCCCGGCACGGTGCCCCCGTACATCGAGGAAGAAACTCTGGTGAACTACGAACTGGGAGCGAAGGGCTTCTTCCTCGACTCGCGCCTGCAGCTCTCGGCCGGCCTTTGGTACAACGATTTCGACAACTACCAGCTCGCCGCCACGCAGGCGCCGCCGCCGGGCGGACAGTTCCCGGTGTCGATCTTCGCGAACACGCCGCTCGTCGAGTACACGGCCAACATTCCCGACACGACGATTCAGGGCGTGGACCTCGAGTTCAGCTACCGGGTCGGCTCCTTCGGGCTCAGGGGCTTCTACGCCTGGCAGGACTCGGAGATCGGTCAGCACGCGTCGGTGATCGACGGCCACCCCGACGCGCAGTTTGGAACGTGGGAGTACATCGACTTCGAGACCCGCGAGCCGGCGACCAGCATGTACACGCTGGCGACCGACCAGACCGGGAATCGGTTGCCCAAGCAGCCGGAGAACAAGCTGGCGCTGACGGCGACCTGGTTCAAGTCGCTTGCCTCTGCCGGCCACCTCTCGTTCCAGTCGACCTACACCTTCACCGACGACGTGTATCCCAGCATCGGCAACGTCGGACTCTGGGAGTTGCCGTCGTTCGACCGGCTGGACGTGGGCGGCACCTGGAGTTCGCCGAGCGACAGGTGGTCGGTCTCGTTGTTCGTGAAGAACGTCCTCGACGAGATCGCGGTCCTCGAGTACCTGCCAATGTCCGGGAATGGAGGCGTCCCCGCTCTGGGATTCATCACGTACCAGCGCGAAGTTGGCATGCAGCTCCGCTTCCGGCCGTTCAACTAAGGAGGCTGAATCGCGAACTCGCTGCTAGCGGGCTGGGTACGCTGGACGCACATGGCTTCACGCCGTGTGCACCGGCGTGCCCGCCGCCTCTCGGGTGAGGCTACCCACTGGGTGCGCCGGCGTCGCCGCCGGCTGCCGCCGAAGGCGGCTATGGAATCGCGCCGGCCGTCAGGCCGGCATCCGCTTTGTTCCGCCGCCCTGCTCCTCTGCCTGATGCTCCCGACAACCGCCAGCGGGGCCGAGTACACGCTGGGCCCTGATTCCATGCCCCAGGGGGGCGTTCCAACCGGAACGGTGGAGAAGCGCACCTGGGACGCCAGCAGCATCTACCCGGGCACGACGCACGAGTACCGGGTCTACGTGCCGGCCCAGTACACGGACGCCGAGCCGGCGGCCGTCATGGTCTTCCAGGACGGCGACTTCTACGTCAACGCCGAGGGCCCCGTCAGGGCGCCGACCGTCTTCGACAACCTGATCCACAGGGGCGAGATGCCGGTCACGGTCGGCATCTTCATCAACCCCGGGATGAAGGAGATCCCCTGGGACCAGCGGAGCAACCAGTACACGCCGCTGGACGACACCTACGCCCGCTTCCTTCTGGAGGAGATCCTCCCCGAGGTCGGCAAGGACTACAACCTGACGGACGCCGCGGAGGGCCGAGCGATCGTCGGCATGAGCGACGGCGGCTTGGCCTCCTTCACCGTCGTCTGGGAGCGCCCCGACGCCTTCAGCAAGGCCGTCAGCCACGTCGGCAGCTACACGAGACTCCAGGGCGGCTCCCGATACCCCTACCTGATTCGCAGGACCCGCGGGAACCCGAAGCCCATCCGCGTCTTCCTCCAGGACGGGGAGAACGACATCAACCTCGCGGAGGGAAACTGGACGCTGGCCAACCTCCAGATGGACTCCGCCCTGATGTTCGCCCGCTACGACTACCGCTTCGAGATGGGCTCAGGGGGCCACGATCTGAGGCACGGCGGCGCGATCTTCCCCGACACGCTGCGCTGGCTCTGGCGCGACTATCCGGGTGTTGTGGGCGCTGGTGAACCGGCGGACCTCTCCGCGGTGGTCGGCGAATGGGACATCGTGACGAAGGTCCTCGGCGAGTTCCGCAACAGCGTGCTGACCCTTGCCGAGGTAAACGGCGCGCTCGCGGCGACGCTCCACGACGAGGTGGACGGCGAGATGGAGGTCACCGCCGTCCGCTTCGAGAACGGCGTCCTGAGCTACGAGTACAGCGCGTCCGGATCCCAGTCGAACTGGGGCAAGGGATCGGTCGGCAAGCTCAGTGCCTGGTTGCAAGTCCGGGGAGACACCTTCCGCGGCGCCCTGAGCCTTGACGTGCCCCCCGAGGGTGACTACGCGGTCGAGGGCCGCAGGAGAGCCGCGGCGCTACCGGCTCGCTAAGGGTAGTGGTGGGAATCAGGAGCCGTCCCGCGTTGACCGTGACGGGAACCCTGGTCGCCGAGGAGGGAGCGCCGGCTGCGGGCCTGGACCTGAACCTGCGGCCCTACCCGAGCCGCTACGAGCGCCTGGTCAACGAACTGGGCGATCCCGGCGCGTTGCCCGCAGCCGTCGACTCGACGCGGTCCGGGCCGGGCGGCACTTTCACGCTGACCGCACCGGCCGTGGGCCCCTACCGGCTGGAGGTGTCCGCCCCGGCAGAAGGCGCGGCGTCGGGAGCTCGCCATGTGACCCCGGCGCCGTTGTTCCATGCCTTGGCGCCCCTGGCGGCGCCGCTCGTCCTGCCGCCCATCGAGGTCGCGGGTTGGCGCGTCATGACGATTGTCGCAACGGACCTCGAAGGCGAGCCTGTCGAAGGCGCCCTGGTCGTCGCCGATCCCGGCGGGTGGCGTTCCGAACCCGTCGATACGGGTCACGGCCTGGATCTGTGGCAGCGCCGTGATCAGGAACGAATCGTTCCGCGGTTCGGCCGCGCAGCAACGCGAACGGACGCCGCCGGACTGGCCAGGTTCTCGCTTCCGACCGTGGAGGCCGGCGTCGCCCTCTCGGCGCCGGGGTTCCGCCTGCGCGTGGGGCGGGTCGGCGCCGGCGGCGGTTCCTTCGAGCTGGCGCCCGCCGCCGGCATGACCGTCCGCATCCTCGATCCGCAGGGGCGGCCCGTTCCGGGCGCGGCGGTCACCGTCGGCGAACGTCTCGATGTCCCCCTTGGAATGACCAACGACCGCGGCGAAGCGACGGTCGTTCCCGTGGAGAGCCGGAGCCTCGCGTACCGGGCACTCGCCGAAGACCATTCCATCGGATGGACCGCGCCGCCGGGATCCGAGGCTGCCGGCGCAGGCGCCGACCGGACTCTCGCGCATGTCGTCTCGGCTGGACAGGTGGAGGCTGGCGACGCAGGCACGGACCGGACGGTCGAGATCGGGCTCGAGCCGCCGGCCGAGATCGCCGGGCGCATCACCGACGCGGCCACCGGTCGCCCGGTAGCCGGCGCCGCGATCTGGCGCCGTCCGGGCGAGCAGGCCCGAGCAGGCCCGACCGGCGCCTTCGTCCTGCGCACCTGGCTCCACCAAGGCCGGGCGCAGGTCGGCGTCGCCGCCGACGGCTACCAGGCGACGAGCGCCATGGTGACCGCGGAGCGGCTCGGTTCCGGCGACGCAGTCGACATCCTGCTGGCGCCGTCGGCGCCCCTCAAGGGTCAGGTCGTTGACGCTTCCGGTCGCCCGCTCGCGGGCGTCCGGCTATGGGTCGAACCGTTTGGCGGCACTCCGGGCATCGGACCCGGGGGGCGAGAGGCAACATCGGCCTTCGATGGCTCGTTCTTCATCGCCGGCGCCGCAGCGGAGCACACCCACCGGCTTCACGTCGAACTGAGCGGTTACCCCGCCAGAACACTGGAGATTCCGGCGGCGCCCGCGCAGGCGGCGCGGGAGGACGTTCGCGTCGTCCTCAGACGCGGCCGGAGCGTGCTCGGGATCATCACCGATTCCAGAGGCGTTCCGATCCCCAACACCGAGGTGGCGCTCGTGCCGGTCGCGTGGTCGAGGGACGGCAGCTACTCCTGGAACTCCTTTCTCAGGAGGACCAGCGGCACTGACGCTCACGGCAGGTTCGAGTTTTCCGGCACGCCGGCCGGGCGTTTCGAGTTGACCGCCAACAACCCGGATCATGGAAGTCTTCCAGCGGTCGTGTTCGAGGCGCCTTCTGGGGAGGGGTCGAAGAACCTGGGGACGCTCACGCTCGACGCCGGCACGCCGGTCGAGGGTGTGGTGCGCGACTTCAACGGAGATCCGGTGGCTGGCGCTCGCGTGCGCGCGCACCAGCCGGGCGCTCTCCATCCGCAGTTCTTCTTCGACCCGAACGCCAGGCCTGCGGTCACGGATGCGGGCGGCACGTTTCGCATCGGCGGCCTGCGGACGGAACCTGCGGACCTCGTCGTCGAGGCCGAAGGCTACGCGCGGTTCGACATGATCGCAGTGCGCCCGCAGGCGGGCAAGCTTGTCGAGATCCGATTGCGCGAGGGCGCCCGGCTCGCGGGTCGGGTCGTCAGTGCGGACGGTCAGGGCGCGGCCGACGCGTCCGTGGTCCTGAACCTCGACCACAGCCCGACGACTCGCCCAAGTGTGTGGAGGCCCCTACGTTCCGGACACCATGCGAGGACCGACGCCAACGGTCGATTCCACCTCAGCTCTCTGGGCCCGGGGCCCTGGTCCGTCCAGGTCCTTGACGAGGATCTTGCGGAGGAAGCGGGAGCGATCCGGCTGCGGCCTGGAGAGGAACGAGAAATCGAACTGCATCTGCGCGTCCGGAGCCGGCTTGTCGGCACGGTGATCGACCCATCCGGCGCACCGGTGACCGGGGCGGAGGTCATCGTCCAGTCGCTCGATCCGGCAGGCGATCCAGAAAGTACGGACTCCAGCCCGGTAACAGACGCCGGCGGGGGCTACGAAGCCAGCCGCGTTGCGCCGGGTCCTGCCCGAATCGTGGCCCGCCATCCGGCCTGGCGGGACGGTGTGCGGGAGGTCGTGATCGGTCCTGGAACCAACGAGGTCAATCTTGAGGTCTTTCCCGGTTGGGAGATCAGTGGCGCCGTGACCACTGCCGGCGGTACCGGGGTGGCGCTCGCGAGGGTCGAGGCCGAGCCGCTCGATGAGCAGGCCGACGCCTGGAGGCGCTTTCTTCCCCGGTCCCTGCAAGCCGTCACCGCCGAGAACGGGACCTACCGAATCGGCGGCGTGGACGACGGCAGGTACGAGCTCCAGGTCCAGGCGGAAGGCTACGCGCGGGCGGCGCCCGGCCGCTCCCCGGTTCGCGTCGAAGGTGGGTCCGTTACAGGCGTCGACTTCGTCCTGCACCCGGGAATCACCCTGCGGGGCGTCGTGACGGGCCGCCCTCCCGAGGCGTTCGCCGGCATCCTGGTCGAGGCGAGGCAGGGAGTCCTCATCGGCGGCGCGACGTCACCCGACCCCGAAGGCCGCTTCCAGCTGGCCGACCTCGGACCGGGGGCATGGACTGTCAGAGCCAAAGAACGCGACCGCCGGGCGGTCGAACGCTCTGTCACTCTCGAAACCGGCCCGGGAGAGGCGTTCGTCGAACTGGGCTTCGAGCCTGGCTTCACGCTGACCGGAGAAATCCGGTCTGTGGGGCAACCGCTCGCGGGCTGTGCAGTCACCATCCTCGCAAGCGGCCAGGGATACGATCAAGTGCGTACCGTTCAGATTGATCGGCAGAATCGGTTTCGAGTTGACGGACTCGCGGCCGGCACGTTTACGGTGGTGATCGCGGATCCGAGCGGCGTTACCCGTTTCCGTCAGATCGAGCTTCAGGGTCACCAGGACATCCTGGTTGACCTGACGCTCCCGGCGGCCGGTCGTGCGAGTCGTTCGTGAAGCAGGCGCGGGCGCTCCCCTTCTGGGGCGAGGGGGAGGCCCCGACAACGCGTGAGCCGGGCGACGCCCCGGACGAGCAGGGCTTCGTCGCGATCGTCCGGATCTTCATCCGGACGTGGCCGTACCTGCTGCCCCAGATCCTCGGACGCTGGCGGGAGTTGCCGCGCCGCGGGTCGGCCGAAGGCTCGGCCGCCGCCTCCGCCGAAGACTCGGCCTCCGCGGCCTCCGCGGACTCCGGCGCGTGGAGCTTCCGCCACGTGCCGCCGCTGGTCACCGTCCTGACCGCGGCGGGTGCGTTCCTGTGGCTGGCGCCCCCGGGCACCGACTGGCTCCACGACATGCTGCTGGCCGGCACGGTCCTGATGACGGTCCTGGTGTGGGCGCTCTTGTTCGTCAAGGGACGCGCGTACCTGGCGGCGTCACTCGCGCTGGTCGTCATCGGCACGGCGGCGTTCCTGTTCGCGCTGTTCGCCGTGGACGGGCTCGCCGACAACCTCTACGTCGGGCTCGTCGCCGTGGGCTGTGCCTGCATCTGGGTGCTGCAGTACCGGTTCGACGGGGGCAGGCTGCGGTTGCGTATCCGGCTCGGCAGCCACCTCGTGTACTACTTCGCGCTGCTGTGGGCGTCGACGCTGCTGACCATGGTGATCGCCCTCTTCTCGGTGGACCTGATCAGCCAGTCCATCCTTCAGGCGGAGCCGTTGACGCCGTTTTTGGCCGACTTCATCGGCCGGCCGGAGCTCGCCGGCGAGGCCGAGGCCGGAGCGGCAGCGGCGGATGCCAACGCAGCCGGAGCGAACGCGGACACAGCCGAACCGAGCGCGAGCGGCGCCGAACCGAGCATCGACCTGGCGCCGCTGACCGCGGAGCAGAGGCACGGCCTGAAGTGGGTCTACGCCGTGTTCATGGTCTTCGGGTGGTTCGCGCAGCTCCCGGCGATGATGCTCCTGCCGTACTACTACATCTTCATCATGCAGCGGGTGAACCAGGACCTGCGAATGGCGCTGGTGGAGCGCTGGCTCGGGCTTTCTCTCCGCTACCACAGCGATCACCGGGTGGGCGACTCGGTGTACCGCATCTACCAGGACAGTGCACAGGTCACGGCCGTGATCGGCACGGTGACCCAGGCGCTGCAGTTGCTGATGGTCTACGGGCTCGGTGTCGTCGTCCTGGCGGGGCTCGACCCCATCCTGGGCGCCATGACGCTCAGCATCGTCCTCCTCGCCCTCTTGTGGGGCCGGTGGTTCTCGCCCCGCATGCGCGAGCGATCGCTGGCCGCCAGGGAAGCGAACTCCGACTTCACGTCCCGCGTCCAGGAGACCTTTGCCGCCGTTCGCGTGATCAAGGCCTACGGCGCCGGGGACGCCGAGCAGGAGCGGCTCGAGCGGGATTCCGTCGCCGCGTTCAACGCCTCCTTCCGCGTCCGGTCGCTGATGACGATCGTCGGCATCGTGACCTTCTCTATCGCCGCGGCCGCGCTGCTGACCGGACAGTTCCTGATGGCGGTATGGGCCAGCGGGGAACGGGAGACCTTCGCCACCGTCCTCGTCGGTCTGGTGGGTCTCAGCTTCCTGACCTGGAACCTGTCCGCCTACAACTGGGCACAGGAGCAGATGGGCGGGTCGAGCGTCTCCGTGCGCAATCTGGTCACTCTGTGGACGCAGGCGCAGGACATGGCGATGGGGCTCGACCGGGTCTTCGACATCCTCGACATCGAGCCCGACGTGAAGAACGCGCCGAACGCCGCTCCGATGGCGCCGTTGCGCCGCGAGATCCGCTTCGACTCCGTCGATTTCGCCTACGAGCCGGACCGGCCGGTGCTGCGCGACGTCTGCTTCACGGTGGCGCCGGGCGCCGTGACCGCCATCGTGGGCCCGACGGGTTCGGGCAAGAGCACCCTGATGAGCCTGCTGCTCCGGCTGTTCGATCCCGACTCGGGGACGGTTTCCGTGGATGGCGTCGACCTGCGCGAACTGGAGGTGGACAGCCTGCGCGGCAACGTCTCCGTCGCCCTGCAGGAGAACGTCCTGTTCGGCATGTCGGTGCGCGACAACATCCGCTACGTCGTCCCCGATGCGAGCGACGAGCGGGTGCTCGAGGCGGCCCGCGTGGCCTGCGTGGACGAATACGTCGCCGGGCTCCCGCAAGGCCTCGATACGGTATTGAGCGACCGGGGCGGCAAGCTGTCGACGGGACAGCGCCAGCGGCTCTCGATCGCCCGGGCGATCGTCAAGGACGCGCCGATCCTGATTCTGGACGAGCCGACGGCCGCGCTCGACGCGCACACCGAGCATCGGGTGCTCGAACGTCTGTCGACCTGGGGCGAGGGCCGGGCCATCTTCCTCATCACCCATCGCATCTCGACCATCCGGCAGGCCGATCGGATCCTGTACCTCGACGATGGGCAACTGGTCGAGAACGGATCCCACGAGGAGCTGATGGCGATTGAGGGCGGGCGTTACCGGAACTTCGTCGAGACGGAAGCCCGGTTGTCCAGGCGCACCGGCGAGGCGGCGGAAGTGGACGGCGGCGCCGGTTGACGGCAGGAGCTTCCCGGTCTCCTGAAAGCACGGCATCCCGGCACGCTCCAGGAACTGACGCGAGGAATTGACGGAGCTGGAACGTGAGGCTGCGAGAGGCCGAGAAGCAGCTCGACCGGCGGGCCGGCGCGCTCGACACGAGCACCGACATCTCGTTCCGGGAGGCGCTGCGCATCTTCGCGCGCGTGATCTCCTGCTTCCGGTTCTTCAAGGCCCGCATCGCCGCCAAGCTCGGCTTCATCACGGTGGAGATCGGCTTCCGGTTGCTGGTCGCGCCGTGGCCGGGCAAGGTCGTGGTGGACCACGTGATCCTCGGCGCGCCCATCGCGGACGCCTCGGGCTTTCCGGTCTATTTCGCGCCCTTCGTGTTGCTCCTCGACGGCATGGGCCCGGTGGAGATGTTGGTGTGGATTCTGTTGCTCGGCGTGTTCAACGTGGCGGTCTTCGGCTTCACCACGAGCCGGGGAGCGGGCAGGTCCCCGAGCGGCGCGCCCACCGGGACCTCCGCGGGCTCGTCCGGCGGGGCGACGACCCTGATGCCGCAGGGACACGGCACGTTGGCCCAGGGCCACGACATCGCCACCCAGACGGAGAACCAGGCGAACATGGGCTCCGGCCTGATGGCGGGCATCCTTGGCGTTCTCGACTTCCACGTGCACATCCGGCTCATCCAGTCGCTGAACCACCTGCTCCGCACCGAGGTGGCGGCAAAGCTCAAGTCGCTCCCGATGACGACTTTGGACGATCTGCGAATCGGCGACAGCGTCTTTCGCGCCCTGTACGACACGACCAGCGTCAGCGCGCTTCTTCACGGGATCGCGCTGGGCCTCTGGTCGGGCGTTCTCGGCGTCGTGATCACGCTCTACATCATGTTCACGTACTTCGGCGCCGCGCCCGAGGTCATCGTGCTGGGCGTGCTGACCCTGCCGATCGTGTTCCTCATCGAACTCCCGCTCGCCCGCATCGCGCGGCGGCGGAGCCAGGCCAGCCGCGCGTCCGGCTCGAGCACGACCAGCAACATCGAGGAGGGGATGAGCAACGTCCTCGCCGTGCAGAGCCTGGGCGGCAACGAGCGGGAAGGTCAACGTTTCCGGCGCGCTTCCGAGGAGTCCTTCAAGCGCTTCCGCAGAGAGTGGTTCGTCGTGCTCACGTACCAGCAGATCTTCAGCCTCGCGCTGATGCTGGGGCAGGTGGTCTTCTTCATCGTGATGGCGGGTCGCGTGATCGAGGGCACGTTCACCGCCGGCGACTACTTCGTGCTCCAGTACTACTTCTTCGTCCTCAGCGCGACGTTCGGGGCCTGGGGCTTCATGTACACGGAGTGGCAGCGGCACATCGCGGGCATGCGCCGCGTGTTCTTCCTGATGGATCTGCCGGCGGAGAAGACGCGGGACGGCGTCGTTCTGCCGCCCATTGCGCGCGGCGTCGAGATGAAGGGCGTCGGGCTCGTCTACCCGGACGGCCGCCGGGCACTGTTGAACGTCGACCTCGAAGCCCGCATTGGCGAGATCGTCGCCTTCGTCGGCCCGACCGGCGCCGGCAAGACGAGCCTCGCGCACCTGGCGCCGGCCTTCGTTCAGGCGACCGAAGGGACGGTGAAGGTTGACGGCGTCGACCTGAAGGAGGTGGCAGTGGAGGGCCTCCGAGAGCAGGTGTCCTATGTCTTCCAGGAGACTCAGCTCTTCTCCGACTCGATCCTCGAGAACATCCGCTACGGGAACCGGGGTGCGACGGAGGCGCAGGTCGAGCGCGCGGCGCGCATCGCGGGCGCGCATGACTTCATCGCCGCACTGCCGGACGGCTACGGGACCAACCTCGGAACCGTGACCAGCAAGCTGTCGGTGGGGCAGAAGCAGCGCATCGCGATCGCCCGGGGGCTCCTCCGGGATGCCCGCATCCTGATCCTGGACGAACCGACCTCGGCCCTCGATCCCGAGACCGAGGCTCACCTCGTCGACGCGCTCCACGAAGCGGCGAAGGACAGGCTGGTCATCATCATCGCCCACCGCCTGTCGACGATCGCCCACGCCGACCGGATCTACTTCCTCGAGGCCGGCGAGGTCCGGGAATCGGGCTCGCACGAGGAGTTGATGGCGATTCCCGACGGGCGCTACCGGGAGCATGTCTCTCTGCAGGCTGGCTCACGGGCCTGAGGCCCCCGTCCGACAGGCTGCCGGCGCCGGCGCTACCAGGGATTCGAAGGCGTGATCTGCCAGGCCTCGAGCGAGTGCACGCAGGCGTCGCCGCCGACGGCGAAGAGCTGAACGCGGACGCTGTCGGGGCGTGACGGATAGATCCGGCGCGCGATGGCCTGTCGGTTGTTGGCGAAGACTTCGACGACCGACTTGTCGACGAAAACGCGGAGCTTCAGTCGCTCGCCGGGCTTCAGCTCGAAGGGCGCCGCCTCGACGGCCTTCGGCGTGTCTTCGGGACCCGATCTTCGCGTGTCGAGCTTGAGCAGCTGCTCTCGGGCGTCGTAGAAGACCGGCGTCTCCTCCTGCCCGTCTGGCGACGCGCACACCTTGATGCCGTAGACGGACGCCTCGGCGCTGTCCATCTCGACCAGCAACTCCAGGCTGTTGCCGGCGACATCGTCCGCGGTCAGGTCCTCGCCGGCGGGCACGGTGAGCGGTCCCATCCCAACGCCGCCGCAGCGCAGCGCTTCAATCTCCTTGGGCACATCCATCCGGAGCAGCCCGTCGTCCCCGAGCGACAGGACTCGCGGGAGGCTCAACGTGCCGGACCAGCCGTGCTTCGACCGCGTTCCGAAGAGAGGCTCGTCGAGGATCCAGGCCCACATGATCCGGCGGCCCCTGTCGTCCACGAGGCTCTCCGGGGCGAAGAACGAGTTGTCGACCCAGCTCATCTGCGCATGGGACTCGGGGTGGAACTGCTCGTCCTTCCATTCGCCGACGTAGTAGCGGCAGCCGATCCGGTGGCTGATGCACAGCAGCACGTGTTTGCCGCCGAGCTGGAACAGGTCGGGGCAGGAGACGTCCTCGTCAAGCGATACCCCCTCGACGCCGTGGGCGAACAGGTCGCCGGCGTACTTCCATTCGCCCTCGAGTGTCGGCGACTTCGCGACCGCCGGTCGCTGGCCGCCAAAGATCGCGTAGCAGGTGTCGCCTTCGAGCCACCCGAAGGGGTCCCATGACCGGTACTTGCCGTGGTGCTCGTCGCCTTCCCGGGTCCTGGGCGTGATCCCCGGCGTCTCGGAGAGGCGCCTGCTCCCGGGGTTCGAATCGAGCTTCTTCCACTCGTTCAGTTCGTCGTCGAGCGCCACGGCAAACGCGTTGCCCAGGCCGTGCTGGTGGTAGAGAATCGTCGGCACGCCCTCCCTGTTCAGGAAGCAGTTGCCGCTGTACATGCCGTCGAGCAGGCCGGTGGGGTGGTGGCGCCAATGGAACAGGTCCGTGCTCGACATGTGGCCCCAGTGGTCGGCCTTCCTCCCCAGTCTCGTGTCCTGGAAAATGTAGAAGAGGTGGTAGCGGCCCTTCCACCAGATCGCGCCGTTCGGGTCGAAGGGCATCGCCACGCCTTCGGGGATCACGAAGTGATAGCCGGGACGTTCCGGGTCGTTCAGGATGCGCTCCCGGAGGGCGCGGGCGTCTTCTGCGGGCGCATCGGCAAGTCCGGACAGCGCAATCGAAACGCATCGCCAGGCGCCGTCCGGCGCCCTCGTCATCCTGAACTCGAAGGCGCCGTTCCCGGTCGGCGACCGGAGCTTTACCGGGTCGACGGTCGCCGAGTCGCCGTCGACGACCACCGTCGCTTCATCGAAAACGAACCGCTTCTCGGCATCTTTGCTCCGGTCGCCCTGCCGCTCCAGTTGTTCTCGCAGCTCTGCCTTCGTCGCGCCGGAGTTGCTTCGCCAGGTCTCGGCAAAGAAGGCGACCTGCCCGTCGATGTCACCGGCTTTTGTCGCGGTGTCGTAGTCGCGCAGCGCGGCCAGGACCTCGTCGTCGACTCGCCGCTGGTCGTGACCGGGCCGCCGTGCCTTCGTCCGTTCGAGGTCCGTCATGGTGCTCTCGCCGGCATCGAACTTCCGGTCGAGTTCCTTCGCCTTGGCCTTCATCGAGTGCGACCTGCTCTCTCATGGAGCACGGAAGGAGCGTACAGCCGCCTCGGCGTCCATCACCCGGGATCCATCCGGTCCGCTCTCGTCCTTCATCGTCAGTCCATCCGGAAACCCGACGTCCACTCTTTCGCGCACCGCTTGCCGTCAGCCAGAAAGGCCGCAAGTGTCCTGCCCGAATGCAGAGTACAACCCTGAACGCTTCATGGCAGCCGCCGACCCTGAGACCGTCCGCTCGACCCCGAGCGCCACGCAGGGCGTCCTTCGCTCTCGTGCTCGCGTGGAGGCGCGACCTGAACCACCTGACCCTGACGGATTGATGGGCCTGGCCCGGTTTCGTGGACTCCTCGTGGCCGGGTCTCACGACCTTTCGTTGCGCACAGGCCTTTGCAGCGGGCCGCGGAATGAGCCTGAAGCGGTTCTTCACCGACGCCGTCGAACTGCACCTCGGTCGGCATGCAGCCGCCGCGGAAGATGCCGTTTGAACGTCCTGGATGCAGCGGCGACGGTTGATGTATGCTCCCACGTCACCCGTCGGCGGGTGAAACGCACTCCGATCTTCCAGGTTCCCCGGGGTCTACCGGCCTTTCTCGGGGTGGGCTTGGCACAATTCGTGAACACACACACACACACACACACACACACACACACACACACACACACACACACACAAGCCTTGACTCGGTCCGGCTGTGTGAGCCGTGTGACCGCCGCGGCCTTGTAGAGCCGGCTCCGACCGCAGGCGGGCGCCACGGCCGGCCCCGCGTGCGGCTTGCGCGGCGCCGCCTGCTGTGCAGCGCAAGCTTCCGGGCGCCCTCGCCACGCCCTGTTGGGCGGGCGTCTGACCGCGCTCGGTGCGGCACGAATCGGCCACAGGGCCTTTCTTCCGGGCGGACCCTCGACGTCTCGGGTGGCGACGCGGTGGACTCGCGCCGACTACCCGCGACGTGTGGGCTTCGGCGGAGAATCAGGGCAGGGACGGCGAGGTCATCGCGCAACCCCTGGTGGGGCCTGGAGGGCCGAAACCGAAACGATCTGGCGGCGAAAGCCGCTCAAGGAGCGAAAGCCGATGAAGAGGAGCGAAGACCGATGAAGCTGATCAGGCAGATCACGATGGCGTTGATTCTCGGCGCGATTCCGGCGATGGCCCTAAGTCAGACCGTCTCCTGCGAGGCCTGCACCCATGACGTGTCCGTCTACATGGGCAATGGCGGACTCATCGCGGAGGCCGACGGCGCCGACATGGTGGCCTGGGTCGCCACCTGCGGCGGCGTCACGCACCATGGCGAACTCGAGCCCAACGCCGCCGGCATGGTCATGCTGCAGTTCACGGACAGCGGCCTTGTCTGCAACGCGGAAGAGAGCCGGCTGCAGATCGGCCCGGTCAAGGACGGTGGTTGGTTCTGGATCACGGACGACACGAACTCGGCCGTGGGCTCCCTGGTCAGCCACGACATCCTCGACAACGCGGAGACCGGCATCACGAACGCCGGTCCCGGCGTGACGATGACGATGGGCAGGGGCGCCGTTCTCCTGAAGGAGGCCTCGACCGGCCGTGTCGGCCTGTTGCCGAACATCCTGCCGGCGCCGCCGGCGGCAACGCTCAGGAAGTGCGGCTACGACGACGGGGGAGCGGGCGCATCGCCGCGCTACACGCGCCGGAGTACGGATTGCGCGCTGGGCGACGGCGGCGCGATCGTCCTGGCGACGACCACGGACCCCATTACCGGAGTGACCGTGCGGATACCGGACGGGGGCACCGTCGTCCGGCCCGCCGGGGATGGCACGATCACCATCATCGCCGACCTGTGGATGAACGGGAGCGGCCACTACAGGACCGACGCAGACTTGAACCCGAAGCGCGGACACCAGGAATTCGCGATGACCGCGACCAGGGCGGAGGACCGCTTGAATGGCGGCGGTTACCGCGTGCGGCTTGATACGGGTCCGGCGGCGTCAACAGTTCTGCTAACAGTTTCCTCGCCGGTAGCCGGCGTCAGCTACACGGACGAACGGGCGGCCGCCACGATCAGCATCGTGGCGGACAGCGCCTACTGCAGCAGGACGAGCAACTTCTCCCTGCCAGTGACCGTGACCTCGGAGTACGGCTTCTTGCCAAACGCGCTGGCCCATGCGGCCTCGGTGACGCCTTCCGTCAGGCTGACAGGGGCTTTCAACGACGCCGGCACCACGACATTCACGGTCGTCTGCCCTTAAGGCTTCGGCGTCGGATCAGGGCCGGGACCTGGTTCCGGACAACCCGTTCCGCGTCGAGTAGAGGAACAGCCGTTCCCTCCCTGAGGCCCCGGCGGTCTGGAGTTCGTTGCGAGGGCGCCGCAGTGGTCGTCGGCGTCGCACAAGGGCGCCGTCTTCGGCTCGGTGCCCGATGGCTCGCTTCGGAGCGCCCCGGTTCGGGGGGTGCGACGTCAAGGCGTGCGCCTCCGCGATCGCGTGGCGCGCCGCAGGCGACCTGACGAGGCTCATCTCGCGCCGGCCTGCAGCGAGGCGTATGACCGGTAGTGACCGTCGGGGATCGCCATCAGCTGCTCGTGCGTTCCCTGCTCCCGGATCTCACCGTCCTCCAGGAAGTAGATTCGGTCCGCGTTGGCGATCGTCGACAGGCGGTGGGCGATGATGATGACCAGCCTGTCCTTCGCCGCCTCGTGGAGGGCGTCGACGAGCCAGGCCTCCGTCTTCGGGTCCAGCGCGGAGGTTGGCTCGTCCAGGATCAGAATGCGGGCATCGCGCAGCAACCCGCGGGCGATGGCGATGCGCTGTTTCTGTCCCACGGAGAGCTTGCTCGTCACCGTGCCGAGGTTGGTCCGGTAGCCGTCGGGCAGTGCGGCGATGAAGTCGTGCGCGCCCGCGATGCGCGCGACCCGCTCGACCTCGGCCTCGGTCGCGTCCCGCTTGCCGTAGCGGATGTTCTCGAGGATCGAGTCGGAGAAGAGCTGGGTCTCCTGGAAGACGTAGGAGACCTGTTTGCGGAGGCTGTCGACCGACACGTCCAACAGGTCGACGCCGTCGACCTTCACCGAGCCTCTTGTCGGCTGGAGGAACGCCGGCGCCAGGTAGGCGAGGCTCGTCTTGCCGGCGCCGGTGGGACCGACGAACGCGACGATCTCGCCGATGCGGGCCTCCAGGTCGATGTTGCGAAGCGCCTGGCGGCCGTCCGGATAGGTCAGCCCGACTCCCCTCATCGCAACCCCTCGCTCGATTCTCGGGAGGTCAACGCCATCGCCGGCCTTCTCGGACGGCAGGTCCATCAGGAAGAACACGCGGCGCAGTCCGGCGATGTTGTTCTGCAGAACCGGGTAGATGAAGCCCGCGCCGGCGAACGTCGCGCTCAGGACGAAGAAGTAGTACTGGAGGACGAAGTAGTCGCCGGCCGTGAACGTGCCGTCGATTACGCGTCCGGCGATGACGACGAAGAACAGGACCTGTCCGAGCATGAATGCCAGGCTGCCGGCTTGTCCGTACGTCAGCTTGAGCAACGACTCGATGCGAAAGCGTCTGAAGGATTCCTCGCTGACGTTCCTGAATCGCTGGCGTTCCCGCCTGTTGCCCCCGAGACTCTGCACGGCGAGCACGTTGCTCATCCCCTCCTCGATGTTCGAGGTCGTGTTGGCGCCGGAAGCGCGGCTCGCCTGGCTTCTGCGTCGCGCCGACCGCGCGAAGGGAACGACGAAGACGAGCATGATCGGAAGCGACGCGGCGGCCAGCACGATGACCTCGGGAGCGCTGCCGAAGTACGTGTACATGATCATCGCGCTGATCGTGATGCCGAGAGCGTGGGAGTAGACCTCGAGACCCACCTCGTGAAGAACGAGACTGACGCTCGTCGTGTCGTAGAGAACGCGGTAGACGCTGTCGCCGATCCGCTGGTCGTCCAGGGTGGTCATCGGCAGGCGCTTGATCCGGCCGGCAAGTTGCGTCCTGAGCAGGTGGTTCAGCGACTGGGTCAGGCGCAGGTGCAGCCTGAAGTCGAGGAATCCGAGCAGGCCGCCCATCAGGCCGGAGCCACGGTTCGCCTGGTTCTCGGTCTGGGTGGCGGCGTCGTGCCCCTGGGCCAGGGTGCCGTGACCGTGGGTCAGCATCGTGGTGGCGCCGCCCGAAGATGCGGCGGAGGCCCCGGTGGGCATACCGCTCGCCGACCGGGCGGTGCCCCGGCTCGTGGTGAACCCGAACACCGTCACCATGAACACGCCGAGCAGGAACACCCAGAGCATGATCTCCACCGGGCCCTTGTCAGCCAGCATCGCGACAAACGGCGCCAGGTAGCCGGGGAAGCCGGCCGCATCCCCGATGGGCAGCCCCAGGATGACGTGGTCGACGACGACCTTCCCCGGCCAGGGCGCGACGAGCAGCCGAAACACCATCTCCGCCGTGACCAAGGCGAACTTGGCGGCGATGCGCGCCTTGAAGAACCGCATGTAGGAGAGTGCGCGCGCGAAGATGCGCAGGACTTCGCGAAACGGGATGTCGGTTTGGCCATCGAGTGCACTCGCCGAGTGATCGAGCGCTTTCTCTTTCTCCCGCAGAGCTGCCCGCCAACTCCGCGGGGCGTGGGATCCGGCTTGACTCATCGTCCAGGGCCGCGCGTCAGCGGAGGCGGTCAGATCGAATCCGGCAGCGCCGCTCGCTAGCCCGCGTGTAGGCGACGCGACAGTTCCTCGATCTGCTCACGGTGCCTTGGATCCGATGCGAGGTTCTCGTGCTCGTGGCTCTCCTCTGGTCAAACTCCGTGGCCCACGGTCCCCATAGAGTTGGAAGACCGCGATGTCTGTTGTTCCGCTGTCGTCGCCGCAGAAGGCGATCGTATCCGGGTCGGTGATCCTGCTGTCGGTGCTCCTCGCCGCGGTGGTCGGGTGCGCCCCCGAGAGCCGAGCCGACCGGCTGGGGACCGGCGCCTTGGCGCCGCGCCCCCCGGCCGTGGGCGGTCCCCGCTACGGCGGCCACCTGCGAGTGGCCCACTCGCTCGAGCCCACCTCGCTCGACGCGGTGCTCGGACGGTCCGGCGCCGACGCCTACTTCTGGCGGCAGCTCTTCGATCAACTCGTCGACGCGGACCCGCAGCTCGAACCGCGGCCGGAAACGTCCCTCGCGACCTCCTGGGAGATCGCCACGGACCCCGACTCGATCACCTTCCAGCTGCGGGAGGGCGTCGTCTTCCACGACGGCGCCCCCTTCAACGCCGACGCGGTGAAGGCCAACATCGAGCGGATTCTGGATCCTGCCACCGTCGCCACGCCGCGCGCTTCGCTGGCGGTGATCGAGGCAGTCGAGGTGATCGACGATTACACTGTGCGCTTCGATCTGGCGCGGCCGTGGGGCGCCGGCTTCGGCATGCTGGCCGATCGGGGCGGCGTGATGAGCTCGCCGGCCGCGGTCGAGGCGCTCGGCCCTGACTACGGCTGGAACCCGTCCGGGACGGGGCCGTTCAAGCTCAAGGAGGTGATCACCGGCACCCTCGTGCACTTTGTGCGGAACGAGGACTACTGGGGCCGGGACGAGCACGGCAATCAGCTTCCGTACCTCGACGAGGTGACGATCCGGGTGATCCGCGACGAGACGGTCCGCGCCGCCGCCCTGCGCACCGGAGAGATCGATGTGACCTACCTCCCCTACAAGGACGTGTCGACCTTCGAGCGGGACGAGCGGGTCCGGATGGAGACGATGCCGGGCGGCAGCATCGCGCTGACGCTGGTGTTCAACGTGAACAAGCCGCCGCTCGACGACGTGAACGTCCGGCTGGCGATCGCCCACGCCGTCGATCCGACCGTGATCAACCGGGCGATCTTCTTCGACCGGGCGATCGAGGCCGATGCGGGCATGTGGCCGGTGGGCGCCTGGGTCCACGAACCGGATGACGAACGCCCGTACTACGACGTCGACAAGGCGCGCGAGTACCTCAGGAAAGCCGGCCGGGAGGGCGGCCTGGAGTTCACGGCGGTCACCCACCACAATCCACTGCTCGTCTCCAGCGCGGAAGTCGTGCGGGCGATGCTGAAGAAGATCGGCATCCGGATGGACATCGACGTTTTGTCCAGCGGACCGGCGACCGAGAGGTTCAACCACGGCCAGGAGTACCCGATGTTCGTTACCTCCTGGAGCCGCTATCCCGAGCCGGACTGGATGGCGTCGCTGGCCTACAAGAGCGACGGCTACTACAACCCGGGCAACGTGCTGCGGCCGGACGTCGACGAACTGGTCGAGCTGGGCGCTTCGTTCTACGACAACGAGGCTCGCAAGCAGGTCTACCTCGAACTCAACCGGACGGTGCTCGGCGAGGCCTGGTTCGCGCCGTTGCTCTACGGCGTGACCTACGCCGCCGCGCCCGGGAAGGTGCGCAATCTGGACCAGTTGATGGGCTGGGACGGCAAGATGAACTTCGCCACGATCTGGCTGGACGAGTAGGACCAGCTGCATGCGCAGCTACCTCGCACGCCGACTGCTGCAGGCGGCGCCCGTTCTCCTCCTGGTCACGTTCCTCGTGTTCGCGTTGATGCTCGCGATCCCGGGCGATCCGGCGCGGGCATTCATCGGCCCCGGCGAGGCGCTCGACGAAGAGCAGTTGCAGCTCATCCGGGAGCGTCACCACCTCGACGAGCCGGTGATCGTCCAGTACCTGATCTGGCTGGGCAACGTGGTGCAGGGGGACTTCGGCCGCTCGACCCAGAACATGCGCCCCGTGGCGGAGGAGCTCGGCGGCCGGGCTCTGGTCACGCTGCAGTTCGGCCTCGCGGCCTGGATCCTGGCGGTCCTGATCGGCGTGCCCGCGGGCATCGCCTCCGCGGTCTATCGGGGCAAACCGATCGACTACGCGGCGACGGTCGTCTCGATCGGCGGAGTCGCGATCCCGAACTTCTGGCTCGGCATCATGGCGATCCTGCTCTTCGGCGTGGGGCTCGGCTGGTTGCCGAGCCAGGGCTACGTGCGCCTGTTCGACGATCCTCTCCAGAGCCTGCGCCACATGATTCTGCCGGCGTTCGCCCTCGGCGTGACGAGTTGCGCGCTGATCATGCGGCAGAGCCGCTCGGCGATGCTCGAAGTCCTTGCCCAGGACTACCTGCGCACCTCGCGTGCCCGGGGCGCCAGGGAGCGCACAGTGATCTGGTCGCATGCCCTGCGCAACGCCCTGCTGCCGGTGGTCACGATCCTCGGCCTGCAGACCGGCCGCATCTTCGCCGGCGCGATTGTGATCGAGACGCTCTTCGGCATTCCCGGCACCGGCCAGTACATCGTGCAGGCGATCTTCGCCCGCGACTTCCTCGTCGTGCAGGCGGCGGTGCTGTTGATGGCGGTTGCCGTGCTCGCCGCGAACCTGATCACCGACGTGGCCTGCGCCTGGCTCGACCCGAGGATCAAGTTCGGTGGCTAGGAACGTGGCCGGGAACGTGGCTAGAAACGGGGCCGGGAACGTGCGCCGCAACAGCAACCGCGCCCGGCGAGACCGCCGCGAGACCGGGTACGCCGGCCGCGGCGCGGGCCTTCTGGCACGCATTCGCGGCATTCGACGCGACACGCCGGCCTCCGGACGTGCCGCCCCGCCCAGCCACCCGACCGTCGAGCTGCTGCGCAAGCTGGCCTCCGTGCCCCAGGCGCTCGCCGGGCTCGTCGTGCTCGCCGTGATCACCGCCGCGGCGGTGCTGTCGCCCTGGATCGTCCCCGTCGACGCCGAGGAGATGGACTTCGACAACCTGCTGTCGGGTCCCAGCGCCGCGCACTGGCTCGGCTCCGACCAGATGGGCCGCGACACCCTCGCAAGGCTGATCGTCGGCGCCCGGATCGCCCTGTTGGTCAGCCTCGGCGCCGTCGGCCTGGGCGTGCTGCTGGGCGTACCTTTGGGCCTGCTCTCCGTCTACTTCCGCGGCCGCGTCGATGACGTGCTGATGCGCCTCATGGACGCCGTCGTCGTGTTCCCCAGCCTGCTGATCGCCGTCGGCCTCGCGGCCGCGCTGGGCGGCTCGCTGCGCACCGTGATCATCGCGATTGGCATCGCCAACGTGCCCTGGATGGCGAGAATCATCCGCAGCCAGGGGCTGTCCATCCGCGAGCGCGACTTCGTCAAGGCCGCCGAGAGCATCGGCCTCGGCCACGGCCGCATCATCCTGCGCCACATCCTTCCCAACTGCATCGCCCCGGTGATCGTCCAGAGCACCCTCAGCATGGGCTACGCCGTGCTCACCGAAGCCGCCCTCGGCTTCGTCGGCGTCGGCATCCAGCCGCCCACGCCGACCTGGGGCAACATGCTCCAGCAGGCCTTCCCGATGCTCGAGCAGCAACCGCTGCTGTCGATCGTCCCCGGCGTGGCGATCTTCCTGCTGGTGCTGTCGTTCAACTGTGTCGGGGATGCGCTGCGGGATCTGCTGGACCCGCGGCTGCGGGGGGTGATTCACTGACGTATGCTGTACCGGCCGCTGTGTGTAGCGAAAGAGATGGATGAGCAATTCATGCGGAGGAACCGGCCGGATTCGGGCGCATGGAGACGCCGCGGGCCTGACCCCGGTGGCCTGACACCTGGGTTCGTCCGTCCGCTCGCGCCCTGGCTGATTCTGCTGGCGGCGATGACGGCGGTGTTCGTCTTCGGCCACGACCGGAGTCATTTCTACCGGCCCGGCCATCACGACTGGCTGTCGTCGCTCGGCTTGGCGAAGGCCGCCAACTTCTCGCCGGACCACGCCTTCCTGATGTTCGAACGCCGAACGCTCGACCCGGAGATGGACTACGGGTACGTCCTCAAGAACGGGTTCCCGCCGGGGGCGTTCGCCTTGACCGCGCTGGCCATCGCGCCGTTCGACGGGCTTTCGTCGCAGATACTCGCCGCCCGGATGCTGATGTTGCTGTTCTTCGCAGCCGCTGCCGTCGTGGCCTGGCTGTCGCTGCGCCGGCTGTTCGACCCGTGGGTCGCGCTGGCGGCGGTGCTGCTCTCCTGCTCGTCCTGGTACGCCCTCTACTACAGCGACATGATCTTCAACGACGTGCCGAGCCTGTTCGGGGTGCTGCTGGCGTTTCACGGCATCGTCGTGTTCGTCCAGGAGGGCCGCTTCCGTCAACTGGTCGTCAAATCCTGCGCGGCGCTGCTGCTGGGCTGGCAGGTGTACGCCCTGCTGCTGCCGTTCATCGTGGTCGGCGCCGTGGACGTGCTGCGAAGGCGTGCGCCGTGGGGCAGCCTCCGGGAGGCGGCCCGTGCCGCAGCGGCGGTGCTGTGCGGCCGGCACGTGACACTCGGCGTCGTGACGCTCCTGTTCGGCATGCTCGTTCTCGGACTCAACCTCGCCAATGAGTATCGCGCTTTCGGCGGGGAGGTGCTGTGGACAGAGGTTCCGGCTTTCGACCGGATGCTGTGGCGATTCGGCCTCAAGCCGGAAGCGGCATATGTGGCCTATACGGATCGCCTGGCGTGGTGGCCGTATCTGCAACAACAGGCCGCGAGCATCGGCGGGATGTCGCTGCCCTTCCCGGTCGCCGGGGAAGCCGATCAGTCTTCGGTGTGGCTCATGGCGGTCGGCGCCGTCGCGTGCGTGGCGAGCCTGATCGCGGTCCGGCGCCGGCCTGTGCTGGCAGCGCTGGCGGTCTCCGGCCTGTGCTGGACGATCCCGATGCGCCATTACGCTTTTACGCACGACTTCCAGAGCCTCTTCCATCTCGGGATTCCGTTGATCGCCTGGTCGGCGGCGGTGTCACTCCTGCTCGGCTCGTCCCCGACTCGCCTCGCCATGGCGATTGCCGCGGCGCTGGCCATTTTTCTCGGCTCGACGGTTCGCATGAGCGGCGTGGGCCATGACCCCGCGAAGGCCGACCTGCATCGGGAAGTGATCGCGGACTTCGAGGCGATTCGTCTGATGACGGCGGGCAGGGGCGTCTTCGTGACCGGGAACCGGCGCAGCACCGGCATCGCGCTGGCGCCGTACGCGATCGACTACTACCTGGCGGGCAGCCGAATCGACTACCGGAACAAGGCAGACCGGCGGCCGCTGGCGGACTTCATCCTGACCAACCGCCGGGATCCGGACCGGGAGGACGCTCTGCTCACGCCCGACATGCGGCGCGTGTTCCTGTATGACCGGGCGGCGCTGGATGGTCCGGCCAGCTCGCCGCCGCCGCGTAACGTGGACCTGCGCACGTTGGTCCGCCGTGCGATACCGGAGGCCGTGGTTCGCATCGTCGAGACGAACGAACCGGTCCTGCGTGCCCGCTTCGACCTGTACGTGACCGATGACACGCTCGTGCTGGTGAAGGATCGGTGCGCGCCGGCGGATGTCAGGCGGCCATTCCTCGGGAGGGCGACTCCGACGCGCGAGTCGGACCTTCATGAAGGTCGGCGGTTGTACGGCTTCAATCAGTTCGATCTGTCGTTCGAACGGCACGGCGCGTTCGACGGCGACCGTTGCTGGCTCTGGCGCTCCTGGCCGTCGTACGGCATTCGCCGTCTCGAATTCGGCCAGTACATCCGCGGTGTCGGCGATTCATGGCGGGCCGCGGCATCTCTCGACATTCCACCGAGGCCGTCGGTCAAGCTGATCGACGCGCCGACCGCGCTCGAAGGGGGCGCACAGGCCCGGGTCGCGGTCCAGGCGGTGAATCTCGACCCGGCCCGCCAGCATTTGATCCGGGTGGTGTACAACGACCATCTCGGCGCGCGAAGCGACTGTACGCGGCGCGCGGCAGACGGAACTTCGGCCGTCTTCAGCGGCCGCACGTCGCACACCGAGTCCTTTGCCGTCCACGGCTGCGCGCCCGGGAACGGGACGATCACCGCCAGGCTGCGGCTGATTGCCGATGGGGTCGAAGGGGATCCGCCAATCGCCGTTGCGCGGACGGTCAACGTGACCGTCACGTCCCGGGAGGACCCCGGACGACAAGACGGTGAAGTGGAGGCCGGGAGCGACGCCGAAGCCCGGCCCCCCCGGCGACATCGAAACTGACTCCCGAAGAAACGGCGTCGCCCACTCCGAGGTCGTGGATGTCGCCCAGGAGAGGTCTCGAACAACGCCGTGGCGCTCCTGGACGCGGGTCAGAGGTTGGGGGGCGCCCGACCTGGTCAACGCGCCAGCGACCATACAGAAGCAGGGAGCGGCGGCACTTTGAACGCTGGACTTCCGGCCCCCGGAACCGTATTCTGCGGCTTGCCATCCGTGCGCCCGATGACGGTCGCACGGGCTGGCGCCCGAACGGCGCGGACCGCGCGATTCGGGTGCCCGGTGTGTCGGGGCGTAGCTCAGCCTGGTAGAGCGCACGGTTCGGGACCGTGAGGCCGGAGGTTCAAGTCCTCTCGCCCCGACCAGTTCACCGGACAGTCCGCGGGTGATCCGCGGGCGTTCCGCGGACAGTCGCTGCGTGCTCGTCAAGTAGACTCTTCGGATGCGAGGCTCGCCGAAGCGCAGACCACTGGGAAGCCTCTTGCGGCTGGCGTTTGCCCTCGCCCTGGTCCTGGCGCCGCTCGTCCTGCTCGCCGACGCAGCGCGGCTGGAGGAGTCGGGGGAGCAGGACGACTCCCGGACCGCCGAACCCGGGGATGCCGGAGCGGGGGCGCCCGTGGACGGCGACCCTCCTCCCGCGGAGGCGGACGAGCCGATTGCCGAGTCCGGCCCGGAAGTGATCGTGGCCGCCGTGGATTCGGTGATTCAGGTCGTCGTCGCGGAGTTCATCGAAGAGGTGACGGCGGAGGCTGACCGGGTTGGCGCGGAGGCCCTGATTGTCGAGTTGTCCACGCCGGGCGGCGAGATGCAGGCGATGCGCAAGATCTTCACGACCTTCCTCGAGGCCAGGACACCGGTCGTCGTCTACGTGTCGCCGAGCGGTTCCCAGGCTGCGTCGGCAGGCTTCTTCATCCTGCTGGGGGCCGACTTGGCCGCGATGGCGCCCGGGACGAACACCGGCGCGGCACACCCCGTTGCCGGCGGCGGCGAGGACATCCCCGGTGCGATGGGCGAAAAGGTGACTCAGGACGCGGCGGCCACGATCCGCTCGCTGGCGGCTCGCCGGGGTCGGGACGAGAAGCTGGCGGAGTCGGCGGTGCTCGAGAGCAAGTCGTTCACCGCGCAGGAGGCGCTCGACGCGGGGCTCGTCGACCTGGTCGCGCCCAGTCTTCAGTCGCTGCTCGTCGACCTCGACGGCCGCGTGGTCGAGAAGGGCGGTCAGGAGTTCACGCTGGCTACCCGCGCGGCGACGGTACGCCGGATGGAGATGTCGGCCTTCCAGCGCGTGCGGTCGATCATCGCCCACCCGAACGTGGCACTTCTGCTGATGTCGCTTGGTTCGATCGGACTGATCTTCGAGATCACCCACCCAGGAGCGATCTTCCCGGGAGTCGTCGGCGCCGTGTGCCTGATTCTCGGGCTGTGGGCGATGTCGGTGCTGCCGGTGAACTACGCCGGCCTGGCCCTGCTGTTCATCGCCGTTCTCCTCTGGGTGCTCGAGGTCAAGGTTCCGAGCTTCGGCATGCTGACGCTCGGCGGGGCGGTTTCCTTCTGTCTCGGCGCGATCATGCTGTTCCGGGACGCCGACCCGGCGCTGCAGGCGAGCCTGAACCTGATCGTCGCGGTCGGCATCACGATCGGACTCCTGGCGCTCGCTCTCGCCCGGCTTGCGCTCAAGGCACGGCGCAACCGCGTGGCGACTGGCAGCGAGGGCCTCCTCGATGAACTGGGCCTCGTGAGTGCCGGCATCGAGCTTGGCGCGCCGGGCAAGGTTCGGCTGCACGGCGAGATCTGGAACGCGGAAGCCGATGTCCCGGTGGAGGTGGGCGACCGTGTCCGGGTGGTTCGCGTGGATGGGATGACCGTCCGCGTCGAACCGGTTGGAGACATCTGAGTACTTGTAGAAAGGACCTGAACCGCAATGGCGAGTCTTCCCTTTATCGGTTTCCTGATCGTGGCAGCCCTGTTCCTGCTCACTCGGTGGATCAACATCATGGCCGAGTACGAGCGGGCGGTCGTGTTCCGCCTCGGACGGATTCTGGAGAAGCCGAAGGGCCCCGGCCTGGTCCTTGTACTGTGGCCGATCGACCGGATGGTCAAGGTGTCGCTTCGCACCGTCGTGCTGGACGTTCCGCCGCAGGACATCATCACTCGCGACAACGTGTCGGTGAAGGTCAACGCGGTCGTCTACTTCCGGGTGCTGGAACCGACCAAGGCGATCGTCGAGGTGGAGAACTTCCTGTTCGCCACCAGCCAGTTGGCTCAGACCACGCTGCGCTCGATTCTCGGCCAGACCGAACTGGACCAACTGCTGAGCGAGCGGGAGACTCTGAACGACCAGCTCCAGACGGTGATCGATCAACAGACCGATCCGTGGGGCATCAAGGTCTCCATGGTCGAGGTCAAGCACGTCGACCTGCCTCAGGAGATGCAGCGCGCGATGGCCAGGCAGGCCGAGGCCGAGCGGGAGAAGCGCGCCAAGGTGATTCACGCCAGCGGTGAACTCCAGGCGTCCGAATCGCTTGCCGAGGCCGCATCCGCGATCAGCGTCAACCCGGTCACGCTGCAACTGCGCTACCTGCAGACCCTGACGGACATCGCGACCGAGCGGAACTCGACCATCATCTTCCCGCTGCCGCTTGACCTCTTCAAGGCGTTCGCGGGGTTCAAACAGCCCAAAGAGTGAACCGCGACGCCTGCGAGCCCTATGAGGTCGCGGTCAGCAACAGCCAGATTGCCGCCTTCGTGGCTCTTCTGGCGCTGGCCCTGGTGGGAGCGTTCGCGGCCGGGGTGTGGTGGGGCCGGTCGAACGACCTTGATCTCGCCGAGACCCAGGCGGCCGTCACGCTTCCTGACCTGCCGCCTCCCGAAACGGTCCCCGATGCGGCCAGTCCTGGCGCCAGGGAGTCGGAAGCCGAGGCGGCGCCGGTCGAGGTCGTGCGGTTCTTCGGCGACACCGAGGACGGGGCGCCTGCGGTCGAGGGCGACGGTCCGGTCCCGGCGGCGGCGACGACGACTGCCGGTCTTGTCGTCCAGGTCTTCTCGAGTGCGGACGCCGGGCAGGCGGCCTCGGTAGAGCAGAAGCTGCGGGCGGACGGACATCGCGCCTTCCTGTCGCCCCAGACGCTCGACGACCAGGTGATGCAACGGGTACGGGTAGGCCCCTTCGAGGACCAGGACTCCGCCTCGGCGGCGGCCGAACTGCTGACCAAACAGTACGGGCTCGAGACCTGGATCACGCCGAACAACTGACCGTCGGCCAGACTGCGTCTTCCGGAGCGTCGGCGACGCTGCAGCGGCTCCTGCCGTCGATCTGGTTTCAGCTCGCCCTGGCGGTCGGCGGCGGCGTCTGGTGGGCGTTCTGTTTCGACGAGCGGCCCGGGCTCCTGGTCCCCCTGGCGGCCGCCGTGCCCCTGTGTCTGGTTGCGGGTGCGCCGCTCGGGCCCTGGCGCCGGCTTTGGCTTGGCTGGCTTCACGGCGCCGTGGCGTGGCTGATCGCGGTGCCGTGGCTGTCGACGATGCTGACCGTCTACGGAGGGCTGCCCGGCGTCGCGTCGGCCGGTCTGGTGGCCCTGCTGGCCATCTACCTGGGCGCCTGCCACGGCTTGTTCTGCTGGCTCGCCGGACCTGCCCTGGGACGTCGCGACGCTCTTTCGCTCGTTTTGGCGCCGGCGATCTGGGTCAGTCTCGAACTGGTGCGGGGAGCGGGTCTGTCGGGATTCCCGTGGAATCTGCTCGGGTACGCGTGGGTCGATGTTCCGGGCGCGCTCGACGCAACCAGGTGGATCGGCAGCCTTGGACTGTCGGGTCTCGTCATCGCTTTCGGACTGGGCCTGTTGGGGCTCGTGGACCGCGCGACCCGCCGGCGGGCAGTGACGGTTGTGGCTGGCGTGGCAGTGCTCCTGACGGTCGCTCGCTGGACGAGTACCGACCGGGCGGCGGCGGCCGGACCGGTGCTCGATGTTCGAGTGGTGCAGCCGAACATCGGCATGATGACGGACGATCAGCTTCTCGGCGGACTGGACCAGTCGTCGATTCGCTCCAGCTACCGCCGCCTCTTCGAACTGAGCCACGAAGCCTGCACGCCGGGCGCGCTCGTCGTGTGGCCCGAGAGCGCCGGCTGGCCGTACGAGCTGGAACGCGACGCAGCGTTCGCCCGCGACCTCGAGCGGCTCGTCGGGCGCGGCTGCTCGCTCTTGTTCAACAGCGCCCGCCGCTTCGGCTCGGGTGAGGAAGAGGGGGCTTTCAACTCGGCCTATCTGCTGACGCCAGGTGACGTGCGGGCCAACCGCCAGACGTACGACAAGATGCACCTGGTTCCGTTCGGCGAGTACGTGCCGTTCGCGCGCTACCTCCCCGGTGTGCGTCAACTGGCGCGGAACACGGGGAGCTTCTCGACCGGCGACGAGGTGAGGTTGCTCGACCTGGAAAGCGCCCGCCTGGGGATTTCGATCTGCTTCGAGATCGTCTTCCCGATGCAGGTTGCAGCCCGGGTTCGGGACGGGGCTTCGGTGCTCGTCACGATGGCGAACGACTCCTGGTACGGCGCGACCTGGGCGCCTCATCAGCACCTGCGGCCCGCGCGCTTCCGTGCCGCCGAGAATGGTCGACCGGTGATCCGCGCCGCGATCACCGGCATTTCGGCGTCGATCGATCCCCGCGGCAGGGTCCTGGCGACCGCAGGCATCGACGAGACGGCCGTGCTGCGGATGCCGGTCACGCCGGTCGACGGGATGACCCTGTTCTCCCGGGCGCCGCTCCTGGCGCCTCTGCTTTGCCTCCTGCTTGCCGGCTTTGCCATACTGCGCGGATGATCGCCTCCGACGCGAATCGCTCGCTGACCGAACTCAGGTCCCGCCTGGACGGTCTGCGGAGGTATCTTTGACCCGGCTGAGGTCCAGGAGCAGCTCGCCGCGCTCGACCATGAGATGGAGCAGCCGGGATTCTGGGACGATCCCCGGCAGAGCGCGCCTCTGCTGCGTCGCCGCCGGACTCTGGAACGGCGGCAGACGACGGTCGATCGGCTGAACGCCGACAGCGGCGAGGTCGAGGCATGGCTCGAACTGCTGGCCGAGAGTGCGGAGGCGGTCGAGGGCGAGCGGGAACTCAGCGATTTCATTCAACGGGTAAGGCGCGAAACCGAGGCGCTCGACCTGGAGTTGAAACTCTCGGGCGAGGACGACGAGCGAAGCGCCCTGCTCGCCATCCACCCCGGCGAGGGCGGCACGGACTCGCAGGACTGGGCCGAGATCCTGCTGCGCATGTATCTCCGCTGGGCGGAACAGAACGGCTTCGACGTGACGCTGCTCGAGCGGCTCGACGGCGACGAGGCCGGGCTCAAGAGCGCGACGGTGGCCGTGCGCGGCGACTACGCCTTCGGCCGCCTGCGCGGCGAGAACGGGGTTCATCGGCTGGTCCGGATCTCGCCCTTCGACGCGGCGAAGAGGCGCCACACTTCCTTCGCCTCGGTCTACGCCTACCCGGAGGTCGACGACGACATCGACATCGAGGTCGAGGACAAGGACATCCGCATCGACACCTTCCGGTCGTCGGGCGCCGGCGGTCAGCACGTCAACGTGACGGATTCGGCGGTGCGGATCACGCACCACCCGTCCGGGATCGTGGTCAGCTGCCAGAACGAGCGCAGTCAGATCAAGAACCGGGCGGTGGCGATGAAGATCCTCAAGGCGCGCCTCTACGACCGGGAAGTACAGAAACGCCGCGAGGAACAGGCCGAGCGCGAGGGGCAGAAGCTGGAGATCGGCTTCGGCTCCCAGATCCGGAGCTACGTGATCCACCCGTACCGCATGGTCAAGGACCACCGCACGAAGCTCGAGGTCTCCGCCGTCGAGCGAGTCCTCGACGGTGAGATCGACCCGTTCATCGACGCCTGGCTCGGGCAGCAGCTCGAGACGACCTGAGGGCCGAGGTAGCGGTGACCGGACCGGCGGTCGACTACGTCTCGCCGCTGCCGCCGGTGCGGTCGGGCATCGCCGACTACAGCGTCGACCTGCTGGAGGAACTCGCGCCGCTGTGCGACCTGCGCGTCGTGCGCCTGCCCGGTCAGGAAGTGGCCTCCGCGATCGGGCGCCGCTACGAGGTGGTTGAACCGGCGGCGCTCGACCCGGCTCGACGCCTTCCCTTCTACCAACTGGGCAACAACGTGTACCACGAGGGTGTGCGCCGCTTCGCCCTCGAGACACCGGGAGTTGCCACTGTGCACGACCTGCGCCTCCACCACCTTCTGGTCGAGGCCACGCTCGCCAGCGGCGATCTGGACGCCTACGTCGCCGCGCTCGGCGCCGAACATGGCTGGGAAGGGGCGGCAGCGGCGGTACCGACGCGCTGGGGCGCCCATGGCCGGTCCCGGCTGTTCGAGATGCCGGCGCACGGCTCGCTGCTGCTTCGCCAGCGGGGTCTGCTGGTTCACAGCTACTGGGGCCGCCGCTTTCTCAAGGAGGAGTTGAGCCAGCGCGCCCCGGGCCTTTCGCTGCCCGAGATTCGGCGAGTCCCGATGCCGATGCCGGCGCCCGATCAGCCGAGCCGGGAGGATGCCGCGGCGTGGCGGCGCCGGCTGGGCGTCCCGCCCGGCGCCGTCCTGCTCGGTTCGTTCGGGTACCAGACGCCGATCAAGCGAACGGATGTGCTGCTGCGGTCGCTCGCGGAACCCGGCATGGAGGAGACGGTCGCGGTGGTGGCCGGGGAAGCGGCGCCCCTGTTCGATCTGCCGGCGCTGATCCGGGACCTTGGAGTCCAGGACCGGGTAGTGGTGACCGGTTTCCTCGACGAAGCCACTTTCCCGACCGCCATTGCCGCCTGCGACCTCTGCCTCAATCTGCGCTATCCGAGCGCGGGAGAAACCTCCGCGTCACTGCTTCGCATTCTGGCGCTGGGACGGCCGGCGGTCGTCTCGGACTACGGCCAGTTCTCCGAACTGCCGGACGACGTGGTGGTCAAGGCGCCGCTGGGAGACGATCCGGCAAGCGAGGCGGAGGCGCTTGCCGGTCTTCTGCGCCGGCTCCTGGGGGCGCCCGACCGGTTGAGCGAGATGGGCGACGCGGCGCGCTCCTTCATCGAGCGGGAGCATCGGCCGGCGGAGGCCGCCCGGGCAGTGGCCGAGGCCCTGGAGGAGTGGTCCGGCGAAACGGCTGAGGCGCCAGTCGCACTTCGGCCGCCGAGTCCCTCGCCTCCCACTTCGTTGACCTGGGGGTGGCTTCCCGGACAAATCGAAGTCGAAGGCGGGGAACGCCCCTGGGCGGAGGGTGAGCGGCGCGCGCTAGAGATCGTGGTGACCAACACCGGGTTCGCCACCTGGCTATCGGGTCGCCACCCCGATGGTGGCGTCGTCCTCGAACCCCGGCTCTGGAGCGGCGGTCGAGACCTGTTCAAGGGCAGGCCGTGGATTCCGTTGCCCCGGGATCTCGCGCCCGGCGACGCGTGCCGGATCGGACTGAAGCTCCGCAAGCCGATTGGACCGGCGCGGCTCCGGCTCGAACCCCACCTGTTCGGCGGCGGCTCGATGACCCTTTGCGGGGCGCCCGCCTTCGACCTGGACCTGTGAGCCGTCCGGAACCGGCGCGACGGTGGTCCTGGTTGCTGCTGGCCGGGCTGCTGGCGGCGCTTCTCTCGTTCGCCCTGCGGACCGATGCGGGCACGCCGGGGGAGCGCGAGATCACCCACCTGATGGCCGCCGCCAGTCTCGCCTGGGACGGCGATCTGTCATACGGCCGCGAGGACTACGACCGCTACGTTGGCGCCTGGGAGCGGGAACCGGCGGCAGTCGCGCTGGTGACGAGAGCCGGCAGCTCGAAGGTCGGCTTCGGTAGACCCTCGGTCTTCGCGGTCGTCGCCGCACCCTTTGTTCGCGTCTCGCCCCGGCGAGGCCCCGCCGTCTTGAACTGGTTGCTGCTGGCGCTTGCGGCGGCTGCCTCCGCGCTGGTGCTGGAGCGCGAGGTCGGCCCGTGGGCGCCGGCCTGGATCGCGCTTTGCGTTGGCGGTACGACGGCGTTCACGCTATTGCCCCTGCCGTCGCCCGAGATGGTTCGCCTCGCGGCTTCGGCCGTGGCGTGGGCGTTGGTCGTGCAGATCGTGCCCGCGGCCTGGCGTACCGCTCAGCGTGCGGCCGGGTCGCCGAGTCCGATCGAGACGAACGGTCGGACCGTGCTGCGCTGGTCTCTGGTCGGAAGTCTGCTCACGCTGGCCGTTGTGGCTTCCGTCGACGGATTCAGTCTGCTGCCGGGTCTTGGGGCGGCGGTCTGGTTGGCGCTGCTCCAGCCGCGCCGCCGGCTCGCGGCGGGTGGCCTGCTGGTGGCCGCACTCGTGACCGCCGCTGCTTTCCTGGGCGTTGCGGCAGTGGCGCGCGGCGGAACGGGTCCGGCGGAGCTCGGGGTGTTCGATCGGGCGACGGGCTTTCCGGCGGTGGACTTCGAGGTCGAGGAGTGGCGCCGCAGCGCCGGACCGGGCGCCCCGGGGTTCGGCCCGGGCCCGGAGGACGAACCCGGGTGGCGCGTCCTCGCGCCACACGCGAACCAGTCCGAGCGCCCGTCATCGGGCGTTCGGATGGAACCCCGCTCGGCTCATTTCACCGGCGCGGCGCCCGGGCGGCTGTCGTGGGCGCAGGCCGGGAAGCCGGGCCGGACCCGCTCGGCTCACTTCACCGGCGCGGCGCCCGGGCGTCCCCGGTTCGACGCCCGGGCCTCCGAAGGTCTCCGTTTGCGGACGGGCCTGTACGCGCTCCTCGGCCGCACAGTCGGTTTCCTTCCCTACGGCGTACCGCTGGTGTTTGCCGCACTTTGGGTGTTGCCGGCAGGCGGTTGGCGGCGGGTGCTGCTGGTCGCGGCGGTCGGCTCGGTCGCCGTCCGCGTCTTCCTGTTTCCGTTCGACCTGGGCGACGAGCGGGCGGCTCTCGGGCCGGGCGGCATGGCCGCCCTGCTGCCCATGTTCTGGTTTCTGACTGCCAGGCTCAGCCTGGCGAGAGTCCTCGCGGTCGCCGTGCCGGCAGCGCTCGTTCTCTACCCGGTCTGGCTGCGGCCCGGCGCGGCGCTGGGGCCGGGGCCGCCCCCGGCCGGCGTTCTCAGCCGTCTTCTGCCCGGGGAGACGACCCAGCGACTGGGGCCCGCCGGGCCGGACCTCTTCGTCGGTGCGTTCTGGTTGCGCCCGGTCGCCGGCCGGATCACTCCGTTCGGGGAGGAGAGCATCCTGGTCGAAGCGACTAATGGCGGGTCGGAAGATGCGCGTCACGACGGCTGGGTGGAGTTCCTGATCGCCCGCGAGAACGGCGCCGGGCACCGGGGGCCTGGGGGCGGCTCTCCCTCGGCCGCCGGTCTTCAGGTGGTTCTCGAGAGGAGCACCCGCCTTGAGGTCCTGGGCGCAGAGCTCCAGGAACGGCGGACCCTGCCGTCCGGGCGGACCGCGGTCGATCTGCGGCTGGCCGCTCCGGTGGCTCGCCATCGCCTGTGGTGGTCGAGGGAAGCGGTCGCGGTGCATCGGCTGCGGTTGAGTGTGGGTGGCGCTGACGACGCTCCCGACTCGGTGCATCGTCTGGAGTTTCGTTCGCAACGGGAGTAGCGAACCCGTCCGGCGACTTCTGCCACGGGCTGCCGGGGATAGTGTCGGCGCCAGTGAGCTGGATTCTCGAAATGCGCGGCGTGCTGGAGCAGTCGAAGCGATTGCCGGACGCGGGAGAAAGCGGCACGAAGGTCGCGCTGGTGCTGCCGCTCTACGTGGAGGCTGCCGAACTCTGGACCCTGTTGCGGGAAGAGCCGGACGACTCGCCGCCGTTGAGCTTCCCCGCCATCCCGTTCGAGGGCGATGACCCCTGGCCGTCCGTGGCGCGGCTCGTCAATGCGGGTCTCGGCGTCGAGCCGTCGCGCGTTCTCCGTCTGGGCGAACTGGACGAGGTGGGCGGGCCCGGAGGTTTCCGTCTTCGAGCTTGTGTCGTCGCCGTACCCTCTCCCGAGGAGGATGGCAGCAACGTCGAGGCGCCGCCCGTCCGGCTGCCGCTGTCGGCTCTCAAGCGTCCCCGGCTGATCGAGGAGAGGACCTTCGAGATCGAGGGGCAGTCCGTGCCGTTTGCCGTGTACCACGTCGGGCGCCACCGGCTCTGGGGGCCTCCGCTGGATCTGCTGTTGCGGTTGATCGAACGGTTGGAACGGCCGGAATCCGGTCCTGAACTGCTGGTCGGCAGCCTGAATTGACCCGTTGCGCGGGGCGGCGCCCACGGCGCTACAATCGCGCCCTGGCGCGGCAGAAGTCCGCAAGGCCGGCGCTTCGCGCCGAATGCCGGCCAGAACCCGGGTGGCGCGATTCGCGCCACCCGTGAACCAGTCCGTGCGCCCGTCATCGGGCGGACGGATGGCAGGCCGGCGCACCCGGTTTCTACCGCGCCAGCTTCGAGACTGAACCAACGACATCTTCTCAGAGGAGCGAGTAGAACCACTCATGGCCGATATCACGCGCATCGAACAACTTCTGGGCGCCGAGGCGGAGAGCCTCCTGGGACACGTCTGCGCCGGGATTCCGAAGGAACTGTTGACAGTGCCTGGACCGGACACCGTGGACCGGGCCTTCGGTCCCTCGGACCGCAACAACCGGACCCTCGGCAACCTGGAACGCCTGCTCGGGCATGGTCGCCTCGGCGGCACCGGCTATGTCTCGATCCTTCCTGTGGACCAGGGAATCGAGCATTCGGGAGCGGCGTCCTTCGCGCCGAATCCGATCTACTTCGATCCGGAGAACATCGTCCAGCTGGCGATCGAGGGCGGCTGCAACGGCGTCGCCTCAACGCTTGGCGTGCTCGGGAGCATCAGTCGCCGCTACGCGCACAAGATCCCGTTCATCGTGAAGATCAATCACAACGAGAGCCTGACCCTCCCTCACACCTACCACCAGGTCCTGTTTTCCCAGGTCGAGCAGGCCTGGGACCTCGGAGCGACCGCGGTCGGCGCCACGGTGTACTTCGGCGCCGACGTGTGCCGCGACGAACTCGTGGAGATTGCCGAGTGCTTCCAGAGGGCGCACGAACTGGGCATGGCCTGCATCCTCTGGTGCTACCTCCGCAACAGCGCGTTCGTGAAGGACGGGGTCGACTACCACGACTCGGCCGACCTGACCGGGCAGGCGAACCACCTCGGCGTGACGATCGAGGCGGACATCGTCAAGCAGAAGCAGGCGACGAAGAACGGCGGCTTCCCGGCGATCGGTTTCGGCAAGACCCACGACCGCGTGTACGACGACCTGGTGACCGACCATCCGGTGGACCTCGTCCGCTGGCAGGTCGCGAACTGCTACATGGGCCGGATCGGCCTGATCAACTCGGGCGGCTCCTCCGGCGGCGCCGGCGATCTTGCGGCGGCGGTCCGCACGGCCGTGATCAACCGCCGTGCCGGCGGCCAGGGTCTGATTTCGGGGCGCAAGGCCTTCCAGCGGCCGATGGCTGAAGGCGTGGAGCTCCTGAACCACATTCAGGACGTCTACCTCTGCGACGACATCGGGGTTGCCTGAACTCCCGGGTCTGGCCTCAATCTCCGACCAGTGCCGCGATCTCCGCGTGCCGCGCCTCCGCGTCGCGTTCGCCCACTTCGATCATCGCGCGGATGTAGTCGGGCTGGAACATCAGCAGGCTGAGCAGGTCCGGGCTCTTCGTGTCACGGGTGCCCAGACCCCGGGTCATGAAGCGGAGCGCCTTCGGCAGCCGGGGTTCGAACCGGGTCGCGAGCCGGCCGAGGTCTTCGGAAGGCCGCAGCAGGACCAGGTCGACCAGCCGGAACGAGCCGCGCTCTGATTCCGGCATCCGCGCCAGCAGTCCGTTGACCAGCTCCAGCCGGTTCGCGTCCTGGTCGAGTTGATCGAGGAACACGGCGTTCAGCAGTACGCCCGCGAACTGTGCCGGCGGCGGGTAGACGGGATCTGCCGATGTGAGGTGCGTCGGCTCGTGGCGGGTGGAGACGGCGATCAGCCGATCGCAGCCCAGGTGCAGGGCCGGCGACAGCGGGGAGGTGAGTCGTACGCCGCCGTCTCCGTGCCAGGCGTTGCCGATCCGGACCGCGGGGAAGATCAGAGGCAGGGAAGCGGAGGCCAGTACGTGGTCGAGGGTGAGAAGCGCCCGCTCGGAGCGTCGCTTGGGGCGCTCCCAGGTCTTGATGTCCCGTCCCTGCACCCAGGTCACGGTGTGTCCTGTCGACCATTCGACCGTGGTTACCGCGACCGCGTCGAGCCGGCCTCGCGCGACGTTGTCCGCGATGCCCGGCAGGGTGCGGCCATTCGCAGCTTCGGCGCCGAGAACACGGCCCAGGTGGCTGCCCAGCGGCGAAGTGTCGACCAGACCGCGGACCTGGGGTCGGTAGCGCAGCCCGCCCGAGGCCAGGTTCAGGAGCCAGCGAACGACCATGCCGCCCAGCGACAAGCCATCGTCGCGGAACACGTGATCGGGCGTCAGGTCCAGCCAGACCCGGCTCAGATCCTCCGTCGCCTCGGCCGCGCTGCCCGGATGCGAAGCGAGGAAGGAGGCGTTGATCGCACCGGCGGAGACTCCCGTCAGGACATCGAAGTGGAACTCCGGCATCCGCGCCGCCAGGTGACGAACCAGCCCGACCTGGTAGGCCGCCCGCGCTCCGCCTCCGGTGAGCACAAGGCCGATCCGTGGCCGTTCGCGCGGTTCGCCGGCCTCCTTGGCGCGGCCATCCGGCGGTTGCTCAGTCGCCATCTGCGCGTCCTGGCCTCCTGGGTGCTCGCTTCTCGGCCACAGGGGGTTCAGATCAGTTCGATGCGGCCTTCAAGCCCCGGAGCACCGGCGAGCCTCCGATCCGCCGTGAGCAGGATAGTGGAGAGGGCTTCAGCCAGGGCGACGTAGACCGCGTCGTATGCCGAGACGTTGGGCCGGAGTTCCCATATCCGCTCGAGGAACCGGTGGTGCCCGTACCGTTCTGCCTGGAGGTGGCGCCAGTGGCGCAAGGCCCTGGCCCCCCGCTCGGCGTCGAAGACTCCTCGACGGACATAGCTTCGCAGCGCCTGCGCGATCTCCAGATCGACGAGGTGAGGAACGTGAATCTCGACCGACTCCGCCGACAACCTCGAACCCAGGCGGCGGCCGCGCTCGGTGTCCAGCAACAGTTCGACGGCCGCAGAAGCGTCGATCACCACCCGCGGGAGTCTCGCGCCTCCCTCACGACCTCGGCAGGCCCTTCATCGAGCGTCACCGGCGGCAGGCTGCGAATCGCGTCCAGCACTTCCTGGCGACTCGGTCGGCGCACGATCCGCTCGATCTCGCGCAGCACGAAGTGGGACATGGAGACCCCCTCCAGCGCGGCGCGGCTCTTCAGAAGACGGTGAGTCTCCTCCGGGACGTTCCGGATCTGAAGCATCTTGGGCATGCGCGGCATGCTAGTTTCATGCGTGGAACATGTCAATGTTGCACTACGGCACGCCACAGGACCATTCCAAAGTCCAGCGCTCCACGCTGGGCGCGGGCTGGAGGTCCTCATTCCCGAGGGTCGAGAACCGCGCCGGTGCGGAGTTGCCGATCTCAATGGTGGGCGGGCGCAGAGCCACGCGAAGCGGCGCAGGTTGAAGACCAGGTTCATTATTCCGATCTTGCAACTCGCCCTGTCCAGGCCGACTGTCCTGACCAGCCTGCCGCCCATGCCCTCACCGGTGGCCGAAGACATGTTCAACCCGTGCGCGCACCTTGGACTTTCTCCGGTTTGCTTTGATGGACTGAGGCGGCAACGGATGGTCCCGCACCCACGATCTTCGTCAGCGGGTCGCCAAGACCGTGCAACTTGCTGTGCCTCTCGTCCGAATCGACGAACCCCGGCTGCGGCATCCCAAACCCTTCTCGTTGATTCCCGAGAGCTCCTCAGATAACGACCCGATTGGCGATCATGAGAGGACTCTTCAATGCTTTGGATTGCCTTGTGTGGCACTGATTGTTTGTGATAGATTCCACGTCTTCGCGGGAGTCCCGACGGACCGATTCGGAAGCCCCCGACACGACCCAATCCGACCGTCAGGTCGCAGTACGGATGACAAGACAATGATTGACAAACAAACAGACATGAGCGCCGCGGAACGCATGGGCGAGGAGATCGCGACGCTCGCGGCACGGATCGATGCGGCGACCTACGAGTTGCTGGTCCTGATCCGCAGGTTCGACGAGCTGGGAAACTGGGGCTGCGGCTTCCTCAGCTGCGCCCACTTTCTCCACTGGCGCATCGGCCTGGCGCCCGGCGCGGCCCGCGAACGCGTACGCATCGCCCGCGCTTTGGGCTATCTGCCGCGCATCAGCGCGGCGATGAAGCGCGGAGAACTCTCCTACTCGAAGGTCAGGGCATTGACCCGCGCCGCCCGGCCCGAGACGGAACAGGATCTGCTTGGCTTCGCGAGGGCGGGCACGGCGGCCCATGTCGAACAGTTGGTCAGGGCGTGGCGGAGGATCGATCGCTCGGTGGAGGCTGCGGACGACGAAATGCGGGATGCGCTGAGCGAGTTGACGACCCATGTCGACGAGAACGGCATGGTCGTCATCCGGGGGCGTCTGGCGCCGGAAGCGGGCGAGGTGCTGCGGAAGGCGATCGAGGCAGCGGGCGAGAAGCTCTACGCCCTGGAGCAGAAGGACCGTCCGCCAGCCGGCAAGGTACGCGCGGACGCTCTGGTTCTGGTAGCGGAGAGCGCCCTCAGGGGCGGACTGGACCCGGGCTCAAGCGGCGACCGCTATCAGGTGGTCGTCCACGTGAACGAAGAGGAGCTGAGGACTGCGGCGAGCGGGTCGACCAACAGCCGGCGGCGAGCCGACCGTCTGGTCGGGGACGAAGCGACGGCCCTGCAGAACCAGGCTGCACGGCCAGCGACGGCGCCGTATCGCCGCGGGCACGTTCCCGCGGGAACGCAGGCCGAACCGGTTCAACCGGAGGCGCCCGGGCCGGTCGGCGCGATGCCGCCCCCATCGCAGGCGTCAGCCCATGCGACAGGAGAAGGATCGCCGCGTCCGGGCCCGGAGCACGGCGCGGAAACAGCCGCGCTTCAAGCATCATCACAGATCGGGAGAGCGTCCACCGGGCCCGGGCTGCCGGCAGCCAACCGTGCCTGGATCGGCGACTCCAACACGCCTGTTTCAGCCGAAACAGCCCGTCGCATCGCCTGCGACGCCGGCAGGGTCCGGATGACCCACGACTCGGACCGGATTCTCAGCGTGGGCCGCAAGACCCGCTCCATTCCACCGCCCATCCGGCGGGCTCTGGAGTTCCGCGATCAGGGCTGCCGTTTCCCGGGCTGCACTTCCAGGCACTGCGACGCCCACCACATCGTCCACTGGGCCGACGGCGGCGAAACGAAGCTCTCGAACCTCGTTCTCCTCTGCCGACGGCACCACCGCCTTCTCCATGAAGGCCGCTTCAGGGTGCGGATGAGCGAAGACGGCGCCGTCCGGTTCCTCCATCGCGGGGGACGGCCCCTGGAGCAGAGTCCGGCGCCTCCGCCGATAGGCCTTCACGCCGCCCGGGAGCTGGTCGAGCGCCTGGAGAACGCCGGCATCCTGATCACCGGCGAGGAGTCGATGCCGTCCTGGGACGGCGAGCCGCTCGACCTCCGCTACGCGATGGAGTGCCTGTGGAAGCCGCCGCCGCACCTGGAAGAACTCGTGGCCCGGGAGCGGGGCACAACGCGGGCTGCGCAGCTGGCTTGCAGGCCTGCCGCCACGCATCCGCTTTGAGGCCCGCAGTCACGAACTGCCAGAGGTCGAACCGCGAGAACCGAGTTGCGGTTGGTCGTCGCCAGAGAGGACGAGGTGGAAGCCGCGGGTCGCCAGACCGAGCACGGAGATCAAAAGGATTTCCCGGCAAGAACTGCACCCTGACGCCGCCGCGGTGAAACATGCAGGCTAGCCAGACCGACTCTGATGCAGTGATCGCGCGTCTGGATGTTCCAGTTCCACGTTGTCTGAAGGTTGCAAGCACGCCAGTCGCTCGCCATCGCCGTGCTGCAGGCAACGCTCAGAGATTGAGCCAAACGTCGTTCGGAAAGTGAGCCCCTCGGGCGGGTTTCAAGTGTGCGGGCGTGGGAGACGCCGAGCACGCGTGCCATCGTCGTGACGTGGAACTCGGTCTGGTGCGCTCTCATGAACCGGAAGACCGCTTCGGTCCCGTCTCCCGAGCGAACCGGGCCGTTGCTCTTGCCAGGATTGCCTACTCTTCCCGCAACCGGTGGTTCTCCCGGCGCAGCCGGCGCAACTCCTCACGCTCCGCGGTCGTGCTGCCGTCGCACCGGCGACCCTCGTCCCGGTCCGCCTGGGCCACCTGGTTGCGGATCAAGTGCGCTGACGGCTTGAACTCGCGGGCCGGTTGGTCCGGGCTACGCCCGGTCCGGACCAGATCTACCAGCTGCTGCCAGTACTCCGGGGCGTACCGGGCTCTTGATCGTGTCGTCGTGAACTCTTCCTCTTCCAGGAATGAGGTGTCGACGGAACCGGGTCAGGCTCACATCGAGGGTTGCGGCATTGGTTGGGGGGTTTGGGCTGAACCGCTCCGACGGTCGGTACGCTGGTGATAGGAAGAGGAAGTGTGCACCGCAGTGTATGGCCAGGCCGTGCAGCGGGACAAGGGCGACGAGTCACCGGCTCGCGGTGTGGGAACTCGGGAGCGGATGATCCGCGCGGCCTACCTGGGCCGGGTCGGCTACGAAGCCGGGGTCGAGCTGCAACACCGGGTCCGGCAGTCCCTCCTCGACGCGGACTTCGATGCGGCCGACACCCTGCTCCTGCTTGAGCATCCGCCGACCTACACGGTCGGGCGGAACTGCGACCGTGGCGATGTCCTGGCGGCGCCCGACTGGCTTGAGCAGCGCGGAATCGCCGTCGCGGAATGCGACCGCGGCGGGCGCGCGACGTACCACGGACCGGGCCAGCTCGTGGGCTATCCGGTGATCGACCTTCGCCCCGACCGCCGCAACGTGCGCGCCTACGTCCGCGATCTGCAGGAAGTGCTGGTCAGGACGCTGGCGGCGTTCGACGTTTGTGCCGTGGGCGGCGAGGAACGCGAGCGAATCGGTGTCTGGGTCGGACACCGGAAGATCGCTTCGATCGGCATTCATTTGCGGCGCTGGGTCACCACCCATGGCTTCGCGCTGAACGTCTCTACCGCACTCGACGACTTCGCCGGCATCCTCTCCTGCGGCTTCGACGCCGGCGTGATGACCTCGATCGAGGAGCTGACCGGCTGCCGCCACGACCTGGCCGAAGTCGGCGCGCGCTGTGCCGAGGTCTTCGCGGAGGTCTTCGAGCGCGGTCTGGTCACGGTGGAGCCCGGCTCGCTGGTTGCGCCGCCCACAGACGTTAGGATCCAGGGTCACGGGCGGCCACGGGAGGGTCGCCCGCAGGAGTCGTAACCCGCATGAACGAACTCGTTTCCATCGGCGCCGCCCGGTTGCCGCGGCCCGACCGGCTGCGGATCCGTCTGTCGACGCCGGAGTCGTAACCCGCATGGACGAACTCGTTTCCATCGGCGCTCCGCCGGCCTCCGCCGGCGCCGCCCGGTTGCCGCGGCCCGACTGGCTGCGGATCCGGCTGTCGACGCCGGAGTCGTATCACCGCGTGCGCCGCCTGGTGGACGGCCTGAACCTGAACACCGTGTGCGAAGAGGCGCGGTGCCCGAACATCTACGAGTGCTGGGGCCAGCACGGTACGGCCACGTTCATGATCCTCGGCGACACCTGCACCCGTCGTTGCGGCTTCTGCGCCGTCCACACCGGCCGGCCCGTCCCGGGCGTCGACGCGGACGAACCGGCCCGGGTGGGGCAGGCTGCGGCAACGATGGGGCTCCGGCACGTGGTCGTGACCTCCGTCGACCGCGACGACCTGCCGGACGGCGGCGCGGGACACTTTGCGGACACCATCCTGGCGATCCGGGCGCAAGTGCCGGGCGCGGCGGTCGAGGTTCTGACGCCGGACTTTCGCGGCGTCCCGGAGGCTCTCGACATCGTCCTGGCGGCCCGACCGGAGGTCTTCTCTCACAACATGGAGACCGTGCCCCGGCTCTACCGGCAGGCGCGCCCCGGCAGCCGCTACGAGCGCAGTCTCGACCTGCTGCGTGCAGCCGCAGCGCGCCGCGACGCGGGCCGCCATGGCGGCCGGGTGAAGACGGGCCTGATGGTCGGCCTGGGCGAGACGACCGCTGAGCTCGAATCGACGATCACGGACATCCGCGTCGCGGGAACCGAGATCCTGACCGTCGGCCAGTACCTGCAGCCGACCCGCGACCACCTGCCGGTGGACCGCTTCGTTCACCCGGACGAGTTCGCCCGCCTGCGCGAGTTCGCCCTCGGCCTGGGTTTCAGCCACTGCGAATCGGGTCCTCTGGTGCGCAGCAGCTACCACGCCCACGAGCACGTGGGCCGCTAGCGCGGCCAAACCGTCGCTGACTTCGTGTCTGGCCTCAGCCCCCGCCTCGCCAGGAGGGTTCGCGGCGTTGTCGCTGCGGTGTCGCCCAAGCGACAGCCGGCGAGTTCCTGTTGGCACTCGGCCAGACCGGCGGGCGTGGTTCGGTGACCTTCTTCTCGCGGGCCGTCGGCTGGTCGCTGCCGTTGATACCGCGGCCGCTGGTGCGCTTCGCGGCAGCGCCCTACGTGGCCGGCGACGAACCGGCCGACGCACTGGCGCGCGCCGCCAGCCTCAACGAGCGCGGGCTGGCCGCGACCCTGGCGCTTCTGGGCGAGGAGGTCGACAGCCGCGGGCTGGCCGCCGAAGGAACCGCGCTCTACGTCGACCTGGTGGATCAGCTCGCCGACCGTGGGCTGGACTGCAACGTCTCCGTCAAGTTGACGCTCCTGGGCCTCAAGATCGAGCGCGAGCTCTGCCGCAATCACCTGGCGCTCCTGGTCGAGCGGGCGGCGGAGCGGGGCAACTTCGTGCGCATCGACATGGAAGACCACACCTGCACGACGGCGACGCTCGATCTCTACCGGGACGTCCTGGCCGAATCGCGTGCGCGCCGCGCGGGCGCCGGCCCGAACGGCTCGGGCGCGGGCGGCGACGCGGTGGGCGTCGTGCTCCAGGCCTACCTGCACCGCACGCTGGCCGACATCGCGGCGCTGCCCGAGGGAGCGAACGTGCGGCTGTGCAAGGGCATCTACGTCGAGCCGCCCAGCGTCGCGATCACCGACTACCACAAGGTGCGCCGGAACTTCCTGGCTTCCCTGGAGGCCCTGTTCGACCGCGGCGCCTACGTGGGAATCGCCACCCACGACGACTACCTGCTGCGGGAATCGGCGGCGATGATCGAGCATCGCGGTCTGGGGAAGGACGGCTACGAGTTCCAGATGCTGCTGGGGGTGACCGAGGAGCGCCGCGACCGGCTGGCAAGGGCGGGGCGCCGCGTACGCATCTACGTGCCCTACGGCCGGCAGTGGTACGCCTACTCGACGCGACGGCTGCGCGAGAATCCGAGCATCGCCGGCCACGTGGCGCGGGCGTTCTTCCTGCGCCTGCTGCGTGGAGGCGGCCGGGGCTCGCTTAGCTATAGCTAGCTAGCTAAGCTAGTTCTCGTCCAGAAACGCGGAGCTTCAGGTGCGCAGTTGGAGGGAGTCGAGAGCGGCGACCAGGTCCGGGAGCGCATAACGGCAACCGCCGTCCCCGGGTACACCGGGGACGGCGGTAGTTGTTCTTTCTAGCAGCGGCTTAGCCGCCGACGATTCGCTCAGGCGGACGTAGAATCGTCGTCGGCACCCTTGGTGGCGTCCGGCGCCCCAGAGCAGGCGATCAGGATCGCTGTTATCGGCACGGCCGGCAGCCACCAAGGACTCCCACCTACCACCCCCAGCAGGGCCGGTATGGTGAAGCCGACGCCGCCGCAAAACAGCAGCACGCGCCAATTCTCTGTCTTTCGGGGAAGCCTCATTTTCCTAGATGGGGTGACCCGCGATGTTGCAGGCGTCCCGAATGATTGTGTCTCCCGCTCCACCGGCCATGCCTGGCTCACCTACGCACGCGACCAGCTTGGCAGGACGCGGAGCAGTCGCCAAGACCCCGCTACGGGGCAGGCAGTGAACCGCGCTAACCGGCTGGCGGGAACCGGACCGGGTGTCCGGTTCGGCGCGCATCGTAGCAGGTGCATAGTCGGGCCGGCTCCTGTAGCCGGCGTAGTCGCCGGTAGGGCAGAATCGTCGCCTTCCGCGGGGCGCGCCAGCTCTGCGGTTCATCCCGAGGGAGACAAGAAGGTGACGACGAGTAGCGACTGGGAGACTGTCCGACGCGGTGAACCCCGCGTCGCGTTGATCGGAGCGGGCGAGATGGGACGGACGCTCATCGGCGGCTGGTTCGACGCCGGAGCCGTTGCCGCGGAGTCCATCTTCGCCACCGCGGGGCACGAAGAGCGGATCGCGCATGTCGCCGACAGGTTCGGAATCCAGGGTGCGGTCGACAACCGGCGAGCCGCCGAGTTCGGCGACATCGTGCTGCTCGCGGTCAAGCCGCAGACGGCGGGCCACGTGCTTCAGGAGATCGGCGATCTGCTCCACTCGGGGCAGGTCCTGGTTTCGATTCTCGCCTCCGTCAGCACGTCGTACATCGAGGATCGCCTGCCGGTGCAGATCCCGGTCGTGCGGGCGATGCCGAACACCCCCAGCCGCGTCGCAGCTGGGATGACCGCGCTCTGTCCCGGCCGCTTCGCGTCCTCCGAACACGTGGAGCTGGCGGAACGGCTGTTTCGGCCGCTGGGCCGCACGGTCGTCGCCGACGAGAAGCACATGGATGCGATCACCGGGCTCTCGGCCTCCGGTCCGGCCTTCCTGTACATCGTGATCGAGGCGCTGGCCGATGGCGGCGTGAAGGCGGGACTACCGCGCAAGATGGCGATCGAACTCGCGGCTCAGACCTGCCTTGGCGCCGGCAAGATGGTGATCGACACCGGCCGGCACCCGGCGCTGCTCAAGGATGAGGTGACCACGCCGGCGGGCTGCACCGTCGACGGCATCCTGCGACTGGAGGAAGGGGGGCTTCGCGTGACTCTGATCAAGGCGATCATCGAGGCGGCGGCGCGCGCGGCCGAACTGGTGCCGGACGAGTAGGGGACGCGCTCTTCATGCTGCGCTCGCTGTACGTCAGGAACCTGGCCGTGATCGAACAGGCGGAGCTTCAGTTTGGCCCAGGCCTGAACGTGGTCACGGGCGAGACGGGTGCAGGGAAGTCCCTGGTCGTGGATTCGCTGTCACTGCTTGCCGGGGCGCGCGCAAGTTCGGAGACGATCCGCACGGGCGCGGACACGCTGGTGCTGAGCGGGGTCTTCGAACCCTCGGGCAGCGACTGGCGGCGGCTGCTCGAAGAGGCCGGAGTCCCGGTCGATGGGGGCGAGCTCCTGGTCCGACGTGAGGTTACCCGGGCGGGGCGCAACCGCGTGTTCGTGAACGACCATCCGGTGACGCTGCGGCTCCTTGCCGCGGTCACCCGCCGGCTGATCCGCATCTTCGGTCAACGCGACGAGCTCGGCATCGTGTCGCCCGAGCTCCAGCGGGTCTGGCTCGATCGCTCGGGCGGCGACTCCGTTGCGGCCCTCGTCGCAGCGTGCGCCGGCGCCTGTGAGGCCTGGCGGGAGGCGGCCGACCGGCTGAAACGCCTGAGCGGTGACGATCAACTGCGCCTGGAGCGGATCGACCTGTTGAAGTTCCAGACCTCGGAGATCGACGGCGGGCGCCTTCTCGCTGGCGAGGACGAGGAGCTGCGTGCCGAACGCGAAGCGCTTCGCCACGCGGAAGCGATTGCGGCTGCACTGCACCAGGCGTTCGCCCTGCTCAGCGACGACGACCAGGCGGCGGACAGCCGTCTGGCCCAGGCCAGAAGAGCGCTGCGGGACATCGCGCGCTGGCGGCCCGAGGCCGGGGACTGGGCCGACACGCTTGGCGAAGCGGGCGCCCTGGTGAACGACGTGGCGGCTGAACTGCGCAGCCGGGCGCTCCGCTTTGATGCGGATCCCGGGCGGCTCGACGCGATCGAGGAGCGTCTGAGCGTGATCGAGCGGCTGACCCGGAAGTATGGCGGCAGCGCCGCCGACGTTCTGGAACACGTCCGTCGCCTGTCCGAGGAGCTGTTCGAGCTGGAGACGGCGGACGTTCGACGTGACGAGGTGGAGCAGCAGGCGGCGGCGTGCCTTGCCGAGTACGCGGTCCGCGCCGAGGCGCTTTCGCACACCCGCCGCGAGCTGGGCGCGGCTCTGGAGGCGGCAGTCGTCGGCCACCTGCGGGACCTGGCTCTGGAGCGCGCCGTGTTCGAGGTCGAGATTGGCCGCGCGCCACGCCCCGACAGCCCGCTGGAACTCGACGGCGAGCGCGTCGGCTTCGACCGCCGGGGCGTCGACCAGGTGACCTACCGCTTCAGTGCCAACCCGGGCGAGGCGCTTCGCCCCCTGTCGCGTGTTGCCTCGGGCGGCGAACTCGCGCGCCTGTTTCTGGCGCTCCAGACCGCGGTGCGCGGCGCCGGACCCGCGGCGGCCTCGACCCTGGTGTTCGACGAGGTGGACGCCGGCGTGGGCGGCGCCGAGGCGGCGATCGTCGGCCGCAAGCTGCAGGGCCTGGCCCGCGGCGGCCAGATCCTGGCCGTGACCCACCTGCCCCAGGTGGCGAGTCGCGGCGACCGCCATCTGGAGGTCAGGAAGGAAGTGCGAGCCGGCCGAACGCGGGTCGACGTCCACCGGCTAGAGGACGAGCGCCGCGTCGAGGAAGTGGCCCGCATGCTGGCCGGCGAAAAGATCACGGAGGGAGCGCGCTCGGCCGCCGAGGAACTCATCGCCGCGGGCGCCGAGTAGTCCCGCCCCATGCTTGAAACCTGGCCTTGGGACGGCGATCCGGAGGTCGTGAAGCGAGCCTTGGCCGACGGTCGTGTGCTCGCCGTTCCCACGGAGTCGTCCTACGGTCTGGCGGTGGATCCGCGCTCGGCGACGGGTGTCGATGCGATCTACCGGATCAAGGAGCGGGAGCGGGGGAAGCCGCTGCCGGTTGTCGCGGCGAGCCTGGCGCAGGCGGTTGAACTGGGCGTTGAGCCGAATGAGGCGGTGCGGATGGCGGCGGTTCACTGGCCGGCGCCGCTCACGGTGGTGGCGCCGCTTGCTCCAGGCGCGTCGGCGCCGGCGGCCGCGGGGGGCCGGACGTTGGCGGTGCGGGTGCCGGCGCACGAGCGGCTCCGGGGGCTGCTGCGGGACCTGGGCCACCCGCTGACCGCGACGAGCGCGAACCGGAGCGGTGAACCGCCGCTCCTCGAGTTGTCGGCCCTCGAAGCGATCCTCGGCGATGCCGGCGCGCTCGTCGTGGGCGGCGAAACCACGCCCGGAGGGCCGCCATCCACCGTGGTATCTTGGAGTTCCGCCGGCTTGCGGGTGTTGCGCCGCGGGCGTTTTGATCTCTGACACCGGTTGCCGGCCCCGGTTGCCGACTTCCGAAGAGAACCCTGACTGTGACCCGTTCCGTGGCCCTCGTTCCAGGCCTGCTGGCCGCCGGCGTCCTGGTGTCGGCTGTCACGGTTGGGGCGCAGGAACCGGTGACCTTGGCGTCCCGTGCCGAATCCGTTCCGCCGGTCGATCTGAACGGCGACGAGATCGGCGTCGACGAGCTTTCCCGCGGGCAGACCGGCTACGGCCTGTCCGTGTTCGCCGGTAGCGAGCCTGCGCGCTTCGGCGTCGAGGTCGTCGGCGTGATCCGGGAAATGGACCCGGGCACGAGCTACATCGTTGCCCGTCTGAGCGGCAACGGCCTGGAAGAGTCGGGCGTCGTCGCCGGGATGAGCGGCAGCCCCGTCTACTTCGACGAACGCCTTGCCGGAGCGGTTGCCTATTCCTGGGCCTTCACCAGTGAGGCTCTCGCCCTGATCACGCCGATTGCCGCGATGCGGGAGTTGAGCGCGCTGGAAGCCGGCGAGGCGGCGGGGGAGTCCCTGGGACTGGCTGCTCCGGGCGCGCTGCGGCCGTTCGACCGGTCCGTGCAACAGATGCTCGAGCCCCCCGACGATGTCGCCGCGGCGGTTCGGGAGATCGTCGCGGAGCAACTCGGCTCGCTCGTCGCGCCGGCGGACTGGGGAGGCCGTGGGGGTGCGCAGATCGCCGCCCTGGGCTTCGGCGATCCGGTGCGCCGGATGCTCGCCGCGGCGCCGGCCGGCCGCGCCGACACCGCCGGGATGCCTGACCTGAGTGCCGGCAGCGCGGTCGCGGGCGTCTTGATCGACGGCGACCTGAAGCTTGCGGTCGGCGGCACCGTGACCCGGGTCGAGGACGGCGAAGTCCTGGCGATGGGACATCCGTACCTGGGCGTGGGCCCACTGCGGGTGCCGATGGCGACGGTGGAAGTGATCGGCGTCGTGCCGCGGTTGAACAGCTCGATGCGGCTCAGCAACATCGGTTCGGTGGTCGGCGCCTTCGACCAGGACCGCTTCGCCGGACTGCGGGGAAGGGTCGGCGCCGAGGCGCGGACCATTCCGATGACGATCCAGGTCGAGACGCCTGACGGCGACAGCCGCCGCTTCGATCTCAGGCTCGCCGATCTGCCGCGGATGCTTCCCTCGCTGGTCGGCATTCCGACGATGCAGGCGCTCGAATCCGCTTCGTACGGCGGCGGTGAGAGCGGTCTCGACATGACCGGCACGCTTCGCCTGCGCGGCCATGGAGACGTGCCGCTGCAGCAGACCTTCGACGGTTCGGGGCCCGGGACGAACGCCGCGTTCTACCTGCTCGCCCTGGTCGGCGCGCTGGTCAACTCGGACTACGAAGAGATCGAGATCGAGGGCGTCGAACTGACTCTGAGTCAGAGCCACGGTGTGCGGACGGTGGAGATCGAGCGCGCCCAGGCCTCTTCGAGGCGGGTTCACGCCGGCGACACGGTAGATGTCGTGTTCGATCTCCGGCGGCATCGCGGGAACCGGTACCAGGAGACGCTCCCGGTGACGATTCCCGAGGATCGCCGCCCGGGCCGCTACTACCTCTTCGTCGGCGACGGCGTGAGCATCGACGCGGCGCGGCTGCAACTGGAACCGAGCAAGGCGTCGTCGCTCGCGGACCAGCTCGACATGCTCCGTTCGTTCCAACCGAAGAGCCGGCTCGCCGCGCTCGGCGTGGTCCCTGCCCGCGGGCTGATCGTCGAAGGGCGGCCGATGCCACAGCTTCCGGCCTCCGTGCGATCGATCTGGCAGGCGTCTCCCCTGCAGGGAGAGCCCCGGGCCCTGAACCTGGCAATCGTGAACGAGCAGGGACGGGATCTGGACATCCCGCTCGACGGCCTGTTCCGGCTCGACCTCGAGATCCTGCCCGGTACGGCGCCTTGAGTGCCCATACCCTGGGGGGACACCGCGCACGCCCCGCGGCGGGGATCGTGGCCGGGTCCGCCACTGGGTGCGCCGGCCTGCCATCCGGGCGCCCGCTGAAGGGCGCACGGACTGGTTCACGGGTGGCGCGGTGCGCCACCCGGGTTCTGGCCGGCATTCTGCTGCTCTTGACCGGCGGCGTCGCGGGCGCCTCGGAAGTCCAGATCTGGCGCGCCGACAGCCAGGCCGCGTTCCTGACGGGCGAACTCGTCGACGTCAGCGTCGATCGCCTGGGGGTTCTGCGTCTCGCCCAGCGGGCCGAGCAGTTCGCCACCGTCGCTGAGCCGTTCCTGTTCTCCTTCGTGGGAACCGAAGGCCGGTTCGCGGCGGGCACGGGAAACTCCGGCAAGGTTCTGGAGGTCGAGATCGACGGGGACAGCGGCTCGGTTACCGAACTCTTCGCCACCGAGGAGCCCGAAGTGTTCGCGGTCTGGGTCGACCGCGACGGGACCGTTTATGCCGGCTCGTCGCCGGACGGCAAGGTCTACCGGAAGCGGCCCGAGGGCGAGGTCGAAGAACTGTTCGACCCGGACGCGCAGTACATCTGGGCGCTTCTCGGCGCCGGTGACGGCGGCTTGCTGGTGGCGACCGGTCCGGAGGGGCAGTTGCACCGCGTGGACCTCGCGAGCGGTGAATCGAAGCTCCTCTACGACAGCTCGGATGTCCACATCCGTTCGCTCGCGCTGCGGCGGGACGGCACGGTGCTTGCCGGCACCGCGGGCGAAGGTCTGCTGCTCGAGATCGACGCGGAGGGCCGGGCCCGCACGCTCTACGACGCCGCCGGACCCGAGGTGCTGGCGATCACTCCCGGCGAGGACGGCGCCTTCTACGCCTCCGCGCTCGCTTCCGAGGCCAGCTTCGTCGACCTGAGCAGGGCCCGAAGCTCCTCGAGCGCCAGTTCGACGGCAAGCGGTACAACGGGAAGCACCGCTTCCTCCGGCGGCAACTCGTCGAGCTCCAACGGCCAGCAGAGCGCTGTCACGGTCCAGACGGGCGCGATTTCCGCCGGCAGCCGTTCCGCCTCCTTCAAGGGCCCGCGCTCCGAGGTGCTGAGGATCGACGCGACCGGTGCCGTCGAGTCGATCTGGAAGTTCGAGATGGAGACGGTGTACGCCCTGAGCCACCAGCAGGGCAGGCTCTGGGTCGCCACCGGCCAGGAGGGCAAGCTGTTCAGCTTCCGGAACGATCAGATGGTGCTGGAGAAGGACCTCGATCAGAGCCAGATCGTCGGTCTGGCCACTGGCCCGGCGGGGCCCGTCTTCGCCAGCGTCAACGCGGCGGCGGTCTACGGCTTCGTCGGCGGCGACAGCGGAGGGCTGGCGCGGCAGGGGACGGTGACCGCCAAGCCGCTCGACGCGTCGTCGGTCGCCAGCTTCGGGTCGATCCGCTGGCGCGGGCGTGCCGGAGACGGCGCGCAGGTCGCGCTCTCCGCCCGCAGCGGGATGAGTTCGGACCCCGACGAGACCTGGTCGGACTGGACCGAGGCTTCCGTCGCGCGCGAGGCGCCTCTTTTCGATCTGCCGCCCGGCCGCTACCTCCAGTGGCGGGCCGAGCTCCGCGGCAGCGGCTCTCTTTCGCCCGAGGTCGTGGCCGTCGAGGTCACCTACCGGCAGCACAACCTCAAGCCCGAAATCAAGAAGCTGGAGGTGCTCCCCGCGGGGACGATCCTGGTGCCGACGAACTTCAACCCCTCGAACCAGGCCTACGAGCCGGCCCACCCGAACCGGGACCGCATCTTCACCACGGTCGGCGATCCGGCCCAGACCCAGAAGGGCTCGACGAAGAGCTTGTGGAAGCTGGGCTACCGAACGCTGCGCTGGGAGGCCGAGGACCCGAACAAGGACAGTCTCCGCTTCCGGCTCGCCTTCGCCCGCGAGGCGGCGCTGGCGGCGGCCGGGGAAGGTGCGAGCGACGCGGATGCTCTCTGGCTGGAGGTCGCGGACGACCTGAAGGCGACCTTCTTCAGCTTCGATGCCACCGTGCTGCCGGACGGCGTCTATCGCTTCCGGGTCAGCGCGTCCGACAAGCTGGACAACGCCCCCGGCGAGGCCCTCGAGGCCGAGCGGGTGTCCGCCGCGGTCGTCGTCGACCACAGCCCGGCGCGACTGGTCGAGGCGTCGCGGGACGGCAGCCGCGTGACCGCGGTCGTCGAAGACGCCTGGAGCCCTCTACGCGAGGCGGTAGTCAGCGTCGACGCGGGCGAGTGGCGCGCCGCGTTGGTCGAGGATGGCCTGCTCGACAGCCAGCGGGAGACCCTGTCGATCGATGCCGCCGGGGCTGCCCGGCTGTTGCTGCTGCGCCTGACGGACGCCGCGCACAACGTGACGACGATCGATCTCTCGGGCCAGCTGGGGAGCGGAGAATGAGCCGGCGAACAGGCATTTTTCCCGGTTCCTTCGACCCGGTGCACAACGGCCACCTCGACCTGATCGAGCGTGCCCGCCGGCTCTTCGACGTGCTCTACATCGCGGTGCTCTTCAACGACCAGAAGCAGGCACTGTTCTCGGTCGAAGAGCGGATCGACCTTCTGCGCGACCTTGTGGGCGACTCCGACGACTGCCGGGTCGAGAGCTTCAGCGGCCTGCTGGTCGACTACGCCCGGGAGAAGGGCGCCACCACCGTGATCCGCGGCCTGCGCTCCGGCGCCGACTTCGACTACGAGCTGCCGATGACCCTGATGAACCGCCGCCTCGCGCCGGGCATCGACACGATCTTCCTGCTGCCGGCGCCGGAGTGGATCTATCTCTCGAGCCGCCTGACGAAGGAGGTCGGCAGCCTCGACGGCAACCTGTCGGGCGTCGTGCCGCCGCTGGTGCTGAAGGCGCTGCGGCAGAAGTTGGGTCAGGCCGCGGTACGATTGGCCTGACCGTCGCCAGAAAGCCCGGTGGCCGGACTCACGCCCGCACCGGCCAGGAGGGGGCTTTGACACCCTTGGTCTGCGTGGATGCCGACGATCGCGCCTTCGCAGTCGAACCGCCGCCCGGAACGCCTGTCCCGGTTTCGCGCCGTCAAAGGGGGAACAGCAAGAGCGTCGGACGGCACGGGCGGGAGCGGCAAGAGCGACCGGTCCTGCTCTTGAGTCCCACTTCCGGTTCGTTCTGTGGCTCGTGCCGGCCGGAGTGACGAGCGCCCCGAGGCCGTGCTAGTTCGCGCCGCGGTGGACCTTGCCGCCGGCGTCCACGGTCCAGGTGTCCGTGCCGTGGATCAACTGGTCGAGCGTCTGCGGCCTGGCGGTGGAAACCTGCTCGATCTGGTCGATCACCCCGGCGTCGTAGGTCGGCGCGTCGACGGCGCGCAGGACGCCGAGGGGCACCGGGTAGTCGCCGAGGCCGTCGCCGGTCGAGATGCTGGCCATCTGGAACGCCAGGGACGGGTTGGCGTGTTTCTCGTCCCACACCAGGCAGTCGTCCGCAGTCATGCCGTTGCCGAGCTTCACGACCTCGAAGTCGGTGCCGGTGAACCGCAATCCCTTGTCCTTGTCGTCGCCGAACACGAGCGGCTGGCCGTGCTCGAGGTAGAGGCCGTTCTGCTGCCGCCCCGCCTTGTCGGTCAGGGCGCCGAATGCCTTGTCGTTGTAGATGTTGCAGTTCTGCATCACCTCGACGAGGGCGGAACCCTTGTGCGCTGCGGCCCGCTTCAGCACGGACTTGAGGTGCGGAATGAAGACGTCCACGCTGCGGGCGACGAAGGTGGCGCCGGCGCCGATCGCGACGTTCAGCGGGTTGAAGGGGAAGTCGACCGAGCCATGAGGGGTTGACTTCGTGCGCTTGCCAAGCTCGCTGGTGGGCGAGTACTGACCCTTGGTCAATCCGTAGACCCGGTTGTTGAACAGCAGGATCTTGATGTTCACGTTCCGGCGCAGGGTGTGGATCAGGTGGTTGCCGCCGATCGAGAGGGCGTCGCCGTCGCCGGTCACGACCCACACGTCGAGATCCGGCCGCGTCATCTTGAGCCCGGTGGCCACCGCGGGCGCGCGGCCGTGGATCGAGTGGAAGCCGTACGTGTTCATGTAGTACGGGAAGCGGCTGGAGCAGCCGATCCCGGACACGATGACGAAGTTCTCGCGCGGGATCCCCAGCTCCGGGAACACCTGCTGGACGGCGGCGAGGATGGCGTAGTCGCCGCAACCGGGACACCAGCGGACCTCCTGGTCGCTCTGGAAGTCCTTCCTGGTCAGGGCTGGCGCTTCAGTGGTCGGCATCTCTAGTTCGGCCCTCCGGCCATTGCTTCGATCCGGTGAAGGATATCGTCCCGCGTGAAGGGCTTGCCCTCGACCTTGGAGTAGGTCTCGATGTCCTTCAGGTAGCGCGCCCTCAGGAGCAGCGCCAACTGGCCCAGGTTCATCTCGGGCGCCAGGACGCGCTCGAAGCGGTCAAGCACGTCGCCCAGATTGCGGGGGAAGGGGTTGATGTGCTTCAGGTGGGCGCGGCTCACGGTGATGCCGTCAGCCCGGGCCTGGTTCACGGCGCCGGTGATCGCGCCCAGGGTGCTGCCCCACCCGAGCACGAGGAGCTTGCCGCTTTCTGGTCCGTCGACCTCGATGTCGGGAAGCTCGTTCGCGATCCGGGCGACCTTCTCGGCGCGCAGCCGCACCATGTAGTCGTGGTTGTCCGGCTCGTAGTTCACGTTGCCGGTCACGTCTTCCTTCTCGAGACCGCCGATCCGGTGCTCGAGACCGGGAGTGCCCGGGATGGCCCACGGCCGCGCGAGGGAGTTCTCGTCGCGCATGTAGGGCATGAAGCCGTCGGCGGTCTGGTGGAAGTCGACGCGGAGGTCGGGAAGCTCCTCGACCTGGGGGATCCGCCAGGGCTCCGCCCCGTTTGCGATGTAGCCGTCGGAAAGCAGGATGACGGGCGTCATGTAGGTCGTTGCCAGGCGGACGGCCTCGAGCGCGGTGTCGAAGCAGTCGGCGGGCGATGACGCGGCGATGACCGGAACGGGCGATTCGTTGTTGCGCCCGAACATGACCTGGAGCAGGTCGGCCTGTTCGGTCTTCGTCGGCAGGCCGGTCGACGGTCCGCCGCGCTGGATGTCGCAGATCACGAGCGGCAGCTCGACCATCACCGCCAGGTTGATCCCTTCCGCCTTCAGCGCGATCCCAGGGCCGCTCGAACAGGTCACGCCGAGACTGCCGCCGAAGGAAGCGCCGATCGCGGAGCAGACGGCGGCGATCTCGTCCTCGGCCTGGTAGGTCGTGACCCCGAAGTGCTTGTAGGTCGCCAGTTCGTGGAGCACGTCGCTGGCGGGGGTGATCGGGTAGGCGCCGAGGAACAGGGGCAGGCCGCTGCGGCGGCTGGCGGCCACCAGACCGATCGCCAACGCAGAGTTGCCGTGGATGCTGCGGTAGATGCCGGGCTCGAGCTTCGCCGGTTCCACGTCGTACCGCACCTGGAAGGCGTCGGTGATGTCGCAGAAGTTCCAGCCCGCCTTCATCACCTTGACGTTCGCCTCGGCGATCTCCGGGCGTCTCTTGAACTTCACCCGCAGCCAGTCGATCGTCGATTCGAGCGGCCGGCTGAACAGCCAGTAGACCATCCCCAGGGCCAGGAAGTTCTTGCACCGGTCCTTCGAGCGGACGTCGAGGGGGCTGTCCTCCAGGGCGCGCCGCGTCATCGTGGTCAGGCCTACCCGGTACAGGCGGAAGGCGTTCAGGCTGTCGTCCTCGAGGGGATTCGCCTCGTAGCCGGCCCGCTTCAGGTTGCGTGGCGAGAACTCGTCCGTGTTGACGATGATCACCCCGTTGTCCTTGAGGTCGCGCAGGTTCGCCTTGAGAGCCGCCGGGTTCATCGCGATCAGCACGTCCGGGGCGTCGCCAGGAGTGTGGATGTCGTGGTCGGCGATGCGGACCTGGAAACCGGAAACGCCAGCCAGGGTGCCGGCGGGCGCCCGGATCTCGGCCGGGAAGTCCGGCAACGTCGACAGGTCGTTGCCGATCAGCGCGGAGGTGTTCGTGAACTGCGTGCCGGTAAGCTGCATGCCGTCGCCCGAGTCGCCGGCGAAGCGGATGACGACATCGGAGACGGTTGCTTCGGTGGCTCTACCGGCGGCCGTCTGCCCTGCGATCGGGAGGGTCATGTTCGTCTCTTGCGATGTGGACGGGCGCTGTTGAACGCGGATCGAAACCGCCGCCACGCACTGCGGGCGGTCCGGTCTCCGTCCGCGGCGTGGTGAGGCGGCAGATAGTACCATGACGCTGCCCCGCGCGTTGGCGAGAACCCAGGTGCCCAGTCGCGAGAAAGAACCCGGCCGCAAGAGGCCATGGCGTCGAGCCGCGTGGCTGTTGGGGCTGCTTCTCGCCCTGGCTGGCTCGATCACCGTCCTCTCGCTGGACTCGCCGCTGGTTCTGGACCTGCTGGCCGGCACCGTCGTCACCGTGGCGGGGGCCGTGTTCGCGTGGGTGGCCTTCGTCTGGCTGCAGCGCCGGATTCTGTGGCGCGTCGGCCGTCGCCTGGCCTTCAGTTACGTCCTGCTGGGCCTGCTGCCCTTCCTGCTCAGCATGGTGCTGGTGACCGTCTCCGCCTATCTGCTCTCCGGGTTTTTTCTCGGTCACCTGTACCGTGACGCGGCGATTGGCCTCCAGGAGGAACTCGAGGCGGTCTCCGCCTTCCTCATCCAGCCTCTTGAGATGGGCCTCATCGATCCCTCCGGCCTGCCGACCACGCAGGACGGCGCGGCGCTGGCCTACTACCAGGGAGGCGCACTGGCGGCCGGGGACCCGAGGGCGCCGGATTCCTTCCCGGAGTGGCTGGAATCCGACAGCGAGTTCGACCGCCAGCAACGCCGTAGCAAGGTTCCTGAACTGGTCGTGCTGCCCGACGGTTCGGCGACCCTGGCGGCGGGCTTTCGACGCGGGACGTCGGCGGTGCTGGCCTTCTACGATCCCGAAGCCCGGGGCCTGCTGGAACGGGAGTTGAGCCGCCGGAGCGATGTCTGGACGCGGCTCCGGCGCCAGGGAGAGACGGACGGCACGGAATGGACGGTTCAGGTCCTGGATGCCCAGTTCGTGCTCCAGCCGCTGGCGCGGACCCGCGGCGGTGAGGAACGCGAAGCTTTCTTCGAGTCCCTGGGCGCCAGCTCGCCGTTCAGCATCGTCGGCGTCGAAATGGCCGGACCGCTGCACGCCTTCGCCAGCGGCGAACCGGTCTCGCCGCCGGTATGGGCATCGCTCGCCGCCACCCAGCGGATCGTGTTTCGACACCTTTTCTCCTCATCCGGCCAGGTCGACAGTCTCGGCTGGGTCGCGTTCGGCATCGCCACCTTCCTGCTGTTCGACGTCTTCATCGCGGCGACGGTCATGGCCATTTTCATGATTCTCGGGCTCAGTCGCGCGGTGAACCGGCTGAGTGCGGCGACCGGGAAGGTGCAGGCGGGTGACTTCTCTGCCCGCATCCCCGTGCGCCGCCGGGACCAGATCGGCGCCCTGCAGACCTCGTTCAACGAGATGGCGGAGAGCCTGGAGGGCCTGGTCGCCGAGCGAGCCGCGAAGCACGCCCTGGAGCAGGAACTCGAGATCGCCCGCGAAGTCCAGAAGAGCCTGATTCCGGGCCGCAGCCTGCAGGCCGAAGGCGTCGAGTTCGCCACCTACTTCGAGCCCTCGGCGGCTATCGGCGGCGACTACTTCGACATCGTTCGGCTACCCGCGGAGGACGGCGGCGAGAGCGATCGACTGGCGGTTGTCATCGCGGATGTCGCGGGTCATGGTCTGTCGGCGGGTCTGCGCATGGCGATGCTCAAGGCGGGGCTTCTGACCCTGGTCGAGGAGGGCAAGCCGCCGCGGGAGATCCTGTCGTCCCTGGATCGGCTGGTGCGTTCCGGCGGCGACCGCACCTTCGTGACCTCGAGTCTGTCGGTCATCGATCTGTCCGCGGGCGTCGTCGACCTGACGAATGCAGGGCATCCTCCGGCCTACCTGCTGCGGGGGAACGAAGTGGAGGAGATCCTGCTGCCGGGCACGCCGCTCGGGGCACTGGGCGAGGACTACGGCTTCCGCCGCATCGAGCTGCAGGCGGGAGATGTCCTCGTCTGGCTGTCGGACGGTTTCATCGAGGCTCCTGGCGGCGACGGCGAACCGTTCGGTTACGACCGGACCAGGGACTCGCTGAAGGGATCAGCCGGCACCGCCAAGGAGGTGTGCGACCGGATTCTGGCGAGGATGAGGCGGCATACCGACGGCGCGGGGGCCCAGGACGATCTGACCCTGGTCGTGATGCGCTATCAACCGGAAGCCGGAGCGATGGAGAGTCCCGCTGCGCCGGAGCTCATGACCGCGGCCGGCGCCTGACGGAGGGCGCGTGAGGGGGGGCTCGCGGGTCGCTGCGGCGGCCGTCGTCCTGGTCCTGTGCGCCTTTGCGGCCGGAGCGGAACTGGCCGTTCTGACCAACGGCTATCGCTACCGCGTGACCGCGTGGGAACTCCTCGACGAGCCGGGCACGAACGCTGAGCGCATCCGGCTGACTCTGGAGAAGGGCGGTTCGGTCACCCTGCCCTTGATGCAGGTCGAGCGCATCGTCGACGACGAGATCGTCGAGGCGCCGCCGCCCCCCGAGCCGCCGCCGGAGGCCGGCTTCTCGCTCGACTACCGGCCCGGACAGACCGCGCCGGCCGTTCCCTACGGCGAGCTGTTCCTCGAGATCGGCCGCGAGCATGAGCTGAACCCCGATCTGCTGGCCGCGATGGCGCGGGCGGAGTCGGCCTACGATTCCGGCGCCGTGTCGTCGAAGGGCGCCCGGGGCCTGCTCCAGCTCATGCCGGCGACCGCCGAGCGCTTCGGCGTTGCGGCGCGGGAGCTGTACGAACCTGCGCGCAACGTGCTCGCCGCGGCCCGTTACCTGACCTGGCTGCGTCGCCGGTTCGAGGACGACCTGCCCCGCGTGCTGGCGGGCTACAACGCGGGCGAGGGGGCCGTCGATGCCCACGACGGGGTGCCGCCCTACCGGGAGACGGTGAACTTCATCGGCCGCGTCTACGGCTTCCTCGGGCTGTAGTCACCGCGCCCGCGGGTGATACCTGTCGTACAGCGACCGCAGCCGGTGCTCGTGGATGTGGGTGTAGATCTGCGTCGTCGTGATGTTCGCGTGGCCGAGCATGACCTGCACGGCGCGCAGGTCGGCGCCGTGCTCCAGCAGATGCGTGGCGAAACTGTGGCGCAGCACGTGGGGCGAAAGGTCGGGTATGCCGGCGCCGCGGCCGTAGTTTCTGAGCAGCTTCCAGAACCCCTGCCGGGTCAGTCCGCCGCCGCGATAGCTGACGAAGACGACATCGTGGCGGCCTTTCGCCATCACCGGCCGCACCTCCCTCTGGTAGCGGTTGAGCCAGGTCTCGGCCGACTCGCCCACCGGCACGACCCGTTCCTTGGCTCCCTTGCCGAACGCGACGAGGAAGCCGGCGTCGAGCTGTAGCTGGCTCCGTTCGAGGCCGACCATCTCGCTGACGCGCAGGCCGGTGGCGTAGAGCAGCTCGATCATCGCCCGATCGCGGACCCCCGGCGGCCGACCGGTGTCGGGAGCGCGGAGCAGAGCCTCGACCTGCTCCTGGCTCAGCACCTTGGGCAAACGTCGCGGCAGGCGCGGCGGGTAGAGATTGACCGCCGGATTGTCGTCGCGGTCGCCTTCGCCTACCAGGAAGGCGTAGAACTGGCGCATCGAAACGAGGGCCCGGCTGATCGAGCGCGGCGACAGCCCCTCCCGGCGCAGTCGCCTGAGGTGACGGCCGAGCTGGTTCACGTCCGCGGTCAGCAGGTCGCCGCCGTCATCCTCCAGGTTGCCAGTCAGCCGGCGAAGGTCGCGCCCGTAGGCGTCCACCGTGTGCTGCGAGAGGCCCCGCTCGACCAGCAGACCGTCCAGATAGCGGTCCAGCGTCCGCTCGCTCTCGGACACAGCGGCCGGCCGGCTCAAGGTTCTCGTCGCTGGCATGTCGTATAGCGAACAATCTATCAGTCCCCGCGCTAGGATTCTCCGATGACCAAACGATCTCTCGCATTTGCGTTTTCTGTTCTCTTCTGCGTCCTCGGCGCCTGCAGCGCACCCGCTCCGCCGCCCGATACCGTAACCCAACTCGACACCTGGATCGCCGACCTGGCCGACGACGCGATGGAAGGCCGCGGCCCCGGCACGGCCGGCGACGTGATGGCGCGCCAGTACATCGCCGACGTGATGGCCGGCATGGGCCTCGAACCCGCGGCCGCCGACGGCAGCTGGGAGCAGCCCTTCGACATCGTCGGCATCGACGCGGCGGTGCCCGAGACCTGGACGTTCCACTCCAGCGGCGGCGACAGCGTCGAGTTCACCTTTTGGGACGAGTTCATCGCCCACAGCGGCGTTCAGTCGGAGCAGGCCTCGATCGAGAACGCCGAGCTCGTGTTCGTCGGCTACGGCATCCAGGCGCCCGAGTACGGCTGGGACGACTACGGCGACGCGGACCTCGCCGGCAAGGTGCTCGTCATGATGAACAACGATCCGGACTGGGATCCGGACCTGTTCGAGGGCGACCGCCGCCTCTACTACGGCCGCTGGACGTACAAGTACGAAAGCGCGGCGGCTCAGGGCGCGGTCGGTGCGATCATCATCCACACGACCCCTTCGGCCGGCTACCCGTTCCAGGTCGTACAGACCTCCTGGACCGGCCCGCAGTTCGAGCTGCCCGCGGAAGGCGAGGCCCGCACCCGGATCAACGCCTGGCTGACGGAGGAGGCCTCCCGGCGGCTCTTCGCGCTGGCCGGCGTCGACTACGACGCGACCCTGGAATCGGCCCGGAGCGCCGACTTCGTGCCGGTGCCGCTCGGCCTGTCGACCAGCCTTTCGCTGACGAACACGGTGACCAGCGAGCAGACCGCCAACGTGCTCGGCGCCCTGCCCGGCAGCGACCCGGAACTGGCCGACGAGTGGACCGTCTTCACCGCCCACCACGACCACATGGGCATCTCGCCGGACGAGAGTCTCGAGGACCGGATCTACAACGGCGCTCTGGACAACGCGGCTGGCGTCGCCCAGGTGCTCGCGGTCGCCGGCGAGCTGGCCGCGCAAGAGCCCGGCCCGAGCAGGTCCATCCTGTTCGCGTTCGTTGGCGCCGAGGAGCAGGGACTGCTCGGCTCCGAGTACTACGCCGCTCATCCCACGGCGCCGCCCGGCAAGATGGCCGCGAACATCAACTACGACGGCGGCAACCAGTGGGGCCGCACCCGCGACGTGACCTACATCGGCTACGGCAAATCCAGCCTCGACGCCGTCGTCGAAGCCGCGGCCGCCGAGCAGGGCCGCACCGTGCTGCCCGACCAGTTCCCGGCCAACGGCTACTTCTACCGCTCGGACCAGTTGAACTTCGCCCGCATCGGCGTGCCGGCGATTTACCTGGACAACGGCACCGACTTCATCGACCGCCCCGAAGGCTGGGGCCACGAGCAGCTCAAGGCCTGGACCGAGAACATCTACCACCAGGTCTCCGACGAGTACGAGCCGATGAACGAGGAAGGCGGCGGCTGGAACCTCGAAGGCATGGTTGAAGACGTCGAACTGGGTCTCGCCTGCGCCCGCGCCATCTCCGAGAACCCCGAACTCCCGTCCTGGAACCCCGGCGACGAGTTCGAGGCGGCACGGCTGGCGGCGTTGGCCGCCGTGTCGGGCGAGTAGTGCGCGGCATGGGCGTCGGAAGCGCCCGTCCGCGTCCGGTCACACAAGCGCGCCGCAGCTCTGCCAGAGAGTCCCATGAGTGAAGCCCGTGTAGCTGAGCGTGTTCCGGCCAAGATCGAACTCGAAGCCGGCGCCTACTGGTGGTGCCGGTGCGGCGAGTCGAAGAACCAACCGTTTTGCGATGGATCCCATCGCGGTACGGACTTTGAGCCGATGCGGCTGACGTTGGAGGAGGACCGCCGGGTCGCGCTCTGCCAGTGCAAGCGGAGCGACAAGATGCCGCACTGCGACGGCCGCCACGGGTTCCTGGACTGAGTCGTCTCGGATAGACCGGGACACGCCAGCATGCCAGACTGTCTCTCTCATGCGATACGGAAGGCTCGAATGACGACGGAGAGTTCGATGTTGCACGTCCGGATGGACGCCGAGATGAAGCGGAAGGCGACGGCAACGCTCGCAGCGATGGGACTGACGGCTTCGGACGCCGTGCGGCTGTTGTTCCACCGCATCTCCGTCGATCAGGCCTTCCCGCTCGAGCTCAAGGTGCCGAACGCGCGGACCCGCCACGCCATGGCCGAGGTGGACGAGATGGTGGAGAAGCGCGGCGCGCGGTTCGCCAGCGCGGACGAGGTGTTTGCGGAGCTTGAAGAAGCCAGCTGCCAGTAAACGGGCCAAGCTGCCGCGCCGAGCCGACTATGCCCGACAGTTCCTCAGGGACTGGCAGAGGCTCTCGCGCTCCGGCCGATACGACATGAATCGGCTGAGAGCGGTCATGCTCCTCCTCATCGCCAACGATGCCCCGCCAGGTCCCGAACGGAGGGACCACGCGCTGAAGGGCTCATGGACGCGCTATCGGAATGCCACATCGGCGGTGACTTCCTTCTGATCTATCGCATCGACGATATGGACCGGCCGAGCGGGTCCATCTACTTCGCTCGCGCAGGCACGCACGCGGAGCTCTTTGAATGACGACCCGCATGAGCGGGGGCGCCACGACAGTGTCCAACTTGTTCAGGTTCCAGACAGAGGAGCGAGTCCCATGAGTGAAGCCCGCATAGCTGAGCGTTTGCCGGCTTCGATCGAACTCGAAGCCGGGACCTACTGGTGGTGCCGGTGCGGCCGGTCGGAGAATCAGCCGTTCTGCGACGGCTCTCACCGCGGCACGGAGTTCGAGCCGATGCGCTTGACCCTGGAGGAGGACCGCCGGGTCGCGCTCTGCCAGTGCAAGCGGAGCGACAAGATGCCGCACTGCGACGGCAGCCACCGGTTCCTGGACTGAGACCGTCGCGAAGTGCTGCGATGACTTGCGACGCCGGCTTCCTTGGCAGCCGAGCTACGACCGGTTCGGCCCGTCGCCGATGACGGCAGAAATGCGAGCCAACGCTCTGTACTTGAAGAGGTCCGTCCCCTTGAACCCGTCCCGCGGGCCGACCTCCAAGGGCTTCGGCGACCACCTCATGCCGTGCCGTCTCCGCTCACGGTCGGTGCTGGACTCATCCGGCAACCACCTCCGCATCATGACCGCACCACACGAGGCCTGACACGAGCTTCGGCAGAAACCGGGTCGACTTCGGCGGCAGCAGGTCGCCGTCTTCGGTGGCCAGGGCGAACTGCTTCGGCGTCATCGGCGGCAGGAAGACGGCGGCGGTGACGGCGCCGCTCTGCAGCAGCTCGATCGTGTCGTCAGGGTCGGCTTCGTAGGCGATGCTGCCGTCGGTGGCGGATTCGATTGGGACGCCGGCGGTCGTCAGCAGGTGGTGGTGGAGCAGGGAGGCCGGCAGGTCGGCCTTGCGGCCGGGCATGTCGGCGGGCGCGGCCGCGGCGTCGAGGGTCCACAGTTCGGGTGACGGGTCGCCCTGGAACCAGACGGCGAGGGCGGGCTGCGGCGCGGCCGCGACGCGGGCGGCGATGTCCTTGCCGGCGGTCGCTTCCAGGGTCTCGCGGCGCGCCGGCAGCGCGGACATCGCCTCGCGGTCGACCGGGACGCGGATGCCGCGGTGGACCGGGTCGATCCGGAGGTTCGCGGAGGCCAGGCTGGTGAGGACGACCATCTTGCACGCCGCGGCGGCGCCGCCCCTTGCGCCCTCCTCGGCGGCGTAGGTCTGGGCGACCTGGGTGCGATGGTGGCCGTCGGCGATCGCGGCGCGGGCGCCCTTGAGCGTCGCGGCGTAGGCGCCGATCCGCTCGGGGTCGGTGATCCGGAAAAGGCTGTGGACGTCGCCGGTCCACGGGTCGGTGTGACGGACCAAAGCGTCGCCCGCGGCGCCGCTTGAATCTTCGCTCAGCAGGCGTTCCAGGGCGCCGTCGTCCTCGGCGAGGTAGAACACGGGCTCGATGTCGACCTGCGTGAGCCGGAGCAGGCCCAGGCGCTCGGCGATCGACTTGGCGACCGTCTGTTCGTGGGGCCAGAGGTCCCCCTCGCGTCCCGGCTCGACGCCGACGAGGGCGCACAGGCCGAGGCGGCTCGAGCCGTCGGGCCGGGTGATCGCGTACGGGTAGAGCGAGGGAGTCTCGTCGCGCTCGACGACTCCGTTCTCCAGCCACTCCCGGTGGAGCGCGGCCGCGTGCTCGTGCGGCGTCTGTGCGTCACGCGCCACGGGCTTCGTCACCCGGGAGAACTGGTGCGGCGACTGGGCGTGCAGGCGGTCGCGCAGGGCTTCGTCGATCTGGTCGAACGGCGGCGCCGCCTGAGCTGCGGCATCGAGCGTGGCGGAGTTGTAACGGTAGCCCTGGAAGGCGTAGAGCTTCATTGCGGCTCCTGGTTGGCGCTGGAGTCGGCCCCCATCGGGGGTTGCAGCGGGGTTGAAGTGGGTTGAAGTGGGAAGACGGCTGAGCCGGGGCGCCGGGAAATGGCCCGGCTGGTCCCCGATTCCCGGGGCGGTACTCGTCGGTAGCGGGTCGCCGGGGGTTGCGGTCAGGCGGCGCGATGGTCGTCGCTTCCGGCGTCGTTTGAACCGGTCGTTGGTCCGGTTCGGAGCGAGAGGCTACCGCCTTCGACGTCGATCACGATCCGATCTCCCGCGCCGATGTCGCCGCCGACCAGAGCGCGTCCCAGCCGGGTTTCGACCTCGCGCTGGAGGTAGCGCTTGAGCGGCCGGGCGCCGTAGACGGGGTCGTATCCGGCGCGGGCCGTGAACTCGCGTGCCGCCGGGGTCAGTTCGAGCCCGATCCCCTGGTCGGCGAGCCGGTGCTCGAGGTCGGCCGTCAGCAGGCCGACGATCTGCTCGATCTCCGACACGGTGAGCGGCGAGAACAGGACGACCTCGTCGATCCGGTTGAGGAACTCGGGCCGGAAGCTGTGGCGCAGCTCGGTCATCACGGCGTCCCGGGCCGCGTCCGTGATCTCGCCCGCCGGCGTGACGCCTTCCAGCAGGTGGGGAGAACCCAGGTTGGAGGTCATGATGACGACGGTGTTCTTGAAGTTGACGGTGCGTCCCTGGGAGTCGGTGATCCGGCCGTCGTCGAGGATCTGCAGGAGCACGTTGAACACGTCGCGGTGCGCCTTCTCGATCTCGTCGAACAGGACGACCGCGTACGGCTTGCGCCGCACCGCCTCGGTCAACTGCCCTCCGTCCTCGTGGCCGACGTAGCCGGGCGGCGCCCCGACCAGCCGCGAGACGGTGTGCCGCTCCATGTACTCGCTCATGTCGATGCGGACGATGTTGTCCTCGGTGTCGAAGAGCGCCTCCGCCAGCGTCTTGGCGAGTTCCGTCTTGCCGACGCCGGTGGGGCCGAGGAAAAGGAAGGAGCCGATCGGGCGGCGCGGATCCTTGATCCCCGAGCGGGCGCGGATCACCGCGTCGGCCACCAGCCCTACGGCTTCGTCCTGGCCGATCACCCGGCGGTGCAGGATCTCGTCCAGACGCAGCAGCTTCTCGCGCTCGCCCTCGACCAGGCGGGTGACCGGGACGCCGGTCCACCTGGACACGATCTCCGCGATCTCGTTGTCGGTCACCTCTTCCCGCAGCAGGCGGCCCGAGGCGTCGGCCGCGCCTTCCGCCTGCTCCTGGCTCTCGAGCTTCGCCGTCAGGTCGGGGAGGACGCCGTGCCGCAGCTCGGCGGCGCGGTTCAGGTCGTAGTTGCGTTCGGCGACCTCGATCTCGCGCCGCACCTGTTCGATCTGCTCGCGCACCTTCCGCTCGTCGTCGATTGCCGCCTTCTCGCTCTCCCACTGGCTGCGCATCGCCGCGTCGCGGGTCCGCAGGTCGGCGAGTTCACGTCTGAGCGTCTGCAGGCGCGCCCGGCTCGACTTGTCGGTCTCCTTGGTCAGCGCCGCCTCCTCGATCTCGAGCCGCATCACGCGGCGGGTCACTTCGTCGAGTTCGGCCGGCAGGGAATCGATCTCCGTGCGGATCAGGGCGCAGGCCTCGTCGACCAGGTCGATTGCCTTGTCGGGCAGGAACCGGTCCGAGATGTAGCGGTCGGAGAGGGTGGCCGCGCCGACCAGCGCGTTGTCCTGGATCCGCACGCCGTGGTGGACCTCGAAGCGTTCGCGCAGGCCCCGCAGGATGGACACCGTGTCCTCGACCGACGGCGCGTCGACGAGGATCGGCTGGAACCGCCGCTCGAGGGCCGCGTCCTTCTCGACGTACTTGCGGTACTCGTCCAGCGTGGTCGCGCCGATGCAATGGAGTTCGCCCCGCGCGAGCATCGGCTTGAGCAGGTTGCCGGCGTCGGTGGAGCCCTCCGTGCGGCCGGCGCCGACGATGTTGTGCACCTCGTCGATGAACAGCAGGATGCGTCCCTCGCTTTGGGCGATCTCGGTCAGCACGGCCTTCAATCGCTCCTCGAACTCGCCGCGGTACTTGGCGCCGGCAAGCAGCGCCCCGAGGTCGAGCGAGAAGACGCTGCGGTCCTTGAGCCATTCGGGCACGTCGCCGCGGACGATGCGCTGGGCCAGTCCCTCGACGATCGCCGTCTTGCCGACTCCGGGTTCGCCGATCAGCACCGGGTTGTTCTTGGTCTTGCGCGAGAGGATGCGGATCGCGCGGCGGATCTCCGAATCGCGGCCGATGACCGGGTCCATCTTGCCGGCCCGTGCCTGGGCGACGAGGTCGACGCCGTACTTCTCGAGGGCCTCGTACGACGTCTCCGGGTTGTTGCTCGTCACGCGCTGGGCGCCGCGCAGGGCCTTGAGCGCCTCCAGGAGTTGCGGTCGGGAGAGGCCTGCTTCGGCCAGCGCCCTGGCGGCGCCGTCCTTGCCTTGGGCTGCCGCGAGCAGCAGGTGTTCGACCGACACGTAGTCGTCGCCGAGCGACCTGGCTTCGTCTTCGGCCCGGAGCAGGAGCTGCTCCAGGTCGGTCGTGACGTAGATCTTGCCGAGTTCAACGGCGCCGCCGGTGACCTTCGGCTTGCGCTCGAGGTCGGCCTGGACTCCGGCGCTGAGCGCGGCCGAGTCGATGTCGAGGCGCTGGAGCAGCCGTGGCGCCAGACCGTCGTGCTGGTCGAGCAGCGCGAGCAGCAGATGCTCGCTGCCGACCTGTCGGTGGCCGAGACGCCGCGCCCGATCCTGGGCGCCGGTCAGGGCTTCCTGGGACTTGATCGTCAGCTTGTTCGGGTCCATATCCTTCAGGTTCTCCTGTTGCTTTCAGAGGCGCCCGTTGCGTTGAGGGACTCAAGAGAGGGTGCGCCGGCCTTCTGGCCAGCTTGTCAGCGCTCCTTGTCGCCGAGGCCGGAGGCGGCGCCGGACGGTTCGAAGTCGGAGGTCGCCCGGAGCTGCTCGAACAGCGCCTGCTCCTCCTTTGTCAATGCCTTCGGGACGACCACCTGGACTTCCGCCAGCAGGTCGCCGTCCGGGCCCTTGGGGTCGGGCAGTCCGCGACCGCGCAGGCGCATCTTCCGGCCGGTCGACGAGCCGGGCGGGAGCTGTGTCTCCGCGTGCCCGGCGAGGGTCGGGATTCGCACTGTCCCGCCCAGCGCCGCGGTCCAGGGCGCCACCGGCACGTCGCAGTGAAGGTCGCGCCCGCGACGGCGGAAGATCGGATGCGGCAGGGCTTCGACCTTGAGCAGAAGATCGCCATCCGGGGCGCCCAGCCCCTTGCCGCCCTGGCCGCTGAGCCGGATCGATTGCCCGGGAAGTACGCCCTGCGGAACATTCACCTCCAGGCGCCGGGTCCGGCCGGTCGAACGGTCCAGGAACTCGAGCGCACGCGGACCGCCCTCGGCCAGGTTCTCGAGGCTGAGCGGCAGCGCGACTTCGTGGTTGGGGCCTCGACGGGGCCGGCGCCAGTTTCCGGGGCGGCCGCCGCCGGGAAACCCCTGCGGGCCGGCGCCGCCGAAGAGCATGTCGAAGAAGGAGCTGAAGCCGGAGGCGTCACCGGAGACGCGGCCGCCGCCGAAGCCGCCCTTGTCGCCGCCGAAGTTGAAGCGGAAGTCCTCCCATCCGGGCGGGGGAGCGCCTTCGGACTGGACTCGCTGCCAGGCGGCGCCGTACTGGTCGTACTTGCTGCGTTTCTCCTCGTCCTTGAGCACCTCGTACGCCTCGCCGATGTCCTTGAAGCGGCCCTCGGCGCCCGGGTCCTTGTTCACGTCCGGGTGGAACTGGCGGGCGAGCTTGCGATAGGCCCGCTGGATATCCGGCGCCGAGGCGTCCTTCGAGACGCCCAGGGTCTTGTAGTAGTCCTTGTATTCCACCTGTTCTCCGTTCCGTGGGTCTGAGCGCCAGCGACCCAGGTTCGGCAGATAGTTTAGTCGATCACACTCAACTTTGGAAGGCTCCGATGCGGATGCCGCGTCACCCGCGATCCAGACCAGGGCGACTTCCTGGCCGAAGCGGGTCTCACCAGCCGAGCGCGGTCCGCGTGGTCAAGGCGGGCCTGCCGGCGCTCGAGGCGGAAACGTCGCCGCGGCGCCTGGACTTCGATGCGGAGGAAGAGAAGCGGCGCCGCGGCTCCGTGCGCCCGTCACGGGCGCACGGATGGCAGGCCGGCGCGCCCTGTGGCGGCGCCTACGGCCAGATGGACGAAGGGCGCGACTTGCGTCGCGCCCCTTCGCCAGTCGCTGATCCCGGTCCGTCTACGGCGGGTCGAAGCCGAAGATCGTGTAGTTCAGCGCAATGTACTTCTCCTGGTCCTCCGGGACCTCCTCGAGCGGCAGGATCGCCTGGACCGGACATGCATCAACGCACAATCCGCAGTCGATGCACTCCTCGGGGTGGATGTAGAGCATGTCCCAGTCGTCATCGTCGTAAATGCAGTCGACCGGGCAGACGTCCACGCACGACGTGTCCTTCACGCCGATGCAAGGTTCAAAGATGATGTGGGTCATCGGACGCTTCCTCGTGCGAAACCAGTAGGTGCCGGAATCTCCGGTTTCCGGCGGATTCAGGGTGCGGCAGACAGTACCAGAGTCGTTATCGGGGAAGAACCCGCCGCGCCCGTCATCGGGCGAGTTGGTGAAATCGTCCCGGCTGCATCGCGGCGGGGACCGGCACGGTTGAGACGACGGGTCGGCCGAGGACCATCGGGGCGATCATTCTGGCGGTCAGCGGGGCCAGCAGGATGCCGTTGCGGAAGTGCCCGGCGGCGATGTAGAGGCGGTCGGTCAGAGCGCCGACCAGAGGCCATCCGTCGGGTGTTCCCGGGCGAAGTCCGGCCCAGTGTTCGACCGGGCGTCGGTCGCGCAGCGCGGGCAGCAGGTCGGCGGCCTCGCTGGCCAGGCCGTTGCCGACCTCGTCGCTCAGGCTGAGGTCGAAGCCGGTGTGCTCGACCGAAGCGCCGATCAGCAGGCGACCGCCGGCACGGCGGACGGCATAGAAGGACGGAGTTCGGATGGCGCCGGAGAAGGGCCAGTCGACCCGGTCGAAGCCGATCATCTGGCCCTTGACGGGACAAATCGGCAGGGTGGGCAGCCCGTGGATCGCCGGTGTCCAGGCGCCGCCGCAGACGACGACGGCGTCCGCGGCGGCCGCGAAGCCGGCCCCCGTGACCAAGACGCCGCCGGTCTCCTCGACCACGCTGTCGATCGTGGCCCGGTGGAGAATCACGCCCCGCCGGTGCAGGGCCGCCGCGGCCGCCGCGGCGGCGAGCCGGTTGTCGACGCGGTGTTCCCCCGGCAGCGCCAGCGCCGTCTCGATCCCCGGACGAAGGTCCGGCACCAACCGGAGCAGCTCGGCGCGGTCGAGTTCGGCGGTCGGTTCGCCGAGGTCTTCGGCCTGTTCCCGGATACCGGCCAGCACCTTGCGGCCGGCCTCGTCGAGAACCGGCAGGATGGCGCCCGACCTGTCGTAGTCGATCGAGGTTTCGCTCTCCTGCTCGAGGGCCGGCGCCAGTTCGGTCCACAGATCGCGCGACACGAGGGCCATCTTGGCGAAGGCGACATCGGCGCTGCTCTCCGCAATCGGCGCGATCATCCCCGCCGCGTTGGGCGAGGCGGCGCCGGCGCGGCGGTCGTCGACGACCTCGACCCGGGCGCCGACGTGGATCAGCTCACGGGCGATCAACAGGCCGATCAAGCCGCCGCCGACGACCAGGACGTCGGGCCGCAACCCGCCAACAGCCGGCCCGGCAGAGACCGGGTGAGCCTTCTCCACCGTGCACTCGCCGTAGTCGGGGGCCACCCCGCCAGCGGCCGGCGCGGCAGAGACCGGGTGCGCCGACCTTCTGGCCGGCATCAGTTGTCCGCCAGGGCTTCGGCCTGCAGGCGCGCCCGCAGGGCCAGCTTCGGCCCGGCGTCGGACTCAAGCCGCCCGCGTTCCGCGGTGGCGAGGGCCTCGAACACGGCCCGCGCGCGCGCCCGGTACTCGTCCTGCCCCTCGTCGCTGAGCATCCGCAGCGCGAGGCCGACCGTGTACTGGACCGTCTCCCGGCCCAGTCCTGCTCGCCCGGGAGCGTCGATCGTGCGCAGGCTGCGGATGGCCGCCGGGGCGTCGCCTCCTGCAAGGAGCAGGTTGGCGAGATTGAACTGGAGCAGCCAGCGCGGGATGTCGCCGCTGCGCTCCAGCTCCTGGAGCAGCCGGGCGGCGGCGGCGGAGGGCAACAGGTCGGGGTCCCTCACGTCGAGCCGGGTCCAGCCCCACTCCGGCTCGACGGTCAGAACGTGGACAGCGTCGCGATCCCTTATCTCGAGTTCGACCACGCCGCCGGGCGCCAGGTCCTCGAGAACCGACGTCAACTGAAGGGTGGAGGACATGGCCGCTTTATCGATGGCGATGACTTCCATCCCGGGCACAAGTCCGGCTTCCCCCGCGGGTCCGCCGGGTTCGACCGTGGCCACGACGGGAACGCCAGCGCTCAGCGAATCGATCAGAACGGCGCCGAACCGCGGCGTCTGACGCCCGAGGTCCGGATCGAGCGCCTGCGCAAGGCTCACGAGCGGTCCGCGCTCGAGCCGGCCGCCGTCGATTGGCGCCGTGCGAACATCGGGCCGCGCCGGGCCGGGGGCGGCCGGCCACCACCACAGGTCGACCGCATCGGCGACCAGGTCGTCGTTCAGGACGGCGAGGAAGTAGAGCGCAGCCGGCAGTCTGGTCTGGACGTGCTCCTGGACCGCGTTCCAGTCCAGCTCCCGGAGGGCGGTTTCACGGTCGCGCAGCGTCGCCGCGTCGAGGCCCATCTCGGCGAGGGCGGCGGCGCCTTCGCCGGCGCGCCCGAGCACGCTGTAGGCGCCACTGCCGCGGAACGACTCGAGCGCCGATTCCAACGCCCGGACGCCGGCCGGATCGTCGCCCAGAACGCCGAGGTAGACGAGCGCGGGGCGGAGTTCGATCTCGATGTCGATCCGCCGCCGGTCTTCGGCGACCACGGAGGTCTCGAAGTAACCGAGGGCGCCGTGGGTCACGGAGAGGTCGTAGGCGCCGGGAGGCAGGCGGACCTGCGGCGGTGACTTCGACCGATCGGGGCGCAGGACCCGACCGTTGCCGAGCACCGTCGCGCCTTCGGCCAGGCCCGCCAGACCGATCACCGCTTCCTCGCGCTCGAGAACGATCGGCGGCAGGTCGTAGTCCCGCAGGTCGGGCAACTGCAAGCTGGTCTCGACGCTCCGGAAGCCGTCCTTCTCGATCTTGATCCGGTAGCGGCCCGGCGCCAAGTCCTCGATCCAGAGCTCCTGCGAGAAATCTTCGGGCGGATGCTCCGAGGCCGCGCCGTCCGGCAGGAACCAGGGTTCCGCCTGGCCGGTCGTCTGCCCGCGTTCGATGCCGTCGACCAGGACCGTGGCGCCGGTCGGCGCGGTACGCAACCGGACGACCGCGCTGTCGCGCTCCAGTTCGACTTCGACTTCGAGATCGCGCCCGCCGGCGATCGCGAACGCTGCCGTCGTAGGAAGGAAGCCCGGACGGGAAACGAAGGCCAGGTAGTCGCCGACCAGCAACGGACTCGGCTCGGGTGGTTCGAACGGTTCCGGTTCCGGCGCCGCGTCCGCCTCTCCGTCGGAGTCAGGCGCTCCGTCGCCGTCGTCGGACGTGTCTTCTTCGTTCCCGGCTTCGCCGTCTTCGTTGGGAGGAGTCTCGGGAGGCGTCGCGTTGTCGAACTCCACGCCGCCGACCAGAATGCGGGCGTCCCGTGGCAGGACAAGAAAGGAGACCCGGCCGAGGAGTTCGTCCTTGCGGCGCTCCAGACGATCGGTCAACTGGTCGCCGGCCGTTTCCGCCTCCAGTTCGAACACGGGATCCAGGCGGACGATCCGGTCGAGGGCCTCGTCGGCTGCGTCCCGGTCGCTTGTTGTCCAGTGGGCGGCGGCCAGGTAGAGCCAGGCCGTGCGCAGGGTCTCGAACAGTCGCGGGTCGTTGGCGGCGAGTTCCCGCGGGTCGCCGCTGGCGGCGGCGAGTGGCTCCAGCGCGTCGACCACGCTCCGCAGGACGGGAATCGCCCCCTCGGAGTCGCCTTCCGCGTAGAGGTCGCCGGCTTCGGCGAGCGCGGCCGCCGTCTGCGGCGGCAGCCGGCTCGAGCGCTCGATCTCGAGATCGCTGCGTCCGATTTCCTGGACGCCGAAGCGCTGCGCACCCAGGGGGCCGGAGAGCGCGAGGACCGCCGCCAGCAACGTCCCGGCAATCGCGAACTGGCGCCACGCACCCATTGCTACTCCACGACCAGGACGGCGCCGAGCCGGCTGTCGGCGATGAAGACGCGCGCCCGGGCGTCGACCGCGACGTCCTCCGGCGCCCGCAGTTCCTGGGCGCTCGGGAGGATGGGGCCGATCGTGGCGATGGGCGTTGCGAACGGGTCGTAGACCAGGACCTGGAGCGTGCCCGCATCGAGCACGTACCGGTTGCCGAACGGGTCGACATCGAGCGCCACCGGCCGTTTCCATCCGGCGCGGAACGATTCCTCGAACCTGCCGTCGGCGTGGAAACGATGGACGGCCGGCGCCTGCGAGCGGGAACCGGCGTCCAGGACGTGAATCGCGCCGTCCTCGCCCACGGCCAGGTCGATCGGCTGAGTCATCGTGCCGATCCGGAGAGTCTCGAGCAGTCTGCCGTCCGGGTCGTAGCGGAGCACTTCCGCCGTGCGTCGCGAGAGGACCGTCCAGTTGCCGAACCCGTCCTGGTGGGCGGCGACGATCCGGTCGAGAACGCCGCCCTGAGGGCGGGTGAAGGAGAAGGTTGCCATCCCCGAGAGCCGGGTTACTCCGTCGGCGGTGATCACGGCTGCGCCTTCTCCGGCCGAATGGCTGGGCCGGACGACGCCGCGGAGGTCGCGGGCCGAGGACGGCATGCCGGCGGCATCGAGAATTGCCGCCCGGTTCGGCTCGGTGACCAGAAGCTCGCCGTTCGGGCCGGCGGCGACGCCGCGGGGCTTCCCGATTCCGACCTGTTCGGGCAGATAGGGCCGGGAACGGCGCCAGGGCGGCTGCCCTTCGAGTGGCCGCAGGATCAGGCGATGGATCAGGGTCATCCGTTCGAGCGCCGCATCGGCGAGGTGGTGCGGCGACTCGCGATCGGCGGCGGCGCGGCGGAGCCAGCCTTCGCGCGCCAGGCGCAGATGGTCGGCGGCTTCTTCCCAGTCCCCCTGGCCCAGAAGCAGTTCGCCCAGTTCGAAGTGGGCCCGCGGCGTCCACTCGCCCTGGGCCTCCCGCTCGAGCACCCGCAGCAACTCGCCGGCGGCTTCCGCCACGTCGCCGGTGCGGCGGCCGAGCGCGGCTGCCTCGACCAGGGCGCGGCCCCGGATCGCCGACCTGGGGTGCGCGCTCTGCGGAAAGCGCCGGACCAGCGCCCGCAACTGCTCGCGTGCTTCGACCAGTTCGTCGGCGCTTCGGGCGGTCTGTACGGCGGCGAGAATCGTGTCCACGGCCGCGGTTGCCTCCCGCTCGGCGGTCTCTTGCCGGGCCGGCAGCGCCGCGGCGAGGAAGACCACGCCGGCGCCGAGCCACAGTCCGATGCGGCGACCGCGGCTCGAGGGACAGAGCAACATTCCCGGCCTGAGGCCGGTCGGGCCGCTACGCGTCGAGGTGCTCGTCGAGCCGCTCGTCACTGATCCGTTGGGCGCTTGGCGAGTGGGGAGCATGAGTGAGGATCTGGTTGGCGCGCGCAATCGCTTTCGCCGCATCGCCGAGATCCTGGTAGGTCAGCATCTCCTTGTAGAGCGTGTCCGCAAGCCGGTTCAACTGCTCCTCGACCTCGCCCGCGTAGGGGCCGTCCGGGAAGCGCTCGAGGTACTCCGCTCCGCTGGTGATGTCGTCGTAGTCCCGGACGAGGTTTCCCAGCCGATCCGCTGCCCGCTGCCCGAGTTCGGGGTCGCGTTGCTGGAGGGCCAGGTGCTGGAGCGAGCCCAGGCGGGTGAGCACCGGCGCCAGGTTGCGCAGCCCTCGCTGCGCGGCGGCCGCGGGAGTGTCGCCGTCTTCCACGATGGACTCCGCCGGTTCCGATTCCCAGGCCTTGAGGAAGTGCTCCACCGCGTCCGTCTCGCGGCCGAGCCGGCTGTACGAGATTCCCAGCAGCAGGGCCACCCTGGGCGTTCGCGGAGAATCAGGATAGTTGGAGAGGAAGGCCTCGAGGAATGGCGTCTCGAACACGCCCCGGTCGAGGATCCGGATCGACTGGCCGTAGAGCTCTTCCGACTGGCGGCGCAGGTCGGCAAGCTCGTTGCTGAGCACCACCAGGAAGGGCGAGTCGGGGGTCAGGGACCGGACGTTCTCCATCTGCCGCTTGTAGGCCTCGGTCAGGTGGCCATAGTCCCGCGATGTCGCCAGTCGTTCGAGTTCCGTGTCGCGCAGCCGGTGCAGCTTCTCCAGCCGCAAGGACTCGGCAGCGGCGCCCGAGGGCCACGCGCCTAGAGCCAGCTCCTTCAGCAGTCCGAGTTCGGGCGATACGGGCCCCGGTTCCCGCGGGGCGGCTCGGGTCGCCTTCGCTTCGCGTTCCCCGTACTCGAGCAGGACTGTCCGCGTGTCCGTGCGAAACGCGTCGACCTCTTCGGCGGGCGCGGGCTCCAGGGTCGCCAGGTAGCGCCCGCGTGCCTCTGCGGCGTGGACCCGCGAGTCGAAGAAGGGGTGGGTCTGCCAGTAGCCGAGCAGCTTCGTCTGCGAGATGCGTTCGCCCATCCTCTCCATCAACTGCGCCAGCCCCGACGGATCGAAACCGGCGGCCGCCGCGTAACGCTGACCCTCCTCGTCACTCTGGTCCTCGTGCTCGCGCGAATAACTGCGCATGAGCAGTTCGGTGAGCACCATGCCTCCGGTCAGAGCTGCCTGGGCGGCGGCGGCGGTCGACCCCTGGTCGCGGGTGTAACCGTAGGGTCCGACGTAGCCGTCGTCCCGGTCGGCCGCGCTGGCCGCGATCAGGCCCACGGACAGCAGGGAACTCGCCACGTTGAGCAAGGTCGCGCGTTTCTTCTGCTTCAGGAAGTGCTCGGACACAACGTGCGCGATCTCGTGGCCGAGGAGCGCGGCCAGCATGTCGTCGGAAAGTCCGAGGTCGAGCATTCCCCTGGTCACGAAGATCTGGCCGCCGGGCAGGGCGAAGGCGTTCGGAAGCGGGGTGTCGACGACGGCGAACGTGAGCGGGTACTGATCGAAGTTCGCGTGGTACGCGACCTGGTAGCCGATGCGGTTGACTCGTTCCTGGACCTCCGGGTCGTCGATCAGGCCGTACTGCCTCACCGCCTGAGCAGCGGCTGCCAGACTCTTCTTGAACAGTCCGGGATTCGAGATCTCGACGCCAGGCGCGGCCGTGGAGCTGGCGAGACTCCAGGCCAGCGCAACGGCGGTCACGGACCGTGCGGAGATCTTGCGGCGGTTCGTCCCTTGGGCCGGGATCACGGGGGGCAGGATGATGGGGGCCGGGATCATGGGTGGAGTAACGGTGGCCTGCTCTTGAAGGATTCCGGCCACAAGGGAGCGTGCGCCGCGGGAAGATCGGCGTCGCCCGACCTCTGCTGCACACGCTCATAGGATAGCGCTGTGGCGGCCTCACAGGCGCGGGAGGCATTGGCAATGGCGGCACGCAGCGGCCGTGGCCATGAGCCCTGGGTGTTCTACCCGCAGGGTGGCCGCTGGCGATGGTGGTCGTTCAGGCGCGGCTGGACGGAGGTCGAGCGCTGGAAGGCGGCGCTCGAGCGCGGCGGGTGTTTGTCCGTGGACCAGGCGCCCGCGCCTCAGTCCTCCCCGCAGGCGCTCTGCTGCCACCTGGCGGCGGCGCCGATGGAGGGCGGCGCCGCGCGGGTGTTCGACGGGTTGCTGGCGCCCGGGCGGCTGGCGCGCGAGATCGTCGTCGTCACCCCTCCCGTGGCGGCGTCGGCGGCCGAGGTGGACCGTCTGGCGGCGCCGTGGCTGCACTGGTGCTGCGCGAACCTGGCGGTCCTGGTGCTCGAACCGAGCCGCGAGGCGCTGGTCGGTTCCGTGCTCTGGTGCCGGCCGACGGTGCTTCTCGCCGGCCGCGAACAGGAACGATCGCTGGCGACGGCGGTACGGGAACGCAGCCGCGACCGTGACCGCCGGGCGGCGGCCCTGGTCGACCGGCTCCGTGTTCTCCTGGTTGCAACCGGAGACGGGGAGGCCCCGGAATCGAGCCTGCTCTGGCGCTCCTGGGGCGTTGAGCGGCGCCTGGTGTGCCAGGAGAACGCCGATCTTTCCGCCTCTCCGCCGGGCTGACAGGAGGTTGCGCGGCAGGAAACCGGTTGCGCCGGCCTGCCATCCGTGCGCCCGATGACGGGCGCACGGACTGGTTCACGGGTGGCGCGGGTCGCGCCACCCGGGTTCTGGCCGGCACTCGGCGCGAAGCGCCGGCTTCCGGACCTGCCGCGCTTGGCCCGTTGATACAGTGCCGACTCCTGATCACTGCGGGTCGGTGCGTCGCGGATTGCGACTCCGGCCGGGCGCCAAGGAGGCCCAGGATGCCAGGGAGGCCCAGGACGATCGTCCGGAAACGCCAGTGGGCTCCGTTCATCCGGTCCTCGCTCTTGTTGGCGTTGCTCCTCGTTGCGGCGGCGGTGGCCGCGCCGGCCGGGGCGGCGGGCTTCACGATCAAGATGGCGACACTGTCACCTGAGGGTTCGCCCTGGGACGGGTTTTTCGACACGATGGGCCGGGAGTGGGAGAAGGGTACCGATGGCCGGATCAACCTGGCGATCTATCCCGGCGGCGTGGCCGGGGACGAGCCGGACATCCTGCGCAAGATGAAGATCGGCCAGTACCACGCAGCCGCCCTGTCGGTCAGCGGTCTGGCCGACATCTCCGAGGACTTCACGGCGTTCGAGATACCTCTGTTCTTCCGCTCCGAAGCCGAGATGTACCACGTCCTGCGGGAGTTGACGCCCGGCCTTCGCACGACGCTCGACGAGAAGGGCTTCGTCCTCCTGGGTTGGGGCTACGTGGGGCAGGTGCACTTCTTCACGAATGAACGGGCGCGCACCGTCGAGGAGATGCAGGAGCTCAGGATCTTCACCTGGGCCGGGGACCAGGCGATGACGAACTGGTGGCGGCAGGGCGGCTTCAAGCCGGTTGCGCTGGCCGCAACGGACATCGTCACCGGACTGCAAACCGGCATGATCGACGCCCTCGCCGTGCCGCCGATTTACGCGATGGAGGTCCAGTTCTTCAAGCAGGCGAAGTACTTCGCCGACATTCCCCTTATCCCCATGATGGGCGCCATCGTGGTCACGAAGCGCGCCTGGAACCGCGTTTCGGAAGCGGACCGCGAGGTGCTGGTCAAGAGCGGCAGGCGGGCCGAGAAGCGGATCTTCGAGACGATTCCCAGCATCGAGCAGGCGACGATCAAGCTGATGGGAAGCCAGGGCCTCGAGGTCGTCCCGATCGTCGGTACCGAGGTGGAGGACGATTGGAAACGGATCGCCAATGACTTCGCCGAGGACATGCGCGGGAAGACGGTCCCGGCGGCGATCTTCGACCGGGCGACCGCGGTCCGGGACGCGTACCGCGAGCAGCAGGAGGCCGAAGCGGCCGCGTCTGCCGCTGCCGACGGCAGCCGTTAACGCCGCCAGACCTAAGGGGCCCCACACGCCATGTTCGGCTCCAGCCCCCACTTCGCCAGGACCCTTCACCGCGCCGCCTGCTGCGCTGTTGTTTCTGCGGTTCAAGCGCCCGCCGCCCCGGCGAAGACGGCAACGTGAAGGCGCGGGCATTCTGCCGGCATTTGGTGCGTAGCGCCGGTCGGGTGTTCGCTTGACCGGCAAGGGCGCCTCGCCCCGGCTCCGAGCGGCAGGGCGCCTCCTGCATCGGGTCGAAGACGGCCTTTCGAGCGTCCTTTTGGCCGCCATGGTGCTGCTGCCCTTGGCGGAGATCGTCGTGCGTCAGACCGGCGCCGGGATTCCCGGCGCGCTTCCCTTCGAACAGCATCTGACCCTGTGGATCGCTTTCCTGGGCGCGGCCCTGGCAGCGCGCGAGGGACGCCTGCTGGCCCTGGCCACCGGGAACTTCCTGCCCGAAGGCCGGTTCCGGGCGATCGCCGCGGTCTTCACCGGCGGCGTCAGCGCGATGGTGGCGACGTTGCTGGGCAGGGCCAGCTTGGACCTGGTGCAGATCGAGCGCGAGGGCGGTATCGAGATGGCGGCCGGCGTACCCGTCTGGGTGGGCCAGGCTGTCATGCCGTTGGGCTTTGCGCTCCTGGCCCTGCGACTGGCCTGGAAGTCGTCGGAACTCTGGGCCGGGCGCGCCCTGGCCGCGTTTGGCATCGTGCTGGGGCTATGGATCGGCGGCAACGCCGAGGCGTTCGGCGAGCTTCCGGCGACACCCTGGCTGGTCCTGATCCTGGCTTCGACCCTGCTCGGCGGGCCGATCTTCGCCGCCCTCGGCGGTGCCGGGGTGTTTCTGTTCCTGTCCGACTTCGTGCCGCTCGCTGCGATTCCGGCCGAGAGCTACCGGCTCGCCGTGTCGCCCACCCTGGCGGCGATCCCGCTGTTCACGCTGACTGGCTTCCTGCTCGCCGAGGGCGGGGCGTCGGAGAGGCTGCTCAGGGTGTTCCGCGCCCTGTTCGGCTGGGTGCCGGGCAGCACCGCCGTCGTGTGCGCCGTCGTCTGCGCGTTCTTCACCGTCTTCACCGGCGGCTCCGGCGTAACGATCCTGGCGCTGGGCGGCGTGCTCTTCGCTGCCCTTTCGGCCGATGGCTACCGTGAGCGCTTCTCGCTCGGTCTGCTTACGTCTTCGGGTTCGCTAGGCCTCCTGTTGCCGCCGGCCCTGCCGCTCATCCTCTTCGGGATCGTCGCGCAGGTGCCGATCGAGGATCTGTTCATTGGGGGGATCCTCCCCGGCCTGCTCCTGATCGCGCTGATTGCTGCGTGGGGCGTCAGGGAGGGGTTGCGCGCCGGCGCTGGCGGGACCTCGATCTCCGGGAAGGAAGAGGGGGGCGCCACCGGCCCCGGCGAATGGGAAGGGTTGCCGCCCGTCTTGAGGCGATTGCTGCCGCCCGGCGTCATCGAGATGGTGTGGGCAGTCTGGGGCGGCAAGTGGGAGCTGCTGCTGCCTGTCGTCGTCCTGGGCGCCTTCTTCAGCGGCTACGCGACCCTGGTCGAAACGGCCGCGCTGGCGGCTCTCTACGCCTTCGTCGTCCAGTGCCTGATCCACCGGGACGTGAAGCTGGGCAAGCCCCTGCTGGCCGTCTTCCGGCAGTGCACCGTGCTGGTCGGTGGCGTGCTGATCATCCTGGTCGTGGCAATGGGACTCACGAGTTGGCTGGTCGATGTCCAGGCGGCCCAGAGTCTGGTTGAACTTGCCCAGGACAACATCGAGTCGAAGATCCTCTTCCTGTTGCTGCTGAACGTCTTTCTGCTCCTCGTCGGCTGCCTGATGGACATCTTCTCGGCCACGGTGGTCGTCGTCCCCCTGATCGTCCCGCTCGGTCTGGCCTTCGGCGTCGATCCGATCCACCTCGGGATCATCTTCGTCGCGAATCTGGAGCTCGGGTACCTGACGCCGCCGGTGGGCCTCAACCTGTTCCTGGCGTCCTACCGCTTCGAACGGCCGCTGCTCACAATCTACCGGGCCGCGGCGCCCGCACTCGTCATACTTGGCGTCGGCGTGCTGCTGATCACCTACGTGCCGGTTCTGACCCTGGGCCTGCTTGAGCTGTTGGGGAGGAGATAGTCAGGACTTGCTTCGACCAGGTGAAGGCTGTGCGGGAGCCCCTAAGACCATTTCAAAGTCCAGCGCTCCACGCTGGGCGCGGGCGGGAGGCCTTCATCCCCGAGGGTCGAGAGCCGTGCCGGCGCGGAGTTGCCGATTCCGGAGTGGTTTCCTCACATCGGTCACCGAAGTTCCCGACTTTGGAACGGCCTTGGCGGGAGCCCTTTGGCACTGGGGCGCGGCGGGGAAGGTCATGTATCGTCCGGAGCCGCCGGGTGTCCAAGGGCGCTCTGGCTGGACGACCGACGGAGACGACATAGTGCGAATCGAGCCGGAGATCAGCGGTGTCAGTGTCGTGCTGCTTGGGTCATTCAATCCGGCCATCTTCACCCCTGCCTGGTTCGGCTTGCACGGCCTCTTGCCCAAGGCGGCTGTCGAGAGTGCCGTGCTGGGCGTGGCCCACTCCAGCGTCACGGAGTTCGCCGCAGAGTGGTTGAAGCTGGGCGTTCGTCCCGACAAGTTCGTCGCCGAGACTTCGCAGGCGCCAACGATCCGGGTGAGCGACCTCGTGGTGCGCACATTTCGAGAGTTGCTGCCTCACACCCCGCTCAAGGCGCTCGGGATCAACCGAGAAGTCCACTTTCGGGTCCGGAGCGCCGCTCAGCGGGACTGCATCGGTCGGAAGCTGGCCCCCACCGCCCCTTGGGGCGAGTGGGGAAGAGACATCGAACCAGACGGCACTCATGGGGGGATGATCTCGCTTACCATGAGGCAGCACCGGGTTGAGGAAAGGCCTTCGGACGACCACATCGACGTGACGGTAGAGCCTTCTGCCCACCTCGGAAACTCGGGCGTTTACGTGCGTGTCAACGATCACTACACGGCTGACGGGAGCGGTGAAGGAGGAGGGAGTGTCTTGATCGACAAACTTGAGCGAGAGTTCGAGGAGTCGACGAAACGCAGCGAAGGCTTGATTGACTAGGTCATGTCCCTCGCCGAGGAGGAAAGCTGATGTCCTTTTCTGCCGCTGCCGAGCGACTGCCTACGGGATCGGAGTCAGTCGACGGGAACGAACCGATGGGGAAAGAGGCCCGTCTACAGAGTGAGCCGATCGTTCGTCTTCTCGAGGACCTTCGTCTCGACCTCACTTGGAGCACCGACGCTCAGCCACGCCAGAGTGCCCTGAGCACGTCGTTCGGAAACTCCGAGAACGTGGACTTCCGAAAGACCCCCGCACAGAGACCTGATTTCGCTAGCCTCCAGCCTACGCTCCACCCTCTTCGGGAGTGGGAGGGCTTCGTGGTCGGGATCGGATCCGAGACGTTTGAGGCGCGGATCCTCGACGTGGCCGCCGGGGACCGTTACGACTCCGCAGAAGCGACGATTCCGCTTCAGGAGATCGCGCACGGAGATCGTGAGCGCATAGGGATCGGCAGTGTCTTCAGGTGGGTGATTGGTCATGAACGCTCTCCGGCCGGGTCCAAACGGCGCGTTTCGCAGATCGTGTTTCGGGACCTTCCGGCAGTGACTTCCACTGACGAGCACGACGGCAGCGAATGGGCTCGGGAGGTCATGGACAAGTTCGGTCTGTGAGCTCGAGCCTGGGCCTTCCTCCGGCCCCCGAAGAGTTCGAGCTCACTTTGATCGGGCCGGGGTACGGCGAGAGCGTTGTCGTCCACCTGGGACGTGGCGCATGGATGATCGTAGACTCCTGCGTCGATTCTGAAGGAGCGCCTCGTCCGTTGTGCTACCTGGAGGATCTTGGCGTCGACCCGGCGGAGTCTGTGCGATCCGTCGTTGCGACCCACTGGCACGACGATCACATCAAGGGCATGGCCCAAGTCGTGGCACGTTGTCGCAGAGCGGGTTTCTGCTGCTCAGGCGCCTTGCGGACCGAGGAGTTCCTGGCTGCGGTTGGGCGGAGCGAAGCGCGGTCACGCTCACGGGTATCGTCAGGGGTGAGGGAGCTGCACGAAGTGTTCAGCTACCTCTCCGAATCGAGAAGGCCAACGTGGGCCTTGGCAGACCGTCTGCTCCAGAGGATTTCCGATTCAGAGGTATTGGCGCTTTCGCCGGACGACGCCGCCTTCAGCCGCTTCCTGGAGTCGTTGACAAGGCTGCTGCCTGACCATGGCACTACGAAGAGGCGGATCCCCGTGTTGTCGCCTAACGAGGTGTCCGTCGTGCTTTGGGTCCGCAGTGCGGGGGGCGTTGCCGCCCTGTTGGGGGCAGATCTCGAGCGAGCTGGCTGGCAGCGTATTCTGGGCCGGGGAACAAGGCCAGAAGGCGTGGCGTCAGCGTTCAAGCTGCCGCACCACGGCGCAGAAAGTGCTCATGAACCGGGAGTGTGGGAGCGAATGCTGACGCACTCGCCGGTGGCGATCCTCACGCCTTGGATGCGCGGCGGAGGATTCCTTCCAACGAAGGCGGACCGAAACCGAATCGTAGGGCAGACGCCGCGCGCCTACGCGACGGCGCCGCCGATCCGGGCCCGGAAGAGCAAAGAGCAAAGCCAGGCTGTCGAGCGAACACTCCGAGAAATGGGCGCTGAGATCCGCCGCGATGCGCAGGAGTTCGGCGCAGTTCGCCTGCGTAGAAGTCTCGATGATGCGGAGAATTGGACCGTCGAGACCTTGGGTGCGGCGGTCTGGCTAGGCGAAGAGCTTCCCGCCTGACGGCCTGATTCGCACGCCGCCTTCGGTGAAGCGCGTGTTCATGGCGCGTAGGATAGGCGCCAGATGAACTTGCGCCGCCTGCAGTTTTTCGCCGTCGTCTGGTCGACCACGTTCGTCGTCGCTGCGATCCTGGCCGTCCTGGGTCTTCAGCTCGTGCCGCGGGGCGTGCCGGGTCTGGTCGGGGCGTTGCATGCCCTCGTCGCGGCGGTCGGCTTCTTCTGCGGCGTCGCGGCGACCCGGCGCCGGGCGGAGATTGAGGTGGAACGATGGCAGCGCGTCGAGGACGCGGACCTCACGTCGAGCGAGCGGGAGCATGCTCACCGCGAGGCCGAATCGGAACTGAAGCGGGCGAGCGCCCAGTTCCTGCTCGCGGGCGTGACCCTCGGGGGCTGGCTCGCCTACCAGTTGCGCGCCGAGCGGCCGGATGCCGGCGCCGCGGTCACGGAGCTTCTCGGCGGCGAGGCGCCTGGGATTCCCGCTCCCGTGGAGACCGCGGCAGCGACGCCGGCTGCGGAGCCGGTGTACGGTCTGAGCACGTCCGACCTGCTCATCGCGACGCCGCTGATCGCGTTCGGTCTCGGCATGCTGTGGGCGCGCCGGGGCTCTGCCCGGCCGGCGCCCTACGAGGGGTGAGCTGGCCCGGCAGAAGTCGCGGGGGCCGGCGGGGACGCTGGCGACCCGGCTTCAGCCGCGCTTGATCGAAGTCGCGGCCTCACGGGGCAAGGGCAGCCGGCGGGGACGCTGGCGACCCGGTTTTCAGCCGCGCTGCCGCAGACGCGCCACGGTGGCGCCCCATCCGCCGCCGCCGGGGCCGCCGCTCCTGAACGACACGACCCGCGGGTCGCGCTCCAGTACCTTGCGGACGATCTGGCGCTGCACGCCGATCCCCCGACCGTGGATGATGCGGACCTCCCGGAAGCCCTTCTCGCAGGCGGCGTCGAGGTAGCTCTCGACCACATCCTTCACCTCCCGGGGCTGGAAGGGATGCAGGTCGATCTCATCGCCGATGGGCACCTCGACGATTTCGTCCATGTCCGGCGCGAAGTCGTCTTCGGGGGCCATGGCAACTCCTGGACCTAGAACAGCTTGAGGACGGCGATGAAGGCACTCCAGCCGTCGTCGGGGCCGGCGAGGGCGGTGCCGACATCCATGTTGACCACTGTGCCCCACGGACCGATGAAGGTGCCGACGATGCCGGCGCCGGCGAGCAGTTCGTTGTCCAGGCCGGAGGCCATGTCCGTCGCCCAGGCGGCGTCGCCGACCAGGTCGATGCGGAAAAGCTGACCGAGTTCGAAGCCGTACGTGAGGTGGGCGGCCGCCGCGCTCTCGGCGCGCACCTTGTCGCTCTGGTAGCCGTGGACGGTGATGTCGGAGAAGAACCCGAACCCGTACTTGCTGAAACGGTCCAGGTCGGCGCCGTCCACGTACTCGAAGGACAGGCCGATCTTCTGGAACTTCGGCAGGTGCCATGTCTTGGCGACGCCGGCGTTCCAGAGCGTGTAGGTGTCCGGGGTCACCTTGGCGCCGCCCAGGCCCCAGGGTTCCCAGTCGCCTCGCCGGTTCCAGGCGCCGCCGAGTGCCAGCCGGTAGCCGGAACGTGTGTAGCGGAGGGTGGCGCCCAGGCTGTGGCTCAGGTGATCCGCGGGCAGGACGAAATCCTCGCCGGTCTCGTCGGCCCGCTGGAAGTTGTTCCAGGACAGCTCGTAGCGGAAATCGAGCTTGGTGTAGCTGCCGAGCGGCCGACCGAGGCTGAAGTCCATGTTCGGGCGCAGCCGTTCCACGTTCTCCCGCGGCGCCTCCTGGCCGTCGCGGTAGAGGGTGTCCTGGCCGGCGAAGGCGAGCGCGAAGACGTCGACGCCAGCATCCCAGCGGGAGCCGAACAGGCTCGGGTTCGCGATGTCGGCGAGGATCAGCGGACCGGCAATGAACAGGTCGGCCTGCATTCCCGTGCCCCGCCAGTCGAAGGCGAGCCAGTTCACGCCGCCCAGCGGCAAAGGGCCGTCCTGGGCTTCGTCGTAGAAGGCGCCGCCGAGGATGAACATCCGGGTCTTGTCGTCCTCCTTGACCGCCCGTTCGCCGGTCTCGCTGTCGACGGCCAGGTAGCGAAGCCCCACGTCCGTGTCGCGCACCATCGTCGCCTCGGAGGCCAGCACCGCCTGCCGGCGGGTTTCGAAGTCGCCGGGATTGATCTCGATGCCGGTGAGTTCGGTCAACCCCTCGACGACCGTCGTCGCGTTCAGCAACGAGAACAGCCGCTGGCTGACGACGCGGGCCGGGAGCCAGTACGACGACCGCTCCCACGCCGCCGGCTCGCCCTTCTCGTCAACCGGGGTGTAGAACGTCGTTTCGTCGTTCGAGAGGACTTCGCCGGTCAGACCGAGCTGGACCGCGCGGGTCTTCACCCGGGCGTAGAGTTCGCGGTCCACCCACACCGTGCCGCGGAACAGGCTGCGGCCCTCGGCCAGCGCCGCCGCCGGCTCGAAGTCGACGACCCAGGTGTCCCGGCCCTCGACGGTCGCGGTGCCACGGAGCCGGTAGCGGTACTCCTTGTTGAAGGTGATCGCGGCAGGCATCGCGGCCGCCTTTTCCGGCTGGATCAGGGGGATCTCGGGGATCTTCTTGCGCCGCCAGCGAATGCCGTTGACAAAGAAGTTGTGCCAGGCCCAGTCGAAACCCGCTTCCTGGCGGAAGAAGAAGGGGCCCTGGAAGGTCACGTCGATCGTCTGGATGCCGGTGCCGAGCTGGAAGCGCAGCGAGGTCGTGTTCGTCGCGCTGTAGTTCGCGATCCGCCTCGACTGATCGTCCTCGAAGGCCTGCAGCCGCCTCAGGATTTCGCCGACCGGCGCCTGGCGCGTGTCGGCTACCGTCAACGCCTCCTCGATGCTCTGCGCCCCGTCGAGGCCAACCGCCAGGTCGCGCTCGAGCCGGAAGACGAAGGGACCCTCCGTTTCGGCCAGTTCGAGTTGATAGCCGCTTCGGGTGCGCCGGCCGCCGAACAGAAGGTCGGTCTCGCCGGTCGCGAGGTCGAAGCGGGCGGCCGAGCCGAGCTGCCGGTCGCTGAAGCGGAGCGTGACCGGCGCGCCCGCCGCTGGCGACACGACGATCCTGAGGCTCAGGTCCTCGCCGTGGACGAAGCTCCAGGCCGTAGCACCCGAGGGCGTCGAGTAGGGATCGAAGGCGACATCCCCCGAGAACTCCTGAGCGATCAGGCGGGCGGCTTGAACGGCCGCGCGGTCGGCGTCCCCGTCGCCGGCGAGGGTGAACAGGGACAGGGTGGCGCCGGCCTCCGCCTCGGCCGCGGCGCGCACGAGCAGGTCGCCGCCGGCGTCCGCGGCCGCGGTCGGCTCGCGCTCGACCGCCATCAGGGCGTCCGGATCGAGGTCGCGGAGCAATCGCCTGAGTGCGGCCAGGTCGACCTCGCCGGCCGCTGCGTCGACGCTGAACGAGACGCCGTCCAGATAGGCGTCTAGTTCTTGCCCGTAGAGGCTGCGAATCAAACCGTCATCGGCGGGAAACGACTGGGAGACGACGAGGGCATCGGGCTGTGCGCCGGAGACCGCCACCGCGGCACGCTTCAGGGCGAGGGCGTACTCCTGGACTTGTACCGGTTCGTCCTGAAGCGCCACCGGCCAGATGATCTGGAAGAAGGCGCCGGGTGACGCGGTCCGCGCGAGGTCGGCGAGCCGCTCCAGTTCCGTCGCCAGTTCGTCGCCGCGGTCGGCCGCCGGCGGGCGCTCGGCGAAGCGAACCGCGTACCACGGCACGGCGCCGCTGTCGCGCAACCGCGTCGCCGCCTCGGCCGCCGCGTCAATCCCGGCCTCATCCGCGAGATCGATCGGCCACTTGACCACCAGGAGCGCCTCCTCCGGCGCCTCCGGCAGCGTTCCCAGAACCTCCGCGACTCTCTCGGGGTCGTCACTCGCCAGACCCACACAGGGGTTGCACGGCAACTGCCCGGCCACTGGCAGGGCTCCAGCAAGCAGGAGAGCTATCGCAGGAAGAGCTTGTTTCGTCATTTGCTTCTCTCAGTTCCAGACCAAGTGTCGAACCCTTAGCCCGGATAACACGGAAAGGCGGCCCAGATTCCCGATACGGGGTGCGCCGGCTTTCCGGCCGGCGCACCCTGTCGGACCTGATCCCTCCTGACCCCAAGACGGGCGGGTGCGTCCTCCGCCGCGGCCGTCCGGCGACGACGGCTAGCTGGCAGCCGCCGCCCGGTCGCCGGACTTGGCGGCGACGACAATCGGCGGCAGTCCCATTTCGGAGCGCAGGTGGGCTTCGATCTCGTCGGCAAGGTCCGCGTTGTCCCGGAGGAACTGCTTCGCGTTCTCGCGGCCCTGGCCGAGTCGGACGTCGCCGGCCGAGAACCAGGCGCCGCTCTTGAGGACGCGCTTGTGCTGGACGCCGAGGTCGATCAGCTCGCCGACCCGGGAGATGCCCTCGCCGTAGTCGATGTCGAACTCGGCGAGACGGAAGGGTGGCGCGACCTTGTTCTTGACCACCTTGATCCGTACCCGCGAGCCGACCACCTGGTCGCCGTCCTTCAGCGCGCCGATGCGTCGGATGTCGATGCGGACGGAAGAGTAGAACTTGAGCGCCCGGCCGCCCGTCGTCGTCTCGGGCGAGCCGAACATGACGCCGATCTTCTCGCGGATCTGGTTGATGAACACGACGGTCGTCCGCGACCTGGCGATGATCGCGGTCAGCTTGCGGAGCGCCTGGGACATGAGACGGGCCTGGAGGCCGACATGGGAATCCCCCATCTCGCCTTCCAGTTCGGCGCGCGGCACGAGGGCGGCAACCGAGTCGATCACCACGATGTCGAGCGCGTTCGAACGGACCAGCATCTCGGCGATCTCCAGCGCCTGTTCGCCGCTGTCCGGCTGGGACACCAGGAGGTCGTCGATGTTCACGCCGATCTTCTCGGCGTACTCGGCATCCAGCGCGTGCTCCGCGTCGATGAAGGCGGCGGCGCCGCCGGTGCGCTGGGCCTGTCCGACGACGGACAGGGCCAGGGTCGTCTTGCCGCTCGATTCCGGACCGTAGACCTCGACGACGCGGCCTCGCGGGAAGCCACCGGTGCCGATGGCGGAGTCGACGGCCAGTGAACCGGTCGAGATCGATTCGATACCGAGGTTTTCCTGTTCGCCGAGGCGCATGATCGCGCCCTTTCCGAACTGGCGTTCGATCTGGGTGAGCGCGCCCTCGATGTCTTCCTTTCGGGCGTCCTTGCGGCCTACTGGCTTCGTGCGCGCCTTCGCGCGGGTGGGGGTCATGGGTTCTCGTTCCTCGTTTCTTGCTGCGGCGCGTTGGCGGTGTTCCGGCTGGGTTCGGGCTGTGATCGGCGGCCTTCGAGAGGCGTTGACGCGGTCCCGTCGGCGTTTGCCGCAGGGTGTGCGTGGCTATACTTCCGCGCGACCGATGCGGCGCTCTCCTGGATCGTCAGACGGTTGAACAGAAGGCGGGGAGTGGCCGCGACGGACGCTCGGCGACGTGGCGCAGAACAACGTGACAGCCGACATCGACAAGGGCGCAGTCAGCGTATTGCAGCCCCCCTTGGGCGTCAACCGCGAGGCCCGGAAGCGGCTCTCGTCGACCGCCGGCGTCCTGGTGCGCGAGGCCGTCCCGCTGGCGTCCGCGACGACGCTGCGGATCGGCGGTCCGGCGGAGGTCTTCGTCCGGGTGGGTTCCGAGGCGGCGCTCAGCGAGGTGATGGCGGTCGCCCGGGAGTGCCGGGTTTCTCTCCATCTGCACGGCCACGGCTCGAACGTCCTGTTCCCCGACGCCGGGATGCGCGGCATCGTTTGCAGGCTTCGAGGTGAACTCGAGCGGGTCGAAGTGGAAGGCGAAACGGTGCGTGCCGGCGCCGGCGTCACGCTCGCCCGACTGGCGCGGGATACGGCGAAGCAGGGCCTGCTTGGACTCGAGGCCCTGTCCGGTTTCCCTTCGACCGTGGGCGGCGCCGTCGTGATGAACGCCGGCTGCTACGGCACCCAGATGCGGGACGTGCTCACCGAGGTTCGAGTGGGGCGGCCGGGACGGCCGGTCGAGGCGGTGCGCTTCGACCTGCTCGAGCCCGGCTACCGGACGACCAGCCTGCAGGGCGGCGACGCGGTCGTCACCGGGGCGGAGTTCCGGCTCAGGCGCGGTGACGGCGCCGCGGCGCTCGCGCGAATCGACGAGTTGAACAGGCGCCGCTGGCAGAGCCTGCCTTCCGGCAAGCCGAACGCCGGTTCCGTGTTCCGCAACCCGGACGACGACTTCGCCGGCAGGCTGATCGAGGCCTGCGGCCTGAAGGGGCTGCGCCGCGGCGGCGCGGAGATCAGCCAGCGTCACGCGAACGTGATCGTCAACCTGGAGCAGGCGCGCGCCGCCGACGTGCTTGACCTGATGGTGGCCGCCCACCGGGCGGTGCGTGACCGGTTCGGTGTCGAGCTGAGGCCCGAGATCGTGCTGGCGGGCGGCCTGGCCGAGGAGTTCCAGGGCCGCGTCCGCGCAGGGTGACGGCAGCCGGAGCGCGGCCCGACAGGCTATCCTCGGAAAGGCTGGCCGCCGGTAGGGCTGGCGGCGGTTGATACAGGATGCCGGTCATGCATGTTTCTTGCCCGAGTGGCGCATTGGAGTATGGGTCGTGCGCCCGTACAGGTTTGTCTTGGGTGCTTGCTGCACTCGCCATGTTCGCTGGGAACGAGTTCGTAGCGGCGCAGTCCCTCGTGAAGCCTCCACTCACCGTATCGGGGACGGTGATTGACGAGCGTGGTGGCCCGGCGGCAGACGTCCACCTTGTCCTGCGCCCATACCCAAGCCGCTATGGTTTGGCCGCGCACCTTCTTTCAGTGCCTGGCGCGCTACCGGACGCTGTCGACCATGGCCGATCGGATACGACCGGCGCATTCCGCCTCGCAGCACCCTCTGGCGGTCCTTACCGACTGGAGATCATGCCTCCTGAAGCTGAGCGCGAGGCCAATGCAGCCTTCGCTCCGATGTACCTCCCGCTCCTTCCTCTAGCTGCACCCGTCGCTCTTGAGCCGATCATGATTCCAGACCTCCATCCCCAGATGGTAGCGGTCGTCGACACGGACGGGCGGCCTGTCGCCGGCGCCATGGCAATCGCCATCCCCGTGGGATGGCGATCGGAAGAAGGTGATGTCGCCCCGCCGGCGTATATGCAAGCGCGCCGCTATCCGCGGTCCGGACGCACTGCCTCGCTCACGGATGCCGCCGGGCTTGCAAGGTTCATGCTACCGACGCGTAGCACGATAGTCGTCACGGCGCGCGGATACGGCGTCTCCTCAAGAAGGCCCGTTTCCGGTCGCGTCGCCGTGGAACTTCGCCGAAAACCTGGAGTTGCCTTTCGCGTGCGGGGCCCAGGCGGCTGGCCGGCGTCGCAGGCGGTCATTACCACGGCCGACGACCTCAGGGTTCCTCTTGCCATAACCGACGGCCGCGGCGAGGCAGCTGTCAGCGGCGCCGAGGGGCTGATGTACGCCATCGAGAACGCCGGTCGCCTGCAAGCGAACTGGTGGTTCCGAGACCGGGTTGGCGCAGGCGCCAGGGAAGACGAAATCGTTGACGTGGTACTCAAGCGACCAGTCTCCGTTCGAGGACAGGTCGTTGATGCTGGATCGGGAACCACGATACCCGGCGCTGTGGTCTGGGACCGTTTGCAACCTGGGCGCCTCGTGCGGGCCGATTCGTTCGGCGTGTTCGAGCTGGCCGTGCAGTCTCGTCATGCAAAGGCCCGTTTGAGCGCGGTCGCTCCTGGCTATGTCCGGGGCCACGTAGACGTTTCAATTCCGCAACTCCAGGAGCCGCCGGCCTTCAGGGTCGGCTTGACACCTACGGCGCCTCTATCGGGCCGCGTGGTCGATGGTAGCGGCAGTCCTGTGGCAGGTGCGAGAGTCTGGATTGGACTGAGTGACGCGGGCGTTGCGCTGCACCCGCCAAGGAACGCATTGGAGCAAGTCAGGTCCGGCCCCGGGGGTTTCTTCCGCGTACCCGACGCACTCTACGACCGCAGCTACCGGCTCGTCGTCGAAGCAGAGGGCTATGCCGTTGCCAGACGCACTGTTCCGCCGCTGGAACGCGGTGTCCCTGCCGGCCCAATCCGTATCGTTTTGAACGAGGGGCTTCGAGTAGGTGGCGCCGTAGTCGATGTCGACGGAGATCCCGTCGTCTCGGCGCAGGTTCAACTCGAATGGTCACTAGGGGACTCGGAACTCAGTGCGATTGCCCTCGCGACGACAGCCGCCGAGGTTGCGACTACCGACGATCTCGGGACGTTCAACTTTTCGCGGGTCGGTCCCGGAACGTACCGACTGAGTGTCACCCACTCGGAGTACATCGGCCTCCGGGGCAAGCGCGTGAGTGTGGGTGGCGGAGGAAGAAAGACAGACTTGGGTACCTTTACTTTGGCGCCGGGTGTCGACGTTCACGGTGTTGTGATTGACTCTTTCAGCCGGAGTCCGGTCGTCGGAGCTACCGTGCGCGTCCAACAGGAGGGAGCCCTGCTGTCTGGTTCGTTCCGCCCTCGCACTGCCGGCACCGAGCGGGACGGTCGCTTCCGGGTGGCCGGTCTAAACTCGGCGCCGGTAGATCTCGGTGTGTCGGCAGCCGGCTACGCGCCTGTCGCCATCCAGGCACTAAGGCCAGGTACGGGCCAGTCAATCCTGGTTGAACTCCAGAAGGGCGCCTCACTCGTTGGCCGCGTTCTCGACTCGCGCGGCGCCGGCGCCGCCAATGTGGACGTGCGGCTCTACGCGCCTCCTGGCAACGGGGCCCGCTCAACTCGAGGGCTGCCGCCAGAGCATGCGTTTCCAAGTGTACGAACCGATCGGGAGGGTCGCTTTTCTCTCGAGAACCTGGCATCGGGCCGCTGGTCGGTCGAATCGCGAGACGAAACGAGTGCCGCCAGAGTGGAGGCCATCGATCTGGTTGCCGGCCAGATTAGCGAGGTCGTCTTGCAAATGCAAACCCGGAATCGCCTCCGAATCCACGTAACGAATCGGCTGGGCCAACCGCTGGCCGGCGCGGAAGTGACTCTGGACTATGGCGCCCCGAATGTGCCACCGGAACTAGGCAGGACGGACGCCAGCGGCCAGGCGACGCTCTCCGTCGCTGCAGGCTCAGCCGTCGTCGTCGCCACCCATCCGGAGCACCTCAGGGCGTTGCGCAAGGTTGTACTTGAAGATGGGTTGAACGAGACCTGGTTTCAACTTGACCCTGGCTGGGAAGTCACCGGCTCCGTGCGGTCAGCTGATGGCACGCCTGTCGGTATGGTCGCGATAGAGGCCAGCCCTGAACTGCCGGGGGCCGCTACCGAAGCGGGTCTTCTCCTCAGGCGATACATAAGTGTCGTAAGCCCGCGCGTTCGGACCGTTTCTGACGCAAACGGCCGATTCCGACTCACTGGGCTTGAGCGAGGCCGCTATCTTCTCAACGCGACGACTCCCGGATACGCTGAGGCTGGAGCCACCCAAGTCATCGACGTGGACGGTCGTTCAGTCAACGGTTTAGATATCGTTCTTGAACGCGCCGCTTCAATCCGCGGTGTCGTGACAGGTCTCCGGCCTTTGGAACTCGGAAGCTTGCGCGTCGACGCCTGGAAGGGCGGTCAGTTGCGAACGGCCCTTGCTGATGCGCTAGGTGGCTTTGAGCTGCACGACTTGCCTGTGGGGTCTTGGCGTCTGGTCGCTTCGGTCGGGGGCCTGGGCGGCCGTTCTGTCGGTTGCTCGGTAGCGCTTGAACCCGAGGGGAGCGGAGAGGTCGTTGAACTCAGGTTCGAACCCGGTCTTCGTCTAAGTGGCCAAGTGTTTGTGGATGGACAGGTGATAGCCGGAACGGCAATCGACTTCTTCCGGTCTGGACGCGACATACCGCAGAGGGCAACAATCGACCATGAAGGTCACTTCGTGATCGAAGGAGTGCGTCCGGGAGTCTACGCACTGAGCGTCACGACCGACAGCGAGGTTCTTGAACGACGAACCCTGAACCTCCTGGGTGATCGACACCTCTTCCTCGCTTTGGCTGTGGGCCAAGGCCACGCGGGCCGAGGGCTGGCCTTGGAGTTGCGCCTGGCTGACAGTCAGTCGGGCGACCATCTGGAGGCCTCCGGCTTTTCAAGCCCGCTTGAAATCGAACAACAGAGGAGGCAGGCGTGTTCTTGAAACAGGCTTGGATTTGGGCCTCAATGCTGCTGCCGGCGGTCGTGCTCTGGCAGACAGCCCCGCGGGGGTCGGAAGAACGACCTTTGTCCCTGGATTTGGCCGGCCAGGAGTACAAGCTGACGATTCTGGATGCAGAGTTCAGCATGGTCGCTCAAGGTCAGTTGGAGTTCTTCGAAGAAGAGGAGGCGCCGGGGCGAGTTCGTGCCACGCTCGAACTCGACGACAATGAGGCCTTGTGCGGAAGCGTCGGCGAAGACGTGACTTACGCAGCGCAAAGCGAGGACGTGGTGGTGTTTGAGATTTGCGAGTCCCTGTTTCGCTTCAGGATGTACCCGTACCGCGCAGGAGCGGGGCACCGCGATGTCTTGGTCGGCGCCTGGTCGTTTGGCTCGCCCGACGGGCCGCTAGGTCGGATGTACTCGGGCGTTGTGGTGGCAGAGTAGACGACGTCTGGAGGCGCTAGTGGGCGGCGGCGTCGTGATGAAGGCCGGCTGCTGCGGGTCAGAGAGGCGGGACGTGCTCACCCAGGTTCGAGTTGGGGCGGCCGGGACGGCCGGTCGAGGCGGTGCGCCTCGACCTGATCGAGGCCTGCGGGCTGAAGGGGCTGCGCCGCGGCGGCGCGGAGATCAGCCGGCGTCACGCGAACGTGATCGTCAACCTGGAGCAGGCGCGCGCCGCCGACGTGCTCGACCTGATGGTGGCCGCCCACCGGGCGGTGCGTGACCGGTTCGGTGTCGAGCTGCGGCCGGAGATCGTGCTGGCGGGCGGCCTGGCCGAGGAGTTCCGGGGCCGCGTCCGCGCAGGGTGACGGCAGCCGGAGCGCGGCCCGACAGGCTATCCTCAGGGGCGGACCGGAGACGAGGGCTGACGGAAGGGAAAGGGAGACACGATGAAGGGGACTCTGAATCGGACAGCGTGGGGTCGGCAGGACGTGGCGTTGGGACTCATCGTGGCCGCCGCGCTGCTCGCGTTGGCCTGCGGTGGCGGTGGCGGTGTGGCCGAGACTCGCGCCGGCTACATCGCTCAGATCCAGTCGTTCGCGGTGCAGGGGCCGGCCGCCGACGAGGCGATGGCAGCGGACGAGCCCAGCGCCGACGCGGAGGCCGACGTCGAGGGGGAAGGCGAAGGCGACATGCCGGCTGAGCCCGCCCTGGTCAACGTCATGCTCGACATCCTGGTTCACAACGAGGGATCCGGCACGCTCGAGGGCATCACCGTCGACCTGACGATCGCCGATCCGGATGGCATGGAGAAGGAACGGCGATTGCTCTGGATCGAGACCGCGGGTCTCATCAAGGGGTCCCAGTCGCAGGTCGTCCACGAACTGGGCGATGTCGCCTACACCGAGGGAGATGGCTTCCACGTCGAGGTCCGCCACCCGATCCCGATGGAAGAGCGTGGCGACTACCGGGAGTTCGACGCGGAGGAGTAGGCCGGCGCCCCCGGTCTTCTAGTACGCGTTCCTGGTCAGGCCCCGGCGCAGGGTCAGCCAGAGGATCTGGAAGTCGAGGCGGAGGCTCCAGTTCTCGATGTAGTAGAGGTCGTACTGGATCCGCTTGCGGATCGAGGTATTGCCCCGCCAGCCGTGGACCTGGGCCCAGCCCGTCAGTCCCGACTTCACTCGGTGGCGCAGCATGTAGTTCGGAATCTCGTTGCGGAACTTGCGGACGAACGCGGGACGCTCGGGCCGGGGGCCGACGATCGACATGTCGCCGCGAAAGATGTTCCAGAGCTGGGGCAACTCGTCGATCGACCAGCGCCGCAGGAAGGCGCCGATCCGGGTGCGGCGGGGATCGTCCTCGACCGCCCAGACGGGCCCTGTGGCGGACTCGGCGCCCATCCGCATCGAGCGCAACTTGAGGATCATGAAGGAGCGGCCGTCAAGTCCCATCCGTTCCTGCCGGTAGAACAGCGGTCCGCGGTCCTCCAGCTTGATCAGCACCATCACGATGGGGAGCAGGGGCGACAGCACGGCCATGGCCGCGACCGAGATGCCGATGTCCATCGTCCGCTTCGCCAGGCTCGACCAGCCCTCCATCGGCACGTGGGAGAGGTTGATCACCGGGGTGCCGTCGACGTCCTCCATCGCGGCGCGGAGCGTCGCGTACTGCAGGACGTTCGGCACCAGGCGGATCTCGATCAACTCGTTGCCGATGCGGTCGAGCAGGTTGAGGATCTTCCGGTGCGCCTCGAACGGCAGCGCGATCATGACCTGATCGACCTGATGTTCTTCGATGACGGCCTCCAGGTCGTCGAGGCCGCCGATCACCCGGGCGCCGCTGACCGGCTCGCTCTTGAGCTTGTCCGGGTCGTCGTCCAGGAAGCCCAGGACCTCGTAGCCGAGTTCCCGGTGGCGGAGGAGTTTGGATGCGATCTCTGCGCCGCTGTCGCCGGCGCCGACGATCAGGATGCTGCGCACGTTGTGCCCGCGCCGCCGGACGACGCGCAGGAACGCGCGCGTGGCGAAGCGCAGCATGGCGACCAGGAAGACGTCGCTGGCGGCGAACAGGGCGAAGAAGGCGCGGCTGTAGGAGAAGGGATCGTCGCTGCCGGCCTGGGTTACCCGGTCGAAGGTCAGGACCGCGGTCAGAATGACGAGCGCCAGCCCGGTTGCAACGAGGATGCTGATCAACTCGTCCACGCGGCTGTGGCCGCGGCGGATGCGGTAAAGGCCGTGGAAGTAGTAGACGGTGGGCCAGATCAGCAGGATGAACGGCAGCATCCTGAGGTACGGCTCGAAGTCCGGCACCGACTTCGTCATCTCGACAACCGGCTGCACGAAGCGCAGGTACCAGGCCAGGAAGAAGGCGCCGACCGTGGCGACGACATCGCCGGCGATGTTCAGCGTGGCGGTAACGCGGAGTCGCTTCTGGAGCACGGTTCTGGAATCGTGAGATGGGGCGGCCGACTCGGCGGAGCGCCGGATGTTAGCAATCCGTCAAGGGTGTTCCGGCGGGTGACGGCGTTCAACGTATCCGGTCTCCCCGAGAGCGTCGCGGTAGATCGCAAGGGTGCTTTCGGCGGTGGTCTGCCACTGGAATCCGGCGGCGCGGGAGGCGGCCCGGTCGGCGAGTTGCCGGGCGTGGTCCCGGTCCTTCATGCAGAGCTCGATCGCCGTGGCGATCTCCTCCACTTCAAGCGGATTGACGAGTTCGGCGTAGCCGCTCGCGATCTCGTTCAGCGACGACGTGTTCGAGGTGATGACCGGTGTTCGTGAGGCCATCGCCTCGACCACGGGCAGCCCGAAACCCTCGTACAGCGTCGGGTAGAGGAACAGGCTCGCGCCCTGATAGAGGGCGGGAAGGGCGCCTGCCGGCACATGGCCGACGAGTTGGACATCGTCGCCGACTCCGAGCTGACGGGCGCGTCGTTCGAGCTTGAAGTCGCTGCCGGGCCGCGCGCCGACGCAGACGAGCGGCGCATCGAATCCGGCCCGTGAGCGGGCTCTGGCGTACGCCTTGATCACCCGGTCCAGGTTCTTGTGGGGTTTCGGGTTGCCGACGAACAGCAGGTACGGCTGCCGGACGCCCACCTTTTCCAGGCGAGCGGCAAGGTCTTTCGCGCTGAGCAGGTCCCGGAAGCGGTCCTCGACGCCGTTGTACACGACCCGGATCTTCTCCGCCGGAACATCGAAGTAGTCGAGAACGTCGCTGCTCGTGTTCCGGGACACGGCGATGATCCGGTCGGCTCGACCGACGCTGTGGCGGAACATGCGCTGGGCGTAGAGGGACGCCGCGCGGCTCGGGAGGAAGCCCGGGTAGAGCAGGTGGATGATGTCGTGGATCGTGACCACGGTTGGACACGGCACGACCGCCGGCAGGACGTAGTGCGTCGCGTGGTAGAGGTCCAGGCGCGACCGCGAGATGCGCCAGGTCATCGTCCCGATCTCGCGCAGCGAGTAGACCGGCGACCGTTCCACGACGCAACGGAAGTTCGCCGGCAGGTCGACGGCGAAGTCGCGATCCTCGGGCCGGACGAAGAGGACGTACTCGTTGGCGCCCGCCTCCTGTTCGGCCTCGAGCCGGGCGAGACCGTGGATCAGGTTGGAGACGTAGACGCCGATCCCGAAGTCGCGCACCTTTCGGGCATCGATGCCGATTCGGGCCACGGCGCAAGCCTAACCGGGCGCGTTGCCCCGCGAGTCCTGCGTCGACCGTTGCCGGCGCCTGCATTGACAGTTGCCGCAACGATTCGTAGCCTCCCGTGCTTGTGCGGTTGCACCTGAGCCGGATTGCGCGGCGGCCCGAGTTCGCGACCTTGTGGTGAATGAGATGCAACTGCAGCTCGATCAGGCCCGCAACGGCCCCCTGAACTGGCGTGACGACGTTGCCGTGTCGGCTGCCGACTCGGGACGCGAAGGCGCCGTCGTGCTCGGCTGCGTGGACTGCAAGGGCAGTCTCACGTTCGTCGGGCCCGACTTTCTGCTGGAGGCGAGACTTCGCTATCGGCAGAGGCTGTGCTGCGGCCGCTGCCTGACTGCCTACGAGGAGGAAATCGAAGTGCCGCTCGCTTTCGTCGTGACCGGTCGTGCCGAAGAGTCGTCCCCGGCAGAGGATGGGGCCGGCGCGCATGAACTCGAGGCGGAGGATCTCTCGACGCTCGTCGCGGCCGAGGGAGAGATCGATCTGGCCGTTCTGGTCCGGGAGCAGGTGGAGCTGAACGTGCCGATGAAGCCGATCTGCGATGCCGGGTGCCGCGGACTGTGCCCGCAGTGCGGAGTCGACCGGAAACGGGAGGCCTGCACCTGCGGCAGCGAGCCGTTCGACCCGCGCTGGTCCGGGCTGGAGGCGATCCGCGAACGACTTGGCGGCGACCTGAACCAGGACAGCCAGCCCCGGACCACCCGGCAAGCCCCCTGAACCACCCGGCAAGCCCCTGAACCACCCGGCAACCGAACCTGAACCACCCGGCAACCCCCTGAACCACCCGGCAACCCCCGGACCCCACCCGGCAACCCGCCTGAACCACTCAGCAACCAACCTGGACTACTCGGAAAGGAACTCCTGGAATGCCAAACCCCAAACGACGGCACTCGAAGGCGCGGCGCGACCGGCGCCGGTCGCACGACCACTTGAAGCGGCCGGCCGGCTCACTGTGCCTGAATTGCGGCGAAACCAAGCTGCCGCACCGCGCCTGCAGCCACTGCGGTCACTACCGTGGCCGCGACGTGGTCGAGATGGAGGACGTGCTGTAGCAGCGTTGCTCAGGCGCTACACTGATGGTTTCCGACTCGGAGCAGACCCTGAATTGACGGATCGAGGTTCAGCGCGAACCCCAAGCGTGATCGCTGTTGATGCGATGGGCGGTGACCATGCTCCTCGAACGGTGGTAGAGGGTGCGCTGCTGGCGGCCCGGCAGCGGGCGCTGCGGCTCCTTCTCGTTGGGCGCCGGTCGGTCCTGGAGCAGGAAATCGAGAACTTCGAGCCCGGTCCCGGCGCCCGCGGCCGAGTCGAGGTCGTGGATGCGGACCAGGTCGTCGGCATGGATGAGTCCGCGCTAGCGGTGCGTCGCAAGCGCGACTCGTCGGTGCGCGTCTGCGCCCGCCTGGTCAGGGATGGCCGGGCCCGGGCCATGGTGACCGCCGGCAATACCGGCGCCGCCCTGGTCGCCGGCAAGATGGTGATTGGCGTGGCGCCCGGGGTCGATCGACCGGCCCTCGCGGTGACCATGCCGCGGCGCGGCGGTCGAACCATCCTGCTCGACGCGGGCGCCAACGTCGACTCGAAACCTCACCAGCTCCGCCAGTTCGCGGTGATGGGCCACTACCTTGCGCAGCAACTGCTGCGGATGCACTCGCCGCGCATCGGCCTGCTGTCGATCGGCGAGGAAGCCGGGAAGGGCACCGAGCTTGTGCGCGAGGTGTTCAAGTCGCTCGACGCGACCGGGCTCAACTTCATCGGCAACGTCGAGGGCCGGGACGTGTTCAGCGGCGCGGCCGATGTCGTGGTCTGCGACGGCTTCGTCGGCAACGCGATCCTGAAGAGCGCCGAAGCGCTCGCGGAATTCGTGGGCGGCCAGTTGCGCGAGGAGTTGGGCCGCACCCTCCGGTCGCGGCTTGGCTATCTGCTGGCACGGCCCGCCTTCGACCGCTTCAGGCGCCGGATCGACTACAGCGAGTATGGCGGGGCGCCGCTGCTCGGTCTGCGCGGCGGCTGCTTCGTCGCTCACGGGCGCTCGTCCGCTCACGCGATCTCCAGCGCGGTACAGCGCGCGGTGGAGTTCTGCGAAGCGGATACTCAGGTGAAGGTCAGCGCCAAGCTCTCGGAGGTCGCCGTCGAAGCGGTACCCAAGGTGGCAGCGGGATGACAAGCGGGCCGACGAGGAACGGCCTGCGCGGGGCTTCCACCAACCACGCGCGGCGGGTACGGATCGCCGGCACCGGCAAGGCGGTGCCGGACACGGTGCTCACGAACGCCGACTTCGAACGGATCGTGGACACCTCGAACGAGTGGATCGTCGCGCGCACCGGCATTCACGAACGACGGGTCGCCACCGACGACGAGTACACGTCGGTCTTCGCCGTGCGGGCCGCTCGCGAGGCGATGGAGATGGCGGGTGTGGCGCCGGGCGATGTGGATCTCGTCCTGATCTCGACGGTGACGCCGGACATGCCCTTCCCGTCCACTGCCTGCCTCGTGCAGGAAGAACTCGGTGCGAAGGACGCGACGTCCTTCGATCTGAACGCGGGCTGTACCGGTTTCATCTACGGCCTTTCCGTGGGGCACCAGTACGTCGCCAGCGGCGCCGCTTCGACGGCTCTGGTGATCGGCGCCGAGTCGCTGACGAAGTACACGGACTACGAGGACCGCTCGACCTGCGTGCTCTTCGGCGACGGCGCCGGCGCGGTCGTACTGCGCGGTGAAGACCCTCCGGCGCCGAACTCGGCGAACGGGCTGCCGGGCGTCCTCTCGGTGGCGATCCACAGCGACGGTTCGCTGGCCCACCTGCTCGAGATGCCGGGCGGGGGCAGCCGGAATCCCCCGAACCGTCCGGAGACCCTGGAAGCGAGGCTGCCCTTCATCCGAATGCTCGGCAACGAGACCTTCAAGGTGGCGGTCCGCACGCTGGCCGAGGTTTCCGGCGAAGTGCTGGCCGACGCCGGTCAGGCGCCGGAAGACGTCAAGTGGCTCATTCCCCACCAGGCGAACCGCCGGATCATCGACGCCGTGGGTCGCCGGATCGAGGTCCCGGCAGACCGCGTGTACGTCAACGTCGACCGCTACGGCAACACATCGGCCGCGTCCATCCCGATAGCGCTCGACGAACTGAACCGCGACGGCCGGATCGACTCCGGGGACCTGGTCCTGATGGCGGCTTTCGGCGCCGGGCTGACCTGGGGCGCCGCCGCGGTTCGCTTCTAGAGAAAGAAACGGCAGGGATGGTGCAGATGACGGGGGTGGCGTACGTCTTTCCGGGCCAGGGCTCGCAGCGGGTCGGCATGGGCCGGGCGTTGGCTCGCGCCTTCCCGGAGGCCCGGGCGGTCTTCGAGGAGGCGGACGACACCCTCGGCTTCGGGCTGTCGACCCTCTGCTTCGAGGGGCCCGAGGACGAACTCCAGCTGACGGCCAACACGCAGCCCGCGATCGTCGCCGCGTCGGTGGCGGCGCTTCGTTGCTACCGGGCCCGGGGCCTCGAGACGGCGCCGGCGGACTTCGTCGCCGGCCACAGCCTGGGCGAGTACTCGGCGCTGGTCGCGGCCGGTGCGCTTGAACTCGGCGAAGCTCTGCGTCTGGTCCGGGCGCGGGGCGAGGCGATGCAGAAGGCGGCGCCGGTGGGCGAGGGCGCGATGGCCGCGGTGCTTGGCCTGAGCGTGGAGGACACGGAGGAGGTCGCCGCCGAAGCGGCCGGCGAAACGGGCGGTGTCTGCCAGCTCGCCAACCTGAATGCGCCGGGCCAGATCGTGATCGCCGGCGCCAAGGCCGCGGTGGAGCGAGCCGCCGTGCTGGCTGGTGAGCGGGGCGCCCGCCGCGCCATTTCGCTGCCCGTCTCGGCGCCCTTCCACTGTGCCCTGATGGCGCCAGCCCGGCAGACGATGGCGCCGCTGATTCAGGCGGCGCCCATGGTGGCCCCGCAGGCGCCGGTGGTCTGCAACGTGGACGCGGCGCCTTTGACGACCGTTTCCGCTGTCAGGAACGCGCTGGTCCGTCAGATCGACAGCCCGGTGCGCTGGGCGGAATCGGTCACGGTCATGGCGGCCGCGGGTGTTGGTCGACTGACGGAGTTCGGCCCCGGCAAGGTGCTCTCGGGTCTCGCCCGCCGGATCGACAAGCGGATGAAAGTCCGCTCGGTGGCCGAACCGGGCGACATGGAGTAAACGACTGTGAGCATCTTCGATCTGAGTGGACGCACAGCCCTGGTTACCGGCGCCTCGCGCGGAATCGGCCGCGCCTGTGCGGCGCTGCTGGCCCGGCAGGGCGCCCGCGTCGTGTTGGCCGCTCGCAGCGAGGGACTCCTGGACGAAGCGGCGAACGAGATTGCCGCCTCGGGAGGCGAAGCCCACGTGCTGGCGCTTGATCTGGCGGATCACGAAGAGGTGCCCGCCGCGGTGCGCCGGCTTCCGAAGGACTTCGCGGCGGTCGACATTCTCGTCAACAACGCCGGTATCGTGGCCGACAATCTGCTGGCCCGGATGACCCTGGACCAGTGGCAGCGGGTACAGGACGTGAACCTGACCGGTGTCTTCGTCCTGACCAAGGCGCTCGTGCGGGGCATGATGCGCCGCCGCTACGGACGGGTCGTATCGGTGTCATCCGTGGCCGGTGTGCTCGGCAACGCCGGGCAGGCGAACTACGCCGCCTCCAAGGCGGGGCTGATCGGGTTCAGCAAGTCCCTGGCGCGCGAGTTGCTGAGCCGGGGGATCACGGTGAACGTCGTGGCGCCCGGCTTCATCGAGACGGACATGACCGCCGCCATGCCGGAGGGGGCCGGTGACCGTTTCCTGGAGCAGCACGGGCTGATGCGCCTCGGGACGGTGGAGGACATTGCACCCGCCGTGCTGTACCTGGCAAGCGAGGAGGCCTCGTACGTCACCGGCGAGGTCCTGAGCGTCAGCGGCGGCATGACCTGAGAAGCTTGCACGAACAGAAACCGGGTGCGCCGGCCGTCTGGCCGTCTTTCCGGCGTTTTGCCCGCGGGTCCCCGCCTTCGATCTCGCCGCGCTGCTGGATTCAACCGGCAGGTCAGCCGGGAGCGACGTACGTCGAGCATCCGGCTCGTTGGACGGATCGCCCTCGTGGTGGCATAGTCTCCGTCCGTCAGCGGGCCGCAAAACGCCAAACTCCCCAAAGAGGAACCAGAATGTCCGTAGTCGAAAAGGTCAATAGCATCATCGTCGAGCAGCTCGGAGTCGATGCCGACGAAGTCACTCCGCAGGCCAGTTTCACCGACGACCTCGGTGCGGACTCGCTCGACATCGTCGAGCTGGTCATGGCCTTCGAGGAGGAGTTCGGCATCGAGATTCCGGATGAGGATGCCGAGAAGATCGGCTCCGTCAAGGAAGCCACCGACTACATCCAGGCGCACGAGGGCTCCGAGTAGCGCGCCGTCTCGGGCCGGCGCCGGTCGGCTCCGCAGCCTGAGCGCGGGTTCGCTGACACACGGATTCGTGCAACGTCATGAGCGACCGTAGACGCGTCGTCATCACCGGGGTCGGCCTCGTATCTCCGCTCGGGGTGGGCGCCGAAGCGACCTGGGCCGGCCTGATGGAGGGCCGGAGCGGCGTTGGTGCGCTGACGCGGGTCGACGCGGACCTGTACGCGACGAAGATCGCCGCCGAAGTCCGCGACTTCGACGCGGAGCGGTTCATGCATCGCAAGGACATCCGCCGTGTCGACCTCTTCATCCAGTTCGCCGTCGCCGCGGCGGCGTTGGCTCGCGAGGACTCCGGCCTGAAGATCGACGAGGGCAACGCCGACCGCGTCGCCACGGTCGTCGGCTCAGGCATGGGCGGCCTGCCGCTGATCGAGCACATGCACGACACGTTCCGGGATCGTGGCCCGCGGCGGGTGTCGCCGTTCTTCATCCCCGGTCTGATCGCGAACATGGCGTCGGGCCAGATCTCGATCCGCCACGGCGCCAAGGGGCCGAACACCTGTCCCACGACCGCCTGCACGACCGGCCTGCACGGCGTCGGCGACGCGTTCCGCCTGATCCAGCACGGCTACGCCGACGCCGCCTTCGCCGGCGGCGCCGAGGCGACGACCTGCGATCTGGCGATGGCCGGCTTCGGGGCGATGAAGGCGTTGTCGGTCCGCAACGACGAGCCTGCCAGGGCGTCGCGGCCCTGGGACAAGGGGCGCGACGGCTTCGTTCTGGGCGAAGGCGCCGGCGTGCTGATCCTGGAGGAGCGCGAGGCGGCCCTGGCGCGCGGCGCCCACGCCTACGCCGAGGTCCTGGGGTACGGCATGAGCGCCGACGCCTACCATGTTTCGGCGCCTGAACCTACCGGCGACGGCGCCGCGCGCGTCATGCGGGCGGCTCTTGACGACGCCGGGATCGCGGCGGAACAGATCGACTATGTCAACGCCCACGGCACTTCGACGCCGCTCGGCGACATCGCCGAGGTCCGGGCGATCAAGCGCGTGTTCGGCGACCACGCCTACCGGTTGGCCGTGTCGTCGACGAAGTCCTCGACCGGTCACCTGCTGGGCGCCGCGGGCGGCGTCGAAGCCGGCCTCCTGGCCCTTGCCGTCGACCGCCAGGTGTTGCCGGCGACGCTCAACCTGGACGAGCCCGACGAGGAGTGCGACCTGGACTTCGTGCCCCACGAGCCGCGCGAGTCGAAGGTCGATGCGGCGCTGACCAACTCCTTCGGTTTCGGCGGCACGAACGGCGCGTTGATCATGGCCCGCGCCTAGCAGCCCGTGGCAGCACGTGCGTGGGTGGGAACGCACCTGGCCAGGAGCGAGCTCGCGTCAGAGGCCTGACAGCTCAGTCCGCGGGGGGCGGAAGCTGCTTGACAGTCCGTACCTTCCGATGCAGTATCCCAGCCTCCTGGAGCCATTCCGGCCCGTTTCCCCTGGAACCGCGTCATGCAATCACCGGCCAGCACTTCCGCGTTTGTCGCTCCGGCGACGGGGATTGTTGCGACGTCCTGGTGGGCTCACGGTCACGGCAAGGGCTGAACCCGGGCCAGGTCCCGGTACGCACGGTCCGGGACGAGGGTACTCAAGAAGACCTCCTTTCGGATCGAAGGAGGTCTTCCCGTTTGAACCCGACAACCGACGAACCCCGAACAGCCACCTCTGCGGAGGTCGCATGAGCGCGACTTCTGCGGAGGTCGCCAGGAACGCGACATCTGCGGAGGTCGCTCGGAGAGCGACGTCTACGGAGGTCGCTCGGAGAGCGACATTGGTCGCGTCGTTGACGGAGACGCCGAGCGCCTCCGGCGACGAGGTGCGCGTGCTCTCGGAGCAGGCGGACTGCCTGGAGGTCCGCGCGGATCTGGTCGGCGACGTGGACGTCGAGTGGTTGCGGGAACGCTTCGCCGGCGAGCTCCTCTACACACTGCGAAGCGAAGCGGAAGGCGGCCGCGCAACGGTCGATCCGGAGCGGCGGGCGGCGCTGTTTGCCGCCGCACGGGGATACGACCTCGTTGACATCGAGGCGGACCGCGATCTCGGCAGGGCCGTCCTGGAAGCAGTCGAACCCCGGCGTCGCGTCGTGTCGTGGCATGGCCGGGCACGGAACCTGAAGGTTCTGCGGGGCCGCTTGAGACAGGTTTCCGGGGTCGAGGCGCGGCTGTACAAGCTGGTGACCAGGGCACAGAACTCCGGCGAGGAGCTCGTGCCGCTCGAGTTGCTGCTCGGCTCGGGCCGGGGCGATGTCGCCGCCTTCTCCATGGGCGCCACAGGCAGCTGGACCCGGCTCGTGGCGCCGCGTCTTGGCGCGCCGTGGATCTACGGCGCCGCGGGGCCGCTCGCCGCCGCGCCCGGCCAGCCGTCGATTGAACGGTTGCGATTCGATTACGGCCTGCCGAACCTCCACCGGGCCTCGCGGCTGTTCGGCGTCGTCGGCCATCCGGCGGCCCACAGCCTGTCGCCCAGGCTCCACAACGCCGGCTACCGCGACCGCGGCGAGGAAGCCCTCTATGTCGCCTTCGATGCGCCCAGCTTCGAGACCTTCTGGCGCGAGATCGTCCTCTCCGACTTCTTCGACCGGGCCGGACTGCCGCTCTGCGGCCTGAGCGTGACCGCGCCGCACAAGGCGGCGGCGCTTGCAGCGGCCTTTGAGGCGGGGGACCTGGCGCGCGCGGCCCAAGGCGCGAACACCCTGTTGCCGGGCCGCAGTCGCGCCGCGAGCAGGCGGTGGAGAGCAAGGAGCACGGATCCCGAGGGGGTCACAGGCCCGCTCCGACGGGGCGGGTTCGATCTGCCGGGCCGCGAGGCGGTGGTCATCGGCGCCGGCGGCGCCGGTCGGGCCGCCGCTCTCGGTCTGGCCGCGGCCGGCGCCCGGGTCGCACTCGCCAACCGCACGGAGTCGACCGGACGGGCTGCCGCCGAGTCGCTCGGCGTCGCCTTCGTGCCGCTCGAGGAGCTGGAACCCGGCGCCTTCGACATCGTGGTCAACGCGACCTCTCTCGGTCACCGGGCCGACGATCCTCTGCCCTGCGACCCGGCGTCGCTTCGACCCTCGGCGGCCGCGGTCGAGCTGGTCTACGGCGGCGGTCCAACGCCCTGGCGCCGGGCGCTCGCGGCCAGGGGCCTGTTGGTCATCGGCGGTCGGGAGGTGCTCCTGCACCAGGGGCTCTCGCAGTTCGAGGCGATGACCGGAAGGGCTTTGCCCTTCGAGGTCGGCGCCGCGGCCCTGGGTCTGGAGGGACAACCTTGAAGATCTCGGCCGGCTTGCCGACGGGGGTGTCGGCCGCCCTGTTCGACAGCGCCAGGCGGCGCCGCCTGCTGGAGGCGCGACTCTCCGCGCTGCTGGAGGAGCGCGGTTTCGCCGAGGTCCTGCTGCCCATCCTCGACTACTTCGAGCCCTACCGGCCGTTGCTGACGGGTCGGCGGCTGGAGCAGCTCTACCGCTTCGTCGACCGGGACGGTCAACTGCTCGTTCTGCGGGGCGACTTCACGCCGATGCTGGCGCGACTGCTCGCCCCTCACCTGGACGAGCTGGAACTGCCGCTGCGCCTCTACTACCGGGGCGATGTCGTGCGTCACCAGCCGCTGCGTCCCGGTCGGATGCGCGAGTACTCCCAGTTGGGGGCGGAACTCCTCGGCGGCGACGAGGCCGAAGCGGACGAACAGATGCTGACCCTGTTCTTCGACCTGCTGCTCGAGGCGGGCAGGGAGGCCCCTGAGCCCGTCGACGGCGAGGAGCACGCTCTGCGCGTCGTGCTCGGCGTGGCCGGAGCGCTCGACGAGGCTCTGCTGGCCGGTGCCGGCGAGCAGGAAGCCCCCGAGCTCGCGCAGCGCATCGCCAGCCGCGAACGGACCGCCGCCCGCAGGGCCGGTCTGGCCGATGTCGTCGAACGCGGCTATCCGACCGACCTCTCGGTGCTGGGCGGCACCGCAGAGGCGGTGTCCGGGCTGCTCGGCCTGCGGGACCGGTTGTCCGCCGCGTACCGTGACGCCGGCGTCGAGATCGAGGTCGACCTGGCCGAGTTCGCGGCTGCCGCCCTCGATCCGCGGATCAGCGTCGGCGCCGGCCGGCGCGGCTACTACGACGGCCTGATGTTCGCTGCCTACGCGCCGGGGACCGCCCTGGCCCTCGGCGTCGGCGGCCGTTACGACAAGGTGTTCCGGTCGCTCAGCGGCGACTGCTCGGCGGTCGGCTTCTCGTGCGGTCTCGACCTGTTGCTGGAGCTCGGCAACGCGGCGCCGCAGTCATGATCACCCTTGGCCTGCCCAAGGGGCGGAATCTGGGCCCGGCGCGCGCCTCCCTCGAGACCGCGGGGCTGAACCTCGACGGCCTGGTTTCCGCGCGCCTGCGCCAGCGGTTCCCCGACCAGAACGTGCTGGGAACCCCGGTCGAGGTGCTGTTGCTCAAGGACTGGGACCTGCCGCTCTACGTCGAGCACGGGATCGTCGACTGCGCGATCGTCGGCTCGGACGTGCTCGAAGAGACCCAACCCGACATCTTCCGGCCGCTCCAGCTGAAGGACGGCAGGAGCCGCCTGTCCCTGATCGCCGATACTCCGGAGCTGCCGAAGCGCAGCGGCCAGCTACGGGCGGCGACCCGCTATCCGACCTGGGCGGCGCGGCTGCTGGCCGCCCGGAACCTCCACGTCGAGGTGATCCACCTGACGAGCTCGATCGAGCTCGGACCCTTGCTCGACCTGACCGACGTGGCGGTTGACATCGTTCAGACCGGCGGCACGCTCCGGACCCACGACCTGCACGAGGTCGAGGTGCTGGCAGAGGTGGCGCCGACCTTCGTCGTCAACCGGGCGTCGTTTCACGCTCACCGCCGGCGGCTGAGCGGGTTGCTCGGCTCGCTCGAAGAGACGGAGACCGGCGATGGCTGAGGTCGGCGGCAGCGCGCTTCGCGTCGTCGCCGCGGGGAGTTTCGCCGGACGGGAACGCCTGGAACTCCTCGACCGGCGGGGCCGCGGCGGCCCTGCTGTTCAGATTCGCCGGACGGCGGCCGAGATCGTGGATCGGGTGCGGGCCGGCGGCGACGCCGCCCTGCTCGAGGCAGTGCGCCGCTTCGATGGCCATGACGCCTCCTCGACCGCCGCGCTGCGCCTTGCCGGCGACTGCCCGCGACCAGCCGGCGACGAGATCGAGCCGGCGGTTCTCGACGCGATCGGGCGCGCCCGGGGCGCGATCGAGACGTATCACCGCGCCCTGCTGCGCGGGCCGGGGGTCGAGCGCGTCGACCGGGACGGCGTCCGGATCGAGGAGCGCCGGATCGCTGTTCGCCGGGTCGGCCTGTACGTGCCGGGCGGCCGCTTCCCCTATCCGTCGACCGTGCTGATGACCGCGGTGCCGGCCCGGCTCGCCGGCGTGGAGGAGATCGTCGTCGCGACACCGCCCCAGGCTTACCGGGACAGTGCGGTGCTGCGGCACGTTCTGGATCTCGCCGGAGTGGACGAGGTGTGGGGCATGGGCGGCGCCCATGCGGTCGCGGCGCTCGCCTACGGCACCGAGTCGATCCGTTCCGTCGACCTGATCGCGGGGCCGGGCAACGCCTGGGTCGCGGCGGCCAAGCAGCACGTCGCGTCGGATGTCGGCGTCGACCGGGACGCCGGGCCGTCGGAGGTCGTCATCGTCGCCACTGCCGGTGCTCCGGCGGAGTGCGTCGCCGCCGATCTGCTGGCCCAGGCGGAGCACGATCCGCTCGCGGTCGCCGTCCTGGTCACCGACAGCGACGAGCTCGCGCAGAGTGTTTGCAGCGAAGTCGACTCGCGGCTCGCGGACCTGCCGACCGCCGAGACGGCCGCGGCGGCGCTTAAGCGCCACGGAGCGGCCTTCGTCACCGCCGACCTGGACGGGGCGATTGCGCTCGCCGACCGCATCGCTCCGGAACACCTGCAGTTGATGGGCGGGGCGGCCGAGGAAAGGGCCGGCGAACTCCGGAACGCCGGCGCGGTGTTCGTCGGCGCGTCGTCGCCGGTCGTATTCGGGGACTACGTCGCCGGTCCCAGCCATGTTCTGCCCACCGGCGGCAGCGCGCGCTTCGCCTCCGGCCTCGGTACGGACGATTTCCTGCGGCGCAGTCACACCGTCCGGTTTTCCACGGAGGCCGCGGCGGCCTGGGCCGGCGCCGCCGAGGCGCTGGCGGCTACGGAGGGTCTGGCCGCGCATGCCGCGGCGGCCAGGCTGCGCCGCGAGTCCGAAGACCGGGAGACCGGGCGATGAGCGGCCGCGTCGAGAGAGCGGCGGCTCTCGTGCGGCCGGAGGTGCGCGACCTGTCGCTCTACTCGCTGCGCCAAGTTGAGGCCCGCTACAAGCTCGATCAGAACGAGGCGCCCTGGGATCTTCCCCGGTCGCTCAAGCGGGAGGCGCTGGCCCGGCTGGCCGACCGGCCCTGGTCGGTGTACCCCGACTTCCACGCCGACCGGCTGCGTCGGCTGATCGGCGATCTCCACGACTGGCCGATGGAGGGCGTCCTGGTCAGCAACGGTTCCAGCGAACTGCTGACCACCGTGCTGGAGGCGGTCGTCCGTCCGGGCCAGGAGGTGCTCATCTGCGACCCGAGCTTCAGTCCCTACAGGATGTTCGTCGCGCGCGCCTCGGGCTTGCCGCTGCACCTTCCTCCCGCTCTTGACCTGCGCTTGCAGACGGATGAGCTTCTCGCCGAGATCGAACGGGACCCGCGGCGGCCGGTCATCCTCTGCACGCCGAACAACCCTACCGGCGCGGCGTCCGATCCGGCGACGGTGGAGCGCGTCGCCAGGTCGCTCGACGCGGCGCTTCTGCTCGACAACGCGTACGGCGAGTTCTGCCGGCACGACTACAGGCCGTTGGTGCGTGCGAATCCGAACGTCATCCTGTTCCGGACCCTTTCCAAGGCCTGGTCCCTGGGCGGCGTCCGTCTTGGCTACCTGCTCGCGGCGCCGGAACTCGCGGCCCAGTTGATCAAGGTCAAGCTGGTCTACAACGTCGGCCATGCCGCGGCCGTGATCGGTGAAGTGGCGCTGGAACATGCGGACCGTTTCCCGCGCCGGGTGGCGGTGGTGCGCGCCCGTCGGGAGCAGTGGGCCGCGATGCTCCGCGAGTTCGGCTTCGAGGTCTTCGATTCGGAGGCCAACTTCCTGCTCGCGCGTCACCCGCGCTGTACCGAGCTCCGCGACGGTCTGGCGGCCGAGGGCATCCTGGTCCGGGACGTGAGTCGCTACCCCGGCCTGCACAACTGCATGCGGGTCGGAATCGGCGCCGGGCCCGCCCTGCGTGCGACCCGGCAGGCCCTGGGCGGGATGTTGGCGCCCGCCTCGGGAGGCGGGGCATGAGAGGAGGCCAGCGCATGAGAACAGCGTTGATCGACCGGAAGACGTCCGAAACCCGGATCCGCGCCGGACTGTCGCTTGAAGGAGGCGACCGCCGGATCGACACGCCGAACGGGTTCTTCAGCCACATGCTGGACGCGCTGACGCGCCACGGCGGCCTGGGACTCGACCTCGCAGCCCACGGCGATGTCGAGATCGATCTCCACCACACGGTGGAGGACACCGGGATCGTGCTCGGCGACGCGCTCCGGGAAGCGCTTGGCGACCGCGCCGGGGTGCGCCGCTTCGCGCACGCCTTGGCGCCGCTCGACGAGGCGCTGGCCCGTGCCGTGATCGACCTCTCGGGTCGGGGGTCGTTCCACTTCCGGCTGCCGCCGGACCTTGAGCACGCCTGGGTCACGACCGAGTTCCCGCTCACCCTGGTCGGCGATTTCTTCGGCGCTTTCGCTTCTCGCGGCCGGCTGACCCTGCACCTGGACGTGCTCTGCGGCCGCAACCCGCACCACGTGGCCGAGGCTGCCTTCAAGGCGGTGGCTCTCGCCCTGCGTGACGCGGTATCGCTTCGGGCCGGAGCGGCCGCCGAAGTGCCAAGCACGAAGGGGAGCCTCACCGCATGACCGGCACGGAAGCGACCGTGATCGACGCCGGTGTCGGCAACATCGGCAACCTGGTGCGGGCTCTCCGGCGCCTGGGCGCAGCGGTCGAGGTCACCTGCGACCCGGCGACGATTCGTGCATCCCGCTGCCTGGTGCTGCCGGGGGTCGGCGCCTTCCGGCCGCCGCGGGAGGTCCTGCGCGGCGCGCCCGAGGAGGCCATTCGCGCCGCCCTCGACGACGGCGCCACGCTGCTCGGCATCTGCATCGGTTACCAGCTCCTGTTCGAAAGCAGCGAGGAGTTCGGGACGACGGACGGCCTTGCCCTGCTCCCCGGCGGGGTCACCGAGCTGCCCGGTGGCGTGCCGCTGCCCCACATCGGCTGGAACCGCGTCTTCGCGGTCAGGGACCACCCCCTGCTCGCGGGTTCGACGGACGATGACCACTACTACTTCGTCCACTCCTTCGCACCCCGGGATGTGCCGGAGGAGTGGGTGCTCGGGCGGTGCCGGCACGGTCGCAGCTTCCCGGCGATCACCGGTCGGGGTCGGATCGCCGGCACCCAGTTTCACCCCGAGAAGAGCGGCGCCGCGGGCCTGCGGTTGCTCCGCAACTACCTGGCCTGGGCCGACGACCTGGCCGCCGGGGCAAACGGAGGCGCCTCAGGGGTCGATGGAGGAAACAGTGCAACTGCTGCCGGCAATTGATCTGCGAGGCGGCCAGGTCGTGCGCCTCGAGCGCGGCGACGACGAGCGGCGCACCGTCTACGACGCCGATCCGGGCAACGCGCTGCGCCGCTACCGCGAGGCCGGAGTCGCCCGCATCCACGTCGTCGACCTGGACGCGGCGTTCGGCGGCGCGCCGCAGCGCGAACTGGTCGAAGAACTGGCGCGGCAGGCGGCGCCCGGCTGCATCCAGCTCGGCGGCGGCCTGCGCGACCGGCCGTCCATCGAGTGGGCCTTCGCGGCAGGCTGCGAACGGGCGGTCGTGACTTCCCTGCTGGTCCGCGACTTCGACCTGTTCGCGGGTCTCTGCCGGGAGTATCCGGGGCGCATGATCGCGGCGCTCGACATCGACGGCGGGGAGGTTCGACTCGCCGGCTGGACGGAATCGGCCGACCGCTCGCCGGCGGCGCTTTGCGCCCAACTCGCGGATCTGCCGGTCGCCGCGGTGCTGGTCACCGACATCTCGCGCGACGGGTTGATGCGGGGTCCGAACCTCGATCTGGCCTGCGAGATCGGCAGGATGGCCGGCGCGCCGGCCATCCTCTCGGGCGGCGTGCGCTCGGCGGCGGACCTGGAAGCCGCGTCCCGGCGGCCGGAACTCGACGCGGCGATTGTCGGCCGCGCGCTCTACGACGGTTCGCTGCCGCTGGACGAGGCGATCGCGGTTTGTGAGCGAACCGCGGCAGCCGTTGACGCCGTCTCGGGGAGTGCATCATGAGCGCCGCGATGCCAGCGTTCGTGGCCAACCCAGGCGTTGCGGGATGCGGTCGAGCAGATGAAGCGCTCCCAGGCCGGTTCTTTCATTGGCCGCACTGCAGGGGCGGCGCCGTCTCGGGGAGTACGTGTTGAGAGCCACGATCGAACCGACCGGCCTGACGCGCCGGATCATCCCCTGCCTGGACGTCGCGGCCGGCCGCGTGGTCAAGGGTGTCCAGTTCAAGAACCTGACAGATCACGGCGACCCGACCGAGGCGGCGGCTCGCTACGCCGCCGAGGGCGCAGACGAGATCGTCTTCCTCGACATCACCGCAGCGCCCGAGCGCCGCGACACGGACCTCGACTGGGTGCGCCGGACGGCCGAGCAGGTGTTCATTCCGCTCAGCGTCGGCGGCGGCGTGCGCAGCGTGAACGACGGCCGCAAGCTGCTCCTCGCTGGCGCCGACAAGCTGGGGATCAATACTGCCGCGGTCGCCGAGCCCGAGCTGTTGACGCGCCTCGCCGAGCGCTTCGGCAGCCAGTGCGTCGTCCTCTCGGTCGACGCGAAGCGCCGGGAGGTGTCTGGTGCACAAGGCCCGAGCTGGGAGGTCGTCACCCACGGTGGCCGCACCCCGACGGGGCTCGACGCGCTCGAGTGGATCGAAGCCGGAATCGAGCGGGGCGCCGGCGAGATCCTGTTGACCAGCATCGACAGCGACGGCATGCAGAGCGGGTACGACCTGGAACTGCTGCGACGGGCGTCGGCGCTGTCGCCTGTGCCGGTCATCGCCTCCGGAGGCGCCGGCGCCCTGGAGCATCTGGCCGAGGCCCTGGACACCGGCGCCGCGGCGGTGCTCGCCGCATCGATCTTCCACCAGTCCACGTACTCGATAGGAGCGGTCAAGGAGTACCTCGGCCGCCGCTATCCCATCCGCGTCGGATGAGGACTCGAGGAGCCGAACAGATGACACCGACAGCCATCGACGCAGGAGATGCCGGTCGGCCCGGCGATCCGAGCCCGCCCCGCAGAGCCGAACAGATGACATCCACAGCCATCGACGCGGGAGATGCCAGCTGGCCCGGCGATCCGAGCCCCCTCGAGGAGCGGAACAGATGACGCCGACAGCGATCGACCCCGCGGCGCTCACCTACGACGACCGGGGACTGTTGCCCGTCGTGGTGCAGGACGTGCTCTCGGGCGCGGTGCTGATGCTCGCTTACGCCAACCGGGAGGCGGTGGAGCTCACGCTCGCCACCGGCGAGGCCCACTTCTTCAGCCGCTCGCGACAGGAGCTGTGGCGCAAGGGGGCGACTTCCGGCAACACGCTGGCGGTCGCCGAAGTGCTTCAGGACTGCGATCGGGACGCTCTCCTGGTGCGGGCCCTGCCGGCCGGCCCGGCGTGTCACAACAACACGAGGAGCTGCTTCGAGCCGAACGCGGCCGAGTTCGAGCTCGGCTGGCTGGCGCGCGTACTCGCCGATCGGGCGCAGGCGGCGCCGGACGAGAGCTACACGGCACGCCTTCTCGACCAGGGAGTCGACCGGATCGCCCGCAAGGTCGCGGAGGAAGCGGGCGAGACGGTGATCGCCGGCGTTCGCGCCGACGCGGCGCCCGAGTCGACCCGGCGCCGTGACGATCTCGCGGCGGAAGCCGCCGATCTTGCGTACCACCTGCTGGTCCTGCTGCAGGCGACGGGCGTCGGCATCGCGGACGTTGCGGCCGAGTTGGGCCGCCGCCACCAGGCCGCCGGGGGCGGGTCGTCATGAGCCTCGAGCGCCAGCGCGATAAACCCGAACGCCATTCCCGTCGTGGCCGGGTTGCCGGAGGGGCGTCGTGTTGAGCCGGCCAGCCGCGGCGATCGCCCACACCCGCGAATTCCTCGCTGATACGTCGACGCCGCTCGGCGTCTACAGCAAGCTGGTCGCACACGCAAAGGGAGACGGCGATGCCCGCCGTTTCCTGCTGGAGAGCATTACCGGCGGTGAACACGTTTCGCGTTACAGCTTCCTGGGCGCCAGCCCGTCGCAGGTTTGCCGTGTGTACCTCGACCGGCTGGAGACGGAGGACCTGCGCCGTGGCGGCGACGTTCAAATCGAAGCCGGCGACCCGCTGCCGAAGCTGCGGCGCCTGCTCGACGGCGTGACCGCGGATCCGGCGCCGCCGTTGCCGTTCGCTGGCGGCTGGACCTTCGCCTTCGGCTTCGACGCGATCCGGCTGGTCGAGCCGTGCCTGGTCGATCATCCGGCCGGCAGGCCGCCCGATCCCTTCGGTCTGCCCGTCGCCATCCTCGCCCGTTTCGACGACGTGCTCGTGTTCGACCACGCCCGCCAGCGGATCGTTGCGGTGGCGAACGAGATCGAAGGCGAGTCGACGGCGGCGGATGCCGAGGTCCGGCTCGATGCGCTGCAGGCGGTCCTGGAGAGCCGCGGCGTGACGACGGCGGCCCGGGTCGAGGATCTCGGGGTCAAGGCGGAGACCGCCGACCCCACTCTGGACGACGAGGAGCACGCCCGCGCGGTGAACGCCGCGAAGGAGTACATCGCGGCCGGCGACATCTTCCAGGTCGTCCTCGCCCGGCGCTGGAAGATCGACTTCGACGTGCCGCCCGCCACGGTCTACCGGGCGTTGCGGCTGGTCAATCCGTCTCCGTACATGGTGCTGTTCGAGGCGCCGGAAGTGTCGCTGATCGGCGCCTCGCCCGAGATGCTCGTGCGGCGCACGGGGCGTCGCCTGGAGGTGCGGCCGATCGCCGGCACCCGACCGCGCGGCAGGAACGCGGTGGAGGATCGGGTGCTGGCCGAAGAGCTGCTGGCCGATCCGAAAGAGCGCGCGGAACACGTGATGCTCGTGGATCTCGGGCGCAACGACCTCGGGCGGGTGGCAAGGCCGGGCGGCGTTTCGGTTGCCGAGTTCATGGTGATCGAGCACTACAGCGACGTGATGCACATCGTGAGTTCGGTCGAGGCGGAGCAGTCGGCCGAGGCGGGGAAGGGCGCCGGCTCGGCACTCGACGCCCTGCTGGCCTGCTTCCCGGCCGGCACCCTGTCCGGGGCGCCGAAGATCCGCGCCGTGGAGATCATCGACGAACTCGAACCGGAGGCGCGCGGGATGTACGGCGGTTCGGTTGGCTACTTCTCGTTCGGCGGCGACATGGACGCCTGCATCACGATCCGGACGCTGGCGGTCGTAAACGGCGAAGCTTCGATCACCGCGGGAGGCGGCATCGTGGCCGATTCAGACCCGGCGCGCGAGGCGCAGGAGACCCGGGACAAGGCGGCGGCGCTGCTCCGCGCGGTGGCGCTGGCGCGCGAGCTGGAGGGATAGCGGAGCGCTTGCCATGATTCTCGTCATCGACAACTACGACTCGTTCACGTACAACCTGGTCCAGATGCTGGGCGGGCTCGGCGCCGAACTCGAGGTCGTGCGCAACGACGTGGAGGGTGTACCGGACCTGCTGGAGCGCAACCCGGACGGCATCGTCCTGTCGCCGGGGCCGGGCCGGCCGGAGGACGCGGGAGTCTGCATCGATCTGTTGCGCGCGACCCCCGACGTGCCGCTGTTGGGCGTTTGCCTCGGGCACCAGGCTCTGGGATCCGCCTTCGGCGGCACGGTCAGCAGGGCGCCGACGCTGATGCACGGCAAGACCTCCCAGGTCGAACACCGTGATCCGGGGGGTCTCCTCGCCGGGCTGCCGTCGCCCTTCGTCGCCACGCGCTACCACTCGCTGGCAGTCGAGGAGGAGAGCCTGCCGGAGTCCCTGGAACCGCTTGCCTGGAGCGAGGATGGCACGCTGATGGCGATGCGGCACCTGGAGTTGCCCTACTGGGGTGTCCAGTTCCATCCGGAATCGGTGCTGACGGACACCGGACCGCAGCTGCTTTTGAACTTTCTCGACTACTGCGAGGCGACGAATGACTGATCTCGACCTTTCGGCTCTGCTGCGGACCGTGATCGCCGGCGAGGACCTGCCTGCCGCGACGGTGGAGGACCTGTTCGGCCGGTTGATGGACGGGGAACTGTCCGAGGTGTGGAAGAGCGCCCTGCTGGTCGCGCTGGCCGCCAAGGGCGAGTCGGTGGGCGAGATCGCCGGCGCCGCGCGGGCCATGCGGGCGCGCGCGGCCCGGGTGCCGCATGCCAGCGCGTACGTGATCGACACCTGCGGCACGGGCGGCGACGGCCGGGGCACGTTCAACATCTCGACCGCGGCCGCGCTGGTGGCCGCGGCGGGCGGTGCGCGGGTCGCCAAGCACGGCAACCGCGCCGTTTCGAGCCGCTCCGGTTCGGCGGACGTGCTCGACGCGCTCGGCGTGCAGCTCTCGGGCGATGCGGAAGCGCTCGGCCGTTGCCTCGACGAGGTGGGCATCGCCTTCCTGTTCGCGCCGATGCTCCACCCGGCGATGGCCCAGGTCATGCCGGTGCGGCGCGAACTCGGCGTGCGCACGCTGTTCAACGTGCTGGGGCCGCTGACGAACCCGGCGGGCGCCAAGCGGCAGTTGATCGGCGTCTTCGCGGCGGAACTCGTCGAACCGATCGCGCGGGTGCTGCTCGAACTCGGCAGCGAGCACGCGATGGTCGTTCACGGCGACGGCCTGGACGAGGTGACGACCACCGGGGCGACCGCGGTCGCCGAAGTGCGGGGCGGCGAGGTGCGAACGTTCGAGGTCCATCCGCGCGATTTCGCGATAGCCGAGGCGGCGCCGGAAGATCTCCTCGGGGGCGGTCCCGAGGAGAACGTGAAGCTGATGCGCGACGTGCTCGCCGGGGGCGGAGGACCGCTGGCCGACATCACCTGCCTCAACGCCGGCGCCGCGCTGCATGTGGCCGGGCGGGCCGACGGGCTCGCCGCCGGTGTTTCCGCTGCGTTCGAGGTGCAGCGTTCGGGGGCGGCGGCCGTGAAACTTGAACAACTCGCCGGCTGGGCCGGTTGGGACGACGGAGCGGGCGGGAGCTGAGGAACGTGGCCGAGGTTCCCGACATCCTGCGCCGCATCTGCGAGCAACGGCGCCGGCGCGTGCCGCCTGGTCATGGAGGCGCCGCGGCCAGGGGGCCCACGGCGGCCCGTCTGCCTGCCGACGCTCCGGGCCGCCGCTTTCTCGACGAGATCGCCGCGCGCCGCGGCGGGGCCGTGATCGCCGAGATCAAGATGGGCTCACCGAAGCTGGGCGATTTGCGCGGCCGTTTCGATCCGGTAGCCCGCGCCGCCGCCTACGCGGATGCCGGGGCGGCCTGCCTGTCCGTGGTCGTCGAGCCGGATCACTTCCACGGCGGCTACGACCTGCTGGCCGAGTGCGCGGCCGCGTCCGGGCTGCCGGCCGTGGCGAAGGACTTCGTCGTCTCCGATGTGCAGCTCGCCTGGGCGCGGGACGCCGGCGCCTGCGCCGTGCTGCTGATCGCGGCCCTCCACGATGCGGCGGAGCTGCACCGCCTGGCAGGGCTCGCCCGCGGCCTCGGGCTCGTGCCGCTGATCGAAACCCACGACGGCGCCGACTTCGAGAAGCTTGCGCCCCCGGCAACGCATGCGCAGGCCGCTGCAGCGGGGTCACGCGATCGACCTGGCGACGGAATGGGGCAACGCCCTGCGCCTCTGGCAACGCGTGTGCAGCCCGCGGCAACGGGGGCGCCGGCCCGGGCGGCGGGTGCTCCGGTCGCGGCGCCGAACACGGTCAACACCGCAGCGCCCATGGCGCCCACGGCGCAGGCCCGGGCAGCCGGGCCAGCCCGGCAGCATCCGGTCTCGGTCGGCGGGGACGAGCCGCCGGAATGGGAACTCGTCGGGATCAACAACCGCGACCTGCGCACCTTCGAGGTCGACCTGGAACGGAGCGCCGACCTCGTCGGCCGCCTGCCGACGTCCGCTCTCAAGGTGGCCGAGTCCGGGATTCGCAGCGGCGCCGACGTCGCGAGACTCCGGGAGGCCGGCTTCGACGCCTTCCTCATCGGCGAGCGCCTGGTGCTCTCCGGCGACCCGGCCGCCGCCCTCGCCGAGCTGTTGGGCGAGACGGCGCTTCAGACGGGCGATGCCTGAAGCACCCGTTTTCGTCCGCGGCGACCCGTCTCGGCGGAGAAGCGGCGAGTCCGGGCGGGGAGGCAACTCGATGAAGGTCAAGATCTGCGGCGTGACGACGGTCGCCGACGCGCGCCTCGCGGTCGACCTGGGGGCTGACTTCGTGGGCCTGAACTTCTATCGGCCGAGCCCGCGCTGGATCGACGTCGAGCAGGCCGCAGACATCCGCGCCGCTATTGGTGACTCGGCACGGGTTGTCGGCATCTTCGTCAACCACACCCGCGAGCAGGTCGAGGCGATCGACCGGCAGGTCGGCCTGGACTTCCTCCAGTTCAGCGGCGACGAAAGCGCAGGTCTCGTCGCGAGATTCGGCGATCGAGCGATCCGTGTCCGCCGCATCGGCGGCGCCGACGCGCCGGCGCCGATTGCCGACGAGAACTGCTGGGCGATCCTGATCGACCGCGCCCACGAGAGCCTCTACGGCGGTTCCGGCGAGAGCTGGGACTACGCCGCGGCGGCCGACCTCGCCCTGACGCCGGGCGCCGGCGGCGAGCGGCGCCGCGTGTTCATTGCCGGCGGCATCGGCCCCCGCAACGTCGCCGAGGTCGCGGCGGCGGTGTCCGGCGCCTACGGCGTCGATACCTGTTCGGGTGTCGAGTCCTCGCCCGGACACAAGGACCGCGCCAAGCTGGAGCAACTGTTCGCCAACCTCGCAGAGGGAGCAGCACGATGAAATCACTGAGTGCGCCGGCCTGCCATCCGTGCGCCCGCGGACGGGCGCAGGGACTGGTTCGCGGGTGGCGCGGATCAGCGCCGCGCGGGTCCCGGCCGGCATCCGGGGCCGCTGACCGACCGACAGGAAGCTGAGCCAATGACGTCCAGAGACCGAGTACGCACTCCCCTTTCCGCCGCGGCCATGGAACCCGACGAGGGCGGCCGCTACGGCGTCTACGGCGGCCGCTACGCCCCGGAGACCCTGATGGCGCCGCTCGAGGAGCTGAGCCGCGCCTGGGACCGGCTGAGGCGCAAGCGCGCCTTCCAGCGTCGGCTGAGGCATCTGCTGGAGCACTACGTCGGCCGTCCGACGCCGCTCTACTTCGCTGAGCGGTTGACCGAGCATCTCGGCGGTGCGCGCATCTACCTCAAGCGCGAGGACCTGCTCCACACCGGGGCGCACAAGATCAACAACGCCCTGGGCCAGGTGCTGCTGGCGAAGGAGATGGGCAAGACGCGGATCATTGCCGAGACCGGCGCCGGCCAGCACGGTGTCGCGACCGCGACCGCCGCGGCGCTCCTCGGTCTCGACTGCGTCGTCTACATGGGCGAGGAGGACATGCGCCGCCAGCGCCTGAACGTGTACCGCATGCAGCTTCTGGGCGCCGAGGTGGCGGCCGTCGACGCCGGCAGCCGGACGCTCAAGGACGCGATCAACGAGGCGTTCCGCGACTGGGTCGCGAGCTTCGCCGACACCCACTACGTCCTCGGCACGGTGACCGGGCCGGAGCCCTATCCCCGCATGGTGCGGCAGTTCCACAGCGTGATCGGGTCCGAGGCCCGGCGCCAGTTGAAGCGGCAGACCGGCGCCGCGGATCCGGATGTCGCGATCGCCTGCGTCGGCGGCGGCAGCAACGCGATGGGCCTGTTCTCCGCCTTCCTCGACCGGCCGGACGTGTTGCTCGTCGGGGTCGAAGCCGGCGGCCGCGGGCCGGACCTGGGGGACCACGCGGCGCGCTTTTCCGGCGGCACGCTCGGGGTGCTCCACGGCGCCCGGACCCTGGTGCTCCAGGACGAGGAGGGCCAGGTCGTCGGCACGCACTCCGTTTCGGCCGGGCTCGACTACCCGGCCGTCGGTCCCGAGCATGTGTTCCTGCACGAGCACGGGCAGATCGAGTTCACCTCGGCCACGGACCGTGAGGCGATCGAAGGGTTCCACCTGCTGTCGGCCATGGAAGGCATCCTGCCCGCGCTCGAATCGGCCCACGCCATCGCCGAGGTGACGAAGCGCGCTCCCGGGATGGACCCCGACCAGGTCATCATGGTCAATCTCTCCGGCCGCGGCGACAAGGACGTGGAGTCGGTTCTCGAGTACGACGCCGCCCCGGGTGTCGAGTGACGGTTCGCCGGTCTGCCATCGACGGGATGCATGGCCGCTCGAGTGCAGTGTGACTTTGCCGCGGGTTGCTAGGCTTCATCCACTTGGGCTTTGTAGGCAGGCAAGAGGTAGGCATGCTCGATATGGCGTCCCTTGAGTCGAGTTGCGTGGACGGGGCGTGTGGACCGGTTCACGGGTCGCGCGGGTCGCGGCGCCGGGGTTCGGGCCGGCGCCCCGGTTCGGTGCCTGGTGACGGAGAGGCCGAATGAGTCCCCGGCGCAGGCGCTCCTCCCGCGGCGCCATCGCGGCCGCCTTCGCCGGCTGTTCCAGGCAGAAGCGAGCCGCCTTCATCCCCTTCCTCGTCGCCGGCGACCCGTCGCTCGAGGCGACGCCCGACCTGCTGCGCGCCCTCGTCGCCGGCGGCGCCGACGTGATCGAACTCGGCATCGCCTTCAGCGACCCGATCGCCGACGGCCCGACGATCCAGCGTGCTTCGAACCGGGCCCTCGCCGCCGGTTCCTCCCTCAGCGCGGTGCTCGGGATCGTCGAACGGCAGCGGGAGGAGCTGGGCGTTCCGATCGTCCTGTTCACGTACTACAACCCTGTCCACGCCCGCGGCGTTGCGACCTTCGCCGCCCAGGCCGCCGACAGCGGTGTCGACGGGGTGCTCTGCGTCGACCTGCCGCCCGACGAGGGCCTGCGGGAACTCCAGCCGGCCCTCTCGGAACGCGATGTCGACTCGATCTACCTGATCGCCGCTACGAGTACGAAGGCGCGCATCGACCGCGCCGCGGCGGCATCGAACGGCTTCGTGTACTACGCGGCCCGCTCCGACGTGACCGGCGAGCGCGACGACCTGATCCCGACGCTGGAGCGGGAAGTGAAGCGGGTCCGCCGCCGGGTCCGCCTCCCCGTCGCCGTCGGCTTCGGCATCTCCACCCCCGAACAGGTCGAGGAAGTGGCCCGGGTCGCCCACGGCGTCGTCGTCGGCAGTTCCCTGGTGCGCCTGGTCGAAGAGAACGCGGCAGAACCCGACCTGGCGGCGAGGCTCGAACGCCGGGTCGGCCAACTGACCGCGCCGCTTCGACGCTGACGCCGGTCCTGGCGGCCCGAGGCGCGCTCGCGGTCAGAACGGGTTGACGACAGTCAGCGATTCGATCTCCTGGCCGTCCTGGAGGTCTTCGCTGTAGAGCACCTTGCAGTCCGACTCCAGGGCCGCCGCGACGATCAGCGAATCGTGGAAACTGAATCGCCACCGCCGGTGGAGCGAGAGCGCGCGTTCGTAGAGGGAGATACTTGGGAAGACGGAGCACAGCGGATCCATCACTTCACGCAGGTAGCGAAGCGCCTGTTCGTCCGAGAAAGGGCGCTCGAACTTCCGCAGGGCAACGTTCAGGGCGGGCCGGTCTCAGTTCGCAGCTTCCCGAGTTGGAACCGTCACCGGCGCCCGAACGAGGGACATGACCCCCGTCGTCTCGTCCCGGACGCCGAGGGCAACCTGGTAGCCCCCCTCGGGCAGGTTCATCGCGACTTCGACCCGGTAGCTGCCGTCCACGGCCGCAACACCGGATGCACCGCCGACGGTGATCGTCTTCTGCCGAACGGTTGTTCGGACGCCCTTCTCGTCCTCGACAGCGACGAGCCAGAGCCGGAGCCGGGCGCTCGGACTCGGCGCGGCGTCGCTCCCGGCAGGCAGCAGCACGATCGACTCCTCCGGCACGTGGACGGCGACCGTGAGCTCGTGGACCTTCTTCTGAAGCGGCGTCGTGCCGGAGAACTCGACACTCGCTTCGAGCGGGTTCTCCGGGTTGCCGAGGTAGGCGACGGAGAGCAGCCGTTCGGCAAGTCGCTCGTCCAGCGACTTGTCGCGGTAGGTACGCCGATACGCGATGCGGCGGCCCTTGTCGGCGCCGGGAGCGAGCAGCACCGAGATCTGCCTCACCTGGTCCGATGTCGGCTCGCCGGGGACGAAGCCCAGCGAGTACGAGGCCGAAAGCTGCCCGGTCATGTCATCGAGGAGTATCGACAGGTCATTCGCGTTGACGAGGGCCTTGCCGCCCGTCTCGTGGGCCATCAGGTGCAGTCCGCTCTGCGCGTTCATCGCGTGCAGGCTGACGTTCCGGAAGCTGGGCGCCAGCCGCGGATTGTCGAGCGAGATGCCCAAGCCGGCGCTGCGTACGCCGGCTGCATCCACGCCGTAGAACGTGACGCGGTTCGCGTTGGCGTGAGCGGCTATCCGGTTGAAGCGGCGGCTCTCATCGTACTGGGTCATCTCCGACATCGTTTCGGAGGGCGCGCCGGGACGAAGGTCCGAGCAGATCTCGTTGCCGAGATAGTCGAGGACTGAGATGCCGGGCCGTTGAGGCAAGCCGTCCGTGATGTGTACGACCGTCTTCTTGCCCGGTACGCCGGCAAGCGTGGTCACGAGATCGGCCAGGCCGTCGATGGCGGTCGCCGTGTTTGTCGCCTGGTTGTCCGCGTACTGCCGCGCCAGCGACATCATTTCGCCCCAGTTGTCCTCGCAGGGACGGCAGTACGGAGTCATCTGACAAGCCTCGTAGCTGTCGATCACGCTCCTGATCGCGAACCGTCGAGCGCCGTCGCCGTTCTGGATGGCGCGCGGCGATCCCTTCGGCACGGACGCGGCGCCTGCCAGGATCGCGTCCAGGTCGCGGCTCGGCGGAACGAGCACCTCGAGCCGGTTGACGAATCGCGCGAGCATGAAGCGCGCGTCCATCGACCGCCAGGGTTCGATTGCGGCTTCAAGGCGCCGCAGCAAGCGGGTGCGGTGAGACGGAAGGATGTTCAGGTCGTCCAGGTAGAAGACGACGGTTAGCGGACCCTCCTGCGTGGCGCCGGGCGTGGCTTCGCTGCGGACTGCGGGGCGTTCCTTGTTGCGCCGGCCGGTGGTCCGTTCCTCCAGGTAGATCGCCGACTCGTAGAAGTTCGTCACGTCGACGGGCTGGCCGTCCACGTACAGCTCGAAGTCCTCGCGACTCAAGCCCTTGACCGGGCGTCCCTTCCTGTCCGTGACGACGACGTCGACCTCGACCACCTGCACGTCGACGGTGTCGACGAAGGACGCGGTGGGCTGGGCCGGGAGTGCCGCGGCGCCGGCGAGGGAGAGTACGGTGGCCGTCACCGGCGAGAGCCACTGGCGTTTCAGGCGCAAGAGTGCGTTCTGTTGCAACGGTTCGTCTCCCAGGTCGTGGTGTTTCTGAAGGGTACGGACAGCGGCTCTCGACCCGGAGAGGATAAGCCCGCCGTCCTGGTGTCCTTTGCGTCGACTCTTGCGAGGCGTGACTCTTGCGAGGAGGTAAAGCAACTTCCGTGCCTGGTGGCGCGCCGATGGTTCAGGAGTTCCCGTTGCGTTGGACGAACCGCTCGACCTCCCCGTGAACCCGCGCCAGGGTACGCCGCGAGGGACCGGGCGTGACCGCCGACACGGCCACGGCCAAGAGCGAGTTCACCGCGAGTCCCCAGAGTCCGCCGTGTACGCCGAGCGGGTGCGCGTCCCACGGCAGGTCGACGCCAAGGTCGAGGCCGAGGGTCAATGCGAGGGTGGCCAGCCCCGTGCCCAGTCCGGCGAGCACTCCGGCACGGCTGAGCGAACGGCCCCCGGGGAAGCAGACGCCGACGATCGCCGGCATGAGTTGCAGGGCGCCGGCGCCGGAGAGGGTGACGATCGCCACCAGCAGGTCGCTCTGCGTGATCGACAGGGCGAACGCCACGGCCAGCAGGGCGAGGACGATCAGCCGGCCGATCAGCACGTAGTGCGCCTGGCTGCGGTCCCGCGCCACGTACCGCTGGTACACGTCCCGGGTGAGCACGGTCATGTTCGCGTGCAGGATCGAGTCGAGCGTGGACATGGCGGCCGCGGCGGCGCCGGCGAGGATGATCCCGGTCAGCCATGCCGGCGCGTACTGGAACAGGAGCTCGGGGAAGATCCGGTCCGCCTGCGCGAGATCGGGCAGCACGACGGCGCCGCCCAGCCCGACGAGCGCGGCCGGGATGTAGAGCGTCATCAGGTAGATGGGCGTCGTCGCGCCGAGCAGCTTGAGCGTCTTGCCGTCCACCGCGGTATAGAAGCGGATCATCATGTGGGGCTGGAAGACGATGCCGAACGACAGGGTGACGACCATGCCGACCCACATGCCGGGAGTGAAGAACCCCTCGGGTCCGGGCAGGGTCAGCATCTCGGGCCGCTCCGCGGCGACGCGCTGCCAGAGCTCCAGCGGTCCGCCGAAGAGCTTGTAGGACAGCACCAGCGCTCCCGCCCAGATCGCGACGTACATCCAGGCGCCCTGGAACACATCGGTCCAGTAGACCGCGCGCAGGCCGCCGATCATCAGATGGACCACGGCAACCGTGAGCATGATCAGCATGCCGAGTTCGAAGGGGACCCGGCCATCGGTCGCCACGTCCATGATGTAGCCGAGCGCCAGCGCCTGGACCTGGATGTAGAGGATCGTGAACAGCACGGAGACGAGGGCGACCGCTACGCGCACCGCCTCGGACTCGTAGAAGTCGGCCAGCATGTCCGCCGGCGTGATGTAGCCGAAGGCCTTGCCCAGCGCCCAGATGCGGGAACCGATGACGTAGGTGCAGGCGCCGACCAGCAGCGTCCAGGCGCCGGCGGCCCAGAAGCCGACGCCGTGGGTGAAGAAGAAGCCCCCCGAACCGAGAAAGGCGAAGGCCGAGTGGAACGTCGCGACCACCGTGAGATAGAGGACGATGAAGCCGGTCCGCCGGCCGCACAGGAGGAAGTCCTCCATGTCGACCGTCATGTGCCGGTTGGCGACGACCGCGACTCCCAGGGTGATCAGCAGGTAGATGCCGATCAGGCTGGTGGCGACGACCCAGGTTTCCATCAGGGGAGGGGACTCCGGTGACTGCTGGAGCGGCAGGCTCTCATACGCCGCGCCGGTAGGCCCAGATCAGGACCCCGATCAGCGAGACGTAGACGGCGAACAGGGCGAGATAGAGGAAGGGGATGCCGAACGCCGACGGCTCGACCCGGTTGAGCAGGGTGTGGGTGACCGGCGGCATGGCGAGCAGGAAGATCGCCAGGAAGGCGCCCGCCGCAATGCGCCCGTCGCGCGTGCGGGGAAGGAAGCGAAAGCGGCGGGGCGGTTCGTTCACCGCGACTACGATACAGGCTTGCCGCTGAGCCGCCCTTGGCGTTATGGCGATCAAGCTTCCTTCTTCTTGGGGTGTCGCCTGCCTGGCTGCCCGCGGAGGCGGACGGCGTGCTGGCCCGCGCAAGGCCTTGTTCGAGTTGCTGCGCTTCCGACAACCAAAGGGGAACTCGTTCGCGCCGACTACGATACGGCCTTGTCGGCTGAGCTCCAGATGAGGATCCGTACTGCGTCGGTGCTCCAGGCGGTCGTGGCGGGAATCCTCTTCTCGACCGGCGGCGCGGCGGTCAAGGCGACGGATCTCGATGCCTGGCAGGTGGCGGCGATGCGGTCGGTCGTGGCAGCCGCGGCTCTGCTGATCGCGATTCCCGCGGCGAGGAGGTGGTCTGGCGGTGGTGGGGGCCGGGCGGGTTCGACTTGTGCTCGAAGCGCGGGTCCGAAGCGAGTTCCTCGGTGGGCCGGCGGTAGTGGGGGCCGGGCGGGTTCGACCGGCGCGGCGGTCTGGTGGCGCGACCCGGCGCGGCGGCGGGCCGCGCGGGCGGAACCCGGCGACGACCCGGAAGGCGCGGCGGTCTGGTGGCGCAATCCGGCGCGGCGGCGGGCTCTCCTGCTCACGCTGGGGACCGGTTGCTGCTACTGCCTGACCCTGGTCCTGTTCGTCCACGCGAACAAGCGGACCACGGCCGCCGAGACCATCTTCCTGCAGTCGACGGCGCCCCTGTTTGTGCTGCTGCTGTCACCCCTCCTGCTGCGGGAGCGGCTGGCGGCGCGCCAGCTCCTGTTCGTGCCGCTGTTCGGCGCGGGCCTCGTGATGGCCTTCTTCGGCGGCGCCGATGCCGGCGCGAGCGCGCCGGACCCCCGGACCGGGAACGTGCTTGCCGCGTTCTGCGGGCTGGCCTACGGCCTCACCCTGATCGGTTTGCGCGCCGCGGGCCGCCCGCTGACGACGGCGCGGGCATCCGGCAGGTCCGGCGAGCCGTCCGCTGCAGCGGATGGCGACGCGATTCGCCCGCCCGGCATCGCGGCCGCCGCCTGCGGCAACGTGATCGTGTGCCTCGCGTGCCTGCCGGCGATGGCGCCGCTTGGGTCCGTCGATTCGGTCGATCTGTTGATCGTGGCCGGTCTCGGGCTGTTCCAGGTTGCCTTCGCCTACGTCCTCGTGAGCCGCGCCGCCCGGATCCTGCAAGCCCCCGTGCTTGCCCTTCTGCTGCTCCTGGAGCCGGCGCTCAGCCCGTTCTGGGCGATGTGGTTCCATGGCGAGCAGCCGCACTTTCTGACCTGGCTGGGCGGCGGAATCGTGGCACTGGCGACCGTGCTGCTGGCCACGGTGGCGCGGTCTGCTCCAGGCTCCGTGCGGCCACGGTCTGCTAAACAATCGGTCTTTGCGGCGTCTTCACCACTGAACCCGCTGCGGCGCCGGCATCAAGCCGGCGCCCCCGGAACAAGGAGACGCAGTTGACGATTGCAACCGTTTCGATGAGCAAGGAGCCTCCCGCGGCGCATCCCGCAACGCTTCCCGCAGTGTCTTCCGGGAGGCCGGACTGGACGGGGGCTGGGTTGCAGGATCTGTTCGAGGAACATCACCGACTCATCTTCAGCACCGCGTACCGGGTCACCGGCAACGCGAACGACGCGGAGGACGTGCTGCAGACGATCTTCCTGCGGCTCCTCAGGCGGCCTCCCGCGGCGCTCGAGACGGGGAAGGCCGGCGGCTACCTGCGGCGGGCGGCGATCAACGCTTCGCTCGACCTGATCCGGTCCCGCAAGCGCTCCCGCCTGGTGGCGCTCGACCAGCAGTTGATCGAGGAAATCGAGCCGGCCCTCGATGGCGCGAGCGACCCGGGACGCCGCTTTGCGGGCCTGGAACTGCGAGAGCGGCTGCGCCGGGAGTTGGCGAAGGTGAATCCGCGGGCCGCGGAAATGTTTGCCCTGCGGTACTTCGAGGGCTACCGGAACTCCGACATCGGCCCGATGATGGGCACTTCGCGCATGACCGTGGCGGTGACGCTGCACCGGCTGCGCAAGCGTCTGCGACTGGCGCTGGCGGACGAGTTGAACCCGCCGCAGAAGGACGCCGTGCAAACCGGACAGACAGACGAGGGACGCGACAAGACGGCCAGGAAGGAAGACGGGAGGCGCCAAGCATGAGCAACCGCAACCAGATGAATCGAATCCTGATCGAAACCGCCGGGGCGATCGCCGCCGAACAGCCGCCGGCCGATGCCACCGCATTCGCGGCCGAACGGGTGCGCAACGCGATCGCCGCGGCCACGGCCGCCGCCACCACTGCCGCCGGCGCATCCACTGCCGCTGCCGCCGCCACGGCCGCTGCCGCCGCCACGGCCGCCGCCACGGCCGCCGGCGCATCCACGGCTCCGAGCGACGCCGACGCCGCATCGCAGACCCTGACGTTTTGTGCCGACTACCAGGCGCGGATGCCGGCCCTGGTCGCGGGTACCCTGGCCGAGGCCCAGCGCCTCCTGGTCGAGGATCACACCCGCGAGTGCATTCCCTGCCGCAGGCGCCTGCAGGCAGTTCGTGCCGGCCGCGCCGTCTCGGACGCGCCGTCGGGCCCGGCGGCGCCGGCTCGAGTCGGCCGCTACTACGCGGCCGCCGCGGCGGTGGCCGGCGTAGCCGTGGCGGGAGTGTGGCTCAGCCAGCGGGTGATGGCGCCGCCCCAGGACGGGATCGTCCAGGTTCAGAGCGTCGACGGCCGGATGTTCGTTGCCGGCGAAGACGGCGGAGCGGACCTCGTGCCGCTCGGCCCCGGCGACGCGGTCGACGGCGGCGACCGGATCCGCACCGGCGCCGGCAGCCGCGGCGTGTTCCAGCTCGCGGACGGATCGCGCATCGAGGCCGCGGGCCTCACCACCTTTCGCGTCGATGCCCGGCGCCGCGGCGATCGCATCCGGGTCGACCGGGGCAGCGTGATCGTTCAGGCGGCGGAGCAGGAGAACCGGTCGCTCGTCGTGTCGACCGAGGAGATGCTCGTGTCGGTCAAGGGCACGATCTTCGCGGTTACCCACGGCGTCAAGGGCTCTCGTGTCTCGGTGATCGAGGGCGAGGTCGAGGTTGAGAAGGGCCGCGAGCGGCACAACCTGCTGGCCGGCGATCAACTGCGGAGCCGGGAGACGCTGATCGCGATGACGCTGCAGGAGGAGGTCGGCTGGAGCCAGGACGCGGACCGCTACCTGGCGCTGCTCGAGGAGTTCAGGTCGCTGCGCAGCGAACTGAACCAGTTGATGGAAGCGGCGCCGGTGCGGCACTCCACCCGGTTGCTCGACCTGATGCCGAGCGATACGGCCGTCTACCTGGCGATGCCGAATGCCCCGGCGACACTCGGGGATCTGTTCGAGCTGGTGCGCTCGCGGATGGAGTCGAGCGAACTGCTCGCCGAGTGGTGGGAGCAGTTCGAGGGCTCCGACGAGGCGGGCACGATCGAAGAGGTGGTCGCGGCTCTGCGCGGCCTCGGGGATGCGATGGGCGACGAGACGGTCGTCGGCGTCGTCGGTGACCTTGTCGAGGAAGACATGGCCCCGCTGGCGGTCACCGAAGTGACCGACTCCGCCGCCCTGCGCGAGGCGATCGAGGGTCACCTGGCGGAGCTCGCGTCGGCGACCGACGAAACGCAGGTGAACATCGTCGACGACCTTGAGGCGGCTACCGAGCAGGACGAGGGGCTCCTGCTGTGGATCGCTGACGACATCGCTGCGGCCTCGACTTCGCTGACCGCCCTGCAGACCGTGGCCGCGAACCGCAACGGCGCCGCCAACCCTTTCGTCGGCTCGCGCCTGCACGGCCGGCTGGCGCAGCGCTACGAGGAAGGCGCTGAGCTGCTCGCCGCGGTCGACCTGGCGGGCGTCATCTCCAGGATCCGCGACGCGGAGGAGAGCGAGGAGGATGACGAGGAGGTGGCGGAAGTCGCGGTCTTCGCCTTCACGGGGCTCGACAAGGTCCAGGACCTCGTTGTCGCCCGCACCCAGGAGGGCGACCGGGCCAACGTGACGGCCGCGCTGAGCTTCGACGGCGAGCGTTCGGGAGTCGCGTCGTGGCTGGCTGAACCGGGCGCGAACGGGGCACTCGAGTTCTTCTCACCCGATGCGTCCTTTGTTTCGGCCGGCGTGATCGAGAATCCTGGCACGATCTACGACCAGTTGACGGGCTTCCTGAGCAAACACGGCATCGACGTCGATGCGCCGATGGCCGAGGTCGAGGCCGAACTCGGGCTGTCGCTGCGCGACGACCTGCTCCAGCACGTGGGCGGCGAGTACGCGGTCGGCATCGACGGTCCGGTGCTGCCGTCCCCGGCCTTGAAGGCGGTGGCCTCGGTCTACGATGCGGACGCGCTGCAGGGTTCGATCGAGATGCTGGTGGAGAAGGCGACGGAGGTTCTCGGGAATCTGGAGCGTGGCGGGGATGCACAGCTCGTTCTCGACGAGCAGGAATCGGGCGGCCGCACCGTTTACCGTCTAGCCTTGGAGATCGACGATGGCGACGACGAGGGCGGCGAAGCGGGCGAAGGCGAACCCGACGGCGCAAGCGAAGAAGCCGCCGCCGGCGCGGCCCTTCTGCGCCTGCTCGAAACTCCCGAGATCTTCTACACGTACTTTGACGGGTACATGGTGAGCGCCTCCAACGTGGCAACGATCGACACCGCGATCCGGTACCGCGGCAGCGGCGCGTCGCTGACCTCGAGCCAGGAGTTCCTCGATCTGCTGCCCGAGAACGGCTACGCCGACTTCTCCGCGATGGTCTACAACCGGCTTGCCGAGACGGCGGGCGAACTGTTCGACCTGCTGCCGACCGAAGTCGTTGGCGACGACCAGCAGGCCGTCGCGCAGGCAATCGGGGACCAGCTCAGCAGTCATGGTCCGGCGCTCTACACGGTGTACGCGGGCCGCAGCGAGATCGTCGTGACCTCCAGCGGTCCGAGTCTGCTGGCCTTCACCGGGCTGGGTCCGCTGCTGGGACTCCCCAATCTTCTGGAGAGCCTGGACTCGGTCGACGACGGGGCCGAGTCCGAACCGGAGGCCGAGGTGGACGATCAGATCGCGCAGATCTTGTCGGCGCCGACGAACAGCGTCCAGAGGGGCGTTTTGAGGCCGGCCGCTTGACGCGCGCCCGCAACATGCGCAGGTGTTCCCGCCCGCCGTCGCGCTCGGGGCGTCTTGAGGCTGGCCGCTTGACGCGCGCCCGCAACAGCGCCTGGAGAGCGGGGGGGCTCTCCACCAGGACGTCGAGCCTGTCGTCGGCGGCGACTGCTCGGGTCAGGGCCTCCCGCGCGCCCTCGGACGCGATGACCTCTTCGTGACGGGTACGGCGGCAACTGGCGGCGAGGCGCAGAAGCAGGCGGCCGGTGCGCCGCCGCCCGTGATCGACCTTGACGGTCTGAGCGTCCGATTCGGCCGACACCTGGTCCTGGACGACCTGCGAGGCGCCTTCTCGGGCCGGGCGATCGGTCTGCTGGGGCCGAACGGCGCCGGCAAGACGACGCTCCTGAACACCCTGCTCGGCTTCTCCAGGCCTGCCGCGGGAACCGCCCGCCTGTTCGGCATGGACATCACCGCCCAGGGGCGGGAACTGCGGCGGCGGGTCGGCTACATGCCCGAGCGGGACGCCTTCATCGCCGGCATTTCCGGCGTCCGTTTCGTGCGGCTGATGGCGGAGCTGTCGGGGCTGCCGCCCGAGGCGGCTCTCGAGCGCGCGCACGAGGTCTTCTTCTACGTCGGTCTGGGCGAGGCGCGCTACCGCAACGTCGAGACCTATTCGCTGGGCATGAAGCAGCTGCTCAAGCTGGCGCAGGCGATTGCCCACGGGCCGAGCCTGCTGTTCCTCGACGAGCCGACGAACGGACTCGACCCGCCGGCGCGTCTCCGGATGCTCCGGCTGATCCGCGAGATTCGGGATTCGGGGAAGGCGCGGATCGTCGTCTCGTCCCACCTGTTGCGCGACGTGGAGGAGTGCTGCGAGGAGGTGCTGGTCCTCAACCGAGGCAAGATCGCCACGTACTGCAACCTGGCCGAGGAGCGCCGCGCCAACCGCCGCTTTCTCGAACTGGACCTGGGCGCGGAACGCGAGGGCGCCGGCAGCGCCTTCCTCGGCGCGATCGAAGGGCTCGGCTGCGAGGTCGCGGTGGTCAACCGGCGCCGGATCAAGGCCGTTCTGCCGCCGGGCATCGGTGTGCGCCACATCTACGCCTCGGCGATCGAGCAGGACGTGACGATTCGCCGCCTGGACTACAAGCGCACCTCGCTCGAGGACATCTTCCTCAAGGCGATGGAGGGCGACGATGGCCGTCTATGATCACGGCTACAGGGGCTACGGCGGGACGCTGATGCCGGCGCGGAGCCGGTTCCTCGTCATCAGCCGGTACGGCCTGCGCGACGTCTTCGCGTCGCGGTTGTTCCTCGCCTTCTTCGCCTTCTGCTTCGCCTGGCCGCTGGTGCTGCTGGTCGGCATGTATCTGCGCTACAACGCGGAGGCGCTCGCCGTGATCAACATCAGTGCGGCGGACCTGCTGGACTTCGTCCAGGTCAACACCTGGTTCTTCGAGAGCCTCTTCCTGCGCGCCCAGTTGTACCTCGCCTTCGTCGTCGTCCTGGTGGTCGGGCCGTCGCTCGTGTCGGCGGACCTTCGCAACCGGGCGATGCCGCTCTACCTCTCGCGCCCGCTGACCCGGACCGACTACGTGCTCGGCAAGCTCGTCGTGCTCGGCGTTCTGGTTGCGGCGATCACCTGGGCGCCGGGGCTGCTCCTGTTCGCGATCCAGGCCGCGCTTGGCGGCGGCGAGTGGCTGGCGGAGCACTGGCGGGTCGCGCCGTCGCTGGTCGTCGTGTCGACGGTGTGGATGTTGTGCATGTCGTTGCCGATGCTGGCGATCGCGGCCTGGGTGAAGTGGAAGCCCTGGGCGCGGATCGTGTTCCTGGGCGCCATTCTGAGCGGCACTGCCTTCGGCGAGTTCTACAAGCAGTTCTACGACTCCTGGCTGGGCAGCATGGTCGTGGCGTTCGACGTGACGGCCGTGCTCTCCTCTTCGGTTTTCGGCACGGAAGCGAGCGTGCAGATGCCGGGCGCGGCCGCCTGGCTGGCGGCGGTCGGGCTGGTCGCGCTGTCGGCGGCGCTGCTGTACCGGCGCGTGCGCGCCTTCGAGGTCGTCAAGTGAGCGGCGCTGCCCCGACGGACGGTCCGCAGAGAGCCGGTCGGCACATCGCGGGACGCGATGACGCCAACATCACACTCCGCGACGTCTCGAAGTTCTACGGCGACGTGCTGGGCGTCAACCGCGTGGACCTCGTGATCGAGCCCGGGATCACCAGCCTCGTCGGGCCGAACGGATCGGGAAAGAGCACCCTGATGAACCTGCTCGCGGGCCTGCTGCGGCCGACCCGGGGCGAGATCAGCATCCTCGGCGCTTCCGCCTCTCGGCCGCAGGACCTGTTCCGCAACTTCGGCTACTGCACCCAATACGACTCCTTCCCGCGGGGCGTGACCGGGTGGCAGTTCGTCTTCTCCTACCTGTTGCTGCACGGCCTGGAGCGGGGCGAGGCCGAGCGGCTCACCGCGCAGGTCCTGGAGCGGGTCGGCCTGATCGACGCGGCGCACCGGCGGGTCGCGGGCTACAGCAAGGGCATGCGGCAGCGGATCAAGCTGGCGCAGGCGATCGCCCACCATCCGCAGGTCATGGTGCTCGACGAGCCGCTCAACGGTCTCGACCCGATGGTCCGCGCCGAGACGATCGAACTGTTCCGCGAACTGGCCCGGGAAGGCCAGCATGTGCTCATTTCGAGCCACATTCTGCACGAGGTCGACCTGCTCTCCGACCGCGTCATCCTGATCTCGAACGGGTACATCGTGGCGGAAGGCGAAGTGCCGGGAATGCGAGAGGAGGTCGCGGAAGCCCGCGAACAGCCGATGCAGGTGTTCGTGCGCTGCGACCGTCCGCAGTGGCTCGCCGGCCGCGCCTTCGAGCTCGACCACGTGACCGAGGTCCAGCTCCACGACGACGGCGGCGGCCTTCACCTGCGCACCCGCGACGCGGACCGCTTCCTGCGTCTGGTCGGCGAGCTGGTCGCCGAGGGCGGTGTGGAAGTCGAAGCCGTCGGGCCGGCCGACAGCGACCTGCAGGCCGTGTATCGCTACCTGATGGTCGACGAGGAGGAGCCGTCGTGACCGCGGTCCCCGAGGCCGCCGGTTCGAAGGGCGTCGACTGGACGCTCCTCGGCCGGCAGGTCGGCGGGCTGGTGCGGCTCGAACTGCGCCGGCTGCTGATGACGCGTCGGGCCGTGATCCTGGGTTTGGCGGCGTCGGTTCCGGTGGTCATCGTGCTGCTCGTGGGCTCGATACCAATCGGTGGGCAGACGGTGCTGGAGCGGTTCGGCAACCGGGTGGTGTACGAGACGATCTTCGAGACCGTCTTCCTCGGCGCGATCCTGTTCTTCGGCTGCCTGTACGTGTTCTTCAACCTGTTCCGGGGCGAGATCCTCGAGCGCAGCCTGCACTACCTGCTGCTCGTGCCGCTTCGCCGGGAACTCGTCGTCACGGCCAAGTACGTCGCCGCGGTGGCGGCGGTGGCGCTGTTGTTCATGCTCAGCACGATTCTCAGCTACGTCCTGATCTACCTGCCGGTCGGCGTCTCCGGGGCGATCGAGGACCTCACGGCAGGTCCCGGCGGCGCGCATCTCGTCGCCTACCTGGGGGTGACCCTGCTCGCGTGCATCGGCTACGGCTCGCTGTTCATGCTGATCGGCATGCTGTTCAGGAACCCCATCATTCCGGCCGGCGTCCTGTACGTCTGGGAGATGCTGCACTTCCTGCTGCCGCCGGCACTCAAGAAGCTCAGCGTGATCCACTATCTGAAGGGTCTGTTGCCGGTGCCGCTCCCCGACGGCCCGTTCGCCGTGGTCGTCGAACCGCCGCCGGTGGCCGTCTCCGTCCTTGGTCTGCTGGCCTTTACCGTCGTCGTGCTCGCGGCCACCGCGCTGATCATTCGCCGCATGGAGATCCGCTACACCGAGGACTGATCGCCGCCACCGGGAAGCTGCCGGTCCCGCGGATAACGGCTTGGCCGTTTCCCGCCGGACCTTGGAAAACCGTCAGACCGGTTTCCCACAGCTACCGCAGCCTCGACGACTGCTCGCCTCTCGGACGGCCTCGGACAGGGACCGGAACCACCCGGCAAAGGTACAGGTGCGCCGGCCTGCCATCCGTGCGCCCGTTGACGGGCGCTCGGACTGGTTCCCGTGTGGCGCGGATCGGGCCACGCGGGTCCTGGCCGGCATCCGGGCGACGCCGAGAAGCGGCAAGCCCGCCACGCATCTGCCACGATAGGCCGATGGCCACCCTCGACCTCGGCGGCCTCGCAATCCCCGAAGCGGCGCTGACGTTCAAGTTCGTCCGCGCCTCCGGCCCGGGAGGGCAGAACGTGAACAAGGTAGCGACGGCCGCACAGTGCCGCCTCGACCTCGACGCGGCCGGCATCGAAGGGCCGTTGCGCCTTCGCCTGGAGCGCGCGGCCGGCAAGCGGCTCACCGTCGCCGGGGAGATCGTCGTGTCCGCCTACACCCACCGCACGCAGGCGCGCAACCGGGCCGAAGCGTTGTCGCGGCTCGCGGCGATGATCGAGGAGGCCCGCGCCGAGCCCCGTCCGCGCCGCCCCACGCGGCCTTCGGCCCGCGCCAGGGTGAAGCGGCTCGCGGACAAACGGCGCCGCGGCGAGACGAAGAAGCGCCGCGGCCCGGTCGATGCCGGCGCCGAGTAACGCGGCACGTTCTCCGGCGCCCAGAGGCTGCGCCTCGTCGTGGAAGCCGGGGATCCTGATCCTCCCGTCCTCCGGGTCGCGCAGCGCCGCCAGCATCGTCCCCAGGCGTTCAGCGGGTTCGCCACCGCGTCGCCGAAGGTAGCCGCCGGCTCTCTGTTAGCCTGCCGCCGAGAAGGCTGCGATGAGTTTCCTCGATACCCTGCTGCGCACCACGGTGCGGAGAGCCCGACGGAGTTCGGTCGGTCCCGGCGCGGACCGTGTGGCGTCCCGATTGTCGCTCTATCACTTCGATTCCTGCCCGTTCTGCCTGCGGGTCCGGCGCGAGCTGGCTCGCCTCGGCGTCGAAGTCGAACTGCGCAACATCCACCGCGACCGCAGCCGCTACGACGAACTCGTGCGAGGCGGCGGCAAGCAGCAGGTGCCGTGCCTGCGGATCGAGAACGACGACGGTACGGCAGAGTGGCTCTACGAGTCGTCCGACATCATCTCCCGGCTCCAGGCAGACCTCTGCTCGCCCGGCGCCGCCGAGGCTGTCTGACACGTAGACAATCGCCACCGAGCCGCTGCCGCCGAGACCGGCTCCGCTCGCCCGGCGCCGCCGAGGCTGTCTGACACCGCCCCTTCGCCGGGTACGCGGCGAGCCCGTCGCGGACTCGGCAGCTATCTCAACGCCTTGCGGCACGAGACGGTCGTGAAGTGACCGCGCTCCGCGGTTTCCAGATCGATCTCGATGTCCTGGCCGCGCGTCAACTCGTCCCACACCGAATGGTCGGCGGGCGGACAGGCGATCTCGGCGGCCATTCGCTCTCTCTGGCGCCCGGGCATGTTCATCAGGTCGCCGGCGAATTCCGGGATCACCCGGACCCGGTGAATCAGCCGGTCCACCCGCTCCAGCTCGCGGCCCACCCACACCCGGCTCCAGCCAGGACGCAGCCGCGTCGGCGGAAAGTCCTGGCTGTGGCGGTAGACCAGGTCGGCGCCGACGTGGGGCGCCGTGGTGCAGGCCGCCGGCAGCAGCAAGGCGGCGAACAGCGGCAGCGAGAGAAACGACCGGCCCATGGCGGCGCACAAACTACCGCACTTGACCCGCCTGGGACAGGTCGGCTCGCCACGACCGGGTGCGCCGGCCTGCCATCCGTGCGCCCGGCGACGGGCGCACGGACTGGTTCACGTGTTGCGCGGATCGCGCCACACGGGTCCTGGCCGGCATTCGGCGCAAAGCGCCGCTTCTCCGGCCACACCCCGCCGCTATGCTTCTCTCGATGAAAACGGCAGCCCTCCTCGCGGCGCTCACCCTCGCCTCGCCCATCGTTCACGCCGACGACTGGCCGCAGTGGCGCGGCGACGAGCGTCGGGGCGTCTGGCACGAGGACGGCATCCTCGACAAGTTCCCCGAGGACGGGCTCCGCTTCGTCTGGCGGGCGCCGATCGGTCCGGGCTACGGCGGCCCGGCGGTTGCGGACGGCCGGGTCTTCGCGACGGACTTCGAGCGGCTGCCCGGCAATCGCGGCCGCGAGCGCCTCCTGGTGCTCGAGGAGACCACCGGAGAGCAGATCTGGGACCACTCCTGGGAGACGGATCTTGCCGGCCTCCAGCCCGCATACTCGAACGGCCCGCGCGCCACGCCGACCGTCGACGGCGACCGCGTCTACGTGCTCGGTTCGGCGGGCTACCTGGCGGCTCTGGCCACAGACGACGGCCGCGTCCTGTGGCGCCGCGACCTGGTCGCGGACTACGGCGCGCCGGTGCAGGCCTGGGGTTTCGTCGGCGCTCCGCTCGTAAACGGCCGCCAGATCATCACGCTGGTCGGCGGGGAACCGGATGCGATGGTCGTCGCGTTCGACCGCGACAGCGGCGAGGAACTCTGGCGCTCGATGGAAGTCGGCAACGAGCCGGGCTACAACCCGCCCGTGATCTACGAACTCGGCGGGCGCAGGCACCTCGTCGTCTGGCACCCGAAGGGCATCGCCGGTCTCGATCCTGACGGCGGCGAGGTGTTCTGGCAGTTCCCCTACGAGGTGCAGTACGGCCAGACGATCGCGACCCCGATCCAGCAGGGGAACCAGCTTCTCGTGTCGTCCGCGTCGCACGGCTCGACCTTGATCGAAGTCGCCGCTTCAGCCGCCGGCCAGCCCGAAGCCAGGATCGTCTGGAAGGGCAAGAGCACCAGCAAGCGGGACCTCGATGGCCTGCACGCCTTCAACTCGACGCCCGCCTTCGACGGCGACATGATCTACGGCATCGGCGGCCAGGGGGCGTTGCGCGCCATCGACCGCGCGTCGGGCAAGGAAGTCTGGGCCACCTTCGAGCCCAGCGAGGACGCACGCATCGCGACTGCCTTCCTGGTCAAGAACGGCGACCGCTACTTCATCAGCAACGACCGCGGCGAACTGATGATCGCCCGCCTGAGCCGGGACGGCTACCGCGAGATCGACCGCACCAGCCTCATCGAGCCGACCACGCGGAGCCGGCAGGTCCGTCGGGAGCTCGGCAAACTGGTGTGGGTCCACCCCGCCTACGCGAACGGCCACATCGTGCACCGCAACGATCGGGAAATCGTCCGGGCGTCCTTGCTGGCGGAGTAGTCCTGTGCGCAATGCCCGCGGTCTTGTGGTCGTTCTGGCCAGGCGCTGTTGCGCGGACATGCCGGGTCAAGACTGCGCCAGGAAACCGCCGTTGGACCAACAGAGTCTTGACGGCTCGAGACTCACGACCTGACCCAGGACATGGGGCCCGGCCGGCCAACTCCGTGTGGAAGCTCGTGAACGGCGTCGTCCCGTCCGGCTGGACGGGCTCGTGGCGGCACGGCCGGGGGATCACAGGGGCTGGCATGGCGCCTGGTGCTGGTCCGGACGTGTAGCGCGGCCTTCGATCTGAGCCTCGACGAACGGCAGCATCGCGGCGACGCACTCGGCCGGCTGCTCGAACTGGAGAAGATGCGTCGTGTCCGGTACGAAGTCGTAGTCGAGAACCAGGATCTCGCTCAGATCCACCGTGGGCAGGAACGAGAACGGCACGGTGGGATCGGAGCCGATGACCTTCGTGGGGCACGAGAGCCGACTCAGGTCCACGTCGCGGGCCCATCCGGGTCCTTCCAGCGAGATCTTCGCTTCGTACTCCCTCGGGCAGCGCAGCTCGAATCCGGCGCCGTTCGGGAGTGGCCGGAGCGTCGCTTGCGCGATGAGCCGCGGCGCGCCGGGGCAGAGGAGCTGGAAGGCCGGCGCGCGAAGGACGCGGTCGATGAACTCCTGCCGGCTCGCGAATCGTTCTCGGCGTTTCAGCGCGGCCTCGCCCAGTTGACGAAGCATCGTTTCCACCTTCCGCACGTCCTGCTGCCGGCAGCCGGGCGGACAGACGACCGGGTCGAACAGAACCAGGGCCGAGTAGGCCGAGGCGCGAGTGGCGTGGAGGAGGGCCGATTGCGCCGACACGGAGTGGAAGACGCCGATCTTCGGCTTGGCGCCGAAGTGGAGGTCGGTCGCCTCTGCGATGTGCCGGTGGTCGGCGATGAGGGCGTGAATGCCATGGGCCTCGGCGTCGCCGACCGCGTTCCAGCCATGATTGCGCAGGTCGAACAGGACCACGTCGAACCGGTCGGTGAGCAGCGACCAGAACGGGTAGTAGGCGTCGGCGGCGAACCCGTTGCAGTGGCTCAGAACAAGCCGCGGGCCACGCGGGTTGCCATGCCGCCTGAGGACGATGCGGCTGCCATCGGCTGTACGTGCCTCGGCCGTCGCCGCGGGCTTCGGCACTTCCGGGCGTTGGGGTTGCTTCACCTCTTGCAGGGGCTTCCCGATCGTTGCCGCCGGCGTCACGGCGACTCCGACTCCGAAGGGACCGCGTCGACCGGGACTTCCGGCGACTCGGACTCCGTGGCGTTGCGCAGCTTGCGCCGCCGCCGGCGCCGGTCGATCGACGGCATGGCCACGGCGAGGGCCACCGAAAGCAGGGGCGCGAGGAGCCACCATGTTGCCTCGGACGAAGCGGGATCCTCTTCGATCGCCTCCACTCCGAACCTGGCGAGATGAACGGCGCCCAACCCCACCGCCGGAACGGTGAACCACGGGTCACGAAAGACCGGAGCGAAAGTCCGCCTCGCTTCGTTCCCGTCGGCCGAGCTGTCCTCGTGGCCAGCACTTTCCAGTCGCACGCGCCCCGAGCTCGCCGCCGAAGTACGGCGTCTCGCCGTTGACGTAGCGGAGTCGGCTGAGCTGTCCTCGTGGCCAGCACCTTCGAGGCGCACGCGGCTGCCGATGCTGACCGGGATGACGACCGTCGCGAAGGCGACGAAGACCAGGAACCACAGGGTTCGCTCGGACAGCGGCAGTCCGGCCTCCAGGTCCACGATGAGTTGGACGACCAGGACGAGGACGCAGTAGATCGCGGGAACCTGGTACCAGGGATCGGTGAAGAGCCGCGCCTCGTGCCAGACCGGGCCGGTCGGGGGTTCCGGCGCGGGCTCGGGTTCCCCCGCGTTCAGGTACTTCCGGGCGTCGCGGAGCATGATCGGGAGGGTGCTCAGGCCCATCGCGCCCAGACCGACGGCGTAGGACAGGGCGAGCGGCGACGTCCGCAGGCTTTCCTGGAACAGGAGTCCTTCCGTGAAGCCGGACATGACAAGCCCCATGAGCACGGCGAGGCGGGCGGACAGGCGCGAGTCGTCGTGTTTCTTGGCGAGGGAGGACACCGTGTCTCCGATCTGTGCTTGCATCTCCGGGTGGCTTTGGCCGAGGGCCTCTTTATCCTGGCGGAGGGAGGTTGTTCAGGCGCCTCCGCCTTGCGCCACGCGGGAAGGCCCAGGGGATGATGGCGGGACGCTGGCTTCCCCCGTAACGCCCACCGCCCGGGCATCAGCCGGCGCCGCCTCGGCCGTCCGCCTCCGCCGGCCGCGCGCGACCGTCAGGCTGACCAGCACCACCACCAGGGTCGCCGTTGGCATGAGAAGGTACGCGGCGGCGAGGATCGAGTGGGGATCCTTCTCGATCTCATCCAGCCCGGCGTCCCCTCCCGCGGAGAAGAGCCCAATCAGCACGAGGAACCGCGCCGACGGCTGGGAATGGTCGTAGTGCTTCTTCTCGTCCGTGTCGAAATCGGTTTCAGTCATGTCGGCTATGACGGGATCCTAGCTTCTGCAAGCCAAAGCAGCCATCTTCCCCAACAGCGCGCGTGGCGAAGCCCTACCGGGGACCCTCGGTCTCGCGGGGCGAGCCCCGGAACACTTCGCGACGGTGCCAGTCGACAAACTCCGCGTGAGGACGATGCCTTCGCCGCTGGGGATTGCGGACCGGTCTGCCGTGGCAGTCCACGAGCTGGCGGAAGGCCGGGCTCTGGCCGTTGACCTCATCCGACACGACGACGCGGAAGCCCGTGGCGGCGCGCTCCAGGCCGATCGCTCCGCGGTCGAACGTCCGATGGTGGAGGATGCAGAGGGCCAGGCCGTTGGGCACTTCGTCGGGTCCGCCGGCTGCGTGCCACCTGATGTGCGCCGCGTCCAATCCGACGAGATCGTCGTCCAGCCGGACGTCGAAGCCGCACACGGCGCAGCGTCGCTCGTACGCTCGCAGGACGGCATGGCGGAAACCTGGATCGCGCGTTGAAGATGTCGTGCTGGAAGCAGCGCCGGGCTGCGGTGGTACTGCCGCGTCAGCCATCCTGCACCGCTTGTCAGCCCAGTGTGCGGCGGCTCGGATCAAGCCGACCGCATCGCGGATGTCGTCGTGCATCGAAGGAGGGAAATGGGCGTCCAGGAGCCGCTGCGCCGCCTCCTCGAGGAGCGCGTGGTCGCCGAGGAGCAGTCTCTGGTCCGAGGCCGGGAAACCGCCGGCAGCGGCGTGGTCGATCAATTGGCGGTGGGTGACTCCGCCTTTGCCCTTGATCCGGTCCAGGTCCGTGTCGGAGATGACATCCCACAGACGGTCTCCTCGCAGCCGGGCGAATGGCGCTTCGGGGTGGTGAACGGACCTGGGGCGACCAAAACGCCGCAGCAGGTCGGTTAGCTGCCTGGCCACTTCGTCGCCATAGTGGGCGAGCCGTCGTCTTCCCTGCTGAACGCGACCGAGCGCGAAGAGCAGCAGCAAGGGCTTGTGCGGAGCGCGCTCGCCGCCCTTCTGCCAGGTCCTGATGCCGTCCAGACGGCTGAGGAAGTCGTCATTCATGTCGTCGCTGCCGGCTCTTTCCTAATCGCCGGCGCCGGCGCCACGCCCTCGCGCGCCGCCGTGTTGCCGCCCCGGGGCGAAGTGTCGCGGGTTGATCGACCGCCCATCCTAGGGCATGATGGCGGCGTGTCACCAACAGCCCCTGTGCCTGTTGCCGCCGCGGCTCGGCCGGGTTCCATCGAACCGGGCGGGCGCGACAGTGGATTGGTCCGCACATCGACAGGGCCGCGCTACAGCTTCTCCGGTCATCAGACATTCCCGTTCCGCTACGCCTGGTTGCCCAAGGCAGTGCAGCAGGTGAGCCGGGATCCGGGGCTGTTCAGGGCTCCCGACGCTCTGGCGCGGTTGGGCGTGGGGCAGAACATGGTCGCATCGATCAGGCACTGGGGCAACGCGCTCGATGTGTTCGCGACGGGCGCGAACGGAACGATCCTGCGTCCGTTGGGTGAGTTTCTGTTCGCGGAACCCGTCATCCGTCATCCGTCACCCCCCCCCCCCCCCCCCCCCCCCCCCCGAATCTAAAGAAAAGAAGTACCGGGAACTAGCGAACGAAAGGAACGCTGGGCCGGGAAACCGATCCATTCCGTTCGATCAGCCAACTGGCGCCTACGCCGAGCGCCCGGGGGCCGACCCCTACCTCGAAGACCCGGGGACCTTGTGGCTGTTGCACTGGCAGCTCGCCAGCCGGCCGGCGCCCGCGTCGACCTGGCATCTGGTCTTCACTCGATTCGCCGAGAGCGTCTTCACCCGCGACGAGCTTGCGTGGTGGCTGCTCCGCTGCGCGCGCGGCGACGGCAACCGGCGAACATCGGAGTCGTCGATCCGCCGCGATCTCGACGTGTTTCTGCGCACCTACCTGCCGGCTCGGGAGAACAGCCGACGGCCGCTCGAGGACGGCTTCGACTGTCCGTTGACCGAACTCGGCCTCCTCGAGAAGATCGGCGTCGCGCGCTTCGCCCTTCGCCGTAGTCCGCGGCCGAGCCTGCCGGTGGAGATCCTGCTCTACGCCGTGCTCGACTTCTGGCAGCGCGAAGCGGGAGCGCAGCAGACGCTGGCGTTCGAGCGAGTTCAGTTCGACGCCGGCAGCCCTGGCGCCGCCTTCAGGTTGGACGACCGTTCTCTGGTTTCGATGCTCGAACGGCTTCCGCGCGGCGCCGGCGTCCGCTACGACGAGACTGCGGGAATGCGCGTGTTGCAGCGGCAGGGTAGCTGGACCGGCCGCTGTCGACCTTTTGCCGCGCTCGAGCGCTACTACGGGGTGTCCCGGGCATGACGGCGGAGGCGACCGCGGTGCTTGCCGAAGCGGCGTCCACCGGCCTCGCTTCGGCGGGCTCGCCGGCGGCGGCGCCAGACGCGACTCCGCCGCGCCTCGCCGACGTGGTCGAAGTGAGAGGCCGCTTCCACCGCTCCGTTCACGTCGCGCGTGACTGGGCGGGCGGACTCGAGGGCGAGTACTTCGCCACTCCGGCGCTGCTCGGCTTGGCCGAACAGATCGCGAGGGAACTCGGTGGAGAAGCGGGAACGCGAGCTTGGACCGTGACCGGCCCCTACGGCGCCGGGAAGTCGGCCTTCGCCCTGTTCCTGGCGCGGACGCTGGCGAGCGCTGAACCGCCGGGCGAGGAGGCGGTGGCGCTTCGCCGCCGGTGTCTGGGAGATCGCCCGCCGCTGCTGCCGCTGCTGATTCAGGCCGAGCGGGCGCCTCTGGCCCCGGCGATAGTGGAGGCGGTGGCGGGAGCGAAGGGCCTTCGGCTCGGCCGTCGCGCCAAGGCGGCCCTGGCGCGGCCCTCCGGTTCGGTCGACCTGCTCGTCGAGGCGGCGGCTCGGAGCGAGGGCGGCGTTGCGTTGATCGTCGACGAGCTCGGGAAGTACCTGGAGTACGCGGCGTCGCATCCGGGCGAGGACGTCTTCCTGCTCCAGCAGCTCGCCGAAGCAGCCGCCCGCTCGAAGAAACCTCTGCTCTTCGTTTCCGTCCTGCATTCGGGTTTCGGCGACTACGTGTCGGCCGGAGACCCGGCGCGCCGGGCCGAGTGGCAGAAGGTGCAGGGTCGTTTTCGGGACGTCCCCTTCGCTCTTCCCGAGGACGAGTTGCTGGAGTTGGTCGGTCACGCGCTGACGCGTCGCTGGCCGCAGGATGTGGAGCGGGCATACCTGGAACGGTTGGCGACGCTGCTTGAGGCGCCGGCTCTGGCCGAGTCGGTCGAACGTCGCGGCTTGGGAGACGCCGTTGCCGGGTGCCTGCCGATGCACCCGGCGGCAGCTCTGCTCATGTGGCCGTTGTTTCGGAGCAAGGCTGCCCAGAACGAGCGCTCCCTGTTCGCGTTTCTGAGCAGCCACGAGCCGCGCGGCTTTCAGCAGTTTCTGCGTCGGGAGCGGGCTTCGGCCGACGAACCGGCGCTCTACCGGCTGCCCGAGCTCTACGACTACGTCGCCTCCGCTCTCGGCATGGCGGCGGCGACCGGCGAGGACGCGCGCTACTGGGGGCTCATCGCGCACGCGCTGGAGCGGGTGCCGGCGAGCGCTCCGCCGGTCGTGGCCCGGCTGGTCAAGTGCATCGGGTTGCTGTCGTTGTACGGTGCCGGCACCGGCGTGCGCGCCGATCAGGAGTTGCTGTGCACCGCGCTCGACGATGTCGACACGGCGGAGGTCGAGGCCGCGCTGGAGGTTCTGGAACAGGAGTCCATCGTGCTCTGGCGTCGCCACCGGCGCTGCTACGGCCTCTGGGAGGGTTCCGATCTCGACCTCGACGCGGCGTTCGAGCGGGCCGCGGCCCAGCTTGGGCGCGAGCCGCTCCATCGGCGCTTGCGTCGGGTCGCCCAACCGCGGCCGCTGGTGGCCCGCGCTCACTACGTCCGGACGGGAACGCTGCGCTTTTTCGAGCCGCGCATTGCGGCGCCGACGCCGCAGGCCTGCGAGGAAGCGCTGAACGAGCCGACCCGGGCCGACGGCGTGCTCCTGTTCCTCGTGGATGGCGGCGCCGGATGCCACGACCGGAGCGACCAAGTCGGCCCGGACCGCCAGGTGGCGCGTGCGTTGGAGTTGAGCGAGCTTCTTGCCCGTGACCAGGTGGCCGATGCGGTCGCGCAACGCTCGATGGCGGGGCCTGCACCGGCCGGCGGGAACGGCAGGCCGGTGCTCGTGGCGCTGCCGAGACGCTCGTTCGAGCTCGGTGGCGCGCTCGACGAACTCGAAGCCTGGCGTTGGGTGCGCGAGAACGTCGGCGAGCTGGCGGGCGACTCGGTGGCGCGCGCCGAGGTCGCGGCTCGCGAGACGGCTGCGCGGCGCCGATTCGACGATGTCGTCGGCCGGGCGTTCGGTTTGCCGCGCCATGTGCTCGACCCGTCCGCGTCACGGTGGTTCTTCGGCGGCGCGGAGATCGAGAGGCTTCAGCGGCCGCGCGATCTCCAACGGCGTCTTTCCGCCATCTGCGAGCGGACGTATTCCAAGTCGCCGCCGCTGCACAACGAGCTGCTCAACCGCCACAACCTGTCGTCGTCGGCCGCGCGGGCGCGCAGGGAACTGATCGCGCGGATCTTCACGCACGGCGACCGGGAACGCCTGGGCATCGAGGGTTTCCCGCCTGAGTACAGCATGTACTGCTCGCTCCTCGAGACGGCGGGTTTTCACCGCGATGCGCGGCCCCGAGGCTTCGGCATCTTCAACCCGAACAGCCGTGAGTGGAAGCCGCTTTGGAAACAGATCGGCCGTTTCGTCGACGCTTCCCGCGCCGCTCCACAGCCGCTAAGCGACCTGATCGAGACGCTCGAGGCGCCGCCGTTCGGGCTCCGGCGAGGGCCGATTCCCGTGTTGATCGCGGTCTTGCTGCGCCTGCGGGGGCCCCGCCTGGCCCTCTATGAAGACGATCTGTTCGTGCCGCGCGTCGAGATCGAGACCCTGGAGCGGCTCGTGCGGAGGCCGGAGACGTTTGCGATCCGCTCCTTTGACCTCGCGCCCGGCGAGCGCCGCGTGATCGAGAAGTTGGCGGCGGTCGCGGGCGACACCGATGCGGGGCCATCCGCCGGCGGGGCCGCGGGTCTGCTCGCCGTCGTGCGAAACCTGGTGCAACTGGCGTCGCGTCTGCCGCCGTACACGCGAAGGACCCGGAGGCTGAGCGCGGATGCTCAGGCGGTCCGGGAACTCCTGCTTGACGCGCGCGATCCCCGGGATCTGCTGCTGCGGAAGTTGCCCGGGACGCTCGGCGTGGAGTTGAGCGCCGACGCCGATGGCCCGGTTTCGTTCGCCCGCCGATTGGGCGAAGCGGTGCGCGAGTTGGACGGGGCTCTGCGGAAGCTCCTGCTCCACGTTGAGCGGAGCGTCCGCGACGCGCTCGGCTTCGAGGAGCGGGGCAGGGCGCTTCGCTCGGCCCTGCGCGATCGGGCAAGACCGTTGTTGGATCACGCCCCATCCGGAAGGCTCGAACTGTTTCTGTCCGCTGCCGCGCGCGCTGAGGACGGCCTTCTCGACGGTTGGCGTTCGTCGCTGGCCCTGGCCATAGCCGACGGATTGCCGCCGGAACACTGGAACGACGATCTGGCGAACAGCCTCGGCGCCCGGCTCCGCGCGCTACGCCTGGAACTCGACGAGTTGGAGCATGTCGCCCGGGTCGCCGGGGTCGCTTCGGGGGTCCCCGTGGGGAGCATTCGCATCCGCATGCCGGCCGAAGAGGATGCGCGCATCGCCTTCCCGTGCCGGCCAAGCGAACGGGAAGCCGCCGAACGGTTGGCCGAGATCTGGCGCAACGCCGCGCGCCGGGGCAGCCGCACTCTTGAGGTCCAGGCCCAGGCCCTGGCGCTGCTGGCGCGCGAACTCGAGTCTGAGACTGACGGTGGCCGCGCGGCCGGCGGCGCGGTCGGTCCGCGGAAGCTCGGGTCACGAGGTGGGTCGGAGCCATCGTGAGCGCTTCCGTGTCAGCGCAAGGCCGGCCCGATGCCGCGCCCGAGGTTCGCCACATCGTGATGCTGTCGGGCGGCAAGGACAGCACCGCGCTGGCGCTGTATCTGCGCGAGAAGAAGCCCGAGACGGACTTCGAGTACCTGTTCTGCGACACCCACAAGGAACTGCCGGAGACCTACGAATACCTTGCGCGGATCGAGGCTCGCCTTGGCCGGCCTGTCGTACGGCTCGCTTCCCGGCACGGTGAGCGGGGCTTCGATCACTTTCTGAAGATCTACGGCGGCTTCCTGCCTTCGCCGCAGGCACGCTGGTGTACGAGGCTGCTCAAGATCGAGCCGTTCGAGCGGTACGTCGGCGACGATCCGACCCGGCTCTACGTGGGCCTCCGCGCCGACGAGCGTCGGAGCGGCTACATCTCCACAAAGGAGAACATCGAGGCCGTCTTTCCGTTCAAGGACGACGGCATCGACAAGGCCGACGTCATGCGCATCCTCGAACGAAGCGGCGTGGGCCTGCCCGCCTACTACGAATGGCGGTCGCGATCCGGTTGCTACTTCTGCTTCTTCCAGCAGAAGGGCGAATGGGTGCGTCTGCGGGAGCGCCATCCCGATCTGTTCCAGCTCGCCAAGGGTTACGAGAAGGAGGACGAGGGCTACACCTGGGCGCAAGAGGAGAGCCTTTCCGAACTGGAAAGTCCCGAGCGGCAGGCCCAGATCCTGGAGCGGGAGCGGATCCGGAAGGAGCGGCTCGCGGCGAGGCGGAGGCCGAAGACTCTGGCCCAGGCCTACGGGTTTGAAGATCCTGACGAGGAGGAAGGCCCGGCGTGCCTGATCTGTCACCTGTGAGCGGCCGAGGAACGCCGGGCCAGGTGCCTGGAAACGCCCCAGGTCCGGCGACCGCGAAAGTGGTCCGAAGCGGCGGAGCGCGTCGGTCGAAAGCCCGACCGGCGGCCATCTACCTGGATCACCTGGCGTCCACGCCGTGTGACCCGGAGGCGGCCGCCTTGATGCACCGCCTGGCCGTCGAGTTGTGCGGCAACGCGTCGAGCCCTCACGCGGCCGGCCGTTTGGCGGCCAGGTACGTCGAGCGAGCGCGCGAGCAGGTCGCGGCGGCCATCGACGCCCTGCCCGAGGAGATCGTCTTCACCAGCGGCGCCACCGAGAGCAACAACCTGGCCATCCTCGGCGTCGCCGCCGCGGTGAGGAACGACGGGCGCCCCCGCCGGCGTCTCCTGACGCTGGGCATCGAGCACCCCTCGGTGCTTGAACCGATGGCCGAACTCGGCCGCCGCGGTTTCGAAGTGGAGTTCGTGCCGGTCCACCGAGACGGCCGAGTCGTGCTGGAAGCACTCGAAGCCGCTCTGGATGACGCGCTCTTGCTCTCGATTCAGGCGGCGAACAACGAGATCGGCACTCTGCAGCCGCTCCGCGAGGCGTCACGCCTGGCCGCCGAACGCGGCGTGCTCGTCCACACCGACGCTTCGCAGATCCTTGGCAAGGCGCCGTTCTCGGTGGAGGCCCTGAACGTGGACTTCGCGTCGCTCAGCGCCCACAAGTGCTACGGCCCCAAGGGCGTCGGTGCGCTATGGATCCGAGGCGGCGTTTCGGGCGCGCCGATCGCGCCGATCATGTTTGGAGGCGGTCACGAGGGCGGTCTGAGGCCGGGGACCTGCAACGCTCCTGCAATTGGCGCGTTCGGCGTCGCTGCCCGGGTCGCCATGGAGCGCCTGGAGACCGACGCTTCGCGGATCGGCGCCCTGAGAGATCGGTTCGAGAGCGAACTCTCCGAACGCCTCGGCGAGCAAGTTCGCATCAACGGCGCTGTCGGCCACCGGTTGCCCCACGCCTCTTCCGTCACCTTCTACCGCTACGGCGGACAACCGTTGGACGCCGACGCCCTCGTCGTCAACCTGCCCGAGTTCGACATTTCCATCGCTTCGGCGTGTCACGCCGGGACGCCGGAGCCGTCGCATGTGCTGCGCGAAGTCGGGATGTCGACGGCGGAGGCGTACGGGACGCTGCGGGTGGGGTTGGGGCGGGGAGTGGAAAGAGCCGAAGTGGACCGGGCGACAGAGCGATTCGTTGGTGCGCCGCTGTTGCGCCGTTCTGCAAGAGGATGCCCGGATCCTAAAGCCGGAGGAGAACCCGTAGAGCTCAGGCGCGGGGACCACCAACACCCCGAAACGGAGACTCAAGCCCTGAACGAGACACCTCAATGACGGCGGACCTACCAATAACCCCGCCGCTCGTTTTCAACGAATCGTGGAAGGGCGTGTACGGCGAGTTCGGGTCGGGCGCGGGCCTCCAGGCCATGTACCTGCTGACCGCGATCTCTCCCGCCGATCTGGACAAGGTCTCCCTTCTGGAAGAGATCCCGGGCTCGGAGCGATGGCAGGTCCGTGACCTGTTTCAGCGGGAAGTCGACAAGGAGAGGGTGACCGGGCCGCTGATGGAGTACCTGCGGACCGAGGACCGAGTCCGCTTCTTCAATCCGTTGACACTCACAGTCCTTCCGATGGACGAGCATGGGAGCAGCGTTCTGAAACGGATGCCGCCCGTTGTCGAAGAAGAGATGGAGGAGAGCGGCCACTCCTGGCGAACGTTCGAGCGACGGGGCTTCTACCGCATGCGCCACGTCCGCGACCAGCCCGATTACGGCCAGATCGACTGGAACGAAAAGACGAGCCGGATCGTCGCCATCGACGGTCAGCACAGGCTGTCCGCTCTCAAGCGGCGTCACGCCCTGCCGGGCCCAGGTTCCGACCCGTTTCATGCCTGGAGGATTCCCGTAGTGGTCGTTTCTTTCCGAGCGGGTGAGGGCAGGGCCGAGCCGCCGGGCGTACTCGAGGTGGTTCGCAGCATCTTCGTCGACATCAACACGGAGGCCAGGCAGGTCAACGAAGCCCGGAAAATCCTGCTGAATGATCGCAGCGTCAACTGCCTTGCGACCCAGGAGTTGCTGGAGGTCGCCCACAGCAACGACCTCAGGTCCTTGAAGCGGCGCCGGCAGGAGAGCCTGCCGCTTCTGTTCTTCGATTGGCGGGGCCATGAGAGGGACGGTGTCGTCGTCCCCTCGCCGGCAGCCGTCAGGACGATCGGCGAACTCCGGTCGTGGTTCGAGTGGTTTCTGCTGGGCGAGGACTTCAAGCCGGCGCAGGTCGAAGCGCTCGGGCTGAAAGGGAATCCCCTGGGCCAGCAGATCCAGAACGGCCACCTGACGTTCCGCAACAGTTGGGCGGTCAGGAAGCAGGTGCGACAGACCGTGATTCCGGCGCTCCTCCATCTGCTCGAGAACTTCGATCCCTACCGGCGCTACATCGCGGGCCTTCGGAACCTGGAGCTTCGCTACTACACGGGGAACGACGTTCAGCATCACGCCTTCGACTGTCTGCGGTTTGGCAGCAGCTATGCGACCGGCCCCACCGAGGAGCTCGTCCTCAGGGTCCTTCCTCACATCGAAGGTGAGGTGGAGAAACTGAAGAAGAGACACGTGCCCTGGCCGCTCGACCACGACGTGGGCCCGCGCGGAATCGTTGGCGCCTTCGGCCGCTTGCGGTTGGAGCTTGAAGCCTTGAACTGGCTGGAGTTCTCGGCGTGGTTCACCGAGAACCTCAATCGGGTCCACGCGGCAGGCTGGCTAAGCAGGGAACGCGGGCGCAAGGGGGGCCAGTTCCTGCGCCACGTCGTCTTCGACCACGCCGACAACGTCGTGAACTACCGGCTGAAGGATGCGCGGAAGGCTCTTGCCGCCTACGTTTCGTTGCTCGTGGGGTCCTATGGGCCTCCACCCGCGTCCTGGCCGAGCGTCCGGGTGCATCTGCTGGAACAACTCAACAGCACCCTTGTTCGCGGCTACAAGAGAGAGCACCGACCCGCCTTGAAGAAGACCCATCCAGACGGCGGCAGGCCGCTGACCGACGCGATCAACGAAGAGGCGCGGAAGAGCGCAAGCCGTCACATCAGGCGGTTCGAGCGCGAACTGGAGCGGTTGGAGGCGACTGCCGCGTTTGGCGAGGAAGCGACGGTTGAGCCCGATGGCGTCTAGCCTGGGACCAGCAACGGTGTTGGCCGAGTCGGGTGGCGGGCGTCTACGCAACCTGTTGCTCTTCGATGGGTGGGCCCGCCCGACAGGGCAGTTGCACATCTTCACGTCCCTGTCGAAGGACGAGATTCCGAGTACGGGCGGCTGTTATGCGTGGTTTCTCCCGCTCTGGATCCTGGATGATGATCTCGGCGTCCTGCTTGACGTCGTGAATCGCATCTTCCGCTACGAACAGGAACCGGAACGGAAGCTGGAGGCGTCCTTCACATGGGAGAGGGTCGGGCTGCGAATCAACCGGGGCGCGGCCGTCTCTCCGCAGCCATCGAGCGTCGACACCTGGAATCGTCTTCTTCTCGAGGAGCACCGCGGCCGAAGCGCTCTTGAGCGGGTGCTGTTGGAGGCCAGCCTGCTCATGCCTCCGCTCTACGTTGGCCGGGCAGGGGACCTCCAAGCTCGCTACAACCAGCACGTGCGCGGCGGAGGCGACAAGAACACATTCCACAACGGGTTCAGGGACTGCCTGAGGCGACTTGGGCGCGAGATGAACGAGAGCCGGCTTGAGAGCGCCCTGGCCGTCAAGGACCTGTTGTTTGTCTGCGTGACTGACGGATCGAAGGGCGACCATGAAAACGAGGAGCCTCCGCCGGAAGGTTCGCTGCTGGACCGCCCTGAAGTCGAGACTCTGATCGAGGAAATTCTGATGACGATTTGCCGACCTCCATTCAGCTTGAAGGGCGGAGCGCAGTTCGCTCTGCCCAGCGCGGGCCGGGAGGAGGGGTAGGCAGTGGCGGGACCACCACCGCCGCCCGGCGGTCGCTACAACCAGGTTCTCGCAGGCGCCTATGGCGAGTTCGGCTCGGGCGCCGGACTGCGCGCGATGTACCTCCAGACAGCAGTGAAGCCGCAATACCTGGACAACTTCCGCTTGATTCGGGACATCCCGGGCTCCCAGCGCTGGCCGGTGAGAGAGCTGTTCCAGCGGGAAATCGATGACGAGCGTGTGTCTACGGGTTTGCTTCCCTACCTGAAGGCTCCGGACAAGATCAAGTTCTTCAATCCTCTGACCCTCACCGTCCTGCCGGTCGACGAGCGAACCGGAAGTGTCCTCGATCGCATGCCCAGGGTCGAGAGCGGACGTCTCGATGAGGACGGCTTCACGTGGGAGGTTCTGGAGCGCAAGGATCTCTACAGGCTTCGCTGGTTGCCGGAGAGCCCGCAGTACGCTCGGCTGGAATGGAACAGCGAGGCGGGACGGGTCGTAGCCATCGACGGTCAGCACCGACTTTCGGCTCTGATCAGGCTGAAGGAAGACCTGACGGTATCGGCCGACGACGAGCACAAGACTTCCGACTACTCGGCGTTCCTGGATTGGAGGATCCCGGTGGTCGTCGTGTCGTTCCGGCCGTGTGGCGACGAGCAGGAGCCGGCGGGCGTTCTGGCCGTGGTGAGGAACATCTTCGTCTACATCAACTCGACCGCGCAGAAAGTAGGCCGCGCACGGTCCATTCTTCTCGACGACGAGAGCGTCAACTCGCTTGCGGCGCAGGAGATGATTCAGTTGTCCCACGAGAACGACCTGAGGAGGGTGGAAGAGCGCGATGAAGGTCGTCTGCCGCTTCTTTTCTTCGACTGGAGGGGCGCCGAGCGAGGCGGCCAGATCGAGCAGGCCAGGGCCGCTGCGATCAAGGTCACCGAGCTTTGCGACTGGTTCCGGTTGTACGTGCTGGGCGAGGACTTCAGCGACGAACAGAAGAACGCGCTGTTTGTGGCGCCCGGTGACGATCTGAGTCTGGCCTTCGCGACAGGCAATCTGGATCATTCCGCCGCGAGCGTCGCACGGCAGCGACTTGGAGGTGAAGTGTTGCCGGCCTTGTCGGAGCTCTTGCAGGGTTTCCGGCCGTACGCCCGTTACGCGGGAGAGCTCAGAAGGCTGGAACGAGAGTACAGCTCGGACCACGACCTTGCGCGGCATGCCTTCGAGCGGCTTCGGTTCGGCTACAGCGAAGTCAAGGGCGCCAGCGAACAGCAGATCCAGCAGCAGGTCGCGATCCTGGAGAAGATCGTGGAAGACTTCAAGAGGGACTGCCTTGGGCCTCTGTTCCTGCGGGAGGTCGGCATGAGAGGCGTCGTCCAGGCGTTTGGCGATCTCTGGTCGCGGTGCAAGTTGCCACCCTGGAGTGAGTACGCAAGCTGGTTCGTGGTTGGACTGAATCAGGTCTGGGACCGCGGGCATTTTCAGGAGGATCACGGCCGCAAGAGCCTGCTGCGGCACGTCGTGCTGAACCACAACGAGAACATCATGAACTACAAGCTGGAGGACGCCCGAAAGGCGCTCGGTCGTTGGGTGAGTCTCATGGTCCTGTCATGCGGACCGCCCCCGAAGAACTGGGCGCCGGAGTTGGACGCCATTCGGGACGACCTTCTCGACGGGTTGGTCGCGACCGTCAGGAACGGCTACAAGAGAGAGCTTCGGCCCAGGCTTCGTGGAACAGTGGCCGCCGACCGGCTGATTGCCGAAGTGAACCGGCGCGCGACGGAAGAGGCCGAAGGCTGGCGTCGGCGCTTCCAGGCGGCTCTGGATGAGAACACCGCAGTTTCGGGGATTCGCAACGGTGCAAGCGCGGGCGATGCTTAGTCCAACCGCGTCGCTTGAAGACACCGGCAAGACCGGCGGCGCATACAGGGACAGGGAGTAAGCGAAGGAGCTTCAGGAGTGCAGATCTACCCGGCAATGCGCGCCCACATGGGCGACTGGAACTACTACATGGTCCGCATGACGATGCGGGAGGTCGCTCGCGAAATCCAGCTTGCCAGCAAGCTTTGGGAGGACCAGACGTTGAGCGACGCGATTCAGCGCGTGCTCGACGAATCGCGGGTCAAGCAGCAGATCGTGAACTACCTTTCGCGGCGTGAGGATCGGTTCTTCGCCTCCCTGGTCGTGGCGGCGATTGGCGGCAATCCGAGCTGGACGCCCGAGGAACTGGCGGAGTCGATGCACTCACGGGCGTTCAGGGACACGTTCGGAACGCTCGTCTTCGACGAGGATCCGAAGTACTACGCACTCGACGGTCAGCACCGGCTCAAGGCGATTCAGGAGTTGCTTGCGGACCCGGCGGGAGCGCCGCCCGGCTTCGAGAAGGAGCAGATCTCGGTGCTGGTCGTCCTGCGCGAAGAGCAGGACATCGACGACGCCATCTGGCTGCAGCGCTACCGGCGCCTGTTCTCGAGTCTGAACCGGTACGCGAAGGCGACCGACCGCGACACGAACATCATCATGGATGAGGACGACATCTTCGCCATCGTGACGCGGCGGCTCATCACCGACCATCCCTTCTTCCAGGCGCCGGGACCGCAGAAGGAGTCGTTCCGTGTACAAACGAAGGGCAAGAACCTGAAGGAAGGGGCGCCTCACTTCATCAGTTTGCAGAGTCTCTACGACGTGAACCGAACGCTGTTGATGGCGGCCGGGCGCCGGCGGCGCCGGGGACGAGCGCAGGCGGAGAAGATCTTTCTGCAGTTCAGGCCCGAGGAAACGCAGATAGACCGCTGGTATGAGGAGCTTTGCGGCTTGTGGGACGCGCTGCTTGAGGCCGTGCCGGATCTGCGGGAAGAGCCGACCAGGATGCGGCATCACAGCTTGCCCGACCCGAACCCCGACGGGTTGCGCGACCACTTGCTGTTCTGGCCCATCGGCCAGCAGATGTTTGCGAACGTGGCTCGGTCAGTACTGGACAATGCAGCTCTGGACAACTCGGCGCCTGTCGCGAGACTCGTGGAGACGCTGCGGCCACTCGCATCCGTGCCCTGGGACCTTCACGGAGCGCCGTGGCGGTACCTGCTCGTCGTGGCGAAGGCCGCCGACGAAGCGAGTTGGCGCATGCGTAACGAGGATCGCAAACTCGCTCTGGATATCGCGGAACGGCTGCTGCGGTGGGTTGTCGGCCTCGATGCGCTGACCGAGGGGGACATCGACAGGCTGCGTCTGGATTGGCGCGACGCGCTGATCGTCAATCCGGAGCGCGCCGAGGGGCTTCCGCGACCGGACGACCTGTGGCCGGCCGTGGAGACGGCCCGGGAACGCATCGTCGCGAGCGACCCGTTCTGAAGCTTCTTCGACCAGCGTGACGAAGGGGACGCGGAGGTTCCGCGCTTGCATCGAGCAGGAAGGCACCGGCCGGACTCGGCGGCTGAGGGTTGGACCGGCGCCCTCAGGCTTCACTCGGTTGGTGGCGGCGCTCTCCGTTTGCTGTAGCGGGAGGATAGCGGCCGACGCCAGGATCGCGCGAGCGGCGCGCTGGGCGCTCGACCTCGACGCGCAGCTTGAAGCGATCGTCCGAAGGGGCCGCGAAGTGACCGTGCGCCTGCCGGATGCGCCTCGCGCCGGACCGATTCGAGCGTACGAAGAAACGCCTTTTGCCTATCGCGACCTGCGGCTCGATACCGGCCATCTGCTGCGTCCTTGGCTGCTCGATCCGCCGCCTCTGGACGAGCTCTACCCGTTCCAGCGGGTCGGAGTCGCGTGGTTGTGCCGGCGACTCGACCGAGGAGCGATCCTGGCCGACGACATGGGCCTGGGGAAGACCGTGCAGGTGGCATCGGCTCTGCGCATCCTGTTCAACCGGGCGGAGATCCGTAGCGTGCTCGTGGCCTGCCCGAAGAGCCTGTTGGACGTGTGGGAGGCGGAACTCGCGCGATGGGCGCCCGAACTTGGCGTGGCCGTCCTGAATCCGCCGGCAAGGCTCCGGGAACAGGCGTGGACTACGGTGGCCGGGCGGCGCCACGTTCTGGTCACGAACTACGAGCAGTTGCGCGAGCCGCCGAGGGCTCTGCTGGAGGCGTCGGTAGATGTCCTCGTGGCCGACGAGGCGCATCGGCTGCGGAATCTCGGCGCTCAAGTCACCAGTGGCATCGACCGCCTGCCGCGCAGGTGTTTCTGGGCGCTGAGCGGCACGCCGCTTGAGCGGGCTCTCGAGGATCTGGCCACGCTCCTGTCGCTGGTGGCGCCGGACCGTTTCGCTCCTGACGACTCGCGCCTGCACCCCTCTTCGCTTCGAAGCGCTGCGCGAGATTACATTCTGCGCCGGCGCAAGGAGGAGGTGCTCCGGGAACTGCCGCCCGTGGTCGACACGACGGAGGCGCTCGACCTGAACCCGGAGCAGGCCGAGGCCTACGCGGCGGCGGTTGCTCGCTTTCGGAGCGACAGCCGGCCTGGGGCCGAACTCGCTCTGCTGACCCGGCTTCGGGCCCTATGCGATGTCCACGAAGAGACCGGATCGAGCAGCAAGATCGACCGGATCGTCGAACGCTTGGCGGGGATTCGGAAGCAGGGACAAAAGGCCGTCGTGTTCGCGTACCAGTTGGCGCCGCTTCAGGAGCTCGAACGGCGAATCTGCGCACTGTGGGGAAGCGGCGCCGTTCGCCGGCTCGTCGGTTCCATGGGTCGGAGGCAGCGAGCGAGGGCCGTTCGCGACTTCCGAACCGATCCGGTTGTGCTCGCACTCGTCGCGTCGAGCCGAGTGGGTGGTGAAGGGCTGACCTTGGTGGAGGCAAACCATGTGTTTCTCATCGACCAGTGGTGGAACCCGTCGGCCAACGACCAGGCCCGCGACCGTGTGGTGCGCATCGGTCAGAAACGCACCGTGTACATCTACCGGTTCTGCTGCCGCGGCACGATCGAGGGGCGTCTCCAGGAGATCCTGGAACACAAGAGGGAGCTTTTCGAGGACGCGGTCGGCAGGCTCGATGTCGCTGCGGCATTGAAGGAGGTCGCGCGTGACGGAGGCTTTGCGTCTCTCGTTGCTGAACTGGCGGACTGACGGCCAGTCAGCCGCAGCCTGCGCTGTCGATGCGTGGCCGCCCTCGAACCGCTACCGCGGTCTACGTCAGGATTGCGGCGAGGCGAGCCAGCACTCCCCGCACGATCTCACCGCCTTCCTTTGACCTTGCGATCGTGCTGGACGCCCGAAAGCCGAGCGTGTTCAGGCCGCCGACCTCAGGTACCGCTCATTCCGGATCGAGGCGATCACCTCGTCTTCGAGAGTGTCGATGAAGGTCAGCGCCCTTCGCGGCGGAGGAATCCCTCGCAGTGTGCGCAGAGGAGAACGAGCGAGCCGCGCATCAGGTTGAAGCGAGATGACTTGCCTATGACGGGGATGGCAGATTGGAGTGTCTGCAACTCCTTCTTCCGCCAGCCGCTGGCGTGCTGCAGCCGCGCAACGGCCTCGCTGGCCGACTGGCTCACCGGGCAAAAAGCGTCCGGCCTTGAGGGATGGTGGTTCGCAGGCGCTGTTTGGCCGACATGCCGGTTCGGGACTGCGCCAGGAAACCGTTGCCGGACCACAGGCCCTTCACGGCTCTCAGCACATCGGTCGCCGAGTAATCGCTACGCCGTGCTCCGCGGAGGAGATGATGCGCAAGGCCGCAGGCGACCACTTCAAACGGAGAGATGAGAAAGGCGCCGAGGAAGTCGTTTCGCTCAGGGCTGTAGCGCCGGAAAGCCTGCTCTCTCAGGCAGTCGTCGTCAAGTATGGCGAAGGTGTCCCTGAACGCGCTCTCCAGTCTCGGCCGGTCGGCAGCGCCGGCGAGTTCCACCATGCGCTCGGTGACGAACGGCCCGATGTCCTGGGTCAGGTCGTGAGTATCGACCGTGGAGAGACAGAGAACCCGGCAGGCCAGCTCCGTGTGGAAGCCTTCCTTCTCAAGCCGTTCGCTGACCGCAACGCAGCGCCGAAAGGAGTCGACCGCGGACAGCTTCTGCAGCCAGTCGTGGAAACCCTCGTTCTCCATCACGAGGATGCAGTTCCGAACCTCCTGCTCGCTCAGACGGGCGCCGCCAGAATTCAGCCGTTCGAACAGGTCGTACTTGGCCCGGTGATCGCTTCCGCGGTTCAGAATGCTGACGTTGACCTTGGCCCGTCTGAAGTCGATCCGAAGCGGATGCGAAAGATCGGTCCAGCGGACTCCGTCGAGGGCGGGAGGGTACTTTGCCTCGGTAAGCTGCAGCGGCTCCGCCAGCGTCGGGCCTTCCTTTCGCAGCTTGCCCATGAACTCGAAGAGCGCCGAGAGCCGCTGCAGGCCGTCCACGACTTCCCAGACTCCGTCATCCCTCTGCGACACGAAAACCTGCGGCAGCGGGATGCCGAGCAGGATGGACTCGACGAGTCGGGTCTTCTGATCGATCGTCCACCGGAAGAAGCGCTGGAACCTGGGCTGGATCTCGAGTTCCCTTTCATCGTAGAGGGAAGCGAGTTCCCCAAGCGACATGGCGTAGCCATCGGCGCGGATCTGTCGCCTCCCTTCCTCGACCTGTTCGTCGAGACCAGTTGGAGGGGCGAGTGTGGTTGGTTCGGTCTGCGTCGCGATCGCCATGGTGACTCTCCTTGCGGCCCTTCGTCAGCCGTGGCTCGGCGAACCGGAGCACTCGAATCGTCAAGTGTGCGGTCGTGGCCGGTCAAGCGCGTTCGCGTCCGGGAACGGACCGCAAGGTCAGCGAGTGTAGCCGAGGGTCGCCGGGTGCGCCTGGTCTGCCAAGGACGTTTGACCGTTCTCGCCGTGGCTGACCGAGCTCGTGGCGATGCGCGGCTGGTCTCTACAACAGTTCCCTGCCGACAGGCGGGCCGTCAAGCCATGCCCGACCTTCGATGTCGGCCGGGGCGTTCTCGTCGTGCGGCCGGCGGCAGACGAACAGCTCGTACTCCCCCGGTTCCATCTCCGAGTGATCGCAGTCCACGACCACCGCCTCAAAACCGACCTCGGCCAGCAGGCGGAGCCACTCGCCACGCGGGAAGAGGCCGGTGACGTGCCGGTCGTGGACGACCTCGACGCTGCCGTCGGCCTCGCGCAGCACGAAGGCGTAGTCGGTCGTGATCGTCGTGTCGTCGGGGTCGGGATCCCAGCAGTTCTCGAGGTAGTGGGCGCTCCTGTCCTCTCCGTCGCAACCGCCGCAGTCGGTCCTGGGCTGGAAGTTCTCGCGCAGGTGGTCGGGCGCGAAGAGGGCGGCGCCGCCTGGACGGCAGTGGACCCAAGCGGTCTCGAGGGCGGCGCGCAGGTCCTCGAGCGTTGTCATGTAGTCGATCGCGTCGTGGATGAAGACGCAGTCGAACGTCCGGTCAAGGCGTACGGTGCGCATGTCGCCTTCGATGTGCCGGCACTCGGGATTGAGCTCCTGGCTCATCGCCAGCATGTGCGGCGAAAGGTCGACCAGGGTCATGTCGAAGTGCGCCTTGAGGTGGGAGGCGTTGTGACCGCCGCCGCTGCCGAGTTCGAGGACGGTCCTGGGAGTGACATCGGACGCTTCGAGCAGGTGCCGGCGGTAGATTCCGGCTTCCTCTTCGTATTCCTCGGGCGGCGAGATCAGCGGCCACCAGGGAGCGATTTCGGCGTAGAGCCTGGGCAACTTCAGCCGGAGTGCGAGGCGGTCGAGGCGGCGATGATCGCCGGCATGACGGCAGCCGCGGCGACGGCGGCCTGCGCGGCTTCGACGGCGTCCGCGGTGGCGCGGCCGATGACGTCTCCTTTCACGAGGCTCTTGAGGCGGTCCCTGCGGGGCCTCAGTTCCCTGCGGCCGAAGATCGGCTTGAGCAGGTCCACCGAATGGGCGAGCGAGGCGAGGACGACCGTTCGGGGCTCGACTTCCCGGTCGTCGCTGAAGATCGCGGCGCGCAGGCGCTCGACGATCTCCCGTTCGGGGCCGGGGTCGAACTCGGGGTAGGCCCGCTGTCTGAAGAGAACGAGAATCTGCTTCTCGTCGACCTTGAGAATCCCGCGCTGGCAGAGGCGGCCAGCGACGCGGCGCCTGAGCTTCGACATGGAGGAGAAGCGGCCGATCCAGGTCTGGATCGAGGCGCGCCGCCTGGCGGACCGGACTCTCGTCAGGCACTCGTCGAGGATGGAGTCTTCGGCCCGGCGGCTGGATCTGACCTCGACCAGCTTGCGCCAGCGGCGCGATTCGTCGATGCGGATGCGCTCCTGGAGCAGGAGTTCGGCGGCGATGGCGCCGCCGAGTCCGATGTTCGTGTGTACGCCCAGGAAGGTGCCCTTCGTATCGTGCAGGGCGAGGAGCATGAGTTCTTCGTGGAGGTGGAGTTGGTCGCTATTCGGCTCCTGGGCCATTCTCTCTCCAGGCACTGCGGACGTCCCCGTCCCGGTCATTCTTCAAGCGCAGTTGAAGCGTACCAGCGCCTCGCCGTTATCCCGACGCCGCGGTGCGAAGACGTCGACCTCGGGTGCGAACAGCTTCGGGATGTGTCCGTAGCAGCCCTGGCACAGTCACGCTGCGTTCGCGCGGCCATGCATCTCGTCCGCGTCGTGTCATCCCTGTGCTCGCTGACTCGCAGCCGGAGGCGGTGGTTCGCGTGTGGCGCGAGCCGCGCCACACGGGTTTGCCTCTCGGTGGCATTGTCATCGACTTTGGAGCGGCTCGGCAGGCTCCCCTATCGCGCCTTGCCGGACGGCTGCTCCACCTTTCTTGGTGCGAGCCGGGCTCTTGACCGGGAACCGCGATGGGTGCAGGATCGTGCTTGCCGGCGGGTCGGCTCGACCTTCCCTGCTCCGAGCCGCTTCTACAGCAGTCGAGCCGAATGCGCTGAGTCGTGATCAGATGGCAACTACGTCGATTCCTCGGACTTCGGCATCGCTGGCTCGTGGGAAGACTGGCGAGTCCACGGAAACCCGCGGCCGTTACGGCTTCGTGACGCAGGAGAAGGAGGGCGGTGTCACCTACACCCCGACGCTGCTCGCCGGCTTCGTCGCCCGACAGATCGCCGAAGTGGTCGGGAAGCTCCCTGCCGATCGCCCGCTGCGGCTGCTCGACCCGGCGGTGGGCCACGGGGAACTGTTGCTTTCCTTGCTTGACCAGCTTCGGCAGCGTAACCGACTTCTCGTCGAAGTGGAGGCCTTCGAGGTCGACCATGAGGCACTTTCTGTAGCGGAAAAGCGACTCCGCGGAGAGTTTCCCGGCGTTCCTCTACGGCTCAGGAACGCCAGCTTTCTGGACCACTTGATGGAGGGCGGAGATGGTCAGATGGCGCTGTTGCCTGCGGACTCGGTGCAGCACTACGACTTGATCATTGCGAATCCGCCCTATGTCCGTACGCAGGTCATGGGATCAAGGAAGTCCAAAGCGATCGCTGGGCGGTTCGGCTTGTCTGGCCGAGTCGATCTGTATTTCGCCTTCGCGCTGGGTGTTTCTGAAGTCCTTGCGCCCGGCGGCGTTGCCGGCATCATTCTCTCGAACCGGTTCATGACGACCAGGTCGGGCGCTCCGGTTCGGAGACGTCTCCTGGAGCGGCTTTCCATACGGCACATTTGGGATCTTGGAGACACCAAGCTGTTCGACGCTGCCGTTCTACCTGCGGTTCTTCTCGCTCGCGGACGAGGCCACAGGCGACGGGAGTCGGTCGCCTTCACGTCGGCTTACGAGACCCGGGAGCCAGCGGTCAGAACGGCAGCAGATCCGATCGGGGCACTTGAGCGACCCGGAGTCGTGGCGCTGCCCGACGGTCGCCGTTTCAGAGTGCGACACGGCAGGTTGCACAGGAACCAGAACAGGAATGATGTGTGGCGCTTGACCACGGACACCACTGATCGTTGGCTGAGCGAAGTCGGGAGGCGCACTTGGGCGGAGTTCGGCGATGTGGGGAGGATCCGTGTCGGCGTGAAGACGTGTGCAGACAGGGTCTTCATTCGAAGCGATTGGGATCAGATGGCCGATGTTGACCGACCTGAGCTCCTGCGGCCCCTTACTACGCACAGGATAGCGGGTCGGTTCAGGCCGGGCGTTGAGCCGGATCCGACCATGATCCTCTACCCGCATGAGGTCGCTGACGGTGAGCGGCGGGCTGTCGACCTGAGGCGGTATCCGCGGAGCGCGGCCTACCTGCGGAACCACCGTGCGACGCTCGAGGCCCGGCAGTATGTGACGGAAGCGGGGCGCAGATGGTACGAGATCTGGGTGCCACAGGATCCGGGCGCCTGGGAGTTGCCCAAGCTGGTCTTCCGGGACATTACCAAGAGACCGGCCTTCTGGGTGGATTTGGAAGGCTCTGTCGTAAACGGGGACTGTTACTGGCTGGTTTGTGAAAACTCGCGTGATCTTGAGTTGCTATGGCTGGCGGCGGCGGTGGGGAACTCGTCATTCATCGAACAGTTCTACGACATCAGATTTCCGAACAAACTCTATGCTGGCCGGCGACGCTTCATTACCCAATATGTACGGAAGTTTCCGCTTCCGGATCCCTGCACGGCGCTTGGCCAAGCGATCATTGACCGTTCCCGACGGCTCTGCGGGAACGGACAGCTGGCGGACCACGAGCAGATTGAGCAAGAGTTGGACGGTATGGTTTGGAGGAGCCTGACCGGCTCGGATCGGCTCGGAGACTTGGCCTGAATGGGAAACTGTCAAAGGGCGAACTAGTCACGCCGATTGGTCGCCTTGCTCGTCTTGAACCCGGCGGGTCTACCGATGTGTGAAGAACGTCGGCGGCAGACGAAGCTGGCCGATCGAAGGGAGCGTGCTCTTGGCGCGTACGGCCAGCGCTCGAGCCGGACCTAGAACGCCTCGCTCCAGGGCCGGCTGAGACGCAGGGCGGAGTTGATCAGGCCCACCATGGAGTAGGTCTGGGGGAAGTTGCCCCAGAGCTCTCCCGTCTCCGGGTCGAGGTCCTCCGAGAGGAGGCCAACCGGGTTGCGGCGGTCGAGCATCTGCTCGAACAGCTCCCGGGCTTCGTCGCGCCGGCCGAGGGCGTTGATCGCGTCGATGTACCAGAAGCTGCAGACGGCGAAGGAGGTCGTGGGCGCGCCGAACTCGTCCTCCTGGTAGCGGAAGAAGTTGCTGCCTTCGCGGAGGGGCTCCAGCGACTCGACGGTGGCGGCGAAGCAGGGATCGTCGGCGTCTAGGAAGCCCAGGTCGTGGAGCAGGAGCAGGCTGGCGTCGATCCCGGCGCCGTCCAGGCTGGCGGCCAGGCCGCCCCGCTCGGTTTCCGCGTTCTGCAGGATGTGCGAGCGAATCGCCTCGGCCTGGCTGGTCCAGTGTCTTTGACGTTCGGCAAGGCTCAGCGTCCGGGCAATCCGTGCCAGGCGGTCGCAGGCGGCCCAGCACATCACGCTCGAGAACGTGTGAACGGCGCTGCGCTGCCTGAACTCCCAGAGCCCCGCGTCCGGCTGGTCGAACAGGGCAACGGCCTGGCTGCCGAGTTGCTCGAGCCAGCCGAATACGCGCGCGTTGCCCGGCTTGACCAGCCGGCGGTCGAAGAAGCTCTGGGTGACGGAGAGAATCGCGCTGCCGTAGTTGTCGTTCTGGAGCTGTCGCCAGGCGTCGTTGCCGACCCGGACCGGCCCCATGCCGCGGTAGCCCGGCAGGCCGTCGACAGTGCGTTCGGTGAGCTCCCGCTCAAACTTGATCCCGTAGACGGGTTGCAGCACCCCGCCCTCGGCGGCGGCCGCCAGGTTCGTGATGTAGCCGAGGTAGCCCTCCATCGTGCGAGTGGCGCCGAGGCGGTTCAGTGCCTGGACGACGAAGTGGGAGTCCCGCAGCCAGCAGAAACGGTAGTCCCAGTTGCGGCCGGTGTCCGGCGCTTCGGGGATCGAAGTGGTCATCGCGGCCAGCACCGCCCCGGTCTCCTCGAAGCTGCACAGCTGGAGCGTGATCGCGGCCCGGATCACGGCCTCCTGCCACTCGAACGGCACGGCCAGGTGGCGCACGAACTCGCGCCAGTAGCTCTCCGTTCGGCTCCGGAACTCGCGCGCCACGGAGTCCACCGGTTCGGTCAGGCTCTCGTCCGGCCCGAGCAGCAGGGTGAGGGGCTGCTCCAGGACGAAGGAGATCTCGTCGGTGACCAGCGACACCGGCGCGTCCGTGGTCAACCGGAGCGTCAGCGTCGGCCCGACGTAGCGGACGTGGTTGCTGCCTCGGGTCAGTTCGGGGCGGCGCGCGCCATAGTCGAATCGTGGTCGCAGGCGGATCCGGATGCGGGGTTCGCCGGAGAGCCGTTCGATCGTGCGGACGATCATCGTCGGCCGGAAGGAACGGCCGAACTGCTCGAACCGGGGCGCGAAGTCGGTGATGCGGACCGCCGCGCCGTTGCCGTCGCGAAGGGTCGTCTCGAGGATCGCGGTGTTCTCGATGTAGTGCTGTTCGCTGCCCTGCAGCCCTTCGAGCACGACATCGAAGAAGCCGCCCGCCTCGGGATCCGCCTCATGGGCGTCGTCCAGCAGGGAGTGGAAGACGGGGTCGCCGTCGAAGTGGGGCAGGCAGGCCCAGCAGATCCGGCCGCGCGGGTCGATCAGCGCCCCGAAGCTGCAGTTGCCAATCACGCCGCCGTCGAGCGGCCGGACTTCGCCAGACGTCATGAGTTCTCCAGGAGCTTTCGCCGCCGGAACCCGGTGCGCCGGCGTGCCATCCGTGCGCCCGACGACGGGCGCACGGACTGGTTCGCGTGTGGCGCGGCTTCGCGCCACACGGGTTCCCGCCGGCATCCGGCGGCGCGAAGCGCCGGGCGCCGGAAGTCGCTCATCGTCCGTGTCCCCTTAGGCCGTCGCACAGGGCCTCGAGCCAACGGTGCAGCTCCCTCACGCCACTCACGCCGTGCCGGGCATTGCTCATCCGGTCGCCGGCGTGCTCCAGGCCGACGACGATCCCGGCGCCGCCGGCGCTCTGCGCGGCGGCGAAGCCTTCCTCGTCCGTGATGTCGTCGCCGATGAAGACGGGGACGCGCCCGCGAAACGGCGCTTCTTCCATGAAGTCCTCGACCACGGTGTGCTTGTTCGGGCGATGGGGTTTCAACTCGAGCACCATCTTGCCTTCCTGGACCCGGTAGGCGGCGCCCAGGGAGGTTCGGATTTTCTCCATCACTTCGCGCGCAGCGCTCTCGGCGCCGGCGGCGCGCCGGTAGTGGAGCGCCAGGGTCGCCGACTTGTCTTCGAGCAGGGTGCCGGGGTGCGCGGCGGCAAAGCGCGCCAGTTCACAGCGGGCCGGCCCCAACGCGGGTGCTCCGTCTGTCCGGCTGACCGATCCGTCGGCGGACCTGCGCTCCAGGCCGTGCAGCCCGGCGGCCGGCAGCTCGAGGGGCGAGAAGAAGCGGTCGAGTACGTCGAGCGAGCGTCCGCTGGCGAGCGCCAAGGCGCCGCCGAGCCGGCCGCGGAGCCTCTCGAGCAGGCCGCCGATCCGGTCGTCGACGTGGACGGCGTCGGGTGCATCCGCGATCTCGATCAGGGTGCCGTCGACATCCAGGAACAGGGCCCAGGACTCAGGCGGCGGGATGTCGGCGCCCGGTTCCAGCAGGATCCAGGCGGCGTGCGGAGGATGCGCTTTCCGGTTCACAGGGCTCAGCCTCCGAGATCCCTTACGATACAGAAACCGATGACTTCTCAGGATCTGCCGGCGGCACAGCAGTCGGAGCTGGTGATCGTCGCCAACACGCTTCCCGTACGTCGCGAGGAGGTGGATGGGGAACTGGGCTGGGCGCAGAGCCCGGGCGGTCTGGTCAGCGCCCTGTCGCCGATCGTGCGCGAGGCGGCCGGGTGCTGGGTGGGCTGGACCGGCGGCGCCGACGACGCGCCGGCGCCGTTCCGCCACGAGGGCATCCTGAACGTGGCGGTGCCGGTGTCGGAGGCGGAAGTCGCCGGCTCGTACCAGGGGATGTGCAACTCGACCCTGTGGCCCCTGTACCACGATGCCGTGCGGCCGCCCGAATACCACCGGCACTGGTGGAACCCTTACGTGGCGGTCAACCGGCGCTTCGCCGAGGAGGCGGCTCGCCGTACCGCGCCCGGGGGCCGGGTCTGGATCCAGGACTACCACCTGCAGCTCGTGCCGCGGATGCTGCGCGAGTTGCGGCCGGACATCAGTTCCGGTTTCTTCCTGCACATCCCCTTCCCGCCGATTGAACTGTTTCTGCGCCTGCCGTGGCGGCGGCGGGTACTGGAGGGGCTGCTCGGGGCCGACGTGATCGGCTTCCAGACCCCGGCCGGCGCCTACAACTTCACGCGGCTCGCCGACCGGCTGATCGAGGCGGAACCTCAGGGCGAGACGATCCGCTACCAGGGGCGCGACATCCGGGTCGGCGCCTTCCCGATCTCCATCGACACGGACCGCTACGCGAACGCGGCGCTGGCGCCCGAGATCCGGGAGCGGGCCGAACAGCTCCAGCAGCTCCGCCGCGGCAGGAAGATCATCCTTTCCGTCGACCGGCTCGACTACACGAAGGGCATCGACCTGCGGCTCAAGGCGTTCCTCGAATGGCTGGGGCGCGAGGACCGGTCGATTCGCGACGCGGTGATGGTCCAGGTCGCGGTGCCCAGCCGCGAGCGCATTTCGGAGTACCAGATCCTCCGGCGCGACGTGGAGGAACTGGTCGGCCAGATCAACGGCGAGTACGGCGAACTCGGCGTCGTGCCGGTCCAGTACTTCCGGCGCAACCTGCCGTTCGAGGAACTCATCGCGTTCTACCTGGTCGCCGACGTGATGCTGGTCACGCCGCTGTGCGACGGGATGAACCTGGTCGCAAAGGAGTACGTCGCCACCCGACTCGAGGACGACGGCGTCCTCGTGCTGAGCGAGTTCGCGGGCGCGGCCGCCGAGCTGCCGCACGCCCTGCACGTGAACCCGCACGACGTGAACGCGATGGCGGCGACGATCGAACAGGCGATCACGCTCGACCCGGCCGACGGGACGCGCCGGATGAAGGCGATGCGGGAAGTCGTCCGCCGCCACTCCGTCCACGAGTGGGCGGCGCAGTTCATCGAGGCCCTGGCATGACGCGCATGGAACGGCAGGGCGTGACCGTGAAGGCCGGGACGCAGTCCGGAGCGCGTCCGTCAGCTGAGCCTGCGGTCCGGGGACAACTCGCCGGCAGCGATGCCGAAGCGGGGTTTGAGGTAGGCGAGGGTTTTGAACGCTTCTCGCAGAAGGACGACGTCTTCTGCCGTTCGTTCTGGGACCCCGTGGTGAGGACCTCCCGGTCGGACATGTTCTACGAGACCTACCGCACGCCGGAGTTGCGCTGGCGTCCGGTCGACGGGTTCACGCGGCGCGACTACGCGCTTCGCAACGCTTCCTGGCACGTCACCGACCTGTTCGCGGAGTTCAGGGACGGCGCCGACCGTCGCGAGGGCTTCCTCGACCCCTACACGGTGCTCCGGGACGGTCCGGGTCCCCCGGACGAGAGCGACGAACCGCCGGAGGTGCTCGCCGCTCGACTCGCCGTCGAGCTCAAGACGGCTGCCCGCGCGTTGGGCGCCGACCTGATCGGCATCACGGGGAACGACGAGCGCTGGGTGTACACCCACGCCTACTCGAGGGAAACGGAGACGGAGAAGCCTCAGGAGCTTCCGGGCGAACTCGGCAACGTCGTCGTCATCGCGCAAGCGATGGACCGGGGACTGGTGCAGACCGTGCCGTCGGCCCTGAGCGGGACGGCGACGGGCGTCGGCTACAGCAGCGACACGGTGGTGCTGCTCGCGATCGCCCAGTACATCCTGAACATGGGCTATGCCGCGGTTCCGACGATGAACGACACGGCCCTGGCGATTCCGCTCGCGATCAAGGCGGGGCTGGGCGAGTACGGTCGTCACGGCCTGCTGATCACGAAGGAGTTCGGCCCCAGGGTGCGGCTCGGAAAGATCTTCACCGACATGCCTCTGGCGCACGACCGTCCGCGGCGCTTCGGAGTGCGCGAGACCTGCGAAGTGTGCCGCGCATGTTCGGATGCGTGCCCGCCGAAGGCCATCGCGATGGACGCACCAACGGGCCGCGTCTACAACATTTCCAACATCCGCGGCGTCAGGAAGTGGACGACGGATGCCGAGAAGTGCTTCCGGTTCTGGTCGAACCAGAACACCGACTGCTCGATCTGCGTCAGGGTCTGTCCCTACAACCGGGACTACTCCAGGCGCCTCAGCCGGCTCTGGCGGTGGCTGGCGGGGACCCGCCTGCGCCGGCTCGCCCTCTGGCTCGACCGCCGGAGCAGTCGTGGACGGCGGGTTTCGCCGAAGACGTGGTGGGGACGCCGAGCGGCCCTCCCGCGGTCGGGGGCAGCGAGGCGTTGACGGCGGGTTGCGCCCAAGACGCGGCTGGGGGGCACGCCTGTCAGGCTGGTACGCTTGAGCACGGCCTCAGGCTGCGGCGCACAGCCGTGGAGCACGAGAACAGGAGGAAACGCCGACCGGAATGGCGGCCCGACCGTTCCGCCCGGTTGACACCATGTGGATCAAGAAGCACGACCCCGTCCGATACCTTCCTGCCGACTCCGGCGTCACGCTGCCCAGCCGCAAGCCGACGCCGCGGGAGGTCTACATGGACCGCCGCAAGTTCGTGGCCGCGGCCACGATCGGCGTCGCCGGCGCGTCGCCCCTGGCCGCGCAGTTCCGCCTCCGCCGGCAGGCGCCGGCGCCGCCGCCTGCGCCGCCGGAGTCGGAGAAGCTGAAGCCGGCTCTGGAGCGGCCCGACGTCTACCCGGCCGAGGCGAGTGGCAAGCCGCAGCGGAACCCGAAGTTCGCCAGCCCGCCGGAGAGTGTCGGCGGGGAACTCACCCCTCGCGAATTCGCCGGCGGCCACAACAACTTCTACGAATTCCTGGCCGGTCGCGGCGGTCCGGTGTGGAAGTTCGCCGGCAAGTTCACCGTCGAGCCGTGGAAGGTCGAGGTCACCGGGCTGTGCGACAACCCGATGACGCTCGATCTCGACGACATCTTCGGCTTCGAGCACGAGGAACGGCTCTACCACTTCCGCTGCGTCGAGCGCTGGGCGATGAACGTGCCCTGGAGCGGCTTCCCGCTCAGCAAGCTGATCGAGAAGGCTGCGCCGAAGTCCTCGGCCAGGCATGTGCGCTTCTTCACCGCCCTGAACAGAGAGCAGATGCCGGGCGTCCGGGAATCCGAGGCACGCAGTTACGGCTACGATTGGCCCTACTTTGAGGCCCTGAGGCTGGACGAGGCGATGAACGAACTCGCCTTCGTGGCCACCGGGATCTACGGTGAACCGTTGCTCAAGCAGCACGGCGCGCCGCTGCGAATCGTCGTGCCCTGGAAGTACGGCTACAAGAACCCCAAGTCGATCGTGAAGATCGAGTTCGTGGCCGAAGAGCCGAAGATCTTCTGGCAGGTGCAGCCGCACGAGTACGGCTACCTCTCGAACGTGAATCCGTACATCCCGCACCCGCGCTGGACCCAGACGCTCTCCCACTGGTTGGGCCGCAACGACTCGTTCGACACGCCGATCTTCAACGGCTACGGCGAGCACGTCGCAAAGCTCTATCCCGATGAGCCGACCACGATGCAGCGGCCGCTGCGGATGGGCCAGATCGCCCGGTAGGGTGCTGAAGGATTACCCCGGTGGCACGTACCGAGGGGGGGACAGGACTCCACCGTGTGGCGCCGGAAGTTCGCCGGGTACGGGTCTTGATAGCGGCGTCGTGGATACATCCTCTTCCAAGGATGTTGTGTCCACGAACCGGGACGAGCTCGCTCAGCAGGGCACGCCGCCTACCTCAACCCCCGCACAACGAAATTCGACGATAGCTCGAGTGCGGGCGGAGGCTGCTACGGCGCCATGTGCCGGCTCCGCTCCATCTACGGCTCCTCGGCGGTCTCCGTTGCCGGCGCCCCGCCCGCATCCGGGCGCGCCGTGCTACGACTTGTCGTTTGACTTCGCCGACAAGGCTGCCCCCGCTCCGTGCCGCGCCGCCTGGACCGCGGCGGCGAAGAGCCCTATCGCGGCCCCGAACGTCAGGACACCGGCGAGCTCCACCCAGCCCTCGGCGTCCGCCGGCGAGCCGAGCGCCAGCAACTCCGCCACGAAATCGAAAGGCGCCGCGGCGCCATATGCCGGCGCCGCTCCACCTACGGCTCCTCGGCGGTCTCCGTTGCCAGCGCCCCGCCGGCGCCGTGACGCGCTGCCTGAACCGCGGCCGCAAACAGCCCGATCGCTACGCTGAAAGCGGCTAGACCGGCCAGTTGCACCCAGCCGAACAGGTCCTCAGGCGTTGCGATCGAGATCAACGCGGATCCGAAGCGGAAGTCGGCGAACTCGCCGCCGCGGACTGCCTCCAGCGCGGCAAGACCGGTGAGCAGGAGGGCGCCGCCGGCCAGGGTAAGAGTGCCGTACGTCACACCGTGGGCCGCGAGTTGCGCCGGTGAGCGTGGCGGCAGCGGCTCCTGGCGGCGGATCTCGAACGTCGGCTCCCGGTCGCTCGGCCGGACGAACCGACTGAGCATGTAGAGGCCGGGCAGACCGAGCGGGATCGTGAAGAGGAAGAAGTTGGACCACCCAACGGAGTGGACCATGAAGCCTGCAATCGGACCTGAGACGATCCGCCCCAGACCGAAGAGAGTCGAGAACAGAGCGTACTGAGTTGCCGAGAAGCGCTTCTGGGTCATGCGCAGCAGCAGGACGGCGAACGCGCCGGTGCCGAGTCCCTGGCACAGAGACTCGAAGCCCATCGCGCCGTAGAGAAGCACCGGCTGCATCGGCAGATTCGCGAGCAGGATGTAGCCGACGTTGGAGAAGATCTGCAGGAACCCGAACACCCACAGCGCCCTTCCGAGGCCGATCACGTTGGTCCCCAGGCCGCCGGCGATCGAGCCGACGATCGTCGCGGTTGTCCCGACGGTAGCCAGGGCAATGCCGCGGTGGAGATCGGAGTAGCCCATGTCCACCAGGAAGGGGCGTAGCAGGCCTTGCGCCATGTTGTCGCCGAACTTGAACAGAATGACGAAGGCGAGGATCTCGACCGCTCGGTGCCGGGAGAGGAACCCGAGGAACGGTTGCCAGACGGCATCCCGGAGTGTCTTCGGGCCGGGCGGAAGATTCTTCGGCTCGGGCGCCAGGATGGTGATCGCGAGCATCGGCAGGTAGAGAGCCGCGAGGCCGACGCAGACGAGCGGCCAGGAGTACCGGCCCGCGACCGAAATGGCGGTCCCACCGGCAACGAACATGGCGAGGCGGTAGAGGCCGATGCGGGCGCCGACCGCGGCGCCCTGCTCTTCTTTCTTGAGAACGTCCACGGCATAGGCGTCGACCGCGATGTCCTGGGAGGCTGCTGCCATGGCTATCGCAAGGGCCAACGCAAGCGCGAGCCAAGGCGTGTCCGGATGGTCGCCCACGCCGGCCAAGAGGAGGGTGCCAAGGAGCAGGGCGACCTGAGCGATCGCGGCCCAACCTCTTCGTCGGCCCAGGAAGGGCGGCACGAACCGGTCCATGAGGGGCGCCCAAACCACGTTGAAGGACCACGGCGCGTGAGCCAGCGTGAACAGACCGATCAGCCGGATGTCGATGCCGGCGGTGCGCATCCAGTCGGGTAGCGCGATCCAGACCAGGCCGAGCGGCATGCCGGAGGAGAACGAGAGCAGGACGACGGACAGCGTCCGCCAGGAGCGGACGGCCTGGGCAAGGCCGACCCGTTCCCGCGCCTGCTTCTGATCGGCCATCGGACTCATCCTATGCGTAGTCGTCTATGAATCGACCAGCCGCCCGCAGGACCATTCCAAAGTCCAGCGCTCCACTCTGGGCCGTGGGCGGGAGGCCTTCATTCCCGAGGGTCGAGAGCCGTGCCGGTGCAAAGTTGCCGATTCCGGAGTGGTTTCCTCATGTCGGTCGCCGAAGTTCCCGACCTTGGAACGGCTTTGCCAGCCGCCCCCTCAGCCGACCCGATGGAACCCAAGTCGTTCAGAATCCGTAGTTGAACGTGAGCAGTCTCTCTGCGAGGAGGAACCGACCGTGACCGCGACAGCCACCCAGTCCCGTCCCCTTCATCGTTCCGGGTCCGACCGTCTGATCGGCGGCGTCTGCGGAGGCATCGCCGCCTGGTTGGGCTGGAACCCGACCGTGGTGCGCCTGCTCTATGTCCTGGTGTCCATCCTCTCGGTCGCGTTTCCCGGGATCATCGTCTACATCCTGCTCTGGATCGTCATGCCGCTCGGCGAGTAGTTCACAGGTGGCGCGGAAACGCGCCACCTAGCAGCCCGTGGCAGAAGTCCGTGTCGCACCGAGAGTGGCCAGGCGCCCGCCCGGCAAGGCGCGACGAGGGAGCATATCGGGCCATATTCGACCGAGGCGCGACCCGGGTGGCGCGCTCCGCGCCACCCGCGAACCAGTCCGTGCGCCCGTCATCGGGCGCACGGACTGGCACGATGCCGGGCGGGATGCATGGCCGCTCGAATGCAGCGCGACTTCTGCCACGGGCTGCTGCTAGGTTGGTAGGCTGAGTCGGTAGATGGCTCCAGTCGACGCAGCGAGCTTCCACGACGCCCTCATCCAGCGCCTGGGTTCGGAGCGCGTCCTGACCGGCGCCGCCCCGATGGCGGCCTATGAATCGGACGCGTTGACCGCGTTCCGGGCGCGCCCCCGGGCGGTCGTCCTGGTCGAGTCGGCGGAAGAGGTCGTCGACGTCGTTCGCCTGTGCGCGGCTGCCGAGGTGCCCTTCCTCGCCCGCGGCAGCGGCACGAGCCTCTCCGGCGGCTCGCTGCCCGTCGACGACGGCGTCGTCATCGCGATGAACCGGCTCAACCGCATACTCGAGGTCGACCCGGTGCGGCGGATCGCGGTGGTGGAGCCGGGCGTCGTCAACCTCGCCGTGTCCGATGCGGCGGCGCCCTACGGCCTCTACTACTCACCGGATCCTTCGAGCCAGTCCGTGTGCACGATAGGCGGCAACCTGGCCTTCAACTCGGGCGGTGCGCACTGCCTGAAGTACGGCATGACGAGCAACCACGTGCTCGGTCTCGAAGTCGTCCTGCCGGACGGCGAGGTGGTGGAACTTGGCGGCGACAGCCTGGAAGGCGTCGGGCCCGATCTGGTCGGGCTGTTCGTCGGCTCCGAGGGACTGTTCGGGATCGCGACGAAGATCACCCTCCGCCTGCTGCCCAGGCCGGAGACGTTCTTTACCCTGCTGGCCGCCTACGACTCGCTCGCGGCGGCGGGCGAGGCGGTGGCCGCGGTCGTCGCTTCGGGCCTCCTGCCGGGAGCGATGGAGATCATGGACAACCTGGCGATCGAGGCGGCCGAAGCGGCAGTCGGCGCCGGTTATCCGCTGGACGCCGAGGGGCTCCTGATCGTCGAGCTGGAGGGCGAGAAGCAGCAGGTGGCGGCCGAGAGCGAACTGCTCCTGGAAGTCGTCAGGCAATCGAAGCCGTACCTCGAACACATCGCCAGCGACGCGGACGACCGGATGCGGATCTGGAAGGGTCGCAAGAGCGCCTTCTCGGCGGTGGGGAGGCTGAGCCCGGACTACATCGTTCAGGACGGCGTTGTGCCACGCTCCCGCCTGGGCGAGGCCCTGACCCGGATCCAGCGGCTCGGCGAGCGGCACGGGATTCGGGTCGCGAACGTTTTCCACGCCGGCGACGGCAACCTGCACCCGCTCATCCTGTTCGACGGCCGGGTCGAGGGAGATCTGGAGCGCGCCGAGGAGCTCGCGGGCGAGATTCTCCGTCTGTGCATCGACCTCGGCGGTTCGATTACCGGCGAGCACGGCGTCGGGATGGAGAAGCGCCAGTACCTGGGCGAGATGTTCGACGACGCCGACCTGGACGCGATGCGGCGCATCCGCACCGCCATCGACCCGGGCGAACTGGCGAACCGCGGCAAGATGTTCCCGGACGCGGAGGCGCCGGCGCTGCTGAGCCACGGTCCGCACCCTCTGGAAGTGGCGGGAGTCATCTCGCGCGAATGAGGCGCGGCGGCACGGTCAACGACAAAGAGCCACGAGACTTGTGATCGGCACTGTCCATCGGCCGGCTTCGGCGGCCGAGGTTGCCAAAGCCGCAGGCGGCGCGGAACGGATCGTGCCACGCGGCGGCGGCACGAAACCGGCGCTGTGCGCGGCGCAAGGCGCCGACGTGCTCGACCTGTCGGCCCTCAACGGCATCACCGAGTATCTGCCCAGCGAGTACACGGTGACCGCCCTGGCCGGGACGCCGCTTGCCGACGTCGAGGCGCGGCTCGCGGCGGAAGGCCAGTACCTTCCCTTCGACCCGCTGCTCGTCGACGCCGGCAGCACCGTCGGCGGCGCCGTGGCCGCGGGCGCCAACGGTCCCGGCCGCCTGCGCTACGGCGGCCTGCGGGACTTCCTGCTCGCGGTGGCCTTCGTCGACGGCCGGGGCGAGATCATCCGCGGCGGCGCCAAGGTGGTCAAGAACGCGGCCGGATTCGATCTGCCGAAACTCATGGTCGGCAGCCTGGGACGGCTGGGCGTGCTCACCGAATGCACCTTCAAGGTTTTCCCGCATCCCGAGAGCTGTGCCACCCTGCGCGTCGCCGGGTTGGCTTTCGACGAGGCGCTTGCCGCCGCCGGTCGTGTCGGCGGCGGAGCGGTTGAGCTCGAATGCCTCGACCTGGTCCACGGCGCGGCCGGGTGGGGGCTTGAGATCCGCATCGGCGGCCGCAGCCACGCCCTGGAAGCGCGTTTGAACCGCGCCGCCGACCTCCTGGACAGCGGTGCGTCAACCCTCGTGGGCGACGCCGACACGAGGCACTGGCGAGCCCGCCGCGAACTCCACTGGGCTGCGCCCGACGCCTCCGTGTTCAAGCTCCCTGTCACACCGGCCACGGCGGGTGTCCTGGAACAGGTCCTCGCCGAGCTGGAGGCCGCCCGCGCGGCCCGGATCTACAGCGCCGGCATCCAGCAGGCCTTCCTCGCCTGGCCAGCCGAACGCAGTGCCGACCTGCCGGCCCTCGACCGTGCCCTCACCGAGTCGAAACTGACCGCCCTGGCCCTGCGCGCTCCGGCGGCGACCGCCACGAAGCCGATCCTCGGTTACCGCTCCGGCGGCGAACTGCTGCGCCGCGTCGAGCAGGCCCTCGATCCGGCCGGCCGTTTCGGCCGGCTGTAGCGCCACGGGACAGCATCGCGCTCGCGCAACGGCCTTCTGGCCGACGTGGCGCCGCCGAACGGTTGACCCGGGCGTACGCGAGATCTGACCGTAGCTCGACAGCCGCTACCCGTATCTGCAGTCTGCCGGTCCATGAACCTGCAATCTGCCGACACCCGAACTTGCAATCTGCCGACACCCGAACTTGCAATCTGCCGAGGCTTGAACCTACGATCAGCCGATGCCGGAACCGGTCTTGTTCCCACGGCTGATCGAGCGCCGACTCATCGAAGCGTTGGAAGACTCGCCCGTCGTCCTCATTCACGGTCCGCGACAGTGCGGCAAGACGACGCTGGCCCGCATGGTAGCGGCCGGTCCTGGCCGGCTCGGCTACGCCTACATCAGCCTGGACGACGCGGTGGCCCGCGACAGCGCCCGGTACGATCCGGCGGGATTCGTCGGCGAGCTTCCTGACCGGGTCATCCTGGACGAGGTCCAGCGTGCGCCGGAGCTGTTCGAGGCGATCAAACTGGAGGTGGACCGCCGGCGGGCGCCCGGCCGTTTCCTGCTCACCGGTTCGACGAACGTGCTGCTCCTGCCGAAGCTGTCCGAGTCGCTTGCGGGGCGTATGGAGGTCGTTCGCCTCCATCCCCTGGCGCAGCGGGAGACCGTGCGCCCATCAAGGGCGCCGGAGGACGCAACGCCGCGCCGCGAGTTTCTGGATGCTCTGTTCGGCGGCGGATTCGACGTCCGGCGGGTGGGCCGGCTCGGTTCCGAGCTCCCGGAACGAATTGCGACTGGCGGTTTCGCGCCAGCGATGGCTCGTCCCACTCACCGGCGCCGGGCGAACTGGCACCGGAGCTACGTCGAAGCGTTGATCTCCCGGGACGTGCGAGACCTGGCGAACATCCGATCTCTCGACGCACTGCCCAGGTTGCTTTCGGCCGTCGCCGGCCAGACCGCACGCCTGTTCAACCTGACGGATCTGGCCGCGCCGTTCCAGCTCAGCCGGCCGACGATCGGCGACCATGTGGCGCTCCTGGAGCGCCTGTTCCTGTTCGAACGCCTTCTCCCCTGGCACAGCAATCGCCTGCGCCGGCTCGTCAAGAGCCCGAAGCTCCATTTCGTGGACACTGGCGTCGCCGCCACGCTTCTGGGCGCAGGTCCGGCCGGTCTGATCGCGGACCGCGGCCTGCTCGGACAGCTACTGGAGAGCTTCGTCTACCAGGAACTCCGGCGTCAGGCCAGTTGGCACGACGCCCCGTGCGGCTTCTTCCACTTTCGCGATCGTGACGGTTTCGAGGTCGACGTTGTGATCGAGCAGGGAGCGGCCGCCGTGGCCGGCGTCGAAGTCAAGGCTGCCGCCACCGTCGGACCGTCCGACTTCCGCGGCCTTCGGAAGCTGGCCGCGGCCATCGGCGACCGCTTCGCCGGCGGAGTGGTCCTGTACGACGGTGAACTGACCGCACGCTTCGGTAGTCGCCTCCACGCGGTGCCAGTCCGCCGGCTCTGGGAGACGGCGTGACTCCGGGGTACCGGCAAGAACCGTGAGTCAGACCAGCTACCCGACATGAGTCCATGGCTGCTCTACGAAGGGCTTCGAACTCGGTGGGCAGACAAGACACGACAGCCCTCGGCGTCCCGGGCCGATGTCGGCGGCATGCCCGGGGTCGAGCTCGTCGACTACCCCCGTGAGTGGTTGAGGCGGGTGAGTCTCAACGGTCCGCCAGCACGGAGCTCTCAGCTCGCCTTCGGCAGCGCTCCCATCACGGCCTTGACCTCGAGGAACTCCTCGAAGCCGAAGTCTCCCCACTCGCGGCCGTTGCCGGACTGCTTGTAGCCGCCGAAGGGGGCGCCGAAGTCGGCGGGGGCGCCGTTGATGTGGACGTTGCCGGCGCGGATGCGGGAGGCGACGCTGCGGGCGTGATCGAGGTCGCCGGACTGGACGTAGCTCGACAGGCCGTAGGGTGTGTCGTTGGCGATCCGGATCGCTTCTTCCTCCGTCTCGTAGGGGAGGATCGCCAGCACCGGTCCGAAGATCTCCTCCTGGGCGATCGTCATGTCGTTGCTGACGCCGCCGAAGACGGTGGGGCGGACGTAGTAGCCGCTGTCCATGCCTTCGGGCCGGTCCGTGCCGCCGGTGACGAGTTCGGCGCCTTCTTCAACGCCCTTGGCGATCAGCGCCTGGATCTTGTCGTACTGGACCTTGCTGACGACGGGGCCGATGTTGACGCCAACCTGTCCCGGCGCACCGACGACGGTCGCCTCGGCCGCGGCCCTGGCGACTTCCAGGGCGCGAGCGTGCGCCGCGGCGGGGACCAGCATTCGCGTCGGCGCGTTGCAGGACTGGCCGCTGTTCAGGAAGCACTGCCGGGTGCCGGCCTTGACCGCCCGGTCGAGATCGGCGTCCTCCAGCACGATGTTCGGCGACTTGCCGCCGAGCTCCTGGGCCACCCGCTTGATCGAATCGGCGGCCGCCCTGGCGACCGCGCGGCCGGCGCGGGTCGAACCGGTGAACGACATCATGTCGATCCCGGGATGGGCGGACAGCGCCGCGCCGACCTCGGGGCCTTCGCCGTTGATCAGGTTGAAGACGCCTGGCGGCACGCCGGCGTCATGAAGGATCTCGGCGAGCAGGATCGCGTTGAGCGGCGCGACCTCGCTCGGCTTGAGCACCATCGTGCAGCCGGCGGCGAGCGCCGGGGCGACCTTGCAGGCGATCTGGTTGATCGGCCAGTTCCAGGGCGTGATCAGTCCGCAGACGCCGACCGGTTCCTTGACGATGTTCGTCGTGCCGCGGGTCTCGACGAAGTCGTAGTCCTTGAGCACGCCGAGGGCGCCGGCGAAGTGGCCCATGCCGGACGGCGCCTGCGCCGCGTTGGCGAGCCAGGCCGGCGCGCCCATCTCGGCGGAGATCGTCTCGGCCATCTCGCCGATGCGCGCCTTGTAGCCCGCGACGATCCGGCCGAGCAACTCGACCCGCTCCTCGCGGCTCGTCCGGGAGAACGACTCGAAGGCAGCCTGCGCCGCGGCCACCGCGCGGTCCACGTCGGCCGCGCTGCCGAGGCTGATCCGGCCGATCGCCTCTTCCGTCGACGGATCGATCACGTCCATCGTCTTCGGGGTCACCGGGTCGACCCACTCACCGTTGATGTAGAACTGCAGCGCTTCCTTCATGGGACTGTCTCCGAGTGTTGTCCTGGTTCAAGGCGGCTGAGTGTAGCCCGGTTTTGGCCGGCGGCTCCCACGGCAGGATCGGCCACGGACAGGACCATTCCTTTAGTCCTGCGCTCCACGCTGGGCGCGGGCGGGAGGCCTTCATTCCCTAAGGGTCGAGAGCGGTGCCGGTGCGGGGTTGCCGATTCCGGAGTGGTTTCCTCACATCGGTCACCGAAGCTCCCGACTTTGGAACGGTCCTGTCGGCCACGGATCGGCCGCGGAGTGCCGTTGAACCCCAACTTGCGCAGCGTCTGCACGGGCGATTCGATCCTTGCCCTCCTCGAGGTCGAGCGGGAGCAGGCGGCCGGGGAGGAGCCTGCGCTTGAGGGGCACGTACTCCGCTACGCGAGCAGGCGTTTCGCGGCCCGCTCGCCGCATGCGGCGCCGACAGCGACCGCGCGACTCAGGCCGACGCCGTGGAGGACGTTGCCGGCCAGGTAGAAGCCGTCGATCGGGTCCAGGGCCGCCTCGATCCTGGCCACCCGCTGCGGATGCCCGGGAGCGTACTGGGGGATGGCGTGCGGCCAGCGGGCGACGCTCGTGCTGGTCGGCGTGGCGTCGATGCCGACCGTTCGGCGCAGTTCGCGGCGGGTGAGGTCGATGATTTCTTCGTCGGCCAGGCGGGCGGCATCAGGATCGACGCTGCCGCCGAACATCGAGCGGGCCAGGAACGTGCCATCCGGGCTGCGGCCCGAGAAGGTCGCGGTTTCGTATTGGCAGCCGAGCATGCGGATGCCCTCGCCGCGGGCGACCAAGAAACCGTAGGCGGGCTCGATGTGGGCAGCCGCCGCGACTTCGAAGGCGGTGTGGACGACGGCTATCGGGGGCGACTCGATCTGCCGGAGTTCCTCCGCGGCCGCGGACGAAACGCCGTCGACGAGATCGGCGGCCGAAGGCAGATCGGCGGCGACGACGACCGCATCGGCGGCAAGCCCGCCGGCGGACGAGGTGACGGCGAAGCCGCCGCCGCGATGCTCGATCGCGGTGACGCGCCGGTTGCAGGCGACGTCGATTCCCGGCAGCGCCGCCGCCGCCTGCGGCAGAGCCTCGACTCCGCGCCGAAAGGTCCGATGCCCGGGCGGCGGCACGCCCCGTTTGCGGCCGGCGCGCATCGCCTTGAACAGGGAGCCGTGGGCCTGTTCCATCGCCACCAGCCGGGGGAAGGCGGCCGCGGCCGAGAGTCTTCGGGCGTCACCCGCGAAGATGCCGAGAACCACGGGCGAGATCAGCCGGGCGGCCGCCTGCCGTCCCATGCGGCGGGCGGCGAAGTCGAAGAGCGACTCGTCGGTGTGCGGGGTGGCGTCGCCGCTCGTCAAGACCCCGGCCCCGAGGCGATCGTCACCGCCTGGTCGGGCCGGCGCCAGGGGCTCCATCGCCAGCCTTGCCAGGCCGAACGGTCCGAGCAGGCCGCTCCTGGCGAAGGCCAGCGGGCTGCGTTGCAGCTCCCGCAGCCTGCCGCCACGGTAGATGTAGCGCCGGTTCGCGGCCGGTTCCGGCTCGATCACCTCCTCGGCGAGGCCGCAGGCGGCGATCATCTCCCGCAGCACCGGCTGATCGTCGAGGAAACCCTGCGGGCCGGTCTCGATCAGAAGACCGTCGGCGAACCCAGTACGCGCCTTGCCGCCGACCCTGGCGTCTGCCTCCAGAACGACGACCTCGAGCGCGGCGCCGGCGCGCTGCGCTTCGGCGGAGGCCTTCCAGGCCGCGGCCAGGCCGGAAGGGCCGCCGCCGACGATGACCAGGCGGCGAGCCCGTTCGTCGCTCAAGCGTTGCCTTCCGCCTCGGCGTGAACGGCCTCGACCAGTGTCTGCACCGCTTCGAGCGGGGTTGCCGGCAGCACGCCGTGCCCAAGGTTCACGATGTGGCCGCGTCCGGACAGGCTTTCGAGCAGACGGCTCGTCTCACGCCGGATCGCCTCGTTGCCGGCGAGCAGCACGGTCGGGTCCAGGTTCCCCTGCAGGCACAGATCCGGCCGTTGTTGACGGAGCGTGCCGAGGTCGGTGCGCCAGTCGACGCCGAGCGCTTCGCAGGGCAGTTCGGCGTAGTCGTCGACCAACTGGGGCGCTGCGTGGAGGAACAGGATGCGCGTGACTCCGGCGTCGCCGAGGCGCACGAGGAGGCGTTCCAGGTGCGGCCGCACCCGGCGTCGCCACTCGGCCCGCGCGAACAGCCCGGCCCATGAGTCGAAGACCTGGACGGCGTCGGCGCCGGCCCGGTGCTGGGCGATCAGGTAGCGGGCGCAGAGGCGGCCGAGCCGGTCGAGCAGGGAATCGAATGCGGCCGGCTCTTCGTGCGCGAAGGCTCGCAACAGGGGGAAGTCCCGCACGCCGCGCCCCTGGACCAGGTAGGCGGCCAGGGTCAGCGGCGCGCCGGCAAACCCGAGCAGCGCCTTGCCCGGATCGAGTTCGCGGCGGACGATCCGCTGGGCCGCCGTGACCTCGGGCGCGATCTCGGTTTCGTCGAGGCGGTCCGGGTCGGGCAGGGCGGCCACCGCGGCGGCGTCGCGCAGCGGTCGGGCGATCACCGGACCGGGATCGAACCGGAAGTCGACGCCAAGGGCGGGCAAGGGCGACATGATGTCGGCGAAGGTGATCGCGGCGTCGAAGGGGAACCGGCGCAACGGCATCAGCGTGACGCGAGCCGCCAGTTCCGGGTCGCGGGCGAGACCGGCGAAACCGTGGCGTTCCTTGAGAGCTCGGTACTCGGGCAGGATGCGCCCCGCCTGGCGCATGATCCACAGCGGTCTTCGCGGCGTGTCCTCGAAACGGAGCGTGCGCAGGAGCAGGCCGCTGTCCGGCTGTGCGGGCGTCGGCGATGCGGCGGTCGAGCTGGCCGCGGGTTCGGCGGAGGCAGTCACTTCGCGCTGCCCGCCGCGCGGCGGCGCTCCAGCAACTCGGGCGCCGCGGCGGCGAGAAAGGCGTCGACTCCATCCTGGCCGATTTCGGTCGCGACCCCTCGCAGGCCGACGACCGGCAGATGGCTGAGGCGTTTGGCCATCGTCTCGGTCCACCGTCTGAGCGCTTCCCGCTCGGCCTCGGAGAGGCTCTTCAGCTCGCCCTGCAGCAGGCGGTCGAGATTGGCGCCCAGGGAGTCCTGGTACTTCGCGCCGATCGCCCGGATGGCCCCGGCGACCGAGCGGGTCGCCATCGCCTCCCGGTAGGCGTCGAGTTCCTCGTCGATCAGGACGCGGGCTTCGGCCGTGCGTTCACGCCGGTTGCGCAGGGTCTGCTGGGCCAGTTCGTTGATCCGATCCATGCCGATCCGCTCAAGGCCCGCCGCGCCCGTGTCGGTGGCTGGAGCGTCGGCCGGAATCGCCATGTCGATCACGAAGGGGGGAGTGCCCAGTTCGCTCCGGCCGGCCGCGGCCAGGGCGGTCAGACAGCGCCGGTCGACGACGGGCCCGGGCGCGCCGGTCGAGAACAGAACCGCGGACACCGCTGGCGGTCGGGCCCTGAAGGCGTCCAGGCTCATCGTCCCGACGGTCGGGGATGTAGCGGGAGGCCGTGCTGTTTCCGCGGTCCGCGCGGCGAGTTCTTCGGCCTTTCGGGGGGTGCGGTTGACGAGGATCAGAGGGATGCCGCGGTCGCGCAGGCGTTTTGTGCAGGTCTCTGTCATCGCCGCCACGCCGACCAGGGCGACAGGACCGGCGACTTGTGCCGCGCGGCCGGTCAGCAGGTCGGCCGCGATCTCGGACAGGGAGGTGCGCCCGGCGCCGACGCCGGTTTCGCGGTGGACCCGCTTGCCGGCCCGAAGCGCCGATTCGACCACGCGCCGCAGCTCGGCGTCGACCGTACCGGCGGTCGTCGCCTGGTCGAGAGCGTCCCGGAGCTGTCCCCGGATCTCCCGTTCGCCGGGCTGGGCCGAATCGAGGCCGGACGCCACCAGGTAGAGGTGCTCGACGGCCCCTTCGCCCTCCCAGCTCCGGAACACCCGTCGCGCCGCGCCGGCGCCCGCGACGAGGCGCAGCAGCTCCCGCCGGCAGGAGGCGAGCGTTGCGCCGGGTTCGGCAGAGAAGATGAACGCGACCCGGTTGCAGGTGGCGAGGTAGATCAACCCTTGGGCGCCGATGCGCTGTTTCAGCCGCCGCGTCCTTGCGGCCCGCCGTTCGTCCGGCACCGTGTATTGCGCGATCTCTTCAGCGCTCGCATAGCGCCAGGTCGCAGCTACGACGCAACAGTTGTCCATCGGGCGATTCTGACCTGGGTGCGACCTGTGGATTGTCACGGTTGTGTCTGTGTCGACGATCCACGCTCGCGCGCGCCGCTGCGCGGCGGCGCACCCGGTCTCTGCCACTCGCGGGTGTTGCGGAGGATGATGTCGGCGAGAGCGTCGAGGTGGTCGGAGCGGTCGTTGAGGCAGGGGATGTAGCGAAGATTCTGGCCGCCGGATTCTTCGAAGTACTCGCGGTTCTCGACTTCGATCTCCTCCAGGGTCTCGATGCAGTCGGCCGAGAAGCCGGGGCAGGCGACGTCGACGTTCCCCATGCCGCTTGCCGGCAGTTCGCGCATCAGGACGTCGGTCTTTGGCCTGATCCAGAGTTCGCGGCCGAACTGGGACTGGAATGTGCTCAGGACCCGCTCCTCGTCGATCCCGAGTTCGTCGATCAGGAGCCGGGTCGTCTCCAGGCACTGGCACTGGTAGGGGTCGCCGTTGTCGACGTAGCGCTTCGGCACGCCGTGGTAGGAGAGCACGAGGCGATCGGGTTCGGTATCTGCCCAGGTCTCCCGGATGCTCGCGGCGAGAGCGCGAAGGAAGCCCGGGTCGTCGTAGTAGCTGTTGATCGTGCGGAGCTCCGGCACCCAGCGCCAGCACCTGAGCTGCCGGGCGAGCACGTCGATCGTCGAGGCGGTCGTGGCGGCCGAGTACTGAGGAAACAGGGGAAAGAAGAGAAGGCGCGTGCAGCCCTTCTTGCGTAGTTCGGCGAGCGCGCTCCTGATCGACGGTTCGCCGTACCGCATGCCGAGCGCGACGTGGAACGGGGGTGCGGTTTCACCCTGGTGTTGCCGCAGCCGCGCGGCGATCCCCTCGGTCTGGCGTTTTCCGATCGCAAGCAGGGGCGACCCCTCGTCGGTCCAGATCTGCCGGTAGAGCTTCGCCACTTTCTGCGGGCGCGTCGTGAGGACGAACAGGTAGAGGATCGGCAACCACTTCCAGCGCGGAATCTCAGCGATCCGGGTGTCGCTCAGGAACTGCCTGAGGTAGCGGCGCAGGGCCTTTGCCGTCGGCGCCGCCGGCGTGCCGACGTTGGCCAGCAGGACACCGATTGCGCCGCGGTCCGCGTCCGCGGCGACGCGAGGTTCGGGTTCGTAGAGGGATGTGGCGTTGGCCATGGTCGGCGGTCAGATCCAGTCGCGGCGGACCAGGAAGTCCGAAGTCAGCCGCGCTTCCGGGGCGCCCGATTCGGGAGTGTAGTCGTACCGCCAGGCCGCCAGCGGCGGCAGGGACGCGAGAATCGATTCGGTGCGCGCCCGTGCCTGCAGCCCGTAGCGCGTGCCGCGGTCGTAGACCAGGTTGAACTCGACGTACCGCCCCCGGCGGTAGAGCTGGAAACCGCGCTCGCGCTCGCCGTATTGCATGTCCTTGCGGCGGTTCAGGATCGGCAGGTAGGCGGGCAGGAAGTGGTCGCCGATGCTGCGCGCGAAGGAGAAGCAGCGCCCGAACTGGTCGAGTTCGTCCGGCCGCTCGAGCTGGTTCAGGTCGTCGAAGAAGAGGCCGCCGACGCCCCGCATCTCCTGGCGGTGGGGGAGGTAGAAGTAGTCGTCGCAGGCCGCCTTGTAGCGGCTGTAGAGACCGTCGCCGAAGGGTGCGCAGGCCTCGGCCGCGGTGCGGTGCCAGTGGACGGCGTCTTCCTCGAAGCCATAGTAGGGCGTCAGGTCGAAGCCGCCCCCGAACCACCAGCCCTCCTCGTCCGCGTCGTCGCGGCTCGGGTTTCCAGCGTCCCGGGGCGGATGGGCGATGAAGAAACGGATGTTCGCGTGGCTGGTCGGCGCGTACGGGTTGCGGGGATGGACGATCAGGGAGATGGACGTGGCCTCGTAGGACCGGCCCGCGAGCTCCGGGCGCCGTTCGGTGGCGGCGAGGGGCAGAGACGCCCCGCGCGAGTGGCTGAAGTTGACCGCCGCCTTCTCGATCACCTCGCCCTCGGTGAGCACCCTCGGCCTCGCGACGCCGCCCCGTTCGTTGCGGAGTTCACGGGCGTCGAAGGCGCCGCCGTCGACTTCGACCAGGGCGTCGCAGATCCGGTCCTGGAGCTCCCTGAAGTAGCTGGCGACCGTCTCGGCGCCGAGTTGTCCTGTCGGCTGTGACCTCACGGCGCCGGGACCTCCTCCAGCGCCTCGCCGACCGCGCCGGCAAAGCCGGTCAGCGCGTCTTCGTCGTGCGCCAGGGACAGGAAGCCGACCTCGTAGGCGGAAGGGGCGAGCATGTAGCCGCGCTCGAGCAGCTCCCGGTGGAGCAGGCCGAAGATCTCCGCCGTGTTCGGGTGGAAGCCGTCTGTGCGCCGCGGCAGTTCGTCGTCGCCGTAGGCCAGCCAGAAGATCGAACCGCAACGGACCAGCCGGTAGGGGTGCGCGCTCGCTTCGAGCACGGGGCCGAGTTCCTGGTCGAGGAACGCTCCGAGAGCGTCCATCCGAGCCCATCCGTCGTTGGCCCGCAGCTCGCGCAGAGTGGCGAGCCCGGCGGCGACCGCGAGCGGGTTCCCGGACAGGGTGCCGGCCTGGTAGACCGGACCGAGGGGCGAGAGCCGATCCATCCACCGGGCCGGTCCGCCATAGGCGCCGACGGGCAGACCGCCGCCGATCACCTTGCCCAGGGTATAGAGGTCGGGTTCGATCCCGAGCCCCGCGCCGATGGTGACGCCCGGCACTCGGAAGCCGCTCAGGACTTCGTCGAGGATCAGCAGTGCCCCGTTTTCGGTGCACAGGCGGCGAAGCCGCTCGAGGTACTCGGGGCGCTGCACCAGCAGGCCGTTGTTCGCCGGCAGCGGTTCGATGATCGCGGCGGCCAGGTGGCCGCCGTGGCGCCGAAAGGCCTGCTCCAGCGCGTCTTCGTCGTCGAGCGGCAGGACGATCGTGTCGCGCGCGGTCGCGGCCGGGATGCCGGCGCTCGACGCGATCCCGAAGGTGGCGAGGCCGCTTCCCGCCTCGACCAGGAGGGCGTCGACATGGCCGTGGTAGCAGCCCTCGAACTTGAGCACGAGGTCGCGGCCGGTGCAGCCGCGGGCGAGCCGGATGGCCGACTGGGTTGCCTCGGTGCCCGAGTTGACGAAGCGGATCTTCTCGATGCCGGGTACGAGTTCCTTGACCGTCCGCGCGAGTTCGACCTCGCCTTCGTGGGGCGCGGCGAAGGAAGTGCCGCGCGCGGCGGCTTCCCGCACCGCCTCGACGACCGCGGGATGGCTGTGGCCCAGGACCAGCGGGCCGAACGAGCCGATGAAGTCGACGTAGCGCCGGCCGTCGACGGAGCGCATCACCGCGCCCTCCGCGTCGGCGATGAAGGGCGGCGTGCCGCCGACGGCCCGGTAGGCGCGGACCGGGCTGTTCACGCCGCCGACGAGGTGTCGCTGCGCCTCGGTCCAGAGTTCTTCGCTGGTTCTTCCGGCACTCATTCCTGGGCCTCCGCGCTCGGGTCGCTGCTTGCTTCTTCCCGCCCGTTCACTGCTTCGTTCCAGAGGCGCTCGATGCCGGCGGCGGTCGGTTCAACTGCGCGCGTCACGTTGCCCACTCCTGCGTTCCGGAGGGCCGCGGCCGTGGTCGCCCCGATCGCCCAGCAGCTTCCCGGCCAGTCCAGGCCCGAGGCCGCGAAGGCGGCGACGGCCGATGGCGCGGTAAAGAGTACGCGCGCCCTCGCGGCTTGCCAACCCCCGGGCCAGGCGAGGTCCGGCGCCGGGTCGACGGTGTAGGCCTGCCAGGCAACGACCTCGCGACCGGCGGCTTCGAGCGTCTCGACCAACGACCGGCCGCCGCGGGCCGAATGCGGCACGAGGAGGAGGCATCGGCGATCGAGGACGCGGGTCACGTAGTCCGCAAGGCCCCGGCCGTCCGCGGCTCGCGCCGCCAGGTTCGGCGGCACGCCGGCGGCCAGCAGAGCGCGGGCCGTGCCCTCGCCGAGGGCGCACCAGGGAAGGCGTCCCCAGATCGGCTCGCGCGCGGCCCGCTCCGTCACGACGCGGGCGGCGGTCGGGGAGGAGACGAGCAGCCAGGGCCACTGCCGGCGAGGGCGTTCGAGGTCGACGCGGTCGGCGGGCCAGGCAACGTCGAAGACGTCGACCTGCGTCGCCGGCAGAGCCGCGACCCGGACGGCCGGGTCGAGTCGGCAGGTCAGGCGTCTGACGGTGGACGCGGCGGAGGTCACGATGAGATCCGGCGTGCGAACCAGCCCCCCGCCGGGCGCCCCGGCTTCCGCTACATCAATCGGCCCCTCACCGGGTGCGCCGGCGTGCCAGCCGCGCGCCCGAATGACGGGCGCACGCCGCGGTTCACCGGTGGCGCGCGTCGCGCCACCCGGGTTCTTGCCGGCTGCCGCCGCGGGCGGCGGGGACGACGCGCCGGCCGGGAGGTCGGCGTCCGATCGGGCCAGACCCCGCTCGATCCGCGCGGCCAGCGCGTCAAGGTCGACGCCGCCGTCACCGTCCGGCGCCGAGGCCGCAACGCGGACCGCGACCGGCTCGTCAAGGTCGACGCCGCCGTCACCGTCCGGCGCCGAGGCCGCAACGCGGACCGCGGCCAGCGCGTCAAGGTCGACGCCGCCGTCACCGTCCGGCGCCGAGGCCGCAACGCGGACCGCGGCCAGCGCGTCAAGGTCGACGCCGCCGCCGCCATCCGTTGCCGAAGCCGCGACGCGAATCGCGAGCGGCGAATCACCGGCGCCGGCCGCTTCCCGCCAGTCATCCGGCGCGATGGCGACATGAATCGCACGGAGCGGGGAGTGCCTGGTCGTACCTCCGCAAACGTCCGCCCATGCCCCGAACGGGCGCAGGCAGCCGCCGCCGAGCCGCCCCAGCAACGAGCGCTCGGCAAGCACCGCGGCGCGGGTCGCAGGATGGTCGAGGTGGACCATGGCCGGGTGCCCGTCGAGGCGGCCGCCGCGGAGGATCTGCACCGCCAGAGCCCCCTGCCCGGGAGCGCACGGCCAGGTTCTCAGGTCGAGCCGGAAGCCGCGAATCGCCGCCGCGGAAGCTTCGAGCTCGGCGCTTCGGGACAGGCGCAAAACGCCCGCTTCGGCCGCCAGCAGAGCGTCGATCGCGCCACTGTGGAGCCACTCCAGCCGGCGGCCCACCGAGCCGCGGACCGCGCAGCAGACGAGGTCCGGCCGCAGGGCGAGGGCTCCGGCCTGCCGCCGCGGGGACGAGGTGCCCAGCCGCGCCCCGGCCGTCAGGACGGCGAACGCCTCGTTCGCGGCCGCCGCGCGGGTGGCGCCAGCTTCGCCGTCACCCTCGAGCATCTGAGCGAGCGGCGAGGCGCCCGTCGCGTTCACGCCGGGTGCAAGCAGCAGCAGGTCGAACGGCCGCTCCCGCTCCGGCACGGCGGCGATCACGAGCCCCGGTTCGTCGTCGACCGGCAGATCCTTCAGCGAGTGGACGACCAGGTCGACCGTGCCGTCGCGAAGCGCCGCGCTCAGCTCGCCGGTGAACACGCCCTTGGACTGAGCGAAACTGCCGCCGAGGCTGCGATCGCCCTGCGACGACATGGCCTGAACGCGCGTCTTCACGCCGAACCGCTGCAGACGGTCCGCGACCAGAGCGGCCTGGATCCGCGCCAGCGGCGTTGCCCGGGTTCCGATGACGATCAGGGTCACGGGCAGAGGATACGCCGCCATCGACCGTCCACTCGCGACCGTCCACTAGAGTTGCCGATGTTGCCCTTCGCCGCACGGCGGGCCGAATCCGTGGAGGTTTGCATGATGTTCTCTTCTTCGCTGTTGTCTTCTTCGCTCCGTTTCCGCGCTTCGTCTCTTGTGTTCCCTGCCGCCGTCGGGGCATTCCTTCTCCTGGCCGGCTGCGCGGGCGAAGAGCGCCCGACGGCGGCCGAGTTCACGACGGCGGCCGAGGAAACGCTGATCGAGCACTACTACGACGGCAGCCGCGCGGCATGGGTGCAGTCGACGTACATCAACGAGGACACGACCGCCCTGGCGGCCCGTTTCGGAGCGGAGGGGCTGACCCGCGCGATCGACTTCGCGCAGGAGGCGGCGACCTACGACGCGGCGTCGGAGGCGGACGAGGTGGCGCGCAAGCTCAACCTGCTGCGGGGCGGACTGACCTTGGCCGCGCCGGCCGACGAGGCGAAGATCGAGGAACTGAGTCAGATCGCGACCCGGATGGAAGCGGCCTACGGCTCGGGCAAGCACTGCCCGGACGGCCCGGACGGCCCGGACGGCCCGGACACGGATACCTGCCGATCCCTTGGCGACCTGGAGGACGTGATCGACAACAGCCGCGACGCCGATGCGCTGCTCGACGCCTGGGAGGGTTGGCGAACGATCTCGCCGCCGATGCGCGCCGATTACCAGCGCTTCGTGGAACTCTCGAACGAGGGCGCACAGGCTCTCGGGTTCGCCGACACCGGCGCGATGTGGCGTTCGAAGTACGACATGCCGCCCGATGACTTCGCGGCCGAGGTCGACCGGCTCTGGGATCAGGTCAAGCCGCTCTACGACGACCTGCAGTGCCATGTGCGAGCGAAGCTCTCGGATCACCACGGGGCGGACGTCGTCGATCCCGCGGGTCCGATCCCGGCCCACGTTCTCGGCAACATGTGGGCGCAGAGCTGGTCGAACGTGTACGACCTGGTGGCGCCGCCGGCCGCAGCCCCAGGCTACGACCTGACCGGGATCCTCCGGAGCCGCGGCGCCTCCGAGGTCGAGATGGTCGAGATGGCCGAGGGCTTCTTCACCTCGCTGGGCATGGAATCGTTGCCGGACACCTTCTGGACCCGTTCCCAGTTCGTCAAGCCGCGGGACCGCGAGGTCGTCTGCCACGCCAGCGCCTGGCAGCTCGACCTGGACGAGGACGTGCGGATCAAGATGTGCATCGACATCAACGCCGAGGACTTCTCGACGATCCACCACGAACTCGGTCACAGCTACTACCAGCTCGGCTACCGGGACCGGGCGCCGCTGTTTCGTGACAGTGCCAACGACGGCTTCCACGAGGCCCTGGGAGATGTGATCGCCCTCTCGGTAACCCCGGGCTACCTGGTGGACATCGGGCTGCTCGATGAAGAACCCTCCGCGGACGCCGACCTTGGCCTGCTGATGCGGATGGCGCTCGACAAGGTGGCCTTCCTGCCGTTCGGTCTGCTGATCGATCGCTGGCGCTGGGCCGTGTTCTCGGGTGAGGTGCCGCCGGAGGAGTACAACGCCGCCTGGTGGCGCCTGCGCGAGCAGTACCAGGGCGTCGGCGCCCCGAGCGAACGGACCGAGGAGCACTTCGATCCCGGCGCCAAGTACCACGTGCCGGGCAACACGCCCTACACCCGCTACTTTCTGGCCCACATCCTCCAGTTCCAGTTGCACCGCGACCTGTGCGAGGCGATCGGCTACGAGGGTCCGCTCAACCGCTGCTCAATCTACGGCAACGAGGAGGCCGGGAGGCGTCTGAGCGAGATGATGGCGATGGGCCTCAGCCGTCCGTGGCCGGATGCGCTGGAAGCGGCAACCGGCAGCCGCGAGATGGACGCGACCGCGATCCTCGACTACTTCGCGCCGCTCGCCGAGTGGCTGAAGGAGCAGAACGAGGGCCGGGCCTGCGGCTGGAGTTAGGCGGTGCGGGCGAGCAGACGGGGTGCGCCGGCGTGCCATCCGTGCGCCCGACGACGGGCGCACGGACTGGTTCACGTGTGGCGCGGCTTCGCGCCACACGGGTTCCCGCCGGCATCCGGCGCGAAGCGCCGGCCTGTTGAAGTCCTGCTGCACCGGGGCAGCCAGCGCAGGGACGTATGCTGATCGCCACCTGGAACATCAACGGCCTGGGCGCCCGGTTCGACTTCCTCGTCCATTGGCTCAAGGCGCGGCAGCCGGACGTCGTCGGCCTCCAGGAGTTGAAGGCGACCGAGGAGCACTTCCCCCGGCAGGCGCTCGAGGAACTCGGCTATCACGCGGCGGTGTGCGGCCAGAAGGCGTGGAATGGTGTCGCGGTGCTCTCCCGCCATCCGATCGAGGAGCTCCAGTCGGGGCTCCCGGGCGAGGAGGAGGCCGGCGCCCGCCTGATCCGGGTGCGTACCGGAGGGCTCGATTTTGCGACCGTCTACTGCCCGAACGGCAAGGACATCGATCACCTGGACTATCCGCGCAAGCTGGCATGGTTCGACTCGCTTCGCGGCTACTTCGAGGGCTCGCTCGGCGCCGGGGACGCGGCGGTTCTCTGCGGCGACTTCAACATCGCGCCGACCCGGCTCGACACGCACGACGAGGACCGTCTCGCCGGCGGCATCCACCACACGGAGGCGGAGCGCGAGCGGTTCGAGGCGCTCCTGGGGCTGGGTTTCGTCGACCTGTTCCGGGAACTCCATCCGGACACGGTCAAGTTCTCCTGGTGGGACTACCGCTTCGGCGCCTTCCACCGCAACCTCGGCCTGCGGATCGACTTCCTGCTGGCGACCGAAGCGGTCCGGGCCCGGGTGGAGCAGGTCGAGACCGACCGGGACTACCGCAAGAAGAAGGAAGGCCTGATCGCCTCGGACCACGCACCAGTGATCGCCCGGTTGGCTGACTAGTCAAGCAAGCACCGGGTACAGGTGCGCCGGCCTGCGATCCGTGCGCCCGTGACGGGCGCACGGAATGGTTCGCAGGTTGGCGCGGAGGCGCGCCACCCGGGTGTCATCCGGGTGCTCGATGACTCGCCCCCGGAGGTGGTTCGCGGGTGGCGCGGAGCCGCGCCACCCGGGTGTCATCCGGGTGCTCGATGACTCGCCCCCGGAGGTGGTTCGCGTGTGGCACGGAGCCGCGCCACCCGGGTTCTGGCCGGCATCCGGCGCGATGCGCCGCCTTCCGGAACTTCTGCCGCGGGCTGCCCGGCCCCGGCTCTACCCGGCTGCCCGCTTCGGTGTCTCGAACCACGCCAGCTTGCCGCAACAGGGCTCGACCTCGGCCCAGGAGTCGATGTCGAGCTGGAGGCGCGCCAGGGCGGCAGTGACGAAGCGGGGCGGATTGTCGCCGGTCAGTCGGCGGACGAGTTCGGAGCAGGCGGGCTGGTGGCTGACGAGAAGCAGGGAGTTCGCGTCGTCAGGCTGCTCGCGCAGAAGGTCGATGGCGGATCCGGGCGACGCCAGGTACAGAGCCGGCGCCAAAATCGTCGTCCGGTTCCAGTTGCCGGCGGCGACCGCCAGCTCGATCGTCTGCCGGGTACGCAGGGCGGACGAACAGAGGATCCGGTCGGGGAGCTCCCGTCGTTCGGCGAGAAGGCGCCCCATCGTCCTCGCGGCTGCGATGCCGCGCGGATTCAGGGGCCGGTCGTGGTCCGCGCCATAGGTCGCGCTCCAGTCCGACTTGGCGTGACGAAAAACGTACAGGATTCGCACTGTTGACGCTGACGGTAGCAGGATCGTGAGGAGGCGCCCCGGCTGCGTGTTGGACACACCAGGACCATTCCAAAGTCCAGCGCTCGACGCTGGGCGCGGGCGGGAGGCCTTCATTCCCGAGGGTCGAGAGCCGTGCCGGCGCCGAGTTGCCGATTCCGGAGCGGTTCCTCACATCGGTCACCGAAGTTCCCGACTTTGGAACCGCCCTGAGTTGGACACACGGTCCGGGCGCCGGCAAGCTGTCCCGTGGACGGTTGTCCGCGTGTGTCATTCTCGGAGCATGCGGAGGAGGGATTCGATGCGCCTCGCGGCCGCGGTCGCCGTCTGTGCCGTGTTTCTTGCCGCCGCAGTCGCGGGGCAAGGTGCTTCGCCTTCGTCCGAGAGGGCCGCACTCAACCTGGAGAGCTTCGATTTCGCCTGGCGGAAGATCGCCGACAGCTTCTGGGAGGAGGAGATGGGCGGCGTCGACTGGCGGGCCGTGGGCGACGAGCTGAGACCGAGAGCACGGGATGCGGCAGACGCCCGGGAGCTGCGAACCGTGATCCAGGAGATGCTGGCGCGGCTTGGGCAGTCTCACTTCGGCGTCCTGCCGGGCGCCGGGTCGGCGGATCCGGGCGATGGGCCGGGTGAAAGCGCCAGCGGCGACGGCGCCTGCACCCCGGCGCTGATGAGGGTTGTGAGCGGCGGGAGTGGTTCGTCCGCATCGGATGCGGGGCCCGGATTCGAGATCCGTTTCCTGGACCGGGGACCGCTGGTCAGCCGCGTGCTGGAGGGTTCGGCCGCGGACGGCGCCGGTCTCGCCACGGGCCTCGAGGTGGTACGGATCGGCGACCAGCGTCTCGCGGATCTTTCGCGCTGCCTCGCGTCGCAATCCCTCGATTCGCCGGTTGCCCGCCTGGTGCGTGCGCGCGCCGTCGACGGCCTGCTCTTCGGAGCACCGGGTGATCCGGTGCAGGTGGAACTCGTGGACCGCGCCGGCGAGCGGTTCGTGCTCGAGCTGGAGCGCGCCCTCCGCCCGGGCTCGGTCGAGATCGGTTTCGGCAACCTGCCGCCGATGCAGTTCCTGTTCGAGACCGAGGAAGTGGAAACGGCGGCGGGCGCGCGAGTCCTGGCGGTCCGCTTCAACGTCTGGATGCTGCCCGCGATCGAGGCGTTCGAGACCGCTTTGTTTGGAGACCCCGCGGCCAGTGCGTCGGCGTTCGAGGGTCTGCTGATCGATCTGCGCGGCAATCCCGGCGGCATTGCCGGTACGGCGGTGGGTATCGGGGGGTATCTGCTCAACGAGAAGGTCGAACTGGGCAGAATGTTGAACCGCGGTTCGGACCTTCGGCTGCTGGTGTACCCGCGGCGGGTGTCGCGCAGCAGCGGGAAACTCGAGGTGTTCAAGGGGCCGGTTGCCGTGATCATCGACGGCGGCAGCGCCAGCACCAGCGAGATCTTCGCCGCCGGCCTCCAGGACGTTGGCCGGGCGCGGTTGTTCGGCGAGCCGTCGGCGGCGGCGGCGCTGCCGGCGGTGATCGAGCGGATGCCGAACGGCGATCTGCTGATGCACGCGATCGCGGACTTCGTTCGCCCGAACGGCGAGCGGGTCGAAGGCCGGCCGGTCGTTCCCGATTCGCTGGTTCCGCTCACGCGGGAAGGCCTGCTCGCCGGCAGGGACGAACCGCGGGAGGCGGCCCTCGCATGGATCGCCTCGGAGCTGGAATGAACGACAGTCCCTGGAGCGAGGGAGTGGGCGCCTGGGGCGAGAGAGTGGGCCTGTGGAGCGACGGAGTCAGTTTCGGTCGGTTCGGCGCCGAGGGGGCCCTCGGACCGCCGTGGCTGTGGGTCGTGGCGGGGTTGCTGCTGCTGCTGCTTGGCCGGCAGCTCTACACGGCGCTCCTGGGGTTGCTCGGTTTCTTCGCCAGCTACGGCATGCTCTCCGACGTGGCGAACCTGCCCAGCGACCTGCGTCTGGGGGTAGCGGTGGGAATCGGAGTCGTCAGCGCCTTGCTCGCCTTCGTCGTGCGCAAGCTCGCCGTGGCGCTTGCAGGGGCGATGCTGGGCGCCGGCGCGGCGCTTTGGGCGGCCGGCTTCTACGGCCTGCAGTCACAAGTCCTGTGGTGGATCGTGACCGCCGCCGCGGCCCTTGTCGGAGCGTGGCTCCTGCGTCAGGTCTTCGAGACGGCGCTGATCGTCGTCTCGTCGTTCATCGGCGCGCTGCTGATCATGGCGGCGGTGGGTCTGGAGGGGCTTCCGGCCCACGCCGGCGTTGCCGTGCTGATCGTGGGCGGGGTCGCGTTCCAGATGCGGCGTCGTCGCGGGGACGAACGCGGCGCGAAGAAGAAGAAGTCGGCGGAGTAGGGGTCCGCGATGCCGTGTCGCCTGGGTCAGCGCCGGGGTTGGCATGGGGCCGCCGTGCGGGCGTCGTTGCTGTGGGTCCTGGTGGCTGCGTTGCCGGAGGCCGCGAGCGCCCTTCAGGATGAATCGTCGGCGCGGCTCTGTGTGGCGGATGCGACGACCCTGTGCCTGAACGAGGATCGGTTCCGCGTTGTCGCTCACTGGGAGACGCCGGATGGCCGCGCCGGTACCGGGGAGGCAGTGGAGCTGACCGGAGACACCGGCTATTTCTGGTTCTTCAGCGAGAACAACGTCGAGGTCGTGATCAAGGTGCTGAACGGCTGCGCCATCGGCGACGGCGCCTACTGGGTGTTCATCGGCGGCTTGACCGACGTCCGGGTCGAAGTCGAAGTCGAGGACGTCGAGGCCGGCGAGTCCAGGACGTACCTCAACGAGGCCGGGACGCTGTTCAAGCCGGTAACCGACACCGAGGCGTTCTCGACCTGCGATTGAAGACTCGAGGCGAGAGCCACTGGTGACCTGGGGATGTTCTTCCGCGCCCTGTGGGGCACAGAGGAGGAGACGGCCGACTACTGGTCGCGGCAATGCGCCCGCGCCGACTACGCTCCGAGGCGAGCGCCTGCGCGCGCACCTCGACCCGCGGCAATGCGCCCGCGCGGACTACGCCCTGCCGAAGGTCGGGGTCGAGCCGGGCCTGTCGGCGGCGCGGGCGCGAGACAACTGCTCCTGGAACTGCGGACCCTGTCTGCGCGCCGCCCGCGGCGACTGGCCGGCGCTACGCGAGGCGCTCGATCACGCTGCCGCAGGAGGCGACGAAGGCGACCTCTTCCGCGCCGTCGGCGACGGTTCCGATGAATCCGCCCTCAGCCCCTGAACCAGGAGGCGACGTGGCGGCAGTCGGGGCAACTGACGGCGTTGGCCGAACGCCGCGGCCGGGACCGCGCTGAGCGCCAGCGCAAGCGTGAGGCGCCTCATTCGTTCCGGATCGTTCTCTCCGAGGTCCCTGAAAGGGCGAAGCCTCCGCGCCGGGTGTGAGCCCGACGCGGAGGCGCTGCTTTCAAAGTCGCTTCTTCCGCCGGGCTGCTGGAACAACCTCGGGGGAGGAATCGGCTGTTCCCTACTTGTCGGTCGGGAACGGCTTGTCCGGAACCAGCTCCTCGCCCATGTTGGCCGAGGACGAAGCCTAAGGGCAGACAACCGTGAACTTCGTGCCTCCCACCACACCCGCGGCGCTGCGCGTGATGGAGGGCGTGATCTGATTGACGGTGTCAGCGTCCATCGTGATGGTCAGGGCCACCGGGACGGGGTAGTTGGCGGTGGCGCTGCAGTGAGTTTCGTCGCGCACGATGGTGAACGTCACGACGTGAGGGGTAGTGGTGTCCATCGTGATGCCGGCCGCTTCCACGCCGTTCCCGAAGGCCACACTTCCCGGGCCGGAACCCCTTCTCGCCGCAAAAATCAAGCCGGTCAGACGACTTGTTCTGGCGCTTGTCATCGCAAACTCCGGGTGTCCGAGCCGTGCCTCGCCGTCCGCGGCGGTCGTGAAGTGACCGGTGCCGTTGGCCCACAGGTCGATGGTGATGACGACTTCGCCGCCCACACCGGCCGGCCGGACGACGCTGGACCCGTCGGCCACCACCGATGTCGCTCCGGTGATGGGGTTCGTGGTCGTCGCGATGGCCATCGTTCCACCGTTGCCCAGCGCGCAATTGCTGGCCCGGCGGGTGAAGGTGGCACCGCTGACGTCGTAGCCGCACAGCCTGAGAGCAGGCGCCGGCTTTTCCGCCAGGATGTTCGGCAGGATGCCGACACGCCCCGTGCTGGCCTGCTCGATCAGGACGGCGCCACGGCCATCCATCATCGCGACGTCGGCGGTGCCGGCGCTCGTTATCTCGACCGCGTCGTTCTCGAGAATGTCCATGGCAACCAGATTGCCAATGGCCGAGTTCGTGTCACGCGTCATCCAGAACCAGCCGCCATCCATGATCGGGCCGAGCTCGAACTTGTTGCCATCGCCAGCCATGTCGCAGGCGAGGCCATTGTCCATCGTGAACAGCGCGGAGACCATGCCGTCGTCGTTGGCAGCGAGCTCGCCGCTGCGGGTGACGCCGCCGCAACTGGCGACCCAGGTCACCATCTCGGCGCCGTCGGCCGTGGCGATGAGTCCGCCCTCGCCCATGTAGACGGACACGACGTGCGTGCAGTCGTCGCAAGAGACGCTCTGACCGAACGCCATCGCCGGAATCGCGCAAAGAACCAGCGCTATCGTGATGTGCTTCATCAGCTTCATCAGTTTGTTCCCTCCTTGAGCGGCTCGTCGCCGCCGTTCATTGACCGACCCGGCAATTGCCGGACGACCTTCGCGCCGACGGCGTGTTCCCGCGTCGAGCGACGAAATCGCGGCGGCGAGCAGCGCCGCGATGATCAGCCCGATCACGCCGACCGGTATCCATTCAATCCGAAGATCAAAGCCGCGACGATGCGGACAACCCGCACTGTCACGACCGCTTACGTTCTCTCAAGATGGCTGCGAGGGCTCAACGAGCCGCCAACCGCCACCTTCGCTGATGCTGTGCATCACCTCCCGCCAAAGGACCCCAAGGCCGTCGGTCCAAGACGTGAGGGAACGCTAGCGGAAACGATGGTCGAGATCCAGTCACGCCACAGGTATCAGCCCAAGGGCACGTACGTTGGCAGAGAGGGGAACGGCTCAGTTCGCACAGAGTCGCTGCTGCCGCAAGAGCCAGCGACGGCACTCGGCGCCCTTGCCTTCCGGGTACAGCTTGCCCCGAGGGTCGCCGAGGATCTCCTTGTTCCTGAAGTCCTCACACAAGGCCTTGTCGCGGGAGTAGAGCAGCCGCGCCCCACTCAACCGGGCGAGGGCGAGCACGTGCTGGTCGTTCGATCTGAGGTTCTCGCGGGACGCCAACGCCCGCGCCTCGTCGTTTACCCGGCGATCCGGAGTGTCCCGGACGCTGCCCCGGAGCAGAGCCTCCCGAAGCCAGTTCTTGAAGGCGGTGTTGACGGCGAGTTCCTTCCGCAGGCGGCCGCCGATGGCCAAACGCCCTCTGCCGGACTCGATCCAGCGCCGGAACTCGCGCGCTCCGGGCGCCGGATCCTCAGTGAAGACAGCGGAGACCGCATCCGCGTCGAGAATGGCGCACACGGCGGCTACAGCCCTATCGACCGATTGGTCTCTTCCAGAAAGAACCGCCGATAGCCGGGCGGGGCGTCCAGAACGTTACCCGCCTCGTCGATCCGCAGGGAGTGAATGCGGACCTCCAACTCGCCACGCTCGAAGAACAGGAGCGAGACGTCATCGGGTTTCAGACCGGTGGTTCCATCCCGGACGTCCATGCGCACACGGTCGATCAGATGGTCGCCGTGAGTTTCGACGATCAACTGCCTGCGCTTCGAAGCCACGGTGCAGAAGAGCGAACCGAGCGCCGCCTGGGCACTCGGATGGAGGTGGACCTCGGGCTGCTGCAGAAGGAACATGTTCGGTGCGTCCGAACGGAGAAGTTCCGCGATTACGGGAAGCACCTGGCTGACGCCGTACCCGACGTCGGTCAGATTGCGCCAGGGGCCCTTGAGTCGGGCGCTTCCAGACTTGCGGACCTGTATCTGGAAGGGCTCGCTGCTCGTCTTCCCGAGACGCCTGACACGCATCTCGTCGAAGAGGCCGGAAGACCGCCCGAACTCCTCGAGGGCTTGATGCAGCGCCTCCCAGGTCCGCTGGCTTCGATGCGCCATGTCGGCCAGGTACATGGGGACGGCCTCGCCCTCCGGATCCCGGGTCAACCGCGACGGATCGTAGGTGCGGCGCGGCCTGGAGCGGACGGGAGCGCTGGCGTAGGGGCGGCCGGGAGATCCATGTCGAAGCGGGGCCAGGCGCTGGAGGTGCTGGAGACGCTGGAGGCGCCGCCGATCTTCCGCCGACGGAACATCCGGGCCGTCCAGGCAAGTCCAGTCGTTGGTTGAGCCGCCGTCGCCGCCATGGCCATCCATCAGCAGGCCTCCCGCAGGGAACCGCCAGGGAATCACGGTCCGGCGCTCTTCGAGTTGGAGGCTCAACGCGAGGTCCGGCTCCAGCTTGAAAGACCAGCGACCTTGCGCCGTGCCGACGCGCATCTCCGCCGACTGCAGGTCGAGCTCGATGAAGTCGTCGCGCCGGGCGATTCGTCTCCAGGCGAGCGTGGGCTGGTTGCGGTCCCGCGTGAACTTGAAGTCGAAGAAACAGTCCCGAACGCTCCTCGACGAGCCGGCGCGCGACGAGGCCGCGGTGAAGCCGGCCTTGAACCTGGTCGCGCGGCTTCCACGGGCCCCCCTGTGATGGGCGATCTCGTCGAAACTGCCGAGATCGTAGGGGGCTTCCTTGAAGTCCGGCAATTCGTGCCGATAGCCAAGATCCCAGAGGGCGCGAATCAACGCCAGGAGAGAGGTCTTTCCGGTGCTGTTCTCGCCGACGAGCAGGGTCAGCGGCGCCAGACGCGCTGTCTGCCGATCGCGGAAGCAACGGAAGTCCTGGATTCTGATCTCGTTCACGTCAGGCCCCCTAAGCTGCACGACCGCCGGTCAGGCTCCTTCCGGGAGTGCTGTGGACGTCTCCGATGATATCGGCGCTGCCGGCGGACCTGGCGGCCGCCCTGAGTGCCGCGACGGCCTGGCCGAGCTCGGCTTTGCCCTCACAGCTCTGCGACGGCCGCGGGCCGCGGCGCCGCTGGCGGTGGTTCGAATCCGGGCCGCCCGTTCCGCCAAAGGCCTGAGCCGACGCCGCTGCGACGCTGGCCTGACAGACTACGCCCCGCCTTGCCAGCCATGATTGCCCACACGATGCGAAAACTCGAGGCGAGCTTGTTTCCGAACGCGGGCCAGAAGGCCCGCGCAACTCGTGGTTGACTCTTGAAAGGCGCTCGACATGTTCGCCCTTCAGACACTGAAGCCAGTAGCTGACGGTGCGAGGCGCCGGCAGTCGGCTCAGGCCAGCGAAGCGGGCCCAGGTAGAGAGTCTTTGCCCTGCCGCCGCCGGCAGTCAGTTGTCTGACGTCGTCAGAGCGAGTGTTCCCGGGCCGGTTGCGGTGACGGCTCTGGCGGCTGCTGGCAGGAGGACGGCCTGGCCTGGACGCAGTGTTTGCGTACCGAAGGAGTTGCGGACCTCGATTTCTCCTTCAAGTGCGAGGGTGATTCGGGCGCGCCCCTGGTGCTTGAGGGGCGCCTCGTCAGTGCCGTCGACCTGCAGGACGTCCAGACGGAAGTCCTCGGCCGGCGGCTGGAAACAGGTCCGTGTGCCCCAGGAGTGTTCGTCGGTTCGGGGCGCCAGCGGGGCGCCGGCGGAGGCTTCGTAGACGAGGATGTCGAGCAGTTCTCCGGCGTCCACGCGTTTGGAGGTCAGGCCCAGGCGGAGCACGTTGTCGGAGTTCGCCATGACCTCGATCGCGGAGCCTTCCAGGTAGCTGTGCGGAACGCCGGGCCCGGTGAACAGGGCCTGGCCGGGTTCGAGGTGCACCAGGCGGAGGAAGAGCGGTGCTGCGACCAGGGGGTCGTCCGGGTGGTGCGACGCGATGCGAACGATCCAGTGCATCGCGTCCCGGCAGTCGGCGTCGCCCTCGGTCGAGGCACGATGGGCTGCCTCGACGGCGGCGCCGGCGAGATCGGTTCCGGTGTGGCGTCGGAGCGCTTCGAGCAGGGCGCGGTAGGCGGCGGCGCCTTCGGATTCGAGGCGGCGGACGGTCGACTCGAGTTGCTCGAGGCCCAGGGCGGCCAGCAGCTGCGCCGCCTCGGCGGCGGGCCGGAAGCCGGCCAGGGCGGAGAAGGGCGTCAGGGCGTAGAGCAGTTCGGGCTTGTGGTTCGGGTCGCGGTACGTGCGGTTCGCGTCGCTGACGGGCGCGGCGCCCCTGGTTTCCCCACCCTTGCCCCAAGCCCCTGCCCTGCCCTGCCCTGCCAAGGCGCTTGAGGAGCCTTCAACGCCCCCGCTTGCGACTGGCACGCTTGCGAAACCGCGCCTGGCCTGCTCGCGGTCGGGGTGGGCCTGGATCGACAGGGGCCTGGCGGCGGAGAGGATCTTGGTCAGAAAGGGCAGGGCGCTGCCGGCTGCTCCGGGGCCGAGAACCTCGCGCCGGCGCTCGGCGATCAGCCGGTCTAGGGGTACCGGACGGCCGGCGTCGCCCGGCCCGTTGGCAGAACCGGCTTCGAGCACGACGCCGGCCGGAGCATCGGCGTGGGCGCCGAACCAGAGTTCGGCTTCCGGCCGGTCGCCGGGTTCGCGGCCACAGAGGCGTGGAATGAAGTCGCGCGTTCCCCAGTCGTAGTGACGCACCCGCGGAATGAGCCGCAGGGGGCGATCGAGCGGCGCTTCCCTCGCCCTCTCCGCGGGCCCATCCCGCGGACCCTCTCGGCGACGTGGGCGCCGACCTCGTTCCGCCGCGCCCTGCCCTCGGCCTTCAACGGCGGCGTCCTGGCCACCTCGGCGACCTGGGCGCCGACCTCGTTCCGTCGCGCCTCTCCCCGTCTTCTCCGCGGGCCCATCCCGCGGCCCCGCGGTCACTGCGGCCTCGTTTCGGCCCACGCCAGCGCTTCGTCCGCGGTGTCGACGTCCTCGAGCGGCACGTCCGTTTCGAGGTCCACTTCGATCACGTGCTCCGCCAGTTCCCGGAGCAGGCGACGGGCCCCCTCGTCGCCCCGGAGGCGCCTCAGGTGGTCGAACCACGAGCTGCCGAACGTGACCGGGGCGCCGCGCCGATCGCGGCAGGTGGGCACGACGATCGAGGCGGGCCCGTCGAACCCGCCGAGCAACCGGTCGATGGTTGCAGCGTCGAGCCCGGGCTGGTCGACGGGCAGGAACATCGCGCCCTCGGCGCGGTCCGACACGCCGGCCAGGCCGCAACGGACCGAGCCGCTCTGACCCGCCGCGTAGGCGGAGTTGTGGGCCGTCCGGAGGTCGAGGTCGGCCACTTCCTCCCGTACCTGCCGTTCCGCGTGGCCGGTGACCAGGATGACTTCGGCGAGGCCGGACGCGAGCGCCTCCCGACAAGTGCGCCGAACGAGAGACTCGCCGCCGATCCGGTAGAGCTGCTTCGGTCTGGTCGCACCGGCGACGTTCTTCCCGGGAACGTGCGCATTCTCCCTGCATGCGGCCTCGAACCGGGTCGAAAGGCCGGCCGCGAGGACGACACCGGAAACCCGGCCGGTCATCGCCTGCCGGAGCGTTTGAGCGGAGCGCGGTCGAGCGGCTTGCCGACGACACCGGAAACAGGGCCGGTCATCGTTCACCGCCTGGCAACCGGCCGCTTCGTACCCCGACGAGCTCGGCGGCGCTCGCAGGGCCGGCGCGACGGCCGCGGTCGCCGGCCTCGCTGCCGCTTCGTACCGCGACGAGTTCGGCGGCGCTCGCAAGGCCGGCGCGACGGCCGCGGTCGCCGGCCTCGCTGCCGCTTCGTACCGCGACGAGTTCGGCGGCGATCGCAAGGGCAATCTCCTCCGGCTTTCGGCCGCCGAGGTCGAGGCCGATCGGTGCGTGGATGCGGTCGATCAGCTCCGAGGCCAGGCCGGCTTCGCCAAGTGCCGCGACCCGCTTCGCGTGGGTGCGCGACGAGCCCAGAGCGCCGACGTAGCGGACTCCCGCTTCAAGCGCGACCTCAAGCGCCGGGTTGTCGAGCTTCTCGTCGTGAGTGAGGAAGACGCAGAACGTGTTGTCGTGCAGCCTGGTCCGCGCCAGGTACTCGGCCGGCCACTCGACGACCAGTTCGTCGGCGTGGGGAAAGCGCTCGGCGGTGGCGAAGGCGGAGCGCGCGTCGACGACCACGGTGCGGAATCCGAGCTGGCGGGCGAAGTGGACCAGGTGGATCGCGACGTGGACCGCCCCGACGATGAACAACTGGGGCAGGGGCTCGAAGTTCTCGACGAACACCTCCGTGCCGTCGATCTCGAGGAGGCCCGTGGCCGGGAGATCCGGCCCCGTTGCCAGAGTCGTGGCGGCCCGATCGAGGTTCGGGGAGCGCAGCGTTCCTTCGCTTCGTCCGTCGTGCCATACGAGGAGGCGCGAACCGAGCGCGTCGTCGTCGGCTCGGGTGAACGCGACCAGCCGCTCGCCGGCCAGCAGGGACCGGCGCAGGGACTCGAACCGGGAACTCATCGGCGGCAGCCGGGCGGCCTCAAGCGTCGAGGCGCTCGACCAGGACTTCGACTTCGCCGCCGCAGGTGAGCCCGACGGACCACGCCTGCTCGTCGGAGATGCCGTAGAGGAGCCGTTTCGGCAGGCCGTTTTCCAGCACCGACCGGGCCTCCTGGATCACCGCGCCTTCGATGCAGCCGCCGCTGACCGAGCCGCTGATGCCGCCCGCGTCGGAGATGGCCATCTTCGAACCCAGTGGCCGGGGCGAGGAGCCAACGGTGCGGATCACGGTGGCGACGGCGACCTTGCGGCCATCGGCACGCCAGCGATCCACGTCGGGGAGGATGTCCAGCACGGCCGCGATTGTACCGGCGAGCACCCGGCTGCGGGCTATAGTGATTTCAGGAGGTAGCTGACGATGACGATGCCGCCAAGAGGTGGTCACGGCACACGGCAGCCGCGAGACAGTGACTTCAGGAGGTAGTTGACGATGACGATGCGGCAGCCTTGGACCCGGGTGGTTGTAGCGGCCGTGGGGCTGTCGGCGGTGTTTCTGGCCGGTTGTACCCCGCGCGGGGGCGAGCAAGCGGTGGAGGTCGAGCCCGAGCCCGAGCCGGCGCCGGTGACCGCCCGCAGCCAGCCCGGCACGGGCATGGGACTCTATGAACCGGAGCAGCACGAGCTCTACGACGGCCGGTTCGTGATCACCGGCTCGAACGTCCACCAGGTCGGCAGCCTGAACGACGAGTCGCCCTGGGACCACATGGGCGACGACGCCGGCAACGTGGCCCCGGTAGGCGGCGAGATCACGATCGATGTCGACGAGATCACGAACACCGGCACGTTCCGCGCCGAGCTGCAGCTCCCCGAGGGCGAGTACGTCGTGGAACTCGACCGGTTCCACGAGTTCTCGCCCTGCCAGGACGGGGGCATCGCGGCCTACCTGTTCGAGCATGGCGATGCCGGTTGCGGCGACTCGAACTGGCCGAAGAGCCTGCTCTACGTCGCCGGTTGGGGCTACGGCCGCGGCGCGCTGAACGGCGAAGAGTTGTACAGCGACTACCAGATCCACTTCATGGTCACCCAGGGCATGCGCGACCGCGAGACCCTGCAGGTGCAACTCCAGCCGTCCGACGGCCCGGCCGGGGCCGTGAACCCGGCGGCCCAGCAACTGGACTTCTACATCCGCAGCCCCGAGAACAACGACGCGAACCACCCCAACCGCGAAGTCTTCGACCACTTCTTCGCGATGGCGGTGACCTGGCAGTAGCGGGCTCGCGTCGGCTGGAGCGGCGCCCGGGTTCTGGCCGGCATCTGCTCCGGCCTTGCACACTCGTCGGTCCGGGGCGAAGCCTCGCCAGGTGGCTATCTGAGAGAATCCGGCGCCAGATGAGTCGTTGCGCCTTGTTCATTGGTCTTGGGATCGGCGTCCTTGCCACGGCTGTGGTAGGGGAAGTGCGGCTTCTCGATGCGCCTGCTGCGGAGAAGAGCAGCAGCTATGCCTTGAACGCGCGACCTGAGGGCACGATCGTCCTCAGTTGGGTTGAGCGCTCGGGCGAACGTGGCCATGCACTGCGTTACGCCGAGTTGCGCGGCGACGAATGGGGTCCGGCCAGGACGATTGCGACAGGCGAGGGCTGGTTCGTCAACTGGATCGACCATCCGGCCGTTGTGCCGCTGGGCGGCGACCGAATGGCAGCGCACTGGCTGGTTCACGACGAGGACCGGGAGGGCGACTACGGCTACGGCATCCGGTTGGTCTTCTCAAACGACCGCGGTGCGACCTGGCGGCAGGTGTTCAAGGCGAGTGGCGAAGGTGTGGACGGCTACGCGGGCTTTGTGGCGTCTGCCGCCACAGCGGACGGGTTCGAGATGGCCTACCTGGCTACTGTCGGCGAGGCCGATGGAGAGGTGGCCGCGGTCGGTTCCGGTCCCGGGAATGTCGGAGGCGCCGGCCACGCCGCAGTGGAACCGCGGATGACTCTGCGTTCCGCTTCGTTCGATCAGGCCGGCAAGCTGCTCCGTGACCTGGAGGTCGACGCCGACGTGTGCAGTTGTTGCACGACGGCAATGGCGCCGAGTCCGGATGGCTTCTTCCTGGCTTTCCGCGACCGCCGGGAAGGCGAGTTCCGTGACATCTCCTTCGCCCGCCTCGAGGACGGTCGATGGACAGGTTCCGAGCTGGTTCACCGCGACGGCTGGCACATCCGCGGATGTCCGACGAACGGCCCGGCCCTGGCTTCGGGCCAGGAGGGCCCGGCAGTTGCCTGGTTCACGGCCGCCGACGGTGAGGCAAGAGTGGTGGCGGCGTTCTGGAACACGAAAGAGCAACGGTTCGGCGCACCGCTCCGAATCGACGACGGTTCCCCGCGCGGCTGGGCCGGTGTCGCGATGCTGGAAGACGGCAGTGCTGCGGTCAGTTGGGTCGAACGCGTGGAAGGCGGCGCGGAACTGCGGGTCCGTCGCGCAACCGGGGACGGGCGCACGGGCGCCTCGCTGCCGGTAGCGTCAGCGCCAGCCGGCCGAAGTGTCGTCGGCGTCCCCAAGCTCGTTCTTGGCGGCGACCGCCTGATCTTCGCTTGGCGCGACGGCGGCGTGCGCACTGGTCTGATGTCCGCCGCGGATCTGGACTAAACCGAACTTCGGCCTGGTTCGCTCTCATGAACCGGAAGACCCCTTCGGTCCCGTCTCCCGAGCAAACCAGGCCGTTGCTCTTGCCAGAATTGCCCGCTCTTCCCGCAACGGGCGGTTCTCCCGGCGCAGCCGGCGCAGCCTCTTTGACCTCCGACTCGGTAGGTCGCGGATACCAAAGTCATGTGAGGGCTTCCAATGCCCTCTCGGCACTGGGTACGCGGATCTCTCCGGAGACCAGCTTCGGCAACAGCGTGTCCCGGGCGGTACTGAGAATTGGAGCTTCCCGCTGATTCTCTTCAAATCGGTTCAACAGTGGTGCCGCCAACGCCGAGAACGCCAGTCGAATGGGCGTGTCCGGCCTTGCTACGGCGGTGTCCAAGACGCTTGTCGGGCTCACGGCCGGGTATGCGCCCCCGTCTGCCAAACGAGCGAGACGGTGGATAGTTCCGTGGGAAGTCGCAGCGCAGTAGACGATTTCCCGCTCAAAGGTGGCCTTGGGCCGCAGCACTGCGAAACCCGTGCTTCCGGACTCCTGGTTCCGCCGCGCGCTGCCGTCGCGGTCTAGGCTCCGTAGCCTAAGGCATGGCCGAACCAGGGCGCCCCGCCGATGGCGGCGCGAACGAGCACGTCCACTCAGTCCACCCCGAACCCCAGCCCCCGCAGGTTCTCCTCGATCACGGCGTCAAGCCTCCTCGCCTCCGCCTGCTGCCTTCTCCACTCGCCGGCGAGCCGAGTCATCTTGTCCTCGAACAGCTCGCCGTCGTCCTCCTGCGGCTTCATGCCAACGTAGCGTCCGGGCGTCAGCACATGGCCGTGCCTGCCGACCTCTTCAAGAGTCGCACTCTTGCAGAAACCGGGTTTGTCCTCGTATTCGATGACACCTTCCCCGCCGTGCCATGCATGGTAGGTCGCGGCGATCTCGGCGACGTCCTCGGACGTCAAGAACCTGTGGGTGCGGTCCACCATCCGGCCCAGATCGCGGGCGTCGATGAACAGGATCTCGCCGCTCCGTGCGTGCGAAGCGCCGCCCTGCCGGTCTCGCGCGAGGAACCACAGGCAGGCCGGAATCGGGGTCGAGTAGAAGAGTTGCCCCGGCAGGGCCACCATGCAGTCGACCAGGTTTCCTTCCTCGATCAGCCTGCGTCGGATCTCGCCCTCGCCGGACTGGGCGGAGGACATGGAGCCGTTGGCGAGTACGAAGCCGGCCCGGCCTCCCGGCGCGAGGTGGTGAACCATGTGCTGAACCCACCCGAAGTTCGCGTTGCGCTTCGGCGGCACGCCGTACCGCCAGCGCTTGTCCTGGACCAGCCGCTCACCGCCCCAGTCAGAGACGTTGAAAGGCGGGTTGGCGAGGATGAAATCGGCCTTCAGGTCTGGATGGCGGTCGTCGTGAAAGCTGTCGCCGTGAGCGATCTGTCCTCCGATCCCGCGGATGGCCAGGTTCATCCTGGCAAGCCGCCAGGTCGTGTAGTTCGACTCCTGGCCGTAGAGCGAGATGTCGCCGGGGGCTTCGCCGCCGTTGCCGTTGGCATGGGCGCGGATGAACTCGACCGACTGCACGAACATTCCCGAGGATCCGCAACAGGGATCGTAGACCCGGCCCCGGTAGGGTTCCAGCATCTCAACGAGCAGCTCGACAACGCAGCGTGGCGTGTAGAACTCGCCGCCTCTCTTGCCCTCGGCGCTTGCGAACTGCGAGAGGAAGTACTCGTAGACGCGGCCGAGCACATCTCGCGAGCGCGCGTCCGCGTCGCCAACGCGTATGTTGCCGACCAGGTCGATGAGCTGGCCAAGGCGTTGTTTGTCCAGGGCGGGACGCGCGAAGTCCTTGGGCAACACCTCCTTGAGTGCCGAGTTGTCGCGCTCGATGGCTGTCATTGTCTCGTCGACTGTCTGGCCGACGGTGGGCTGCCGCGCCCGAGCCTTCAGATGCTCCCAGCGAGCTTCCGGCGGCACCCAGAAGATGTTCTCCGCGGTGTACTCGTCGCGGTCCTCCGCGGCATCTTCCCCCCACTCCGCCAGCACAGTCTCGTAGCGCTCCTCGAAGGCGTCCGAGATGTACTTCAGGAAAAGGAGGCCGAGCACGACATGCTTGTACTCGGCCGCATCCATCGAGCCGCGGAGCGCATCGGCCATCGCCCACAGTTCGGCTTCGTAGCCCGTTGTCGCGCCGCTGTCGCTATCGGGTTGACCTCTTGCCATCGTCGTCACTTGTCTGCCGGAGGCTGTATGGGCCGACCGCCGCTCACCGCCTCGGTCACGATTCCGCCTCTTCTTCCATCTTGCCATCATGATTCTCTGTCACGATCCGGGAGTGCCGAAGGCGCCACCGCTGCTTCTGGCGTTCAAGGTCACCTTTGAGCAAGACTGGCTCTCGTGCCTGATGGGCCTCTATTGCTCGATCATAGTCCTCCGGTTCCAACACGGCGACCACGGATTGGGTCTTGCCATCGATGGACGTGCGGACGGTGATCGTGCCTTCGGTTTCGTCCTCCTCCCGCTTGAGTCGATGGACCACGCCGAACAGGACCACGTCGGGACGCGGTGAACGATCCCGGAACACGCGAGCCGCCTCCCGCAGGATGGGAGCGTCGGACGCCGCGAACCGGAACGTGTCCCGCGCCCTCGGCATCGGCCGCGTCCGCGCCCAGATGACGCTTGCTTCCACCGATGGAAACGACTCCGCAAGTCCCACAAGAGCCTCGCAGAAGTTCGCGCTCACTCCAGACGGCACAGCGTGCGAGAACGCATTCGACTCACCGCTGACCGCCCTCTCGGTCGCTTGGCGCGTTGCCGCCAAGGCACTGGCCAAGCGCCGCGTCACGGCCCGCGCCAGCGGCTCCTGGTCCGGCGTCAGGTCCGGGTTCAGCGACACCTGCAACGGTGGCGGCACCACGGGCGATAGCAGTGTCACACCGTAACTGCCCTGCTCCGTCTGACCCAGACGCACCTGCTCCAGAAAGCGCCTGGCTTCCTTGTTGGCGCCCGGCCGATATACAGGTTGCGGGTTGGAGAGTGAGCAGGCGGCCGCAAGGACCATTCGCTGCGTGTCCCTGACGAGGCTCAGTCCTCTCTCCAGGGAGACAGTCCCGTCGGCGGCATCATCTTCGACCCGCAAACGAACCGCGTCCCGGTCGGCAACAGCAAGGTCGCGGTAAAGGGAAAGCTGATCCAGATCGGCAGCGGCCGCGAACATCTGCAGGAGCTGTCGGACGACGCTAGCGTAGTCGCCCAGTCTGTCCGTGCGCGGAACAATGATCTCAGGCAGTTCTTCGTTGACATACACATCCGAGAAATCGCCATAGGGCTTGGCTTTCGTCCAGCCGGCGGAACGTGCATAAGCCGAAAGGGCCGCCGGCGAGACGGCGAGGAGCGCGTCCCGATCCTGGATCTCCACTTTCATCGGATCCTCCCTTCTCTGGACTCGCTCATCAACCGCACCAGACTCCGGCCATCGAACAGGTTCGTCGTCGGGATCGGTACGGTCACGGTCGATACGTTCTCCCGCTCCTTCCACCCTCTCGGGAGCTGACCCGCCCTGCCCCAGGACCGGCGGGGCCGGCGCCGCTAGTCGCCGCCAGCCCCGGCCCCGGTCGCTGCCGCTGCCGTGTGCTGCTCGTAGTCCTCTTCCGAGAGGAAGACGAAGTTCGTCCAGCCGATCGCCATGTCGTCGATCGTTCGGTTGCCCCAGCCGACCCAGGCGGTCGGGTCCGGGTTGTAGGGGTTGTTCTCCGAGTTGTCGTGGTACGAGGTCACGTGGAGGACCGTGCCGGCGGGGAACACCGGCGGGTTCTTGTACGGGTAGGCGATCTGCCAGTTGAAGTCGTAGTCCTGGATGCGCGTGAGCAGCTCGCGGCGGCCGTCGGTGTGGATCGCTTCGAGTTCCATCGCCTTGCCGCGGTAGTGCATGTGGGCCTGGAAGCTGATCAGCTGGATCGGGCGGTCGAGCACGCGGTAGCCGTCGTGACGGACGTTGTCGGCGCCGGGCGGGATCGACAGCTCGTTGTTGAGCCAGCCGGTGCTGCCGGGCAGGCCGGCGAACAGCCGGGTGGAGACGATGCGGCGCCTGGGCACGACGCCGCGCGGGTAGAAGCCGAAGCCGATCCGCTGCCGGTCGCGGATCTCCTCGCCGACCGAGTGGTAGTGCCCGCTGAAGCGGATGACCGAGCCGGCCATCAGCAGTTTGCCGGTGTTCTCCGAATAGATGTCGCCCGTGTTGCCCACCGCGTACTCGATCAATAGTGACCCGACAGGGTTGCCCTCGCGGTCGCGGCGGTTCGGGTCGTCGTCCCGTTCGAAGAAGTCCCGGCCGACGTATTCCGCGTCGTCCTGGATCGCGTAGACCATCGTGTGATGGACGGTCCGGCGGCCCGCCTTGCTCGGTTTGACCTCGATCCAGCGGATGTAGCGGTCCTCGGTGAGGCCGGTTTCGGCGAGGAAGCTGACGAACAGGTCGGGACCCTCCGGAGGAACGACCATGTCCTCCTGCATTTCGACGACCAGGTCGGGCTCGCCGTACTCCCATGCGTCGCCGTCGGGGAAGTCGATTGGCGCCGGCAGGTCGGCCGGGTTGCCGCGCGGTGACCCTGCGTCGACCCAGGCGGAGACCGCGGCGATCTCCTCGTCGCTCAGACTCGGGTCGGGGGCGTACTCGCCGACCGTGCGGTCGATGTGCCAGGGCGGCATCTCCCGGCTTGCCACGCGCCGCTTGATCGACCGTGCCCAGGGGCGCGCCTGCTCGTAGGTGAGCAGCGACATCGGCGAGGCGGTTCCGGGTCGGTGGCAGCGCTGGCAGGAGCGCTGCAGGATGGGCGCGATGTCCCGGCTGAAGGTCGGTGCGCCGTCGTCGGCCGCGGCGGCGGGGGAGGCTGCCGCCGCGGCAAGGAAGGCGAGCAGCAGGATCGGCGCCGGAGTCATCGGATGAAGCCGGAGGTTCCCGCGCGGGCCAGGATTGGCGGACCGGCGTTGGCGAGGGCGACGGCCAGGGTGAAGGCGGCCCGGAGTGCGGTTCATCGTTCGCTCCTGGTTGGAAACGGCTCGGGTTCGACGCAGACACCGCGCTCGGTGGTGGCCGTGTCGATCTGTTTCGCGCGGTGGTAGGCCATGGAGATGTTCTCGATCAGGTAGAGGGGATCGACCCCCCCGCGTTCGGACGTGGTCTGCTCTTGCCCTGCCCAGATCAGCGTCCAGGCGAGGTTGCCCTCGTGGTCCTCCGGCAGGACGATGAGACAGACGTTGCGCTGGCGGCCCGGTTCGAACACGGTCGGCTGGCCGCGGTCCGCTGGTCCCGGGTCGAAGCCGTTCGCTTCGCCTGCCGGAATCTCGACCGCGACCGCGTTGTGGCTGTAGTAGCCGAACACGAGAACGGCCGTGCCGTCCTCGTTGAGGACGTATCCCTCGTACACCGGGTAGATCGGACGGTTTGGCTGCGCCCAGGTCGCTGACGCGAGCGAGACCGCGAACAGCAGGACAGGAGCCAGGACCGTTCGACGCCGAGCCATGATCAGGGATACGTGTAACCCGCCTGGAGGCCGAGCGGGATGCCGAGCAGCCAGTAGCCGATCAGGAAGACCGTCCAGGTGATGAGCAGGGTGACGGCGTACGGGATCATCAGCGACAGGACGGTGCCGATGCCTGCCTTCTTCGTGTAGCGCTGGCAGAAGACGACAACGAGCGGGAAGTAGGGCATGAGCGGTGTTGTGATGTTCGTCGCGCTGTCGCCGACCCGGTAGGCGGCCTGGGTCAGTTCGGGCGAGATGCCCAGGCTCATCAGCATCGGCACGAAGATGACGGAGAGCACGGCCCACTTGGCGGAGGCCGAGCCGACGAACAGGTTGACGACCGCCGACAGCAGGATGATCCCCACGACCGTCGCTTGCGGAGGCAGGCCCAGGTCGCGCAGGAAGTTCGCTCCCTTGAGCGCGATGAGCAGGCCGACGTTCGAACTGCTGAACGCGGCGATGAACTGGGCGGCGAAGAACGCCATGACCAGGTAGTAGGCCATCGTGCGCATCGCGTCGCTCATGCCGTCGACGATGTCCCGGTGGGTCTTCACCGTGCCGGCGACGTAGCCGTGAACGACGCCGGGGATCAGGAAGAAGACGAAGATGAGGGGCACCAGCATCTGCATCAGTGGCGCCGAGAACGCGGTCAGCTCACCGTCGGGGCTGCGAAGCGGCGAGCTGTCGGGCCACGCCCAGACCAGGAGCGCGACGAGCCCGATCACCAGCGACGCCATGCCGGCGAGGAAGCCGAGGCGGTCCCTCCGGCTCGGTTCCTCCATCTTCGGCATCTCGTCCGGATCGCCGTCGATCTCGGTGCCCTTGAGCCTCGGCTCGATCACCCGGTCGGTCAGGTACCAGCCGACGGCGATCACGAGGACGGAGGAGAACGCGGTGAACGCCAGGTTGCAGAGCGGATTGACCAGGACCTCCGGATCCAGGATCTGGGCCGCGGACTGGGTAAAGCCCTGGAGCAGGGGGTCGATGCCCGAGGGGATGAAGTTCGCCGAGAAGCCGCCCGAAACACCGGCGAACGCGGCCGCGATGCCCGCCAGCGGATGCCTGCCCGCAGCGTAGAAGATCACCCCGCCGAGCGGAATGACGAGGACGTAGCCGGCGTCCGCCGCGGTGTGGCTGACGATCGCGGCCAGGATGAGCATCGGCGTCAGCAGGCTCCTCGGCGTGAAGCCGAGGATCAGCCGCAGGCCGGTGTTGATGAAGCCCGTCTTCTCGGCCACGCCTACGCCCAGCAGGGCGACGAGCACGACGCCCAGCGGCGCGAACCCGGTGAACGTCGTGACCAGGCGGGCCATGAATGTCGCCAGCGCCTCGCCGGTTAGCTGGTTCTCGATCCGGACGGGTTCGCCGGTGACCGGGTTGACGTCCGCAAACTGGATCGGCGCCATGATCGCCGAGGCGATCCAGGTCGCGAACAGCAGCAGCAGGAAGAGGATCGCCGGGTCCGGCAGCTTGTTGCCGACCACTTCGATGGCCGTGAGGATCCGGTTGAGGAAGCCCTTGGGTCTGCCGTTGTCCGCCTTCCGACCCTCGCCCTCTGCCTTCGCCATACGCAGGCCTCCTTTACGACGCTGTGGACGGAACGGTCATCCTAGCGCCCGCCTCGCTGGGTCTTCGGCTGACAGGGCCGTTCCAAAGTCGGGAACTTCGGTGACCGATGTGAGGAAACCACTCCGGAATCGGCAACTCGGCGCCGGCACGGCTCTCGACCCTCGGGAATGAAGGCCTTCCGCCCGCGCCCAGCGTGGAGCGCTGACTTTGGAATGGTCCTGTCTTCGGCTGATTGCACGATAGACCCTTGGGCCAGTTTGCAAGGTTGCATCAGACGACGATCCGTGCCACCCGCTCCACGAACCAGAACGCCGCGATGATGCCGGTCGCGTAGACGGGCGTCCGCAGGATGAGCTCCGGCACGACGATCCCTATCCGGTTGACGACCGCGACCAGCGCCAGCACCACCGCCACGACCAGGAGTTGCCCCACCTCGACGCCGACGTTGAACAGGAACAGGGCCATGGCGATCGCCCTCTGCGGCAGGCCGATCTCGGCCAGGGCGCCGGCGAAGCCGAAGCCGTGGAGCAGGCCGAAGGCGAACGCGATAAGCCAGGGGCTCTTCGTCGTGATCGGCGATCGCTGGTCCTCGGGCCGCAGCAGCTCGACCGCCAGGAACAGGATGGACAGGGCGATCACCGCCTCGACGGGCGCCGACGACAGCTTGACGACATCGAGGGACGACAAGGCAAGCGTGATGCTGTGGGCAAGCGTGAACGAAGTGATCACGCCGACCAGGCGCCACGGACTGCGCACGTAGAAAAGCAGGCCGATGACGAAGAGGATGTGGTCGAAGCCGAACACCAGGTGCTCGACGCCGAGCCGGAAGTAGGGCAGGGCGTTGCCGGCGGCCTCCCGGTCGACTGTTGCCGAGGGCGCCTCGGGGCGGAGCAGTTGGGTCAGGCTGTCGCCGTTCGCGAAGCTGATCCGGAGCAGGACGTCGGTCAGCGTCCGTTCGAGCCCCTGGATCGCGAAGGTCTCGCCGTGGAAGGTGCGTTCCTGGTCGCCGTCCGGCGACTCGCAGTCGACTGTCCAGCGCTCGACCAGGGCGCCGGCCAAGTTCTCGGGCGGTTGCCGGCCGGTCTCGGTGCAGTGTTCCGGCAGGATCGGGTCAAGCAGCAGCAGGAGCGCGCCGCGTCGGGGCTGCTTCCAGACGACGTCGAAGGCGCCGGGGTCAGCCTCGTTCAGCTCCAGGTAGCCGGGGCGGACCTCGTGAGCGAACGCCGGGACCGCCGCCAGCAGGCCGAGGAACACTGTTGCCAGGGCCAGGGCGCCGCACGCCGGGTGCGCCGGCGTCCCCGCCGGTTCAGTAGCCGCGCAGCACAGGCCGCGCTGCCGCACTCGCGCGCCGCCGGGGTGCGCCGGCGTCCCCACCGGCTCTGTAGCCGCGGGTCCCTTGATCCGCGGCATCCGCTTCGACGGTCGGTTCAGGGCTCGTCTCCGACTTCGTCCGTGCTCGCGCCGCCGCCTTCGAGTTCGGACGCGAACTCGAGTTCCTCGATTTCCACCTGGTAGCGCTCGCGCAGGCGTTCGTGCGCTTCCCGGTTCGCCGCGTCCCGGGCGTCGCGCCGCGCGTCCTCGAGCACCCGCCGACGCACGTCCTCGAACACGGCCGGCCTGGCCTCGGTGCGGGCGGAGAGCCGGACGATGTGGTAGCCGTAGGCGGATTCGACCGGTCCGGCCCACTCGCCGATCGGCAGGGTCGCCAACCCGTTGACGAAGGCGCCGCCGAACAGCTCGGCCAGGTCGCCAGCCGTTCGGCGCCCGTACTCGCGGCGCAGCATGAACGGGTCGCCCAGGCGGCGCCAGAGCGTGTTCTCCGGTTCGGCGCCCCCGCCCTCGGCCTGGAGTTGCGCGAGGATGTCCGTCGCGACGCGGGCCGCTTCCTCGTCGCTGCCGCGCCGGTCCGGGCTCACATACACGTGGCGGAGCGTGAACCGCTGCGCGTCGCCGTAGCGCTCCGCGTTCTCCTCGAAGTAGGCGGCGAGCTCGGACTCCGATACTTCGTCCGTGACGACCGTGTCCTCGATCAGGAAGGACATCTTCTGGGCCAGCCGGCGGCGGACGATCGTGTCGTCCGCGTCGAGGCCCATGCGCATCGCCTCCCGCACCAGGACCTCCTCCCGGACGTGGTCCTCGACCAGGGAGTCGAGCTCGGCGGCAGTCGGCAGGCGACCGATCTGGGCGCTCCAGAGGTCCGCCAGCCGAATGACCTGTTCCCGGGTCACGAGGACGGAGCGGCTTTCCGGGTCGAAGACGCCGCCGGCCATGCGGTCCAGGGCGAAGATGCCGGCGCCGATGACGAGGAACACGAGAAGGGGGTCGCGAAGGAAGCGGCGGAGGCGCGAGTCGGGCATGATTGGGGGATACTACGCTGTCGGTGCGGCGTGCCGGCGCGGTCCCGTCTTTGGGGTTGACCGACTCCGAGCGGCGGTTTCGGGCGCCTGCCGGCCAGCAAGAGAACCGTCGAGTCGAAGAAGGAGCAAGTGATGCCGGAGGCAGCAGGACGCGGTTCTCAAGCAACAGGACGCGGTTCGCATCGCCGACCGCGGGATCGAGCGAGACCGCGCACTACGACGCCGTCAGCGCTTACCTGCGGGGCCGCTGGCCAACCAGTCCCCGTGAAGCCCCCGCGTCTTTCTGGCGGTTCGCGCCGCCGCGGCCGCGTCGACTTCCGCGTCGACTCCCGCGTCGACTTCTGGAAGGCGAACGCATCCGGGAAGGCCGTGTGGGTGGTCGCGGCCCTGCTCGGTCTGTCGGGTGCGTCGGCGGGCGTGTTCGGCCAGACCGGCGACGCCGTGGAACGCGAGAAGGTGCTGTTCGACTGCGACATCGGTTCGGACATCGACGACGCCTACGCGATGGCGCTGCTCCTGGCGAGCCCGGAGATCGAGCTCGTCGGCATCACCGTCGGCCACGCGCGGACCGGGGACAGGGCGCCGCTGGCGCTGCGCATGCTCCGGGAGACGGGTCTCGACCACATCCCGGTCCACGTCGGTCGTCAAACGCCGCTGGTCACGCTGCGCGACGGGAAGCCTCACGACCAGTTCGCCGAGGCGCCGTACAACCGCCAGTTCCACTGGGCGCGCGGCTTTGACGAACTCGAACCGCGGGAACAGCCGGCCGCGGAGTTCATCGTCGGGACGCTGGCAGCTCGCCCCGGCGAGATCACGCTGCTGACCGTCGGTCCGGTGACGAACGTCGGCGACGCGCTGGAGCTCGACCCGGATGTCCTCAGGAACGCGAAGCGCGTCGTCTCGATGTACGGCTCGATCCGGTCCGGCTACAACGGCGGCGAAGCGCAGCGGGAGTGGAACGTCCTCGCCGATGCCGCCTCGTCGAAGATCTTCGACGGCGCCGTGCAGGCCGGGGGCGCGGACGTCGTCTACATCCCGCTCGACGTGACGGACCACGTGCGGCTCGACGCCGACCGCCGCCTCCACCTGCACATGCGGGGGACGCCTCTGACCGACGCGGTCACGTCGCTCTACTCCCTGTGGCGGAACGAGGAGAGGGACCAGACGACGCCGCGCCTCTTTGACGCCGTCGCTGTCGGCTACCTCCTCTGGCCCGACCTGTTCGGCCTCGAACACGGCCGCGTCACCGTCGACGAGCAGAGCATGACCCTCTTCGAACCCGGCGCCGAGCCGAGCTCGGCTGTCGCCCTCGAGATCGACGACGCGAAGTTCATCCAGAGGATGGTGGACCGCCTCCTGGAGCAGAACCTCAGTCGGTGAGCCTGTCGAGCGGTTGCGGGCGCGGTCCATCTGCGCGCTCAGGCGCGTCGGGCTTCCTGGAGGCGACCGAGGGGGAGTTCGAGCTCGGCTCCGCCACCCTGCATTCGTGCCCGCGGCTTCACTTCTGCCACGGAGCTTCTGCCACGGAGCTGCCAGGCGCCCAACGATTCTCGACCATCCCGGGGCCGCAGAAGGCCCCGGACTTTGGCCGGTCGGCCCGGTTGCTGCCACTGGGCAGGTCTTGTCGCCGGCCTACAGCGCCGCCAGCAGGTCCCCCAGCTGCTCCAGGCTGGCCAGGTTGTGGACCGGAAGGAAGTCGTCGATGTGGGGGAGCGCGGCGACGATGCCGCGGGTCAGCGGCTGGTAGTTCGGTGAGCCCAGCAGCGGGTTGAGCCAGATCAGGCGATGGCAGCTTCGGTGGAGGCGTTCCATCTCCTGGCCGAGGAGAGCGATGTCGCCTCGGTCCCAGCCGTCGCTGATGATCAGGACGGCGGCGCCCTGGCCGAGCAGGCGTCGGCTCCAGTTGAAGTTGAATTCGCGCAGGGCGTCGCCGGTGCGGGTGCCGCCGCCCCAGTCCTCGATGCGGTGAGCGGCGGCCTGAAGCGCCCGGTCGACGTCGCGGGCGGCCAGCTCGCGGGTCAGGCGGGTAAGCCGGGTGCCGAAGGCGAAGGCCTCGACCCGGGAGATGCCGGGGTCGGCCGACCGGGGATGCGAGACGGCGTAGATGAAGTGGAGCAGCAGCCGCGAGTAGGGCTCCATCGAGCCGGACGTGTCGCAGAGGAGGACGAGCGGACGCCGTCGATGCTTGCGCTCGCGGCCGACGAGGTCGATCAACTCGCCTCCGTGGGCAAGGTTGCGCCGCAGCGTGCGGCGCAGGTCGAGGCGGTGGCCTCCGGAACTCGGCTTGAGCCGTCGCGTGCGGCGGGTCTCGAGCTCCCAGCGCATGGACGCCATCAACTGCTTGATCTCGTCGAGCTCATCCCCTTCGAGCTGGGCGAAGTCCTTGCGGCGCAACGCCTCCCGGGCGCTGTAGAGAGCCGTTTGCGCGGTCCGGTCGGTCTCCTTCGAGCCGTCGCCTTCGTTGTCGTTCAGCGCCAGCTTCCGGATCGCCGCCCGCTTCGTCCGCTCGGTCCGGCGCTGGATCATCAGACCGAGTTCGAGCTGTTCGAGCTGCCGCGGGTCGCGGGCCTGCCAGAAGAGCTCGAACGCCTTGTCGAACCACGGCAGATCGCGCCGCCGGCTGACGAGGACGGCCCGGGCCGCGGCCTTCACGTCGCGCTTGCGGGCCAGGTCGACGAGTTCGAGCGCGGCCACCCAGTCGCGGAGCTGGGTCGGCGTCACGTCGAGGCTGCCGACCCGCAGCAGGCGGCCGAAGAGGACGATGTTGCGGAGCAGATGGCCGCGGTCCCTCTCGGCGGCCGCTTCAGTCACGTTTCCGGGCGGCGCTGGTGGGTTCGAACAGAGGTCGGCGGGCGCGGTGCTGGCCAGGGCCACAGCCTGCTACGACTGGCTCTTCCGCAGCAGCCGCTGGACCGCTTCGTCGTCGATCTTGTCGAGGTCGTCCTGGTACTTGAGCAGCACGCCCAGGGTGTCGCGCAGGATCGCGTCGGACAGCGTCTCCTGGTCGAGGGCGATCAGGGCGTTCGTCCAGTCGAGCGTTTCGGCGACGCCGGGGTGCTTGAACAGGTCCTCCTCGCGCAGGGCCTGGACCAGGCGGACGATCTGGGAAGCGAAGTGCTCGGGCGCTTCGGGCACGCGGCGCAGGACGATCTGGACTTCCTTCTCGTAGTCCGGGAAGTCGATCCAGTGGTAGAGGCAACGGCGCTTCAGCGCGTCGTGGACCTCGCGGGTGCGGTTCGAGGTGACGACCGCGACTGGCGGCGTCTCGGCCGCAACCGTGCCGATTTCCGGGATCGTGATCTGGAAGTCGGCCAGGATCTCGAGCAGGTAGGCCTCGAACTCCTCGTCGGCCCGGTCCAGTTCGTCGATCAGCAGCACCGGCGGGGCTTGGTTCCGGCGGCTCTGCCGGACCGCGCGGAGCAGGGGCCGCTCGAGCAGGAAGTCGGAGGAGAAGACATCGTCGACCGCGGTCCGTGCCTCGCCGCCGCCGGTGACTTCCAGGCCGCGCAGGTGGAGCAGCTGCCGGCGGTAGTTCCATTCGTAGACGGCGGTTGAGATGTCGAGTCCCTCGTAGCACTGGAGCCGGATGAGCTCGGAGCCGAGGCAGCGGGAGAGAGCCTTGGCGACCTCCGTCTTGCCGACGCCGGGTTCGCCCTCCAGGAAGATCGGCTTGCCCATGCGGAGCGACAGGTAGACCGCCGTGGCGAGGTCGCGCTCGGCGATGTAGTTCTCGGCGCGCAGGGCGGAGACGACGGCGTCGACGTCGGGGAATCCCCGGTCCCGCGGAACACTCAAGTGCTTGAAACTGGGCAGAGCAGTCATGGTGCCTGAGGCCGTGGCAGCCTACCGCAGGGAGCCCGGAGCTGAGGTGGTCCCACAAAACTGGACACGACCGCCTCTGCATCGCCTGCCACCTCGCGGTTTCCGACTGAGGCTGCAGGATTTGTCGCGGCCGAAAGAACCGGATCCGGCGGTTTTTCGGCCGCGACGGTGTGCAAGTCCCCCCGCGACGGTCGGCCGAGGCGCTTAACGCTGGCCCGCCCGGCCGACGTCCCGGCCGTCGTCCGGGCATCCCTTAAGGGGCACGACGTCATTTAGCGAGGGCGCTTCACTTCATCGTGAAGAACAGGAGCGCTGACTCTTCGAGCTGCAGTTCAACCGTCTTCTCGACCGCTGCCGGCGCGTCGCGCCCGGCCGCGGCGTGACTTCGGACCAGACAATCGGACTCACGAGCAAAGAGGGCCGGAAGAACTGCCCGATCCCGCTGCGGCGAATGGGCTATCGGGACCCCGAAAGCGGCAAGCACGACGTCTTCCTCACCAACAACTTTCGTCTCGCGCCGAGGACCATCCACTTCATCGTTCAAGATCCTTCGCGAATGGGGTGAACAGCGGTGCCTGTGGACAGTCGAGACTGGAGTAGGTACCGCCTTGATTTCCACGTATCTGGAGAGACAGGTAACGGCGCAACGAGGTCCAGTCGGCCTCCGAGAGGTCGCTCCTGAGCGTCGGCAGCCTTGAGTGCATGGTCTCCTCAGTCGGCCTCACCTGAAAGGCCTCCAGCCATTCTGACCAATCGCCGTAGCTGCCACTCAAGAACCCGGAAAGCGCGAGCGGATCAGCTTCGTTCGTTTCGATGTCCTCAAGCAGCCTCAGCCTTCCCAGCAAGAGCTCGTCTCCCTCCTCACGCAGACTCTCCGCACTTGGGCCAACGGCCCCTCCAGAAGAGCTCATCCGTTCAGAACGGAAAGAGCGAAGGTGTCGGTCAGCAAACTCGGACAACGACGACATAGCGAGGGCCAGCTTCGCATCCACTGCCTGCTCCCGGTCCCCAATCGTCTGCGCTGTTTGCCGTGCCCATCGATGAACCAACTCGACTCCACTCGGCGACATACCGGCAGTGGTCAGTAACGGATCTGCTGACGCACGAAGTTCCGAGGCAGGCTGATCTCCCATCCACCGAGACACGATCGATCTGTGCAAGATGTGCCAGAGCGGCACGAGTTGGGGATTCCTCTTGTCGTCGTGGAAGCGACTGGGAAGGTAGTGCGGACCGCAGTCGGGAGCACTGCCCGCTTCGACCGCGGTCCGATAGTGCCTGGCCACCGCTTCTCGTTGGCTCTCAAGCCGCAACTCCCGTGCCGTAATGCCGTCAAACACCGGCCACCAAAGAGGTGATTCAACTGGTGTATCGGGCGGCGTGTGCTGAGAAAAGGCGAAAGTCGGCAGCGTGACCAGAAGCGCTACGACTACGAGACATTTCTTCATCGGCCACTCCCTGTGGTTGTTTCGGGGAAAGCACTTGCAGAAGAAGTGCAGGACTTAAGCTATCAGCCCGTGCGGAAGCTGTCAGCGACTAGCCTTGTCCCACGAGAGATGAGCCTGAAGGGGTGTTGGGGATCATTGGAGGATGATCTTGCAACTCGACATCGAGCGCCTTCGCAGTTTGGACGAGGTCCGGGACTTCATGGCCGGCAGCGCGCCGGTCGACTTCCGCTCGCCTTCAGTGCACGTCGGCCGCGGCCTCGCGGTCCCCGCGCTACCGTTGGTCCCTGGTGCCGATCTCCGCTTCGCTCCAATCAGCAGACCTGAAACAACACCCCACACCACTCTCGCCATCACTGCCGATGAGACCCCCGTTCAGGCTCATTTCTCTATTGGAAAACGCTCGGGTCCCGTACAGACCCTCGCAGAAGTCCGCGGCAGTCCGGTTACGCTTAGTGGCCGCTTGGGCGAAGAAGCCAGCCGTGGCTACGGCCTTCCTCCGCCGCCATGCCGCAGTCATTCTCGACCTGCTCCGCCCGGGTGCAGATCACGCGCGCCGAAACGAAGTCTGCGAACTGCTCTTACTGCCACGTCGACTTGGCGGCTGGAGCGCTTGAAGCCCGGCGAGAAGCGCAGGAAACGGTCAAACGTCCATGATCGCGTCGATCTCTTCTGGCAGCGGCTTTGGCTTCGTCAGCAAAGAGATGCCGAAGAACAGGGTGAGCGACAGCAGCAGCGAGATGGCGCCGCCGTGGATGCCGTGGGGCACCTCGATCCCTCTGATCTCGATGAAGAAGTTGAGCGCCAGGCTGGAGATGATGGCGACGTTCGCCGCGAGCGCCGTCGCGCGTTTCCAGTTGAATCCGATCGCCACCGTCGGCACCAATGCCGCGGCGAACGTGCCCCAGCCGAAGGTGCCCAGCAGGGCAACGAGATCCTCCTTGGAAAGGCGGCTCTTCAGGGTTGATGGTGGAGATGCCGTAGTCTGGCGCGATGCGTGACACAGACTTGTACGGTCGGATTCTGGGCATCGAGAGTCCGTGGGAGGTGACGGGCGTTGAGCTTCGGCTTGAGGCCGGTGAGGTGGAGGTGTTCGTGGCTCGGGGCGGTGGCGAGTCGTACCGTTGTCCCGAGTGCGGCTCGGCGGCGAGCCGCCACGACTCGCGTCGTCGGCGCTGGCGGCATCTGCCGACCTGCCAGTACCGTACGATCCTGACCGCCGACGTGCCTCGGGTGCGGTGCTCGGAGCACGGTGTGCGGACGATTGGCGTGCCTTGGTCGGACGCGGGCTCGCGTTTGACGGCGTTGTTCGAGGCCTTGGTCATCGACTGGCTGGGCGAGGCGAGCGTTTCGGCGGTGGCCCGGCTTCTGGAGCTGAGCTGGGACCAGGTGTCCGGGGTACAGGAGCGTGCGGTGAAGCGCGGCTTGAAGCGGCGTGGCTCGGCGCCGGCATCGAGAGTCCTGGGCGTGGACGAGACGTCGTTTCAGAAGCGCCACGAGTACGTGACGGTGGTGGCCGACCTCGAGGGCGAGCCGCGGGTGCATCACGTGGCGGACGGCCGCGGCAAGGACGCTCTGTCTTCGTACTACGAGTCGTTGTCGGATGCCGAGCGTTCCAGGATCGAGACGGTGGCGATGGACATGTGGCCGGCGTACATCTCGGCGACGGTGTCGTGTCTGCCGGACGGCGGGGCCAAGATCGCGTACGACAAGTTCCACGTCGCGGCTCATCTCGGCGACGCCGTGAACGCGGTGCGCAGTGAGGAGCACCGGCAGTTGCTTCGCTTGGGCGACGACGGCCTGACCGACACGCGCTACCTGTGGCTGTACCACCCGGATCGGGTGCCGGCGCACCGATGGCCTCGCTTCAAGGAGTTGATCGACGGCACGACGAAGACAGCCCGCTGCTGGCACTTGAAGGAGGTGGCGATGATGATGTGGGAGACCCGGGACCGCGCCGAGGCGCTGGCTGTGTTCCAGGGCTGGTACTCGTGGGCAATCCGCAGCCGGCTGGAACCGATGAAGCAGGTCGCGCGAATGATCAAGGCCCATCTCGACGGCGTGCTGAACGCCATCGAGCGTGGCGTCACGAACGCTCGCCTCGAGGGCATCAACTCCGTCATTCAGTGGCTCAAGAAGTCCGCCCGCGGCTACCGGAACCGAGACCGCTTCCGCACCGCCATCTACTTCCATCTCGGAGGACTCGACCTCTACCCCGATTCACTCACGTTCCACACGAAACCCTGAAGAGCCGGAAAGGCTGACGAAGAGGGCCGCGCCCACGGCGAGGGCGAGGGTCGCGGTCCGCGCCCAGAACAGTTCCTTCTTGAGCGGCTTGCCGAAGAGCGCCTTCGGAATGTCGTGGATGATCGCGGCGGCGCCGATGTTCAGGAAGCCGTCGGCGGTCGACATGATCGCGGCGAAGAGAGCGGCGAAGACGATGCCCGCGAGGATCGGATGGGCGTACGCCTGCAGGAAGGCGTAGGCCGCGTCGTCGGGCTGGCCGAGTTCGGGATGATCGCCGGCGACGACCAGCGCCCGCATCGCGAAGCCGATCGCGATCCACAGGAGCGCCGCGAGGACGCCGGCGATCGCGCTGACCAGGAAGATCTGCTTGAACTGGCGGATCTTCTTGTTCATCATCAACTTGGTCACGATGTGGGGCTGTCCGCAGGCGCCGACGACGAACAGGAGGTAGTAGGACAGCGCCCCCATGATGCCGAGGGTGCCCCACGGTCCGATCGCCTCCGGATCGTCGTTCACCAGCGTCATCGCGCCGCCGGCGAGGCCGCCGTCGACTGCGTTGACGGCCGCGATGACCACCAGCACGCCGGCGACCGCCATCACCGCGCCCTGGACGACATCGGTGTAGACGCCGGCGATGATGCCGCCGGTCACGCAGTAGAAGACGAGGACGGCGACGGAGATCGCCATCGAGGCGCCGAGGCTCACGTGGGGCATGCCGTCGACGTTGTTCAGGATCTCCTGCAGGACGACGGCCATCGCCATGATCTGCGCCGCGAGGTAGCCGACGACGCCGAGGATGATCGCCACCGCGGTCAGGAATCGCGTGACCTCGCTCTGGTAGCGCAGCGCCACGGTGTCGGGCAGCGACACCGTCTGGTACACCTCGGAGAAGATGCGCAGGCGCTTCGCCACGAGGAAGAACGTGAAGCAGCTCGCCACCGTGCCGCAGACGATCATCCACACCGAGGTCATGCCCTGGCTGTAGACGAGACCGGGGCCGCCGACGAAGCCGAACCCGGAAAGCGTGCTCGAGAAGAGCGCGAAGGCGGTGACGATGATCCCGAGTTCGCGCCCGGCCATGAAGAAGTCCTGGGACGACTTCGTGCGTCTGAGCGCCCAGATGCCGACGCCGACGCACAGCGCGAAGTAGATGAGGAGGCAGGTCAGGACGACGGCGTTGCGACTCTCTTCCATCAGCCGCCTCCCGCCTTGGCCGCGTCGCCGCCGCCGGCTTCAAGTTCCTTCTGTCCCTGGCTCTCCTTCAGGCGTTGCGCCGCGGCGAGTTCCGCCACCTTGCGTTCGTCCTCCTCGGTGAAGAACCAGCGGTCGAAGATCCGCATGTAGACGAACATGAGGTACACGGGGAAGGGCCACACCGCGTAGAAGACCAACGCCGTGGGCTTGGGGAAGCCCAGGAACAGGGTGTGCGTGTCCTCGACCGCGTAGCGCTGGTAGGAGAACACGAGGGCGGTGAAGATCGCCGCGAGGACCAGCGTACCGATGATCAGGTGCTGCTTCGCCGGTCCCAGGGAGGCGCTGCCGTCACGGCGCCGCTGCATGCCCATCGCCAGGCAGCCGCCGAAGAAGGCCACCTGGAAGAGCACGAACGCCCAGCCGATCCAGAGCGTCTTGGCGTGGCGCTCGGCGCCCGGGCCGCCCTGGCGCATCGTCGCGAAGCGGTCGTGCTCGAAGCCGCGGCTCTTGATCACGCGCTGGGTCGTGCCGTCCTCCAGGAGGACGTCCTCAAACGGCGTCTGCGGCGTGAGGAAGGCAGCGCCCACGGTGAGGCACATGCCGATCAGGGCGAGGAAGACGAACCAGTGCAGCTTCATGAATGGCCTGTTTGCGGTCGGGGAAAGCTGCGGCAGCCTACCCCAGCCGCAACACGATCGGGGAGGCGCGTTGCTATGGTCCCCCGCCATGGACGGTGGGTCGGCAGCAAGCCAGAAGCCGCTCGCCCGCCTGTTCGCGTACATGCGCCTGGCGCCCGGCGCCTACATCCTGGGCGGGATTCTCACGCTCCTGTACGCGATCTTCTTTCAGCTCATCCCGCTGTCCATCCGGGCCATCGTCGCCGCATTCGAAGACGCCGCGGACGAGGTTGGGAGCGCGATCCTCTGGCTGGTCGCCGCCTCGCTCTGTCTGGCTCTGGCGCGGCTGTTCTCGCGGATCGTGATGTTCAACATCGGCCGGCAGATCGAGTTCCGCATCCGCAACGACTACTTCGCCCATCTCCAGAGCCTGCCGCAGTCGTTCTACCTCGCTCACCGCACCGGCGACCTCATGTCGCGGGCCATCAACGACATCAACAGCATCCGGATGTTCCTGGGAATGGGTCTGCTGAACCTGTTGCAGACCCCGGTGCTGTTCGCGGGCGCCCTGATCGTGCTGCTGCCGGTGGACCCCACGCTGACTCTTTGGGCGCTGGCCCCCTTTCCGCTCTTCGTCCTGATCACGCGCCACTACAGCCGCTACATGTTCCAGGCCAACCTGGCCGGCCAGGAGCAGCTCGGCAAGGTCTCGACGGTCGTGCAGGAGAACGCGTCGGGCGCGTTGGTGGTCAAGGCCTACGACCTGTCCAACCTGGAGCGCGACCGCTTCGAGGACCAGAACCAGGAGCTCTTCCGGCGCATGATGAGGGTCGGAGTCATGCAGACGACGATGTTTGCCAGCGTGAGCCTGGTGCCGTCCCTCTCGGCTGCCGTGGTTCTGTGGCTGGGCGGCCAGCGGGTACAGACCGGCCAGCTCGGCGCCGAGGACCTGTGGCTGTTCTGGGGCCTCATCGGCATGCTCACGTTCCCGACGATGATGCTGGGTTTCGTCGTGTCGATCACCCAGCGCGGCCTCGCGGCCCTGGAGCGGCTGGGCGCCGTCCTGGACATCGTGCCGTCGATTCGCGATCGGGAGGACGTCGCGGACGTTTCGGACATCGGCGGCCGGGTCGAGTTCAGGAACCTCACGTTCACCTATCCGGGCAGCTATGTGCCTGCGCTCAAGGGCATCGACCTTGCGGTCGAAGCCGGCAGCACGGTCGGCATCGTGGGACCGGTCGGGTCCGGCAAGACGACTCTCGTCAGCCTGGTGCCGAGGCTGCTGGAAGTGGACGACGACTCGATCCTGATCGACGGCGTGGACCTGAACCGGATGCCGGTCCACCTGCTGCGTTCGAGCATCGCGATGGTGCCGCAGGACAGCTTCCTGTTTTCCGTCTCGGTGGCCGAGAACATCCGCTACGGCGTGCCCGACGCCGCCCTTGAGGAGGTGCGGCGGGCGGCCTCCCGGGCCCAGGTCGAACGGGAGATCGACGAGTTCGAGGACGGCTTCGACACCGTCGTCGGCGAACGCGGCGTCACCCTGTCGGGCGGGCAGCGCCAGCGCGTCGCCCTCGCGCGGGCGATGATCCTGCGTCCGTCGATCCTGATCCTGGACGATTCCCTCTCGAGCGTCGACCATGGAACGGAAGAGGCGATTCTGGGCGACCTCGAGGGCCGGCGGCGCGGCCGCACCTGCTTCATCGTGGCGCACCGGATCTCGGCCGTGCGGCACGCGGACCAGATCGTCGTGCTCGAGAACGGCCGGATCACCGAGCGCGGGACCCACCGCGAGCTGGTCGAGCTGGGCGGCTTCTATGCCCGCCTGCACCATCGCCAGGAGCTGCTGTCGGAGCTCGAACCCGATTGGCGCGATCGCGCGCCGACCGCGAACCAGTCCGGGCGCCCGTCATCGGGCGCGGGGATGGCGATCGGCGATGGCGGCGCGCCGGCGCCGGCGGCCGGCGTTCGGGCCCCGGCCGGTTCAGGGCAGCAGCGGTTGCCCGTGGGGGAGACCTCGTGAGCGAGGAGCGGAGCGAGGCCGCGGCGCCTGGCCGTGAGCGGGACCTCGGCAAGGTCTACGACACGGAGCTGATCAAGCGGCTGTGGCCGTTCATGCGGCCGTATCGCGGGTGGATCGGGTTCAACTTCGCCTTGATCCCGCCGCGCGCCCTGCTCGAGCTGATGCCGGCGCTGGTCGTCGGCGCCGCGCTGAACTACCTGACCGAGGGAGCGGCGACGACCGAGGTGGGGTGGATGGCGCCCCTTGTCGCGCCGCGCCTGGGACTCGGGCCCCTGGCCTGGATGTTCGGTCTGGTGTTCCTCATCTCGGTCGTCACGCTGATTGTCGACTGGCTGCGCGCCTTCACGATGATCTCGCTCGGCCAGCGGACGGTCCGGGACGTCCGCAGGACGCTGTTCGACCACGTTCAGCGTCTGCCGATGCGCTTCTTCGACCGCTACCCGGTAGGTCGCCTGGTGACGCGGCTCACGAACGACATGGAGAGCCTGGTCGAGATGTTCTCGGCCGGGGTCATCGCGATGGTGGCCGACCTGTTCGTCATGGTCGTGATCCTCGCCATGCTGTTCGCGATCGACCCGCGGCTGGCGCTGGCGGCGCTGGCCCTGGTGCCGTTCCTGGGAATCGCGGCGGCCATCTTCCGTTACAAGGTGCGTGAGGCCTACCGGGAGGTCCGGGTCAAGATCGCGCGCCTCAACGCCCACCTGCAGGAGACGATCTCCGGGATGAAGGTGGTCCAGTTGTTCGCCCGCGAACGGCGGAACTTCGAGGACTTCAGGCGCGAGAACGCCTCTCACCGCGATTCCTGGCTGCGCTCGATCCGCTACGACGCGCTCTTGTTCTCGACCGTCGACCTGGCGACGAACCTGACCCGGGCGCTCATCTTCTGGTACGGCGCGCAGATGGTGGGCCTGGGCGACATCACGCTGGGCACGATCTACGTGTTCTCCGACTACATGAGCCGGTTCTTCCGGCCGCTGATGGATCTGTCGGCGAAGTACTCGGTGATGCAGTCGTCGATGGCCAGCGCCGAGCGGGTGTTCCAGCTTCTCGACGAGCCGCGCGAGCCGGAGGGGCGGGTCGAGTCGCCCGTGGAGGCGGCTGCGGGCCCGCAGCCCGGCGGCTGCGAGGTCGAGTTCGATGGCGTGACCTTCTCGTACGGCGCGGAGACGGTGCTCCGGGACGTCTCCTTCCGCGTCGCCGCCGGCGAGCGGGTGGCGATCGTCGGTCACACCGGATCCGGCAAGACGACAACGCTCAAACTGCTGGCGCGACTGTACGAGTTGCAGGAGGGGTCGATCCGCGTCGATGGCCGGGACATCCGGGAGATGCCGAAGCCTGAACTGCGCCGCCGGCTGGCCTTCGTGCTCCAGGATGTCTTCCTGTTCGACGGCGACCTGCGCTACAACATCGTCCTCGGCCGCGATGTCGCCGACGACGTGGTGGACGAGGCCGCCCGGGCGACCCACGTCGACGAGCTGATCAAACGGTTGCCGAACGGCTGGCAGCACAAGGTCAGCGAGCGCGGCGTGAACTTCTCGACCGGCCAGCGGCAACTGCTTTCCTTTGCCCGCGCCCTGGCCCGCGAGCCGCAACTCCTGCTCCTCGACGAGGCGACCTCCAGCGTCGACACCGAGACCGAGGCCCTGATTCAGGACGCCCTCCGCCACCTGATGGAAGGCAAGACCTCGATCGTCGTCGCCCACCGCCTGTCGACGATCAAGGACGTCGACCGAATCTACGTCTTCCACCACGGCGCCATCTGCGAACACGGCACCCACGACGAACTCCTCGACCAACGCGGCGTCTACTGGCGCCTGTACCAGTTGCAGTACGCCCAGCAGGAGACGGCGGCTTGAACCTAAGGCCAAGGTGTACTCCATTGGTTGATCACGCCGCAGCCGCCGTCGCGGGAGGTCTGCTTGATCTCAAGCGGCTGGATCGCCGGACAAGACGACGGGTAGTGGCAGCGATCAGTCGACTCGCCGGATAGCGTCAGCGGTCGGCTGCCCGGAGTTCGTCCATCAGTCCGGCGAGCGGCAGAGCTTCGACGCCGCCGGGCTGCGGGAACGCTTCGCTGCCCCCGTGGACGACGATCCGACGCTCCGCTCGCAGATCGTCGCAGGCGACGAAGAACCCTCTGGACGGCCTGACTCGGCTGGTCGACCGCCTGATCTCGACCGCCCAGCAGCGAGCGGGCTCGAACTCCAGCACGAGATCGACCTCGGCGCCCGCGTGGGTGCGAAAATAGAGGGGCTGGACGCCGGGGGGCGTGACGGAAAGCAGGTTCTCGATTGCGAAGCCTTCCCAACTCGGTCCGGCAATCGGATGCGCCAGAACTTCCTCCAACTCGCGCAGACCCAGCAGGGCATGCAGGATGCCGGAATCGCGAAGGTACAGGCGGGGCGCGCGCACCAGGCGTTTCCTCAGGTTGCCGGACCACGGCGCCAGCCTCCGAACCAGAAGGAGGTCTTCCAGCAGGTCGACGTATCGATGCACCGAGCGCACGTTGACCGCCAGGGAGGAGGCGAGCCGCGCTGCGTTGAACTGTTTGCCCTGAAGATGCGCGAGCATCGTCCAGAGCCGGCGCAGCGTTGTGGCCGGCAGTCGTGCGTCGAAGGCCGGAATGTCGCGCTCCAGGTAGGTGCGGACGAAGTCTCCCCGCCAGTTGGAGCTGGCCGCGTCGTGCGCCGCGAGCCACGATTCGGGGAACCCCCCTCGCGACCATAGGCGCTCCACATCCCGCCCGCCGGTCTCGCTCACGTCGATGGGACCGAGTTCCCGGTAGGCGACGCGGCCGGCGAGGGACTCCGCGCTCTGGCGCAGCAGGTCGGGCGAGGTGGAGCCCAGCAACAGGTAGCGGCCCTTGCCTCGCCCTTCCCGGCGAAACCCGTCGATCAGGCCGCGCAGGACCGGAAAGAGGCCGGGCAGGCGCTGTACCTCGTCCAGAATGACGAGTCGGCGCTTGTGCCGAAGCAGGGTCGGCCCGGGATCGGCGAGGACGGCGAGAGCCTCCGGGTTCTCCAGGTCGAAGTAGACGGAGTCCCGGTCCTCCGCGAGCTTGAGCGCCAGGGTCGTCTTGCCGACCTGCCTCGGTCCAAGGAGCACCAGCCCCGCCTGCTCCTCAAGCGCTGTTCGGGCCGTGGTCTCCAGTCTTCGCGGGACGTAGATCATTGAAAATCAGGCGGTATCGTACCTGATTTTCCAGGTTTGTAGCTGAGGCTGGACGGCCCGCGGCAGGACCATTCCAAAGTCCGGCGCTCCACGCCGGGCGGGGGCGGGAGGCCTTCCTTCCCGAAGGTCGAGAGCCGTGCCGGCGCCCAGTTGCCGAATCCGGAGTGGTCTCCTCACATCGGTCACCGAAGTTCCCGACTTTGGAACGGCCCTGACGGCCCGCGGCGGACTCCCCTTCCAGGCAAGTCTCGTGCCGCTGGAAGCATCGCGGAGTTCGTCGTCGCTCGCCTCGACTCGAGCGGCGACCGGGTCGGGCTGCGTGAGCGGATCCCGTCGGCTGAGAGCGAACTTCCCGTCGTCCCGGTTCTACGGCTGCCGCGTCTGGTGCTGCGGCGCCTCCACCTCCGTCTGCAGCCCCAGATCCCCCTGGTCCTCCATCCACGCCTGCAACTGCGCGTGCAGCGCCTCGAGCCGCCCCCGATGCTCCGCTTCATCCGCCAAGTTCACGAGCTCATGCGGATCCGCCTCCAGATCAAAGAACTCGAACTCCGGCCGGTGCTGGTACCGCTCGACCAGAGCCCGGGCGGCGGCGTCCGTTTCGGCGGCGTCACGCCAGGAGAAGTAGAAGCCGTCCCGGTTCTCCTCCGTCACGAGATTGGTGAACCGGTTCTCGTGGGCGATGTTCCAGATCAGCTTGTAGCGCTCGTCGCGGATGGAGCGGATGGGGTAGGGCGCCAGGTTCGCGACGATGCCGGTCGTCGTCTGGATGCCGAAGACGACGTCGCGGTGGGTGGGGCCCGGTTCCAGCAGCAGGTCGAGCATGCTCCGGCCCTCGATCTCGGGCGGCGCGGCGCCTCCGGCGGCCTCGATCCAGGTCGGCAGCAGGTCGTTGATCTGGAGCAGCGCGGCTGACGTCTGGCCGGCCGGAATCCTGCGGGACCAGCGGGCGACGACCGAGGTGCGGATGCCGGCTTCGTAGAGCGTCCACTTGGCCAGCGGACCGCTGATGCCCTGCTCGCTGTAGAACATGGTCAGCGTGTTCTGGTGGGCCGCGCGCTCCTCGAGCAGATCGAGGACCTGGCCGAGCTGGCCGTCCATGAACGTGATCTCGGCGTAGTACCGCGTCAGGGCCTCGCGGGTCTCCGGGGTGTCGACGAAGTAAGGCGGCAGCTCGAGGGACGCCGCGTCGTAGCGCGACGGGTCGCCCCTGCTCCAGGGCTGGTGGGGTTCCGTCGAGGCGACGATCAGGGCGAACGGCTGGTTCGGGTCGCGGCCGATGAACTCGCCGATTCGTCCCGGGTCGAGGTCGCGGCCCGCCACCTTCTCGAAGGGGTAGACCTCGGCCGGCGCCACGTGGGACTTGCCGGCCAGGCCGACCCGGTAGCCGAGACCGGTCAGGTAGTGGACGACGCTCTTCGTGCCGGGCTTCGCCTTCGCGTGGTTCGGGTAGGCGCCGCTCCTTACCGGGTACTGGCCGGTGTAGAGCATGTGCCGGGTGGGCGAGCACATCGCGGTGGCGGTGTACATGTGGGTGAACGTCGTCCCCTGCTCGGCGAGCCGGTCCAGGTTCGGCGTGTGGACCTGGGGGTTGCCCAGGGCGCCGGCGTCGTTGTAGGTCATGTCGTCGGCGACGAACAGCAGGATGTTCGGCCGGTGGGCCGGCGGCCGCCACCGGTTGACGGCGGGCGTCGGCGGCCGCCAGGCGCCGGCGGAGCGGATCGCTCCGGGCTTCGAGGCCAGGAGGGAGTCGATCGCCGCGACGCGGGCGGCGTCTTCCGGCGCGAGGTTCGCGGCGTTGACCGGCGACTGCTCGCTCGGGTCGGCGACGAGGTCGAACAGGCGACCGTCGTCGTAGCGCTTGAATCGCTCGTCGAAGGCGTAGCGTGCCGGCGGTCCCGCATACCAGCGGGACTCGTAGTGGATGAACAGGGCATCGCGGTCGAGCGCCGGTCCGCCCTTGAGCATCGGCAGCAGGCTCTCGCCGTCCAGGTCGAGGCCGGGCGGGAGGCCGGCGCCAGCCGTTTCGACCAGGGTCGGAAACACGTCGCCGACGTCGACCAGGGTCTCGTTCACCTGACCGCCGGGGATCGTCCCCGGCCACCAGGCGAGGTACGGCACGTGGCTGCCGGTCTGAAGCGACCGCCCCTTGCCGCCGGGGACTTCGCGGCCGTGGCGCGTGGAAGTGATCCGCGTCGACGTGCCGTTGTCGCCGATGAACAGGAGCAGAGTGTCGCGCTCCAGCCCGTGCTCGATCAGCTTCGCCCGCACCCGGCCGACCAGGTGGTCCATGTAGGCGACCATCGCCGCGAACCGCTCCTGGTTCGACTCCGCGTCCGGATCGTGCGGCGTCGTGACGAACGGGTCGTGAGGCAGCGCCATCGGGTAGTAGATGAAGAGCGGCTTGCGGGTCGCGGGGTCCGCCGCCGCCTGCTCATCGATCGCCTTGAGCACGAAGTCGTTCGTCAGATCGGGCCCAAAGATGTCCTCGCCCCAGGTCTCCTTTTGGTCGTTCGTCACCAGGGTCGGCCCCCAGTAGCGCGACCCGCGCCCCTCCCGGCGGAGTTGCCAGAGGCGGTGCTCGTCGAACCCCGCCTGCTGAGGCGAGGCGCCCTCGTGGACCATGTAGAGGTTGTTCGTCAACTGCCACTTGCCCGAGACCACCGTTCGGTACCCCGCCTGCGCCAGCACGTGGGCGAACGTGACATCGGCCGGGTCGAGTTCCATGAACTCCCGGTAGTTCCGGTAGTTGTGCAGCCCCGTCATCAGCTTGACCCGGGTCGGCGTGCACAGCGGCTGCGAGTGCCCGTTCTCGAACCGCATGCCCTCCGCCGCGATCCTGTCGAGCTCCGGCGTCTCATGGGACGTGCCGCCGTAGACGCCCAGCGTCTCGACGCCCAGGTCGTCGGCGAGGATGACGATGATGTTGGGCCGGGTCCGTTCCTGGGCGGAGGCTGCGCCGGTCGTCGAGAGCAGGGCCAGGCCGACCAGCAGGACAATCTTGAGGCGGGTCTTGGCGTGCATGGACGTCAAGTTAGCAGCCGACGGGGAATGGCGTGGGCTGGTCAACGTTTCGGTCGAGTCGCTCCAGACCAATGAAGACGGGGGTGGCAGCCGTGGCCGAAACAGGATCCATGGTCCCTACCAGCGGAGTTTCCACGGGCTGCTAGCCGTTCCCCAACAGATAGGAGCCCGCTATCGGCTGGGTAGTGCTTCTTCGGCGTCGCGCCGCGGTGCGACCCGACGCGGCGCGATGCGTGGCGTTGTCGCCGCGCCTTGTTGGACGAACCGAGGGCGGTTCTGCCGTGGTAGCGTCCGAGCGGTCCTTTGAGCGCGGAGGCAATGACCGTATCAAGCAGGAAGTCCTACAACCGAGAACGGGTTCTTCGCTTGGTGGAGGAGTTGCCGGACCAGGAGATTCCGGCCGCCGGCCGGTATCTGGAGCAACTGGTCGAAAGCGCGGACCCGTTCTTCAAGCAACTGATGGATGCGCCCGAGGACGACGAGGTGCTGAGCGAGAAGGGCAAGCGTCTCCTGGACGAGGGATATGAGGACCTTGACGCCGGGCGGACTCACACCCTGGAGGAGGCAAAGCGGGAGCTTGACCTCTGAGGGTCGCCGTTGCGTTCAGTGGCCGGGCGCTGCGAGACCTGAAGCGCACCGACGAGTCGACCCGCAGGCGGATCACCGAAGCACTTGAGCGCTATGGCATCGAAGACCACCCGAGTACACATCGCCCGGACCTACCGGCGGAAGCCGAGAAGCCGCTCGGTCTCTTCGACGAAGAACTCCCGGAAGCCGGGCGGCGGGTCGGCCAGGTTCGCTTGATCGTCCAGTCGAATGTCGTGCAGGATCGTGGAGGCGCCGCCGTCGCTGCGCTGGAAGTAGGCGATGCCCACGTCTTGTGGGTCCAACTGCCCCGACATCGCGGCGATTCGGAACCAGTCCGGAACGTGGTCGCTGTGCGTCTCAAGCACGAGCCGGCTGCCGCGCGACGCGACCGCGCGAACCAGCGCCGCTTGCGTTCCCGGGTGCAAGTGAGCCTCGGGCTGCTGCAGGAGGAGGGTGGCCTCTCTCGGCGCGGAGGCGAGGGCGTGGAGCATCGGCAACGCGCTCTGGATGCCGAAGCCGACATCGACGAGGTTGCGGGGGTCCCCGGAGGCGTTGACGAGAACCTCGTAGCCGCTCGGCTCGCGACGGAGTTCGAAATCGGTGAAGAGTTGGAGGTCGCTGCCCAGCTCCCGAATCCCGTCGAGCGTTGGACCGTCCATCGCCCGGCCGAACGGGTTCGTGGCGAACCATCGTTCGCGCTGCCAGCCGACCGGGTCGTTGGCGGCAATCAGGAGCCGCTGCTCGGGCGCCGGGAACAGGTCGCCCTGCCGAAAGAAGTTCACGAAACGTGCGAACGCCCGGTCCGCTTCCGGCGTCGGGTTGCCGGTTCGCTTTCGTCTCAGGATTGACTCCCCGTCGTGCGGCAGGTTGCCGCGCCGGACGGACCGTGAGAGCCACGTGCTGAACTGCCGGTAGGAGACCGAGGACTGTTCGAAGTCGAAGTCGAAGCCCGGTCCGGCGACTCGCCACATCTCGCGGCGGGCGCCGGCAGACGGGTCGAGCCGTGTGATGCCGAAGGCAGATGCGTCGCGCCCCTTCGTGTTTGGCACGAAACTCAATTCCCGCTCGCGGGGTTCGCCGTCGGGACCTTCGTCGTAGACGACGCGCACGCGTTCGTAGCGGTGGCCCTCGAATGTCGCTTCCAGCGTGAACGTCGCGGCGCCGGAACGGGCGATCGTGCGGAAGGGACCCATCTTGAATGGGGGCTGATCGAAGTGGTTCTCGTCATCCAGGTCTTCGAGACTCGCCAGTTTGGCCATTCCGCGAAGACACCCAAGGAAAGTCGACTTCCCTGCGCTGTTCTCTCCCACCACCAACGCGATGCGGGGCAATCCGGCACGCTGCGTACCCGCGAAGCAGCGCACGTCCGTGAGAGCGAGGCTCGTGATGGCGCTCATGACCCGCTCCTGCCCACGACCTTCCGCAGCCGGCTCCGCAGTCGAGCCATCAGCCCGCGGCTGCCGAGACGCGGCGCCGGATCGAGGAACGGATAGACGACCCGATCTCCCAGCGCCGTTCGGGCTGCGACTTCACAGTGGCGGCGGCACGGCCGATCTTCCGTGCTGAGTGCGTTCGGCACGTAGCTGTAGTCCAGCTTGCCGGCGTTCCGAGGCCACCATGCGTCGCCGACAACCATGCGGAGCATCTCGAGCGTCATCAGACTGGCGAGATTGGCGCTGAACGGGAACACGTTCTGATTCATGGGTCTGCCGCCGGCGAGCCTGGCGACGTAGCTCGGGTCGTCCAGAGAACCGTCGCGCTCCATGGCGACGTCCGAGGTCGTGTATTGCCCGTCGCATCGCAGGCAGCGTCTTCCGGGCCCGGCGCGGACCACGCTCCAGGCGGCCTGGCCCAGGGCGCCGTCCCGCTTCGTGTCGACGAAAACGCCCCCGAAGACGACGGGGATGCAGTGGGCGTAGGCGATGTGGTTCACGAGGTCCTTCGGAAGGGGGCGGTCGACGCAGGAGAACAGGACATCGCAGTCGAGCGCGGCGCGATAGCAATCCCGCCGCTGGAGCCAGCCGGCGTGGGTCTCGACCTCGAAGTCCGCTGCCGTCGCCGACCGGCGCAGGCTCTCGGCCGCGAGTTCGACCTTGAGGCGGCCGATGTCATTCTCGCCTGCGTACAAGAGACGGTCCAGATTGTGGCGCTCCACCCGGTCCGCGTCCACGAGAACGATGCTTGCGACGCCGATGCGGGCGAGGGTTTCCGCGACGAAGCACCCGACGCTCCCGAGCCCCACGATGCCGACCCGCAGTCGGGCCAGATCTGCCTGGCGGGCGCCGCCCCAGGTATCGGTTGTGCGCCGGAGAACGGCCCGCCGGCGAGGCGGCGGCGCCAACGCGTCGTTCCAGGTCAGCCGCAGGCGACGACCGACGACCCTCACCTTCCGGCACCACGTTCGCTCGAATTCGCCGTCCTTCCAGTTCCAGAAACGCGCGCTCCACGACTCATCCGTTCCGAGGGTCAGCCCTGCGAGCGGCAGGCCCGTGGCTCGAGCCGGCCCGCCGATGCGGTCCCGTTCGGCCTTGACATCCGCACGGCTCATGCCCTGCCAACCGGCTGTTGGATGGCTGTGCAGAAAGGCCAGACCGGCGTTCTTCTCGCAGGCGAGGCGAAGGGCTCGCGACAGGAAGTCCGGTTGAAAGCTCGCACCGCCGTGCAGCGTTCGTTCCCCGTTCTCCGGCAGGACGAGTTCCGAGATCAGCGCGGTCGTCCGGCTGGCGCCGGTACCTGGCCGCCACAGCGCGAAGCAGAGATCTTCCTGCCGCCTGCCCGAGCGCAGATGGGCCAACAGGTGACGACAAGCTGCATCGTGGACCGACTCGATCAGCGCCGCCTCGAAGGTCACAGTTGCTCCAGGACGCGAAACAGATGGCGCCGGACGAAGGTCCGCATGTTCTTCTCCGCCGGCGCCAGACGGTCCCAGAAGTCGCTCGGAGGAAGGCTGAAGGCCCACCATTCGGCGCCTTCGAACTCGTGCTTCGAGTGGATCGTGAAGTGCGCGCCCCCGATCTCTTCCTGGCGAAAGTGGACGAAGTGCGGCGGGTACTCGGGGTAGGCGTCCTCCTGAAAGCTCAGGCCAAGCTGCAGGATCTGCCCCCTGAAGCGCCCACTTGGGGGACGGAGCGGGAAGACGATACCTGCGCCCCCCGGACCGTTCCAGGAAGGAACGATGCGGGCCTCCATCCCGAGTTCCCGCAGCTCTCGGGCGATGGTTTCGAGCACTTCCTCAGGCTACGGGCGTCGGTCCGGCGTAGAGCGCCACGAACTGGTCGCAGTCGACGATCGGCACGTCATCGTCGAGGTGCTCGTACCTCTCGGCTGTTCGTACGTTGTCGAGGTAGTAGCTCTCCAGCTGACCGAGGTCGATTGCGGCGTCCGCGCCCGCGACACGCAGGATCTCCTCAAGGGTCATCGGTGTCTTCGTTGTGACCTGCGGCTCTCCGTTCACTGTGTAGTGGATTCCCGGCTCTCGAGCCGGCGGATCCAGACGCGCCTTGACCTCGAAGCTGTCCCCGTCGCGCAACTCGACTTCGGTGGACAGGGCGCACCACGTCTCGCCGGTGTCCTCGCGCACGAGCTCGGCGTCTTTCGTCCTGCTGCCGACCTGCTCCAGGAGCCATTCGACAGAGACGCGTTTCCGTGGACACTCGAAGCGCTGGCCGTTGATGGTGAGATGGATCATGCTGCGGGGTTTCCTCTGCCGGGAGACCATCTTCTTGAGCGGAGGCGGTTTGGCCGCGGCGCCGGCCGGCGTTTCGTGCACCCGGATGGCCGACTATACCGCCCCGGGGAGGAGATCCCGGCCAGGCGCCACGCACGCTGGAACCGCCTCCGCCACTCAACGGGCGTCAGGGCGGTCTGACTGATGAACCGGCGCACGGAGCTCCGTGGCGAGAGCTTCGGCGCTCCGATCGTCCATCCACGTCCGCAGCCGCGTCAAGGTCGCGGCAGCACGTCGAGGAACTCGGCGAGGATGTCGACTGCACCCGAACCACGGTTGTTTTCTGCGGTCAGCTCAATCGGTGCGAACTCGGGGTTCAACGGTTCCAGCGTGATCCGTACGTGGCGCCAGGGGCCGTTGGTTGCCGAGCGTTTCTCGCTGCGGTAGCGCTTCACGGTGAAGCGCTCGCCCGTTTCCGGGTCGGCGGCGTCCCGGAGACGCGCCAGGACGATCCGCCCGCTGCGGCTGCCAGCGACGCCCTTGCGGAAGAGGCAGATGGCGCCGTCGGGAATGCGCGGCGCCATCGACCGTCCGACCACCCTGGCGGCGAACATGTCGGTCGTGAGCCGCCGCCCCGAGTCGACGTTGATCCAGCGTGTTGCGGCGCCTGAACCATCGCTCAGGAGGCCGTGAGCTTCGCCGAAATCGCCTGCCGCGGCTTCGAGGTCGTTCAGAAACGGCACGCAGCTCCGGTAGCGGTTCTCTGACGTCGGCTCCACGAAGCGGAGCAGGTCGCCGCTGTCCTGCCGCATCTCCTCCGCGGTTCCAGGCTTGGGCGCCGCGTCGAACCACCCGGAGTCGTCGCCAACTCTCTTGCGCACGTCGTCGTCGCCGAGATACAACGCCAGTCTGCGGAAGTGCCGAGTCATTGCCCCGGAGTCGTCCAGGTCGGTGACGCTGATTTCAACCACTTCGTCGCCTCGCTGACGAAGCCAGTAGCGGATCTCGCGGTCCTGCTCGGCTGTTCGCGGATTCCCGTGAAGCCGTTCGCTCAGGCCGTCGAGATAGATGCAGACGTCCGGCGCGCCGCCTCGACCGCGAAAGATGACGTCCGGCGTCGTCGTGCCGAGGCCGGGTCCGAGACGGATCTGCTCGCCGCGAACGCCTGCCTCGAACCCTGCGGCGGCGAGCAGGCGCCGGAGCTTCCGTTCCGCTTCGTTGACGGGTTGCCCGTCCGGCTCGTGCCCGGCCGGCGCGGCCGCGGGGATCTCGTGGGAGAACGACAGCCGACCGCCCCAGTTGCCCAGACACTCCAGCGCCGCATGGCGGTCGAGATGCCGGTGGTAGTAGCCGTTGCGGAAAGTCTGGAGGCAGTCGACGCAGGAGTGGCCGCAGGCGGAAGCGCAGCCGCCCACGACGTCCTCGGCTGCCTGAGCGACCTCGTCGAACCGTTCGACGAGTTGGTCGAGCAGGCCCGAACCGCCCGGCATCGGGTCCCACAGCAAGGCGTCCACCTCCGACCGATCGACCTGCCCCGCGACGAGGATCTGCAGGTCGTCCATGTGCATGTCGAGTACCTGCGCGGCGCCGAAGCGAAGCGCTTCCAACACGCTGTAGGCGGTTGTCGGATCCGGCAGACCGGGCAGGGACAGGACATCGGCGGTCAGGTCCGCATGAAAGCCGATGCGGTCAACCGGACGTCCGCACCGTTCCCGGTGGCCCTTCTCGAATTCCGCCTGTTGCCGCTGTGAGGACAGAGGGGACACGCTCTGCCCGCAAACCGTGCACACCGGGTATCCCAGACGCGAATCCGCAGCGATTGCCGCCGAAGAACCGACGTTGACCAGCCGCAGTTCGACTCCGACGCGCAGCAGTACGTCCTGCTCGCTCCATCGGAAGGCCCGGCCTCCTCGGTGGCCTCCGCGCTCGAGGCCGTGGACCGCGACCCCCATCTGGAAGCGGTAGTCCTCGTCGTCCGATATCTGCGACTGGTGCGCCAACTGCACGTCGCACACCGCCAGAGTCCTCAGGGCCAGGCTTGCGAGCAGGGAAGCCGGCGACCCTGGATCGCACTGCCGAACCGCCTGGCGCTCGACCGAGACTTCGAAGGCCGGCATCTCCTCCCGGTCCTCGCCGGCTGAGCGCAGGAAACGCCGGGCGACGAACCGGTGCCCGTTGGCGTAGATCAGGTTGCCCGGGACGTACTCCCTGAGAGCGATTCCGGTCGGCCGCGGCAGGTCGAAGGCGAGCGCCGCCCCGGAGTGCCAGAAGGGAACTTCCGCCATCGCCTGCACGGAACCCGTCTCGAGGCCGTAGCCCGGCAGGAACCCCTGCGCCGCCAGCACGTTGAACGTGTTCGCGTCGTGGTGGCCCTGGGCATCGCGGCGACTCAGGCGCCGCCGCCCTTTCAGCCGTTCGACGAGTCGCTCGCAGCGGCGGAACAGGTCCTTCTCTTCGGGATCGAGGGTGGCATTCTGGCGACGGATCTCGTTCAGCCGCTCCATCTGCCCGCGCGCCCAGTCCAGCCGCCGCCTCAGAGACCGCGCGGATTCCTCGAGGCCGTTGGTGAACTCGTCGACGTAGCGGCCGAGGACATCCGGGGCGACGGCCGCCGCGTCCGCCTCCGGCCAACCCTGGGCAAAGGCGGCCTCCGTTTGGGCGAGGAGGGATGTGCGGTGGCGGCGGATGATCTCGGAGAGAGGCCCGAAGTCGAAGGGGGCGGTCCGCACCGCGTCGCCATCGAAGAGCCAGGAAGAGATTTGACGGGGCAGGCAGTTCTCAAGGGCAGCCTGGATGCGCTCTTTCTCCGTCGTCGAAAGATCGCCTTGGCCAGCCCCGCCGCGGCTGAGCCGCTGGAGCCCGGTCAAGACCGATGCGTTGACGTGCTTCCTGACCATCACGTCGTTGCCTAGATGGATGGCTGGCGGGTCGACGCGCCCGCCGAGCAGCTTCTCGGGCTGGGTGAAGTACGCGCGGTCGTGAGAGACCGGCCTGCAGTAGGTCAGGTTGACGGCCATCCGATGCCGTCTGCCAGCCCGCCCGGCCCGCTGCCAGTAGTTCGCTGGAAGCGGCGGCACGTTCCGCATCAGCACGGCGTCGAGAGCCCCGATGTCCACGCCGAGTTCCAGGGTCGCCGTGCAGACGAAGCAGTTGACCGCGTCGCTCTTGCCCTTGAACAGATTCTCCAGCCGTTCCCGCTCGCCGTGCGGAACCATCGCCGTATGCTCTTCTGGACGCAACATGGAGTAGTCGCCGTCGAGGAGTTGCAGGTCGTAGTCGTCCGGGTCTTCGCGCAGCCATTCCAGCGTGCCGTTGCACCGCCAGGCCGGGCAGCGGTCGTGCGGCGTCCGGCGGACGGTGCGGGCGCGGCAGCTGCGGCAGCGGAAGACGCCCTGATGGGGCGACAGTTCGATCAGGTCGGCGTCGACCTGGTAGACGCCGCTGGCGTTTGGCATCGGGCGACCGCGGGCCCCCAGAAGCTGCACCTGCTTCAGCAGGCCGCGCTCGGCCAGCATCTCGAACAAGCTCCGCAGCAGCTCCTCGGCCTGCTCCGGCTCGGCGCCCCACTTCGCGGCCATCTGCCTCATCGTGGTCTGGCCGCCCTCGCTCAGCCACTGCAGGACGCGGCTGCGATCGTCTCCGGGGCCGCGTTTCAACTTGACCCCCTTCGGTCCGCCGGTCCGCCGGAGATAGCCCTGCTGGATCTCCAGGTCGCCAGCGAGGCGGTTCCGGGTGAAGGTCAGATACTCCGCGTCGTAGAGGACCTTCTGCCGTCGAACGTGGTCGAGTGCGGCGGCGACCCCCTCGCGCATGGATTCCGGCGGCAGCCCGAGCCGGTTTGCGTGGTCCTTCATCCACGGCAGTGAAGCGTCCAGGTCGGCGTAGTCGACTTTCATCCGTCCCCAGGGTTCCAGCCCCAGGGGTTGCCGGGCGGACTCCGTGATCTCGCGCAGCACCTGCATGCGCAGGAACTTTCGCCGCTCGTTGCGGTGGCGTTGGCCGGCGGTCTCCCGTCGGGCCACTACCCAGACCTCCGGGATCAGGGCGCGCGAGAGTGCCTCGCTCTTCTCCAGGGTGTCGTCGAGGAACCAGGTCAGATCGCCTACCGACCCGTGCCCATCCTTGAGACCGTCCGCCATCAACGACCGCAGCCGGAACCGGCGTGCGTGGTCCTTCATCCAGCCGGCCTGGAAGGCGGCGTCCTGGCGGTTGTCGCAGAACACGAGCAAGCGCGGCCGCTCTGAGTGATGGACCATGTCCTGGGCCAGGACGTGCACGTCGGCGGCGTTGCTGGCCCGCACCGGGCGGGCGGGCTCGCGGTAGCGTCCGCGGCCCCCGGCGAGGGCGTTGCATGACAGGCAACTGGTCAAAACTCCCGGTCGCTCCTGTTTCTGGCGCACGGCGCGAAGGGCCACCCGTGAACCCGGAGCGCCGCAACCCAGGCAGCCCGCTCCGGACTCGGCATGGCCCGTACCGCAGCGGCGGCACAGGTAGAGGGGCGCGGTGCGGCGTTCGAGAACGTCGATGGCCTTTCTGGCCCCGCCGGCATCCTCCGTGTCATCGTCGTCCCCGCCGATCAGCCGGTCGACGAGGATGACCCTCCGGCCGCCGAGAGCTTCGTCCAGCGGCGGCCAGAAGGCGCCCCGGTCGCTCGGCTCGCCTCCTCCCGGGCGGCTGCCTGCGAAGGAGAAATCCTGCAAGTGAGCCGTGTAGTAGTGCTGCCCACAGGTGGTGCAGGTGAGGAGCGGCAACCGCGCCGACCGTGTCTCCGGCTCGTCGGGTTGCCCGCGCCGGGATGCGCTCTGTTGTTCGATCTCGTCTTCGGCGGCGAGCCACAGCCGGGCCTCCCGGCTCTCGCCGGGGAAGGACACGACGGCGCCCGGAATGCCGCGGACGAAAGCGTGAAGCACCGGCCGAAGCAGCGGCTTGCCACCCTTGCGTGCGGCGGCCGCCAGGGTCAGCCAGGCGAGGATCTCGGCCTCCGTTGTTTCGCGGCCAGTCGCCTCGCGAAGAACAGGCGGCAGTTCACTCAAGGGCCGAGGCCGCGGAAGCGCCCGGCTGACCTGGTAGACGATCTCGTTGCGGGCCAACTCGTCGTAAAGAGTTTCGGGCCACGGCCCCGGACCGGGCTCGCGGGCAGCGAGTGCCCGGAACACGCGGCGGACTGCCGTTCCAGGCCCAGCGGAAGCCTCCTCGACCGCCTCGACGCACTCGGCAAGCAGGTCCGCTGCTCCCCTTGGGTCAGGCTCGGAGGTTCCACCGGGAGGGCCGTCGGTCGGTGGTTCGGAGTCGGTGCAGTCGTTGGCGGCAAGCGGCGGAGGCAGCCGCCGGTCGTCGTTCCACGTCTCCTGCTCGTAGTCCTCGCCGACCGTGGCGACGGACTGCTCCGATACGCCGAAGAACCGCGAGGCGAACGAGCGTGCCGCCCCCGGATCCTCCCGATCCGCGATCGTCGCCGAGGTGGCGACACACACCGTGTCCGTGGCCTGCCGACCGCAGAAGGCACGGAGCCGGCGGATCAGACAGGCGGTCTCGGCCCCCATCGCTCCGGTGAATGTGTGTGCCTCGTCAAACACCAGGTGGTCGAGCCGGGCCCCCTGGAACAACTCGGCATCGCGTTGGCGGGTGAGCAACAGCTCCAGCTGCTTCACGTTCGTGAGCAGGATGCGCGGTTGCCCGCCCCCGGAGCGCATCGCGTCCCTGGAGCAGACCTCCTCGGCCGGAAACACCGACTCGCCGCCTTTGTTGTCCCGTACCTCCTTCAGCTTCGCCTGATAGTCGGCCTGCGAGGCGTTTGCCGGCAGGCGTATGCCCGCTACGTGGCTCTCGTGTTCCGGCGTCTTGCCGACGTACATGCCGAACGACACTCCCGTGCCCGCCAGCAACGAGCGCAGCCGCATCAACTGATCCTCGGCCAAGGCGTTCATCGGGTAGACGATCACGGCGCTGATGCCAGCCGGAGCCCCCTGGTCACGCAGATTCAGGCAATGGCTCGCGATCGGGTAGAGGAAGCACTCCGTCTTGCCGGAGCCGGTACCCGTGGAGATGAGGGTGGGACGTCCACCTGCGATCGCCCGGATCGCTTCTTCCTGATGGCCGTGGAGCTCCTCGATTTCAGCCGGGATGCGCTGCTCCAGGTGCGGATGCAACAACCCTTCGGCCACCAGCTCTGCCGGCGTCGCCCCGCCCCGGAACGGGCGTGAGAGGCTGATGAACGGCCCTTGCAGCAGGGGCGATTGCCGCGCCCGGTCAAGGGACAGCAGATCCCGCATCTGCCGATGCAGCCGCGGGTCCGCGAACGGGTAGGCCCGCAACTGGTAGCGGAGGAAGTTCTGGACGACCTTCTCCGTGAAGACGACGGGGTTCAGTGCCATGAAACCGGCAAGGCTACCGCCTCAGGCCCAAGGCCTTGCGCGCAGGATTCTCTACTGGCAGATAAGGGGGTACATGGTCAAGTTGATCTACCTGCCTCTGGCCACGCCGGAGGAAGCGGTCAGGCGTGTGGAGCAGCGGGTGAAGCAGGGCGGTCACGGCGTTCCTGAAGAAGTGGTCAGACGGCGCTTCGCCAGAAGTGTGGCGAACTTCCGGCACGTGTACCGGGAACTCGTAGACTCCTGGCAGGTTCTCGACAGACGGGGACGTGCTCTGGTTCTGGTGGAGGAGGGAGAGTACCTATGAGAGCGGTGAAGCAAGAGCTGCCCGTCTCGAAGCTCAAGGATCCCGACATGCGGGCGGCGCCCGCGGCAATGGAGCGGGCCGTGCGACGAGCGCACAGGGATGCACATCGGCACGGTACCGGCGTTCTCGTGGTGGAGAACGGCAAGATGGTGGAAGTCGCGCCGGATCCGGCGCTCTACGAAGACGACCCGGCCACGAGACCGAAGAAGCGCTGAAGCCCCGGTTCGGCAATACGAAACGTTCACGTCTGCCTGCAGCGCTCACCGCGAAGCGAGGGCGCGCCGCACGTCTCCTCGGACACGACGCCGTGCCGAAAGGGGTACTTGCTTGTGACCAATCTGACCGTGGCTCCGGACGGTCCGAGGCTCAGCTCAGCGGCGCCAGGTCCAGGAGAAGCCGCGACGCCGCAACCGCCTCGACGTTGTGCGCCAGCGGAAACGTCTCGCTGCCGCCGTGGACGACAAATGCCCGTTCAAGGCCGAGGGTGCCGATGGCCGAACGTAGCGACCGGCTGATTCGTGGGCTCACCGTACGCTTGATCTCGAAGCCCAGACGCCGGTTGCCCGCGATCACAAGGAGGTCGAGTTCGGCGCCGGCGTGGGTGGCCCAGAAGTAGCACTGATCGCTGCGCGCCCCCAGCCTTGCCGTGATCTGCTGGATGAGGAAGCCCTCCCAGGAAGCACCCAGCTGCGGATGACACTCGACCTCCTCCTTCGTTTCGAGACCGAGGAGAGTGTGCAGGAGACCCGTATCGGACAGGTACACCTTGGGAGATTTCACCTGCCGCTTGCCGACGTTCTCCAGCCATGGGCCGCACTGCCTGACGACCAGAGTCGATGTCAGCAGGTCGAGATAGCGGCGCACCGTCGTGTCCGCGACGCCGAACGAGGAGGCGAACCGGGAGCTGTTCCAGGCCTGGCCGTGGCAGTGCGCCAGCATCGTCCAGAAGCGCCTGAGCGTGACCGCACCTATCCGGATTCCGAGTTGCGGCAGGTCCCGCTCGAGGAACGCCTGAATGAAGGCCCGACGCCATTCGGCACTCCTTGCGTCCGACTCGGCCAGGAAGGAGAGCGGGAACCCGCCGCGGATCCAGAGTCGGTCGAAATCGTGCATTCCCACCTCTTCCAGATCCAGCGGCGTCAGGTCGTGGTAGATGATCCTGCCGGCAAGTGATTCCGACGACTGACGAACGAGGTCCGGCGAGGCGCTTCCCAGGATCAGGAAGCGCGCTCGCCGTGCGGGGCGGTCGGCCAGAACCCTGAGTACGGGGAAGAGTTCCGGCATCCGCTGGACTTCATCGAGGACGACGAGTCCTTCGAGCCGCTCCAGCGCCAGTTCGGGTTCCCGCAACCGCCCGAGATCGCGAGGACTCTCCAGGTCGAAGAAGTGGGACTCCTCGTCTCTTTGAGCCAGGACCTCCTTCGCGAGCGTCGTCTTGCCGATCTGCCGCGCGCCCAGGATCCCCACGACCGGATACCGGTCGAGAAGGTCCATCAGTCGGTCCACGTGCCTCTTGCGCCGGATCACGGACGGATGATACTTGAAATCTCGGTGTCTACCGCCGAATATTCAAGCGTGGGGTGCCCGGGCCACCATTTCCGCCCTGCCCAGCCCCACCGTCCTGACCAGCTTGCCGCCCATGGCCTCCTGGTGGCCGAAGACATGTTCCAGCCGAGCTCGGACCCTCGACTTCTTCCGATTAGCTTCCCTGGACCGCCCCGGCTCAAACATCGCCGCTCGTGTTCCGCTCGTCGAGTACCTGCTCGAAGACCTGACCGTCGTGGCAGGCGGCATCCGTCACCTCGTAGCAACGCACCGTGGGCGCGGTCCACCCTGATGTGGTTCTTGTAGCCGTACTCGGACACCCCGTGCTTCTTCGTCCAGCGGGCATCCACATCCTTGTGCCGGCGCTTGCGCGCCGACAAGTGTCTTCCAACAGAGAAATGAGCGTGGTGCGGCGGCACTGGTACGTCGTGGACTTGCGCAGGTTGTAGAACTTGCCGAGCGAGATGCCGGCTCAGTGCCCGAGCCCTCTCGACAAGAAATCCCGCTCGACCGTCAACTCCCCGATCTTCGCGTGTAGGTCCCTGATCTCCTCCTCGTGGTCACGGCGACGCTCCGGCCCCGCCGAGAAGGTCTCCTGCATCCCCTCGACCGCCTTCCGCTTCCAACTGCTGACCTGATCCGGGTGAACGCCTTGCCGCGATGCGATCGACGAAATCGGCTTGTCCTCGCGCAGCGCCTCAAGCGCCACCTTCGACTTGAAAGCCGCCGTGAACTTCCGACGCTTCCTCTTCATCCTTGCTCCTCCTCTCGGTCGAGGAGTACACCTTAGCCACCTGTCCAGTTCTCCGGGACCACCTCACATAAAGTACAAGCGCAAGATGCTGACCAAGACCGCCGTGGTCGGCGTCAAGGACCGCGACATGAAAAAGGTCGCTGTGCGGGTCGTCTCAAGCACTGACGGCGAGACGCTCCAGGAGTTCGTCCGGGAGCACGTCGAGCCAGGTGCGGAGGTCTTCACGGACGACGCACGGGCCTACGAGGGGCTCACGGAGTACGAGCATGATACAATCCGGCACTCCGTAGGCGAGTACGTGAACGGGCACATCCACACGAACGGCATCGAGTCGCTCTGGTCCATGCTCAAGCGGGCGCACCAGGGCGTCTACCACAAGCTCAGCCCGAAGCACCTGCAGCGGTACGTGGACGAGTTCGGGGGTCGGCAGAACATCCGCGAGCTTGATACGCTGGACCAGATGAGGATCGTGGCGGCGTGGATCGTGGGCAAGCGGCTCAAGTACCGGGACTTGATCGAGCCGAACGGGCTGCCTTCGGGGGCGCGAGTGGCATGAGCTGTTGACTCTCCTAAGTGCCGGGTATAGGGTCCGCGGCTCTCTTGGCCAGGATCCGAACTTGAACACAAGATGTAGAGGACCATCACGCCCATGTCGATCATCGCTTCCGTCACTGTTCACGACGCCCTCGTCATCGGAGCCGACAGCCAGACGACCATAACGGCCTCTTCTGCTGACAAGCAGCCAGTCGTCATGCAGAGTTATCAGCATGCACAGAAGATCCACCAGATTGGGAGACTGGCCGTGGGTGCTTGGGGCAGTGGCAATATCGGCCCCAGATCAGTTGGAAGCGTACTCAGCGAGTTTGCCGAGGAACACGAATCGACATCCGTCCAGCAGACCGCAGAAACGCTATCAGCTCATCTCAACAGATTGGCAGCGAACTTCCACGAACGGGGGCTGCCACAAGCGCAACTCGGAGCAATCGTCGGCGGATACTCAGACGGTTCTGAGTTCGCGGAGACTTGGGAAATCAGTGTTCCCGAAACCGACGCGCCTAAGAGGATCGTCAGCCCATCCGATTTCAGCGTCCACTGGCACGGAGTGCCTGAGATTTTCGCTAGACTAGTCAACGGTATTGACCCTGTTCTCCACCAGATTAGCATCGCCCTTGTCGATCAGGAATCCAAGGAGGAGTGGAGCCGTGCAGTCAAGCTTGCCCGCGGCCAGTACATTTTCGCGGGCATGCCTGTACAAGATGCGATTGATCTCACCGCATTCATTCTACAAACGACAATCGGTGCATCCAGATTCCTACCAGGTACGCCGTCTTGCGGCGGCCCGTTATGGATCGCCGTGATCACGAAACGAGGAGGCTTCAAATGGATCGACAAACCGGAGTGGAAGGTCGCGTAGTTTTGTTCGACAGCAACATTCTGCCTGCTGCCGACCTCAGGAAGATCGACGCTAGCGATCCGAACATCGTCGCGATGAATAAGGCGCTTCGAGGCGAGCCCTGGAGCATAGACCACCAGATGGGGTCAGCGTCTATTACACTACCCATGCAACGCGGTGCGAAAGCTGAGCCGTCGTCGGAGACGGGCGAGTAGTAGGGAGTAAGATGCATGAGTGAGCGAGAGTTCGTGCTGCCCTCCGACGAAGAGGTCGTGCAGTTTCGCGTCAAGAAGGATCGCTGGTATCGCGCAATCCTAGTGGATAACCCTGTCTCTAGTCCATTCGGTCCAAGCGGCTTATTGGAGCTACCCGAGAAGTACCGGCCACGCGGCTTGTTCGTAAAGCTGTCTCACAATCTGCTGTCGTTTACGCCGTCAGGAACGAGACACCAGTTCAGACTACTGTCAACGAATCTCGCGGCAGAGAACCGCAAGGGTGAGCGACTGCCTGTTACAATCTCATCTGGTGATGTCGTGTTGCGAGAGGAGTGTTCGAACGATCCGCCCCTAGAGCACGTTGGTGTTCTAGATGCACCGTTTGGTGGTGTGATACATGGCCCTGAGGATTTGAGCATGTCGCCGGAATCGCACAGGAGAAAGTAGGGGACGCTCAAGCCGGGTATTGGCAAAACCCCTATTGAGGTCTGACCGTGCCAGAGTCCAATGCCCCTAACAGCCCGTGGCAGAAGTCGTCGTGCGGCCGGAGCCGGGCGGTTGGTTCAGAGTCGCGGTTGCTCGGTACCGAAAGAGACGAAGTTGATTCCGGGTCTCACCTCGAAGCGGTTTCCCAGCCAACGGGCGAAGATTCGCCGAATTGACGCTGCAAGGGGCTGCCAGAGCGGCGTACATGGGCCAGCGAGGGCGCGCCGGACCGCCGCGGAGCGGCCTTGGAGGGCCCGTGGCGTTCCGATCCTCACGAGCTGACGCATCAGGAGACCGAGATTGAAGCCGCAGGCATGAATGGAGACGGAGCTATGGTTAAATTTTGTTTACGGGCGGTTGATTATCAGGCGGCGTTCCCGGTGTGGTCGGCGTTTTCGGTTTGTTCGATGCCGTTAACGAAGCGGACATCGCGGATCACTTTGGCGATGTGGCGGAAGCCTCGCAGGCGTCGCCAGCGTCGCTGGGCGCAGGTTCCGAGCTTGAAGATCATCGCCAGCATGGTGTTGCGGCTGACGCAGCCCTTGGTGCAGGCTGTGCGGTGGCGGATCGTGGCGAAGGTCGACTCGATGGGATTGGTGGTGCGCAGATGCACCCAGTGCTCGGCTGGGAAGTCGTAGAAGGCGAGGAGCTCTTCCCGGTCCTTGAGCAGGCAGTGGGTCGCCTTCGGATACTTGGCATCGTAGGTCTTGAGGAACCAGTCGAAGGCCGTCTCGGCGTCGTTGCGGGTCTCGGCCATCCAGATCTCGTGCAGGGACTTCTTTGGAGTTGCCCCGGTTTCGTGGACGGTTAGTGTTTGGGGATTCAGGCGGCTTTCTGGTACGCCCTTTCGAAGTTGACGGGGGACTGGTGTCCGATAGACGAGTGTCTCCGGCGCATGTTGTACCAGCCCTCGATGTAGCGGAAGAGCTCGCCTCTGGCTTCCGCGTGGTTGCTGAAGGCGGTGCGGTCAAGCAGTTCGCATTCGAGGCTGGCGAAGAAGCTCTCGGCCATGGCGTTGTCGAAGCAGTCTCCCACGGAGCCCATCGAGAGCACGATGCCGGCTTCGCGGCAACGTTTCCCGAACTTCAGCGAAGTGTACTGGCTGCCTTGATCCGAGTGATGAATCACCCCCTCACCGGGTCGGCGCTGTGCGACGGCCATGTTCAGAGCATCGATCACGAGGTCCGTCTGAAGGCTGGAGGCCATCGCCCAGCCGACGATCCGGCGGCTGAAGACGTCCAGCACGACGGCCAGATACAGGAACCCGGCCAGCGTTGGCACATAAGTGATGTCCGCGACCCCACAGGCGGTCAGGAGCCTCGGCCGTGAACTCCCGGTCCACGAGGTCCGGCGCCGGTCGAGCCTTCCGATCGCGGCGGGTCGTCCCCGGCTTCTTGCGCCGGCTTACGCCGGCCAAGCCGGACTCTTGCATCAGCCTTGCGATCCGTTTGCGGCTCACAGAAACTCCCTCGTCGGCCAGCTCGGCCTGAATCCGCGGCGCGCCACAGCTCCCGCGGCTTTGCTCGTGGATCGCCCGCACACGCGCGACGAGAAGACGGTTCGACTTTTCCCTGGCCGAGCGTGGCCGCCCAAGCCAGGCGTAGTACCCGCTCGTGGAGACGCCGAGCAGGCGGGCCATCGTCGTGACGTGGAACTCGGCCTGGTGCGCTCTCATGAACCGGAAGACCCCTTCGGTCCCGTCTCCCGAGCGAACCAGGCCGTTGCTTTTGCCAGGATTGCCCGCTCTTCCCGCAACCGGCGGTTCTCCCGGCGCAGCCGCCGCAACTCCTCGCGCTCCGCCGTCGTGCTGCCGTCGCTCCGGCGGCCCTCGTCCCGGTCCGCCTGGGCCACCCAGTTGCGGATCGACTGCGCTGACGGCTCGAACTCGCGAGCCAGTTGGTCCGGGCTACGCCCGGACCGGACCAGATCTACCAGCTGCTGCCGGTACTCCGGGGCGTACCGGGCTCTTGATCGTGACATCGTGAACTCCTCCTCCTCCAAGAATGAGGTGTCCACGGAACCGGGTCAAGCTCACCAACACCGCGGAACCCCGGACAGCGCCTCAGCCCCCCAAAGCAGAATCGCTGACCGCCCACATGCGGGAGCGGCAAGAGACTCCGTCACTGCCATCGTGACCTCTTGGCCGACCTCAGGCGGCAGATCGACCCGCGCCATGCGGAGGTGGACTACAGGACGCTCGTAGGGGCTAGTCTTGGGAAGCTGTAGCATCGCGGCCTGCAGAGCCGGCAGAGATGATGAGGAACCGCCTTTTGGCTTGCCCGCGCCGGCCAAGAGGCGGGTCGAACACAGTGGGGGCTTGGGATCGCCGGGCGGGGGCGGAGGAGCACTCCAGCCGGCACAGGGAGGTGGGCGATGAAGCGGGATATGAACGTCATCGTCGAGTTGCTGTTGCGGCTTGAGGCCGAGGAAGCGGGATTAAATCAATGGCATCCGCGGGTCGATGGCATTTCCGGTGCCGTCGTGGAGGAGCATTTGGTACTTATGCAGGAGGCTGGCTTGGTGGACTTTGAACTCCGCCAAGCTGTCAGTGGCCGCCGTTCGCTGGTGCATCCGAGGTTGACGAACGGAGGCCATGATTTTCTCGAGACGATGCGGACGCCGGAGAGGCGCAGCAGGGTGGCTCGCTGGGCCAAGGCAATCGGCCAGGCGGTCACGATCGATCTGGTGCTTGCCTACATCAAAGCGGTCGTCACCGAGTAAGCGACGGTTCCGGCGCTCGAGACAGAGGGCCGGTAGGTACGCCTCACGACGAAGGAATGGCGGCCTTCAGCTGGAGCTGCTACTTGAAGAGGTCGGTCTGGTTCGTGGGGCGCGGGGGGCCTGAACTGAAGTTCTCGTCGGTGTCGGCGAGCCAATCTTCCCAGTGGTGGCGTTGTTCGGCAGCTTCGGAGAGAGGCTGGCGGTCGGCGTGGGCGGGTCCGCTATGCCGGTGCCGTTCAAGGCCGGCGAGGAGCGGGCGGTTGGAGTTGCCCCGGTTTCGTGGACGGTTAGTGTTCGGGGATTCAGGCGGCTTCTTGGTACCCCTCTTCGAAGTTAACCGGAAACTGGCGTCCGATTCTGGAGGCAAGATTACATACCTGAGTAACCACGACTCTCCGCTTCAAAGCCCGTGACAGTCCGGCATCATCGTAGCGACGCTAAGCAGTCGCTCTACCTCAGCCTCTACACGTGACCAAACGTCTTCTTCTGCGGCAAGCACCTGAGCAAGACGGTGAAGCATGAAGCCATATGCGATGCAGAATCTGCCAAGGAGCAAGAAAAACTCGGCGTAAACGCCCGAATCCTCTGCCTTCAGGAATCCGCCCATCGCCACTGGCGACAAAAGCTGCATCGGTGTCGGATGATCAAATGTGGCAAGCAATCCCGTCCTGGCCTCAATGTCCCACCAACTAGGCTCTATGCCGTCAAACAGAACTTCCTCGGGAAGGCACTTCGATATCGCGCCCATCTGTACGAAGGCCGCGCGAAGCTCCGTTGCCAGCGCGTGCAGCCCATCCGCGTCCACGCCGCATGTGGTAATCGCTATCGCGTGAAGACATAGTTTGCGTAGACGAAGAATCCAGTCAGGTTCATCTGCAACGACTTCACGTGTCGGGGTGTCAACCTCCACGTGAACGCGAGCAAGTCCACCGAGACACTCAAGCTGCGTCTTGCACAAAATCTCAGCCAGCTCCGGCGTTCCCATCAGCGCCTCTTTCCGGGTTTTGCAAGGCTGCCTTGACTATCGACTGCGAGGATTCTCGGACCCGGCGCAGCTGCTCCAGCGTCGGTTTCACCCACTGATCGCACCGCGTCTTTCTGTTCTCTCCTGGAAGAGGCCACAACACTGCGCTGCTATTCATCACGGCCACTTGTTCTACAAGGTAGCTCAGCATTCCGAAAAACGCGAATTCCCCTTGGATTGTATTTGTCGGGGTCACGCCGCCGTGCCACAAAGGGCCTCTCCAGTCAGACCTTCCGTGACAGAAGTACTCGCTTAAGAAGTCGTACCAGTTCTTTCCTCCCTTCAAGCTCGACACCTTGTCGTGCTGTTTGAGCGACCTACCCGGCCGTTGACGAGGTTTGGGGAAACCGAACCTGACTGCCGCTGACTCCTCCGCGTCCCGAGCCGTCGCCACTAGTTCGTCGTGGCCTAGTTCACCCTTGGTCGCACGGATCATTGTGCCGTAGTAGTCGGCGTTTACGTAGTCGACGACCAACTGTCTGGCACGTTTCGCCTCCATTCCGAAGCCAGGTTCAGTCAACAAGGTTCGCGAGAGGAAGACGATCTGTCCCGCGGACTCTAGCGCGGGCCGAGCCTGAACCCCGAGAGAATGGATGTTGTTCGCTGCGTTGGCTCGAAGAACGGCAGCTATGTGAATCCGCGCCTTGCGTAACAGGACCGCTACTTGGCTCCGAGATGGGGTGAACGGGTCCGTTTCGAGGTCAGTCTGCGAAGTGTCTTCGGCTAGGTGGGTGCCGAGCCGCTGTTCCAGCGTAAGAGTCGTTGAGACGGCATGGGCCAGTAAACCGGCCATCGCTGCTCTGCAAGCGGAAACTGACTCTTGTGTTGGCATCAGGGGAAGGAGAAGTGGCGTTCGGACGTCTTCGCCCGTGAGAGCTCGTATCTGAGAAACACGCGGCACGGTATCACCGACTTGCAGTCCATCCAAGCGATCCTACCTTGTTTTTTCGGGAGGCTCTTCAGGGTTGATGGTGGAGATGCCGTAGTCTGGCGCGATGCGTGACACAGACTTGTACGGTCGGATTCTGGGCATCGAGAGTCCGTGGGAGGTGACGGGCGTTGAGCTTCGGCTTGAGGCCGGTGAGGTGGAGGTGTTCGTGGCTCGGGGCGGTGGCGAGTCGTACCGTTGTCCCGAGTGCGGCTCGGCGGCGAGCCGCCACGACTCGCGTCGTCGGCGCTGGCGGCATCTGCCGACCTGCCAGTACCGTACGATCCTGACCGCCGACGTGCCTCGGGTGCGGTGCTCGGAGCACGGTGTGCGGACGATTGGCGTGCCTTGGTCGGACGCGGGCTCGCGTTTGACGGCGTTGTTCGAGGCCTTGGTCATCGACTGGCTGGGCGAGGCGAGCGTTTCGGCGGTGGCCCGGCTTCTGGAGCTGAGCTGGGACCAGGTGTCCGGGGTACAGGAGCGTGCGGTGAAGCGCGGCTTGAAGCGGCGTGGCTCGGCGCCGGCATCGAGAGTCCTGGGCGTGGACGAGACGTCGTTTCAGAAGCGCCACGAGTACGTGACGGTGGTGGCCGACCTCGAGGGCGAGCCGCGGGTGCATCACGTGGCGGACGGCCGCGGCAAGGACGCTCTGTCTTCGTACTACGAGTCGTTGTCGGATGCCGAGCGTTCCAGGATCGAGACGGTGGCGATGGACATGTGGCCGGCGTACATCTCGGCGACGGTGTCGTGTCTGCCGGACGGCGGGGCCAAGATCGCGTACGACAAGTTCCACGTCGCGGCTCATCTCGGCGACGCCGTGAACGCGGTGCGCAGTGAGGAGCACCGGCAGTTGCTTCGCTTGGGCGACGACGGCCTGACCGACACGCGCTACCTGTGGCTGTACCACCCGGATCGGGTGCCGGCGCACCGATGGCCTCGCTTCAAGGAGTTGATCGACGGCACGACGAAGACAGCCCGCTGCTGGCACTTGAAGGAGGTGGCGATGATGATGTGGGAGACCCGGGACCGCGCCGAGGCGCTGGCTGTGTTCCAGGGCTGGTACTCGTGGGCAATCCGCAGCCGGCTGGAACCGATGAAGCAGGTCGCGCGAATGATCAAGGCCCATCTCGACGGCGTGCTGAACGCCATCGAGCGTGGCGTCACGAACGCTCGCCTCGAGGGCATCAACTCCGTCATTCAGTGGCTCAAGAAGTCCGCCCGCGGCTACCGGAACCGAGACCGCTTCCGCACCGCCATCTACTTCCATCTCGGAGGACTCGACCTCTACCCCGATTCACTCACGTTCCACACGAAACCCTGAAGAGCCTTTCGGGAAGGAACGCAGAGGATGTCGAGGAAACCGGGGCAAGCTCAGGCGGTCAACCTTCACGTATCCGGTGCCCCGCCCAGACCCGTTTCGGACGTACCAGGGCTTGCGGCCTGAGTGGTAGAAGATTGCATGAAACAGCGACTTCCACGCGATTGTCATGAGAACGGAAAACGTCCGTGTCCGAAAGGCGGCGCGGGGCCGGTTGTAGTTCTCGACGGCGTTCAGGCAGGCGTCCTTGGCTTGTTGCAGGTGGTCTTTGACGATGCGGCGCAGCCGAGCCATTTCAGCGGGAATCGTGTGGCGTTTGGAGCTTGGTGATAGCAGGCTGGCGGTCGTGGCGCGAGGTGCTTGTCTGTGGGAAGCGGCTCAAGACCGGCAGCAAGGCTGGGTGGCTGTCAGTCGAAGAGGTCCGGCTGCTTGCCGGTGTTGCCGGATGGTTCGGGTTCGGCGTCGCCGCCGGACCGGCTGAGCCAGTCGTCCCGGCGGTGGCGTTCTTCGGCGACCTGGGAGGCGGGAGCAACGAGGGCTCCGGGCGGCTGATCGGGGCCGGGCTCTTCAAGGTTCGCGTTGAGCCTCCGGTAGGCGTGTTCGCCGAGGAGGTTGCGGGCGTGGAGGTGGGTTTCGGCCCAGGCTTCCTCCGGGGGTTGGGCGAGTTGCCAGTCGTAGAAGCGGGGGCCGAGTTCGGTGGCTACGGGCTGGTGTTCCTTGGCGCGGTCGTCGTGGCCGAGGTTGAAGTCGGCGAGGCGGAGGGTTTCGGGTAGGCGCCAGCCTTCGCCGTGATTCTGGGTCATGAAGGACTGGATGCCGGCTTCGGGGTCGCCGGCGGCGGAGTCGATGTGGCGTTGGAGGTCGGCGAAGGCGATCTGGGCCAGGACGGTGTGGCGGAGTTCGGGTGGCTTGTTCTTGTCGACTCGCCAGAAGCCCTTGCCTCTCAGTTCGGAGCTCTTTCTGCTGGTGACGGTGGAGAGGGGGTGATCGCAGTCGGCCAGGAGGCTTCGGAAGTGCGGCTCGTCGAGGCCGTAGAGGGAGGCGACGAGCGCATCCGCCATGGCTCGTCCGCGGACGCGTTCGCTTGGGCTCAGGGCGGAGGTCACGGTCTGGCGGCTGCCGGGTTTGGTGAGTCCCCAGTTCGCGAGGGCTGGCGAGGTTTCTTGCGGCGAGGGAGTAGCCGCGAGGAGTAGAAGGCGTGGCGAATCTCTCAGTGACGTCAGAGTCAGGCTGGTTCCGACGGGGATCAGGGCCTCGAACTGAGGTGAGTGCGAGGGAAGCGGGTTCTGCTCCAGGACGTGGTAGTCCAAGTGAAGTCCGACCACCCTCAGGCGCGTCACGAAGTCGAAACTGATCGAGTTCAGCAAGGCGGTCAGCGCGCGGACGTCCGCCGGTGTGCGGCTGAAGAAGACGCCGGCCGAGTGGCCTACAGGCATTCCGTGGACGTAGGCGCCGATAGCCGTTCTCTCGTTGGTAGCGGAGCCGATGTTCATGTGCGCCAGCTTCGGAGCATCCGGCTCCGGAACTTCTCGCCGATAGTCCGTCTCGGCCATCAGGTACTGCGGTTCGATCTGCTTTCGGTCCCAGGGGATGTCACGCCAGACGGCGCTTCGGCCCTTGCCGCTGACCCAGCCTTTCTGGCTGAAGTCGAACTGACCGATCATCCGGCCTTCGTAGAGGGGCAGGGCGACGTCCTTAATGTCGGTTTCCTGGATCCAGGTGTCGGCCTCTCGGGAGAGGATGATGCCTTCGGGGATGGCTACGCGGGGTACGGGCAGGCGGTCGTAGGGGGGCTGGGCGCACCTCTCGTGCCAGCCGGTGGCATCGACGTCGCCGGGGGCGAGGAGGTGGCCGTGGATGAAGCGGCGTTCGGCGATGCGGCGCGCGGGGCTGGCGTCGGAATCGAAGAGCCAGTCTTCGAGTTGGATGGCGGCGGGTTCGGGGCGGGTGGCGTCGATGCCGAGTTTTGCCCACAGCTCCGCGATCGGCCGCCAGTTGCCGAGCAGCCAGCGGCTGTACTCGTCGGGGCGGTAGCCCTTCGCTTCCCACTGGGGGCGGGGAGGGAAGAGCTTCGAGTCGCCGGTCATGTGGAACTCGGTCGCGTAGCGGATGCCCCAGCCGTCGGGGCCCTGGTCGCCCAGGAGGACGGAGTTGCTGTAGATCTTCTCCAGGATCTCCAGGTCGCGCTGCGACTCGATCTCCAGGATCGCGCGGCTGTTCGGGCTGAAGCGGAGAACCTGCTCGCGGCTGTAGGGGACGGCGATGGCCTCGGCCTGTTCCCAGTCGGTCAGGTCGCGGCGCATGAAGACGGTGCGGATGGCGGCAGTCGTGCCGGCTTTCTGGGCGATCACGGGGTTGAACTTGAAGCGGCTATCGATCGGAAACAGCTTTGCTCGGTTCTCGAAGCCGAACAGCCACTCCCATGAGCAGCGTTCCAGGAACAGGTCGCGCAGGGCGCCGGTGCCCTTGTCGGAGTACAGGCCGGAGGGCACGACGAAGCCGAGCCTGCCGCCGGCCCGGAGCAGGGTGTGGACCTGCTCCAGAAAGAGCTTGTAGAGGTTGAGGTCGGCGGAGCCCTGGTGCCTGAAGGAGTGCTCGGCGTCCGCGTAGCCGCGAGAACGGCGACGCGCTTCGCGCCAGCGGTCGTGCAGCGCGAGGTTCGCCTTGCCGCGGACGACGAGGAAGCGGCGCTGGCTCTTGTCGTTCTCCTCCGGGTGGCCGAAGGGCGAGGCGGCGCAGGTCACGAAGTTGGACTGGGCGCGGAAGCGGGCGTTGTAGTCGAGCCAGTCCCGCTCGCTCGCTTCGTCTTCGGTGAAGTAGTCCTTCTGCCGGCGCACGGCCTCCTGCTTGCCGTAGGAGCGGTAGAGCGGGTCGATGTTGGCGAAGTACTCCTGCGACTTCGGTTTGGCGATGTCCCACGGCGGGTTGCCGAGCATCGCATCGAAGCCCGAGCCGGCGGCGCGGAACACGTCCGGGAATTCGAGTTCCCAGTGGAAAAAGCGCATCTCCGCGGCAATCCGGGCGGCCGTGGCGCGGGTCTCGGGCGGCGGGCTGGAGAAGGTCGTGGGCAGCGGTGCGCGGTCCAGTTCGTCGGCGGGCCAGAACCAGCAGGCGCACCACAGGTCCATCGCCTGCTTGAGTGAGCGCCACTCCCTGGAGCCGAGCAGCTCTTCGCGGTAGACGCGGCCTCGGGCGGCTGCGTCCTGGATCGGCAGGCGGTGCATCCGCTCCAGGGATTCGAGCGCATGCCGGTGAACGGCCGTCGCCTGCTCGAGCAGGTCTTCGTGGAAGAGGGTTCGACCTTCCAGGACGTGGCGGAGGTCCGAGGTCAGCTCGTTCTTGACGAAGGCCTTGATCGCCTTCGTCCCGGCGCCCTTCTCGTGGTGGACGCCGTTCGAGTGATTCTTGTCACCGCCCTCGCGGTTCTTCCAGGCCATCGCGGGGTAGTGCTGGAACTGGTCGAACCAGGCGCCGATGAGCGAATTGCCGCAGCGGATCTTGTGGTCGAGGAAGGAGAAGGGGAGGTCGCGGTCCATCGTCTCTATCCACAGGGAGAGCTGGCAGAGGGAGACGGCGAGCGGGTCGAGGTCGACGCCGTAGATGCAGCGTTCGACGACGTAGCGGCGGAGCACCGCCTTGAGCCGGGGCTCGAAGTCGTCGGCGTCGGGGGGTGAGGGGATCAGCTCGTCGCCGGGGTGTTCGACGGCGGCGGTGGGCCGGGAGTCGGGCTCGTCGTTTCGTGACGCGTTGCCCCGCGGGTTGGATGAGCCGCGGCTACGGCCAGCCGGAAGGGCCGGCGCCGCGGCAGTCGGCGCATCGTCAAGGCCGAGCAGATGGACCAGAGCGCGGCTCTCCCGGTGTTCGATCCGCTGATGATGCCGGACCGAGGCATGGAGCGCGTCGGTCAGGAAACGCAGCGCGGCGAGCGGGAAGCTGCCGGAGCCGCACGCCGGGTCGCAGACCTTGATGCCGAGGATGTCCTCGGGCTTCTTCGGTATCCAGGCTGCCGGCGGCGCGTCGCGGTCCGGCTCGCCGGCGGCCGTCTGCGGCGGGTCGTAGGCCAGCGGGCGCAGGGTGCGCTGGACGGTGGGGACGGTGAGGCCGGGCCGGGTGTAGAAGCTGCCGGAGCCCTTGCGGGTGCCGCCCCAGCGGATGAGGTACCACTCGCCGGGCAGGATGACGCGGTTCACGAGGCGGCTGGCGTGCGTCTTGACGAGGCCGACGGCCTGGGCGGCATGCCGCGCCCACTTTTCGGCGCGGGTTCGGGTGGCCTGGCGGGGGTCTTCTTCGGGCGCCGGCTCGGGCTCGCCGGCGTCGCCGCCGTCGGTCTTCCCCAGCGCCTTGAAGAGTCCCTTCAGGGCCTTGTCGTCCATTGCCTCCAGGCGCGACAGCGGCAACGCGGGCTGCTCGCCGACGGCCAGGAAGATCACCGGATCGTCGCTCGGCGCGGTCTTCAGTTCGTAGTCGAGCAGGCCCTCGTAGAGCACGCCGATGTACTCGGTCGAGAGATCGGAGAAGTCGACGGGCGCCGCCACCAGCCGGCTGGCTTTGCCCTGGAGGATGCGGACCCGGGTCCGCGTCAGGCGCTCCAGCAGGTCGTGGACTCCGGCGTCGGAGAGCACTTCGTCGCGCAGGCAGGCGGTCTCGAACGTGGCCAGGGCGCGGGAGAGGCCGTCCTCGCTGTCGGGCGATCCGGGGGCGAACAGGTCGCCGCCGTAGGCGGTGACGGGCAGGCCTTCGTGGTGCGAGCCTTCCCGCACCAGGTTGAACAGCGCCAGGAGGCGCGGCCAGGCGCCGCAGCTGTGGGCCTGGGAGCGGCCGGCGGCGGCGCGCCGCCCGAGCGCCTCGTGGAGGCCGCCGAGCCCGTAGGCCGCGTGGTAGGCGGCGTCGTCGCGCGGCAACAGGCCGCGCGCTTCGGCGAACAGGATGACGACCAGGCGCATGACGACGCGGCAGGCCGCGCGGTAGATGTCGGCCGGGTCGACGCTCGCGCAGTCGCGCTTCAGCGCCTCGCCGTGGCTCCGGATCAGCAGTTCGACGGCCTCGCGCACCCGCTCGCCGAGCGCCTCGGAGAGTTCGGACTGGCCCTTGCGGCTGTCGCGGACGGCACGCAGCAGCGGCGGGTCGGCCCCTTCTTCGTCGGGCGTCCACAAGGCCGGCCGGATCAGCGTGAGCAGCGCCTTCAAGGCCGGCGACGGCTTGCCCTCGGCGAACCAGAGGTCGGCGTCCCACTCGCACCAGGCGTCGAAGTCGAGGCCGGCGAACAGGAGCCGCCACTGGCGGCCGTTCGTCACCAGAGCGAGGCGCTCGGGGCCGGCGCGCAGCCAGCCGAGAACGCGGCTCGTCTCCCTCCGGCCGCGGCCGATGCCGACGCGCTTGTCGTTGGTGACGAAGACGGGCAGGACGGCGCCGTTCGGGCCGAGCCAGAGCTGGCGCGGCCGGACGCTCTCGCCGGTCAGGGCGCGGCGGCGCCACTCGGCCGGTACGCGGGCGCCGCGCAGCCAGGAGCCACCGCCGGCCCCGGCGCCGCCGCTCGCCCCGAAGCCGCAGAGGCGCTCCAGCACGAAGGCGACAAACTCCGGCGCTTCGGCGCTTCGGCGCTTCGGCGCTTCGGCGCTTCGGCGCTTCGGCGCTTCGGCGCTTCGGCGCTTCGGCGCTTCGGCGCTTCGGCGCTTCGCGTCGGCGTCGCGCAGCAGTTCAAGGCGCCGCCGGAGTTCGCTCTGGAGCCAGGTGTTCGGGGCGGCGGGCGCGGGGAGGGCGGCGACCTCGCTCAGGCGCTGCGCGTCCAGCAGCAGGCCGCCGTGGCGGAGGTCGCTCCAGCCCGGAAGATCGGCGCTGCCGGTTCGTCGATTGCCGGGCTGCGGCGTGCTCAAGGCAGGCGCACCTCGACGGTCACCGGGAAGGCCTGCGCTTCGCCCGCCAGGGCGTGGCGCTTCGGCAGCAGACGGTCGACGATGCGTCGGCGCTCACCCTCCAACTGCTCGCGCGCGTCCTCGTAGTGGCGGCGTCGGCGGTCGATCTCCCGCTTCCTGTCCTGGATCGAGTCGGCGATCCGTTCGAGGTCGCGGCGCTGGTCGAAGAGCCGGCCTTGCGCGAGCGAGCGGCGGAGCGTCGCGATCTCGCGTTCGAGGCGCTTCACGCTCTGCTGTTCGATCAGTTCGGAGACTTCGCCCTGCCGGCTCCGGTAGCGCTCGTTGGCGTCCCGCAGGGCATTCGCGCCATCGGCTTGCAACTGTGCCTGGAGCGAGCCGGTCAGGTCTTCGGCGTGGTGCGTGACCGCGGCTTCGAGGTCGGCTTCGACCTGGTGGAAGATTCCCCGGGCCTGTTCGAGTTCGGCGGGCGTCGGCGACTCGGGCTGCCGGGCTTCCGGATCGCCTTGGTCGCCGTGTTCGCTGCGGGCCAGGTTCCGGGCCGTCACATGGGCCATGGGGTTTTCGAGCGCGCCGCCTCGCACGGGAAGGACGATCGTTCGCACCCAGTGGTGGAAGGTCTCGCGCAGCTCGTTGACCGCCAGTTCTTCCAGGCTGAGGAGAATCAGGGCGTCCATGCCGCGGGGCACGCCGCCGCGCCGCACGGTCCAGCGTGCCGCCTCGGCGGGGCCCGGCAGGCGCCGCAGGGTCAGGGCCCGCAAAGCGCGCTCGATCAGGGGATGGGCCAGGTGCAGCAGGGCGACTTCGGGCCGGGGCGAGAACACGTCGCGGCCGCCGATCTTGCGCAGCAGGGAGTCCGCGTCGAAGGCGAGGCGCCGGATGGGGCCGGCGACGCCGTCCCGTGAGGCCGTCCGCAGGGATTCGTCGATCGTGTCGCGCCATCCGGGAAGGTCGGGGTGCAGGAGCCGCCAGAAGTCGGCGGCGCCGTTCCCGTCGTCGTTGTGGGGAGTTGGAGCGCGGTCGAGTTGCGGGCGGCCGCTCGTCATCGCCATTGCGGTTTCCAGCGTTTGCCTGAGCGCGGCCGGGTGGAAGTCGATTTCGCGGGCGAGTTGGCGGAGGAGGGCGTCGGGCGCGCTGCCGGATGCGGCGGGCGTGTCCACGCGGCCGGGGGCGAACGGGGCGCCGGCATGCCCGGGGTCGGCGCGGCTGAAGAGGCCGGGGATTCCCTGGTCGCGTGCTCGTTCCCGTTCCGTCGACAGTCCATGGTCCAACTCGAACTGGACTCTCGCCAGATCCTCGCCCTCGACCAGCCGCTTGTGGGCGGCGGTGTCGAACAGCTCGTTGACCGATCCGAGATCTTCCCGGATCTCGTCCGCCTTGCGGATGACGTGGTCGAGGAACTTCAGATCCGGGTCGTCGTCGCTGAGGAAGTGGTGCACGGTCACGTCGCGGGCCTGGCCGTAGCGGTCGAGGCGGCCGTTCCGCTGCTCCAGGCGCGAGGGGTTCCAGGGGCAGTCGTAGTGCAGGAGGCAGCGGGCGCTGCGATGCAGGTTGAGCCCTTCCGAGGCGGCGTCCGTCGCCACCAGGATGCGCACGGCGGAGTCGGGGTCGTTGAAGGCTTCGCGGACCCGTTCGCGGGCGGCGTCGCTCATGCCGTCCTGGCCGCCGGCGCCGAAGAGCGTGAGCACTTGGGGAGCGGCGGCCTCGCCGTTCGCGTCGTACAGTTCGCGCAGCCGGCGTTCGAGGTAGTCCAGGGTCGTCTTGTACTCGGTGAAGACAACGAGCCGTTCATCGTCGCGGAAGGCCGGCGCTTCGCCGGGTGCGCGCGGGAGAAGCAGGAGTCGTTCGATCAGTTCGGTCAGGGCGTCGAGCCGGGCGTCGGCGCTCGGGTCCTGTTCGACGGCCGGCGGGCCCTCGGCAACGAAGCCGAGGTCGTCCAACGCGACGTCGATGGCGGTCATCTCGGCCTCCACGGAGTCCGCGACGTTGCGCAGCCAGGCGCCGACGACGCCGGCTGCCGTGCCAGTCCGCTGCTCGGTCTCCCGGTCGTCCGACGTTTCCCGCTCGACGGAGCGCTTCGCCGCCGCGACGTCGGCGTCGGTCGCCGCGTCGGCGGCCTGCTCGGCGCGCGCGTAGCCGTCGCGCGTCCGGCGCCAGGAGTCGGCGAAGGCGGTCGGGCAGGAGAGCAGGCGTTTGCCAAGGATCTCGATGGCGAAGGTCCCCGCCCGCTCGCCGGCATGGCCGGCCGCGATGGCGCGACGGACGGCGGTGCGGAAGGCGGCGAAGGCCGTGGAGAGGGCGGCTTCGCGCGGGTCGCGGTAGAGCAGGAGCGGCGCCGGTTGGTTCCGTCGACAGAAGCGGGGCGAGGCGCTCTGCTGGTTCAGTTCGCGCTTGAGGCGGCGGATGACCAGTTGGCGTGCGCGGCGCCTCTGCACGTCCGTCAGTTCGTCCGTCTGGCTGAACCGCACCGGGTCGAGAATCTCCAGCAGGCCGGTGAAGGAGCGAGTGTGCCCGTTGTGCGGCGTCGCAGAGAGGAAGAGCCGGTGCTCGAAGCACGGGGCGATCCGGCGCAGCATCTGGCACAGCTCGCTGTCGGCGCCGAACGGCGACGGCATCAGGTTGTGGCACTCGTCGACGATCAGCAGGTCCCAGGGGAGGCGAGGCGAGTCTTCGCCGGCGCGGCTGGCGGCCAGGAATTGCTCCTGGATGTCGGGCTGTCGCAGGTAGTGGTACGAGGCAACGATGCGGCTGAACGAGCGCCAGGGATTCGCGTCGATGCCCAGTTCCCGGCGCAGGTTCTCGGTCCGTCCCCGGTCGACGATCTCGAACGGCAACGCGAACTTGTCGTCGAGTTCGTCCCGCCACTGCAGGCGCAGAGCCGCCGGGACGAGGACGAGCACCCGGCGGATGCGCCGGCGCAGGAGGAGCTCCTTGAGGATGAGACCCGCCTCGACCGTCTTGCCGAGGCCGACGTCGTCGGCGATCAGCAGGTTGACCCGGGGCATCCGCAGCGCCCGCAGGAGCGGCTCGAGCTGGTACTCCTCGACCCGGACGCCGCTGTGCAGGGGGCTCGACACCGGCTGGCGGTCGAGCGGACCTTCGCCGTCCGGGTCGACGCAGGGCATGAGCGCGGTCCAGCGCGCGGCGCGCAACAGGGCGTCGAAGTCCTCGGCCGGCATCGGCGCGCTCTCGCGGACCCGTGGCAGCCGGTTCGGCGCCAGGAGTTCACGGCCCGGTTCGAGTTCCCACAGGAGGCGCTCGCTGTGCGGCGCGTCGTGGTCCTTGTACTCGACCTGCACCAGGTGCAGGCGGCCGGCGTCGCCGCCGTGCGGATTGTCGCAAGGACTGACGGACGCGACGATCCCGCGGCGGTTGCGGACCCGGGCGAGCATGCCGACCCGGGGGATGTCGGTGCCTGCTTGTGCCTGCTGCATTCCCTCTCTTGCTGGCGCGACCTCGGGCGCCGCCCGTTGGCGGAGACGTGTCCTGTGTCAAGTTGTGTTGACGGACTCCGGGGAGTGTATGCGCGCCGCGTACCTTGCCGCCGTCGGGCGCCGAGAGGACCAAGCCCATGGCCGAGACGGCGGTTCAACAGCGAGACGGCGTCGCTCCCGGAGTTGGCAGGTGTGACGGAAGGAAGAGTGCGCACCCGGATACCCCGCTACACTGATTTCGTGTTCATTCTGACGAGGCATACATGAACCTGACCATCACAGTCGAACGGGAGATCCTCAAGCGAGCCAGGATACGAGCACTCAAAGAACACACGTCGGTAAACGCCGTGCTTCGGCGATGCCTCGAGGTGTACGCCTCTGGCGAACCGCAACGGCGACGTGAGGCCGTCGGGCGTCTCCTGAGGCTCTCGAGTACTGCCGGCGCCGGCCGCGGGGGCGCCACCTGGACCCGCGACGAGCTTCATGAGCGCTGAACTCTGCTTCGTCGACACGAACGTGCTCGTCTACGTGTTCGACCCTCCGCCAAGTCGAACCGGGCCTGGCGTGACTCCGAGATTTCCGGCATCTGGATCCGAGATTTCCTCAGTCGTGATTCCGAGATTTCCGGTGTCCGACTCCGGGATTTCAGGTTCCTGCAGTCCTCCGACAAAACACCGTAGCTCCGACCGCGAGCACCGCAGCCGCCGCGTACGACAGCGCCAGCAGGCGAAGCGCAACCGGTACGTGAGCCAGGGAGTGGGCGAAGAAGACGGCGTACCAGGCGGGGACCGCCCACCCGGCGGCGAGGATGCCGGCCCAGCGCCAGGGGTCTTCCAGGGACCACCAGCGGCGGAGGACGTAGAGGGCGCCGGCGATCAGCGTTGCTGCCGTGACGACGATCAGGACGAGGGCCAGGACCCGTGAGCCGAGGCCGACGTTGCCGATGTGGTTGGCGGCCCGCTCGAGGAATCGTTCGATCGTGGGCCGGCTGGAGTAGAAGTGGTCGATGTCGGGGTGAATCGAGCTCCGGGGATCGCCGTAGAGCCGGAAGGCTAGCTGGTCCCAGAACTTGAACAGCACGGGCTCGCGGAACACGAGTTCGGCGAGGAGGACCCGGAGCAGGAAGACGGCGGAAAGGCAGGAGATGTAGGCGCCGGCGCACCGGATCAGCAGTTGGCGACGCCAGGCGCGCGCGCGGCCGAGCGGGCCGGACGGTTCGGCGCCGTGGCCCGCAGAAGGCGGGGGCGCGACCGCCAGCGCCAGCAGCAGGGCGACCAGCCCGATCAGGGCGCTGCCGAACAGGAGCTCGTGGTAGGCGATCAGCGCGCCGAAGGAGGCGAAGAGCAGAATCTGGCGTTTCGGTTTCCAGTGGGCGATCCGCAGAGCCGGCGCCGCGATGAGCAGGACGAGGGTCAGCAGGTTCGAGGCGCCGGTGGTGAAACTGCCGGCGCGGTCGTCGAGATCGAGAAAGAGCAGCAGACAGACGAAGATGGCGGCGCAGGCGACGGGCTGGAACAGGTACCGGCCCTTGGGCGCCGGGCTCGTCGTCCCGTCTTCAGCGGTCGGCAGGTGGAGCAGTCGCCGGAAGACGGCTGGAAATTGGCGGTTCCAGGGATGGGGTGTGGTGACGAGCGTTATTGCAAGCACCAGGGCGCCGCCAACACCGACGCCCAACAGAACGAATGTCAGCGCTTCCAGCAAGTTCCGCAGCCCGTCGACGCCGAGGCTTGGCAGCAGCCACTGCAGCATCACGCGCTGGCCGGCCCAGTACTGGTGGTAGAAGACGGTCAGGAAGTCCGAGTCGTCGACGGCGCCCTGGTCGAGCCGCTGCTCGAGCGCGTCGCACGGCCGCTGCGGGCGGGTGTAGCGGTACACGCGGCGCGGCGAGACGGTCCGTTCCCAGGTCGAACCGCCCCGGTCGAGCGCCATCAGGCTGAGCAGGCAGTCGTTGAAGCGCTCGGCCGAGTCCTTGAGGGTGCGCTCGGGGTGCCCGTAGGACGCCCGCAGCGCGTCGGCGACGGGTTCGGGGTCGGCGCGGACGGCAAGCCAGTTGAGCGCCAGAAAGACGATCGTTGCGGCGAGCGTCACGGCACCGATCAGGGCGGCGGCGCGGAAGGGCCCGAGGCGCCGCTGAGTGCGCCAGTCGGCCTCCGGCGCCGGGGGTGGGGCGTGGGTCGTGCTGCGGATGTGCGTCGGCAGCCCCTCCGCGTCGGTCGAGTGCGGGTATCGAGCCGGAGACCGGCGTGATGAAGCCTGCGGACTGCGGGCCGGCGCCTCGGGGCTCGCGGGCGGAGTCGAGAAAAGGAGCGTGCGCAGGATGCGGAAGCCGTCGCGGAACGCCTTGAGCTTGCTCGCCGAGCCCTCCGGCCGGGCGAAGTACGGGCACGGGGTCTCCTCCCAGGCGAAGTCCGAGGACGCGGCGAAGAGCGTCAGCTCGGTCTCGACCTCGAAGCCGTCGGAGCGCGCCGGAAAGCGCTCGACGAAGCGGCGCGAGAAGACCCGGTAGCCGGACAGGAGGTCGTGGACCCGGGGGCCGCAGCGCCAGCGGGCAAGGGCGCTGAACAGCCGGTTGCCGAAGCGGCGCAGCGGCATCCAGGCGTGCGCGTCGGCGCGCCTGCGGGCTGCCACGAGCATGTCGAGGTCGCGTTCCCGGAGGGTCGAAACGAGGCGGCCTGCACTTTCGGCGTCGTAGGTGCCGTCGCCGTCGGCCATCAGGTAGATGTCGGCGTCCACCTCGCGGAACAGGCGGCGGATGGCCCGGCCCTTGCCGCGCCGGGGCTCGGAGATCACGGTGGCGCCTGCTGCAGCGGCGGCTTCGGCCGTGCCGTCGTCGGACCCGTTGTCGCAGACGTAGACGGCCGCCTCGGGAAGAGCGCGCTGGAACGCCGCGACGACATCGGCGATCGTCGCCTGCTCGTTGAGGCAGGGGAGCAGGACGGCGATGCGGGGCTGGTTCATGCGGCGTCAGACTACTGCGGCTCACGGCTACAGAGCGTTGACGCGGTCTCGCAGGCCGGGGATGTCGGTGGCCGAGAGCACGGTGATCTTCGCGGCCACCGGGTAGGTATGGGTGGTCGGGCAGACGACGAAGAGATGGTCGAGAGCCAGCGTCTCGGCCGTCTTGCGCATGGCGCCGGTCACTTTCGGCGCTTCGCTGAACTTCATCTCGAAGCCGATGCGAAGGCCGCGGATATGGACCAGCAGGTCCAGTTCGCCGCCGCTGTGGGTTGCCCAGAACCAGGCGTGTGGGTGGCGCAGGGCGGAAAGGACCTGCTCGATGGCGAAGCCCTCCCAGGAGGCGCCGACCCGGACGTGTCCCAGAAGTTCCCGGTCGTCGCGGATGCCGAGCAGCGAATGCAACAGGCCGGTGTCGCGGACGTACACCTTGGGCGCCTTGACCTGGCGTTTCGCCGTGTTCTCGAACCAGGGATGGAGTTGGCGGACCATGAAGGCGCCGGTCAGGAGGTCGAGGTAGTTGCGGGCCGTCTTGTCGGTCACGTTGATCGTCCGGCCCAGCCTGGACGCGTTCCAGACCTGCCCGTGGAAGTGCGCCAGCGTCGTCCAGAAGCGCCGCATCGCGGGCGCGGGCATCGTGATGCCAAGCTGGGGAACGTCGCGCTCCAGGAAGGTCCGGAAGAAGGCTCTGCGCCAGGCGAGACTGGCGGTTTCCGAAGGCGCCAGACAGGAGCGGGGGAAGCCGCCGCGCCGCCAGAGCTTCCGCAGGTTGTCCGTGCCGGCTTCCTCCAGGTCGAACCCGGCCATGTCGATGAACTCGACGCGACCGGCCAATGTCTGGGATACGCCGCGCACGATGTCTGGCGAGGCGCTGCCGAGGATGAGGAAGCGGGTGTCGCTGTCGGGCCGGTCCACCAGAACGCGGAGGACGTTGAAGAGCATCGGCAGAACCTGGATCTCGTCCAGCACGACGAAGTCCCTGAGCTCGCCCAGAACCAGCTCGGGGTTGCTGAGCCGGCGAACGTCAGCCTCCGACTCGAGGTCGAAGATGGTCGCTTTCCGGGTCGAGACGAACTGCCGGGCCAGAGTCGTCTTGCCGCACTGGCGGGGTCCCAGCAGCGAGGTGACCGGCGCCCGATCGGTTGCCGTGGCTATTCGCCTCAGGTACGTCTCTCTGGTGATCATCCCGTCGATTCTAGGCGAGAGCTCGGCGGTCGCTCCGAGATTTCGGCATCTGGACTCCGAGATGTCGTTACGTCGATTCCGAGATTTCCGATTCGTGACTCCGAGATTTCGGTACATGCACTCCGAGATTTCCTGGTTGGCTATCCGAGTTGTCCTACTGGCGGGATACGGGATTTCCGTGTTCTGACTCCGGGATTTCAAGCCTTGCGGGGCCGCCGGCCGAACACTGCGGCGCCTGCGATGAGGATGGCGGCTGCCGCGTACGGCAGCGCCAGCAGGCGGAGGGCGATGGGCACGTGGGCGTGGAGGGAATGGGCGAAGAAGACGGGGTACCAGGCGGGGACGGACCAGCCGGCGGCGAGGATGCCTGCCCGGCGCCAGGGGTCTTCGAGCGTCTACCAGCGGCGGGTCAGGGTGCGTCGCCGCCGGTCGAGTCGGCCTCGCTGCCGGCCGGACCGAGCGCGAACAGATGCTCGCGGCCACGCACGTAGAGCCGGTCGCCGACGATCGCCGGGGTCGCCCACACCGACTCGCCGAGAGAGAAACTGCCGAGGACCTCGTGCTCCCGGCCGGCGCGGAAGAGTGCGGCGTCGCCGTCCGTGTTGACCATCAGGATGCGGCCGCCGCCGCCGACCATGGAAGCGGAGTAGCGGCCGCGGATCGGCAGCCGGCCGCCCTCGTAGACCACGTCGCCGGTGCGCGCGTCGAGGCAGGTGATCACGCCGCCGTCGTTGGTCAGGTAGAGCAGGCCGTCGTAGAGGAGGTTCGAGGGTACGTAGCCGGTGCCCTTGCGGTAGGTCCAGACCCGTGGGGCGTTGCTGCCGGTCAGATCGCCACGGCTGTCGAGCCGGATCGCGAAGACGAGCTTGCCGGGGTGGCCCGTGCTGAACACCGCCAGGCCGCCCACCGTCATCGGTGTGTGGATCACGTTGTTCCCGAGTCCCCTGGCCCGCCAGAGTTCGGCGCCGTCGGCCGGGTCGTAGGCGATGACGTACTCGTTGCCGGTAGTCAGCAGCTGCTTCTGCTCCTCGTGTTCGACCACGATCGGCGTGGCCCAGCTCGCCCGCACCGACCGGTCGCGCTTCCAGACCTCCTCGCCGGTCAGCGCGTCCAGCGCGACGATGAAGGAGTCGTCGCCGCTGTCCTCGTCGGCCAGGATGATGAGCAGACCCTCGTGCAGCACGGGCGAGGTGCCGACGCCGAGGCCGACCGTCTTGATGTCGCCGATGTCGCGCTCCCACACCGGCGCCCCATCGACGGTGTAGGCGTAGACGCCCTCGGAACCGAAGTAGGCGTAGACCCGCTCGCCGTCGGTGACCGGCGTGGGTGAGGCGTAGGACGAGTCGGAGTGGCGGTCGTCGTAGACCCGGCCTTCGTAGGCCGTGCGGGACCAGAGCAGGTCGCCCTGGTCGGCGTCGAGGGCGATGACCTTCATCGTGTGGCGGCGGTTGCCGTCGGTGGCCTGCGGGTGATGGAAGGGCCGTCCCGCGAACGTGTGCTCGGGCGGTCCGGCCCCGGGAATCACGTCTCCCGCGATTGCCGTGGTCAGGAAGACTCGGCCTCCCGAAACCACCGGCGAGGAGTGGCCGCGGCCCTCCACCTTCGTCTTCCAGAGCAGGTTGCGGTCGAGGTCGAGGTCGGCCGCCGGGCCCGGGCCGGAGCGGGCGATGCCGCTGCCGTCCGCGCCGCGGAAGCCGGGCCAGTCGTTGGCGTCGCTGGCGGCGGCAGGAATCGAGGGTGCTGCGGCAAACGTGACGGCGAGGAGATAGTGGAGGCTCTTCGACACAGGATTCTCCTGAACGGGATGAGAGTTCGGGCCTGGCCGCTTCGCGGCATCGCGTCTGGCGCCGGCGGGGACGCCGACGCACCCTTTAGGTCGACGTGTTTCTGACGCGCATGCTATGGCGTCTTGATCGGGTCGGCGGGACGGCCCGGCAGCGTCCGGGGATCTTCAGCCAACTTATCGAGCATCAGGTCGACGGCTTTCTCGAGTTGCGGGTCGCGGCCGTCGAGGATGTCGCGCGGCAGGTTCGTGACCTCGATGTCCGGGTCGACGCCGTAGCCCTCGATCACCCAGTTGCCCTCCGGGTCGGCGGAGCCGGCCTCGGGTACGTTGACCGAGCCGCCGTCGATCAGCGGCGCCCGGCCGTAGATGCCGACCACGCCGCCCCAGCTCCGCTTGCCGACGATCGGCCCCAGTCCGGCCCGGCGGAACTGGTAGGCGAACTGGTCGCCGTCCGAGGCGGTGTCTTCGTCGATCACGCAGACGAGGTGGCCGTGGAAGACGCCGCCCGGCGAGGTGTCGACGGAGTCCCGGTTGCGCTCGAAGTCAAGCATCAGGGTCTCGCGGCGCAATCGCTCGATGATCATCGGCGAGACGTTGCCGCCGCCGTTCGAGCGCACGTCGACGACCAGGGCCTCCTTGCGGACCTGGCCGTAGTACCACTTGATCCACTCGCGGATGCCGCTGGCCGACATGTCGGGGATGTGGAGGTAGCCGATCCGGCCGCCGCCGCGCTCCTCGACGATTCTTCGGCTGCGCTCGGTCCAGGCCAGGTAGATCAGCGCGTCTTCGCTCGCGATCGGATCGACGAGCACGTTCCTTGCCTCGGCGCGGTCGGCGCTCGAACCGACGGTCAACTCGAGCGGCCCGCGTCCGGCCTCGCGCAGGAGCTGGAAAGGACTCGTCGCCGGCGTCAGCTCGCGGCCCTGGATCGCGAACAGGTAGTCGCCCTCGCCGACATCGACGCCGATTTCGGTCAGCGGCGAGCGGTACCGGGGTTCCTCGTTCTGGCCTTCGAAGATGCGGGAGAACCGGTAGCGACGGGCGTCCTCGTCCAGTTCGAAGCGGGCGCCGAGCAGGGCGGCGCGCGGCCGGTCGGGCGCCTCGTAGTCGCCGCCCGAGACGTAGGCGTGGGAGACGTTCAGTTCGGCGACCATCTCGCTCATCACGTAGTTCAGGTCGCTGCGGTGGCCGACGTGGGCGAGCAGCGGGCGGTACTGCTCCCGGAGCGCCTCCCAGTCGTAGCCGTGCATGTTCGGGGCGTAGAAGAAGTCGCGGAACCGGCGCCAGACCTCGTCGAAGATCTGCGCCCACTCCTCGGTTGGCGCCCGGTCGACGGTCAGGCCGGCGAGGGACAGCGTCTTCGCCTCGCCGCCGCCGACATCGAGCAGGCGGTAGGACCGGCCCTCGCGGACGAGCAGCTTCTTGCCGTCACCGGAGAGGACGAGGCCGCCGATGCCCCTCGCCAGGCTCTTGCCTTCGCGCTTCTTCAGGTCGTACGAGAAGACCTCGGGCTGGATGTCGGACGAGCGCCCGAGGTAGCCGGCGCCGCCGCGTACGTACAGGACCTTGCCTTCCGCGGCGCCGAGGCCGATGTAGTTGTCCGCTTCGAGCGGGAAGCGGGCGATGCGCCGGGCGAGACCGTCGAGATCGATCCGGTCGCGCTCGTCCTCGTCGGCCTGGTCGGCGTCCGAATCGTCGTCGTCGTCATCCCCGTCGTCATCCCCGTCGTCATCCCCGTCGCCGTCGTCATCCCCGTCGCCGTCGCCGTCGCCGTTGCCGCCGTCGCCGTCGCCGTCGCCGTCGGCCTCCTGCCCGCCGTTCCCGCCGTCGGCCTTCCCGTCCTCGTCTTCATCGTCCTCGATCTCCACCTCGTCGCTGCGGGGCGGGAACGGATGGGGCGTGTCGTCGCGCAGGGCGAGCGCGTAGAGGTATGTCTCGCGGTCGGCGGCGTAGTTGTACTCGAAGCTGCCGATCTGCGGCACGAACTGCCGGTCGGAGAGGAAGTAGAGGTAGTCGCCGCCCGGGTCGAAGACGGGGAAGAAGTCGTTCCAGAGTTCGGAGGTCACGCGGGTGAGGGTGCGACTCTCGACCTCGAAGATGTGGATCGAGGCGAACTCGTTCGGGTCGCCCAGTTCGACCGCCAGGTAGTCGCCGTTCGGCGACCAGTCGTAGCTGGTGCCGAAGGGCCGAGGATCGTCCGCGACTTCGACGATGTCGCGTGGTCCGGCCGCCGCGTCGTCGCCGCTCCTGACGCTCGCGTCGACGATGCCGAGCCGGCCCTGTTGGTCGATGAAGGCGATGCGGTCGCTCTTCGGCGACCAGAGCAGGTTGCTGTAATGGCGGCCGACACTGCCTTGTGTGAGCTGGACCGCTTCGCTGCTGCCGTCCTGGCTGGCCGTCCAGATCTCCGTCTCCCCGGTCCGGTCGGAGGTGAAGGCGATGCGCCGGCCGTCCGGAGACCAGGCCGGATCCCGGTCGTTCGCGCCGGAGGAGCGGGTCAGGTTGCGGGTCGGACCGTGCTCGGCCGGGACGGTGAAGATGTCGCCGCGAGCCGAGAAGGCGGCCCGTTTCGCTTTCGGACTGAGGGCGAAGCCGGACACCTGGTTCGCTGCCGAAACGCGGCCGGGGCGGCGGGCGAGCTGGTCCGTCGGCACGTGGATGGGGACCGGGCGCGCGGCGCCGGAACCGAGGTCGAAGATCTCGAGAGAACCCGCCTTCTCGTACACGATGCGCCGGTTCGCCTTGTCGGCGCTGGGCCAACGCACGTCCCATCGGTCTTCGTTCGTGAGCTGGGAGAGCTCGCCCGAATCGACCTCGTAGGCATACAGGTTCAGCGTGCCGTCGCGGTCCGAGGAGAAGTAGATCGTGTCGCCGATCCACATCGGGTCGCGGTCGGAGCGCTTGTGGTCCGTCACCTGAATCGACTCCAGGCTGTCGATGTCGAGGATCCACAGGTCCTGCGCCCAGCCTCCTTCGTAGCGCTTCCAGTGCCGGAAGTCCCGGGTCACCGGCGAGTAGACGACGCGCTGTCCGTCGGGCGAAAGATCGCCGCCGCCCGACTCCGGCATTGGCAGCGGTCTCGGCAATCCCCCAGCCGTGTCGACCAGGAACAGCTTCGTGTCGCCCAGGTCCCATCCGTCCCGCAACGACCGGAACAGGACGGACTTGCCGTCGGGAGACCAGCCGTAGACCTGGTAGTCGTAGCCCCAGCGCGGCGCCAGTGGCCCGGCGGCGGGGTAGAAGGTCAATTGCCGGGGCGCGCCGCCCGCCGCGTCGACGACGTAGACCTGCTCGTCGCCGTCGTACTGGCCGGTGAAGGCGATCTGCGAACCGTCCGGCGAGAACCTGGCGAACAGCTCCAGGCCGGGATGGGAGGTGAGGCGTGTCGCCGTGCCCCCGTCCGCCGAAGCGAGCCAGATGTCGCCCGCGTAGGTGAACGCGATCCGGTCGCCGGCGAGGTCCGGGAAGCGGAGCAGCCTGGTCGGCTCGCCGGTCTGGGCCGGAACGGGCGGGACCAGCGCGGCGGCGGCAAGGACGATGGCGCACAAGGTTGCGCGCGGCACTTGACGGGGGACGATCATCGGAACCTCCGGTCGCGGGACTGCGCTTGGGAGCAGACAGCGCCGCGGCATTGTCTCACGTTCACCGGTTGCGCCGGCATTCGGCGCGACGGCGGCGGCAACTTGCCATCCGGCAAGCTGCCGCCGCTTCGCCAGACAGGTCTACGCTGCCTGGTCGGGCAGGTTGCAGAACGACGAAACGAGACGCCGGCCGGGGGCCGGATTCGGGAGACTTCGAGGCCGCGAAGGCAGCGGCGCCTGACCCGGACGAAGACAAACGGCGACCTGCTCCGGTACAACGCGGCTCAAAAGGACCATGCGTCCGCAGGGTAGCTCAACACATGCGCAATCAGGCCGTTGGGGACGGTGGGCAGAGGTGCGCAGGGTCAACTCGCCATCCGGTAAGCTGCCGGCGCTTCGCCAGGCTGGACTACGCTTCCTGGCGGGGCAGGTTGCAGAAAGACGAACGAGAGGCCGGCCCAGGGCCGGTTCCGGGAGACGGCAGAATGGGCGGAATCGAGATCACCGGACCGCGGGACTTCGAGGCGGCGGAACACATCCTGACGCCGGAGGCGCTCGAGTTCGCGGGCGGCCTTTGCCGGCAATTCGAGGAGCGCCGGGTGCAGTTGCTCCAGGACCGGGTGGATCGCCACGCCCGCATTCAGGCTGGCGAGGATCCGACCTTCCCGGCCGAGACGCAGGAAGTCCGCGACGCGGACTGGAAGGTGGCGGCCGCGCCCGCGGACCTGAACTGCCGCTGGGCCGAGATCACGGGCCCCGTCGACCGCAAGATGATGATCAACGCGCTGAACTCCGGCGCCAAGGTGTTCATGGCCGACATCGAGGATGCGCTCAGTCCGAGTTGGCGCAACGTGATCGAGGGTCAGGAGAACCTGTACGACGCGGTGCGCAAGCAGTTGGAGTTCACGAACCCCGGCAACGGCAAGGAGTACCGCCTCAAGGACGAGATCGCGACCCTGCTGGTGCGTCCGCGCGGCTGGCACCTGATCGAGAAGAACGCCCTGATCGACGGCCGGCCCGTCTCGGCCGGCATCTTCGACTTCGCCCTTTACTTCTTCCATAACGCGAAGGCGGCGCTCAGCCGCGGCAGCGGGCCGTACTTCTACCTGCCGAAGCTGGAGAACCGGCATGAGGCGCGGCTTTGGAACGACATCTTCGTTGCCGCCCAGGATGCGCTCGGCGTGCCGCAGGGCAGCGTCCGCGCCACGGTGCTGATCGAGACGATCCTCGCCGCCTTCGAGATGGAGGAGATCCTCTACGAGCTGCGCGACCACTCGGCGGGGCTGAACGCCGGCCGCTGGGACTACATCTTCAGCGCGATCAAGAAGTTCGCGTTCCGCGAGGACCTCGTGCTGCCGGACCGCGGCCAGATCACGATGACCGTGCCCTTCATGCGCTCCTACACGGAGCTGCTGGTTCGCACCTGCCATGGCCGCGGCGCTCACGCGATCGGCGGCATGGCGGCCTTCATTCCCAGCCGGCGGGACGCGGAGGTCAACGCGACGGCGCTGGCGGCGGTCACGGCCGATAAGGAGCGCGAGGCCGGCGACGGGTTCGACGGCAGTTGGGTAGCCCATCCGGACCTGGTGCCGATCGCCCTGGAGGTGTTCTCCACCAAGATGGAGGGCCGCCCGAATCAGAAAGAGAGGCTGCGCCAGGACGTTGCGGTTGCGCCCGGCAGCCTGATCGACCTGAACGTGCCCGGCGGAACGCTGACCGAGCAGGGCTTGCGCAACAACGTGTCGGTGGGACTCCAGTACATGAACTCCTGGCTCAACGGCAACGGCGCGGCGGCAATCAACAACCTGATGGAAGATGCGGCGACTGCCGAAATCGCCCGCGCCCAGCTCTGGCAGTGGGTCCACAGAGGCGCGCGGATGGACAACGGCGAGCAGGTCACGCCCGAGCTCTACGAGCAGGTGCGGGACGAGGAGTTGAGCCGGCTCGGCGGCCGCGAAGCGAGCCGCTACGGTCTCGCGGTCGCCCTGCTCGACGACCTGGTGCTCGGTTCCGAGTTCCAGGAGTTCCTGACCCTGCAGGCCTACCGGCACATCTGAGTTACCATCGGGGCGTGAGCGCTGGGACCTCCTGGAAAGCCCGGCCTGCCGGCGCCTACCAGCACATCTGAGTTAGCATCGGGGCGTGAGCACCTATGGCGACAGCGCGAGCCCTGCGTGAAGCGGGAATCGACCCTGAGCCTGCGACTGCGGTTGCAGAAGCCCTCGGCAAGACGATCGCCGAGACCATCGCCGAGACCATCGCGACGCGAGCGGATCTGGCGGCGGCAGAACTCCGCTTGAGCGACAGGATCACAGCGGCGTTCTGGCGTGAAATCGGCGTCGTGCCGGGTGGCGCAGGCGGTCTTCTGGCGCTGCTTTGGGTGCTCGCGTAGCGGTCGCTTGCAGCCGACGATGCAGCACGCGATCAAGCTGGACGCGCTGCAAAGCGAGGTCGGCGATGCCGCCTCGGCGATGGCGAACGCGGTTTCGGCCTGCGTCCACTGCGGATTCTGCCTGCCGACGTGCCCGACCTACATCGAACTTGGCGAGGAGATGGACTCGCCGCGCGGGCGCATCGTGCTGATGAAGGAGGTGCTCGAGGGCAACCTCGACCTGGAGGAGGCGCTGGCGCACATCGACCCGTGCCTGGGGTGCATGGCGTGCGTCACTGCCTGCCCGTCGGGGGTCGAGTACGGCGAACTGCTGATGCCGTTCCGGGAACTGGCCGAGGACGGCCGGCGGCGCTCCCTGCCGGACCGACTCTGGCGCGGGTTGATGCTGGACACGCTGGCGAGCCCCGCGCGTTTGCGGTGGATGCTGCGGCTGGGCCGCCTCGCGGCGCCGTTCCGCGCGCTGCTGCCGGCGCGGCTTGCCGCGCCGCTCGATCTGCTGCCCGAGGGCGCCGACCGTGCGGAAGTCGGCTTCGGCGTGTTCCCGGCGGTCGGCGAGCAGCGCGCCCGCGTGGCCCTTCTCGCCGGTTGCGCGCAGCAGGTGCTGGCGCCGCGGATTCACCAGGCGACGATCGACGTGCTTGTGCGCCGCGGAGTCGAGGTCGTCGTTCCCGGAGAGGAGGCGTGTTGCGGTTCGCTCGCGTTTCACGCCGGTGACGCGCCGCGGGCCCGCGCTGCTGCCGGCGCCCTCCTGAATGTCCTCGGGCGTGACGGTCTCTTGCCCGACGTCGACGCGGTGCTCACCAACGCGGCCGGCTGCGGTTCGGGCCTCAGGGAGTACGGTCTGCTGTTCGCCGGCCGGCCGGAAGAGGCGGCCGCCCGCGCCCTGGCCGCCAAGGTTCGTGATGTCTCGACTTTCCTTTCCGCTCTCGAGACCGAGGCGCCGCCGCCGCTGCGGGCGCCCCTGCGGGTGGCGTACCACGATGCCTGCCACCTGGCCCATGCCCAGTCGGAGCGGGCGGGACCCCGGCAGTTGCTTGCGCAGGTGCCGAACCTGACCCTGGTCGAGCCCCGCGACTGGGAGATCTGCTGCGGTTCGGCGGGCATCTACAACCTGGAAGAGCCCGAACTTGCGGCCCGCCTGGGGCGCAAGAAGGCGGAGGCTCTTCTCGAAGGCGAACCGGACGTGATCGCCACCGGCAACATCGGTTGCCTGACCCAGATCCGGAGTCACGCCCGGCGTTTGGGCGCGGCGATTCCGGTGCGCCACACGATGGAGATCCTGGCCTCCGCGTACGCAACCGACTGAGGGACTCCGCAGGTCGGAATCCGTGGCGGACAGGGGCCTCCGGGTCGGCTATTCTGCCCGCGCCCTTTGACGGCTTCTTCCTCCACGCTGACAACTTTTCTTACCCTGGATGACGACAACGAACCGCATTGGAATCATGGTTCCGGGGAGACCCGCGGCCTCCTGGGGCGCCCCGGCCGGTTCGCATTCGACGGAGATTCTCGAATGACGCCTCCAACTCGCATTGGCATCATGGTTCCGGGGAGTCCCGCGGCCTCCTGGGGCGCCCCGGCCGGTTCGCGCTCGACGGAGATTCTCGAATGACGCCTCCAACTCGCATTGGCATAATGGGCTTCGGCCTGTTGGGGCGAAGCCTGTTTCGCCTTGCCCTCGACCGCCCCGAAATCGAGGTCGCCGCGGTGGCCGACACCGCCGACCCCGACATGCTGCGCTACCTGCTGCGCTTCTCGACCCTGCCCTGGCCGCTCGACGCGGATGTCGAACTTCAGAACGGCAGCCTCTGCGTCGACGGCTCGTGCGCGAGCGTCGTGCACGCAGGCAACGCCGGTGAGGCGCCCTGGGGCGATCTGGGCGTCACCACCGTCGTCGACTTCCGCGAGACACGGCCGACCCGGCGCGAACTCGAAGGGCACCTGGAAGCCGGCGCCGAACGCGTCGTCCTCTGCGCCCCGCCGGACGGGGAGCTGGACCGGACGGTGGTGGTCGGCCTGAACGAGGACCAAATCGATGCCTCCGACCGGATCGTGTCCGCCGGCTCGTTGACCGCGCACTGCGCCGGGCCGCTGCTTCGCATCCTCGACGGGGCGTTCGGGGTCGAGCAGGCGTTCATCAGCTCGGTGCGAGCCTACGGTGCCGATTCCCGGCTCGCCGACGTGCCGGCGCCCGAGCTGCGGTCGGGCCGGGCGGCGGGCGAGAACATCATTCCCGCCGCAACGGGAGCGGCCGACGAACTCGCGGCCGTATTGCCCGAGCTGGACGGCAGGCTCTCGGCTTCGGCGATGAACGTGCCGGTGTCGAACGGCTCCGTGGTCGACCTGGTGTGCTGGCACCGCGACGAGGTCAGCGTCGATGGAGTCAACGAAGCGGTGGCGGCCGCCGCCAGCGGAGAGTGGAGCGGCAGGCTGCGATTCGAACGCGAGGCGATCGTCTCGGCCGACACGGCGGGCAGCCGGGCGACGTGCATCTTCGACTCGCAGGCGACGATGACGCTGGGCAATCACGTCTCGAAGACGATCGCCTGGTTCGACAATGGCTGGGGCTATCTGCACCGGCTGCTGGAACTCATCGCCGCGCTCGACGGCGCGGCGGACGCCGAAGGAGGCGCCTCATGATCCGCGTCGGCATCAACGGCTTCGGTCGCATCGGTCGCAGCGTCTTCCGCATCCTGGCTGGCCGCCCGAACGTCGAGATCGTCGGCATCAACGACCTGTTCGATGCCGGGCGCCTCGCCTACCTGCTGCGCTACGACACGGTGCAGGGAGTCTTCGATCAGGAGGTCGAGGTGACCGGGAACGGCCTGCGGGTCGGAGGTCGCCAGATCCGGCTCAGCGCGGAGCGGGATCCGTCCCGGCTTCCCTGGAGTGAACTCGGGGTCGACATCGCCGTCGAGTCGACGGGCGTGTTCCGGACCCGGGCCCAGGTGGCGTCCCACCTCGAGGCCGGCGCCTCCCGGGTCGTCCTCACGGTCCCGGCCAAGGACGAGATTGACGCGATGATCGTGCTCGGCGTGAACGACGGCGATCTGGCTTCGGAGCATCGCGTGGTGTCCAACGCCTCCTGCACGACGAACTGCCTGGCGCCGCTCGCCAAGACGCTGGACGACGCCTTCGGATTCGAAGAGGGCTTCATCACGACGGTTCACGCCTACACGAACGGCCAGCGCCTGGTCGATTCGCCGCACAGCGACCCGCGGCGGAGCCGCTCGGCGACGGCCAACATCATCCCGACGACGACCGGGGCCGCGCGCGCCGTCGGCAAGGTGCTGCCGCACCTGAACGGCAAGCTCGACGGGATGGCGATGCGGGTACCCGTGGCGGACGGCTCGATCGTCGATCTGACCTGCCGGCTGCGCGGCGCCCCGACCGGTGAGGATGTCAACGCGGCTGCGTCCACCGCGGCGGAGACGAACCTCGCCGGCATCCTCCAGTACTCGGAGGATCCGCTCGTTTCGAGCGACATTCTCGGCAACCCCCACTCGTCGATCTTCGACGCGCCGCTGACCCGGGTCACTCCGGCTGAAGGCGGCGGCGTGTACGCCCGCGTCGTGTCGTGGTATGACAACGAGTGGGGTTACTCGAACCGGGTTGCGGATCTGATCGAGCGTCTGGCGCAGCTCGGATCCTGATCGAGCTCCTCGCTGCCCCTGAGGGGGCATGACCCGCTTCTCCCGTTTCCGTTCGATGGACATTCGCTCCTTACTTGATTCGGCGCCCATCCTGCCCCTGCTCCGGATCGAGCGGACGGAGGATGCGGTGGCGCTCGCGGGGGCCTTGCTCGATGGCGGCATCGTCGTGCAGGAGGTGGCGCTTCGCACGGCGGCAGCCCTGCCGGCGATTGCCCGCATCGCGGACGAACTCCCCGAAGTGATCGTCGGCGCCGGGACGGTGCGCAGGGTGGACGACGTCCTTGCGGCGTGCGATGCCGGCGCCCGTTTCGGGGTCAGTCCGGGAATCACTCCCGCGATCGCGTACGCCGCGGCCGACGTCGGGTTGCCGTTCCTGCCGGGCGTGGCGACACCATCCGAAATCCAGGGAGCGATGGAGTTGGGGTTTTCTACCTGCAAGTTCTTCCCGGCGCCCGCCTGCGGTGGTCTGACCTTTCTGCGCGCGGTCCACGGCCCGTTCCCGGACGTTGCCTTCTGCCCCACGGGGAACCTCGACCGCGCCAACTACCGGGAGTACCTCGCCGAGCCCAATGTCGTTTCGGTGGGAGTTTCGTGGATCACGCCGGCCGAGGCCGTCGCGGCCCGGGCCTGGGGGCGCGTCGCGGAACTGGCGCGCGCGACGGTCGAGGAAGTCCGCGAGGCGCCCGGCGCCGTGGCGGCGTCCGCTGTCGGGCCGTGAGCCTGGAGAGCTGAGGCGGCCGTGCAGCGTCGAGCGAAGATCGTCGCCACGATCGGCCCCGCGAGCTCGAATCCGAAGACCCTCGCGCGGCTGATCCGCGCCGGCGTCAACGTCGTCCGGCTGAACCAGTCCCACGGCACCCGGGAGGAGCATCGTCGCCTCATCCGGCTCGTGCGGCAGGTCAGCGAGGAGGCCGGCCGGTCGGTCGGGGTGATGGTCGACCTGATGGGACCCCGGCACCGGCTCGACCATTTCGAGGGCGCGCGGATGCTCAAGGATGGCGTCATCGTCTCCCTTGGCGCGGGCGCCGGCGCCGACCTTGCGCTCGACCGGGACATGGTCCGGCACGTCCAGCCCGGGGAACAGATCCTGATCGACGACGGACGGGTGCAGCTGGAGGTTCGCTCGAAGGACGAGGAGGTGATTCGGGCTGAGGTCATCGTCGGCGGCGCCGTGTCGAGCCGCAAGGGCGTCAACCTGCCCGACAGCCATCTGCCGTTCCGCATCTCGAACAAGGATCTCGCCGACATCCGGATGGCGGTCGAGGAGGACGCCGACTTCCTGGCGGCCAGCTACGTCGGAAGCTCCGCGGACGTCGTGCGGGTGCGGGAGGCTGCCGTTCAGGCGGGCCGTGCCCTGCCGGTGATCGCCAAGCTGGAGCGTCGCCGGGCGCTCGATAACCTCGACGAGATCGTGCTCGAATCCGACGGCGTGATGGTGGCGCGGGGCGACCTGGGGGTCGAGATTCCGCTCCACCAGGTGCCGGTGGAGCAGAAGCGGATCATCGAGTCCGGGTGGCGGCTGGCGCGGCCGGTGATCGTGGCGACCCAGATGCTGGAGTCGATGATCGAGCACCCGCGGCCGACTCGAGCCGAGTCGTCGGACGTGGCCAACGCCGTGTTCGACGGCGCCGACGCGATGATGCTTTCCGGTGAGAGCGCGGCTGGCCGCTATCCGCTGGAGGCGGTGCAGACGATGCACCGGATCATCGCCGAGTCGGAGCGTTACCAACTCTCGAAGCACGCTTCCCAGCCGGTCGGCTTCCATACGATGGAGGTCGGCCCCTACGACATCGAACCGCCGCACCGCCCGGGCACCCTCGAGATCCCGGAGACGGTCTCGGCCGCGGCGATCCTGTCGGCGCGCCACCTGACCGCGCAGGGCATTGTCGTGCTCAGTCAGGGCGGCTTCACGGCCCGTCAGGTGGCCTGCCGCCGGCCCTCGACGCCGGTGTTCGCCTTCACGCGCGACGCCCGGTCGATGCGGGAGCTCCAGCTCGTCTGGGGTGTCCACTCCGTGCGGATGGACCAGGAGGTCTACCACCACGACGAGGTCGTCGCGATGGTCGACCGGCAACTTCTCGCCGGCAATCTGGCCCTGCCAGGCGACACGATCGTCCTGCTGATGGGCGACCCGATCCAGGATCGGCCGCCGACGAACCTGGTGCGGATCCACCGGGTGCGGCCGCAGTAGGGAACCTCGGTTTCTGCGGCATCAGCCGCAAGAGCGCCGGCCGCACGGTTTCCGCCTCCCGGTTGATGGAGCCCTCACGTCTTGAAGCGCTACGATCACCCGCCATGACCGACAGCGAAATCCAGGTCTCGATCGAGAACGACTACCCTTACCTCCGCGATCCGGTACGCCGTATCTGCGAGCAGTTTCCGGGCGAGTACTGGCGACGTCTCGACGCTGCCGCCGAGTACCCGACGGAGTTCGTCCAGGCACTGACCGAGCACGAGTACCTCGGCTGCCTGATTCCCGAGGAGTACGGCGGCTCGGGCCTGCCGCTGCGCGCGGCAAGCGTGGTGCTGGAGACGATCCACTCGAGCGGCTGCAACGCCGCGGCCTGCCACGCCCAGATGTACACGATGGGCACGGTTCTTCGCCACGGCAACAACGAACAGAAGCAGCAGTACCTGCCGAAGATCGCGAGCGGCGAGCTGCGGCTGCAGGCGTTCGGCGTCACCGAGCCGGTGACGGGCTCGGACACCACACAGCTCCGGACCACCGCCGTCCGCGACGGCGACACGTACGTCGTCAACGGCCAGAAGATCTGGACCAGCCGCGCGCTCCACTCCGACCTGATGGTCCTGCTCGCGCGCACCACGCCGGCGGATCAGGTCGAGAAGCGCTCACGCGGCCTGTCCGTCTTCCTCGTCGACCTGCGCGAGGCGCGCGGCAACGGCCTTCAGATCCAGCCGATCGACACGATGATCAACCACGGCACGACCCAGGTCTTCTTCGACAACCTGCGCATCCCGGTCAGCAGCCGGATCGGCGACGAAGGGCACGGCTTCAAGTACATCCTGAGCGGCATGAACGCGGAGCGCATCCTGCTCGCCTCGGAGGCGATCGGCGACGCCCGCTACTTCATCCGCCGTGCCGTCGAGTACGCGAACGAACGCGAAGTCTTCGGCAGGCCGATCGGCCAGAACCAGGGCATCCAGTTCCCGATCGCCCGCGCCCACGCCGAAACCGACGCGGCCGAGATGATCGTCCGCAAGGCCGCCGCCCTCTACGACGCCGGCCGCGAATGCGGCGCCGAAGCGAACAGCGCCAAGCTCCTCGCCTCGGAAGCCGCCTGGAACGCCGGCGACACCTGCTTCCAGACCTTCGGCGGCTTCGCCTTCGCCACCGAATACGACATCGAACGCAAGTGGCGCGAGTGCCGCCTGTTCCAGACCGCCCCGATCTCGACAAACCTCGTGTTGACGTACCTGGCCCAGCACGTCCTGGGCCTGCCGCGCAGCTACTGAGTCCGGAGGCAGCCTGGACGGCTGCAGGGTGCGACTCGGCTGCGCCGCGTCGCGGGGGCGTCGGGCGGCCGGACGCCCTCGACAACACAGGTCAGGGAGAGGCGGCAGCAGCCGGAGGCGCAGATGTCGTCGAGCGGCTCCTGTGTGTCGAGGCCGCGCGAGCAGGTGGCGGTTCGCTCTTCGGGGCGACGAGCCGCTTGAGTGCAGACCAGCAGGTGTCGTCATTCAGCAGACGGAGGTAGCGGTCATTCGCGCGGTTCTGCGTGATGGCGCCAGTCTCCCAGCGTTTGATCGTCGCTTCTCCCAGGCCCGTGATCTCGGCGAATGCGGCGCGGCTCAACCGGCGGTTTTCGCGAATCGCTCGAATCTCCCAGGGAGTCAGCAAGCCGTGGTGGAGGTAGACCGCTTCGGTCCGGATGCGCTCGCCGACCTGATCGATGAAGTGAAAGTCGCAGGCCTCGCAATGTCTCACCGGAAGGCGGACGTTGAGTTCCACCGCGCCTTCGCCTGAGCCATACGTGTACGTTTCGTCTTCGAGCGTCGTGCTCGCCGGCCGATCACAGGTCGGACAGAGCGGCTGCTCACGTTCCGCGGAGTCGAGTCGCTCGTTGCTGCTGGCTTTCTGCCTCATGGTTCTGTTCCCTGGTCTCTGCCAGTTCAGGCACTTCAATCGACAGCACAGGTCAGGGAGAGGCGGCAGCAGCCGGGGACGCGGATGTCGTCGAGCGGCTCCCCTGCGTCGAGGCCGCGCGAGCAGGTGGCGGTTCGCTCTTCGGGGCGACGAGCCGCTTGAGTGCAGACCAGCAGGAGTCGTCATTCAGCAGACGCAGGTAGCGGTCGTTTGCCCGGTTCTGCGCGGTGGCGCCCGTCTCCCAGCGCTTTATCGTGGCTTCTCCGAGGCCGGTGACCGCAGCAAACGCGGGTCGGCTAAGGCCTCGGCGCTTCCGAAGGTCGCGGATTTCCCAGGGAGTCAGCAAGCCGTGGTGGCGGTAGACCGCCTCGGTCTCGATGCGGGCTCCTACGTGGTCGACGAACTGAATGTCGCAGTCTTCGCATGTTCTGACAGGCATCGTGATGGCGATCTCGATGTCCCCGAACTCGACGATGTCGTCTTCGATCGACGTCGTTGCCGGCCCTTCGCACCGCGGGCAGATCGCTGTGGTGCGATCCGGGTCGTCCCCAGCCACTTCGTCTTTTGGTCTTCGGCGGTCAATCATCGTGTTTCCCCTCTCGGGTTCGCGTCGTCCCTGGTTTGGCGAATCAGTAGTGGAAGCTGCGGCCGTAGACCCGTCGGCGATTCCTGCTCAGTTCCAGCTTCACGTAGAGTGTCTGCGGGTCCCTCTCCAGTTTCACCTTGAGCACGTAGCCGACTCGGGCGGGCGGTTCACCAAGCCGGACGGTTTCTACAGGGTGACCTTCCTTCAGCTTTTCCACCACGAAGTCCCAAGCCGAAAGGCGCGTGAACGTCGGGAAGAAGCCGCCTCTTGGATCGCGGACTTTCGTGGGCTGCCACTCCGTAGGTCGTTTTCGAGTCCATTTGTCGTTTCGAGTCCTGTCGGAGCTGGCCAACTTGGCGAGCAACCTCCGGGTTTCTCGGTCAATCTGGCCTCTACGCGTGGCCATCGGTGGCCCGTCGACCAAGAGAGACGGGATCGTATGATCCTAGTTCGTGTCCGTCAAGGACGGTGTGATGGTCCATGTGATCTCTCCCGGCGAACTCCGGCACAGGCCTGCCGACCAGCGGCCTGTTCGAAGAAGAAGGGTCTTGCTCTTGGAGCGGGCACTACTGACATAGACGAGAAAAGGACCCGCGTTCGTCGTGCGACGCGGCATTCGCAGTCGGTCTCACGCGCGGCTCGCTGGCCGTCGGTGGCCAACCTCGGCCAGTTCGTCCGGTACTGCGACACCCATCGGCGAGGCGCCGTACGGCGTGGGCGAGGAGCATCGGGTCGGTTGCTTTTCGCGCGACGGCGACCGCTTCCTCGTAGCGCCCGAAGGCGCCGTCGTGGCGGCCGGCGTCATGCTCCAGGCGACCCAGCCTGCCGCTGTCCAGCCCTCGGACCCTCCGCGGGCGGGTGACCAGCTACGCCCGGTCGCGGGCTGCGGCCAGCGCGCGCTTGCCGTAGACCTTGCCGACGTGGACGCGGTAGTCGCCGGAGGCGAAGATGTCGCCGAGGGGGTCTTCCGTGTCGAGGCCGGAGGCGGCTGTGGCGATCGCGTCGTCGGAGAGGTCGGCGCCGACGAGGCTCGAGACGTCGACGGCGGTCGGGACCGCGCCGACGCCGCCGATGACCAGGCCGGCGGCGGTGCAGCGTCCGTGTTGGACAGTGACGGAGGCCGCGGCGCCGACGACGGCATAGCCGGAGGCGGGGTGCTCGAACTTGAGGTAGGCGGCGCCGGCGCCGGCGCTTTGGGCGGGGACGTCGACGTGGGTGAGGATCTCGTCTTCGCCGACATCGGTCATCAGGAGGTCCTGGAAGAAGTCGGCCGCGGCGACGGAGCGGGCGCCGGAGGGGGACTGCAGGTGGACGGACGCTCCGAGAAGGACGAGCACGGGCGGGAGGTCGGAACCCGGGTCGGCGTGGGCGATGTTGCCGCCGATCGTGCCGCGGTTGCGGACCTGGGCGTCGCCGATGTGGCCTGCGGCCTCGGCGAGAACCGGGCAGGACGCGGCGAGGATGTCGGAGGCCGCGATGTCGGCGTGGGTGGTCAGGGCGCCGACCCGGACGCCGCCGCCGGCTTCGGAGATTCCCTTGAGTTCATCGAGGCGGCCGATGTCGATGACGACGGGCGGCTGCGCGAGGCGCAGCTTCATCATCGGGATCAGGCTGTGGCCGCCGGCCATCAGCTTCGCGTCCTCGTGCTCCTGCAGCAGGCCGAGCGCTTCATCGACCGATCCGGCGCGACGGTAATCGAATTGGGCTGGGTACATATCGGTGCTCCTGATTCGGCAGCTTCGGTTGCTCGGCTGCGGGATTCTAGAAGACTGCGCGACAGAACGATACGAAGTGAGGTCGGTTGCGCAGCATTCCAGTGAGGTGGGGGATGGGGCCAGACTCCGAGTCAGCCAAGGGCGTTTGGCGGCGCTGGACGGTTTGAGGACTAGTCGGCGTTCACGGCCCGCCACACCTTCTCCGGCGTGAGCGGCATGTCGATGTGAGTGACGCCGAACGGCTTCAGCGCGTCGACGACGGCATTGACGACGGCCGGCGGCGAGGCGATCGCGCCGGCTTCGCCGACGCCCTTGACGCCGAGCGGGTTGTGCGGGCACGGGGTCGTCGTTCGGTCGAGTTCAAACTGGATCAGGTTGTGGATCTTTGGCAGTGCGTAGTCCATCAACGAGCCGGACACGAGTTGTCCACTGTCGTCGTAGACCGCGTTCTCCCATAGTGCCTGACCGATGCCCTGGGCCAGTCCGCCGTGAAGCTGGCCGTCGACGATCATCGGGTTGATCACGTTGCCGACGTCGTCGACCGCGGTGTAGCGAAGCAGTTCGATCGACCCGGTTTCCGTGTCGACCTCGACGACGCAGACGTGGGTGCCGAACGGGTAGGTGAAGTTGGCCGGGTCGTAGAACGTGGTCGCGGACAGGCCCGGTTCCAGATCGTCGGGGTAGTTGTGGGCCAGGTAGGCCTGGAGCGCCACGTCGCCGAGACCGAGCGCGCGGTCCGGCGAGCCGGCGACGCGGAAGCTGCCGTCCTCGTATTCCAGGTCTTCGGCCGCCGCCTCGAGCAGGTGGGCGGCGATCTTCTTGCCCTTTTCGATGATCTTGTCGACACTGCCGGCGATCGCCGAGCCGCCGACGGCGGCGCTGCGGCTGCCGTAGGTGCCCATGCCGAACTGGACCAGGTCGGTGTCGCCGTGGATCACCTCGACGGCCTCGGGAGCGACGCCGAGCCGGTCGGCGACGATCTGGGAGAAGGTCGTCTCGTGGCCCTGGCCGTGCGACGAGGAGCCGGTGTAGACGGTAACGGAGCCGGTCGGGTGGACGCGCACGTCGGCGCTCTCCCACTGTCCGGCCTGGGCGCCCAGCGAGCCGACGACTGCCGACGGCGCCAGACCGCAGGCCTCGATGTAGGACGAGAAACCGATCCCCATCTGGCGGCGGCCGTTGCCGTTGCCGCGGCGCGATGCCTGTTCACGGCAGAGGTCGTCGTAGCCGATCATCTCGAGTGCGCGGTCCATCGCCGGCCCGTAGTTCCCCGAGTCGTACGCGAGCGCGACCTGGGTCTGGTACGGAAAGGCGTCCGCGGGCACGAAGTTCCGCTTGCGGACTTCGATCGGGCCGAGCCCGGTCGCCTCGCCGGCGAGGTGCATCAGCCTCTCGACGACGAAGGTGGCCTCGGGCCGTCCGGCGCCGCGGTAGGCGTCGACGGGCGCGGTGTGGGTGAAAACGCCGGTCACGTGGCAGTGGATCGCCGGGATGTCGTACTGGCCGGACATCAAGGTGCCGTAGAGGTAGGTCGGAACCGCCGGCGCGAAGGTCGAAAGATAGGCGCCCATCGCGGCCTTGGTGTCCACCCGCAGGCCCGTGATGCGGCCATCTCCGTCGAACGCCATCGCGCAGTGGGTCGAGTGGTCGCGGCCGTGGGCGTCGGTCAGGTTCGTCTCGGTGCGGGTCGCGGTCCACTTGACCGGCCGGTCGAGCTTCAGCGAACACAGGCCCACGATCGCCTCGTCGGCGTAGTGGTGGATCTTGCTGCCGAAGCCGCCGCCGACCTCGGGCGCGACGATCCGCACCTTGTGCTCGGGCATGCCGAGCGAGGCGAGGGTCATCAGCAGCCGGTGGACGTGCGGGTTCTGGCTCGTCATGTGGATCGTCATCACGCCGGTCGACGAGTCGTAGGAGGCGAGCGCCGCGCGCGGCTCGATCGCGTGCGGGATCAGGCGGTTGTTGCGCAGATCAAGCTCGACCGTATGCGCGGCCTGCGCGAAGGCGGCATCGACCGGATCCTTCTCGCCGATCTCCCAGTCGAAGGCGACATTGCCGGGCGCGTCGTCGTGGACCGTGGGGGCGCCGTCCTCGAGCGCGGCGACCACGTCGGCGACCGCGTCGAGCGGCTCGTAGTCGACCGCGACCCGTTCGGCGGCGTCACGGGCCACGTAGCGGTCCTCGGCCACGACGACGGCCACCGCGTCGCCGACGTGGCGGACCGTGTCGGCCGCGATCATGGGGTGGGCGGGCGTCTTGAGGTCGGGCAGCAGCCAGCCGACCGGGACCATGCCGGGGATCCCGGCGGCCGCGACATCGCGCGCCGTGAGCACGGCGACAACGCCGGGATAGGTCTTTGCGGCGGAGGTGTCGATGCCGCGGATGCGGGCGTGGGCGTAGGGGCTGCGAACGATCGCGGCGTGCGCCATGCCCTCGACCAACAGGTCGTCGGTGTACTTTCCGCGGCCGGTGATGAGAGCCGGGTCCTCCCGGCGCTTGATCGACGTGCCGAGTACTCCCGCCACGTCAGCTCATCCTCTCTGCGGCGTACTTCACGGCCTCCACGATGTTGTGGTAGCCGGTGCAGCGGCAGATGTTGCCCTTCAGCCCTTCGCGGATCTCCTCGTCGCTCGGGCTCGGGTTCTGCTCCAGCAGGTAGTTCGCGGACAGGATCATGCCCGGCGTGCAGTAGCCGCACTGCAGGCCGTGCTTCTCCCAGAAGCCGTCCTGCAGCGGGTGCAGTTCGCCGTTCCGGGCGAGGCCCTCGATCGTGGTGACCGCGGCGCCGTCCGCCTGCGCCGCGAGCATGGTGCAGGACTTCACCGCATTGCCGTCGACCAGAATGGTGCAGGCGCCGCAAAGACTCGTCTCGCAGCCGATGTTGGCGCCGGTGAGGCCGAGATCTTCCCGCAGGAAGTGGACCAGCAGACGCCGCGGCTCGACCTCGGCCTGGACCGGCTTCCCGTTGACTTCGAGTTGTATGGACACGGTCATTTCCGGAGTGTCTCCTTAGGTCTTTTGAGCTCTCATGAGCACGCTCGGAGCGATATGGCGATGGCGGCCAGAAGGACCAGGGCGCCGCCGGCAAGGTAGGGCCAGAGTTCGCGCGCCAGGCCGGCGGCGAACTTGCCGGCGAAAGCGGCCTGGGACGGCGCTTCGGCGGCCTGGGATTTGGAGCGTGGCGGTTCGGCTTCGGCGGACGACGTCTGCGTGTCGGCTTCGGCGGACGAAGTCTGCGTGGACGCCGCCGGCGCCTCGTCGCGGGTCGTCGTTGCCGCCGCTGCCGCCCGGGCCTCGAGCTGCTTCTCCAGGCCCTGGATGCCTTGACGGGTCAACACCTTGGCCGAACTGTCGAGCAGCCGCTGGCCGACCGCGGCGATGCGGCCGCCGACCCGGGCGTCGATGTCGTAGTGGAGCAGGGTGCCGTCGCCGTCCGCGTCTTCAAGGCGGATGGCGCCCGTGCCGTTGACGAAACCGGGCGCTCCCTTGCCGTCCATCTTCAGGTTGTAGCCGTTCGGCGGGTCGAGGTCGAGGAGCTCGACGCCGCCCTCGAAGACGCCTTGCACCGGTCCGACCTTCATCTTCAGCTTGCCGCGGAACCGGTTCTCGCCGACCGGCGCCATGTCCTCGCAGCCGGGCAGGGTGCGAGAGAGCACCTCCGGATCGAGGATCGCTTCCCAGACCACATCGCGCGGCACAGATAGCGTGTGCGAGCCCTTGATCTTCACGTTCGTTGGGGAGGTCGCCAGGGGCTCGGCGGCGAGCCGCAGCGTGAAGTTGGCGCGACGAAGTTCATGGGCGCGAGTAGTGGAGATCTACCACACGCGGAAGCCTCTTTGTGGGGATGGCTACGCCCGCACGTAGCGAACCACCGGGTCTTCCTCGGACTCGAGTTCGCCGACGTTCTCGGCGACGAGTTCGCCGCGCTGGTAGAGGTACTCCACGTGGGCGCCGGCTTCTTCGAGCGCGAGGAGCACGGTGTAGCCGCGGACGGCGCCGAACAGGGTGCGGCTGATGTCCGCGGTCGTCTGGCCTTCTCGGCAGGAGTCGACGATCTGTTCCAGGCGTTTGTGGTGGGACTCGCGGATCTCAGCGACCCTGGCGGTCACGTCCGGGATCGGTTCCTCGTGGCCGCCGAGCCCAATCCGGATGCCGTCGAGCGTCTCGACCTTGCCCAGGGCGTCCAGGTAGTGGCCGAGACCCATGTTCAGCGTCAGCGATTCGGGGGACTGGTGGGGCGTGATGCGAGCCAGGACGTGGTCGGCGGTCAGCAGGATGTCGTCGACCCGGAGGCACACCTGGCCGGGGCAGTGGCCGGGAACGTGCAGGACCTCGAGGTCGAGATCCCCGCCGTCCGCATCCGGCACGGGCTGGCCCTCGTCGAGCAGGAACTGGACCGGCACCGAGCCGTAGCGCGCCTTGGGCGCCGTGTACATCATCATCAACTGGTCGCACTTGCCGTCCGAGAGGCCGGCCCGGTTGAGGAACACGCGGAGCTGATGCGAGGCAACGACGACCCGTTCCTCGTAGTGGGTCAGCACGCGGCGGTCGAGGACGTGGATGCCCACCGGCGCGTCCGTGTGGCGGCGCACGAACTGAAGGCCGCCGAAGTGGTCCATGTGGCCGTGGGTGATCAGGATGACGTCGATGTCGGCGAGGCCGATGCGGGCGCCGAAGCGGTCCTCGATCGAGGCCAGCCCCCGGACCAGGTTGTCGTTGGAGAAGTCCATGCCCGAGCCGCAGTCGACCAGGGTGCGGCGGGCCCCGTCGTCGATCACGTAGACGTTGCCGAAGAAGTTCGGGAACACTTCCAGGTTCAGGGCGTACACCGTCCGCCCGGCGGCGCTGACGAAACGGCGCGGCGACTCGAGCTGCTTCTTGGCGTTTGACGTACGTGTCCGCATGGCGGCTCCAGCCACGGGCTGCTAGAGAGCCCTCGACCCGACCGGAGTCGGGCGCCGGTTCAGTTGGTCAGCGCGGAGACGAGGGCGTCGACCGCCTGGTCGGCGATCTCTCCCATCTCGTCGTCGTCGCGGTCCTGGATCGGGTGCCGCACGTAGACGGCTTCCGGCGAGGAGCCGAGCGACTTCGACTGCGACTCGGCAGCGTCCTGGAACTCGCACGAGGCGACGAACACGGACGGCAGTCCCATCTCTTCCAACTGGGTCGTGTCGTGCACACTGCACGACGTGCAGGACCCTCAGTCGGCCAGCGCTTCGATCACCGCGTCGCAACGCTGGGCGATCTCGGCGCGCAGGTCGGCCGGCGCCACCTTGGAGAAGGTGGGCTTGGTGAAGCGGAGTACGGACGCGCCGCGGCTCTCGATTCGCTCTTCGACGCGGTCGAGAAAGATGTCGCCGCGGGCCTTGGAGATGTCGAGCAGGGCGATCGTCCTGCCGCTGATGGAGTCGAGTCGGGCCGCCGCGGTGCGTGCCGCGGGGGTTGCCTCGTTCGTCGGGTCGATCAGTGTCCGGGACATGGTTTGTCTCCTCGGTGAGTCCCGAACGATACACGACCCGCGCGCCGGTACACGCCCGCGGGCTGCCAGGACGACCCGAAGGTGATCCGCAACCCCTTCCGCATCGGCACAGGCCCCGCGCGCTGCGTCTCGGTGGGCGGGCTGGCGACCGCGGTGGACCATGGCACGACCCGCGCGCTGGTATCGTCCCGCGCCATGGCTCCATCATCCTCCGCCTCCGCTGCCGCCTCCGCTGCACCCTCCGTTTCCTCCGGCGCGCCTCCCGGTTTCGAGCAGGGCCTGGTGGCGGTGGTCAAGAAGGACTGTCCGACCTGCCAGTTGGTCGAACCGGTGCTGGACGAAGTCCGGCGCCACCGGCCGGTGCTCGTGCTGACTCAGGACGATCCGGACTTCCCGGCTTCGGGAGATCCCGTTCACGACGCGGACCTCGTCCTGTCGCACCAGCTGGGGATCGAGATCGTGCCGACGCTTTTGTCTCGCGATGGCGGCTCCACGGTGGGTACGGCGATCGGCTGGAACCGCGAGCAGTGGCGGGAGGTGAGCGGCCTGGACGGGCTGGGCGCCGATCTGCCGCCGAGCCGACCGGGCTGCGGCGCGCTGAACGTGGAGCCGCCGCACGTCGAGCGGCTCGCCGCCCGCTTCGCCCAGGGCGGCGCGCGCCGGGTCGAGCTCGGCGATCAGGAAGACGACATCGAGGCCTGCTTCGCGCGTGGCTGGACGGACGGTCTGCCGGTCGTGCCGCCGACGCCGGAGCGGGTCGAACGGATGCTCGCCGGCACGCGGCGCGATCGTGCGGACGTCCTTGGCCTCGTGGCCCCCGACTACGGCGAGTGCACGGTGGAGAAAGTTGCCGCGGGCGCGGTGATGGCCGGCTGCCGGCCGGAGTACATGCCGGTCGTTTTGGCCGCGGTCGAGGCGGCGTTGACCGAGGAGTTCAACTGGCACGGGCTGGCGGCGACGACGTACTTCGCCGGTCCGATCGTCGTGGTGAACGGGCCGGTGACGTCGGCGATCGGCATGAACTCGAAGATGAACGTCCTGGGGCAGGGGAACCGGGCCAACATGACGATCGGCCGCGCGCTGCAGCTCGTATTGCGCAACGTCGGCGGCGCTCGGCCGGGCGAAGTGGATCGGGCGACGCTGGGCAACCCCGGCAAACTCGGCTTCTGTTTTCCCGAGCGGGAGGACGACTCGCCATGGGAGTCGCTGGCGGTGGAGCGGGGCATTCCCGAAGGCACGTCCGCTGTGACCCTGTTTGCCGGCGAAGGTCCGCGCGGCGTGATGGATCAGTTGTCCCGCCGGCCGGAATCGCTGGCTCGCTCGCTGGCGGCGGCGCTCCTGAGCGTCGCGAGTCACAAGCTGGTCGTCGCCTTCGACGCGATGCTGGTCGTCGGATACGAGCACGGCAACGTGTTCCGGCGGGCCGGCTGGGGCAAGGCGAGGCTGCGCCGCGAACTCGACGGTCTCCTGGTGCGATCGGGCGCCGATCTGGTGCGCGGCGCCGGCGACTGCGACGAGGGGCTGCCGCCGAAGATGGCCGGCGCTCAGGTGCCGAAGTTCCGGCCCGGAGGGCTGCAACTGGTCCATGCCGGCGGCAACGCCGGGCTGTTCTCCGCCGTGATCGGTGGCTGGGTGAGTGGACCGGTCGGCAGCCAGCCGGTCACCCGCGCCGTCGGCGACTGAGCCGTTCCGGCCCCTTGTCCGTCGGCGACGCGTCGCAGCCGTCTTTCGAGTGCGTTCACCCTTTGGGGAGTTGTGATCCGACAATGTCCACGCTGCTGATGGTCCGCCACGCGGAGAGCACCGCGAACCTGGCGAGTCGCTACACCTGGCACGATGACGAGCCGCTGACCGAACTCGGGCATCGGCAGGCTCGCGAGGCCGGTCGGTTGCTGGCGGAGCAGTACGAGCCGTCTTGCCTCTACTGCAGCCGCTTCCGTCGCGCCCGCCAGACCGCGGAGGAGATTGCAGCCGAGGTCGGGCTGCCGGTGGTCGAGATCGACGGCATCGAGGAGCGCTGCTTCGGCGAACTCCGGGGGAAGCCCTGGGACGTGTACCGCGCCGTCCTGGCCGAACTCGACATAGAAGAACTCTGGCATCACCGGGCGCCCGGCGGTGAGTCGCTGGTCGATGTCGCCTCGCGCGCGGCGCCGGTGGTGAAGGGGCTGGCCGAGCGCCACGCGGGGCAGCAGGTCATCGTCGTCTCCCACGGCGGCGTGATGGCCGCCCTGCGCGCCTGGATCGCCGGGGCCCAGGCGACGGGTCCCGCATTGCCTGGGGACCGGCGCGCGGACCCCGGAAACGCACGCATCGGTACCTGGACGAAACGTCCGACACCGACGAAGAACGCGGATGGCTTCCGGCTCGACCGGGACGGCGCCGGCTGGCGTCCTCCGCAACCCCTTTTCGATTCGGCCTGGAGGGGGTGACGACTCTCAAGGTTGCGTTCCTGCCGCGCAGACTCCTAGAATCAAGGGTCCGCCTTTGTGATTCGCGCTTCGTCTGTCCGGATCGCACAAGGTTGTCGGGGAAGTGGCTGCGGAATCGACTGGGTGACATCGCTGGCTGAGGGAGATCTGGAGTGATGAGCTTGCGTAAACGAAGTCTTGTGCTGCTCGGTGCCTTGTCTCTGCTGCCGGCGGTCGGCTGCGGTCCCGAGGTCCCGACCGTCACGATCACGGCCGTTGCGCCGCTCACCGGCGAGGCGGCCGTCTACGGCCAGGAGATCGCCAACGGCATCCAGTTGCGTCACGAGCGACTGATGGCGGGTGAGGAGGACATCGGCTACAACGTGGTCCTCGAGGTCGTCGATTCCGAGAGCGACGCGGCGCAGGCCGCCGCGCTGCTGGACACGGCGTTCGAGACGTCGTTGGCTGCAATCGGCGGCGTGACCAGCGACGAAGCCCTGGCCATGATTCCCGTCGTCGAGGAGGCGGACCGGGTCCTGCTGTCGCCGTCGGCGTCGAGTCCGGAGCTCAGCGGCGTTTCCGAGTTCTTCTACCGGCTCTATCCAAGTGCCGAGATCGAAGCCTCGACCATGGCGACCTTCCTCCGGGACAGGCTGCAGGTCACGCGCCTCGTTCTGGTCGTCCAGGACACCGCCTTCGGCACCTCTCTGGCCGACGCCATCGAGGCGGTCTGGGGAACCCAACTCGCGGGCCGCGTCGTGTTCGCCGGGTCCAGCGATCAGAACGCGATGGTCGACGAGGCGCTGGGATACGAGGCGGATGCGATCTACGTCGCCGCGTCCGGGGCGGCGCTCGCCGAGGCGATGCAGGCCCTGCGTCTCGGCGGTTACAACGAGGCGCACGACTATCTGGCTGCCAGTTCCTCCCTCGCCATCGAGTCCGTGCTCCAGGAAGTCGGCCCGGCCGGGAACAACAGCTTCATGACGGCGCCGCTGTACGAACCCGAGAGTCTCGAGGAGCCGGTTGCGTCCTTCGTCGCGGCATACCAGGAGAAGCACGGCACGATGCCGAGCTACTACGCGGCCCTCGGTTACGACGCGCTGTGGGTCTACATCGCGGCCCTGTCCGAGGTCGACGTGATCGCCGTCCCGAGCGACTTCCTGAAGGGCATGAGAGCGGTGCGCGAACTCCAGGGCGTGACCGGCAACGTCCAGTTCCGGGAGACCGGGGACGTGCAGAAGTTCACCCGCATCTACCAGATCGCGGACGGGAAGGCAGTCGACTTCGAGAAACACCAGAAAGAACGCCGGGACGAACTGATGAAGAAGATGCAGGAGACGCTGCGGGAAATCGAGCGGGCGAACCGGAACTAGCAGCCCCGAGTCCGATCGCTGCTACAATCCGCCTCGCTTACCTACCGATACCTACCGACCGGTCGGCAGACACGCCCGGCAGAACACTGCCCGTAGACCAGGAGACCCGCTTCCATGTCTGGAATCGTTCGTTACGGCAGCTACGTACCGTTCTTTCGCATCCAGCGGTCGGCGTTGGGCGGCGGCCGTGGAGAGCGCGCCGCCGCGAGCTACGACGAAGACTCCGCCTCGATGGCGGTCGAGGCCTCTCGCGAGGCGCTGCGCGAGCTGCCTGAAGATGCCGCGGTGGACACCGTGGCGTTCGCTTCGACGAGCGCTCCGTACACCGAGAAGCTGAACGCGGCGACGCTGCAAGCCGCGACGAACCTGCCCAAGTCGGTCTCGGCGCTCGATTTCGGCGGTTCGAGCCGCGCCGGGCTGTCGGCCCTTCTCGCGGGCCTCGACATGGCGGCGGCCGGTCGCACCGTGCTGGTTGCTGCCAGCGAGGTCACCGTTGGCGCGCCGAGCGGTCCCCGGGAGTCCGGAGGCGGCGATGCGGCGGCGGCCTTCGTCCTCGGCGGCGGCGAGCCCATCGCGCGCCTGATCGGTCGGGCCTCGTGCACCGAAGAGGTGCTCGATGTCTGGCAGAGCCCCGGCATGCCCTTCGCCAAGCAGTGGGAAGAGCGCTTCGGCGCGAGTATCTTCACGCCGCTCCTCGTCGACACGTTCACCCGCGCTCTGTCCGACGCCGGGGTGGCGGCTTCCGATCTCTCCAAGGTCGTGCTCGACGGCACGAACGCCCGCGTCTTTCGCGGCTTCATGCGCCCCTCGGGGCTCACTCCGGCCCAGCTTGCCGACGGGTTGGCCGGTACGGTGGGCCGCGCGGGCGCGGCCCACGCCGGCCTGGTTCTGGCGAGCGCGCTCGATGGCGCGTCGGCCGGCGACAGGATCGCGGTCGCCTGCGTGGCAGACGGCGTGGACGTGGCCGTCTTCGAGGTCACCGATGCGATCGATGACGGCCGGCCGAAGCACACCGTGGCTTCCTGGGTCGAGTCGAAGCGCGACGATCTCGCCTACACGACGTACCTCAAGTGGCGCGACGTGCTGCCCTTCGAGCCGCCGCGCCGCCCCGACCCGGACCGGCCGGCGGCGCCGCCGATGCAGCGAGCCGAGCGTTGGAAGTTCGCCTTCCTGGGCTCCCGCTGCAACCGTTGCGGCAACACGAACCTGCCGCCGCAGCGCGTGTGTGTCGTCTGCCAGGCGTCCGACGATTCGACGATCGAGCCCTACGCCGACGGCGAATGCCGGATCAGCACCTTCACCCTCGACCGGCTCGCCTACTCGCTCCAGCCGCCCGTGGTCGGCGCGGTGGTCGACTTCGACAAGGGCGGCAGGATGCTCTGCCAGCTCACCGATGTCGACCCGGACAAGGTGGCGATCGGTGACGAGTTGGAAATGACATTCCGCCGCCTGTACACTGCCGGGGGCGTACACAACTACTTCTGGAAAGCGCGCCCGAGGCGCTGAATCCCTTAGATTGGGACGACCTCCCGGGGGACGGGAACCGTCCGAAGAACGACGAAGGAGCACCAATGGCCAGCAAGGGAATCTGTGATCGCGTAGCTATCGTCGGCATGGGCTGCACCAAGTTCGGCGAACACTGGAACCGCAGCGCCAGCGATCTGCTGGTCGATGCCGTGCAGGATGCCTACGGCTCAGCCGGGATCGAGCCGGACAACGTCGACGCCTACTGGCTCGGCACGACCGGCAGCGGAATCTCGGGCCTCACCCTCTCCGAGCCGCTCAAGATCCAGTACAAGCCGGTCACCCGGCTCGAGAACATGTGCGCCACCGGCAGCGAGGCGATGCGCAACGCCGCCTACGCGGTCGCGTCCGGCGCCTACGACCTGGTCATGGCGGTCGGCGTCGAAAAGCTGAAGGACTCCGGGTTCTCCGGCCTGACCGGCAGCGCCCCTCCCGGCGACGGCACCGAGTCGGGCATGACCGCGCCGGCGAACTTCTCGCTCCTGGCGCCCGCATACGCCGAGAAGTACGGCGTCGATCTGGAGACGATGCGCGACGTCCTCACCAGGATCGCCTACAAGAACCACTACAACGGCGCCCGCAACGACAAGGCGCAGTTCCAGCGGGAAGTGCCGGTCGAGAAGATCAACTCTTCGCCCAAGATCGCCGGCATGCTCGGCATCATGGACTGCTCGGGCGTCTCCGACGGCGCCGCCGCCGCGGTGATCTGCCGCGCCGAGGATGCCCACAAGTACAACGACAACCCGATCTTCATCAAGGCGTTGTCGTTCGTCGCCGGCCCGGCCGAGGGCGCGAAGCGGCAGGACTACGACTTCACCTCGTTCCCCGAGGTCGTAGAAAGCGCTCGGGACGCCTACGAGCAGGCGGGCATCGAGGATGCGCGCGAGCAGATCAGCATGGCGGAGGTCCACGACTGCTTCACGCCGACCGAGCTGGTTCTGATGGAGGACCTCGGGTTCTCGCCGCGCGGCCAGGCCTGGAAGGACACGATGGACGGCCGCTTCGACCTCGACGGCGACCAGCCGATCAATCCGGACGGCGGCCTGAAGAGCTTCGGCCATCCAATCGGCGCCTCCGGCCTGCGGATGATGTACGAGATGTGGCTGCAGCTCCGCGGCGAGGCCGGTGAGCGTCAGATCGCCGAGCCCAAGCTCGGCCTGACCCACAACCTCGGCGGCGCCCCGGGCCGCTGCGTCAGCTTCGTTTCGGTCGTCGGCCTGTAGGGCCCTCCGCAGATCAGAACGCAGGACGACCCCGCCGGGAAACCGGCGGGGTCGTTGTGCGTTCAAGGCTGGCCCGCGCCGTGTACTCGCGGCCTCCAGGAAGAACCATGCCATCGGCGATTCCGTCGCCGACCCCAGAGTTCTGCCGCTGGTGGAGCCGGAACCTCGGGCCTGCGCTTACCCGCCCGGCAGGTGGTCCGAGAGACTGCTAGCCTCGAAGGCGAAAAGGGGCGCCACAGCCCACAACAACAAAGACGGGGCGATCGGAGATGGCACGCAGTGACCTCCTTCTGGCGCTGGTGAGAGCGAGTTCGCAGGGGGATCAGGACCGTGCCAAGGTGGCCGTTGAGGCGATCATCGCTGATGAACGAGCCAAGAGGCACAACGTTCTGGCGGAGCGCCTCGAGCTTGCGCTTCGAACGAACGGCCATCGCGCCGGCAGCCGGCTGCTCCTTGGCGAGACCCAGAGGTGCCGTTACGTCGCTGAACTCATACCGCAGCGTAGCCTTGGCGATCTCGTCCTTTCCGACGTCAACCGTCTGGCCTGTCGCGAGCTCATCGAGGAGCAGCACCGGGCTTCGGTCCTGAGGGCTCACTCGATCGAGCCGCGCCACCGAGTGCTCCTGGTAGGGCCGCCCGGGAACGGCAAGACATCGCTCGCTGAGGCGATCGCCGAGGCCTTGGCCGTGCCGTTTCTGGTCGTTCGCTACGAGTCGCTGATCGGGAGTTTCCTCGGCGAAACGGCTGCCCGGTTGAAGCGCGTCTTCGACGCTGCCAGGACGACGCCTTGCGTTCTCTTCTTCGACGAGTTCGATGCGGTGGGCAAGGAGCGCGGAGACACCCGCGAGACGGGAGAGATCAAGAGGGTCGTTTCCTCGTTGTTGATGCAGACGGACGATCTGCCCAGCTACACGGTCGTCGTGGCGGCTTCGAACCACGCAGAACTCCTGGACCGTGCCGTATGGCGGCGCTTTCAGCTTCGGCTGTCGCTGGATCCGCCCTCGCGTCAGGCACTTGCGGGCTACATCGAGCAGTTTGGGGACTCTCTGGACGAGCCCTTCGGCCACAGCCCGGAGGCAGTGGCCCAGGGCCTCGGTGCGATCAGCTTCGCGGAAGCCGAGGAGTTCTGCCGCGACGTGCGCCGCCGTCAGGTGCTCGCCATGGGCGAGGTCGCCGTGCGGCAGATCGTCGCGGAAAGGCTCTCCGCTTGGCGAGCTACCGCAGCTCGAAGTTCAAGTCGCGTGCCGCGGCCAGCGTAGCGCCGGAGAAGAACGTCGCTGCCGGCGGACCGTCGGGGTTGGCACGGTAGAGACCGTGTACCGCCAACTCCTCGGACTCCTCGCCGAACGCGGTGATTGCCGCGTCGATGCACTCGTGGCTGTGGGTTGCCGCGAAGACCTGGACGTTGGCGGCACGGGCCATCCGGTTCAGCCCCCGCCAGAACTCGCCGAGGACCGAGTGGTGGAGGCCGTTCTCGATCTCGTCCACGAGGAGTACGCCGCCGAGGGCGGCGTTGAGGTTCACGGCAAGCCGGAAGAGTCTGACCATTCCGCCGCCGAGGTCATACAGGGGCCCGGGCGGCTTCCCGTCGGAGGTCGTGGCCCAGACGAGAGCACCCGCCCCGTCGGTCAGGATCTCCATTCCCGCGAGCCCCGGATCCAGCACCGAGAGAATGTCGAGGAGTTGCTGCTTTCGGCCCGAACGGACCACGTCCGAGTAGCGGTCAACCATGGCCTTGTCCAGCGCGAGGGGATTCTGAACGCCTCCCTCGATGATGCCGCTTCCCCTTCCGGCCGGCACGGGACCGATCGGATACAGCACGGAGCCCTTCGGCGTCATATGTCTACCGTATCCCTCTCGCAGGTCGAGCTCCTCGCCGTCGAGCCAGACGCGAGCCTTCCCCTGCGCCGGGATCGAAGCGGCTTCCGAGCCGCTCCCCGGGTGGGGCTGATCCTGCTGCCCGAGCTCGTGCCGGCCCATCGCGTTCGAGAAGTCCTCGAACTCGAGCCGGAAACTGCACGGATCGTTCCCGTTCGCTTCCGTGCCCTTCAGCTCGATTCGTCCCTCGGCCAGTCCCTTCACCGGATCGATGGCGGCGATGGGGCTTCGCCGGACGTTCTGATTCCAGACGAGAGGCGTGTCGAACCTGCCGTAGAAGAGCCAGATCGCCTCCAGAAGCGAGGTCTTTCCCGCCGCGTTCTTGCCCGTGATCAGGTTCACCCGCGGCGCCAGGCGCGGGATGTCCAAGCCGTCGAGACCCCGATACCGGACGACGCGGAAGCTCCGCAAGTGGCTCATGGCAGAGCCAAGCTAGCACGCGGCAGGGGAGGCAGTTCGGATAACTCAGGCCGCCACTTGCGTCAACTGGCGAGTCGGGCATGACGGGAAAGCCCTGCAGCCGCCACTGACCGTCGGTGCGCCCAACTCGCCGTCGCCTCCTCGCTCAGGGCGGCCAGACGGTGGTCGCCAATCCCGCCAGCGACGACACGAGCTTGCCGAACCAGGACAACTTCAATCTCTTGTTCGGCCGGCGCCTTGAAGAACGCCCTGCGGAACCCCTCAGCCGGCCGCCCGCGTCAACGCTTCGTCCATCGCCGCCAGAGCGAAGTCGACATCGGCGTCCGTCAAACAGAGCGGCGGCTTGATCCGCAGCACGTTGCCGGACAGTCCGCCCTTGCCGACCAGGGCGCCGAGGCCCTTCAGTTCGTCGAGTACGCGGCCGGTGAAGGCGGTGGCGGGGGTCTTCGACCGCCGGTCCTCGACCAGTTCGACGCCGATCATCAGGCCCTGGCCGCGGACATCGCCGACCGCTTCGTGGTGGTCGGCCAGCGCTCGCAAGCCGGCGATCAGCCGGCTGCCGAGGACGCGGGCGTTCTGCTGGAGGCCCTCCTCCTCGATCACCTCAAGGACGGCGAGACCGGCCGCCGACGCCAGGGGATTGCCGCCGAAGGTGTTGATGTGGAGATTCTGCGCCAGGGTGGCGGCGATCTCCGAGGTGGTCGCGACGGCCGCCAGCGGCAGGCCGTTGCCGATGCCCTTGGCCATCGTCACGATCTCGGGCGCAACGCCGGAGCGTTCGAAGCCCCAGTAGTGGTCGCCGGTGCGAGTGAAGCCGGTCTGCACCTCGTCGGCGATGCAGACGCCGCCGTTGGCGCGGACGATGTCGTAGACCTCCGCCAAGTAGTTCGACGCTCCCATCGTGACGCCGCCGGCGCCCTGGATGGGCTCCGAGATGAAGGCGGCGACCTGGCCCGGGGTGGAGTAGCGGATCAGCTCCGCAACATCCTCGGCGCACTGGCTGGCGATCTGTTCCGGCGTGCCGGAGAACGGGTTGCGATAGGGATCGGGGTTGATCGCGTGGTGGACGGGGCCGCCGCGCTGGGCCCAGGACTTCCAGGTGTGAAGCGCTGTCAGGGCGCCGGTCGGTGCGCTGCCGCCGTGGTAGGCGTTGCGGATGCCGACGACGTCGGAGTGACCGGTGTGCAGCCGGGCCATCTGGACCGCCAGATCGTTCGCCTCGCTGCCGCTGTTGACGAAGTAGACGCGGTCGAGCTCGGGCGGCAGCCTGGCCAGCAGAGCCTTGGCGAAGCGCGGCATGTTGGGATGCAGGAACGCCGTCGAGCTGTGAGCCAGGAGCTCCATCTGCTCCTGAACCGCCGCGACGATCTTCGGGTGCGAGTGGCCGCAGGCGACGGTGCAGATGCCCGCGAACAGATCGAGGTAGCGCCGGCCGCTGTCGTCCCAGACGTACTGGCGCTGGCCTTCGACCAGCATCACGGGTTCGCTGTACAGGGTAAAGAGCGCCGGATTCACGTGTTGCCGGCGCAGAGCGAGGGTCTGCTGGCGGGTGGGCCCCGCGTAGGGTCTCGGGCGGTGGCCGCAGGGCGGCAGCTCCAGGGATCGGGATCGCGTCGGGGTCGCGACGTCAAGTGCCACGGTCATGGTTGCAGTTCCTCAACGGCCAGTTCCTGAGGCCGGCTGTGTGGTTCGCTGTTCGGCCGCTTGCGCTCGCGGCGGCGTGGGAGCAACCCTAACTCAGACGATCGACGATCGTAAGCGCCAGCGCCTCGCGGAGCCGCCCGTGATCGACCAGCAGGGCGAGAAGGCGATCACCGACGTCGAGCACCTGATCGACGCGCCTCGCGGAGCCGCCCGTGATCGACCAGCAGGGCTGCAACTAACTCAGAAGATCGATGATCGTAAGCGCCAGCGCCTGCGTGGTCCGGGTGATGTCCGACAGCGCGCAGCGTTCGTCGGGCCGATGGGCCTGCTCCAGTTCCCCCGGTCCGTAGGCAACGCACTGTCCGATCCCGCCGATGCGCTGGAAGTGCTTGTGATCGTAGGTGCCGGGACTCGCCACGAGGTCGGCGGGCTGCCCGGTAGCCGCCTCGATGCCGCGGCTCAGCGACTCGACCAGGCGGCAGTCGTCGGGAGTGCTCGTCGGCTCGACGCTGAGCACCTCCTCGACCTCGAAGCGAACGCCGGGGCGGCGGGATTCGACCCCCGACAGAACCTCGTGAACCTGGGTCCGCACCGTGTCCGCGCCCTCTTCGAGCAGATAGCGGCGGTCGACGACGAGCTCGCACTCGTCGGCGACGCAGGGAGACGGGAGTCCCTGGCCGGCGCCGTCGCCGGATGCGCCGAGCCCCTCGATCACCTGGCCGCCGGCGATCGAGTTCACGTTCAGGGTCGGTCGGCGCGCGCCCTCGGGGACAACCGGCAATTCGGTGACCAGGTCGCCCAGCGCCTCGCGGAGTCCGAGCGCCGCCTCGGCCGCGGCGTCGATCGCCGAGACGCCGAGAAACGGCATCGAACCGTGGGCGATTCGGCCCCGGACCAGGATGCGGAACCAGAGAACGCCGCGGTGGCCGATGCAGATCCTCGTCGGACTGAACGGCTCGGGGATGATCACGTAGTCCGTCGTGCGGCCGGTGATCCGGCCGATCTGAGCCAGGTGGCCGACGCCGGCGTGGCCGCCGCTCTCCTCGTCGACCGTGCCGCTGATCTCGAGCGTTCCGTTCAGGCAGACGCCGCTGCGCCGCACCGCTTCGGCGGCGAACACGGCGGCGGCAAGGCCGGCCTTCATGTCGGCCGCGCCGCGGCCGTAGAGCCAGCCGTCGCTGATCTCGCCGCCGAACGGGTTGACCGTCCAGCCGTCTCCCGGCGGGACGACGTCGAGGTGTCCGTTCAGGTGCAGGGCCGGCCGCGCCCTGCGGCCCCGGCGCAGGCCGAGCACGTTGACCTTGGGACGCTGCGGGTCGCTGCCGGGACCCTGGATGTACTCGGTCTCGAACCCGTCCGCTTCGAGCCGTACGCCGAGCAGCTCCGCGCACTCCCGGTAGGCGTCGCCGGGGGGGTTGACCGATGGCACGCGGATCAGTTCCGCTGCGAAGAGGGCCGCTTCCTCGCCGCAGACCGCAGCCTCGGAGAGAACGCGGTCCACGAGACCTGGTCCGCTGCTTGCTGACGTCATGGGACGATGCGTGTCGCCGGTGGCTCGTTCTGCGGGCTGGTAGTACGCTCGCCAGACTACTATGTTCGCGGCATGTGGATTGCGGATCGCGGCGCTGGGCGCCCTTGCCCTCGGTGGCTGGGGTGCGGTCCTGGCTGAAGACGCCGAAGCCGACCCCGGTCTGACCGCCGTGGAGGGCCTTCGCGTAGGTCAGATCACCTACGAGGAGCGCCCGACCGGTTGCACCGTCGTGTTGGCGGAGGGCGGCGCCGTGGGTGGCGTCGACGTCCGGGGCGGCGCTCCGGCTACCCGCGAGACGGCTCTCCTGAGCCCCCACAACATGGTTCAGGAACTCCACGCTGTCGTTCTCACCGGCGGCAGTGCCTACGGTCTCGACGCGGCGGGGGGCGTCATGCGCTACCTCGAGCAGCGGGGCGTAGGCTTCCCGGTGCGGGCGGGAGTCGTGCCGATCGTGGTCGGCGCTTCCTTGATGGATCTCGGAGTGGGCGGCAGCAGCAAGCCCCGTCCGGACGCCGAGTGCGGCTACCGGGCCTCGGAGGCAGCGACGACCGGCCCGGTGGCGCAAGGCAACGTCGGCGCCGGCGCCGGCGCCACGGTGGGGAAGATGGGTGGCCGCGGCGCCTCGATGAAGGGCGGCCTCGGCAGCGCGTCGATCACGATCGAGGAGGGCCCGGCGGCCGGCCTGGTGGTCGCGGCGCTGGTGGCGGTCAACGCGGTGGGCGACGTGATCGATCCGGCGACCGGCGAGGTCGTCGCGGGCGTGCGCGGGCCCGACAACGAGTTGCTGGACGCCCGCAAGCTGCTCCGCAGCGGTGGCGGCCGGGATCGCCGGGCGCGGCCCGGGGACCGTTCCGACGGCCGCGACAACACGACGATCGCAGTGGTGGCGACGAACGCGATCCTCAATCAGGCCCAGGCGACGCGGATGGCCCAGATGGCCCACGACGGTCTGGCGCGCTCGATCGTCCCGTCCCACACGCCCGGCGACGGCGACACGGTGTTCGCGGTCGCCACCGGCGTCCTCGAGGGACCGCCCGACGTGAGCCGGATCGGTGCGCTGGCGGCCGAAGCGCTTGCCGATGCCGTCCTGAACGCCGTCCGGCGGGCCGAGTCGATCCCCGGCTTCCTCGCCGCGGCCGACCTGCCGTAAGGGAGAGCGAGTCCATGAACCCGTTTTGTCTCGACGGCAGCTCGGTGGCCGTGATCGGCGCCGGTTCCGGCATTGGCGAAGGCGCGGCGGAGGCATGCGCCCGGCAAGGGGCGGTTGTCGCTTGCCTTGACGTGAACCTGCTGGCCGCACGGGCGACGGCCGATCGGATCGTCGAGGCCGGCGGGCAGGCCGAAGCGGCCGAGCTCGACATTCTCGATCCCGAAGCGATGAAGGCGGCGCTGGATTCGCTGGACGGCCTGCGGGGCGTGATCGCGACACCGGGCGTCAATGTCCGCAAACGCCTGCTCGATTACCGGCCGGAGGAGTTCGACCGGGTCGTGAGGCTCAACCTGGGTGGCGCGATGTGCGTGCTGCAGGTCGCCGGGGGTTTGCTGGCGGCCGCCGGTGGCGGCAGCATCGTGCTGCTGTCTTCGATCCGCTCCCAGGTTGTCGAGCCGGGGCAGGGGGTGTACGCCGCGACCAAGGCCGGCATCGCCCAGCTCGCGCGCACCGCCGCCGCGGAACTCGGGGCCGCCGGCGTCCGGGTCAACGCGCTGGCGCCCGGCGTGATCGACACGCCGCTGACCAGGCCGATTCAGCAGAACGAGGCCTGGAACCGCGCCTACGCCGGGAAGACTGCGCTGGGCCGCTGGGGAAGGTCGGACGAGATCGGCAACGCGGCGGCGTTCCTGGTTTCCGACGCGTCGAGCTACATGACCGGCGCGGTCCTCTTCGTCGACGGCGGCTGGACCGCGATCGACGGACGGTTCGATCCTCCGGCCTGAGCGGCGCCGGACGCGCGTAGACTCGGCGTCGCGATGAACGCCGCACCGATGCGCTCGCGACGCGGGCGCTGGAACGCTTTGCGACACGGACTTTCACCACGGGCCGCTAGGCGGCTGCCCGGCCGATCGCAGTCGCGATGACTATCGACATCGCCTTCCTGCTGGTCGTTCTGGCGGCCATGGTCGTCCTGTTTCTGACCGAGAAGCTGCCGATCGACCTGACGGCCTTTCTGGGCCTGACGCTGCTGATCTTCACCGGCTACGTCGCCGTCGATCAGGCGTTCACCGGCTTCGCGTCGTCGGCGGTGATCACGATGCTGTCGATCTTCATCGTCAGCGCGGGGTTGATGCAGACCGGCGTGGCGGATCTGATCGGCGGCGCGATCCATCGCTTCGTCGGCAGCCGCGAGACGCCGTTGATCGTCGCCGTGATGCTGGTCGCGGGCGTCCTCTCGATGTTCATGAACAACATCGCGGCGACCGCGGTGTTGATGCCGGCGGTCGCGAGTCTCTGCCGGCGCGCGCACCTGCCGCCGTCCCGGTTGTTCCTGCCGCTGGCGTTCGGGGCGATCCTCGGGGGCACGGCGACCCTGGTCGGCACCCCGCCGAACATCCTCGCGGCGGCCATGCTGCGGGACCGCGGGCTCGAGCCCTTCGGACTGTTCGACTTCACGCCCTTCGGCGTGGTCCTGCTGCTGGGCGGCGTCGTCTTCATGCTCACTCTGGGACGCCGCCTGCTGCCGGGTCGCCGGGGCGCGGCCCCGCGCCGGGACGAATCGAAGCTCGCCGACCTCTACGGCCTGCGCGAGGGGCTGTTTTCGATCCGCATCCCTGCAGGGTCCGAACTTGACGGCGCCACGGTGCGCGAGACGCGGCTCGGCACCACACTGGGCGTGCAACTCCTTGGAGTCGCGCGCGGCGAGGAGTGGCGGTTGGCCCCCGGTGACGACATGCCGCTTTTGGCCGGGGACGAACTGGTGGTGCAGGGTGACGCGCAAGAAGTGGGGCAGATGTTGCGGCTTCAGGGCGTCGATCTGGACGCGGCGACGACGTTCGGCACGGCCACTACCGGCGAGATCGGTGCGCCGGAGGCGGGCGTGACCGCGCTCAGGGCGAGGGTGGTCGCAGGGTCGCTGCTGGTGGGGAGCACCCTGGCCGCGACTCGCTTCCGCGAACGCTGGCGCGTGTTTGTCATCGCGGTGGAACGCGACAGTGAGGTGCATGTCGACCGGCTGGGAAGCCTGCCGATCGAGCAGGGCGACGTGCTCTACGGTCTGTTCGGAGACGACGCGCCGGAGATCGACCCGGAGGTGCTCGAGATCGAAGAGAGCGGTCCTGCCGCGCTGGACCGCCTCGACGATCAGCCCCTGATGGTCATCCGCGTGCCGGAGAACTCGACGCTTCTCGCCGGCGGCGCGGGCGTCGAGTGGATGGGCCGGCTGATGGGACTCACGGTGGTCGCGGTCGAGCAGGAGGGCGAGGTGACCTGGGGGCCGGGGCCGCAGGTCCGGTTCGAGGCCGGGGACCGGCTGTTCGTCAAGGGCAGGGAACGGCGACTGCGAGCCCTGCTGAGGATGGGCGGCGTCGAGTTGACCTCGGGGGTGGCCGCGCCCGCGTTCGAGTCGGAGGAGGTGGGCATGGCCGAGGCGACGGTGGCGCCCCGGTCCGGACTCGCGGGGCGGAGCCTCGAGGAGATCGCGTTCCGCGATCGGTATGGCGTGCAGGTGCTCGCGATCTGGCGCGAGGGCAGGGCCATTCGCAGCGGCCTGGCCCAGCTCGCCTTGCGGGTCGGCGACGCGCTGCTGCTGCAGGGCCGCCGGGGACGGTTGGCACTCCTCTCCCGGGAGCCGGATCTGCTTGTCCTCTCTGATGTCGCCGAAGAGCCGCGCCGCCTGAAGAAGGCGCCGTACGCCGTCGGCTGCCTGGCCTTGATGATCGGCCTGGTCGTGACGGGAGTAGCCCCGATCCAGGTCGCCGCGTTCGCTTCGGCGAGCCTGATCGTGCTGTGCGGCGCGCTGACGATGGAGGAGGCCTACCGGGCGGTCGAGTGGCGCGCGATCTTCCTCGTCGCCGCGATCCTGCCCGTGGGATCGGCGATGGAGAGCAGCGGAACCGCGGCCCTTCTGGCCAGCAGCGTGATGGATCTGGCAGGTCCGGTCGGGCCGTATGCGGTGCTGGCGTCGCTGGTTCTGCTGTCGAGCCTGCTCAGCCAGTGCCTCGACGGGGCGCCGGCGGTCGTGCTGCTGACGCCGGTCGTGCTCGAGGCGGCTTCCGGGCTCGGTCTCTCGCCCTACCCCCTGATGATGGGCGTGGCGCTGGCGGCCTCGGCGGCCTTCATGACGCCGTTCAGCCACAAGGCGAACCTGCTCGTGATGGGCGCCGGCGGCTATCGGAGCATGGACTACCTGCGCGTCGGCACGCCGCTGACCGTTGTGCTGCTCGCCGTGATCGTGTGGATGGCGCCGCTGATCTTTCCGTTCTGACGGGCTGCCAGGGGCGGCGACTCGCCGGTGGCCGGAGTGCGCCTCCCGGCAGGCCGCGGATCCCGCCCGGAGGATGCTCGCCGCCGACGTGGTACATGAGAACGTTCGTGTCGACGAAAATCAGGTGATCTCCAGCCCTCGAACTTTCGACTCGGAAATCAGCCGCTTCTGTTCAGACCAGTCCGGCTCCTTCCGGCCAACCTCGGTGGCGTCACACCTCTTGTTGAACGCCCGCAACTCGGCGAGGGTGAAACGGCCGGCCGGCGGTGGGGTTCGGCGACGTTACGGGTAGTATCCATGGCTGATTCCAGAAGAGAGGCTTAGAGACCCTACAGGGAGATTCGCGATGTCCAGGCAGGAGAGGTTCGGTCGGTTCCTGGTGTCCTCCTTTGCCATTGCCGCGTTCGCCGGCACGGTAGCCGCCCAGACGACGGGCGACATCCGCGGTGAAGTCCGCGACGCGAACGGGGACGGCCTGCCCGGCGTCATGGTCACGGCGACAATCGAGGACCGCGGCGTGTCGCGGACCACGATGACCGGCGTCGGCGGACGCTTCGTCATCTCGTCGCTTCAGGTCGACGACTACGTCGTGACCGCGGCTCTGGACGGCTTCCAGGAGCACCGCGTCGAAGAGGTTCGGGTGGGTATCAGCGCGACGGTCAACCTGGAGATCGAACTCTCGCTGGCGGCGGTGCAGGAGGAGGTCACGGTGACCGCCTCGCCGATCCTGGACGTGACCAGCTCGAGCGTGGGCGCCAGTTACACCGCGGACTTCATCGACGACCTGCCGAGCGACCGGAACTTCTGGGATCTGATGGCGGTGTCTCCCGGCATCAGCGCAGGTTCCGAGGCCAGCACGGATATGTCCGCCTTCGGCTCGAGCACGGCGTCGAATTCCTGGCGCATCGACGGCCTGGACACGACTTCGTCGGACACCGGCACTTCCTACTGGTGGATGAATGCGGCGATCATCGAGGAGGTTCAGGTCCTGGGGCTTGGCGCGCCGGCGGAGTACGGCAGCATGTCCGGGGCGGCGTTCAACGTGGTGACGAAATCCGGCTCGAACGACTTCTCCGGCACGATCGACTGGTACCACATGAGCGACGGCCTGACGGAAGAGAACGCGGAAATCGACGGCATTCCCTTCCATCGCGAGGAGTTCGACGACATCACGGGAACCCTCGGCGGCCCGTTCGCCCGGAACAAGGTGTGGTTCTTCGGTTCGGTTCAGTTCGCGCGCGACGCGTACAGCGAACCGGGCGTCGATCCGAGCTTCCCGGAGGCCTACCCGTCGGACCGCTACGACCTGAAGATCAACGCGGCGTTCAACGACAGCAACCTGATGGAGGCGAAGTACCACTACGAGGACTTCAGCTTCGTCTACGCCGCCGCGAACACGACGCCCGACGCGGTCGGCAACCAGTTCGGGACGAATCCTGCCTGGGGCCTTCAGTTCCAGTCCGTCCTGACGCCGAACGACTTTCTGGAAGTCATGTACGCCGGCTACAGCGGCGAGGACAACCTGCTCTCCGCCACCGGCAGCACGGCGGCGCCCTACACCGACTACTCACCGGCGGACGGCGGTCCCTCGCAGTCCAGCGGCAGCCCGGGCTACCAGTACCGGTGGTCGCTCGGCCGCGACCAGCTGGACGTCAAACTCTCGCACCACGCGGACGACCTCCTGGGCGGCGACCACGACTTCAAGTTCGGCATCTCCTACGGCACCGGCACCGGCGACACGCGCACCGGCGGCGGGCCGGACGGCGTCTACTTCTACCGCTACCAGTACCCGGGCTACGACTACGTCTACTACTACCGGGTGACGGCTCGCCCCTTCCACTACGGCGCCGACACGTCGTCGTCGTCGGCGTTCGTCGACGACTCCTGGCAGGTCAATCCGAAGCTGACCCTGAACCTCGGCGTGCGCTACGACAGGCAGAACGGCGACATTCCGGACTTTCCGAAGCTGAACCAGGACTGGAGCGCGTCCTCGGAGATCATTCCGGGCGTCGCGGACGTGACCGACTGGTCGCTCATCTCGCCGCGCATCGGCATGGCGTACCAGATAGGTGACCGCCAGGTCCTCCGCGCCTTCTACGGCAAGTTCTACGACGCCGACGTGACCGGCAACTGGTACGCGCCCCCGCCGGATCCGCCCGAGTACATCATCGAGACGGGACCCACGCTGGACGGCCCCTGGACCTACTCGCGCAACTTCGAGTACCACGGCAACCTGTTCCATCCCGATCTCAAGCCGCCGGAGACGGACCAGTTCACCCTGGGCTGGGAGCGTCGCCTGGGTGAGCACTACACCTTCGGCATCCAGGCCGTCTACAAGGATGCGGTGAACCTGATCGGCTGGGAGATCCTGGACGACGGTGTCTACGAGAATGTGCCGTGGACGAACCCGTTCACGGGCGAAACGGAGCAGTTGTTCAGCATCGTCGAGCAGCCGACGACGCGCAAGGGCAACGGGCCGGGCCCCGGCTCCAAGGCGCCGGGCGAGAGCTACAACCAGCAGTACGAAGGCGTGGTCCTCTCCTTCAACCGGCGCTACAGCGACGGCTGGAGCTTCCAGTCGTCCTATACATGGTCCGAGTCGACCGGCTTCCTTCCGCGGCCGCTGCTCCAGTCCCAGGGCAGCGCGTTCTACACCTCGACTGACGGCCGCGATCCGAACAACTGGATCAACGCCAATCAGGCCCTGCAGAACGACCGCGAGCACGTGCTCCAGTTCCAGGGCAGTTTCGAACTGCCGTGGAGGCTCGTGGGAACGGCGACCTACAGCTTCATGACGGGAAAGCCGTACAGCCGCCAGTTGTTTGTCGGCGGGGGCCAGTCACCCTCACCTCTGGCTCAGGGGCTACAGAGGGTGATCGCCATTCCCGCCAGCGACGACACCCGGCTGCCGGACCAGAACAACTTCGATCTCTCCTTCGGCCGTCGCTTCGACACCGGCAAGTTCCAACTCAAGCTCGACGTCCAGCTCCTCAACGTCCTCAACGAAGATACCCACGACTGGTGGGAGGAGCTGGCGGTGGCGCCGGACGAGGAGTACGTCCCTGCCGGCTACCTCTACCCGCGGCGCGTCATGATCCGCCTCGGGCTCGAGTTCTAGCAGCCGCCGCTCCCTCGTCTGCCGAGGGCGTCAGCTTCCGTCTCCGTTCCAGCAGCCCGCGGCAGGAGTCGCGCCGCATTCGAGCGGCGTTGCATCTCAGTCCAGCAGTGTGCCACCGGCGTGCCGGATAACTCGCGCCCGGAAGTGTCTCGCGTCTGGCGCGGGACGCGACTCGCGGACAAGCTCTGCGGTCGGCCTTGTTCCCGTTGGGTTCAGGGCGACCCCGATACGCTCCCTCGTCGCGCCTTGCTGGACGGGCGCCTGACCGCTCTCGGTGCGCCACGGACTCTCGCCACGGGCTGCTGCTTGGTCTCCACCGCGACGCCAGGCGGCGCATCGAGCTCTCGGTACGCCGCGGACTCTCGCCACGGGCTGCTGCTAGCCTTGACAGGCATGGCGAAGGTGCTACAGATCCAGCATGCGACCGTGGTCGTCGACGACCTCGAGAAGGCTTGTGTCTTCTACGAGCACGAACTCGGTCTCGAACCGCTGCCGACCTTCAACCTCGACTTTCCCGCCCAGTTCTTCAAGATCAACGAGGAACAGCAGCTCCACGTGACGGAGTGGGAGGACAAGACCTCCTTCCGCGGCCACCTCTGCCTGCAGGTCGACGACTTCGACTCGATCTTCTTCCGCATGCGCGAACAGGGCGTCATCGACACCTCGCCCTGGGGCAGGGTGCGCCGGCTCCCCGACGGTGCGATGCAGATGTTCATCCGCGACCCGGCCGGCAACCTGATCGAGATTTCCTGCCCGGGCGACGTCGCCGTCGACGAGGCGATCTTCAGGGACGACCTGGTCGACGCCGAAGGCGGCCTCTACAGGTCGAACCGCGACGACCCGCGCGGGTTGCACACCGGGGACGCGACGCTCTACCACGGGCGGTAGCCACCGGATGCACCGGGTCACCGACACCCTGCTGGCCGGAATGGTCGAGGCGATCATCGCCGAAGTGAATCCCGAGCGGGTGATCCTGTTCGGTTCCCAGGCCCGCGGCGACCAGGAGCAGAAGTCCGACGTCGACCTGCTCGTGATCCAGTCGCAGCCCTTCAGGGCGGTCGGCTCGCGCGACGCTCAGTCGGTGAGAATAAGCAAGCGACCGGCGCCCTTCCCCGTTCCGGCCGACATCCTGCTCTACGACCGCGACGAGGTCGAATACTGGAGGGACTCCCTGAACCACGTCGTGGCGAGGGCCCTGCGCGAGGGCAGGGTTCTCTATGAGCGACCCTAAGTGCGCCCGGGTTCTCGTCGAGGCGGCGGAACGCGACCTTTCGGCGCTGCGGGGCATGACCGACGAGAAGGTGTTCGCCGATGAAGTTGCCGGCTTCCTCGCGCAGCAGGCCACCGAGAAGCTGGTCGAGGCCTGGATCGCCTTGCTCGGGGAGACCTACCCGATCACCCATGACATCGCTCAGCTGCTGGAGGTGCTGGCCGCCCGCCGGTTTCCCGCGATCGACCTCGCCACACTGGCCGAGCTGACGCCCTACGCGGTCCGGTTCCGCTATGCGGGCCGCGTCCCTGACGCTCCGGCGTTGGACCGCGCGAAGACGGTCGCCCGGATCGAAGAGCTACTGGAGGTGGTCCGGTCCCTGCTCCACCGGCAAACCTGAGACCGGCCCGGGAACCTGATCCCACGACCGATCCGAGTCCTGCCTCCGCACCCGGACGCCTGGAAGTCCGCAGCCGAGCTCCGAGGTGGACGGCGGCGTACGACCGACCCGAGTCTTGCCTCTCCGCACCCGGCGTGATGCACCGGACTCAGAGACGGCCTTGGGGAGACGGACGCCTGGGTGTGCCACTGACGTGGTTTTGTGGCATAGTGCAAAGGTCATGCCTGAAACACTTGTTCCTGTCAGTATCCGGCTCGGCGCCCAGGGCCGTTTGGTTGTGCCTGTTGCCCTGCGCGAGGCCTTGGGATTCAAGGCGGGCGATCAACTCGTCGTGCGTGTGCAGGACGGCCGGCTGGTCGTCGAGAGCAGGGAATCCGTGGTCCGGCGCGTGCAGGAGCTGTTCGGTGCGCCCGGTCGCAACCTGGTGGAGGAACTCATCGCCGAGCGGCGGCGGGAAGCCGGTCGAGAGGCGAAGGACGAGTGACCGTCGTGCTCGATGCCTCCGCCGTTCTGGCCCTCGTGCAGCGTGAACCGGGCGCCGAAGTGGTTGCCGACCTCCTTCGCGACGCGGTGATCTCGACGGTCAACTGGGCCGAGGTCGCCGGGAAGATCCGGGTCGAGGGTGCGAACGGCAGCGAGGCCGGGCCCGCGCTGTTGCGCCATGACCTTTGCGCCCTCGGCCTGCGCCTGGTGGAGTTCTCGGCGGAGCAGGCCGACACGGCGGGCGAACTCCGGAGGGGTACTCGAGAACTCGGTCTTTCGCTCGGCGACCGCGCGTGTCTCGCCCTGGGAATCGCCAGGAGAGAGACCGTGTTCACGGCGGATCGAGCCTGGCAGCGGCTGCGTCTTGCCGTGGATGTCGAAGTGATCCGCTGATCCGGAATCCCCCGACAGTACTGCCCGACGTTCGCGCCGGAGTGCGGGCAGGATGCCCTTCGTTCCTTGGGTCTTGAGAGGCGTTCCTGTGCCGATCGGTCCCAGGGGATCGGCGACACAGCCGGATCCTGAGTGAAGCGGATCCGTCGGATCGAGAGCGGGCGTCCCGGCCTACCTTGCGCGGGCGATCGCGGGCGAGGCGAGCGTGCCCTTCTTCTCCATCTCGGGTCCGACTTCGTCGAGATGTTCGTCGGCGTCGGCCCTCGCAGGTGTGTCCAGTCCGGCGACCGAACCCCTCAGTCGATGAGCGGCAGCAGGGCTTCGGCGGAGCGGCGCGTGAGCATGGTGTAGAACTCATCGCTCAGCAGATTGCTGCCGTGGTCTTCGATGAACTTCTTCTGTTCCGGCGTGATGTCGGTGGGTTCCGTCTCGACGGCCTCGGGGTAGCGGTTGGCCGGCGTGCGGTCGATAGGCGCGACGAATTCGACGGTCAGGGCGCCGTCGTAGCCGGCCTCCCGTAGCGTCTCGACGATCGCCGCCCAGTCGAGCGCGCCCATGCCGGCCGCCATCCGGTTGCTGTCGGCGACGTGGAAGTCGACGAGGCGGCTGCCGGCCTGGCGGATGGCGCCGAGGACATCGTCGTCCTCCATGTTCATGTGGAAGGCGTCGAGGCAGACGCCGCAGTCCGGGCCCGTCGCTTCGGCGAGCGCCAGAGCCTGGGCGCCGCGGTTGATGAAGTAGGTCTCGAAGCGGTTGATCGGCTCGATTGCCAGCAGGACGCCGGCAGCCTGGCCGTGTTCGTGGATCTCCTGCATGCTCTCGACTGCCCAGCGCCACTCGTTCTCCGGCGTCGAGTCGGGATCGACCTTGCCCACGGTGCCCGGCACGATCGAGATCTCGTGGCCGTCGAGCTCCTTGACCATCGTGATGCAGTCCTTGACGTACTGGATCGAGCTCGCGCGTTCCGCCTCGTTCTTCGCGATCAGGCTTCGGCCGTCCATCATCAGGGTCACGGAGCCCCAGCAGCGAATGCCGTAGCGCCGGAGCAGCTCGCGCACCTCCGCCGTGTCGTAGAGCTCCGGCTCGCCGCTGATCTCGAGCGACTCGTAGCCGAACTCCCGCAGCCGCGCCAGCGTCTTCTCGAGCGGTTCCGCGCGCATCCAGTTGTGCATCGACAGGTGCATGGGCAAGGCCTCCGGGTTGCCGCGGAAAGATAGCAGGGTGAGCGGGCAGCTCTTCGGCGAGGCGCCTGATGCGGACCAGGAGGTCCGCGCACCCGGGGAACGGCCGTGGCCGCAGGGTCGTTCCCTACTCGGTTGCCAGTCGTGGCGGGCCAGCCTGCGAGCCGGAGTGCGAGTGGGAGGCCGCCTTGGGCGGCTGCCGCGACGACCTGGCCGCGGCGGCGATCCTGGCCGTGTCACTGGCGTGGCTGGCCCTGGTGCGGCAGCTGCAGGTCCCGGGCGGGGACCTTTCCCGTACGCCGCCAAGGATTGGCCGTTCCCGCGCGTCATACCGACGAGTTGGGATGGCAGAAGCGGTTCAGCACGTCGTCGAGGCCGGGTGGGCATCCGCCGGGCGGTGCTCTAGTGTGACGGGCGTGCCCATGCGCGATGAGGAACTGGTCCGGGCCGCCGCAGCGGGTGATCGCGAGGCCTTTGCGGAGTTTCTGGAGAGTCACTACGACCGGATCTTCCGGTTCTGTTTCCGGCTGACGGGACGCCGCGAGGAGGCGGAGGATCTGACGCAGGACATCTGTTCCGCTCTGCCGGCGAAACTCAGGAGCTTCCGCCGGCAGGCGAGGGTGACGACCTGGCTCTATCGGATCGCCGTGAACGCGGCGCACGACCGGCGTCGCCGCGCCGTGAGCCGGACGAAGGCTGTCGAAGGCTGGGGGGATTGGGAGGTGAACCGCCGCGCTGCCGCAACGGACAGGGCCGCGGATCTCGACTGGCTGCGCCGCGCGATGACGGCGCTCCCGGAGGACCTGCGCGAAACGGTGGCGCTCACCGTCGATGGCGAGATGACCCACCGCGAAGCCGCCGAAGTGCTCGGAGTGTCCGAAGGCACCGTGAGTTGGCGGCTCTCGGAAGTTCGCAAGCGCCTGCGGGCGATGCGGCAGGAGGAAGAACGACGATGACCGATCCACTGGACGATCTGAAGCGCGCGTTCGAGCGCGGCACGCCGGCGCCCGATGGCGGCAGGCGGAAAGCGAACCTGGCCCGGGCGATGGAGTCCTGGGACCGGGTCGGAGAAACGGCGGCGGGGTCTCGCGGTACCGATGGCCGCCGCTCCGCCGAAGCGGGGATCGGCGATGGAGTGCGCGGTCAGATCGAAGCTCGCGATGGCGATGTGCGTCGGCGTCGCTCCACTCTGGCGGCGATCGGGCTTGGACTGCGCGAGCTGCCGGCCACGCTGATTTCCCGCCCCGCCATCGTGGCCGCGGCTGGTCTGGCTGCCGTTGGTCTCGCGACTCTCTTCGCGCTTCTTCGTCTCGACACGATGCCCGGGCCCGACAATGCCCCGGGGGCCGATGTGGTTGTGGTGGACGTCGGCGTGCAGGCGGAGCAGCCGCCGGGCCGCGCTGACGAGAGTGCCATGGAAGGCGGGGATGCGGGAGGCTTGAGTGGGCCGGCCGTGCGCCCGGCGCCGGTGGCGGAACCGGCCCTGGCGAAGTCCGGGGACTTCGAGTCCTGGCAGGGAGCGACGGCTGCGGAGATCAGGGCGGAACCGGGGCGTGCGATGGCCGAAATCGAGCGCTCGAACCGGCAGCCGGCCGGTGCGGGCGAGAGCGCTGTCATGGCAGAGCCGGTCACGGTGGGGTCCGAGTCGGCTCCCGTCTCCGCCCTGGCGCCGGCCAGGCGTGCCTCGGCAGCCGAAGCCGAGCCGCTGCCGGTGCGGGAACGTGCCTCACCCATCTATCCGTCCGAGATTGCCCGACACCGGGTCGCCGCAGTCGAGCGGCTGCGGGTGCTGGAACGTGACGTCTCCGACGGCGCCCGCGTGCTGCCGATCCATGCTGGTCGCGCCCCCGACTTCGCGGCGCCTCAACGGCGCAACACGGAGGCCTTCGCCAACGAACCGGCCAGCCCGGTCAAGACCGCCGGCGAGGCGCCCGTCTCGACCTTCTCGATCGACGTCGACACGGCGAGCTACTCCGTCGTTCGCTCGTCGCTGATGAACGGCTACCTGCCGGCAGCCGAATCGGTGCGCATCGAAGAACTCGTCAACTACTTCCCCTACGCGTACCCGCCGCCGGGCGAGCGCGGCGCGCCATTCCGGCCGACGGTGACCGTTGCGGAGACGCCGTGGAATCCGGACACGTTGCTGATGACGGTCGGCCTCCAGGGAAGGCAGCCGGCAACCGACGATCGGCCGCCGCTCAACCTCGTGTTCCTGATCGACACGTCGGGTTCGATGGCTCAGCCGAACAAGCTGCCGTTGCTCGTGCAGTCGTTCCGCCTGATGGTCGGGCAACTCGATTCCGCGGACGAGGTGGCGATCGTGACCTACGCCGGCAGCGCGGGCCGCGTTCTGGAACCCACCTCGTCCACGGAGCGCGGCACGATCCTGGCGGCGCTCGACCGCCTCCACGCTGCCGGTTCGACCGCCGGAGCGGCGGGAATCCAGGTCGCCTACGGGACGGCCGCGGGCATGGTCGCGGACGGTGAGGTCACGCGGGTCATCCTGGCGACGGACGGGGACTTCAACGTCGGCATCTCGGACCCCGAACAGCTGGAGGGCTTCATTTCCCGACAGCGGAAGAACGGCATCTACCTTTCCGTGCTCGGCTTCGGCCGCGGCAACCTGGACGACGCGACGATGCAGGCACTGGCCCAGAACGGCAACGGTCAGGCGGCCTATATCGACACGCTGTCGGAGGCCCGGAAGGTGCTGGTCGACCAACTGGTCGGCACGCTGTTCCCGATCGCCGATGACGTGAAGATCCAGGTCGAGTTCAATCCCGCCGCGGTCGCCGAGTACCGGCTGATCGGCTACGAGACGCGGGCGCTTCGGCGCGAGGACTTCAACAACGACCGGGTCGACGCGGGTGAGATCGGCGCCGGCCACGCGGTCACCGCGATCTACGAAGTCACGCCGGTCGGTTCCCCCGCGGTGCTTCACGATGCCCTGCGGTACGCCGACCGCACGGCGGCGCCGCCGGTGACCGGCGCGAGGCCGGAGGGCTCTCGGGAACTGGCGTTCCTCCGCCTGCGCTACAAGGCGCCCGGCGAGGACGCGAGCGAACTGATCGAGCTTCCGATTGCACTTGGCATGGGTCCGGCGAGTAGCGACCAGCTCTTCGCCGCCGCCGTCGCCGGCTTCGGCCAGCTCCTCCGGGGGGGCGTCTACACCGGCGGCTGGACCTGGGCCGATGCGATCGCGCTGGCCGGGGCGAACATCGGGGACGACCCGTTCGGCTACCGCCGCGAGGCGGTGACCCTGATGCGCCTGGCGGAGAGCCTGGCTCGGTAACTCACTTCGCGCCGAGAAAGCCGCGCAGGCAGCGGGTGACGGCCCCGGGCGCTTCGGCCATCAGCATGTGGCCGGCGTCGGCTACGGTGACGAAGCCGGCGCCGCCGCTGATGCGGTCCGCCAGGGCGCGGCCCGCGCGCGGCGGAGTCATCCTGTCCTTCGCCCCCGCGACGACGAGTGCGGGGCAGGAAACGCCGGGAGCGCTCTCGCTGCCTTCCCACGCGTTGCAGGCGGCAAAGTCCCGGTGGAGTACCTTCGGCGCGCAGCGATCGAGCAGGGCCATCGTCGCGCCGAGCATCCACAGTCCCGGCGACTCGGCGCCGCCGAAATGGGCGCCGGCGCCGTGGCCGAACGCGGCGATGAAGCGGTGGGCGTCAAGCGGCCTCTTCAGGGTGTCGGCGAGCAGGCCGGGGTTGACGCGCAGCGTCTCGCCGGCACCGAGCAGGGCGACCCGCTTTGTGGGTCCGTTCGGCCTGGCCGCGGCGTCGACCGCGATGCAGGCGCCCATCGAATGGCCGATGACGGCAACCTCGCTGCTGCCCGCCCTTGCCGCGGCCTCGGCGGCGAAGTCGACGGTCCAGGCCGCGTAGTCGGCGATGGTGGACATGTCGTCCAGGTCCTCGGAGGCGCCGTGGCCGGGAAGATCGGGCGCGGCGACGTTCCAGCCGTGCTGGGCCAGCGACCGCGCCTGGAAAGCCCACACCGTATGGTCGCAGCCGGCGCCGTGAAGCAGCAGGGCGAGCGGCTGCCTCGGCTTCCAGGCGGCGCCGCCGGCGCCGCAATAGACTTGGCGGCCGCGGATTTCGAGTTCGGGCATGGCTCGTCTCGTGCTCAGGAGGCCACGGCCCGCGGCCGCTGCACTTGCTTCTGCGAGCGCTTGAGCGACCGGTCGAGATCGGCCACAAGATCGCCGGGATCCTCGATCCCGACGGACAGCCTGACCATCTCCTGGGTGACGCCCGACTCGGCGAGCTCTTCCGCCGTCATCTGCTGGTGGGTCGTGCTCGCGGGGTGGATGACCAGGCTCTTCGCGTCGCCGACGTTCGCCAGGTGCGACCAGAGTTCCAGGCTCTCGATGAAGGCGATCCCGGCCTCGAGCCCGCCACGGATCCCGAACGTCATCAGGGCGCCGCTGCCTTTCGGCAGGAGCTTGCTGGCCAGGTCGTGCTGGGGGTGGCTCGCCAGGCCCGGATAGCTCACCCACAAGACGGCGTCGTGCCCTTCCAGGAACTCGGCGACGCCGGCGGCGTTCTCCGCATGGCGGGCTACGCGCAGCGGCAGCGTCTCGAGCCCCTGCAGCAGGTAGAACGCCGCCTGCGGATTGAGGCAGGCGCCGAAGTCTCGCAGCCCTTCGAGGCGCGCCTTGAGGATGAACGCGGGCGGCCCGTAGTGTTCGGCGAAGGCGATGCCGTGGTAGCCGGGGCAGGGCTCGGTCATGATGGGGAAGCGCCCGGACGCGGCCCAGTCGAACTTGCCGCTGTCGACGAGCACGCCGCCGAGGGTGACGCCGTGGCCGCCGATGAACTTCGTCGCCGAGTGCATCACGATGTCCGCGCCGAGATCGATCGGCCGCGAGAGGAACGGGGTGGCGAACGTGTTGTCGATCAGGAGCGGCACGCCGATGCCGTGCGCGAAGTCGGCGACGGCGGGAATGTCCAGCACGTCGATCCGCGGGTTGCCGATCGTCTCGCCGAAGAACAGCTTCGTGTTGGGTCGCGCCGCGCGCTGGAAGTTCCGCGGGTCGGTGGGTTCGACGAAGGTGGTCTCGATGCCGAAGCGCCGCAGCGTGTGGTTCAGCAGGTTGTGGGTGCCGCCGTAGATGGCGGCCGAGGAGACGACGTGGTCGCCGGCGGAGAGGATGGTCGCCGCGGCGAGGTGGAAGGCGGACTGGCCGGAGGCTGTAGCCACCGCGCCGACGCCGCCCTCGAGCGCCGCGATCCGTTCCTCGAACACGGCGACCGTCGGGTTCGAGATCCGCGAGTAGATGTGCCCGGCCTCTTCGAGGTTGAACAGGCCCGCCGCGTGGTCCGTGTCCCGGAACACGTACGACGTCGAGTTGTAGACCGGCACGGCGCGCGCTCCGGTGGCCGCGTCGGGCCGCTGGCCCGCGTGCAGCGAAAGCGTGTCGAACTTGTAGAACCAGTCACTGCTCATCGCGTCTGCCTCCCGGTTGCGCCGCCCGAGGCGGACCGCGAGTGTAGCTGGCGCCGGCGCGGGCGGCTGGAGTCGGAGCCAGAGCCGGAGGTGGTGGTGGCACACGCCCGCCCGGGTCGGGGCCTAAGGGGGGTCGGCCCCCTGGCGCCGCTCGCGCCTGGTCGGATGGTGAAGGGGGGTGCGCTCGCTGCACTCCGCTCGCTCCGGTTGGTCGTTGGTTGTCCGAAAGGGAGGTGGCCGTCGCTCGCTCCGAGCCACCTGGGGGCCGACCCCCCTTAGGCCCCTGGGGCGGGCTGGACGGCGTCGGCCAGCGGTGGGGATCTGAACCGGGTCTCTCAGGGGGCTTGCCTGTGGCTTGTCTTGAGACAGGCAGCGGTGGGACCGGAGCTCGGTGGACCGGGGTGACGGGCTCACCGGGAGAGAGGGGACCTTGTGCTGCCTGCAGGTGTGGCAGAGTGGCGATTCGAGGGGGGGAGAAGATGGGGATCGTCGAAGAGTGGCATGAGTGCCTGGACCGTGGCGAGGTGTTGCTGCTGGACGGCGGTACCGGAACGGAACTGGAGCGGCGCGGCGTGCCGATGGACTCGGCGGCCTGGTGCGGGACGGCGGCGCTCGAGCACCAGGACGCGATTCGGGATCTGCACGAGGAGTACATCCGGTCCGGCGCCGACGCGGTGATCACGAACACGTTCGCGACCCACCGGCCGTTGCTGGAGGCGGCGGGGCTGGGCGACCAGGTTGGAGTGATCGTGCAGCGGGCGGTGGAGGCGGCGCTCGAGGCGCGGGAGCGGGCCGGGTGCCCCGGGGTGCTCGTTGCCGGTTCGATGTCGACGATGCCGGCGAGCAACGTTCGGGGTGGCTACGCGCCGCTCGATGAGCAGATGGCGGCCTACCGGGAGCAGTGCGGACTGCTGGCCGAGGCGGGGGTCGACGTGATCGCGCTCGAGATGATGCAGGATCGGGAGCGGGCGGCGCTGGCCTTCGAGGCGGCGAAGGAAACCGGTTTGCCGGTATGGCTCGGGGTCAGCGCGCGGAAGGACTCGGGTACAGGCGCGATCACGCCGTTCAACTGGCCGGACGAGTCGTTCGAGGAGTTGCTCGATGTGTTGATTCCTCTTGGTCCGTCCATCGTCCATGTGATGCACAGCGAGATCGCGGCGGCGCCGGAGGCGGTGGCGATGGTGCAGGAGCGATGGCAGGGGCCGATCGGTGTGTATCCCGAATCGGGTTACTTCACGATGCCGAACTGGAACTTTGTCGACGTGATCGATCCGGCCGATCTGCTGGAGGAGGCGCGCGGCTGGGTCGAGGCCGGCGTTCAGATCGTCGGCGGTTGCTGCGGGCTGGGGCCGGAGCACATTCGTGCGCTCGGAGCGCTGCGCGGGGTGGACGCCGGGGCGGCCTGATGGCTGCGGCAAACGGCCAGGCGGACCGGGCGAAGACGGCCTTCGAGCCGCCGCTGCTCCTCCTCGCCAGTCTGGCGCTTTCCTTCGCGCTGTCGCGCAAGTTCGGCGACGAGTACCGGGACCATGCGAAGCGCGTCCGGCGCTGGTTGTAGAGGCTGGCCGTTTCTGGCGCCGGCTGCGCGGGCGCCGGGCCTTGGGCTGGCACTGGCACTGGGCTTGAGCCTGGTCTCCTGCGCCTTTGAGCCGGACGGCGCACAGCCTGCCGCACACCGAGAGGGTCCGGAGGGCCGCGGGCGAATAGCGCCGCTCGAGGAACTCGGGCATTGTGAAGATGGCGCTCTTGACGACGTTCAGACGGATGTCGGCCGCCTGCTCGCCGGAGCTTCGACTGCGCGGCCGCCCGTCATCCTGATCACGATCGACACGCTGCGGGCCGACCGGCTCTCGAGCTACGGCTCGGACCGGGTCGAGACGCCGCACGTCGACCGTCTGGCCGACGAGGGCGTTCGGTTCGCCAACGCATCGTCGACGGTGCCGTTCACCTTGCCGGCCCACAGCTCGATCATGACGGGGCTCTACCCGCCGTCCCACGGCGTGCGGGAGAACGTCGGCTACGTGCTGGGCGCGGACCTGACCACCCTGGCGGAGCGGTTCCAGGCGGCCGGCTACCGCACCGGCGGATTCGTCAGCGCCTTCGTGCTCGACGGTCGATGGGGGATCGGCCGCGGCTTCGACACCTACGTTGACGACTTCGACCTCGACTCGATGGCCGGCGCGAATCTCGGCTCGGTCCAGCGCCCGGGGCCCGAGACGATCGCTCACGCCCTGGAGTGGCTCGACGAAGCCGTCCCTTCCGGCGACCCCGACGGTGAGGCCGGGCCTGGCCGCCCGGACCCGGCGCCGCTCAAGCGGCTAGCGGAACAGGTCGGCGGCGGCGATGGCGGAAGCCGTCGTCCTGTCCCTTCCGGCGCCGGCGCCGGCGGCGGCGAGGCCGACGACAATGCCGGCGGCACGGCGGAGCAGCCGCCCTTCTTCCTGTGGCTGCACCTGTTCGATCCGCACGATCCGTACGAGCCGCCTGAGCCCTTCCGTTCGGAGTACGAGGGACGGCCGTACGACGGCGAAGTGGCCTACACGGACTCGCTGATCGGCGACTTCCGGAACGCGCTCGAGCAACGCGGGTTGTTCGACGAGTCGGTCGTCGTGCTGACCGCCGACCACGGCGAGGGGCTGGGCGATCACGGCGAGAGCTACCACGGCTTTTTCGTCTACGACTCGACCGTCCACGTGCCCCTGATCGTCCGGCTGCCCGGTGGGGTGGAAGGTGGACGGGCGGTTGCTGGCGCCGTGAGCCACGTAGACATCGCGCCGACGCTGGCCGAACTCCTGGACCTTGCGGGGACCGGCGCCGTGCAGGGGCGGAGTCTGCTCCTGGCGATGCAGGGGTTGGAGGAACCGGACCCCGGTCGCGGCGTGTACGCCGAGTCGTTCTACGCTCTGGACCACTACGGTTGGGCGCCGCTTCGTTCGCTGCGCACGGCGGACTACAAGTACATCGAAACGCCCGAACCGGAGCTCTACGCCCTGCTGGAGGACCCGGGCGAACTGGTGAACGTCCTGCTCGAGCGGCGTGATGTGTCGCGGGAACTGAGAGCCGAGGCCCTGGAACTGGCGGCGGAGCTTGACCGCGCGGCGCCCGAGGCGAACCCTGAGCCCGATATGGACGAGGAGGCGCTGGCGCAGTTGCGGGCCCTTGGGTATCTGGCCGGCCGCGGCGCCGCCGAGCGGGGTGCGACCGACGAACCTCGCGCCGACGCGAAGACGAAGGCCCACCTCCACCGCGCGATCATGAGGGCGCAGAGCGCCTTCGGCAGCGGCGACAACGAGGCCGCGGCCGACGACCTGCGGGCCGCTCTCGCCGAGGACGAGGGGTTGCTCGACGCGCACCAGCTCCTGGGCACGATCACGCTTCTTGCCGGCGACCCGGAACCGGCGACTTCGCATTTCCAGCGTGCGCTGGCGCTTGATCCCGAGCACCGGCAGTCCCTGCTCGGGTTGGCCAACGCCTACCGCGAGCTGGGACGCGTCGACGAGGCGATCGTCGGCTACCGGCGCCTGCTCGAGGTCGCGGGCCGGGACTCCAAGGCAACGATGGCCCTGGCCCGCATCCACGTGGAGCGCGGCGAGTTGAGCCGGGCGGAGGAGGTGCTGGCCGCCGCGGCCGAGGGACGCGAGCCGCCGCCGGTGGTGACGAACAAGCTGGGCGAAGTGATGGCGCTGTTGGGCAGGCACGGCGAGGCGGAGGCGAAGTTCCGGCAGGCGATCGCCACCAACCCCGAACTCGGCGAGGCGCACTACAACCTCGCGGTCCTTCTCGACGAGGCGGGCAGACCGTTCGAGGCGGTGGCGACCTACCGGCGGGCGGCGGAACTGCGGCCGCGCGATCACCGCCCGCGCTTCAATCTCGGCCGTCTTTTCGGCCGGCTGGGCCGGCCCCGCGACGAGATCGAAGCCTACCGGGACGCCGTCGCCGCGGCGCCGGACTTCGCGCGCGGCTACTTCCATCTGGCCAAGGCACTGATGGACACGGGATCCGGGCTGCGGGAGGCCGAGGACATCGTCCGCCGGGGTCTGGACCTCGAACCGACCGGCGAGGACGGCGCGCTCGGCTATTTCGTGCTCGCCGACATCCTGAACCGGCTCGGCCGCCGCGGCGAGGAACGTCAGGCGCTGGCGCGCGGGCAGGAGTTGCTGCAGCGTTGAGTCCGGCGCGCGCCCTGCGTGATTCGGTTCTCCCGCATCGCGATGTCGATGCGGTTCATCTCGGCGCCGATCGCCGTCGTCGTCGCGGGGCTCGATCGCGGGGTCCGCCGGGGCTGCGCCGCGCGAGCGTCGCTGGCCCTCGCCGTGGCCGCGCCGCTACGGTTTGCCGACGGTGTGCCTCAAGAGCAGGTGTCCGTCGTCAGCGTCGAGCGAGCGCCGCGGCCGTCAGTTCCGCCAGGCGCTTCGGATTCTCCAGCGGCCCGAGGTGGCCGAGGTCCTCCACCCGCAGGAAGTCGACGTTCGGCAGTTCACCCACGATCGCCTCGGCCCAGTAGGCGGGCCCGGGAGTGAGGACCGCGCCGCGCATCAGCGCGACCGGGCAGCGAACTTCGCTCAGGGTGTCCCAGCAGCGATGGCGGGGGCCCATCAGGTAGAGGCGGGCTTCCACGTCCGGCCGGCACTTGATTTCGACCGCGCCGTCCGACCGTTCGGCGAAGCCGTGGCGGACGTAGGCATCCAGGGCTGCCGGGTCAAGCAGCGAGTAGGGCATCTTCGACGCGTAGTTGGCGACCGCGGCCGCGAACGAATCGAAACGGCGGCGACGGCGCCTGGTCCGTTCGACCCAGACGTCGATGCGCACGCCCTCGTCGGTCACGCCGGGCGGGTAGATCACCGGCTCGTAGCAGACCAGGCCGGCGAAGAGACCCGGCCGCCGCGGCTCGGCCATCAGCAGCGCGGCGGCCCCCATCGAGTGGCCGAAACCGAACAGCGGTTCCCGGGCATCCGGCGCCAGGGTGTCGATGACCGCCAGCAGGTCGTCGGTGCAGCTCTCCCAGCTGTAGTCCAGCCCGTCCGGGACGGTCGCGTCGCCGTGGCCCCGGAGATCGACGCTGATGCGGCGAAAGCCGTCGAGGTGGTCGAGCATCGGGTCGTACACCCGGCCATGGAAGCCGGTTGCATGGGCGACGAGCAGAGTCGGGCCGTCGCCGCCGTAGTCGTACACGGCGAGCTCCACGCCGTCGGTGGACGCTACGCGCCGCACGGAAACCGGCTCAGGCATCGGCGGAACCTAGCAGCAGCCCGCTCAGGATTCACGCGTCTTCGCAGCAGAATGCCGGACGGAACCGCCTGGGCAGCCCTGGCACACGGCGCGGCCGCTCAGGATCCCCGCGTCTTCGTAGCAGAATACGGTCCCGATGCGGAAACGAGTCACCCGGTTCGGACCCAACGCCTCCTCGTCGGCGGCGAGCCTGCGCGTGCGGCGGCTGCAGGTCGGCTTCCTGCTGCTGCTTGCGATCACCGCGGTCCAGGTTGTCTGGTGGTTGGTGGACCAGGCGCAGATTGCCGGCCGCATTGCCGACGATCGGGTGGCGCGTCTGGAGGTCGACCGCGACGCGGCCGGAGCGGCGCTTCGAGCCGGTCAGCCGCTCGATGAACTGCGGGCGTTCTACCCGGACCTGCTGATCGATGCCGAAGGCGCGCGGCTCAGGCCCGAGTCCCTGCAGGCGATCGAGATCGAGCGCCGGAGCCATCTGAGCCAGTACCGCTGGGAGGGCGCGTTCTTTCTGGTCGTCCTCGGCGGAGGGATCCTCGTATTGTGGCGGGTGCTGCGCCGGGAGGCGGACCTGCTCAACCGTCAGCAGAACTTCCTGGCCGCCGTGTCCCACGAACTGCGCAGCCCGCTGACGAGTCTGCGCCTGGTGACCGAGACCCTGTTGCTGCGCGACCTGGCGGCGGCTGATCGCCGCGGCTTGCTCGAACGGAATCTGGAAGACCTGCGTCGGCTGGAGCGCCTGGTTGGCAACCTGCTGGAGACGACGCGCCTGGAGGAGCGGCGGGCGGCGCCGCGCCGGGCGCCGGTCGATCTTTCGGAGGCGGTGTCGCTGGCGTTCGCCGAACTGGGTCACCGCGCGCGCGGCGCGGAGGGGGTCGATATCGATGTCCGGGTGGCGCCCGGGCTCGGGCTGCAGGCCGACCCGGTTGGCCTGGGCACGGTGCTCCGGAACCTGATCGGCAACGCGCTCGAGTCGGCGCAGACGGCCGGCAGCCGCGTCCAGGTCACGGCGAGACGCCTCGGTTCGGCCGTCGAGCTCCAGGTTCTCGACGACGGAGTCGGCTTCGAGCCTTCCGAGGGCCGCCGCCTGTTCGAGAAGTTCTACCGGCCCGGCAGCGAGTTGCGGCGCAGCAAGCAGGGCAGCGGTCTGGGTCTCTATCTCGTGCGCGGCTTCGTCACCCTGGAAGGCGGAGCGGTCGAGGCGAGCAGCGAGGGACCGGGCCGCGGCGCCGTCTTTCGCGTCACCTGGCCGGCCGCAGAGCCGGCCGTGGAGCCGGCGTCGTGAAGGCTGCAGCCGAGCAGGCGGCCCGGGTGCTCCTCATCGAGGACGAGGAGAATCTGGCCGCGGGCATCCGTTTCAACCTGGAAGCGGAAGGCCTCGAGGTCGACTGGATCGGCGACGGCGAGGCGGCTCTGGAACGAATCCGGGATCCGCGCTACCAGCTCGTGATCCTCGACGTGATGCTGCCCGGGGTGGACGGCTTCACCCTGTGCGAGGAGGCGAGACGAAGCGGCGTCGATACGCCGGTGCTCTTCCTGACCGCCAAGGCCGGCGTGGACGATCGCATTCGCGGCCTGGAAGCCGGCGGCGACGACTATCTCGCCAAACCGTTCCACCTGACCGAGCTGCTGCTGCGGGTGCAGGCCATCCTGCGTCGGCGATCCTGGCGGGCGGTGGAAACGGCGCCGGATGTGGTCCGGTTCGGCGGCAACCACTTCGACTTCACGGCCTTCGCGGGCGCCTCGTGGGACGGGAAGAACCAGCAGTTGACCCAGAAGGAGGCGATGATCCTCAAGGCCCTGGCGGAGCAGGAGGGCGAGGTCGTCTCGCGCGAGGACATCCTGGACCGTGTCTGGGGCTACGAGGCGTTCCCCTCGTCGCGAACGATCGACAACTTCGTCCTCAGGCTGCGCAAACGGTTCGAACCCGACCCCGAGCGCCCGCGCCACTTCCACACCGTCCGCGGCGTCGGCTACCGCTTTACCCTCGACACCGACTGAACCGGGTGCGCCGGCATCCGGAGCCCTGCCGCGCTAGTTCACTTCCAGCAGCTCGACATCGAAGATCAAAGCGGCGCCCGGCGGGATGGTCGGTGGTGACCCGTTCTTGCCGTAACCGAGATCGGCGGGGATGAAGAGCTTCCACATGGCGCCCGGCTTCATCAACTGCAGTGCCTCGGTCCAGCCGGATATGACGCCGCCGACGGGGAAGGTCGCGGGCTGGCCGCGTTCGTAGCTGCTGTCGAACTCCGTGCCGTCGATCAGGGTTCCGCGGTAGTGAACCGTGACCGCCTGATCGGCGGTGGGGCTGTCGCCCGTGCCGGCGCGGATCTCGCGGTAGAGAAGCCCGGAGTCCGTCTTCACGACGCCGTCCTCCGCCGCCTTCGCGGCCAGAAAGGCCGCGCTGCGAGCCGTGTTCTCCAGCAGGGTTGCCTGCCGTTCGCGGTCCGCGTGTGCCTGCATCTTCGCGTTCAGCTCATGGAGCACGGTGTCGATCACCTCGGAATCCAGGGCCTCGGCGCCTTCCAGACCGTCGTTGAAGCCGCGTAGCAGCAGTTCGAGATCGAGCGTCAGGTCGTCCGCCTCCAGGTTGCTGCCGATGTTCAGGCCAAGCGCATAGGAGGCCTTCTCGTCCCAGGTCTCCGCGAGCGGCGGCGCCTCGTCGTCTGCGGCGTTGGCCTCTTCCTGGGCGCAGGCAGGGGTCGCCGCGAGTACGGCAAGGATCACGGCGATCAAGCTGATGTGGCGGTGGGGCTTGTTCATGGCAGCGCATCGTATCTGCATCGAGCGTGCGTGTCCCGCCGCTTCGCTATCCTCGTCTGGTGCAGCCGCTGCAGTTGATTCTCGTGGCTCTGGTGCAGGGGCTGACCGAGTACCTGCCGATCAGTTCAACGGCGCACCTCATCCTGCTGCCGCGGCTGTTCGGCTGGGCGGACCAGGGTTTGCCGGTCGACGTGGCCGCCAACACGGGAACGCTGCTCGCCGTCGTCGCCTACTTCCGCAATGACCTCGCGGGCTTCGTCCGGGCCCTTCGCCGCCGCGGCGGCGACGCTGCCGGCGCCCGGGCAAAGCGGCGGATGATCCCGCTGCTGGCGCTGGCGTCCGTGCCGGTGCTGGTGTTCGGCATCCTTGCCGAGGGCTGGATCGCGGGCGACGCCCGCACTCCGGGCGTGATCGCCTGGGCGACGATCGGTTTCGGTTTGCTGCTTGGGGTTGCCGACCGTTGGGGAAAGCAGGAACGCAAGGTCGACGGGATCGCCTGGTGGCACGCGCTGCTGTTCGGCGTGGCGCAGGCCACCGCGCTCGTCCCGGGCGCTTCGCGCGCCGGCGTCACGATCACCGCCGGCCGGCTGCTGGGCTTCGACCGCGAGTCGTCGGCGCGTTTCGCCTTCCTGATGGCGATCCCGGCCGGTATCTTCGTTGTCGGCAAGAACACGCTCGATCTGTTGAGCGGGGCGTTGCCGGTTTCGCAACTGCCGGCGATGCTCCTGGTCGTCGGGCTGTCGTCGGTCGTCGGCTACCTGGTGATCGGTTTCCTGCTCGGCTGGGTCCGGCGCCGGAGCCTGCAGGTCTTCGTCGCCTACCGGCTGGTGTTGGGAGCAATGCTGCTGATCGTCTTCTGAGCGTCAACGCTGCGTGTTCGCGGCGCGCGCCGCCAGAGGGCTTGGCCGCGGACTGGTCGGGCGCCGGCAAGCCGGCGACGACTCGGCTCGCCGCGAATCGCGGTCGCCGTCGAGGCGCGGACTGGTCGGGCGCCGGCAAGCCTTGCGGCGACGACTCGGCTCGCCGCGAATCGCGGTCGCCGTCGAGGCGCGGACTGGTCAGGCGCCGGCAAGCCTCGCGGCGACTGCGTGCCCCGTCTCTTTCGTCGATACCGCCGGCTGGCCCGGGGGCGCCAGGTCGGCGGTGCGGAGTCCGTCGGCGAGCACAGCGGCCACCGCGGCTTCGACCTGCCCGGCTTCCGCCTCAAGGTGCAGACTGTGCCGGAGCAGCATCGCGGCGCTCAGGATCGCGCCGATGGGGTTGGCGATGCCCCGGCCGGCGATGTCGGGCGCCGAACCGTGGACCGGCTCGTAGAGGCCCTGCCTCCCGGAACCCAGGGACGCCGACGGCAGCATGCCGAGGGAGCCGGCGAGGATCGCCGCCTCATCGCTCAGGATGTCGCCGAACATGTTGCCGGCGAGGATCACGTCGTACTCCGCGGGCGAGCGCATCAACTGCATCGCGAAGGCGTCGACGAGATGGTGGCTCACCTCGACGTCGGCCCAGGCGCTCGCGACCTCGGTCACGGAGCGCCGCCAGAGCCGCATCGAGGCCAGCACGTTCGCCTTGTCGACCGACGCGAGCTTGCCGCGCCGCCCTCTCGCGGCGCGTAGCGCTACGCGGGCCACGCGCTCCACCTCGGCGGTCGAGTAGACGAGGGTGTCGTGGGCCACGTCGCCGTCGCCCTGCTCCTGGCGCGGGCCGAAGTAGATGCCGCCCGTCAGTTCGCGGACGAAGAGCAGATCGACTCCGCGCAGCAGTTCGGGCTTGAGCGGCGCGAATTCCACCAGGGACTCGAACACCGGCACCGGGCGCAGGTTGGCGAACAGGCCAAGCTCGGCCCGCAGGTCGAGCAGCCCCTGCTCGGGACGGAGTTCGGCGGTCGGGTCGGACCATTTCGGTCCGCCGACGGCGCCCAGAAACACCGCGTCGGCGGCCTTGCAGGCAGCGAGCGTGCCCGGCGGCAAAGGGTTCCGGAAGTCGTCGATCGCGTTGCCGCCCATCGGGTGCGACTCAAGTTGGAACTCGTGGCCGCCGAGATCGGCGACGGCGTTCAGAACGCGGGCAGCCTCGGCCGTGACCTCGGGCCCGATCCCGTCGCCGGGAAGAAGGACGATGTTCGCCTGCATGGGTCGGTATGGGTCGAGACCGCGCGGCTCAGGCGGACCGCGTGTCGAGTCGGGAGGGGTGCTCTGCCTCGAATGCTCCGATCGCCGCCGCCTGTTTCAGCAGATAGCCGAGCTGATCCGTGCCGTCGAGCAGGCAGCGGCGGGCGAAGGGGTCGACATCGAAGGCCGCTTCGCCGCCGTCGGGCAGGCTGAGAGTCCGCGATTCGAGATCGATCGTGACCCGGGTCGCGGGATCCGCCGCGACCGCGTCGAACAGGGCGGCGGAGACCTCGCCCGTGACCGGCACGACGAGCAGGCCGTTCTTCAGCGCGTTGCTGCGGAAAATGTCGGCGAAGGAGGTGCTGATCACGGCGCGAAAGCCGTAGCCGACCAGGGCCCAGGGCGCGTGCTCACGGGAGCTGCCGCAGCCGAAGTTGTCGCCGGCCAGAAGAATGCGGGCGTTCTGATGCTGCGGCTGATTCAGGACGAACCCGGCGTTGCGTTCGCCTTCGGGATCGCCGTCCCGGTACCGCCAGCGGCAGAACAGGCCGGACGCCAGCCCCGAACGGTCCGTGACCTTGAGGTACGACGCCGGGATGATCTGGTCCGTGTCGACGTTCTGAATCGGCAGCGGCGCCATCGTGCCGGTGAACCGCTCGAAGCGTGCGCTCATGACAGCACCTCGCGGACGTCGGTGACGCGGTTTCCGGAGTGGCTGCGCGGAGGCCGTGTGCGGCCGCGGGCGCTCTTCCCGCGTGTGCTCATGACAGGACCTCGCGCACATCGGTCACGCGGCCGGTAATGGCGGAGGCGGCGGCGGTCAGGGGGCTGGCCAGGAAGGTGCGCCCGCCGGCGCCTTGACGCCCCTCGAAGTTGCGGTTCGAGGTGCTGACCGCGTACTGGCCGGGAGCGAGCTGGTCGCCGTTCATCGCCAGGCACATCGAACACCCGGCTTCGCGCCACTCGGCGCCGGCGTCGACGAAGACCTGGGCGAGGCCGTCGCGTTCGGCCTGCCGCTTGACCGCATCCGAGCCGGGGACGACGAGTACGCGGAGCCCGTCGGCCACCTTGCGTCCGCGCAGGACGTTGGCCGCCGCCAACAGGTCGCTGTAGCGTGAGTTGGTGCAACTGCCGACGAAGACGACGTCGATCGGCTTGCCCTGAAGCTGCTGGCCCGGCTCGAGCGCCATGTACTCGAGCGCCTTGAGGAAGGAGGCGCGCTTCTCCGGTTCGATCGTGCGGTCCTCGGGGATCGCCCCCGCGATCGGGATGGCCATGCCCGGATTCGTACCGTAGGTGACCATGGGCTCGAGCGCCGAGCCGTCGATCGTCGTCGTGCGGTCGTAGGTCGCGCCCTCGTCGGTGGGCAGGGACCGCCAGTCTTCGAGCGCCGCCTCCCAGGCCTCGCCGGAGGGCGCCATCGGCCGACCCTCGAGGTAGTCGAAGGTGACCTCGTCGGGTGCGATCAGACCGGCGCGGGCGCCGCCCTCGATCGACATGTTGCAGACCGTCATCCGGCCCTCCATGTCGAGCGCGCGGATCGCTTCGCCGGTGTACTCGAAGACGTGGCCCGTGCCGCCGCCGATGCCGAGCTTCGCGATGACGGCCAGGATGATGTCCTTGGCGACGACGCCTTCGGGCAGGCTGCCGTCGACTTGAACCTCGTAGGTGTTCGGGCGGTGCTGGAGCAGGCACTGCGTGGCGAGGACGTGGCCGACCTCGCTGGTGCCGATGCCGAAGGCGAGCGCCCCCACCGCTCCGTGGGTGCTCGTGTGGCTGTCGCCGCAGACCACGGTCATGCCGGGCTGGGTGGCGCCGAGCTCGGGCCCGATCACGTGCACGATGCCGCGGCGCTCGTCGCCCATCGCGTAGAGCGGGATGCCGTGGCGTTCGCAGTTCGCCTGGAGCTGGTCGAGTTGAGCCGATCCCTCGGGGTCGAGCACCCGCAGCTTCGCGTCGTCGATCGACGGATCGGTCGGCGTCGAGTGATCCATCGTCGCCAGGGTCAGGTCGGGCCGCCGAACGGTCAATCCCCGCTCGGCCAGGGCGGTGAACGCCTGCGGCGACGTGACTTCGTGAACCAGGTGCAGGTCGACGAAGAGCGTCGCCGGCAGGCCCCGCTCCCCGGCGGTGACCAGGTGGCGCCGCCAGATCTTCTCGAACAGCGTCCGGGTCGAAGCGGACGTCATGCTTCCACCGGCCGCGGTCTGGAGACAGTGACTGTCGAGGGGCCGCTCTCGCCGGCCGTGTACTTCGTGCCGATGGCGGCCAGCATCCGGTTCAGGGCGGCCAGGTAGGCCTTCGCCGAGGCGACGATGACGTCCGTGTCGGCGCCGTAGCCGCCGAAGACCCGGCCCTTGCCGCGCCCGCCCGACGGACTCTTGATCCGGACCGTGACTTCGCCCATCGCGTCGATGCCCTCCGTCACGCTGTGGACGTTGTACTCGAGCAGGGTGTTTCTGGCCTCGACGACCGCGTCGATGGCGCGGAAGGTCGCGTCGACCGGGCCGGTGCCGACGCCGGGCGAGACGTACTCCTGGCCGTTCGGACCGACCACGCGGGCAGTCGCGGTCGGCATGCCGGGCCGCCCGCAGGAGATCTGCAACTCCGAGAGCGCGAAGATCTCCGTGGGCGCCAGGATCTCCTGGTTCGCCAGCGCCTGGAGGTCGGCGTCGGTGATGTCCTTCTTCTGATCGGCGAGCTGCTTGAAGCGGCGGAACGCGTCGCCGAGTTCCTCTCGGTTGAGCTCGAAGCCGAGTTCCTCCATCCGCATCCGGAGTGCGTGCTTGCCGGAGTGCTTGCCCAGGACCAGCCTGCTCTGCGTCAGGCCGACGGTCTGCGGGGTCATGATCTCGTAGGTGCGCTGATCCCGGAGCATGCCGTGCTGGTGGATGCCGGCCTCGTGGGCGAACGCGTTCTCGCCGACGATCGCCTTGTTCCGGGGCACCGCGATGCCCGTGTAGTGGGCGACGAGACGGCTCGTGCGCACGAGTTCCGTCGTGTTCAGGCGGCTGGCGACGCCGTAGATCTTCGGGCGGGTATGCAGCGCCATGACGACTTCCTCGAGCGAGGTGTTGCCGGCGCGCTCGCCGATGCCGTTGATCGTCACCTCGACCTGCCGGGCGCCCGCCTCGATCGCGGCCAGGGTGTTGGCCGTCGCACAGCCGAGGTCGTCGTGGCAGTGGGCCGACCAGATGACGCCGTCGGCGCCGTCCGTGTGCTCCATCAGGTAGCGGAAGAGGTCCCCGTACTCGACCGGCATGTCGTAGCCGACGGTGTCGGGGATGTTCAGTGTCGTGGCGCCTTCCTTGATCGCCAGCGAAAGCACCTCGACCATGAAGTCCCGGTCGGAGCGGCTGGCGTCTTCGGGACTGAACTCGATGTCGTCGCACAGAGAACGCGCGTGCGCAACCATGTGGCCGACCTGACTCAGCACCTGGGCGCGGGTCATCCCCAGCTTGCGCTCCATGTGCAGGTCGGACGTGGCGATGAAGGCGTGGATGCGCGGCTTCGCGGCGTCCTGCACGCCCTGCCAGGCCTTGTCGATGTCCTCGCGCCAGCAGCGGGCGAGGCCCGCGATCACGGGACCGTTGGCGCCGCCGACCTCGCGGGCGATTCGCCGCACCCCTTCCAGGTCGTCGGGGCTGGCGGCCGGGAAGCCGGCTTCCATCACGTCGATGCCGAGCACCGCGAGCTGCCGCGCGACTTCGAGCTTCTCGGCACTCGTCATCGTCGCGCCCGGCGATTGCTCGCCGTCGCGCAGCGTCGTGTCGAAGATTCGGACGTAGTCCTCGGACCGGGCTTGTCCTGCCATCGCTACACCTCCTTGGCGTCCAGGAAGGGCATCATCCGACGCAGTTCCCGGCCAACTTCCTCGATCGGATGCGCTCTCTCCGCCGTCCGGCGGGGATCGAACCGCGGACGGCCGTCCCGGTTCTCGGCGATCCAGTCGCGGGCGTAGGTCCCGTCCTGGATGTCGCTCAGCACCTTGTCCATCACCGCCCGCACGTCCTTCGTGATCAGTTGATCGCCGGCGTGGTAGCCGCCGTGCTCCGCGGTGTCGGAGACGCTGTACCACATGTAGCCGAGTCCGCCTTCGTACATCAGGTCGACGATCAGCTTCAGTTCGTGCAGGCACTCGAAGTACGCGACCTCCGGCTGGTAGCCGGCGGCCACCAGCTTCTCGAAACCGGCGCGGACGAGCGCCGAGGCGCCGCCGCAGAGCACGATCTGCTCGCCGAAGAGGTCGGTTTCCGTCTCCTCGGCGAACGTCGTTTCGATCACGCCGGCGCGGGTGCAGCCGATCCCCTTGGCGTAGGCCAGGGCGTCCGCCAGGGCGCCGCCCGTCGCGTCGTTCTCGACCGCCACCAGACCCGGCGTTCCGGCGCCTTCCGTGAACACTTCCCGGACGCGGTGTCCGGGCGCCTTCGGCGCGACCAGGGACACGTCGACGTTCTCCGGCGCGTCGATTTCGCCGTAGCGGACGTTGAAACCGTGCGCGAACATCAGGGTGTCGCCTGCTTCGAGGTTCGGCTCGACGTCCTGTTCGTACAGTTCCGCCTGGACGGTGTCGGGGGCCAGGATCATGACCATCCGACTGCGGGCGGCGGCTTCCGCGTTGCTCACCACCTCGAGACCGTCGGCCTCGGCCTTCGCCCGGCTACCGCTTCCGCTTCTCAGGCCGACGACGACCTCGACTCCGCTGTCGCGGAGGTTCAGGGCATGGGCGTGGCCCTGGCTGCCATAGCCGATGACCGCGACGGTGCGGCCATCGAGCCGGGAGAGATCCGCGTCGTCGTCGTAGTAGAGCTTTGCCATCAGGGTTGAGTCCTCGTCGGGTGAAGTGTGGGTGTTGTCAGGCGATCGGTCGATGCGTCAGCGGCTTCGGGGGCGCCGTCAGAGCACGCTGCGCCGGCTGGAGGAACGGCCGCGGTTCGGTTTGTAGCCCTGGTCCTTCAGGGTGTGGCTGCCGCGGCCCATCGCGATGACGCCGGTGCGGACCATCTCGACGATGCCGAACGGCCGTACGAGTTCGGTGAAGTGACCGAGCTTCTCTTCCTCGCCGGTGATCTCGACCACCAGGGACTCCGCGGCAACGTCGATGATGCGGGCCCGGAAGATGTCGCAGAGCTGGATTACCTCGCGCCGGTTCTCCGACGAGGCCTTGACCTTGACCAGGGCCATGTCGCGGGCCACGGAGGGCTGGTTGTGCAGGTGGTCGACATGAACCACGTCGACCAGCTTGTAGAGGTTCTTGACCAGCCGGTCCGCTTCCGCGGCGTCCGATTCCATGACGATCGTCATGCGCGACAGGTTCTCGCGCTGGGTGCGCCCGACGGACAGGCTGTCGATGTTGAAGCTGCGGCGGCGGAACAGGTTGGAAACCCTCGCCAGGACTCCCGGACGGTTCTCGACCAGCGCGGCCAGGATGTGCTTCGCCATTTCCGTGATGCCCTCAGACTCCGAACCGCGTTCCCGCGACGGCCGCCGGCGCCACCGGTTCCGGTTCCGCGTCGGTCTCGGCAGGCGTTGCCTTCGCCGCCGCGCGCTCGCGACGCTTCTGCTCGAACTCCTCCGGGGTCGGGCGACGGATCATGTCGTCGAGGTCGGCGCCGGCCGGCACCATCGGGAAGACGATCTCCTCCTTCTCGACGACGAACTCGACCAGGATCGGTCCGCCGGCCTGAGCCCGGGTCGCGTTCACGGCATCCTCGATCTGGCCGCGCTCGGTGACCCGGATGGCGGGGATGCCGTAGGCCTCCGCCAGCTTGCAGAAGTCCGGGTTGACCATCGGCGTCTGGTTGTAGCGCTCCTCGTAGAAGAACTCCTGCCACTGTCGCACCATGCCCAGGAAACCGTTGTTGATCACCGCGATGTTCACCTTGACCTTCTCCTGGACCGCGGTGGCGAGTTCCATCGAGGTCATCTGGAAGCCGCCGTCGCCGACGATCGCCCACACTTCCTGGTCGGGTCTGGCCATCTTGGCGCCGATTGCCGCCGGCAGGCCGAAGCCCATCGTGCCGAGGCCGCCGCTGGTGATCAGGCTGTGGGGCCGCTCGTGCTGGTAGTACTGGGCTTCCCACATCTGGTGCTGGCCGACGTCGGTGACGGTGACGGCGTTGCCGCCCGTCAACTCGAAGAGGTCGCGGATGACCTGGGCCCCGAGCAGCTTGCCCTCGGACACGGCCGGATGCCGGGGCGCGTCGGCGGGACGGACGATCTCCCGCAACTCGGAGTCGGCGCGCCATTCGGCGATCCGGTCGAACCAGGCGTCGTTCGGCCGGCGCTCGACGCGGTCCAGGAGCTGCCGCAGCACTTCGCGGAGGTCGCCGACGATGCCGACGTCGACCCTCACGTTCTTGTTGATCTCGGAGGAATCGATGTCGACGTGGATCTTGCGTGAGCCCTTGGCGTAGGTTGCCAGGTTGCCAGTCACCCGGTCGTCGAAACGCATGCCGAGGGCGATGAGCAGGTCGGCCTGCTGGATCGCGTGGTTCACTTCCGCGCCGCCGTGCATTCCCATCATCCCGACGCACATCGGGTGCCGCTCGGAGATCGCGCCCTTTCCCAGCAGGGTGAGCGCGACAGGGATCTGCGCCCGTTCGCACAGCTCGGCCAGTTCCGCGTTGGCGTTCGCCATGGAAATGCCGTGGCCCGCCAGAATGACGGGTCGCCTCGACTCCCGGATCAGCTCCAGGGCGGCTTCGACCTGGTCGGCTCGCCCCCTCCGCGGGGGCTTGTAGCCGGGCAGCGTGACCGGTTCGGTGGGGTAGACGAACTCGGTGGTCTGAATCTGGATGTCCTTGGGGATGTCCACGAGCACAGGCCCCGGCCGGCCGGTGCGGGCAATGTGGAACGCCTCGCGGATGTCCTCGGCCAGTTCGTCGATGCTGGTGACCAGGTAGTTGTGCTTGGTGATCGGGAGGGTGATGCCGGTCACGTCGGTTTCCTGGAACGCGTCGGTGCCGATTGCGCCGGTGGGCACCTGGCCGGTAATGCAGACGATGGGGGAGGAATCCATCATCGCCGTCGCGATGCCGGTCACCAGGTTCGTCGCGCCGGGCCCGCTGGTCGCCATCGCGACCCCGACCTTTCCCGTGGCGCGGGCGTAGCCGTCCGCCATGTGGGACGCGCCCTGCTCGTGCCGGGTCAGGACGTGGTGCAGTTGCGGATACCTGGTCAGGGCGTCGTAGGTGGGCAGGATCGCTCCGCCCGGGTAGCCGAAGACGATGTCGACGCCCTCCCGCAGGAGGCACTCGCAGACGATCTCGGCGCCGGTCAGCATGACGGCATCCGCAGGGATGTCCGCCTCCCCGCTCGCCTGCTCGCAGGCGCCCGCCGATCCTCCGGCTCCGGTCTCGAGCGTCTTCGCGAGCGACTCGGCGTTCGTTGCGGCCTTGTCTTCGGTCATCTCGGCCTCCTCTGTCAGGCCCCGGCGGCGGGTGTCGCCACGGTAAATCTGGGTACGGGAGTGAGCCAGTCGTGTCGGTCGGGGAGTCGGCCTTCGACGAGACCGAAGAACTCCTCCTGCAGGTGGTGCGTGATCTCGCCGCGACTGCCGCTTCCGATCGGAATGCGGTCGACGGAGCGGACCGGGCTGACCTCAGCGGCGGTTCCGGTCATGAACAGTTCGTCGGCCAGGTACAGCTCTTCGCGTGCGATCGGCTGGAAACGCACGTCGTACTTCAGGTCACGGGCGATCGTGATGACCGAGTCCCTCGTGATGCCGCCCAGGATCGAGTTGTAGAGCGGCGGTGTGCAGATCACGCCGTCCCGGATCAGGAACAGGTTCTCGCCCGCGCCTTCGCAGACGAGGCCGCGGTCGTCGAGCATGATGCCTTCCGCGTAGCCGTGTTGGCGCGCTTCGATGGACACGAACTGGTTCGTCACGTACTGCCCGCTGATCTTGCCCAGCGGCACGGCCGTGTTCGAGTTGAAGCGGCGCCAGGAGCTGACCGCGGCGTCGACTCCCTGCTCGATTGCCTCCTCGCCGAGGTAGCGCCCCCACCTCACCGCGTAGATGGCGAGTCTGGAGCTGCAGTCGGTGGGATTGAGGCCCATCTCCTCGTTGCCCCGGTAGATCAGCGGCCGGATGTAGCAGGACTCGAGGCGGTTGCGACCGACCGCCTCGACGCACAGCTCCTCGATCTGGTCCTGTGTGTAACCGGGGTCCATGCGCATGATCCGGCAACTGTCGAGCAGGCGCCGGATGTGGGCGCCGAGGCGGAAGATCGCCGTCGTTTCGCCGGTGTCGTAGGCGCGAATGCCCTCGAATACCGAAGAGCCGTAGTGCAGGCCGTGGGTCGTGAGGTGCACAGTGGCCTCGTCCCAGGGCTTCCACTGGTCGTCGATCCAGATCCACTCAGATCGTTCGATGGGCATGCGGCTTTCTCCGATAGCGGCCGAAGAGCTTGGGGCGGTTCATCGTCGTCTTGCGGGTTCCTAACCAAAAAAGCCCCCAGGCGGTGCTGGGGGCTCTAGGTCGGTCAGTTTCCGGTTGGTGCGCCTAGTTAGCCCCCTGGACTACAAGGACCAGAACCAGAATCAGGAGCAGGAGGCCGGCGGGAACGCGGAGGTCGGCGATCGATCGCGGCAGCGCGCGGACGGCGACCAGGGGCCGAAGGCCGCGAAGGGGCGTTCGCGCACTTCTCCGACGTCGTCCTGGTGCCAAGCGCGTCATGGCTGGTTCGATTGTCCTGCCGGGTAAGGGTCGATTGACGCTCTGCCGCGCGGCAGACCGTGTCGCGGAGCGTAGGAGAGGAGAGGAGCGGCTGTCAAGTGGACCGCACCTGGCGCGGTTTCTGACTTGGCGCCGGTTTCGCGCTGGAAGAGAGCCCACGGTGGCCCGAATCGGAGATAGGATCGAGCGTTTACGCGCTCAGCTTGGCGGATCGGCCTCTTGCGCTGCTCGAGTCCCCGTTTCCGAGAGCGCGTGCCCCTTAGGGTCCCGAAGCCAACTGACGACTGTGTCGTGAAGCTGTTTCCCCGTCTCGAATTCCACCGAACCGGTATCGGACTGCTGCCGGATCCGCACGATCCGGACCCTGGTTCGGCGGTGCATCTGGCCAACGTGGCGGGGTCGAAGCGCCCGCTCACCTTCTGCAGTTGTTCGGCGGGCAGACGTAGCGGCTGCCGTCATCTGAAACAGCTCGAAGGCCAGATCCGCGAGTTCCACCGTGCCCTCGGCGGCAGTTGGTTCGACCTGTTCACGCGCAGCGGCTGGTTCCGGCTCGCTCAGACGGTCTTCGAGGACAACCTCCCGTCCGCCTCGGATTGCAGCGTCTTGCAGGAGAGACCGGGCGGTCCGATCCGTCTGTTCACGCCAGGCGGCGTAGAGGTCCTGCGTTACGTGGAGCAGTCTCCCGCGGTGGTTCGCTTCCTCGAGCGAATCGGGAAACTGTCGTCCGGAACGTCGGTTGCGGATCGTTCGGGTCTCCTGGAGCGTCTTGCGACCTTCATGCGCACGCCCGAGGAGCAGCACCTGAACAAGGCCGGAATGCAGACGAACCGGCAGTTCTTCGAGCGGAGTCTCTGGTGCCGCGTCGCCTACCACGCTCTTCGGGAGTATGGCGACATCCCGGGTGGCGCGCCCGGCGGCGCGGAACTCGCGGCGGCGCGGATCCGGCTTGATCCCGCGGTCGACCTTCGTGGCGGCAGCGTGTTTCTGAAAGTCCGGGCCGATTCGGATGCGTCGGTTCGCTTTCAGATCGCGGCGCCCCGGAAGCGGGTCGGGGACGCTTTCGCCTTGCTCGCGGAGACGGGGCAGTGCTCGGTCACGCCGTTGCCAGCCGCGGACCTGTTCCATGTCGGTCCCGACACGAGGATCGACGAGAAACGCAAGCTCGACGTCCTGCGCCTCGCCGCGGAGGGCGAGGAGACACTCGATGAACCCGGTCGGAAGCGCTTCAGCTACGGCGACCTCGTGTACCTCGAGGAACTGGGAATCCTGGTGCGGCGGTCAAAACGAAATGAGGGGCGTTGGCGCGAACCCAGGTTCCTGGACCTCGAGGCTGCCGCGATCGACACGTTTCGGTCGGAGGCGTCGGCCCTTGAACCTTCGCCGACGCTCGCGGAGAATCCCCTCGCCGGCCTCGGCATCCTGACCGAGTTCGACTACATCGAGATCGCACCCGAGGGCGAGGACGAAGAGGACGACCTGCTGTCAATCCGATACGGCTTCGGCAGCGGTGACGTGGGGCTGAACGAGTTGCTCGAAGCGAAACGGGCGGGCCAGCCGTATCTCGAGACGCCCTCCGGCTGGATCGACCTGAACGCGCCGGCGCTTCGCAGTCTGGGCTCGTTGCCGGGCCGTCGCGCGAGCGCCGGGCGATCCAGCGTGGCGGGCAACGGCGGGACCGGCGCGGGGAGCGTGCGCCTCTCGTCGGCTGAGCTGCTGCGGCTTCAGGCCTCGAGCGCGGCGCCGATCCGGGTCGAGGGCGAAGGCAGCCGGACTGATTTTCTGCGCCGCTTCCTGGCTTTGAGGCCGGCCGATCCACTGGTCGAGCCGGATGGGTTGCGGAGCATTCTGCGGCCGTACCAGAAGCTGGGCGTCGAGTGGCTCAAGTTCCTGTACGAGAACGGTCTGGCTGGTTTGCTGTGCGACGACATGGGGCTGGGGAAGACCCACCAGGCGATGGCCCTGATGGTCATTCTGCGCGAACAGTTGGGGGTGGACCTGCCGATCCTGGTCGTCTGCCCGCGCACCGTGATCAGCCACTGGCGGAACAAGCTGCGAGAGTACGCTCCGGTGTTGCGGCCCGTCTACTACCACGGACCTCACCGCAACCTGGATGAGTCGCTGGATCAGGGCGACGTCGTGCTGACTTCCTACGGCGTGATGCGCAACGATGTGGAACGGTTCGGCGAGCGAACGTGGGGCTTGATCGTGTTCGACGAGGTCCAGCAGATCAAGAACCGCAGCACGCAGGGCTACCGGGCAGCGGTGGCACTCAAGGCCCGCATGAAGATCGGGCTGACCGGCACGCCGATCGAGAACTCCCTGACCGAACTGAAGGGCCTCTTCGATCTCGTGTTGCCCGGCTATCTGGGCGGTGACGACAGCTACGTCGATTTCATCGGGCCGAACGAACTCGATGCGGACTCGTGGTACGCGGTCAACCTGCGGCGCCTGACCGCGCCCTTCGTCCTGCGGCGGGTCAAGACCGCGGTCCTGGACGAGCTTCCGGAGAAGATCGAGGACATCCGCACCTGCCGGCTGAGCGAGGAGCAGTTCGGCATGTACCGGCGGACGATCGAAACGAAGGGCGCCGCGCTGATGAAGACCCTGAGGAGCGAGCGGGGCTCGTTGCCCTACATCCACATCTTCGCCTTGCTGAACATGCTGAAGCAGATCTGCGATCATCCCGCCTTGGCGGTGAACGACCTGGACCGCTACGAGAACTACGAGTCGGGGAAGTGGGACCTGTGCAAGGAGTTGCTGGAGGAGAGCTTCGACAGTGGACAGAAGGTCGTCGTCTTCACGCAGTACCTGGGCATGATCGCGATCCTGGAGCGCCATCTGACGAAGCTCGGCATCGACTACGTCACGCTGACCGGTTCGACCCGCGAGCGCGGAAAGGTGGTCGACCGGTTCAACAACGACGACGACTGCCGCGTCTTCCTGGGCAGCCTGAAGGCCGGGGGCACGGGCATCGACCTGGTCGGCGGTTCGGTCGTGATCCACTACGACCGCTGGTGGAACGCGGCGCGGGAGGACCAGGCGACGGACCGCCTCTACCGCATCGGCCAGAAGCGGGTCGTGCACGTGTTCAAGCTGATCACCGAGGAGACGCTGGAAGAACGTATCGCGGCGATCATCGACCGCAAGCGCCGGCTGATGGAGAGCGTGGTCCAGGAGGACGATCCGCGCCTGAACAAGATCTTCTCGCGGGAGGAGCTCATCGAACTGCTGCAGGGGCCGGGGCTGGACGATGCATCTCCCGAATAGCGTGACGATAGCGCGTGTGGGGATGGCCTCGTGACGACTCGCCGGATCGAGCTCTACGACACGACGCTGCGCGACGGCACGCAGCGGGAGAACATCTCCCTGTCGCTGGCGGACAAGGTGGCGATCGCCCGGCGGCTCGACGCCTTCGGCATCCCGTACATCGAATGCGGTTGGCCCGGCTCGAACCCGAAGGATGCCGACTTCTTCGAGGCCATCCGCGAGATCGAACTCGAACAGGCGCGAATCTGCGCGTTCGGCGCCACGCGCCGAAAGCACAGCGCCTGCGCGCTCGACGGCAACGTCCAGGCTCTGGTCGCCGCGGAGACCCCGGCCGTCACCCTGGTCGGCAAGAGCTGGGACCTCCATATCGAGAAGGTGCTTGAGACGGACGCCGCGGAAAACGAGGCGATGATCGGCGACACGGTCGGCTACCTGAAGGGCCTCGGCCGCGAGGTGATCTACGACGCGGAGCATTTCTTCGACGGCCTGGCCGGCAACCCCGAGTGCGCCCTCGGGACGCTGCGGGCGGCGGCGGCTGCGGGCGCGGACTACGTGGTCCTCTGCGACACGAACGGCGGCGCCCTGCCGTGGCAGATCGAGGCGGGGGTCGACGCGGCGCGGGCGGAACTCGGGCCGGACGTCCGGATCGGCATTCACACCCACGACGACGGCGGCTGTGGAGTGGCCAACTCGCTGGCGGCCGTGCGGGCCGGCGCGGTGATGGTCCAGGGCACGATCAACGGCTACGGCGAGCGGGTGGCGAACGCGAACCTGGTGACGATCGTGCCGGACCTGCAGTGCAAGATGGGCTTTTCTTGCGTTCCGGACCAGAGCCTGCGCGAGTTGACCGCGCTGTCGCGCTACGTAGCCGAAGTGGCGAACATCGCCCATGACGATCACCTCCCCTACGTGGGGCGGAGCGCCTTCGCCCACAAGGGCGGCATCCACGTCGCGGCGATGCTCAAGGAGCCGACCAGCTACCAGCACCTCGAGCCGGAGGTGGTCGGCAACGAGATGCGCACCGTGGTCTCCGAACTCTCCGGGCGCGGCAACATCGTCCACCTGGCCGAGAGCGCCGGCGTCGGCGCTGACACGCCGCATGCGCGCGAGGTGTTGCACAAGGTCAAGGAACTCGAGAACCGCGGCTACAGCTTCGAGGCGGCCGAAGCCTCCGTCGCACTCATGCTGCGACGGGCGGAACCCGGATACGAGTCCCCGTTCCGGCTGATCGACTTTCTCACCGTGGTCGAGCACCGCGACGGCCGGGGCCTGGTTGCCGAGGCGACGGTCAAGGTCGAGGTGCCGGGGGGCACGATCGCGCACACCGCCTCCGAGGGCAACGGCCCGGTCAACGCCCTGGCCCACGCCTTGCGCAAGGCGCTGGAGCCGCACTATCCGCGACTGGCGGAAATGCGCCTCGCCGACTACAAGGTCCGCATCCTGGACAGCGTTCAGGGAACGGCCGCGATCACCCGCGTGCTGGTGGATTTCGTCGCCGGCGGCGAGCGCTGGACCACGGTCGGCGCGGGGACCAACATCATTGACGCGAGCTGGGAAGCCCTGTCCGACGCTGTCGAGTACGGCCTCACCAGGTAGCCAATGCCCGTGCGGTGAGTCGGGCTGCGCTCGCCCGTTCAAGGCGGCCGGCGCGACAGGTTGCCCGCGGCCTCCGCCTCGGCCGTACGGTGAGTTGGGCTGCGCTCGCCCGTCTGAGTCCGCCGGCGCGACAGGTTGCCCGCAGTTTTCGCCTCGGCCGTGCGGTGAGTCGGGCTGCACTCGCCCTCCCGAGTCCGCCCGGGGGCCTGTCCGGCCCCACGCCTGGCGCCGGCCGTCTCTGCCGTTTCGGCGGCGCCGGCTGCGTCCTTCGCCAAGGCGCCCACGGCCGGCGGATTGCGGCCGGCGGGGAGGACCATTGGCGGTACGAACGTGGAACAGTCTTGACTATTCCACGATGATGGCGAGAATGGACGGATGAGGTCGGCGGCACGGATCTATCAGGCGATGCTGGCGGAGCACCTGGCCGGGAGCCGGCAGATGGCCTTCGTCAGCGGTCCGCGGCAGGTCGGGAAGACGACTGCCTGCCGTGCCCTGGCCGCGGCAACCCTGAACTGGGACGATCTCGACGATCGGGAGATCCTGCTCGGCGGCCCGCGCCGGGTCGTCGACGCCCTGGGGATGCATCGCCTGTCCGAGAGGCCGCCTGTCGTCCTGTTCGACGAGCTGCACAAGTTCCCGCGCTGGAAGTCCTTCCTCAAGGGCTTCTTCGACGTCTACGGCGGCGGGTTGCGGATCCTGGTCACCGGGAGCAGTCGTCTGGACGTCTACCGGCGCGGCGGCGACAGTCTGATGGGGCGGTACTTTCTCTACCGGATGCACCCGTTCTCGGTGGGCGAAGCGGTATCGCAGGACCTTGGTCAGGCTGGCGGCGAACTGCCGGGCCGTTTCGCTCCGTTGCCGGTGGGCGAAGCGGCATCGCAGGACCTCGGTCAGGCTGGCGGCGAACTGCCGGGCCGTTTCGCTCCGTTTCCGGTGGGCGAGGCGGCATCGCCGGCGCCGGCCGAGCCGCCCGGGCTGGTGCGCCCGCCTCGGCCGATCGGCGACGACGACTTCGAGGCGCTGTGGGAGCACGGCGGCTTTCCCGAGCCCTTCCTTGAGCGCGACATCCGCTTCACCCGACGCTGGAGGAACCTCCGGTTCGCGCAGCTCGTCCGGGAGGAAGTGCGCGATCTGACCCGGATTCAGCAACTGGACCAGCTGGAAGTCCTGGTGCGTCTGCTCTCAGGCCGTTCCGGCCAGCGGATCGTCTACGACAATCTCGCCAAACAGGTGCGGATAGCGGCCGACACCGTGCGCCGGTGGATCGCGACGCTCGCGGATCTTCATCTCGGGTTCCTGGTGCGGCCATGGTTCCGCAACCTCTCCCGGTCGCTCCGCAAGGAGCCGAAGTGGTATCTGCGGGACTGGGGCCAGGTGGCCGACACCGGGCAGCGCGCCGAGACCTTTGTTGCCTGCCACTTCGCCAAGGCCGTCGACGGTTGGAACGATCTCGGCCTGGGCGAGTTTGAACTCGCCTACCTCCGCGACAAGGAAAGACGCGAGGTGGACCTGCTCGTGGTGCGGGACGGCGAGCCCTGGATCCTGGCCGAGGTCAAGCACGGCGACGACTCGCTCAGCCCCCACCTGCGCTACTACCAGGACCGCCTGCGGACGCCCTTCGCCTTCCAGGTGGTCGTGGATGCCGACTACGTCGACCGGAACTGCTTCGAGAGTTCGGGACGCCCGTTGATCGTTCCGGCGCGAACGCTGCTGTCGCAGCTTCTGTGAGGCCGCGCCCGCCACCGGGAAGGACATCGTGGCGGCGTGGCAGCCGGAGTCGATCAGCCGCTTCGCCACGTCGTCCACCTCAACATCAGGTGGACGCTCATGTGAACGAAGCGGAGCTGGCAAAGGCGGCGCACGAAAACACCGTCGGGACACACGCCGGCGAGCGGGCGTGGCCGCTTTTTCAGGAGAATGATCTGGGTTCGAAGTCCTCGGCGTTGCGGATGCTGGCGCTGCTGCCGGTGGCCCGGATGACGAACAGCCCCCTGCGTTCCGCGTAGGTCGTCACGGCGCTGTCGCTCTTCAGGTAGGCCACGGCGCCCAGGACCCGCTTGCCCCGGTACTCACGCAACCAGTCGGTGAATGCCGACAGCTTGGTGAGGAACTCGGTTACGTCCTCCGACCGCAAGGTCGTCTTGACCTCGACCACGACGACGTCCCGCCGGTTCACGGCCAGGATGTCGAACTCGAAGTGCTCGCCGTTTCGCCTCCCCTTGCGCCTCTCCTGGGTGCTCTCGACGGCGATGCCCCTGCCGTTGAGCAGGGGAACGAGGTCGCCTTCAACCAGGCTTTCCATGAGCTTTCCCCACTGCGACGTGAAGTAGCTCTCCGTTTTCTTCAGTTGGCGGTCGGTTTCCCGCATCCGGCGGTCCGTTTCCGCCATCGCCCTTTGGAGCGCTGCCATTCCCCTTTCGGCCTTGGCCTCGTTCTTCATGGCCCGGGCCTCGTTCTCGGCCATCAGGGCGGCGATCTCCCGGTACCTCCGGCCGGCATCGGCCAGACTCTCGCGAATCTCGGCGAAGGTGGGTGGATCCGTCCTCTCTGTTGTCTCGTGTGTCGTCATGTTCCGCGGGTCTCCTTGTCGGGCACGACTCGGAGGTGTCTGGAGTGGCTCGGGACGCCGGAGCGGCCGCCTTCAGGCAGCCGCCGCGTCAAGTCGACAAGGGAAGGGCAAGTATACGGCGGCGACCGCCACGGGCCGGTGGCCGAACATCCGCGGTCAGTGGTTCGCATGTGGCGCGGGGCGCGCCACACGGCTTGCTTCCCGGATCGGGCTGAGATGGACCGTGTGGGCGTCGCGGATGGCCTTGTTCGCGCCGAGCCCAATGGCGTTGGGCGTCCATGAGGCTCTGGATCCAGACATGCGTGGCGTCGGGGAACACGCCGGCGAGCGGGCAGGTCGCTCCGTCAGGAGAATGACCTGGGTTCGAAGTCCTCGGCGTTGCGGATGCTGGCGCTGCTGCCGGTGGCCCGGATGACGAACAGTCCCTTGCGTTCCGCGTAGGTCGCCACGATGTCGAACTCGAGGTGCTTGCCGTTTCGCCTCCCCTACTCATTCCGGTGCGACGCGGACTTCTGCCACGGGCTGCTATCCGGCGAACTGGACAGATGCGGCCAGGCTAGGTCCAGATTCGCCCCATCCAGCCTGGCATTCTCTCGAGCGTGTCGAAGACGGTGTCCTTCGAAACCAGGGAGCAGCGAAGCTCGATCGCCGAGGCGGCGATCAGCCGGTCAAAGGGGTCGCGATGGGCCCAGTCGAGCTTGGCGGCAGTTGCGGCGACGGCGGGAGTGAGGGACGCGGGCGTCGTCTGTGAGTCCGCCAAGAGACCCTCCAAATGGGGAAGAATCTCGGGCCACTTCCCCAACCTCGCCTTGTAGGCTACTTCGTAGACGCTGATCGGGCTGACGTGGACCGTGTGGGCGTCGCGGATGACCTTGGTCGCGCCGAGCCCCAAGCGTTGGGCGTCCATGAGGCTCCAGATCCAGGCATGCGTGTCCAGCAGGATGACGGTCAGGAACCGCCCTCCCAGAGGGCAAGCTCCTCCTCGGTCATCGGTTCGTCGAAGTCGGGAACGTGATCGACCAGATGCGCCAGCGCGTTGAACCGGAAGCTGGTGGGTCGTACGGGAACCAGTCTGACAGCGGGCTTTCCTCTGCGCGCGATGATCACTTCGTCACCAGCTTCCGCTGCGGCGATCAGTTTCGATAGTTGCGTCTTCGCTTCGTGGGTATTGACGAGCATTCTGATGCCCCGGTGTCCTGGCTGCCACTCCGGGTCACCGAAGTGGAATCCGACTGACTTGGCGAAGTAGACTAGACGCGCACGCGATACCGGTCAAGTACTCCGGTTGCTCGAAGCGGGCGATGTCTTCCTGGTCGAAGCCGAAGTGGGCGGAAAGGTCCGTGCCCGCAGGCCGGATCGAGGCAGGTCGCCTCAATTCGTTCAAGTTCACCTTCGGGAACGAGGTCAAGAATACCTCGCACCAGCCAGGAGGGCGTGAACACCTCGCCGAGTTCGGCGACGCGGGTCGGGTCGGGCGTCAGCCGGAGGTCGGGTTCAGGTTGTTCGTTCGCGCTGAGGTGCATGCGGGCGGACTCCTGTTCCGGGCTCACTCCAGAGTGGCTACCGTCTTTCTACCACCGGTCCACTGCGGGCGCCGCCCGATCGTTGGGCCATGTCGCTCTGCAGGCGGCGGCGCCGGATGCCGGCGAACAGAAGCAGGTCGCTCCGTCAGGCGAATGACCTGGGTTCGAAGTCCTCGGCGTTGCGGATGCTGGCGCTGCTGCCGGTGGCCCGGATGACGAACAGCCCCCTGCGTTCCGCGTAGGTCGTCACGGCGCTGTCGCTCTTCAGGTAGGCCACGGCGCCCAGGACCCGCTTGCCCCGGTACTCGCGCAACCAGTCGGTGAATGCCGACAGCTTGGTGAGGAACCGGGTCACGTCTTCCGACCGCAAGGTCGTCTTGACCTCGACCACGACGACGTCCCGCCGGTTCACGGCCAGGATGTCGAACTCGAAGTGCTCGCCGTTTCGCCTCCCCTTGCGCCGCTCCTGGGTGCTCTCGACGGCGATGCCCCTGCCGTTGAGCAGGGGAACGAGGTCGCCTTCGACCAGGCTTTCCATGAGCTTTCCCCACTGCGACGTGAAGTAGCTCTCCGTTTTCTTCAGTTGGCGGTCGGTTTCCTTCAATTGGCGGTCGGTGTCCTTCATCCGGCGGTCGGTGTCCTTCATCTGACGGTCGGTTTCCCGCATCCGGCGGTCCGTTTCCGCCATCGCCCTTTGGAGCGCTGCCATTCCCCTTTCGGCCTTGGCCTCGTTCTTCATGGCCCGGGCCTCGTTCTTCCTGGCCCGGGCCTCGTTCTCGGCCATCAGGGCGGCGATCTCCCGGTACCTCCGGCCGGCATCGGCCAGACTCTCGCGAATCTCGGCGAAGGTGGGTGGATCCGTCCTCTCTGTTGTCTCGTGTGTCGTCATGTTCCGCGGGTCTCCTTGTCGGGCACGACTCGGAGGTGTCTGGAGTGGCTCGGGACGCCGGAGCGGCCGCCTTCAGGCAGCCGCCGCGTCAAGTCGACAAGGGAAGGGCAAGTATACGGCAGCGATCGCCACGGGCCGGTGGGCGAACATCCGCGGATTGGGCTGAGATGGACCGTGTGGGCGTCGCGGATGGCCTTGTTCGCGCCGAGCCCAATGGCGTTGGGCGTCCATGAGGCTCCAGATCCAGGCATGCGTGTCCAGCAGGACGACGGTCAGGAACCGCCCTCCCAGAGGGCAAGCTCCTCCTCGGTCATCGGTTCGTCTGTTCCGGGGCTCACTCCGGAGAGGCTACGGCCCTTCTACCACCGGTCCACTGCGGGCGCCGCCCGATCGTTGGGCCATGTCGCTCTGCAGGCGGCGGCGCCGGATGCCGGCGAACAGAAGCAGGTCGCTCCGTCAGGCGAATGACCTGGGTTCGAAGTCCTCGGCGTTGCGGATGCTGGCGCTGCTGCCGGTGGCCCGGATGATGAACAGCCCCTTGCGTTCCGCGTAGGTCGTCACGGCGCTGTCGCTCTTCAGGTAGGCCACGGCGCCCAGGATCCGCTTGCCCCGGTACTCGCGCGCCCAGTCGGTGAACGCCGACAGCTTGGTGAGGAACCGGGTCACGTCTTCCGACCGCAAGGTCGTCTTGACCTCGACCACGACGACGTCCCGCCGGTTCACGGCCAGGATGTCGAACTCGAAGTGCTTGCCGTTTCGTCTCCCCTTGCTTCGTTGATACGTGCCTTCGACGGCGATGCCCCTGCCGTTGAGCAGGGGAACGAGGTCGCCTTCGACCAGGCTTTCCAGGAGCTTCTCCCACGGAGACGTGAAGATGCTCTCCGTTCTCTTCAATTGGCGGTCGGTCTCCTTCATCTGGCGGTCGGTCTCCTTCATCCGGCGGTCGGTGTCCTTCATCTGACGGTCGGTTTCCCGCATCCGGCGGTCCGTTTCCGCCATCGCCCTTTGGAGCGCTGCCATTCCCCTTTTGGCCTTGGCCTCGTTCTTCCTGGCCTTGGCCTCGTTCTTCCTGGCCCGGACCTCGTTCTTGCTGGCCCGGGCCTCGTTCTCGGCCATCAGGGCGGCGATCTCCCGGTACCTCCGGCCTGCATCGGCCAGACTCTCGCGAATCTCGGCGAAGGTGGGTGGATCCGTCCTCTCTGTTGTCTCGTGTGTCGTCATCTTCCGCGGGTCTCCTTGTCGGGCACGACTCGGAGGTGTCTGGAGTGGCTCGGGACGCCGGAGCGGCCGCCTTCAGGCAGCCGCCGCGTCAAGTCGACAAGGGAAGGGCGAGTATACGGCGGTCATCGCCGCGGGCCCGGTGGGCGAACATCCGCGCGGCGGGCGGCGGGTCAGGGAGGGACGCCGTTCTCTCGCAGCGATCGCCACGGGCCGGTGGGCGAACATCCGCGGTCAGTGGTTCGGGTGTGGCGCGGGACGCGCCACACGGCTTGCTTCCCGGTCGTGCTCGATCCTCCGCTCGCCGGCTCAACGCGCGAACGCGCCCCGGGCGCCGATTGCCTCGAACGGTTCCATGCCGATGCAGGTGCAGACCAGGTGGCGGTCGCCGTGGGCGTTGTCGATGCGGCCGACGGGGGGCCAGTACTTGTGGTCGTCGTTCCAGGGGGCGGGGAAGGCGGCCTGTCTCCTGGAGTAGGGGCGGTCCCAGTCGTCGGCGCAGATGGCGGCGGCAGTGTGCGGCGCGCCGCGTAGCGGGCTGTCCGCGACCTCCACGTCGCCGCGTTCGACCGCGGCGATCTCGCCGCGGATCGCGATCATCGCGTCGCAGAAGCGGTCGAGTTCCGCCTTCGACTCGCTCTCGGTCGGCTCGACCATCAGGGTCCCGGCTACCGGGAAGGACATCGTGGGGGCGTGGAAGCCGTAGTCGATCAGCCGCTTCGCCACGTCGTCCACCTCGACGCCGGCCGCCTTGAAGCCGCGCAGGTCGAGGATGCACTCGTGGGCGACGAGGTCCCTGCTGCCGCGGTAGAGAACGGGATAGTGCGCCTCGAGCCGGTGGGCGATGTAGTTCGCGTTGAGGATCGCGGCCTCGGTGGCGCGGCGCAGGCCGGAGGCGCCCATCATGCGGATGTAGGCCCAGGAGATGGGGAGAATCGATGCGCTGCCCACCGGCGCGGCACTGACCGCGCCGACCGCGCCGCTGCCCTGGGTCCCCGCGCTGTCCGAACGGCCGGCGGCGGCAAGGGGGTGGCGCGGCAGGAACGGCGCCAAGTGGCTGGCGACGGCGATCGGTCCCATTCCGGGACCGCCGCCGCCATGCGGGATGCAGAACGTCTTGTGCAGGTTCAGGTGGCAGACGTCGGCGCCGTAGTCGCCGGGCCGGCAGACACCGACCTGGGCGTTCATGTTCGCGCCGTCGAGGTAGATCTGCCCGCCACGGTCGTGGACGATCGCGCAGATCTCGCGGATCGCTTCCTCGAACACGCCGTGGGTCGAAGGGTAGGTGACCATCAGGGCGGCGAGGTCGTCGCTGTGGAGGTCGGCCTGCGCCTTCAGGTCTTCGAGGTCGATGTTCCCCTCGTCGTCGCACTTGACCGGCGCGACCTTCAGGCCGGCAAGGACGGCACTCGCGGGGTTCGTGCCGTGCGCCGAGGTGGGGATCAGGCAGACGTTGCGCGCGCCCTCGCCGCGGCTCTGGTGGTAGCTGCGGATTGCCAGCAGGCCCGCGTACTCACCCTGGGAACCGGCGTTCGGTTGCAGGGAGACGGCGGAGAAGCCCGTGATGTTCGCCAGCCAGTTCTCCAAGTCGATGCAGAGCTTCCGGTATCCGGCGGTCTGCGCGGCCGGTGCGTAGGGGTGCATGTGAGCGAAGCCGCGCCAGGTGATCGGCATCATCTCCGCCGTTCCGTTCAGCTTCATCGTGCAGGAGCCGAGCGGGATCATCGACGTGGTCAGGGACAGGTCGCGCGCCTCCAGCCGGTGGAGGTAACGCAGGAGTTCGGTCTCCGACCGGTAGCTGCTGAACACGGGGTGCTCGAGGCAGGGCGACTCGCGGCGCAGCGTTGCGGGCAGGGCGTCCGGTGTGTGAGCCGGTACCTGGGCAGTCGCCGGCCGGACTTCGGCAAAGGCCGCCAGCACGGACTCGATGTCGTGGTCGGTCGTCGTTTCGTCGCAAGCGACGGAGATCCCGCCCGATTCCCATCCGCGCAGATTCAGCTTGCGGCGGACGGCGGCTGCGAGAATCCGGCTCTCCTCTTCGCGCCCGTCGACTTCCGCGGTGACGGTGTCGAAGAACCGGTCCGCCCTGAGTTCGAAACCGAGTGCGTGGAGACCTGCGGCGAGGCGGCAGGCGCGCTGGTGAACCGCCTCGGCAATCGCCTCCAGGCCCTTCGGGCCGTGGTAGACCGCGTAGAAGCTGGCGAGAACCGCGGGCAGTACCTGGGCGGTGCAGATGTTGCTCGTTGCCCGGTCGCGCCGGATGTGCTGCTCCCGCGTCTGCAGCGCCAGACGCAGGGCGGGCCGGTGGCGGTCGTCATGGGTGACGCCGACCAGGCGGCCGGGGAGTCGCCTCTTCAACCGGTCGCGGACCGCGATGTAGGCGGCGTGCGGCCCGCCGAATCCCATCGGTACGCCGAAGCGCTGCGTGCTGCCGACGGCGACGTCCGCCCCCCAGTCGCCTGGCGCCTCGAGCAGGCAGAGGGCGAGAGGATCGGCGGCGGCGATCACGAGGCCGCCGGCCTTGTGCACCCGTTCCGCGAAGTCACGGTAGTCGTGGACGCGGCCGTCGGTGGCCGGTTGCTGCACCAGCGCGCCGAAGACCCCTGTCGCGTCGAGTGTTTCGTGGTCGCCGACCTCGACCTCGATGCCGAGCGGTTCGGCGCGGGTACGGACGACTTCGATCGTCTGCGGATGGCAACCGCTCGACACGAAGAAGCGGCCCTGACGCCGCTTGTCGGCCCGGCACAGCGCCATCGCTTCGGCCGCGGCCGTCGGTTCGTCGAGCAGGGAGGCGTTCGCGATCGGGAGCCCGGTCAGGTTGGCGATCATCGTCTGGAAGTTGAGCAGAGCTTCCAACCGGCCCTGAGAGATCTCGGGCTGGTAGGGCGTGTAGGCCGTGTACCAGCCGGGGTCCTCGAGCACGTTGCGCTGGATCACCGGCGGGGTGACGCAGCCGTGGTAGCCCATGCCGATGAAGCTGCGGAGGACTTCGTTGCTGCTCGCGATTTCGTCGAGTTCGACAAGCGCCTCCGCTTCGGAGGCGGCGGGCGGCAGTTCGAGGTCGCCGGTGGGGCCGCCGCTGCGGATCGTCGCCGGCACCGCCTGGTCAACCAGGGCGTCCAGTGCGGGTAGACCCAACGCCTCGAGCATCTGCTCGATCTCCGCGCCACGCGGACCGATGTGACGGTCGGCGAAGGGCATCGCGCCGCTTGCTGTCGGTTTGAGGGTCACTGTCTGATGAAGAGCCAGGATACGTAGGGACCGTAGGCCGCCAGCAGCAGGATGCCCCAGATTCGCCCGATCGTGAGGCCGCGCCGCAGCATGTAGACGGCGAGGAACATGAGCAGGCTGAAGGCGAGCATGACCGAGGCGTCCACACCCTCGGCGAGGAAGGTGGTCTCGAACGGCCGGATGAGCATTGCAGCCGGCAGGACGAGCAGGATGTTGAACACGTTCGAGCCGATGATGTTTCCCAGCACGAGTCCGTGATGGTTCCGGTACGCGGCGACCACGCACGCCGCGAGCTCCGGCACGCTGGTCCCGAAGGCGACGATCGTAAGGCCGATGACCTTCTCGCTGACGCCGAGGTCGCTGGCGAGTTCCTGCGCGGCGGGCACCAGGAGTTCCGAGGCCCCTCCGACGAGCAACGCGAGCCCCAGTAGAGTGCCCAGGACGGACTTCAGTCCGTTCGCGTCGTGCGCCTGGGGTTCTTCGACTTCTCCGGCGCGGACGAGCACGACAAGGAAGTACGCCATCAGAGCGAGCAGGGCGACGCCCTCGAACCGGCCGAAGCGGCCGAAAGCGGTGAAGGTCAGGACGAGCAGGGAGGTGGCGAGCATGAAGGGCAACTCGCGCCGGACCAGCCGCACCGCCTGACGGTCGGTCGCGTCGTTGTTGTTGAGAAGCGGCGCGACGAGGACCGACACGCCCAGGATCAGGCCGACGTTCGCGATGTTCGAGCCGATCACGTTGCCGTAGACCAGACCGGGCGAATCATCCAGGGCGGCGAACACCGCCGCGGCGAGTTCCGGCGCCGAGGTGCCGAAAGCGACGACGGTCAGGCCGATTACGGTCGGGCTTACCCGCAACACGGCGGCCAGTCCGGTCACGGAGCGCACGAGGACCTCGCCGCCGGCCCAGAGCACGGCGATGCCGAGGACGATGAGGAGTACGGAGATCAAGAGCGGACGTCGCCGTAGCGGATCAGGGGAAGATCCCCGCGGTCTTGTAGGAGGCTGCGACCTTGTCGATGGCGAGGGCCATCGCGGCGGTGCGCAAATCGACACCGGGGCCGAGCTTCTTCTGGTACCTGCGCATGTGGTGATAGGCGGTCGCCATCGTCTCCTCGAGGCCTGAGTTCACGAGATCGATCTCGTCCGCGCCACGGGCCAGGATCTTGATCTCGTCCCGGCTGAAGCTGGCCCCGGTCGCGGAACTCATCGCGTGCAACAAATCCCTGCGCACACTCTCCTCGAATCGTTTCTGCATCCGCCCGAAGCGTACGTGCGAGAGGTTCTTGAGCCACTCGAAGTAGGAGACCGTCACGCCGCCGGCGTTCAGGTAGACGTCGGGAATCACGAAGATGCCTCGCTTGGCTGCGGCCTTGCTCGCGTAGGACGTCGTCGGTCCGTTCGCCGCTTCGGCCACGATGCGGCAGGAGATGCGCCCGACGTTCGCCCGGGTGATCTGGTTCTCCAGTGCCGCCGGGACGAGGATATCGCAGTCGATCTCCAGCGCCTTGCGACTGGGCTCGATGTTGGACGCGCCGGGGAAGTTCAGGATGGACCCGGTCTCGCGTCGGTGTTCGACCACGTCGTTGACGTTGAGTCCATCCGCGCACGCGATCGCGCCCTCGTACTCGGCCAGACCGACCAACTTCGCGCCCGCGCTCTGCAGGTACTGCGCCGCGTGATAGCCGACGTTGCCCAGCCCCTGGATCACGACCCGTTTGCCTGCGACTCCGGGCTCGAGCCCGAGCTTCGCCATGTCGTCCTCGTACGAGCAGGCTTCCCGGATGCCGAAGAAGACGCCAAGTCCGGTCGCCTCGGTGCGGCCGTGGATGCCGCCGTGCTCGATCGGCTTGCCGGTTACGCAGGCGGCGACGTTCACTTCGCCGTGTTCGATCTGCGCGTAGGTGTCGGCGATCCACGCCATCTCCTGTTCGCCGGTGCCGTAGTCGGGCGCCGGCACGTCCTTGCCCGGGCCGATGAACGACTTGCGCTGGAGTTCGGCGGTGTAGCGGCGGGTGAGCCGTTCGAGTTCGCCCTCGGAGTACTTGTGCCGGTTGATCCGCACGCCGCCCTTGGCGCCGCCGAAGGGAACGTCCACCAGGGCGCACTTGTAGGTCATGAGCGCCGACAGCGCCATGACCTCGTCCTCGTTGACGTGAATCGAGTAGCGGATCCCGCCCTTCGTGGGCAGCCGGTGATGGCTGTGCTGGGCGCGCCAGGCGTTGACGACCTCGATCGAGCCGTCGTCGCGTCGGAGCGGGAAGGTCATCCGATAGACCGAGTTGACCCACTTCACCTGCTCCAGCAGCGTGCGATCGTGGTCCGTGTGCTTCGCCGCTTCGTCGAAGGCGGCGTTGACGTGGTCGAAAAAGGTCAGCTTCGGAGCCTTGTGCCGCTCCTTGGACGCAGTTGCCGCAGTCGTCACTTCAGACTCCTCGTCATCGTGGGGCTCTCCCTGCAGGGGGTCAACAGGCTCCTGGGGTCAACCTATGCCCGCAGGCCCAAGTCGTCAATCAACGTTGCTCACGTGGTGCGCCTCGACCGCAGGGCGGTCGGCGGCGACTGCCCCTAAGCCGAAGGGGGTCCTCGAGCTGGGACTCACGGGCCGATCATAGAAGAGCCGGAACGTTAGAGTGTCGGCGGTGTGGATCTTTCGAGTCGTCGTCGTGCTGACTGTGGCGGTTGCGCCGGCCGCCGCGTTGGCGCAGAGCGGCCAGGCGGATGTCAGCCCTGCCTTCGAGCCCGAGAACTTCGCCGCCGCGGTCGATCCGCGGGCGGACGGTTGGGACACCGAGGCGCTCAGCGAACAGGCTGAGGCGCAGCTCAAGCGCGTCGCTGCGTGGCTGGTTGAGGTTGCCGGAAGCGAGAGCGATCGTCCGGGCTCAGGCGCCCTCGCGTCGGTCGTCGATCAGGCCTTTGAGTCGGCGGGGTTTGTACCGGAGGAACTGAGTCCGCGCTACCGGGGGCCGGCCTTCGCTGTCGCGACGGGAAGCCCGGGTGGGGCGGCTGTCGGGTACCGCGGCGCCGAGGGTTTCGAGCGGGCGCTGGGAGCCCTCGCCGAGCGGCTCGCGGGCGACCGGCCGCCGCGGGCGGACTTCAAGCTGTATTCGATCGACACAGGATCCGCCGGGTTCACCACGTTGGCCTACCTGGAGGCGTCGGCGGCTGGCGCAGCCGGAAGTCGCCAGTTGAATGCGGTCTGGTCGGCCACCTGGACGTTGCCGGTGATCGACGCCGAACCGTTGCTGCTTCAAGTGGAGATCGCCGACTACGAGGAGACGGAGGCGCCCCGGGGCCCCCTCTTCGTCGACGTCACGCAAGGCGCTGTCGGCCACAACCCGAGCTACCGGGAGCAACTGCTCCAGCCGCCGGACGCCTGGCTCAACCGGATAACGAAGGCGGCGGGTTACAACAAGACGGGATGGCAGGGCGTCTCCGTCGCGGACGTCAACGGCGACGGGCTGGACGACCTCTTCCTGCCGGAGCAGGGCGGTCTGCCGAACCGCCTCTACGTCCAGAACCGGGATGGCACGTTCGACGACCGTTCGGCGGCGGCGGCGGTCGACTACCTGGAGCGTGCCCTCGCCGGGCTGTTCGTCGATCTCGACAACGACGGCGACCCGGACCTCGTCCTTTCCAGCCGGCCGGCGGTGCTCGTCCTCGAGAACGATGGCCGCGGCGGCTTTGCCCGCGTCCGCCACATCGCGGGCGACATCCCCGACAGCAACTCGCTGTCGGCGGCCGACTACGACTACGACGGCGACCTCGACATCTACGTCTGCGCCTACCGCCGCGCCTACGACGAACGGGGCGTGGCGAGTCCGGCGCCGTACCACGACGCGAACAACGGTGGACGCAACGTCTTGCTGCGCAACGACGGTGGTTTCCGGTTCGTCGACGCGACGGCCGAGGTGGGGCTCGACGTGAACAACCGCCGGTTCAGCCTGGCTGCGTCGTGGGAGGACGTGGACGGCGACGGTGACGCGGATCTCTACGTGGCGAACGACTATGGCCGCAATAACCTGTACCGGAACGACGGCGGTCGGTTCGTCGACGTGGCGGGGGATGCCGGAGTCGAGGACATCTCGTCCGGGATGTCGGTGAGCTGGGCCGACTACAACCGGGACGGCTGGATGGACGTCTACGTCGGCAACATGTTCTCCGCCGCCGGCAACCGGATCACCTACCAGCGGAAGTTCGAGCGCGACCGGCAGCGTGCCGGTCCCCTGGCCTTTGTGCAGCGGATGGCGCGCGGCAACTCGCTGTTCGCCGGCGCGGACGACGGGGTCTTTCTCGATCGCAGCGTCGACGCGAAGGTGACGATGGGCCGGTGGTCGTGGTCGTCCGTGTTTGCCGACATCAACAACGATGGCTGGGAGGACCTGGTCGTTGCCAACGGCAACCTGACCCAGACCCTCCCGGACGACCTGTGAAGCTTCTTCTGGCGGCAGGTCGTGCCGCGTGCGCCGAGCGCTGCCGATGACCGCTCGCTGGAGCCGTATCTCGAATCCCTGCGGGCGCTTCACGAGCGGCTCGACGAGGGCCTGTCGTTCAGCGGCAACGAACGGAACTGCGTCTTCCTGAATCCCGGCGAAGCGGGTGGCGCCTTTGCCAACGCGTCGGCGGTGAGCGGCCTGGACTTCCCGGACGACGGCCGCGGAGTGGCCTTCCTCGACCTGGAGGGCGACGGCGACCTGGATGTGGCGATCAGCAACCGGACCGCGCCCCGGCTGCGGTTGATGCGCAACGAGCTGGCCGCAGGCGATCGCTTCGTCGCGCTGCACCTTGAAGGCGACGGCGCCGGCACGAACCGGGACGCGGTGGGCGCTCGGGTCGAGCTCGAGACGACGGACGGCATCCTGCGGCGATCGGTGCGCGCCGGCGAGGGGTTTCTCTCGCAGTCCAGCCGCTGGCTGCACTACGGACTGGGCGACGGCGAGCCGACGGGTACGGTGACGGTCCGGTGGCCGGGCGCCGGCCGGGAGACGTTCGGCGGCATTCAGGCTGGCGGCCGCTACCGGATCGTCCAGGGCAGCGGCCGGGCGGCGCCGGCGCCGGCGGCGACTCGCGGCAGAAGGCTCGAGCCGGGCGATCAGCAGCCGCCCGCGCCGAGCACCGGTTCGCGGGTCGTGCTGGCGCCGCGACCACCGGCGCCGTCGTTCACCTTGCGTCCGTTCGGCGACGACGAAGCTCTTCCCGTTCTGACCGGACGCGGCCGTCCCGTGCTCCTCAACATCTGGGCGAGCTGGTGCGTTCCCTGCCGAGCCGAGTTGAGCGATCTGACCGAGGAGGAAGCGGCGCTGCGTGCCGCCGGGCTGGAGATCGCGGCGCTCTCGACCGACGGGATGGGCGAGGTGGCGACGACGACCGAGGAAGCGGCGCGCAAGTTCATGGGCGAGGTCGGTTTCCCGTTCCTGAACGGGATGGCGACGGAGGAGACCCTCGACAAGGTCGAGATCGTCAAGCGCTCCCTCTTCGACCGCCGTTTCCCGCTGTCGCTGCCGTTCTCCATGCTGATTGACCGCGAAGGCCGGGTGGCCGCGCTCTACCGCGGCGGCGTGACCGCTGCGGACCTGCTGGCGGACCTGGAGCTGCTCGAGTCGCCGCCTTCCGCGCTGCGCGCGGCGTCGGCGCCTTTGCCAGGCCGCTGGTTTACCGAGCCGCCGGTGGAGGTGTCGCTCGCGAGCTACGCGCGCTGGTTCGAGGACAGCTTCCCCGCCGAATCCGCGTCCCTGCTGCGGCGGTCCGTCGAGGTCGAGCGGGCGCGACTCGGCGCCGGCGCCGAGTTCGAGCGGCGCGGCGCCCGGGACCGGCTGTTCAAGTCGCTCCAGCGTCTGGCGGTGATCGAGAGCCGTCGCGGCGAGCACCAGGCCGCGGTGGGCCACGCGCGCGCCGCCCTGGACCTCGAACCGGACGATCCAGGCGCGCGGGTGGCCTACGAGAACGCCCTGGTCGACGCCGGCGATATCGACCAGGTGCGCGGCGACGTGGAGGCCGCGCTCGCCGCGAACCCGGACAACGTCGCCGCCCGGGTGCGGCTGGCCGAACTCCTGGACAGCGAGGGGCAAACGGAGGCCGCGGCCGGGGAACTCCGCCGGGCCGTGGAGCAGAGCCCCGACGATGTGGATCTCAGATACCTGTACGGCCAGTTGCTTGGCAAGCTGAACCGGCTGCCGGAAGCGATGGAGCAATTCGCGGCGGTTGTCGACCGTGACCCGCGGCACGTCGAGGCGCACCGGATCCTGGCCGTCGCGGCGGTTCGCAGCGGCTACCTGGAACCCGCCGCCGCGCACTACCGGGCCGTTCTTGCGGTCGAGCCACGGGACGTCGACGCCCTGTACGGCGCCGCCCAGGTTGCCGCCGGCCGGGGTCGTCTGGACCCAGCGGTCGAGGGCTATCGCTCGGTCCTTGAGCACGCCCCGAATCACGCCGCGGCCCGCCACGCACTCGGGCTTGCACTGCTCCAGAGTGGCCCGGCCACCGCCGCGGAGGGCGCCGAGCAACTCCGGCGCGCCTACGTCGAGGACGAGCGTCTGCTTGCCCGGGGCAACGAAATCGCGTGGCGCCTGGCGACCCACGGCGACGCCGCGCGCAGGGACGGCCAGCTCGCGTTGGTCATCGCGCTCGAACTGAACGGCGTCGCCGGCGCCGCCGAGCCGGCCCTGCTCGAGACGCTGGCGGCCGCTTACGCCGAAACCGGTGACTACGAGGCTGCGATCCGGACCGTCGAAAGCGCCTTGGAGATCCTGCGCGGCGGCACGGGACAGCAGCACGCGGCGCCCGCTGATCGGGAGCGGCTGCTCGAACTGCTGAATCGGCGGCTGGAGCAGTACCGGCAGGGCGTTCCCGTGCGATCCGGGCGCTGACGCGAGGTCCCGGTCCCGAACGCCAAGCGCCGCCTCCGGTTACCCGGAGACGGCGCTGAGAGCCGAGAGGCGTGAACCCCCGTTGTCATGCGTTGGATGTGTCTAGTCCAGATCCGAATCTCCAGACTAGAGCAGCATGAAGAAGACAACCGAGACAAACAGCCCGCTTACCGCGATCAGCACGGCAGCACCGAGACGCGACACTCCGAATCGCCTTGGTTCTTCGTAGCGATCCTTTAGAGCTTCCAGCATCCGCCATCAACCCACTGATAGACGCCGACTACGCCTGCGAACGCGGCAATGGCAGAAGCCCTCGCCTGCTTGTCCGGGAAGCGATGGTCGTAGCGGTAGACGAGGACGTTCGGGTCAATCTGTACGCGAGCGGCCACGTTCGTAGAGTTCCTCCCGTGTCCACCCTCGGCTGCCCGGGCCGCGCGTTCGCCACCGGGCCTGGCGCTCCTCCTGCCGAGCCGTTGCGCTGGCGCTACGGAGGTCGAAGGGGTTCAGCACCGGCACGCCCACCGGCTCGAAGTGCCGCACATTGCGTGTGACGACCGTCAAGCCGTGCCTGAGCGCGGTGGCGGCGATGAAGAGGTCGGCGTCCCCATGACCGACGGCGTGCGACATCGTCCCCCAGCGCCGGGCCGCCGCGAGGTCGATCGGAAGGATCCGGTCGCCGTAGAGACTGAGCACTCGCTCGAGCCACCCTTCGAGTGCGCTAGCGGAAGACGGGTCGCGCCGCCTCGCCTTGGCGATACCGCGCTCGATCTCTCCGACCGAGACGACGCTCAGATGAAGGTCCTCGCTTCTCTGTGTCGACACCCATCGTGTGACGGAAACGTGCCGTTCCGGACGGCGCAAAGCCGACAGCACGTCGGTGTCGACCAGATACATCAGAAGTCCACGTCGTGCGGTTCAAGCGGCAATCGTTCGAACTCGCCGCCGTCCTGGGGCATGGCGAGCAGTAGTTCGGCGAAGGTCGGCGCAGTTGCCTTCTCCAGGTGGCGGAGTCGCTCGTACTCCTCGTCCGCGAGCACGACGACCGCCGGCTTGCCGCGTCGGGTCACGCGTTGGGGTTCGCCTGCCAGCGCAGCAGCCACGACGGCGCTGAATCGGTTCTTCGCGTCTTGCAGGGGCCATTCGGGCATGGTTGGCGTCCTCTTTCTGGTGCTGGCCAGATGGTCTGTCCAGATTGTTCTTCTGGCCGAAGTGCTTGTCAAGTGCCGGGCGCTATTCGATGGTGTCCACGGGCGGCCAAGGCGAGGGCGGTCCCGCGTCACCGAGAATCGTGGCCGGGATCCGCTCCAGGGCGGTCGAGCGCCGGGCGGCAGTACTCCGTCGGGTGGGGTCCGGTGGTGAGCGAGTGTCCGAAGGCAAGGGACTCGGCCGCTCCGAACTACCGGAAGTCGTGGCTCGGGATCCGCTCCAGGCGGTCGATCGGCCAGAACTTGTCCGCCTTGACGGATAGCGAGCCGTCCTTCTTCTGCAGCACGCCTTCGACGATCAGGCCGGAGGAGGAGACGATCACCCGCCGGTGCTTCTTGAGTTGGTCCGGCATGACGACGGCCTGGCTCATCCCGGTCTCGTCTTCCAGGGTCAGGAACAGCAGGCCGCGGGCGGTGCCGGGGCGCTGGCGGACGATCACGGAGCCGGCGGTGCGCACGCGTCGCCCGGCGGGCTTGTCTGGAAGCGCCGCGGCGGACACGACGCGACGGCGGTCGAGCGCCCGGCGGTAGTACTCCATCGGGTGGGGCCCGGTGGTGATCGAGGCGACGGCGAAATCGGCGGCGGTCTCCTCCATCGGCGTCATCTCGTCGAGCGGCGAGGAGGTGGTGGTCGAGAGATCGGCGAACAAGGGACCCTTCGGCTTCTCGACCTGGGCCGCCTGCCATAGCGCGGCGCGCCGGCCCAGGCCGGACGAACCCGACGATCTGCCGCCCGGCGCCGACGTTGTCTTCTCCTCCGGGCTCTCGTGCCTTCGGCCGCGTCGAGGACGGTACGGGCCGCGTGGTCGGGGGTTGTTGCGGGAGAATCCGAGGGCTCGCTGTTCCGCCCGTTGATCCCTGCTTCGCTCGGCATCGCCGACCGGGGGATGAACCCGGCATTGGCCGGGGGGGCGACGGACACGATCGGATGGAGCTTCGCCGAGTGCCGACAACGCGCCGATGGACGCCAGCGCCACGAGTTCGTTCCGGCGCAGGCGGCAGCGCTCGGCCAGGTCCTCGATGCTCACGAACCGCCTCGCCGCCTGCTCGGCCTCGATCCGCTCCGCCGCCTCGCGCCGCATTCCCTTGACGTAGCGCAACCCGAGGCGGATCGCGCCCGCCGGGGGCATTTCGCCCGGCTGCTCCGGCTCGCCGGCGTCCGCCGGCCGGTCCTGCCAGCGGCACCTCACCCCCGACTCGTTCACGTCGATCGGCAGCACGACACTCCCGGCGCGCTGGGCCTCGCGGACCAGGGTCGCCGGGTGGTAGAAGCCCATTGGCCAGGCGTTCAGGAGCGACAGGAAGAAGGCGGTCGGGTGATGGCGCTTGAGAAAGGCGCTGGCGTAGGCGATCAGGGCGAAGCTGGCCGAGTGCGACTCGGGGAAGCCGTAGAGCGCGAACGAGGTGATCGCCTTGACGATCTGCTCCTGGGCTTCGCCTGTGATGCCGCGTTCGTTCATCCCCGAGCGCAGCCTCTGCTCGATCTGCTGCATCCGCTCGACGGAGCGCTTGAAGCCCATCGCCCGCCGCAGGTCTTCCGCCTCGCCGCCGGAGAAACCGGCCGCGACCATCGCGACCTTCAGGATCTGCTCCTGGAAGATCGGCACGCCGAGGGTGCGGCGCAGGATCGGTTCGAGCAGCGGATGGGGGTAGGTGACCTCCTCGCGGCCCACCCGGCGCTCGAAGAAGGGGTGGGCCATGCGGCCGACGATCGGCCCGGGACGGATGATCGCGATCTGGATCACCAGGTCGTAGAACTTGTACGGCTTGTGGCGCGGCAGGGACGCCATCTGCGCCCGACTCTCGATCTGGAAGACCCCGACCGTGTCGGCGCGGCGGATCATCTCGTAGGTTGCCGGGTCGTCGGGTGGCAGGTGGGCGAGATCGACCTCCTTGCCCTCGTGACGGCGGATCAGGGGCGCCGCCTCCTCCAGCGCGTTCAGCATGCCGAGGCCGAGCAGGTCGACCTTGATCAGCCCCAGGTCGGCGCAGTCGTCCTTGTCCCACTGGACGATCACCCGGTTCTCCATCGCCGCCGGTTCGAGCGGCACGATCTCGTCCAGCCGGCCGGCGCAGAGCACCATGCCGCCCGAGTGCTGGCCCAGGTGGCGGGGGTGGTTCTGGAGCTGCCGCCACAGGCGGACGAAGATCCGGATGCGCCGGTCGCGGGGGTCGAACCCGAGTTCGGTCAGTTCCTCGTCCATCTGCAAGCTGTCGCCGCGGGAGAGGTCGCCGTGTCCCGGGGCGGAATGCCAGTGGCCGAGGCCCTTGGCCAGCCGGTCGACCTGGGACTTCGAGCACCCCAGCGCCTTGGCCGCCTCGCGCGCGGCCATCCGGTCGCGGTAGGTGATCACGTTCGCGGTCATCGCCGCGCCGTGCCGGCCGTAGCGCGGTAGACGTACTGGATCACCTTCTCGCGCTGGTCGCCGGACGGCAGGTCAAGGTCGATGTCCGGCCATTCGCCGCGTTCCTCGGACAGGAAGCGCTCGAACAGGAGGTCCATCTTGACCGGGTCGATCGCGGTGATCGACAGGGCGTAGCAGACGGCGGAGTTGGCGGCCGAGCCGCGGCCCTGAGCGAGGATCCGTTGCTCCTTGCAGAAGCGGACGATGTCCTGGACGATCAGGAAGTAGCCGGCCAGATCGAGCTTCCCGATCAGCGCGAGTTCCTTCTCGAGTTGCGCCCCGGCCCTGGCGGTCAGCGGCCGGAAGCGTTCCCGCGCCCCCCGCCAGGTCAGTTCGCGCAAGCGGGAGATCGGCGTTTCGCCCCTGGGCACGGGGTAGTCCGGGAAGCGGTAGCCGAGGTCGGCGAGGGTGAAGTCGAGCTCGGCGGCCAGTTCGTGCGCCGCATGGACGGCCCGCGGCAGATCGGCGAACAACCGGTGCATTTCCACCGGGCTCCTCAGTCGGCGCTGGCGTTCGCGGGCGAGGCGGGCGCCGGCGTCGTCGACCGTCACGTGGTGCCGGATCGCGGTCATCAGGTCAAAGAGTGGCTTGTCGCGAGCGGCGGCGTAGCGCACGCCGCCGGTGGCGACGACCGGCGCCCGTAGCCGCTCCGCCAGCCGGACCAGGGCCTGGTTGCGGTGCTCCTCGGCGCGGATGCCGTGCCTCGAGAGCTCCACGTGCAGGCGGCGGGGGAAGACGGCGTGCAGACGTTCGAGTTGCCGGCGGGCCGCATCCAGCCCCTCCCGGGCCAGCGCCCGTCCTACCGGATCGGCTTCGGAACCGGCCAGGCAGTGGAGCCCCGTCGCGTGCTCCTCGAGCAGCGTCCAGTCGATCTTTGCCTCGCCCTTGGGATGGCTGAGCGCGCCGGCGGTCAGCAGTCGGCAGAGGTTGCGGTAGCCCTGCCGGCTTCCCACCAGCAGGTTGACCCGGGTTTCCTCGTCGTCCAGGGCCGGTCGCTCTTCGCGCTGGCGCGAGACCGCGGACGCCTGCGGCCGGTCGATGACCGCCTCGGCGCCGACCAGGGCCCGAATCCCCGCTTCCCGTGCCGCCTTGTAGAAGCGCGGCGCGCCGGAGACGCCGTTCCGGTCGAGCAGGGCGACCGACGGCAACCCCAGCGCCGCCGCCCGCGCCACCAGGTCCTCGGGCTGCGACGAGCCGCGCAGGAAGGAGAACGACGACGCGGCATGGAGTTCGGCGTAGGGCGGGGACGGTTTGCTTCGGCGCTTCCGCGGAGTCTGGAACCGGCGCCGGCGGAGTTGCTCCTTGACCGCGCCCGGCGCGGCGTAGCCGGGGTTCGGTTCGCCCCGGGCGTCGAGCAGGTCGTTGCCGCCGCGTTTGCCGTGGTCGCTGCCCTTGCGCATCGAGCCGGACAGCCCCATGTTGCGAGCCGGGACGTCGACCTTGGGCGGCACTTTGCGAGCCATCCGTCAAGCGTAAATCAGGCGGTAACGGAAGGCAAGAGATCGCCTCCTGCTTTTCTCTTCAAGGACTCTTCAGTTCTGGCGCCGCGGCGCCCGCAACGGCTGACGCGCCTGGTAGAGCGCCAGGCGATCGAGCCGCCGGGACGAGTTGCCGCCGGCCTCGGCCCGTTCCCGCTCCAGCGCTCGTTGCTGCCATGTCACCGCGTCGTCGAATCGCCCGGCTTCGGCCATCGCCATGGCCAGCGTTTCCAGGTGGTCGACCAGGGGCTGCTCGGAGGCGACGGATTGCGCGAGTTCGACCGCCCGTGCGCCGTCCCGCGTCGCGTCCTCGGGGCTGGTGGCGAGCAGGCGCGCCAGGAGGTGCCGCGTCGCGACGTCGGCGGGGAAGCGCTGCAGCGTTTCGTCGAGCGCTCGGCGCGCCTCCGCGTAGCGTGCGGTCTGGAACAGCATGAGTCCCAGGTTGAAGCGCGCCTGCAGATCGTCCGGTGTCAGAGCGACCAGTGCCTGTAGCTGGGCGGCTGCCTCGTCCGCCCGACCGGCGCCGACCAGCACGGCGGAGAACATCTGCCTTGCCTCGATCATCCCGGGGTCCAGGGCGACGACCTGCCCGAGTTCCTCGATGGCGCCGGCCGTGTTGCCCGAAGCGGCCCGCATTTGCGCCCGTTGCAGGCGCCAGGAGAGGTTCTCGGGCACGAGGTCGGCCGCCCGTTCCAGGTGCCGGGCGCCTTCCGTGCGGCGGCCCTCGCGGGCGAGGAACATCGCCAGGGCGAAGTGCGCCCCGGGATGCTCGGGGTTGAGTGCAATGGCCCGGCGGAGGTGGCGTTCGCCGCGTTCAGAGTCGCCGAGCGCGAGCAGCGAGCCGGCCAACCGGAAATGCGCCTCGTGGTCTGCCTCGTTCGCCTGGAGGATCTCCTCGTACAGTTCAATCGCCCGCGCGTGGTCGCCTTCCGCGGCGGCGGCGACGGCGCGGTCGAGCGGCAGCGTCACGTCCTCCTCGAGCGGCCGCAGGCGCTCGAGCAGCGGGTCGTACATCGGGATCAGGACATCCTGGTTCAGCCGCCACGCTTGGGCGGCACGGTCGGCGTCGCCCAGGGCGCGGTAGGCGAGGCCGACGTGGTGATTCGCCTCGCTGCCCTCGGGCTGGGACGCGGCAACCTCCTGGAAGATCTGGAGCGCCTGCGCCGGGTCGCCCCGCTCGAGGGCGATGTAGCCCAGCCCGACGCGGGCGGTCGCGCTCTCGGGGTAGGCCGTGATGGCCTTCTCGTAGGAGGCCTCGGCGGCGTTGATGTCGCCGGCCGCTACCTGGATCTCGGCCAGGCGGATCAGAGTCGGTGGATCGTCGGCGCGGATCTCGAGCGCCTGCTCCGCGCTGGAGAGCGCTCCCTCCAGGTCACCGGTCGCAATGGCCAACAACAGCTGGAAGTAGGCCCATTGGAAGTCGGTTGGCGCCAGTTCCCGGAGTTGGTCCAGACAGGCCGCCGCCGCTTCGTGAAGTTCATGGTGCAGGTAGCGCGCGCAGAGATCGCCGAAGGTGTTCGCCGCCAACTGCGCCTGCATGGCCTTCTCGGCGTGCTCCAGAGCATTCCCGGTGAGCGTCCGGTAGTCGCGCAGGCGTTGCGCGTCGACCGCGGGCACGGTCGACAGATCCGGTTCCGGCACCTGGCTCAGGTCGAGCGTTTCCTTGACCCGACGGATCTCCAGGAGTTCGGCGAAGTCCTGCGCGGCGAGGAGTTGCGGGATCGCGAGTACGGCGGTGAGCAGAAGGGCCGATGCTGTTCCCGGAGTGACACTCATCGCGCTCTCGGATTCGTTGGGCAGCCCTCCAGGGTCGACTTTTCGCCCAAGGCCTATACCTCGCCGCTCAACTCCTCCTCGGTCAAGCCGCATTCAATCAGGTAGCGGCGAATTCGACCGAGAAACGCATGCGCCCGCAACGCCCGCTGCCACTCGCCAATCGCCGATGCGCGGTTCACAGCACCGAAACGGCATCGCGCTCCACCGAGTTTCGGTAGGCAGAGCCCAGTGTCCGAAGGCGGTCCCAGTCTGCTTCGGCGTACGCCATGATCGAAGGTGCGGCGTAGGACGCCGCTGCCAGCCTGTAGCCGAGTCGGCGCAGCGTTCGCTTCAAGCCGGCTGCCTCATCCTTCACGACGAGCAGCACGTCCAGGTCGCTGTCCTCCTGCGCGTCGCCGCGGGCTTTGGAGCCATAGATGAGAATTCGGAGAACGGCCCCTGGGTGCTCTTCCTTCAGCGCCTCGCGGTATTCGTCCAGCCAAGCCTGTTCTTCGGGGTGGAGCGTGAGCATGGTCTGCGTCTCCGAGGGTCTTCTGCGGCCCTGACGGTCTGGCCCTCCAGCGATCCTTGGCGAGGCCGATTCTACTTGGGTCCGCCGTGGGCCCGCGGTCTCCAGCCGCTCAGACCTCCTGATGAAAGTAGTAGCAGAGCCCATCCGGCGCGACGACGAAGAAGACCCGGAACTTCTTGCCGTCGCGTTTGTCGATGCGCCAGTTCGCGGTCTTCACGCCGTTGGCCTTGAGTTCGGCTCGCGCCCGCTTGATGTCGCTTACCAGGATCGCGGCGCCGTCCATGCTGGCGTCGCCGCCGTTGATCGCGAAGCCGATGCGGACGCCGTCGCGTTCGAGGATGACCGTTGGCGCCGGCCCTTCGCGGCGCTCGACTTCCTGCAGCCCGAAGGCGTCCGCGTACCACTTCGCGGTGGCGTCCAGGTCCTTGACCGGCAGGGCGAGCACGTCGTCCTGGAACGGGTAGGCGGCCTCGAAGAGTCTCACGAAGTGGAGCCTACATGGCTATGGCGTTGCTCCATGGCGGGCGCGACCAGTCGGCGGGCCAGTCGGCGGGCAAGGAGCCCGAGCAGCTTGCGCGGTGGGAAGTTCGCCAACCCCTGGACATACCCGCACCAGACAGGGCCCGTGGCGCAGGCTCCGGGGTCATGGAATCATCGCCGCCATGGACCCTGAAGCTCTCGAGCGTGCCCGGCGCAAGGCGGAGGCGATCGGTATCGCCAACGTGCAGCGGCACATCTTCCTGTGCTGCGACCAGACGAAGCCGAAGTGCTGCGACCGGGAAGCGTCGCTCGAGTCCTGGACCTGCCTCAAGCGCCGGCTGGTCGAACTTGGCCTCACCGAGTCGGGCGCGGTGATGCGCACCAAGGCGAACTGTCTGCGCATCTGCGACGCCGGCCCGATCGCCGTCGTCTACCCGGAGGGCGTCTGGTACTGGGGCTGTACCCCGGAGGTCCTGGAACGGGTCATCCAGGAGCACCTGATCGGCGGCCGGGTGGTGGTGGAGCAGATGATCGGCGGGATCTCGGCGCCCAGCGACGCCTGCGGGGCTTCCGCCACATCACCAGAGTCGTCCGCGATGTCCGCTTCGTTGACGGCATCGAACAAACCGAGGACGCCGACCACACCAGGAACGCCGCCTGATGATCAACCGCCCGTACACGAAGTCTGACCATGGCTCGCGGTGAAGTGAGCCCCCGTAGTTCGGTGGAAATGCCCATGCACAGCAGGTGCACCGTCGGGCGCAGCGGCGTTGCCACTGCGAATCAGTACTCGCGTTGCGGTGGTTCGGATCCCGTGGGCGTCCAACTCGGTGACAACGAGGTCGCCATTGCGGTGACGACCGGAGATTCTGTGGTTGAGCCTCACCAGGTCCTCGTTGGCATGAGTGACCGGGCCCTGATGGGGCCGTAGAGATCGGGGATTTATAGCAGTCTGCGTCATTTTTACTCGTACTCGATAAAAGTCGGGCAGATCCCTATAATCGACCGATGGATCCGACCCGCAACCCCTATAGCCCAGGTGCCGGCAACCCTCCGCCTGCGCTTGTCGGCCGGGATGCCGAACTGGAGACCATCCGCATCGCCATCGAGCGTCTGCGCCGCGGCCGTTTCGCCAAGAGCGTGATCCTGACCGGGCTTCGCGGTGTGGGGAAGACCGTGCTCCTCCAGGAGTTCCGTCGCATGGGGCAGAGCCGCGACTGGGTCTGCCAGCCACTTGAAGCCGGCCAGGGAATGCGGTTCCCGCAGGCGATGGCCGAACTCGTGCGAAAGGTGCTCTTGCGTCTCTCTCCGGCGCAGAACGTTGCCGACCGGGCCAGGCGGGCGCTAGGTGTACTGAGGTCGTTCCAGATGAGATGGAATCTCCCCGACGGTGCCGGAGAGCTGTCCATGGGACTCGATCCCGTGCCGGGCTGGGCCGATTCAGGCCTGCTGGACGAAGACCTGGCGGCTCTGTTCACGGAGGTTGGCGCAGCAGCTCGCGAGCGGGGCAAAGGGGTCCTGGTCACGGTCGACGAAGTGCAGTACCTGAAATCGAAGGACTTGGCCGCTCTGATCGTCGGCCTTCACCAGGTCAATCAGGAGCAGCTTCCGTTTCTGGTAGTCGCTGCCGGTCTGCCGTCGGTGCCTGCGCTTGCGGGTGAAGCCAAGTCCTACGCGGAGCGGCTGTTCAACTTCCGATGGATCAACAGTCTGGGCGCCGACGACGCGAGGGCTGCCCTGGTCGAGCCGGCTGACGAAGAAGGAGTCGTTTGGCAGCCGGCCGCGCTCGACCGAATCGTCGATGAGACTCGGGGCTACCCCTACTTCCTTCAGGAGTTCGGCAAGCAGGCGTGGGACCAGGCGGAGGGGCCCGCGCAAATCACTGCCTCGGACGTGGCTACTGCGGTGCCAATGGCGGTCGACGAACTTGATACAGGCTTCTTCCGCGTCCGGATCGACCGCACGACCGATTCAGAGCGTGACTACCTGGTCGCCATGGCTTCGCTTGGGGCAGGCCCGTACGCCTCAGGTCGCGTCGCCTCGACCATGGGCAAGGACACGCCGGGTGTGGGACCCGTACGGGACAAGCTGATCAAGAAGGGGCTTTGCTACGCGCCGCGTTGGGGAGAGATTGACTTTACAGTACCCTTGTTCGACGACTTCGTGCGTCGCTGTCTGCGTGGCCCGGAATCTCCTGTTGCGGTGTAAGGAGCTCCAGGGAGTAGCGCGTGTTCGGTCGGGGCCCTCAGTCGTACACGCCGTCCGCGAACCACCGTTCCGACGTCCGATCGCGGTAGATCCGGCACACGGCGCCGCTCCGCAGTTCGACGTCCCAGTAGTCCCGCAGTGCCGGGGCCTCCCGCCACCAACCCTCCTCGATTTCCCAGGGGCCGGCGGCGACACGCACCGCGCCCTCGATGCGGACGTGGCGTTCTTCGGTGGGCAGGGGGTTGATTCGCACCGGTGCGGGGCAGGGAGTGCGGGCGTTGCTGTCCGTGGCCAGCACCTCGACCTCGACCGGCGGCCGCAGGGTTCGGACCGCCAGCATGCCGCGGCCGGGCCTCGGTTCGAGCCGGATCCGCGGCGGCGGGGGCGGATCGTAGTCGGCCAGCCGGTAGCGCTCCGGCAGGTGGCCGTTCCGGGTGCGCGGCGAGCCTGCGCGGTTCGGGCCGAGCAGGGCGAGCAGGCGGGCGGTGACGGCGGCCAGGCGATCTGGCGACAGGGCGGCTGGCCCGAGCAGGCTGAGCTGGATTTTTTGCGGGACATCGGGATGGGCCAGAAGGTGCATGCCGGTGATCGGCGCCCGCGGCGGTTCCGCCTCCAGGTGGAGGCGGACGAGCGACAGCAACGTCCGGGCCTCGCGCGTGGGCGCCGGCAGTTCGATTGTCAGTTCGTGGAGGCCTTCGGGTTCGAGCTTGAGTGACAGCTCAAGCCGCTTGCAGCCCATGCCCCGGTCTTCGAGCCGGGTGGTGAGTCGCTCAACCGCGCCGCGGGCGACGAAAAGGAACGGCTCCAGGTTGTCGATCGGCCACTCGAAGGTCTGTGCCTCGCGGAAGGTGGGCGGCGGTGGACGGGGCGTGAGCGGCTCCGGGTCGAAGCCCCGGGCGGCGGCATGGAGCGCCGCGCCGCGTTCGCCGAGGCGGCTGTGGACCTCGCCCGCGGGCAGGCCGGCCAGGTCGCCGACCGTGCGCAGGCCCCAGAGCTTCAGCGTATGGAGGATCTCCTGGTCGTCGTCGCCGTCCGTTGCTGCGCCCCGGCTGCTGCCGCTGCCGTCGTCGATCAGGGAACTGAGCGGCAACGGCGCCAGAAACCGGGCCTCGCCGCGGGGCGCCACGACATTCGGCGACCGTGGCAGGGCGGCCGCGGCCCGCGCCGCGAGCTTGCTGCCGGCGATGCCGACCCGGCCGGGGAGGCCGGCGGCGTCCATGTTCCGCATGATCGACTGGCCGAGGCTGTGCTCGTCGTTGTCGGTGCTTGCGGGCGGCGATGGGTGAGCGGCGCTTCGACCCCGGCCGTGGACTTCCTCGCCTGCCTGCACGGCGGCCCAAGGTAGCTCAGGTTCGACCCGCAGAGCCTGAAGGTCGTACTCGTGGACTTCCTCGCCTGCCTGCACGGCGGCCCGGGGTCTCCCGGCGACCCTCGCGCCGCCGCCGCTTGCCGTGCAGCGGTCTGCGTTCCCGGCGGATGCCGGACCGATGCCGGCCAGGTCGAGATAGACCATGCCCTCGCCGCCGTCCTCCACCCGGGGCGAGAAGTCGCCGGCGATCTCGAGCAGCACTTCCTGTGCGGTGTGCTCGCGCTCCGGGTCGCGCACGCGGTCGACCAGCCCGGATTCGATGTTGCGGGCCTGGGCCACGGTCAGCCCCGGGCGCACCCCCGCTCGGCGTGCCAGCCGGGAGGCGGCGACGATCCGAGCCGAAGGGCCTTCGTGAACCACAACCGCCTCGCGGGCGAGCTCCGGCGCCCCCCGCAGGTAGGCGGCTAGCGGAAACAGCGCCGCCTCCATGCAGGCGATGCGGGTTCTTCTCCGGCGTTTAGCCGGCACGCCTCAGGACCTCGGCGGACGAGCCGGAGCGGTGGCTCTCCGCCCGTTGGGGAGGCGCGCCGGTCAGCGGGCGCCGCAGGCTGCTGGTGAGAACGCGCAGTTCGACATCGGCCGAAGTACCCGGCCGTTCGCCGCGCGACTTGGCGAGTTCCAACCGGGTTCTGAGCCCGTCGAGCAAGCGCGGGCTCCTCGGTGCGGCCTGCGCCCAGAGAGCGCGTCCCTGTGGCGTTCGCGATCCCAGGTCGAGGACTTTCTGCGGCGCCGTCCCGCCAGCGCGGTACGGACTGGCGATCAGCAGCGCGGTCCGGTGGTTCTCAGCCGCCCGCCGCAGCCGCAGCCACGCCGACTCCTTGCCGCGGCCGCCGGGGACCGGGGGTAGACCGAGGTCGATCACGATCAGGGGGAAACCGCCGCCGATCAGCACTTCCGCGCTGCCCAGCGCCTGCTTCAGTCGTTCGGGCCGCGCCCAGAGCAGCCGTTCGAGGACGACCCCGGCGCGCGCCGCCGCCTGCGGATCGAAGTGATCTCCCAGATCGATCAGCGCCGCTGCCTCCCCGCTCCGGGTGGCCCCGGTCAAAAGCTCCAGCACGAGGGAGAAGCGGCCGCTGCTCCGGGGGCCGACCAGTTCGATCGTCTGCCCGCGGCGGATGCCGCCGTCCAGCAACCGGTCGACGCCGGCAAGCCGCGTGGCGAACACGTCGTGGTCGGCCTGCACGATCGGTGGCCTCGTGGGATCGCCGCCCACCAGTTCCCGTCCGCTCCGGAGCTGGCACACCAGGGATCGCGGCCATTGCGGGTCGGTGAGAGCTGCGGGCAGGGAAGTCACGGCGTCGAAGCGGAACGAGAGGAATGAAAGTGGGAAGAGAACATCTTAGCGCAACTAAGGCGTAAACGGGAACCCCGGTTGTCAGGACCATTCCAAAGTCCGACGCTTCGCGCCGCGTGCGTGCAGGGCACCCGCGTTCCCGAGAGCAGAGAGTTGTGCCAGCACCGATCTTCCCACCCAGGAGTGGTTTCCGCACCTCGGACATCGGAGTTCCCGACTTTGGAACAGCCCTGCCCCCGGTTGTTGCCGCTTCCCCGTTCACGGGAGAGGTCGCGAGGCGTGCAGGGCAATGCCCCTGCCAAGACTTGGGGGGCAACTTTGAATAGGGAGATTCCTTATTCAAGGTTGCTGCACAAGAGCAGCAATCAACCGTCCAGAGCTCCGGTGCAACTGCTGCCCTGGCCGGCGGTGCAGCCGAAGCAGTGGCCGGCCGTGGCGATGCAGGCCTTCTCGAGCGGCCCTCCCCGGACGAGGTCGGCGAGGCGCGCGGGGCGCCCGCCGACCGTCGCCCGCAGGCCCAGCATCTGGTTGAAGTCGCAGTCGTACAGGTTGCCCTGCCAGTCGACGCTGACCGTGTCGCGGCACATGACGCCCGGTACGTTCTCCGCGCTGTGGTTGTCCCGCAGCAGCGCCATGTAGGCGTCGAGTTCGCCGTGCGCTTTCAGGACGGCGCCGAAGCGGTTGATCGGCATGTTCGTGAGCACGAAGAGCTGGTCGAACACGACGCCGAATCGTCGCCGGAGTTCGCGCTTGTAGGCCGCCTCGAGTTCCGCCTGTGGCGGCGGCAGCACCGCGCCTGCCGGATTGAAGACGAGATGGAGCCGGCGCGCGGCGTCCTGTCCGTAGCCGAGGTCGTTCAGCAGCTTGAGGGCGCGGATGCTGTCCCCGTACACGCCCTTGCCGCGCTGCTGCTCGACGTTCTCCTCGAGATAGCAGGGCAGGGAGGCGATCACGGTGACCTCTTCGCGGGCCAGGAACGTGGCCAGCGTCTCCTGGCCCTCCTCGAACAGCACCGTGAGGTTGCAACGGTCGATCACCTCGATGCCTCGTCGGCGCCCCGCCCGCACGAGTCGGCGGAACGCGGGATGCAGCTCCGGCGCTCCGCCGGTGAGATCGAGTGTCTCGATCTCCAGCCGGTCGATGGCCGCGATCACCTCGTCCACGACGGCGGTGGACATCATCTCGGTGCGGTGGGGCCCGGCGTTGACGTGACAGTGAACGCAACTCAGGTTGCAGCGATAGCCGAGGTTCACCTGCAGCGTGGCGATTCGCCGGCGTCGCAGCGGAGGGAACTCCGTCGAAAGCAGAACAGGTCGCGCGTCGAACATGGGTTCAGCCTCTGAGGCCCGTCGAGAGTACCGCGTTCACATCGGGGTGACGCTTAACAGCCCGTGGCAGAAGTCCGTGTGGCGCCGAGAGTGGCCAGGCGCTCGCCCGGCAAGGCGCGACGAGGGAGCATATCGGGCCGCCCGCAATCCCGGGAACAAGGGCGACCGAGGAGCAACGCCCGTGTGGCGCGTTCCGCGCCACACGCGCCCCACCTCCGGGTGCGAGTCATCGAGCACCCGGATGGCACGATGCCGGGCTGAGATGCATGGTCGCTCGAATGCAGCGCGACTGGACACCTTGTTCAAAGTTCCTGCATAGGCGCCGGATTCTGCGATCCGTGATAAGACTTGAGCTCTAAGTCTTCATACGAAGACCAGGGTGCACTCATGATACGTCCAATGCCCGGCCACTACGAGGTGACCGCCGCGGGAGGCGAGCGGGTGCGCGCCTTCATTCCAGCGCCGCTGCCGCCAGTGCCGCCGCTGAGCCTGGAAGGCCCTCTTCTTCGTTCGTTGGAAGCCGCCAGTCTCGCCCTTGGGCGGCTGGAGGGCGCCAATCAGCTCCTGGAACCGACGCTCTTCGTGTACTCGTACGTCCGCAAGGAGGCGGTGCTGTCTTCGCAGATTGAAGGTACCCAGTCGTCACTCTCCGATCTGCTGCTCTTCGAGCTCGACCAGGTTCCGGGGGCGCCGCGCGACGACGCCGCCGAAGTCTCCCGTTACGTCGCTGCTCTGGAGCATGGGCTGCAGCGGTTGCGTGAGGACTTCCCGCTTTCGAACCGGTTGATCCGGGAGTTGCACGGCATCCTGCTGTCCGGCGCCCGCGGCGCCAGCAAGGATCCTGGTGAGTTCCGCCGCTCGCAGAACTGGATTGGCGGCGCCCGTCCGGGCAACGCCTTGTTCGTGCCGCCGCCGCACCTGGCCGTGGCGGACTGCATGGCGGACCTTGAGCGCTTCCTCCACTCCGAGGACGACGGTTTGCCGACGCTGGTACGGGCGGGATTGGCCCACGTTCAGTTCGAGACGATCCACCCGTTCCTCGACGGCAACGGCCGCGTCGGTCGTCTGCTGATCATCCTGCTGCTGTGCGAGGCGGGTTTGCTGCGCCAGCCGCTCCTCTACCTCAGCGTGTACTTCAAGCGCCATCGAGAGCGCTACTACGACCTGCTCAACGGCATCCGGCACACGGGCGATTGGGAGGCCTGGCTGGCGTTCTTCCTCCAGGGCGTACAGGAAACGGCCGAGAACGCGGCCGCCACCGCTGGTCGCCTGACCGAGCGATTCACGGAGGACCGGCAACGCATCACGGCGGAGGGTCGCCGCGCCGGTTCAGCGCTACGGGTCCTCGAAGCCCTCCAGGAACGCCCGATCCTCTCCATCCCGGAAACGTGCCGGCGCACCGGACTCACGTTCCCGACCGTCTCCGCTGCGCTGGGACTCCTGGAAGGAGCAGCGCTCGTCCGGGAGATCACCGGCTTCAGCCGGAACCGCGTGTACGTCTACAGCGAGTACCTGAGGATCCTGAACGAGGGCGTGGAGGCGGAGTGAAGTTCGCCGCCAGTCTCAGGGCACCACATCCCCCCAGTTCGGGGCGGCGGCGGCCTCGCCCTTGCCGGCCGCCCACTCGATGCTGTCGCCGACCCAGGTCTGGAACATCTCGTGGGACCAGACGTCTTCGCGATGGCCCATCGCGTTGTGGAAGACGCGGCCGGCGCCGAGTTCGCGGCACCAGACGATGGGGTAGGGGGCGATGTCGTAGACCTCCTGCCTGGACCGTTCTTCGCCCGGGTCCATCAGGGCGAGGACGTGCAGTTCGTCCTGGGCGACGTTCTTGTACAGGTACCACTCGTCCATGATCTTCCAGCCGTCTTCGACGTTGGCCATCGTCGGGTGGCCGGCGTCGGCGACCCGGACGATGCCTTCGAACTGGGCGCCGTGGTGGAGAAACTCGCCGCCGATCATGCCGATGTAGGGGGTCACTTCGTCGCCCTCGCCGTGGAAGGTGTCGGTCGCGGGGTGGAAGCCGACGAAACCGCCGCCGGCTTCGATCCACGCGATCAGGTCGGAGACGCCGTCGGCGCTCATCGGGGGATTGCCGTCGCCGCGGAAGAGGCCCTCGCCGGCGCCGCCGCGCCGGGTCAGGTCGCCGGTCGTGTAGAAGATGACGACATCGAAGTTGGCGAGCTGGGTGGCGTTGATCAGGCCGGCGTCCTTGGTGGAGGTGACGGCGAAGCCGCGCTCGGCGCCGATTTGGGCGAGGACGGTGTCGACGTGACCGGGATGGCCGTCCGTGCGCTTGATCGAGGAGTGCTGGAAGCCGGAGGACTTGCTGACGAAGAGGACCCGGATGGGGTCGCCCGCTTCGTCAGCGGAGCCGAGGGCGGGGGTGGCCGCGAGGAGCAGCAGGGCGAGGGCGAACGGGGCGAGGCGGCGAAGGTAGATCATGGGCGAAAAGTTACCACTGCGCCGGCTCGCCGCTTCGCGGCGGCGTTCCGGATGCCCTGATCGACTGTCCAGGCTCCGGAATCTTCGTCCACGAGACCAGCTCGGGGATGCGGGCGGCCCCGGCCAGAGGGCCGGCGCACCCGGTCCTTAACTGAACCTGGAGATGACGTCTTCGCCGAACTTCCCGAGTTCGTCCGGCGGCATCGGCGGGAAGATGACGCGGGAGACGCCGAGTTCGGCCATCCGGGCGACGTGCTCCGGCGGCCCTCCGTTGGCGGTGATCTCGATCGCCTCCGGGTCGCGCCCGGCCGCTTCGGCGCTCTCGCGCATCACGCCGAGCAGGTGCTTCAGCTTGCCCATGTCGCCGAGGGCGGGGAAGAAGCCGTCGCCCAGCTCGCCGGCGCGGCGGGCGGCGCGGTCCGAGTGGCCGCCGACGACGATCGGCACGGAACCCTGGACGGGCTGCGGGCGGCTGTAACAGTCGGAGAAGGAGACGAACTCGCCGTCGTGGCTCGGGCAGTCCTCGGTCCACAAGGCCCGGAAGGCCCGCAGGTAGTCGTCGAGGCGCCGGCCGCGGCCGGCGAAGGGAACGCCGAGGGCATTGAACTCCTCTTCCAGCCAGCCGACCCCGACGCCGAGGATGGCCCGGCCGCCGGAGAGCTTGTCGAGCGTGGCGACCGCCTTGGCGGTGACCAGCGGATTGCGCTGCGGGACGATCAGGATGCCGGTCGCAAGCTTGATGCTCTTCGTCGCCGCCGCCACGTAGGATAGCCAGATGAGCGGGTCGGGGATGTCGAAGTCTTCGCGCCCGCCGGGCATCTTGCCGCTCTCGTCGTAGGGATAGGGGGAGGCGTAGCCGCGCGGGACGACGACGTGCTCCACGGTCCATAGCGAGTCGAAACCGGCGGCCTCGGCTGCCTGGGCCAGGGCCGCGGCCGGCGGGCCGTCGACGAACGGGCCGGTGTTGGCGAACATGATGCCGAACTTCATTTCTTCTCCTCGCCTTCCTCGCGTTGGGGGTTCCCTGGGCGTTGGCGCGCGGGACTGTAGCAGCCGTCGCCAGGGGATTCCGAAGGGCCGCGGGGAACCTCCGGCGTGACCATGCGGGGGCTGCTCGAAGCTCTCGCAGGGTGGACGATCCGCTCGCCCTGGTGCGCGATCGGGTCGGCCGCGGCGCCTGCCGCGCTGCTGGCGTCGCTGCTGGCCGCGACACCCGTGGACCTCACCTTCATGGGCGTGATGAACCGCGCCGACGAGCACATCGGCCGCTACTTCGAGGTAGCCCGGAAGTATGAGCTGGGCGGGCTTCTTCTGGTGCTTCTCGAAGGCGACGAAGAAGCGCTCGACGACGCGGTCGAGCGCACGATCCGTGCAGCGGCGACCCTGCCGTCGGTTGTCTCGGCGCGCCGCCCGCTGCCGGTCGAGTGGCTGGAGGAGCAGGCGCCGTGGCTGGTCGACCGCTCGCTGTTCGACCGTTGGCTGGGACTGGTGGAGCGCCCCGGGGACATGGCGAACGCGGCCCGGTTCGCGGCCTCCGCTCTGGCTCTGCGCAGCGAGGCGGTCGGCGTTCCCGGCGCCCGGCTGGTCGAGATCGAGATGGCCCTCGATCCGCTGGAGGAGGAGGTCGGGGGCAGCGCCTTCTTCGAGCTCGAGGCCGCGGTCGCGGACGCGCTTGGCGGCAGCGGCGTGACGGTTGGCTTCTCGGGGCTGCCGGCCGTGTCGGCAGGCGACCAGGAACAGACCCTGGGCGCGATCAGGCGGCTGACCCCGATCAGTCTGGCGCTCGTGCTGCTGCTGTTCCGGATCGTCGAGAAGCGGCCCGGCGGCCTGCTGTCCGTGGCGGCGGTCCTCGTGCTCTCGATCGGCGCCGCGCTGGGCGCGGTCGGTCTTCTGACCGGCAGGTTGACGATCATGGAGACGTTCTTCGGCGTCACCGTGTTCGGCCTCGGCATCGACTTCGCCGTCCATCTGTTCGTTCGCCAGCGCGAGGAGTTGGCGCGCGGCCTGGCCTTCGAGGAAGCGTTGCGAAGGACGGTGAGGGGCGCTGGCCGTGGAGTGGTTGCCGGCTGCATCACGACTGCGGGCGCTTTCCTGGTCGCCGCCTCGGCCCCGGATCCGGTTGCTCTGCACCTCGGACTCTCCGGCGGCCTGGGGTTGCTCTTCTGCCTGCCGCTGACGCTGCTGATCCTGCCGTCGGTGTGGGTGCTGAGGGAGCGCAGGCGAAGAAGGCGTGACGCGCCGGCGACGGCCGGCGCCAGCGGTGTGGCCCGCAACGGCGGCGTCGTGAAGCCGGTCAGTTGCCCTGGTTCGAGGCGCTGGCCGACCGGCTGGCGCGGTGCGGCCCGCAACGGCGGCGTCGTGAAGCCGGTCAGAGTGCCCGGGCTCGAGTCGCTGGTGCGGTGGGCGACGGAGCGGCCGGGGCGTTGCCTGTTCGCGGGGGCCGCGGTGCTGGCCGTAGCCCTTGCGGGGTTGCCCCGGCTCCAGGTCGAGACGCGGCTCGAACGGATCATGAACCGGGGCGTTCCCGCGCTCGCGGTGGTCGACCGGATCCAGGAGATTCTGGGGACGAACGGCGCTCCCTGGATTCTCTCGGCCGAGGGTCTCGAGCAGTCGCGGGAGTTCGCGCGACGGCTGGACGGGCACCCGCTGTTCAGCGAAGTGCTCAGCCTCGGCGCCATCCTGCCGACCGACCTGGATGAACGGGCCGCGGCGCTCGCACGGGTGCTTAAGTCGGCGAACGACTCGCAGGCAGAGCTTCGGTCTCGGCGAGACCCGGGCGGCCGGAACCTGACCGCGGGGCGGAGCGGGAGGATCGCTGCTCCAATGGGCCCTGTCCGGGCGCAGGCGGTCGAGGCGCTTTATCGAGCCGCTGCCGTCGGCCCGCCCGATGTCGACTCGCTGCCGCCGGCCCTGCGGGAGAAGTTCATCGCGCCGAGCGGGGAGTTCCTGGTCTACGCGTATCCCGGCGACTCGAAGGCGGACGGCGACCTGGCCCGGCGTCAGCGGCTGGCGGTCCAGGCGATCGACCCGGGCGCCACAGGGCTCCTGGCCGTGGTCGAAGGGATGATGATCGGCGAACGGCCCTGGATTCCCTGGATCGCCGTCTCCATCCTGGCGTTCGTGCTGGTCGTTCTTTGCGTCGACTTCCGCCGCTGGGCGTCGGTTCTGCTGGCGCTCCTTCCGGTGCTGGCCGCCGTGCCCTTCACCCTGGGAGCGTTGTGCTGGATCGGCATTCCGTTCAACGTGATGAGCTGGCTGGTGCTGCCCCTGATCTTCGGGCTCGGCATCGATGACGGCATTCACGTCGTCCACCGCATTCTCGACGATCCCTCGCAGTCGATCCGCTTCGCGTCGCTGTCCGTGGGCCGGGCGATTGCCATGACGACCCTCACCACGACCGCCAGCTTCTCGGTTCTGCTGTTCACCGACCACCTGGGCCTGGAGACGATGGCCGCGGTCATGCTGATCGGCCTGCCGGCCTGCCTGCTGGCGTCGGTCACGGTGCTGCCGGCGGCGGCGGTCCTGCTCCTCGGAAGACGGTAGGCTGCGGGCAGGGTCGTTCCCAGGTCTGGGAACCGTGCGGAGTCGGGTCGGGAGCCGATCCGGACGCGTCGTCGCCTTCGGAGGCGTCCTCCTGCTCTCCGGGGCGGCTCCGTGTCCTAAGTGCGGAAATCACTCCTCCAGGCCGGAGGATCGGCGCCGGCACGACCTTGTTGCCCTCGGGAGCGCGGGTATCGTGCCCGCACGAGGCGCGAAGCGTCGGATTCTGGAGTCCTGTAGGCTGCCGGACTGGCCCATGCGGGAACCCATCGCACTCTGCTTCAGCGGCGGCAAGGACAGTTGCCTGGCGCTGCAGGAACTCCGCCGCCGGCGCCGGTTCGAGGTGGCGGAGCTCGTGACCACGGTGACCGACGCCTTCGACCGGGTCAGCATGCACGGCGTGCGTCGGTCTCTGCTGCGGGAGCAGGCGCGCTCGATCGGCCTGCCGCTCACCGAGGTCGTTGTGCCGCCCGAGCCTTCGAACGTGGTCTACGAACGGGAGATGGGCAGGGCGTTCGGCGGGCTGCGCGAACGGGGCATCCGGCGGGTCGGGTTCGGGGACCTGTTCCTGGAGGACCTTCGCGAGTACCGCGAGCGCCAGCTCTCGCAGGCGGGCCTGGAGTGCGAGTTCCCGATCTGGCACACGCCGACCGACGAACTGGCCCGGGCCTTCATCGGCGACGGCTTCCGGGCGGTGACCGTGTGTGTGAACCTCGCCGTGCTGCCGGCGCCCTTCGTTGGGCGTGCCTTCGACGGTGACTTCCTCGGGGACCTGCCCGCAGAGGTCGACCCCTGCGGCGAGAACGGGGAATTCCACACCTTCGTGTTCGACGGACCGATCTTCGACCGGTCGATCAGCTTCGAGATCGGGGAGGTCATCGAGCGGGACGGCTTCGGCTTCTGCGATCTTCTGCCGGCGGGCGACCCGGTTCCCGCGGAGGCGGCCGCGGGATGACCGAGCCGCGCGTCATTTCGCTGATCGCGAGCGCGACGGAGATCGTGTGCGCGCTCGGATTCGAGAACTGCATGGTGGGCCGATCGCACGAATGCGACTACCCGGCGTCGGTGGAGAGGCTGCCGGTGTGTTCGTCGTCGAAGGTCGACGTCGACGGGTCGAGCCGGGCCATCGACGACCAGGTGCGCTCGATCGTCGCCGAGGCGCTCTCGGTCTACCGCGTGGACGGCCGGCTGCTCGACGAGCTTTCCCCGACGGTCATCGTGACCCAGACCCAGTGCGAGGTGTGCGCGGTCAGCCTGAAGGACGTGGAGGAGGCGGTGTGCGAGCTGGTGAACTCCGAGCCGCGGATCGTCTCGCTCGCTCCGATGGACCTGGGCGACGTGTTTGTGGACATCCGCACGGTTGCCGCGACGCTCGGCCGCCCGGAGAGGGCCGAGCGGCTGAACGCCAGCCTGACGGCGCGCCTCGACGCGATCCGCGAGCGCTCCAGCCAGCTCGCCGAGCGGCCCACGATCGCCTGCATCGAGTGGATCGACCCGTTGATGCACGCCGAGAACTGGGTGCCGGAGCTCGTAGAGATCGCCGCCGGTTCGGTGATGCTCGGCGAGGCGGGAAGGCACTCCGGCTACTTCGAGTTCGAGCAGATGATGGAGGCCGACCCCGACGTCATCGCGGTCATGCCCTGCGGCTTCGACATTCCGCGCACCGCGGCGGAGATGCCACCGCTCGCGGCCCGTCCCGGCTGGTCCGACCTTTCCGCGGTGAAGAGTGGCCGCGTCTTCCTGACCGACGGCAACCAGTACTTCAACCGGCCGGGCCCCCGGGTCGTCGAGTCGGCGGAGATCCTGGCCGAGTTGCTGCACCCGGAGGTCTTCGACTTCGGTCACCGCGGGTCCGGCTGGACGGAGTGGGTTGGCTGATCCTGGAGTCGAGCGGCCCTCGCGGAGGTCGCTCCGGTACACGGATGGGGTGGGTCTCTGGTGCGTTCTCGGGTACGCGGCCCTGGCCGCGCTCGCGCGACAGCCCGGTGAGCCCGACCTGCGGGCGTTCTTCCTGCTCGTCGCATGGACCGGGTTGCCGGTCTTCGGCCTGTTCTTCCACTTCCGAAAGACGGGGGCGCCGTTCCCGGTCGGTCGACTGTTCTTCTGGGCGGTCGCCTTTCGCCTCTGCGGATTGATCGGCGGTCCGTTCTACGAGGACGACTTCTATCGCTACCTGTGGGACGGATTCCGGTTCGCTACCGCGGGTACGCCGTACGGCATAGCCCCCGAGGAGTTCTTCATCGACCCGGCGGTGCCTGCGCTCTTCCAGGGCGTCCTGGACGGCGTGAACTACCCGGAACTGCCGACGATCTACGCGCCGGTCACCCAGGTCGTCTTCCTGGTCGCATACTGGATCAAGCCGGCGAGCGTTGCCGTGCTGCAGGCGATCCTGATCGCGGTCGACCTGGCCGCCGTCGCCCTGCTGCTTCGCCTGGCGCCGGCACAAAACGTCCTCCTCTACGCGTGGTGTCCCCTCGTGGTCAAGGAGATCGCCTTCACCGCTCATCCGGACGACGTCGGCGTCTGCTTGCTGCTGGCCGCGATCGTCCTGGCCCGTAGGCGACGCTGGTGGATCGCGGCCGCGCTTCTCGGGCTGGCCGTGGCCGCCAAGACGTTCGCCCTGGTGCTGGCGCCGCTCGTCCTGCTGCGGGCCCGACTCGGGCATTGGCTTCTCTTCGTCGCCACGGTGGCAGCGGCGTACCTGCCGTTCGCTATCCGTGGAGGCACCGATCTGCTGTCGCTGCGGACCTTCGCGCGGGACTGGGAGTTCAACTCGGCGGTCTTCGCGTTGCTCAAGGCCGTCGTGCCGCCGTTCGAGGCGCGGATCCTGCTGGGCGCGGTCTTCGCCGCCTTCTGGGGCTGGACCTGCCTTCGTCGTGCTCGCGGCAGGGAAGGGGGAATCCCCCGGGGCGATGTGCTGTTCGGCTTACTGCTGGCGGTGTCGCCGGTGATCAACCCGTGGTACCTGCTCTGGCTGTTGCCCTTCGCGGTAGTCTCTCCGAGCATCTGGGCATGGACGGCATCGGCCGCGGTTCTGCTCAGTTACGTCACGGGGTTGAACCTCCCCGACTTCACGTTGCAACCCTACGAACAGCCGGTGTGGGCGCGGACCCTGGAGTTCGGACTGATCCTTCTGGCGCTCGCGGCCGATCTCGCCGTGCGCCGCAGGAAGGGGACGCGAAAGGAAGTGCAATGACGAACCGCAAGTTGATTGGCCTCTTTTCCGCGGTGGTTCTCGCCGTCGCCTGCGGCGCTCCGGAGCCACAGGAGATCGCGGGATGGGACACGAGCAACGAGACGAGTACCGCGGCGATCGATCACGGTTCCTGGCAGGAGATCCTGGACGGCTACGTCGGCGCCGACGACTCGGGCGTCAACCTGTTCGACTACGCGGCGATTTCGTCCAACGCCGGCGACACGGCGAAGCTGAGCGCCTACATCGACTACCTGCAGGGGCACGATCCGAGCCGGTACTCACGTGCCGAGCAGATGGCCTTCTGGATCAACCTCTACAACGCGGTCACGGTCCAGGTCGTGCTGTCGGAGTACCCGGTCGATTCGATCAAGGAGATCCACGAGGGCGTCATTCCGAACACCGGTCCGTGGCAGGACCCGCACGCGCAAGTGAACGGCCGGGATCTGAGCCTGGACGACATCGAGCACGGCATCCTGCGGCCTCAGTGGAAGGACAAGCGGATCCACTACGCGGTGAACTGCGCCGCTTACGGCTGCCCCCATCTGCTGGCGACGGCGTTCACTGCCGCCAACACGGAGATGCTCCTCGAGCAGGGTGCGCGCGACTACGTGAACAACGCGCGCGGGGTCGACTTCGTGGACGAGGACTTCATCGTCATATCCAGCATCTACGACTGGTACGCCGAGGACTTCGGCAACACGGAGGAGTCGGTCGTTGCCCACCTCATCGACTACGCGGACGGGGACCTTGCCGCACGCCTCGAGGGTTTCGAGGGCTCGATCGACTACGAGTACGACTGGAGTCTCAACGAGCCGTAGCCCCAGTGGCTAGTACGTGTCGAAGTTGAAGCCGATCGAGATACTGAACACGTCCGAAACTGCGGTGTTGCGGCCGCCGACGACGGACCCGTAGGTAAAGGCCAGGGAATCGACAGCGATAGCTCGAGGCGTCGTGCCGCTCTGGAGGCCGATACTGATCGTGCCGGTGACGAGTTCGATGTCTTCCTGGAGCTCCGGAAAGCGGGCGGGAGAGAACGGAGGAACCCCGATGTCGAGCCCCGAGGACTCGGCGTCGATCATCTGGTAGCCGAGGTTCAGTCCGACCCGGTCGCCGACCAGGACGCCCGCCGACAGATTGAGGAAGGTGTCCGCCGGGATGTTTCTGTTGCGGCGCCGATAGCGGAGTTCGGCGGAAAGGGCGCCGCGCTCTCCCACGTACTTGCCGATCAGCAAGGAGACCTCGCCGCCGTCGCCGCCGTCGCCCAGGGAGCTGATGTAGCCGGTCGTGTAGCTGCCGCCGATGATCGCGGCGGCGCGTAGCGCGAGGCTGGGCCCCGAGCTCACCACTTCGTCACGGAAGCGCCAGACGAGGCCCGCGTTCACGTCCTGCAGCCCGCTCAGATTCTCCTTGGGCGGAAACGGCGCCGACGGTCCGGCCATGAAGGAACTCTCGGCGGCGCCGACGCGGAAGTCCAGGGCCAGCGAGTCGGAGATGCCGTAGGTTCCGTTGACCCAGAGCGTCTCCTGGCCGAGTTCGTGGCCTCCGGCGGGAGTCGGCCCCTTCACGGCGGCGCGGTAGAACTCGGTCGCCTCCTGGGATACGTAGGAAACCGAAATCGTGCCGGCGCCGGGCGCGGGCAACCAGGGCGACCCTTCGGCGAATGCGGGCGCGGCGGACACGGTGGCGACGGCGACGGCCGCCAGAAGGCTCGAGGACTTGTTCTTCATTGCTGTCTCGTCCGTTCCGGCCTACAGCTTGTAGCGCCGCGTCAGGTAGAAGTGAACGAGTTCCTGCTCGTCCGGCTTGCCCTCGCATGAGGAGCCGCCTGCCCCGGGACAGAGCGCGTTGATGTGCTCGTCGTCCGGCGTGCCCGGTTTCTCGGCTTCGTCACGAGCTTCCAGGCTGTTCTTGAGGCTCAAGGCGCGATCCCGGTCGAGGTCGCGTTTCTGCAGGGGACAGGACGGACATACGAGCTTCTGGAACGTCAGCGCCTTGCCCATCGTGTAGGCGTCCCGCGGGTTGATTCCCTTGCCGGCCGAGATGGAGCCGGATGCGTAGGCCGAGGCCTGCAGGAGGCCGCCGGCGAGGACGAGCGTCAGCACGCTGATGACACGTCTCATCAGGTGGATTCTCCTTGTCGGTTGCGTGGATGGAATGAGGCCCCCCGGACTCTTGGGGGTCCGAGGACGGTAGCACGGCCATTCTGCGTCGGAGGACGCCGAATTCCCTGTGCCACAATGACCGCCCCCAGCGCACAGACGAGCGGAACGAGCAAACGGAAAGGGAGTGGCAGGCATGATCCGGACTGGCGAGTGCAGAGGCTTCGAGGTGTCCTTGGAGGATCCGGGGATCCTCGTCGTCACGTTCAACCGGTCGGACCGGCTCAACGGCATGGACGCGCCGTTGAAGCGCGACCTGCTTGAGACGCTCACCCAGGCCGCGATGGAGGATTCCGTGCGGGTCGTGCTGTTCACCGGCAGCGGCAGGGCCTTCTCGGCCGGCGACGACATCAGCGGCCAGGACAAGGGCCGGCGCGGCGAGGCGCTGGTGCCGGACATTCACCGGGGTCACGACAACGTCCTCGGCACGATCAACGGGCTGCGCAGGATCTCGCAGCCGATCAACACGGCGATCCGTGGCCTGGACAAGCTGACGATCGCGGCGATGAACGGCGTGGCGGTGCAGACCGGCTTCTCGCTGGCGCTCAGTTGCGACTTCCGGATTGCGTCGACGGCAGCGCGCATGGGCAGCGGTACGCTCCGCTTCGGCCTGCTGCCGGACGAGGGCGGCCACTACCTGCTGCTGCAGATGATGGGTCTGCCGAAGACGATCGACTTCCTGATGCGCAATCGGATCGTCGACGCCGCGGAGGCGCTTGACCTCGGGCTCGTCCACGAGGTCGTGGCGCCGGACGACCTGATGCCGCGAGCGATGGATCTTGCGCGCGAGCTCGCGAACGGGCCGCAGGTGGCGATGCGTCTGCTCAAGCGCAGCATCTACAACGCCGCCGACCAGACCTGGGAGCAGTCCCTCGAGGACATCGCGGCCCGGACGCCGATGGCCGACCATCATCCGGACTCCCGCGAGGGCGTGGCGGCCTTCCGCGCCAAGCAAACGCCGGCCTTCAACGCCTGGTTGGAGGATTGAGGGACCGACCGACCGTACGGTAGGTGCTATTCTCCGTCAACGTCGACGACATCGAACCACCCCAACCAATCGAAGCCAGGGAGCTACTCCATGACTGACGCCGTCATCGTTTCCACCGCGCGCACGCCGATCGGCAAGGCCTATCGCGGCGCCTTCAACAACCTCGAATCGCCGACGATGGGCGCGGCGGCGATTGCGGCCGCGGTCGAACGCGCCGGTGTCGAGAAGGGCGAGGTCGACGACGTCGTGATGGGCTGCGCCATGCAGCAGGGCACCCAGGGCAACAACGTCGCCCGGCAGTGCGCGATTCGCGCCGGCATGCCGGTCGAGGTCTCGGGCATGACGATGGACCGGCAGTGCTCGTCGGGAATGATGGCGATCGCCACCGCCGCCAAGCAGGTCATGGTCGATGGGGCGCCGGTCGTGGTCGCCGGCGGAATCGACTCGATCAGCCTGGTGCAGAACGACAAGATGAACGGCTTCCGCGCGCCCGATCCGTGGATTCGGGACAACAAGCCGGAGCTGCACATGCCCATGATCGACACCGCCGAGGTCGTGGCGAAGCGCTACGACATCAGTCGCGCGCAGCAGGACGAGTACGGGCTGCAGAGCCAGCGGCGCACCGCCGCCGGCCAGGAATCGGGCGCCTTCGACGACGAGATCATCGCGATGAACGCGACGAAGATGATCCTCGACCGGGCGACCGGCGACATCAGCTTCGGCGAGGTCGAGTTGAGCCAGGATGAGGGCAACCGCCCCACCACGACGATCGAAGGTCTCTCCGGGCTGAAGCCGGTACGCGAGAACGGCACGATCACGGCGGGCAACGCCAGCCAGCTCTCCGACGGCGCCTCGGCGTGCGTGGTGATGGACTCGAAGCTGGCCGAGCAGCGTGGCCTCGAGCCGCTCGGCATCTACAAGGGGATGGCGGTCGCCGGCTGCGAACCGGACGAGATGGGCATCGGTCCCGTCTTCGCCGTCCCCAAGCTGCTCAAGCGCTTCGACCTGACGATGGACGACATCGACCTCTGGGAGCTCAACGAAGCGTTCGCGGTCCAGGTGATCTACTGCCGCGACCGGCTGGGCATCCCGAACGAGAAGCTGAACGTGAACGGGGGCGCGATCTCGATCGGCCATCCGTACGGCATGAGTGGAGCGCGCCTGGTCGGTCACGCGCTGATCGAAGGCAGGCGTCGCGGCGCGAAGAACGTCGTCGTCACGATGTGCATCGGCGGCGGCATGGGCGCCGCGGGACTGTTCGAGGTGGCGTGAGGCTGAGGGGCGCCACGAGCATCGCAAGACTCCGGCGGCGGTTCTTCGTCGCCGCCGGCGTTCTGCTGCTCCTCGCTCTGACCTCCGGGCCGGCCACGGCCCAGACCGAATTTCACTTCCAGTTCGGCGAACTGCTGAACCCCTTCTCGGCGCAGGAGGAGGAGAGCTTCGTCCTGACCCTGCAGCAGGCGACGCAGTGGAAGTACGGCGACAGCTTCTTCTTCGTCGACTATCTCGACGACAAGGGCAGCGACGGCTTCAACGAGCGGGACTTCTACGGCGAGTGGTATCCGACTGCAAGCCTCGGCAAGCTGACCGGGAAGACGGTCGGGGGCGGCCCGCTGGCCGACGTCGGCTTCATCGCCGGCGTGAACGCGGCCGGCGACGCGAAGGTGGTCAAGTACCTGCCGGGCCTGCGCCTGGCCTGGAAGGCGGCGGGGTTCATCTTCCTGAACACGGACCTGATGCTGTACCTCGACGGCAGCAGCGGCGTCGGCGCCGGCGGCGCGCCGCGGACCGACGACAGCTACTGCTTCGACGTGAACTGGCTGTACCTGTTCCTTGCCGGTGAGCAGAGCTTCCAGATCACCGGCCACGCGGAGTACATCGGCAGTGTGACGAACGAGTTCGGGCAGACCTACGGCGGGTCGATCCTGGCCCAGCCGCAGTTCCGCTGGGACGCGGGCAAGGCGTTCGGCGGCGACGCCGGCAAACTGTTCGCGGGCATCAAGTACCAGTACTGGAGCAACAAGCTCGGCACGGAAGAGGACGAGAGCGCCGTCCAGTTGCTGGTGGCCTGGCAGTTGTAGCTACGTCGGATCCCAGGTGAACACGTCGGTCGTCCGGTCGAGGTCGTGGAACGACCCGGCCAGCGCCGGCATGCCGTGCTCGGCGATCGCCTCCGGGGTCCAGCCGTCGCTGTTGTGGACCGAGCGGACCGGCCGGGGTTGGCTCATCAGGAAGATCTCGTTCTTGCGCACCGTGAAGATCTGGCCGCTCGTGTCCTTCGCCGAGTCGCTCAGCAGGTAGACGGCAAGCGGCGCGACGAGCGCCGGGGTCATTTCCTTCATCTTGGCGACCCGCGCGGCCTGAGCCGGGTCGGCGGTCGGGATCGTTCCGATCAGCCGCGACCAGGCGAACGGGGCGATGCAGTTCGAGCGCACCTCGAAGCGCTGCATGTCGAGAGCCAGGGACTTCGACAGCCCGACGATGCCGAGCTTGGCGGCGGCGTAGTTCGCCTGGCCGAAGTTGCCGATCAGCCCCGAGGTCGACGTCATGTGGACGAAGGCGCCGCCGATCTGCTTGCGGTAGTGGGGAGCGGCGGCCCGCGCCATGTTGAAGCTGCCCTTGAGATGCACGGCGATCACGGCGTCCCAGTCGCTCTCGGTCATCTTGTGGAAGATGCCGTCGCGCAGGATGCCGGCGTTGTTCACGACGCCGTCGATCTGGCCGAACTCGTCCAGGGCCTGTTCGACGATCCGCCCGGCGCCGTCGAAGTCGGCGACGCTCTCGTAGTTCGCGGCGGCGCGGCCTCCGGCAGCCTGGATCTCCGAGGCGACGGCCTCGGCCGGCGTCTGGTCGCCGCCGTCGCCGCGCTCGGAGCCGCCGAGGTCGTTCACGATGACCGAGGCGCCATGGGCGGCGGCGAGCAGGGCGATGTCGCGGCCGATGCCGCGGCCGGCGCCGGTGACGGCGATCACTTTCTCGTGCAACATGCGTGTGTTCATTCGGTTCTCTCCCGGGTGGCTGACCGTCAGGCCGCGGCAATCGCGGCGATGGTTCGACATCCGTCGAGGTACTCCTGGACATCGACGTACTCGTCCACGGTGTGCGGGTTGTGCTGGCCGGCGCCCAGGGTCACCGTGGGCACACCCTTGGCGTTCAGGTAGTTCGCGTCGAGCCCGCCGTTGGCGACCAGGTACTGCGCCTCGATGCCGAGAACCGCGCGGACCCGTTCCGCGGCGAGTTGCACGGGCGGTGAGTCCCTGGGCATCTCGAAGGCGTCGTAGTCGGTCTCGGCGCGGAAGTCGACGCGGCCGCAGTTGCCGTCGGAACTCGTCACGCTGCGCGCGGCCCGTTCGAAGGCGTCGCGGTAGGTTGCCGTGATCTGCGCCAGGAACGCCTTGTCGTGGCTGCGCGATTCGCCGGAGACGAAGAGGTGGTCCGTCACCTGGTTGCTCGCCTCGCCGCCGGCCATGCGGCCGACGTTCGAGGCGCCGCTGCCGGCCGGAAGCTCGATCTTGCCGAAGAAGCCCCGGGCCGCCACGTCGGCGACCGCGCGCGAGGCGATCAGCGCCGCCGAAACCCCGTGCTCCGGATGCACGCCCGCGTGCGAGGACTTGCCGTGGATGTCGACCTGCCAGCGGTCGGCGCCGGTCGCGCCGACGATCACCACGTGGGGCGCGCCGGAGTCGATGTTGAAGCCCATCTCCGGATTCCCGAGGCGATCCAGTTCCACGGTCCGCGCGCCCCACAGGCCGACTTCCTCGCCGACCGTCATCAGCACCGTGATCGGCGGCCTTGGTCTGTCCTGAGCGAGCAGGGTCTCGACCATCGTGACCAGGGCGCCGATCGAGGTCCGGTTGTCGCCGCCGAGCGCCGTGTCGCCCTCGGCCTCGATCCGTCCGTTCCGGCGCACCGGCGCCGCACCCCGACAGAGCGGAACCGTGTCCAGGTGACCCATGAACAGCCGCCGCGGGCCCGGCCTCGTGCCGGGCAGGTCGACAATCAGGTTGCCGACCTCGTAGTCGCCGGGGATCCGCTCGTTCGCGTCGTCGTGTCCGATCCAGGACGGCTCGCAGCCGGCTCCGAGGAGCTTCTCCCGCACCGCGGCGGCGACCTTGCCCTCGCGGCCGCTCAGGCCCTCGATGGCGAGCAGGTCCATCAGGTGGTCAAGGGCGCGTGCTTCGTCGATCTGCGGCGGAGTCATGAACGGTTCCGGGTCAGTCCGTACGGTCGGAAGTCCAGCGATCCTATTGTCTTCCCGCACAGCGGGTGGTCGCCGCCACGCCGCTTCGTGCACAGTAGAGAGTTGCTCCAGGCTCGCGCACCTTCTACAGGAAGTGGGAAAGGACCGGGATCGTCGGCAACCGTGTCCGGGTGAGCCGGCCTGCAAGCCGTGCGGTCCGACGGGACACGGACCAGCTCACGGGTGGCGCGGATCGTGCCATGCGGGTTCCGGCCCCCGAACCCGCTCCGAAAGGGCGAGCCCGGACTCATGTAGTTGCTGCATCGCGTTGCCCGGTCGCTCAAGACTCCCGTGACAGGATCGGCTCATGGGCGACCCCCAATCAACCGGGCCCCAATCAACCGACCGTGCGCGCCATGCGCTGGACAAAGCGATCGCGAAGGTCGCGGAGGACGAGTACGGACGCCTGAGTGCTGGCTTGACGCCGGAAGAGCGTGCCCAGCAAGTCGAGAAGGCGCTGCAGGCCCTTCGTGGGCTGGCCTCTGGAAAGCGGCCGGAGTACACGGAATGGGACGCATTGATGTACCTCACGTGGTACCAGCCACGCCAGGTCCACCTCGTCTATTCGGTGCTGCCACGGCCTTTTCCGCCTGACGGTCCGCTCCGGGTGTTGGACCTCGGTTGCGGAGCGTGGGCAGTTCAGTTGGCCATTGCAATTCTGGCCGCGGAAGCACCGTTCGTCGGGGAGATCTCGGTCCGGGGGATCGATCCGAGTCTCGCGATGCGGCGGTTGGGCTGGAAGTTGTGGGCTGCGTTCCTGGATGAGGCGAAGGAGAGTGGGCTCGACCATCTGGTTGACGCGATCACGGCGATGAGTCGATCCTCCCGTTCTTCCGACTTTCGGACCTGGCTTTCCTCGGCTGAGCGGCGCGACAACAGGAGCGTGGGCGGTTTGTCGTGGTTGACCGCGGTTCATGCAGTGTACGAAGACAACTGGAACGAGTTTGAGCAGATCTACTACAAGGTCCATAGCCAAGTGGAGCCCTGCGTCGAACTGGTCACTACTAGCCGCCGCACGAAGAAGGAAGACCTCGTCAAGGATCTCGTTTCCCAGCTTCGCGGCGGCAGGTTGGTTCCGGCCCCGGCTGTCGCTTGCTGGTCGGGGCCTGCTGCCAACACGACGAAGTGGCGAAGGACCTTGAAGGACGCTCTGGGATCCCCTCATGGGTTGACGCGCTCGTTCCTAAGAAACGAAGTAGGGTGGAACGAACGGTCAATTGAGGGCGATGTGGTTCATCTCGGAAGTCCGATGAAACGCCCCCAGCAGCGGTCTCTGCTGACTGGCGCCTCCAGCCCGGTCGATACCGTGGGCCCCACGCACTTCGGCGCAGCCCAAATCGACTACCGTCCGGCTCGAGACATTCTCACTCGAGCCACCGGCTTCATGGACGCCTACGACTTCACTCTGAACCCATACGCCGGCTGCGCGTTCGGGTGCAGCTATTGCTACGCCGCGTTCTTCTCCCGTAGCACCAGCGAGCGGGACGCGTGGGGAGAGTGGGTTCGGGTCAAGAAGAATGCGGTCGAGCTTCTGGCTCGGCGTCGCAGGGGCAGTCTTGACGACAAACGGATCTACATGAGCAGTGTCACCGATCCCTATCAGCCGATCGAGAGAAAGCTCAAGTTGACGCGGCGCCTTTTGCATGAACTGGCCGAGAAGCACCGGCCGAAGCTGGTCGTGCAGACACGGAGTCCCGACGTGGTTGGGGATGCGGACGTTCTCGAAGAGATTGTCGAGAAGGGGGGACGGGTCCGAGTCAACATGACCGTCACGACGGACGACGAGGAGGTGCGGCGCGCTTTCGAACCTGCCTGTCCGAGCAATGCGAGACGTCTCGAAGCGGTCGCCGCGCTCGCGGAGAGGCAACTGGAAACATGCGTAACGATGACGCCTCTGCTTCCGGTGCAGGATTCCGAACGATTCGCTGGCGACCTCCGGGGAACGGGTGTCCAGCACTTCATCGTCCAGCCGTTCCACTTCCAGCGGGGAAAGTTCGTGGCGGGAACGAGGGACGTGGCGCTGGGAATCGTGGCGGCGAAGCTCGGCTGCGAGGCGAACGAAGTGATGGATCGGTATCTGGAGCACTACGCCAAGGTGCGGGATGTGCTTGATCGTCGGTTGCCGGGTCTTGGCGAAGGCAAACAGGGCTTCGAGCCGCCGTTCTAGGGGCTTAGTCGAAAAGGTCCAGTTTGGCGGCACAGGATCTGACCTGAGGAGGTCAGTTCCGTGAGCGGCAGCGGTCAATCGTCGAGGAGTCCGTTCAGCTACGTGTCGTTGGAGGAGCGGGCGCCGCAGCGGCATCCGCTTCGGCGAGTCCGGAGCATCGTGGACGAGGCGTTGGAGTCGCTGTCGCCTCGGTTCGAGGAGTTGTACTCCCGGCGGGGCCGTCCATCGGCGCCTCCCGAGCGTCTCTTCCGGGCGCTTCTGCTGCAGGGGCTCTACAGCGTTCGCAGTGAGGGGCGGTTGATGGAACGCCTGGATTTCGACCTGCTGTTTCGCTGGTTCGTGGGCCTGGAGCTGGACGAGCGGGTATGGAACGCGACGACGTTCACGAAGAATCAAGGCCCCTTGAGGACCTTGATGTCCTTCGCCGAATACCCGGATTCGGCCACCGTCTGAACACCGCCTGTTCCGGCGTCCGCCATGTGCGGTCGCGATCGCGTGCTCGACGGCGACATCGCCGGGGAGTTCTTCGAGCTGGTGCTTGCTCGGGCTCGGCGGCAGCGTCTGCTGTCGCGGGATCACTTCACGGTCGACGGGACGCTGGTCGAGGCTTGGGCGTCGCACCAGAGCTTTCGTTCGAAGGACGACCCGGACGACGACGGGTCTTCGTTTCGCGGTCAGAAGCGTAAGAACGAGACGCACGCATCGACCACGGACCCTGAGTGCCGTCTGATGCGCAAGGGGCGCGGCAAGGAGGCGCGTTTGGCGTATCAGGTCAACGTGCTGTTGGACAATCGGAACGGCCTGATCGTGGGCGCCGAAGTGCTCGTTGGAGACGGCGCGGCGGAGACCGAGGGGGCGCTGCGTCTGCTGGAGCGTGTGCCGGGGAACCACCGGGCCACGGTGGGTGCGGACAAGCTGTACGACAACAAGTCGTTCGTTGACGGTGCGCGGGCGTTGATGGCGACGCCGCACGTGATTCAGAACACGAAGGGCCGTCAGAGCCGGATCGACGGGCGGACCACTCGTCACCAGGGTCCACACCTCGAGGGCCGACAGGTCCGCCTGCCAGGGCCGGGCGCGCCCGGACGATGCCAGGCGCCGACGTGGAACCGGCGCTCAAGCGGCAGGCCGACACCAGGGCTACGCGATGAGCGTCAACGCGAGACCTCGGGTCGAAGGTCCGTTCGGCTGGATGAAGCAGGACGGTCTGCTGCGCCGTCCAGTGTTCCGAGGCCGCAGGAAGATGAACTGGGCCATGGTCTGGAGCGCCGCCGCCTTCAACATTCTCCGAATAGCTCACCTTGAGGCGGCGACCTGATGGATCACTGCGTCTGCCCGCCGCAAAGGCGGCCAAGCAGGGCGGCGAGAGGAAGCCGGTACCAAGCGGAACGCCGAAGACACAAGGAGCCTTCCCACCAGCGGCGAAACCGCCCATTCGGCCACTCATCGGCTCGACTCTGGCAACTCCAAGCGCACCGCCCACCACCGTGAACCGCGATCGACCCACTTCTTCAGCTTAGCCCCAAAGCGGCTTTGGAGGTACCCCGCTCCCGGGCCACGATGGCTTCGAGGTGCGGAGGCGGTCTCCACAGGCATTCCATGACGTAGCGCAGGTCCATCGGTTCACCGTTCCAGGCCGGCATCGATTCGTCGCCGGTGATCAGGATGCCCGCATCCTCCAGGTGTTCGATCAACTCCCGAATGGCGTCGTCGCCGACGACCGGCGGCGCCGGGCTCCGTTCGAGCAGTCGCCCGCGCGAGTTGTAGAACCCCACGGCGCCTTGATCGTCCATGCGCAGGCTGAAGCCGCCTTCGTGGAGCAGGCGGTGGTGTCGGCGGCAGAGCAGGACGAGGTTCGAGAGCTTCGTTTCGCCGCCGTCGGCCCAATGCTCAATGTGGTGGGCGTCGCAGTGCTGCGAGGTGCAGCCGGGAAAGCGGCAGCCCCGGTCCCGGAACTCGAGGGCGCGGCGGATGGGCGGCGGGATGGTCCGCGTCTTGCGGCCGACGCTCAGGATCTGCCCGGAACGGTGCCGCATGACGACCTTCCCGGCGTCGCAGGCGATGCGCCGGGCCGTTTCAGCGGAAACGCGGACATGCGACTTGCCCACCCAGGCGCCGGCGCAGTGTGCGCAGTCGGTAGATTCGGTCCTGGCAGGTTCCGCTGCGACAGAGCGTCGCGCCGGGTCCCTCGAAGTTCCCGCGGGAACGTGGCCGTTCACTTCCGCCGCTCCGTTGGCCTGGACTTCGGGTTGCCCCAACGTTCCCGCGGGAACGCGGCCGTTCACTTCTGCCGCTCGGTTGTCCTGGACTTCGGGTTGCCGTGACGTTCCCGCGGGAACGCGGCCGTCTACTCCTGCCGCTCCATTCGCCTGGACTTCGGGTTGCAGCGGCGTTCCCGCGGGAACGCGGCCGTTCACTTCTGCCGCTCGGTTGGCCTGGACTTCGGGCTGCCGCGGCGTTCCCGCGGGAACGCGGGGCCGGTTCTTCGTGGCCGCGGGTTCCGGCGCTTCCAACTCAGGGTCGTTGACGTGAACGACGACCTGGTAGCGGTCGCCGCTGGTTCCAGGATCGAGACCACCCGCAAGCGCGCTCTCCGCTACCAGAGCCAGTGCGTCGGCGCGCACCTTCCCGGCGGGCGGGCGGTCCTCCCGCTCCTGCTCCGCAAAGAGCTTGTCGCCCGCCGCTTCGAGCGCCTGCATCAGCACCTCGCCCGCCTCCGGCGCCAGACGACCGCGGATCACGACCATGCCGTTCTCGTCGATGTGGGTGGAGACGTGGCTGGAAGCGTCGCGAAGTTCGTCGTCGCTCGCCTCGACCGAACGGTCGATCCTCCGCCAGGCCCGGACCACCTGCTCGACGTGCGCGGCGGTACCGGCCCTGCCGAGGTCGACCAGCTCCTTCTCCGTGTCGGGCCGGGCGACGCGGGTGAGCGCTCTCACCTTCGAGTACGAGAGCTCGCCCCGCTTCATCGCTTCGCTCATCAGCGGCAGATTGCCCAAGGCCCGGGCGATCCGCACCCGCTCCCGAGCCGCGCCGGGCGCGAGTGAGATGCGCCACACGAGCCATTGCGCGCAGTTCAGGAAGCCGCAGTTCCAGCCTTCCTTCTCATCGAACTCGCGGATCAGGACGAGCAGTTGGTAGGTGGCCGCGTCGATGCGGCCCGCGAGCTCGGCGATCTCCTCGCCCAGGCGCTCCTTGGGATTCATGTCGGTTTTATTGTCAATCATTTCGTCGTCAGTCGTCGTTGGTTGAGATGGTTCAGACGTCGCGTCGGAGGCCGCGCGCCGGCCCCTCCGGGCTTTCGAACGAAGACACAGAATCTATCACCGATGCGTGGATAAACACAAGAGAATTCAGAATGCCGAATCCGGCAGACGCCCCGGCGGCGGGCAGTTCCGCGCCCAGGAATTCAGAAGCCCTCGGCAGGAGCTCGTTCCTGCGCTTTCGAAGCAGCCGGGTGCGCGGCGCCCGAGGCGGCTCGCTCCATCCGCAGTCGGCGCTGCCGGGGCCCAGACGGCTCGGATCTTCGTGCGCTGCCGCGATCAGTCCGTCTGCATGGAGGCCTCCGTCCGTGTCCTCTTTGGGCCATGTATATGTAGTTGCGGACAGACTGTGCTGACGATTCGAACTCGATGCCGATCTGGTCCGGACTCCGTCAGGAATGAGGCGCCCGGAAGAACGGCCGTAGAGGTAGCAGTAGTTCCAGGTCCGCGGTCCGAGCAGCCTGGTGATGTCCCACGACCAGACCTCGTTGGGCACGGTGGCGACCAGCTCCCGCTTGGCGTACTGCGGGTGAACCCGCTGGTTGCGGCGGTTCTTCACCGGGTGATTCGCTTCGAGAATGCGGTACATCGTGCGCTCCGAGCACAGGTACCGGCCCTCGGCGAGCAGGGTGGCCACTAACTTGACGATCGCCGCATCGAGGCCGGCCAGGGCGCACAGGTATAGGAAGCTCCTGGCGAACGATCGATGAAACGAGGCGACGCAAGCGTGGCCTCGACGCGTTTCCGCTCGACTTCGCTCAGTGCCCGGGCAGGCTTGGGGCGGGGCTGCCGTCGCCCGGGAGCGGGCCTCGCGCGACGATAGAAGGTCGATCGCGACACGCCCAACGCCCGGCACGCCGGCGCGACGCCGACCTGCCGGGCCAGGGACCTTGCGGTTATCAACAGTCCTTCCCGTCTTCGAGGCTGAATTCCGGCAGCCCTGCAACTCTTCCCTGGATGTCCAGGATCGTGTGCGCGGCGGCGAGTTCCTTCTCCAGCCGCTTCACCTTCGGCGTCAGAGGGTTGGCCTCGACAGGCTTGCGGCCACGCTTCTTCTGCCTCAGACCGGACAGCGCGCCCTTCCGCCGCGCCTTGCGCCAGTTAACCAGATGGGAACTGTACAGACCTTCACGCCGAAGCAGCCGGCCCACTTCGCCGCGACCCGTGCACCGGTCCGCCTCCTCCAGAATCCGAAGCCGGTACTCCGCCGTGAACTGCCGCCGGGTCGGCTTCGCCAGCACTTCCGGGTCGGGAACGCCTCCCGCAGACGACGAACCGGCCCCGGGGGCCTCGTCGCTACGCTCGTCAACCCCCGGGGCCGGGAACTCCGAGCCGCCGTCAAGTCTCTGCTCTCGTTTTGCCATCAATCCTCCTTGCCAACGTGTGCCCTCCACCATTCAACGGGACGGCCCCTGTGTCACGTACGTTGGCAGAGAGGGGGATGCCTGGGGGGAGTGGGTTCGGGTGAAGGAGAATGCGGTTGAACTCTTGAAGCGGCGGCGGCCCGGCAGCCTGGACGGCAAGCTGATCTACATGAGCAGCGTGACGGACGCCTACCAGCCTGTCGAACGGAAGCTCAAGCTGACGCAGGGTTTGCTTGAGATCCTGGCAGAGCGGCACCGGCCGAAGCTGGTGGTGCAGACGCGGAGTCCGGACGTGGTCCGGAACGCGGGCCGGTTTCGGGAGATCGTCGCGAGGGGCGGACGGGTGCAGATCAACCTGACGGTGACGACGGACGACGAGGACGTGCGGAAGGCGTTCGAGCCGCTGTGCCCCAGCAACGCCAGGCGGCTTAGCGGCCTTGCATCCCGCCCGGCATCGTGCCATCCGTGCGCCCGATGACGGACGCACGGACTGGTTCGCGGGTGGCGCGGAGCGCGCCACCCGGGCAAGCTCCTCGGTCGCCCTTGTTCCCGGGATTGCGGGCGGCCCCGATATGCTCCCTCGTCGCGCCTTGCCGGGCGGGCGCCTGGCGACTCTCGGTGCGACACGGACTTCTGCCACGGGCTGCCAGGGCCGACGAGTGTGCAGATCGGAGCGCATGCCGGCGGGGATGCCGGCGCGCGGTGGGCGGAACTTGACTCAACGGTGAAGACGAAGCTCTTTCGAGAAATCTTGATGGAACCACAGGCAGTCTTCGACCTGATCCGCAACGGCGAGGACTCGATGGTCCAGTTCAAGCGGGACGACGTGCGGAACTGTGACTTGGCGAAGGAGCTGGTCGCGTTCCTGAATCTGGAGGGCGGAACAGTCCTGCTCGGCGTGGAGGATGACGGGACGATCAGTGGAGTGGCCCGGGACCGGTGTGAGGAATGGGTGAGCGAACTCTGCCGGACGAAGATCGATCCGCCGGTCATCCCGCTGCTGTCCTGGGCGCGGGGCGTCGAGCCGGGTCGGGACGTGCTCGCGGTCCGGGTGGGCGCCGGTCCCGACAAGCCCTACGCCAGGGCGCATCGCGGTGGGCGCACGTACTGCATTCGCGTCGGCAGCACGTCGCGCGAGGCGAGCCGCGAAGAGATCGAGCGGATGTTCCAGGCGTCGGGCCGCATTCACTACGGCCTGAAACCTGCTCTGGGCGCAACTTTCGACGACTTCGACATCAGGCGGCTGCGGGATTACTTCGAGCGGGTGCTCGGAGGCTCCGCGCCCGCGGGCGACGACCGGGAGGGTTGGGAGAGGCTGCTGCGAAACCTCGACCTGATGACCGACTCGGGTGGTGTGTCCGTGGCGACGGTGGATGGCGTGCTGCTGTTCGCCAGCGCGCCGAACCGGCACGTGCCGCAGGCCGGCATTCGGGCGATCTGTTATCCGGGCTCGGAGCCCGACTACGCCACCCGCGCCGACGGGAACCTGCGGGGACCGATGGCGCCGCTGGCCGGCGCCGACGGCCCCCTGATCGGACTCGGCATGGTCGACGCGGCCTGGGACTTCGTCCGTCGTAACACCGAGCCGACCGCTCGCCTCGAGGGCATGCGGCGGGTCGACCGGTGGGAGTATCCGGAGGACGTCGTCAGGGAAGTCGTGGCCAACGCGTTGGTCCATCGCGACTACAGCATCGCCGGGACCGACGTTGCGCTGATCATCTACTCCGACCGCCTGGAAGTGCAGAGCCCGGGCAGGCTGCCGAATACGGTGACGGTCGAAGGGATGAAGGCCGGCGTTCGGTACGCTCGGAATCAGACGCTGGTCAACGTGATGAGGGACTACGGCTACGTGGACGCGCGGGGAATGGGAGTCAAAAACAAGATGATCCCTGGAATGCGCGCTCACAACGGCACGGAGCCGGACCTGATCGAGGAGGAGCACCGGTTCTTGGTACGCCTTTGGAAGGAAGCGAAACCCTCATGATTCGGCGGCGGCAGGAGACGCCGGCACGGGCAACCTGGCGCCCCGTCTGGCGGGCCGCCCGTTCGCTCGAACGTGTCGCCCTGCCCCAACCGTTGGCGGAACGCGGCGGCTTCGACCGTCTGGCGGGCCGCCGTCCGCTCGATCGTGTCGCCGACCCGGGTCTCTTCCTTCCCGTCGTGCTCCTGGCCCTCTTCCTGGGGGGCTGTGCACCACAGGAAACGGAGACCCCGGCCGGCCCCGGCCGGCCCCCGAACTTCGTCATTGTCTTCGCCGACGACCTCGGCTGGGGCGACCTCGGCAGCTACGGGGCGCCGGTGATCCGCACTCCGAACCTCGACCGCATGGCGGCCGAAGGCCAGCGCTGGACGAACTTCTACGTCACCGCGTCGGTGTGTTCGCCAAGCCGGGCGGGGCTGTTGACCGGGCGCCTGCAGCTGCGCAGCGGACTCTACGGCGATCGGGCGCGGGTGCTCTTCCCTGACTTCGTGGGCGGCATCCAGGACGGGGAGGTGACGATTGCCGAGGCGCTCCGCGATCTCGGCTACGCGACGGGCATGTTCGGCAAGTGGCACCTGGGCGATGGCCCGCAGTACCTGCCGACTCGGCATGGGTTCGACTACTGGTTCGGCATTCCGTACTCGAACGACATGATGTCGACGCTGCCCCGCGAGGAGCGTCGCGCTGCTTTCCGGGATCCGAAGATCGAGTACTGGGACGTGCCGCTCATTCGCTCGGAGCGCGGCGAGGCGGGCGAAGTGGTCGCGGAGACGCTTGAGCAGCCCGCGGACCAGACGACGATCACGAAGCGCTACGCCGAGGAGGCGGTGGACTTCATCCGCGCCCATCGGGACGAGCCCTTTTTCGTCTACCTGCCGCACAGCATGCCCCACGTGCCCCTGTTCCGGGCGCCGGAGTTCGCGGGCCACAGCAGCGCGGGGCTCTACGGCGACGTGATCGAGGAGATCGACTGGAGCGTGGGCCGGATCCTCGACACGCTCGAGCAGGAGGGGCTCGCGGAGAACACGGTCGTCTTCTTCAGCAGCGACAATGGACCGTGGACCGCGTTCCGCACCCAGGGGGGATTGGCCGGGCCGCTCCGCGAAGGCAAGGGGATGACCTGGGACGGCGGCATGCGGGTACCGGGTCTGTTCTGGTGGCCGGGGACGATAGCTCCCGACGTCGTGACGACCGAGATCGGCTCGACCAGCGACCTGTTCGCGACCTTCCTCGGTCTGGCCGGCGGCGCCGTACCGGACGACCGGCCGATGGACAGCCTCGATCTGCGCCCGGTGCTGTTGGGCGCCGGCGACGGGCCGCGCCGGGAGGCGCCGTTCTACCGCGGCAGCGAGCTCTACGCCTACCGGGTCGGGAACTACAAGGCGCACTTCATCACGCAGGGCGCCTACGGCCTGGCGGGTGAGCGAACGGAACACGATCCGCCCCTGCTCTACGACCTGGCGCTTGATCCCGGGGAGCAGTGGGACATCGCGGCCGAACAGCCGGAGATCCTGGCGGAGGTCACTTCGCGCGCCCTGCAGCATCGGGCCGGAGTCGCCGTGGCCCCGTCGGAGTTCGATCTCCTGACCGGGGACGACTGAGCGGGCCGGGCGATCCGCACGCTTCCGACACCCGCCGGTCGAACTGCCGGGCACGTCGTGGACGGGCCGCTCCGTCGCTATCTGGAGGGCGATCTCCACGGTCTCCTCCGCCGGCGCGCTCCTCGGCGGCGCCGTTGACTCCGTAGTCCTTCAGGTCGACCACCTTCTGGTGACGCCTGCGCGCTGACCGCCGCCGAAGCGCTGGTGGCTCGCACGCTGACGTCAGGCGCCGGCGTTGCCCGAACCGTCCCGGCGCCGTTCGGCGTCCGCCGCCTTCTTCAGGCTCTCGGCGTGCCTCTTCAGGCGCTGGATGCGCTGCTGCCAGAGCAGGGCTTCCCGGGCGACCTCCCTGGCGGCCCGGATGCTGCGTATCCACCAGCCGAACGTCGCGCCAGCCAGCGCCGCGGCGGCGACCCAGATCCAGATTTCGAGGAGGATGTACAGCATCGGCGCCCTTCAGGGGCGGTGGAGAACGCGGAACTCGATGCGTGGAGTCGCGGCGTCGGCGGTGTCCTCCGTGTCTTCGCCGCCCGCGGCGAGCTGACGATCGCCGCCGTAGCCGACCGCAAGCAGGCGGTCGGGATGAATGCTGGCGGAGAGAACGTCGCGGACCGCCTTGGCCTGTTCGAGACTGAGCGCCCGGTTGATTGCCGGCTCGCCGCCGGCGTCCGCGTGGGCGAGGATCTCGACCCGGATGTTCGAGATGTCGGCCAGTGCGGCGCCGATCTCGCCAACCCTGGTCGCGGCTTCCCCGGTGAGCGTCGACGTGCCGTCTTCGAACTCGATGGGTCCCCGTTCGAGCACGTCCCGGATGCGCCTCTCGCCTTCGTGGCTTGTCGCGACGGGCGAGATCCGCATTCGATTGGCGATCGTCCAGCCAGCGCTCGCCGCGGCGCCGACCGACGCGGCCTCGAACATGAGATGGTCGCGCAGGCCCTCGCTGGAGGTGTGACCGGTCAGGGTCAGCGTCCGGTCTTCGAGCCGCAGCCCCGGAGCTCCGTCCAGTCGGCGCAGAAGCTGGATCAGTCGCGGCAGCGCCCCGAGCCAGGGAGGCTCGGTTACCGAATTGTCGACCTCGGTTTCGTCGATCACGTTCCCCGGTCCGACGATCGCGGCGGCGGCGTCGAACAGCTCCTGCCTGCTTTCGGGCGTCGGCATCATGCCCCGGAGCAGCCAGATGTCGCCGTTCGGCGCGAACTCGAAGGAAGGCCCGATGGCCATCTCCAGCCGGTTGTCGACGCGGCGCACGCCGTGAGTTCCGGCCGCCCGCCGCGCCGCCTCGATGCCGATTTCGGCGAAGGCGATCGTGCCGGAGAGCGTCACGTTGCGTCCGCGGGCCTGCACGCTCAGATTGCGGACGCCGACGTCGGCCAGCGCCGCCGCGGTTCGCGCCTCGATCTCGGCCTGTATCCGCGGCGCTTCGAGTGCGAAACCTGCCAATCCCAGCGTCAGCACCGACGCTGTGCCGATCAAGATCACGCCTGGTTCCTTCATCGCTGCAGCGACGCTATTGGGAGGTGTGGTCGGCAACGATGAACCATCGATCGCCATGCTGCTCCAGCAGCAGGGTGAACAGTCCGGTCGGCTCGTCGGATTCCCGCGTCAGCCGGAAGCGGCCGAACACCAGGGCGGCATGCCCGGACAGCACGCGCACGTCCAGGTCCTCGAAGGCGAGCGTACCCATCGCGGCCCGGTCGGGGTAGCGCTCGTGGTAGCGCTGCCGGGTCCGTCTCCAGCCGTACCGGACCTCGCCGCCCGAGGTGAACCGCAGTTCCTCGCTCCTTAGATAGCCCGCCATGAAGCCGTCGATGTCGCCGTCGTTCCAGGCTTCCACCTGGATGTCGAGCACATCGAGCACGGCGGCGGCGACGGTCTGCGGATCGAACTCCGAATCCGGTTCTTCGAGCGCCGGCGGCTCGCAGGAGGCGAGAAGCAGGAGTGCGCCCAAGCAGGCGAAAGCGGCCGCGAATCGCACCGTCAACCGGCCTCCGGGAGCGGCACGACGACGGACCATGCCCCGACGATGGCGAAAGCGGCCGCCAGGTGCACCGTCAGCTCGCCCCCGTCCGTTCGACCTCGATGCCGCGCAGCTCGATCTGCGAGACGAGCGGCAGCTCCTGCTCGACGTAGACCGGGTTGATGTCGTCGACGGTCAGGCCGCCGTCGCGCGTGTTCAGACCGTAGTTGTCCGCATCGTAGAACAGCAGGCCGCCGATTCGCCGGTAGTTCCGCAGGATGCGGAAGCGGAGGCCGGTACCCTCTTCGTAGTCGTAGGCGAACTGCTCGAGGCGGGCGGTCTCGGGATCGAACCAGTAGACGTAGGCGCTGTCCGCGCCGTCGCTCGTGCCGGGTGCGAAGGTGATCCGGACGCGGTGCAGTTGGCGACCGTTCCACTCCTCGAGCCCCTGGTCCTCCTTCCAGGCGCCGGGATCGTTCAGCTTGTAGGGCAGAAAGAGGAAGTACATGCGCTGGTTGACGTAGCTCTCGGCGCGGGCGTGTTCCGTCTCGTCCATCTCCATCAGCCGGCCGCCCTCGGTTACTTCGAGCGCCGTGTTGTCGCGCCGGTACAGGCGCTCGTCGGCGCCGTTCGAGGCCCGGATCCGCTGCTCGAAGCGGTCGCCGTCGGCCATCGAGTCGACGTCGAAGCTTCCCGAGCGGGACGCCACGGTCAGCTTGACCCGGGACTGCTCGAACAGCTCCCCGCCGTGGTGCTCGATCGCGCGGTCGACGATCTCGAGCCGTTCGGAGGCGCCTTGCGGCGGCGCGGGGAGGGGCGCCGGTTCGGGCTCGGGGCCGGCGCAGGCCGCGAGAACCGGGATGGCGGCGACCGCGAACGCTGGGGTTCGGAACATGGCTGTCTCCTTGCGCACGCGCCCTGGTTTGCGCGGGGCGGGCGTGTCGCCATGTTAGCGGTCGACCGGTTGCGCTACTCTTGGCCGCTCACTTTGAACAGCGGCTGGAGGCCAAGGCATGACCGAGTACGAAATGATCAAGTACGACGTGGACGATCCCATCGCCACGATCACCCTCAATCGTCCGGAGCAGTTGAACGCGATCACCGGCAGCATGATGGCCGAGATGAAGCACGCGATGGCGGCCGCCGAGCAGGACGAGCGCGTTGTCGGCATCGTGCTGACCGGCGCCGGCCGCGGCTTCTGTGCCGGGGCCGACATGCAGGGCCTTCAGGCCACGAGCCGCGGCGAGCGCGGCAGCGGCGGCGGCAACACGTTCGAGGACGCCCAGGCCGGCGCGATCGAGGAGATGGGCGAGGAGAACTTCGGCGTCACGTTCAACTACCTGATGGCGGTTCGCAAGCCGATCGTCGCCGCGATCAACGGCCCCTGCGCCGGCCTCGGTTTCGCGATCGCGATGCTGTGCGACATCCGCATCGCCTCCGACCGCGCCGTCTTCACCTCGGCCTTCGTCAACCGCGGACTGATCGCCGAGCACGGGCTGAGCTGGATCCTCCCGCGCGTCGCCGGGCCGGCCAACGCGCTCGACATCCTGTGGACGGGGCGCAAGTTCTACGGCCCGGAAGCTGCCGGGATGGGCGTCGTCAACCGCTCCGTGCCCCACGACCAGGTCGTCCCCGAGGCCCGGAACTACGTCAAGGCCCTGGCCGAGCGCTCCGCGCCGACATCGCTCAAGGTGATCAAGCAGCAGGTCTACCGGCACCTGATGATGGAGACCGGCGACGCCCTGCGCGAGTCGAACGAGTTGATGGCCGAGAGCCTGCAGCGCGACGACTTCAAGGAAGGCGTCGCCTCCTTCGTCGAGCGCCGGCCACCGAAGTTCCAGCGCATCACGAGCTAGCCGCGCCGGCGGTGGGAGCACCCGCCCGTCTTGGGTCAGGAGGGGCAAGGCTCCCAGGTGGCGTTCGCGCTTGGGAGGTGATGGGAGGGGGGTGCGCTCACTCCGCTTCACTCGCTCCGATTGGTCGGTGGTGGCTGCGATGTCGTCGGGCGTCGCTCGTTCAGAGGCGCCTGGGCGCCTTGCCCCTCCTGACCCGACTGGGCTGGACGTCGGCGCCGAGGAGCCTGACGCGGGAGGCAGGGCGCCGACCTGTCTCACCGGCTGCGCCGGCCTGCCATCCGTGCGCCCGCTGACGGGCGAGCGCGAGTCTACGGGCTTGCCTGGCTCAGCAGTGCCCTGGCCGCCTTGTAGACCTCGGCGTCGGAAGGCTGGCGGTCGCCTCGGAGTACCCGGTCGGCTGCTTCGATGGCCCACTCGAGAACCGCGCGGGCGGTTTCGGGGGGGAGCTCGACGGTGACCAGAGGTCCTTCCCGAGTCGCTTGAACCGTCGCTCGGTCGGCGGGCAGGTCGGCTGAGGCGAGTAGCCGGTGCGCCTGGGTGAGCCAGGCGGCTTCCACCTCTTCTGCGGAATGATCGCCGGAGGGCCGGAACAGCCGGTTGCTAGTCGACGCGGTCCCGCCTTTCCTTGAGCTCGCGGAAGGTGGTCAGGACCAGGCCTTCCTCCTCGATGACCTGCTTGAGGCGCGGGTCGAGCATGGCCAGCATGTCGCCCTTGCGGCTGGGGCCGGAGGTCGAGATGTACTTGAAGGTCTCGCTCGGGTCGGTGGAGTGCATGATGACCATCGTGACGCCGGGGCGGAGATCGCGCAGGGCCTGGATGTAGCGCTCGACCTTGTACTCCGTCAGCTCCTCGTCGGTCGCGTCGGGGCCGCTCTCGGGGACCCAGCCGTAGCTCAGGTTGTGGAGGTCGTCGAGTACGGGCAGGCCGCCGTCCCAGATGCGCTGGCCGAGTTCGGCGGCGCGGCCGAGGCCGGGTGGCGTGTCCCGTCCCTGGGCTTCGTACTGCGCTTCGAGGATCGTGTTGTGGCCGCCCGGGAACATGAGGGGAAGGCCCTCGTCGAGGCCGACCGCGATGTAGCGCTCGAGGAAGTCCATCGTGGCGAAGAGTGTGCCCATGTGGGAGTCGAGATGGGTCGGTTCGAAGCCCATCGTCCGGGCGCGGTTGATCTGCTCGCGCACCTCGGCCTCCACTTCGTCGGGCGTCGCGTTCGCCACGACCTCGGCGACGCTTGACCACAGGGCGCCCTCCGGGTCGACCAGGCCGGGCGCCGCTTCCCGGCCCACGAGGGGACCCCAGCGGTAGTCGTCCCACTCGGCGGTCAGGGTCAGGTGGAGGCCGGCGTCGATCCCCGGGTTCTCCTCCAGGCCCCGGACGAGTTCCGGCACCCACGGGCAGGGCATCATCACGCTCATCGAGTTCGCGACGCCGTCGAGGATGGAGCGGAAAGCGCCCACGTTCGAATCGTGCGACATGCCGGCGTCGTCGACGTGGAGGATGACGGCGCGCGTGCCGGCGGGGAAGCCGAGCTTCTCGGCGTAGGTCTGGGCCTCCGCCTGGCAGGCCGAGAGAAAGGCCGCGGTCAGGCAGAGGGTGGCCGCGGCGGCGGCGCGGGATCGGCGTGGCGTTGGGGGGGGGGCGGTGGCGTTGAGCATGGAGGTTGTCCTCATTCGGCCAGCCGGTCGACGCCGTCGAACCCCTCGAAGCCGGCGATGGCTTCGAGGTCGAGCCCCAGGAGGGCGGCCAGGCTGGGCGCCAGGTCGATCGTGTTCACACGTTCCTCGACGACACGGCCGGCGCCGTCCTGCTGCCGGATGATGAGCGGAACGTGGGTGTCGTAGCGGTAGGGGGAGCCGTGGCTCGCGGTGACCACCGCGGCGGGCGCCGGCAGCACGTTCGGCTCCGGCACCGCGATCAGGTCCGGGCTGCGGCCGGGGAATCGGTTGTTCAGGTAGAGCTCGTGCAGAGGATCGGAGGGGTCGAGGTCTGCCGGTCGCAGCACCTGGTGGAACAGCGGGCAGCTTCCCATCACCTCGATGATCTCGTCCTCGATCCGTGTCCGGTCGGCGCCGGCTGCCGCGATCTCCTCCTCGTTGAGATAGAAGGTGTCGCCCAGCCATTCGCCGTCGCCGAACCGCTCCGCGAGCCGCGCCTGGAGCTGTTGCAGGCAGAGGGTCTGCTCGGCGCCGAAGCGGCCGCCTTCGCCGCCGTCGCGCACGACGAGTTCCGGCACGCGGCCGACGCCGTGATCCGCGGAAAGCGCGACGACCACGTTCTCCATGCCGATCCGCTCGTCGATGAAGTCGAACAGTTCGCCGATCGTCCGGTCGAGCCGCAGGATGGTGTCCAGGGTCTCCGGTGCGTTGGGACCGAAGCCGTGGCCGACCGTGTCGAGGGCGGAGAAGCTGAGCGCCAGCAGGTCGGGGACCTCGTCCTCGCCCAGGCCCTCCGCTTCGATCAGGGTCTCGGCCAGATCCCCGAGATGGCCGTCCAGAAAGGGCGACCTGTAGATCGAGGCGTAGAACGCCGACCGTTCCACCGTGTAGCCGCCCAGCGCGTGGGGGAACGTGTCGACCGACAGACCACGCTGGAGCGGCTCGATGTCGTACGCCGCGGTCTGCTCGAGCGGCATCAGCGGCGCCCAGGCGGCGCCGAAGAGCAGGTCGAGACGGTTTTCCGCGTTGAAGTCGTCGAGCCACGCGGGCCCCGAGTCCCGGTCGCCGTAGTAGGTCGAGGTGACCCAGCCGCCGGTCGGACGGCCGTACCACCAGGCGCCGTCCGCGTGGTGTCCGCCCATCAGGATCGCCGCGCGGTCCTTGCCGCTGGCGGAGAACACCCTGGATTGCGGCCATGTGGCCTTGAGGAGATCGCCCAGCGTCGGAACGGCCATGTTGCGCGGCGACACGCCGTGGTCGGGGTCGCCGCAGCAGTAGGCCTCTTCGCCGGCTTCCCGGTCGAACCAGCTGTTGCCGATGATTCCGTGGCGCCTGGGAAATGTTCCCGTGGCCAGCGTGGCGTGGCCGGGAGCGGTCTCGGTGGCGGCGTGGAAGTGATGGGCGTCGGTGAAGACGACGCCCTCGCGGAGGAGCCTCTCAAGGCCTCCCGTGAGCAGCGGGGCGAAGCGCTCCAGGTAGTCGGCTCGCATCTGATCGACCGCCAGCAGGAGGACGAGTCGGGGCGCGCCCTCGGGGACGGCGGCTTCGCTCTCGGGGACGGCGGCCTCGCCCTCGGGGACGGCGGCTTCGCCCTCGGGAGCGGTCGCGGGACCGCCACAGGCCGACGTCAGGGCCAGCGTGGCCAGCAGACCGAGCAGGAACGGGGACTTCTTCATGTGGGGAGCGCCTTCAGCGGGTGGCGGCCATCTACGTGGCCCATGAATGGAGGATGAATGCCGTAGCCGATCAGCTCCTGGAGCCTGGGAGACAGGTCCGGAACTTCGTCCGCGGACACCCCGAGAATGAAGTTCTCCTGCTGCCGCGCCCACGGCGGGCAGTACTGGATGGTCAGGCCGAGACGGGTTCCGGCCGACCGGTTCGCGCCGCCGCCGTGGTAGAGGGTGCCGAGAAAGACGAGGACCGAGCCGGCCGGCATGATAACCGGCTGCGCTGCCGAATCGTCCGCTTCCTCGCCGTTCCAGCGGTGGCTGCCGGGCACGATGCGGGTGGCGCCGTTGTCCTCGGTGAAGTCGTCGAGTGCCCAGATCGTGCTCACGCCGAGTGCCCGACGGGGACGGGGCAGAGGATAGAAGGAGTCGTCGTGGTGGAGGTTCTGCGAGACCTCGCCGGGGTGGATGAGGATCGCGTGGGCCACCGAGAGCAGGAAGCCCGGGCCCAGGGTGGTCTCGCAGGCGTCCAGCACGGCCGGGTGCTCGACCAGGCGATCGAACAGGCGGGACTTGGAGAGCAGTCCGTAGACCCGCTGCGTCTTGCGGCCCTCGAACGGGTTGCGGCCGAAGAGGCGGCGGTCGAAGTGGGGCTCGATCTCCCGGCGCAGCGCGTCGATACGGCACCGTTTCAGGACGCCTTCCAGGATCACGTAGCCGTTCTGCTCAAGCTCTCCCGGATGGTCCATGGCGGATAAGACTATCCTTCGCTATCCGGATGAAGATCTTCGACGCCGCCAGGACCGCCGAACTGCTGCCCTGGGGCGCCTTGGTGGAGGCCCTGGAACGGGGCTTTTTCGATGGCTGCGAGATGCCGGTACGCCACCACCACGGGGTCGCGGCGCCGGCCGACGATCCCGAGGCGACGCTGCTGCTCATGCCGGCGTGGACGGCCGGCGGCTACCTGGGCGTCAAGGTGGCGACGGTCTTCCCCGGGAACGTCGCCCGCGGCCTCGGGGCGGTGCAGGCCAGCTACATCCTGACGTCGGCCGTGACCGGGGCGCCGCTGGCGCTCATCGACGGCCTGGAGCTGACCCTGCGGCGCACGGCGGCGGCGTCGGCCCTGGCGTCGAAGTTCCTCTCGCGCGCCGATGCCCGTCGCCTGCTGGTCGTCGGCACGGGCAACCTGGCGCCTCACCTGGCGGCCGCGCACGCGGCGGTGCGGCCCGGGATCGAAATCGAGTTCTGGGGGCGCCGGCCCGAGAAGGCGGCGGAGGCGTCCCGTTCACCGCTGCTGCGGGGGCTTCGGACCGGAACGGCTGCCGATCTGGAGGCGGCCGTGCGCGCGGCGGACATCGTCAGCACCGCTACCCTGGCAACCCGGCCCCTGGTCTTCGGTTCGTGGCTTGAGCCCGGCGTCCATGTGGACCTCGTCGGCGGCTTCACCCCTTTGATGCGCGAGGCGGACGACGAGGCGATGCGTCGCGCGACCGTGTTCGTCGACACCCGGGCCGGTGCGCTCGTCGAGGCGGGCGACCTTACCCAGCCGATCGAGTCGGGTGCGCTGACTCCGGAAGACGTCGCCGCCGACCTCCACGAGCTGTGCCGCGGTGAGCACGGGGGGCGCGGCAGTCAGGATGAAATCACCCTGTTCAAGTCCGTCGGCGCCGCGCTGGAGGACCTCTTTGCGGCCATCCTGCTCCAGGAACGCAGTTGATGCGCCCCGCCAGGAGTGTGCGCGGCAGAAACCGGGTGCGCCGGCGACTTCTGCCACGGGCTGCTAGCCTCCCGTGTCTATGGTTACGGGCGAAACAGGGAAGCGGCGATTCGCCGCGCTTGCCCCCATCGGCGTGTTGGCAGCCTTGGCCGTAGCCTCCTGCACGGCGCCGGCCGTCGCCCCCGTCGAGGCGCCGACGGCGGAAGCGCGCCCGGTCGAGCTGGAGACCCACGGCGACGTACGGGTCGATGAGTACTACTGGCTGCGGGAGCGGGAAGATCCGGAAGTCATCGCGTACCTCGAGGCCGAGAACGCGTACCTCGACGGCGTGATGGCGCATACGGAGGAGCTGCAGGAGACCCTGTTTGAGGAGATCCGCGGCCGCATCGTCGAGGACGACTCGTCGGTTCCCTGGCGCGACGGCGACTACTGGTACTACACGCGCTACGAAGAGGGGAAGCAGTACCCGATTCACTGCCGCCGGCCTGCGGAAGGCGACGTCTTCGGGGGCGACCAGAGTGCCGAAGCCGAGGAAGTCCTCGTCGACGTGAACGAGATCGCCGAGGGCAAGGAGTACACGGCCGTGCGCTTGTCGGTGAGCCCGGATCACCGGATCCTGGCCTATGCGGTCGACGACGTGGGGCGCCGCTTCTACACCGTCCGCTTCAAGGATCTGTCGACCGGCGAGACGCTGCCCGACGAGATCTCCGAGGTCACCGCGAACCTGGTCTGGGCCGCCGACAGCGCGACCCTGTTCTACGTCCGCCAGGATCCGGACACGCTGCGCTCCTACCAGGTGTTCCGGCGCCGGCTGGGCGAGGGCTCCGCGGGAGACGGCGCCGCGGACGACCTGGTCTACGAGGAGCCGGACGAGACGTTCAGCCTCTTCCTGCAGCGCAGCCAGTCGCGCAGGTACCTGATGGCGACCTCAAGCCATACGCTGCGCACCGAGGTCCGCATCCTGCGGGCCGACGATCCCGGCGGCGACTTTGCGGTTTTCGAGCCGCGCGGCGAGCGCCACGAGTACAGCGTCGACCACCTTGGGGACCGCTTCTGGGTGCGCACGAACGACGAAGCGCCGAACTTCCGCCTGATGTCGACCGCCGAGGACGAGACCGGCCGCGCCCACTGGCGCGAGGAGACGCCGCACCGGGACGATGTGCTCCTTGAGGGCTTCGAGCTGTTCGATCGCTTCCTGGCGCTGGCCGAGCGTCGTGACGGCCTGCGGCAACTCCGAGTCGTTGGGGCGGGAGGCGAAGGCGCCCTGGACCACGACCTGGACTTTGGCGAACCGACCTACTCGGCCGGGCTCGGCGTCAACCCCGATCCCGCGTCGGGAACGCTGCGCTACGTCTACCAGTCGCTGACCACGCCGCGATCCGTGTTCGACTACGACCCGGCCACACGGGAGAAGACCCTGCGCAAGCAGGAGCAGGTGCTGGGCGGATTCGACCCTGCGGCCTACCGGACCGAGCGGCTTTGGGCGGTCGCCGCCGACGGCGCGAAGGTGCCGGTATCCCTGGTCTACCGCCCTGATCTGCGACCAGCCGAGGGTGGAGGTCCGCTGCTCCTCTACGGTTACGGCTCCTACGGCGCCAGCATGGACGCGGGATTCAGTGCGCTGCGCCTGAGCCTGCTCGACCGCGGCTTCGTCTACGCGATCGCCCACATCCGCGGCGGCGAGGAGATGGGCCGCTCCTGGTACGAGGACGGCAAGCTTCTGAACAAGAAGAACACCTTTACCGACTTCATCGCGGCGGCCGAGCATCTCGCGGCCGAGGGCTACGCCGATCCGGACCGGATCTACGCGATGGGCGGCAGCGCCGGCGGCCTGCTGATGGGCGCCGTGTTCACCATGCGGCCCGACCTCTGGGACGGCATCGTGGCGCAGGTGCCCTTCGTCGACGTGGTGACCACGATGCTCGACGCGAGCATCCCGCTGACGACCTTCGAATGGGACGAGTGGGGGAATCCCGGCGAGCGCGAGTACTACGACTACATGCTCTCCTACTCGCCCTACGACAACGTGGAGGCGAAGGACTATCCCCACATGCTGGTCACGACGGGCCTGCACGACTCCCAGGTTCAGTACTGGGAGCCCGCCAAGTGGGTTGCCCGGCTGCGCGCGAAGAAGACGGACGACAACCTGTTGCTGATGAAGACGAACATGAGCGCTGGTCACGGCGGCGCTTCCGGGCGCTATGACCGCTACCGCGAGACGGCCCTGGTCTACGCCTTCCTGCTCGACCTTGCGGGCGCCGGGGATTTCTAGACTCGCGGATGGCGATCGACTTCAGCGACCGGCGGAATCGACTCAGGCGGCAGCAGGCCGGCAGCATGCGCTTCGTGCGCGTCGTCGTGCGGGTCGCGCTCCTGTTTGCGATCGGGGCGCTGGCCGTGCTCCAGGGCTTCTCGCCTTCCTCGTGGTTGCTGCTGGGCATCCTGCTGGTCTGGGGGGCTTCCCTCCCGTTCCTTCTGCGCACCGTCGTGCGTTGGGCGCGGGGGCGGGAACACCTGCGGCACTGGAAGCAGATGACTCTGATCTGGACCGCGGCGCTGGTCCTGATCGGCGGTTTCGCCGTGCTGGCGCGGTACGTCCTGCTCCCCGCCGCCGGCAGCCTGAGGCTCTCGCACGGCAGCGGCGCCGGAGCCCGGTTGCCCTCGCTGGTCGGGCGCCTGATGTGGCGCGAGCCCGCGCCGCATGCGATCCGCTCCACTCCGGGCCCGGAGGTCTTCACGCAACTCGGACAGGTACTTCCGTCATGTTGCGTCCAGACGCTTACAGTGTCATAGTGCGTCCGTTCTGCTTAGATAGGCACAATAAGTCTACGCGAGACCGCGTTATCGGGTGATTTATCCACAGGAGGCGAACCCCTTGCAGACAGTGCGGCGCACCTGCCCTTCCCCCCGTCAACCTGGCACGGTCGCAGCCATGCTCCTGGCAACGGTCCTGGCGGCCGCGCACCCGTCGGCGGCCATCACCTACATCATGCCCAGCGACGGGTCGATGGTCGATCGGACCGGGACGATTGTCTTCGGCCGGGTGCTCTTTGCCGCAGCCGCACCTGACGGCCTGCCTCTGCCGGCAACGGACTTCACCGTCACGGTGGAGGAAGTCCTCAAGGGCGCCGTGGCGGGCGGCACGATCGTCGTCCGGCAGCCCGGCGGCGCCAGATCCGACGGCCTGGCGATGCGCATCGCGGGCCTGCCGATGCTGCAGGAGGGCGAGCGGGTTCTCCTGTTCCTGACCGGGCAGCGCTCCGGCGAGAGCGGCGCCTTGACGTTCCACCGCGTCGTCGAGTTCGGCCTGGGCATCTTCTTCGAGGTCCCGGTGGAGGGCGGCGTCCTGCTGGAGCGCGAACCGTCGCTCAGGAACGACGTGATGGAGACCGGACCCGACGCCGGCGCCGAGACGGTGGTCGGCCTGCGGGACGGCGCCCCGCTTCCGCCGCTGGATCCGGGATCGAGCGGCCGGCGCGCAACGCGCCGCGGACTACTTCGTGCCGGAGGGCGAGGTCGTCCGCGGCCCGGCGACGGTCCGCCAGCCGTACCGGTTCATCCGCACGGGCAACCGGTGCGCGTACCCGAACGAGTCCGTGCGCTGGTTTGCGTTCGAGCGCGGCGAGAGCGTGAACTTCGGAATTCAGCAGGGCGGGCAACCCGGCCTGAGCGAAGCGTCCACCCGGCGGGCCGTGAGCACGGCGATGCGGGCCTGGAACCGCGATCCGCAGAGCCGGGTGGATCTTCGGTACGACCGGCCTCCGGCGCCGCCCGAGGTCGACGCCTACCGCGGCCGGAACCTCATCATGTTCGATGATCCCTTCAACGAGATGGGAGAACTGGAACCGGACGGCGGCGCGGTCGGGTGGGCCACCACCTGGATGGCGTGCAACAGTCCGCCGGTTCCACGCCCTTCGCCGCACGAGCACTACGCGGACGTGCAGATTGTCCAGTCCGACGTCAACACCCGGCGGGGGCTCGGCGACCACCTTCGGCGGCGGTACGGCAGCGAAGCGAGCATACGCGTCTACATGGAAGAGCTGCTCGGCCACGAGCTGGGGACATTCGCTGGGCATCGCCCATCCTTGCGATGCCGACGCGACGCACGACTGCAACACGGAGGCGAAGAGGGAAGCGCTGATGTTTCCCCGGATTCGCGCGGACGGCCGCGGCGCCCGCCTGTCTTCGGACGACCAGGCGATTCTCCGGCTCCTCTATCCGGCGCCGGTCCGCAAACCACCGCCGGCCGCGCCGACCGGCGTGCGCGCAACGCCGACCAGCAGCACGACCGTTCACATCGTCTGGACGGACCGCTCGGACGACGAGGACGGCTTCATGGTCTGGAAGCGGCTCGAGGGCGCCGACTGGAACCGGGCCGTGACGACCTCGGCGAACGCTCAGGAAGCGTCCGTTTCCGGTCTCCGCCCGGAAGGCCGCTACAGCTTCCTCGTCCGCGTATTCCGCGGCGACGTGTACGCGGACAGCGACTCCGTCGTTGTCACCATGCCAGGCCAGGAAGCGGGCACCCTCCAGGGCGCCCTGTTCGATGTCAACTTCAGCGCCAAGGCGAACGACTCCGAGACCGTCGGCAAGTCCGCCGGGTGGTCGTCCGACAAGGGCGTCCTGTACTGGTTGTTCGACTCCGGGAACCCGGAGGCCCTGGTCAAGGTGCTGGATGGCAGAGGTCTCAACGGCCATTGGTGGTTCGACCTGGCCGTCGCCTCCGATCTGCCCTCCGCTGCCCGCGTGACCCACCGCGACACCGGTGACGAATGGGTGGCGATGACCGGCTTCGGAAGGGACGTCTACAGCGATCCGGGCGACGCGGCGAATCGCCTCGTGCATTGTGCACGTCCCGCGAGCCGCACGGACAACGGCTGCGCGGTATCGGGGTACGGCACGACGGTCTCCCTCCGCGACGCCTGGGATTCCTCCGGACGCATTCCTTCAAAGTACCTGGCGTTGGCGTCCGTTTCCGCCAACAGGAACCGCTTTCCTCAGCCCGCGTTCGGCGAAGCGGCGCCTGTGAGCACTCACCGGGTGCGCGCAACCCGCCGCCACCTCTACTCGAACGGCGACTCCGTGCCCCTGACGGCGCCGCGCGCGGGCGCCTCGAAGCTGCGAGAACTCCAGGACGACCGGTTCGACATTCACTTCCGCGCCACGGCGAACGACACGGACACCGTCGGCACGTCCGGGTGGTCGTCTGACAAGGGCGTCCTGTACTGGCTGTTCGACCCCCAGAATCCGGAGGCACTGGTCAAGGTGCTGAACGGCACGGGCTTCAACGGCCACTGGTGGTTCGACCTCGCCGTCGCATCCGATCTGCGCTCCACCACCCGCGTGATCCACCGCGACACCGGCGAAGAATGGGTGGCGATCACCGGCTTCGGCAGAGACGTCTACATCGATCCGGGCGCGGCGGCGGATCGCCTGGTGCACTGCGCATACCCCGCAGGCCGCGAGGACAACCGGTGCGCCGTATCGGGCTACGGCACGACCATCTCGCTCCGCGACGCCTGGGACTCCTCCGGGCGAATCCCCCAGGTCCACTACGACTGACGGTTCGCCTTGTCGCGCAGCGAGATCGCCAAGGCCGACATGAAGCCGAAGCCGCACGTTTCAGGTGGGCCGCCATTCGCGACGATCGCGCTCTTCGACAACTGCCCCGGTGGCGGTCCTCGCCCAACAAGACGATCTTCCAGGAAAGGTCCCGCTCGTTCAGCGGACACTCACCATGGCGGGGTCCAATCCCGGAGTCGGTGGAAACCACAGAAGCGAGGAGGCGGTTCAGGAAGCCGCCTGATTTCCCAGGCGCCCATGGTTCGCGAAACCGGGGCAAGTTCAGAGTGTTCAGTCATGATAATCACATTCAATCACCATGATTCCCATGGTGTGGGAGGGATAAACGTCTATGTTCAGGTTGTTTGTCGGCGCAACGATCGCCTTTGCGATTTTCGCCATTCCAGTCGCTGCACAGTCGCGTCAGGACGAGGTGGCGGATTCGGCTGTCTTGGAAGCCGACGAAGGATCGCCATTGGCGAGCGTTCGCGATGCTCTGCGTTCAGGCGGCAGTGGTCCGGAGTTGGTCGTGATTCCGGCTGGCATCTTTTCCACGGACGGCCCTTGTACGCCGACGTCTGACGTGCTTCAGTTCGACGGCGGCTACAGGGTTCGCATGTGCTACATCACCGGCGAAGGCGAGACGGGACAGGCACAGGCAGGTGTATGGGCTTCCAGTCAATCCGGGATTCTCTGGTTTTTCAGCCGGGAGAACGCCGAAGTTCTGGTCAAGGTGCTGGACGGTTGCGAGCACAACGGGCACCGATGGGTCTTCGTGGCGCCGGTGACGGACCTCGGCTTCGAGCTTCGGATCACCGGGCCGGACGGCGACACCTGGACCCATACAAACGAGGCGGGCACGACAGCGCCAACCAGGAGCGATACGAGCGCTTTCATATGTAGTTCCGGCGGCGGTGGCGTGATACCGGCTGGCAGTCTTGAGATGGGCTGTGTGTCGGGCGTGGGGTGCTTTGAGAATGAGCTGCCGGTGCATTCCGTGACGATTCCGGCGCCTCTTGCTGTGGGGAAGTACGAAGTGACGTTTTCGGAGTGGGATGCATGCGTGGAGTCTGGCGGTTGCCGGTCTCTTCCGATTGATTACGGTTGGGGTCGCGGCAATCGTCCGGTGGTCGCTGTGAGATGGGAGGACACGCAGGAGTACGTTGCGTGGCTTTCGGCGGAGACCGGGTTCGAGTATCGTCTGTTGAGCGAATCGGAGTGGGAGTACGCTGCTCGGGCGGGCGCGAACACGGCGTACAGTTGGGGCAATGAGATTGGTCATAACCGTGCGAACTGCCGTAGTTGCGGTAGCCGTTGGGACTACGACAGGACGGCGCCTGTGGGTTCGTTTGGCGCAAACCGGTTCGGCCTGCACGACATGCATGGCAACGTGTGGGAGTGGGTTGAGGACTGCTGGAACGAGAGCTACGTTGGCGCGCCGTCCGACGGCAGCGCCTGGCGGCGCGGTGACTGTTCCTATCGCGTCCTTCGGGGCGGTTCCTGGTACTACTCTCCGAGGTACCTCCGCTCCGCGAACCGCGGCGCGTCCGCGACCGGAGTCCAGATCAACGGCATCGGCTTCCGCGTTGCCCGGACACTCACGCCGTGAGTCTTTGCCTCTTTACCTCTCTTGGGGGTTCCAAGGGCGCCGGCCCCCTTTGGTCCGGCCCGCCGGCAGGAGTGGTTTGGGCTGTTGGCCTGAGACGTCTTCAGCCGTGAGGCTCTCAGAATCGTGTAAGGGCGTCCGGTGGTGACGTGTTGCCGGGAGGAGGCGGAACGGCACGGGGAGTGTGTGGGGTTGACCGGCTTCGAAAGCAGCCCGGACGCTCGTTGGGGCTGAGTCGGAGGTCTGATTGCCGGTGAAGGCCGGTGTCCTTGCGGCTCAGGCGGCAGCTTGAGCAGGTCTCAATGGTCGGCGGGCGCAGAGCCGCGCGAAGCGGCGGCTGCTAGTAGCTCTTCGGCAGGCCGAGGACCTTCTCGGCGATGTGGCAGAGGATCAGCTGCGGGCTGACCGGTGCCAGCCGCGGGATCATCACCTCGCGCATGAGCCGCTCGACGTGGAACTCCTTCGCGTAGCCCATGCCGCCATGGGTCATCACCGCCTGCGTGCAGGCCTTGAAGCCCGCCTCGGCGCCGAGGTACTTCGCGGCGTTCGCGTAGTGGCCGCACGGTTCCCCGCGGTCGTAGAGCGATGCTGCCTGCATCGCCATCAGAAAGGCCGCCTCCAGCTCCATCCAGCACTCCGCCAGGGGGTGCTGGATCGACTGGTTCTGGCCGATCGGGCGGCCGAAGACCCGCCGGTTCCGGGCATAGTCGGCGGCCCGTTCCAGGGCGTTGCGGCCGACGCCGACCGCCTCGATGCCGATCAGGATCCGCTCCGGGTTCAGGCTGTGGAGAATGTACTCGAAGCCGCGGCCCTCGTCGCCTATGCGGTCCTCGGCGGGTATCTCGAGTCCGTCGATGAACAGTTCGTTCGAATCCACCGCGGCCCGGCCCATCTTCGGAATGCGCCGGATCTCCACCTTCGACCGATCGAGGGTCGTGTAGAACAGGGAAAGGCCCCCGCCCGCCTTCCCGGTCTCGGCCCTGGGGGTCGTCCGCGCCAGGAGCATGACCCGGTCGGCCTCCTGGGCGGTGGTGGTCCAGATCTTTCGCCCGTGGGCGACGTAGCTGCCGTCGGGGAGGGGCTCGGCGCGGGTGGTGATCGCGGTCGTCTCGAGGCCGGCATCGGGCTCGGTGACCGCGAAGCAGGTCTTGACTTGGCCGTCGATCAGTTCGGGCAGGAAACGGCGGCGCTGCTCCTCCGTGCCGAAGACAACGATCGGGTGCGGCCCGAAGATGTTGATGTGGATCGCCGAGGCCGCGCTCATCCCGCCGCCTGCGCGGGCCGCCTCGTGCATGACCAGGGCGGCTTCGGTGACGCCCAGGCCCGAACCGCCGTACTCCTCCGGCATCGCGATCCCGAGCGCGCCGCACTCGGCCATCGCGCCGTGGAACTCGTGCGGGAACCGGACCTCGTTGTCGACTGCCAGCCAGTAGTCGTCGTCGAAGGCGGCGCAGGTACGGGCGATCCCCTCGCACAGGGCGCGCTGCTGTGCGGTCAGGGTGAAATCCATGGGAGGCCAGAGAGTACAACGTTCCGGTGCGCCGTCTGCCGCCGCGGCCCAGGACGATTCCGGGGTCTCCGTGAGCCAGGGCCGGAGTGTGTGGCGAGCGCGCTTGCCGTCGGTCCTCTCGCCACGGGGCAGCGCTCGGTTCCGCCGCTGGACCCGGGATCGAGCGGCCGGCGCACGGCGCGCCGCGACCTGCTTCGTGCCCGAGCGCGAGGTCGTGAGCGGCCCGACGGCGGTCCGCCAGCCGCAGGGCCTGGAGTACCCGGCGACCGGGTTCGACGCCGCGATCAAGGGAAGCGGCGGCTTCGGCCTGTGCGACCCGATCGGCGCCCTTCGCGAGAGAGCCCGCGCCGCACCGCCGGGCCCGTTCACGATCATCTCAGGATCGGAGGAGACTGCCCAGCAGCTCGGCCGCCGTCTTCCTCAGGCCGGGGTGCCAGGCGCCGGGGGCGATCTGGCATAGCGGTTCGAGGACGAAGCGGCGGCGATGCATCCGGGGGTGGGGCACGATCAGGCCGGGCGCGGCAATGACGAGGCCGCCGAACAGGAGCAGGTCGAGGTCGATCGTCCTGGGGCCATCCCCCGGCCGGGTCCGGCGGCGCGGGGCAAGGCGATCGGCGGGCGTTGTGGTGCGATTCCGGCCGAGGGCGCTTTCGATCTCGAGCAGGCCGTTCAGCAGGGCGCCGGCGTCAAGGCGGGTTTCGATTGCCGCCGCGGCATTCAGAAAGTCCGGGTCGGCGGCCGCCACGCCGCTCTCCGGTACGGCTCCGGTGGCGTGGAACGCCGAGACCGCGGTCACCTCCCCGAGCTGCCGCAGGCTGCCGAGCGCGGCGCGCAGATTCGTCTGTCGCGAGCCGAGGTTGGACCCGAGGGCGACGAAGGCGCGGGTCCGGGTCACGGCCGGCGGTCCACTCCGGCACGGAGAAGGTCGCGCGCCTGCCGGAACAACCCGGTCCGAGCGCGAGTCCGGGTCACGGGCGCCAGTCGATTTCGGCGCCGACTTCCGCGGCGCCGAGTTCGCGCGCGGCGCCGGGTTTCGTGACCCGGACCCGCAGCGATTCGATGCGGTTCCACGGCGTCGAGCCGCCTGCCGCCTGCGAGGTCCTTCGACCGACGTCCGCCGCAATCCGCTCGGCCAGCGTTTCGACGAGTCGGTACTTGCCGCGGGCCGCGACCGTTTGCGCGATGGCGGCGAGCTCCGCGTAGTCCACGGTCTCGGCCAGGTCGTCGCGGGTCCCGCGGGCGCCGGCCGTCAGGGTCAGGTCGATGTCGACCAGGAGGTCCTGCGGTTCGGCCCGTTCTTCGCAGGTCACTCCGATCCGACTCCGGCAGACGATGCCGCGCGCAAACACGCGGCGGCGCGCCGGCGGGCGATTGCGGCGCGGCCTGAGAGCGCCGATGCTCTCCGCCAGTTGCCGGTGCGGCTCGACGTCGTGTACGCGAAGCACGTCCGCGAAGCCGAGCGCAGCCGCCCAGGCATTCACCGCCAGCGTTCCGTGCAGCCGCTCCTCGACGGGGACGCCGCCCAGCAGCCGGTCCAGGAACGACTTCCGCGACACGCCGAGCACCACGGGCGCACCGATCCGTTTCAACTCGTCGAGGTTCGCCAGCAGGTCGAGGTTGTGCTCGAGCGTCTTGCCGAAGCCGATCCCCGGGTCGACCAGCACCTCGACTCCGAGGCGGCGTCCGGCGGCGACCCGCTCGGCGAGGTAGTCGTGGATTTCGGACACCACGTCGGCGTAGCGCGGCTTTCGCTGCATCGTGCGCGGTTCGCCCTGCATGTGCATCGCGATGACCGGAGCGCCGTGGCGGGCCGCGACCTCGAGCATCGCCTCGCCTGCGCCGGAGATGTCGTTGATCATGTGGGCGCCGGCGGCGAGCGCGCGGTCGGCGGCCTCGGGCTTTGCCGTGTCCACGCTCAGGGGCACGCCCAGCCCGAGACGGTCGATGCCTTCGATCACCGGCAGCAGCCGGGCGAGCTCTTCGTTCGCGTCAACCGGTTCGGCCCCCGGCCGGGTGCTCTCGGCGCCGATGTCGATCAGGTCGGCCCCTTCGGCAGCCATGCGCAGCGCGCCTTCGATCGCGGCGTCCGGAGCGTGAAACGTGCCGCCGTCCGAGAAACTGTCCGGCGTCACGTTGAGCACCCCCATGACCAGGGGCCGCTCGCCGAATGCCAGGGTGTGCGGGCCGCAGACCAGTTCCATCGGCGCAGTCTACGGGCTGCTGCTACCGTCGCCGGATGAGTTTGCGAAGGGGCGCCGGCGCCGGGTGCTTCGCCGCTCTGTTCACCCTCCTGGGGCAGGTGGCCGTCTGGTCGGGTATCGCCGGCGCTGCCGCTGGCGAGGAGTGCGGATTCGTGTTCACGGAGATGGCGGCCCGGTCCGGTGTGGACTTCGTTCACGCATCGGGCGCCGCGGGCGGCCTGCATCTGCCGGAGACGATGGGCGCCGGCGTCGCCTGGATCGACTACGACGGCGACGGTTGGCTCGATCTCTACCTGGTCCAGTCGGGTCCGTTCCCCCCGGACGGCGCCGGCGACGGGGCGGCTGACCGGCTGTTCCGGAACCTCGGCTTGAACGCGGCCGGCGAGGTGCGCTTCGTGCCTGCCGATGCCGGTGGTCTTGCGAGCGGCTATGGCCAGGGCGTCGTCGCTGCCGATGTGGACGGCGACCGGGACGTCGATCTGCTCGTGTCGCACTACGGCCCGACCGTGCTCCTGCGCAACGACGGCGCGGGCCGTTTCGCACCGGCGGAACCGCTGCGGGAGCGCGAGTCGGAGGAGTTCCCCTGGGGCTCCTCGATGGCGCTCGCCGACGCGGACCGCGACGGCGACCTGGACCTCTACGTCAGCCGGTATCTGGACTACGACCCGGCGCACGGACTGGACTGCCGCCGGGACGGCCCTGGTTCTCCGCCGGAGGTGTGCGACCCGTCGCTGTTCCTGGGCCAGCACGACCGCTATTACGTGAATCGGGGGGGCGGCGCTTTCGAGGACGCGACCGCCGGGGCCGGCCTCGACGGCGCCGACGGCAAGGGGCTTGGGGTTGTCTTCGCCGACCTGGACGCGGACGGCTGGCCCGATCTCTATGTGGCCAACGACCTGACCCTGAACCTCCTGTTCCGCAATCGCGGCGCTGGCGCCTTCGAGGATCAGTCCCTCCTTTCGGGCACCGCGGTCAACCGGAACGGACGCCCGGAGGCGGGCATGGGGTTGGCGGCGGCCGACTTGGATTCCGACGGCGACGTCGATCTCATCGTCACCAACTTCGACGTCGAGACGAACACCCTGTATCGCAATGCCGGCGCCGGCGCCGACCTGCTGTTCGAGGACGTGTCCGCCGCCACCGGTTTCGGGCAGCCCTCCTTCAACCTGCTGGGCTTCGGGATCGTGGCCGAAGACTTCGACCGCGACGGCGCGCTCGACGTGTACGTCGCGAACGGTCACATCTTCGCTGCGCCGAGGCGCGACAACACGGACCACCGGCAGCGCGACCTGCTCCTTCGCGGCGCCGCGGCGGGGAGCTTTGCCGAAGTGCGCTGCGATTGGACTGACCGGGATCCTCTGGTCAGCCGCGGCGCCGCGGTCGCGGACTACGACAACGACGGCGACGGCGACCTTCTCGTGACAGCCAACAACGGTCCGGCCCGCCTCTGGAGGAACGACACGGGGCGCGACGACACGGGGCGCAACGACGCGGCAGGCGCCGACTGGCTGGGGGTCGAACTGCGCGGCCGGTCGCCGAACACCCAGGCCGTCGGCGCCGTCCTCACGTTCTCGGGCGGGTTGGGGAGGCAACCGGGCCGGCGGTGGGTCCTGCGGGGCGACAGCTACCAGTCGTCGAGCGGTCACCGGCAGCGGTGGGCGGTCGCTTCGCCTGGCGACGAAGCACCGCTCGGCGAGGTCGAGGCGGCGCGCACCGTCGGCGCCCGCCGGCTCGACGTGCGTTGGCCCAACGGCCATCGCATTCGGATCGTCGATCCGCCGGTTGGCGTCTACCTCGTCGTCGAGGAGCGGCGGTGAGACCGGCGCGGCCGCTGGCCTCCCTGTTCTCGCGGTCTGGCGCGCAATCCGCGGCAGCCGGACCGGGCGTGGTCACTGTCCGGAGCGCGTTCTCCGAGTCGAACTGCGGGTTCGGGCGCTTGGGAGGACGGCGGTGAGACCGGCGCGGCCGCTGATCTCCCTGTTCTCGCGGTCTGGCGCGCAATCCGTGGCAGCCGGACCGGGCGTGGTCACTGTCCGGAGCGTGTTCTTCGGGTCGAATTGCGGGTTCGGGCGCTTGGGGAGAACGGCGGTGAGACCGGTGAGGCCGCTGGCCTCCCTCTTCTCGCCGTCTGGTGCACAATCCGTGGCAGCCGGACCGGGCGCGGTCACTGTCCGGAGCGTGTTCTCTCAGGTCGAATTGCGGGTTCGGGCGCTTGGGAGAACGGCGGTGAGGCCGGCGAGGGCGCTGGTTCCCCTGGTGCTTGCCGCCGCGGGGTCGGTCGTCATGCCGGCGGTGGCCGAGACCTTGCCGGCGGAACTCGAACCCGCGCGCTTCACGCTCGACAACGGGATGACCTTTCTGGTCGTGGAACGTCCCGGTCGGCCCCTGGTGGCCGCCGTCTGGGCGGTGCGCGGCGGCTCGGCGTCGGACCCGCCCGGCCGCCGCGGCCTGGCTCATGTCGTCGAGCACCTGATGTACGCCGGCAGCCGGACGATCGGCGCCCGCGACTGGGCCGAGGAGGAACCGTTGCTCCGACGCTGGGAGCGGCTGTACGAACGGTCGATCAGGCGGGGCGCGGCGGCGTCCGGTTCTGCCAGGGAAGGGCGACGGGCCTTCCGGTCGCCGGCCAGTCCGTCGACGCAGCGCGGCCGCGCCGTGTCCGGCCTGAACCGCCTGGAACAGCGGTTGAACGCGGTTCAGCGGCCGGGCGCCTACGCCGGCGTCTACACGCGGGCGGGCGCGCTCGGGATCGACGCGTTCACCCGCCACGACACGAGCTCGTTCCAGGCACTGGTGCCGGTGGAGAAGATCGAGCTGTGGTTCTGGATGGAGTCCGACCGCCTGCTGGAACCGGTGTTCCGCGGCTTCCGGCGGGAGCTCGCGGTGGTCGAGCAGGAGCGGCGCCAGCGGATCGACTCGAGCCCCGCGGGAACCTGGTTCGAGGCGTTCGACGCCGCATTCTGGGGCGACGGCCATCCGTACGCCCACTCGCCCGGCGGCGAACAGCTCGACGTCGCGCGTCTCTTGCCGGCGGATGCACGTGCCCACTTCGAGGCCGTGTACCGGCCCGACCGGCTGGTCGCGGTGCTGGTCGGGGACCTTTCCCCGGTCCGTGCGCGGCAGTTGGCGGGGCGGTACTTCGGCAGGCTCAAACGCGGCACGGCCGGTCGGATCGAGGCGGGAGACGATCGTCTCCGTGACCCGGTCGGGCTTCGTCAAGAGGCGCCGGCGCCGCCCGTGCCCGCGCCTGCGCTCGGCTCCCTGGACGGTCTCTGCGCCTGCCGGCGCCAGGTCGAGATCCGCTATCCCACGGCGCCGTTCGCGGCGGCCGGCGATGCCGTCGCCCTCGATGTGCTGGCCGGTCTCCTGAACAGCCGGTCAGGGCGGCTGTACCGCGGGCTGGTGGCGAGCGGGGACCGGGTGGCCTTCGCGGCGTCGGCGGAGCACGTGTCGCGCCATCTCGCCGGCTACTTCGCGGTGCGGATCGAAGCGAGCGAGAACGCGGATCTCCCGGGACTGACCGCTGCCTGGGACCGGCTGCTCGGAGGCCTGCGTGCCGGCGGCGTCGGCGAGTCGGAGCTCAGGCGCGTGCGCCGTCAGCTGGTGACGGACTCCTGGCGTCAGCTCGAGCGGGACGCCGGGCTGGCGCACCGCCTGGCGGCGGCCGAGCTGCTCGGCGGCTGGCGCCAGTTGACGGAATGGCTGGATGCCGCGGCGACCGTCTCCGCCGCTGACCTGGAGCGCGTGATCGACCGCTACCTCGTGTCGGCCGAGCGGGCCGTCCTCTCCCTGAACCGCGACTCTTCGGTGGACACGGCGGCGATGAACCCGCGCCGTCAGGGCCCCACCGTCGCCGCCCCTTCACGTTGGCCGATCATGCGCTTGAAGGCGGCGAACGGGACGTCGAACGCAGCCGATGCCGAGTCGGGATCGGCTGCGGCGGGAGTCGGAAAGGTCTGGGCCGAGAGACCGCGACCCGGGCTTGGGGGCGCTGAACGGTGAGCCGGCCCGCTGCACCTCGGCCAGGGGACCGGCACGCTGCCGGCCGTGACCCGGGCTTGGGGGCGCTGAACGGTGAGCCGGCCCGCAGCACCTCGGCCAGGGGACCGGCACGCTGCCGGCCGCGACCCGGGCGGTGGGGCGCTGAACGGTGAGCCGGCTGCTTGCGTTTGCGGTTCTCGCGGCGATGGCGCCGCCGTTCGCCGCGCCGGTTCCGGCGCAGGTGATTCCGGAACGGCCGGAGGACCTGCGGTTTGCGCCGTCCGTTTTCGAGCCGCCGCCGGGGTTGCGCTTCGAACTCGGGAACGGGCTGCCGGTCCATGTCGTGCCCGACCGCAGCCTGCCGCTCGTGGACGTCGTGCTGGCGTTTCCGGTCGGAGACCGGGACGAGGGGCCGGGCGAAGACGGGTTGGCCTCGATGACGGCGGCGATGGCGCGGCGCGGCGGCGCCGGCGAGCTCGGCCCCGATGAGCTCGACGACGAGATCGACGCCCTGGGCGCCCGGATCGAGGCGAGCAGCTCCTGGGGGCGTACCGTGCTGGTGCTCGACTCGGGTTCCGGGGCGGTCGACCGGGGTCTGGAACTCCTCGCGGCGATCCTGTTCCAGCCGCGGTTCGACGAAGCGCGGCTGGAGCAGGCGAAGGAGAACCTCCGCGTCAGCCTGCTGGCGGCGGCCGACGACCCGCGGGCGGTTCTCGAACGGGAGTGGCTGCGTCTGGTTCACGGGCCGGGTTCCCCGCGCAGCCGCCGTTTGACCGAGGCCTCGGTCGCGGCGTTCGAGAGCGAGGCTCTGGCCGGGTTCCACCGGCGGCACTGGAGTTCACGGGGAGCGGTGATCGCCGCCTCGGGCGACGTCGACCCCGAATCGCTGGTGGCGCGCCTGGATGAACTGTTCGGCGGTTGGGCGCCGCGGCCATCGGCGGCGGGCGGGGAGGCGACGGACTCCACGGCCGCTCACGGGTCAGGTGGCCAAACCGCTGCTGCCCGTCGCCGGCCGCGCGGTGGCGATGGGCACGATCGACCGCTGGCGGCCCCCGCGGAGTCCGTTCAGGACGCGACGCCGACCGTGGGTGGAGGGTCTACAGGAGACCGAGGGCCCACCGCAGCCGAAGGGTCGACTGGAACCGGAGGGCCGGCTGGAGACGCGAGACCGACTGGAGCGGAAGGGTCTCCACGGGTTGCTGCCGCTTCGCCGGGCTGGTGGACGATCGACCGGCCCGGCGCACAGGCCGCGGTCGCGCTCGGCCACCGGGGGCCGGTGTTCGCTTCCTGGGACGACCCTGATCGCTGGGCCCTGATGTTGCTGGCCGAGATTCTCGACGGCCCGGGAGCGGTGTCCCGCCTGCGTGCGCGACTGCAGCTTGAAGAAGGCCTGACCTATCGCGTGCTCAGCCATTTCGATCTGGACGTCGTCGCGCCCGCGGCGGATACCGGGCGCAGTCACCCCGTGGGGGAGTTCCGCGCAACACGAGGGGAACGATCAGACCACGCACGCCCTGGCCACCCGGGGGAGTTCCGCGTCTTCCTCGAGACCGCCCCCGAATCGGCCGCCGAGGCGGCGGGCGCCGTGCTGCAGGAACTGCGCCGCCTGCAGAGCGATCCGGCGCCGGCCGCCGAACTCGAAACGGCGAAGCGGTCCGTGCTGGCCAGGCTTCCGCTGCTCTTCGACCGTGCCGAGTCGGTCGCCGGCCGCCGTGCCGAGGATGATCTGCTGGGCCGGCCTCATGAGTACTGGGCCGACTACCGGCAGCGCCTGCGTGGGGTGACCGGGACGGATGTCCGCCGTGCAGCGCGGCGTTTCCTGGATCCGGGCGGTGTCGCTCTGCTCGTCGTCGGGGACTGGAATGCCGTGCGGAGTGGCCGGGGCTTCCAGGAACTGCGGCGAGCCGTTGGGCCGCCGCGGGTTCCCGGGGAGGAGTCGAAGCGTCCGAATTGACCTTGGCTCCCCGACCGGGGCGAGCAGGTGCGGGCTTCCGGGGAGGAGTCGGGGCTGCCCGGGCGGTGATGGGGCCTTCCGCGACTCGAGGGCCGTTCGGCCTCAGGAGAGTGGTATCGTGGGGTTCGGCTCACTTCGCGCCATTGCACAGGATGGGAGGGGTGTCTTGAGGGGTAGAGCCGTTCGTGATGTGAGGCTCCGCGGGGCCGCATTCGGCTGGTGCAGTTCATTGGCGTGTTCGCTGTTCCTGCTCGGAGCGACAGCGGCACAGGCGCAGCGGTTCGTGAGCCTGGAGGCCGGGGACGACAATCGGAGTGCGTCGGCCCGAGCGGCGGGACACACGATTGCCGTGGATCGGGGTCTGGTGCGCTCCGGGCCGCGGCGCCTCGAGTTGGAGACGCCGGGGGGCCGGGTCCTGGCGGCCGAGCGGAGCGTGTTCGAGGACCGCGGTGACGGCAACGTGATGTGGTCTGGCCGCTTTCCGGGCGCCGGCTACGACAGCGTCGTGTTGACTGTCCAGGACGGGTACCTCCAGGGCATGTACGGTGAGCCGGGCCGGGCCGCGTACTGGATTCGCTCCGGTCTCGACGGCCTGGGCAGTCTGACTCAGCCGGTGGGCGGTCGGCCCGCCGGAGGGGTGGATCTCTGCCCGGGCGGCGTCGTGCCCGACCTGCCGCCCTCCGCCGCCGTTGGAGTACAGCGAGTCGGTCCGCCCACGGTTGATCCGCCGACGGTCGTGCGAAGCGAATCGAATCACGATCGGATCGACATCGTGGTCCTGTACACCGTCCAGGCGGCGGAGGCCTGGGAGAGCTTCGGCTACGGCACTCCGCGGGCCTCGATACAGGCCTCGATGGATTTCCTGAACCTGGTGCTGCGGAACAACTCGATGCCGGCAGCCGCCCATCTGGTTCACGTGGCCGAGGCGCCGGCTGCGCTGGACGGCCCGTGGTCGGTTCTCGGCCGGTTCTCCGCCCTCCGCGAGGCCGCCGAGCTGCGGGCCGTGCATCAGGCCGACATGGTCCATCTGTTCGTCGGCGAATCGTCGCAGAATCTCGGATACTGCGGCATCGCCTATCTGCTCACCCGCGCCGGCGAGCGGAACGACTGGGTGAACGCATATGGCGTCACCGCCGCTACCTGCAGCTTTCCGGCCCGGGAGGGCACCCACCCCTACTTCGGTCAGGTGTTCGCCCACGAGGTCGGCCACAACCTGGGCGCGAATCACGATCCCGCCAACGCCGGGACCAGCCGGGATGTCGCGGTGAGGCCGTGGGCGTTCGGGCACTGGGACATCGACACGGCGCCCACGGTCGAGACGATCATGAGCTACCGGAGCTACGCGCCGCGCCAGTGGGCGCCGTTCTTTTCCTCGACGCGCATCCAGCCGAACGGGTGGACGATCGGCAGGGAGGGCGAGCGGGAGAACGAGCGTGCGCTCTACGAGACCGTTCCTCTTGCGGTCCGGTACAGCGACAGGATGCCGGATCCGGCGGGGTTCGACGAATTCCCGAGTTGGGTGCCGGTGGCGCCTGAAGACCTGACGGTCGAGGCGACGAGCGCGTCCAGCGCTCGACTGGAATGGGGGGACCGGTCGGACGACGAGCTCGGATTCCGGATCCATGCCAGAACGGGCGGGGACATGTGGAGGATCGTTGCGACGGCGACGGCTGACAGCGAGTCCATCGAGGTTGCTGACCTGAGGCGCGAAGGCCGGTACACGTTCCGGGTGCGCGCGTACCACAACCTGGGCGGCGCCGACAGCGACCCGGTGACCGTCACGCTGCGCGCCGGCGGTGACGGCCCCGATCCGGACCCCGGCCCGGGAGAGATCAGCGTGCCGGACGACGTCACCGCGGCGGCACGCGGTACCGATTCCATCGAGTTGACCTGGGCGGGCGTCACGAAGGGGACGGTGGAGATCGAGGCGCGGACCTGGAAGGCGGGCTGGGCCCAGGTGATGACGGTCGATGCCATGGCGGGCCGGGCCGGCGTGGGAAATCTCGAGGCCGAGGCGCCCTACACGTTCCGGCTGCGGACCCGGAGCGGCGGCAAGGTCTCCGCCTGGTCAGGGGAAGTCAGCGCGACCACGGGCGCCGAGTCCGGCGCCTGCCGCGCCGGCGAGCAGTTTCTCTGTCTGGCGGGAGGGCGTTTCGAGGTCCGGGCGCACTGGAAGAACCATCTCCAGGAGGGCGACTTCGGCAAGGCGACGTCGGCGCCGATCGGGGTATCGGACGAATCGGGGATGTTCTGGTTCTTCAACAGCTCGAACATCGAACTCGTCGTGAAGACCCTGGACGGTCGAGGGATCAACGGCCACTACTGGGTGTTCTTCGGCGCGCTCTCCAACGTGGAGTACTGGGTCACCGTACGCGACACCAGGGGCGGCGGCCGCCGGACGTACCACAATCCCCCCACGGAGAACTGCGGGCAGTCGGACACGATGGCTTTCGTCCCGGCCGGGGCCGCCGGGTCGTCCGCTTCAGCCGTGGGCGGCGGGGTCCCTGATCCGGGCTTCGATCTGACGCCTCTGTCCCTGACCTCCATTGCCTTGCCGGGCGCCGCCCCGAGCCCGGAGGCCAGGGGAAGCTGCGAAGCGGGCGAGAGCCGTCTCTGCCTGCAGGACGGTCGGTTCTCCGTGCAGGTGGAGCTCCTTGATCCAGGGGACATGCAGCGCAAGCCAGGCAGGGTGCTGGGTTCGGTGGGGACGAACGAGACCGGGTTCTTCTGGTTCTTCAGTCCGACGAATGTGGAGTTGGCGACGAAACTGCTGGACGGCCGCGGCCAGAACGGGAAGTACTGGTTCCTGTATGGCGGGCTGTCCGATGTCGAATACACGGTCACATTGACCGATACGGTAACCGGGGAGTCGAAGTCCTACCGCAACGAGGCGGGCAGCCTGTGCGGCGGCATCGACATCAACGCTCTGCCGAAATAGCGGAGGTCTACTGATTCACGATGACTACTTTCCTGTGTGCCGCAGGCCGAGAGTTCGGCAAGGCAATAGCCAGACCCATACCGCCCGTCAGTTCGCAGTGGCGCTTGCTGCCCTTCGGCCTGCTTCTGCTGCTGGTCGTCGGGGAGACAGGGGCCTTCGGGCAACGGCTCCTGAACGTCGTACCGCGGGGCGATGACCGGACCCTGGACGGCTGGTCGGTCGAGGTCGACCACGACCTGGTCCGTTCGGCGCCGCAGCGTCTCGAGTTCGAGGCGCCGGACGGACGTGTGCTGACTGTGGAGATGCGCGTCTTCGAAGACCGCGGCGACGGCAACGCGATGTGGGTGGGGGGCTATCCCGAACTTGGCTACGACAGCGTCGTCCTGACCCTGCAGGACGGCTACCTCCTGGGCCGCCTCGGCCTGCCGGAAGGCGGCGCCTACTGGCTTCGGCCCGGCGACGGCCGCGCCGGACTGCTGACCGAAGGACGCGAGACCTCGGCGCAGGCCTGCGGCGGGGGAGTCGTTCCGGAGCGGGATCCGGTCGGCCCCGCCGTGGCGGCACAACGGCCCGAGCTTCCCGAGAGCGTGGCCAGCCCCTCGAATCACGATCGGCTCGACATCCTGATGCTCTATACGGCGAGTGCGGCGGCGCGACTGGACCAGGCGGGCTGGGGCCCGCCGGGCGGGGCGATGCAGCATGCGATCGACTACCTGAATCTGGTGTTGCGGAACAGTCAGATCTCCGCGACCGCCCGGATGGTGCATCATCGGGAGGCGCCCGCGTCGCTCGGCGAGGTCGAGAGTCCGTTGGGGGCGGTCAGCCGGGATCAGGAAGTTCGCGAACTGCGGGCCGAGCACGGTGCTGACCTGGTTCATCTGTTCTTCAACGAGAGCCCCGGCTTCTGCGGCCAGGCGTGGCTGATGACGCGTGGAGACACCGCGGCGAACTTCTGGTCCGCTGGCTACGGCGTGACCACCGTGGCGGGCGGCTGCGTGGACGCCGCGAGGCTGGTACGCGACGGGGAGCATGCGAGCCATGTCGAGACGTTCGCGCATGAAATCGGGCACAATCTGGGAGCGAACCACGACCCGGACAACACGATCATCGAGCCCGAGGAGGCCGTGTATCCCTACGCTTACGGCCACCACAACTTCACGCCGCAGCCGAACGTCAAGAGCGTGATGAGCTACAACGAAGGCCGGCAGGAGCCTTACTTCTCGACGGTGCGTGTGCGGCCGCGAGGCTACGAACTCGGCGTCGCGGGTCAGCGGGAGAACGAGCGCGCCTTGCAGCAGACGATCCGCGTCGGCGTGCGGTTCAGCGACCATCTGCCTGATCCCGGGGAGCCGCCACCGCCGCCGCCGCAGCCGCCGGGCGACCGTCCGCTCGCGCCGACGGATGTCAGCGTCATTCCGACCGGCAGCACGAGCGTCAAGGTCACGTGGACCGACCGTTCCGACAACGAGGACGGCTTTCAGGTCCACGCGCGGTTCCAGGGAAGCGGCTGGGCGACGGTTGCGAGGGTCCCGGCGAACACGGAGTCGGCCGATGTCGGCGGTCTGCGCAGCGGCGGCCGCTACGACTTCCGCGTCCGGGCCTTCAATCGCAGCGGCGGCCGGAACAGTGCCGTGACGACGATCGTCCTGCAGGAGGCGGACTTCACCGACTGCGTTCCCCAGGTCCCCCGGATCACCTTCGAACACGGGTTTACCGTGAGCATGTGCATCGAGTATCAGGAGGGCGGAACCGGCCCGATGCTGACCAAGGATGCCGAGGACTACGGGCTCGAGTCGCGCGAGTCGGGACTGTTGTACTTCTTCGACCGGGACAATGCAGAAGTGCTGGTCAAGGTGCTTGACGCCTGTGCCGTGAACGGCCACCGGTGGGTGTTCGCGGCGCCGGTGACGACCCTGGCGTTCAACCTGTACGTCGATGAGACGGCCACCGGGAAGCGTTGGGCGCATCGCAATCCGAGGGGCGGTCAGACGGCGACGACGCAGAGCAACATTCAGGCGTTCCCCTGCGAGTCGTCCTCGGCGTCCCGGGCCGATGTCGGCGGCATGCCCGGGGTCGAGCTCGTCGATGGTGGCTTCCCGCCTTCGTCGGCCACGGCGGCGGCGAAGCCGGGCCCGGCGCCGGCCGGGTTCGCGGTCCCTGTGGCGCAACCGGTCAGCGCTGGCGGAGAAGCGGACTGCGAGCCGCAACCCGTGGCGACTCTTCGCGGCGGCTACACGGTGAACATGTGCGTGGAGCACGTCAGAGACGGGGAGACGGTGGTGGAGGAGGTGAAGGACTACGGTCTTCAGTCCGACCAATCCGCCATCCTGTACTTCTTCGACCGGGACAACGCCGAAGTCCTGATCAAGGTGCTGGACGGCTGCGGCGTGAATGGATACCGGTGGGTGTTCGTCGCGCCGGTGACGACCCTCGCGTACAACCTGACGGTCGAGTCGCCGGACCCGGCCGAGGCTGTCTGGACGCACCGGAATTCTCTGAACCAGACCGCGGCGGCGGCGAGCAACATCAAGGCGTTCGCCTGCCGGTAATCCGTCCGGCGCGGTTCAACGGCCGCACTCTGCAACCGGCGCAGCACCTCCAGCAGGTTCGGCTTCAGATGGTCTGCCGGGCGCGGTTCAACCCGGGCGGGCCCGGCACGGGCTCGCCCGGAGCACCTGGATGACCGCCGGGTGGTCGGCGCCGGCGACGCCGGTCAGTAGACCGTCGTCTCCGGGTGGAACGCGTACCAGCCGAACCAGAAGGCGACGTGGCCGGGGACTCGCGGCAGCAGGCTGCCGCCTGCATCGGGCGTTAGGCCATCCTCGCCGAGCCACCACGTCGATCCGTCCTCGGCGCGGAGTTGCCGAATCGGTGTCGATGCGGGCGTCTCGAATCTGTGTTGCCCGCGCTCGTAGGCGCGGATGGCGCCGCTGCCTCCGTCGGCCACCAGCACGATGGGAACCTTGCCCAGCGTGTCGTGCACCAGCCGCTCTGCGCGGAGCTTGTCGACCGGGTAGGCCTTCGCTTCGCCGTTGATCCTCAGCGCGTAGATGCGGACGTTCCGCTCCAGGGCGTCACTTTGCCGCCACACGGGAAACCGGATTCCGGCGCGGGCCTGGTCCGCGGCGCCTTCCACGTAGCGGTAGCCCGTTCGCTGCGCGGCTGCCGGATCGGGGACCATGACGGTCGTGTCCGGATGTCGTTGCCGCCATGCGCCCCAGCGGGTCAGCGTCATCGGCAGCATGGTGAGCCGTGAACCGCGGGCGGCGTGTGTCCCTGCGACGGCTTCGCCGGTCAGGTTGGTCCACAGGCTGAGCGTGGCGCGGTCGAACATCAGCTTGTTCGAGCGGTAGAGCAGTCCGGAGGTGCCGAACATCAGCCGGCCCCCGTTCTCGTCGACCGCGGAGTACAGGATGCCCGAGCCGCACAGGGTGCAGAACGAGAGCGTGATCGGCTGGCCGCCAACCGTGTCGTTCAGGAGTTCGTGCCAACTGAGCACCTTGACCGGATAGGCGCGGTGTTCGCCGCCCACACGGACGCCGAAGACGGTGTCCGTGTCGCGCATGAATCGGGCGGTATCGGCGTCAACGGAGTCGGGCTCGTCGATGGCGGGGATTCCGTCCAGAGCAACGCCGCCCCACTGGACCTCCCTGAGGCGAAGGCGGACCTCGGTTCCGGGCGCCAGGATGCGCCGATACACCGGATCGATGCGGGAGAAGACTTCTCCTTTCCAGGCGACGTAGCCGGCCGGCGGCGCCAGATCGTCTCGGCCGCCAACGTGCAGGAACCAGTCCCGCCAGCGGTCGCCGAGTTGTTCGCCCGACAGGTTCTCCAGAAGTTGCCGGGCGTCCTCCCTGGCCTCGTTGGGCATGAAGAAATACGCGTCCACCAGGGGGACGAGGGTTGCTGCGTCAGCCCTGCCGAGGGCCTTCAGGGCGCGGCGACGTGCTTTCGGCTTCTCGGACATCAACCGCCGCAGACGGTCGTAGACGCCGGCCGCGGCGCCGCCGGAGTCCGGTGGCGTGTAGCCGGGCGCGACTGCCGGAGGACCTTCCGGGTCCTTGGACTGAGCCGGAAGGATGGTCGAGCCGATGAGCGCCAGACAGCCGAGCGCGGCGGCGAGGCGGAACAGGGAGTGAAGGGCCATGGTCGGAGGGTTCCCGCCGATAGTATGCATGCGATGCAAAACGCGGCCCCCCGGACCGGAGATTCCGATGGAAGAAACAGATCACGGCGCCGGTCAGCGCGGTCAGCGATCGTCAGGGCATGGTCCGTCGCCCTGCTGGTCCTTGTCACCGCTGCCGTCGCCGAGGATCAGCGGGATGTCGTGCTGACCGGCATCGAGGTGAATCCGGCCGCGCCCGGCCCCGAGACGCTGTGCAAGCTGACGGCCACGATCGAGAACGCAGGCGACCGCGCCATCTACGGCTTCGGCTTCGATGTCGAAGTGAACGGCCATTCCCTGCCCGTGTACGAGAAGCAGCTCTTCCTGCAGGTGATCGAAGCAGGCGAATCCGGAGTGGTCGAGCTCTACAACTTCTGGACCTCGGAGACCGGCCGTCCGCCGCCCCCGGACGGCGGCCTCGAGGTGCTGGTCCGCCTGCGGGAGGCACGCTGGGTCGAGGTGTCCGAGATCGAAGAGGACGGCGAGACGGTCGAGGTGTGGACGCCGGTTGGAGACGTTTCCGGTCTGCCGCAGACGGTCGAGCTGATCCTCGAGCTGAAGTGACTCCTCTTTGCGCGCTGGCGTCGCGGTTGGCGGCCGTCGCGGCACTGCCGGTTCTGGCCTGCGATCCGTCGCCGCCCGGCGGGCCGGAGACAGCCGCCGAGGCGGCCCGGCCGCCGATCGTCCTGATCTGCGTCGACACCTTGCGGTCGGACCGGCTGCCGGCCTACGGCTACGACGGCGTGGAAACGCCCGCCATCGACCGGCTCGCCGCCGAGGGCGTCCTGTTCGAGCGCGCCTACTCCCACGTCAACGTGACTCTGCCTTCCCATGTCAGCGTGTTCACCGGCCTGCTGCCGCCGGAGCACGGCGTGCGCGACAACGCCGGCTACCGGCTGGACGAAGAAATCCCGACTCTGGCGGCCGAGCTCGGGCGAGCCGGCTACGCGACCGGAGGATTCGTTTCGTCCTACGTCCTGCGGGCCGGGACCGGGGTCGCCCGGGGCTTCGATGTCTACGACGACGGGGTCGCCTTCGAAACCGGGCGGCAATTGGGGCGCCTTCAGCGCCCGGGGACGGAGACTCTGGCCGCCGCGGCGGACTGGCTCGGAAGCGTGGCGGATTCGCCGTTCTTCCTGTTCCTCCATCTGTACGAGCCCCACGCGCCGTACGAGCCGCCGGCGCCGTTCGCCGATCGCTACGACAACGTCTACGACGGGGAGGTTGCCGCCGCGGACGCCGTCGTTGCCGATCTGATCGGCCGCCTGGAGGATCTTGGCGTCTACGACGATGCTGTCGTCATTCTGCTCTCCGACCACGGGGAGGGTCTGATGGATCATGGCGAGATGGATCACCTGATCTTCGTCTATCGCGAAGTGATCCAGGTACCCCTGATCGTCAAGCTGCCGGGAGCTGTGCGCGGAGGCGAGCGGGTTGCGGTCGGCGCCCAGCTGCTCGATGTCGCGCCGACCGTCTACTCGATCGCGGGGCTGCCGTCTCCCGATGGACTGGCGGGGCTCGATCTGCTCGGGCTGGCGCCGGGGCCGTCAGATGGCCGGCATCGCCGGATCGTGTCGGAGAGCGTCTATCCCCGGATCCACTTCGGCTGGAGCGATCTCGCCTCGATCGTTGAAGGCGACCTGCACTTCATCGAGTCGCCCGATCCGGAGCTCTACCGTCTGACCGGGGATCCGGGCGAGCGGACCAACGTGATCCAGGAGGAGCGGGAGGCCGCGCGACGGCTGCGGGCGGCCCTCCAGGAGGTCGACCGCACGCTGACTTCGCCGGCCGAAGACGATCCCGAAACCCGGCGGCGGCTGGCGTCGCTCGGCTACCTGTCCGGCGGCGCGCGGTCGGGCGGCGAGACGCTGGCCGACCCGAAGAGCCGGATTGGCGTCGTCGCCGACCTGGGCCGGGCCGCGCGGCTGATCCATGGCGGCGACCTGGCTGAGGCCGAAGAGGCGCTGCGGGCGGTGCTCGCCGCCGAGCCGCAGCTCGTCCTGGCCTGGCAGCAGTTGGGCGACGTGCTGGAGCGGCGCGGGCGGCCCGGACAGGCGCTTCAGGCCTACCGCAAGGCGTTCGAAGAGTCCGGGGGCGACGCTTCAGCCGCCGGACTCAAGGTGGCGGAGCTATTGCTGCTCAAGGGCAGGATCGAGGAGGCGCGCGAGCACGCGCTGGCGGTGGTCGATCGCTCGCCGATGGCGAACGACGTGCTGGCCCAGGCGGCGCTGCTGGAAGGCGGCCAGGAGGAGGCGAAGGCGTACCTGGACCGGGCGATTGCCGAGCGAGGTTTCCAGGTCCTGCCGCTGATCACGAAGACGGCCTGGTTCAACGAACAGGATCGGTTCGAGGAGGCCCTCGCGCTGAGCGACGATGTGTTGGCCGAGTTCGGCAACCGTGCCGACCGGGAGATCCTCGGACACCTGTACCTCTATCGCGGCGCCGCGCTGGCGGCGCTGGGCCGCGAGGTCGAGTCGGAGAGCGCCTACCGGGAGGCGATCGCGCTGCGGCCGGAGCTGCTGGGAGCGTACTCTTCGCTGGCCTTTCTTCAGGCCCTGACGGGGCGGGGCGGCGAGGTGGGTTTGACCCTCCAGGAGATGGTCACCGTGAATCCGAATCCCGCCGCCTACGCCGAGGCGGTACGGGCGCTGCGGGCGATGAACGATCCGCGCTCGGCAGACGGCGTGCTGGCCGAGGCGCTGCGGCGGTGGCCCGAGGCTGAGGAACTGCGGCGGCTCGGCGGCTCGCGGTAGGCGCGCCGGGTGAGTCGCGCCTTGCCGGACCGGTGCCTGACCGCTCCCGGCGCGACACGGACCTTCGCCGCGGGCTGTTAGTCTCTCGCCGTGTTGTTCGCGAAGACCACCGCTTCTTGTCGCCGGAACGGCGCCTGGTTGGCCTTCGCGGCGGCAGGTATTGCCGCCTGGGCCTGGGGCGGGCCGCCCGCGGCGGCTCAGCCCGAGTCCAGGCCCGCACCCTCGGGTCCGGGCTTCACGGAGGTCGTGAACGTCGAGGTCGTGAACATCGACGTGTACGTCACCGGCGCGGATGGCAAACCGGTCCTGGGCCTGGGTCCCGACGATTTCGAGCTGCAGGTCGACGGTCGACGGGTTCCGATCAGCAACTTCTACGCGGTGGAACTCAGGGACGACGAACTGTTCGTCCGCCGCGGCGGCGAGGTCGAGGCCCAGCCGCTCCTGCCGCCGTTGCCGGAAGATCCGGCGGAGGCGGACCGGCTTCGCCGGGCGCCGCGGGAAGTCGCGCCGGAGCAGGCGCTGCACGTCGCGGTCTATATCGACAATTTCAACCTGACGCCGTTCAACCGCAACCGCGTTCTGCGCGAGCTTCGGGCATTCATCCGGGAGCAGTTGCGGCCCGAAGACAAGGTCATGCTGGCCAGTTTCGACCCGGCCCTGAACCTGCGGATGCCGTTCACGAACGCACGGGAAGAGTTGAACCGGGCGCTGCTCGAGCTGGAGAAGGTCTCCGCTCAGCGGCTCCACCGGAACAATGAGCGTCGCGATCTGATCAACAACGTGAACGACGTGAACAACGAGATGTCGACGGAGGGCCGCCCCGGGCTCGCGGCCGCCGAGCGGGCGGGGCACACGATGGGGGCCGGGGCCAGTTACGCCCGCACCGCGTTGATGGCCTATGCCGGCTCGGTCCGCAACGACACGAATCTCGCCATCGACGGCCTGACGCGGGTGGTGGAGAACCTCTCGGCCGCGCCGGGCCGCAAGGCGGTGATCTACGTGACCGACGGCATGCCGATGATTGCCGGCGAGGACGTCTTCTACTTCGTCGAGCAGCTCTACGAACGGTCGGTGTCTCTGATCGAGATGTCGGAGTACGACATGTCCCGACGCTTCCAGCAGCTTGCGGCCGGCGCCAACGCGAACCGCACGAGCTTCTACACGATCGATGCCCGCGGGCTGACGGTCCTGTCCCAGAGCACGGTGGACAGCCAGATTGCGGGGGCGCCCGGCCAGGCGACGCTGATCGACCAGATCCGGTTGACGAACCTCCAGGCGCCGCTTCAACTGATGGCCGAAGAGACGGGCGGACGCGCGGTGATCAACGCGAACCGCGTGATGCCCGATCTGCTCAAGATCGCGGACGACTTCCGCAACTACTACTCCCTCGGCTACATGCCGGCGACGTCCGTCGCTTCGGGGCGCTATCACTCGATCGATGTGCGCTGGAAGGAAAGGCCCCGCGGCGCTTCCGTCCGCTACCGCAAGGGCTACCGGGACAAGACGGTCGAGTCACGGATGAAGGAAGGCACCCTGTCGGCGCTCAACCTGAACATGCAGGAGAATCCGCTCGGCGTGCGGGTCGACAGCCTGGCCGCGAAGCGGCGCCCGGACGGCAACTACGACGTGCCGGTGGTGATCGAGGTCGCGTGGAAGGAACTCACGCTGATTCCGCGGGACGGCACTCACCACGGCCGCGTCCAGCTCTGGCTGGCGGCAAAGGACGAGCGCGACCACGCGACCGAGCCGCATCTCACCGAGCTGACGATCGCAGTGCCGGCGGACCGGCTCGGGGAGACCGAGGGAGGCTTCTGGCGCTATGGCCTGGAGGTCACGCTGGAAGCTGGCTACCACGACATCGGCGTCGGCTTCCGAGACGAGTTCGGCGGTCGTCGGTCCTTCCTGCGCGGCGGCATTCACATCCGGTAGACGAAGCGGCGCACCGTCGGGCAGCGGGGCACAGGTCGCCGGTCCGGTTCAGGCGGCCCGGCGGACGGAATGCGGTCGCTCCCCCGCCGCGGCGGCTCCTACAACACCCGAATCGTCGTCGACGATGCGTGCTCGCGGTTCTCCCGGTCGGTCACAACGACGGAGAGGATGTAGTCGCCGGCCGGGAGCTGCTTGCCGGCCGCGAACACGCCGGAGAGTTGCGACAACCCCGAAGCGGCCTGGGCCCCGGGCGCGAGGACGATCTCGCCGCCGTCGGCCACGTGCTCGCCGTCCGACCGGAACACCTGGGTGCGAATCGATACGGGGCCGGCCCCGAGACCCGTGCCCACCAGGCTGACTGGCGTTTCGCCGCCGGCAGTGATCTCGGGCCGCGCGGCGGGGATGAAGGGCTCGCCGCTGCGCAGGAACGGGTAGGCGACGTCCGCGCGCTGTTCCGACTCCTCCTCGCGAAGCAGGACCCACTTGCCGGGTTGTTCGGGGAACAGCGGCGGCTGAAGTGTCGCTGCGGCGCCGGGCACTTCGAGAACCGTCGTGGTCAGCGCGCGGTGACCGGTGGCGTCGTTGCGGATCAGAACCCGTACGGAGTAGCTGCCCGGGTCCAGGTCGAAGTGCCCCCAGTACTTGAGCCCGCTATGCCGCAGTGCGGCGCCGGCCTGCGCCAGATCGAGCCCCATGGCGCGGACGAAGAAGTCGCGCACGATGCCGTGCTCGTCGAGCGCGTAGGCGTAGAGCTGAAGCGGCACGGCGCCCCGTTGGAGGCCGCCGATCAGTTCTTCGCCGTTGGCCTCGATCAGCACCGGCGCGTAGGCCTTGCCATTGGCGGCGGGGAAGGCGGCGGCGAGGACGGTCGTGTCGATTTCGCCGGTCTCGACGCCCCCCATCACCTGCTGGGCGGATGTCAGCGACCGTTCGAACGAATTCGTCTCGGCGTACGGCTTGGGCGGGTAGTAGCCGGGGCGGTGGACGATCTCGGTTCCCCGGGGCGCGTTCCTGAGCCGGACCCGCAGCTTGCGGAACTTGCCGTCGTACTTCAGATCCGTGGGCTGGAAGGCGAGCAGGTAGGTCACGCTCGTGCGCTCCAGCATCTCGGACATCGCCTCGCCGAGGTCGGTGAAGTTGGCGAACAGTTCGCCGCCGCTGTCGTGGGCCATCATGAGCAGCGAGTCGCGGTTGCTCTGGCCCTCGGTCAGGACTTTGCCGCTAACATCCACGGTCTGGATCGCGCAGTCCGCTCCGCGGAAGGCGGTCAGCATCTTGTTCATCGAACTCTGGGCCTGGGTGCTGCCGTAGATCTCCTGGTTGTCCACCCCCCACGACCGCCCCTCGCTGGCGTCCTGCTGCAGTTCCAGCATCCGTTCCTGCTCCTCGGAAGTGAGGCCGCGGTTGCCGACGACGATCGAGCTGTCGAAACCCTCCGAGAGGAAGACGACGTGCTTGCGGCCTTGAACGCTTCCCATCCAGGCGGCAAGTTCGCTCATGCCGGACGTCAGGGCGGCGATGTCGCTGGCGGCGCGGTTCCGGTCGGCGGTTGCCTGCAGGTTCGCCAGTTCGGCGCGAGACTGGGAGAGCATGGCCTCGGTATCCAGGCCGGCGCGGTTGGCGGTTTCGCCGAGACCGTCGCCGGAAGGCAGTTCGCCGCCCAGGTCCGCGATCACCAGCCCCAGGGGATCGCGGACCGCCTCGCCGGTCTCGATCTTCCCCAGGGTCGTGATCGCCTGGCGAAGCTGGCTCCGGTCGGAGGTGAAACCGAGCACCAGCCGGGGCCGGGTGTCGTAGAGCGCCACGGCGGCCAGGTCGGTGGGGTGCAACTCCCGGAGAACGAGGTCGGCCGCCGCTTCCTGGGCGCGGCCGACCGAGTCGGGGCTGGTGAACAGGAGATCGAACAGAATGAGGAAGTGCCGCCGCGCGGCTACCGGCACCGGTTCGTCGGTGACCCTGCCCTCGACTGTCGAGAGGTCGACCATGTCGAAGCCCGTGATCTCGACCGGCTTGCGGCCATCGAGGAGTTCAAAGTCGTCCCGGGTGAGATTGCGCAGCGGGTTGCCGCGGCTGCTCACCTGCACGGGAACCTCGACGACGGTTACCGTGGTCGTGTCGCTGAACTGTGCCGGCCGCTGGCGTCGGTTCCGCTGGGCGTCGGCCGCGGCGGCAGAGAGCAGGAGAGCGGCCGTGCAGAGCAGGCAGGCGGCGCGTGCCGGATTGGAGGATGAACTATCTCTATCGATGAGCCTGCGTTCGTTCATTTTGGGGCTTCCTTGGTCCTGAGTGACCTGAGGTGGTTCGTGGGGGGGCGCCTCGATGCCGTCCTCCGGGCGTCACTTCAGCACCTTCAGAGGAATCGAGCTCGCGGACCGGGCCCGGGTCGCGGGGTCGGTCACGGCGACCCTCAGAGTGTAGTCGCCCGCCGGCAGATCGGTGGCGTCGAAGGTCGCGACCAGTTTGTCGAGCCCCGGGATTCCGGTCACGGTCCGTTCGCGAAGGCTGAGCTCGCCGCCCTCGACCGGCGTGCCGTTCGGCTCAGTCACCGAGGCCTGAAGATCAAGCTCCCCCTGCGCCAGGTTGTAGCCGACCAGGCAGATCTCCACCCCGCCGGCGTTGCGGCCGCCTTGCACGTGGGGCGCCGCGGACGGAACGTACGGTTGGCCGTTCACGGTGAAGGGGTACACGGTGGTCTTCGCGTACCGGTCGGCGGGCTGTTCGCGGACGAGGAACCAGCTTCCGGGTTCCTGCTCGAAGAAGGGAGGCAGCAGGGTCGGCTCGCCGGTTGCAAATGCCGGAACCTGCAGCTCGACGGTCTCGACGCCGGTGTTGCCGGTGACGCTGTTGCGGACCAGAACACGGACGAGATAGGCGCCGGGCTCCAGGTCCAGGTGGCCGTAGTACTTGAGTCCGGTGTTGGCGAACTCGTCTTCCCGGCCAGCCAGGTTGAGGGTGACGACCCGGCTGAAGAAGTCGCGCATCTCCGTCTTCTCGTCGGTGACGTACGCGTAGATCTCGATGGGCAGCACGGGTTGATCGTGGTTCTCGACCAGTCCGCGGCCGCCGACCTCCACGATGACCGGAACGTAGGCCGCTCCGTTGCCCGCCCGGAAGGCCGTGGCCAGCACGTCGATTCTGAGTTCGTCCCTCTCCTGGGCGGCGGCGATCAGGTCCGAAGCGAGCAGTTGCTTCTCGAGGGGGTGCAGGTCGCCGAACGGCCGGGGCGTGTAGTAGCCCATGCGGTGGGAGATCCGGGCCCCCTTGTCTGTCCGCGCCCGCACCCTGATCCGATGATGTTCGCCCGCTTCCCCGGGTTCGCTGGGCTCGAAGCTCAGCAGGTAGGTCACGGTCGAGGACTCGAGCACCTCTTCGAGTTCGGCGCCGAAGTCGTTCGCGTCTTCGTGGAGTTCCCCGCCGGTCTCGTTGGCAAGGTAGTGCAGGGCGTCCCGGTTCACGATGCGCGTGCGGTGTTCCTCCGGCAGGTCGGCCCGCAGGCCCGAGATGTCCACCGTGTGGACCACGGCGTTCGCTCGCTGGAACTCGCTCAGCATCCGGTTCATCTGTCCCAGAAGCTGTGTGTTGCCGTAGCGGTCGTCCGTGTCAACGCGGCCGTACTGTCCGGCGTCGATGGCCTCCTGTTCGCGGTGCATCTCCTGGTCGAAGAAGTCGGGTTGGCGGCCGAACAGCAGCCGGCCGTCGAACCCCTCGGAGAAGAGAACGACGTGCTTCCGGCCTTCGACGCTGGACAGGATGCGCGCCATTCCCTGGAGAGCGTCAGTCCAGCTCGAAATCTGCCCGCGGGCGTAACTCTTCTCGTACTTTGCCATCTCGTTGCCGATCACTCGCAGGTAGGAGTCGATGTCGCGCTCCATCGCGCGGAGATCCTCATTGACGCCGCCGACGTCGAGCGAGCCGGATGGATTCGCGCCGGGCGCGTCGATCATGAATCCGAGCGGGTCCCTGGTCGCCAGGTTCAGCAGGCGCGGATTGCCCAGCGTGGCGATGGCCCGCGCGAGCTGCGCCCGGTCCGGCGTGAACGTGATCAGCAGTTGCGGCCCGGACTCCACCGTCTGCACCGCGACCGCGGCCAGGTCCGTGGGGTGCATCCGTTCCAGCACGAAGTCCTGGGCGGCGGCCCGGGCCTTGGCGACCGAAGTGGGCGCCGAGAACGAGAGGTCGAACAGGAACAGGAAGTGGCGCCGCGCCGCCGGTGGGATGCCGTGGTCGGCCTCGATCACACGGTCGTCGGGCGCGATCAGATCCAGGTCGACGACGCGGAAACCCGTGATTTCCTGGACCTCGCCCTCGTCGAGGATCTCGAAATCCCCCGCTTGCAGACCGCGGACGGGCGTGCCGTCGCGGCTGGTCACGTTGACCGGGACCTGCACTTCGAACACGAAGGCCCGATCCTCGAACTGCCGGAGGTCGTCGGGCGCCTGGGCGAGTGCCGGCAGCGTCCCGAGGAGCAGGCTTGCCAGAGCGATTGGCCCGAAGCGGAGCATGATTTGATGAGAGCCTACCAGTTGGCGGCGCTACGGCGGACCTCGTTCGATGAGAGCGGCGTACTTCCGCGCCTCGGCGTGCGTGGCGTCCAGCCGCAGCGCGCGTCCGATGTGGTGCTTCGCTTCGCGGACCTTGCCGGTTGCGAGGTAGACCCGCGCCAGCCCGACGTGGACCTCGGGGATGTCCGGGTCCGTGCGCAGAGCCCGACGCATGTAGTCGAGCGCGGTTGCCGAATCGCCGGCGGCAAGTGCGGCGTCGCCCCGGTAGACGTAGAAGAAGGGGCTCGCGCGGTTCAGGCCCTCGAGAACATCCAGAAGCTCGCCGGCCCTGTCGTTTCGCCCCTGGAGCTGGTAGGCGCGAACCAGGTTGGTCAGCAGGGGCACGTTGGCCGGGTGGAGTTCCAGGCCCTTCTCGTAGGCGCGCACCGCGTCGCCGCGCCGGTTGCGCCGGAGCAGCACGATGCCGTAGTTGTTGATCGCCTTGTCGAAGTCGGGGGTCAGCCGGACGGCGATCTCGAGCCACCGCTCCGCGGCATCGAGGTCGCCGTTCATCAGCGCCTCGGCGCCCAGGTTGTTGTAGTAGTGGCCGGTGGCCGCGAGGTCGGTGATGGGACGGAAGTCGCGGTAGGACTTGGGCCGATAGGGCAGAAAATCGTAGGTCGCCAGCTCGCCGTCGACGTACATTCCGGCGACGATGTGCCCGCGGCTGACCACGACGCCGTCCTGGTAGTTCCAGCGCTGATAGTCCTCGACTTCGACGAAGAACGGGTTCAGCCGCCGCTCGCGTCCGACCGCCACGAACAGGTTGACGAAGGAGAGACAGTTGCCTCGCGCCGAAGCGAACGTCTGCGCCGCGGTATGCGTTGGCGTCAGGGCGTACTCGAGATCGACCCAGCCGAAGATGAAGTCGAGCACCGCGTCGCGCCGGCGCGTTTCGCTGCCCGCCGGACTGACGCGGTCCTCGACCGCCGACCGCAGCTCGTCGTCGACGGCGAACGGCACGACGATCTCCCGCTGCCAGGCGGGGCCCAGCCGCCGCTCGAACTCGGGCGCCAGCGCCTGCGAACCGTCGAACGGGACGTAGCCGGTACAGGCGGCCAGCGTGAGGGCAAGCGCGGGAAGGATGCCGGCGCCGCGCAGCGCCGCGGTTCGTGAGAGCGGAGTCCGGATCGGGTGTTTCATCGGGGATCGGTTGGATGCCTGCCCGGCGGTCGAACAGCGGCGGTGGACAGATCGTGCCTCCTACTGTACGATGCCTTCAATAGACAAGTTTGTGGCCCGCACAGCGTTTCCGTCACTGTCTGGTCCTGGTTGCTGGCTCGTCAGTCACACGGTGGGTGGCTCGTCAGTCGCACCATGCCGGAAATCGGCGCTGTCCGGGCGCGTGTCGCACACTGAAGCCGAAAGGCGCAGTTCAATCACGTGTCCGGAACGACAGGAACAGCGTGGAGCGATGTGAGTCGCGCGACGGGCCGCCTTCAAGACCATGGATATGGAGCATTTTTTTGGATGGGCCGAATCGTCATGCCGCGCCAATCTGGCGCGGCGGACTCAGGAGTCCGTCGCCAAATCCAGCAGTGGCGGAGAATTTTGCCGCGGCAGGGCGTGGTGGGCCACCGGCCGCTTTGGCACACGCCTTGCGGGGTTTGGCAGCGCAGTTGGTGAGCCGACCAGGCTCGGCTGAAACTGCGGGGGGTAGTCGCCGGATCGCAGAGGTTCGGTTGCCCACCGCGAAAACACACTTCGGAGGGAGTATTGAACGCATGAATAGACGCCTTGTATCGACGTTCAGCGTCATCCTTTGCCTGTTCGTCGCCGGCCTTGCCCTTGGCCAAGCGTCGCCGACGGGCAATCTCTTTGGCACGGTGACGGACGACTCGGGCGCTCCGCTGCCCGGCGTCAAGGTCACGGTCAGCGGCCTCGGCGCTCCGCGCGAGCAGTTCACCGACGGCGGCGGCAACTGGCGCTTCCTGGCCCTTGACCCCGGCGCCTACACGGTGGCTGCCGAGCTCGAGGGCTTCGGCGGGCTCGAGTTCCCGATGTCGTCGTTTCCGTCGGCAGGAACACCAGCGTGCCTCTCGTGCTGACCGCAGCACTCGAGGAGACGATCACCGTTACCTCGGAGAGTCCGCTGCTTGATGAGCGCAAGCTGTCGGCGGGCACCAACGTCAGCCAGATCGAGCTGGAGAAGATCCCGACCGCCCGCGACCCGTGGTCCCTGCTTGCGCAGACTCCGGGCGTGCTCGTGGACCGGGTGAATGTCGGAGGTTCGGAATCGGGCCAGCATGGCCACGTTCCGGGCACCCGGAGTCAGCGGCGCCCAGAACGACTTCCAGATGGACGGCACCTCGATCACAGACATGGCCGCCACCGGAGCCTCTCCGACCTACTACGACTTCGACCAGTTCGCCGAAATGTCGTTCACGACGGGCGGCACGGACGTCACGAAGAACAGCGCCGGCGTGCAGGTGAACCTGGTGACGAAGGCGCGGCAGCAACGAGTTTCCGCGGTTCGGCCCGCTTCTACAACACGCAGCGCAATGGCTACTTCGGCGGCGCTCTCAAGCAGTCGCAGCCGGACATCCAGGACGAGCTTCATACCGAGAACTTCCAGACGGAACTCGCCGGCGCCCAGGTCCGGAAGATCGAAGACATCGGCTTCGAGGCCGGCGGCGCTGCGATTCAGGACCGCCTGTTCTTCTGGGGAAGCTGGGGTCAGAACGACATCCAGCAGAACGCGGCGACCGGTATTGCCGACGACACGATCCTGGAGAACACCGCGATCAAGGCGAATGGCCAGATCACCCCCGCGGGCTCGATCGTCGGCTCGTTCAACAACGGCGACAAGCTGAAGTTCGGACGCGGCGCGGGTACGGTCCGGCCGCCGGCGACGACCTGGAACCAGCGCGGCCCTTCGGCCCAGTACCGGGGGGAGTACACGCACGTGTTCTCGGCGAACTTCTTCCTGACCGGCACCTACTCGCATGGCGACTTCGGATTCGCCCTGCGCGCCAGGGGGACCCGCTCGGACGAGAACGGACTGCACCCGGACGCGCTCGACCCGCGCCGGGAGGACGGCGTCTGGCAGGACAACTACCTCTCGGGCAGCAGTTCCCGCCCGTTTGATTCCTACCAGGTCGACACGTCCTACTTCTTCTCGACCGGCGCCTCGACGAACCACGAGTTGAGAATCGGCGGGCGCTTCCGCGAGTTCACCCAGAACTCCGTGTTCCAGTGGGGGCCGAACGACGTGTTCCACGGCGACTGGGGCCAGTCGGTCGCGGTCCGCGATCACACGGGCGTCGCCATCTCCGAGTACACCGCGCTCTGGGCTCAGGACACGATGACCTTCGGACGGGCCACCGTCCAGTTCGGCCTTCGGTACGACGACCAGAGCGGGCACAACGAGCCGTACGATCGGCCGCAGCATCCGATCGCGGCCTACCGCGACCTGTTCCCGGAGACGAAGTTCCAGGGCTCGGACGCTGGCTTCAGTTGGGGAAGCGTCGCGCCCCGTCTGGGCATCACCTACGCCCTCGGCGAGCAGCGCGAAACGCTGGTCCGCGCCAGCTTCTCCGAGTTCCACGATCAGATGGCGTCGGGCTGGGTGACGAGGAACTCGCCGTTCGGCACCTCGTATGCCTACTTCGACTCGGTCACCGGCGAACTCGACTACGTGAACGGTTTTGACGCGGATGATCCAATCGCGGTCGTCGACAGGACGGATTCGGACCTCCACGGGCCGGTCACACGCGAGATCCTGGCCACGGTGGAGCATGCGTTCCGGCCTGAGTTCGTCGTTGCCTTCACGGTGACTTCGCGCGAGGTCAGCGATCTGCTGGACGCTTTCACGTTGTTCCGGATGCCCGACGGCAGTACGCGGATTACCAACAGGGGTGATTTCGAGCAGGTCGGGACCTACGAGACCGAGTTGCCCCGGATCGGCCGCGAGGTCAGCATTCCCTACTACGGCGTCCCGAACCGGGATCTCGTGGACACGGGTGGCGACTGGCTCACCAACGGCGACCGCGGCCGCGACTATCTCGGCTACTCGCTCAGCTTCACGAAGAGGCTGGCGAACCGCTGGATGGCCCGCGGCCTTCTACCAGTACGGGAAGGGCGAGTGCAGCGTTCCAAGCTCCTACTACGACCACGCCGGACCTGGCGTCGGTCGGGCCGGCTGCAAGGACGGCGACCTCTTCCTGACGCGCTCGAGCGGCTCCGGCAAGGGCGAGCGCTTCCTGCAGTCCTCCTGGACGTACAGCCTGAACGGCATGTACCAGGTGGCGCCGGATCGGCCCTGGGGCTTCAACGTGTCGGCGAACCTGATCGGACGCGAAGGCTATCCTCTCGCCTACTGGAGCAATTCGCAGACGATTCCCTTTGGATCCCGGAACGTCCGTACGAGCTTCAATGTGGTGCCGGACCAGGACTACGACCAGTATCGCCTGAACGACATCCGGACGATCGACTTCCGGGTCGAGAAGGAGATCGCCCTTCAGGGTCCGGTCAACATGACCTTCGGCATCGACGT